>JACJZJ010000009.1 GCA_020635675.1 Flavobacteriales bacterium | reverse complement strand
AACCTGTCCGCATCGAACTGAGCGAGGACGTCTCCTTCCTGAACAAGGCCGGCATCATGCGTACGCTCTCCACACTGCCGCGCGGTGCCCATGTCGTGCTGGACGCCACCCGCACCGTGGACTTGCACCCGGACGTGCGCGAGATCATCGCCGACGAGCAGGTCCGTGCCGCCGAACAGGGCATCACCATCGAGCTGATCGGCCTGGACGATCAGCGCACACCACCACGCAGCACCCATCTTCCCCAACAAGTGGCGCATGTCGCCGCCCAGCAGAACGTGCGCACAGAGGACGGAACGAACGGCCGTGCAGACAAAAAGACCATCAACGTGCAATGACCCCCGCCATGAAGAACGAAAAGGACCTGCATTCCCGATTGCTCGCCCAGAACAAGGACTGGAGCGAGCGCATGCGCCAGGAACGCCCCGACCTGTTCACAGAACTGGCCAAGCACCAGAGCCCCTTCTTCCTATGGATCGGCTGCAGCGATAGTCGCGTGCCGCCCAACGAGATCACGGGGACCATGCCGGGCGACATGTTCATCCATCGCAACATCGCCAACATGGTGGTGCATACGGACATGAACCTGCTGAGCGTGGTCGACTATGGTGTGAACGCGCTGGGCATCGACCACATCATCATTTGTGGCCACTACGGTTGTGGTGGCGTGAAGGCTGCCATGGGTGAGGAGTTCGGCGGGCTGGCCGCCAATTGGGTGCGTCACATCCGCGACGTGGCGCGCCTGCATCACGAAGAACTCACGGCCATAGCGGACGAACAAGCGCGCTTCGACCGCCTGGTGGAGTTGAACGTGGCCGAACAGGTGTATGATCTGAGCCGGACCGTGGTACTTCGGGACGCCTGGGCGAAAGGACGTCCGATCCGGGTGCACGGCTGGGTATATGGCCTGCACAACGGCCTGATCAAGGACCTGCAAGTGACGCGCGACCACTACGGTGAGGTGCCCGGTATGGTGCGGATAGGCTGACGGATCGTTGATCACGCACATTGGCCCGGCCAGGGTGGCCGGATATCTTTGCGCGCCCCAGAGCGAACGAAGAACCATGCACGATTCCGTATTCACCAGCCCCGAGCCCCGGAACGAACCGGTCCTCTCCTATGCCCCGGGCACACCCGAACGCAAGACCCTGCTGGCGGAGTACGACGGCATGATGAAGGAAAAGCGGGAACTCCCGATGTGGATCGGGGGGCAGGCCGTGGAGACGAGGGACCGCCGTGCCATCAACCCGCCGCACCAGCACAGGCACGTGCTCGGGCATGCGCACTTCGGCACGCAGGCCCATGTGAAGCAGGCCATCCAGGCCGCGCTGAAAGCGAGGCGTGAGTGGATCCATTTCCGCTGGCAGGACCGCGCCGCCATCTTCCTGAAGGCCGCCGATCTGATCAGCGGACCCTACCGCGCCGCGATCAACGCGGCCAGCATGCTTGGGCAGAGCAAGAACGCGTTCCAGGCCGAGATCGATGCGGCCTGCGAACTGGCCGATTTCTTCCGCTATAACGTGTATTACGCACAGCGGATCTATCGCGACCAGCCTCATAGCCCGCACGCCACGTGGAACCGCATGGAGTACCGGCCGCTGGAGGGCTTCGTGTTCGCGCTCACACCGTTCAACTTCACCAGCATCGCGGGCAACCTGCCCAGCGCACCGGCCATCATGGGCAACACGGTGGTGTGGAAACCCGCCAACACCCAGGTGTACAGCGCCCAGGTGATCATGGATGTGCTCCGTGCCGCAGGCCTGCCCCATGGTGTGATCAATCTCATTCACGTCAGCGGACCCGACGCCGGCGAGGTGGTGTTGAAGCATCCCGACTTCGCGGGCCTGCATTTCACCGGCGGTACCTCTGTGTTCCAGACCTTGTGGCGGCAGATCGGCGAGAACATCACCACCTACCGCAGCTACCCGCGCATCGTGGGAGAGACCGGCGGAAAGGATTTCGTCATCGCCCACCCCAGCGCCGACCCCGTGGAGGTAGCCACGGCACTCAGCCGCGGCGCGTTCGAATACCAGGGGCAGAAATGCAGCGCCGCCAGCCGGGCCTACATACCCAGCAACCTCTGGCCACGGGTGAAGAAGGAGTTGCTTGATGATGTGGAGAGCTTCAGGATGGGCAGCCCGCGCGACCTGAAGAACTTCATCAATGCGGTGATCGACGAGAAGGCGTTCGACAAGATCACTGGCTACATCGATGGACTGAAGAAGGACCGCAGGAACATCCGGATCATCG
>JACJZJ010000008.1 GCA_020635675.1 Flavobacteriales bacterium | reverse complement strand
GGATGGAATGGCGGACCTTCATCATCGACGACTTGCTCATTGCACCAGGATCGGACGTTGCCATGTTCCCTCCGGTGTGTGCAGCACTACGCTGTAGCATCCGGACGGCCATGACGATGCATCAAAGGTGATCACCCGTTCGCCTGGGGTCAGGTCACGGCGCGATAGAAGTTCCCCCAACAGATCGTTGATGGTGACCCACCAGTCCTTCGAAGCGCCGCTGTTCAGTTCCAAACGGAACGGGCCTGATGTCGGAACGGGCGCGAGCATGGCCACCGGATCCCTTCCGAGGGAGGGGATACCCGTGGTCGTGCAGCTCCATTGCGCGATGAACCCTGGGAAGGTGATCTGCCCGTTCGAGGCCTCCTGCCGGACCGTGATCGACCCGCCGCTCGAGGTGATCACGCCACCGTTGGGCAGTGCCCCCAGGCCGATGCCGGAATAGGAGCCGATCAACGGGCTGAACGTGTTCGGTCCATCATAGATGCTCAGGAAATCGAAGTTGGGCTCGAACGCGAACTCGGAAAAGGTCAACGTCACGTTCTGCGCGTTCGGCGGGGCGATGGTCACGGCGGCACTGTTCCCCGGCGAATAGTTCGCGTTCGGGCCGCCGTCGTCCACCAGGGTCCCGAAGCAGGCATCCAGGCTCAACTGGCCATTGCCCGGCACCACGGTGGTGTCGCAGAACACACTTTCGAGATACGTGATGAGGTCCAGCTGAACGGACTGGTCGGTGCCATTGGTATTGGTCACCGTGAGGCTCACGGTATAGGTGCCCGTGTTCGCGTAGATATGCTGCGGGCTCTGATCGGTGGAGGTGGTGCCATCGCCAAAGTCCCAGAGCCAATCCAATGGCAGGTTCAACGAACCATCGAAGAACTGCACCACGCCATCGCATGTTGTGGTGGGACTGGCGGAGAATTGGGCCTGCGGGGCGAACGGGTTGGGTTGGACGATCACCGAAAAGTCCTCCACCTGTCCGAACAAGGGCGGGTCGCAAGGGTCGTTGACCGCCCCGATCACGTCGGTGGAGACGCGCGCGCGGAGGGGGGTGTTGTAGGCCATACCCAGTGGCACCTGCACTTGGGCCGAGGGATCGGTCTGCGCCAGCGCGAAGAACACCAGTTCGCTATTGCTGAAGCTGCCGTCATTGTCCAGGTCGATCCACAAGTAGGTGTCTTGATCGTTCTGGTCCCCGGTATCGAACGTGGCCGGGTACGATTGTCCCTCGATCACCATGGCCGTGTTGCCGCAGCTGCGGTCCTGATAGCCTTCCACACCGTCGGGGCTCGTGCTCGAGATGCCGGCGAAGGCGAACCCCAGCAGGCCGTAGCCACAGCAATAACTCTGCGTCTGCGGCGTGCATGCGGCCGGCGGCAGCGCATTGTCCAGGTCCACGGTCACCAGGTCGGTCAGGGTCAACGTATCCGTGCCATTGGCGTTGGTCGCGATGAGCGTGACCGTGTAGATGCCGCTGCTCGTATAGGTGTGTCCCGGCGAAGGATTGTTGCTCGTTCCGCCATCACCGAACGACCAGGTCCATCCGGTCGGGCCGTTCAGACTTTGGTCCGAGAATTGGACCTGACCGTCGCATGTGAACACGTGGTCCACGGCGAAGTCGGCGATCGGTGCATCGAAGTTCGGCATGACGACCAGACCGTAATCCTCCGTCTGGCCATATTGCGGGGCGTTGCACGCCTGCAGTGCCGGAGAGAAGTCGTAATCGGCCATGACCCGCACGCGAAGGGGAGTTTGCAGCACGGCATTGGCCGGTACGATCAGCGCGTTCGAAGCGCTGTTGACACTGGTGGCCAGGAGCACCTCCTCACCGCTTCCGAACGTCCCGCTGTTGTCCCAGTCCACCCAGGCCCGCACGTTGTGGGTGGTGATCGTTCCCGTGGTGACACCGATCTGGAAGGTCGTACCGGCAACGATGGTGTCCAGGATGCATCCGCGATCCAGGTACCCACCATCGCCCAGGGCATCCCCGGAGGTCATCACGGTCCCGTTCAGATCTACGGCAAGGATCCCGAAACCAGCGATCGTGGGTGTGGACAGGGGTGTGCAGGCCTGCACCGGTTGCGGTCCGTTCTGCGCGATGGTGACGGCATTGACGATGGTCACCGTATCACTTCCGAACGCGTTCGTGGCGATGAGCGTCACGTCATAGCTTCCATCGGAGGCATAGAGGTGGTAGGGGTTCTGCACCGTGTCCGTTGATCCATCACCGAGGTCCCAGGACCAACCTGTCGGGAAGAAGAGCGAAGCATCGGTGAACTGCACCCCACCGCTGCAGCTGATCGGAGCGGAGATGCTGAACGCGGCACTGGGTGGCGTGTTCGGTGGGAGCCAATCGAACCGGATGTCCGGACGCACGGCGCTGACGAAGAGCTGACCATTGGGGCTCGTGCATACGTTCTGATTGGGTGTGGCCCGATAGGTGACGCTGCTGAAGCCGCTCAATGTGTAGTACATCTGGGCATTGTTCGAGGTGGCGGTGTTGTGGAAACAGGTCTCCACCACGAGATTGCTCGCGCCGTCCCAATAGAAGGGCGCGTTGAACGGATGGTCCACCCAACCGCTCTGCACGACCAGGTCCTGCGGTCCCCAAACGGGGCTCAGGCCCGTGATCCAATTCTGCGACATCGCGCTCACGGTCGTCGTACCGATGCTCACGGTGAAGGAGGTGAGCGTGGTGCTGTTCGGCACGGCCACATGGAACCCCATACCAAGGATGTCCCCGGCGGACATGCCGGCCGCGGTCAGCTCCGATGCCAGCAGCAACACCTGGTGCCTTGATCCCGGTTGCAGATTCCCGTAGGGCGAGGGATACTGGTTCTGACCGGTGGTCGATTGTCCCGTGCCGATCACGATGCTGATCTGGCCATGGCAGGGAGGCGCGGAGAACAGGATCGCGGTGAAGGCACACGCTCCGGCTAGGAACGGTCTCAACGTCATGGCAATAGGGTGGTTTTCGGTAGAGCCGAAAGTTAGCGGATGCCTTCGCACATCGGTAGGAACAGTGCGACCTTTCCGGGATGGCTGAACGCCCAGGCAGTTTGTCGAAAGGAACCCATATCTGGTCGAAAATATCCTCCTTTCCAACGAAGTGTTGGTGGACATGTGTGCGATCCTTGCGTCCGCAGTGTCGCCATCGGTCCCTGGGGCCATGCGACGTCCGAAAAGGTGAACGGACCCCGAAGGGTCCGTTCTGAGGTCACACAGCGCAACAAGGGTTCCGGCGACCGTCACTCAAAGTTAATCATCATTCAACGCGTCGGACATGTTGCTCCCCGCGTATTCGGCCAGGTAGGTGTATGGCCCGGTCAATGCACCGTCCCTGGCGATCGTCGCGCGATCGATCATCCCTGATGGGTCATCGCCCAACAAGGCCGGAAGTACACGTTCATACAGGTCGTTCGCGAAGGATTCCGATGCATCGCGCGGAAGTTCGCAGGGCAGGTTGTCCACGGCCATGACCGTGATCGACCCCGGTGTCCCCGTCGGGACCTCGGTGCCCGTTCCCCGATCATAGCCGAAGAAGGGCGCGTCTATCGTCGTGGAGCGCAGGGTGCTGTCGATCGGTCCGTCGACATCACAACTGATGTCCGCGATCACCTGCAGGGCCAGGTCCGGTGCTTTCAGGTCATTGTGGGTCAGGATCTTCGGTCCGCGCGCATCCCAGAAATGACAGGCGAGGTACATGTTCGCCTTTCGGACATAGGGAAGGAAGACCGCATGATGCCCACTGGGATCATGGTGAAAGACCTCCTTGTCGAAGGACCTGCCATCATCACGGGCATAGAGGTCGGCCGTATCGAGCACGGTCAACACGGGACCATTCGTGGAGCTTTTGAGGAACGTCGCCGGATCGACGCGCTCGATACCGGCCAGGGCGAGCACCTCCAACGCGCCCCTGCCCACGCGCCCGTGGCCGGTGATCACGATGCGTAGATCACCCGCCAGGTGCAGGTGCTTCAACTCCGCTTTCAGTTCACCCAGGTCACGACAGGCATGGGCGGGCTTCAAGCTGCGCCCGCCATGGAACAGGTTCCAGGCGCGCAGGGCATTGTAGGCGCCCACCACGCCGGCCCAATGACCGAAGGCCAGTACGCGGTGCCCATTCGCATCGGTGAGCAATTCATGATCGATCAACGTGATGCCCCCGTCCAGCACAGCGCGCAGCAGTTTGCGGTTGTGCGGCTGTTTCTTGATCGTGTGTGAGAAGAACAGGTAGCTCTTTCCGCGCAACAGTTGGTCCACGGGCACCTCCTTCACACCGATGATCAACTCGCGATCGGCAAGGTCATCGGTCAAAGGGATGTCAGCATCCATATATTCCTGGTCCGAGAAGGCGCGAACGGGGCTGCGCTGCGCGATGAGGTCCAGACCGGGGAACCTATCGCAGGCCATCCTGCAGACCCTGGGGGTGAGTGGCACCCGGCGGTCCACAGGGACCTTGCCTTCGCGAATGATGCCGATCCGGCGGTAGTGTGCTGCCATAATATGCGGGGCGCCGAATTTAAGGTCCTCATGGTGGCAAGGGCATGGGATCTGCGTAGGCATGGGCACCGCGTACATTTGCGGTCCGTTCTTTCCAACCCATTGGGGCCGACATGGATTCGACAGCGGCTTCGTGGAACGTGTAAGCATGTCGAGCGTGAGGTGCGGCTCGTATCCCAGTGCCTCAAAGCCGTAACTGGCAACGTAGATTACGCTCTCGCAGCCTAATAGCCTCAGGCTACAGGCTTTATCCGGGTGAACAACAGTAGCCCGGACGAGTGCCCCTCGGGGAGGCCCGTCCACCTCCTTCCCGGCCCAGGGGTATCACCATGGAGGACTGGCCGGTGCGGTGGTCCGAAGCATCGGTAAGACAACAGGACCTAAGCCGGAACTAGGGTGCCGATCCCCAGGTCCCGGTCGAAAACCAATGAACGGCTAAGCATGTAGAAAGCCCGCTCTTCGGTCGTTTGGACGAGGGTTCGATCCCCTCCGGCTCCACCTTTGCCTCGCCGAAGCGGAACAACGGGCATCGCCCGGGGTTCCGCGAAGGCGGGCTTCGCCTCCCCCACGTTCCCGAAAAGGTTCCATCCAATTCGGCTCGTCCACGGTGGAAGCGGTCCACCACAACTTCGGCATCGTGCGGTCGGCCTACCATGTGTATATGCTGAAGTGCTCGAACGGACGCTACTACGTGGGGTGTACAGAAAACCCTGACCGGCGGAAGGATCGGCACGACAAGGGTTTCGTCCACTATGCACGGGACAAGCGTCCTCTGGAATGCATCGCCGTGTTCGGCTTCCAGGACAAGCACAAGGCCTTCGCTTTTGAGAAGTACCTGAAGACCGGAAGTGGTCGGGCGTTCATGAACAGGCATCTGGTCTGGTCGTGGATGTCGCCGAAGCGGAGCAGCGGGCATCGCCCGGGGTTCCGCGAAGGCGGGCTCCTTACTTCCTCCGCATCGCCCCGATCACAAGTAGCTCGCGATCGCTCCGGCCGCCCCCGCCATGAGGGCGAGCAGAACGGCACCGACCAGGTATTGGGCCAGATTCCAGCGGATGGCCTCCAAGGTGATCCCGGACAGGTCGGTGATGCGGATGCGATCGTCGCCGACAAAGGGTGCGCCCACCTTGTAGCTCGCGTACACGATCAGCGGGATCATCGGCGGGATGCTGATGTTCGCGGCCAGGACGAACAACACCCTGTTCAGCCGGAACAGAAAGGTGAGCGGGATGCCCACCGCGAGTTGAAAACCCCAGATGGGTACGATGCCCATGAACAGTCCGAACCCGATGCTCATGGCTTTGCGCCAGGTGCTCTCCTCGGGACGCACCGCTTCCGCCCGCAACCGTTCCCAAACACGGCGTTCCGTGAACAACCGGCGGGGCCAGTGCACGAAAAGGGCCAGGGTGAACAGTACGGAGTTCAACACGCTGATCCGGATGAAATCCTTGAACGGACGGAAGTGCGACACGCGGTCCGGCAAGTCGTAGCGCACGCTCACCGGCACCTGCACGAAGGAAATACCCCGCCAGGCCAGCCGTACGATCACCTCGATCTCGTATTCGAAGCGGGCGGTCCATCTCCGCATCCGACAGACCGCCTTCAGGGGATACGCGCGGAATCCGGTCTGGGTGTCGCGCAGCCTCCAGCCTGTCTCCACCAGGAACCAAAAGTTGCTGAACCGGTTCCCGAAAGAGCTCTTCCCAGGCACATCCGTACCGGTCATGTCACGCACACCCATGATCATCGCGCCGGGATGCGCTTCCACGGCAGCGCGCATTTTCGGGATCTCGCCGGCCGCATGCTGACCGTCGGAGTCGATCGTGATCGCCTGGTCGAAACCGTCCGCCAGGGCGGCCTCGAAACCCCTGCGCAGTGAATACCCCTTGCCGCGGTTGCGGTCGTTGGTCAGCACATGCAGGTCGGGAAAAGTCGCCAGGACATCAGCGGTATGGTCCGTGGAGCCATCATTGACCACGTATACATCGCGTTCACCCTGTTCCAGGATCGCGCGGACCACGCTGCCCAACGTGCCGGCATTGTCATAGGTCGGTACAACGATGGCTATCCGCATCTTCCGGCCGATCGGATGCCTGGTCGCCGTCGCGTCATGCGCGGACGAAGCTGGCTTTCATCGAAAGGAACGGGCGGTCGTCCGCGGTCCCTGAGGCATCACACAGGATGTTGCCCTCCTCCTCGCGGACCCGCAAGTTCCAGATCAGTTCCGTCCATTTTGTCGGGTCCACCGGAGCAAGGAACTTGATGCTGCGGGCCTCCCGCATGAGCAGGTCGGTATCCAGGGCCTGGGAGAGCAGTTCCTGGACCAGTTGGACCAGCGTGGCACCCGGCGTGATCGGCATGCCCGGAAAATGGCCACCGAATACGGGATGCCGTGGGTCGATGCGTACGTTGGCCTGCCATCCTTCCTCCGAACGTGAGAGCTGTTCGATGTGGAAGATCGATCGGCAGGGGGCGCGTCCCATGGTGCTCAAAGATCGGTGAACGTCCGCGGATCGACCGGAACGTCCTTCTCCACCTTGGTGAAGCGCAGCACTGTGCGGTCCCCATCCACCTGGTCGGTCCACATTTCCTTCAACAGGAACGAATGCGTGTCGAACCGCAGCACCATCGCGGCAATGCGGCGCGCGGTCTGTTTGTCCTGGGGATGGAGCGTCACCACGAGGTCACCTTCCTTCAATGCATAGCTCGGGTCCATCTGCGCATCGTCGAGCAGGTCACCGCTGAGGATGTGCAGGATGATCCCGTTGATCG
>JACJZJ010000007.1 GCA_020635675.1 Flavobacteriales bacterium | reverse complement strand
ACGGCGCTGGAAGGTTCAGGATCGCGAACAGGATGGGGTGGAGGCGCTGCATGGGGTGGGGATCTGGTGCGAAGTAAGGCGCGGCGGACCACCCACACCAATACCTGGAAACCATGAGTTTTTCGGCCCGGACCTCCGACCAACGGTCGAACCGGTCCATACGGCATGGTTTGCATACCGGTGCCGGGTCGCCCCGGCTCCTGGGAGGGTCACTGACTCCAAGACAGGCGCCACTTCAAGGACCTGGGGCGGATGCGCCGTGCAGTACGGGCAGGTGGCACCCAATATCGATCTAGTGGTGTAAGGCCCGATGATCTCCCCACAGGGTCTCCGCCTCGAGGCCCTGAGGTATCCAGTGGAAAGTCGCACACCACGAACCACTTAGTGGGATCGTTGAAGGAAGTGTGAAGGGGATCCACCCGATCCGTCATCGACCGGATAGGGCCAAGCCGTCAGGAGCACGCCACTGCATCGCGCACTGACCGGCGGCCCGGAGCACAGCCACGCTCACTCCCCTTCGATCGGGGTGGCCACGTAGGATGCGCTCAGGATCCGCCAGGCACCCTCCTCCTTGATCAGTGTGAAATAGTCGATGTTGTGCGAACGGGCCCTGCCTTCCTTGATCAAGGCGGCGTCCGCCCGCACGAAGGCAAGCCCGCCGGGCTCCACATGCACGGTGTAGTGGGAGACCGGCTCCTGGTACCCGGTGGGGTCCGGTCGCGACGTGACCAGGGAGTCGAACTGCGCGAACGTGTAGGTCGTGGTCCGCCACACGCCCTCCTTCAGCCAGACGCCGCCGATATTGGCATGGGGTGCGAACAGGGGCCTGACGGTCTCCAGGTCGTAGTTGCCGATAGCCACCAGGAAGCTGTCGACCATGGCCTTCACCTCCTCCTCCGCCACCTTGGTGGAGTCGCTGATGCCGGCCTGGGCGGTACCATCTTGCGCCGGTCCTGCAGGTGCACGACACGCGGTGCAGGCCAGGAAGGCAAAAGCCAAAATGGACGCATGCTGCTGGGCGTGCATTCTTCCTGGAAGGTGGTGCGGAGCGGTCGGCAGTTCCATGGGTGGATGGGAGGTGGGTATTCCCAAAGCTAGGTCGCCGGCCAAAGCCCGGCGACCCGCGCGATGACCGTGATGGTTGGAGATGGTGCGATACACCGGGAACAGCTCTCCTCCTGATGGCGGAATACGCCGCCCGGGTGCACACGGAGGGGCCGGGGTGGTTTCAGAACGGAGCTTCAGGAGGATCCCCCGCCACCCCCTTCCAGCAACGCGCCGTGCCATAACTTCCGGAACGTCTCCCGGGCCATGCGTCCACACGGACCGCTGAACAATTCCCCATGAAAAAACTCCTGCTCCTCCTGCTGCTGCTACCCGGACTGCTCGTCGCCCAATCGCCCCAGGCCTTCAATTATCAGAGTGTCGTGCGCGATGCCGGTGGTACGCCCATCGCGGGACAGTCCGTGTCCTTCCGGATGACCATCCAGCAGGGCAGCGCCCTCGGTCCGGTGGTGTACCAGGAGACGCACGGCACGACGACGAACGCGCTCGGACTGGTCACGCTGCCGATCGGGCAGGGCACCGTGCTCAGCGGCAGCTTCCCGGCCATCAACTGGGGATCAGGGCCCTACTTCCTGCGCTCCGAACTCGACGCCACCGGTGGCAGTTCCTACGTCGATCTGGGCAGCATGCAGCTGCTGAGCGTGCCGTACGCGTTGTATGCGGGCGGCACCACCGGCGGGGGCAACACGCTGGACCAGGCCTACGACCAGGGCGGCCCGGGGCAGGGCCGCAGCATCCAGGTGGATGCCGGAGAGGTGGACCTCGGCACCGCCACGCCGAACGGCATCGCCTTGCGGACCACGCACAACAGCACCGGGGTGGCCATCGTGGCCAACAGCCAGGACCCCGCCAACACCTTCAGCACCATCCAGGCCGGTACGAACAGCACGTCCACCCAGGCCTCCGCGGTGGTCGGCAACAGCACCGGTGCGTCCTGGGGCGTGAGCGGACAGGTAAGCGCGACCGCGACGGCGCAGAGCGCCGTGTACGGCAGCAACCTGCGCACCAACGGCGGGCACGGTGTCCTGGGGATCGGCTTCAACGGGACGGTGGGCCAGACGAACTATAGCTCCGGCAATGCGGTGTACGGCGAGAACTACGACGCCATCGCGCCCCTGGGCAACGGGATCGGTGTGGCCGGCAAGGGGTACTGGGGCGTGGTGGGTGAGGACCGCTACCTGGGCGGTGTCGCCGGCGCGTATGGTGTGCTCGCCAATGGTGATCTCGGCGCCACCGGTGTCAAGTCCTTCATCATCGATCATCCGCTGGACCCGGCCCAGCGCTTCCTGAGGCACTTCAGCCTGGAGAGCAATGAGGTGCTGAACGTGTACCGCGGCAACGTCACCTTCAATGCTGACGGCGAGGCCGAGGTGCAAATGCCCGATTACTACGCGGCCATCAATACCGACCCCAGCTACCAGCTGACCCCGATCGGTGGCTGGATGCCGCTGTACATCAAGGAGGAGCTGCAGGTCGATCGCTTCGTCATCGCCGGAGGCACGCCCGGCGGCCGTGCTTCCTGGACCGTGCAGGCCCAGCGCAACGACGCTTACCTGCGGCAGTATCCGGAAAAGCGGGCGGTGGACGTGCCCAAGCGCGAAGGGCAGCAGGGCCGCTACTTCATGCCGGAACTCTACGGCCAGGGGCCGGACCGGGAATTGATCACCGCACCCGCGGAGAAGACGGAGCAGGTGGAGTTGGAGATGCGTTGAGGGGTATTCCCGCCGTCATCGTGCGGATCGGTGCGGGTCGATCCAGCTATGGATCGATCGGACCAAGCCGTCCGTGGCACGCCGCCGCTGAAGCCATGGCGTGCAAAGCGATCTCATCATCGGGAGATGGACGCAAGAGATCCCACCAAGCGTGGGGAGATCGCTTCGGGCGCTGGCAAAAGCCCAGCGACCCTCGCGATGACGTCGTTGGATGATGATCGCGTGATCCATTAGCGTATCCAACACACCACCCCATCCGTCATCGCGAGGATCGGCGCGGACCAGTGAGGCCACAGGCCGATCGGACCAAGCCGTCCGAAGCGATCTCATCATCGGGAGACGGAAATGGAGATCGGCCAAGCGTGGGGAGATCGCTTCAGGCCGCTCCTTCGTCGCGGACCTTCGCGATGACGGTGCAGGGGGCTTTGTCGTTGGGCGTGTTCGCGATCAGCGCCCGGATCCTTTTAGTATCCCTATTCCGATCCCGGAATTAGTTCGATCTTGGGTAAGGAACCGACCACCCCATGGACCGACCCACGAACAGAAAGCGGAGAACAGGACCCGGACAAGTGCTCCTGCTGATGGCGGGGCTCTGCTGGGGGGCGCAGGCCTCGGCCCAGCTGAAGGCCGCACGGGTGGAACTGCCGGGGGATGACAGGAAGCAGGAACTGGCGGTGGAACAGCGCCTGATGCATGCCGGTGCCGTGGACGTGGACGGGGTGCGGAAGGTGCTGCTGAAGGAACTCGGGAGCGGATTCCACGGTCCGGCCCATGTGACGTTGGTGACGGCGGACGGCATCCGGAGCCTGCCCTTCGGTACGACCGTGGACAACGGACGCACGCGGGACGTGGCCATCCTGGCGGTGCGGGGCCAGAGCACCATGCAGTTCTACCACCTGGACGAGTTCCGCGCCTTCTGGCGCGACACCATCGCCGTGTTCGACACCCTGGCCATGGTGCTGGCCCGGCTGCCGGGCGCGCAGCCCGGGGCCGTGGTGCTGGACGACCTGGGCATGCCCGGTTCGGCGGCCACGCCGATGCCGGTGCATGCGCCGGAGGGGGGCGGTGCGCCGCGGTTCCTGCTGTTGCCACCGCAGGGTGATGCCGCGGAGCGCATGGAGCGACGCCTGGCGGTGCGTTCCCTCCGCAATGCCGCCATGAACGACACGGCCTTGTTCGTGTTCCTGGGCGCCGGACCCCGGCAGCGGGTGGTGGAGTTCGCCACCCTGATCGACCGTACGCTCGGCCTTTCCGACAGCGACCTGACCGCCCACGTGGAGGCCTACGTGCGTTCATGGTACGGCCGGCCCGTGCTGGAGGACCTGCACCGGCTGCTGCACACGGAAAAGCTGGTGGACTGACCGTGGACAAGCTGCTGCAGTTCGCGATCTTCTTCCTGATCTACGCGGGCCTGCTGATCATGGTGGCCCCGGCCGTCCGCCGATCCACCACGTCCCGCTGGCTGTTCATCGGCTGCTGGTCCCTGTACATGGCCGTGCAGGTCTTCTTCTTCGGCGACGTGCTGCCGGTGCGGTTCGGCGAGGAGCGTTCGTCCATCGGATGGAGCACTCTGTTCATGGGCAAGGAACGCCGCGCGGCCCATGACTTCCTCCAAAAGAACTGCACGCTGGTGGACGTCTCCGGCGACATCGAACTGGTGCCCGCGCAGAACGTGGCGGACGACAGCCTTCGCGTGGTGATCACCCACCGCGGTCGGCTGCTGCGCCTGATGCGCTTCCTGGCCCGCCACCAGGACCTGTTCGACATCGTGGTGCAGGACGTGTACTTCCAACACATGCACGAGGCGGATAGTGCCCTGCACGCGCAGTTGGTGCTGCTCGCCGATGGTGGCAAGCTGGCCCTGGCCTATGACCGGTCCCTGGCCACCGATCGCGCCATCTACGATGACCCACGGCTCCACAACGCTTTCGGTGAAGTGCGGGAGGGGTTGGTGGGCGACCTCTATTTCCAGAACACCATCGTGGGTGCCACCGACCGGGCGGACGGTCCCGTGCCCTTGAGCCTGCCGTACCGGGCCTACTGCCAGCTGAACAAGGTGGATTCCCTCGAATGGCTGAACCGGCTCTTCGGGCTGGCCTATGAGCCGTCCGCAACGGACCCGGGCTGGATCGAACTGCGGCATCCGCCCTTGTTCCTGATGGCCGAACCGGACAAGGCGCTTTGGAACGGTCTGTTGGAACTGCTTGGCGTGGAGCGCGCGCACGTGGCCACGCGGGAAGGGGTGGGGCTGGGATCGGGACCTACGGATGGCCTGGAGGCGCTGGCCATACCGATGGGCCGCCTGGTGAAGGAGATCGATGAGGACCCCGAGGCCCCCTTCCTGCAGGCGATGCTCCGGCAGCGCATGACGGAGGAAGGTCCGCATGTTCTGGTGATCGGCGACTTCCTGGACCCCGGAAGGGACAGGCACCTCACCGTGCAGGGCGAGATGCAGGGCGCCCTGATGGTGACCAATTTGATCTATGAATTCCTGAACAGGCGGCACCGGCGTCCGTTCCGCATCTTCTTCCTGCTGTGGGCATCGCTCGCGCTGATCCTGGCGCTGCTCGTGCGGCGCTGCTCCCGGCCGGAGCATCCCCCGGGGCCTCCATCACGCCACCGCGGTTGGCGCATGGTCCACCGGGCGGTGCACGGGCTCTTCGTCAAGGAGTTCCACTATTGGGCGCTCTTCATCATCCTGTTCGTGCTGCAGGTGGGGTTGCACCGCATCGTCAACATCATGGCCTTCGCCATCCTGCTGAGCGTGGTGGAACTGGTGTTCCGCGCGTACCTGCCGCCGGACCGCGCCTGAGCGCCGCGTCTACTTGCCGGTCAGCCGCAGCACCAGATCGCCCTTGCGATCGCCGGTGTTCATCAGCCGGCCGTACTGCGGTTTGGGGATCTGCGCACCGGGGTCGGTCTGCCGCGCCTGCTTGATGTCGGCGATCACCTGGTCGTACAGGTGCGAGGACTCCAGGAAGAGCCGATCGTTCTTCTCGAGCGTGCGCAGCAGGGAATGGAAGAAGAAGCTGTCGTCCGGCACCAGGTCCACGTCGCCGCTGGTCATCACCCGCCGCGAGCGCTTGGTCATCAGGTCGTCCAGGTCGGTGTCGCTGGCGACCGCCTCCACGGGGTTCATCTCCAGGTTCTCGCGAAAGATGGCACCACCGTAGCAGACGTCCGAGATCAGGAGCACGTGCCCGGCGGACAAGGCGCGGATCTGGTCGCGCAGGTCGCTGCTGGAGATGTGCCGGCTCCGGTTCTCGGGGTCCGCATCACTGGGAAGCCAGTAACCGCGCTGGGCCCCCTTGTCCTCCTCCCCGTGCCCGGCGAAGAAGATGATCAGGTCATCATCGCAGGTCAGGCTGCGCTTCAGTTCCAGGGCCTGGATGATCTGCGCACGCGTTGGGTCCTTCAGCACCGTGCACTGGAACCCGTAGCGCTTCCGCAACACCTGTTCCAGCTCCTTCACCTCGGCATGGGGCCATTTCAGGTCCTCATAGGTGGGATCGGCATAGTTCTGCGTGCCGATCAGCAGGGCATGATAGGCCGACCGCGTGGGGTCCGGTGTGCATGCGCTGCCCGCATCATCATGGATGCGTTTGACCCAGATGTAATGTTTGGTCAGATGGTCGCGGCCCTCCCGGGAGGAGAACACCACCACCGAACTGTCGCGCACATAGGTCTGCTCCTCCACATTGCCGTCCTTCGGTTCCTCGAACCCGTACACCTCCACCAACTGCTGTTTCAGCTCCTGCCAGTGGATGGTTTTCTCCGTCATGTACACGAAGTCCTTGGCGTCGTTGCAGATCTTGATCCGCTGTTCCCACTGGTTGCTGCCTTGAACAAGGTCGACAGCGTATTGATAGCACCTGATGTTTCCATCCACATCAGAGCTGTCCCGCAGGCTATAGCCCTCGGCCAGCACCAGGGATCGGCGTTCCGTTGGCTCGGCCGCATGGATGCCGAACAGGGCGGGCCAGCCGGTCTCCGCGTCCGGTGTTTGTCCGGCGCACGGGAATACGTGCAACAGCAGGAGCCCGATGGAGAAGGACCGCATTGGTCAGAGGGGAATGATGAATTGGATGTTGATGAACGGTCCCAGGTGGTTCACCAGCTTTCGCGTGTCCGGGTTCAGGTCGTCCGGCACGCTCAGGTCCTTGGACAACAGGCGCACTTTTTCCGTGCCGCCATCCACGCCAGCTCCCTTCAGTTTGAGCGAATACTCGTCCGGTGAGTTCACGGGGATGGTCGCTCCGGCACTGGCGCGGGCGAACAGGTGGGACCCGATCGGGAAACCATAGGTGACGTTCGGAGCCACCCCGAACACGCGCTGGGAGAAGGTCGCGTTCACATCCCCGGGACCGAAGGTGACCCCGTTCACGGATGCGGAACCGCTCGTGATCGTCACCGGCTCGAGCCGCTGGGACCCGGCCCCGAGGTAGATATCCACGCCACCCCGGAGCCTGTCGTTCCACGCGAATCCGAAGCCGAACGCCCCCCGGTGCAGCTGTCCGGCCAGTGCCGCGTACTCATAGTACAGGCGGAAATAGATGTTCTTCGAGGTCCGCCGCCCTTCCCATTCGTACCCCAGACGGGCGCTGAAGGAAAGCGGCGGGTTGTTGTTCTTCTGTCCGAAATGCAGGTTGCCGCCGGTCTCGTTGTACACGGTCAGATCGCCCGTGCTGTTCTTCGGGGCGAAGGGATCCACGCCGATGCCGATGAACAGGAACGATTCATCGAAGAACGTGGGCTTCTTCTCATCGGTGACCACGGGCGCTGGCGCTGGCGGCTCGGCCTGCACCGTTCCGCCCCGGGCGTCGATCTCCCGGATCCGGTCGCGGGCGTGCCTGTCGTTGGGCATCAGCGCCGTGGCCAGGATGTATAGCTGGCGCGCTTCGTCGTAACGCCCCCCGGCGTAGGCGGCATCGGCGCGGGCGATCGTGCTGTCATAGCGCTCCTGCAGCTGCCGCTCCTGTTCCTTCCGCAGGCTGTCCGCGGTGTTCAGCCGTTGCTTGACCTCGGCCAGCCGCATCGGCTTGCCGTCCGGCGTGATCACCCGGTCCAGGTCCACGGTATGCAGCCGTTTCATCACGGTGGCGTCCGTCGGGTCCTGGTAGATCACATCACTGCCGTCCGCCGAGAACATCACGAACGAGGAGCGGATGGTGCGGCCGTCCTTCGTGGTGATCTCGAATTCGGTGTTGCCGCTCTTCCTGGAGGAACGCTCGCCGGTGTCCGCCCCACCGGGATCCGCGGTGGTCAGCAGGTCCGTCCGCAGGTGCAACTCCACGCGCCGGTTCATCTGGCGCTCCTCCGCGGTCAGGTTCTGCGCCGCCTCGGGCAGCGGACGTGATTCGCCGTACCCGATGCTTTCGATCTTTTCCGCGGGGAAGCCCTGGGCGATCAGGTGATCGCGGACGCTGTTGGCCCGCCGCTGCGAAAGCTGCTGGTTGGAAATGCTGTTCCCGATGTTGTCGGTATGCCCCTGCACGCTCACATCCACGGACGGGATGCGCAGGAGATGCCCCGCGATGGAATCGAGATAGACCTTCTGGTCCGATGTAAGCGTATGCGACCCGGTCGCGAAATGCAGGCGCCGAAGGGTGATCAGTTCGTTCGATGCGGTTTCTCCGGTGATGGTCGGTGGCGGCACGCTCGGTCCGCTCACCTCCATGTCATCGATCCAATCCTTCAGGCTGCGCTCGCTTGTCTGCCCCGCTGACGGTGATGCAAAGGCGAGGGATGCGATGGCGATCGCCAGGCCGATCCGTTGGCAACGGACGGAACGCACACGGATGCGACCGGATATTTCGGTGATGGGCCCCATGGAACGGTGGATGGAGGGTGATAGGAACGGGAACGGAACGACGGACGAACGGATGGTGAAAGTAGCAATGTTCCCTTCCATTCCAAGTATGCATGGCGATCAGCGGGCGGGATCCATGCGCGCGGTTTCCATTGCGATCCCGGTGCGCCAATGCGCCACGTGATGACCGGTAGGGGAGCGCGTGCGGCAAAATGCGGACACCCCGGTCCGCAGGACCCCCAAGAACGCAGCGCACCCGCGCGTTCGGGTGCACGCCCGACCTTTTGTGATTTGTTAACGGCGCGGTACGCAATGGCCGCAATGCCGTTGCCCGGAAGGGCGTTCGGTCGGTAAAACCCATCCCATGCGACCGCTCTTCCGCCTCCTGATCCCCTGCGCCCTGGCCACCACCCGGCTCGCCGCGCAGAACCTGCCCACGCTATCACCCTACTTCCAACTGAACGTGGAGGATAAGAAGGTGTCCCTGGAGGATTTCACCCTCGAGGGCACCGATGTGCAGGTGGACATCGCCGGGGTGATCGCGGATGTGACGGTGGCACAGACCTATGTGAACAACACGCCGGTGACGCTGGACGCGGACTACGTTTTCCCCGGATCCACCCGCGCAGCGGTGTATGCCATGAAAATGCGCATCAACGACCGCGTGATCAAGGCGGTGGTGAAGGAGAAGGAAGAGGCGCGGCAGATCTTCCAAAAAGCCGTGCGGGAGGGCAAGACCGCCAGCCTGCTCCAGGAGGAGCGGCCCAATGTGTTCCGGATGGCGCTGGGCAACATCCTGCCGGGGGATACGGTGCGCGTGGAGTTCTCGTACACCGAGGACGTGGTGCCACGCAACAAGGAGTACGAGTTCGTGTTCCCCACCATCGTGGGGCCACGCTACGGCAACGCCGAGCACCTGGCCGCCGACCCGTGGATCAAGAACCCCTACACGGACATCGAGCATCCCGCGCACGCCCTCCTGGACCCTTCCTTCGACCTGCACCTGGACCTGAACGCCGGCCTGCCCGTACAGGAGGCGGTGTGCAGCTCGCATCCCGCGGCCCGGGTGGACTATCGCGACCGGGCTTCGTTGGGCCTGCACCTGGACGAGGCCACCTATGCGCAGCACAAGGGTGATGTGATCTTCCGCTACCGCCTGGCCGGCGGATCGATCGATGGCGGCGTGCTGCTCTATTCGAAGGGAGGCGAACAGTTCTTCATGATGACCATGCAACCGCCGGAGCACCCGGCCCCGGAGGCGATCCCGCCCCGCGACTACCTCTTCATCGTGGACGTGTCGGGCTCCATGAACGGCTTCCCCATCGGGGTGTCGAAGGAACTGCTGCACGACCTGTTGAGCAGCTTGAGGCCGGTGGACCGTTTCAACGTGCTCCTCTTCGCGGCCGGCTTCGACAAGTTCCACCGGGAAATGGTGCCGGTGTCGGCCGATGCCATCCGGCTGGCCCTGGAGTTCATCGACAAGGAGCCGGGCGCCGGCGGCACCGAGTTGCTGCCCGCGTTGGAGGAGGCTTTGGACATGGTGGAGGACGAGGGACGCTCCACCACGGTGGTGATCGCCACGGACGGTCTGGTGACGGTGGAGAAGCAGGCGATGGACCTGATCCAGGAGCGCCTCGGCGAGGCCAACTTCTTTCCCTTCGGCATCGGCTCCTCGGTGAACCGCCACCTGCTGGAGGCGTTGGCGCACTTCGGGCACAGCGAACCGCTGGTGGCCACCAACGCAGCGGAGGCGCGCAAGGTGGCGCAGGAGTTCCGGACCATGATCGCCTCACCGGTGCTCACCGATGTGAAGGTGGCGTTCGACGGCCTGGACGCCTACGACGTGATCCCCCGGAACATCCCCGACCTGTTCGCGGACAAGCCCATCGTGATCTATGGCAAGTACCGCGGGAAGGCGGCCGGGAATGTGCGTGTGACCGGCGTGAACGGTGCGGGGCGGTTCGACCGGAGCCTGCCGGTAGAGCAGGCGGACGCTTCCGACAGGAACGCGGCCCTGCGCTACCTCTGGGCCCGCCAGAACATCCGGATGCTCTCGGACTACAACCGCTTCAGCGCGCAGCCGGACACACGCAAGAAGATCGTGGACCTCGGCCTCAAGTACAACCTGCTCACCGAGTTCACCTCCTTCGTAGCGGTGGACAACAACCGCCCGGATCGGACGAAGAAGGCGGAGTTCAAGTCGCTGCGCAACACCTCCGGTTCCGTGCCCGAGCCGCATGAATGGAGCCTGATCCTGTTGGGCCTCGCCCTGCTGGCCTTCCTGCTCTTCGCGAACAAGGGTCTGTTCCATGGCTGAGCTGGCCCTGCCCCGGTGGCGCCTGCGTCGGCCCGAACTGCTGGTCGTTCTCGGCTGCGTGCCCCTGCTCTGGCAGGCGATGCGCCACTTCGATGCGCTGCAGTGGTTCGGCATCGCGCTGCTGCCCTTCCTGCTCGGCCCCGACCGGACACGGCAGGGCGGCCGCCTGTTCCTGATCACCGCCGCCGTGTTCACGGCATTGCACCTGACGCTGGGCCAGTACTACTGGGCCTTCGCCGCGGCGCTGGCCATCCTTTACCACCTGTTACACACGCGGATGGGTCGGTTGAACGTGATCGCCTTCTACACGCTGATCTTCTACCTGCCGCTCACGCGGAGCTTCTTCACGCTCTTCGGCTTCCACGTGCGCATCGCCATCACGAAATGGGCGGGGCTCCTGCTGGCGTTCTTCCATGGTGGCGTGGAGTCCATGGACAGCCGCCTGTGGGTGGACGGGCGGGAGTTCACTGTGGATCCCGGTTGCATGGGACTTCGCCTGGTGATCACCGGTTTCATCCTCAGCCTGCTGATCATGCAGCAGGTGGCACGGCGCTGGGGCGTTCGCCCGGTCCGGTGGAAGGTGTCCGCCTTCCTCTTGCTGAGCCTGCTGCTGGTGATCCTGGCCAACTTCTTCCGGATCGTGCTCACGGTGCAGCTCCGCTCACCCGCCGGTTCCGTTGGCCACGAGCTGATCGGCCTGCTCACATTGGCGGTCTTCCATCTCTTGCCGATGCTGCTGCTGGTCCGGCGCTTCCTCCCCGGGAACGGGCACGCGGAGGGGGCGGGACCGCAGCGGGAATGGAAGGCATGGCGCGATGCCGGCCTGCTCGTTGCGTTCGTCCTGGCGATGGCGGTGCGCGAGTTCATGGCGCCCAACACGGCGCGTTTCACCGGTAGGGAGGGGCTCGTGGAGCAGATCCCCGGATACGAATGCATGGTCTCCCGTGACGGTGTGCACAAGTTCGCCAACGCGGAGGCCACGCTGATCGTCAAGCCGATGTTCCCGCTCAGCTTCGCCAACCACCATCCGCTGCTCTGTTGGCTGGCCGACGGTTATGAAGTGATGGGGGACGGACTGGGCCGGCTGGGCGAAATGCCCTGCTACCGCGCCACGCTCGTGCGAGCGGACCAGCAGCTGCGCACGGCCTGGTGGTACGCCGATGAGCGCGGCGAACGGACCACGAGCGAATGGCATTGGCGCTGGGAAGCCCTCACCGGGCACAAGCAGTATTTCCTGGTGAACCTGGCGGCGCGGGACGATGACGCGCTGTTGTTCCTGAGCGCACGGACGGCCAATGGCGAGCGGGCCTTCGCAGTGGCGGACCGGTGAGCTGCGAACAGCGGGAGGGGCTGCCAGGTGTCACCGGCTTCTTTCTGGCCGGTAAATGTTCCAGCCAAGGAGTTCACATCGTCGCCCGGGCAGCGCGTTGCCTACGGTCCGAGCGTGAGCTTCCCGGGGGAACGCCCGTGTGGGTTCGTCCGTTGCATGCGGCTCAATAGCACGCCTCAAGATCGGAGGATCATGGAAGGTGGGAGGCGGAAAGGCATCTGCGCATGTCGTGTGAGCAACGCCCGGACCGGAAGCCACAAGCGCGGTGGCGATGTGCGGAGGGCCATCGGGTAATGCGATGCACTGATCCCGGGAGCGGGAGCCATCGATAGCCGTTCGCCGGCCCGATCCTCGTGGCACACCGCACACAAATGCATCGGCGATCAGGTCGGCTCGACTCGACCGCTTCACCTATCTTCCTACCTCGATCATGGATGCAATGCTTCTCTGGAAGAGGATCCTGGCCTTGGGGGTCATCTGGGTATGGTGCATTGCCGGAACGGCACTTCGCGCCCAGGAAGTGATCGGGCAGCGGTTCGTGATCACTTCCTGCCCCGGATGCACGAGCGAAGAAAAGCAGACCTACAACCAACGGGCGGAGGAGCTGACCTCCGAAGCGGAGTTCCTGGGACTGCTGCGTTCGGAGTTCGGACGGATGAACGCCGGGATGGTGAGGTACCAGGTCCTGGACCCGAACGGATCACTGCTCGCGGCCTATGTATACAACATTCCCGAACGGAACAGCCAGCGTCTGGCCCTGGCCACCCTCGCCAGCAAGGGTCTGGATACGTGGGGGATCCGCTCCCGGTCGGAACTGCGGGACCTGTTCGCCGATACCTTGGTGATCCGGGACACGCTCCGGCTTTGGGTGCGGTTGTCCGATGCGGGCCTGGCACCTTCTGGCTACTTGATCCTTTGGCGGGGAACGAACGACGAACCGCCGCATAGCGCGCAAGTGCCGAACATGGGGGATTCCCTGCTCTTTTCAGCCTTGTTGATAGGGGGGAAGGCACCTTGTGAGGCGCAGATCGTCCTGCGCCACAGGACCAGCCCGGAGGTGGACCTGGCCAAAGGTGTGTTGCGCTTCTTGGCACCCGAAGAGTGGCGGGCATTGGACGACCTGCGATGTGCGCTGAGGTCCAACGAACAGGGACTGGATAGCACCGATCTGGACAAGCTCCAAGTGCAGCTGATCCGAAAGTGGTACGGCAAGGTCCATCCCCCGAACGTGGTCGTCCACTCCTGTCCCTGAACCGCCCCCATGCCCTCGATCCTCTGGCTGATCCTGCTCCTGGTCGTTCCTGCGGCGGTGGCCTTTTTGATGGGATCGGCGGTGCTCAAGGTTTTGGGGGCACGACCCACATGGTGCGGGCTTTTCCTGATCTCGGGAGTGCATGCATTCCTCACGCTGTTCACACTGGTCTTTCTCTTGGGTCGGTTACCGGGTCCCATCGACGAGAACAAGGTGGCCTACGAATTTTCGGCCTCCGTGCGCGCCTTTTTGAACGGTGCCGATGAGGGTGAAGGAGCGGATATGCCCCAGATCATCACCATAGACAACAGCGAGAACAAGGTGCTGGTGCCGGACCCGCGGAGCGATCCGGACGACAGCCTGGTGCTCGTGCTCACGGATCGCGCCAAGCTGGCGCGCCTACTGGCATACCTTGCTGAGCACCAGGAACGCGTGGGGCAGGTGGTGGTGGATATGACCTTTGAGGAGCCCACGGCGCAGGACCCTGCGCTCGCCCAGGCCGTTCGACAGCTGGTGCGGTACAACAAGGTGGTCCTTGCCCAGGGTACGGCCGCGAATTGCCCGACGCTGGCCTTCAATACGACGGTGATGGCTTCGGTGGCGGCGGAGCAACAGGGTGACCGGATCGCCTGGTACACATTGCGCAGGGACGGACTGAACAGTCTGCCCTACGAACTGTATCTACGGACCACGCATCGTTCGGCCGAGCCAGCGGGCTTGGGTTTGATCAAGGAGTCCGACGGGCAAGGTGGCCGGGCCTATGCGTATCCGTCGTTCACTCCGGTATGGGACCGTTTGGAAGCCGATCGGTCCGACAGGCAACTCCATGCACCGGTGGATGCCTCGGGGCTGACAATGCCGCTGGGCTATGTACTGACGGAATATGGGAAGGCGGAACTACTGGCCCGCCTGACCCCCGATCCAGCGGGCGAGCTGCCGGTGGTCTTCATTGGGGAGTTCGCGTCCCCCATGGGTCCTGCGGGGTCCGACCTGCATGAGACCATCCTCGGTCGCCACCATGGCAGTGCCATCCTGCTTGACCTGTTCAAGGAAATGCGCCGTGGGGGACACCTGCTCAATGGAGGGCTCCTGTTCTTTCAAGGGTTGCTCTTCTGGGTATGTTCACTGCTCATTTTCTATAGCGCCGGTTTTCCCGATCGGGTGCGCGGCGACCTGGGAGAGGGTGGAACGGATGCCGAGGAGGGCGTCCGAAGAAAGGCGGGCTGGAAAAGGCTGTGCATTCCGGTGACCAAACCGGCCAGGGTGATCAAAGCCCCGGTGAGGAAAAGCTTCGACCACCGGGTGTGGTCGGCCACGGGGCGCTTTCTGGTCCATGCCCTTCCCATGGTGCTGTTCCTCGTGGTCACTGCCGTGCTGCACCATGTGTTCGGCCACGGTTCCGACCTGGTCGTTATCTTCATTTATTACAGCATGCTCCTTGCACTTTTCCGGCGAATGGACTTTTCCGCATGAGGGGTATGGCCCGCTATCATCGGATCGTTCGTGCTCCCCATGCGCCCGGTCGCATGGCCATCGGTGCGCTGGCCATCGGACTTTGGCACCTGGTCCCTCCATGTCAGGGTCAGGTGCCGGGAACGCCCCTGCAGGTCATCATTACCGCACCCCAGCTTGGTCCGGACTCCATGTTGACCACTTCGGACACGTCCCTTTGCATACAAGGCCGGGTCGTCGGTGGCGGCGGTCCGACCCTGCTGCTGATCGACAACAGACCAGTGCCGTTCGATACCGTGGGCCGATTCTCCACCAGAGTGGACCTGCCGGTCGGGGAGAAGGTCATCTTCATCGGTGTGGCGGATCGGGCAGGAGGTTTCACGCGTGCACGGTTCTCCATGGTGCGCGCTGATCCCCGTCGCGCACCGAACGCCTCCGGGAATGTCCCATGGATAGCCGATCAGGGTGATGTATTGACCTGGAATTCGAGACTTCCCAAGATCTATGCGTTGATCGTGGGTATTTCCAACTATGTGAACGATCCGTCGATCGACCTGAAGTTCGCCGCGAAGGATGCCGAGGAGTACAAGCGGTTCCTGACCAGCACGCACGGGGGAAGATTGGCGGAGGAGAACGTCCGCTTCCTCACCGACAAGGAGGCCACCCGGAACAATATCCTCGGTCAAATGCTGGAATTGCTCCGTGACGCAGAGGAAGAGGATGTGTTCTTGCTCTATTTCAGCGGACACGGCACCATCGTGGATGCCGGGAAGGACCTTTGCCTGGTCACTTCGGATGCGCACACGAATAGTGAGGAGGCATTGCGTGCCACCGGCTTGTTGCAATCGGATGTGCTGCGCTATGTCGAACATGCCCGCCCACGGAAAAAGGTGTTGATCATAGACGCGTGCCATTCCGGAATGATGGCCAGCATTGGCCGCAAGGGCATCCCGGAGAACAGCAACACGGTCCTCCAGCAAATGGCCATGGCCGACCCGACGTTGACCATCCTGACCTCGTCATCGGATAATGAAGAGTCCTATGAGGATGAAAGCCTGGAAGGAGGACATGGCATTTACTCGTACTACTTGATCAAGGGACTGCAGGGGGATGCGGATGCATCCGGGGATAGCATCGTAACGGTGCACGAACTGCATCGCTATGTGAGCTTCAACACCGCAGAACGCGCGCTGACGGTATTCAAGACCTCTCAACGCCCGGACCGGCTGTGCGAAGCATGCAATGACTTCCCGCTCAGTGTGGTCGGGAACTACAACATCGATGACCCCAGGCATATGAGGTCGGTGAGTACGAATGTCGCGATCGATGACCGCACGACGTTGGAGGACGTGACCTATTCGAATGCCCTTGGCGATAAGATCACCTTCTTCAATTATGGAGGGTCGGGGGGGAGGACGTCCGTCGCTGGAAGGATCCAGGGTGAATTGATCCAAGGAAGAGGCCGCATCGAACGCAACTCGATCATTTTCAACGACAAAGATTCTCGAAATAGGACCAGGAAATGTCGCATCGAGCTGGATCCCGATTGGGGCAAGCTGAACATCAGTCTATGGACGAATTCGGGAACGTTCCACGATCGGGAATTGGGTCGTGATGGCCCCGGTTCGACCCAATTCATCCCGGAAGGGAGGTATTCGGGGCCCCAAGGGGAGGATTATTTGACGATCCATGGACGAGCGACCTCGGATAAGTTCCCGGTCACTGGTGTCCTTGACGGCATGGTCTTCCAAGCGACATTGTCTTCTACCCGCTCGACCGGATTCATGGAGGTCCGGCAGTACGGTGACCAATATGAACAGGAGCGGATCGGGCGCTTCATGATCAATGAAGACGGTTCGGCCTTGGTGGGTTATGTGATCCATGCGGACGGCAGCACTTCCGACCTGGTGCTCCACCGCACCCCGGACCAGCGGCCTTTTGATCCCGAGGGAAGGGTGTATCGGGATCCGCTGTCAACGGACAGTATCGGCTTCTATGAATTGCAGCGCCCATCCAGCAAGTGGGACCATTTTGATCATATCAATTTTTCCGGTTCCGTTGGGAATGAGTTCATTCAATGCAGCTCCAATATCACGGAGGACGTCCTATCCTTCCGCAACAAGACCGACAGCAGGCGGTTCATACCAGGTCAATTGATATTGAAGGATGGCGGCAGGACCCTGTATGGCAAGGTCGAATTCAACAGCAGGCGGCTCCTGCCATTTGGCAAGAAACGCCTGCTGCCCTTCGGCAGAAAGAAGATCGCACTGATCCGCATGCAGCTGGTGGAATGATCGGCCGGCCACACAGGTTGGCCGTTGCAAGCGCATAGGCCTGGCCCGTCAGCGTTGCACCACCACCCGGCGGTGCAAGTGTGCTTCCGAAGTGTACAGCGCAAGCAGGTAGGTGCCCGCCGCCAGGTCCCGCAAGTCGATCACGGTGGTGGTGCTCCCACCCATGGGGAATGTCCGCAGGAGGCGACCGTCCGCCGCGGCCAGCACGCCCTGCACCGGGCATGGCACCGAGCCGAGGTCGATGTGAAGCGCGTCATGCACCGGATTGGGATAAACCTGGGCAGTTCCCAACGCACCCTGCTCATGGATGCGGCTGTTGCTCGGCACCCAGTATTCCGCACCGTACTGGCTGCAGTCACCCACCCAGATGTATGGCGGCAGGCCGCCGATGAAGGTGCCCGCCGTCCAGATGCCCTTGGCCACGGCCACGCTCTCGTAGCCCTGGCCCCCGGCGCCCCACTCGATGAAGTCCTCCATGAGCGCCATGTCGTTGAAGTCGCCGTTGCTGGTGTACAGGGCCAGGTCGGAGACGGCGGCCAGGCCGAAGCCGGAGAAGATCACGTTCAGGGCGGGCCCCAGCATCGGGTTGCCCTGCACCACGGTCAGGTCGCTCACCTGCACGGCATTGCCGAGCCCGGTGAACCAGAAGGACGATACGTCCACCGTGGTGGTGTTGCTGCAATTGCCGAGCACGATCTGGTCCAGAGCGATGTCGATCTTGACGATGCGGACCTGGGCCGGGGCGGTGAGCACGCTGCCGACGAGCAACAGGAGGAGGAGCAGTGTACGGGCCATGGGAGGGTGGGGTCGGTGAATGGAAATGGAAGTTAGTCCTTTGGGCGGAACTGCTCCGCTCAGCGATGGACGCCGTTCTCGTTCTCGATCGTTGGCGGGGGGTCGAACATTTGCGTGAAGATCTTCTGCCAGACGTCACGATCCCCTCGGACCCCAATGAGGGAACGGAGCATCGAGGTCGAACGCACAGGTACGCGCATGGCCTTGAATGAATTGAAATGGAAGAAGGTGCCTGCCTTTTGCCACACCATCGGGAGCATTTGTACCAACAAGAAGCCCCGACCGATCGGCCGGGGCTTTTGCGTCCGAACAAGGTCGGCTATTCGATCACGAGCCGCTCGGTGAAATGGCGGTCGCCAGCGGCGATGTTCACCATGTACATGCCAGGGGCCAGTTGCCCCTCCAGGTCGATCGCACCGTTCACGGCTCCCTGGTCGGCCTGCAGTTGCCGGCTCAGCACACGCTGCCCATAGATGTCGAACAGGTCCAGCTTCACCAACGCCTGGGTCTCGGCAAGGCCGTTCAGGGCCAGGAACAGCTGGTCACCGCGGTTCGGATTGGGCCAGAGCGTCATCTGCACGGTGTTCACGCGCATATTCCGTGCTCCGGGGCCGGGTGTCACCAGGTCGTCCGCCGGATCCAGCGGATCCGTGCCATCCACCAGCACCTCGGTGCCGTCGTTCACTCCACCGCCGTCCGTGTCGGGGTCGAAGGGGTCGGTCCCGAACACGTTCGTCTCGTCCTCGTCGAACAGGCCGTCGTTGTCGCTGTCGACCGAGGCACACCCGGAACCCGGGAACACGAACGGGTCGTTGTCGTCACAATCGCCCATGCAGCTCGAGTAGCCGTCCATGTCCACGTCCGCCGGGTTCAACTGAGGATCGTTGTCATTGCAATCCACATCGCTGGTGTAGCCATCGTTGTCGTTGTCGATCGGAGCGGGTGCTCCGTTGATGGTCACCACGCACACCTCGCCGAAGGGGCAGTAGGTGGTCCCGCCATCAAAGCTGGTGGCCACGGTCACATCGTAGTCCACGCCATCCTCCAGGGGCAGGGTCACCCAGTTGAGGATGCGGGCGGGACTGGTGCCGGCGATGTTCCGGATGAAGCCTTCTCCGATGTTCACGAAGCGGAACTTGTAGTGCGTGGCACCGACCAGGGGAGCGGCCACCACCTTGTCACTCCCTCCGAAGGTCCGGGTGACGCCGCAGGAGAAGTTCGGATTGTTCGGATCGTTCACCAGGTGGGTCGTGGGGCATGCGGGAGGTGCGCTCAGCAGCTGGAACCGGCAGGCCGGTCCGAATTCCGCGTACACCCCGTTCACCCGGCTGCGCACCCGCACGTTCAGCAGGGTGTTGGTCGGCAGGGGGTAGGTGACCCAGGTCAGGGGCATGTGGCAGGCACGCGTGGCGGTGGACGGACCGAAGCCCATGGATTGAGCGTGGCTGTGGAAGATGCGCCGGTCGTACCCACCGACGGGGTCGGAGAACCAGAACTGGTATCCGTCGTCCGTCTGATCGCCCATACCCCATTGCGCGTTCACCGCCGGGTTGGCGCTGGCCACAATGAATTCGTTGCTCAGCCAGTCCATCCGATCGCAACTGGAGAAGATCAGGTGGTCGGAACCGATGGGGCTGCAGAAGGGCAGGCCCGGGGTGGCACTGCTCGAGAAGGCTCCACCGTTGCCCGTGTTGTCGATCACACGGTCACCGTTCTGGTCACGCAGCACCCAGCCACCGCCGGGGATGCCGTCGTTCCCCGAATCGGTGAAGGTGAGGTCCCAGCACATGCCCGGGGGGACGCAGATGGTCTCGGTCACCATCGAATTGCTTGAATAGCCGCTGCCACTGGCCAGCACGTTCGCCGTTCCGTATTCGGTGATGTTCCAGGCGGTCTCGCCACCGTTGGGATCGGTCCAGAAGGTCAGGGTCCAGTTGTCACACCCGCCGATCGGGGTGCATTCGATGGCACCCACACCGCTGCCGGTCCCGATGGGGCAATCGATGCATTCGATGGCGCCGGCGATCGGATTGTAGGTGCCGGAGGAGCACAACTGGCAGGCGACCGCTCCGGTCACATTGCTGAAAGCGCCCGGTGGGCAGAGCTGACAGGCCGATGCACCCGGGTTCGGATTGAAGCTACCCTCGGCGCAATCCTGGCATTCGGTCTGCCCCGGCAGATCACCGAAGGTGCCGGCGGGACAGTCAAAGCATTCCGTGGCGCCGGGAACGGGGTTGAAGGTGCCGGCGGTACAGAGCTGGCAACTGCTGGCGCCGACCACATCGCTATATGCACCCGGTGGGCAGAGCTGGCAGGAAGTGGCACCGCTCGAGGCGCTGAACGATCCCGCGTCACAAGGCTGGCAAAGGACGGCTCCCGGTGTGGCATTGAAATAACCCGCCTGACAGGCCTGGCAGCTGGTGGCACCCAGGGTGGGGTTGAACGTGCCTGCTGCGCACAACGCACAGGCCGACTGACCCGGTTGATCGCTGTAGCGGCCGGCGGGGCAGGGGATCGATTGGATCCCGTCCGGACAATAGGTGCCTGCCGGGCATTCCGTGCATCCGGTGATCACCGTGTTCGCACCGATCAAGGTGGTCTGCTGGTAGTAGCCCGGATCGCAGTTGCAGGTCACCGTGTTGAAGTTGGCAATGCCATCCACGGCGAGCGGACAGGGATCGACGCAATCCGGGATCGCATCGTTGTCGCTGTCCACCAGGATGTCATCGTCGGTTATGGTCAGCGTGAACTGGTCGTTCGGACCCACGATAGCTCCGGAGCCTCCGGTGGCGTTCTGGAGCTCGAACACCAGCACCGCATCGCCATCGCAATCGCCGTTGTCGGTCAGGGTGATGTTCACGAACATCGAACTGGCGTCATTGGCCGGCCAGCTCACCGTCTCCGTGGTGTAATTGTCGACCCGGGTCGCATCACCGCTGACCAGTACAACATCCACGCTCGTGCCATTGAAAGGGTCGGGGCTGAAGAGGTCCACGGACAATTGGGTGAGACCGTCGGTCTCCGACACGGAGTTGCTGGTGGTCTGGAATTGCACCATGGTATTGGATCCCGGCGGGATGCCGGGCAGGGCATGGACCGAGACAACGGTCAGCAGGGTTGTGGCAAGCAGGAGTTTTGTGCGCAACATGATGGGAGGTTTTCGGATGTGGCAATTTAGAGCGCGTGGTCGATACAAGTCCTTGCGGATGATCCAGCACACGCTTACCGCCGATCGCCTTCATTCCACGATATAGCGGAGGCGGGCAACTCCGGAGCCGCCGGGACGCATGAACAGGGACTTCAGCGAACACTCCGCGCTCTGCGACCACCCTCTGTCGCGATCAACGCGCCAGAACGAACCGCCCGCTTCTTGCGCCGATAGCAGTGTGTACCGACACGATGTACACGCCATTGCGCAATTCGGGAGCGAGCTCGATCCGCAGGACACCGGACAAGTCGTCCGGTCCAGGTGTCGCACCGGACGTCATTACGGACCGCCCTGTCAGGTCGTACACGGCGACATCCGTCACGGTCCCAACGGCTTCTGTTGCCAAGGCGATGTGTATGACACCATCAGTGCTGGGGTCGGGATAGATCCTCTTGACGATGTCACCCGCGGTCGCATCGCTCGATCGGTCCTGCGCCGCGCTCAGCGGTGTCCAGCTGATCTTCACCGTGCATGCCGGCCCCCAGGCGCACCAGGTGGCCCCGTTGTCGAAGCTGGCGCGCACGAAAACGTTGTAGGTGCGGCCGGGCTTCAGCGGATAGTGGTACCAGCGCTCCAACACGAACGTTCGTGCAGGCCAGGCGATCATGCGGTAATAGTCGGGCTGGCCCGTTGTGTTGGTGAAAAGGAATTGGTACCTGTTGGCACCGGGCACCTCCGTCGCGGCGATGGTGCTTGTGCCGTCCAGCTTCAGGTCCACCGCACCACAACTCATCACCGGGTCGGCCGTGGTGGTTAGCTGTGATGGCTGGCAGCCTGCCGGCGACCCGAGCACCCGTGCGATATTGCCACGCCAGGTGCCATCGTATTTCACGAACTCGCCCCCGATGAGGAGGTCACCATCCGGTTGCGGAGCGATCACCTGAACGGTCGAGGCCGTACTCCATCCTTCAACACCCGATCCCGGATCGAAAGTGTTATCCACCGTGCCGTTCCAGAGCAGTCGTGCCAGCTGTGCGCGGGGCACACCATCCACTTCCGTAAAATCGCCACCGATCAGGAACTCACCGCTCGGTAGTCGAACCATGCTGCGCAGTGCGTAGTTCACACCCTGCGGCGCAAAATCCAGGTCCAGCGAGCCGTTCGCGTTCATGAGCGCGATGCCGTTACGCGGAACTCCGTCCATGAGCAGATGATCGTTGTCGTAGTAGCTGAAGCCGCCGTACGCGAGTACGCGTCCATCGGGATAAAGGAGGAGGCCCTGCACCTCTCCGCTGTTGGGGTATCCCGCATCGAGGCCCCATCCGGTGTTGAAGCTCGGGTCCACACTGCCGTTCGCGAACAGGCGTTGGATGTTGGCAGCAATGGACAGATCGGCCAGCTGCCAGAACCGCCCGCCGATCACGATGCGGCCGTTCGGCTGTACCACAATGGCGTTCACGCCGGACATGCGCACGGTGTCCGGGTCCAATTGCAAGACATCGAATGAACCGTCCAAGACTCCGTCCGGCATCAGTCGGGTGATGCAAGGCTTGGGCGCCCCATTGAACCCACGGAAATTCCCACCGACCAGCAGGCGTCCGTTGGGTTGAATGGTGATGACGCGGACCGAACCGGTCGGGCCCGTACCGGGATCGAACGTGGGATCCGTGGTGCCATCGGGCAGCAGACATAGGAGGAAGTTGTCCCCCCCCACGAGAACACGGCCATCGGAGCGGAAGGTCAGGCACTGTACCACGCCCATGGTCGGCGGAGTGAACGAGGGATCCCGGGTCCCGTCCGTGTTCAGACGCACCAGGTGCGGACAGGGCACGCCGTTGTATGCGTCGAAATGTCCACCTGCGATCACCTTCCCGTCCGGTTGCAAGGCAAGCGCGTTCACTTGTCCGTTGTAGCCGGTGTAGTTGAATTGCTGCAACCCGATGGCATAGTTGAAATTGTGGTCCATCCCTCCGCCACCGCTGATGCGCACGCTGTTGCCGCGTGGTTCGTTCAGACAACTGTGGAACCATCCGCCGACCAGGAGCGCCCCGTCAGGCTGTCGGACGATGGACTCCACGAACAGTCCTTCGATGCGGCCACTGCCGAAGGTCCCCAGCCAGTAGTCCGGATCGCCATTGCTGTGCAGCGCCATGAGACGGCGGCCGATCGCGTAGTCGAAGGAGCCGCCCACGATCACGCGATGTTGCGATCCGACCGGCGTCACCGCCACGGCATACACCGTGCTCGTGTCCGGGATCGGTTGGTCCACCTCGAACGCCGCATCGAGCGTGCCGTTCGAATTCAATCGTGCCAGGTGCGGTCGTGAAATGCCATCATACGTAAGGAAGTCGCCACCCACATATACATCCCCGTCCGGCAGCAGCGCCAGGCAGTTCACGAAACCGTCGAAACCGAACGCAGGTGCGAACGTGGGGTCATGGGTGCCATCGCTGTTCAACCGGACGATCTGACCAGGTCCCGTGCCGTTGTAATCGCCAAATGCGCCTCCCACGATCAGGTGGCCGTCCGGCTGAAGGGCGATCGAACTGACATAGCCATAGAACGCACCACCGGAATCGAAGGAGTTGTCCAGCGTACCGTCACTGTTCAACCGCATGAGGTTGCCGGGAATGTTGCCACCCACCAGGATGCGGCCGTCCGGTTGCAGCACGATGGTGAGCACACTGCCCCCGGAACCGATCGGTGTAACGAAGGAGGGGTCGAGGCTTCCGTCGGTGTTCAGGCGCACAAGGTTGTCGCACGGGGCGCCGTCGAACGCATCGAACGCGCCGCCCACGAGCACTTTGCCATCGCCTTGGATGGCCAGGGCCTGCACATAGCCGGCCCCGCTCCCGCTGAAGCCGCTGCCCGGGTCGAAGGAGGGATCCTTGATCCCGTGGGGAAGGAGCCGGATGATCCGCCCGGCGGTCTCACCGTTGTAGGTGGTGAAATCCCCGCCCATGATCACCCGGCCGTCGGCCTGCACGGCCTGGGACATCACTTCGTGGTCGAAGCCGGTCCCATCACCCCATGCGGGATCGACGGGATCGAAGCTGGGATCGAGCCCACCCGGTTGGGCAAGGGCGGAGGGACCAAGGGAACCGAGAAGTAGAGCAATTGCGAGCGCCTGAACGAGAGCGTAGACGTTCTTCATGGCGATGGGATATTGGTTAGTGAAGATCTATCCTGCTGACCGGGCCTTTCACTGACGGCCGTCAGGTTCTTTGGCGGATGTTCATATGTTCCAGAAGGTCTTCCCGACCATGCTACCGCTCAATGCAAGAACCGCATTGTCCGTATTCGTGGCCCGGTCGGGTCCAGTGATCCATCGGATCGTCAACGACGAGGAGAATACGATCGCTCACGGACGATGCCTGACCGGGGGTATCGCACCGCGTTCCGGTAAATGGCAAAGGGCGGGAATATCCCGCCCTTTGCCTGTTCATCGGGCCTTTCGATCCTATTTCTTCTTGGCCGCGGCGTCCGGCGGGGGCATCATCCCCAGTTGCTGCATCATCTTCATCTCCTCGATGTAGCCCCAATGCTCCACCATCTTGCCGTCGGCGAAGCGTACCACATCCACGCCCATCACATCCATCTTCTTGCCATTGGGGGGCATCTCGCCCATGGGCCCGGTGAAGGTGCCCGACATGTGGTAGTGCACGAAACTGATATCACCGTTGGTGGCGGTGCGGATCATCTCCTGGTGCAGGTCCGGCATCACCGAGCGGAAATAGGCGATCACGTCGCGTGCGCCCTGGATGCCCGTGGTGGTGATCTCGGGCGGCTGCTGGTGGTCGACGAAGTCGGCGGCCACCAGGTCCTCGATGCCCTCGGTGTTGCCGGTGTTGAACATCTCGAAGATCTTGCGGAAGGTCTCCTCCTGCGCGGCGACCATGGCCTTGGCCGCGCTATCGGCTTTGACGGCGGCCGCGTTCTTGGCGGCCATGGGGTCGGGCGGGGGACCGCCACAGGCGGCCAGGAGGAGGAGACCCGAAAGTCCCGCTGCAAGCGTTAAGGATCCGGTGTTCATGGTATTTGGTGTTGGTGTTGTTCAACGAAAGCTAGGGACGATCCGGGGACATAAAAAAAGACCGCGACCCAGCGGCCGCGGTCCAAGTGATCAGATCGGGCGGTGCGCTACTTCCGCATCTTGTTGCTCACGACGTAGATCTCGTCCTTGTGGTGCGGATCCCAGAACGCATCCATCTTGTCCAGGAACGCTTCGCGGGCGGTCTCGTCGGGCCATGCGGCCTTTTCCAGTTCTCCGCGTTCGCCCCGGTTGAACTTCATGATGTCATCCCAGGTCTTGAACTCCAGGTTCATCACAAGGGTCGCGCCTTGAGAACCCCAGGCATGCCGGTACACGGTGTAATGCACCAGCAGCTTGCTCTTCGACAACACTTTCTGGTAGTACTCCTCCATCATGCCCCACATGTCGTCTTCCGTCATGCCATCAGGTACGTTGATGCGGGTGGTGGTCTGCGTCAGGTAGTTCACGTCCGGCCCCTTGTCGTCCTGGGCCTGGGCCGCCCAGGGCAGGCAGACCACCGCGAGCAGCAGCAGGGGTCGGAAAAGGTGATCGGGGATCTTCATGGTGTGTGGGTTTTGGTGATCGTTGAAGATAGCTTTTCGCCCCGAACACCAGGAGCGATGCCGGAACGACCCTGCTGACCGGTTCCAC
>JACJZJ010000006.1 GCA_020635675.1 Flavobacteriales bacterium | reverse complement strand
GCGTGCGCTTCACCCCGGACAAGCCCCTCCCGGAAAAGTGGGTGAAGGACCTGCTGCTTCACAAACGGGACGAGATCGAACGGCGCTGGCCCGCAGTGCGCAAGTAGAGCGGTACGCCTGCGCTCCAGAACGGTCCTATCCCATTGCGCTTTCGGGCCCCTGCGGCCCATCCCGTCATTTCCCTTCTGCGCCATCTGCGTGTTCCGTGGAACTCTCTCACCTACTGCTGCGGTCCATCCGCCACCAACATCCCCCTCCCCCGTAGCTTCGCCGCCATGGCCGCCCCGACCATCGACGTGAAGAACCGCCGCGCCGGTTTCGAGTACCACCTGCTCGACACCTACGAATGCGGCATGGTGCTCATGGGCTCCGAGATCAAGAGCATCCGCGCGGGCGGTGCCAACCTCACCGATGCCTTCTGCACCTTCATCGGCGAGGAACTCTTCGTCCGCGGCCTGCGCATCGCCCCCTATGGCACGAACATCCACTACGTGCACGATCCCACCCGCGACCGCAAGCTGCTGCTCAAGCGCAACGAGCTGGACAAGTTGAAGCGGAAGACCAAGGACGTCGGCATGACCATCGTGCCCACGCGCCTCTTCATCGCTCCCAACGGCTTTGCCAAGCTCGAGATCGCCCTGGCCAGGGGCAAGAAGACCTTTGACAAACGCGAAAGCATCAAGGCCCGCGATGTCCAGCGCGACCTCGACCGCGAGGACTGAACCCTGGTGGCACCGTCCCACCTTCCACGACCGCGCCTGGCTGCCCGGTCCGCGGTGGGCACGCACCGCCTTCGGCATCCTCTTCCTCTGGGCCGCCATCCTCCGCTTCTGGGGCTGGCCCCACATTCCGTTCACCCATGACGAGATCAGCGCCCTGGTGCGCATCCACACGGGGTTGTGGGACACGATCCAAAAGGGCGTGATCGAACTCGACACCCACCCGCCCGGCGTCCAGGTGTTCGAGTGGGCGTGGACGAAGCTCTTCGGCTTTTCCGAGGGCGCGGTGAAACTGCCCTTCCTGCTGATGTCCCTTGGCACCCTGCTCCTGGTGTACCGTTTTGCCTTCGCCTGGACCAACGCCACGGTGGCCCTGCTCCTCACCGCGCTGTACGCCACATTGCAATACACCGTCATGTACGGCCAGATCGCACGTCCCTATGCCTTCGGTGCCTTCACCATTGGCTTGCTCGCCGACCAATGGACACGTCAACTCGTGCATGGAACACGCGCCACCTGGTGGGGCATGGTGATCGGTGCGGTGGGCAGTGCCTACGCCCACCACTTCGCGCTGATGGTCGCCGCACTGGTGCTGGGCAGCGGGCTGCTGCTCACGCGACGCCGGAGCTACCTGATCGCCTGCGCGACGGTCATGGTGCTCTACCTGCCCAATGTGCCGATCCTCCTGCATCAGGTTGGTCTGGGCGGGTTGCAGGAATGGTTGCGGGCACCCGGACCGTGGTGGATCCCGGACCACCTGTATTGGGTGGCGGAGTACTGCCCCCTGCTGGTGGCCGCACTCGTGGCGGTCGTCGCGGTGTCGCTGTGGAACGGCCTGAGGCACCCCGCCCGCGATCCCTTCATCCCCCTCATGCTGATCTGGGGCCTGGTGCCCCTGGCGATCGGCCTCCTCTACTCGGTGCTGCGCGCGCCGGTGCTCCAGCACTCGATGCTGCTGTTCAGCTTCCCCTTCCTGCTGCTCGCCTTCATCGGTCGGTTCCCGAAGCTGAAGGCACTGCCGAGCATGAGCATCGTATTGGCATTGGCCGGCATCGCCACGGTGGGTCTGGTGTTCCGCCGCCAGCACTATGCCACCTTCTATCACTCGAAGTACGAGGCCTTCCTACAGGCCGCTGTGGACCATGCCCGCGATCCGAACACCCAGGTCTGGATCGATGCACCGGACGAGGTGTTGGGGCTCTATGCGAACGAGCCGCGCTACTTCGCCACAGGCGGCCGCTACCATCGCGTGCGCCATACGGCCGCACCTGCGGAGATCCCGGCAACGGCCGTGTTCGACCAAGTGGACACCGTGGTGCTCTGCCAATTCGTATCCACCACGCCCGTGCTGCCGGCTCTCGTGCAGGCCCACTTTCCCACGCTGGTGAGGCGCGTGGACCTTGTGGAAGGCCAGCTTTTCACCTTCGCCGGCCAGGGTGAGGGCATCGACGACCACCGATGGACAGCGACCTATTTACCGAACGCACGCCACACGGAGGCCTGGCGATCGGACCTCCCGGTGGTGCCGCATTGGTGGGACACCACCGCCTGGGCCTTGGACATGGGTGGTCGCGAATTCGGACTGCTGTACGATGCGCTGCTCGCACTGGACCGCGGCACGAACGATGTGTTGGAAGCGACCATGACCATCACCACGGACGCCTCCCCGTCATCGGGCGTGGTGTTGGAGCTGCACACGGGCGACAGCCTGGTGGCCTATGCCAACGGGCGCGTGCGAGATTGCGGCTTCTCCCGCGTGGCGGCCGCGATCAAGCTGGCGGACATCGACCTGCCACCGGGACCGCTGCGGTTGCGCGCCTATGCTTGGAACCCGGAGAAGGGCCCCGCAAGGATCGGAAGCATGACCGTATCCCAGCGCATCGGCGATCCCGTGCTTTATGGCCTGGTGGAACCGATCCGCGACACATGGCGCTTCGCGCCCGGCCGGAAATGAGAAAGGGCCGCGTTCGCGGCCCTTCCCCGGATCGAATGACCGCCTTTAGAACTTGAACGTGAGACCCACGCCCAGCGTCTCCTTGAACTGCGTGGTGGGCCCGTAGTGCTGCACGCTGCCCTCCTTCCAGGCGATGTCGATGTCGTTGTCGTAGATCAGCTGTGTGCCCAGCGTCGCGGCGAACCAGTCGTTCACCTTGAAGGTCCACAGCATCTCCCAGTTCACGTCGATGTTCTGCGGCTCCTTCAGATAGTTGCTGAACAGGTCCAGCTTCGTCATGAAGCTGATGTTCTTCGCCACATCCGTCTGGTAGGTGGCGTTCAGGAACGCACCGAACTGGAACAGGGAGTTCTTGCCCGCCGTCACCTTGCGCACGGGGTTGCCCAGTGTGTCCAATTCGTACACCGCGGGATCCACACCATACGCTCCTGCATCGGCCAGGTCCTGGTCCATCACGAAGGTGATCTTCGCCGTGGCCGGCGACAGGAAGAGGCTGAAGTGCTCGTTCGGCTTCCAGTCCACGCCCAGACCGAAGAGCAGGTAGCCCGGCGCCATGAAGTTGGAGATCTTCACCGTGTCCGCATTGGCATCGAAACCCTCGGTGAACTGCGAGCGCACCTGCAGCATCGCCGACGCGTACCACGGGCCCTTCATCTGATAGCCATAGCGGCTGTTCAATTCCCAGCGGTCATCGGACTTGAAGGTCTTCTTGCCCTCCTGTGCCAGGAGGCCGTATGCCAGCGCGATCGAATTGTCCCACGCGATGCGCCCCTTCCGCTTGTTCGCAAAGGCGTTCGCCTGTGCGATCCCGCTCACCGAGCTGAGACCGCCGGCCGCCCAGTTCGTGAGCTGCACCTGCGTGAAGTTCAGCTGGAACACACCGCCCTTCGTCCAGACCTTGCCGGAATCGGTCTTCGCCTCGCCCTTGTCGCGCAGGCTCTTGCGGTCGGTGTCGCCAAGGTCTCCTTGTGCGAACACGCTGCTCGTCATGGCGGCCAGTACGACCGCAGTGTAGATCTTCTTCATGGATGTGATCATGGGTTGTTCCGTTCGTTCTCAGTTCCGATCGCCCAGCACACGAACGCTGGGCTGTGGTCCTTTCAATCCGGCCTTCTGGATGGCCTGGATGCCCGCTTCGTAGACGCCAAAGTAGACATCCCAGTAATGTTCCGGGGCGCACCACGGACGCACCGCCAGTTCCATCCCCTCGATGTTCAATTTCGACACCGTGACGGAGGGCGCGGGATCCTGCAGCACGTTGGGCACTTCGCGCATGGCGGCCACCAACACCTCACGGGCCGTGTTCACCGGGCTCTCGTAGTTCAGCCCGAAGGTCAGGTCCACGCGCATGCGGCCGTCCTTGGAATAGTTGATGATGTTGCCGTTGGCCATGGCCCCGTTGGGGATGATCGCGGTCTTGTTCTCCGGCGTCAGCAGGATGGTGGTGAATATCTGGATCTCCTTCACGTTGCCCAGCACACCCTGCGCCTCGACAAGGTCGCCCACCTTGAAGGGCCGGAAGATGAGGATCAGCACGCCCCCGGCGAAATTGGCCAGCGTGCCCTGCAGGGCCAGGCCGACTGCCAGACCGGCCGCGCCAAGCACCGCCACGAAGCTGGTGGTGGCCACGCCCAGCATCTGGATCACGCTGATGAAGAGCATCGCTTTCAGCGCCCAGCCCACGAGGTTCCCGAGGAACCGTTGGAGCGTGGCGTCGAGGTGGCGGGCATCCATGCCGCGGCGCATCAGGCGCACGAGCATGTTGATGATCCGAAGGCCGATCCACAGCACCACGAGGGCGAGCAGGACCTTGGGGAGGTAATTCTGAACGAAGGCCCAGATGCGCGGGCCTAGTGTGGCGAGGTCGAGTTGTTCCATGGTCGTTGGTATTGAATGGTCCTATTCGGTCGGCGCCCCGCCATCGAGCACCTCGATGCGCTCGTTGATCAGCACGCGCGTGGGCAGCACCACGAAGCGATCGGCCGTGCGCAGGGTGATGGAGATGCTGTCCACGTTCTCCACCACGCCCTCATCCTGCCCGATGCGGATCCGCATGCCCGGGCGGAACCGGTCCTTGCCGTAGTAGCTGCTGAGGATATTGGTCAGTATCTCGCGTGAGGCGGTGCCATAGGCGATGGCGAAGGCGATGAGCACCCCGGCGATGAGGATGAGGATGTTGTTGGTGATCAGGCTGGTGTCGATCCCCGCAACGTTCACCGCGGTGATGGTCATGAACAGCAGGATCAGCGAGAAGAGCAACCGGGCCACGATCTTGCCACCGGCCAGCCCGATGGAATCCATCAGGTTGGACACCATCGCCTTCACCTTGTCCGCAGCCCAAAAGCCCCCGGCGAAGAGCGCCAACGCGGTGAACAGCGTGGGCAGATAGGCCAGGAAGCGATCCAATGCGTGGGTGATGCCGTCGAGGTGCATGACCTGCGCCACCGCGCTGAGGAAAATGAAGAGCACGAGGTAGTACACCAGGCCCGCCAGCAGGTCCGAAAGGTGGAGTTGGCCGAAGCGGGACAGCACGCTCTGAAGGCCGAGCCTTTCGGCGCGTTCATCGAGGTGGACCAGGCGGCAGGCGCGACGGACCAAGAGACGGAGCAGTCGTGCTACGAGCCAGCCGAGGAGCAGTACCACCAATCCGCTCGTCAGCCGGGGTAGGCCGGACACGATACCACCGAAGAAGGAATTGAACGAAGTGATCAGCGTGTGGCGAAGTTCCGTGAGTTCCATGATGTGCGGGAATATGCTTGGATGTAGGGTCTATCGGTCCGTACCCGGGCCGCCATTCTTCTTGGGATGCGTGTCGGAAGGGCCCAGGAGACGCACCTTGTCGAAAAGCGAGCTCGCATAGTCGGCCATGAACAACTGCACGAAACGCATGAGCAGCATCACGAGCTTCACGCTGGACATGACCTCCTTCCGGATGGTCTCCGGTGGCTTGTCCGTGGGACGTATGATCTGGAAGGGGTTCTGGCTCATGCTCCTTCCGAGAAAAGTTCGTGATAACAGACCATGGCCCGCTCCCGCGCGCGCATCATGCGCATCTTCACCGCGCTCTCACCCACCTCAAGCACCTCCTGGATCTCCTTCACCGATAGCCCGTCCTGGTATTTCATCAGGAGCAGTGCCCGGTCCGTGGGGTCGATCGCGGCCAGCACCTGGTCCAGACGGTCGGCGCGCATGCCCATGAGCCGCAATTCGTTGGGATCATCGTCCACCAGGTGACCGGCCACGCCATCGTCCAATTCGACCTCCTTGTGACGCTGCTGTTTTCGAAGGTGGTCCAGGCAATAATTGTGGGTCACACGGTACAGCCAGGTGCCGAACTTGGCGCGGTGGTCGAACTGTTTGAGGCTGGTGAACACCTTCAGGAAGATGTCGTGCGTCAGGTCCTTGGCGAGGTCGCGGTCACGGGTCAGTCCGATGCATTTCTGAAAAACGCGCTCGGCGTAGCGGTCGTAGAGCACACCGAACCGCTCGGCGTCCATCCGCTGTTGCAAGCTGGCGACCAACTCCTCGTCCGATAGGGCACTCTCGTTGCCGACCTTGCTCACCTGGCACAGTTCACATCATGCGTCGCGTTTACGACGTCAACATGATCGATCGGTCACATCCTCAGGGTTCGAACCGCTGATCGCTGAACCGGGAGTTGGTCGGAAGCTGGATGTGGACGTAGTCGTGGCCGGTGCGTTCATGGCAGGTATTGCAGGTGTTCACCAACAGTTCGAGGTCCGCATCCGCCCGGGTCAGGCCGTCCTCCTTCATGTGGTCCTCGATCGTATTGATCGTCGCCAGCCCATAGGTGCGCATGTGTGCGCTGATCGGGATGCCCTGGTCGATCAGGTCCATGTCGGCCACGGCCTCCATGGATTCCTCGATCTCGTCCACATAGAAGTAGGCGAGCTTCTCATTGCCGGCCCTGGTGGCCAGCACGTACTTCTGCAGGTAGTTCTGGATGCGGCCCATGTAGGGGGCCACCTCCTGCAGGGGTTCTCTGGCCAGTACCGGCGCGCCGACCGCCGGGGCCGGGGCACCTCCATTGGCGTTCTCGAAGCGCATCAAGCGGTCCTCGAGTTTTCCGAGGCGGACCATCAGCATCATGACGGCCACGATGGCCGCCAGCGCGAGCAGGGCGGGAAGGCGTTGCATGATCAAGAAAAAAAGCCCGCCGCGGCATGGCCTGGCGGGCGATCGGTGGGCATTACCGGATTCGAACCAGTGACCCCTACCCTGTCAAGGTAGTGCTCTGAACCAGCTGAGCTAAATGCCCGGGGCGGCAAATGTAATGCGCTCCCCCTCACCCACGCGGACGCCACCGATGAACCCAAGGTCCTCCGTACATTGGCCACGTCATCCAACGTGAACATGAAAGCGCAGCACCGGAACGATGACGGTCGCATCTTCAGGAATCCCGTTCTGGAAGCCCTCACGCGCACGCACATCGCCGTGCCCCTGGTCCTCTTCTATGGCTCGGGGCTGGCCGCGACCTGGTATGCCGTGCAGGTGCTCCTTGTGCCCGTGGCGGCGGCGGTCGTCCTGTTCCTCGCGGGCATGCTCTTCTTCACACTTGTGGAGTACGTGGTGCATCGGTATGTGTACCACATGGAGACAGGAAGCCCCCGTGGCACGCATCTCATCTACCTGTTCCATGGGTTCCACCACGACCATCCCAAGGACAAGCGGCGACTCGCGCTGCCACCTGTGATGACGATCGTGCTCGCGGTGATCTGCCTGGGGATGTTCCGGCTGCTCATGGGCCCGCAGGGCTTCGCGTTCGGAGGCGGGTTCCAGGCGGGTTATGCCTCGTACCTCTTCGTGCACTACGCCGTGCACATCCTGCGTCCCCCGAAGAACGCGCTCAACGTGCTCTGGCGCCACCACAACCTCCATCACTTCGCCGACAACGAGCGGGGCTTCGGTGTGAGTTCACCCCTCTGGGACCACATTTTCGGAACGCTCCCCCGCTCACGGAAGGAACTGTTGAAGGAGCGCGACACGGCGTCCGGAGGCCACGCGGCCTGATCGGTCAGACGTTCCGCACGGGAATACCTTCCCGGATGCCCAACACCTGGAGCAGAACGTCCACGGTGCGATCGACCTCGGCCATTGTGTTGTAACGGCTGAAAGAGAACCGGATGTTCGCTCCAGGGCGATCGCCGTAGAGCGCACCCAGCACGTGCGAGCCCGTGTTGCTGCCGCTGCTGCAGGCGCTGCCACCGCTCACGGAGATGCCCTCGATGTCCAGGTTGTAAATGAGCATCTCGGCGCGCCCATCGTCCGGGAAGCGGACGTTCAGCACGGTATACAACGAATCGGGACCGACGTCGCCATTGAACCCCACATCCGGCACCTCCGCACGCAACCGATCCATCATGTGCTGTTTCAGTCCACGCACGTGCTGCTGGTGGGCCTCCAGGTCGGCGTAGGCCAGTTCCATCGCCTTGGCCAGTCCAACGATCCCGATCACGTTCTCCGTGCCGCCCCGCATGTTGCGCTCCTGGGCACCGCCCTGGATCAACGGCCGGAGCGTGAGCCCCGAGCGGAGATACAGGAAGCCCACACCCTTCGGTCCATGGAACTTGTGGGCGGAGGCCGTGAGCATGTCCACCGGTAGCTGTTGCAGATCGAACCGATAATGGCCCATGGTCTGCACCGTGTCGCTGTGAAGGACGGCACCGTGCGTGCGTCCGAGCTCGCCGATCGCCTTGATGTCATTGCGTGTGCCGATCTCGTTGTTGGCATGCATCAGCGAGATCAGCGCCCTTGGGTGCTGCCTCAGGAGATCCTCCAGATGATCGAGGTCCGCGCGGCCTTCTGCGTCGAGCCGCACCAGGTGCACCCGTGCTTGTCCTTGCCGATCGATCTCCTGGTAGGTATGTTCAATGGCGTGATGCTCGGTGGGTGAGGAGATGACATGCGTCGCGTTCAGGTCGCGCACGGCACAGCGGAGGGCCATGTTGTCGGCCTCGGTGCCGCTCGAGGTGAAGATGATCTCTCCGGGCGAGCAGTTCAGGAGTCCCGCGATGGTGCGACGTGCCTGTTCCACGGCCGCCCGGGTCCGTCGGCCGTGTGCATGGATCGAGGAGGGATTGCCGAAATGCTCGCGCAGGTACGGCAGCATGGCATCCACCACTTCCGGCGCGATCGGCGTGGTGGCGGCATTGTCGAGATAGGTACGCTCCATGGACTTTTCATGGGCGGGGTGCGCCCGGGATCGTTCGGTCGCGAATTTACCGGGAATGGTGCAGCGTTCCGGCAAGCTCCCGCAATTCGGTCATCGTGCGGTCGGCGAGCGCGTCGGCCTGTGGCCGGTCAGCGGCTTCCGCATAGATGCGCACGATCGGTTCGGTATTGCTGCGCCGCAGGTGCACCCAGTCATCCCCGAAGGCCATCCACAGACCGTCCTCCGTGCTGTGAGGTGCATCAACATGACGTTGTAGCATCGCGGCGATCAGCGCCTCCACGTCCATGCCCGGTTCCAGTTGGATCTTGTTCTTGCTGATGGTGCGGTCCGGATAAGTGGCCCGTAACTCCGAACAGGTCCCCCCCCGTTCTGCGAGCAATGTCAGGAACAGAGCGATGCCGGCCAGTGCATCACGTCCGTAGTGCAGTTCAGGAAGGATGACCCCTCCGTTCCCTTCTCCACCGATCACCGCGTGGACCTCCTTCATGCGCGCTACGACGTTCACCTCGCCGACGGCACTGGTATGCCGCTTCACGCCATGCCGCTCGCTGACCATGCCCAACGCCCGGGTGCTGCTGAGATTGCTCACCGTATCCCCCTTCCGATGGGTCAGCACATGGTCCGCGCAGGCCACGAGCGTGTACTCCTCACCGAACAGTGCACCGTTCTCGCACACCAGCGCCAAACGGTCCACGTCGGGATCCACGGCGATGCCCAGGTCGGCCTTCTCGTTCACCACCATGCTGCAAAGGTCCTGCAGGTTGGCGGGCAGAGGTTCCGGATCGTGCGGGAAGCGCCCATCGGGGCGGCAGTACAGCGGAATGATGCGCCCGACGCCCAGGGCCTCCAGCAAGCGGGGAACAGCGATGCCCCCCACGGAGTTCACCGCATCGACCACCACGGAAAGGCCCGCCCGTCGGATCGCCTCCACGTTCACATAAGGCAACTTGAGGATGGCCTCGATGTGCCGGTCCGTGCGATCGCCGCCCTCGCTTACCGAACCGAGCGCATCCACACCGACCGGTCCGGCCTCATCGGATGCCACTATGCGCAGCACCTCCTCACCGTCCGCTGCGCTGATGAACTCTCCGTGCTCGTTCAACAGCTTCAATGCGTTCCATTGCACGGGATTGTGGCTTGCGGTGAGGATGATGCCTCCGTCCGCGTGCTCGTCCACCACCGCCATCTCGACCGTGGGCGTGGTGGCCAGGCCGAGGTCGACCACGTCACAGCCTGAAGCGATGAGCGTGCCCACCACGATATCGCGCACCATGGGTCCGCTCGGACGGGCGTCGCGACCGACAACGACCAGGGGTCGGTCGGCCCCGGACCGCTTGCGGACCAATGCGGCGTAGGCGGCGGTGTAGCGGACGATGTCGATCGGGGTCAAGGCTTCACCGGAACGCCCCCCGATGGTGCCGCGAATGCCGGAGATCGAACGGATAAGTGTCATGGGGAACGCTGGCTTCTTGCGATGTAAGGATGAAGGTGGGCAAAGGTACCCGCCACGGTGCGATGCACGAGCCGGTGCGCACCCCGCCCTGTTCATATTTGCCCGGGGCGTCCGATCCACCGGACGTCAACTCCCTAACTTTGACCGGAACGTTCATCATCATCCTGAATGAGCGAAGGACACCTGCCCCAACCCGAAAGGGAGGACGACCGTCTCGACAGCGTGCAGCGTTTCGAGGCCATGCTCGACCGGAACGACCACTACTTCTTCGACGTCGAGGAGTTCGAGATGATCATCGAACACTACCTTGAACAGAGCGAGCCACGCAGGGCGCGTCAGGTACTGGACTACGCCCGGCAACAGCATCCCGCTTCGGTGGACCTCCTGTTCTGTGAGGCCCAAGTGATGACCAGCATGGGCCGGCTCAACGCCGCGCTCGACGTGCTGGACAAGATCGAGAAACTGGAACCCTTCAACGAGGAGGTACACCTCCACAAGGCCGGCATCCATGGCCAGTTACGGAACTACCGAAAGGCCATCGAGCATTACAGGCGTGCACTCGACCTGGCCGATGAGGGACTGGACGAGATCTACCTGGACCTGGCCTTTGAGCATGAGAACTGCGAGGAGTATGCCGAGGCGATCGAGTGCCTGCAACAGGCCCTGGACATGAACCCGGAGAACGAGGCGGTGCTGTACGAACTCGCCTATTGCTTCGACCTGGCCGATGCGCACGAGGCGAGCATTACCTTCTTCCGCAACTTCACGAACGACCACCCTTACTCCTTCGTGGCGTGGTACAATCTGGGCAATGCCCTGGCCAAGCGGGAGCGCCTGGAGGAGAGCAACCAGGCCCTGGAGCTCTGCCTGGCGATCGAGGACCATTTCAGTTCCGCGCATTTCAGCCTGGCACGGAACCTTCTGCAAATGGGCCGCTTCAATGACGCCATCGCCTGCTACCAGGAAACGCTGGAGACCGACGGTCCGCAGGCGGTAACGTTCAGCTACATCGGGGAGTGCTATGAAAAGATGGAGCAGTTCGAACAGGCGCTGATCCATTATGACCAGGCGCTCGCGTTGGACCCCAACTGGGTGGATGCATGGATCGGGCGGGGCGTGGTGAAGGACCAACTGGGTCGCACCGCTGAAGCACTTGCAGACCTGGAGCAGGCCGTACACGTGGCGCCCGATCACGGAGATGCGCTCTATTATCAGGCGAACATCCTGGGTCGCGCCGGGCGCTATGAGGAGTCCTTGCGTGCCTATGAGCGGCTCAATACCCAGGAACCCGAGAACCTCGACGGCTGGTTGGACCATGCCGATCTGCTGCTGGTGGTGAAGGGCCCTGACGCCGCGCTGCGCAAGTTGCGGGAAGGCGAACTGGTGCACAAGCTTGACCCCCGCTACCGCTTTCGTACGGTGAGCTACCTGCTCCGCGATGGCAAACTTCAGGAGGCCTTGCTCCAACTCGAGGAGGCTCTGATGGCGGACCACCCCGCCCACCAAGGGCTCCTAGACCATTATCCCGAGGCCGCGGACATCCCCCAGGTCCTGCACCTGATCCAGTTGTACCGCCAATGAACTTCCGGTTGTCGCACATTCCGGCCCGGTCGGACAAACCGCGGGAGGATGGCCTCACCATGGTCATGGACAAGGGTCTGTCCATGCGCCAGGCCCAGGACCTGATCGATGCCAGCGGTCACTTGGTCGACCTCGTGAAACTCGGATTCGGCACCTCGTACGTGACCCGTGACCTGAAGAAGAAGATCGCGCTGTATACGAACGCCGACATCCGCGTCTATCTCGGTGGCACCTTGTTCGAAGCGTTCGTGGCACGCGGCCAGTTCAACGACTACCGCAAGCTGCTGGACCAGTTCGGATTGGAAAATGTCGAGGTGAGCGATGGCTCCATCTCGATACCGCACACGGAGAAATGCCGCTACATCGAAACATTGGCACGCGATCGCACGGTGCTCAGCGAGGTCGGGTCCAAGGAATCCGGCATCCTGATCAGTCCGGCGAAATGGGTACGCATGATGCGGACCGAACTGGACGCCGGTAGCTGGAAGGTGATCGCCGAAGCACGTGAGAGCGGCACGGTGGGGATCTACAGGCCCAGTGGTCATGCGCACACGGCACTGGTCAACCGGATCCTATCCAAGATCGACCCGAAGGACATCCTGTGGGAAGCACCGCAACGTCCGCAGCAGGTCTGGTTCATCAAGCACCAGGGTGCGAACGTGAACCTGGGCAATGTGGCCCATGATGACGTGATCCCTTTGGAGACCCTGCGTTTGGGCCTCCGCGGCGACACCTTCTTCCAATACCTGCCGGAGGAGGTCGCCGCCAAATTGCGGCAGGTACAGCCCAAGGCCAACTGAACCGTGCCCAGGGCCATTGCAGGACGATGAAAGAGATCGATGTGCACGAACTGAAGCGGATGCGGGACGCTGGAGAGCCGCACCAGCTCATCGACGTTCGTGAGCCATACGAGGCCGAGGAGACCAGCATGGGTGGGGAATTGATCCCCATGGGCGAAGTGCTGGGCGCATTGGACCGCATACGCCGTGATGTGCCCGTGGTGGTGCACTGCAGGAGCGGGAATCGCAGTCGCGCCGTGGTGGAGGCCCTTTCCGAGCGCCACGGGCTCACCAACCTGATCAATCTGCAGGGCGGCATCACCGCCTGGACGCGCGAGATCGCCACCGGCTCCTGATGCGATGGCAGGCATCCTCGCCGCGGTGGTATCCCGGTCCATCTTTTCCCCCGACCGGGTGACGATGGGCGTAACTTTGTCACTTTCCCGCGTGAGTAGCCGATGTTGACCCACGATCCGCACCGTGTCGCCCTGAGCCCCGGTCAGAAGGCCCGCAAGGTGAACATGGACCCCGACCTGTACGGCACCTTCGCGGAGATCGGCCTGGGACAGGAGACGGTCCGCCATTTCTTCCGCGCCGGCGGGGCCTCGCAGACCATCGCCAAGGCGATGAGCGCCTATGACAAGGACTTCAGCAACGCGATCTACGGTCCGGAACCGGGCAACCGTTTCGTATGTGAGAGCAGGCTGAAGAACATGCTCCGTCACGAGTACGGACTTATCGTCGAACGCCTTAGCCGACAGGACCATCCCTCGAAGAAATTCTTCACGTTCGCCAACACGCTGGCCAGCAGCACGTATGAGCGTCCACACAGCGGCCATGGCTGGATCGGCGTGCGTTTCCAGACAGCTCCGGACCGCCCGACCAATGATGTGATCATCCACGTGCGCCTGCACGACCCCGACATCAGCCTGCAACAGGAGACCATCGGCCACCTGGGGGTGAATCTGCTTTACGGCTGTGTGTTCCACCACGACGATCCACGGGAGATCATGACCGGGCTCTATGACAATGTGAGCCGCCACGTCCTCGAGGTGGACATGATCCAGATGAACGGACCCGATTTCGCCCACATCGACAATCGGCTGCTCAGCCTGCAATTGGTCCGGCGGGGGTATACCGATGCCGTGATCTTCGGTCCCGACGGCCAGAACCTGCAGGCGAGCGACGTGCTGTACAAGAAGAACATCCTGACCATCCGCGGCAGCTTCCGCCCGGTGACCAAGGTGAACATCGATATGATCATGAACGGTTATAACATGTTCATCAAGGAGAACCGTGTGGAGCGCACGAACCTCCAGGTGCTGTTCGAGATCACACTGAACAACCTGCAGGCCGATACGGGCAGCGTTGATGAGAAGGACTTCATCGACCGGGCGGACATCCTGTGCTCATTGGGGCAGACCGTGCTGATCAGCAACTACCAGGAGTACTACAAGCTCGTGGAGTATTTCAGCCGGTACACCAAGGCGCGCATGGGTCTGATCATGGGGGTGAACAACCTGATCGAGGTGTTCGATGAGAAGTACTACCGGCATCTGAACGGAGGCATGCTCGAGGCTTTCGGCATCCTGTTCACCCGCGATCTCAAGATCTACGTTTATCCCAGCCAGCCCAGCGCGGACAGCGCGGTCATGACGACCACCTCCATGCCGGTGCATCCCCGCCTTCGCCCATTGTACGAATACCTGCTCTACAACAAACGGATCGTGGATATCGACAGCTTCGACCCGAGCGTGCTGACCATTTTCAGCACACATGTGTTGCAGATGATCCGCGGCGGCAGTCCCGGCTGGGAGGACATGGTACCGCCCTATGTGGACAACATGATCAAGGACAACCGGCTATTCGGCTACGTGCCACCCCAGGAAGGCAGTGCGTCCAAGAAAAAGGAGGGCGCCAGGGCCTGAGCTGCCCCATGTTCACACCGCCCCTGGCCCGATCAGGGCATCGTTCCAGTATCTATGCGCTCGCGCCGATCCCTGGAGGGGGCTTTCTCAGCGGTTCGGGCGATGGTCAGGTGGTCGAATGGGCCGATGACCCGAACCTTCCGGGGCGGGTGATCGCCGAAGCGGGACAGAGCGTCTATTCCCTGCATGTCCTGTCCGGAGGTCGGCTGGTCCTGATCGGTACGGGGGTGGGTGATCTGGTGCTCATCGACCGTGGACAGCGACGCGCATTGGCAAGGACGACCCTGCACCACCTCGGTGTGTTCGCGATCGTTCCATGGGATGAGGAGGTATTCCTCACGGCCGGGGGCGATGGCACATTGGGGCTTTGGACCATCGACGGGAGTGCTTTGCGGACTGTGCGCCGAATATCCCTCACCGATGCCAAGGTCCGGGCGATCGCGGTCTGCCGTGAAGCCGGTCGGATAGCGGTGGCGTGTGGTGATGGTACGGTACGGATCCTCGAACCGGATGGGATGAACGAACTGCATGCCATCGAAGCCCATGATCGGGGCAGCACGGCCGTGGCCTGGCACCCGAACAAACCCGTACTGTTCTCGGGTGGCAAGGATGGCCATATCCGCACATGGCAATACACCGCGGGCTACCGGGCGGTACACGCCTGGCCGGCGCATGCAGGCACCGTCTATGCCATCGCGTTCGATCCGAAGGGTCCGCGATTTGCCACGGCATCACGCGATCACGAGGTGAAGCTTTGGGACGCGCGAACGACCGATCCGATCGCCCGATCGGACCGTAGATCGGGCGGTCACACCCATAGCGTGAACGCGCTGCTCTGGCAGGCCGGTACCTTGCTTTCGGCGGGGGATGACAAACGTGTGCTGGCATGGTCCGTTGGTTGACACCCCACGTGGTCATCGTTCTGCTCGGAGTCCTGCTGCTCGCGATGAGCAACAACATCAACTGGGGCGGACCGCATTGGCGCTCCGTACTACAGGTCGATGCACGCGGCTATCATGCCTACCTGCCCGCGCTGTTGCTCCGGCAGGATCCGAACCTGAACTTCTTCGATGAACTGGAAAAAGGGAAGTATGGTGGCACCGGCCAGGTATACGACTATCGCATCCGCGTGGACGACCGGACAGTGAACAAGTATTTCATCGGCACGGCCTTGTGCGAGTCGCCGTTCTTCCTGGCGGCACATGCCTGGACGCTCCTCACGAACGGTGATGCCGATGGATTTGCAAAGCCCTATGTGGTCGCCGTCAACATCGCGGCGATATTCTTCGTGTTGCTCGGCCTTTGGGCGATCGATGACCTGCTCCTGTGCGAAGGGATCGATGCCGGTTGGCGATCAACTGTCGTTGTCGCGATGCTGCTGGGCACGCCACTGGTATACTATTCCGTTGTGGCTCCGGGCATGAGCCATGCGTACAGTTTCGGGCTCTGCTCGCTCTTTGTCCGGAACATCCTTCGGTGGTCCGACGGGCCGTTGCGTTGGCGGCTCCTTGTGCTCGGGGCCTTGTTGGGGCTGATCGTCCTGGTCAGGCCGGTGAACGCGCTCATCCTGATCACGGTTCCTCTCTTCCTGGGGTCGTGGGCGCGTGTTCGGACCTTTCTCGACCGAACGGTCCGCCAAGGGCCCTGGACCCTGATGGCGATGGTTCTTTTCGCCGGGGTCGTAGGCATCCAGGCCTTGTATTACCATGCCGCCACTGGAAAATGGTGGGTCGACACCTATCCTGGGGAGGGTTTTGTCTGGAGCGATCCCCACATCCTGGACATGCTCTTCAGCTACCGGAAGGGTCTTTTCGTATACAGTCCCGTGCTCCTCCTCGCGACCGCAGGCCTGGTCCCGATGGCACGTCGCTCCGTTCTCCGCACAGGGGCATGGATCACCGTTTTCCTGGGGATCACCTACGTACTGAGCAGCTGGTGGAACTGGTGGTACGGTGGGAGTTTCGGTCAGCGGGCCTGGTCGGAGTACCTGGTGCTCTTCGCCTTGCCGCTCGCGTACGCGCTGCAGCACTCGACCGGGCATTGGCGCAAATTGCTGCTCACGTCCATCGGCCTGCTACTGGTGCTATGCCAATTCCAGATCTACCAGGCGCGCTATTATATGATCCATTGGGAGGACATGAACAGAACGCGCTATTGGGAAGTGTTCCTGAAGGTCCCGCACGACGCGTTGGATGAAGCGGGTCGCTAGAAGGGATAGATCAACGGTATCAGGAGCGTGGCGAGCAGCCAGAAGAGCAGGCTGAGCGGCGCACCCACGCGCAGGAAATCCGTGGCGCGGTATTGCCCCGCGGAATAGATCATCGCATTGGTCTGATAGCCGATCGGGGTCATGAAACTGGCGCTGGCCGCGAAGGTGACCGCCATGAGAAAGGGGACGGGACTGACATGGAGCTCCTCTGCCGTGCTGATCGCGATCGGCGCCAGCAAGGCGGCAGTGGCGGTATTGCTCATCGTTTCGGTGAGCAGGATGGTGATCAGATAGGTACCCGACAACACGGCCACCGGCCCCCAGGATCCCAGCAGATCGATCAAACCCGCTGCCAGGCGGTCGGCAAGACCCGTTCGGTCCATCGCCGTGCCCAGACTGAGGGCCCCGGCCATCAGGAACACGATCTTCCAGTCAATCGCATCGTACACTTCCTTCATGCTCAAGCTCCCGGTGAGCACGATGAGGCAGACCGCGACCAGAGTGGCTGTCAAGATCGGAACGCCGAACGCATTGGCCAGCACCACCGCACCCAGGACTCCCGCCACGAACAGGAACCGGCGCCATGCGAAAATGGGCATCCCCTCCTCCTCGGCCAGAATGGCGAACGGGCTGTCCGGCCGGACGCCCAGGCGCTTGAGCCGCTCGACGTAGTGGGCCCGGACCTCGGCCAACACCACATCGCCCGCGTGCAGCACCACGTCCTGCAATCGTTCATGCACGACCTCCTCCCGTTGACGCACCGCCAACGCCACCGCTCGGTATTTGCGGAGCAGGTCGGCCTCCCGCAGGCTTTTCCCCTCCAGGTCGCTGTTGCTCGTGATCACGAACTCCACCAGTTTGGTGCCCCGGGTCAGCAGGTCGTCCTCGGCCACCTTCAGTCCCGGTTTCAGCGCCACGTGGGCGCGGTCCTTCAAAGCCCTGATCCGGTCGATATCACAACGCACCTTCAACACATCGCCGACTTCCAGCATCATGTCACCCGCAGGTACCGTGAACGTGTTCCCACCGCGCTGGATGGCGATGATGTCCATCTCCAATTCACGCACCAGATGGCTGTCCATGATCCGCTGTCCGACGGCCGATGATCCCTGCAGCAGTTCGATCTCGGTCAGGTAGTCGCGCATGCCGAAAGCGTCCTGAAGACCCTTGCGATCCCGGCCGGGGACCAGATGAATGCCGAGGACCACCATGTAAATGATGCCTGCGGCCGCGAAGACCAGACCCATCGGGGTGAGCAGGAACATGCTGAAGGCCTCCACACCCCGCGCCTCGGCCACGCCGCTCACCACCAGGTTGGTGCTGGTACCGATCAGGGTGGTGGTCCCCCCCAGGATGGCCGCGAAGCTGAGGGGGATGAGCAGCTTGCTCGGGGCGATGCCCGCTCCCCTGGCCGTCTGCACCACGATCGGCAGCAGCACCGCCACGATGGGCGTATTGTTCAGGAACGCCGAACACAGCGCCACGGCGGCCATGAGCGAGAGGAGGCCAACGGTCGCGTTCTGCCTGAACCGCTGTGCCAGACGGGGTCCCAGGGTGGCCAACGCACCCGTGCGGAGGAGCGCCGCGCTCAGTACGAACATGAAAGCCACGGTCAATGTCGCCGTGTCGCTGAACCCCGCGATGGCATCGGACGGTGAAATGACGCCTGTGACGATCAGTACGGCCATCATCATGAGGGCCACCAGGTCGATGCTGAGGCGACCGCTGATGAAAAGCACCACGGCGCCGAGCAATACGCCCAGAACGATCCATTCCGCGAGGGTCATGGCCGGCGAAGTTAGCCGGACGGCCCTCCTCCGATCCCACATGACCGCCCCCCCGTCCGGCACCACGATGCCGGGCATCGGCGGATCGGCTGACCGTTGTCACCTCCGGACCTCGCAACTTCCTGCTACCAAAACCTCACCATGCTCCGGACCCATACACCCTTCGCTCTGCTGGTGGCGACGCTGGCGATCACCACACAAGCCCATGGACAGGGCTGTGTTGCGATCAAGAGCTTCAGCAGTTGCGACATGAACGCGTTCACCAACTCGAACCTGCTCGGCAAGGGCTGGACGGTGAGCACGAACTACCGCTACTTCAAGTCGTTCAGGCACTTCAGTGGCACCGAGGAGAACGAGGACCGCTTTACCGTGGTGAACCCGGACGGCACCATCGGCAATGAGGTGATCAACTGGGTGCACCAATTGAACCTCGGTGTGGCCTACAGTTTCAACAAGCGGAACTCATTGCTCATCACGCTGCCCTGGTCCTACAACACGCGATCCTCGCTGTACGAGCACGGACGCACCGAACGCCATGAGATGCGCAGCGTGGGCATCGGCGACATCCGTGTGAGCCTCCAAAGGTGGCTCTTCGACCCGGACAGCAGCGCGAATGGCAATCTGGCCGTAGCCGTAGGGATCAAGCTGCCCACCGGCGATTTCAACGCCATGGACTATGCCTACAACGTCGTGCCCCGCACGGACACCGCCGGCACCCTCTACACGGGCGAGTACCGTCCGGTGGACCAGTCCATCCAGTTGGGTGACGGGGGCTTCGGGTTCACGGTCGAGATACAAGGCTTCGCCAAGCTGTTCGGTCCGGTGTTCGGTTATGTGAACGGCTTCTACCTGTTGAACCCGATGGAGACGAACGGGGCACGGACCTACCGCGAAACCCTAAGCCCCATATTGGAGAACGAAGCCATCTGCAGCGTGCCCGACCAGTACATGGCACGCCTTGGTTTGAACTGGAACGTCAGCCACAAGTTCGGGCTCAACATGTTCTGTGGCGGTCGGTTGGAAGGCATCCCCGTGGAGGACCTGGTCGGTGGCAGTGAGGGCTTCCGAAGGCCGGGCTATGTGATCAGCTTGGAACCAGGGCTGGACTGGATGCGCGGAAAGCACGATGTGAACGTGAGCGTACCGGTGGCCATGGTGCGCGATCGGACCCAGAGCGTTACGGACAAGGAAACGGAGGTCGCTACCGGCAAACCACGCCATGGCGACGCGGCTTTCGCAGATTATTTGATCAACATATCCTGGTCCATCCGTCTCGGCGGAGGACGTTCGCGCTGACAGGTCACGTTGGTTTTTCGAGCAAGGGGGCGGCCTGCGGGCCGCCTTCTTGTTCCCGCACGCGCCTCAGGCGCCGGCCTGGGCCCGGTACCAGGCCACGGTCCTGGCCAAACCCTTCCGCAGGTCGAGCACCGGTCGGAAACCCAATATGGCCTGGGCCCGGCCCGTGTCGGCCAGGGAGTCACGCACGTCACCCTGGCGCGCAGGTCCGTGTTCCACACCCACCGCGCCGATTGCCGGATCGGCGGCGGCCAGTTCCACGCGCAGCAGACCGATCAATTCCAATAGATCGGTCCGCCCGCCATATGCGATGTTGAACACCTGGCCGAACGCACGTGCATCGGTGACATCGATGGCCCGCTCCACCGCGTGAACAGCATTCGCCACATGGGTGAAATCGCGCGTCTGGTGACCGTCTCCATGTACCTGGGGCGGCCGATGGGCCATCATCCGCAGCACGAACCGTGGGATGGCCGCGGCATAGGGACCGTTGGGATCCTGTCGTTCGCCGAACACATTGAAGAACCGGAGACCGATGGTCTCCAGGCCGAACAGCCTGTGATAGAGCCCTGCATATGCCTCGTCCATGGCCTTGGTCACGGCATAGGGCGATAGCGGATGTCCTTCCCGACCCTCGCGTTTGGGAAGTTCCGTTGAATCGCCGTAGACACTGGAACTGCTGGCGAAAACGATGCGCCTGGGTCCGTTCGTTCGGCATGCCTCCAGCATATGCAACATACCCGTGAGGTTGGCGCCTTCACTGGCCAGGGGCTCGGCGATCGATCGAGGCACACTGCCCAATGCCGCGAGGTGCACCACCACGTCCATGCCCTGAACGGCTTCGGCACATACGGTGCGGTCCCGAACATCCCCGACAACGAAATGGAACCGTCCGGAGCCCTCCAGGTGGGCCACGTTCGCCCGGGCACCCGTTGCCAGATCGTCAAGGCAACGGACCGTACTACCGGCCTGGACCAGAGCATCGCAAACATGCGAACCGATGAACCCGGCCCCACCGGTAACGAGCACCGAGCGGAAGGGGGGCGTGCTCACCAGGGTCGGTCCGAATAATGGGGTCCTCTCATCCTGGCATGGTCTACTTGGCAACGGCCACCGACCGCTTCTCGCGGATCACGGTGATCTTCACCTGCCCGGGGTAGGTCATCTCGTTCTCGATGCGCTGCGCGATCTGCATGCTGAGCTCGTCAGCCTGACCGTCACTGATCTTTTCGCTCTCCACCATGACCCGCAGTTCCCGACCCGCCTGGATCGCGAAAGCCTTGGTGACCCCGCCGTAGCTCATGGCCAATCCCTCGAGGTCCTTCAACCGCTGGATATAGGCTTCCACCGCTTCGCGACGTGCCCCCGGACGAGCACCGGATATCGCATCGCACGCCTGGATGATCGGTGAGAACAGGGTGGTCATTTCGATCTCGTCATGGTGCGCGCCGATTGCGTTGCACACATCGGGTTTCTCGCCGTACTTCTCGGCCAGTTTCATGCCCAGGATGGCGTGAGGCAGTTCCGGCTCCTCGTCCGGCACTTTGCCGATGTCGTGCAGAAGGCCCGCACGCTTCGCGGTCTTGGGGTTGAGGCCGAGCTCGCTGGCCATGATGGCGCTGAGGTTGGCCACCTCACGGCTGTGCTGCAGCAGGTTCTGACCATACGAGCTGCGGTACTTCATCCGCCCCACCATGCGCACCAGCTCGCCATGCAGCCCGTGTATGCCAAGGTCGATGCAAGTGCGCTTTCCGGTCTCCACGATCTCCTCCTCCAGATGGCGGCGGGTCTTTGCCACGATCTCCTCGATACGGGCCGGGTGTATGCGGCCGTCCTTCACCAGTTGATGCATGGCCAACCGGGCGATCTCACGGCGTACCGGGTCGAAGCAGCTCAGAATGATCGCACCGGGCGTGTCGTCCACGATCACCTCCACACCGGTCGCCTCCTCCAGCGTTCGGATGTTGCGGCCTTCGCGACCGATGATCCGCCCCTTGACGTCATCGTTCTCGATATTGAACACGCTCACGGAGTTCTCGATGGCGTGTTCGGTGGCCACACGCTGGATGGTCTGGATGACGATCCGCTTGGCCTCCTTGTTGGCGGTGAGCTTGGCCTCGTCCTGCAACTCCTTGATATGCGCCATGGCCGCTGTTCGCGCCTCGTCCTTCAGGGATTCCACCAGCTGCTGGCGTGCCTCTTCAGCGTTCATGTTGGCCACTTTCTCCAAGGAAGCGACCTGCTTCTGATGGAGCTTCTCCGTTTCCTCCAGCCGACGGTCGAGCCCTTCGATCTTGCGCTCCATCTCCTGGCGTACGCGGTCGGACTGCTTTTCCTTGTTGCCAAGCTCCTGCTGTTGGCGGCTCAACTGCTGCTCCCGCTGCTTGATGCGGTCGGCGCCCTGTTGCGCCTTCTTGTCCCTTTCCCGCAGGTCCTTCTCGTGTTCCTCCTTCAGTTGGAGGAACTTCTCCTTTGCCTGCACGATCTTTTCCTTTTTGACGGCCTCCCCTTCGGCCTCCGCCTCCTTCAGGATGGCTTCCCGCCGCTTCCGAAGCATGCCGTTCAATACGGCGAAGACGATGGCGCCTCCGCCAACAAGGCCCGCGAGCAGGCCGATGAGCAATGCGATGATATCCATGTTGTTCCTTTTATCACATGGACCACGGCCTTCGTACGTGCTCTGCGAAGCGGGATCAGGAGCGTTCGCCGTCGCCCAGGAGCGCTTCGAGCCGCCCCACCTCCTCGGCCAGTCCGGCCTCCTGAGGATGCATGGCGCTGTTGAGCGCGCGCACGCACACCTCCATGGCGGCCATCGCCAACAGGTCCTGCTTGTCGGTCATCGGATAGTGCGACCGCAAGCGGGTGATGCTCTCGTTGATCTCCTCGGCCGCCTGACGGACATGCTGCTCCTCATCCGCCTGGATGGAGAGCGGATAGGCCCGCCCAGCGATCTCGATCCGTATCGATCTTTCTTCCATGGCCAACGGACCGTGCTCAGGTGTTCAACAACTCCAGGCAGCGGTCGATCTCGTTCACCAATTCATCGATCCTTTGCTTCGTTCCAAGCGTGTCCGTGCTCGCCTGAGGCGATCGGGACGCACGAAGGACCTCGTTCTCCTTTTCCAGTTCAGCGACCCTGGCCTGCAGCACATCGAGCTGCTGGATCCGTTCCCGCTCCGTGGCGCCGAGCGCGGCGATGCGCTCGCGTAACAGGCGGCGTTCCTCAGTGATCCGGATGATCTTTTCCCGGACCGTCCGAAGCCGCTCCACCAGTTCGCTCATCAGCTGAAAAAGGACACTGACGTGGTCCGCGCCAAAGATAACCGACGCCCCGATCCCACATGCGGAAGAGTTTGAACCTGACCTTGTTGAAGGCCATGCATACAATGACCCGATACAGCAAACGGTACCCGGTACGTTTGTCACATACTGAGCAAGGTGAAGATGACAAAAAGGATATCGGATCTACTTTCAAAAGGCATACGCATAATATTGTCATTCAGTCTTTTATGCTTTACGTATCAAGACCAAGGCCCCCGCTTTACGCAGGCGTTGGTGATGCCCCTGGACATCCCCCTCCGTGTGGCGGGCAATTTCATGGAACTCCGGACGGACCATTATCACTCCGGAGTGGACCTCAAGACAGAAGGACGTCAGGGACTCCCTGTTCATGCCGCTGCCGAAGGACACGTCTCCCGGATCAAGGTCGGCCCATGGGGCTATGGCCTGGCCCTTTACATCGACCACCCCGGAGGTCTCACCACTGTATATGGGCACCTGAGCCGGTTCGCCCCGAATATTGCCGCGTACACGCTGGAAACGCAATACCGTCAGCGCAGTTTCTCCATCGATGTCCCCGTTCCATCGGGCGCGCTTCCCGTTCATGCCGGCGAGGTGGTCGCTTTCAGCGGCAACACCGGTGGGTCATCGGCTCCTCATCTGCATTTCGAGGTACGCCGCACCAGTGATCAACATGCTTTGGATCCACAATCATACGGACTTGATCTTCAGGATGATATACCACCAACGATCCGCGGTATCCGCCTCTATGCGCTGGATACCTCATCCCGGGTTTCACCCTATCCGGGGCGAGCTGTCGGATTCCCCACCGAAGGCGGACAAGGTCACTACGTCCTGCGACCTGGCGAACATCCCTCAGCATTGGGGACCATTGGCATCGCCGTGCACGCGGTAGACCGGTACGATGGATCGGCCAACATCTGTGGGATCCGACGGCTCGAACTCCGGGTGAATGGTGCCAAGTGGTCGGAAGTGCGCCTGGATGAGGTCGATTTTGACAAACAGCGCTACGTGAACGCGCGAATGGACTACGCACTTTTCGTGGGGTCCGACATGCACTACCACCGCCTCTACGATCTACCCAATGACCGGTCCGGACTCCTATCGGGCACGAACGCTGGCAAATTGCAGGTGGGACCGGGCGACACGTTGAATTTGACGATCACCGCCACGGATGCGGCCGGGAATGCCTCCACCCTGTCGTTCGTGCTCACCGGCGCCGATCGCGAAAGGAGCGTCGGTTGGACATCCATGCCATGGTCATCGAACGCATTGCGCTGGGACCGCGAGGACCAGGTGACCGTGCCAGGGTTCAGGATGAACATTCCCGCACAAGCGCTTTACGAGGACGTACCCATGCGCATTGTTTCACGGCCTGGAGGTGAACGGGACCTGGGTTCCATTTTCCAGGTCCTGGACGAACGAACACCACTACATCGCAGCGCGGAGGTGCGATTCACGCGTCCGGAATTGAGCGGGCCGCTCCAGGAGAAGGCCCTGGTTGTGCGCTTTGATCGAAAGGGGCATCCCACACCGGAGGGCGGACGCTTCACGGACGGCGATCTGATGGCCTCGGTCCGCCGGTTCGGCACGTACGGCATCCGCATCGATACCGTGCCACCCAAGCTGGTGCCCCTGGACCTGCGCCCCGACATGCGCGGTCGGGATGCCATCCATTTCCGGGTGGAGGATGACCTGTCCGGGCTGGACGAATGGTCGGCCACACTGGACGGCAAGTGGATCCTGCTGACCTACGACCCCAAGCAGCGCATGCTCACCCATACCTTCGACAACCACAGCGAAGGTCCTGGCGAACGCATGCTCCGCGTCGAAGTGACCGATGAACGCAGGAACCGCACGGTATTGGAACGCAGGTTCACCCGATGAACCCCGCCGATCCTGGCGACGGATGAGATCAGGCGGCCTGATCCGTTCGTTGAAGCCCCATATCCGCGTTCGGGTGTCCATCATTGGCTTGCTCTGTCCGCTCCTGTTCGGGTCCTGCTGGGATCCTCAAGCTGCCGCGACCGTCCACATCGTGGGTCATGGTGGACTGGGTACCGGCGCCGGCCTCTTGATGGACACACCAGCCTCGCTGCGGGGTGCGCTGGACCTCGGTGCGGATGGGATCGAAATGGATGTGCAGATGACCCGGGACGGTGAACTGGTGGTCTTTCATGACATGCACCTCGGGGTGCTCACATCCTGCACGGGACGGATCAATGACCTGACCTGGGATCAGCTGGAACCATGCCGCTACGGAACGCTTGAGCCCGGGTCCAGGATCATGCGCCTGGCCGACCTCAAGGCGGTCCTCGCCGACCGGAAGGCAACGGAGATCGTACTCGACGTGAAGCTGATGACCTCAGGCGATTGGAGCACTTACCTTGACGAACTCGCTACGAACCTGGCCGGGATCATTGCCGCGAACGGTTGGACCGAACGGGTTCGGGTGGAATGCCGCATACCGGAGTTCCTGGAAGTGCTGGGAGGGAAAGGTGAGGTGAAACGTTCGCTCTATTGCGATGACCTGAACGAAGGGGCGATCACCGCTGAGCGTCTCGGACTCCAGGGACTGACGCTCAACCAACGCAACGTGACCCGCGAGGAGGTGCGGTCCGCCCGGGCGAAGGGGTTGCACGTGAGCCTTTTCGGCGTGGACGGCCGGATCTCCTTGGCGCTCGCCCTTCGAAAGAACCCCGATGCACTTCAGGTGGACGAACTGCCCGCCATCCTGAGGATGCTCGAAAACAGCGGACCATAGGGTCCCGGAACTTTCGTCGTGCATCGACGTCGATGCGATCGAACTCTCGTCGCCGGTGCGGGTCAAAGGATCGGCCCGAAGTTCGCTGGGGCGTGGTGTGCCCTTCACCCGAATACCTTTGTCCGGATGCGTAGTATGCTCATTGTCCTGGCCTTCGTGCCATCGCTGGTAACGTCGGCCCAGCGGGGCGACAAGGACCTCGTGCAATTCAGTGGCGTGGTGGTCACCGGCGACAGCCTGCAGCCGGTCCCCTTCACGAACATCCTGATCAAGAACAGCTATCGCGGCACGATGAGCGACGTGTACGGCTACTTCTCGTTCGTGGCCCAGGAGGGCGATACCGTGCTCTTTTCGGCCGTCGGCTTCCAACGCTCGCAATTCGTGATCCCCGAGGGCCTGGACGAACGCAAGTACTCGATGATCCACCAGATGTACCGCGACACCGTGCAACTGGGCACTTTGACCGTGTTCCCCTGGCCCAGTCGGGAGCAGTTCCGCGAAGCCTTCCTGAACCTCGATCTGGCGAACGACGACGAGCAGGTCGCCATGAAGAACCTCTCGGACGCCGAAATGCTCCAACGCATGGAGAACCTTTCACCGGACGCCTACCAAAGCTTCCAATACCAGATGGCTTTGGACCAGACACGCCTTTACGCACAGGGCGGCACGCCGGTGATCAACCTGTTCAACCCCATCGCCTGGGCGCAATTCCTGCAGGCCTGGAAGAACGGGGACTTCAAGAAGAAATAGGAGGATGTTATTGGTCGGTGGGCGTCCTTGGGCGAAACTTCGCACCCCTCTCACTTCTTCACCTTTCCTTCCCGCTCACGCGCGGCAACGGCGTCATGCACCACCTCCTGGATGCGTGTGCGGATGTCCAACTGGATGAGCGCCTTGTTAAGCGCCGTGGGATACACACGGTTGCTGAGGAATACATAGACGACGTTCTGGTCCGGATCGGCCCAGACCATGGTGCCGGTGAACCCCGTATGACCGAAACTGGCCAGGCTCACGCAGCCGCAGGTCGGGCCGCCTTTGCCTTCGCGGACCGGCTTGTCGAAACCGAGGCCGCGTCGGTTCTCATCCTCCTTGGCCTTCGGTGCGCAGAACTGGCACCGCGTGAATTCGTTGACGACCGCCTCGCTCAGATAGCGACGCCCGCCATAGGCCCCCTTGTTCAGGAGCAGTTGCATCAGTACGGCAAGGTCACCTGGATCGCTGAAAAGACCGGCATGCCCCGCCACACCGCCGAGCATGGCAGCGCCTGGATCGTGCACATCTCCCCAGACCTGCTGCTGACGGAACTCGGCATCGTATTCCGTTGGCACGATCCGTGACCGCTGGAAACGATCGCGTGGATGGTAGCCGATATGCGATAGGCCAAGCGGTGCGTAAAAGGTCGCGTCCACGTATGCGTCCAAAGACATGCCGCTGACCCGTTCCACGACCCACTGCATCAGGTACATGCCCAGGTCGCTGTATTTGTATTCCTTCTTCGCCGCGATCGGTGTGTTCAAGATCCAGGTGCGGATGCTGTCGCGAAAGGCGCTGTCGATGTATACCCTTTCCGTGACGCGCAGCCCATGCCGGGCGTCGGGCTTGTCCGTCACCACGCCGGGGATCGGCGCACCGCCCTTCACCAGCTTCTTGTAAAAGGGGACCCAATCCTTGAGACCGGCCTGGTGCGTGAGGATGTCGCGGAGATGGAGCGCTGCATAATCGTCATGCACACCCTGCAGTTCGGGCAGGTAGGTGCCCAGGTCCCTGTTCAGATCGATCCGGCCATCGTCCACCAACTTCATCACACAAAGGGTCGTGGCGGCCACCTTGGTGATCGAAGCGATGTCGTACACGTCCTCGGCCCGGACGGGTTCCTTGGCATCATAGGTCGGTTTGCCGTAGCATTTGTCCCATATCGCTTCGCCATCCACCGCCACCAGCACCCGACAACCGGGATAGGCCTTTCTGGCCATGCCCTCCATCACGATGGTGTCCATAGCCGCCAGGTCGATGGTACGCACGCCCAGCTCCTCCGGAAGTCCGTGCGGGACCCCGCCGCTCGCTTCCCAGGTCAGCCCCTGCCCTGTCCGCAGGTCCTTGTTCGCCGATACCGGCAACCTCCCGTCGGCACCCAGCGCCCCGTAGATCGCCTGCGCGGTGAGGTCCTGCATGTCGGGATCGTCCTCATAACCGACCACCAGACCATCGAGGTTTGCCATGCCAGTGGTCCGCGCAAGCCGGTAGGGATTGCCAAAAAGCACGAGGACCGTGCGATGATCGGCCGCGATCGCCTTCACCAGGTCGAACACGCTGTCGGGTACGCCGAAGTCCTTTTGGACGCGAAAGCTGGTGCGATGCACGGAGGCGATCACCACATCGTAGTCCTTCAGGCGCTCGATCAATGTTCTCAGGCTGTCTCCCCCGATATCCTTGCCACAGGCGAACTTGTCCACCGCCCCCTGCTGTTCCAAGGCGGTCTGGAAGGGGTTGTGCAGCGTGTCACCGATCACCAATGAAGCGATGCGCATGCTGCGCGTGCGACGAAGGGGAAGGAGTTCGTTCTTGTCACGAAGTACGGTGATGGCGCCCTGATAGAGGCGCCGCCGGAGCACATGTGCCACGGGTGCATTGAGGTCGGCGATCAACCCTTCGAGCCGCACCGGACGGAAGTGGTCCAGACGGGCCCATTGCTTGGCACGCAAAACTTTCAGACACTTGTTGTCGACGACATCGCGGGACAGTTCACCCTGTTGGATCGCCCGCATGATCCTGTTGATCGCCTTTTCGGGGTCCTGGGGAAAGAGGAGCACATCATTTCCTGCGAGCAACGCACGCAGTTCGATCTCGCCGGCGCTATCGGCGTTGGCCACGCCCTTCATGTTGAGCGCATCAGTGAAGACGAGGCCCTTGAAACCGAGCTCGTCCTCCAACAGGCCATGTACGATGGGCCTGCTCAAAGTGCTGGGCAGGCCTGGCGTGCTGTCGAGCGCGGGCACCTCAAGATGGGCGACCATGATCGCCGAAAGCCCCTCGCGCATCAGTTGTTCGAAGGGATAGAGGTCCAGCGAATCGAGCCGGATACGGCTGTGGGCGATCACCGGCAACGCCTTGTGCGAGTCGACGTTGGTGTCGCCGTGCCCGGGAAAGTGTTTGGCGGTGGCGATCACGCCGCCGGCCTGCAGGCCCTTCATATAGGCGATGCACTTGCGCGCCACGGCTTCGCGGTCCTCGCCGAAGCTGCGGTCGTTGATCACCGGATTGTCGGGATCGCTGTTCACATCCGCCACCGGACTGAAGCTCACCTGCACTCCGAGCCGTTGCATTTGACGGGCGATCTCCGCCCCCATCGCCTCGATCGCGGCATCCTCACGCATCGCGCCCAAGGTCATCTGCTTCGGGAATCGCACCGTGCTGTCCAGTCGCATGGCCAGTCCCCATTCCAGGTCCATCCCGATGAGCAGGGGCGTGGGCGCCTCGGCTTGATAGCGGTTGGTCAGGATGGCCTGCCGCACGGGACCGCCCTGGAAGAAGATTAGTCCGCCGATATCCTCCTCACGCACCAGTTGCTCGATCTCCCGGGTATGCGCTTCGTCCTTGTTGCTGTAGGCGGCCACCATCATGAGCTGGGCCACACGCTGGCGGAGCGTCAGGCTTTGCAGTACGGAGTCCGCCCAACGTGCATCGTCCAGGAGGAAGGGCGGCGGCACCGGATCACGACGGGGCGGCTGGGCCACGCCCAACTCCACCGCGGTGGCGAACAACAACACGGGGATCGATACGGATCGACACATCACAGCGGCCAAAACTACCGGCCCACCCAAGGAGCAAAAGCTGCGGTGGCGGGGCTCTTATCAACAGGAACGCGGGGATCCGAGGATCGTTGGACGCGCGGACCTAAGCCCTGCCCGACCTCCGTTACCTTTGCTGCAAACCCCCACGCCGTGCCGGGTCCAAGATCGATCATGCTGTTCTCGCTGTTCCGCAACCGTGGTCCCAGGGAGTTCGACTACACCCCACGGTACTACGACCCGGAGAAGGAGCGACGGGCCGAACGGGATGCACGCATCAAAGCCGAGATGGACGGCGCGGCCCCCGGGGCGGCCTATGACAGAGAGCGGTTCGCAGCGCGGTTGCGCCACAGTTGGCAGCGGGAGCGCAGCGGCGGGACCTACATTGCCCGGCTCGTGCTCGTGCTCGGCGGTGTGCTCGGCCTCCTGTGGGCCATTTACAGCGCCTACCTCCACACCGCAGGCTGAATGGGTGATGTGATCCGTTTGCTCCCGGACCACGTGGCGAACCAGATCGCCGCGGGCGAAGTGGTGCAACGTCCCGCCTCGGTGGTGAAGGAACTGCTGGAGAACAGCGTGGATGCCGGTGCCACCCACATCACGTTGGTGATCAAGGATGCCGGCCGCACGCTGGTGCAGGTGACCGACGACGGACGGGGAATGGGACCGAACGATGCGCGGACCTGTTTCGAGCGGCACGCGACCAGCAAGATCGACAAGGCCGATGACCTCCAGCATATCCGCACCAAGGGTTTCCGGGGCGAGGCACTTGCCAGCATCGCCGCGGTGGCCCAAGTGGAGCTACGCACCCGGCACCAGGACGACGAGACGGGCACACGGATCCTGATCGACGGCAGCCGCATCCAGGGCCAGGAGCCCGTGGCGGTATCCGTGGGCACGACGATCGCTGTACGCAGCCTCTTTTACAATGTGCCCGCCAGACGCCAGTTCCTGAAGAGCGACCCGGTGGAGATGAAGCACGTGCTGGAGGAACTGCATCGTGTATCCCTGGCCCATCCGGAGATCGCCTTCGACCTGGTACAGAACGAGCAGGAAACCCTGCGGGCGCCCGCCCGGAACGAACGACAGCGCATCGTGCAACTGTTCGGCAGGAAATACGACGAGCGCCTGGTGCCCGTGGAGGAGGCCACGGAACTCGTAACGGTGCAGGGGTTCATTGGCAAACCGGAATTCGCGAAACGCTCACGCGGTGAACAGTACTTCTTCGTGAACCGGCGGTACATCCGCAGCCACTACCTGGACCATGCCGTGCGCAAGGCCTATGATGAGTTGATCGGAAAGGAGAGCTACCCTTCCTGGTTCCTTTTCCTGGAGCTCGATCCGGCGCAGATCGATATCAACATCCACCCCACGAAAACGGAGGTCAAATTCCGCGACGACCGGGCGATCTATGCCATCGTGCATGCGGCGGTCCGCCGCGCGCTGGGGCGGTTCAACATCGTACCGAGCCTCGATTTCGAACCCGAGCCCGCTTTACTGGCCGCCGTGGAACGCCCATCCACACCGCATCCTGCAAGCGCGTGGCGTCCGCAGGATCTCGGACAACGGCGCACCATGGCCGGTTGGGAGGCGCTCTTCGATCGAACGGAACCTCCCGCATCCCCACAGGCGACCCCCACCGTCCTTCCGTCGCGCGATCTGGACGAGGAGCCCGGACCTCGTCCGGTGTTCCAACTCCACGGGAAGTATGTACTGGCCGCCGTCCGCACAGGATTCGTGGTGATCGATCGGCGCCGGGCAACGGAACGGATCGCCTATGAAAGAGCCCTGCGTTCGTTGGACCAGGGCACGGGTCCGAGCCAGACGCAGCTCTTTCCACGCAATGTGGAGCTGAACGCCATCGACCATGCGCTGGTGACGGAACTACTGCCCGAGCTGCGTGCGATGGGCTTCGAACTGGACACCCTGAGCGGGCGCACGCTCACGATCTCCGGGCTCCCGGCCGAGGCCGCGGACGAGGACCCTGAGCGCCTGTTGGAGCAACTCCTGGAGCAATTGCAGCAGGAGCGCGCTGCTTTGAAGCTGGAACGGCATCAGGCCCTGGCACGGAGCATGGCACGGAGCATGTCCGTTCAACGAGCGGAAGGGCTGGACACCGTGCGGATCCACGACCTCATCGACCGGCTCTTCGCCTGCGAGATGCCCTATTTCACACCCGGTGGCAAACCCACACTGATCACATTCGGGCTCGACGAGCTCGACGAACGCTTTGAACGCGGATGAGCATCTCGCGCAACCCCATCGGTGGCATGCTGCCGACCGTGGTGAAGAACCTGCTGATCATCAACGGCCTGTTCTTCCTGGCCCGGTTCACATTCGGGACGGATGAACTGGGGCGGAACCTGCTGGACAACATCCTCGGGATGTACTACGTCGGTTCGCCGAATTTCCGACCCTGGCAGGTGCTGACGCACATGTTCATGCATGGCGGGTTCTCGCACATCTTCTTCAACATGTTCGCCCTTTGGATGTTCGGTGCACCGATCGAGCACCGGTTGGGCGCGAAGCGGTTCCTCACCTACTACATGATCTGCGGGCTGGGTGCGGCGGCCCTGCACACGGGCGTAAGCGCCTACGAAGTGACACGCGATGAACAGGCGGTGATCGCCCTCGGCGCGGACCCGGAGGAAGTGAAGGACGCAGCGGCCACGCCGAACATTGCGGAGGCCGAACGTATGCTGAACGACATCTCGGGCACGACCGGCGCATCCGACGAGGACCTCACCCGCCTCTATTTCGATTATCAAGGGATCATCATCGGCGCATCGGGGGCAGTCTTCGGCATCCTGCTCGCCTTCGGCATGCTCTTCCCCGACCAGCAGATCCTGATGCTGTTCTTCCCCGTGCCGATCAAGGCCAAGTATTTCGTTGCCATCTACGGCGTCATCGAACTCTTCATGGGCATCCGACAAGGTCAGGGTGACAATGTGGCGCACTTCGCCCATGTGGGCGGGATGATCTTCGGCTATTTCCTCCTGCGTCATTGGAAGCGGAAGGAACCATGGTTGTGATCGGGCCCGAACTTTGCGGGCGGGGATGCGCTTTCACCTTTCGCGAACGTTGATGCGGAACTAGGCATGGGCTTGCAGGACGATCTACGGACCTATTGGCGGACCGGCGGCGCGCTGGTGCGTATCATCCTGATCAACATCGCCCTGTTCCTGGTGCTCCATGTGATCGATCTGCCATTCTTCCTGGCCGGTCGCCAGGGGCCGGACCTGATCGCTTGGTTGAAGAGCACCAGCGACCTGCATACGCTCTTGTTCCGGCCCTGGACCGTGATCACCTACATGTTCCTCCATTGGGACCTGCTGCACATCTTCTTCAACATGCTCGTGCTCTGGTTCGCCGGAAGGATCTTCCAGGACCTGCTCGGACCGAAACGCCTTTTGGGGAATTACCTGCTGGGAGGGCTGCTGGGCCTGTTCTTCTACGTCATCAGCTACAACCTGTTCCCCGTGTTCGAGCGTTATACCGCCGGCAGCACGATACTCGGGGCATCGGCCGCGGTGATGGGCGTCTTCATCGGAATCGCCACCTACCGGCCCGATCTGGTCGTGCACCTGTTCATCTTCGGTCCCGTCCGACTGAAGTACATCGCCCTCATCTACGTGGTCATCGATCTGATCAGTATCCGCCAGGGCGCCAACAGCGGGGGGCACATCGCACACCTGGGTGGCGCTTTGTACGGTTTCCTGGCCGCACGGCAACTGAAGAACGGTCGCGACATCTCCCTCGGCTTCGTGAACACCCTCGAGCGCTTCTTCGACCTGTTCCAACCCCGCAAGGGCGGTCGGATGAAGGTGAGCCATCGCGCGAAGGCACGGCGCCGAAGTGCCGAGGGGCCCGCGCTGAACAAGCAGGCCCGGATCGACCATATCCTGGACAAGATCAGCAAGAGCGGCTACGACAGTTTGACGAAGGACGAGAAGGACATCCTCTTCCGTGCCAGCAATGACAGCTGACACCTCCCAACGGATCCGGCCTTCGCGCTGGCACCGACCGATCTGGTGGATGAACATCCTGTTCAGCGCAGTGCTGCTGCTGTGCTACGCAGCGGGCGTGGTCAGCCCCCGCATATTCTGGCCGCTGGCACTTCTGGGAATGGCCTACCCGTTCGTGCTCATGGTGCATCTGGGCCTGCTGGTGTGGTGGGCGATCTTCCGCCCCAAAAGGATGCTGCTCTCCCTGGCCGTGATCCTGGCCGGATGGTCCCACCTGTCGGACTATTTCCGTCCCTGGGGGCGCACGGCACCGGACCAAGCATTGGCCGGTCCGGAGTTCAAGGTGATGTCGTACAACGTGCGCCTGTTCGACCTCTACAACTGGAGCCACAACAAACACACACGTGATGGGATATTCGACCTGCTGGCATTGGAGAACGCGGACATCCTCTGCCTGCAGGAGTTCTACAGCACGGACAACACCGTCGCCTTCAACACAAAGGACACCCTGCTCACGCACTTTCGCTGGACGCAGTTACACGACGCATACACGCAGCATACGAAGCGTGGTCAGCACTTCGGTATCGCCACACTAACGACCTACCCCATCATCGACCGGGGCAACATCGAATTCCCGGACGACCTGAACAACCTGTGCATCTGGAGCGATGTCGTGATCGGAGCGGACACCCTCCGTGTGTACAACGCGCACCTCGCCAGCATCCGGTTCGGGGATGAGGACTACCGGTTCATGGAGGGTCTGGACACGCACACCCCGAACGATTCCATCCGGAACGGAGGTGCGAGGATCCTCAAGCGCCTCCATGACGCGTTCGTGCGCCGTGCGGAGGAGACCGGGATGATCGCCGCGCACATGCACAGCAGCCCACACCCGGTGATCTATTGTGGCGACCTGAACGATACACCGATGAGCTACAGCTACGATCAGCTGACCACGCAACTGACGGATGCGTTCGTTGAAAGCGGCCGTGGGGTCGGGCACACCTACATCGGCGCCTTTCCCAGTTTCCGCATCGATCACATCCTGCATGGACCGGAGCTCACCTCCTGGGGATTCCGGACATTGCCCGATGAACTGAGCGATCACCATCCGATCACCTGCTGGATGGGGCGCGTGCAGGGCCCTTAATGGACCGGGGCCTTTCTCACATACCGCAGATCGAGCTGGTTCATCGGATCGGCGACGAGCCCGGTAACACCCCTCCGCACGAAGCGCACCACCTCGGGATGTAGGACCGCCACCGCGGGCGCCTCGGTGGCCACCATTTCATCCATCAGCCGGTACAGCGCGATGCGGGCACTGTCCGTCTCGGTACGAAGCGCACGCGCATAGAGCGCGTCGTACACGGGATCATGGTAGCGCGTATAGTTCGGACCCGCGGGCGCTGCGTTCGCGCTGGCGAACAACAGCAGGAAATTCTCCGCATCGGGGTAGTCGGCGATCCAGTTCTTCCGGAAAAAGACCATGTCGCCGTTGGCCACACCCTCCTTGTGCACACTGAGCGGTACGATGTCCACCTTCAACGTGATGCCCAGGTCCGCCAATCCGTGCTGCACGAATTCGCAAAGGTCCAGATAGTCGGCCGTGGCGGTCAGCGTGAGCGGAGGTAGTCCGGCACCACCCGGATGTCCGGATTCGGACAGCAGCGCGCGTGCGCGGGCCGGATCATAGGTCTGCCCGTGCGCCGTGGCACCGGGCAACGCCGGTGGCACGATGCTCCTGGCCGGAAGGCCGATCCCATGTCGGATGTGCTCCACCGATCCCTCCCGGTCGATAGCGCAGGCGATGGCTTGACGAAGCCTTCGGTCCGTCCATGGGCCTTCACGCACGATGGCCAGCGAAGTATCCATCAGGAATCCGAAATAGTCGGTCGCCAGCGCGGGTGCGCGCAACGCGGTGATCCGATCGGCGTACTTGGCGCGAACGTGGCCCAGGGGATCCAACAACTCGTTGAGGAAGCCCCCCTCCGCGCCGCTGATCATATCGATCTCGCCCTTGACAAGCGCCAGGAATTCCGCGTTCGGATCCTTCACGAAACCGATGGCAACGGCATCAACGAACGGCAGGTGCCTGCCTTCGCGATCGCGCCCGTAGTAGTCGGGGTTGCGGTGCAGCACGAGTTTCACACCTTCCTTCCAAGCGAAGATCCGGAACGGTCCACATCCCACGGGATGCTCACGCCAATGCCGTCCATAGTGTTCCACCGCCTCCCTGGGCACGGCGCTGCAATAGGCCATGGCCAACATGCTCAGGAAGGGGGCGAACGGCCGGTCGAGATGGATCACCAAGGTGGAATCATCGGGGGCGGAAATGCCCTCCTCCCCTGCCTTCACGTTGTCGAACACCCACCGGCCAGGGCTGGCCGTGCGCTCGTCACGGACCCGATCGAAGCTGTACCGGAGATCGTTGGCTGTTACGGATCTTCCCCGACCTTGAGGGAATACCGGATCATCGTGGAAGCGAACAGCCTTCCGGAGATGGAAAACGTAGGTCGTGCCGCTATCGCGAACATCCCAGCTACGCGCCAGCGCGGGGCGTACGCGCATGTCGGCACCCATTTCGACCAGGCCATCGAAGAGCTGGTCCACCACCCAGATGTGCTCCAGGTTCCGAGCGAAGGCCGGATCAAGGCTGGTGATCCCTTCGGATTCGTTGTATCGGAAGACCTGCCTGTCATCGGTGGTGCCACCGGTTGGCCCGCAGCGGATGAGCACCAGGGCAGGGAGCAAAAAGACCAGGGGCCGAAGTCGGGACCACGTTGGCATCGCACACAAAGGAACAAGTCCTTCGATCGCTGTCAGCGCCTGGAGGGAGCGACCGGCAGGACGGAGTAACCGCGTTCCTGCAACAACTTCAACAAGCCCCGATCGCCGGGCAGATGGCCCGCCCCGACCGCGAATAGGCTCGGGGGGCCTTGCTGCATGAGGCTGTCCATCCGGGTCGCCATGCGGATGTTCCGTTGCACGATCAGTTGCTCGTCGACCAGGTCCGTCGAGCCTGTGCGCTCCATCATGCGCAAAACCCTGCCCAGGTCCTGGGACGCGTAAGCCTTCACAAGCTTTTCAAGGTCCTTGGAATAGAGGTCGTGCTTGACAAGGTCCAGGAGCATTCCGGCCTGGTCCTTCAATGGGATCGCTTCCACCGCATCCAACTGTTCCTGCAGGGTCTCAAGGCCCGCGACCGTATGGCCGGCCCTCCGTGCCCGCTGTTGGAGCATGTCGTCCAGAACGGCGGAACTGTCCTTGGGCATCTGCTCCTCGATCAGCATGGCCATGAGCCAGAACGGCTTCAGCCGGTCGGCCATCATGCCTGCAGGTCCGAGCTCCTCCTTCAGCACGGCTTCCACCCTGGCCAGGTCCTTCGGGTCATCGTACAGGTCCTTCAACTTCCGGCCGTCCGGCATCGTCATGTTCTTCATCATACCCATGGCCCCACCGCGGGCTTCGTCATTGTCCAGTTCCCCGATCAACCGGGGCATGCGCGCGGCCACCTGCCAAAGTGAATCATTGGCGTGAAAGACCCGCCCATCGCGGCTATGGACCGTACCATAGAGATATGAGGATGCCGGAAGGTCCGGTGAGGTGATGCGCCAGAGGAGGGCATGCTCCGTCCGTTGGGCGGGGAGCATCCCGGAAGGGAGCATCAAACAGGAGGCGAGGATGGGGGCTATGCGCATTGTCGGTCGGGATCCGGCCGCCAAGATCGCCATCCCTGGTCAAGCGAGGTTCACAGCAAGGCGAAAGCAAGCAGGAAGGAGGTCACCGAAAGCAGTGCCGAGATGATCCCTCCTGTCACTATCAACATCGTTCGTCCCGTGCGGGGTGCTCTGAGCGTTCCCATGGTCAACTGAAGCGTGCCCTATAGACGGCGGAACCTTCACGAGGTTGCCGACCGAGCACCACCGGAACACATATGTTCCAATGGTCGCGCGACGAATGTGGTATTGGGATCGACGACGGACCGATCGGTACCTTTGCGGACCCTGGACGGCAGGCACGTTCCATGTGCGCACCGCACTTGCCTTTCCGCCCCGGGCCGTCAACGCATGGGCACCGAACGCACCGCCGCCTTCCACACCCTCGGCTGCAAGCTGAACTTCGCCGAGACCAGCACCCTGGCAAGAAAGCTGGAGGATGCGGGCTATGCCCGCGTGCGGCCCGAGGCACGGCCCGACGTGTTCGTGTTGAACACCTGCAGCGTGACGGAGAACGCGGACAAGGAATGCCGGAGACATGTGCGTCGCTTCCGCAACATCAATCCTGAGGCTTTCATCGTCGTGGTCGGGTGTTACGCCCAATTGAAACCGCGCGAGATCGCCGAGATCCCGGGCGTGGACCTGGTGCTCGGCGCCAAGGAGAAATTCGACCTGGCGGGCCATCTTGAACGCCTGACCGCAAAGGACGTTCAAGAGGGTCCGGTCGGCGTTGTACACTATTCGCCCATCAAGAAGGTCACCACCTTCATCCCGAGCTACAACCACGGCGACAGGACGCGCACCTTCCTGAAGGTCCAGGACGGATGCGATTATTTCTGCAGTTTCTGCACCATTCCCCTGGCCCGCGGGCGCAGCAGGAGCGGAACCATACGGGAGATCGTGGAATTGGCGCACCGCATCGCCAACGAGGGCGTGCGGGAGATCGTGCTCACGGGCGTGAACATCGGCGACTTCGGCCGGGTGCACGGCGAGTCCCTCCTGGAGCTCATGACCGCATTGGAGGATGTGGAGGGCATCACGCGCTTCCGGATCAGCAGTATCGAGCCGGACCTATGCAGCAACGCCATCATCGACCATGTCGCCGGGAGCAAGCGCTTCGTACCCCATTTCCACATGCCGCTGCAGAGCGGCAGTGACCTGGTCCTGAAGCGCATGCGTCGTCGCTACGATACGGCCCTGTACGCCGAACGCGTGCTACGCATCAAACATCTGATGCCGCATGCCTGCGTCGGCGTGGACGTGATCACCGGGACACCGGGCGAGACGGAACCCGAATTCGCAAAGACGCATGCCTTCCTGCGGCAACTGCCGGTGGACCACCTCCACGTGTTCACGTATAGCGAAAGGGCTGGTACCACCGCCGTTCGCATGGACGACAACATTCCCGTCGAGGTCCGTCGGCAGCGCACCCGCCAACTCCGCATGCTGAGCGACGAACTCCAGCGCGCACACTATGAGCGGCACCTGGGGGGGATCCGACCCGTGCTCGTCGAGTCGGAGGACCACGACGGTCTGATGCTCGGAACCACCGACAATTACATCCGTACTTCGCTTCCGTTCGACCGGGATCTCGGCGGTCGCATCGTGCCCGTCCGGATGGAACGCATCGACAGCAATGGCCACATGCAAGGTACACCCCTGTCGCGTCATGCCGAGGTGATCACCGCATCCCCTTCCACCTCCCTGACCCAGCCCTGATCCACGAACATGTATCCCACCCTTTACCACGCGCTCCTCGACCTGCTCGGTCTGGACCTGTCCGTGCTGAAGTTCGTGAACAGCTTCGGGTTCTTCGTGGCCCTGGCGTTCGTGGCCGCCAGCTGGACCCTGGCCGTGGAGCTGCGACGGAAGACCATGGAAGGCATGCTCCGCTCCACGGAACGGAGCGTATTGGTGGGCGCCCCGGCGAGCATCGGTGAGCTGCTCACGAACGCCCTGGTCGGTTTCCTTGTCGGGTGGAAGGGCCTGTACCTCGCCTTGCATTTCGCGGAGGCCACCGCGGAACCGCAACATTTCCTGCTGAGCGGCCAGGGCAGCTTCATCGGTGGCATTCTACTGGGTGGCCTGCTGACCGGTTACCGATGGTGGCGCAAGCACAAGGAACGGCGCGATGAACCCAAGGTGGAGACGATGCTCGTGCAGCCCGCCGAGCACGCTGGGAACATCACCCTGACAGCAGCACTCTGGGGACTGGTCGGTGCCAAGCTCTTCCACTGGCTGGAGAATCCGGACCAGTTCATCGCTTTCATCCAACACCCGAGCGGTCGCGACATCATGAGCGGCCTCACCATGTACGGTGGATTGATCATCGGTGGAGCAATGGTGATCCGCTATTTCGTCAGGCATGGGATCCCCGCCCTGGCCGGAATGGACGCGGCCGCACCCGGGCTCATGCTGGCCTATGCGGTCGGACGAATGGGGTGCCAGGTGGCGGGTGATGGCGATTGGGGCATCGTGAACACGGCCCATGCACCCTCCTGGGTCCCGCAATGGCTCTGGTCCTATGATTACCCGAACAATGTGAACGGCGTGGGCGAGCCCATCACCGACGGCACCTGCTTTCCGGGGTACTGCACGCACCTCGTGCCGCCGGTATACCCCACACCGCTGTACGAGATCCTCGCGTGCCTGCTGTTCTTCGGTGTACTGTGGCTGCTGCGCAAGCACCTACGCACTCCGGGCACGCTCTTCGCCGTGTACCTGATGTTGAACGGCTTTGAGCGGTTCTGGATCGAGAAGATCCGGGTGAACGTGCACGTGATCGGCAATGTCACGCAAGCGGAGATCATCAGCACGTTGCTTTTCATCCTTGGCCTGGCGGGCTTCCTGTGGCTGCGCCGCCGGGGCCTCCCAACCCCATCCCTACATGGACCTCGAACACCTGACCCGTGAGGTCGAACACATCTGCGTCGACGTGGCCGCGTTCATCCGCGGCGAGGCCGGCAAACTGACGGAGGCGGGTGTGAACACCAAGAGCGCGAACAATCTGGTGACCCATGTGGACCACGCCGCTGAGGACCGTCTGGTGGCCGCATTGGGGAAACTGCTGCCCGAGGCCGGCTTCATCGCGGAGGAAGGCTCCGGAGAGCGGGGAGTACGGTCCAACTGGGTGATCGACCCACTGGACGGCACGACCAACTTCGTGCATGGAGTGCCCTGCTACTGCATCAGCATCGCGCTGGTCGATGGAGCCGAACCACTGCTGGGTATCGTGCATGAGGTGACCCGTGATGAGCTTTTCACGGCCTGGAAAGGAGGTGGCGCGTTCCTGAACGGGAGCCCCATCCGGGTGAGCGAACGAAGGCACCTTCAAGAGAGCCTCCTCGCGACGGGATTCCCGTATGACGATTTCGGCTACGAAAGTGAATACATGGACTTGTTGCGCGAGTTGATGCATCGCACGCGGGGCATCCGTCGTCTGGGCAGTGCCGCCGCCGATCTCGCCTACGTGGCGTGTGGGCGCTTCGAGGCCTTCTACGAGTATGGATTGAACAGCTGGGATGTCGCGGCCGGGGTGCTTTTGGTGCGGGAAGCAGGCGGTCGGGTCAGTGGCTTTCGACCCAGCAAGGACCCGCTCTTCGATGAGGAGATCGTCGCCAGCAACAGTGCCATCCACGATGAACTGCTGGAGGTGATCGCCCGGAACTGGGCGCGGCAGGACGCTTAGGTGGAGGTCAGCGGTCCGCACACACCACTCCCACTCCCGTTGCAACTTTCAGCTTTCCCGTTTCAATGGTCAGCTTTCAGCTTACCCCCTCCCCTCGCCCCCACCAATCCCAGGAACGTCAGCCCACCGTTCACCAGCAGCAGCTCGAATCCGAACTTGTAACCGTTGAACAGTTCCACGCTGTACCGGTCGAGCACGAACGTTAGGATAGGCGCCAGGATGCACACGAGCGGCACCAGCTTGTCCTGGACCTTCCACTTCGTCAGCAGCCCGAAGGCATAGAGCCCCAATAGCGGACCATAGGTGTAGCCCGCCACGATGAACACCGTCCTGATCACGCTGGCATCGTTGAAGGCGCGGTAGCCCATGATCAGCAGCACCAGCACCGCGCTCATGATCACATGCACGCGTTTGCGCAACGGTTCGCGTTCCGCCTCCGGCCGGTGTTCGATGTCGAGCACGTCCACGCACACACTGGTGGTCAGGGCGGTGAGGGCGCTGTCGGCACTGCTGTAGGCCGCGGCGATCAGGCCGAGGATGAAGAGCACGCCCACCACCATGGGCAGGGTGCCATTGGTCGCCAGCATGGGATACAGTTGGTCCGCCTGATCGGGCAGGGCGATCCCCGTCCGTTCCACGTACATGTACAGCAGCGCGCCCAGGCCGAGGAAGAAGGCGTTCACCACCACCAGCACCACGCAGAAGCTGAACATGTTCTTCTGCGCCTCACGGATGTTGCGGCAGCTGAGGTTCTTCTGCATCATGTCCTGGTCCAGCCCCGTCATGGCGATGGCGATGAACATGCCGGCGAGGAACTGCTTCCAGAAGAACTTCGGCGAGTTGGCGTCGTCGAAGAAGAACACCCGGCTGAAGGGGCTGTCCCGCACGTGCCGCACGGCATCGCTGAAATCCCAGCCGAGCGCACGGCCCAGCAGCACCACGGTGAACACCACGGCCAATAGCATGAAGAGCGTCTGCAGGGTATCGGTCCAGATGATCGTGCGGATACCGCCGCGGTGGGTGTACAGCCAGATGAACACCACGGTGGCCACCACGGTGGCGATGAAAGGCACGCCCCAGGCGTCGAACACGGTGAACTGCAGCACCACGGCCACCAGATACAGCCGCGCGGCGCTGCCCAGGCTGCGGCTCAGCAGGAAGAACCCTGCGCCGGTGCGGTAGCTCCAGCGGCCGAAGCGGTCGCCGAGGTAGCCGTAGATGCTGGTAAGCTGAAGGCGGTAGTACAGCGGCATCAGCACCAGGGCGATCACCGCGTAGCCGGGCAGGTAGCCCAGCACCATCTGCATGTAGCTGAACTGGCTGTCGCCCACCCAGCCGGGCACGCTGATGAAGGTGACGCCACTGAGCGAGGCGCCGATCATGCCGAAGGCCACCACGTACCACGGACTGCGCCGCTCCCCGAGGAAGAACGCCGCGTTGCCCGCGCCGCGGCTCGTCCACACGCTGATGCCGTACAGCAGACCGAAGTAGGCCAGGACCACCACCACGATCAGCGCAGGGCTCATGGGCGCAAGATGGGGAGGGTGGTCGTTTGACGTCCACGATATGGGAAGGAGTTGTCAACGGAGGTCTCGAATTCCGCCGGACCTTTGAACGAGAGTCGCTTATGATGACCAGGGAATGGCACCGACCGTACGATGAGCTTGACCCGGGGCGGCCCCTACCCTTCCGGGACCGTTCGGTCCGATTGCTCATGGCCAGCGTGCTGGCCATCAAATTGTTCCTGCTGTTCACCGAGGGGCGATTCGATACGCTCCGACCGGACGAGGAACGGAACTACCGGATCGCGCAGAACTTCGATGCCGGGCTCGGCTACACCATCAATGGCGCACCCACGGCTTTCCACGGCAGCACCACCGTGTTCCTCTATTCGACCCTGATCCGGGCGGGCGTCGCGAAAAAGACCTACATCACCATCTATCAGTTCCTGGCAGTGGCCGTGTTCATCGCCTCGATTCCGTTCCTGTTCGACCTCCTGCTCCAACTGGCCGTGCCTCGCGGGCCTGCGCTCGTCGCTACCACGGTCTATGCCCTCTACCCCTCCAACCTCATTCATATCGGCAACCTTTTCAACTACGAGAAGCTGGTGTTGCCCATGCTGGTGATCGTTTTCCACGGTCTGTTCGTGATGGTGCGTTCGGCCGGTCCGTGGTCGCTCGGACGAACGGTGCTGATATCCACCGCGATAGCTGTGTCCTGTGCCCTGCGCTATCAGCTCGTTCCGGTGTACGGCGTGCTTTTCATCACTGCGATCGCGGCGGCGCGTCACGTCCAGGGCCGTTGGGGTGTCGTCCGGCCATTGCTGGTCACCGCGTCGATCAGCACCTTGTTACTAGGTGCGATCCTCGTGCCCTCGCTGGTGAAGAACCGGGCCTTGTTCGGCCATGCCTTTCTCGCCGATCAATCGGGGTATGAGATGATGCAAGGCCACAACGATCTGGCCCGGGGCAGCTGGTGGGGGGATTGGCAGGATCCGAACAGCTCCTATGCGCGCTATTCCCGCGAAATGGTCCCCGGCCTCGATGGGATGAACGAATACGAGGAAGGCCAGGCACGCCGCGCGTTCGCCTGGCGTTGGATCAGGGAGAACCCGGGGAAGGAGGCCCGACTGGCCTTGCGCAAATTGGCCCTGTTGTTCGCACCGCGGAACGAGGGCGGTGGATGGAACGCGGTGACCGCTGCCGTTCATGGACTCTTTCTGACCGGACTGCTATTGGCGGCCGCGCGCCGACGTTGGTCCGCGGAGACGTGGCTTTTGTTGAGCCCCTTGATCGCCGTGGTGCTGCTGGACCAGGTCTACTTCGTAGGATACCGTTGGCGTTACTACGCCGAACCCTTCTTCATCCTGCTGGCAGCTCAACAATGGACCCTGGAGTTGCGCGCTCGGCGGAGGTCCGTTACGTCATGAGCGCAAGGAACGGCGAACGATACGGCACGCGGAGATGGCTCCGCTGGGCGATCGGCGCATCGGGCGGGATCATTCCGTACCTGGCCGCGAACGCGCAGGGCGACCTGCAGCACCTGAGGAACGAACCCTATCTGCAGGGTTACTACGAACACCCGGTCGATCTGGACAGCATTCCGAACGATGGTTCGGTCACCTTCTACGATCGCGTCCGCGCGAACCTGCAGCTGCAGGAAGCGGACTCGGTGTTGAGAACAGTGCACGACCAGCTCCGCGTCCGGATCATCGCGCTGCATGATGACACGCTGTTGCGGACGTTCGACGACCTGCAGGCCGCGTGGAGAGCCTATCGGGATGCGCATTGCCGGAGCACATACGGTGGCTACGTGACCACCACCGGTGCGGTGATGTTCATGAACGAAGTTCGCCGATTGACCGAACTGCGTACGGAGGAGATGCGGGCCCTGCTCGAGGCCTACCCGCGTTGAACACGGCGGCACCGTTCCCCGGAGGATGGCCCCACCCGACGCTCGGCTACATTTGCCGCATGCCCCTCTCCTCCGTGCTGTTGGAGAACGCCGTGGACCAATTGTCCACGCTTCCCGGCATTGGGCGCCGTACGGCCATGCGCATGGCGCTGGACCTCCTGCGCCGTGACGGAGCGGCGGTGCACCGTTTCACAGAGGCCGTGCGCCGCATGCGCGACGAGATCCAGTATTGTTCGACCTGCTGCAACATCAGCGATCGGCCTGTCTGCGAGATCTGCAGCGCCCCGGGCCGCGAACGCGGGACGATCTGCGTGGTGGAGGACATCAGTGCGGTGATCGCCATCGAGAACACGCATCGGTTCAAGGGCCTCTATCACGTGCTCGGCGGAGTGATCAGCCCGATGGACGGCGTGGGTCCCGAGGACCTGCAGATCGCCCGATTGCTCGAGCGCGTGGCGGAGGGTGGCGTAGAAGAGGTGATCCTGGCGTTGAGCGCCACCCTGGAAGGCGACACCACTTCGTTCTTCCTGAACAAGCGGCTCGGTGAACGCGGTATCCGGGTCAGCGTGATCGCACGAGGGATCAGCGTCGGCGGCGACCTTGAGCATGTGGACGAATTGACGCTCGGGCGCAGCATCATGGATCGCAAACCCTACGAGGAAGCCGTCAGGCGCTGATGCACCACGACCAGCTGCCCATGGAACTTTCCGTCATCATCGTCAACTACAATGTCCGCTCCTACCTGGAGCAATGTCTGCGGTCCGTGCGGGCGGCGATGGCGGGGATCGCGGGCGAGGTGTTCGTGGTGGACAACCAGAGCTCGGACGGCAGCGTGGCCATGGTGCAGGAGCGGTTCCCGGAGGTGCGGCTGATCATGAACAAGGAGAACGTGGGCTTCAGTCGCGCGAACAATCAGGCCATCCGGCAAACGCAGGGACGCTATGTGCTGCTGTTGAACCCGGACACGATCGTGGGCGAGGACGTCTTTCGCAAGGTCATCGACTTCATGGACGCTCACCCGGATGCCGGCGGGCTCGGGGTGAAGATGATCGACGGCACGGGGCGCTTCCTTCCTGAGAGCAAACGCGGGCTGCCGACACCACAGGTGGCGTTCTTCAAGATCATCGGGCTGGCGCGTCTCTTCCCGAAAAGCCGATTGTTCGGACGCTACCATCTGGGGCACATGCCGGAGAACACCACGGCACGGATCCAGATCCTGTCGGGCGCGTGCATGTTCCTACGCCGGGCGACCCTCGATCGCGTGGGCCTTCTCGATGAGCACTTTTTCATGTACGGTGAGGACATCGATCTGAGCTATCGCATCAACCTCGGGGGTTTCGAGAACTACTACTTCCCGGAGGCGCGTATCCTTCACTACAAGGGGGAGAGCACCAAGAAGAGCAGTGTGAACTATGTCTTCGTGTTCTACAACGCCATGGCCATTTTCGCGCGAAAGCACTTCACGCGAAAACGGCCCGATCTGTTCAGTTGGCTGATCGCAGGAAGCATCTACCTCAGCGCGACGGGCGCCATACTTGCACGGTTCCTGATCCGGGCCATCCTGCCGATGTTGGACGGGCTTGGGCTGGTGGCGGCCTACCTTCTGTTGGTGCGCACGGGCGGCATGGGTCCGCGACCTGTTGGACCCTGGCTCGTCAGCGCCTTGGTCGTGCTCGTCCAGGCGTTGTTCGGCGGCTACGACAAACCCGTCCGGCTCGACAACATGTTGCGGGGCGTACTGGCCACCATGGCCCTCGGGGTCGGCTGGATGCTGTTCCGGACCGGAGGGCTTGACGTCGGGGTGGTCCTGCTCGGAGGTATGATGCTGGCCGCGTTGTTGACGGCTACCCGCCTGCTCCTGCATGCACTTCATGTGCGGGGATATGCATTGCGTCCGTTCGACCGCCGTCGGGTGATCGCTGTCGGCACGACGGAAGAAGCGAATGCGGTGATGGCCCTCCTCTGGCAAACCCACTACGGTCTTGCACGCCAACGGATCGTGGGAGCGGAGAACCTTGCCACGCCCCAGGCCGCCCGGCGCTTGCGACGCATGGTGACCGAAGGCCGGTATGATGAACTGGTGCTGTGCGCCAAAGACCTACCCTGGGGCACGATCATCACCGCCATGGAGAGCTTTCGTGATACCGGCGTCGCGTTCAAGGTCGCTCAGCCGGATCACGGCTCCATCATCGGCCCGAGCAGCATCGAGAGCCTTCAGGACCTATATATCCTGCCGAACCACAGCGTCCAGAACGCCTCTTCCCGCCGGTTGAAACGGATCGTCGACCTGGCAATGGCACTTCTTCTCGCCGTCAGTGCACCGATCGGGATCTGGTTCGTCCACCGCAAAAGCGAATTCCTGCGCAACATCGGCCGCGTGCTGACCGGTGAACGCACCTGGGTCGGATATCACGGCCCCACCGGTCCTGAAGAAAGGCTTCCCCGCCTCCGGCACGGTGTGATCGACCCGCTCCTGGTCGAAGGTGTCGCGGGGGGGCCACAAATGGTCGAACGCGTGAACCTGGCCTATGCCAAGGATTACCGGGCCCTGCAGGACCTATCTCTGATCCTCCGAGGTTTTCCCCTGCTGGGCGGAGCCTGATCCTATATTTGCCGACCGCTGCCGACAGAATGGGCCTCGCGCAGCGGAACGCGTCCCGAGCCCATGCCACACGTCCCCCTTCTGTATGTAGGTCCCGGTATCGGTCTGGGTACGATCATCATCGTGCTCCTGCTGATCGGCCTCGTGCTGTTCTCCTTCGGTGTGATCCTCTGGATCCCCCTGAAGCGCATCGGTAGCGGCCTGCGGAGCGGGAACGTGGGTGCAGGAAGGGAATTGCTGCGCGGCACGGCGCGGATCGGCGCGTGGGCCCTGCTGGTCCTGGGGGCCATCGCGTTCATCGCATGGGGGGCTGTGGACGCGGTGAACGGCGAACAGCGATTGGGGCGCCTGTCACGGGCACTGGCACGCTGCGTGCACCTCGTCGAGGACGCCCGCTCCGTGCTCGGGAGCAGCACCCTCAGGAACATCCCGGATTTCTATGGGCTTCCACCCGCCGGGTTCCAGGCGGTCGACCGTTTGGAAATGGACATCCTCGGCATCGGTGCTTTCTGGGACCGCGACGAGGACGCCTGGCAGGTGCGGCTGTTCGATCTGCGCAACGATTCACTGCTCTGGCAATGGACCGTTCCTCGCACGGGAGCAGGATCCGAATGGCGTTTGAACGAGGTGGGGCGCTTGTTCGAGAACTCCCCGCCACTGCACCCGTACCTCCTGCCTGATGGCTCCTTCGTTGCAAAGCTGGACATGACGCCGAACCTGTTCCGTATGGACCGGAACGGCCACGTGCTTTGGACGGACCATGATCTGGTCTACCACCACGCGACCCAGGTCGATGCGGAGGGAAAACTGTGGACCTGTGCATCGGACCTGCCCCTCGGACCGGAAGGCCCTACGGTGGGACGCGTGGTCCGTGGCCTTTATGGTGAAAGGATCGCCTATCAGGACGATCACATCGTGCGCATCGATCCAGCGGATGGCCATATCATCTACCGGAAAAGTGTTGCTGGGATCCTCGTGCGGAACGGCCTTGCCGGACGATTGTTCAGCGGGAACATGAACGACCCGATCCACTTGAACGATGTGGTACCTGCGCTGCGGGACGGTCCCTGTTGGCGGAAAGGCGATCTCTTCCTCAGTTTGCGCGACCGTTCCATGGTCGTGCAATACCGACCGGGGGCGGACAGTGTGGTGCGCGTGATCGATGGTCCTTTCCTGGCGCAGCACGACATCAACATCGGTCCGGGTACCACCATCTCGGTGTTCAGCAATCGCCAGATCTTCCGTGAGCAATACTCCCTGAGCAACCGCACACATGTACCCAAGGAAAGGGACCTTCCGGTGGACGACCTGGACCATTCCCAGGTGGTCGTGATCGATCTCGCGGACGGGCACCACTGGACGATCGGCGACAGCCTGATGGCACGCGAGCATGCGCGGTCCCGGACGCAGGGCCTCCATGAGATCCTGCCGGACGGTTCCCTATATCTGGAACTGCCGAGCCAGCGTCGGTACATGGTGCTCCGCGATGACCAGGTGCTGTTGAACAAGGTGTTCGGCACACCGATGGGTGGGCGGGTCCATGTGCCGGCGTGGGTCCGCATCCTGCCGGACAGCCTCGTCCGCGAGGCAGGTTTCACCAGGGCGATCGGAATCCTGCCGGACGTGAACGGCCTCGACGATGAGTTCGCCCCGGACGGTGCGATCGGCACTGTAGGACGAACGCCATCCGGACCGCCCCCCTTGTCCGTATGGCTTGTGGTGCTTTTCTCATCGGTACTGCTGGCGGTGGGCATCATGCTCCTGCAGCGCCCCTTCATGCGGCTGATCGAGCTTACGGGAAGGCTCGTCGATGCCCTGCTCGACCGCCGGTCCGGGGAGAACATCCGGTCCAAGATCTTGGTGCGCCAGGCGACCGCCGAAAGCAGCGCGCTGCTGGGTCTTGTGATGCTATCGCTGCTCGTGCTTGCTTTGGCCGCGGTCCCGCTCGTCGTGCTCGGAGGCACGGAAAGGCCTTGGGCCTACCTGGATGCGCCCATGCATGGCTGGAACCTAGTGGCACTTCTTCTCGGCACCACCCTGCCGTTCGCACTGGCATCCCGGTTTCGCACCCGCACGGATTATTCCCCATGGTCGAAACTCCTGCATCGGGTGGTGCTGAACGGGCGCCACATCGGCCGGTTCCTGTTCGAGCGGGAACGCCGCGCATTGGACCGGCCCATCGGCGTGATGCCCCGACAGGGTCCGGTGATCATCTCCGGGCTCGCCCGTGCAGGCACCACGGCGCTCACCACCATGCTGGCCCGTTCGCCGGTGTTCCACTCGCTCTCCTACGCCAATATGCCGCTGTTGCTGGCCCCGAACATCTGGCACCGGATCTACCGACCGAGGTCGGGCGCAGCGCGCGAACGGAGCCATGGTGACAAGGTGCTGTTCAGCTATACCAGCGTCGAGGCCCTCGAGGAGTACTTCTTCAAGGTATTCCTTGATGATGCGTACATCCAGGGGGATGTGCTGGTGGAGCACACCCTTTCCGCCGAGGTCGCCGCGGATTATGCGGACTATCAGCGGATCATCGGGCGACAGCATCCGGAACGTCCGGTCTATCTGGCAAAGAACAACAACCTGATCCTGCGGTACGCGTCACTTCGGAAAAGAATGCCTGCGCTTCGGACCGTATTCCTCTTTCGGGAACCGATCGACCATGCCTGGTCACTGATGAAGCAACATCTCCGGTTCACCGAAATGCAGCGCGCCGACCCCTTTGTGCGGGAATACATGGATTGGCTCGGTCATCACGAGTTCGGCCTTGGCCTGAAACATTTCGTGTTCGCGGGGGAGCACACGCGCATCGATGCGGCACCGGATTCCATCGACCACTGGCTGCAGGTCTGGATCGCCTACTACGCGCGATTGCTCGACCTCATCGCGGAGGACGGCACGCTATTGATCGCCTATGCGGACCTGCTGCGCGATCCCGATGGTGTCCTCCTTCGGATCGGGGAACATGTCGGCATGGACCTGCAGCTTCCAAGGGCCGATCCGTTCGCCAACGACAATGCGTTCGACGGGTCCGTTGATAAGGACCTCCGGGCAAGGGCGGACGCCCTTTACACGCGATTGTTGCAAAAGAGCATGACCGGGTCTACACACCCGCGATCATCCTGACGAAGTTTACCTTTGGCGCGACCATCCGCACCCAAGAAAGGACCGTCAACGATGGAGATATTGCTGCCCAAGATGGGCGAGAGCGTGGCCGAGGCCACCATCATCAAATGGTTGAAGCAGGAAGGCGACCGCGTGGAGGCCGATGAGCCCATCGTGGAGATCGCCACGGACAAGGTGGATAGCGAAGTGCCCGCCCCCCAGGACGGCGTGCTGCTCGAGCGTCTGGTCAAGGACGGTGATGTGGTGAAAGTAGGACGGCCGATCGCCAGGATCGGCGTCGCAGGTGGACCCGCGGAAGCTTCCATCCCCGCTCCTGTACCGGAGGCCACTGCTGCGCCGGTGCGCACCACGGACGGCCCACCGTCCGGGAACGGCCACGCCGCCTCCGAACCCCATCAAGGCACCGCAGCAGAAGGTGCGGGGCCAGCTCGGACGGGCCCAAGCGGCCGATTCTATTCCCCCTTGGTCAGGAACATCGCCCGGAACGAAGGGGTCACCATGGCCGAGCTCGAAACCATCCCCGGTTCGGGTTCCGGGGGCCGGGTCACCAAGAAGGACCTGCTCGACTATCTGCCCGATCGCGGCACGTCCCGACCCCACCCTCCATCCGAATTGCAGCAGCAGACCGCGAGGGCATCCGCGGTGGCCGCAGCCACCCCAGCAGCCACCGGTGTTCCATCCGTTCGGCCCGCACCCGGTGACGAGATCATCGAGATGGACCGCATGCGTCGGTTGATCGCCGACCACATGGTGATGAGCAAACGCACCAGCCCGCATGTCACCAGCTTCGTCGAAGCCGATGTGACCGAACTGGTCCGGTGGCGTGAAAAAGTGAAGAAGGCGTTCGAACAGCGCGAGGGTGAGAAACTGACCTTCACGCCGATGTTCATCATGGCGATCGTCCAGGCGATCAAGGAGATGCCCATGGTGAACGTGCAGGTCGATGGCTACAACATCATCCGGAAGCGGGACATCAACATCGGAATGGCCGCGGCCCTCCCGAGCGGCAACCTCATCGTGCCGGTGATCAGGAACGCCGACCGGCTGAACCTGGTGGGCATGGCCAAGGCGGTGAACGACCTGGCGGAACGGGCCAGGGCCGGGAAGCTCCAGCCCGATGAGATCCAAGGGGGCACCTATACCGTTACGAACGTGGGCACCTTCGGGAACGTACTGGGCACCCCCGTGATCAATCAACCCCAGGTGGCGATCATGGCCACTGGTGCCATCCGCAAGAAGCCGGCGGTCATCGAAACACCACAAGGCGACCTGATCGGCATCAGGCACATGATGTTCCTCAGCCACAGCTATGACCATCGCGTCGTGGATGGCGCACTGGGCGGGCGTTTCGTGCGTCGCGTGGCCGACATCCTTGAAGCATGGTCGCCGGGAACGGACTATTGACCACGGACCGTGGGTAGGGAAAATATCTACATTTATCCGCGCCCGACATGACCGACCTGAACGAACGACCCACGCAATGAGATACAGCTACCCTGCGCTGTTGGCGTTGGCTCTGCTCTCCACCCGATCGGCCACCGCACAAGGTGACAACACGAGCTTCAATTGGAAGTTCGAGGAGGCCAACAAGCTGATGGAGGAGAAGTTCTACAACCAGGCCGCTGAGATCTGGAAGGAACTGCTGGACCAACAACCGGACAACGCGAACCTGCAATACAAACTGGGGTATTCCTATTTCCACTCCTACAACCACAAACAGAAGGCATTGTCCTATCTGGAAGCGGCCGCACAAAAGCGGAAGGGGGGGTACGGAGGGTTCAATACCTCCGGCTACGATCCCTTCGACCCGAAGGAGACCAACGCGCCGGTGGAGGTGGACTATTATCTCGGCCGGGCCTATCACCTGAACGGTGAGTTCGACAAGGCCGACCAGTTCTATCAAAAGTTCATCGACGAGGTGGACCAGAACCACGAACTCCGGCAACTGGCGATCCGTGGAAAGGAACAGACCGCGAACGCCCGCACGCTGATCGCGGACCCGAAGGCCTATGAGATCAGCAACGTAGGACCCGTGGTCAACAGCGAATACCCTGACTTCAGTCCGGTGCTGTCCGTGGACGGCAATGCGCTGTTCTTCACCTCGCGACGGATCCGTCCGGATAGTTCGAACGCGGGCATCATTGATGAAAAGGCAGGCCTGCCCTTCGAGAACATCTACGTGAGCTACAAGGACCGCGAGGGCAACTGGCAGGCACCCGAACTGCTCAACATCAACCCGGCGGATGCGGGACATCTCGCCTCGGTCAACGTGAGCGCCGATGGTCAGACCCTGATCATCTATCGGGACGATGGCGGCGATGGCAACCTCTATGAAAGCAAGCTGGTCGGGGAGTTGTGGAGCGACCCGGTTCTTATCGGCAGCGATGTGAACACGAAGAGCTGGGAGACGCATGCCGCCCTTTCCGCGGACGGGAACACCTTGTATTTCGTAAGCGACCGTAAGGGAGGTTCGGGTGGAAGGGACATCTACCGGGTGGTGCGTCTACCGGACGGTGAATGGAGCAAGGCCCAGAACATCGGCAACGTGGTCAATACCCCGTACGACGAGGATGGCGTCTTTATCCACCCCAACGGACGCACGCTTTTCTTCGCCTCCAAGGGCCACAACAGCATGGGGGGGTTCGACATCTTCTCCACCGAACTGCAGGACGATGGCACATGGACCCCACCGGTCAACATCGGCTACCCGCTGAATACGGTGGATGACGATGTGTTCTTCGTGACCACGGCGGACGGCCGCCGCGGGTACTTCAGCTCCGACAAGATCGGTGGCTATGGGGAGAAGGACATCTACTTCGTTGACTTCCCCGAGGAGATGGAGGCCGAAGGCCTGACCGTGTTGAAGGGGTTCATCGTGCCACCACCGGGCCAGAGCATACCGCCAAGCACGATCCTGTATGTCACCGACAAGTCCACAGGCGAGGTCAAGACCTACAAGCCACGGCAGCGGGACGGTGTCTATGTCGTGATCCTCCCACCCTGCAAGGAGTACAACCTCGACTATCGCGTGGATGACAAGACCATCCATACCGAGGACATTTTCGTGGAGTGCGAATCCGCTTATCAGGAGATCAACAAGGAGATCTACCTGAACCCGGTCGCGATCACCGGACCGGCCAGCATGGTCGACCTACCGAAGGGGTCGCCACCGGGATCGAAGGAGAAGGGCGTACCGACGACCGGCAAGGAGACCGCCGAGGAGAAGGGCAAAGCATCCGGAAAGGAGGCCATGACGGACAAGGAGATGAAGGACAAGGGTGTAACGCACACCATGCCCGACGCCTCCTATGTGAAGGAGTACCAGAAGTTCTACGCCTACAACATGAAGGATATCGACCTGAACGAGTCCGATTGGAAGGCGTTCATCGATGCCGTGGTGAACCTGATCGACGAGAAAGGGAAGGCGAACGTGGTGATCGAGTCCAGTGCATCGCACGTGCCTACGAAGACCTACGGTTCGAACGAGAACCTCAGCAATCTGCGGATGGAGGACGCGCGGAAACGCCTGATCGAGTCCGTGCAGGCGCGCGGCAAGGACCCGAACAAGATCCTGCTGGAAGCGGTGAACCATCTGGTCCAGGGCCCGAGGTATCGCGGCGACTACAAGGAGACCGAGAAATACGGGAAGTTCCAGTACGTGAAGCTCAAGACCCGCTAGATCGCGGATCGTGAAGAACTTGAAAGGCCCCGGTGCACACCGGGGCCTTTCCATTGGTGAACTTTGACCGATGCGCCTGAAGCTCGAACGTCCGATCGCCTTCTTCGATCTCGAGACCACCGGGGTCCGGATCGGTGCGGACCGCATCGTCCAGATCGGTGTCGTGGTCCTGCACGCGGACGGCTCACGTACAACTTGGAAGAGCCTGGTGCACCCGGGGATACCCATACCGCCCGAGGCCACCGCCATCCATCGCATCACCGACGCCGACGTTGCGGGAGCGCCGGCACTGGATGACCTGGCCGACGAACTGCTCGAACGACTGGCGGGCTGCGACCTTGGCGGGTTCAATTGCCTGCGTTTCGACGTGCCCATGCTCGCCGAGGAACTACACCGTGTGGGGCGATCGTGGGACACGTCCGCCCTTCGGATCGTGGACGTGCAACGGATCTTCCACAAGATGGAGCCCAGGGACCTCAGCGCAGCGGTGCGCTACTACCTCGGCGGGGAGCTCATCGGCGCCCACGACGCACTGGCCGATGTGGAAGCCACGGCCGATGTGCTGCTGGCCCAATTGGAGCGCTACCCGGACCTCCCTGCCGATGTGGACCAGCTCGGAGAATTCAGCGGTGACCGCGACCGCAGCCCCGATCCCGCCGGTAAGCTCGCTTTCGACGCCTCCGGCAACATCTGCCTATCCTTCGGCAAATACAGGGGATGGCCTTTGGAGCAGGTCGGACGTAATGATCCCGGCTATCTGCAATGGCTGTTGACCAAGGCCGAGCTCCCCGGCTCGACCCTGGCCGTGATGAAGGGTGCATTGGCGGACATCCAGGCCTGAACCCGCGCAGCGCGCGCTATGTGATCCATGAAGATCTTTTGCATCGGCCGGAACTACGCGGACCATGCGCATGAACTTGGCAACGCCGTACCGGAAGCCCCGGTCTTCTTCCTAAAGCCCTCCACGGCGCTGGTCTTCACCGATCGCCCCATCCAACTGCCCACGGATATGGGGCCGATCCACCACGAGCTTGAGCTCGTCGTGGCGTTCGACACGTACGCGAAGGACATTCCCGTGGCCATGGCACCGGGCATGATCGCCAGTTTTACCCTGGGCCTGGACCTGACCGCGCGGGTGGTGCAACAGGAGCTGAAGGAAAAGGGGCTCCCGTGGGAGAAGGCGAAAGCCTTCGACGGCAGTGCCGTATTGGGCGATGTACACCTGCCGATGACCTCCGCCACCGAGCTTCAGGGACTGCGTTTGAAACTCATGCGGAACGGAGAGGTCGTCCAGGAGGGGGATACACGGGACATGGTCCATTCCGTAGCCGAACTGGTGCATCATGTCTCGCACTATATCACCATCGAACCGGGCGACCTTCTTTTTACGGGAACACCGGCCGGCGTAGGGCCCATCGCGCCCGGCGACGTATTGGAGGGTCTTCTGAACGACAAGCGCATGCTCCATGCGCGCTTCGCCTGATCGCGATCGGACCGACTGGGTAACTTTGCGGGATCGTTCGCCGAAGCGGACAATTCGAGAACCATGACCAAGATCGTCCAAGTCGGCGGGATCGCCTGTGGCAGTGAACAGCTCTTCCTGATCTCCGGTCCGTGCGTGATCGAGACCGAGGATGTGATGCTGCGCACCGCCGAGAAGCTCAGGGAAGTGAGCGAACGCACCGGTGTGCCCGTCATCTTCAAGAGCAGTTTCACCAAGGACAACCGCAGCAGCGTGGACTTCTACCAGGGCCCGGGGCTGGAAAAAGGACTGAAGGTGCTGGCACGCATCAAGACGGAGTTCGGCTTTCCGATCCTCACCGACATCCACTACCCGAGCCAGGCAAGGCCCGCGGCCGAGGTGGTGGACGTGCTGCAGATCCCCGCCTACCTGGTGATGCAGACCACCCTGGTCACCGAGGCCGCGAAAACAGGAGCGGTGATCAACCTGAAGCACGCACAATTCCTTGCGCCGGACAACATGGCCAAACCCGTCGAGAAGTGCGTGAGCACGGGCAACGACAAGATCATCCTCACCGAGCGCGGGTACACGTTCGGCTACAATGACCTGGTCGTCGATCCCCGCGCATTCTACCACATGCGGAGGACGGGCTATCCCGTGGTCTTCGACATCACGCACAGCATCCGCAAGTATGGCATCCCCAGCGCCGACCCGCGCGGTGGCAACCGGGACGTGATGCCCACCATCGCAAGGGCCGGATTAGCCGCCGGTGTCGACGGTGTGTTCATCGAAACACACCCCGACCCCGCCAAGGCCCTTTGCGACGCCGCCAGCCAGCTCTGTGTATATGACCTGGAGGAATTCCTGAAGCCCCTGCTGGATATCCACGCCGTGGAAGTGAAGCATCGCCGCCAACTTGCCGACGTCTGATCCCTCGCCTGTGCCGTTGACCCCTTGGGTCGACGTTGCAGGTGCAACAGGGAAGCTCATCTGCACCGCACAACGCATCAACCCGCACCATGGAACTCTACCTCGACAGCGCCGACCCCAAGGAGATCGACGAAGCCTTCCGACTGGGCTTTCTCACCGGTCTGACCACCACACCCACCTTCATGCACCGCGGCGGGGTGAAGGACATCGACAGGATGATCCTGGACCTCGCCAGGAAGGTGCCGGTATTGCAGGTGGAGGCACTCGGCGAGACCGCCGAAGAGATCGTGAAGGAGGCGGACCGCCAGCTGAAAATGGGATTGAAGAAGGAGACCACCGTCTTCAAGATCCCCGTGAGCCTGGAGGGCCTGCGCGCGTGCCGGATGCTACGGAACAAGGGGGTCCTGGTGAACGTCCACCTGGTCTACACCATCCAGCAGGCCTACATGGCCATGCAGGCCGGTGCCAGCTATGTATGTCCGTTGGTGGGGCGTCTGCAGGACCAGGGGCATGACGCGCTCGCCCTTGTGGAACAGTGCGTTCGCGCCGTGAACTACTACGGATATGACACGAAGATCATGTTCAGCAGCGTGCGTACCATCGAACATGTGCGGAACGCGGTGGACATCGGCGTACACACGATCACGGTGCCCTGGAAGATCATGAAGCAGCTCACCGACAACCACTTCACGGCGATCGGCACGCAGCAGTTCTACGTGGACACCCGTTTGATCACCATGAAGGTGAAGGACGTGCTCTCCCGCAGGAACCCGTTGGTGAAGGACAGCGCCACCGTGAGCCAGGCACTGGTGGAGATGACCAAGCACGGCTTCGGCGCGGTGATGGTGGTGGATGCCAAGGGAAAGAACAAGGGCGTGTTCACGGACGGCGGATTGCGCCGCGGTATCGAGAAGGAGGGCGACAAGTTCCTCACCAGGAAGCTTAGCACGTTGAAGTTCAACACGCCGTTCACCATCGGCCCGGAGGCATTGCTGGACGATGCGCAGAGGGCCTTCAAGGAGCACAAGGTGGATACCTTGAGCGTGAGCGAGAACGGAAAGCAGCTCGGTATGCTCGACATCCAGGACCTGATGAAGGCGATCGCGGGTTGAGATGCTGGACCTGCGGACATTCTCCAAGCTCGGCACGCGGTTTCTGCGCCCCCCCGATCACCTGCAACGCACACTGGGGGGGATCCGGGGCTTGTTGTTCGATTGGGACGGTGTGTTCAATGACGGGTGGAAGGATGCGGACGGAGGAAGTCCGTTCAGCGAAGTGGATAGCATGGGGGTCAATCTGCTCCGTTTCGGGATGTGGCTGGCGAACAAGCAGCTTCCGGTCTGTGCCGTGATCACCGGACAGCACAACCCACAAGCGCAACGCTTCGCGGAACGCGAGCACCTGCATGCCATCTACATGGGCTTCACACACAAAATGGACGCACTGGAGCGGTTCCGGTCGGACCATGGATGCGACGACAAGCAGGTGGCGTTCTTTTTCGATGACGTCCTGGACCTGCCTCTTGCGCGACGCTGCGGCATGCGCATCCTGGTGCATCAGCCCGCAAGCCCCTTGTTCGAGAATTTCGTCAGTGCCCGGCTCGACGCGGACCTATTGACCCACCTGAACGGAGGCCGGCATGGCCTTCGTGAAGCCTGTGAACTGCTGCTGGGCCTGATGGGACGGTACGAAGAGGTCGTCGAACACCGGCTTCGCTATTCCGACATGTACAAGGCCTATCTGGCCGACCGGAACGCGGTACCAACGGAGGTGGTGAAGAACCCGCGCTGACGGTTCACCGCTCCTCCATACGTGGCGGCACCCGCAGGGTGAAGGCGATGGCCGTATCCACACCCGAGAAAGCGAACGATGCCTCCTTGAACGATGCGGGACCCATGCGCCCCATCGCATCGTTGCTGAATCCGACGGGTTCCTGAGGGATGCCCAGCTCGTTCTTGTCCAGCACCCCGTTGCCGTTCATGTCCAGAAAGACCTTAACCGCATAGGTACCAGCGGGCAGATCAGGGAAGCTGAACGATGCGGCATCACCCTTGGTGACGACCTCCCTGATCCGGCATCCCTCCACTATCCTGAAAGCATCCTCGTTCGGACACAAGGCCAGGTGCAACGTTCCGGAGGGTGCCTGTTCGGGTATATGAACGACCACCTCGAGCCGACCCTGGGCAAGGAGCAGCAAGGGGAACAAGTACATGAAGACCGCGATGGGTCGGTGCATGGTACGAAGTTCAGAATGTACGTTCGATGGGCAATGCCTCCTCCAAGCGACGTTGGAACAGATCCCGTTCCAATTCCACCGCACCGAGCGATGCGGTGAAGGGATTGATGATCTGCGCGTCATGAAGCCGGAAGTCCCTTCGAAGAAGGTGGGCGTGAAGGTGGAAGAAAGCCAGCTTGGATGCTTCTGGTCGTCGGTGGAACATGCTCTCCCCGAAGAACGCGGCACCCATGTGCACCCCGTACAGTCCCCCGACCAGTTCACCGCGCTCCCAGACCTCCACCGAATGCGCATGGCCCATCCGGTGAAGCGCCACATAGGCCGCGACCAGCTCCTCCGTGATCCAGGTGAGCGGACGGTCCGCACAGCCGCGCATGACCGCTTCGAACGCCCGATCGTGGGTCAGGGTGAAGCGGTCCGAGCGCGATACCGCCTTCAGGGACCTTGGCGGTGAGAGCGGGACCATCGGTAGGATGCAGCGGACCGGGGGATCGTACCAACGGACCGGACCATCCGCTGCACCCATCGGGAATATTCCTGATCCATAGGCCCGAAGGAGCATGTCCGGACCGATCTTCGCGCTTTCAGGCGGGCGCGGTCTCATTGCTCCGCCTTCACGAGACTCCTGCGCAGGTGAGCGCTTCCGATCACCGCATCGAGCACGTACACACCGGCCGACAATGCAGCGAGCGCCGGGTCTCCCAACCAAAGTCGCTGATAGGTGCCAGGATCAAGGGGTTTGGAGGCCTCCCAGGTCATCCTGCCCTCCGGACCATAGAGCCGTACGTCAAGCCGATCGGCCCCACCTGTGAACAGCACCAGTTCGAAATGGTCCGTGAACGGCACGGGCGCGATCTCCATGAACTGCGTACTGGAAAGGCCGGTGAGGTCCCTGCCGTTCAAAAGGAGGTGCGCGCGCCAAAGGTCGGGAATGCCATAGCCCGTGGCGCTGTCGGGGGCGGAGTAACGCGAGGCGCTGCGGATCACCGCATCGCGGACCTCCGCGGCGGTCCGGTCCGGATGCAATTGCCAGAGGCAGGTCACTCCTCCCGCAAGAACGGGGCTGCTGAACGACGTTCCATTGATCGGGTCGACGCGGCTTCCATCGATGCCCAGCCCATAGGCCTGGAAGCCCACCGCCGCCACGTCCGGTTTGACACGGCCATCGCTGCTCGGACCACGCGAACTGAAGGAGGCCGTCACACGGTCGGGACCCACGGCCCCGACCGCCAGCACACCGGCAGCATCGGCGGGAGCTCCGATATAGTGCCACGCACCGGCACCACTATTGCCAGCGCTCACGACCACCACCATGCCACGACTTGCGGCGATGGATGCAGCGATGCTGATGCGCGTGGTCATACCGTCCATATCCGCGTAGTCGTGGTCCTGGAGGCTGTCATCGAAGGTCGTGTAGCCGAGCGAGGTGTTCAGCACGTCGCATCCCAAGCTGTCGCATAGCTCGGCGCCACGCACCCAATTGTCCTCCTCGACGATATACTCGGAAGCCGCGTTCTCGGTCCGCACCAGCACATAGTCCGCCTCTGGGGCACTCCCCAGGAGGTGGCCGTCCACGTGCCCCGCCAGGCACGAAAGCACCGTCCGACCATGCCAGTGATCATGATAGACATCCCCGTCCTCGTCCACGACGTCCTCGGTCATGACCACCCCATTTCGGGCGAACAGGTCGGCGAAAGCCGGAAGCGAGTCCGCGTGATCGAATCCGGAATCGAGGACACCGATGCGCATCCCCTGCCCCATTGCACCAGCAGCGTGGAGCAGATGTCCGTTCAACATCTCGATCTGGCGGAAGCTCTCACCGTACAGCGGTTCATACGGTCCCGATATCCCCCCTTTTGACACGGGCGTACGGAACTTGTCCCCTCTCCTATCGGAATGCGGGCGGCCATCCGCGAGGAGCCGCACCGATGCCACGAAGGGCAGCTGGTCGATGGTATCGAGCGCAAGGGTATCGGTGCTATGGATCGTCACGGAATTCGTCCATTTGCTGCAATACATCAACTCGAACTGCCCGCTGGCGAGCAGGGCATCCACATAGGCGGGATCCACAGGCAGGTCGAAGGGATCAATGGGAATGCCCTGTTGTTGGCGCCGTTCGATCGACCGTTGTCCCAGGTATGCTTCCGGATGGTCGATGGTATAGGGCGTGTTGGTCTTGTCGGTAAAGGCGATCCGATAGGTGGCCGGTGCCGTTTGCCCGAAGACGCCGGTCAGCAGGACCATCTGAACGGCAACGGCGAGGAGGAGGCGACGGGTCATGGGCCAAAAGCCGTGATCGTCTGACGGAGATACCAACCACGCGTGCGCGGCGCCGGTGGAAGCGTATCGTTGAAAATGAACTGCGTGTTGCTGCTGTCCACCTGCCGATCGACCATTCCGACATGCTTGGCATAGCGCTCGATGTAAATGAGCGTATCGACCAGGTTGTTCAGGAAGGTGCTCCGGACCACCAGGGTACTGTCGAAGTTCAATCCATTCGCGGACCAGGGCTGGTCCACCATCTGATATTCCACCTCAAGCGGATCTTCGGCATTGTACACGTTGAGGTTCCAATACTCCCCTTCATGGGGCGGGAAGGACAACTTCAGGTAGCGTCTGTTCTCTTCGGTGCGTTCGGCGGAAGTGCTGTTGCGTGTCTGTGTCCAGATATCCCGGATCGCCCACTCGCCCAGACTGTCCAGCACGTAGCGTTCGACGCGCTGGGCCGTCCTGCCCTCGTCATCGATGAGTTCCGACTCCAGCAACTCCCGCAAGTGGTAGGTGCGATGCCCTGTGATCTGATTGGCCTCATCGATCCAGGCGCTATCCACGACGTATTCCACCCAATGACCGATCCCTGTGGGGAAATAGGCGTGGCCCAGGTCCACGTGGCCGTGATCGTCCTTGCGGCAGCCGGCGGCCAGCACCAGGCCCGCCAGGGGTATGAGCAACGTCCATCGGTTCATGACATTGGGGTCTCCCGATCGATGAATCCACCACCGACCACATCCTCCCCGTCATAGAAGACGGCACTCTGGCCGGGTGCGATGCCTGCCACGGGTGCATGGAATTCCACCAGGACCCGTTGATCGTCCATCGAAATGGTCGCCGGTGTGCCCTTGTCCTTGTACCGCACCTTGGCCACCACTTCCATTTCACCGCGCAATCGGTCGATCTTCTGGAAATTCGGCCGGCGCACCCACATGCGGGTGCATCGCAGGTCCTCCTTGCGCCCGAGAACGACCGTGTTCGTTTCCGGTACGATCTCCGTTACGTACATCGGTTCACCAACGGCGATCCCCAGGCCCTTGCGTTGGCCGATGGTGAAGAAGGGATAACCGTCATGTTCACCAAGGGTCTCGCCTGTCGTGCTGACCAGCTTTCCATGGGCCAACCCCTGCATGGTCCCGGGCTCCTTGCGTTTCAGAAAACCGCGGTAGTCGTTATCGGGTATGAAGCAGATCTCATAGCTCTCGCTCTTGGCGGCCAGTTCCGGAAAACCGCTGGATCGGGCCAACTCTTTGATCCGCTCCTTCGTGAAGCCGCCAAGAGGAAAATGCGTGCGCTCGAGGCTCTCCTGTGTCAGCCCCCAAAGCACATAGCTCTGGTCCTTCGCCGGGTCAAGGCCGCGCGATACCACATGGCGATCGTTCTCCCTGCGGACGCTGGCATAGTGACCCGTCGCGATGTGCATGCAATCCATCAGATCCGCACGCTTCAGGAGCGCCTCCCATTTGATGAACGTGTTGCATAGCACACATGGATTGGGCGTACGCCCGGCGAGGTACTCACTGGTGAAATTACCGATGATGGCATCGCCGAACTCCTCCCGAATATCGAGGATCATGTGATGGAACCCCCGGCTCACGGCCATGTTCCGGGCATCGTTGATGCTATCAAGGTCACAGCAGCCGGTCACGCGTTTCCCCCCACCGCTCTGGGCATAGTCCCAGGTCTTCATGGTCACGCCGATCACCTCGTAGCCTTCCTCGTGCAGCATAAGCGCGGCGACGGAACTGTCCACTCCGCCGCTCATGGCCACCAGGATGCGTCCGTGCTTGCTCATGGTCCGCTGGAGATCCGTCGACCATTTGCGTATTCCTCTGTGAGGACAAGTACGCCACGCTCGTCATAGGTGCGCACCTTCCCATTCAATTCTCCATGCAGATAGGTGCCATCGCGCTTCTTGGTCTGCCCCTTCAACACTCTCTGCCGCTCGTCCGATGCACCCACGCGGCCCAATTTCGGGTCGGCGGGCAAGGGTTCGTCCACCCATTCACCATTGTCGTACCATTCCATGAACGGCCCTTCCAAAAGACCCTTTGCATAGGTCTCCTCCCGCTCGGGTCGCTCATCGTCGTAGTAGTCCGTGAACGTGCCGTTCTCCCTCTTGTCGCGGATCAACTCCCCACCCTGGTACAAGGACTGCATTTGAACGGTCCCATCCTTGTTGTAGTAGAACCATGATCCCTCGCGCATCCCGTTCACTGCGGTCCCCGCGATCTCCCGCTTGCCATCAGGATAGTACCAGGTCATTTCGCCCTCGGGTTCGCCGTTGCTGTACATGGCGCGGTGGCGCACCTGTCCGTTCGCGAAATACTGTACGTGTTCACCGTCCTCCTTGCCGTTCTTGAAGTGCGTCACCTCGGCAGCGCTGCCGTCGCTGAAATAGGTCGTCTGCTCACCATCCATCACACCGCGGACATAACGCTCCCTGGACCTGAGACCGCCATGCTCATCATAATAGTTCCAGATGCTGTCCTTCTTCTCCCCGACGTAGCGTCCTTCGGCCATCAAACGCCCACCGGGATGATAGTGGAGCGCATGACTGGCGTCACTGCTGGCGTAATGAGCGATTACGCTCTCCACGCGACCGTCCGTGCTGTAATAGATAAATCGACCGACCGGCCGGTCGTCCTTGAACGCACCGGCATAGCGGACCTGGTCGCTTCCCGCCCACAGGCGGACCCACTGCCCTTGCTTGTGCCCATTGGCATCCGTGACATTGGGTGCCGGGGTGGGCGTCTGGGCCAGACCGAGCAAGGGTCCTGCAAATGCCAGTAAGATCGCGGTCCGTAGGCGGCGCATGTTGCGACAAAGTTACACTGACAGGGCGCGCGACCCGGGCGGGGAGGATGCCCCCGACCGACCTCTACCGATGCGGTCGCTCATCTTTGTGCACCAGCCCCGACCGTGCGGATCGCCATTTGTTCCACCTTCCCGCCCTTCCGTGGCGGCATTGCCCAGTTCAATGCGCGCATGGCGGAGGAGCTTGGTCGCGCGAACGACGTGGTGACCTACACCTGGTCCCGGCAGTACCCCGCCCTGCTTTTTCCAGGCCGGTCGCAGGTGGAACCCGGAACAGTGCCCGCTTCCGCCGCCGTGCCGGTGCTGGATAGCATCGCGCCATGGACCTGGTCACGGGCAGCAAAGAGGATCTTGGAAGATCGGCCCGACCTGGTGATCGTCCGCCACTGGACCACCTTCCTGGCGCCCGCGACCACTGCGTTGGCCCGGGGTGTGCGACGCGGTGGGGTGCCGGTGATCACCATCGTGGACAACGCCATCCCGCATGAACGCAGGCCTTGGGACCGCGTGCTTGTCCGAAGGTTGCTGGCCAACAGCACGGCGACGATCGCATTGAGCGATGCCGTGGCCGCTGAGATCCACGACCTGGCTCCTCGCGTTCCGGTCCAGGTGATCCACCACCCGTTCTATGATCATTTCGGTCAGGCGATCGATCGGACCGAGGCCAGCACACGACTCGGATTGGATCCGACGAAGCGGCACCTGTTGTTCTTCGGTCTGATCCGCCCCTACAAGGGCGTTGATGTGTTGCTCGACGCGTTCGCGCATCTCCATGGGCCATACCAGCTCGTGATCGCCGGGGAGCCATACGGTGACCGTGAACAATTGCGGCGGTCGGCGGCGCGGCATCCAAAAGCGAACGACATCGTGCTGATGGACCGGTTCATTCCTTCGCAGGAAGTGGCCCTGCTGTTCAGTTGCGCCGACGCGATGGTGTTGCCCTACCGTTCCGCCACGCAAAGCGGTGTCACCGCGGCGGCCTTTCAATTCGGCGTGCCCGTGGTGGCCACCGATGTGGGCGGTCTGCGGGAGACCGTCAAGGACGGGTCCACCGGTGTGCTCGTTCCTGAAGCATCCCCTTCCGCTGTCGCTGAAGGCATCGAACGCCTGTTCCAACTGGGCACGGAGCATTTCAGGCCGGCCATCGCTGCGCTCAGGAAGGATCGTTCCTGGTCCGCGTTCATCGCTGAGGTCCTGGACCTGGCGAACCGGACCGGACGGCGGGGATGAGCCCATCGTCGGGCGAACTTCCGCTCCCGTCGACCGTATAAAAAAGCATGGTCCGTGATCGTTACATTCACGGCCGCAAGGAAGAACGATGGTGCTCCTGCCCAACGTCCTGGTATCGCTTTTGGGCCTGACCGCTCCGGCCCCGGAGCGGCCGGCGACGCCGGCCACGCCGGCCGTCGAGCGTACCACGGAAGAAGCGCTCTATGATCGGATCGGACTGGAGGACCTGATGGACCTGCCGGTCTTTTCCGATGCGCTGCACAGCTTGGAGGCCCATGGGATCATCGGTGGGGTGCTTGCCATCGCGGATATGTCCCGACCGAGCACGGAACCGCGCTTGACCGTGATCGACCTGGGCTCCGGCAAAGTGCTGCTTCGAACATGGGTGGCCCACGGGCAGGCCACGGGCGAAATGATGGCCGAGCATTTCAGCGACCGCGAGGGATCGCACCAGACCAGCCTGGGCCTCTATCGTGTAGGCCCCGAGATCATCAGTCCGAAGCACGGACCGGCGCTGTTGCTCCATGGCCTGGACCGTGGCATCAACGGACATGCGTTGGAGCGCGAGATCATCATGCACGGTGCGGACTACGTCAGTCAGGCGTTCATCAACGCCAACGGCCGGCTCGGTCGCAGCTGGGGCTGCCCCGCAGTTCCAGAGGAGGAAATGCCGCGGTTGATCCGGCTCCTGGCCGATGGTGGCCTCCTGTACGTGCACGCCTGAGTTCACGATGTTCCCCGCATTGGAACGCCTGCACCGGTCACATTTCCTTCTTATCGCGATCCTCATTTGGACTTGGACGGGCTGTGCTACACTGCCGCCCGAACCGGCACCTACACAGGAGGAGCAGGCCCGGGAGATCAACGAGCTGTTCGAGACACCCGTGGCCTATTCCGTGCGGCACCTCACCCCGGAGGAGGTCGGGAGGTTCATCACCCTGTCCCCGGAGTACCGTCAGGATTCCGCCGAGATCCAGGCCTTTTACGCCCGCCGCGACGGACAGTACGCCTGGTTCGTGCGCGATACGTTGAGCACGGCCGCAATGAGCTTCCTGAACCTGGTGCTCGTGCAGGACAGCACGATCGGGCTATCCACTGGACACGATGCGATCCATGAACTGGTGACACGGATCCTCGACCGGACGGACACCATTCCCCTGACAGACCGTTTCATCGCACACGTTGAACTCTCGCTCACGGCACAGTTCTTCCTCTTCGCCGACCGCGAATACAACGGGTATGTGCAGCGGGACCTCCGAGACCTCGATTGGTTCATTCCCCGGCGCAAGAAGGACCTGCAACAATTGGTGGATTCCCTGGCCGCCGGCCGGATGGACCTCTCCCCCATCGAACCGCGTGTGCCCCAGTATCGCCGGTTGAAGAAGGCACTGTCGCGCTATTACAAGCTGACCTGGCTGGATACATTGGCGCCGGTCGACCTGGGCGATGTACGCAAGTTGGTCCCCGGGGACCATCACCGTGCGATCCCGGGGATCCGGATCCGCCTGCACGCCTTCGGCGATCTGGACCCATCGGCGGGGGATACGTTGGATGTGCTGGATAGTGCCTTGGTGGCCGGCACGCTGCGCTATCAGGCACGCCATGGGCTTGATGTGGACGGTGTGATCGGGAAAGGGTTCATTGAGCAGATCAACGTTCCGATCGCGGACCGCGTCCGCACCATCCTGATGAACATGGAGCGCCTGCGCTGGATGCCGGCCGACGGGGCCCCGGACCGCATCGAGGTGAACATCCCGGAGTTCCGCATGCATGTGATCGCCGGCGATACCACGACCTGGAGCATGAACGTGGTGGTGGGTGCACAGGCCACGAGCACCGTGATCTTCAGCGATTCCCTATCCCGGATCGTCTTCAGCCCCTATTGGTCCGTGCCATCCAGCATCGTCCGGAACGAGATCCTGCCGGCCATGCGGCGCGACCCCAACTACCTGGCGAAAAAAGGAATGGAGATCGTTGGAGGAAGCAGCAGCCTGCCCGTCGTCCGGCAACGACCGGGCCCGTCGAACGCCTTGGGGCTGGTGAAATTCCTGTTCCCGAACTCCTACAACATCTACTTCCACGACACTCCGAGCAAGGGCGCGTTCGCACGGGAAACAAGGGCGGTCAGCCACGGCTGCATCCGTCTTTCAGAACCCAAGCGACTGGCCGAATACCTGCTTCGGGGCGATACCACATGGACCCCGAACAAGATCGAAGCAGCGATGCACAAGGGCCGGGAGACCACGGTGGTCCTACCCAAGAAAGTCCCGGTGCTGATCGGCTATTTCACGGCCTGGGTGGATGAGAAAGGCGCCCTGAACTTCCGGAACGATGTTTACCGGCATGATGAGCAGCTGGCCGAAGAGTTGTTCGGCGTTCCCATTCCCGCCATGGATACGAGCGCCGTGGCAAGCGCACGCTAGAGCCCGATCCTGTCCGCGATCCGATACCTGTCGCGGTCGGCGCCGTTCCTTTCCACCAGTTGCGCCACGAACCCCGCGGTGAACAGTTGCACGCCGATGACCATGGCCGCCAGGGCCACGTAGAACAGGGCCTGGTCGCTGACCAGGGGCGCGGGACGGTGCCGCCAGAGATGCAGCAGCTTGTCGGCCACCAGCCAGAAGGTGGCCCCGAAGCCGAACACGAACATGAGCGTGCCGAACGCACCGAAAAAGTGCATCGGTTTCCGACCGAACCGGTAGACGAAGTAGATCGTCATCAGGTCCAGGAACCCATTGATGAAGCGGTCCAGGCCGAATTTGGTCCTTCCGAAGCGCCGTGGGTGGTGCTTCACCACTTTTTCGCCGATCCTGCGGAATCCCTCGCGGTAGGCGATGAACGGGATGTAGCGATGCATCTCCCCGTACACTTCGATGGCATGCACCACCTCCCCGCGGTAGGCCTTCAAGCCGCAGTTGAAATCATGGAGTCGCACCCCGCTCACGCGACGCGTGGCCCAATTGTAGAGCCTGGTGGGAATGGTCTTGCTCAATGGATCATGCCTTTCCTTCTTCCATCCGCTCACCAGATCGAACCCCTCCGCACACACCATGCGGTAGAGCCCGGGCACCTCCTCCGGATCGTCCTGAAGGTCGGCGTCCATGGTGATCACCACAGCACCTTGTGATGCCCGGAAACCTTCGTTGAGCGCCGGGCTTTTCCCGTAGTTCCGGCCGAACCGGATGCCCTTGACGTGCGCGTCCTGCCCAGCAAGTCCCGTGATCACCTCCCATGAGCGATCATTGCTCCCATCGTCCACCAGGACGATCTCGTACGTGACCCCCATTCCGCCGATCACCCGATGGAGCTGCTCCACCAGCAGGGGCAACGACTCGTGCTCGTTGTAGAGCGGTACGACGATGGACAGGTCCATGCACTGCAAGGATAGCGCATGGGCGGCGATCGTCCGGGCCGACTACCTTTGTGCCGGGGCAAGTCTTTCACGACCAGCTCCCGCTGAACTCCCCCAGGTCCGGAAGGAAGCAAGGGTAAGCGGTCGAAGCGGTGCGATGGAAGTAGCTTGCCCCACTCTTTTTGCCCCCCTTGAAGGCAGGGCTCCGGTAGAATGAACGGAACAGGCACAAGCAAGGTGGTCCTGGTGACCGGCGCCAGCAGCGGGCTGGGAAGGGCGATCGCACGAAGACTGGTCAAGGCCGGCCATCGGGTCTACGGTACGAGCCGGCGGCCGGAGGCACAGGCTGACGAGGGCTTCGTCCTTCTCCGCATGGACCTTTTGGCCGAGGCCACGGTGAACGCGGCGGTGGCACAGGTCCTTCAAATTGAGGGTCGCATCGATGTGGTGGTGAACAACGCCGGCCGGGGGATCCAGGGCGCCTTGGAGGACCTCACCCCGGAACAGGCCATGGCCATTTACGATCTGAACCTGGTCGGGTTGCATCGTGTTTGCCGAGCGGTATTGCCCGGGATGCGCGAGCGGCGGCGCGGACTCATCATCAACATCAGCAGTATCGCGTCGAACTTCGGCCTGCCCTACCGCGGGCTCTATAGCGTGACCAAGGCCGGGGTCGACCGCTATACCGAGGCGCTCCGCATCGAACTGGCCCCTTTCCAGGTCCGGGTCGTCTCGATGCAGCCGGGCGAGTTCGCCACCAATGTGGACAGCGCGCGCATCAAGCCGGAGAAGGTCTCCGATGCCTATCGTGCACGCTACGAACGTGCCATGGAACTGCTGGGAAGCAGCCTACACTACAGCCGGGACCCGAACGAATTCGCCGAAGTGGTCGCCAAAGTGATCGCCAAGGAACGGCCGCGTCCGCTCTACCGCGTGGCCAAGGGCGTCCAACGCCTGTCCGTGCTGCTCAAGTTCCTGCTGCCAGGGCGCCTCTTCGAAGGGCTGCTCGCGAAGCACTACGAATGACCGGCCAAAGGCACTGGCTACCTTTGCGCCAAGATCGCTCCCCATGAAGTTCTTCATCGATACCGCCAGTCTGGAACAGATCCGCGAAGCGCACAGCCTCGGCGTACTGGACGGCGTGACCACGAACCCCTCGCTCATGGCCAAGGAGGGCATCAGCGGCGACGAACGTGTGCTCCAACACTACATCGACATCTGTGAGATCGTGGACGGCGATGTGAGCGCGGAGGTCATCGCCACCGACCTGGAGGGTATGCTGCGCGAGGGCGAGAAGCTCGCGGCACTGCATGCGAACATCGTCGTGAAGGTGCCGATGACCAGGGACGGTGTGAAGGCGATCCGCCAGTTCACGGCCAAGGGGATCCGGACCAATTGCACGCTGATCTTCAGCGCCGGCCAGGCCCTGCTGGCGGCCAAGGCGGGCGCCACCTACGTCTCCCCCTTCATCGGAAGGCTCGATGATATCAGCACGGACGGCCTGGCACTGATCGAACAGATCCGGGAGATCTATGACAACTACGGGATCGGGACCCAGGTGCTGGCCGCCTCGATCCGCCATCCGATGCACATCGTGCAATGCGCGGAGCTCGGCGCCGACGTGGCCACTTGTCCGTTGAGCGCCATCCTGGCCCTGTTCGATCACCCCCTGACGACGATCGGTCTGGAGAAGTTCCTCGCCGACCACCGCAAGGCGGAACAGACGCCCGTGAAGGCGAAATAAGCGCGATGCGCCTCGTGATCGACCCGCTGCATCCGGAGCCGCGGAAAGTGCGGACGGTCCTTGAAGTGCTTGATGATGGAGGCGTGGTGGTCTGCCCGACCGATACCGTGTATGCCTTCGTCTGCCTGCCGCGTCACGTGCGGGCGATCGCGCGTATCGCACAATTGAAAGGTGTTCGTCCCCAACGCGCTGAACTCTCCCTGATCTGTGCCGACCTGGCCCAGGTGGCGCGATACACCAAACCGATCGCAACTTCCACGTTCCGCTTGCTGAAGCGGGCCCTGCCGGGACCTTATACGTTCGTCCTTCCCGCCAGCGCCGAGGTGCCGAAGCTCTTCAGCAACAACCGCAGAACGGTCGGGATCCGGATCCCCGCACATGCCGTGGTGCAAGCCATTGTTCGGGCCTCGCCCCTTCCCCTCGTGGCGGCCTCCGTGCATGATCCCGACAAGATGGTGGACCATACCACGGATCCGGAGCGCATCACGGAGCAGCTGGGGCCTCAGGTGGACCTGGTGATCGATGCAGGAACGGGGGGTATGACGGGTTCGACCGTGATCGATCTGACCGCGCCTGAGCCGCGCATTCTTCGCGAGGGGCTTGGTGGTCTGGATATACTGGAACGCTAGCTCCGTAGCTTTTGCAGCGCATGCGGTAGATGGCGGACAAGGTCCCCGGCGGTCATGCCGTCCATGCCCATTTCCTCTGCCGCGAGATCACCGGCCAACCCATGCAGGTGGACGGCGAGCAACGCCGCTGAAATCGCCGGGATACGTTGCGCGAGCAGACCGGTCAGCAGGCCGGTCAACACATCACCGGACCCGCCCTTCGCCATGCCGGGGTTGCCGGTATCGTTGAAGAGCACGCGCCCGATCGGATCGATCACGGCGGTGTATGCGCCTTTCAGCACAAGAACGGAGCGGGACTTCATGGCCCATTCCCGTGCTTTCATCAACCGGTCGTAACCCGTGACGCTCTTTCCTGCCAGCCGGTCGAATTCACCCGGATGTGGGGTCAGAACGGTATCCGTGGGCAGGAATGCGGTCCATGTGGGGTTCTCTGCCAGCAGGTTCAGGGCGTCCGCATCCATCACCACAGGCACTTGCACCGTCTGCAGCAAAGCCTTGACCACGTGTTCTGCGGACTTACCCCTGCCCAGCCCTGGTCCGATCCCAACGGCCGTAAATGCGGTCAACTTCGGGACCGCGGAAACCTCGTTCTCCCCGGGATCGGGGGAGACCATTGCTTCCGGAGCACAGCCATGAAGGACCGGAGCACACGCACCGGGGACATGGGCCGTCACCAACCCCACGCCGCTCCTCAGTGCGGATCGGGTGGCCATGATCGCCGCACCGAACATGCCCGGACCACCTGCAATGACCAAGGCATGTCCGAATTGCCCCTTGTGCGCGGAACGGGGACGTTCCGGCAGAATGCTTCGCAGGTCATCGGTCCCGATCAGTTGAAAGGGAACGTTCAGACCATCGATGAACGTCCGGTCCAGTCCGATCGGCAATATGTTCAACATTCCGACAAATGACCCGTTCTCCGGCAGCAGCAGCGCCAGTTTCGGGCATTCGAACGTGAGGGTGACATCCGCCTTGACGATGGCCTGGGGATCGTTCTTCGCATTGTCCTCGGCGAACAGGCCGGAAGGCATATCCACTGAGACGACCTTGCCGTGGAACGCATTGATCCCGATTATCGCATCCTTGTAGCTCCCTGATACAGGTCGGTCCAGGCCCGTGCCGAAAAGCGCGTCGATCACGATGTCACATCGTCCATCGAACGTCACAACCTCATCCTCCCGCTCCAGGAGATCCGCCCCGAGCGAACGATAGCGATCGATGTTGGTCCGCAGGTCCACGGACCGCTTCTCCGCGGGACCGATCAGATGGACGCGGACCTGCTTCCCGCTCTCATGCAGTATACGTGCGATCGCAAGCCCATCGCCGCCATTGTTCCCAGGCCCGGCCACGATCGTATAGCTTATGCGGTCACCCTGTTCGATCGCCAAAAGCCGATCGGTGCATGCCCGCGCCGCTCGCTCCATCAGGTCGATCGAGGTGATCGGCGTGCGCGCGACGGTTTGCGCATCGGTCGCGCGCATCTGTTCGGCGGATAGCACCGGGAGCATGGCGAAAGGTACACCGGCGTAAAAAAGGAAAAGCCCCCGTTTCCGGGGGCTTTTCGATGTTCTTGCGAACGGGTCGCTTACTGGAAGTAGAAGTTCATGTTCAGCGACACACCGTTGTTGTTGGTGTCGATGCTGAAGTCATTGGTCTTCGTTCCGCTGTCCACGCTGGTGGGACCGTCATCACCGCTCACGCGCTCGTAATCGGTGGTGTCGAAGCCCTTGCTGGCGAGCATCAGGCCCCAGGTGTACTCAGCACCAACGCTGACCTTGGGGGCCACGAAGTATTCCACACCGGCGAATACGCCCAGACCGACCATGAACGCACCGCCCATTTTCTCTTCGGTGACGCGCGAACCGGTGTACTGGAGTTCGTTGCCGTAGTCGTAGGTCTTCTTCTGACCGGCGACGCCGATGTTGAAATCAGCACCATAGACACCCACCACACGGGTGCTGCCCACGCGCTTCTCAAGACCAACACCCAGTTGGATGGTGTTGCCACCCCACTTCTCGGAGTTCTCCACCATGGTGTTCGCAGCAGCGTTCGGATCGAGGCTCGCGACCATGTAGGTCTCCTTGTGGCTGTAGAAGCCAAGGCGGATACGGCCGCGGTATGCGGTGTTGGCATCCTTCAACTTCTTCACACCGATGACGGCACGGGTCATATCCCAGGGGCCGTTGTCACCGCTGGACCAATCGTAGGGGTCCCACGTGTTGTACGAGGACCACCAAGGAGCGCTCTGGTCCATGGTGCCGTTGAACGCGTTCCCGAAATACTCCAGGAAGGGCCAGGCATCGATCACGATGCCCCAATCGCCGTCCTGCGACAGGTAGTTCTCGCCCTTGCTGGACGTGATCTCACCCGTCTGGGCGGACACGACCGAAGCGGCGAGAAGCGCGGCGGTGAACAGTACAGTCTTTCTCATGACGAACGTTTTGGTTTAACGAGTGCTTCTCAGGTTTTTCAGTAGCTCGTTCCGGCCAAAGGTAGACCCCGAGCGCGGCAAAGCTATTAACAACCACCCACGATATCAACAAAAATTTGTTGATCCGTCGATCCGTTGTTCCGCTTCATCGCGTGGTGGATACCGCTCATCCGGTCCGAACCGGGGGCGAAGATAGTAGTTCACCAGATCCGACAAGACCGCTCATCCATTCTCCTTCTCCCCCAGCATGGGGACGAAACGGAAGCTTCCCTTATCCTCCTGATGGACAATACCCTGGGCGTTCTTGGTGACCAGCAGCATTCGCTGGACGTCGCCTTCACCGACGGGGATGACCAGTCGTCCGGCGGGCGCCAATTGGTCCACCAAGGCCTGAGGCAGATGAGGTGCACCGCAGGTCACCAGGATACGATCGAACGGGGCGTGGGCAGTAAGTCCCTTGTACCCATCTCCATAGTACGCGCGCGCACGTAGACCAAGTTCTTCGAGGCGCTTGCGTGAACGGATATGAAGGGGGCGATGGCGTTCGATGGAGAATACCCTGGCCCCCATCGTCGCCAATACGGCGGTTTGGTACCCGCTCCCGGTGCCGATCTCGAGCACCTTCATACCCTTTGTCACCTGGAGCAGTTCGGTCTGGTAGGCTACCGTATAGGGCTGCGAGATCGTTTGTCCGCATCCGATCGGGAAGGGGATGTCCTCATAAGCAGCCGCGTGCAGGGCGGTATCGTCGATGAAAAGATGGCGCGGGATCGAACCGATGGCCTGCAGCACACGTTGGTCGGAGATCCCCTTGTTCCGGAGCAATTCGACCAGCTTCCGCCGCTGTCCCTGGCTCCTGTAGTCGTCCGACCCGTTCCGCACGGTTCAAAAGTAGTCTCCGGGAAGCAGCGCGTACTTTTGCCGCCCTCCCATTGGTGGAGAAGCGCATCGGATGAGCACTGACAGGATACGCATCGGCGTGTTGGGCGCCGGTCATCTGGGCCGGATCCACGTACAGCAGATCCTGGAGGTGCCTGAACTCGAATTGGTGGGCGTGTTCGACCCGGACCCTGACAAGTGCGAGCGGGTATGTGCCGAGTTCGGCGCTTCCCGCCTGGGATCCGTAGAGGAAGTGATCGCCGTCGCGCAGGCGGTGGACGTGGTCACTCCCACACTTTCGCACCACGCCTGCGCCTTGTCGGCGCTCCAGGCGGACCGCCATGTTTTCATCGAAAAACCCCTGACGAACACGATCGCGGAGGGCAGAGAACTATTGTTAGAGAACCGGGCAAGGGGCAACAAGGTGCAGGTGGGCCATGTGGAACGGTTCAATCCTGCTTTCCAGGCCGCCCTTCCGGCGCTATCGGGGCCGATGTTCATCGAGGGCCATCGGCTGGCGCAGTTCAACCCACGCGGTACCGACGTGCCCGTCGTGCTGGACCTCATGGTGCACGACCTCGACCTGGTGCTCCATGTGGTGAAGAGCCCGGTGCGCGAAGTGCATGCCAGTGGGGTGGCGGTCGTAAGCGACTCGCCTGACATCGCCAATGCGCGGATCGTGTTCGCGAACGGTTGCGTGGCCAATCTTACCGCCAGCCGCATCAGCCTCAAGAACATGCGAAAGATGCGGTTCTTCCAGCGCGATGCCTATATCGCCGTGGACATGCTCGAGCGATCGGCGGAGATCGTGCGCATGAGCCCCTTGGAGGGAGAAGCCGACCCGTTCGCCATCACCCTGGACCTTGGACCGGAAAAAGGCCGTCGGGCGATCAGCTTCGAACGTCCCGAAGTACATCCCACCAACGCGATCCGGGAGGAACTGCGGACGTTCGCGCTGGCCATCCTGCGGGACGAGCCACCCGCCGTAGGATTGGAGGATGGCCTAGCGGCACTTGAACTCGCCCATCAGGTGCTGGAACGCATGGGCGAAGACGTCCCCTCCTGAATGAGCCGCCATACTAAAGGGCTTGCCGCACGCGTTGCTCGGAACGAGACGATGATCCGCGCCCTACGGTATGCGAGCGTGATCCTATTGGCCTTGCCCGCCTGTACCAAGGAGGACCTGGTCCATTCGCGCCTGCGGATCACCAACCCAGGCGTAGCCACGAACGCGGCCGTGGAAGGCAGTGGGTCCAGTCGGATCACCGACGCCTGGGTCTATGCGAACAACGAGGCGCTCGGGGTCTGGCAATTCCCTTCGGACCTCCCGGTCCTTCGGACCGGACCGACCGAGGTCAAGCTGATCGCGGCCATACGCCGGAACGGCTATCAGGACGACCGCGTCCAATACCCTTTCTATGCCACGTGGTCGGGCAATTTGGACCTTTCCGAGGACGGCACCACCGAACTGCAACCGACGTTCCAGTACTATGACGACCTGGACTTCTGGATCGAGGACTTCGAAGAGGCCGGTTATGCCTTCACCCCCTCGGGAGACACCGTGCTGAACACGATCACGGACCCGACGCTGGTCTTCGAAGGGAACGGCAGCGGGGAAATGTACGTGGACACCGGCCGGACCAATGTCCGCATCACCACCGCGGACGCGTTCTCGCCGACCGCCAATACCCCGGTCTACCTGGAGATCGACTACGCGTGCGACCAGGAATTCCTCATCGGGTTCCGGTACACCTACAATGGCGACCAGGAGGACCTGCCCTACCTGAACCTGAACGCCACCGGGGCCGGCCCTGAACTTCCCTGGAAGAAATGCTACGTGGACCTGAGCGGGCCCATGAACATCCTCGGGGCGAGCGACCGGCGGTTCTATATCGCCGTGCAATTGGCCGGTGGCGCCACCAGCGGAAGGGTGCTGGTGGACAACATCAAACTCGTCTCCCGCTGACCATGGACCGGCGCAGGTTGATCACCTCCTACGTGCTCGCCGACGTCGCCGCAGCCGCCGTGGCCTGGACCCTGTTCTATCTGTTCCGGAAAGCCTACCTGGAGCCGATCAAGTTCGGCATGGCGGTACCGATCACACTGGACCGGAACTACTTCACCGGCCTCGTGCTGATCCCGATCTTCTGGCTGGGCCTGTATGTGGCGATCGGTGGCTACAGTGACATCTTCCGCCGATACCGGGTGAAGGAACTGGGGCAGACACTGCTGATCTCGGTGATCGGCGTGGTCGTGATCTTTTTCGTGCTGCTCCTGGACGACCAGGTGGCATCGTACCATTACTACTACAGGTCCTTCCTGACCCTGTTCGGTCTCCAGTTCGGGATGACCTTCCTGTTCCGCTACCTGCTGACCAGTCGCACGGTACGCAGGGTGCATGACCGCGAGATCGGCTTCAACACGGTGCTGGTGGGGGGCAACGAACGTGCGGTCAGCATCTTCCAGGAGATCGAGGGGATGCCGCGATCACCCGGCAATCGGTTCATTGGATTCGTGAACGTGAACGGAGGCGACCAACAGCTCGCGTCCGAAGGCCTGCCCCGCCTGGGCAAGCTGCCGGAATTGCGCACGATCATCCAGGATTCCGGCGTGGAGGAGGTGATCATCGCCGTGGAGAGCAGCGAGCATGAACACATGAGCCGGATCATCAATGAGTTGGAGGGCACCAACGTCCGCATCAAGATCATCCCGGACATGTACGACATCCTCTCCGGGTCGGTGAAGATGACGAGCATTTTCGGCACCCCCTTGATCGAGGTCAATCCGCAGATCATGCCCGCCTGGCAGTTCTCCCTCAAGCGGTTGGTCGACATCGTGGTGAGCGTGATCGCCCTGATCGTCCTGGCGGTTCCCATGGTGGTGATCGCGCTTCTGGTGAAACTGTCCTCCCCAGGTCCCGTCTTCTTCCTCCAGGAACGGATCGGACGCTTCGGCCGGCCGTTCCAGATCATCAAGTTCCGATCGATGGTATGTGATGCCGAGACCAACGGACCGCAGCTCAGCAGTTCCACCGATCCTCGGATCACACCGATCGGGCGCTTCCTGCGGCGAACCCGGATGGACGAGCTGCCCCAGTTCTGGAACGTCCTGAAGGGTGACATGAGCCTCGTCGGTCCCCGGCCCGAACGCCGCCATTTCATCAACGAGATCATGAAGGCGGCCCCGCACTACCGCCACCTTCACAAGGTGCGACCCGGCATCACCAGCTGGGGCCAGGTGAAGTTCGGCTACGCCGAGAATGTGGATCAAATGGTGCGACGGCTGAAGTACGACATTCTGTACATCGAGAACATGAGCCTTGCCGTGGACCTGAAGATCCTGGCCTACACGATCCTGATCATCCTGAAGGGGGACGGGAAGTAAAGGGTGGTTGTTCGTCGTTGCTGCAAGGTGGATCGCACGGGAGATGGTGTTCGACCGCTCGCGGTCCGGCGTTCCTTGGCCCGGAGCCCCCGGCCAGGAGCGTCCGGCTTGCAGCCCGGCCACGACGATGAGGCCTAATTTCGCCGTCCATCCTTGCAGACCATGAAGAAGATCTCCGTCATCGGTGCCGGCCAGATGGGCAACGGCATCGCCCATGTCCTCGCCCAGTACGGCCATCCGGTCATCCTCATCGACATCGCCCAGGCCAACCTGGACAAGGCCCTGGCCACCATCGCGAAGAACCTGGACCGACAGGTGGCGAAGGAGCTGATCACCGCAGTTGATAGGCAGGCCACGCTGGACCATATCACCACCAGCACCGACATGGCGGCCGGGGTGGCCGATAGGGACCTGGTCGTGGAGGCCGCCACCGAGAACGTGGACCTCAAGCTGAAGATCTTCCGCGACCTCGATGCGGCCGCGCCGAAAGATTGCATCCTGGCCACCAACACCTCCTCCATCAGCATCACCCGGATCGCCGCGGCGACGCAACGGCCCGGACAGGTGATCGGCATGCACTTCATGAACCCCGTACCGGTGATGAAGCTCGTGGAGGTGATCCGCGGGTACGACACCACCGACGCCGTCACCAGGACCGTCGTGGACCTCAGCAATGCCATCGGCAAGGTGCCCGTAACGGTGAACGACTATGCGGGTTTCGTCGCGAACCGCATCCTGATGCCGATGATCAACGAGGCCATCGAGACCCTCTTCCAAGGTGTGGGCGGCGTCAGCGAGATCGACACGGTAATGAAACTGGGCATGGCCCACCCCATGGGGCCCCTGCAGCTGGCGGATTTCATCGGGTTGGACACCTGCCTGGCGATCCTGCGGGTATTGCACCAGGGCCTCGGAAGCCCGAAATACGCTCCGTGCCCGCTGCTGGTGCAGATGGTCACCGCCGGCAAACTGGGTGTCAAGAGCGGCGAGGGATTCTATGCTTACACGCCCGGCACCAAGGACCTGGTGGTGGCTCCCGCCTTCCGCTGACCCGATCGCCGTCCTCAGATCATGCTCACCATCAGGAGCGCATCCATCGCAGACCTGCCGCGCATCGGCGACCTGGCGCGGGCGATCTGGCCGGTGGTGTATGCGGACATGATCACACCCGGTCAGATCACCTACATGCTGGAGCGCATGTACGCACCAGCCGCCCTCGAGGAGCTGATGCTGGTGAGGTGCCATCGCTTCGCCCTCGCCGAAAATGACGGAGCCCCCCTGGGTTTCGCCGGTTTCGAACATCACCACGAACGAACGGTGACCACGCGCCTGCACAAGCTCTATGTCCGACCCGAGCTTCATGGCCAACACATCGGACGCCGGTTGCTGGCCCATGCGCTGGCGGCGGCGCACGAAAAGGGCGATACGACGATCGACCTCACGGTGAACAAGCGCAATCGCGCGATCGCCTTTTATCGGCGGCATGGATTCACCATCGATCGCGAGCAGGTGCTCGACATCGGTGGAGGCTACGTCATGGACGACTATGTGATGACACGGCCGACGCGCCCGACTGATCAGTTCGCCGAGGTGGGCTCGTAGGGCAGGCCGTACTTGCGGTACAGCCGCGCCTTGCGGCGTTCGAGCCTGGCCTGCGCCTTTTCCGTCCGGGTTGTGCGAGGGATCACCGCCAGCTCCCCACGTTCGATGCGCTGCACGATCAGTTCAATGAGCTTGTCGTCCCCGGTCGGGTCGTACCTCTCCTTCAGATCATTGCCGAACAGCTTGGCCACGCCCTGCCAGATGAAGGCTTCGAACCCGCCGCGCAGCTGCTTCACGAGGTCGTAGCTCGTGTTGCCGGTCTCGCGGTCGATCAGCTTGATCAAGAGCCGACCCTGGCTCACGGTCATGTCCTGGACCTCCTCGGAGAATTCCGCCTTGAGCTCGGCCTCCGCCAGTTTGATGTACAGGTCGCGGTCGCCCTGTCGGTCGATCTTCGCCAGGTCGGCAGCGTATTCCTGCATGAGCTGCGCGGTGATCCGTGCATAGGGATACACCTTCCGGATGTTGTGCATCAGCCGGGTCTGGCGTTCCAGTTCGCGACGCATGCGCCGGCCCATCTCCCCATCCACCCGGGTGGTAGGCAGGTCCACGATCAGCAGGGTATCCCCGTCCTGGATCCGGGCGCGCACCACCTGGCCGTCCACGGGGGCCTGTGCCTGCAGGTGCTGAAGGCCGATGCCGGCCAGGAGCAAAAGGACCAGATGACGGTTGATGATCCGCATGGGCCGTTACGGCCAATTTAACGCGGTCGCAGGCCGCTTATTCCCTTGTACCGTTCCAGCGGCGCTTGAGTTTCCAAGCAGATACCGTGCCCCGGGGTCCAGTGTCCGCCCGGCCGACCCGTCCCTCCCGATCCGCGTGCCGCACCGCGGCCACGAGCGCCGCTGCCAGGGCCTCCTCCGGATCGGTCCCTTCCAGGACCTCGGGGCGGAAATGGTCGCGCACGAAATGGGTGTCGTATCGCCCTGACCGGAAAGCTTCATGCCCCATGACGAACCCGCAGAAAGGCAGCGTCGTGTTCACGCCGCTGATGAGATACTCTTCAATGGCCCGTTGCATCCGGGCGATGGCGGTATCGCGGTCCACCGCATGCACGATCAGCTTGGCGATCATCGGATCATAGTGGATGGGAATGGTCATGCCCTCGGTAAAGCCGTCGTCCACGCGGACGCCCGGCCCTTGCGGCGGGCGGTAGGTGCGCAGCGTGCCGATGTCGGGCAGGAAGTCGTTCGTGGGATCTTCCGCGTACACGCGCACCTCGATCGCATGGCCGTCGATGCGCAGGTGCTTCTGCGTGACGGACAGCTTCTCCCCCATCGCCACACGCAGTTGCTCACGTACCAGGTCCACGCCGGTGATCATCTCGGTGACCGGATGCTCCACCTGCAGGCGCGTGTTCATCTCCATGAAGTAGAAATCCCCGTTCTCGTCCAGCAGGAATTCCACCGTGCCTGCGCCGACATACTCCACGCTCCTCGCCACGTTCACCGCGGCCTCGCCCATGCGTTCCCGTTGTTCGGGGGTGAGCACCGCGCTGGGCGCCTCCTCGATCACCTTCTGGTGGCGGCGTTGGATGCTGCATTCCCGCTCGAAAAGGTACACCGTGTTGCCGTGCGTGTCCGCCATCACCTGCACCTCGATGTGCCGGGGCCCGGCCACGTACTTCTCGATGAACACGCTGCCGTCGCCGAACGCGTTCTTCGCCTCGCTGATGGCCCGCTCCAGACCCTCCTGCAGGCCGGCCTCCTCCTCCACCACACGCATGCCCTTCCCCCCCCCTCCGGCCGCGGCCTTGATCAGGATCGGGAATTGGATGCTCTTCGCCACCCGAAGGGCTTCCTTCACGTCGCTCACAGCGCCCTCCGTACCCGGCACCAGGGGTACGCCGAAGGCCTTCACCGCCTCCTTGGCGGCCAGCTTGTCGCCCATCACCTTCATGGCCTTTGGCGAAGGGCCCACGAAGATGACACCGGCCTTGCCCAGCGCCTCGGCGAACGCTCCGTTCTCACTAAGGAACCCGTAGCCCGGATGCACGGCATCCACCTTCCGGTCCCTGCACACCTGCACCAGCTTGTCGATCACCAGGTAGCTCTCCTTGCTGGGCGGCGGACCGATGCACACGGCCTCATCGGCGAAGCGCACGAACGGCGCGTTGCGATCGGCCTCGGAATACACCGCCACGGTGTGGATGCCCATTTCACGGGCGGTGCGCATCACGCGGAGCGCGATCTCGCCGCGGTTGGCGATCAATAGCTTTTTTATCGCAGGCAAAGTGGAAAGGTGAAAGTTGAAATGGGAGAACGAACGGGGAAAGCGAAGATGCGAAGAAGGCCGATACCTACTCCGCCACGAGACCGTCCCAGAAACGGGTGAGCAAGTTCACCAGCAGGTCCAGGTCGATCTCCTCGAAGGGGTGGCGGGTGAAGGGCAGCACCACGGTGCCGGCGTCCTTCAGCTTGCGGGCCGTGGCCAGGGTGTCCTCCGGTCCGGCCATGTCATCCTGGTCGCCGACGATCAGCATCACGGGAGCGGTGACCCGCGCGAACGCCTCATCGGTGAGCACCGGGCTGTCGGTGAGGCCGGTGATCAGCTTGGCCGTGGCCGATACCAGTCCCTTCCAGCGCTCCTCACCGTGCACGGCCGCGAGCCCTTCGGCGAATACCGGCACCTTCTCGGCGATCATCGCGGGATCGAGCTTCTTCAACTCCTCGGCCAGCGCATCGGGCGTCCAGATCAGCTTCGTGCCAATGGTCACCACGCTGCCCACGCGACCGGGGTGTTCCGCCGCCCAGGCCAGGGCCGCGTAGCCGCCCAGGCTGTAGCCCACCAGGTGCACGGGGCCATCCACCTTCTCCAGCGCGTGGTCGATGTCGCGTAGGAACACTTCCATGCTCAGCCCTTCCAGCGGCACTTCGCTATCGCCGTGGCCGGTGAAGGTGATGCTGCGGCAGTTGGTATGGTCCAGGCAATCGGCCAGGAACCCGAGCTGGTGCTTGGTGCCGAGGGCGCCGTGGAGCAGGAGGATGTTCATGTGCGCAGATGGTCATGTGCGCATATGGCCTTGGTCGGTGGGGACGCATGCGCGGGTCGGTGCGGGGGCGGCCAAAGGTAGAAGCGAAGCGCGCGGATAGTGGCGAGAGCTGGCGATGGGCATTTGATCGGACATCGGGTCGACCTCCGTCACCAGGAGTGGTCGAATGGGCCTTGCGTGTCCTGGACAGCAATGCGAACGTCCAGTTCCGTGCAAGTGACCGGGGTATCATAGTTCAGATCGAAACAGATCACATTGAAACCGATTCGGTCCAGTGGATGCACAACTGTGATCAACGCGCGATCCAAGGCCCTCGATCGCCCCGGCAATGGATCTGCTATTTTGCAGTCCCACCCCACTGGATCGGGCCTCATTCAGATGAACCGGAGCAGGCGCTTGTGCGTGTGTTCCAAAAACAATTCGAATGATGCGCCCCATGTCCATTCTCAGCGGTTTCGGTCTGATCCTCCTGTTCCCGCTCACGGCATTCCCACAGGTCAATTTCAGCGGCATCAACTACCAGGCGGTGGTACGCGACGCCGGTGGCGACCCGATCCCCGGCCAGGCCATCGGTGTCCAGGTGGGCATCGTGGTGGGTGGCGTGGACGACTATTGGGAGACCCATGCCGTGACCACAAACGACCTGGGGCTGATCGTGTTCCAGATCGGTACGGGTACGCCTGCCGGGGGCAGCATCGCCACGTTCGATGCCATCCCCTGGGCGGGTGGCGATGACATCACCTACCAGGTGAACGTGGACGTGACCGGTGGCACCTCCTACGTGCCCTTCAGCAACGGGCCGTTCCTGTCCGTCCCGTTCGCCCTGCATGCACGCACCGCGGATGGTCTGGTGGGCCTTGCCGATGCCGACGGGGATACCCGCGTCATGGTGGAGCGGACCCCGGACGAGGACACCATCCGCTTCGAGATGGGCGGGGTCGAACATTTCAGCATGGCCGATGGCAAGTTGTTCGTGGCCAATAGCGGGGGGTCTGTGTTCATGGGCGAGAACGCCGGAGCTAATGACAACCTGACCAACAACCGGAACGTGGCCGTTGGAGCGGAGGCGTTTTCATCGGCCACCAATTCCGTGGAGAATGTTGCTGTGGGGCACAGGGCGCTGGCCACCCAGGCAGGTGGTTCGGGGAATACGGCGACCGGCGTGTTCGCATTGGAGGATCTCACCAACGGAGCCTCCAACACCGCGAACGGGCACAGTGCCTTACGGGCCAGTACGACAGGTGATAACAACGTGGCGGTGGGCTACTACGCCTTGCGAAACAACACGGAAGCCACCGGCAATGTAGCCGTGGGCGCCCACGCGGGGAGGACCAACACCACGGCTGGGGGCATGACGGCTGTGGGCTATCAGAGCCTGTACAATAGTACCGGGGAGAACAACACGGCGGTCGGGTTCGTGTCCTCCGTGTTCACTACCACTGGTCACGACAATACGGCCGTGGGTGCACGCTCGCTCAATTTCAACACCACGGGTTCCAACAATGTGGCGGTGGGTGACAGTGCGGCATATGGCAACACTTCAGGTTATGGGAACGTGGCGGTCGGTTCAGGTGCGTTGAAGTTGCACACTGCCTCCGTGCATAATGTGGCCGTAGGCTTTCAGAGCCTTCGGAATGCGACAGGTGCGTCCCTATACAACACTTGCGTAGGTAGCTGGGCGGGCAGGGGGTTGACCAGCGGTAGCTACAACACCGGGGTAGGTACGGGTGCCCTTCAGAACGTGACCACGGGCAGCTACAACACCGGTATCGGCCGCGGGGCCTTGGAGGACAACGGATCGGCGAGCTACAACACGGCGGTCGGGTATCGCTCCGGTTGGCAGAACAACCAGGGAGGCTACAATGCTTCCCTTGGCTACAGAAGTCTTTATAACAACACAGGTGGTCAGTACAACGTGGCCATTGGCGCCAACTCGAACTATGCGTCCGTCCTCTCCGAAAGGAACACGACCGTTGGATATGCGTCGGGAGAGAGTATCACCACAGGAGCCGATAACGTGCTTCTCGGTTACAATGCTGGGCAGAATGTGACGAATGGCCCTGGAAATGTGATCATTGGATCAGGTGCCGCATCCCAAAATAACAGCACAGTGGGAAAGAATGTAGTAATTGGATTCAATGCCCTTCCCGTCGATGAGATATCAGATTGGACAGTGGCGATCGGCACCAATACAATGCCAAATTTTGGTGCAAGCGGTGGAGTTGGTGATGACAACATCGCGATCGGAAGAAATGCGTTGTTCGGTTCGTCGATCGGTGCGAGTTCGGTCATGATAGGAAGGGAAGCAAGCAATGACCTCCCCGTATCCCCATTCGGATATGTAGACGGTTGCACCGGTATTGGAGCGTTCACGAACACAGGTAATGTTAATGCTACTGCCATAGGTCAAGGAGCTACTGCTGGTGATCATTCCGTGGTGCTTGGAAATTCCTTGGTAAGCAGTATTGGTGGTTATGCGGGTTGGAGTAACCTATCCGATGGCCAGTTCAAGCGGAATGTGCAAGAGGATGTTCCTGGCCTGGCGTTCATCAAGCTTCTCCGCCCGGTCACCTACCAGCTGGACATTGATGAACTGAACAGATCATTGGGTGCTGAAGAATATTCCGCTGATTCTCCCTGGCAGCGTGAATATGAGAAGCAGAAAGCTGACATGATCGCCTACCAACGGACCGGCTTCATTGCCCAGGAGGTGGAGGCTGCGGCCGAGTCCATCGGGTATGATTTCAGTGGTATAGATCGGCCCCAGAACGAGAGCGATCATTACGGCCTGCGCTACGCGGAGTTCGTTGTGCCGTTGGTGAAGGCCATGCAGGAGCAGCAGGAGATGATCGAGCGGCTGCAAGTGGAGATCGAGGAAATGCGGCGGTTGGTCCGATAATCGGATCCAACAGGTTGGGATCTCATGAGTTCCAAGCCCTCGCAGTAGGACATCGCAACCCTTGACGGCCCTGAGAGGGGATAGTCGACTGTCCCCAGGTCCGTCTCAGGCGAGCACCTCCTTCACGCGGTCGGCGGCCTCCTGTAACGAGATCGCGCTGAGCACCTTCAGGCCGCTGTTGTCGATCAGTTGCTTGGCCTCCTGGGCGTTGGTGCCCTGCAGGCGCACGATGATGGGCACGGGGATGTCGCCGATGTTCTTGTAGGCGTCCACGATGCCCTGGGCCACGCGGTCGCAGCGCACGATGCCGCCGAAGATGTTCACCAGGATCGCCTTCACGCGTTCGTCCTTCAGGATGATGCGGAAGGCCTTCTCCACGCGGGCCGCGTCGGCGGTGCCGCCCACGTCGAGGAAGTTGGCCGGCTCACCGCCGCTGAGCTTGATGATGTCCATGGTGGCCATGGCCAGGCCGGCACCGTTCACCATGCAGCCCACGTTGCCGTCCAGCCGCACGTAGTTCAATCCGGCCTCTCCGGCCTCCACCTCGATGGTGTCCTCCTCGGTCTTGTCGCGCATGTCGGCATAGTCGGGATGGCGGAAGAGCGCGTTGCCGTCCAGCCGCACCTTGGCGTCCACCGCGGCGATCTTGTCGTCGCTGGTCTTCAGCACAGGGTTGATCTCGAACAGCGCGGCGTCGCAGCCTTCGTAGGCCTTGTACAACGCGGCGACGAATTTGGTCATCTCCTTCTTCGCCGGTCCGGCGAGCCCCAGGTTGGTGGCGATCTTGTTGCACTGGAATGGTCGCAGGCCCACGCGGGGATCCACCACTTCGCGGAAGATCTTCTCCGGGGTCTTTTCGGCCACCTCCTCGATGTCCATGCCACCCTCGGTGCTGTACATGATGATGTTGCGGGCGCTGGCGCGGTCGAGCAGCACGCTCATGTAGAACTCCTTGGGCTCGCTGGCTCCGGGACCGTACATGTCCTCGGCGATCATCACCTTGTGCACCTTTTTGCCCTGCGGCGGCGTCTGGGGCGTTTTCAGCATCATGCCGATGATGGCGCCGGCCTTCTCCTTCACCTCGTCGAGGCTCTTGGCGAGCTTCACCCCTCCCCCCTTGCCGCGGCCGCCCGCATGGATCTGGGCCTTCACCACCCAGAACGTGGTGCCGGTCTCCTGGCTCAGGCGCTTGGCCGCATCCACGGCCTCATCCGCGTTGTAGGCCACGATCCCGCGCTGGACGCGGACGCCGAACTGGGAAAGGATGTGCTTGCCTTGGTATTCGTGCAGGTTCATCGTGCAGGATCCGTTGGATGGGGGGCGAAGGTAGGGGGTGAGTGTGGAGTGAAGAGCGTGGAGTGAAGAGCGTGGAGTGAAGAGCGTGGAGTGAAGAGCGTGGAGTGAAGAGCGTGGAGTGAAGAGCGTGGAGTGAAGAGCGTGGAGTGAAGAGCGTGGAGTGAAGAGCGTGGAGTGAAGAGTGATGGGTAGGACGCGGGGGCGCACGGCCCAATGCACTCCGGGGACAACCACGCGAAGAACAGGCATCAACCCACAGGCGGACCAGCGATCCTCCCTCCGGTCCTGTTGATATAGGTCTTGATCAGACGGGAGACCTCGTCCTGCAGGATGCTCATGCGTTCCAGAAGGTCGTCGTTGAAGTAATTCCGCCGGCGCGCGAGCAGGAGCATCGACCGCACCTCGTTGCACGACCCTTTCGAGATCCACAGGTAGCGCAATTGGTGCGGTTTCGTGGGCATTTCGTAGCCCTCCGCCAGGTTGTTGCAGATGGAAAGAGCGGCCCGATAGAGCTGGTCCCGGAAACCGAAATTCCGATGGCCCTCCAACGCAACATCGACCGCCTCCATCAGGTCCATCGCCTTCTGCCAGGCCAAGGACCCCTCGAACCCCTTTTTCTTCATCCTCTTGTGCTTTCCCGCAAAATAGTTGGCTGCCCCATGCCCACCACGGTCCTGTGATCACCGCTCGATCCGTATCACTCTCCACTCCACACTCTACGCTCCACCCAACATCGTACCTCCGCTTCCTCTTTCTTTGCCCCATGATCGAGGCCCGGGGGATCCACAAGAAGTACGGCGACCTGGAGGTGCTGAAGGGCGTGGACCTTTCCGTGGCCAGGGGCGAGGTGGTGAGCATCGTGGGAGCGAGCGGCGCGGGAAAGACCACCCTGTTGCAGATCCTTGGAACGCTCGAACGGCCGGATGCCGGCACGGTGCTGATCAACGACAGGGACGCGACCAGTCTGGGCAGCAAGGCCTTGAGCACGTTCCGGAACAGGCACATCGGCTTCGTGTTCCAGTTCCATCATCTGCTGCCGGAGTTCACCGCGCTGGAGAACGTGATGATGCCGGGGCTGATCGCAGGGCGGAGCCGGACGGATTGCGCCGAGCGGGGTCGCGAACTCCTGCACCGCCTGAACATCGCCGCGCGGAGCGAGCACAAGCCGTCGCAGTTGAGCGGGGGCGAACAGCAGCGCGTGGCCGTGGCCCGGGCGCTGTTCAATGCACCGGACGTGGTGCTGGCCGATGAACCCAGCGGCAACCTGGACAGTCGCCATGCGAAGGAGCTTCACGCCCTCTTCTTCGAACTGCGGCAGGAGCTCGGCCAGACGTTCGTGATCGTGACACACAACGCGGAGCTGGCCCACATGGCGGACCGCATGCTGACCATCGCCGACGGCCGGATATAGGCCAGCAGGGGTCCCTACCTTTGGGATATGCGTCTTCCCTGCCTCGCGCTCCTGTTCGCACCGATCGCCACGATACACGCCCAGGACCTCCAGGAACTCCTGCAGCAGGCCGGAGGGGTCCAGGTCACTTTTGCCGAGGATGACACCCCTTATGCGCCGCTCGGTTTCACCGGGAGCTTCCGCTTCGAGGTGCACAACTACGCGGGCGATCAGGAGCAGAAGAACAGCCCGATGGACATCTTTTACGCCTTCACCGACGACAGGATGGCCTTCCGCCCAACAAGCCCGGACATCCGCGACAAGGTCACCACCGTGTTCGATCTGAAGGAGAAACGGATGTACATGCTCACGGAGAATGCGAAAGGGGAACGCACCGGCATGAAGATGAAGATGCTGCGGGTGAACGTGGACAAGGGCGCGAACGACGGGGCCGAGGACGTGCAGGTGGAACGGACGGACGAGACGCGAACGATCGAAGGGCACACCTGCCGTAAATACCTGGCGCGTTCGAGCGACGGGCATTCCGAAGCGTGGGTGGCCGAGGACATCGCGTTCGACCTGAAAAAGGCCTTCGGGCGGATGGTGAGCGGACAGCGCGCCCAGCAATGGCAGCGCATGCCCTACGGACAGGGTCTGGTGATGGAAATGACCTGGTGGAAGGCCGACAGCAACGAGCGGATGACCCTCACCACGCATGATCTGCGCACCAGCAGTGTTGACGAGACCGTGTTCGACACGTCCGGCTACACGATCCAGGACCTGACCGCGCTGCCGGTCTTCGGCCGGTAGACCGATCTTCGCAATATCCCCGGCGACGGTCGCGTATTGGAGGAGAGCCCTCCGATCCCGACAACACCGGTCCCATGCTTCGCACCCTCCTGCTCCTCTCGGGCCTCGCACCCGGGCTGCTCCTGGCACAACCGCTTCGCATCAACGGGCACCGCGGAGGCCTGATCTCGCTGGGTATCCGCACGACGATGAGCGCGTTCAATGAAGGCGCGTGGGCGAACAGTGGATCGGGGATCGGCGGACAGCTCCGGGTCGGATTGAGCGACCGTGTGAACACCGATTGGTTCATGGACTACCTCACGGGGAACATGGGCGATCTGGCACATCGCGAGGACCTGCACATCGGTTGGAGCGTGCTCTACTACGTGCTGCCCGGCCGGGAGGGCCGACCACGCGTCGACCCCTACGTGCTGGCCGGGCATTGCTTCGATCATGCCGCGATCACGGCGAACGAGGACCCTGACATCCATGGCGAACGTTGGAGCTCCGCGGTGCAGGCCGGTATCGGCTCCCACTTCCATGTGACCGACCGGTCCGACCTCTCCCTCGTGGGCCAGTACATGATCCATCTGGGTACGGACCTCCACCTCGATACGCACGATGACGGTGACCTGGAATTGCACAACGAGCACGGCGCGAGCCTGGAGGGCCACCTGCTGGTCCACGTGAGCTTCAACTACATCCTCTTCGACGCATGGTAGGCCGCATCCCGATCCCCACACTGCTCGTGGTCGTCGCGCTGCCGACGTTCGCACAGACCCAACAGCCCTTCGCACACCGCGGGCTTTTGAGCGCCGCCGCCACCATCGCTCCGGGGTGGATGCTCGATCAGGCGCTCACCAACATCTATGTGACCGGAGGGTTCCACTTGTTCCTGGAGGATCACGTCAGCCTGCGCGGCCTGGCAGCCTGGTACATCGACGAACAACAGCGCTCTCCCCTCCTCGACCAGAACAGCAGGATCTCCTTCGGACCTTATTATCATTTCACCTTCGGTCGGGCGGATGTCGCATTGGGCTTCGAACCGGGTGTGTCGTTCGCGCAGCTGCGCGAGCCGGCCGGATCGGACCTTTCCGGATCCAAGCCGGTAAGGGTGGTCCCGAACACCGCGTTCGGCGCCAGTTGCACCTACTACGTGTGGAAGTATCTGCACTTCTTCGTGGAAGCGCATTACCTGCGCTCACGCTATGCGGGCTCCTCGGCGGGGACCTTGGACCTCGACGAGCTGCAGGCGATGGCCGGTCTGGGATGGCAGGTGAAGGTGTTCGGCCGCTGATCACCGTTCCTTTGGGGCGATGTCGCGAAGCACGTCGCCCCTTGATCTGCAGGAGCTCCTGGATGAAGCGTACGACCGCTTTGCGAGGCCGGAGTTCGTCGCCGATGATCCGGTCCAGGTACCCCGGTCCTTTCCCGATCGATCGGACGCGGAGGTGATCGGTCTCCTGACCGCCACCATCTCCTGGGGCCGGCGCGCGACGATCATCCGCAACGCGTTCCAAATGGCACGCCGCATGGATGATGCACCGCATGACTTCATCCTGCACGCCAATGCTGCGGAACTGACCCGGCTGAACGGGTTCGTGCATCGCACGTTCAATGCGACCGACCTCCGCTATTTCGTGCGGGCGCTGCGCCACCTGTACCGGACGCACGGTGACATCGAGGGAGCCTTTCTGGAAAATGACCGGCTCGGGAACATGAACGAAGCGATCGCGCGGTTCAGGTCCCGCTTCTTCCGGCCGGCGCATCCCCCCCGCACCCGCAAGCACGTGGCGGACCCGTCACGCGGCAGCAACGCCAAACGGATCAACATGTTCCTGCGGTGGATGGTGCGCCCGGACGACCGCGGTGTGGACCTCGGTCTCTGGAAGCGGATCCATACACGCGACCTGATGGTCCCCCTGGACGTGCATACCGGGCGGGTGGCACGCGCGCTCGGGCTGCTGAGGCGCACGCAGGACGATCGACGGAGCGTGGAGGAACTGACCGCCGCACTGAGGGCCTTCGACGGCGAAGACCCCGTGCGTTACGATATCGCGTTGTTCGGGTTGGGCGTTACCGCGCAGGGTCACCGGGCGAAGAGCACACGCGTGGCGGCTCGCTGACCCTTCTCATCCGTTGCGATGAGCAGATAGACGCCATCGCCAAGCTCGCCACGATCGAGCACCACCACGTTGGAGCGCCGGTCGAACGCCGCGGCCTCACGACCCTCGGCATCGTACAGGCGGAACGCGATCCGCCCCCGCATGCTGTCAGCGATCCGGACGGTGGCACTTCCACTGATCGGGTTCGGCACCACGCTGATCACCGGTACGCTTTGCAATTCCGGCACGCCCACCACGCCATCCTCATAAGTGTTCAGCGTGGTGTTGGTGACCACGGATGCGTTCTGGTCGAAGACGATCGACGCGGTGTTACGCACCATCGTGGCGGGAGCCATGCCTGCGCCAGGGGCCATCCGGTAACGCACGAATCCCTGGCTGCCGCGTGGATCGGTGGCGCTGTCGGGCAGTTGGATGTCACTGAAAAGGAAATGGAGAACTCCATCGGCATCCAGGCTGGTGACGACGGAGTGGCTTGCGGCCAGTGACCGGAAAGAGGCGAGATCGAACCCGAGGTCCAGGGTGTCGGTAATGGACACCGTATTGGCGGGCGCATTGCCCACGTTCTGGAAACGGATCGTATAGGTGAGCGGCGTGCCCATGGCCACCGCATGGTCCGGACCGTCGCCCGCCGGGGTCACCCGCTTGTCGTTCGGGTCGGCGGAGCAGGCCACCACCGGTTCCGCGCTGCAGGAGGCCGTGACGGTGGTCCCGTTCGCCGTGGCGATCACCACCAAGGAGTCGGTCATGGTCTCGCCCATGTGCGTGCCATCGGGCATCTGCACAAGCACCATCACCGCCCGGTGATGCGTGGCCGGAACGTTGGCGAAATTCCAATAGATCGTGTTGCCGTTGACCATGTCGGCGGCCGGCTGTGCACCGGTGTAGCCGCTGAGCGCGTCGAGATGGAGCATCACGGAAACGTCCGCGGTAATCGTTCCGGTGTTGGTCACCGTCAGCCAGAACGGGACCACTTCCGTGCACCGGATGTTGCCTGGTACCAGTTCGGGTGCGAACGCCACGAAGTCCTGATCGGCGTGCAGGCCGAAATCCTGTTCCAAGGCGGCATTGTTCTGGGTGGTCACCGTGGCGTAACGCAGCGAGGGGGTCGTGTTCGACCATCCGGCAACGGCGGGCAGCCAGACCGCATAGGGACCGGGGACCGCATGATAGCTATACAGCCCGCTGTGGTTGGTGAAGGTGCTTCCGACATCAGAGGCCTCCACCCGGAAGTTGTACAGGCCGTGGTCGTTGTTGTTGAATACACCATCGGCGTCGATATCGTTGAACACACGCCCCACGATACTGTTCGAAGCGATGCTGAGGTTGTCGAAGTAGATCACCCGGTCGGGGTTCAGGGACAGGACGAACAGTTCGGGATCGCCATCGCCATCCAGATCATCGGCCATCAACCCGAACGCAGAGCCGATCGAAGTGGCGATCGTCTGGCGGGGACCGAATTGGCCCTGCCCATCGATGTTCTCGTACCAGGCGATCTCGTTCAATTGGCCGCTGATCACGGCCACGTCCAGATCACCGTCCATGTCAAGGTCACTGGTGAGCACCTCATCGACCACCCCCCAGGGCTGGCCGATGGTCTGCGGCGGTGCATAGCCGCCACCGAGCCCCCTTTGCCAATGGACCTGCAGGTCCATGGGCGAACTGGTCACGAGATCACCGACCCCGTCCCCATCGATATCGCTCACCCGGCCGCAACCGGTCTGGGTCACGGTCTGTGGCGCCGCGAAAAGGGATCCACCTCCGATGTTCTCGGCCCATAGGACGCTGTTGGACGTGCTTTCCGACCAGACGATATCAGGGTCCCCATCCTGGTCCATGTCGACCACCTCCGCCAGGGAGGGTGTGGCATTGGTGGAGAGGCTGTTCATCGGTCCGAAAGTGCCGGCACCATCCGTGTTCAGATACCAGCGCAGTTGGCCATTGGCCATGGTCAACACGAGGTCCTGGTCGCCATCCCCATCGAGATCGCCTGTGCGAATGGAGCGCGCATCCAACGTGGAGGTGATCGTTTGAGCGGATCCGAAAGCGGTGCCTAAGGACCCGTGGTACCAGGCCACGCCATTGCCCTGCTCACCGGAGGCCACCAGGTCGAGCACGCCATCGCCATCGATATCCACGGCCACCGCGATCACGCGGTCCGCAAGCAGGGTCGTTGGTGCGGTGAGCTGCGCACCGGAGAACGGATAAAGCAACACACCGTCCCGTGTGCCCACGAGCACCTCCTTGTTGCCGTCCTGGTCCAGGTCGACCAGTTGAACGGCATGCGGTCCTTCGACCTGCACATCATGCCCCCCTCCGAATTGGGCACTGGCGAGAGCGGTCCATGCAAAAAGGAAGAAAGCGCTGAATGAACGACACCTGGTCATCTCATCGAGTTTGGGCCGTTGATACGCGCGTAACGATCGATGAGTTACCCGAAACCGTCGACGGATATTCTCGACACCATGACCAAGCGGACGGTCGGGGGATCGCAGCTGGGCCCGAAGCAAGGTGGATCGGCAGGCCGGAAGTGCGATCTTTGCGCCCCGGATGGCCTTTCTGTACCCCGGTTTTTTGTGGGCGCTCACCGCGCTGGCCATCCCGGTCCTGATCCACCTTTTCCAGCTCCGGCGGTTCAAGCGGATCGATTTCCCCGACATCCGCCTGCTGCAACAGGTCACCCAGCAGACGCGCAGCCTCCACAAAGTGCGGCATTGGCTGGTACTGCTGGCCCGGACGGGTGCACTGGCCGCCTTGGTGCTTGCCTTCGCACGCCCCTACATTCCCCGGGAAGGCACACGCATCGACGGTGCGAAGAGCGCGGTATCGCTCTTCATCGACGATAGTTTCAGCATGGATGGCCAGAACGCCGGGGGAAGGTTGCTGGACCAGGCCCGACGCGCGGCTGGTGAGGTGGTCTCGGCCTATCGGCCCACGGACCGCTTCCAGGTGATCACCGGCCGACAGGAGGCGCGTCAACAGCTGCTGCTCGGCAGGGAGGAGGCCCTGGACGCCATCGGGCAGGTGGAAGTGGGCGCCTTCGCGCCACCCCTGTCGCAGGTGCTGATGCGTCAGGCGGAGGCACTGTCCCGCGCTGAAAAGAGCAGCCACAAGCGGTTCCTCTTCACCGACCTGCAACGTCGGCGGACCGATATCGACCGGTGGGTCAACGACACCCTGATGCCCACGGTGATCGTGCCGCTGCCTTTGGACCGCGTGAGCGACCTATCCGTGGACTCCGCATGGTTCGACACGCCCGTGCGCCGTGCCGGACGGTCCGAGTCCCTGCATGTGCGCATCACCAACCACGGCGAGGACGCACTGGAGAACATCCCGTTGCGCCTGACGATCGATGGTCGCCAGCGGGCCATGGGATCCTTCGCGGTGAACGGCATGTCCAGCACCGACACGGTGCTCCATTATACCCAGGAACGCGCCGGTGCCCACTGGGGAAGCGTCACCGTGAACGATCCTCCGGTGGTATTCGACGACCGATTGGATATCGGGTACACGGTGGCGGAACAAGTGAACGTACTGCTGATCGGTGGCGAACTGGAAAGCGACAAGGCCATTGCAGCGGTGTTCCGCAGTGACAGCAGTTATGCGTTCCGGACCGTGACCCCGCGGGAACTCGACCCGGCGATGCTGGAGCAGGCCGATCTGGTGGTCCTCAACGGGATCACGGCGGTGCCCGGTGGTCTCATGAATGGCCTGGTCGGGTTCGTGGAGGGAGGCGGTTCGCTCTTCGACGCCCCGCCCTTGGCGGAGGATACACCGGACCATGCGGACCTGTTGGGCCGTCTCGCCGCTGGACGGATCACGGGGCGCGATACGGTCGCGATCGGCGTGGACCGGATCGACCTGGACCTGCCCTTCTATCGGGAGGTGTTCACCGAACTCCCCCGCAATGTGGACCTTCCGAAGGTCAGGGAACGGGCGCGTTGGGACCCACGACCGGGCGGTGATATGCTGCTCCGTTTGCGGGACGGATCACCATTTCTTACGGTTCATGCATCCGGCCGCGGCCAGGTCTACTTCTGCGCGGCACCTCTGGACGACAGGGGCGGCAACTTCATCCGGCATGCGCTGTTCGTGACCACCTTGCTGCGCATGGCGGAATTGAGCCGGTCCTCGGGTGCCCTGTACCACATCATCGGCCGCGAGGACCTGATCCCGATCTATGGCCCCACCTTGTCCGATGAACGGATGCCCGAACTGCATGGTCCGGATGGGATCACCGTTCTTCCCGAACTTCGGCGCCAGGCATCCGGCCAGGGCATCATCGTCCATGGTGCCGATCTGCCTGTTGGGCCATACGCGTTGATGATCGGTACGGACACCGTAGGCATGATCGCCCTGGTGCTCTCCCGCGATGAATCGGACCTATCGGCCTACTCACCGGACGAACTTCGCGACCGGCTCGCTGGCCTGGGCCTGACGGCATTCTCGGTGGCCGACGCCGGACCAGGTGAGGTTTCCCTAAGTTCGGCCCTGAACGACCGGGGCAGCGACCTGTGGAAATGGTTCGTGCTGATCGCCTTGTTGCTGCTGGCCGCGGAGGTCGTGCTGATCCGGACAAGCCCATGAGCAGGACCCTGTTGCGCAAGGTGCACGTGATCGACCCCGGCGGACCGATGCATGGGGAGGTCGTGGACATTCTCGTGCACAACGGTCGGATCGAACGCATCGGGAAGCGGATCACGGTGGCCAAGGCACAGGTGCTTTCGCACCCCGGCATGCAGGTCTCGCCAGGCTGGGTGGACCTGCGGGCCCATTTCCGGGACCCCGGGGAGGAGTACAAGGAGGGGCTTACCAATGGCCTCAATGCCGCCGCGGCGGGCGGGTTCACCGCGGTCTGCGTGCTCCCCAGTACCGACCCGCCGATCGACTCGCGGTCCGGGGTCGAGTACCTGCTGCGCAAGGCGGCCGGCCATCCGGTTCGGACATTGCCCCTTGGTGCGCTCACGAAAGGACTGGCCGGTGGCCGCCTCGCCGAGCTGTTCGACCTGCACCAGGCCGGTGCCGTGGCCTTCAGCGACGATCAGGCGGGGCCGTCCAAACCCCGCTCCCTCCTGCTCGCCCTGCAGTATCTGCTACCCTTCCAAGGCTTGGCGATGTATCACCCACTGGAAGCCGACCTGGCATCGGGTGCACAGATGCACGAGGGGCCGATGAGCGCACGCCTGGGAATGCGCGGCCTGCCGGCCATGGCGGAGTCCACCGCGCTCGCCCGGGCGATCACGCTACTCGAATACAGCGGGTCGCGGATGCATGTGGCCACCATCAGCACGGCGGAAAGCGTGGACCTGGTCCGATCGGCGAAAGCGAAAGGACTGGCGATCACGGCTTCGGTGGCCGCGCACAACCTGCTTCTCGACGATGGATGCCTGCGCGGATTCGATACGTTCTACAAGGTGATGCCGCCACTGCGGGACGATCACCATATCGAGGCCTTGCGCGAAGGTGTCAAGGATGGTACGATCGATTGCATCGTTTCGGACCATCGGCCCGAGGATGTGGAGCACAAAAAGTTGGAGTTCGCCCGCGCCGCTTTCGGCATGATCGGCCTGGAAACGAGCTTTGCCGTGGCGAACACCGCGCTCAAGGGCCGCATGACCGCGCGCCGCATCGTGGAGCGCTTCTGCCATGGCCCGCGCAAGGCCCTTGGCCTGCCCGTACCCCATCTTCTGGAAGGGGCCGAGGCGGAGCTCACCCTGTTCGACCCGGAATGGGAATGGACCTTCGAACGATCGGACATCGTCGGTCGATCGTCCAATACGCCTTTCATCGGACAGCCGTTCACCGGCCGACCATTGGGCATCCTGGCCGGGGGTGAGGTCCGGACCTACGGACCCCTGCGCGCGAAGAGATAGTGCTATTGGTGGGCGGTCGCCGAGGCCTTTGCACTATCCGCGTTCATGCGCTCGAACTTCTGGATCAGCTCTTCGTCCGTAAGGCCCAGATTGTCGATCATCGCCCGTGCGTCCCTTGCGAACCGGTGGTCCGGGAACCGGGAGATCACCTCCTCATATGCCTTTTGGGCCTCGCCCTTCTGCCTGAGGTCGTTGTCCAGCGTGAACGCCTTCAAATAATAGGTATCCGGTATGCGGCGCCATGCGGGATAGTCCTTGATGATCCGATCGTACAGAGTGAGCGTCTCGTTCGGCCGGCCGAGCGCCTTGGCCACACCCGCACCGCGGAAGAGGTATTCCGGGGCCATGGTATCGGTCGGGAACTCCTTCGCGAAGCTCCTATAGACATCCAGCAGGGCCGAAGCACCCCGAATATCGAAGGTGTTCTTCGCGAAGAGGGTGTCCTCCATCGTGTGGATCCTACCCACCATTTCGGCGGCCTTCCCTCCATCCTTCTCCTGGTCCGTGGACGTGCTTTCCGGACCGGTGCCACAAGCGACGAACAGCAAAAGAGCCAGGGTGGGTATGGCGTACTTCATCATTTGGCGGTCTTGATCAATGGGAAACGCATCTTGTATTTCACCTCCGTGCGGCCCATGCTGATGTCGCGCAGTTTGCCTTGCAACAGCTTGCGCCGCAGCGCCGGCAATCGGTCGGTAAAGAGCCTGCCATCGAGATGGTCATGTTCATGCTGGATCACGCGTGCGGCGAAGCCGTCGAACTCCGCTTCCTGGTCGTTGAACTTCTCATCCTGGAATTGCAGCACGATACGGGGCTGACGCCGCACCTCCTCCCGGATGTTCGGGATGCTCAGACAACCCTCCTCGTATGGCCAGGCATCGCCCTCCTCCTCCACGATGTAAGGATTGATGAAGGCACGCTTCAGACCCGCGAGTTGCTGCCGGTCCTTTTCCTCCAGCTCCTCATCCTCCGCGAACGGCGAAGCATCCACCACGAAAAGCCGGATGCTCTGCCCGATCTGCGGTGCTGCAAGACCGACCCCACTGGCGGCGTACATGGTCTCGTACATGTCCGCGATAAGCTGTTCCAGTCCCGGATGGCCAGGCTCGATATCCTGCGCGACCTTCTTCAGGACGGGATCGCCGTATGCGCGGATGGGGAGGACCATGGGGCCGCAAATTTAACGCAGCGGCCGTTCGCACGGCACGTTCCCGCGTTCCTTGACCCACCACAGGCGCATATCAGCGCGCCGCATTCCGTTCCATCCAGCCTTGCAGGATGATCGTCGCGCTGATCCGATCGAGCTGTCCCTTGTCGCGACGCGCCATCCGCCCCTTTCCGCTGGCAAGGATGGTCTGTTCCGCCATACGGCTGGTGAACCGCTCATCGACGGTCTCGATCCAGTGCTCCGGGAACGCACCTCGCAGGGTATCGATGAAGCGCTGGACCCCGGCCGTGGCATCCGTCGGACGTCCGTTCAACCCCATCGGCATGCCCACGACGAACCCATCCACCGTCTCCCGGGCGAGGTAATCCTTCAAATAGTTCAGGACCTCCGGCGTGGACACCGTATCCAACGCACTGGCGATGATCCGCAGGGGATCGGTAACGGCCAGTCCCGTCCGTTTGCTTCCATGGTCAATGCCGATCACGCGGGCCATGCGGGGCGAAGTTACCCGACGGTGCCGCGTACTTTCGCCGGATGCAACAGGAGATCGAGAAGGCCTGGAACGACCGCTCCCTGCTGAAGGACCCCGCGATCGTCCGCGCGATCGAGCACACCATCGACCTCCTGGACAAGGGAGAGGTTCGCGTGGCGGACCCGGAGGACAACGGCGGCTGGCGGGTGAACGACTGGGTGAAGAAGGCCGTGATCCTCTACTTCCCGATCCGGGGCATGGAAACACTGCATGCCGGTCCGCTGGAGTTCCATGACAAGATGCGGCTCAAGACCGGCTATGCCGAACTGGGCGTGCGTGTCGTACCGCACGCGGTGGCACGGTACGGTGCCCATCTCGCAAGGGGCGTGATCATGATGCCGAGCTATGTGAACATCGGCGCTTACGTGGACGAAGGCACGATGGTGGACACCTGGGCGACCGTGGGCAGCTGTGCGCAGATCGGCAAGCATGTGCATTTGAGCGGCGGTGTGGGCATCGGTGGCGTGCTGGAACCCGTTCAGGCAGCGCCCGTGATCATCGAGGACGGCGCCTTCGTGGGCTCGCGCAGCATCGTGGTGGAGGGTGTTCGGATCGGTACGGAAGCCGTGCTGGGTGCCAACGTGGTGCTCACCGCCAGCACACGCATCATCGACGTCACCGGCCCGGAGCCCAAGGAGATGAAAGGCCACGTGCCTCCGCGATCCGTGGTGATCCCCGGCACCACCACCAAGGCCTTCGCGGCGGGGGAATACGGTGTGCCTTGTGCCTTGATCATCGGTCAGCGCAAGCAGAGCACCGACCGCAAGACCAGCCTGAACGACGCCCTAAGGGAACACAACGTCGCCGTCTGAAACCCGAAGCACCTGTGGCGTCGACCCCACCGGGTCGACCTGCACGAGAACCATGAAGAAGTTCCTCGTCATCCAGACCGCCTTCCTCGGCGACGCCGTACTGGTGACGAGCATCCTGGAGAAGCTGCACGTTCATTTCCCGGATGCGCGGATCGACCTCGTCGTGCGCAAGGGCAACGAGGGCCTGTTCGACGGCCACCCCTTCCTGGAGAAGCTGTTCATCTGGGACAAGCGGCAGGGCAAGACCCGCGGGCTCCTCCGCCTGATCGGCACATTGCGCAAGACCCGCTATGACCACATCATCAATGCCCAGCGCTTCTTCAGCACAGGGCTGATGACCGTGTTGGCCAGGGGCGGTGAGAAGATCGGTTACGACAAGAACCCGCTCGGCTTCCTGTTCACGCGAAGGGTGAAGCACGTGATCGGCGATGGTCGCCACGAGGTGGACCGCCTGAACGCGCTGATCCAGCACCTGACCGACGGATCCCGTCCCCTCCCCCACCTTCACCCGACCACAAAGGCATGCGAGGAAGCCCATGTCCACATGAGCGCATGGCCACAGGGACACATGACCATCGCCCCGGCCTCGGTCTGGTACACCAAGCAATGGCCGGCGGATAAGTGGATCGAGCTGATCAGGCTGCTGCCACCCGACAAAGGGGTATTCCTGATCGGCGCAAAAAGCGACGCCATCCTTTGCGAACGGATCGCCCGGGAAGCCGGTCGCGGCGCAGTGCTTGCGGGAAAGCTCTCCCTTCTTGGGACCGCCGCGTTGATGGAGAAGGCGGCGATGAACTACGTGAACGACAGTGCGCCGCTGCACATCGCCAGTGCGATGCACGCGCCCGTGACGGCGGTGTTCTGCAGCACCGTGCCCGCGTTCGGTTTCGGACCCCTGAGCAAGCAAGGCCGCATCGTCGAGACCTCGGAAAGATTGGACTGCCGCCCGTGCGGGTTGCACGGCTTCAGTGCCTGCCCCAAGGGGCATTTCAAGTGCGCGTGGGGGATCCCTGCCGATCAAGTGATCGGATCAAGGGTCACACGCCCAGTTTCTTCTTGATCCCTGCCGGGAGCGCCTTCTTGTTCACCATGAAGCCGGTGGTCTTGTACTGCACGAAGGCCTTCGACATGTAGATGTAGCCGTCGCGTTCGTTGTCGGTGCCCCAGCTGTTCTTGACGATGTACCACTCCTTGCCGTTCTGGTCCTTGGCGATGCCGGTGATGTGCATGCCGTGGTCGTCCGTGGTGGTGTAGTTGTCGAACGCCTCCTGCCGCATCTCCGGCGTGATCGTCGGCTCGGGCTTCGGCCCGTTGAACAGATCGGCCTTCTCCTCCTTGCTCATGTCGCTGTAGTCCTTCTCGGCCACGTAGGCGATGCCGTTCTTCCAGCTGAAGGTCTTCTCGCTGACATCCCCTCCCCAGGCCACGGTGTGACCGTTCTGCAGAGCGTTGTCGATGATGGTCGTGATGTCGGCCATCGGCACGTTCCAGGCCAGTTGGAAGGCCCAGTTGTCCGGCACCATCATCATGGTCTTCTGGTAGTAGGGTTGATCGGTCTCGGACACGAACTCGATGAGGTCATCGGGGTCCACACGCACCACTTCCTTGGCGAAGGACTTGGGGTCATAGGTCTTGCCGTTGTACTGGAACGTGGCGGGCACCTCGCCCAGGTAGGTGTCGAGCACGCGGCTGACGGCCGTGCTCCAGACCGGCGTGAGCTTGCCATGGTTCGGGGCGCTGATCACCGCGTCGAGCATGCCCTTGATCATCGCCTGCATCTCCCCGAACTGGTTCTTCTCCGTGCCGTAGTTCAGGCCCATATAGACGTCCTCGGGCATGGTGCCGTACTTGGCGTACATGTCGGCCACGTCGTGGGGTTCGCCACCGTCGCCCCAGCTCACCGCGCCGTGCATGCGCACGAAGTTCTCGGCCTTGTCCTCGTAGGACTTGCGGGCGGTGTACATCTTGGAGAGATGGATGGAGGGGCCTCCTGCCTTTATCATCTCCGACTCCAGGAAGGAACCGCTGCTGTAGCTCCAACAGGTGCCCGAGCTGGCCTGGTCCTCCACCGGCGTGGCGTCAGCCTGGACCACCGTGATGAACTGGAACGCCTTCTCAGCGCTGTCGCTCTTGTTCTGGGCCACCTTGCCGATAAGGTCCGGTTGCGCCGCGAGCGACAGGGTGCAGCTACAAGCGGCCAAAAGGAGGGTCTTGCGGAACATGCTGTGCTTCTCTTTGATGATGACGGAGCCCGCATACCGGACCCCGAAGGGGGCGCAAAATACGGTTCGATGCGATGCCCCCGTCCCGGACCCGGGTCACGGCGGTCGGGCTAAATTCGCGTCCCTTTTCGCAGACCCTTGTCCGAACAGCGCGCACATCCCTACCGCGTCGACCCTGACCGCTTGGCGGGAGCCGCGGACGAGCCGCTGTTCCGCGCCGTGGCCGAAGAGGCCCGTGTCCACGGCATCCCGGCCTTTGCCATCGGTGGTTACGTCCGTGACCGACTGATCGACCGCCCCTGCAAGGACATCGACTTCGTGGTGGAGGGCGACGGCATCGCCTTCGCACAAGCGGTGGCCAGGCGGCTCAATGCAGGGCAGGTGCACGTGTTCAAGAACTTCGGCACGGCGATGTTCCGCTGGCAGGACATGGACATCGAGTTCGTGGGGGCCCGTCGGGAGAGCTACCGCCGCGACAGCCGGAAACCGCAGGTGGAACCCGGCACCATTCGCGACGACCAGGAGCGGCGCGACTTCACGATCAACGCATTGGCGATCAGCCTGGAGCCCGGCAGCGTGGGTGCCCTGGTGGACCCCTTCGGCGGGCTGCTCGACCTGGGCCAGGGCATCATCCGCACGCCCCTCGATCCCGACACCACGTTCAGCGACGATCCCCTGCGCATGCTGCGGGCGGTCCGCTTTGCCACCCAGCTCGGCTTCACGATCGATCCCATCTGTTTCTCGTCGATCAAGCGCAATGCGGCCCGGCTCGAGATCATCAGTGCCGAGCGCATCCACACCGAGTTGAACAAGGTCATCGCGGCGCCCAAGCCCAGCATCGGGTTCATCCTGCTGCTGGAGAGCGGCCTCCTGGAGCATTTCCTGCCCGAAATGATCGAGCTGCTCGGTGCGGAGGAGAAGGACGGCATCGGCCACAAGGACAACTTCTATCACACCATCCAGGTGCTCGACAACGTAGCCGGGCAGAGCGACGACCTCTGGCTGCGTTGGGCTGCGGTCCTGCATGACATCGCCAAGCCGCGCACGAAACGGTTCGAGGCCGGCCACGGATGGACCTTCCATGGGCATGAGGACAAGGGCGCGCGCATGGTGCCGGGCATCTTCCGCCGTCTGAAACTGCCGCTGGACAACAAGATGCGCAAGGTGCAGAACCTCGTGGCCCTCCACCTGCGGCCCATCGCGCTCACCAAGGAGGAGGTCTCCGACAGCGCGATCCGCCGCCTGCTGTTCGACGCCGGCGATGACCTCGAGGCGTTGATGGTCCTCTGCAAGGCCGACATCACCAGCAAGAACGAGAAGAAGAAGAAGCGCTACCTCAGCAACTACGAACTGGTGATGCGGAAGCTGGCGGAGGTCGAGGAAAAGGACCGCATCCGCAATTTCCAGCCACCGGTCACCGGGGAGGACATCATGGCCGCCTTCGGCATCCCGCCCAGCCGTCCGATCGGCGACATCAAGACGACGATCAAGGACGCGGTCCTGGACGGCCGTATCCGGAACGACCGCGCGCAGGCCTGGGAGCTGATGAAGGAGGAAGGTGCGAGGTTGGGATTGGAATTGAAGCCGGGGTTCGAAGCGCCGCCTGAGGGCGATTGAGAAGCAGCATCCTGCTCCTGAGAAGGCGACGAAGGCCGATCGAAGCCGGGCTGGAGGCAAAGTGCTACGGGCGGGATCGATCCCATCCGTCATCCGGTCCCGAAGCTCGGCATGCTGCGGGAAGTACCTTTGCCACCTCCGTCATGCGCATCTACCGCTTCCGGGTCCTGGTGGACCATCCCAACGAAGCCTTCCGCGACATCGAGGTGGGTTCGGAACAGAACTTCCTCGACCTGCACCACGCGATCAAGCAGGCTTTCGGCTTCACAGGCGAAGAGATGGCGAGCTTTTATGTGAGCGATGAGGAATGGGGCAAGGGTCCGGAGATCCCGCTGGCCGACCTCGGCTTCGGGGAGGAGCCCGAAACGCCGCCCGCATTGATGGAGGACGTGTTCATCAGCGATCACATCCGAAGCACCAAACAGCGTTTCATCTATGTGTATGACTTCCTGTACATGTGGCTGTTCATGGTGGAGCTGATCGGCGCTTTCGATCCGGAGGAGAAGGCCACCTATCCCCGCGTGGTGCTGGCCATGGGCGAAGCGCCGGGCGAGCACAGCAAGGAGCTCGATCTGTCGGAGGGGATCCTCGAGGCGGAGGATCCCTATGCGCACGGCACCGAGGAGGTCTACGATCCGGATGAGGGCCTCGATGAGGAGTCGGGTCATCCCGACGATGATCACGGGAGCATTGATGATCTGGGAGAAGAGTACCATTAATGGTCGCTGGAAGTCGTAGGTTGGTGGTGACCTGTCCACGGATCACCGACCGCTGCTGAGCGCCGCTCGCGAAATGCCCCGCACCGTCATCGTCATCGGTGGCCCCACGGCATCGGGCAAATCCGCCCTCGCGGTGGGACTGGCCGAGTTCTTCGGCATTGAGGTGATCGGCGCGGACGCGCGGCAGTTCTACCGTGACCTGCCCATCGGCACCGGCCAGCCAACGGACGAGGAGCGCCGGGGGGTCCCCCACCATTTCATCGGACATCTTGACCTGGACCAGGACATGTCCGCGGCGACATACGCCCGTGAGGCGATCCCGGTGCTGCATGATCTGCTCGATCGGCATGGCCGCGCGATCGTCGTGGGCGGAAGCGGATTGTACATCGATGCCCTCCTGTTCGAATTGGATCCCCTGCCGCCAGCCCAGCCCAAGCTGCGTGCCGAGTTGCACGCGCTATGGAAGAAGGAGGGCCTGCGACCGCTCCAGCAGGAACTGGCCCATCTCGATCCCGGGACGTTCCGCACGATCGACCGGAACAACCCGCACCGCCTGATCCGCGCGATCGAGGTTTGTCGCACGACAGGCAAGCCGCTCAGTACGCAACGCACCGGCCGACGCCCGCGAGCGGACCTGGATCCCGTGTTCATCACATTGGACCTGCCCCGCAGCGAACTGTACGCCCGCATCGATGCCCGGGTGGAGGCCATGATCGCGTCCGGCCTGGAGGAGGAGGCGCGACACGCCCTATCCCATCGCGATCGCAACGCCTTGAACACCGTTGGCTACAAGGAGCTCTTCGCCCACTTCGATGGCACCATCGATCGCGCCGCCGCCATCGCCCTGATCAAGCAGCACACGCGCAACTATGCGAAGCGCCAATCGACCTGGCTGCGCCGCGACCCGCACTGGCATTGGATGAAACCCGGCGGTATCGATCGCGCGGTCGCCCTGGTCGAAGGGCACGAAAGGGACCGATCTCACTGAGCGCATACCCCGATCGTGGTATGGTGCGGTCCGAAGGACCCGGGTAGCTTTGCCGCTTTCGTATTGAGCTGATGCGCAACGCTCCGTCCATCCTGGCGCCCCTGATGGTGCTCGTCGCCTGTAATGCACCGGAATTCCACAGCGGGAAGCCATTGCGGGAACGTGTGGTCAATGTTTACAGCCACCGTCACTACGAGTCGGACCAACAGATCTTCGACGGCTTCACGAAGAGAACGGGGATCCACGTGAACCTGGTGATGGCGGACGACGACGAGATCCTGACACGCCTGCAGCAGGAGGGCGCCAACAGTCCGTGCGACCTGTTGATCACCAGCGATGCAGGCCGATTGGGGCTTGCCAAGAGGCGCGACCTGCTGCGCCCCATCCATGACAGTCTGTTGGAGGCGGTCATCCCTTCGCATCTGCGCGATGCGGACGGCAACTGGTTCGGGCTCACCATGCGCGCCCGCGTCTTCGCCTATGACAAACGGACCGTCGATCCCTCGCACCTGCGCACCTATGCGGACCTGACGAAGCCTGAATGGAAAGGCCAGGTGCTCGTGCGCACCTCCGAACACGTCTACAACCAAAGCCTGCTCGCCGCGATGATCGCGCACGAGGGTCGCGATAGCGCGCTTGCCTGGGCAAAGGGCATCGTGGCGAACCTGGCCCGCGAACCCAAAGGCAGTGACACCGACCAATTGCTGGCCATCGGCGAGGGGATCGGTTCCGTGGCGATCGTCAACTCATACTACATCGGCAAGCTGATGAAGAACACCGACCCGGCCCGCGACCCGGCCCGCGCCGCCATCGGTGTGGTCTTCCCCGATCTGGATGGGCACGGCACACACGTGAACATCAGTGGTGCCGGCGTGGCGCGTCACGCCGAACACATGCCTGAAGCCGTGGCCCTGCTGGAATACCTCGTCAGCGATGAGGCCCAGGCGCTCTTCGCGGAGGGCAATGAGGAATACCCCGTCAAGGCAGGCGTGCCCATCGCAAGAGAGTTGGCGGCCTTCGGCACGTTGACGCCCGATACCCTCGACCTGCAGGCACTGGCCACCTACAATGCGGAGGCGGTCAAGTTATTCGACGCGGCCGGTTGGCATTGATCAAGCCGTGCACCGGTCCTCCACCCTCGATCCCCCGCGACGGCCACGAAGGCTGTTCACGCTGATCTCACTGCTGGCACTGGCACTGGCCGCACCCTTGCTCGTGGTGCTCACCGCGCCGCTCCACGCGCAAGCGCCCGAGTGGGTCCACGTGCGCCGTGTCATCCTGCCCGACCATCTGGCCGGAACGCTCGAGCTGTTGGGCGGTGTGCTGGCGATCGCACTTGTCCTCGCCGTGCCCAGCGCCTGGTTGGTGGCCACTTGCGACTTCCCGCTGCGCCGCATGATGCGCTGGGCCCTGGTGATGCCGCTGGCGTTGCCCACCTACATCAGTGCCTTCACCTATGCCGCACTGCTGGGCCCCACCGGGCCGGTCAGCAACTGGCTGGCGGACCACGCGGGGTTCCGGCCGGACATCGTGGACATGCAGGGACTATGGTTCGTCCTGGCGCTCGTCCTCTTCCCCTACATATACCTACCCGCACGCGCGGCCTTCGCCTCCGGCATGAGCGGCCAGCTGGATGCCGCGCGCATGCTCGGTGCGTCAGCGGTCCCGCGCTTCCGCCGCATCGCACTGCCCCTCGCGCGGCCGGCCATCGCCGGGGGCGCGTTGCTGGTGGCCATGGAAACGCTCAATGACTACGGAGCGGTGAAGTACTACGGCGTGCGCACCCTCACCACCGGCATCTTCCGCAGCTGGGCAGGTCTCTACGATCTGGGCAGTGCGCTGCGCCTCGGCATCGTGTTGGTCCTGCTGGTCGCCCTGCTGTTGTGGATCGAACGGCGGGCACGGCGTGGCGCGCGCCAGGAGACCGACCAAGTGCCCGTGGCCCGTGTGCGGCTCCAGGGCTGGCGGGCGGCAGCGGCCACCGGTTGGTGCCTGTTGGTGTTCGGCATGGCCGCCATGCTGCCGATCGGCAGCATCTTGGACGACGTTCGTGTGACCTGGGACGGCACCATGCACGGTCAACTGCCCCACGCCCTTTGGAACACCTCCGCGGTGGCGGCCGTCGCGGGCCTGGTCACCCTCGTGATCGCGGTGCTTTTCACCTTCCGGGAGCGCTACGGCCGCCGCAGCGACCCCGCCATCCGCCTCGCCGACCTGGGTTATGTGATCCCCGGCGCGGTGATCGCCATCGGGGTGATGTCGCTCGCCGGCTTCATCGACAGGCGGCAATGGCTCGATGGTGCGTTGATCGGAAGCATGGGCGTGCTGGTCTATGCATTCAGCGTCCGGTTCCTGGCCGTGGGCAAGCAGCCATTGCAGGGAGCCCTGCGCCAACAGAGCACGGCGCTCGACGAGGCAGCCCGGATGCTCGGCGCCTCGCCCTGGCGCTCCTTCCGCCGGGTGAATCTTCCACTGCTGGGGCCCGCGCTGATCGCCGCAGCCATGTTGGTGGCCATCGACGTGATCAAGGAATTGCCGCTCACCCTGATCCTGCGTCCGTTCAACTTCGACACGCTCAGCACCAAGGCCTACGAACTGGCCCGCATCGAGCAACTGCGCGAAGCCTCCTGGCCTTCCCTGATGATCGTGATCTGCGGCCTGGTCCCCGTGCTGCTCTTGGAGCGGATGCTCGAACGAAGGGCACGGTCGCTCGGGGGAAGATGAGGACCATCTCGTTCACACCGGCCCGGGGGAGCCTTGACCGTGCTACCAGGAGGGGAGCAGCGCATTGGGGGACGATCGGTCGCAGCAGGAGCACCGTAGTTTCGTGGTCCGCCATGGCCCCCTTGCTCCAGGTCAGAGATCTCCGATTCGCGCACGGCCGACGGTCCGTGCTGCATGACGTTTCCCTGGAGATCGATGAAGGCGGGGTGCTCGTGATCGTAGGGCCGAGCGGATGTGGCAAGACCACATTGCTGCGGGTGATCGCCGGATTGGAACTTCCAACCTCCGGTTCCGTGTATCTGGGTGGGAAAGCGCTCTGCGGAGAAGGACGATCCGTTCCGCCGGAGCAACGGCCCATTGGCATGGTCTTCCAGGGCCTTGCCCTGTTCCCGCACCTCACCGTTGCGGGCAACGTAGGGTTCGGCCTGGCGCACCTGAAGCGCGCGGAAAGGGAGGCAATGGTCGAACAGGAACTGGAGAGCGTTGACCTGAGTGGTCTGAAGGACCGTTACCCACACCAATTGAGCGGAGGGCAGCAACAGCGCGTGGCCATCGCCCGTGCACTGGCGCGACGTCCGCGGCTTCTGCTGATGGACGAGCCCTTCAGTGATCTGGACGCCCACACGCGATCGGCGGTGCGTGCCGAAGTACAACGCATCCTCCGTGCCCATGGCACTGCGGCCATCATCGTGAGCCACGATCGCGAGGATGCCCTGCACCTCGGTGATCGGATCGCACTGATGGACGATGGCCGGATCATCAGTGAGGATGCCGCGGATGCCCTGCGCCGCTCCTGGAAGACCCACCCGTTCGCGCAATGAGCACGGACCGATTGGACCAGCTCCGCGCACTGTTGGCCGAAGAACCGGGCGATGTGTTCCTGCGTTACGCCATCGCACTTGAACTGCGACGCCACGGCGAGATGGAAGCGGCTTTCCGCGACCTTGAAAGCCTTGTCCGTGAAGTTCCCGGTCACGTACCCAGTTACTACCAGCTCGCATTGATGCAGATCGACCTTGGCCGTATCGATGAAGCGTCGCGTACATGCGAAGCCGGCATGTTGCAGAGCCTGGTGTCCGGTGATCGCAAGGCGTATGCGGAGCTTCAGGAGCTCGGGCGCGCCATCCACGAGGACGAATGAGCGGGCACCGACCAGTTCGACGGATCGCGCTCCTTGCGTTGCCGCCTCTTCTATTCATCGGCTTCATCGCTTCCATCCATCCGTACCTGGCCATCGATCGACCGGTCCATGGCCGAACGCTCGTGGTGGAGGGGTGGATGCAGCACTATGGCCTGGACAGTACCGCTGCGCTCTTCCAACGCGAAGGTTATCAAAAGGTCCTGGTGACCGGTACGGCACGCCCGTTCGCCCGCCATTTGCGCTCCGGCGACACCTTGGTGGCGGAGCTGCACGCGCCGTTCGCCCGAGGCATCACCCTGCACATCGCCGGATTGCCCAGTGCACTTTGGACCCTGATGGCCAATGGCGACACGCTGTTCAGCGGACATGCGACCCCGGATGTGACCAAGGTCGGACCCTTCGCACGACCGTCGGCCGCCATTTCCTGGATCCGACTGACCGTTCAGGACGAGGAGCCGAAACCGGACGACCCGCCGGTGCTGTTCCTTTCCGATCTGTGGAGCGAGGAAGGATCGCTCGGCACCGAACTGCGTCATGTACGCATCCTGCACAGGGACGGAACGGAGGAGGGCGGCTGGCCGACCTATGCGCACCAGGCGGCCGCGGTGCTGGAGAGCGATGGGATCCCGCGCGAGCGGATCATCATCGTACCGGCCAAGGAGGGCGATGGCGGTCGCACCTGGTCCAATGCGCAAGCGATCGCTACCATGGCGCGCAGGCTGGGCATAAACAGGTACGATGTCGCCACCATGGGTGTGCATGCCCGACGTACGTGGAAACTGTACCGGCGCGCCGCGGGGAACGGCATTCGCGTGGGTGTCCGTTCCATGTACGATCCGTGGTGCAGGCAGGAGGATTGGTGGCGGCATTGGTACGGCTGGTGGAAGGTGGTGAAGGAAGTACTCGGCGGCGCGCGGGAGTACGCTGTGGAAGGCACTTCGGAGGACCGGGAGAGCAGGGTCCGTTCCACCGACCGACAGGTCCCCTAGTGCATCGCCTCCGTTCCGCGGAACCGCATCCCGCACGCCATCACGCCTACATTTACCGGACCATGACCCTGCGCCTGCTCGCTTTCTTCGGAGCCTTTATCGTCCGCTCCTGCGTTGGACAGACCACGTTCCACATGATGGCCTACAACCTCCTGAACTTCCCGGACCCCAACCCGGCCGGCAAGCAGGACACCCTCGCCAAGATCCTGGCCTATCATCCGGTGGACCTGCTAGTTTGCGAAGAGGTGAAGACGGCCGCCGGTGCCGCACTTGTCCTGAACAACGCGCTGAACGTTAACGGAGGAACGCGATTCAGCCTGGCACCATACATCGCGCAGCAGAGCGATCCCTGGTCGAACGTGAAGCTGGCCCAGTGCCTTTTCTACGACCACGACAAGTTCACCCTGAAGCGACAGGAGACCTTGCTCACGGCCATCCGCGACATCAACGTATTCACGCTCTACGTCAATGACGTGACCCTGCCCCAGACACAGGACACCACCTTCCTGACGATCTATGCCGTGCACCTGAAGGCGAGCAGCGGAACCAGCAATGAGAACGAACGCGCGGACATGGCCCAGGTGCTGATGGACCATCTGGCCACCCTGCCCGTCAACAGCAACGTGATCGTCACGGGGGACATGAACATGTACGCCGCGACCGAACCCGCGTACGGCATCCTCACCGCCACGAACAACGGGGTGATCCTTCACGACCCGTTGAACTTTCCGGGGAATTGGAACAGCAACCCCGCGATGGCCGCCCAGCACACGCAATCCACACGGACGAACGCGATCTACAGCGACGGTGCGGGAGGCGGCCTGGACGATCGTTTCGATGTGGGGCTTTTCAGCGATGCCCTGCTGGCCGCGAACAACCGGATCCATATGGTCCAGGGGAGCTACAAGCCTCTGGGCAATAGCGGCACATGCTTCAATCAAAGCATTACAAGCTGCAGCACGGTGCAGACGCCTGCCGCGATCCTCCGAGCGCTCTACTACATGAGCGACCACCTCCCACTTGTCTATGACCTCGACTATTCAGGCAACGTCACGGGGGTGGCGGCCACCGCCGGGACCCCGGCGGCCGGCCTTTGGTGGGACGGGCGCATGGTCCACGTGCGTGCGCAAGCTCCGGGCACCGGCCTGCTCCGCATGATGGATCCACTGGGGAGGACCATCCTGCAAAGGGAATTGCGATGGTCCGCCGGCGACAATTCGATGGAGATCGGCATGGAACCGGCGCAGGGGACCTACCTGTTGCAACTGTGTGACGGACGCACGCTTGCTGTCTGCCGCATCGTTACCTTGAGGCCATGACCACCCCACCTGGGCCCCACCCTTCCATCGGCAGGCCCGGGGATGTCGAAGTCCCTGCCTACTACCGCGAATACGTACGTGACGCCGATGGCGGAGACCTCGTTCGGGCGTTGCACAAGGCTTCCGATGATGTATGGAGCACGGTGTACCATATCGCACCCGGAGCGGCCGACATGCGCTATGCGCCCGACAAATGGAGCATCAAGGAGATCTTCCAGCACCTGATCGATGCGGAACGGATCTTCTGCTATCGCGCATTGCGGTTCTCACGGAACGATGACACCGCCTTGGAAGGGTTCGACGAGAACACCTACGTGCCGGAAGCGAAAGTGGAACGTCGCGGCCTGCATCAGTTGTTGCGTGAACATGATGCCGTCCGAGCGTCCACGATCGAACTGTTCCGCAGTTTCGATGACGACATGTTGCGGCGCATGGGCACCGCCAACGGTGAGCGGATCAGCGTGCGCGCGCTCGGCTGGGTGATCGCCGGGCATGCCATGCACCACATGCGGGTGGTGCGTGAGCGTTACCTTCATCGTTAGCATGTCGAAGATCCAGCATTGGTTCGATGCCTACGGCGAAAGCCATCGGAACCCGGTGAACAAGGCCGTGCACTGGATCTGTGTGCCCACCATCTTCTTCTGTGTCATTGGACTCCTGGGGTCCATCCCGCCGCATGTGGCCCCTGTCCTGGGCCGCATGCCCTGGGCCAAGCTCGTGGTGGCGGCCGGGCTGCTGTTCTACCTGCGCCGTTCCTTCACCATGTTCATCGGCATGGCGGCCTGGAGCATCGTCTGCATCGCCATCGCGCTCTGGATCGACGCACGTTCCGCCTGGCCGCTCTGGGCGATCTGCCTCGTGCTGTTCACCGTTGCCTGGGTGGGCCAGTTCATCGGGCACCGCATCGAAGGAAAAAAGCCGAGCTTCCTCAAGGACCTGCAGTTCCTGCTGATCGGCCCGGCCTGGTTGATGGGATTCATCTACCGCCGGTTGGGGATCCCCTACTGAGAGAGCATCCGGAAGTAGGTCCCGTGGTGGTCCGCATGGCCTGCTGGGTCGAAGAGCGCCACCAGGTCCGCGAGCAACAGGTCCGGTTCCAATTGCGCCAGGCCGAAAAGATCGGCCGTGGCGGTATTGGCCACAAAAACGCGACCGGGCCGCAGCGCGTTGGAACCGACGAGGCGTTCATCGATCCCGGGCAACTGTGCGATGCGTTCCAAGCCCGGTACGTCCACGATCATACCCCACAGGTCCGCTCGGGCCGCGTCCGCGAGCACCTGTTCCACCGAAAGGTCGAGGTTGCCGCCGTGCCCCTCGTCCGCGTGCAGGTAGCTCCCCCCCGCGTCGGCGATGAGCCTGGCCATGTAGCTATCACCGGCGGGTGCGCTCCAGCGCCCCTGCCAGCAACTACCGAAGAAAACGGTCGGGCGGAGGCTATCCGTCGCACGCGACCGGCAGGTCCGCTCATAACGCTCACGTATCCCGGCCATGAGCTGTTCGCCCTTGTCCTCGGTCCCGGTCAGCGCTGCGAAGAATCGCAGCCAGTCCGCACGTCCCAGTGGATCCTGTTCGAGATACTCGGTCACGGGCATCGTCACCGCTCCGTTCCTGGGCCCTGGTATGGCATGCCCGTACGGGGCATCGAAGATGATATCGGGGCGCAGGTCGATCAGTTGCTCCCTGGCCCCACCGGGCGCTGGGGACAGCGCAGCCACGGCGCCGGACCGAACGTGCCGGTGCAGGACCTCTCCTCGCAATCGATCGGGGTAGACACTGGCAATGATGCGATCAGCGACGCCCAATGCCTCCAGAAAGGGTGCGGCGGTCGTTGTAAGCAGGGCGATCCTTTGCACGGGTACGCCGACCTCCTCGTTGGATCCGGGAACCCGAACGAGCCGGTAGTGGCAAAGCGTGTCCGTAGCTCCGTCCGGGCCGAACACGGTGATCCATGATCCATCCGCACGTTCGTCAAGATGGAATTGCCTGGCCAGCGTATGGCTGACCTCTTCCCTTGCCGATGGGTCCGGTGCGGTGTCCCTTGCCTTTTCCGGAAACGGACCACAGGCGGTGAGCACAAGAAGACAACCCAGAAGGGCCGCTTTCATTGCAGTTCCTGGATCATCTGGAGCAGGGAGACCCGGACGGCGTCGGTACCGCGCTCGAGGCCCCAGGGCTGTTGGAGCGCAACGTGGTCGGGTAGTTCGCCGCGGTCCACGGGTCCCGCCGGTGACCCCTCATAGACATAGCGGATCAGGGGGATGTGTAGGCGCAAGCCACTGTTCGCTCCAGTGATCACCAGCTCTCGACCACCACAGGAGCTCACACAACCCGTACCGGTCTCCTCGCCGACCACCCGGGCCCTCCCTGAGCGCTTGGCCATCATCACGAAGGCGGCCGCCGACTCGCGCGTCAGTCCGTTGCAAACGACATACACCTTCCCATCGAAGGCCTTTGCCGAGGGTTCGAGCTTCTCGAGGCGTGGGTCGTCCGGTCGGAGGTCGTACACGCCGTTCTCACCGGGCAGATAGGATGCGTGGACAGTGGCGTAGAACGCATCGGCCGGCTCAGCGTAGGAGAATCCATCGGGGCGGTCCGTGCTGCGTACCTGCATGTTCTGCACCACGCGGAAGGGATGTTGGGCGATAAGCGCGAAGACCGTTTCCGCAAGGGCCAACTCCGCACCGCCCGCATCACGTACATCGATCACCAGGACACGTGAGCCGTTCTTCCGGAGGTCCTTGCGCACATCGTCGATGAACCGCTCCGGCTTGATATCCGCTTCCTCGAGGATCCGGGGGTCGAAGGTGTTCAATGTGCACCAGGTAGTGTGCGTTTCCGGGTAGTAGGCGGAGCTCCATGGGCCGACCTTCTGCTCCTGCACCGGCATGGTGTTGGCGATCTGGTCCCCGGAGAGCGGGAAGATGGTCTTCTCCCCAATGCTGCCGGAGGGATCGACAAAGGCCACCTTGAACACGCGCGCCGCTTCGATCCAGGTACGGTACATCCCGGGAAAATTGCGTTCGACCGTACGGTACCGGTATGTGCTATCCGATCCGTCACCCACGGTGAAGGCGAACAGGCGGTCCAACACCTCGCGACCCGATAGGCCGTTGATACTGACAATGCGGGAACCCGGAGGGATCGACCGGAACCCTTTGAGCTCTTCCTGTACGTAGATCTCGCCCCGAACGAGGCGAACGGCGATGGGGATCACAGGAAGAGAGTGGTCCAGCGCTTCGAGATACGCATCGGGCATTTCAACGTAGGTGTGTGCATCCGCCACCGCCTGAAGGGCCGGTCGCAGCTCACGGAGCAGTTCGAAGGCCGTCATCGGCCGATCGACGGAATCCTTCACCTGACGGAACACGCGGTCCAGACCGGCCTTTGTAACGTATCGGTAAGGGTCGGCATGGGCCGCATGCAATGCCCTCCGGAATGCCTCCACGTCCTCCTGGAGCCTTTCCGGATAGATCTTCTGACCCGTGACATCACCTTGCGCGCTGAGTGCCGGGCCCACCAGCGTCGCACCCATCAACAACCCCACTTGCAGCTTGCGCACGGTTCCCATGGCCAAAAGCCCGGCAAAAGTAGGGCCATCCTTCCGGAGCGGGTGGATCAAACGGTGGTGACCACCACAACGAATGCAAGGGCCATGACGATGAGGAGAACAGCGGTCATAAGGAGTAGCAGTGGCACGCCTCCAAGAAACGTCAGCGCCCAGGAGCGTTGGTACACGCGCCGCAGGCCGATCAGGAAATAGACCGGGGCGATGAGGAACAGGATGCCCTTTATCGTCCAACCCACCACCAGCCCCAGCAAGTGCAGGACGGCTACGCTCGACATGAGAAAAGCACCGAAATGAAAGCTGAAGACCAGGTGCACAACGTAGAAGGTCCGTGGATATGCCCCCTTGATCAACAGGGCCAGCAGGGGGATCGCGAACAGGAAGACAAGAGGCAGGTCACGCCAGGCCCGATCAACGACCTCCGCGCTGCGATCCTGATGATCGATGAGCAGGATCTTGTTCAGGAACCGCAAATACAGGGGTCCTTGTTCAAGATAGCGCGCGGACCAGGCCTGGACACCGAGCGAATCGATCGCCCGGACGATCCGTTCCTGGTCCTTCGCGGAGCGCGGGTCCGATAACTGCAGGTCGATCCCGTCCTCCTCGGTGGAGCGGACCGGTGCGGATACGGCCTGCTCCCTGATCGTCCGCCCCGCCCTTTCTTCATGGCGGGGCGTGCCGCCCAACGAGGTGAGCGCGAAGGCCACGAGCGAGGAGAAGATGTACAGCCGGACCGCTGGGATGTAGCGGGCGCGCTGCCCGGCCATGAACGCCCGGGTCAGTCGGCCCGGTCGGAGGATGAGGGATGGCAGACTGTGCAGGAAGCGGGAATCGAAGGAAAAGCTATCGCGAAGGATGTCCAGCAGGACCTCGGTGAACGGCAGCACCTTCTCCCGGCGGTCCTGGCCGCAACCGGGGCAGTAGCGGTCGGTGGCCCGGAGCGGAGTGCCGCAATTGAGGCAAAGGTCCGGTCCTTCCATGGGGATGCGGGTACCAAAATGCAAAAGCCCCGGCTTCCCGGGGCGTTCGCAGCAACATTATCGCGTCATCAGGCCTTCACGGCCAGTTTGGGTGCGGCGGCCAGGATCTCCTCGCTTACGCCGTCCTTGAGTTTGTTGAAGTTCTCATTGAACTGCCTGGCCAGGGAGTCCGCCTGCTTGTCGTAGGCGTCCTTGTCCTTCCAGGTGCTGCGGGGATCCAGCACCTCGTCGGGCACCTGCGGACAGGCGGTCGGATAGCTGATGCCGAAGACCGGGTGCGACCTGTAATCCGCCTTGTCCAGCTCACCCTTGAGCGCAGCGGTGATCATGGCGCGGGTGAACCTCAGCTTCATCCGCTCGCCCGTCCCGTAGGCCCCTCCGCTCCAGCCTGTGTTCACCAGCCAGACACGCACATCATGCTCGCGCATCTTGTCACCGAGCATCTCGGCGTATCGAGCCGGGTGCAAGGGCAGAAAGGGTGCACCGAAACATGCGCTGAAGACGGTCTTGGGCTCCGTGATGCCGGCCTCCGTTCCGGCGACCTTGGCCGTATATCCACTGATGAAATGGTACATCGCCTGTCCCGGCGTCAACCGGCTGATCGGTGGAAGCACCCCATAAGCATCGCACGTGAGGAAGAAGATGTTCTTCGGGTGGCCGCCCATGCTGGGCCGGGCGATGTTGTCGATGTGATGGATCGGATAGCTCACGCGGGTGTTCTCGGTCTTGGACCCGTCGGTGAAATCCACCGAGGTGGTATCCTCGGCGAAAACGACGTTCTCCAGGAGCGCTCCGAACTTGATGGCATCCCATATCTGGGGTTCCTTCTCCGCGCTGAGGTCGATGCACTTGGCGTAGCAGCCGCCTTCGAAATTGAAGACGCCACGATCGCTCCAGCCGTGTTCGTCGTCACCGATCAAACGCCGCTCGGGATCGGCACTGAGCGTGGTCTTACCCGTTCCGCTCAATCCAAAGAAGACAGCGGTGTCCCCGTCGGATCCGATGTTGGCCGAGCAGTGCATGCTGAGCACGCCACGCTCCTGCGGCAGTACATAGTTCAGCACGGTGAATATGCCCTTCTTGATCTCACCGGTGTAACCCGTCCCGCCGATGATGATCATCTTCCGGGCAAAGTTCAGGATGGCGAAATTGTGCTGCCGGGTCCCGTCCTTTTCCGGATCGGCCATGAACCCGGGTGCACAGACCACGTGCCATTCCGGATCGAAGTTCTCGATCTGCTCGGCGGTCGGACGCAGGAACATGTTACCGGCGAAGAGGGCGCTCCAAGGATATTCGGCGATGACCCGCAGATCGAGCCGGTATTCCGGATCGGCGCAGGCGATCGCATCCTTCACATAGATGTCCCGGTTCATCAGATAGGCGCACATCTTATCGTAGAGCGCATCGAACTTCTTCTCATCGAAGGCGATATTGATATCCCCCCACCACACGGTATCCTGGGTCTTGCCATCCTTCACGCAGAACTTGTCCTTAGGGCTCCGACCGGTGAACTCGCCGGTGTCCACCGCCAGCGCACCACTGTCGGCGAACATGCCCTGCCCGGAAACGATGGTATGCTCGATCAGCTCGGCGGGTTCCAGGTTCCAGTACGCGTCGCCAACACGCCCCAGCCCGATCTCCGCGAGATCGGCGTTCTTCGGTCTTCTGCCGAATTCGTTCATGTCCATGGATTTGGAGTAGGCCGCAAAATTAGACCCTTCGGCCGGACAGCGGAACTAACGGTGGTCATTGGAATAGGACGGGGCGAACAGGAGCATCGCCCAACCGGACATGAACAGCAGCCCACCCAGGGGGGTCACCGGCCCGATGTAGTGGGCCAGGACCTGTGTGCCCAGCCAATCGCGCGTGCTCAAGAGGTAGATCGACCCGCTGAAACACAGTATGCCGAACAGGAACATCCGCCTGGCCCAGCGGACGGTGGATGGACGCAGGCGTGCGGCGGACCCGGCCAGGAACAAAAGTCCCAGACCGTGGTAGAACTGGTAGGTCACCCCGGTGTGCCAGACCTCCAGCGCATCCGCGTCCAGATGGGCGCGCAGCCCATGTGCGCCGAAGGCCCCCAGTGCCACGGCCACCAACAGCACCGCCGCTCCCCAACGCATCGTCGATCGGTCCATGCGGCAAAGTTGGACCGAAAAGCCGAAGCCCCCGGCTCAGGAGCGCATCGGGGGCTTCGAAATGGCCGCACTACCTCCGGTCAATTCCCCTTCATGTTCTCCATCTCCTTGTTGAAGGTCTCCTTGAAGCGCTCGTAGTCGTAGTCGATCCGAAGCTGGTCGTCCTTGCTCAGCCGTTCGTTGTAGGCGCTTAGCAGGTCCTGAGCGCTCAACTCGATGGCGAGGTACGATTTGTACGTGCCTTCCGGGGTCCTGGTGAGCTTCTCACAGATCGTGCGCGTGCCGCTCAGGCGTTGATCGGTCACCTCCCTGGTCAGGCCCTCGAAGCGCTCTTCGATCTGCTCCTGATTGTTCATTTCGCGGCTGTTCACATAGTTGTCGATCACCCGCTTCACCACCGTGCTGATATCGGCGGCGAGCTGACCACGCGCAGCGTTCAGTGATTTGCTCTTGGCGGTCTGCTGGTCCATGCTCTCACCAACGGCGTTCGCGCGGAAGAAATCCTTGTTCGTGAAATAATCGGGACCGGAACAGAGCACCTTCACCTCCACTTCCCCGGGAGGAGGCGCACTGGCCTCAGCGGCTTTCTTCTTGCTCTTGCAAGCGGTCGATCCGGCGATGATCGTCAGCGCCGTCATCAGCACCATCAGGGTGCGGAAATGGGTGGAGGTTCTCATGGTGTTGCGCCGAAGCCCGGCGGTGGCGTTGGTGTTCAAGATCGTGGCCAATTCTCAATGCCGTTGGCGAAAGCCGTGCCAAACTACGCCATCGCACCGGTTCATTACAGCAACGCGCCCACGAGCGCCGGTACGATCCCGCGCTGCAGCTCCTGGGCACCCTTGCGATAGGCCTCCTTTCCGGCCTTCTCATAGTTCAATTGCACGCCTTTCAATCCCTGGCGTCCCCCCTGATAGACCACATCCCCCGATGACCTGTCCGTGCAGGTAACGGTGAGGTCGAGGAATGCCGTGAAGAAACCGCTGGCTTCACCACCCTCCCGGGTTTTGCCTTGCAGATCGATGATCAGATCGGCCGCGGACGGGCCATCGACGAACCGGAATCCCCGCGTGGTCAGTTCCTGCTTCAGGACCGCGGCGCAGCCCGCACTGCCGACATCACCTTCGAAATTGCGTTCGCTTGCGCGCAGATACAATCGCGGAAGCACCCTGTCGATGGGGATGTGGATCTCCGGTGCCTGGATGCCGGCGGTGAGACCGCGCACGAGCGCAGCATCGAGGTCCGCGCTGACCAGGTCCTTCATGTTGATGGCCACGACAAGTTCGGGGGTCATTGCATCGATCGCCACGTGCTCGACGGTACAACGTGCGCGACCATCGGCATCCGTGGTCCGATCGAGGCGTACCGGACCATCCGCGCCGGGAAAGGTGAAAAGCAATGGGACCTGTACCAGATCGGTCGTGCGCCCGCCGTCCTGATGGACGACATGCACCAGCATCTCCCTGCGGAACCCATTGCCCTGGTCCAACACACATCTTTCCGGCAACGCGGTCGACCGGATGCCGGCCACCAGACCCTGTAGGGAGGTATAGAGTTCGTTCCCCAGATCGACGTGCATCCCATCCAGGTCCACGGGGATCGCCTCTCCCCAATATGATCTCACGGCCAGCAACGCCCGCAGCTCGAGGTCCACCGCCCCCCGCAGATCTCCCTTTTGCAGGGCTGCATCACTTCGGTGGTGCAGGTCGATGGCCTGGTCGGTGGCTTGCTGCCGCTTCAGCGCCTTCAGTCGCGCATGTTCGGCCTTCGAAAGCCGGTAGTAGACCCAATGATCGCTTCCGCCATCGTAGGTATCCACGAGTTCGTATCCCTCCAACTGTTCATTGGTACGCGTCCGGATGCTGTTGGTGTAGGTCTCACGGAACTGGTCGCGCTTGTCCAGGGTGTACAACAGGCTGTTGCCTTCGACCTGTACGCTGATCTCACTGGCGAGATCGTTGAGCGCGTTCTTCTTCGCACTCTCCTGGTAGTCCGCCGATGCCTTGCTGGCCACACCGATCCCGACATAATAGGCATCGGTCGTGGGGTGTGCCTCCACCCAGGCGGGTCTCGCAGGTGGGGGGACCTGTGTCGCTGCCTGTTGCTTTCCCTTGCAGGCCACGACGAGCAGCACGGACCATATGACGGCGCGGCGCATATCAGGGCAGTTTGCCGGCCAATTCCTGCTGTACCTGGGCAGCTATGGTCGAACCGGTGCTGCGCAGGAGTTCCGTGCTCAGTTCACCCATGGGAGTGATGGTGCGACCAGCGCCGAGCAGGCTGCGAAGCGTGGAACGGGCCCCATTGCTCAGGTCCACGGTGCCGTTCGCAGAGGGCATCAGCGCATCCTTGTTGCCCTGGTAATCGGCATAGTGAACGGATGCGGACCGTTGATCATCGACCACCTTTGCGAACAGCACCTCGCCGGTCTCCAGGGATACGAGCTTGTAGTTCACCGAAAGGTCCACGCGATCTTCCCGGTAATACTCCGTATAGGTCGCCGGGCGGTATCGCGTTACGAGATCATATCCACCGGTCTCGGCGTTCTTCTGTTTCACCTGGTAGGCCTCATAGCCCTTCTTCGTGCTGGTGCGCAGGTCGCCCTGTACCTCCTCATATTGGAGCACCTCGCCCATCAGCACCGCCTGCGCACCTATCAGATTGCCGACCTGCACCGCTGTCTCCTGGTCCACAACGCCGCTCAGCCCGAGCCGTTGTTCGTCCAATATCCGCTGCATGTTGTCCCGGTCCACCACCCTGAGAAAGGGATCGCTCGAATTGGTCAACGCCGCAATGGCATATGCCTGGAGCGTGCCTTCCAACCCGCTCTTCCTGACCTTAATGCGCCCACGCTCGAACGGCAGCACGGCGATGCTGTACTGCCCTTTTCGCAATGCTTCCTGTTGGAGGCCGGCAGCATCCTTGTACGCGCGGTCCTTGGCCAACACCTTCGTGAGGTCTTCGTAAGCCTTGCGGTACTGGCCCACATCCAATGCATTCTTTGCGGAGCGGTAGAGCGGTTCCAAATAGGCGATCGACTGAAGGCTGCTGGCGTCCTTGTAATCAGGTTCGATCTGCGCGATACGTTCGAACGTGCGCTCGGCCTCTTGGAACCGCTGCCCGGCCATTTGTTCCTGTCCGCGGGTGTAGAGTTCGACCAGATAGGCACCCTTGACCTGTTCGAAATCGCTTTTGTAGTGATCGGCGATGTCCAACTGGACGCCGAGCTTTCCGGCGCGCTCGGCATAGCTTTTGGCCTGCAGGTACGCATCAACGGCACCACCGAGGTCCTCCCCCAAGCTGTTGACCTTGAAGAACCCACCGAGCTTGTCGTCCAGCACCTGTTGGCCGACCTTCTTCAGGCCGATCTTGGCATCGACGTTGCGCTGGTCGCGCTGTAGGGATTGCAGGTACATGTCCGCCGCCTCGGTATAGAGGCCGGCCTGGTCCAGCTTTCCGGCCTTCTTGGCCAGGGAACGCGAACCGTTGCATGCAACGAGGGCGAGTGCTCCGATGACCGCAAAACAGATGACATGCAGACGATCTCCCATACCGGTGGCAATGCCGCTCCCTACCTGGAGCGGAGGTATTCGTTCAATTCGTCCATCGAACTTTCAAAGGTGAACGCATCGTTCACCTTGTAGTAGTTGCCGATGTCGAACGTATGGTCGTAGGCGAACTTGGCGAAGTCGAGCTTGGTCTGTTCAAAGCTGAAGGCCCCCATGACCCGCTTCACTTGCTCCACCGTGAAGCAATGGCCCTGCGCGACCTGCATGGCCACCGTGAGCTTCGAATCCTCGAAGCTCTTTCCGTCGATGCTGCTCTTCGCTTGATCGAATTCGCCAGGGCTCATGGGCCAGTCGCATCCGATGGGGCCGGAGTATCCCGGCATATGGTAGACGGTCGGTTCCTCCTCCCGGTCTGCCGCGACATAGCGTGGCTTGGGGTCGTTCAAGGTCGTGGTCGTCGTTGTTGTTGTCGTGGTGGTGATGGTCGGTCCGGTGACGTTGACGTTCATGGTGACGCCCGGTCCGGTCAGACCAACGTTCATATTCATGTTCTCCTCGGCTTGGCCCGGGGTACCCGGGTCATCCGTGGTCGGGTCGGCGCGGTCCACCGCACTGATACCCGTCCCTTCAGGTCGGAGATCGTCCACGAAACCGGCAGGAGGCGTCGATCGCGCAGTGGTCGTCCCGAGCGCCGCTTCGCCGGTGGGACGGAGCACGCGTTCACCACGTTTGTTCGTGGCGATCATCACCGTATACTCCTTTCCCAAGGGGAAGTAGCCTGATTTCTTGAGCACGGGAATGTCGGGGTCCTCAAATCGCACCAGGACGACCGGCGTCTCATTGCGGATACCCTCGGCAACGACGCGTGCCGAAGGGGCCTCGTTCTTCTGTTCGCCGTCGATGAACAACGTGAACCGGGCACCGTCATCGGTGAACAGCACGAGGTCGGTGGTCTGGGCGCGCACCGCGGTGGTCGTTCCGACCAGGCCGCAGAGCAGGAGTGCGATGGTCCGTTCCATGATGTGGGTCCGCGAATTTAGTCGAAGGGGGAAGGCAAGTGGCATGCCAAAGCTCCCCGGGCGCGGACAGGTGCTTCCACCTGCCCATCTTTGCGCAACGAACAGCTTCCATGCGCAAGGTCCTGATCATTGGCGCCGGCCGGTCGGCTTCCTCCCTCATCCGCTACATGATCGACCATGCCCCATCCGAGGATTGGAGGCTGACCGTGGCGGACAAGGACATCGCCCATGTCCGCTCGGTGATCGGTCAAGGGAGCGAGGTGGCGGAAGCTGTTGCCTTCGATGCGACCGACGGATCGCTCCGGGCCCGGTTGATCGAGGCGCATGACCTCGTCATCAGCATGCTGCCGCCCTCCCTTCACCTGGGTGTGGTCCGGGATTGTCTCCGTATCGGCCGTCATGCCATTACGCCTTCCTACGTTCCGGATGAGATGTGGTCGCTGGACGCGGAAGCGAAGACCCGCGGACTTGTGCTGCTGAACGAATTGGGCCTGGACCCCGGCATCGATCACATGAGCGCCATGCGGATCCTGGACCGGATCCGCGCGGAAGGAGGCCGGATGATGGCGTTCGAGAGCTACTGTGGTGGCCTCATCGCCCCGGAAAGCGACACCAACCCGTGGGGCTACAAATTCACCTGGAATCCGCGCAACGTAGTGCTGGCCGGCCAGGGCGGCATGGCGCGCTACATCAAGGACGGTGAATACAAATACGTGCCGTACCACAAGCTTTTCCAGCGGACGGTACGGATCGCCGTGCCCCACTACGGGGCCTACGATGGTTACGCCAATCGCGATTCACTGCGATACAGACGGCACTACGGGCTTGATGAGGTGCCGACCCTGGTGCGGGGCACGCTCCGGAAAGCGGGGTTCTGCACCGCGTGGGATGTGTTCGTCCAACTGGGCTGTACCGATGATTCGTTCATCATGGAGTTGCCCAAGAACGCGACATGGCAGGATTTCCTGATGGCTTTTCTACCGCATGACGTTGAACGCGGGCCACGCGAGAACCTCGCTCACTACCTGGGTCTGGACCCCAAGGGCGAGATCATGGCGAAACTGGAATGGCTGGGGCTCTTCGGCCGTGGACGCATCCAGGACCCGCAGCGGAGCCCGGCGGCCATTCTGCAAAGCCTATTGGAGGAAAAGTGGCAACTGTTGCCAGGCGATCGGGACATGGTGGTGATGTGGCATCGCTTCCGCTATACGGTGGACGATCGGCAGCTGGAACTGCAGGCCTCGCTCGTGTCCGAGGGCGAGAGTGAACAACACACGGCCATGTCCCGGACCGTGGGGCTGCCTGTCGCCATCGCGGCGAAACTGGTCCTGAACGGGCAGATCGCACAGCGCGGCGTTCTGATGCCGATCGCTGAGGAGATCTATGCACCGGTGCTCCATGAGTTAGAGGATCTCGGGATCCGCTTTCTCGAGGAGGAACTCGAGGCCTGAAGCTCAGGTACGGATGAGGAATTCCTGGAGCAACTCCAGGTAGGCCTCGGAATAAGGACCATCAGGGCCTTCCATGACAATGATCCCGCCATCGTCCAGGCCTGCACGATCCCGACCGAGTTCGACCAGCACGCGGCGCGCTGGCCGGCCGGCCACATAGTGCACCTGGCACCTGCGGTGCAGCGCGAGCCCCTGTCGTTCGGCAAGGTCCAGAAGTTCTTTCTCGCGTTGCGCGGGAAGGATGAGCGCACACCGACCATTGTCGGAGAGGCACCGCACCACCACGCGCAGCAGCTCCGCGAACGTAAGATCACTGCCATGCCGGGTCACGGACCGCCGCACCTCCGGGGAAAGGCTTTGTGGAGCATGGAAAGGCGGATTGCTGATGATCCGGTCGAACGGCTCGCTCGCATGAAGTCGTCTGACGTCCATGTGGTGCACACGGACCCGGTCCGCCCAGGGGCTCAGCGCCGCGTTCCGTCCGGCCTGTTCCGTGGAAGCTTCATCGATCTCCACGGCGTCGATCCAGGCCTCGGGCGCACGCTGGGCCGCCATCAGCGCGAGCAGACCACTTCCCGTCCCCACATCCAGGATCCGGCGCGCACCTTCCAGGTCGGCCCATGCCCCAAGAAGCAGGGCGTCGGTGCCGACCTTCATGGTGCTTTTGTCATGTCGGACACTGAACGCGCGCAGGTCGAACCGGTCCGTCGTCATTCGGTATCGCCCCGGTTGAGATCGAGAAGTCCGGGCGGAGTGCGCACGCGCAGGGTCCCCTGCTCAAGATCGACCTCCTCGATCCAGTCATCCGTCAAGGGGACCAGCACTTCCCTTTCACCGCGCAGCACGACCATGATCGGATTGCGCGTATTCCCTTCGATGCGGACGATCTCGCCGAGTTCTCCATGGACGGTATCCGTGACCAGCACGCCCACGAGGTCGTCCGGGTCCCAACTCTCGTCCGAGCCATCGGCCAGCAGCCCAGGCGCTGCGTAGATATCCCGCCCCACCAGCACAGCGGCGGTCTGGGGATCGTCGATGTCATCGAATTTGATGAGGACCACGCCCCTGCCCTTTTCCTGGACCTTGGTGAAATAGAACGGTACCCGTTGGCCTTCGATATCCACGAAAAGCGTACCGCTGGCACCGAGGTCCTCGGGATCGGACCCGTCCAGCCTGAGGTTCAGGTCGCCCAGATGTCCCCAAGGCTTGCCCAACCTGCCGACACGACGGAGTTCGCTTTCCTCCATGTGGGTGAATTTATCACGGCCTGACCAGAGATGGGTCCATTGGGTCGGTGCGGAAAAAGCCCGCGCTCCGTTCGGAACGCGGGCACGTTGGATACGGATGGAACGACTACTCCGCCGGCTTCTCCTCCCCTGCTGCGTCCGCGGCCGGAGCTTCCGACACTTCGCTGCTGTCCGTCGCAGGAACTTCGGTTCCTTCCACGGCATCGGGTTGGTCTTCGGCCGGTGTTTCCACCGCGGCCACCTCCTCGGCACTTGCGGCGGCGAGCTTGGCGCTCAGGGCTGCGGCCATGTCCTCGGCCTTCTTGGTCTCCCCGGCGATGCGGTCCTTCATGGCGGCCTCAGCAGCGTCGCCCAGGTCCTTGCGCTTGGCTTCGATCTTGGTGCTCTTCTCGTTCACCCAGATGTCGAAGCGGCGCTCGGCCTCAGCCTCGTCGAAGGCTCCCTTCTTCACCCCGTTCAGGAGGTGGTTCTTGTATAGCACGCCCCGATAGCTCAGGATGGCCCGGCACGTATCCGTGGGTTGTGCCCCCTGTTGCATCCAGGTCACCGCGCGGTCCATGTCCAGTTCGACAAGGGCGGGGTTCTGGTTGGGGTCATAGGCACCGATCCGCTCGATGTACTTTCCATCGCGGGGTGCGCGCTGATCGGCCACCACGATGTGGTAATAGGGCCGGCCTTTTTTGCCTTTGCGCTGAAGGCGGATGCGAGTTGGCATGTCGCTTTGGTATTTATCCCCTTGCTCGAAGGGGCCGCGAAGATAAGTGATCCAAGCCGATCCGCCGCGCGATCACCGATAGCTCGCCCAAGACCCCCCGTTCTCCACGTTGGCCAACCCCTGCTGCTGCAACCATGCCGTGGCCTGACCACTGCGGTTACCGGATGCACAAACAAGTACGATGGGGCCCTTCATCTTCTTGAACTTGGAGAGCTGGCCTTGCACCGTATCCAATGGGATGTTCAACGAACCCTCGATATGACCGCCCTCATATTCCGCCCGCGAACGGACATCGACGAGCGTGGCTCCCTCCGGCAGGGTCTTCTTCGCCATGCCGAACAATTGACCGAAAATGCTCATGGTTTCCTTGGTTTTCTGGCACAAAGGAAAGGGCGGGCGAAGCCCCTGCGCGGTGACCCGGATCACCGGGGTTGCGATGCCCTCCTGGCGGTACCATCTTTGTAATGTACCCCGAACGATGCACTTGAAACACCTCATCCTTCTTTTCGCCGCGGTCGGCCTGGCCTTCACGGGTTCCGCACAGAACACCATCTACACGCACGCCGTTGGCAACTGGCGGAACGGCCCGGTTGTGTACATCAGCCCGTTGGTCCAGACCACGGAAGCCGCGACGACGCCGGATCTCATCGCCCGGCTCAAAGCGGAACATCCCGAGTTCCAGGCCATCGAGGACATCGATGTGTTGCGCTTCGCGACGATGGAGGAGGGTGAGCAGAGCCGGCAGGTCCTCAAAAGCAAATATCTCAGGCGGGGCTTGACGGTGGAGATGTTCGAGGGTCCGGACAGGGATGCTCCGGAAGGCACAACGGAATAGGGCACTCGAGGCACGATGCGCATACTCCTTCTCCTCCTCGGATGCAGTGTGCTGGCCCGGTCGCGGGCCACCAGCTTCGACATTTCCTATGTCAACGTACCAGCCGATGCGCAGGTCGCCGTGCAGGCGGCGGCCGATATCTGGAGCGGGATCGTGGTCTCCGCCGTTCCGATCAAGGTACAGGTGACGTGGGCACCCTTGTTCGGCACGGCCCTGGGCATCACACTCCCGAACGGCCGAAGGGATTTTCCGGGTGCACCCCTCGGGCAGACGTGGTATGCGGCCGCGTTGGCGAACAGCATCGCCGGTAATGAGCTGGATCCGGGGGAGAACGATTTCGACGTGTTCCTTGACGCCACCGCCAACTGGTACACCGGCTTGGACGGCATGCCCGGCGCCGCGCAGTACGACCTGGTGACGATCACCCTCCATGAGTTCGGTCATGGCCTGGGTTTTGTGGGGCTCAGCAAGAAGGAGGGGACCATGGGATCGCTGGGCACCTTGCAAGCGGTGGACTTCGCTCCGCTGGTCACCTCTTTCCCATGGCCCGATCTGGACACTCTTCCAAGCATTTTCGATCGCTTCCTGGACCAGCAGCAGGACGGACCGTTCGCGCTCATGGACAACCCGGGCATCCAACTGGGAGCGGCAATGACCAGCAACCAGGTCTACTTCAACGGCCCGCTCGCCATGGCCGGCAATGGGGGCGCCGCCCCGCGGATATTCGCGCCTTCCGCATTCGCTCTGGGGAGCTCCTGTGTGCACCTGAACGAAAGCACCTATCCGAACAGCAATGTGAACGAACTCATGACCCCATACAGCAGCATGGGCCATGCGAACCAGTGGCCCGGCCCGATCTGCATCGCCATGCTGCAGGATATCGGTTGGACCATCGCACCGGACTTGGGGATCCATGGAACGGCACTGCTCGCCGCAGCGACCATCTATCCCGACCCGGCCACGGATGTGGTCCACCTCGCGACACCGGCACCCTTGATCGCTCCCCGCATTCGCGTGATCGACCTCGGCGGACGTGAAGTGGTCGCGGCCCGCTCCGGCACGGAGACCGACGTGGCGAGCCTGTCCGCCGGCACCTATATCCTGGAGTTGCGATCGGAAGGCCGGTCGGTCCATGTGCCGTTCATCAAACGATGATCCTACTAAAGCGACCGGGGCCGTCCCCACCATTCCGGTACCGCCGGTCCTCTATTTTGGAGATCATGCTCCGTTCGATGCTTCCGGTGTTCCCGCTCCTCACCGGCTTGATGGCCTATCCACAGGGAAAGAATGCCCCTTTGACACATGCCGATACCCTGCGCGGTTCGATCGGACCGGAACGCGCCTGGTGGGACGTCACACACTACAGCATCGACGTGCGACCGGACCTGCAGGAACACACCATCGCGGCTACGACGGCGATCACGTTCAAGGCCATCGCACCCGGCGGTCGCATGCAGATCGATCTGCAACAACCATTGAAGATCGACGAGGTGCGTTTGATCTGGTCCGATGTGTCGGAACAACTGCCCGTTGAAAGGGACAGCGACCTCTTCCATGTGGACGTTGGCGACCGCTGCCCGATCGGTTCGACCTGCACCCTCACGGTCCGCTATTCCGGCCATCCGCGCGAAGCGCGCAATGCGCCATGGGACGGCGGCTGGGTCTGGCGGAAGGGCCCCGAAGGCGACCCCTTCGTAAGCGTGGCCTGCCAGGGCATCGGCGCGAGCGTCTGGTATCCCTGCAAGGACACCCAGGCCGATGAGCCCGACAGTGCCGAACTGCGTATCACGGTGCCGGACACGTTACAGGCGATCGGAAACGGTCGGCTTCGCGGGACCGCAAGGAACAATGACGGCACGGCGACCTGGACCTGGGCCGTGGTCTCGCCCATCAACAATTACGACATCATCCCCTACATCGGGAAGTACGCCCACATCCATGACACCTACGCCGGTCTCGATGGCCCGCTCGACCTGGACTATTGGGTATTGGCGCTCCACGAGGCGGAAGCGCGTGAACATTTCAAGGAAGTGCCGATCATGCTGCACTGCTTCGAGGAGCCCTTCGGTCCCTATCCCTTCTATGTGGATGGCTACAAGCTGGTGGAGGCGCCGTATCTCGGCATGGAGCACCAGAGCGCGGTGGCCTATGGCAACGGGTTCCAGGAGGGTTACCGCGGCATGGACCTGAGCGGAACAGGATGGGGGAAGAAATGGGACTACATCATCGTGCACGAGAGCGGCCATGAGTGGTTCGGCAACAGCATCACCACGGCCGACATCGCGGACATGTGGGTGCACGAGGGCTTCACCGACTACAGCGAGACCATCTATGTGCAATGCGTGTTCGGCGAAGAGGCAGGTGACGACTACGTGATCGGCCTGCGCCGCAACATCCGGAACGACCGGCCGATCATCGGGCCGTACGGTGTGAACAAGGAGGGTAGCACCGACATGTACTACAAGGGGGCCAACCTGATCCACACCATCCGGCACGCCATGAACGACGATCAGCGCTTCTTCGCCATGCTGCGCGAGATGAACGCCCGGTTCCGGCATCAAGTGGTCACGAGCAGGCAGATCGAAGCATTCATCAGCGACTTCAGCGGCATGGACCTCGGGCCGGTGTTCGACCAATACCTCCGCACCACCCAGGTGCCGGTGCTGCAATGGGGCTGGCAGCGTGGTCAGGTCGTGGTGAGGTGGTCGAATTGCATCGACACATTCCACCTGCCCGTGCGGCTTCTGGTGGACGATCGCCCCCTCCTGATCGATCCGCGGAAGGATTGGACGCCGGTCCCAGGCGAACACAACAAGCACTCAAGGCTGGCGGTGGATCGCAACTGGTATGTTGGGGAGGAGCACCTCACACGCAAGGCGATGCGAAAGACCGTTCGTTGATGGACCCTGCCTGTCAGGATCGCGCCATCGCCTTCCTTAACCCGGCCAGGGCCGATCCGCGCAGCTTATTCCTCAAGATGGGTGACCATCCCAACAGCAGGCCGGGTGATCCGAGCGCTTGTCGGCTCCAGCGCCAGAAGCTGAAGGTGTCGTTGTGTTCGATGATCAGACCATCCTTGAAGCGCATCTCTGCGGTGATATGGTTGTGCACGCGGCGCCCTGTTCGGCTGAACGTGTAGTACGCGTCCCAGATCGCCGTACCGCCATCCCCGTCCTCCTGCACGACGCGATACGTGACCCGAAGATCGGTGCCGCTGGTCAGCAACATCCGCCACATGGCCTTGACCTGCTCGGCAGTGAGTTCGCCGAACACCGGATCCGAGAAATGCCCGTCCGCATGATAGCATGCTCCCATCGTTGCCCAGTCGTGCCTGGCAAAGGCATCGTAGAACCGCGTGATCGTTGACATCCGGTGAAGGTAGGCGCCTGGGAATGGTCAAGGTGCGTCTTCCAGTGGGATGGCGATCTTTCCGTCCCGGTCCTTATTCCATGATGCGCAACACGATCCCGATCTTGACGATCCTCGTCGCAGCCGGTGCAACGAAGGCCCAATATTCCACCGACTGGATATCGACCTTCAACAACCTGTCCGGGTACAATAGTGCCGAGGACCTGCTGCTCACCGACTCCGGAAAGATCTACGCGAACGGTGTGTTCACGCAGGTCAATACGGGCGATGCGTTCATCATCGGATACGCCAACGACGGCACCGAGCTCTGGCGCAACGGCCTCCCGGACAGCATCGGCAGGGCCTGGAAGATCTTCCTGCTGAACGACGGGACCCTGCTGTCCTTGGGCGACTTCGAGGACCAGTCGGGCACGAACGACGTGATCGCCCAACGATTCGACACACTGGGCGGTCTGCTGGGCAACACGGTGCTGAACTCCCCCGGCTTCGCCACCGGCGACGACTTCGCCGACGCGGTCATGGACGGATCCGGCCGTATCTACCTGACGGGCACGTTCATGCAGAGCGGTCAGTTCAGACCCGGCCTCGCGCGACTCGATGCCACCGGCATGCTGGATTGGTGGCAGACCTATCCCTTGCAGGCGAATTGGAACGGCCTGGGCAAGGCGCTGGCCGTGGAATTGATCGACGACAGCCTGGCGGTGGTCTGGACGCGGAACGGAAGCAGCTATACAGCGGCGCTCGGCTACGACAGCGCAGGGAACCACCTCTGGACCACCGACCTGATGATGAGCACCGAGGACAACAACAAGGCGATGGCGACCGATGGGCTGGGGCATGTGCTGGTGGGGGGCAGGCGCAACCAGATGTTCAACGTGACCCAGTTGGATGCGGCCGGCAATGTGGTATGGAGCACCGACCTGTCCTACCCCGGGCTGAACACGGTGAGCGCCACGATCCGTCACGTCAGTTGCGACGCGAACGGCGACGTGTACGCCGTGGGTGAGGGATCCTATCAGCAGGGCATCCCCGGCCCCTACTACCTCCTCGCGAAGCTGAGCCGGAACGGCCATGTGCTATGGACCGACACGCTCAACGGCGGAGCCATCAACTACTGCCTGAACTTGGACTACGCGCTCCTGCATGGCGACCGATGGACGATCGCGACCGCCTACATCCACTCCCGACTGTACGAATACGATACGACCGGCACCCGACTGCTCCACATGAACTGGAACGTTCCCGGAGCCCAGCTCAGCAATGTGAACGCGATGACCACGGACGGTTCCGGGGCGCTCTTCCTCGCTGGGCGCGCGCGACTGGCCGGGTCGGCCGGGGACGGGTTCATCGCCAAGCTCAACCCGATCAGCACCAGCATCAACGACCCCCTCATTGGGCCCTCCGCTCCTTATCCGGATCCGGTGAACGACGTGCTCTTCCTGCCCGGTCTGCCGGACTCGGGGAGCATGGTCCAGGTCCTTGATCCCACAGGACGTGTGGTGCAAAGGACAACAGTCAATGGCACCTTGGACGTAAGGGCGCTTCCCGCCGGCATCTATTGGGTATCCGCAGTGGGATCGACCTATGGGAAGCGGTTCGTCAAGCAGTGACCCCGATCCCCCGATCGATCGTTCGATCTGTGGAAAAGTGATCGGCCCCCGCCCCAACCCTGCCGGGTAACTTCGTGGCCCGCGCCATGGAGTTCTCGCACCTGCACGTCCACACCCAGTTCAGCCTGCTCGATGGCGCCGCCGCCATCCCCAACCTGTACAGGAAGGCCATCGCCGATGGGCAACCCGCCGTGGCGATCACCGACCACGGCAACATGTTCGGCGCGTTCAAGTTCGTGGCCGAAGCGGGCAAGCACCGGAACGCCGACGGCAGCCTGCAAGCGAAGCCGATCGTCGGCTGCGAGTTCTACCTCGTCGCGGACCGCCACAAGCAACAGTTCACCCGGGAGGAACGTGACCAACGGTTCCACCAGCTGATGCTGGCGAAGAATGCCACGGGCTATCGGAACCTGAGCAAGCTCTGCAGCCTGGGTTACATCGAGGGCTTCTACAGCAAGTACCCGCGCATCGACAAGGAACTCGTGGAACAATATCACGAGGGGCTGATCGCCACCACCTGCTGCCTGGCCGCGAGCGTGCCGCGCACCATTCTGCGCAAGGGCGAAGCAGAAGGCGAAAAGGAGTTCAAATGGTGGCTGGACCTTTTCGGAGAGGACTACTACATCGAGCTGCAACGCCACGGCATCCCCGAGCAGGACCAGGTGAATGCCGTGCTGCTGAAGTGGGCGGAGAAGTACGACGTGCCCATCATCGCCACGAACGACAGTCACTATGTCGACCAGCAGGACGCCAACGCGCACGACATCCTGCTGTGCATCAACACCGGCGAGAAGCAGAGCACGCCCAGTGCCAAGGAGTTCGACGACGAGGAAGGCAAGCCGAAAGGGACGCGTTTCGCCTTCTACAACGATGAGTTCTTCTTCAAGACGAAGGACGAGATGCACGCCAAGTTCAGCGACCTGCCGCAGGCACTGGACAACACGCAGCGGATCGTCGACAAGGTCGAGACGCTGAAGCTGAAGCAGGACATCCTGTTGCCGAACTACCGGATCCCCGAGGGTTTCGCCGATCAGGATGAATACCTGCGGCATCTCACCTATGAGGGAGCGGTGAAGCGGTGGCTGGGTGGCGAGAAGGTGAATGGCGAATGGTCCATGGCGAATGGTGGCGCTTCCCATTCACCAACTCGCATCCGCCATTCGCCAGAGCCCGGACTTGTGGGCGGAATAGACTCGCTCGACCCCAAGATCAAGGAGCGCCTCGACTTCGAGCTTTTCACCATCCGCACGATGGGCTTTGCGGGCTACTTCCTGATCGTGCAGGACTTCATCAACGCGGGCCGCGACATGGGCGTGCTGATCGGTCCCGGCCGCGGCAGCGCGGCGGGCAGCGCGGTGGCCTATTGCATCGGCATCACCAACATCGACCCGATCAAGTACGACCTGTTGTTCGAGCGCTTCCTCAACCCGGACCGCAAGAGCATGCCCGATATCGACACCGACTTTGACGACGAGGGCCGGCAGAAGGTGATCGACTACGTGGTGGACAAATACGGCCGCGACCAGGTGGCACAGATCGTCACTTACGGCAGCATGGCCGCCAAATTGAGCATCCGCGACGTGAGCCGCGTGATGGACCTGCCGCTGTCCGAGGCCGACCGCCTGAGCAAGCTGGTGCCCGAACGCCCGGGCATCGAGTTGGGCCGCGTGCTCCACGCTCCGATCGACGGTGACAAAAGCTTGAAGACCAAGGAGGGTCTCAACAGTGACGACCTGGCCGGGGTGAACGAACTGCGCAAGATCGCCGAGGGTGAGGACCTGGCCGGGCAGGTACTGCGCGAAGCGGAAAAGCTCGAAGGAAGCGTGCGCGGTGTGGGGATCCATGCCGCCGGCATCATCATCGCGCCGAAGGACCTCAAGGAGATCCTACCGGTGTGCACCACCAGGGATTCCAGCCTGTTGATCACCCAGTACGATGGCAAGGTGGTGGAGGACGCCGGGGTGATCAAGATGGACTTCCTCGGCCTGAAGACGCTGACCATCATCCGTGATGCCCTGCACATGATCAAGGTCAACCACGGCACGGATATCGACATCGACGCGATCCCGCTGGACGACCCCAGGACCTTCGCGCTGTACCAACGTGCCGAGACCAACGGCACCTTCCAATTCGAGAGCGCGGGCATGCAGAAGTACCTGCGCGACCTCAAGCCCGACCAGTTCGCGGACCTGATCGCGATGAACGCTTTGTACCGTCCGGGGCCGTTGGAATACATACCGAGCTTCATCAAGCGCAAGCACGGACAGGAGCGGATCACCTACGACCTGCCCGAGATGGAGGAACTCCTCCAGGAGACCTACGGCATCACCGTGTACCAGGAGCAGGTCATGCTGCTCTCCCAGAAGCTCGCCGGCTTCAGCAAGGGCGACGCGGACGTTCTGCGCAAGGCGATGGGCAAGAAGGACCGCGCCACACTGGACAAGATGAAGGGCAGGTTCCTGGAGGGCACCGCCGCCAAGGGGCTTGATGCGAAGGTGTGCGCCAAGGTCTGGACGGATTGGGAGGCCTTCGCCCAATACGCCTTCAACAAGAGCCACAGCACCTGCTACGCCTTCGTGGCCTACCAAACTGCCTGGCTCAAGGCCAACCACGCGCCGGAATACATGGCCAGCGTGCTGACCCACAACCAGGGCAGCATCGACAAGATCACCTTCTTCATGGAGGAATGCCGCCGCATGGGCATCCCCGTGCTCGGGCCGGATGTGAACGAGAGCCGCTATCGGTTCAGCGTGAACCAAGCGGGACAGATCCGTTTCGGCCTGGGCGCGGTGAAGGGGGTCGGTGAAGGTGCGGTCGAGGCCATCGTCCAGGAACGTGAGGAGAACGGTCCCTTCACCAGCATCCACGACCTGATGCGACGGGTCAGCCTGCGGTCCGCCAACCGCAAGGCCATGGAGAGCCTGGCCTATGCCGGCGCGTTCGATTCATTGGGCACCAAGCGCGCGCACTTCTTCCACAGCGCTGGTGAAGGACGACCGACCTGGATCGAAACGTTGGTGCGCTATGGCCAGCAGCATCAGGACGGTGAGGACAGCGCGCAGGTCAGCATGTTCGACCTGGGCGAGGAGGGTGCCTCCCTGCCGGAGCCCCAGCCGCCTGCCATCGACGAATGGATCGCCCTGGAGAAACTGCACCACGAAAAGGAGGTCATCGGCTTCTACCTGAGCGGCCATCCTCTGGACGATCACCGGCTGGAGATCGAACACCTCTGCAATACCCGACTGCCCCAGCTGACCGACCTGCGGGCACTGGCCAACCGCGAACTGAGCTTCGCCGCCATCGTGACCAAGGCCGAACACCGCGTGAGCAAGAGCGGCAAGCCCTTCGGCAGCATGGGCCTGGAGGACCACCACGGCAGCTTCGACATGATGCTTTTCGGGGAGGATTACCTCAAGTTCCGCCACTACCTGGTACCCGGCACCTTGCTCTATTTGAAAGCCCGGGCCAGCGAACGGACCTGGGGGCGAGACGAGGGCCGGATGGAGCTGAAGCTGTCCAGCATCGACCTGCTCGGCGATGTGCGCGAAAAATACATCCACAAGCTGCTGATCAACCTGGATGCGGAACGTGTCAATGACGCCCTGTCGGCCCAGTTGATCGAGCTCCTGAAGGCCTCACCCGGGCGCACGAAGGTGACCCTGACCTTGTTCAGCACGCAGGAGAACCTCTCTGTGGAGGCACCCAGCAAGGGGTTGCAGGTGAACGTGGATGATCATCTGCTCCGTTCGCTGGAGGGTATTCCTGACGTGAAATACAGCCTTAGCTGACCAAGTGTCAGGGCAACTCGGTGTGGCACAGTGATCGCGGATGCGCGGCAGCTCCCGAAATTTGTGCGCGAGCAATAGCTACCAAGGAGAACAACCGGCCTGCAAGGCATACAAACGAAGCGATACATGGCACTCGAACTGACCGACAGCAACTTTGAGGACCTCGTCCTCAAGAGCGACAAACCCGTGATGGTGGACTTTTGGGCGGAATGGTGCGGACCCTGCCGGATGGTGGGTCCCGTGGTGGAGGAATTGGGAAAGGAGTACGAGGGCAAGGCCGTCGTCGGTAAGCTGAACGTGGACCACAACCCCGGCATCAGCATGAAGTACGGGATCCGTAGCATTCCCACCATCCTCATCTTCAAGGGCGGGGAACTGGTGGACCGCAGCGTCGGCGCCGTGCCCAAGGCGATGCTGGCGCAAAAACTGCAGGGGCAGTTGGCGTGAGGCCAAATGGCCACGCCACGCGAGAAGGGCTCCGAAATGGAGCCCTTTTTTCTTTTGGATCGCGTCAAGGTAATTGGGCGGAGCGCGTATTCGTCGGTGCGAGACCACCGACGTTCAGCAGGATCGGATCGCGGTCATTCTCCACACCGGCATATTTCATCATGCCGTCCATGTTGACATCGGCGCGGCCGTAGCCCACCGCCACGGTATTGGGTGAGGTGCCCCCAAGGGCCTGCAGGATGGCGTCACGGTCGTTGTTCGCACCCGCATACTTCAGCACGCCGTCGCTCGTCACATCACCGGCCCAGAGCACCAGTTTTCCACCCTCGATCTTTTGAGCATCGACACCGTAGGTGATCGGCAGCGGACCCGTCAGGTCGATCTGGCCGACCTGCGCAGTGGAGAGGTGGATCGCCTGCGCGGTGACCACGCCCAGGTGATTGCGATGGCGCACGATCACATGGTAGAAGCCCTCGTCCGCATAGAACACCACCGGTGATGTTCCGTCCAGGTCCACCACGTCCCCATCACGTTGGAGCAAGGCGCATCGCGTGGCTACGACATCGGACTGCGAAAGCGAGGTGCTCAGCGCCAGATGGATCCAATCCACCACCGCATCCGGTCCATCCACTGCCAGCAGATCAGCCCCGATCGTTTCACCCCCGCCATTGCCGGCCTGAAGGAATCCAAGCGCCGAATAGGGCTCCGTGAGCGGGAGCAGACCGTTCGTCCGCAACGAATCGTGCATGAGCACCGATCCACTGGTCCATGGGCCATCCAGGATCACCTTCATAGCGACCTGGGCGGGAGGTGTGTAGCAGACCCTCAGCTCCGGCCACCTGGACGGGTCCGGATGATCGCTTGAGGCAAAGGTCATTTTGCGATACTGCTGTGCGGCGATCGTGGAGAGCTGGAAGCCATGGCCGTGAGCGGTATCCAGCACCATGTCGGTCACCATCGTCGTTACATCTATGCCCGGATAATCCTGCGTCGGAGAGGTGGATTGCGCAAGCACCACCTGGCCTGACGAGACCACTGGTGGTCTGTTGTTCCACGTCACTGTGCTTTCGTCCCAGACTCCCGTCACCCGCTGCAGAACGGCCGCGTTCGAGCCCGATTGCGAACTGTGACCTCCGTCCACCGAGGTGGTGTTCTGATAGAGCGACAATTCCGCGAAATGGATGTCGGACCCCGGCGGAAGGGAAGTAAGATCGAATTCGATGAGGCTGTGCCGATGACCAGGGGATCCGGACCACGTCCATTCCATGGCCTGCAGGTCGGGCTGCGCGCCGTAGTTCGAGGAGTTCGTGGGGCCATAGGGACCCGTTTGCGTGGTCAACCACCAGATGAACGCATCCTTTCCATCGTTCGGACCGGGCTTCAGTACAAGTTCCGTGGCACCGATGTCCGGCAGCACATCGAATTGAACGAACGCAGAGTCATTGAAGGCCGAACCATCGCCGGGGAGGGCACACCAGGTCTCCAGTTCATGTGGTCCGACAGCCTGTACCACGAGGGGTGCGAGAAAGGTGTATACCGTATCCGCTCCCGGATGAATTACACCCTGGACGGTCTCCGCAACGATGGGGCCACCGTCCAACCGGTAACGCACTGGAAGGTCCTGTATGGGCTGTGTGCCGTTGTTGGAAAAAAGTGCCTTCACCGCGACCGCGCCCGGCGCCGCACAACCGCCAAGGGGAGCGGACGTCGGGGATACGATGGCCGCACAACCGCCATTGACCGCCAACGGCGTGTCGAAGGCCTCCACCTGATCGCTCCTGCTATAGGGCGAACCCTGCGAGGCGCTGTATCCCAGCCCCCGGCGGGCGAACGCTTCCCAGAGCAGTGCCTGGTTCGCACCACCGAACACGACCTGGTCCGCCAGCAGGATGGCGTCACGCGCATCCACGAAGCCGGGATGGCAGGGGGTCAGCTTCATGCCATCGATGACCAATTGCATGGCGATGTTGTTGCCACCAGTGCCCGCATACAGATCAGGATCGAACCCGTAGGTCCCGATGAGTTCCCAGGTCACTTCCCACAGGATGGTGCACCAGACGAAACCAATGCCGTGGGGCTGGCTCAAGCCGCTGTTCGTGCTTCCATAGGTGTAGCCGTTCACGCCCATGTCCGTGCTGTAGGGCGCGGGCCGTATCCCGGGACCGTTCGGTGGCTGACCGTCCGCGAACGTGCCCACCCCACGCGCATCGGTGCCCTGATCGCCGGTCTCCATGGTCATGACCAATCCGAAAAGATCGCTCCATCCCTCCCCCATCTGCTCACTGTTGTTCAGGCAGGATACCATGGACGGCCCGCCGACGAGCCGGTTGGAGATGCCGTGGCCATACTCATGCGCGATGATGCCGTTGTCCAGGTCGCCATCGATATCCGGCGACCCGCTCCACAAGTACATCTGCATACGAGGGTTGGTGCCATCGGCCGGCGTGGCGAAATTGGCGTTGTTCATTCCGGAACCATCCTGCGCGTCGGCCAGCACGTGGTCGTTCGCAGCACCCCCATTGCCATAGTTGTTCGCCTGGAAATTGCCGCTCACCTCGTCGAAGCCGTACTGGTACCATACATCATGCATCAGGTTGTTCCAGTAGAACAGATTGGTGACGGACGCATCGGTATAGGTAGAAGGCGCCTGCGAAAGGTCGATCGGGAAATCAAAGGCCAGCGCCGCTCCACCGGAGGGGCTATAACCCGTGCCGTTGTTCCCGTTCATGTCCTCCTGGGCATACACATTGTTGCCACGGGTGATCTGATACTCCGCACCCGGCACACCATCGATATCGTTCCAACCGAAGGGTGATGCGTTCGGGGCCTGGCCCCATGGCGCGTTCTGGAGGGTCCGCCCTCCATGTCCCGGACTTTCCACGGGCCATGCGTACACGTTCAGGTCGTTCGGCAGGGGCGGTGGGCCGGGTGCCGCCGGATGTGGACAGGCATGGGCGTTACAGGCCACATCGAAGGAGCAATTCGACACCAGGTCGTTCCGGTCCAGTTCCACACCCGTGGTGGCATCGATCCGCACCTGCCACCAATGCGAGCCATCGCGCAGCTGGAATTCCACCTCCCAGGCCAGGAGCACCGCCTCGCCCACCGGCTGGTACACCGACCGGACATGCACCTCATCGTACACGGTGGGCATTCCCCTGAAAGTCCATAGGGACCGGTCGGCTGCGTATTCGACCTCCGGGGCCGGCTCAGGCTCGATGCCTTCCCTGCGGAGCACCACGTCCATGGCCCGGTCCGGCGTCAGTACGGGTGTCGTGGTGTTCACACGTCGTGCGAGATCCCGCACCGCCTGTGCATGCATGGCGATCAGATGACCATCGGCCCGACGATGCACCGCGATATCGCCCTGGAACACCGCGATGCCGGCATGCCGCTGCTGAAAGAACACGTGTTGGACCGCGCCACTGTGCGAGACGTATCGGTCCCGCACCACGAGTTCGGACAGGTCGTCCACTGTATAGCCGTCCGCGAGCAATTGCTCGACCTCCGTCGCCCCGAGGGCGGAGATCTTCGATTGCGCCCCAGCCGGGTCGACAGACCAAAGGCCCAGGATCAACAGCAACGAGCAACGCATGAGCGGGGTAGGCAATGTGGCGGTTGAAAGACGCATTCACGAAGTTCGGGTTGCTCCGGGGAACGGACATCCAATGCCCACCACCGTGCTCGCATGGACCGTACAGGAGGTGTGCCATTGCGCTCCCCTTTTCCTCCGGCGCTCCTTCAGCGGCGAACTCTCGCGATCTTTGCCCTGCCATGCCCATCGAGCAGAAGCACATCCAACCGCTCTCCGCACTGGAGTTCAAGGCACGGCAGGTGGTCGAAGGTTTCCTGGCCGGCCTGCACAAGAGCCCGTTCCACGGGTTCAGCGTGGAGTTCGCCGAGCACCGCGCGTACGATCAGGGCGAGAGCATCCGTCATATCGACTGGAAACTGTTCGCCAGGACGGACAAGCTCTTCGTGAAACGCTATGAGGAGGAGACCAACCTGCGCTGCGAACTGGTGGTGGACACCTCCAGTTCGATGTACTACCCGCCCCGGAGCGAGGTCAGGGAGTTCAACAAGGTGGAGTTCGCCGTGCACGCCGCCGCCACGTTCATCCAATTGCTTCGCAAGCAAAGGGACGCGGTCGGGCTGACGGTATTCAATGAGGACGTGGTCCTACAGGAGCGTGCGCGAAGCAATGTTGCGCATCTGCGTCATCTGATGCAGGAGCTGGAGAAGTTGCTTTCCGTGGAGGCGCCCGTCCGTGGCCAGGGCAGTCGCGTGGTGGAGGCGCTGCACGACATCGCCCGGCGCGCCCACCGGCGTAGTCTGGTGGTGGTCCTGAGCGACATGCTGGACGGCCAGGACCGGGAGGAGGAGGTGTTCGATGCCCTACAGCACCTGCGCTTCAACAAACACGACATCATCCTTTTCCACGTGGTCGACCGCAAACACGAACTCGAGCTGGACCTTCAGGACCGCCCCTATACGTTCGTGGACGTGGAGACCGGGGCACAGGTGAAGGCACATGTGGCGGAGGTCCGTGACGCGTACAGGAAAGCCGCCGCCGAACGCTGGCATCGACTCAAGCTCAAGTGCGGCCAATACCGGATCGACCTGGTGGAGGCCGACGTGAACGCGGGCTTCGGACCGGTCCTTTTGGAGTTCCTCACAAAGAGGAGCCGGCTGTACTGAACACCGGGCGCCTTGTCCGGTTGCAGGTTGCTTTTCCCGGTGTACATTTGCACCCGCTCCGCTGAAAGGCGGGGCGAGCCGGTTCGGTAGTTCAGCTGGTTAGAATGCCGGCCTGTCACGCCGGAGGTCGCGGGTTCGAGTCCCGTCCGGACCGCTCAACAGAAAGACCCGCCCATGCGCGGGTCTTTCTGTTCCTTCCGGGTCCTGCCGCCACCAACCGCACCGCTCCTCCCCGACCGGCACCGCTCATGTAAGCATCCGAACGGCCGCTGGACCTCCCGGTATCTTCGCTCCGCATGATCGAACTGCGCGACATCCGAAAATCCTACCGGATGGGCAACAACATGCTCGAGGTGCTCAAGGGCATCGACCTGAGCGTGGGCGCCGGGGAGCTGGTCTCCATCATGGGGTCCAGCGGCTCCGGCAAGAGCACCCTGCTGAACATCATCGGTATACTGGACGCGTATGACAGTGGTGAGTATCTGCTGGACGGCATGGCGATCCGCAACCAGAGCGAAACGGAGAACGCGCGATTGCGCAGCAAGTACATCGGATTCGTGTTCCAGAGCTTCAACCTGATCTCGTTCAAGAACGCCCTGGAGAACGTGGCCCTGCCCTTGTACTACCAAGGGGTCCGCCGCAGCGAACGCAACCGACTCGCACTGGCGATGCTGGAACGCGTGGGCCTGCGGGAGTGGGCCCACCACATGCCCAATGAGATGAGCGGCGGTCAGAAACAGCGCGTAGCGATCGCCCGTGCGTTGATCAGCGATCCGAAGATCATCCTGGCCGACGAACCCACCGGTGCATTGGACAGCGTGACCAGCCACGAGGTGATGGACCTGCTCCTGCAAGTGAACCGCGACATGGGACTCACGGTGGTGATCGTCACGCACGAACACGACATAGCGGCCATGACCCATCGGGTGATCCGCCTGAAGGACGGGTCGATCGAGAACGCGCACATGGACCCCACGACGCTCACCGCCGATGTTCGATAGCGAGACCTGGAGCGAGATCTTCGAGAGCATCGGCAAGAACAGGCTGCGCACCGTGCTCACGGGTTTCGCCGTCTTCTGGGGGATCTTCATGCTGGTGATCCTCCTTGGCGTGGGCGAAGGCCTTCGGAACGGCTTTTCCTACAATTTCCGGAACACCGCCACGAACAGCATCGAGATCTGGGGAGGTGAGACCAGCAAGCCCTGGAACGGGCTGCCGGCGAACCGGGACATCCAGTTGGACGAGGGGGACGTGGCGGCCCTGCGCAACGGCATTCCCGGGGTCGAACACATCAGTGGAAGCTACCGCGTCTGGCGCGGCAACAGCCAGCTGCAGCACGGCATGAACTACGGCAGCTACAACATCAACGGGGTGGTGCCGGAGCAGCAGGCGCTCGAAAGCCAGACCATTCTACGCGGACGGTTCATCAACGAGGTGGACGAGGCCCAGGTACGCAAGGTGATCCTGATCGCCGAGGACGCACAGAAGGAGCTTTTCAAGGAGGAGGACCCGATGGACCAATGGGTGAACGTGAACGGGGTGCCCTTCCAGGTCGTCGGCATCTATGCGTTCGAGAGCGGCGGTCACGGCATGATGCAGCGCAGTCCGGTGTACATCCCGCTCAGCGCGGCCCAACGCGTCTTCAACGCACAGCGGGACGTGGACAAGGTCATGTTCAGTTTCGCCGACGCGTCGATCCAGGGCGCCAAAATGGCCCAGGAGCGTGCGGTGAGCATCCTGGCCCGGCGCCACAATTTCGACCCGACCGATGAACGCGCGCTCTGGTTGAACAACAACGTGGAGAACGTGGAGACCTTCAACAATGTGTTCGGCGGCATCACAGCATTCCTATGGTTCGTGGGGATCGGCAGCCTGATCGCCGGCATCGTCGGCATCGGCAACATCATGCTGATCGTGGTGAAGGACCGCACACGCGAGATCGGCATCCGAAAGGCGCTCGGTGCCACGCCCGCCAGCGTCATCGGCCAGATCCTGCTCGAGGCCCTTTTCGTAACGGCCTTGTTCGGCTACGTGGGGCTGGCGCTCGGCGTCGGCCTGTTGGAACTGATCGCCGGGGCCATTCCGGGAAGCGATTTCTTCCGTGATCCCACGATCGACATCGGCGTGGCGGTGAAGGCATTGGCCGCCCTGGTGGTCGCGGGGGCGTTGGCCGGCTATTTCCCCGCGAGGCGTGCAGCGGCCATCCGGCCGATCGAGGCGTTGCGCGACGAATGACGAAAGACGGCAACGATGTTCGATAGCGACCGCTGGAGCGAGATCTGGAACACGCTGAGCCGCAACAAGCTCCGCAGCTTCCTCACCATGTTCGGAGTGGGCTGGGGCATCTTCATGCTCGTGGTGATGCTGGGGATGGGCAACGGGCTGAGCAATGCCGTGCTGAGCGGGTTCGAGGGATTCGCCACCAACAGCTGCTTCATATGGACCATGCCGACGACCAAGCCTTTCGCCGGCTTCCAACGCGGCCGCCGCTTTCATTTCGACAACGCCGATACGCGCATGATCCGGGACAACGTGAGCGGGGTGCGGATCTGTTCCCCACAGCTCCAGCTGGGGGGCTGGCGCGGGGGCAACAATGTGAACTATGGCAACAAGACCGCCGCATTCTCCATCTATGGTTGCGAACCGGAGGTGCTGGAAGTGGAAGGCGTGCGTGTGACCAATGGAAGGTTCCTGAACACACAGGACCTGCTGGATGAGCGCAAGACCTGCGTGATCGGCAAACAGGTGGTCACGCGCTTGTTCGAGCACGAGGACCCGATGGGAAAATACCTTCGGATCAACGGGGTCTACTTCCAGGTGGTCGGTATCACCGAGAAGAAGAACGGCGTGCGCATGGGTGACGATGCCGAGGCGAAGATCTATGTGCCGTTCACCACGTTCCAGAAGGCGTTCAACAGCCTCAACATCGTGCATTGGTTCACCATCGTCGGTCGACCGGGCGAGGACGTGGCGCGCATCGAGAAGGAGGTGAAGATGCTGATGGCGCGCAAACACAAGGTGGACCCCTCGGACGACAATGCGTTCGGCAGCTGGAACATGCAGGAGTTCTACCAACGGATGTCCGGCCTTTTCATGGCCATCGCCGGTATCAGCTGGTTCGTCGGGATCTTCAGCCTTATCGCAGGCGTGATCGGCATCGGCAACATCATGCTCGTTAGCATCAAGGAGCGCACGAAGGAGATCGGCATACGCCGCAGCATCGGTGCCACCCCGGCCAACATCACCGGACAGATCGTACTGGAAGCCCTGACGTTGATCTTCATCGCGGGCTACGTGGGCCTGATCGCCGCCGTGGGCGTGCTCGAGGCCGTGAACACCTTCATGGGCAGCTCGGATTTCTTCCAGGACCCCGGCGTCGATCTGCGGGTCGCCCTGATCGCCTTCGCCATCCTCATCGCCAGCGGACTGCTCGCCGGGCTGCTCCCGGCACGCCGCGCGCTGGCCATCAAAGCCGTAGATGCCCTGCGGGCCGAATGACCCCATCCGTCCCCGCGACCGACAATCCACCGAACAGAAAATGAAACGGATCCTTCGCTACCTTCTATTCATCGGCCTCGCCGCCTTGTTCATCTGGGTCATGTACTTCCTCTATCAGAAGACCGCCAAGCACCCGGACGTATTCATGGTGGAACACGCTGAACGAACGAACATCGTGAAGAAGACCGTCGCGAACGGCAGCATCGTGCCCCGCAAGGAGGTGGCCATCAAACCCGTTGTCAGCGGTATCATCCGCGAGCTGTACGTCGACGCCGGTGACCAGGTCCAGGACGGCGACCCCATCGCCAAGATCCAGATCGTCCCGGACATGCGCACGTTGAGCCAGGCGGAGCAGCGTGTCAACGCGGCGGAGATCGACCTGCAGAACGCCCGGAAGAACTACGACCGCAACGAACCGCTGTTCGACAAGGGCGTGATCGCGGCCGCCGAGATGCAGACGTACGAAGTGGCGCTCAGCACCGCGCAACAGGGCCTGGACGCGGCGCGTGAGGACCTGCAGGTGGTGCGCGACGGGGTGAGCCGGACCAGCACCGGGAACACGATCGTGCGCAGCACGATCACCGGCATGGTGCTCGATGTGCCCGTCAAGGAGGGGAACAGCGTGATCGAGCGCAACAATTTCAACGAGGGGACGACCATCGCGAGCGTGGCCGACATGACCGACCTGATCTTCCAAGGGAACGTGGACGAGAGCGAAGTGGGCAAGGTGAAGCTCGGCATGCCGGTGGTCCTGACCGTGGGCGCGATCGAGGACACGAAGTGGGACGCCGATCTGGAATACATCGCTCCGAAAGGTGTCGAGGACAACGGGGCGATCCAATTCGAGATCCGCGCCGCGGTGGACCTGAAGGACGGCCAGGAATTGCGCAGCGGCTATAGCGCGAACGCGGACATCGAACTCGAGCGACGCGACAGCGTGCTGAGCGTACCCGAGAGCATCGTCACCTTCAATGACAAGGGCGACAGCGCGTTCGTGGAGGTGCGGAACGGAGAGGACTGGAAGAAGACCTTCATCAAGACCGGTCTCAGCGACGGGATCAACATCGAAGTGATCGATGGGATCACCTCGGACTATGAGCTGAAGGGTGCCAAGAAGGCCGAAGAGGAAGCGGGACCGCCCCACAGCGATGAGTGAAACACAGCAGGTCGTGAACTAGAGCCGGACGCCGGCGATGAGGATATCGTCCACGGGAGCTCCACCCTTGGACCAGAGCTCCAGTGCACCGAGCAGACGGACCCGCTGCTGGGGCGCCGGAAGGGATGCGATGGATGCAAGGGTCCTCTTGAACCTTGCCCTCCCGAACTTCTTGTCCTGTGGCCCTCCGAACTGATCGATGAAACCGTCCGAGAAGAGGTACAGCATGTCGCCTGCACGGTGGTCGATCCTCCCACCGTTGAACGCTGTCAATTCCTCGGTACCGTGCAATCCGATGGGCATGCGATCCGCCGGACATTCGATCAGTTGACCGTCGCGCACGAGGTAGATCGGATTGAACGCACCGGCGTACGTAAGCGTCCGGGCCACAGGGTCGATGGAACACAGCGCGATGTCCATGCCATCCCGTGTTCCTTCCCCGTCCCGTTGCCTGAGCGTCGTGATCACCTCATCGCGCAGGCGGTCGAGGATGTTCGCGGGGCCACGCACACCTTCGTCCACGACCACCTTGTTCAGCAACGCATGCGCGAGCATGCTCATTAATGCGCCCGGAACGCCATGGCCGGTGCAATCGACCACGGCGAGATGAACGCATCCGTCGCGCTCACGACACCAGAGCAGGTCGCCGCTCACGATGTCCTTCGCACGTTGGAAAAGGAATGATTCCGGGAAATGGTCACGGAGCGCGGCGGCGTCCGAAAGCACCGCGCGTTGGATCCGATGGCTGTATTCGATGCTGCTGGTCAGGTCGCGATGGTTCTCCTCGATGATCGCCTTCTGCTGGAGCACGTGCGCATTGCTCTCCTTCAGGCGCATGCGGAGTGCGATCTCGCGCAATGTCTGCCGGTATCGCGTATGGATGAGCAAGGCCGAGATCAAGGCCACCGTTGCCAACAGCGTTCCTCCATTGGCCATGACCTCCTCCACCGCAAGCGGACTGTGGTCGGCCAATGCCCATGCGTTCGCCAGGAGCGACATCACGATGACGAACAACGAGTAGCGCCACGGCCAGAGCACGATCATCGATGCCCCGACGAAGAGTACGGCATAGGCCAGGCTGTGCATGCGGAAGAGCACCGGGTCCATGTAGCTCCACATGTAGGCGTTCTCGATGCTGATCAGCAGGAACGGCACCAGCACCACTTGTTCCGGACCCGTCCGCAACCGACGACGCAGGAGCAACGTGGCGATGATCCCCGCCGATACCAACAGACGGAGCATGAGGAAACGGATCGCCAGGTGCGGCAGCACCAACCTGTCGTTGAGAAAGAAGATCGGATTGACCACCGCGGCGAACCACGAACCGGTGACATGGTAGCGCATGGCCACGCGCCGGGCCTCCGCCTTCCAGGACATCGCCCCGGATCGCCTACCGGAAGCGGCCGTGACCCACCCTCGAATTCGTGCGAAAAGGGTCGGCCACCGGGGACTATCGAGCGGAAGGGACCAGGACATCAAGGGGTCTACGTATTCCCTCCCCGACAGGTTCACCCGGATCCGAAGGGTGAGGCGGATCGTCCGTACCGACCGGGCCGCTCTCCAGCTCCAGGGCCCGCACTGCTCGCGATGTCTTCAATGCGGGATCATTCACCCGCCACGCGCACAAAGCCAAGCGCGTTCACGCCACCATCCTGCGTCCAGGTCCGCAGGATATAGTACCCGGGCGAAGTGCCGGAAAGGTCCACTTCGACCTCCCTGTCCGGTCGTATCGGCCCAACGATCTCCAGCATCCGCTGACCCGTAAGGGAGTGTACGGTGATGCGGTCCATCGGGCTCGCGGATCGGATGCGCAGCATGTCGCACGCGGGTTGTGGATGGATGGTCAGCTCCTCTGTTCGTCCGATGCCGCGCACCACTTGCGGAACGCCCGGGCACCAGTTCGGCTCTTCGAAACCCACCGCATTGTCCAATGTCGGTGAGTTATGGACAACTGTTCCCGAAGCCACCTCGATGCTGATGACCGCGAACGCATTGTTGGCATCGAACCCTCTGTAGGTGTATACGCCGTCGCTGCTCATGCTCGTGGAACCCGCGACAAGACCAGGGGTTACGCCGTTCAGAACGGATACGGTCAAGTGGTTCCCGTTGGTGAAGAGCTTCTCGAACTTGTAGTCCATGCCATCCTCCCAAAGGGCGTAGATGGTCGAATCCTGGCAATCGAAGGCCAGGGCGGTGAGGGGATCGTCGAAAGGCGCATCCGCGATCAGGGAGGCATCGGCGATGGCGTAGGTCCGCAAATGGAAGTTCCCGTTGTACAGTGCTACGAAGGAGTAGCGACCACGCACTTCATCCAGAACGGAAGTGGCGGCGACATAGGCGGTCATGTTCGGAACGGCGCCGACCTGGACGACCGTGGCGGTGGTCGGATCGAACGTAACGAGGGCATAGGTATTCCCGGTCTCCTGCAACGCATAGATCCGCTGCTCCCCCTGGTGGTACCTGGTTCCCACCAGTCCCTGGGGCATTGGCACATCGTTCGATACGATCCCGTTCGCAACGTCAATGGTGTAGTAGTGTGCCACGCCACCCGCCAGGCCGGCGAAATGGTAGCTCCCGGACACCGCATTGAACGCGGTCTTGTCCGGGGCCACGAAAGCGGTCACACCCGCAAGCGGCGCTATCGTGGTCAGGACCCCCGTGGCCGCATCCAGTCGGCAGAAAGCGTACGCATTTGTGTCGGGGTCCTCCATCACGCAATAGGGCATCCCCCCCTGTGCCCAGGCATTGAGCTGCAGTATCGCGAGGATCAACGTTGGTCGGAAGGACCGTATCGCCATGGGGATCGCTATCGTCCAAGGTAGGTCATTACGCCCACGCCTCGTCCCTTGCTCCGAACGGACCTCTCAAGCTCGCGGTCCTTCGATAGCTTCGCGAACATGTCCACCAGCCACCTGCTGCGTACGTCCGCGCTCCTCCTGGCGAGCGGTCTCCTGCTCTACCTGGGTCGGCCGATCCTGATCCCGCTCTGCTACAGTATCCTCCTCGCCATGGTGTTGTATCCTTTGGTGGCCCGCCTGGAGGGAAAGGGACTTCCGCGCTGGCTCGCCATCGGCTGTGGCCTCGCGTTGGTCGGTGTGATCTTCGGTTCGCTGGCGGCCCTCCTGGTCCGACAGGTCGATGCCTTCCTCGCACACCTTCCCGAGCTCACCGGTCGAACGGGGACGGACTTCGGGACCTTCTGGCAATGGTTGCGGGGGCAGGTGCACCATGCTGCTCCGGAGGACACCTGGTACGGTCCGCTGCTCCAGGCATTCCCCGAGCACATCGCACCTTACCTGGAACGCCTGATCGAACCACTTCTAAGCCTGCTGTTCGACCTGTTCATCATTCCGGTCTTCACGGCGTTGTTGCTGTACGATCGCCGGCACTGGGTGGCCGTGCTATCCGCCTGGGTCGATCCGATGTGGGCGCCACGTCTGCCCGGCCTGCTGCAGAAGGCGGTATCCAATTTCGCGCGATTCATCCTGGGTATGACGCAGGTCTACCTGATCGTGGGCACCCTGAACAGCATCGGTTTTCTCCTGCTGGGTGTGCCCAACGCGGTGCTCTTCGGCCTGCTCACCGCGGTCGCCACCATGATCCCCTATCTCGGGATCATCCTCGCGTCATTGCTTCCTGTCACCTTGGCCTATTCCGCCACGGGATCATGGTGGATGCCGCTCGGTGTGATCGCGGTGCTGGGCGTGGTGCAATACCTCGAGGCGAACCTGATCTTCCCGAAAGTGGTCGGCGGCAAGCTGGGCCTGAACACCCTGGCCTCCCTCCTCATCATCTTCGCGGGCGGCCTGCTGTGGGGCATCGCGGGAATGGTCCTTTCGCTTCCGCTGATGTCGGTGCTCAAATTGGTCAGCGAAGAGGTCCCACGGTGGGCGCCATTGCACCGGCTGATCAGCGCGCCGGAGCCTTGACCGGCCGATGGCGTGAACAGTGCTACCATCGGCGTTGCCGATCGGGACAGGGCACATCCCCGTAGCTGCAATAAACGCAGCAATCACCCTGCAAGGGTTTGAACAGGGCATTGCAGCGTGTGCAGCGGTAGAAGTAGACACTGGCGTTCGCGGGCATCTGGTCGCGACTGCGCTTCCCGCACTGGGGACAACGCAGCACACTGAAAAAGATGGGCCTGCGTCGAAAGAAGCGCCGCCAGCGCCGATAGGACCTGCGCAATGGAAGGGTGGCCATGACAGGCCGCCAAATTGCTCCCGGCCTCTGAACCGGGGGTGATCGCAGTATTACGCGATCGCACGGACTACTCGTCCTCCATTCCGAGGTAGGCCCCTTCGAGCAGGCCCACCAAGGCACGGTCCAGATCGGATGCGGGAACGATCACCTGCTGACCACTGCGTTCGTCCTGGAAGATGAAAACCCGCGGATCGGGCTGTTCGCGCAGATCGGGAAGGATCGCCAGCAGGTCGTCCATATCGTCGGCATCCTGCAGGGTACGGAGATGCTTCCATCCGGTCATGGGAGTACGCGTGTAGGGAACATCAAGTTTACAACAGGTTCACGGACCCTGCAACACGCCCTCATTTTCCCGCCCCGGTGCCGATATAGCGGTCAAGCCAGTCGAACACGGTGCGATGCCATTTCATGGAGTTCTGTGGTCGGAGGACCCAATGGTTCTCGTCCGGAAAGTGCAAGAATTGCGAGGGGATCCCCTTGGCCTGCAGGGCAGTGAACACGGCGATGCCTTGTTCCACCGGGATCCGGAAATCCAGGTCGGAATGGATCACCAGCATGGGTACGCTCCAATCCTTGGCATGGAGCGCCGGATCGAAACGATCATACGCTGCAGGGTCCGTGAACACGTCCGCACCGTTCTCCCATTCCTCGAACCACATCTCCTCGGTGGTGTAGCCCATGCTCCGGGTATCGAACACTCCATCGTGGCTTACCAGACATTTCCAGGGTTCCTTCCAGTTGCCAGCGATCCAATTCACCATGAACCCGCCGTAGGACGCGCCGAGCGCCGCCGCACGATCACCGTCCAGGAAGGGATAGTTGCGCAACACGTGGTCCCAGCCCTTGCGCAGGTCCTCCAACGGGCGATCGCCCCAATGGGTGGAGATCGCATCGGTGAACGCCTGACCATAACCCATGGATCCGTGGAAGTCGATCATCACGACCGCATATCCAGCACCGGCATAGGTCTCCGGATTCCAGCGGTACGACCACGAATCACCGAAGCTTCCCTGTGGACCGCCATGGATCAGGAACGCGACGGGATATTTCCTGCCATCCACATAGTTGGCGGGCTTGATCACATAGCCATGGACGTCCTCGTTGTTCCAACCCTTGAAGTGGAACTGCTCATACTTCCCGAAGGCCCTGTCCTTCACGACCGCGTCCACCCGGGTGAGCGGCACGGCACCGTCATCGATCATCCGGGCCTTCGGCTTCGCCATGTACAGCAATGAAGGGCTGTTCAACGCGCTCTTCATGAACACGAGACCGCGTGGTGTTCCAACGAACGCATCGATATGGCCGTCTGCGGACAATTGCGTCACCTGGCCGTTCTCGATGTCGATCCGGAAGAGCCGTTCCCGGCCCATGTCCGCCGCCGTGACCAGGAGGCTCTTTCCATCGGCCGCCCATTTCATCTCGTCCACGCTCCGATCCCAATCCGCCGCCAATGGTCTGACATTCCCATTGCCGTCGCGCAGCATGATGGCGAACCGGTCGGCCTCGAAGCCGGGGCGGGCCATCGCCTTGTAGGCCAGGAGCCTACCGTCCGGGGACATGCGCGGTGCGGCATCCCACGCATCGTTCTCCACGGTGAGGAGGGTGGCCGGTCCGCCCGTGACGGGAACACTATAGATGTCGAAATTCGTGCTCCAGGGTTCCCGATCACCGGCCACACGTACCGAGAAGAAAACGGTGCGTCCGTCCGGCGAGATCGAAAGGTCCCCGGCGTCACCGAACGGCTTAGAGGGAACATCCCCATCGAAACCGTCCATCAGCGCCACGGGCTCGGCGCCAACCTGTTCGAGCGGCAGATAGAAGAGATGGTTGCGGGTGCCGTCCGCCCAGGTGTCCCAGTGGCGGACGAACAGCCGTGTGTAGACCGTTCCGGACGACGGGTCCGCCCGATCGGACACCTGCCGCTTGACGGTGCATGTGATCTCATCGCCCCTGCAGTCCGGGAACACCGCCAACGCCACCACGACACCCGCTCCATCGGGCGCCAACTGATAGGCGATCACGTCGAGCGGAAGGTGGGTCACCTGTTCCGCTTTCGCCCCCGCCAGATCGGTGCGCCACAGGTTGGTGACCCCGTTCTCACCACGTGCGGAAAGGAAATAGATGGAACCGCCATCGGGCGAGAAATGCGCGTCCGTCGCACCCGCGTCCGATACGGACAGGCGCACCTCGGGCTGGTCGGGCTGTTGCAGGTCCTTCAGCCAAAGGCTGCTCACCCCCTTGTTCTGCTCCATGTCCGTGGCGCGTACGCTGAAGACCGCGTAGTCGCCGTTCGGGTCGACATCCAGGCCGTACATGCGATCGAGCAGCAGCAGGTCCTCATAGGTGAACGGGCGTTGCTGGGCCGATGCGGCCATCGTGAAAAGGGCTCCCATAAGGAATACCAGTGGGCGCGGAGCAAGATCTTGGAACATGGTCGGTTCGTGCTGATGGAACGGTGAAATTATCCGCTCTTGCGGGACAGCTACCTTTCCATGGTCATGTTCACACGCGCGATCACGACATTTCTCCTGATGACCTTCGGCGTCAGTTGGTGCATCGCCGGCATCGGTTTCGCCGTCGGCGTGCATCATGCCGAAGGCTTCGGGTACATGGTCCTGGCGGCGATCTTCATGTTCGGACCGGCCATCGCCGCGGTCGTCCAGCAGCGCCTGATCGACAAAGGTCCCTGGCGCGATCTCGGGCTCGATCCGCGACGCATCGAATGGAAGGCGATCGGAACGACCTTGCTGATCGGTGCGGCGATCGTTCCGCTCTGTCTGCTGGTGATCGCCATCGCGGGGAACATGCTACATGGCGCAGCGTTCGGCCGGGTGGCGATCACACAGGAACGCGCATTGCTGAACCTGAAGGAGCTGATCGCGCAAAGCGGCCGTGGTGATGCGGATGGGCTCATCGCCCTGATAGGCGACCGGCACTTTCCCGGTGCGCTCTGGTTGTTGGTGATGCAGGTATCCGCCGTGCTCGGTGCATTGAGCTTCAACCTCCCGTTCATGTTGGGTGAAGAGTTGGGCTGGCGTGGGTACCTCTTCCACGCAACGGCTGCTTGGCCCGCCTGGCGACGGATCACTTTCACGGGTGTCGTCTGGGGGGTCTGGCACACCCCTTTGATCGCCATGGGCCACAACTACCCCGGACATCCCCTGCTCGGCATCCCGCTCATGGTCGTATTCTGCACATTGCTCGCTGTATTGTTCGACGCTTCCCGTCGTGCCTCGCGGACGGTGTGGGGCCCGTGCGTGCTGCACGGTTCGATCAACGGGAGCGCGGGAGGGTTCGCCCTGTTCGCCTGGGAAGGCCATGAACTGGTCGGTTCGCCGGTCGGCATCGCCGGGTTCCTTGCGCTCATATTGCTGGGTGCCGTCTCCATGCGGCTTCGCTTCGGACAGGGCGCCTCGGACTAGAACACCATCACTTTGCCGCGCTTGGCAGGCACGGTCCTGCGATCGTGGGACACGGCCACGCAGCCACCTCCATCATCAAAACCGATGGAACCGACGGGACCCGCATAGGTCAGCCCGCCCATATGGCGTTCGAGCGTGAGGATGATCGCGAACCTGACGTGGCGTTGCTTCCGTTCGAAGCGCCCGTCCCAGAGATGATGCGTGTCCACGACGATCTCCTTGGTCAGGTGGCCCGCCTTTGAGAAGCGAAGTCGTGCCTCCGCATCGGCCGGCAGGGTCACGGTGAACCGCCCCGACTCGCTCACGCGCGGAGTGCGCACGCTTCCGTTCACCTCCACCTCGACCAGCACATCCCGCACCGTCAGATCCTCCACGGCAAGCCACCCGGTGAGTACGACGGCATCCTCGTCCTCACGTTCCACGGGTGGAGAGGAGGCATGGGTGGGGATCGGAAGCTGCAATGCGGCAAGCGCGATCGACAAGGTCAGTTGGTGCCGGGGTCTCATGTTCATGGACGTTGGTTCGTTCCTGAAGTGGGATTACGTGCGGACCCGGGCCGTGTTCCCGACATTCGACGGACCGCGTCACCGGATCGCCGGGCGAACGATCCGCCATGCCCAAGTCGGATGTCCGGGTCGGACGGATCCTGCACATTTGGGCCGATGTCCGCCATCCGCACCCTGGCGATCGGTGCCCTGCTCCTGTTGCTCACGAGCTGGCACCTGGACCGTGGTCCGAACGACAATACCCTGAGCAGGGCCGCGCTGGTGGCCGCGCTGATCGAACAGGGGACGCTCCGTATCGACGCGTACCATGAAGGCATCGGTGACAAGGCCCTGATCGATGGGCATTACTACAGCGACAAGGCACCGTTCCCCGCCCTGCTGGTCGCACCTTGCTACCAGGTGCTGGTTTGGTCGGGAGCCGTTCATCCTGGCGAACGGGGGCTGTTGACCGACAGGCTCCTGATGCTCGGAGGCTTCCTGTGCGGCAGCCTGCCGTTGGCCCTGATCATCCTTCTCTGTTGGCACGCGCTCCGCCGATCCTCGCCTCCTGTCCCGAGGATCCTCTTCGCGTTGTTGCCTTTCCTGGGCTCCTTCCTGTTCGTTTACAGCGGCAGCTTCAACGCCCACATCCTTGGCGCAATGCTCGTCCTACTGGCCCATATCAGCATGGAACGGCAACGCTACATGTTGATGGGCCTCGCCTGCGGTGCCGCGGTGCTTTGTGAGTACACGTTGATCGTTTTCCCATTGATCTGGGGGGTCATGGTCCTGTTTCGGCGGCCAATGGAGCACCCTGCCCCACCCTTGCGCGCAATGGCCGGCATCGTGACGGGAGCGTTTCCCATGGTCGTGCTGCTGCTCCTCTTCAACTATGCACAGAGCGGCGACCCCTTCAGTCTTGGTTATGATCACGAGGCCCACTACACGTTCATGAGCAAAGGGTACGGCCTGGGGCTGCCAACATGGGCCTCGCTCTGGGGCCTCACCTTCAGCAGCTACCGTGGCCTGTTCATTTACATGCCCGTGCTGCTCGCCGTGGTGGTGGCCTGGGCCCTGGTCCACCGAAAGGGTCCGGCACCATGGAACGATCCTGTCCTTCTGCCGTGCGTCCTTTCCTTCCTTCTCGTTGCCGGCTACCGCATGTGGTGGGGAGGCTGGGCCTATGGTCCGAGGCACCTGACCACGGTGGCCGTGCTGCTCGCCTATCGCGGCCTGCCGTTGTTGGCCGCGCAGCGCTTGGCGCGCTGGCCCTTTTTCGTGCTGGTGGGTATCGGGATGGCGGAAGCCCTGGCCGCGAAGAACACGCTATGGTATTCGATGCCAACGGGCGTGCGTCATCCGCTTTCCGAGCTGGTCGTTCCCGCATTGCTCGAAGGACATTTCACGAACATGCAGTGGCCCTGCACATTGGGCGCATCGCCCGCGCAGGCCAGCTTCGGTTTCGTGCTCGTATGTGTACTCGCCATCTTCGCCCTGGCCAGGCTCGATCGCGCCGGAGCCCGATCATGATGCATCTGTTCTTCGATCCCGACCTGCACGCCGACACTTCGATGCTTTCCGAGGAGGAGGCCCACCATGCCGTGCATGTGCTCCGCCTGCAGGCCGGTGATCGCATCGGACTGCTCAATGGACGCGGTGCGCGCGCCAGCGCGGAGATCGTGACGATCGACAAGAAACAATGTCGCGTTCGCATCATCGGGCTCGAACAGGGTCCGCCGGAACGTTCCGGGACCATCCATCTTGCCGTGGCACCGACCAAACAGATGGAGCGCTTCGAGTGGTGCGTGGAGAAATGCACGGAGATCGGTGTCGACCGGATCACGCCGCTGCTCACCTTCCGCACGGAGCGATCGCGCATTCGCAAGGACCGGCTGGAACGCATCGCCATCGCCGCGATGAAGCAGAGCCAACGCAGTTGGTCACCAACGATGGACGATCCGATGGACATCGCGGCGCTGCTCCGGCAGGCGCGGCCCTCCCAACGGTACTTCGGCTGGTGCACAGGCGATCATCAGGCACTGACCGCGCTGCGCAGGCCCGGCGACGTCCTGCTGCTGATCGGCCCGGAGGGGGACTTCACGGCCGAGGAGGCCGACCTGCTCCGCACGAACGGATCCGCGGCGGTCAGCCTCGGACGCGCGCGATTGCGGACCGAGACGGCAGCAGTGGTGGGATGCACCCTGCTGAACATGGTGTGATCCGGCCTTCGACCTGATCGCCGCGCTACCTTCGTCCCATGCTTCGTCGGACCATCATCCTGACCCTGCTGCTTCCCGTCATCACCGCGCTGAGCGCCCAGGGCACATATGCGATCGCGCTATTGAAATACAACGGTGGAGGCGACTGGTACGCCAACCCGACGAGCCTGCCGAACCTGGTGAAATACTGCAACGCCCAGATCGGCACGAACATCCGGCCCGATGTGCCGTCCGTGGAAGTGGGCAGCCCCGATCTGTTCAACTATCCCATCGTGCACATGACCGGTCACGGCAACGTGGTGTTCAGCGCGAGCGAGGCGGAGAACCTGCGCAACTATCTGATCGGTGGTGGCTTCCTGGAGATCAGCGACAACTACGGCATGGATCCCTTCATCCGTCCGATGATGTTGCACGTGTTCCCCGAACTGGAATGGGTGGAACTGCCCTTCGCGCATCCCATCTATCATCAACGTTTCGACTTCGCCAACGGCCTGCCGAAGATCCACGAGCACGATGGTCTTCCCCCTCGCGGCTATGCGTTGATCTGGGAGGGTCGTGTGGTCTGCTTCTATGACTTCGAGTGCGACCTCGGCGACGGCTGGGAGGATCCCGATGTGCATGGGGACAGCGACGCCACGCGCACCAAGGCGCTGCAGATGGGCGCCAACATCGTCCAGTACGTGCTGGGCGGGGGTGCCGACTGATCCGGGCAGCGGTCAAGCGCCGGGGAACGTCATCGGAACAAGCGATACGCACATGCACAGCATCACCCTCCTACTTGCAGGCTGCCTTTTGCCCATGGTGGCCGGTGCCCAACTGATCAATGGAAGCTTCGAGGACGGCAATGGCGATCCGTTGATCACCCCGTGGCAGCATACCTGCCCGGTGAGCAGTGGCGACCCCGCTCCACCGGGCGGCAACTGGGGCGTGCAGATCGAGCACGGCAACTTCCAGGGTTGCTTCCCCGGCTACGTGTACCAGACCCTGCCTACGGTCAACGATGGGGATGTGTACACCCTGATCGCCTATGCCCGGAACGCCCCCTCCAGCGGAGTGTTCCTTCCCGTGGGGATCGCCCTGGGCAAGATCGACGCCACCGGAACGATCACCCACGGAACGGGCCCCGCGAACGCCACGGACAGTTGGGTGCAGATGTCGGTGACCGACACCTTCCACCTGGCCCCCGGCGACACGGCCCTGGTCCTGCTGCTGGCCGGACAGACCAGCGGACCTGCCACGGGGTACGCGCAATTCGATGCGGCCGCGTTGAACTGGCAGGGGGGCGACTTCATCCCTACCGTGGCGGCGCCTGCGGAAATGCGCTTCGTGCTGGAAGGGTCGACCGCTGTGATCCACTTCGCCCGGCGTTCCACCGGCCGGATGCGGATCTTCGACGCATTGGGGCGGGAGGTGCTGCAATGGCCGGTCGTGTCCACTACGCTGGTGCGGATCCCGATCGACGGTCTCCGATCGGGCACTTACCTGGTCCGCGCCGATCGGGCCGAAGGCAGCTGCGGCGCCCGCTTCATCGTGCCCTGAGGGCATCTCGTATCAACCCACCGACGCGTTCCGCCAGCGTGTGTACCATGAAGTGCGTGCCACCTTCCACGCGGACCACGGGTTCCTTGATGAGGTCGATCGGCATCAAGCGGTCCTCATCGCCGTGGATGTGCACCAGCCCATGCACCGGTGCAGCGGGACCCGGCCATCCGAGCACCGCGGCCACCTGCACCTTCAACTGCTCCAAGGCGATCGAACCGATCAGTGCATCGAAGAGGGCCATGTCCTCCGGTGCTTCCGCGCCCATCTGCCAACGCACAACGGGCACCGCCGCACGCACCAGGGAGGGTCGCAGATAGCGTTCCGGGTGTGAGCCGCGCAACATGCGGATGTTCCATGGCATTTCATCCACGCCTTTCCAGCTCGAAACGATCACCACATGTTCAGGGCGCGTGAGCGCGGCCATCTCCTGTGCGACCATCCCGCCCATGCTCACCCCGATGAGCGCATGTGCAACGGTCGTATCCACGCGAGCGGCCATCCGCCTGGCGAAGTCCCGCATCGTGCTGTCCGCGGGCATCTCGGGCCAATCCAGGTAATGCACGGCATGACCGCGCAGATCGAGCCGCGCGAACAGGCGATGGTCCGCTCCCAGACCGGGGACCAGGTAGCAGTCCATCAGCGCACTTCGGGCAGCTCCGTGGCGCGAACGAAGGCGAGCGCCTTGTCCATCAGCGGTTGCATAACGATGTCCGCCTTGAGGAAGGGCACCTGCTCGCGGAAGCCGGCGAGGAAGTACTCCAAGGTCGGCGAGCTCTGCTCCGGTCGGCGGAATTCCAGCGCCTGTGCCGCCGTGAACAGTTCGATCGCCAGGATCCGTTCCACGTCGTGCACCACCTGCCAGGTCCTGATCGCGGCCGCGGCGCCCATGCTCACGTGGTCCTCCTGGCCGTTGCTGCTGTCGATCGTATCCACACTGTTCGGCATGCAACGTTGTTTGTTGGCCGTGACCAACGACGCCGCCGTATACTGCGGGATCATGAAGCCGCTGTTCAACCCGGGCTCCGCCACCAGGAAGGCCGGCAGACCGCGCTGACCCGAGACCAGCTTGTAGATGCGTCGTTCGCTGATGCTGCCGAGTTCCGCTGCCGCGATCGCCAGATGATCGAGGGCCAGGGCGAGCGGCTGCCCATGGAAATTCCCGGCGCTGATCACCAGGTCCTCGTCGTCGAATACGGTCGGGTTGTCGGTGACGGACTCCAACTCGCGTTCCACCACGGTCTGCACGTAGTTGATCGCGTCGCAGGATGCGCCATGCACTTGTGGGATGCAGCGGAACGAGTAGGGATCTTGCACGTGCACCTTCTGGCGGGTGATCAGCCTGCTGCCTTGGAGCAGGTCGCGGACCCGTGAGGCCACCCAGGCCTGTCCGGGATGTGGACGCACCGCATGCACCGCAGGATGGAACGGTTCGATCCGGCCGTCGAACGCATCGAGCGAAAGGGCGGCGATCACGTCGGCGAGGAGCGCCAGGCGCGCGGCCTTCACCACGGCCAACGCCGCATAAGCGCTCATGAACTGGGTACCGTTGAGCAGGGCGAGACCCTCCTTGGGACCCAGTTCGAGCGGTTCCCATCCGAGCACCTTGAGCGCGTGACGCGCCGACATCCGCTTTCCCGAGAGCACCACTTCGCCCAGTCCCAGCAGGGGCAGGCTCAGGTGCGCCAGCGGGGCCAGATCGCCCGAGGCACCCAACGATCCCCGTTCGTACACCACCGGAAGCATGTCCGCATTGTACATGTCGATCAACCGCTGCACCGTGGCCGGCGCCACGGCGCTGTGCCCAAAGGCCATGTTCTGCACCTTCAGCACGAGCATCGACCGCACGATATCGTCCGGCACTGCCTCGCCCATGCCGCAGGCATGGCTCATCACCAAATTCTTCTGCAGCTGGGCCAGGTCCTTCCGGTCGATCGAGCGGTCGTGCAGCGCACCGAAACCCGTGTTGACGCCATAGATCGGCGCGTCGCTCTTCTTCAGGCGGTCGCGCAGGTAGGCATGGCTCTGCTTCACCGCGGTCACGGCGTCCTTCGCCAGGGCGATGGAGCGGCGCTCCCGCAGGATCGCCTCCAGCTCCGCGAGCTTCAGGCCGGTGGTGGTGATGGGATGGGATCTGGGCGCCATGGGCGGGTGCATGTCGACCCGGGGGGCTCGACGGTACGGGTGTGACCTAGGTGATCAGCGCGATGAGTTCGTCCTCCTTCACTGCCTTTTGCTCGCCGCTCTTCATGTCCTTCACGGTGATGATGCCCTGCTTCAGTTCATCGGCGCCGATGATCGCCACGAAAGGGATGGCCTTGGCGTCGGCGTACTTGAACTGCCTGGCCATCTTGGCGGTGTCCGGGTAGAGCTCGGCAGCGATGCCGGACGCGCGCACCTTGCGCAGCAGTTGCAGGCAGCGCTTCGCTTCCTCCTCCCCGAAGTTGGCGAAGAGCAGGCGCGTGCTGGAGCCCAGCTCCTCGGGGAACTTGTTCAATTCGAGCAGCACATCGTGGATGCGATCGGCACCGAAGCTGATGCCCACGCCGCTCATGTTGGGCAGGCCGAAAATTCCGGTGAGGTCGTCGTAGCGGCCGCCACCACAGATGCTGCTCTGCAGGCTGCCTTCCGCGGCCTTCACCTCGAAGATGGCGCCCGTGTAATAGTCAAGGCCGCGAGCGAGGGTCGGATCGAACTCCAACGCAGCGCTCTTCAATGGGCCGACCGTATCGAACACGAATGCCAGGTCCTTCAACCCCTGCTGCGCGACCTCCGAAGTGGCCAGCCATTTCTCCAGTAGTGGCTGCTGTTCCTTCCACGTCCCTTTCAGTTCGAACAACGGGGCGATGCCCTGGATCGCCGCATCACTGACACCCTTGGCACGCATCTCCTCTTCCACCTTCTCGCGACCGATCTTGTCCAATTTGTCGATGGCCGTGACGATGTCGACCACTTTCTCCGGCTGACCGCAGACCGCGGCGATACCGCTGAGCACCTTGCGGTCGTTGATCTTGATCACCACCTGCAGGCCGAGCTGCGTGAACACCTCATCGAACAGCTGCACCAACTCCACTTCATTGAGCAGCGACGTACTCCCGATCACATCCGCGTCGCACTGGTAGAACTCGCGGTACCGCCCCTTCTGCGGACGATCAGCGCGCCACACCGGTTGGATCTGGTAGCGCTTGAACGGGAAGGTGAGTTCGTGCTGGTGCTGGACGACGTAGCGCGCGAAGGGAACGGTGAGGTCGTAGCGGAGAGCGCCATCAGCCGCTTTTTGTTGAACATCTTCAACAAATGATCCGAACCGAAGGACTTGAGCCAATTCCTCTTCCAGTAGGAGAGTTGGGGCCGTCACCTTGGCATCCTTGACCAAATTGTTCATGACAGGGTCAAGCAGCGACTCATGAAGACTAGCTCCTCGTTTCAATACGCGAAAGATCAAACGATCGCCCTCAAGCCCATACTTGCCCAGCAACGTCTCCAGGTTCTCCATCGCGGGCGTTTCCAGGGGCAGGTAGCCGTACTTCTGGAACACCTTTTCGATGGTGTTGAAGATGTACTTGCGCCGCAGCATTTCCTGCGGGCCGAAGTCGCGGGTGCCCTTGGGGATGGAAGGCTTGGTGGCCATGCGGCCGCGAAGGTAGGCAGCCCCGAAAACAGCGGACCGCCCGGGCTGAGCCTTGGGGCGGTCCACCGACCAGAACTGTCCGCCTTCGCATAACGGACGTTTCGCATCACAACGATACGGCCGGTCAATGGCGATCGATGCGCGCGTTCCGTCCCGATCCACGCGGGTATTTACAGGTCCGAAGGATCAGTGGGGCGCGATCGCCAGCACCTTCAACCGCTGTTCGCCCTGGCCCAGCGGGAAGGCGGCGACCTGCCCCACCCGCCTGCCGATCAAGGCACGTGCGATGGGCGCGGTGAAGCTGATGCGGCCCTCCTTCACGTCGGCCTCGTCCACGCCCACAATGGTGAGGTCGCGTTCCGTTCCCTGCTGCGGACCATTGACGAAGCGCACGGTCACCGTATTCCCGAACCGCACTTCCTTCTGCCTGCCCGGTTGCGGCTCCACGACGCGCGCGGTCACGATGCGTTCCTCCAACAACGCCAGTTCGCCATCGAGCACCGCCCAGGCCCGGCGGCGGGCGTCCTCGCTTTCGTGCTCCGCACCCCGTTCCGCTTCCAACGCCGCCTTCTCCTCCTGCAACAAGTGCAGCCCACGCGGGGTGACGTAGTTCGCCACACCATCGGGCAGGGCGGCGCGCGGCGGGATGAAGGGCGCCTCCTCCTGGTCATCTTCTTTGATGAAGCCGCGGGACATGGGAGGAAGGTAAAGCGTTGAGGCGCCGTGACCGCCTGTTGCATGCGGACAGGCGTTGATGGGACCGTTCAGACAGGAACCGTTTTGCCACCGACAAAGCCCGCAACCGATCGGGCTGCAAGGATATCATCCGGGTCGAGGAAATGGCAGGCTAGCGCCGGTGTGGGTACACGACAGGACGCCGACCTGCCGAACACCCCGTAGCGTATCGACGCGATCGACCTGTACACCAGGTCCCGCAGGGGTGCCGGCACTGCGCGACAGGCGGTGGCCAACCGGGGCCAGGGGCCGTCCAGCGCGCGTGCCACCGCAAGGATGGCGGCGGAACGGACGAGCGCCCTACCGCCATGGATGGCGACGATCGTGCTGAGCGGAACATCGCCCAGGCCCGCGTCGGCCAGCAAGGCGGCACCGGCGGGCGTTTGCTGAGGCAGGAAGAGAATGCGTGCTCGGGGATCGCGATCGATGGCCCAGTTCACCCAACCATTGCACAGGTTGCAGACCCCATCGAACAACACCACCACCGGTCCGGGCCCACCTTCGCCTGTATGCGTCCTGGTGCTGTCCTTTGCGGCGTTCATCACTTCTTTCAAAAGTAGCCCAGGATGGGGCGCGACCGATGGCGGTTGCCGCAAGGTCCCGCCCACCACTACATCCCGACCCCCGGCGCCTTGAACGGTCCCGCTCGATCAACGAACGAAAGGAAAAGCGCTGGTCCAGAGATGGATCGGGACTGGACCTCCGGGGTCTCGACGCTTATTTTTGCATGCTTTCAAAAGAACCCGCATGCGCATCCGATCCACCGCCCGTTCCACCCGTTCCCTGAGCCTGATCATCCTCGGGCTGCTGCCGTTCACCCTCCTCGCCCAGAACAGGGTCACGGGTGAGATCGCCGCGCGCATCGCCATGCGCCAAGCGGAAGGGGTCGCGTTCGCGCCGGTCCGGCTCTTCACCCCTTTGGCATCCTCTCCCACACGGGATGCGCTATTGCACGTGACGGTGGAGAATGCCACGATCATGGACCTGGGTGCGGTCGCCGTGAAAGACCTGCTGGCCGCGCATCCCGATCACGTGCGGCTTACGGTGCCCACACCCAACGGGGAGATCGACCTGCTGCTGGAACAGGTGAACATCCTCGCCGACGGCTTCTCATTGGTGGTGGCGAGCTCTGGAGCGGCGCAGCCTTTCGAGTCCGGCCTGCACTACCGCGGCATCATCGCCGGACAGCCCAGCAGTCTGGCGGCCATCAGCATCTTCCGGGATGAAGTGATGGGATCGGTCAGCGATCGCAATGGCAACCACGTGCTGGGCCGGATCAAGGGCCAGCTTGGGCAGCACATCTACTATGCGGAGCGGGACATGATCGACCCGCCGGTGATGACCTGTGCGACGTCAGAGGACGCGGGCACCTATGATCCGCACCTGCTGCAGTTGCAGGGTTCCGCGCGCACCACGAATTGCGTCGGCCTGTACTGGGAAGTGAACTACGATGTATACCAGGACAAGGGCAGCGTGTTGAACACGTCCAACTACGTCACGGGGCTATTCAACCAGAGCGCCACGATCTATGCCAACGACGGGATCTCGGTCATGCTCTCGCAACTGTACATATGGGACGTGGCCAGCCCGTACACCGCCACTTCCACGAGCGCGCTCCTGGGACAATTCCAGAGCTATCGCAACAGTTTCACCGGGGACCTCGGCAATCTGCTGGGCTACGCCGGGGGCGGCGGCATTGCCGCGGGCTTCAGCGGGCTGTGTGCGAGCAACCTGGACAATTCCCAGTGCTACAGTGGTATCAGTGGCAGCTACAACACGGTGCCCACCTACAGTTGGAGCGCCATGGTGGTGACGCATGAACAAGGCCACCTGTTGGGTTCGCGGCACACGCACGCCTGCGTATGGAACGGGAACAACACGGCCATCGACGGCTGCGGCCCTGCGCACGGCTATGGCTATGAGGGCTCCTGTAGCGGTGCCTCGATCCCCTCGTCCGGTGGCACGATCATGAGCTACTGCCACCTCGATGCGGTGGGCATCAATTTCAACAACGGCTTCGGTCCGCAGCCCACCGCCCTGATCGTCAACAACATCAATGGCGCCGCCTGCCTGAGCGCCTGTGTGTCCGGATGTGGCATTCCCACCTTCCTCAGTGCCACATTCATCGCGGATGTTTCCGCCACCGTGAACTGGGGCACGGTGGTCGGTGCCACCTTGTACGACCTGCAGTGGAAACCGACCAGTTCCGGCACTTGGAACAACGTGACGGGGATCTCCGGCTCGAGCTACGGCCTCAGCGGGCTTACGGTGGGCGTGACCTACGACTACCGCGTGCGCGCCGTATGTCCGGGCGGCACTTCCGCATACAGCGCCACGGCCCAATTCACCACCCTGGCCTGCACCCAGGTGCTGCTGGACCTCGTGCTGGACGAATGGGGATCCGAGACCACCTGGAGCATCACAAGCCCCGGGGGCGGCACCACCTATGCCAGCGGAGGACCCTACACCGATCAGGGCAGTGCGGGTGAATACGCCCAGCCCACCATCCCCATCTGTCTGCCGGATGGCTGCTACGAACTGCGGGTGAACGACAGTTATGGGGACGGCATGTGGAGCGGATCCGGGAACGGCCACTACTCCCTGACCACCACCGGTGGCACGGTGCTGGCCCGGGGCGGCAACATGACCTACCAGACCATCACCACGTTCTGTCTGCCCCATGCGTGCACCTCCACGCTTCCCTATGCACAATCCTTCGACCAGAACATCGGGGGCTGGCTGCTTGACGCCAGCGGGGTCGATCTGCAGTGGCTGCGCTTCGATGCGGCGACACCCAGTTCCAATACGGGTCCGGATGCGGACCACACGAGCGGCAGCGGCTACTACCTGTATTGCGAGGCCAGTTCACCGAACTATCCGACGAAAACGGCGATCCTCACCAGCCCCTGCTTCGACCTGAGCGGCTACACGAACGTGTCGATGTCGTTCTGGCGGCACATGTACGGGGCCGGCATGGGCAATTTGAACGTGGATGTGCAGACGAACGATGGCACCTGGACCACCGCGATCTGGAACCTGAGCGGTGACCAGGGCAACACTTGGGTGCAGGCCTCCGTGGACCTCACGCCCTACATCTCAGCGAACACACGCGTGCGGTTCCGCGGGATCACAGGCAGCGATTACACCAGTGACATCGCGATCGACGACATCGCCATGACCGGCACCAGTGGGGTGAAGCTGGATGCGAAGCTCTGGCTGGAAGGCCCCTACAACACCGGCACGTTGCTGATGGACGATGGCGCGCGTTCCGCGGGACTGGTCCCCCTCGGCGAACCGTATTCGGCAATGGGGTACACCAACGCAGGAGGCGGAGGCGGCGAGACCACCACCACGGGCGCACTCGGGGTCAGTGGCAACAATGCCATCGTGGACTGGGTGCGGGTGGAATTGCGTGCGTCGAACGACCCCACCGTGCTGCTGGCCACCCGGCAGTGTCTTTTGCAGCGCGACGGCGATGTCGTGGATGTGGATGGCACCTCACCGGTAACGTTCAACATGGCCGTCGGAAGCTACTACGTCGTGGTGCGCCATCGGAACCATCTGGGCTGTATGACGGCGGCAACGCGGACTTTGAGCGCCACGCCCACCACCGTGGATTTCCGCAGTTCGGGCACGACCGCCTATGGCACCAACGCCCGCAAGAACGTCAGCGGCGCCATGGTGCTGTGGGCAGGTGACGCGACCGGCAACGGCCAGATCAAGTACGCCGGGTCCGGCAACGACCGCGACGCCATCCTCACCCGCATCGGCGGTACGGTGCCGACCAATGTGACCAATGGGTACTATCCCGAGGACGTGAACTTGAACGGCCAGGTGAAGTACGCCGGAGCACAGAACGACCGCGACCCCATCCTGGTGAACATCGGCGGTACGGTGCCCACGGCGGTGCGGACGGAACAGCTGCCTTGATCGGGAGCTCGACTCAGCCCCGCACCAGCTTCCGGTACTTGATCCGGTGCGGCACGATATCGCCGCCCAGGCGCTTCTTCCGGTTCTCCTCGTAGTCGGTGAAGCCGCCTTCGAACCAATAGACCTGGCTGTCGCCCTCGAAGGCAAGGATATGCGTGCAGACACGATCGAGGAACCAGCGGTCGTGGCTGATGATCACCGCGCAGCCGGAGTAATCCTGGATGGCCTCCTCCAACGCCCGTAGGGTGTTCACATCGAGGTCGTTCGTCGGTTCGTCCAGCAGCAGCACGTTGCTGCCCTGTTTGAGGGTCATCGCCAAATGCAGTCGGTTGCGCTCGCCGCCGGAGAGCACGCCCACCTTTTTGCCCTGATCGGGTCCGGTGAAGTTGAACCGCGCGAGGTAGGCCCGGCTGTTCACCTGCGTGCCGCCGATGGTCATTGCCTCGGCACCGTTGCTCACCACCTCGTACACGGACTTGTCAGGGGCAAGGTCCTTGTGCGCTTGATCGACGTAGGCGATCTGCACGGTGTCGCCGATGGTGATCGTGCCACTGTCGGGCTTCTCGGCACCCATCACCATGCGGAAGAGCGTGGTCTTGCCCGCACCGTTCGGACCGATGATTCCCACGATGCCTGCGGGCGGTAGCGAGAACGTCAGGCCGTCGATCAGCAGACGATCGCCGAAGCCCTTTGACACGTCCTTGAACTCGATCACCTTGTCGCCCAGACGGGGTCCATTGGGGATGAAGATCTCCAGCTTGGCCTCCTTCTCCTTCACCGTCTCACCCTGCATCTTCTCGTAGTTCTGCAGGCGGGCCTTGTTCTTGGTGCGTCGCGCACCCGGGTTGCTCCTCACCCATTCCAACTCCTGCTTCAGCACGCGCTGGCGCTTGCTCTCGGTCTTCTCCTCCTGGGCCATGCGGGCGGTCTTCTGCTCCAGCCAGTTGGTGTAGTTGCCCTTGAAAGGAATGCCTTCACCCCGGTCCAGTTCCAGGATCCAGCCGGCCACGTTGTCCAGGAAATAGCGGTCGTGCGTTATGGCGATCACGGTGCCCTTGTACTGCTGCAGGTGCAGTTCCAGCCAGGCCACGCTCTCGGCGTCGAGATGGTTGGTCGGTTCGTCCAGGAGCAGGATGTCCGGCTGCTGCAGGAGCAGGCGGCAGAGGGCCACGCGGCGTCGTTCGCCCCCGCTGAGCACCTTGATCTTCGTATCGCCCTCCGGACAACGCAGGGCGTCCATCGCCACCTCGAGCTTCTGGTCGATGTTCCACGCTTCGACCGCCTCGATCCGGTCCTGTAGCTCGCCCTGCCGCGCGATGAGCTTCTCCATCTTGTCTGGATCGTTCATCACCTCCTCGTCGGCGAACCTGTTGTTCACGTCCTCGAACTCCTTCAGCAGGTCCATGATGGGCTGCACGCCCTCGCGCACGATCTCGATCACCGTGCGGTCCTCATCAAGCACAGGTTCCTGCTCCAGGTGGCCGATGGTATACCCGGGGCTCAGGTGCACTTCCCCGTCGAAGTCCTTCTCCTTGCCCGCGATGATGCGCATGAGCGTCGACTTCCCCGCGCCGTTCAGACCGAGCACGCCGATCTTGGCACCGTAGTAGAAGCCCAGGTAGATATCGTTGAGGATCTTCTTTCCGGTGGGCAGGGTCTTGCCCACCTTCACCATGTTGAAAATGATCTGGCGGCCTTCTTCTGACATGTCGGTATGGATGGTCGGTGATCGTTGCTTGGGCCGCGAAAATCGGAAGTGCTCAGGGCATCCGGTCTTCCGCCATGCCCGCACCCGTCGTGTCCGGCTCCACGACCTTCTGCATTTGCGCGCGGGGATGAACGGACCAGACCTCTGAATGCTTGCGGTCCTGGACCTTCTCCGGCGGGGTGAAACGTTCTGGCAGCAGGTCGTAATGGCGCATCACTCCCTCCGGGGTCTGATCGTCGGCGGGGCTGACCACCACGTAGAGGGTGCCGTTCGGTGCGGGTCCATTGTACATGATCTGCCGGGGAACGCCCAGGGCCAGGCAGTAGAACTCAACGGGAGCCTCGAAAGGGAACTCCGCGACCAGCCGATCCTCCGGATGTAACAGCGGCTGTAGATGACGCACCGTCTCCTCCGCATCCGGGAAACGTTCCAAGCGACCCTGGATGCCCCGCATACCGAGCCAGCTCATCCCGAACAGTACGATGAGCGCCGCGGCCACGGTCCGGAAACGTTTCGCGAGCTTCTTGAAGACCACCTCCTGCAGCAATTTCAGCAGATAGAACAGTGCGATACCGGAGCTGAGGTGGAAGATGAAGAGCGTGTATGCCCAGACCCGCGGCGGGGCCACGAGCGATTGGATCAGTACCGTGGGTAGTGCCCCCAGGAGGATCGCCAGGGCCAACAGCCGGAACTTGGAGGAGATGTAGGCCGCGTAGATCAGGCCCAGGAAACCGAGCACGGAGATCCATGTGGCCGCGGTGTCATTGATGTAGGCCCAGAGCTCGAAACTGCTCTCCTGATGGGTGGACAGGAAGTGCTCCCACGTGTTGTCACCCATGGTGGGATGGTAGAACAACTGGCCCAGCCCGTGAACGATGATCACAGGTGTGTACAAAAGAAAGGTGAACAACAGGAACAACACCACGGACATGATCAATCGGTACATCCGTCGGTTCAACGAGGAATCGTAGTTGAAGATCAGATAGAGGAAGAGCCAGATGTAGGTGGCCTCGGCGATATAGATCATGCTGGTGACCGCCCACATGCCCAGGGCGTTGAACAGGGCCACCAACACGGCGCTCACACTGTTGTTCGTCTTCACGAAATGCCGACCGGCCAGCCAGCCGAGCAGCATGAACATCCAAGTGAGGCTGTAGCCCCGGGCCAGGGCGCTGTATTCGATCAACACACCGCTCGCCGCGACGAAGCTGAGCGCGAGCAGGGCGATGTACCTGTTGAACATCGCACGCACGAAGGCATAGAAGAGCGGCATCGCCAGGATGCCGGCCAGAAGGGCGGGCAGCCGGAGCGATGAGGCCCCCACGCCGAACAGGGATGTGCTCAGCTTCACCAACAGCGTGTGCAGGATGTGGTTGTTGGGATAGGAGTAGTCCGACAGGATCACCTGCACCGGACGCACCGCATAGTAGACATACGTGAATGCCTCGTCATAGATCACCGGCTGGAAGAGCACGACCACGCGTAGGACCACACCCACCAGCAGCACCAGCAGCACGACGCGCTTGTGCGTGGCCGAGGTGCGTTTGGACAGGTCGCCCACCCCCTTCGAGAGATCGGTCCGGAAGCGGGCCCAAGCGCTTGTCGGATCACCCGTCGAGGCACGGAGCAGCCTCCTGCCCGCCACGGCAAGGCCCACGGCCAGCACACCGAGCCATCTGGCCGCCCAACGCAGGTTGACTTGCACGCGCGCGTGGAAAGCGGCGTCGTAGGTGTCCACGGCATGGTCAGGAGCCAGTCCGTCCAGGTAGGCCCGGGTGGGTACGAACCCCCAGCGGGAAAGCCACCACGCCATCACCGCCAGCAGGGCGGGCACCAGGATCAACAGGGACCACATCAGGGATGCTCTCCGCACGGCCAAAAGTAGAGCGGATGGCCTTGGCGGTAAAGGCCTCCGCGCACCACCATCCAGCATCGGCAACCACCGTTCATCAATTAATAGTACTTTGTATTGCACAGTACTAACTTATACATATATCTTTGCGTCAGAAGGGACCGGAAGCAGCATGCGCACTGCCACCACCGGACCGGATGAGATGACATGAAGGTCGAGAACACCAAAGCGCAGATGCGGAAGGGGGTCCTGGAATACTGCATCCTGTCCATCCTGGCACAGGGCGAACAGTATCCCTCGGACATCATCACCCGGCTGAAAGAGGCGAAGTTGATCGTGGTGGAGGGCACCCTCTACCCCCTGCTCACGCGCCTGAAGGATGCCGGTCTGCTGGCTTACCGCTGGGAGGAATCGCGAAGCGGTCCTCCGCGCAAATACTACAGGCTGACCACGCTCGGCGACAAATTCCTCACCGAGCTGGACCAGACCTGGGACGAATTGTCCACCGCCGTGAAAAAGACCACCCGCAGGAACGCACAACGATGAAAAAGACATTGACCGCAAACATCAGTGGTACGGTGTTCCATATCGAGGAGGATGCCTACGAGGAACTGAACCGCTACCTGAACAACATCCGCGCGCAGTTCGGCGGAAGTGATGGTCGTGACGAGATCATGACCGACATCGAGGCGCGCATCGCCGAACTCTTCACCGAGCGGCTCGCCGGTCGCCAGGTGGTCACCATCGAGGACGTGCACCACGTGATCGAGGTGATGGGCCAGCCCGAGGATTACGTGGCCGCCGACCCGGATGGCGCGGGCACCTCGGCCGGCCCGCAGCCGAACTGGACCTGGGGTGGACAGCGTCATCGCCGGCTCTTCCGCGACCCTGATGACAAATGGGTCGGGGGGGTGCTCGGCGGCATCGGCGCCTACTTCGGGGTGGACCCGCTCGTGCTGCGCCTCATCTACATCATCCTGCTGCTCGTGGGTGTGGGCTGGTTGATCTACGTGATCCTCTGGGCCGTGATCCCCGTGGCCGGCACTGCTGCGGAACGCCTGGAGATGCGCGGAGAGCCGGTGAACGTGGACAACCTGAAGCGGATGTTCGAGGAGGGGACCGACCGTTTTCAAAAAGGCGCCGCGACAATGGCCCAGGAAGCACGTGAGGCGGGACGCAAGTACGCCCCCCGCGCGCGTCGCGGTGCCGATGAGATCTTTGGTTTCCTGGGTGAATCCTCCCGCCTGGTGTTGACGGCGGTCGGCAAATTGCTGGGTGTGGTGTTCCTGCTCGTCGGCGCCGCGCTCACCATCGCGATGATCGTCCTCTTCCTTGGCCACGCCGGCATGGTCTGGCACGGTACCGGGCTGGCCGACACCGCCATGCTGAAGCAACTGGCATTGCTGTTCTTCAACACACCGGCGCAGTTCACCATGACCTGGATCGGGCTGGTGGTGCTGGTGCTCGTTCCGGTGGTCGGCCTCCTCTACGGGGGCATCGCCCTCCTCTTCGGCGCAAAGGCGCCCCGTTGGTTCGGCCTCTCGATGGCCCCCATCTGGATCGCCGCCATCGTGCTTTTGTCGGTGGTCGCCGTCCAGATGGCCAGCGAATTCGGCAGCAGGGATTCGCGGCGGACCGAGGTCGAGATCGTCCAGCCCGCCGGGCGAACGCTCGTGCTCGACAGCATGGACGACCCGCACTTCGTCGTGGGCCGGGAACATTCCGACGACGACCCATCGTTGATCGCGTTGGAGAACGGCATCACATACGTGGGCTGGACCCGGGTGAACGTGCAACGCAGTCCGGACACGCTCTTCCATCTCGTTGCGGAGCGCAGGGCGTACGGCCCGGGTGCCAAGATGGCCGGCCAGCGGCTCGCGAACATCCAGTATGCCTACGAGCAAACGGATAGCACGCTCCGCATCGCGCCCTATTTCAGCTTCCCGGGAACGGACAAGCTCCGTGGTCAGGAGCTCCGCTTCACCCTGCAGGTGCCCATCGGCCGCGCGGTCCATTTCGCGAACAACGCGGTCACGATCATTCATGACATCGACAACGTGACGAACACCTGGGACCGGGGCATGATCGGGGGCACATGGACCATGACGCGCGATGGACTGCGACTGGACGATGGCACCGATGCGGCACCACACGATCCCGACAGCCCTTCACATGCGGCTTCCGCCGCACGGGTCACGGCCGCGGTCGTCTTCCCCGGAATTCCACCGAAAAAGAAGGAGAAGGAAAAGAAGGGCAGCGCTCAGGCGACCGCATTGCTGACGTACCGTGTACCCGATCTGGTGGGCGCACTGTTCCACTAACGCGACCGATCGTCCGCTTTGCGCAACAAGGGGTATTCGTTCGGACGATCCGGGTCCCGTGCTGATGGCGCGGGACCCATTTTTTTCGGCGCTCAGTGTCGGACGGCCTCGACGAACAACATGCCCGGTTCATCGGGAGGCAGCACCTCTCCCGCGCAGTGCACATAGCCGACGTGCCGGATCCGCTCCACCGCGAACCCGCACCGTTCAAGAAGGTCGCGCAGGCCGTCCTCCTCGAAATAATGCAGGAAGGCGGGATGGGTGCCCCCGGAACGCACATAGAACACATCACCCAGTTCATAGCCCTGATCGCCCAGGTCCAGGTCATGGTAGGCCTTTCTGGCGCGCGGCCCCCACTCGTGCCTGTCGTTCAGGTCGAACGCGTCCAGGAACAAGCGCCCGCCCGGGCGCAGGGCGTCGTGCACCTTCCGCAGCCATGCCTCGCGCAGCGCGGCGTCAGGAACATGTCCGAAGGCATACAGGATGGTGCACGCATCGAAATGATCGCGGGGGACCTCCGCCTCGGTCCACCGGGCATTGATCGCATGAATGCCGCGTTCGGTCGCGATGTCGGCCATGGCACCACTGAGATCGACACCCCAGAGCGCATAGTCACGACCGGAGGCCTGCCGGATGTCCGATGCGCGCCTGCCCGTGCCGCAGGCCAGCGCCAGCATCGCCTCCATGCGTTCGCTCTTCGCCAACGCTTCCGCGATCAGCGCGTTCACACCCTCGGTGTAGTTCGTGCGGATCGGGTCGCGTGCGTCGGCATCATCGTACCGTTCCGCCTGTTCCTCGTAATACGCCCGCACCATGTCGATGATGCGTTCGCTGGTGGGTTTGGGCACCACCGGACGGATCCGGTGCGAACGCGCCTGGGGCATTCGCTCGAACGGCACGAAGCGGAAGGCCTCCTTCTCCAGCTTGCTGAAGCTGCTCTCCGGTTCGCTGAACGACGCGGCCTTGGCCGAACTGTTCAGCGTGGCGATGGTGCCGTTGGACAGGTCGAAGATCCGCATGCCGTCCAGGTCGGTCAGCGCGGGGAAGTAGAAATGCAGCGTGCGGGCCCAGTCCATGCGGTCGGGGTTGCGCAGCACGTGGATGATGCCGTCCGGCTCGGGCACCACGCCGCCCGGCCCCGCCAGCATGTGCATGCGGTCGGTCATCACGCCGTCCTTGATCGTGTAGGCGATGTTCTCCAACTGACCGTCCAGCACGAGCACGTGCCCGGCGAAACCATCGTGATGATGCACCGCGCTGGCCACTCCCGGCGGCCACGACAGCAGCACGACCTCAAGGGGTTCCAAGGTCAGGATGTCCCGATGGTAGCTCCCCGCCGTGATCTCCTCGTCCGGCAGTGGGGGAAGATCGATGCCGCCGACGTCGATGCCCCTGACGAACCGGCCCAATGCCGCCATCTCAGCGATAGCCGGACCGCGTTCCTTCACGTCACGGACGATACGTTCCAGTCCTTTGCTCACGATGTGGACGAAGATCCCTATCTCGGCCGTGGATGCCAAACCGCGTTGCGTTGCGCAACTTCGCGGCATGAGCAAATCGGCGAAGATCAGGGCGTTCGACCCCAACGGGCCAGGGGCCTCCGATGCGGGCATCTATGGGCTGCCCTTCACCTGTGAAGAGGCCGATATCGTGCTGGTGCCCGTGCCCTGGGAGGTGACCACCAGCTTCGGTGGCGGCACCTCGATGGGTCCGGCAGCGATCCGCGAAGCCTCATTGCAGGTGGACCTGCTGCATCCCGAATTCCCCGATCTGTGGAAGCGCGGCATCGCCATGGACGGGATCCCCGACGCGTTGCTGGAACAAAGCCGCGACCTGAAAGGCAAGGCCGAGGGCATCATCACCGATCTGGCCAATGGCGTGCCGCAGACCGCCCGACGCCGAAAAGCCCTGGAGTTGATCAATGCGGAATGCGCGGTGATGAACGAGTGGGTGGAGCAGCGCTGCGGCTACTGGATGGACCAGGGCAAGTTGGTGGGGCTGGTCGGCGGTGACCACAGCACACCGCTCGGCCTCTTTCGCGCACAGGCGGCGCGGCATCGCCAGTTCGGCATCCTGCACATCGACGCCCACATGGACCTGCGCATCGCGTACGAGGGCTTCACCTACAGCCATGCCTCGATCCTCTTCAACGCCCTACCGATCAAGCAGCTGGCGCGCGTGGTGCAGGTGGGCATCCGCGACCATTGCCAGGAGGAAGCCGACGTGGTGCGGTCGCAGAAGGGCCGGGTGAAAGTGCACACGAACGCGGAGCTCCATGCCGGTCGGTTCGAGGGGACCATGTGGAGGAAGCAGTGCGACAGGATCATCGCGCAACTGCCGAAGAACGTGCACGTCAGCTTCGATATTGATGGGCTCGATCCGGCCCTCTGTCCGCATACCGGCACCCCGGTTCCCGGCGGACTCCGTTACGAAGAAGCCACCTATCTGCTCTCCCGCCTGGCGGCGAGCGGCCGTGTGGTCATCGGCTTCGACCTGGTGGAGGTGAGCCTGCCCCATGACGCGGACCCTGCCGGAAGTTGGGACGCCAATGTGGGAGCCCGCCTGCTCTGGCATCTCTGCGGCGTGCTGGCCGCCACCCACTGATCGGGCGGCTGACGATCGATCTTGTCGACGAATGGTCATGATCCAACGACGAGTGATACCATGATGCGCATGGGCGGATCAGGGTGTAACGTGTGGATGTTCCGCGCGTCTGAAGCTTGCGTGAAATGCGCGGCCGGACTGGACCCGAGGTGGGAGTGCGCCCTAGCTTCGCGGTGCGGGAAGGCCAGAATGCGGAACGAATGCGGACAGAGACCCATCTCCAACGCGCACGAACGATCGGACGTGTCGCGCGCCCCCGGCGGAACGAAACAAGGCCCGGCCAGCGGACCAACGTGCCGGCCGGAGGATCGGTCGATCGCGTGCCGTTCCTGATCTTCTCCCCGGGTGATGCGCACAAGGTCAGCACCTGGTCCAATGTGCCGTACTTCTTCACACAGGCCCTGGAACGTCAGGGGCACACCGTGGTGCGGGTCGACATCGGCACCGCACGGCTGCTCAAGAAGGTCTATGATGGCTCCTGGACCGTGTTGCGCATGATGCGTGTCACCCGCACACGACACGGCTTCTTCCACAGTCGGATCCACTATTGGGTCACCCAGCGGCGCATCGAAAGGGAACTTCGTGCGCACCCCGGCCATCATCCGCTTTTCTTCACGTACACCTTCGGCGCCAACGCACAAGGACGGCCCTACACGCTCTTCTGCGACATGACCTTCCAGAAGGCGATCCGCTACTTCTCCGGTCGGCGACCCGACGCGTTGGAACGACAGACCGTGCGCCGGGAGAAGAGGAACCTGGACGAGGCCACCCGGATCATCTCCCTTTTCCCCAAGCTGGCCGATGAACTGCGTCAGCAGCACGGCGACAAGGTGCGCTACTTCGGCAACGTGCTGAACGTGGACGACCTTCAAGCGGGACACGGCACCCTGGAACGGTCGCTGAAAGGCAATGAGATCGTGTTCGTGGGCAAGGAGCACTACCTGGAGGGTCTGCATCTGCTCCTGGAAGCCCTGCCCCTGCTGAACGAGTTGCGCCGTGATCCGGTGCATCTGCACGTGGTCGGCCTCACACAGGCACAGGCGCGGATCGGCGTGCCCGAACACGTCACCTTCCATGGTTACCTGGACAAGGCCGATACCGAGCAACGCCGGACCTATTACGACCTGCTGGAAAGGGCCCGGCTCTTCGTGAACCCGAACCCCAAATGGGGTGCCTTCTCCGCGTCGCTCGAAGCCATGTACCTCCATACCCCCGTGGTGCTCTTCCCTTACATGGAGTTCACCCGCACCTTCCCACGACATGAGGAGATGGGCTATTTCCTGCGGAATGCCGACGCACCGGAACTGGCCGTGACCCTCGCTCATGCCTTCGACGACCGCGAAGCTTGGACACAAAAGGCCATGACCGCGCACGAGGCCGTCAAGGACATGACCTGGGAGAAGTACGTGCGGCGCTTCCTGGAAGACCTGAACGGAACGCGCTGAGCCGCACCCGCGCGCTTCGTACTTTTAGGCCGTACCCTTTCCATCGAATGGCCAACACCAAACAAGCGATCGCAAGCGAGGAGAAGATCACCCTGGAGGAATTGAAGGAAGAGATCCTGCAGGACTACCGCATCGTGCACGAAAGCCGTGAGGCCAGCCTGCTCGGGCGAAAGGAAGTGCTCACCGGCAAGGCCAAGTTCGGCATCTTCGGCGACGGCAAGGAACTGGCGCAGATCGCCATGGCGAAGCAGTTCCGCCACGGCGACTGGCGCAGCGGCTATTACCGCGACCAGACCTTCATGTTCGCCATCGGCGAGCTCACCGTGCAACAATGGTTCGCGCAGCTATACGCCCATGCGGACCTGCAGCAGGAGCCCGCCAGCGCCGGCCGACAGATGAACGGCCATTATGCCACGCGCAGCCTTGATGACGACGGCAACTGGAAGGACCTTACCAAACAATACAACAGCAGCCCGGACGTCAGTCCCACCGCCGGACAGATGGCGCGGTCCCTCGGACTGGCCCAGGCCAGCAAGCATTTCCGACAGGACGAGGCCCTGCACGCGCACACCCACCTGAGCGACCGCGGCAACGAGGTCACCTTCGCCACGATCGGCGACGCCAGCACCAGCGAAGGACCGTTCTGGGAAACGGTGAACGCCGCGGGTGTGCTGCAGGTGCCGCTGGCCATCAGCGTGTGGGACGACGGCTGGGGCATCAGCGTCAGCAAGGACCACCAGACCACCAAGGGCAGCATCAGCACCGTGCTGCAGGGCTTCGCGAAGGAGGACGACACCAACGGCCTGCGCATCTATCGCGTGAAGGGCTGGGACTACGCCGCGCTGAACCGCACCTACGAGGAGGCCATCGCGCGCTGCCGTGAGGAGCACGTGCCCTGCCTGATCCACGTGGAGGAGGTGACCCAGCCGCAGGGCCACAGCACCAGCGGCAGCCACGAGCGCTACAAGAGCAACGTCACCGATTGGATCCGCGACAAGGACGGCCACCCGAAGGAGGAAGTGCCCCTGCTGGAGTGGTACAAGATCTACGACTGCAACGTCAAGTTCCGCGAGTGGATCCTCAGCTTCCGTCCGGGTGGTGAGGCCATTGCCACCGCCGAGGAACTCGACGCGATCGAGAAGCAGGCCAAGGCCGACGTACGCACCGCGCAAAAGGCCGCGTGGAAAGCCTTCCAGGACGAGATCAAGGCTGAGGTCGAAGAGGTCACAGGCCTGTTGGAGGCCGCCGGATGTGGGGAATTGGCGAACGGATTGCGCAACACCATGGACCCCGGGCGCAAGGACGTGATGAGCGCCGCGCGTCGCGGTCTCGTCACACCGGGCATCGGAACGGCATCACTTGAAAGTGTGCAGGCGTGGGTGGACCGCGCCTTGATCGACAATGCCGATCGCTACGGCAGTCACCTGTATAGCCAGAGCGCGAAGAGCTGCCTGAACGTACCCGAGGTGCCGGTGGAATACGCCCCCGACGCCGAGGAGGTCGACGGCCGCATCATCATCCGCGACAACTTCCGGGCGCTGTTCGAACGCGAGCCGCTGCTGCTCACCTTCGGGGAGGACACCGGCAAGATCGGCGACGTGAACCAGGGCATGGAAGGCATGCAGGCGCGCTTCGGCGAGCTGCGCGTGAGCGACACCGGCATCCGCGAGAACACCATCATCGGTCAGGGCATCGGGCTCGCGTTGCGCGGGCTGCGTCCCGTGGCCGAGATCCAATACCTCGACTACCTGCTGTACGGCCTGCAGCCGCTGAGCGACGACCTGGCCACGGTGCAATGGCGCACCAAGGGCGGGCAGAAGGCGCCGCTGATCGTGCGCACGCGCGGGCATCGCCTCGAGGGCGTGTGGCACAGCGGCAGTCCCATGGGCATGATCACCCACAGCCTGCGCGGCGTGGTGGTGTGCGTGCCCCGCAACATGCAGCAGGCCGCCGGCATGTACAACACCCTGCTGCAGGCCGACGACCCCGCGCTGGTGATCGAATGCCTCAACGCCTACCGCAGCAAGGAGCGGATGCCGGCCAACCTCGGCGACTTCACCGTGCCCATCGGCATCCCCGAGGTGGTGCGCGAAGGCGATGCCCTCACCCTGGTGAGCTACGGCAGCACCTTCACCATCTGCGCGCAGGCAGCGGACCGCCTGGCGGAGCTCGGCATCCACGTGGAACTGGTGGATGTGCGCACGCTCCTCCCCTTCGACCGCGAGCACCGCATCGTGGAGAGCCTGAAGAAGACCAACCGCCTGCTGGTGGTGGACGAGGACGTACCCGGCGGCGCCAGCGCCTACATCCTGCAGCAGATCCTGGAGACACAGGACGGCTACCGCTGGCTGGACAGCACGCCCACCACCCTCACCGCCAAGGCCCACCGCCCCGCCTACGGCACCGACGGCGATTACTTCAGCAAGCCCAGCGTGGAGGACGTGGTGGAGAAGGTGATGGAGGTGGTGAGGGAGTGAGCGGGCAATGAAATGGGCACGGATCCGCACTATTTGGCGCAAGTGTTCGGCAGGTGGAGCTGCACGGAGCCTGACGGCCACTTGTGCCCCCCATCCAGCGCGAGAGTCAGGCCGGCCGACCAGAGGTAGAGCAGGCCGCCCGCTCGTGCCGTTCGGATCGGACACACCGCCGCAAAAAAGGACAGGCCTCCCGCGGGAGGCCTGCCGAACGCGTTGATCACCGCCGCTCAGTTCATCGGCGGGGGTGAGTAGTGGAAGTGCTCCTCCACCACCTTGCCGTCCTTCACCTTGAACACGGCGATCTCGTCCAATTTGCTGCGGCCCATGCCCTTCACGCTCACGTCCATCCCCATGCGCACGGCGAAATGGTCGCCGGCCACGATGGGATCACCGTATTCCTGCCCGTGGTATTGCTCCACCATCGCCGTCCACTGGTCCTTGGCGGCCTTCACCTCCTTGAAGCCGTTGCGGCGCGTGGGCGGGCGGGCCCCCTCGGGCTCCCGGCTCACCACCTGCTCGGCGTAGAGCTCATCCACGGCCTCTCCGTTCTTGCCCGCGCGGCACAGGTCCACGAGACGGTGCGCCACCTCCTGGGTGGTCATCACCTTTTCCTTCGTTGCGGTCATGATCCTTGATGTTTAAGGTTTGACGGTACAAAGGTCACCCGCGCACAAAGGGATCATCGTTCAGCGAACGTGAAGGAATGTGAAGAGGGATGGGCGGTTGAATACGGGCTTCCAACATCCGTGATCGCGGGTTGTCCACCGCGCAGGATGGAATACGATCGGAGGTGTAGTCAAGAAAGCGATCGACGCCCATCTTTGGGTCCGATCGATCATGCCTCCCCTCCTCCTCCTGCACGGCTTTCCGCTCGACCACACCCTATGGACACCACAGGTGGAAGGGCTCGCGGGCATTACCGAGGTGATCGCACCCGACCTGCGCGGGTTCGGGCAGGATGGTCGCGCCGTACCGGAAGCGATGACCATGGAGGCCTACGCCCGGGATGTGAAAGGCCTCTTGGACGACCGCGGGATCGATCGCGTGGTGCTGGGCGGACTGAGCATGGGCGGCTACGTGGCGATGGCCTTCGCGGAGGCCTGGCCCGAGCGGTTGGCCGGGCTGCTGCTGATCAACACCCGCGCGACCGCGGATGACCAAGCGGGAAAGCGAGGCCGTGAGGACACCGCGCAGCGTGCGCTGGACCAGGGCATGACCGTGATCGCGCGAGCGATGGTGCCCACGCTGCTCAGCGAAAGCACACGCCAACGCGATCCGGCATTAGCCACCAGCGTGGAAGCGATGATCGCCCGGCAGCGACCCGAGGCCGTGGCCGCCGCTTCCCGCGGCATGGCGCTGCGCCCGGACATGCATGCGGCACTTGCGCGGCTGCGCGCCCCTGCGCTGGTGATCACCGGCGAGCAGGACACATTGATGCCCTTGCCCACCAGCCTGGCCCTGCAGGCCACCGTGCCCGGCGCGGAACTGGTGGTGATCCCGGGAGCGGCGCATCTAAGCAACCTGGAGGGACCGGTCGCCTTCAATGCCGCCGCGGGGAAGTTCCTAGCCACGATCGCATAGCGCTCAGGCCTTTCGGCGCATTCGCCAGGCAACTGCATAAAGCACGGCCCCGCAGGCGAGCAGGCCGCCGATCACGGCGATCCAGTCCATCCGCGGCCAGGCCCACACGGCGTAGACCAGTGTGAGGAGGGCGAACGCCACCGCACCGAGCCGCTCGCGCCTCCAAGCCAGGGCCGCCACCAGCAGCAGGATCCACGTGGGCGCGAGATGAAGGAAGAATGCGAACAGCTTTTCACCCGCCGTAGCGTCGCCCTCGAAGGCATCCAAGGCGAAGAGGGCCAGAAAACCGGCGACGCTCAGTGCGAACACCCGGGGCCGCCAGCGAATGAGGCGGACGGTCCTGCTCATGGCGATCAGAGGTCCTTTCAAAAGTAGCAGGGACCAGGGGGGATCGCCCGTACGTGATCGGACGAGCGGGGTTGCCTGCTGGTGCATAACTAAAGTGCTTGATATCCATGTGGTTGACCGGTAACTTGAGGGCTCGTTCCTGCCCTGCGCGATGCGGTCCCTCTGCCTGCACGGTGTATTCCTTTTCCTCCTGCTCCCGGCCGGCCTGTTCGGTCAGGGCGGCGATCAGCTGGTGTACCGTTTCACGGTGGAAGGCATCCAGGGCCGGACGGACGCCAAGCCCCTGCAGAAGGCGTTGATGGATGTACCGGGCGTGCTGGAGGTGACGTTCATTCCAGAGTGCACCTGCTTCAAGCTGGTCAGCGACCATCCGCTGGATCGGCAGACGGTCGAGGCGATGCTCGCCGACCTGGGTCGCATGCTGACCGGCGACGTGTTCGTTTCCGACGGCGGCATCCTCACCGTTCCGACCACACCTCCGCTGGAGCGATGAGCCGTCCGATCCTCATCCTCCTGTTATCGATCCCCATCGCCGGGCAACTCCGTGCACAGACCGCGGCCTGTTCGGCCGCCTCCACCCTGTTGACCTGCGGTTCGACCGTATCGGGCACCACAGTGGGCACCGGCGCGGACGTGGCCCCTTTATGCACCACGGGCGACGGGACCGGCGGCGGCGTCTGGTTCCGTTTCATCGGCACCGGGGTCAACACGACCGCCTCCCTCTGTGGCAGCGCCTATGACACCAAGATCCGGATATACACCGGTACCTGTGCGGCCCTGGCCTGTGTGGTGGGCAATGACGACTTCTGCGGGCTGCAGTCCCAGGTGACGTGGATGGCCACGAGCGGCGTGACCTATTACATCCTGGTGCACGGGTTCGGTGCGGCGCAGGGCAACTACACCCTGAACATCTCCTGTGCGGCGCCCGCCGTGCCGATGTGCTATTCGATCACCACCACACCCTACCTGCCCGAACCCTACGCTGGCACCGCGATCAGCCTGACGGACGACCTGCATTCCGGGGTGGTCAACATCGGATTCACATTCTGCTACAACGGTACGAACTACACGCAATGCGTGATCTCGTCGAACAACTACGTCACCTTCGACCTGGCCGTGGCCGGCACGTATTCACCCTGGCCGACCGTGCCCGTGCCCGCCCTGACACCGACGCAGATCCAGAACGCGGTGCTCAATCCCTGGCAGGACATCAATCCCGGTGTGGGCGGTCAGATCTTCTACCAGACCATCGGAGCCGCGCCGAACCGGCGGTTCGTGGTGAGCTATCTGAACGTGCCCATGTTCTCCTGTTCCTCCCAGTTGTACAGCAGCCAGACCGTGTTGTACGAAAGCTCGAACTGCATCGGGTCGTTCATCACCACGAAACCCGTTTGCAGCACCTGGAACGGCGGCAACGCGGTGCATGCACTGCACAATGCGGGAGGCACCTCGGCCACGATCGTGCCGGGCCGCAACAACACGCAATGGACCGCGACGAACGAAGGCCACCTCTTCGTGCCGACCTGCGCACCCTGCCAGACACCGGAGAGCATGGATTGCCTGGCGGTCGTTCTCCCGATCGAACTCCTTTCGTTCCGCGGTCATGCGACGGCGGAAGCGAACCTTCTGGAATGGGCCACGGCCTCCGAGGAGAACACCCTTGATTTCACCGTGGAACGCGGTCGGGACGAGGCGCAGTTCGTTCCCATCGCTGTCGTCGCGGCCGCGGGGAACAGCCATGCGCCGGTGCAGTATGCCGTGATGGACGATCATCCGTTCGAGGGGAACAACTACTACCGGCTAAGGACCACGGACCTGGATGGAGGCACGGTGCTGAGCGATGTCATCGCAGTGAGGTTCCGATCGGCCCAACGCCCATCGGTGCACCCGGTGCCCGCAAGGGACCAGGTGACGGTGGACATCCCCACCACACTGGACCTTCCTGCAGTGCTCCTTCTGCGAGATCCATCGGGGCGCGCCCTGCGCAGCTACACGGTCAGTGCGTACACCACCGTCCTGAACGTGAGCGACCTCGTCCGAGGCCTCTACTTCCTGGATGTCCCAGGGACCGGACCCGGGGGTTGGGCGACCTTGGTGATCGAGTGAGCGGACCAATCGCCATCTTTATGCGTCAATAGGCATATCGGGCCCAGCACGGGTCCACTGCAACGACCACGAACTACAGTACCATGAGCATGCTCCGCACCCCTTCCACCCTGCTGGGATCGATCCTCCTCTTCACCGCGTCCGCCCAGGACATGGCCACATCCGACGTGCCCGAGGCCGTGCGCCACGCCTTCGGCCAGCGGTACGTCCATGCTTCGGACGCCACCTGGGAGATGGACAATGACGGAACGTATGCGGTCGAGTTCCAGGATGCCGCCGCCGGCGCGCTGGAGGCCGTGTTCACGGCCGATGGCCAGTGGCTGCACTCCGCCCACAAGATCGAACGCGCGGCCCTGCCGCAGGCGGTCCGCTCGATCCTGGACGATCGGTTCGCGCAGTATGCCCATAAGGATGCCGAACGGATGGACATGGCCGACGGAACGATGCACTACGCCGTGGAATTGAAGGACCCGAACGGTCAGGAGGTCGATCTCGTGTTCGACACCGCCGGCACCCTTTTATCCCGAGCTTTCGAAGCGCCGGGCGCCACGGACGACGAGGACTGAAAACAGAGAGGAGCGCGTTCCTGACCGGGGCCGGCTTGTTCCGGCCCTGCTGCATTGTGGCTTGCATGGTGACCCCCTCCCCACCCGACCTGCGGTCCGATCCCTTCCCCGTGCTCCGCACGGCACGCCTGGTGTTGCGTGCTCCGATGCTGGCCGACGCGCCCGCGCTCCATGCACTGCGATCGGACGAGCGTGTGATGCGTCACATCGGCAGGCCACGGACCACGACGGAAGAGGACGCGGTGGCTATGCTCCGGGATGTGCTGGAACAACACCGCACGGGAATCAGCCTCAGTTGGGCCCTCACGCTGGAGGAAGGCGGGCCGCTCCTGGGCACCATCGGGTACTACCGCGTGCAACCCCAGCATTTCCGGGGTGAGGTGGGCTACCTTCTTCACCCGGACCATTGGGGCCGCGGGCTGATGGGCGAAGCGTTGGAGGCGGTGATCGGCCACGGTTTCGAAGCGATCGGCTTCCACGGGATCGAGGCCATCACCGACCCGGACAACGGGCCTTCCAACCGCTTGCTGGAGAAGCATGGTTTCCGGCGCGAAGGGCTGATCCGGGAGAACTACTTCTGGAACGGGCGGTTCTATGATTCAGCGATCTGGTGCATGCTCGCATCCGACCGACGCGGTGCGGATCACATCGCCTTGTCCCGCACCACCACGTAGGTCAGTTTCAACTGGGTATTGCCCGGCAGTGCATCGTCCAGGCGCAGCACGCCGGCGCGCCGATCGTTCCGCTCCGTACGCTCCCCAACGGAAAGACCACTGTGGCAGCGGTCCACCACGATCCGGGGTGCACTGATGCGCGTCACGATCCGAAAGCTGTCATGCCACCACCCGATGTCGGAAAGATGGAGCTGCCCCATGGTGTAGAGGACCACGGGTGCCGTCTGCGGGCCGTTCCAATAGATGTTCTTCAGGGATACGGCGGCTTTTGAAGGCATGTTCACGTAGATCGAGGCCAGACGCGCTGCGTGTTCCACGTGGAGGTCCGACAGGCTGAAGGACTTCACCACCGTGTTGCCGGCAGGCCGCGACTCGTCCCCATCCGTCGTGGCGGAAAGGAACAGGTCATGATCACAGGGAGCACCCTCGCTTACGCAGGCGTTCATGCACACACCGCCGCTGTTGAGCACGGTATAGGCATCGGTGGTGGTCTTCGCCGCATAGACGCGGCATTGTTCCAGCACGGTGCTGTTGCTCTGGCTGTTGAAGGCGGTGGCGCCCGGCCAATCCCCGTTCCGCACCACGATGCCGCGTGCCATCGGGTTCGTCACGAACACATGTTCAAGGCGCGCCATCAGACAGAAACGAAGGTCGATGGCGGCTTCCGTCTGGCCCACGAGCTTCACATTGCGCACCTCACTGCCGAGGGTGGCCTGCAGATCGATGGCCTTTCGGCCGCCCTGGATCATGGCGAAATCGCGGATCACCACGCGGCCGGTGACCCGCGCGGTGGCCTGCTTCTGGTCCGTGATGTCGCTGGTGAACCCGTTGGAACCCGGACCGAGCTGGAGCTTGCACCCCTTGCCATCGATCACCAGCAGCGGCACCGCGGGAAGCACGATATCGCCGTTGCTGGTGTAGGTGGCCGCATCCGAAAAGGAGAGGTAGGTCGCGTCAGCGGGCAGCCTGGCGAAATAGCGTCCGACATCGCCCGCGGGAACCACGTATTCCTTCGCGGCGAGGGACCCTGCGGACAGGGCGACCAGCAGGCAGGCGGCGCAGATGCCGGGATCCTTCATCGAGGCAAGCTACGACCGCCATGCACCAATGGTTAAACCCTGGCCCGGACCTTGCGTCCCATGAGCAGCAATCAATTGGAACGGAACGATGATGAAGAAACAAGTGATCACCTCCATCGCGATGGGCATCGCGCTGATCGGCAGCAGTGTCGCGTTCGGACAGGACGCACCTCCCCATCACCGGCATGCACCGACCGACCCGGAGACCCGTGCCGAACGCCGGACACAACACATGACGGACGCACTCGGGCTGACGGACGAACAGGCCGGCAAGGTCAAGGCGATCGACCTGAAGTTCGAGGAGCGGATGAAGGTGATGCGGGAAGGCCAGGCGGAGGAACGACGCACCGGGATGCGCACCGCGGCACAGGAACGCGATGCGGAATTGAGGAACGTGCTCACGCCGGAGCAGTTCGAGAAGCTGATGGCCCTGCGTGAGCAGCGAAAGGCCGAACGTCGGAAGGGCGCCACACCGATGGAACGTCCGGAGCACAAGGAATGAGATCCGCGGTGCGGCAGGGAAGGGCGTCCGAAAGGGTGCCCTTTCGCTTTTCGGGCCGTGTCGTCCGTGGACGGCCGACCTGCCCGGTGCGGCTATCCCTATCGCCGATGCATCACGGGCCGGATACCTTCTTTTCTAACTTAGCGCCGCAATTCCGCATTCCCCTATTTTTCCTGCAAGGCAATGAGCGAAACGGCGAAGATCACCCTGGAAGGCAAGACGTACGAACTCCCCATCGTGACGGGGAGCGAGGGCGAGAAGGCGATCGACATCGGCAAGTTGCGCGAGCAGAGCGGGTACATCACCCTGGACCTCGGTTACAAGAACACCGGGGCCACCACCAGTGCGATCACCTTCCTCGACGGGGAACAAGGCATCCTCCATTACCGGGGATACCCCATCGAGCAACTCGCCGAAAAGGCAAGTTTCCTCGAGGTCGCCTACCTGTTGCTGTACGGTGAACTGCCCAACAAGAAGCAGTTGGAGGAGTTCGAGGGCAACATCCGGTATCATTCGCTGGTCCACGAGGACATGAAGCGGTTCTTCGAGTTCTTCCCCAGCAACGCCCACCCCATGGGCATCCTGGCCGCGATGGTCAACTCCCTGAGCACCTTCTACCCGAAGAGCCAGGACCCGCACCGCCCCATGCGCGATGTGGAACGCACCATCTACCGGCTGATCGCCAAGATGCCCACGCTCGCTGCGATCTCGTACAAGAACAACATCGGACATCCGTACATGTACCCCAACAACAAGCTGGGCTACATCGAGAACTTCCTCTACATGATGTTCGGTCTGCCCACCGAGGAGTACCACGCCGATCCGGTGGTGGCGGACGCCCTGAACAAACTGCTGATCCTGCACGCGGACCACGAACAGAACTGCAGCGCCAGCACCGTGCGCATCGTGGGGAGCAGTCAGGCGAACCTTTACAGTGCGGTCAGTGCGGGGATCGCCGCGCTCTGGGGACCGCTCCATGGCGGTGCGAACCAGGAGGTGATCGAGATGCTCGAGACCATCCGGAACGATGGTGGCGACCTGGACAAGTGGGTGAACAAGGCGAAGGACAAGAACGACCCGTTCCGCCTCTTCGGATTCGGCCACCGGGTGTACAAGAACTTCGATCCGCGGGCCAAGATCATCAAGAAGTCCGCGGACGATGTGCTGCAAAAGATGGGCGTCAAGGACCCGGTCCTGGACATCGCCAAACAACTGGAGGAGATCGCGCTGAAGGACGATTATTTCATCGAGCGCAAGCTCTATCCGAACGTCGACTTCTACAGCGGGATCATTTACAGGGCCATCGGCATCCCCACACGGATGTTCACCGTGATGTTCGCCCTGGGCCGTCTACCGGGCTGGATCGCCCAATGGAAGGAAATGGTGGAGAACAAGGAGCCCATCGGCCGTCCGCGCCAGATCTACACCGGTGCCACACGCCGCGACTACGTTCCGGTGAAGGACCGGCAATAGGCCGTTCAGAACTTTTATGACCTGGCTCAGGCCGACCGACGCCCAAGGGGCGTTTTTTTGCCAATGCCTCCGGTGAGGCCTAATTTCCGATCCAATCCATCCGACATGAGCACCGCCACCAAACCCGCGCAGCCGAAACATATCAACGACCTGCACTTCGACCATCGCTTGTGGATCAATCGGCTGCAGTTCTACAAGGACGAGATCTCCATCTTCGAACACCGGCTGGAGGACATCGTGAAGCGCAACACGCATACGGAGGTCCTGGCCAACGTGGAGCACTTCCAGAACCAGTACATCCGGCAGCGCGAAGTGATCGACGAGTTGCGCCATGACATCAAGCAGCACGAGAACTTCCTGGAGAAGGAAAGCATCGATCGGCCGACCGCGATCGATCATCGGCTTTTCGGGGACCACACGGAACTGCGGGATCGGATGGAGACGTTCGAGCGGCTCTATCACGAGTTGAAGAACGAGTTCCAGCAGTGGCTGGCGAAGTGGATGTGACCCGGGTCCAAGGCCGCGCAGGATCGCCATCATGAGCCGTTTCCAGGAGATCCTCAACGGTCCTCTGCCCGTGCTGGTGGACATGCATGCCACGTGGTGCGGGCCCTGCAAGGCACTGGCACCGATCATCGAGGAGGTCGCCCGCGCCACGACCGGAAGAATGCGCGTCCTCAAGGTGGACGTCGACCGCAACCCACAGATGGCCCGGCAGTACCAGGTGAGAGGAGTGCCCACGTTGCTGCTCTTTTCCGGAGGGAAGGTGGTCTGGAGAACGAGCGGCGTGGTGCCCGCAGGTACCATCCTCGAAGCCGTCCGGACGCACACCGCTCAGTAACAAGAAGGGTCGGCACCCGGCCGACCCTTCAAACACCCGAACGGATCGGGGCGGGTGATCACTTCAGTTTCTTGTCCAGCCACTTGCGCAGTTCCTTCCCAAGCTTGGCGTAGCTCTCTGTCAGGCGAGAGCCGGAGTCGAAATCATAGCCGCCGAACTGGCCGCCAGGCACTCCAACGACCGTCATCTTGCCCAGTTCCTTGCCGGACGATCTCTCCACGAGGTACACATCCGCGTTGATGCTGGCATCCCTGCGCATGACGCCGACGTTGAACCCGGGCTCGGTGAAGGTGGTATGGACCTTCAGCTGGTACTGGGCGTCTTCGTTCCCACGCGAGCCTTGGATCTTGCCACCGTCGTTGAAGAGCACCTCGAACTTGGGCTCGAACCGCGATCCGCGGTCACTGACCCAGCTCTTCGCCCAGGTATCGCCCTTCCCTGGTTCCTTCTCGTTGTACTCCTTGGTCTTCTTGCTGATATATTCCGGCTCATCGTACTTGCCGACCTTCATGTTGTCGTAAGTAAAGACCAGGTCGACCTTCTTCTGCCCCTTCAGGGCATCAAAGCTTCCCTGGACCACTTTCATTTTCTGGGCGCTGGCCATACCGGCGACCGCGAGCGCCAGCGCGAGGGTGAGCGAACGTTGCATGTTCATGGGGTCATTTGGTTTGCGCCTGAAAGTTGCGAGATCCTCACGGACCAGCAGCTCCCGATCCCGATCCCTGCTGTTCCGGCCGGCGATTTGCCCGATCGGTGGACGGACATACCGGCCCGGCTCCCGGCCATCCGCCGCCAATGCTGACACTGGTCATGCCGGAGGGCCTCGGCACCCGGTAGGTTCGTGGTCATGAACGCCGTGCACCCATGAAAGGCCGGAGCAGCACCGCCGGCCTTGATCGGGTGGTCGCAGCTCTTCGCGCCGTGCGGAGAAAGCGCGACCTCGGTGAGGTCTTCCGTGAGGCGGACCTGCTGCCGGAGGAGCTTCTTCCCTATGCGACCTGGAACGAAAAGCACTACACCCGGAACCCGTTGCTCCGCACGTCGGACTTCGAACTGATGCTGATCTGCTTCGGTCCCGGCCAGGCCACTTCCATACACGATTACGACGTTGCGGAGGCATGGGTAAGGCCGATCGCGGGCATCCTCACGGAAGAGCGGTTCACCGTGTCGAACGAACAGGTCCTGCGCCGCACCCGGAGCCGCTCCATCGCCCCGGGCACGGTCAGTCATTTGCGCCCGGGACACAGCATCCATCGCTACTTCAATGCCAACGCCGATCGGGCGATGACGCTGAACCTGTACGCCGCCCCCCTTAAGAAGTGGAAGATCTACGATGAACGGTCGGGCGCCAGTGCCAGTCGGGCACTTCGGGGCACGGACCGCGAGCGCAGCCCAAGATGAGCCGGTTATCTTCGGCCGGTGAAGCCAAGCGCATGGCCGCCACCTTCGCCGAGCACGACATCGCCCGCATTTGCGAATTGATGTTCCGGTCCGCCGCGGAGGGATTGATCGTGGTGGATGGCGGCGGCACGATCATCCTGGTGAACCCACGATTGCTGGAGTTGTTCGGCTATGCCGAGCATGACCTGCTGGGTGGATCCATCGAGATGTTGGTCCCGACGGACCTGCGCAAGGCCCACGATGGTCACCGCCGTTCCTACGGCGCGCATCCATCGGCCCGCCCCATGGGCTCGGGCCGTGATCTGATGGCCATCCGGAAGGACGGCACGTCGTTCCCCGTGGAGGTCAGCCTCAACCATTTCGAACAGAACGGAACGCGGTACGTGATGGGACTGGTCACCGACATCACCCTGCGCCGAGAGGCGGAAAAGGAACTGCAGCGCACGAACGCGGACCTGGAGGAACGCGTGGAACGGCGCACAGTGGAATTGCGTCGTGCTGAGGCCAGCTTGCGGGAGGCACTTGAAAAGGAAAAGGAACTGAACGCCCTGAAATCGCGGTTCGTCTCCATGGCCTCGCATGAATTCCGCACGCCGCTGAGCACCATCCTGAGCTCCGTGGACCTCATCGCCCGCTACAACGACGGTGCTTCAAAGGACAACGTCGATCGCCACGTCACCAAGATCCGAGGCAAGGTGCGCGAGCTTACTTCCATGCTGAACGATCTGCTGTCGCAGGAAAAACTGGAGCAAGGACAGGTCCGCTGCACGCCTTCGGACTTCGACATCGTTCACCTCTGCATCGAATTGATCGAGGAATTGCGGGACTTGGCCAAACCGGGTCAGGAACTCACCTACCACCATACCGGCGAAGAGCGGAACCTTCACCAGGACAAGCAGATGCTCGCGAACGTGCTGCGCAATCTGCTCAACAACGCCATGAAGTATTCGCCCGAGCACCGTCCGATCGACCTGCTCACCTGGGTGGAGGGCGGCGAATTGGGGATCGAGGTCCGGGACCGGGGCATGGGCGTTCCGCAAGAGGACCAGGCCCACCTTTTCGAACGGTTCTTCCGCGCCGCCAACGCCGTGACCATCCAAGGCACCGGCCTTGGTCTGCACATCGTGAAACGCTACTTGGAGCTGATGAACGGTACCATTGCGTTCACCAGCCGCCCGGACGAAGGCACGACCTTCACCATTCACCTCCCTTTGCATTACCGACCATGAAGACGATCCTATTGATCGAGGACGATGCGGACATGCGCGAGAACACGGCCGAGATCCTCGAACTGGCCCAGTTCCGCGTGTTGAAGGCGGAGAACGGCCGGCGTGGCATCGACCTTGCCCGCAAAGAGGCACCGGACCTGGTGCTCTGCGACATCATGATGCCCGACCTGGATGGCTATGGCGTGCTCCACCTGCTTGGGCGCGACCCTTCGACCGCGGAGATACCCTTCATCTTCCTCAGCGCGAAAGCGGAACGTGGGGATATCCGCAAGGGCATGGAGCTCGGTGCGGACGATTACCTGACCAAACCGTTCGATGAGGGGGAATTGTTGAACGCCGTGGAGGGCCGCCTCAGGCGCAGCCATCTGTTCCGCAAGGGATTCGACCACAGCATCGAGGGCCTCGACCGGTTCATGGACCAGGCCCGCGGGCTTGATGCGTTGAACGACATCTCACGCGATCGGAAATCAAGGCAATTCCCCAGAAAGGAGATCATCTTCTACGAGGGGGACGACATGCGCTCCATCTACTTCATCGAGAAGGGAAAGGTGCGTACGTACCGGATGAACAATGAGGGAAAGGAACTGGTGACCGGCCTGCACGGACCGGGCGATTTTCTCGGATACATGAGCGTTCTGGAAGGAGGGCGCGCGGTGGAGACCGCCGAAGCCCTGGAGGACACGGAAGTGGCCGTGATCCCGCGGGAGGACCTGCTCGCCCTTCTCTACCGGGACCGTGACGTCTCCATCCGTTTCATCAAGATGCTCACCCACGAGGTAAAGGAGAAGGAGACCCGGCTGCTGGAAATGGCCTATGCCTCCGTAAGGCAGCGCGTGGCCCAGGCGCTGCTCCGGCTGCACGAACGATTCGCCACCGCGAACGACCCCGGCCTCGGGGTCCGCATCAGTCGGGAGGAACTGGCCACGATCGTGGGCACCGCGACGGAATCACTGATCCGCACGCTCACCGACCTCAAGCAGAGCGGCCTGATCGATGTGAGCGGCCGCGAGATCCAGTTGCGCGAACCCGCCCGACTGGAGGAATTGGCAAGAGGATGAGGAGCGCAGGACCCGCGGGATCGAGTTACTTTGTCCCAAGTCATCGACCATGAACACGAAGAAGATCATCGGACTTCTGTGCTGGCTACTGGCCTTCACCCTACCTTTCCAATTCTCGCTGCTGAGCCCTGACGAGATCGCGCATCCGGACGGCACGCCGAACAACACGGTCGGCCTGATCAGCTTCGTGGCCATGCTCACCCTGGTCTTCGTCGGATACGCCCTCGTGGACGCCTCCGGCAAGAAGGCCCAGGAAGGGCACTGATCCCCGACCCGGAACCGCATCCATGGCGCACATCGTCCTACCCACCGACATGAGCCACAATGCGCTGCGTGCGGCCGTGCACGGGGTCCGACTTTTCGGCGCCAAGGGCAACCGGTTCACCCTGTTGCACGCCTACCTCAATATGAACGCGGGCAGTGCGCTCACCCTGGACCTGAACGAGGTGATCCTGCGGGCCGGGCGCGAAGGGCTCGATGAGTTCGAGAAGAAGCTGCGTCAAGAAGTGGAACTCGGTGACGCACAGGTGAAGAAGCTCGTCGAGCATGGGGACCTTCCGAACGTGATCCAAAGGGTGGCCGTGGAGGATGGACCGGTGGACTGTGTGGTGATGGGGACCCAGGGCGCATCCGGCTTGAAGGAAGTACTGATCGGCAGCAACACCGCGGACGTGATCGACCATTCACCGGTCCCCGTTCTGGCGGTACCCGGTGAGAGCATCTACCGGGAACCCCGCCGGATCGTACTGGCCGACGACGGGGGCAAGGTGGGTGCGAGCGACATCCGGCCATTGCTCGACATCGCCAGGGCAGCGGGCGCGGAGATCACGATCGTGCGTGTCGTGGCCGAGGATGAGGACCCCGAACGACCCGTTGTATCGCGCTATGATGACCTTCTCGGCACGATACCGCATACACATCGAACGATCTCCAGTGCCAACATCTCCGGCGCGTTGAACGATCTTGTGGACCAGAGCGACGCCGACCTGGTGGTGATGTTGCACCGGCATCGCAGCCTCTTCGGGGAGCTCTTCCACCGCAGCGCTTCACGCCGACTGGTGATGCACACGCACGTACCCGTGCTTGTGCTCGAGCGAAGGGACGGCTGATCCGCGATGGCGGCGAATGCGCTTGGCGGATCACTGACCCTCTTCTCCGTGAAGGGGATCAAGGTGCATGTGCATTGGACGTTCCTGCTGCTGGTGGCCTGGGTGGCCTTCACGACCTCCCGGGCGGGTGGTGGCATACCGGAGATCCTCGTACGATTGGGCGTGGTCGCGCTGGTCTTCGCCTGCGTCGTCCTGCACGAATATGGTCATGCCCTGACCGCCCTGCGCTTTGGCGTCCATACCCGCGACATCACGCTACTTCCGATCGGGGGGGTGGCACGCCTTGAACGCATGCCCGAGGATCCCATGCAGGAGCTTTGGATCACCGTGGCCGGCCCGGCGGTGAACCTGGTGATCGCCTGCTCCGCCGCGATCATGCTCTACCTTTTCTCCGGCTTCCACTTGACGGACCCCATGGAGGCCGGACCCTTGGGGGGCAGGGTACTGACCGTTCTTTTCGCGTTCAATCTCGGATTGTTCCTGTTCAATCTGATCCCGGCGTTCCCCATGGACGGCGGACGGATACTGCGTGCCCTGTTGAGCATGCGCCTTCCGCGCGCCCAGGCCACGCGGATCGCGGTCGCCGTCGGGCGGGCGATGGCGATCGTGTTCGTGGCCACCGGTATTTTCCTGGGACAACCGTTCCTGGCCCTGATCGGCCTGTTCGTACTGCTCGGGGCCGGGGCTGAACTGCGGGCCTCCCGCGAAAGCGCGGCACTGGAAGGCGTACCCGTATCGCGTATCATGCGCAAGCATTTCTGGTCGATGGATGGAGGTTCCACAGTACAGCAGGCCGCTGATGAATTGCTGAACGGAGGGGACCATGACCTGGTCGTCCTCTGGAACGGCCGGTACCATGGGGTGTTGACCCGCAAGCACCTGATCGAGGCGCTCAGCGGGGGTCGCGCCGGAGCTCGCCTCATCGATCTGGGACCTGTGGAAGTGCCACCGGTACCTCCTGAGGCCATCGCTCGCACTGCTTTTGCGGAGGCCATGGCCCAGCGCTGGCCGCTGCTGCCGGTGATCGCGAACGATGAACTTCTAGGGATCGTGGACGCGGAGAACTACGCGGAGTTCATCCTGGTGGATCAGGCGCGCGCCGCGGGCGGCCACCGCCGCTCCTGATCACCCGACACCGTCCTTCTTCCGCTTTCTTGCGGGCTTCGGCTCCTTCGGCTTTGGGCGATGAAGCGTGAAGACACGGGAGATGTTGAATCCGAAATGGATGTCGCCGTTCAGCCAATCACCAGTGGTCTCGGTGATCACGCCACGCTCATACATCGCCGTGGAGTTCGTGAAATGGAGTTGGAACACGTGCCCTCCGGTCTCGATATCGAATCCGATCGACAGCGAATTGTGGAAGCCGGGGTTGGGATCGTTCAGCTGTTCCTCTGTCAGGTTGTCGCCGTACAACTGTCCCGGCAGCACGTAGAAGTACTCCGCATTGATGGCGAGGCGGTTGGTCAGCTTCACCCGGCCGGCAGCGCCGATGTTCATCACGTCGTGCTGCTCCTTGGCGGAACGGATCAGGTTCCGATGGATCATGCCGGGCATCAGTTGAAGGCTGAAATTGTCGCTGAACTTCCGCCCCATGATGAGTTGGAAGTTGTACCCGAGCCGGTGCGTGTAGTAGTCCGTCCGGGACTCGTCGTACCACCACGTGTTCTCCTTGGCCACGGTGGTGGTGGTCATACCGGCCACCAGCGCGGCGGTCAGCGGTATGTGACAGCCGCTCTTGCATTGCCTCAGGAACTTGTACTTGACGAACCCATCGACCGTTTTCTGGTAGCTGCTGCGCCCGATGCCCACCATGATCCGGTCGGTGAGGCCGTAGTCCAATCCGAGCCGGATGGTCGCCTGGTCCAAACCGAAGGCCTCAACGGGTCCCAGGTTCAGGAACCCGAAACGGTGCCCGATCTTGAAATCGAGGACACCATGCGCGGTATTCTCCAGGCTGTGGCTGTTGATCACGCGCGAGGTCTTGAAGCTCGCGTCCGTGTATTCGATGGTCTCCTGCTCACCGAGCAGATCGAGCAGGCTGTCCTGTGCCCGAACGCTGGTCAGCGCGGCAATCAGAAGCAGAGAGAAGAGTGTTCGATGCATGGGTTTTGGCGGGGTTGAAGGACAACGGCCGGGGGCGGGTGCCCCCGGCCGTCCTTCAGATCCAGATCGGACCGTACCGGAACACGACTACAGTTTTTGGTATTCGATCTGGACCTTCACGTCGATCTCCTTGGCGATGTTATCCCGGACCAGGCCTGGGATCTTGATGTCGAAATCCTCCGGCTTGACGATGAACGTGGTGACAGCCTTGAGCACACCGGTCGGGTCGACGACGAGGGTACCCTCCGCGGTCAGTGGCTTTGTCACGCCATGGATCGTCAGGTCGCCGGTGACCGTCACATTGTAGGACCCCGGCTTGGTGAGGTCGCCCGCTGTGAAGCCCGATACCGTACCCTTGAACGTACCCTTGGGGTACTTATCGCTCTCAACATAATTCTCGTTGAAATGCTCCTGCATGAGTGCCTTCTCGAAAGTGAACGCCTTCATGAGCACGGCCACTTCCACGGCACCGCTGGACAGGTCGAATACACTGGTCGCCTTGTCGTTCGTGGCCTCGATATTCTCCAACGGGGTCTCCGAGGTGAATGTCACATGGCCATTGCGCGTGGCGAAACGTACCTGGGCCTGCAGCAGGGTCGGCAGTATCAATGCGGCCAGGAGAAGGATGCGTTCGGTCTTCATGGTCGTCGTTCGTTGTCGTTAGGGGTGTAGGGCAAGTTTCATTCCACGATCACGCAGCGTTGCAGCAACACATCCAGGTTGTACCCGGCACAGAACCCCTTCAGGGTCACCTTGTTCCCTGCCTTCAGCTGCGCGGCCCGACCGTCATCGGATTCACAGATCACCAGACTGAGCGGATCACCGGTCTCCAGGGAGACGGTGGTCGGCCCTGCGGCCGGCGCTGTGACCTCCTTTACGATGCCCGTGACCTGTACCGCCTTGCCGTTGAACCTGGCGTTCGCCGCCGCTTCGTCCGCTGAGAATTCCTGCAGCAGGGCGGATGCTTCGATCCGGGCCACCGGCTCCTCCGCACCAGCGTCCGACAGCCCGCGATTGTATTCCCAAAGGCCGTAGCCTGCCGCGATGGCGCCAAGGGCCACCAGAACAAGAAGGATAAGCTTGGTGCGTCGCATGTTCAATTGTTGGGTGCCCCGTCCTTGATCCAGAGATCGATCTGTTGCAGTTCACAATTCGAGAGCGGCGTCGAAGGCGGCATGTCCTGCAGGTCCAGCACCCGGGTGGCGAAGGTCCCGTTGTCCACCTTGTTCTTGACGCCATTGTAGCTGGTGAAATCACCAGGTCCGGTGCCGCCGGGTACATGACATCCGGGTGTCGCGCAGTTGGTCGCGACGAGGGGTTGAACGGTCGTGGCCCAGGTCACTGCGGCCGTATCGCACATGGCGGCCGGATAGAGCTCCTCCTCCACGTCGTAGTAGCAACCACCACCTCCGACCATGAGGAGCAGGATGCCAAGGAGATATAGGATGCGTCGGGCCAAGTGATCAGTTGTTGGGCGCCCCTGCCTGCACCCAGGTCAGGATCTTATCGATGTCGCACTGGGGCAGCATGCCTCCGGAAGGCGGCATTTCGGAATATCCGGTCACATGTTGCACGGCCCCGGCCAGGCGGCCGTCCATGGCGACCGTGCTGGCCACGGTCCAGTTGCCAAGCGCCAGGCTCCCCTGAGGGCTGCCACCTCCGTGACAACCGTTGCATTTGAGCTCGAATAGCGGCAGGATGGTCCCGGACCAGGTCACGTTGTCCAGGTCGCACGTGCTTTCGCAGCTGTTGTTCTGCGCGCCCTGCATGATCCACGTGTAGAGCAACTGCATTTGGTCCGCGCTGAGCTGCGGGCTGTTGTTCGGGGGCATATCACCATCCTGTATCTCATCATACAGGTCGCTGTTACCCGGGTTGAACGGATGGACCTGCTGCATGATATGCGGATAGTCGTACAAACGGACGCCCTCCTCGTGCGTGATGGCATCGTGGCAGCCCGGGGTGGCGCAATAGGTCACCAGCATAGGCAGGATGGTCTGTTGGAAGTAAACGGTGTCCGGGTCGCAGTAGACGGTCGTATCGGGGGGAGGTTCAACGGTGCCTCCACCACCACCCGTGAATTGCGCTTCGGGTGGCAGCAGCGGTTCATGTTTGCAGGATGACAGCATCACCATCAGGATGATCGCCGTCACGAACAGTCCGGTGATCGTGAAGGTGAGCGTGCGTTCGTTGCGTGTTGACATATGGCCGTTCTTGAGGCGGTCGTGTTCCGATGGTCGGTCAGGTCCAAAACTACCCCGCACCCCAAGTGCCGGCCAGAAGAACTCGACGAGCCGGGAAAATGGCGCGATGAAGCGGGGATCGAAGCGGAGCTTGTGTTTCATGCGCTTTGTTCTTCATTGCCCCCCGAGCCGCGCTGCCCACGGAGGTCAGTGACCTCGGCGGCCAGCACGACGGCGTTCAGTGTGTTGTGGTAGCGGGGGGCACGGTTCAACTGAACGATGCGTCCAAGCAGCTGGCGAGGCTCGCATTGCAACAACATGATCAGGTCCCTGGGATCGATGCGCTTGAGCTGGTCCATGGTCGTTGGTGCGTGGTGTCCGGTCCGTTCTTGCACGGCACGAACATATTCCGGCAGCACAGGTGTCACCCAATGCGATGCGACGGAACGGGAAGTATGGTGGACGGAGCGGGCCGCCCTCAAGCGGACCCCGCCAGCCAGCGCTTGAAATCGGCCGACCGTTCACTACTGACCACCGCATCCTGCCCGAACGGCGGGTCCATGATCACCTTCACGCGGGACTTGCTGTAGGCGAGCAACTCCTTGATGCATTGGAAATGGATGATGACCTGCCTGTTGATCCGGTAGAACTTCTCCGGGTCCAGTTGCTTCTCCAGCCTATCGAGGCTCTCGTCCATGGGCAGGTCCTTCCCCTCGATGGTCCGAAGGAACGTACTCTTCTCCATGGAGTAGATGTAGGCGATGTCCTTGGGCTCCACCACCCGGAAATGATCGCCGTACCGGATCAGGAAACGCTTGATGGGAGCGGCAGCCTCGGTGTCCCCCCCCCCGACCAGGCCGCTCTTGTCGCGCACCACGTGCATTCTTTCCCAGCGGTCCAAAGCGTCGCGCAGTTCGTCCTTTCCGACCGGCTTCAGCAGATAGTCGAGCGCGTTCACCTTGAACGCGCGCAACGCATGTTCGTCGTAGGCCGTGGTGAAGATCACCGGACAGGGTACATCGACCCGATCGAACACAAGGAAACTTTCCCCGTCCGCCAGTTGGATGTCGAAGAACGCAAGGTCCGGCGGTTCGTTGCCCTTGAACCAATCCACCGTGCCTTGGATCGTTTCGATCACGCCGACCACGTCGGTCGTGGGTTCCAATTCGCGCAGCATCTTCTGCAGTCGCTTGGCCGCGCTCGGCTCGTCCTCGATGATCAGGATCCTCATGGGTGCTGATGGACCAAAGGTAGTCGCACGCAAAAGGCGCCATCCTGCCGCCCCACCTCGATCGGGTCCCCGGTGATGTCGGCGTACCGTTTGCGAATGCTCTCCAGCCCGTAGCCGGTGGAGGGTTGTTGCGTGCTGCGTGGTCGGTCGGGATTGCAGACCAGGATGCGCTCCTGTTCCGACCGGATGGTGACCACCAGGGGCATCTCGCGGGTGGCCACGTTGTGCTTCAACGCGTTCTCCACCAGCATTTGAAGGGTGAGCGGCGGCAGCCAGGTCGCCTTCACGGTATCATCGAGTTCCACCTCCAGTCCGATCCGCTCCCCGAAACGACGTCTTTCGAGCCCGAAGTAGGTGTACAGGAGTTGAAGTTCCTCCTCCACGGTGATGAGGTCCTTGTCACGCACGTGCAGGATGTTGCGGAAGAACTCGCTCAACTCCCCGACATGGGCGAGCGCCTTGTCGCGGTCCTCCTCGATGAGTTCCATCAGCGTGTTGAAGCTGTTGAAAAGGAAATGGGGATTCACCTGGCTTCGCACCGCCTGGAGTTGGAGCCGCACCCGCTCTCTCTCCATCCGGTCCCTGTAGCGGAGGCGTTCCTCACGCAATCGGATGAAGGCATAGAACAGCACCGTGAGTAGGACGATCCATAGGGCCATGGCCCAATAGGTGCGCCACCAGGGGTGGGCGATGGTAAAGGCCAGGGTGGCCGGTGCGTCACCGGCCGCGTTCTGGCCAAGAGTGGCACGCACCTCGAAACGATAGTCCCCGGGCGGAAGGCGCGCGTAGCTGACCTCCCTTTCCCGCGTCGACAATGTGCGCCGATCGTAACCCACCAGGCGGTATTCGAACCTCAGACGCTCTGGTGCGGCCGTGGGAGTTCCGGTGAATTGGAAGGTGAGGAAGTTCTGATCGTCGTTCAGCCGGATGCCCGGGGTCATGGGCAGCACCTCGTCACCCCATCGCCAACCGACGATGGCCGTGGGCACCTGCCCCCTCAACACCTCCTCACGTGGCCGCAACCGGACCAATCCCTTGTCCGTGGCCACCCACAGCGCTTGTTCACGATCGACGCAGACCGCATTCAACTCCCCGACCGCTCCCACCGTGCCCATCACGTCGCTGAGGTCGACCAGGACATTCTCGCGAACGTCCAGCGCCACCACGCCCTGATCGCCGAGCGCGATGATCCTGCCCCGATAGGGTGCCATCGCGTAGACGTCGCCTTCGAGGACCGGTGAATCCCGGCCGGTGCAATGGATCGAGGAATCGCCGATCAGGCAGAGTCCGGTACCCGGGCCACATCCCCATAGGCCACCCCGGGCATCCCTGCAGAGGGAGTAGTAGCTCTGGCGGCCGGAGGTGGGTCCGGTCGCCATGATATGGCCCTCGGCTTTGGGACCGGCGAAGCGTATCGCACCGTTACCGTCACTGGCCGCGATCGCTCCGCCATCCGGTGTCGGCAGGATGTCATAGAGAAAACCGCTTCCCGGAGTGGCAAGCGCGCGCGCTTCGGCCACCGATCCATCGGCCAGAAGGTCCACGACCGAAACACCCGCCAAGGTGGCCATCCAGAGCACATTCCCATCGGCACGGATGCTGAGGATGTTGTCGTTGGCCAGTCCGTTCGCATGCGTCAATCGCGTGATCGCACCGTCCGGCATGAGCCGGAACACGCCATCCCCGAAAGTGCCCACCCAGATGGATCCCCAACGGTCGGCCTGGAGGGTCACGATGCGCACTTCCGGACGCAGGGGTAGACGGATCTCTGCCAGATGTTCCGCATCGGCGAAGGCGGCGGCATGATGGAAGACCTGATCGCCGATCGCGAACCAGATGCGGCCCCGATCATCGCTGCACAGCGCGGTGATGTGGCGCAGGTCCCGATCCTCATGCCCTGGCACCACCAGCACATCCGGATCGCCGCGGCGAAGTGTGTTCGTGCCATCGCACCACCAGACCGACCCATCCGGCCCGTGGGTGATGCCCCTGACCCGCTCCATTTCGCCATCCCTGTCCGGCGCGTAGGAACCGATCCCAGCGCGCAGATCGTATACGCGCACCCCTTCCGCAGCAGTGGCGGCCCAGACCATGCTGTTCTCCAACACGAGCCCGGTCACCGGGCCTGACGACCAAGTGCTGTCCAACGCAAGTACGTTGAACGATGGGGCCTCCGGCTCGAAGCGGAACACCCCGTTGCGGTCCGTTCCCGCCCACACCCGCGCCTCGGCATCCAGCGCCAGGGCGAGAACGAGATTGTCCGTGGCCCCTTCCTCCTCCCGGAGCTTCCGCTCGATGCCTCCTTCCGAGGAACAAAGGGCGATGCCCAGGTCCGTACCGACCACCGGTCCGCCATCCGCCAGGACCTGTATGGCGTTCACATGATCGTCGTTGAGGCCATCGGTCATGGTGATCCGCCGCGTCCCCCCACGAGACCATCGCCAGAGACCGGCCCCGTAGGTACCCAACCACACCACGCTATCGCCCGCCGCCGCCATGGCATGAACGGCCGATCGCGACAGGACGGTGTCCATCAACAGGGTGTCCGCACGAAAGCCGGTGAAGGCCAGAACGGCACCCGACCGGAAGGCGGCCACCACACCATCACCGAAAGAGGCCACGGCCGAGACCGCATCCATCGCACCGGCCAGCGCCGGATCGGTCCGCTCGCCATCCGACCGGAATAGACCATGCGCCCCCCCGGCCCAGATGATGCCGTGCGCGTCGATCGCCAGGCATTGTACATCCGGACGCAGGTTGCCATTCTGCAGATGAAAGGACTTGACATAAGGATATTGCGCCTGCACATGACAGACCAGGATCGCCCCCAAAAGCAGGCCGAGCGACCGCCGGATCATCGCGCCGCGGCTTTCCGGAACAACAGATCGATGGTGACCTGGACCACCGGAGCGATCTTCTGTTCCACGATGCGCGGTATGCGGATGTCGTGATCGGACAGCGGTACCTCGAAAGATGATGTGGCGCGTATGCCATCCTCCGACACGACCAAACTGCAATCGATGATGCGTTCGCGTGTCACACCGTGAAGGGTGAACTTCCCTTTCGTGCGGATGTCGTAGGTGCCGGGTCTCCGGACATCAACGCTTTCGATGATCCGCCCCACGAACCGGGCGGTCGGGAATTCATCGGACTCGATGTAGTTCTCATTGAAATGCTCGCGTTGGAGCGGGCTGTTGAAACCCTGGAACTCACGCATCGGGATCTGGACCGCGAACGACCTTTCTCCGGGATCGAGCACGCCCGTGGCGGTGGACAGGGCCGCCTCGATCCGCTCCAGCGGCGCATCGCTGACAAAGGCCACCCGTGACCTTTCCAGACGGTACAACTCGGGCCCCTGGGCGGGGGCCATGGGCGACCAGATGAGCAGGGCCATCCATAAAAGCGTACGCATGCGATCGGATCGGGTTCCGGACGAACTTACCAATTGCGGGCCATGGCTTGACGGATCGTCCCCACACTGCCATTGGTCGGCTATCTTTGCGGCCCTTCGATCGGAGAGGTGCCAGAGAGGTCGAATGGGCCTGACTCGAAATCAGGTGTGCGGCTTGCCGCACCGGGGGTTCGAATCCCTCCCTCTCCGCCATGGGAAGGCCTGCCTTGATATGGCGGGCCTTTGGGTACCGGGCACCGCCCTTCACCTGTACGTACCTTTGTGCCATGAGCACCGCGCTCCTTACGATCCTGCTGGGCATCGGAGCCGTCGGCTTGGCCTTCGCTGGCATCGCCATCAAGATCTGGGCGAAGAAGGACGGTCGGTTCGCTGGTACCTGTGCATCCAACAATCCGCTGGTGCAGGGAGAAGGGGGGGCATGCGGTTTCTGCGGCGCACGGCCAGAGGAGAAGTGCCGCAAGGACGCTCAAGCCGCTTGACGGCTTCAGTGCGCGCCTTCTTCCTTCAACCGCTGCTGCTTTTCTCGAAGAAGCTCTTCCTCCTTCTCCAGTCGCTCCAACTTCTGCCTTTCCAGGGGTGACATGGACGCTTTCCGCTTGTCCCGCTTGATCTGCATCTTCTCCTCCTCGGTCAACTGCTTCATCTCGTTCAAGCCGCCCTTCATCCCATTGTCCATGGGCAACCCGACCCCATCACGCGTGGATGCAGGATCCTCCGACGGCATTGGTCGTCCCGCATCCTGTACGGCCGTGGTGTCGGCCGGATAGGTCGGACGTTCATCCCGGAACTGCGCTTCGCCAGGCCATTTCTTCGAAGCCCAGGTCAGATAACCGCCCATGCCATCATCCAGGACCAGAAAGATCCCGATGTCCGGGTGCGCGGTGGACCAGGTGAACGTTGCGTCCGGCCCCATCACCAGCAGGCCGGTGGCAAGGGCATCGGCCGAGGTGCACATCCGATGCAGCACCGAAACGCTAAGAAGGCCATGCGTGACCGGCTTTCCTGTTCGGGGGTCGATCGTGTGTCCAACGCGCTGGCCGTTCACTTCCCGGAATTTCCGGTAGTTGCCGCTGGTGGCGATCGATGCATCCTTGAGCGAGATCGTGGTCTGCAGGTCGTGGTCGGATCCGGCCTCGGGCTTGTCGATACCGATGGACCAAGGTTCGTCCGTCGCGTTCGTCCCATGCGCACGTACCTCTCCCCCCACCTCCACCATGTAGCTGTGTATGCCTTCGCTCTCCAGCCGTTCCGCGATCCGGTCCACGGTGTATCCCTGTGCGATGCCGTTCGGGTCGAACTGGATACCGGGAAATCGCTTCCACAGCTTCATGGTCCCGTGCGCACTCCCGGGCGGACTGACCGGGGGATCGCTGAAGATCATCGAGAGCCCCACCAGATGTCGCAGACTGTCGTTCTGTGAGGTGTTCGCGACCGCCTCACCTTGAGGACCGAAGCCCCAGGCTTTCACCAAAGGATACACCGTTGGGTCGAAGGCTCCAGCGGTCAGCACCCAATCCGCACGTGCGTAGCCCAGGACATCCAGGAACAGGGCATCATCGGTCACGAAGGTGTCCGTAGCCGCATTGAACCGGCTCACGGTACTGTTCGGGTCCCAAAGACTGAGCGCCGCATCCACCGCCCGGAACAAGCTGTCCACCGGACGTGTCAGGTCGCGGTGCTCTGGATCGATGTATTTGATGTTGAAGGTGGTTCCCTGGGCTTCACCGTGCAGGGTCATCCGATCGCCATCCCTTTCGGGGCCATTGCAAGCAGTGGTTCCGAGGAGTCCTGCAAGTACGATGAGCGGGATCACGTTTCCGGATGCGGAAGAAGGCAGGCGTTCCATGGTGCCAAAGGTGGCAAGTAATGCGGTCGTCCAGAGCCGCCTCGTCCTTATTTGCCACCGATGTTCGCACTGAAGGCGATGAAGGGGAAGCCGTAGTACAGGTCCTTCCGCAGATCGCTATTGTTCACCAAGCCCACGTCCAGGGCCGTACGCGGCGTGGAGAAACGTATGCCCAGCGACCACCATGCACGACCCTCCTTGCCTTCGATCGTGTGATACCATTCCTCGGTCAGCAGCCAAAGTTTGGGGAGGACACGTGCGGCGAAGGACACATTCACCTGCATGCCCAGGTCATCCGATGACCATTCCGAATAGCGAACACCGCCGCCGACGGTCAGGTTCACGCGCGGGTCGGAAACGGTCGCCATGGCATGGAGCACACCGGTCCCTTCGCGCAGACTACCATCGCGCCGGATATCGAAAAGATCGCCTTCGTAAAGTTCCGTGGCCGAGTTCACATAGATGCCTTCGATGCCAAGGTGGAGGTGCTGTCCGATCCCCCAGCCCCCCCGGACATTGACCTGGAAGGAGGGTGCCGAACGCGAGAAGGAGAACATCGAGAAGGTTTCGAGACCGGCGCCTACAGCGAGATGGTCGGTCAGGGCCACGGCGAAGGACTGCACCACCAAGTAGACATTCCGGTAATAGGCGCGCCCTGCCCTCATCGGGAGGGCCGAGGGAGCCAGGAAGTAATGCGATGCATGGCGATCGATGAACCACCTGAGGCTGTCCGTTGTCGCATGTGCGCGTTCCGCGATCCGCTGGCCTTCCGCCCGGGAGAGCGTATCCCCCGCCGTCATGGGCGGCTTTTCCTCCCGGGGACGTTCCTGCTCGGACGGTGGATCACCCTCGGGAGTGATGCGCACCATGCGCACCACGTGCGCGAGTTCCACATCCACCGTGCCCAGCGTGCGGGTGCGCACCCGGAACACATTCTCCGACCCGCCTGCGATCGTGCCGATGATCGTGCTCCCGTCGTCCATGCTGAATCTGTACCAACGCGCCGTATCGCCCTCCTGCGCCAGGGAACGGATCGAAAGGAGCACCACGGCGATGCCGAGGTAGGACCGGAGCAGGGAACGGGCTAGCATGCGGAGGAAGGTCCGAAGGTAAGCGAGCAGGTCGCCCCGGAAGGGCCCGTGGCTTGGAGACGGTCGGTGCTATCCGCCGAAATCGTCGAAGCTGACGTTCTCCTTGGGTATGCCCCAATCGTCGCACATCTTCAGCACCGCCGCGTTCATCATGGGCGGGCCGCAGAAATAGAATTCGATGTCCTCCGGTGCGTCGTGCTTCTTCAGGTACTGGTCGATCACGGCCTGATGGACGAAGCCTGTGAAGCCATCCCCCTCCTTGTCGTTGATGTCCGTCTTCACCTTCCAATTGTCCTCCGGAAGCGGTTCGCTCAGCACCACGAAAAAGCGGAAGTTGGGGAACTCCTTCTCGATGGCCTTGAAGTGGTCCAGATAGAATAGTTCGCGCTTGCTGCGTCCGCCGTACCAGTAGGTCACCTTACGGCCGGTCTTCAGGGTGTGGAAAAGATGGAAGAGATGCGAGCGCATCGGTGCCATGCCGGCGCCACCGCCGATGTACAGCATTTCCGCACCGGTCGGCTTGATGAAGAATTCGCCATAGGGTCCACTGATGGTCACCTTGTCTCCGGGTTTCCGGCCGAAAACGAAGCTGGAGCAGATGCCCGGGTTCACGTCCATCCACTGGTTCTTGGACCGGTCCCACGGAGGCGTCGCGATGCGGATGTTCAACATGATGATGTTGCCTTCCGCCGGGTGGTTGGCCATGGAATAGGCCCGGAAAATAGGCTCATCGTTCTTCATCCTCAGTCCCCAGAGCTTGTACTTGTCCCACTCGCTCTTGAAGTCCATGGGGTCGCGACCCAGGGCCACCAGTTCCGGATGCGCGGTGATATCGATGTCCTTGAAATCGACCTCGCAAACAGGCACGTCGATCTGGATGTATCCGCCGGCCTCGAACTCGAGGTGCTCGCCCTCCGGCAGCTTTACCACGAACTCCTTGATGAAGGAGGCCACGTTGTAATTGCTCACCACCTCGCATTCCCACTTCTTGATCCCGAAGATCTCCTCGGGCACCCTGATCTTCATGTCCTGCTTCACCTTCACCTGGCAGCCCAGCCGCCAGTTGTCGGCGATCTGTTTGCGGTTGAAATAGGGGGCCTCCGTTGGCAGGATCTCGCCACCGCCATCCAGCACCTGGCACTTGCACATGGCGCACGTTCCGCCTCCGCCACAGGCGCTGGGCAGAAAGATCTTCTGCTCGCTCAGCGTGCTCAACAGACTGCTGCCCGCCGGCACCTCGATGGTCTTCTCCCCGTTGATCTGGATGCTGACCAACCCACTGGGGGTCAACTTCGCCTTGGCGAACAGCAGCAATGCGACGAGCGCCAGGGTGACGACCAGGAAGACGGCGAGGGTGATGAGGATCGTGGATCCCATGCTCGGTCAGATCTTGATGCCCATGAACGCCATGAAGGCGATGCCCATGAGGCCGGTGAGAATGAAAGTGATGCCCAGTCCGCGCAAGGGGGCCGGGATATGGCTGTAGCGGATCTTCTCACGGATGGCGGCGATGGCCACGATGGCCAGGAACCAGCCCACCCCGCTGCCAACGGCGAAGCTCGTGGCCTCTGCGATGTTGCTGTACTGGCGTTCCTGCATGAACAAGGCGCCACCGAGGATGGAACAGTTCACGGCGATCAGAGGAAGGAAGATGCCGAGGGCGCCGTAGAGGGCCGGAGCGAACTTCTCGACGATCATCTCCACGAGCTGCACGATGGCGGCCACCACGGCGATGAACATGATGAAGCTGAGGAAGCTGAGGTCCACCGCGGCGAACTGGGGTCCGAGCCAGCTGAGCGCGCCCTCCTTCAGCACGTAGTTCTCCAACAGGTAGTTCACGGGCACTGTCACGCCCAGCACGAAGATCACGGCCGCACCCAGACCGAGCGCGGTCTTCACCGTCTTGGACACGGCCAGGTAGCTGCACATGCCCAGGAAGTAGGCGAAGATCATGTTCTCGATGAAGATCGCCTTGACGAAGATGTTGACGAGGTTCATGGCATTCGCGGGATCAGGCGGCTTCCACCAGTTTCGTGTTCCTTGACCGTTGCACCCAGATGATGATCCCGACGCATACGAGGGCGAACGGCGGCAGGATGATCAGGTTGTTGTTCATGTAGCCCAGGGCGTACAGGCCGGTGCCGGCCTTGGCATCGCCAAGGATGGGCATGCCGAACCAGGTGCCACTGCCGAAGATCTCACGAACCGTGGCCACGGCCATCAGGATCCACGCATAACCCAGGCTGTTGCCCAGGCCGTCCAGCGCGCTCGGCCATACCTTGTTGCCCATGGCGAAGGCCTCGTAGCGACCCATCAGGATGCAATTGGTGATGATCAGACCCACGTACACCCCCACCTGCTTGCTCACGTCGTACACGTAGGCCTTCAAAACGATGTCGACCAGGGTGACCAGGCCGGCGGCGATCACCAGCTGGGCGATGATGCGGATGCGTGAGGGGATCAGGTTGCGCAGGGCGCTGATCACCATGTTGCCCACCACCACTACGGCCAGCACGCTCAGGGCCATGACCATGGCGTTCTGCACCTTTACGGTGATCGCCAGGGCCGAACAGATGCCCAGCACCTGCACGGTGATCGGGTTGTTGTCGTTGAGCGGGTCGGTGATCAGCTTACGCTCCTTCTTGCCGAAGAGCGGGCTCCTTGGCGCGACCACGGGGGCCTGCGGGGATTCTTTTACCTCGGTGCTCATCGTTGCGTCAGATCGGTGGTCCCTGCGGACTTGAAGTACTTGTCGTAGATGGCGAGCGTGCGCATCAGCATTTCGTCCACCCCGGAACTGGTGATGGTACCACCGCTGATGCCGTCCACGCCGTGCGGATCGGTGGTGTTCGTGCCACCCTTGTACACGTGGATGCCGGTATAATCGCCCTTGTCGTCCGTAAAAGTCTTGCCTTCGAACGGCTTCTGGAACCAGTCCTGGGTGATCTCGGCGCCCAGGCCGGGGGTCTCGCCCTTGTGGTCGAAGGTGGATCCGTAGATCGTGCGGCCGTCGTCCTTCACGCTCACATAGCCCCAGATCGGACCCCAAAGCCCCGTGCCCACCAAGGGAAGTACGAACAGGGTCTGGCCGTCGTGCGTGGCAGGGTACACCGGGTAGTGCATATCCTCCGGCCTCACCACACCGGCCTTCCAGTCCTTGTACTGCTTCAACACGTCCAGAGCGAAGGCATCGCCGTCCACTTTTTTCCCGCTGGCATCCACCAGGAAAGGTGCGTGGACCAATTCCGTGTACTTGGCTGGGGCCTCATCGCGGGCCACGTGCACGTTCATCGAGGCCAGGATGTTCTGCATCTTCTCACGACGGACGTTCTCGTCGTACGCGGGTTTCAACCCCATGTACGACACCGCGAGAAGGGTACCCACCACCACCACCAGGATGGCGGCGAAGGTGAAGGTGAAACCGTTGCTGTTCTTGTCGAATGCCATCTGCGTTCGCGATCAGGCAGCCACCGCTGCGCGTTTGAGCCGGCGGCCGATATTGGCTTGAACGACGAAATGGTCGATCAGGGGCGCCATCACGTTCATGAAGAGGATCGCGAGCATCACGCCCTCGGGATAGGCGGGGTTCACCACGCGGATCAGGATGGCCAGCAGACCGGTGAGGAACCCGTAGATCCACTTGCCGGTGTTGGTCTGGGCCGCCGTCACGGGGTCCGTGGCCATGAAGACCATGCCGAAGGCAAAACCACCAAGCACCAATTGATGGTACCAAGGTATGGCCATGTAGTCGTTGGCACCGATGAGGTTGAACAGCCAGGCCATGCCGGCGCCGCCCAGCAGCATGCTCAGCATGATGCGCCAGCTGCCGATGCCGGTGATCAGCAGGAAGGCCGCACCCAGCAGGCAGGCGAAGGCGCTCGTCTCCCCGATGCTGCCGGCTTCGATGCCCCAGAACGAATCCATGAAGGACACGATCCTGTCCACATGGCCGGTGGCGGCGTTGCCCAGGCTGGTGGCGCCGCTGAAGCCGTCGACCAGATGTTGTCCTGCGGACAGGTCGGTGCTCACCCACACCTTGTCACCGCTCATCATCGTCGGATAGGCGAAGAAGAGGAAGGCGCGGGCGGTGAGCGCCACGTTCATCACGTTCATGCCGGTGCCACCGAAGACCTCCTTGCCGATCAGCACGGCGAAGGCGGTGCCCACGGCCACCTGCCACAGAGGCACGTCAACGGGCATGATCAACGGGATCAGCATGCCGCTCACCAGGAATCCCTCCTGGATGCTGTGACCCTTGATCACGCAAAAGAGGAATTCCACACCAAGACCCACCGCATAGCTCACCACCACGATCGGTAGCACCTTCAGGGCGCCGAAGCCCACCTTGGGCCAGAAGCCATCGCCCGGACCCGTCAGTTCGCCAAGCGCCAGGTAATGCTGGTGCCCCACGTTCCATATGCCGAACAGCAGGCAGGGCAGCAGGGCCGTGATCACCATGGCCATGGTCCGCTTCAGGTCGATGCCGTCGCGGATGTGTGCGCCCCGTTCGGTGGCGTGGCCGGGAGTGAACAGGAAGGTCTCGAAACCGTCCCAGACCCAATACAACTTGTGCAGTTTGCCGCCCTCCTCGAAGGCCGGCTTCATTCGCTCAACGAGCTTCAACAATGGCTTCACCGCGGCAGCTCCTTAGGTGGTTTCTTTCTTCAGGGTGTCCAGACCGTCCCGGACCATGGACTGGGAGTTGATCTTGCTGGTGCACACGAACTCGCACAGCGCAAAATCTTCCGGGGCCACCTCATACAGACCCAACTTCTCCATCTGGTCGATGTCGTTCACCAGGATCGCCTTCAGCAGGTGCACCGGATAGATGTCGAAGGGGAACACCTTCTCGTACTGGCCGGTCATCACGAAGGCGCGCTCCTCCCCGTTCTGGTTGGTGTCCAACGCGTACTGTTTGCCGGGCATCAGCCAGGTGGGGTAGCTGTGGCTGGCGCTGAACTTGTTGAAGCCCGGCCCCATCCAGCCCTCGGTGAGGAAGAATTTCGGATGATCACCCTCGGGGAGCAGCGTGATCTGCGTCGTGTAAAAGCCCAGGTAGCCCTCCCTGCCATCCTTCTCACCGGTCAGCGGGCCGCCGTTCACGATGCGGGTGTGGCCGTCCACCTCGCCAATCAGGCCGGCCAGTGGCGCGCCGATCAAGGTCCGATGGTATTTCGGATTGCGTGCCTCGCTTCCGGTGACGGCCACCGTGCGCACCGCATCGAACCTGCCGGTGCGGAACAGCCGGCCGATGATGACCACATCCTGCGGGTAGCAGAACCAGACGAGCTCGCCCTTGTTGATCGGGTCGATGTGGTGGATCTGCACACCCACGTTCCCGGCGGGATGCGGACCGTCGAGCGTGTTGTGCTGCACGTTCCTGGCATCTAGGAACTCCCGGGCGGTGGAGTGCGGACTGACGTTCAAATGCACACGCCCGCGGGTCAGTTTCGCAAGGGCGTCCAATCCGGCCTGGAAGTCCTCGCGCTGATTGCGGATCACGAAATCGAGGTCGGGTGCCAGCGGTGCGCTGTCGAAGGCCGACACGAATATGGCCTTCGGCTCCTGATCCGGGTCGGCCACGATATCAAAGGGACGCTGACGCACCAGTGGCCAGCAGCCGCTCTTCAAAAGCTTCTGGATGATCGTCTCACGATTGAGCGTGGACGGGTCGGCCGCGCCGAAGTCCTCGAACTGGGTGGTGGTATCCGCCAGAAGGCGCACCTCCAGGATGCGGCGCTTGTCACCGCGTACCACATCGGCCACCTCACCGCTCACCGGACTGGTGAAGAGCACGCGCTCCTTGTACTTGTCGAAGAACAGCGGCGTGCCGGCCTTCACCGGATCACCGGGTTTGACAAGCAGTTTGGGCGTGAGCCCGTGGAAGTCCGTCGGTTTGATCGCGACGGAACGGGGAGGATCGGCCTGGACCAGGACTTTCTCGGCCTCACCTTTGAGCCGGATGTTCAGTCCCTTCCGGATCCGTATGGTCTTGGACATGGACGGTAGGTTCCCGTGGAGCGGGGGCAAAATTAGATATCTTTCGATCCCTTGGCGAACATGCGAAAACCCTTGCCCGGCAATGCTTTCCGGCGTTCCACGACCACGCTCCTCCCCCACCCGCGCCCGGTGATCGGCATCACCGCCTTGTTCGCCCTGGCTTGCAGTTCCACCGGTGCACTTACCGACGGATCGTCCCCTACCTCTTACTACAGTCCCGCTGAACTGCGGTATGACGACCGCACCTACGACCCGGACATCCACACGGTCCAATTGTTCCGTTCCGGGTTCGAACTGGGCGCGCCCGTGATCGAACTCGGCAGCGACCAGACGCTCGACCTCCGCTTCGACGACTGGAAACCCACCATCCAGGACCTGAACTACACAGTGGAGCATTGCACCCACGATTGGCGGCCCAGCGACATGAGCAAGGGCGAGTATCTGCAAGGCGCCTTCAGCGACCTGATCGCCACGCCACGGCAGAGCTACACCACCTACCGCACCTTCTTCATGTACACGCTCACCTGGCCCAACGCCATGATGCGGCCACTGCGTTCAGGCAACTATCTAGTGAAGGTGTTCCGTAATGGTGACGAGGATGATCTGGTGCTCACGCGTCGGTTCATGATCACGGAAAAGCGGGTGGATATCGCCGCACAGGTGGTCGCGACGCGCCATGTCGACCTGCGCGACGTGGCGCAGCAGGTGGACCTCACCATCAGCCATCCCGGGCTCGACATCCCCGACCCTTTCAGCGACCTGCACGTCACCGTGCTGCAGAACATGAACTGGAACGACGCGCGCACGGGACTGAAGCCCAAGTTCGTCCGCAACAACGAACTGATCTACGACCACCCACCGCAGGCCGAGTTCATGGGGCTCAACGAGTTCCGCAACTTCGACCTGAAGGACCTGAACTATCCGACGCAATACGTCGGCCGCATCACCAACAGCGACACGATGCAGGAGGCTTTTATCGTTCCACAGCCGGCGCGCAACATCCATGTCTATTTACAGGAACCGGACATCAACGGACGGTACCTGGTCCGGAACGACTTCGTGGACGGCGATCCGCTCGGCGCGGACTATGTCGGGGTGAACTTCACCCTTACCATGCCCGATCAGCTGTATGGGGGAGCGGTCTATGTCTGGGGCGGTCTCAGCGACTTCGCCTGCCGCAAGGAGTTCCGCATGACCTGGGACGAGCAGCACCACCGCTACTTCCTCCACGTGCCCCTCAAGCAAGGCTGGTACGACTACATGTACGCCTTCCTACCCGACAACGGCGACCGGCCGGATATCGACCGCATCGAGGGAAGCCACTTCGAGACAGAGAACGACTACGCCGTCCTGGTCTATTTCTCCGATCCCATGCAACGCTGCGACCGGCTGGTGGGCGTGCGGTTCGTGAACAGCCGGAAGGGCTGAGAACGACGATCGGTAAGCCCCACCGTGATGGAATGATGCCTGCCGCGGCCGCCGTTCGTCACATTTCCACTAAATATTTCGTTATACGACTAATTATTTAGTTATACTTGCATCATGGAACGCCTCACCCCCGCCGAAGAGCAAGTGATGCAGGCCCTGTGGGACCGCGGCAAAGCCTTCGTGAAGGACCTTCTGGAGGACATGCCCGCTCCCAAACCGGCCTACACCACCGTGAGCACCATCGTGCGGATCCTGGAACAGAAGGGGTTCGTGGACCATGAGGCGTTCGGCCGAAGTCATCGGTACTACCCGACCCTCACAAGGGACCAGTACCGCGAGCGGAGCACGAAACGACTTGTGACCGACTATTTCTCCGGTTCCCCGCGTGAGCTCCTCTCCTTTTTCCTTGACCGGAAGGAAGTGGACGTTCAGGAGCTGGATGAACTGTTGCGCATGCTCCGCGCCAAAAGGCAAAGCTGATCATGGACCTGCTCACCTATCTGATCAAGGTGGACCTGCTCCTGGTGCTGGGGATGCTCGCGTACATACCCCTTCGACCCACCACCTTCTTCAAGCTGCGGCGCGCATGGATACTGGGTGCCTTGGCGGTGTCGTTCACTTGGCCGCTCATGCAGTTCATACCTGCCGGACCCCTCCTGATCGGATACCGGCTGCCCGCCTACCAGGTGACCAACGGTCCGGTGCCCGATCGCTCCTTCTGGGACATGGTGCCCCTGTTGGCGGTGGTGCACCTGCTGATGACGGGCCTGCTGCTCATGCGACTGACGGTGCGCCTGGTGTTCGCACTGCGCCGACCGGCGTCCGCAGGGGCCGGTCCCTTCAGCTTTTTCCGCCGCATCGTACTGCCGCCAGGGCATGACCCTGCTGCGCGCGCGGCCTTTCTGGCCCACGAGCGCACCCACGTACGCCAGGGCCATTCCTTCGACGTGGTGCTGGCCGACGTGCTGCACGCTATCGACTGGAGCTTTCCGCTGTGGGCACCGCTGCGCCGCGAACTGCGCCTGGTGCACGAGCATCTGGCCGACGATGCCGCCCACGCGGCACACACGGACTATGACGGTCTGCTGCTGGCCGAGGCGCTGCATGTACCCGCGCACGTGCTGGTGAACGGCTTCCACGCCTCCGATCTGAAAACCCGCATACAAATGCTGAACACACCCCGTTCCCCCCGCAAGGCGCTGCGGCGTCTGGCCCTGGCCGCCCCCGCCCTGCTACTGGGCACCCTTCTCATTTCCTGGCAGGCCGTGCCACTGCGCATCGACCCGCAAAAGCCCCAAAACAAGGCCGAGCAGATGCCGGAATACCCCGGAGGAACGACCGCCATGGTCTCCTACCTCGGGAACGCCGTGCACTACCCGAAAGCCGCCGCCGAAGCTGGCGTGGAAGGCACGGTGTTGGTGCGTTTCGTGGTGGATACCGATGGCCGCTTGCAGGACGTCGCGGTGGAGAAGGGCGTGAACGAGGCATTGGACACCGAGGCCCTGCGTGTGGTCAGGACCATGCCCGATTGGACCCCGGGGCGTGACAAAGGCAAGCCGGTCGCCGTACAGATGATGTTGCCTGTCAAGTTCGTGCTGGCGGCAGAAAAGTGATCACCAGTACGCGACGACTACCTCACCATGACCCTCTCCCTGACCCCGATCCTTGGCAGTTCAAGGAGATAGGCGCCCGTCGCGAGATCGTGCAGATCGATGGGATGGCCTTCATCCCACCTTCCCTCGTGCACCTTTCGGCCGCTCATGTCCATGACCTCGTACGGAGTCCACGACACACCGGGAACCTCCAGCATGAGCTCGCCGTCCGTAGGGATCGGGTACGACCTGACCTGTGCGGAGGAAGCGTTACCAGGAATACCGACGTTGCAATAGGTGAGCTGAACGAAGGAAACGGTGTTGTTCCCCGCATTGGGCGCCATCACGATGTGGTGAACGGGATCGTAGCCGATATCGGCCGGGTTGTTCAGACCGACCGCACCGAGGTCCACGCCGGCCATGCCGAACGACGGATCGTACTTCGTGAGCTGATCGGGTGACCAGCTGCTGACGATGAAGTTGCCGAGGCAATCGATCGTGATCCCATCGATGTTCGTCAATGGTGTGGTGTAAAGCAGATCGTTCGTGCCGAGCACGGGATCGACCGCATGGATGGTGGCGTTCGCTCCCCAGGACACAACCACGAGCCGGTCCTCCGTTGGATCGTAGACGATGCCGTTCGGCGTGTAGCCCGTGCTGCCCACCAGCGTGGTGAAGCTCCCATTGAAGGGATCGACCTTGTAGATCTTGTTCGTGCTGAAGTCGGTCGTATACAGATACGCGCCGTCGGTGGTCAGGCCGTTCAGGAAAATGGCACCGAGGTCCAGATCGAACACCGGCACGGCACCGTTCGTGAGGTAACCCTTGATGCTGCCTCCGCTGCAGGCGAACAACGTATCCCCCTTCAGTTCGATCCCATGCGGACCGCTGGACAGCCCGCTCACGAACGGTGCCGTGTTGAGGAAGTTGTCCACGATGAGGATCGTATGGCTCGTGGTGTTGCTCACATAGTAGCGGTCGTGCGCGGCGTCGTATTCAACGCTTTCCGGGCCGCTGAGCTGGGCGAGAAGGAAGTTCGGTGCCAATGCACCGGCGACCAAGAGGCAAACGTATCTGCGTGGATGCATGGTGGCCAAAATACAGCGATGCATGTGACGGACGGAACTTGATCACGGCTCCGAACCTTCCGTCCCGATCCATCATCAGCTTCCCGGTCCGTCACAGCGAATTACCAAAAGATACAGGTCCGGCGGCACCTTGCGGACATGGGCGCCACTCTGAACAAGG
>JACJZJ010000005.1 GCA_020635675.1 Flavobacteriales bacterium | reverse complement strand
CGCCGATGAAGGTGCAGAAGGCATCGGTGAGGTTGGCACCGCCCGCACGGATGCTCTTGATCTCGGAGCCCATGAGCACCATGCCGCATTCGTAGGTGTCGAGCAGGTGGTACTCGAACGCGGCGCGGCGGTTCTTCACGTCGATGGTCGGGGCGGCCATGGCGGCGAAGCTACGGGGGAGGGGAAGATGGGTGTTGGTTGATGGTTATTCGTTGTTGGTTCATGGTTGTTCGTTGATCTGGTGTGGTGGTATGGAAGAGAGGGAGGGCAATGGAATTCACCGCAAAGACGCGAGGGACGCAAAGGGTCGGTGCGCTTGTTTGTCCTCGTGAGGCGAACTGGCGCGCCAGAGGTGGGCAGCCGCGGCACAGCCGCAGACGAACAAGCGAGTGCGCAAGCGCATGGATGGTCGGCCGCAGAGGCACGAAGGCGCAAGGGAGGGATCCATAGAAGGCCATCCGCGGCTCAGCCGGGGACGAACGAAGAACGAGAGCTAGGATGGTCAAAGACACGGATCGAAGATCCGCGCCAGCGCAAGGCACAGCCGCGGACGAGCGCGGGCTGAAGCAATGGCAGTTCCGAGGAAGTTGAAGGACGCTTGCGTCGTGTTGGAGGGGACTGCGGGTTTGTGGAACGGCGCTTCGGGCGAGGAAATGGGGAATTCAGGAAAGGAAATGGCGTCTTCAGGTGGATCGAACGTGGTGCGGAAGGTCCCCGACCGCCGCATCGGTCCGGGCGAACACCGCGGAACGGGGTGGCCTTCCCGGCAGGACCGGGACCGGCGCAGCATCCTGTTCCTTCGCGCTTTCTTCCCGGTTCGTCAGGGTCGGGTGTGCGCGTTCGCGCGCTGCAGGTCAGCTTCGCGGCCCATGACACGATCCCTCTACCACCTGCCTTTCGTTCTGCTCTTTTCCGCACCGCTGCATGCCCAGGAATGGACCGGGGCCGTGGACAGTGATTGGAACAACGCCGCGAACTGGACCGACTGGCCGCTGAGCGGCGAGGACCTGACGGTGGACCCTGCGAACTACACGGGCGCCATGGCCGCCCCGGTGGTGGCCACGGGCGCCACCTTCGTGCCCGACCGCCTCTTCGTGCAGAACGGCGCCACGCTGGCGATCGCGGCCGCGCTGACGGTGGCTGACCGCATGATCATTGCCGATGACGCCCAAGTGGTGATGACCGCCGGTTCGCTCCTGAGCGATCGGCTGATCATGGAGACGGGTGGCACCTTCGGCCTGGACGCGGGCACGATCACCACCGGGCGTCTGGTGCTGGGCGATGACGGAACGCAACCCAGTCGCTTCGACCAGAACGGTGGCACCACAACGGTCACGGGCGAGTTCGGCTTCGACGTGGCGGTGACCGCCTCCGCGCCCGTGTGCGCGGTGCATGGCGGCATGCTGACGGTGAACACCGACGCGGTGTGGCTTGGTGTGGCCCCGGGTTCCGGTGCGGGCCGTTTGGAGGTGCACGGTGGCACGATGCAGGTGAACGGCAGCCTTGGCAACACGAACAACAGCACGATCGATCTGCGCGTGGCACTGACCGGCGGCACGCTGGTGGTGAACGGTGCGACACTGGACCTGGCGCACGCGACCGACAGTCTGGTGATGACCGGCGGTGAACTTGGACTGGACAATGCGCTGGTGGTGCACAACGCTGGTCGCGTGTACGGCACGGCGGGTGTGACACGGGTGCTGGACCAGACCGAGCTGCGCGGAACGGGCGGCTACCGTTTTCACCATATGATGATCGAAGCGGGTGCCACCCTGCAGCATACCGGTCCGGCGGAAATGGCGGTGAGCGGCGATTGGATGAACGCGGGCACGTTCGCCGCACAACAGAACACCGTGGCCTTCGTGGGCGACACGACCCAGACGGTGACGGCCACCGCCTTCCACGGGTTGCGCATCGCGAACACGGGTGGGGGTGTTGTGCCCGGGCCCGGCAACACCACGGTGGCGGGTGCACTGGTATTGGACAACGGCCTGGTGCACACGGACCCCACGGCCATGGTGACACTGCTACAGGGCGCGACCGCCACGAGCGGAAGCGCGCAGAGCCACGTGGCCGGCCCGTTGCGCAAGGTGGGGAACGATGATTTCGTGTTCCCCGTGGGCCAGGACGGCCTCTGGCGCCGGATCGGTGTGGAGGAACTGAACGATCAGGACACCGAACTGACCGCGACATACTTCCCCACGCACCATGCGGACACCACCACCCTCGACGCCGGGTTGGCGGCGGTGAGCACCACGGAGCACTGGACGCTCACGCGCGCGGTGACGACGGACGCCGCCCGCGTGACGCTGTATTGGGAGGACGCGGCCTGGAGCGACCTGGGCGATTGCAGTGCGCTTGGTGTGGCCTATTGGAACGGCGTGAGCTGGTCCGGTGCGGTGGGCCAGACGCTGGGTAGCTGCCAGGGCAACGATGCGGGCACCGTGCAGAGCGATGATGCCATACCGGTGTTCGCGGCGTTCACCTTCGGTACGTCGGACGGCACGATCGGTGTGGAGGAGCTGCGGCCGGTGGACCTGCCGGCGCACCCATCACCGGCGGACACCTGGACCATGGTACCCGCGCTGGCACCGGACGCACACCTGTTCGTATACGATGCCGACGGCCGCGAGATGGCCGTGCCCGTGGTCCGGCAGGGGGATCACCTGCGAATGGCCACGGACGGTCTGCCGGCCGGGCTCTACCAATTGGTGCAGTGGTCGGAGGGCCGGCCGTTGGGCAAGGGTCGTGTGCTGGTGATGCGTTGAGCGCGGTGCGTGCTGGTGGAGAAGTAGGGGTGGATCGGCCACGATAGGGCGAGGAGGTATCCACGAAGTGCGACGAGGGCGGGTGCCCGGGTGTTCGACCGAAGGGGCGCGTACGCCGTGAACGGGGAGTGCATGTGATCGGCGGGAGTGCGCCGGCCTGGAGGCAGGATCAGACACCGCGCCGCGCGTCCACGAGCATGCGTAGCGCAACCGACCTCCGGTCATTTCCTTCAAGTTGGCCTTCCATTCTTCCGGCTGATCGGTCAGGTACGACCAGCCGCCGATGGATTACCTTCGTAGAAATGACCGGTATCCGGCGCTCCGCGATCGTTCTGATGCTGCTGCTCCTGGGGCAGCAGGTGATGCCGGCGTTATGGCGCATGGACTGCCGCATGAGCGGGCGGCACATCCTTTCCTGGGGCGAGGCGGTGACCTGCGGCAGCGGCACCTCATCCAGTGAAGCCACCCTCGACCTCTCCTGCTGCGATCTGAACAAGGTGGGTAGCACGATGAAGGAAATGGTGCCGACGACCACGGAAGTGGTCGTGCCCGTTCTTGCCACCTTCATTCTTCTTTTCCCCACGCAGGCCTTTTTGGCAGGCACGGAACGTCTCGCGGACATCCGTCCGGATGGCGATCCACCGGATCGGATACAGCTCCGATCGACACGCACGCGTGTGCTGCGGCTATGAGCCGTTGATTACCCCTGCCCTGACCACACGGGGCCTTCTCTTTCCATTTCCTTCACAACGCTGATGCGGACCCAGGCGCGTGCGTCCCGGTCCATCCGCATCGATCCCCCGGATGCCGACCACGGCGCGCTTGGACCGGACGCACGTTGGATCGACGACCATGGTGAACGGCTTCATCCGTTTCTTCCTGAAGAACCCGCTGGTGACGGCACTGCTGGTTCTGGGCATGCTGATGTGGGGCGCGGCCACCGCTCCGTTCGGCTGGCACCTGGGCGGGTTGCCGAGCGACCCTGTGCCGGTGGACGCCATACCGGACATCGGCGAGAACCAGCAGATCGTGGTGACGGAGTGGCCCGGCCGTTCCCCGCAGGATGTGGAGGACCAGGTGACCTACCCGCTCACCACCAGCCTGCTGGGCATTCCCGGGGTGCGCACCGTGAGGAGCTCATCGATGTTCGGTCTGTCCAGCATCTACATCATCTTCGACGAAGGCGTCGAATTCTATTGGTCGCGGTCGCGCGTGCTGGAGAAATTGAACGCTCTGCCCGCCGGTTTACTGCCGGAGGATGTTTCCCCCGCCCTGGGCCCCGATGCCACCGCCCTGGGCCAGGTCTTCTGGTACACGATCGAGGGCCGCGACAGCAGCGGTGCCACCACTGGCGGCTGGGACCTGAACGAACTGCGGACGATCCAGGACTTCCAGGTGCGCTATGCGTTGAACGCCGTCCCGGGTGTGAGCGAGGTGGCTTCGATCGGCGGCTTCGTTCAGGAATACCAGGTGGATGTGGATCCTGATGCACTGAAGGTCTACGGCATCGGCCTGATGCAGGTGGCCGACGCGGTGAAGCACGCCAACCTTGATGTGGGGGCGCGCACCTTGGAGATAAACCAAGCGGAATACCTGGTACGCGGATCGGGATACCTGCATTCGCTGGACGACCTGCGCAACAGCGTGGTGGGCGCGCACGATGGCGTGCCGGTGCGTGTGCGGGATGTCGCCCGCGTGACATTGGGCCCCGCACCTCGCCGTGGTGTACTCGATAAGGAAGGCGCCGAAGTGGTGGGTGGCGTTGTGGTGGCCCGGTATGGGTCCAATCCGCTCGCGGTGATCGACCAGGTGAAGGCGCGCATCGCCGAGATCGCGCCCGGACTGCCCAAGCGCGTGCTCCCCGATGGCCGCACCAGTCGTCTCACGATCGTTCCGTTCTACGACCGCACCCGGCTGATCCACGAAACGCTGGGCACCCTGGAGGAGGCGCTTTCATTGGAGGTGCTGATCACGATCCTGGTGGTGGTGGTGATGCTGCTGGACCTGCGCAGTTCCCTGGTGATCGCCGCCCTGCTGCCACTGGCTGTGTTGATGGTGTTCGTGGCCATGCGCTACACCGGCGTGGACGCGAACATCGTGGCGCTTTCCGGCATCGTGATCGCCATCGGTACCATGGTGGACCTGGGCATCGTGCTCTCGGAGAACATCGTCCGCCACAAGCGGGAAGCCGGACCCGACGTGCCGATCGGTGAGGTGGTGTACACCGCGGCGGTGGAAGTCGCCCCGGCCATCATCACCTCGGTATCCACGACCATCGTGGGCTTCATTCCCGTGTTCGCCCTGCAGGCGGCGGAGGGCAAACTGTTCCATCCGCTGGCCTTCACCAAGACCTATGCCTTGGTGGCCGCGCTGCTCGTAGCCCTTGTAGTGTTGCCCACCCTGGCCCGGCTGGTGTTCCGCGACCGCGTGTTCAAGGGACGGCATCGATGGATCATGCGCGCCTTGATGGGAGCCGCTGCCCTGACGATCGCCTTGAAGCTGGACCTGTCGGTCGGACTCGCCCTTGGGCTGTATGTCCTCGCCTCCTTGGCCGCGCCGCGTCTGGCGCGATGGTGGTCACCGGCGCGGCATCTGCCCTTGGCGGTCGTGATCATCACGGCGCTGTTCCTGCTCACCCATTTGTGGCTGCCCCTCGGCGCGGACCGCAGCCTGTTCACCAACATGTTCTTCGTGGGGATCCTGGTCGGCGTGGTGCTGGGTGGACTGCTGCTCCTGCAATGGCGGTACCGCTTGATCCTGCAGCCTGGTGCCTGGCCCACAAACGCACGTTCCTGAGCATCCCCTGTTGCTCATCCTGATCGGTCTGTTCATCTGGCAGGGCGCCGACCGTATGCTGGCACCGATCGACCGTGCATTCGCCACCATCGGTGTGGACCTGCGGAACACCGGAGCGCAGCGCGCGTTGGTCGGTGTTTTCCCTGGTATTGGGAAGGAATTCATGCCCGCCCTGGACGAAGGGAGCTTCCTGCTGATGCCCACCAGCATGCCGCACGCGGGTGTGAGCGAGAACGTCCGTGTATTGAAGCAGTTGGACCAACGCGTCGCGGCGATCCCCGAAGTGGAAATGGTGGTGGGCAAGGCCGGACGGACCACTTCCGCGCTCGACCCCGCACCGATATCCATGTATGAGAACATCATCAACTACCGGCCGGAATACGAAGTGGACGACAAGGGGCATCGTCTTCGGTTCCGTACCGATGACGACGGACGCTACATCACCCGTACCGGCGACACTCTGTCGCATGCGGACGCCCTGACACGCGGGCTGCACGCACAGGACCTTGTTCCCGATGCGGATGGGGAGTACTACCGGAACTGGCGCGATGATGTGCGTACGCCGGACGACATCTGGGCACACATCGCCGGAGCGGCCGAACTGCCGGGTGTGACCAGTGCCCCACAACTACAGCCGATCGAAACGCGACTGGTGATGCTGCAGACCGGCATGCGCGCCCGATGGGCATCAAGGTGCAGGGGGGCGACCTACAGACCATCGAGGCTTTCGGCCGCCGGTTGGAAACGATCCGAAGACGGTGCCCAGTGTACGCGCCGAGGCCGTTTTCGCCGACCGTATCGTGGGCAAGCCCTATCTGGAGCTCGCGATCGGGCGCGATGCCATCGCACGCTACGGGCTTACGGTCGCGGACGTACAACACACGATCGATATCGCCATCGGCGGCATGCCGTTGACCACCACGGTGGAAGGGCGTGAACGCTTCGACGTGCGCGTGCGTTATCCGCGCGAGCTGCGCGACCGGCCCGAACGCATCGCCAAAGTGCTGGTGACCACGAAGACCGGAACACAGATACCCCTGGGCGAACTGGTGGATTTGCGCTATGCGCGCGGTCCACAGGTGATCGAGAGCGAGGACACTTTCCTGGTGGGCTACGTGCTTTTCGATAAACGAGATGGGCACGCGGAAGTGGATGTGGTGCAGGATGCGCAGCGTGCGATACAGGCCCGGATCGACGATGGGTCGCTCCAGGTGCCTGCAGGCGTGAGCTACCGGTTCTCGGGGAGCTATGAGAACGAGGTGCGCGCGGAAAGGCGATTGGCGCTGATCCTGCCTGTCGTGCTGCTGTTGGTGTTCCTGATCCTCTACTTCCAGTTCCGCTCGATCAGCACGGCCCTGATGGTGTTCTCCGGCGTGGCCATGGCCTTCACCGGCGGCTTTCTCCTGTTGTGGGCCTACGGCCAACCCTGGTTCCTTCACGTGCACCTGTTCGGCACGGACCTACGCGACCTCTTCGCCATGCACACGGTGAACCTTAGTGTGGCGGTGTGGGTGGGGTTCATCGCCCTGTTCGGCATCGCCACGGACGACGGCGTGCTGATCGCCACCTACATCGACCAACGCATGGCCGCGGAAAGACCACGGACGATCGCCGGTGTACGCCATGCCGTGATGGAGGCCGGGGCACGGCGGGTGCGCCCAGCGGTGATGACGATCGCCACCACGGTGATCGCCCTGCTTCCCGTGCTTACTTCAACGGGCCGGGGATCGGACATCATGGTGCCGATGGCGATACCGGCGTTCGGTGGCATGCTCGTGGCCGCCATCACCATCTTCATCACGCCGGTGCTCTATTGCTGGCGCGAGGAGCGCAAACTCCGCGATCGATCATGAGCACCTTGCGACACACCCGACCCTTCGTACTGGTGCGGTGCTTCGCCATTACCGTAGGCGCACTCCTTGCGGTCGCGGGCGCTCTACATGCCCAGCCACTGGACACGCTGGTGGTGCAGGCCTGGGCGAACGATCCCAAACTGAAGGCGAAGGACCTGGAGTTCCGGGCGGCGATGCAGCAAGTGGCCCAGGTGAGCACGCTGCCCGACCCGCGGCTCTCGCTCGGGGTGTTCATCACACCGGTGGAGACCCGTCTCGGGCCGCAGCGGGCCAGGGTCTCATTGATGCAGATGTTCCCCTGGTTCGGGATGCTGGACGCCCAGGGCCGGGCGGCCGAGGCACGTGCCCAGGCAGTGTACGACGGCTATCTGGCCGAGCGCGATGCCGTGGCCTTCAAGGTGCGCGTAGCGTTCCATCCTCTGCATGAACTGGACCGCTCCCTGCAGGTGGAGCACCGCGAATTGGACCTGTTGTCCCGGTTGGAGGACCTCGCCCGGGAACGCTATGCGAACGGCCAGGTGACCCAGGTGGACGTGCTCCGCGCACGCATGGCCACCAACGCCCAGCGCACGGCCGTGGAAGTACTGGAGGCCCAGCGACCCTCCCTGGTGGCCCGGTTGAACGCGCTGCGCGACCGCGCCGCCGACACACCAGTGACCGTCCTGGACAGCATCACGGTGATCGATGTATCCGCATGGCCTTCACCGGACAGTTTGGAAAGGGCACCGGACCTGATCGCGCTGCAGGACCAGGCGCGTGCGGCGAACGCAAGGGCCGATGCCACACGCGCCGCGGGCGGACCCAGCTTCGGCCTCGGGCTTGACTACCTGTGGATCGATCCACGCACGGATGCCGACCCTTCGGGTAATGGCCGCGACGCGCTCATGCCCATGCTCACCCTCGACCTACCCATTTTCAGAAAGCGTTACACCAGCGCGCGCATGGAGGCCGAACTGGACGAACAGCGCTTCGACCAGATGCATGAAGCGGCCCTGCGCGACCGGCAGGCCGCGTATGCCGAAGCCTGGTGGCAGGCCCAGAAGGGCGCCCTGATGGTGGACCTGATGGACGCCCAGATCGACCTGGCCCGAAGCGCGGCGGACCTGCTGGTGGAAGCGTATGCCCAGGGTCAGGAACGCTTCGAGGAAGTGCTGCGCATGGAAGACCTGCTGCTGCGCTACCGACTGACCCGTCTCTCCGCTTTGAAGGAGCATCGCATCGCGGTGGCGAAGCTCCAGTACCTCACATCCATCGACAACAACAACTGAAGAACATCAACACAACGACCATGAAGGATAGGAAGACCATCGGAACCCGCATCGCCGCGCTCGCATGCACCGCATCCCTGCTGCTCATCGCATGCGGCGGGAACGATACAGATGATGTACATCAAATGAACGGCGACGGCCACATGCAGCACATGGAGAACACCCACCAGGACATGGACCACATGGACAACGGATCAGTCACGATGCCCATGGACAGTGCCGACATGGACAGTATGGAGGTGAGCGCCGTCATGTACCGGTGCCCCATGCGGTGCGAAGGCGACAAGACCTATCCGAAAGCCGGGAAGTGCCCTTCGTGCGGCATGCCGATGCGGGAGGTGAAGAGCTAGCGCGGTGGAGGATCCACACCCTTTGGGCCGAAAAGACCGAACGATGCCATGAAACTCGTCAAATGGATACGCACGCATTGGGTCTGGGTGGCGTTGTTCGCCGGGGGCCTGGTACTGGGCATCCTGCTGGGCCGTACCGGTCCGGCGGCCGCCCCGGCAACGACGTCGACATCTTCAGCAGGCACTGCGGACGTACAGGGCATCTGGACGTGCGCCATGCATCCCCAGATCCGCATGGACCGCCCCGGCAAGTGTCCGATCTGTGGCATGGACCTCATCCCGGTGGGCAGCATGGGTGCCGACACGTCGACCGCGGGCGTACACATGTCGTCCCGCGCCATGGCCCTGGCGGACGTGCGCACCACGGTGGTGGGCGGCGGTGCCCCGGGAGGCGCCCTGCGCACCACGGGCCGGATCGACGTGGATGAAAGACGCCTGCGCACCCAGCTCGCACAGTTCCCCGGACGCATCGAACGGCTGTTCGTGGACGTGACCGGAACGCACATCGCCGTGGGCGACCCCGTGGCGGAGGTCTACGCGCCCGACCTCGTGGTGGCCCAGCAGGAACTGTTGCGCGCGGCGCAGGACAGCACCCTTGCGCCCGGCATCTACCGTGCCGCGAAGGAGAAGCTGCGCTCCTGGAAGCTCACCGATGCCCAGATCCACGACCTGGAGCGTGGCGGACGACCGCGGGAGAACTTCACCATCCTGGCGGATGTGTCCGGCACGGTGCTCAAACGGCTGGTGGTGCAGGGCGACCAGGTGATGCGCGGTCAACCGCTGCTGCGCGTGGCCGCGTTGGACCCCATCTGGGCCCAGGTGGACCTCCACGAATCGGACCTGGCCGTGGTACGCGTGGGCGATCCGGTGTCCATCGCGGTGCCCGCCCTGCCGGGCAGCACCTTCAAGGGACGGATCAGCTTCATCGATCCGCTGGTGGACCCGAGGACACGCGTGGCACGGGCCCGCGTGGAGCTAGCGAACCCCGGCGTCCGGCTGATGCCCGACATGTACTTCAATGCCACCATCACGCCGACGCATGCCGTGGGCGATACGGCGATCGTGGTGCCGGCCAGTGCCGTGCTGTGGACGGGCGTGCGCTCGGTGGTCTACGTGAAACACCAGGCGACCGATGGCCTGCGCTTCACCCTGCGCGAAGTGGTCCTGGGACCGATGCTGGACGATACCTACGTGATCCGTTCCGGACTTCAGCGTGGCGAGGAGATCGCCACCAACGGGGTCTTCTCCATCGATGCCGCCGCCCAGCTGCAGGGCCTGCCGAGCATGATGGACCCGGCAGGCGGCGCGCCGGTGATGCACCATCACGGGTCCATGGAAAGCATGCCCGGCATGTCGGACAAGGCGAAGGACAAGCCGGTCAGATCCGAGCACGCACAACTGAAGGTGATCGGCAACTGCGACCTCTGCAAGGAACGGATCGAAAAGGCCGCCCTATCCGTGACCGGTGTTCGCTCGGCGGTATGGGACGTGGACGACTCGATGCTCACCACGGAATTCATGCCGGGTATGACGACGTTGCGCACGATCTCGAAGGCTGTGGCCGGCGCCGGCCACGACACTGAATTGGACCAAGCGCGGGAGGAGGATTACGAAGCGCTGCCCGAATGCTGTCAGTACAGATCGGAGTCTGAGCAATGAGGTGCTATGGATGAACATAAGGGCCATATGAATGAACATGCACATGATCACAGGGATGAAAAGCGACCAACCAATTCCACCGAACACCATGATGGCCATCATGACCATCACCGCATGATGATCGCCGAGTTCCGGCGGCGTTTCTGGATCGCGACGGTCCTGTCCGTGCCCGTGCTGGTGCTGTCCCCGATGATCCAGCAGTTGCTCGGCTATGCGCTGGACCCGCCGGGGCGCATGTACATCCTGCTGGCACTTTCCACCTTCATCTACTTCCACGGTGGCTGGCCCTTCCTGAAGGGGGCCGTGGATGAGGTGCGCCGGCGCAAGCCCGGCATGATGACGCTCGTCGGGGTGGCCATCACCGTGGCCTGGGCCTACAGCGCGGCGATCGTGTTCGGCCTGCAGGGGGCGGACTTCTTCTGGGAGCTGGTCACATTGATCGACATCATGTTGCTCGGCCATTGGGTGGAGATGCGCTCCGTGCTGGGCGCCTCACGATCGCTCGAACTCCTGGTCGAACTGATGCCCGCCACCGCCCATCGCGTGGAGGGCGACCAGGTGAACGACGTGGCGATCGACGAACTGCAGCAGGGCGACCTGGTGCTGGTGAAGCCCGGCGAGAAGATGCCCGCGGACGGCAAGGTGACCGAGGGCGAAAGCCAGGTGGACGAGAGCATGCTGACGGGCGAATCGATGCCGGTGCGCAAAGGCAGGGACGATGAAGTGATCGGCGGTTCGGTGAACGGGAACGGCCCGCTGCGCATCCGCGTGAGCCGCACGGGAAAGGACAACTATCTGGACCAGGTGATCGAACTGGTGCGCTCCGCCCAGCAGAGCAAGAGCCGCACGCAGGGTTTTGCGGACACCGCGGCGAAGTGGCTGGTGTTCGTCGCGTTGGGTGCCGGCGTTGTGGCCTTCCTGGCCTGGTGGGCGGCCGGTGCCGATCTCGAATACGCCCTGCAACGAATGGTCACCGTGATGGTGATCTCTTGTCCGCACGCCTTGGGCCTTGCGATCCCCTTGGTGGCGGCGATCTCCACCACCCTGGCGGCTCGCAACGGGCTGCTCATCCGCGACCGCACGGCGTTCGAGAACGCCCGGAGGATCACCACCATCCTTTTCGACAAGACCGGCACCCTTACCGAGGGCTCCTTCGGTGTGTCGGCCATTTCGCCATTGACCGGGGACATGGAGGAAGCCGACGTGCTCCGACTTGCAGCCGCGTTGGAGACCGGATCGGAGCATCCGATCGCCGCGGGCATCGTGAAGGCCGCGCGTCAACGCGACCTCAAGCCGCCGGAGGCGAAGGACCTCCAGGCGATCACCGGCAAGGGCGTGCGCGCCACGGTCGACGGCGCTCCCGTGGCCGTAGTGAGCCCGGGTTACCTGAAGGAGAAGCACATCGAGGTCCCCACGAACGCGCAGGGGATGACCGGTACGGTGGTGTACGTGCTGAAGGATGATCGGCCCGTGGGTGCCATCGCCCTGGAGGACCGGATTCGGGATTCATCGCGGCCTGCGGTGAAGGCCTTTCAGGAGGAAGGCATCCGCGTGATCATGGCGACGGGCGACAACGAGCGCGTCGCTCTTCAAGTAAGCGAAACCCTTGGTTTGGATGGCTACCATGCCGGCGTGTTGCCACACGAAAAGGTGGATATCGTGAAGCGTTTGCAAAGCGAAGGTCAATACGTGGCCATGACCGGCGATGGTGTGAACGATGCCCCGGCACTGGCCCAGGCAGACATCGGCATCGCCGTGGGTTCGGGCACCGACGTGGCCGCAGAAACCGCCGACATCATCCTGGTGAACAGCGATCCACGGGACATCCGTGCTTTGATCCGCTTCGGCCGCGCGACACACCGCAAGATGGTGCAGAACCTGGCGTGGGCAACGGGCTACAATGTGGTGGCGATCCCCCTTGCAGCCGGTGCGCTCGCCTTCGCGAACATCATGATCGGGCCCGCCGTAGGTGCGGTGCTCATGAGCCTCAGCACCGTGATCGTGGCGATGAACGCCGGGCTGTTGCGCATGCAGGCGCAAGGCCTTTTGCGTTCAAGCCATATACCGGGCATGGAAGGGACCCATATGGAGGCCCACACATTGGATCCCCACGATACGCCCCCACATCACTGACCAACTCGAAATATTTTGCGACCATGCGATACCCTGCGCGACGCACCTTGCTTCTTTGCACGATGAGCACCGTTCTTTTCCTGTCCTGCCGCAAGGATCCAGCGGCTCCTGTTGGCACGGTCGGTCCCACGCCCCTCATGCTGGACCTGCCACAATGGGTGCTCGATTCCATCGGCCCCATGCCCATGCCGGTGGACAACCCGCTGACCGTGGAGGGTGTGGCGCTGGGCCGGCGTCTGTTCCATGAGAAGATGCTGAGCGACGACGGCACGATGAGTTGCGCCAGCTGCCACCTTCAGGAACACGGTTTCAGCGACCCCGATGCTTTCAGCACCGGCACGGACGGGTCCGTCGGCGACCGCAATGCGATGGCGGTGATCAACCTGGGCTGGTCGGAGAACCTGTTCTGGGACGGCCGCCGCCATAGCCTGGAAGGCCAGGCCCACGACCCGGTGACCAACCCCATCGAAATGCGCAACACCTGGCCCACCGTGGTGGACCGACTGCAGAACGACCCGCTCTATCCGGACCTTTTCCAAGCCGCCTTCGGCACCAGCGCGGTGGACAGCGACCTTGTGGTGATGGCCATCGCCCAGTTCGAGCGTACGATGGTCTCCTTCGATTCCCGTTTCGACCGCTTCTACTATGGTGGTGACAGCTCCGCACTCGACCAGATGGAATTGGACGGCATGGCCTTGTTCGAACGGCATTGCACGCAATGCCACGATCTCGGGTTGTTCACGGACGATGATCTGCGCAACAATGGGTTGCCGTTCCCGGTGACCGACAGTGGGCTGGCCGCGGTGACCGGGCTGTCCACGGACCTCTACAAATTCAAGGTGCCCACCTTGCGGAACATCTCCATGACGGCGCCCTACATGCACGACAGCCGCTTTCCCACCTTGTTCGACGTGGTGACCTTCTATGGCGGCCATGTGGACGCGAACTCCCCCAACGTGGATACCACCAACCTCACCGGTCTTCTGCACCTGCCCAACGGCAACTTCACCTGGGAGGAGAAGGACCGGTTGATCGCCTTCTTGAACACCCTGACCGATAGCACCTTTCTCACGGACGCCCGGTTCACCGCGCCCTGAGCGGGGAATTCGCACGACGTACCTTGTGGAAATGCACACAGGACACCTCCTTCTTCTCGGGTCATTGTGTATCCCGACGCTGCTTGATGCCCAATTCCTGGAATGGGGAACAGAAATGGACGCGAGCCCCACCGGGGTCGGCTACTACCGACCGCGCATCGCATTGAACGCGGACCTGGATCCCATCGTGATCTGGGGCGATGCACCGAACGGCACGGCCCACGCCACGGTGTGGAACGGCACCAGCTTCAACGTGCCCCAGCTTTTGCATCCCGCCGGGGTGCAGGTGGCGGCTGCCGATTGGCAGGGGCCCGAACTGGACGCCCTGGGCAATGAGGCCTGGGTGGTCTTCAAAGCCCTGCCCGAGATGGACATGCCGATGTACGCCGTGCGGTCCCTGGACGGCGGAACCACCTGGAGCGATACGCTGCGGATCGGGGCGGCCACCGGACCTTTCGACCGCTTTCCGACGGTGGCGCTAGGTCCATCCGCCGGCGCGGTGGTGGAATACATGGCGTTCGACAGTGGTTTCACCGACCCCCGCCACGTGACGACACGCTGGGTGGGAGGTGCCTGGGAGCCACCGGTGCCGGTCAGCGCGCCCTTCGCACCGGGCGAGGTGTGCGATTGCTGTCCGGGGAGGGCGCTCGCGCAGGGGGATACCGTGGTGGTGGTGTACCGCAACAACGATGCGAACCTGCGCACCATCTGGGCGGGTATGTCAGGGGATGGCGGAGCCACATGCACCAGCGGTGCGGATATCGATCCGACCGGTTGGACGTTCAACACTTGTCCCTCTTCCAGTGCCGATGGCGCCATCGCCGGGGACAGCCTACGCTACGTGCTGATGTCCGGTGCGAGCCAGGGCCTGAAGGTATACGCCGGCAGCACCCACCTGCCGGACCTCACCGTGGGACCCTTCTTTCGCATCGATCCCTCCGCGGGTTCGAGTACGTTGCAGCAATTCCCGCGCATGGCCGGAAGTGGGGACACGCTCGGCATCGTCTGGCAGCGGACCATGAGCGGCAATAAGGACGTGTTGTTCAGCTGGAGCGTGACCGGATGGGCGGGGCTCAGCGCGCCACAAGCCGTGACGGTGAACAGCGCCGGTCCACAGATGACACCCGACATCGCATTCGCGAACGGCATTTTCCGCATCGTTTGGAGCGATCAGAGCGCGGACGTGGTGCGGTACCGCAGCGCCACGATCATGGGATCGGTGGGCATTTCCGGACCGTCCGCGGGCGCGGATGTCCACTTCCGTCAGGATCCCGCGAACGGTGCCTTGTGGCTGGATCTATCAGGTACCCGAGGGACCATGTATCGGATCCATGACATGGCCGGTGCGGTGGTGGCACGGGGCACTTGGCGCCAAGGCGCCTCGATACCGATCAACGGGCTTCCGACCGGGAGCTATGTATTGACCCTGCCCGATGTGGGCTTTCACGGTCACTTCGTGCGCACGTATCCGTAGGGGATCCCGGTCGCGGATCGATCCTGCGCTTCTCCACCACCATCTCACCCGCGACCCTGGCGCTGCGCGGGCTGAGGGGATGCCGGGGCCGAGGTGCCACTTCGCATTCGGAAGGGCAGGGGAGGACGCCATGCTCGTCCTTCGTCCTCGCGAGGCTAACTGGCGGGCCAGAGGAGGGTAGCCACAGCACAGCCACGGACGAACGAGGCTCGGATGATCAGAGACACGGATCGAAGATCCACGCCAGCGAAAGGGACCATTCATTTCCCCACCGCCTCCACCACCATCCCGCTCGCGATCTTGGCGCTGAGCAGGCTGAGGGGGATGCTGGGGCCAGGATGTACGCTGCCGCCGGAGAGGTAAAGGCCCTTGACGCGCCGGCTGAAGTTGGCGTGGCGCAGGAAGGCGCTGAGCATGCCGTTGCTGCTGTAGCCATAGACCGAGCCGAAGGCGCTGCGTGTGCGTTGGGCGATGGTGCGCGGATCCATGGTGCGCTCCACGCGGATGGCGGCGGACACGTCGCGGCCGAGCAGGCGCGAGAGCTTGGTGATGGCGGCCTCGCGGGCCCGGGCGCGCAGCTTGTCCATCTCCGCTTCGGTGTCGGTCCGTTCCGAGAGCGGTGGCACACTGATCATCACGAACCAGTTCTCCATGCCCGGCGGCGCGTCGGCGGGGTTCTTTTTGGAGCTGATGTAGACGTACACCGAGGGGTCGGCGCCGATGTTCTTCGCGCGGAAGAGGTGTTCGTATTCGTCGCGCTGGTCGCCGGAGAGAAAGAGGTTGTGCAGGCCGAGCTCGGGGCTGGTGCCCTCCATGCCCCAGAAGAACACGACCACCGAGCTGGAACGCGGGCGGTCCAGCACCAGGCGCGGGCCCTTCACGTCGGGCAGCAGGATGCGGAACACATGGTGCACATCGGCATTGGCCAGCACGGCGGTGTAAGGGAGGTCCGCGCCACCCACGCGGATGCCGGTGACGCGGCGCCGTTCCGTCAGGATGCGTTCCACCGGTGTGCCCAGGTGGAAGCGCACGCCCAGGCGTTCGGCGAGACCGTGCAGTTCCGCGGCGATGCGGTACATGCCGCCGACGGGGTAGTAGGCGCCAAGGCCGAGTTCGTAGTGGGCGATGAGGTTCAGCGTGGCCGGTGCCTGGAAGGGGTCGCTGCCGTTGTAGCTGGCGTACTGGTTGAAGAGGGCAACGGTGCGCGGGTCGCGCAGCAGGCGCCGGTTGGCGCGGTCCATGGTGGTGAAGGCCTGCAGCGCACCGAGATGGAAGAGACCGCGGAAGGTGGCACGGTCGGTGTAGTTGCGCAGCCGGTGCAGCGAGCGTTGCAGGAAGACGGGGTCGGTGAGCTCCAGCTTGCGCGCGGCACGGTGGAAGAAAGTGCGCAGCTCCTCCGGCCGGGTGACGGTCAGTTCCGACAGCGCGGTGATGAAGCGCTCGCGGTCCGCATGGCTCTGGAAGCGGGAGCCGTCGGCGAAGAAGTAGTGGAAAACGGGGTCGAGGCGCTCGTAGCGGATGTGCGCGGCGGGATCCTCCCCGGCCAGGCGGAAGAGGTCGTCGATGTATTGCGGCATGGTGAGCACGCTCGGGCCCCTGTCGAAGCGGAAGCCATCGACATGCTGCTCGGAGATCTTGCCGCCGACGGTGTGCTCGGCCTCGAATACGTCCACCGCCAGTCCCTGCGCGGCCAGGCGGATGGCCCCGGCCAGTCCGGCGATGCCGGAGCCGATGACGGCGACCTTGCGTTGTGGCGCTGGCGTGGACATGAGTTGATGCGGATCAGCTGACGGTGTGCGCCGTCCCGCTAAATTCGGCACGCGAATGTCGGTGCAACGCGGCGAAATAGTGGATGCCCTGCGTCAGTTCCTGGACGACCGGGTGCTGGCGGGCGAGGTGGAGCTGGACGGATCCACCGAACTGGAGGCCATCGGGGTGGACTCCATCACGGTGATCGAGCTGGTGATGCACCTGGAGGACCGCTTCGGGTGGAAGATCCCCGTGGAGGACCTGCCCGCGGAGGACCTGCGCAGCCTGGATACCCTGGCGGACGCGGCCCTGCGCTACGCGAACTGAACGGCGATGCCTGCCGCGCACGCGACCGATGGCGGGACGCCGCACACCCTTTCCGGCCCGGACCTGTTCCATCTCCTGATCGACCGTGTGATGCGCGTTCGGGGCTGTGCGGGTGATGTGTCGCGCATGGTGTTCGACCTGGAGCCGGGCGTGGATGCCGACACGTTGAAAGACCGGTTCGCGGCGAACGCGCTCTTCCGCTGGGTGCGCGCGCTGCACTGGCGCACCGCCTGGCCCGGTCTGCCGCGGTGGGAATTCGCGTGGGACGTGGACACCACGGTACCCATCCATCAGGCGCCGGACATGGATGCCTGGACCCGGCACCAACTGGCCGTGCCGCTCATGCCTGCGGATGGCGCGGTCCGCGTGGACATCGCCCGGGCGCCGGACGGACGCGTGCGCCTGATGATCGCATTGCATCACGTGGCTTTCGACCATGCCGGCATGCTGCGTTTTCTGCATGGGCTGAACGATGGTCTTCCCGAGGAGGATCGCTTCGCACCGAACGACGTGCCGCGCCCGCAGGGGGAATGGCGGGACGTGCTGGCGATGGGCGCCACGGCCTTCCGATCGGCCGGTCCGCGCATGGGATCATTGCTGCGCGGTCGGAAGGGGGAGGCCGGTGATCCGGACTTCCACATCGTGCGCTTCACGCCGGAGGAGACCGCGCGGATCGATGCGCAGGCGCGGGCATCCGGTGCCACCATCGGCCGCACAACGTTCGATCTGGCCGCGATCGCGCTGGCGATGAACGGAGTATTGCAGACGCGTGGCCGACGGCCGCCCTACTTGTGGTTCTCCACACCGATCGATCAACGCCCGCGGAAGGGACCGGTGCACCTGATCGGCAACGCGACCTCGTTCGTGTTCTTCAAGCTGCACAGTGCGGAACTGACAGACATGTCCACGGCGGTCAAGGCGCTCTCCGGCCAGTTGATCACGCAGGTGCGGGGCGGATTCCCCACGCGGTACAGGGCTCTGCTGCGCGCGTTCCGACGCGTGCCGTTCGCGGCCTACCGCATCATGTTCAACATGCCCTCGGTGGGCCGCTGGGCCAGCTTCGCCTTCAGCGACCTCGGCGACCTGGACCGCCTGCCCACGCACTTTTTCGGCGCGCGCATCACGCACGTGGAGCATTACCCGCCCGTGCCTTCACCACCCGGACTCAGCGTGGTGATGGGCCGCGAAAAGGGCGGGCTGGTGCTGGTGATCGGCCACCGCGCGCCGGCGCTCACGCCGGAGGAAGCGGACGGGTTGGTGTCACGCCTGCGCGGGCTGCTGCTGCCCCCGGTCTGAGGCCATCGGATAGCCCAGCTGCTCGAAGACGTGCGCCCATTCCGCTTCGATGGCTCGCATGCGTTCCTCGGGATAGTTGTATGTGTTGGTGCGGTAGTCCGTGTAGCTGCGCACTTCGGCCTGGATGTGCGGGCGGGCCGCATCGAAACCGTCAAGCCCCAGCTCCCGGTAGGCCTTTTCCAGCACGGCCAGCTCGTTGCCGATCAGGTCCTCGTAACGGATCTCGGCCAGGCGGCCCTTGGGGATCAGCGCGCGGTCGCGGAAGTACTTCTCGAAGGTGAGGCGGTAGGAGCGAAGGATGTAGTCCTGCACCTGCGCCCCATCGACCTCCTTCTGCATGGACACCAGCGGCAGCGTGATGCCGTAGAGGCGTTCGGTGGAGAAATAGACGCGGTAGGGGTCGCGCTTGATCAGCAGGAAGCGCGCGTCGGGGAACACCTCGAGGATCTCCCTCACGCGGGCGGTGTTCTCCGGGCTCTTCAGCACGAGAGGCATTCCGCCGTGCCGGTATGTGAGCTTCTGCATGAAGTACTTGAGCGTGCGTTGCCAGCCGCGCTTCGCCCGCTCATCCTCGAACAGCACGTTGCGGCGGAACACCTCCAGCATGCGCCGCGGGAAGTAGTAGCCCGGGATCATGGTGTGGGGCGTCATGTTGCCCAGGGAATACTCCGGTTCGGTGGGCAGGTCCACGTCCATACGCAGGTCGTCCATGGGGCGCTTCTCCGGCAGTCGCCTGCGGTACATACGTTCGAGGAAGCGGCCGAAGCTGAGGTAGATCCACGGCATGAAGCTTTCCTTCACCGAGCAGTAGGCGAACTGCGGATCGCGGCCGATCAGGTAGTGCAGGTAGGTGGTGCCGCTGCGGTGGTGGCCGATGAGGAACAACGGCGCCTTCACTTTTGTGCGGCGGATGCGGCGATCGTAGCGCAGGCGTTCCCACAGCACCAGCGGCGTATAGAGGAGGACGATCCAGGTGAGCAGGAGCGCCTTGGGGATGAACGGCCGGGAGATGCCGCGACCGTACACGCGCACAATGCCCAGCCAGGTGCCGAGGTCGGCGCCGATGAGCGTGGTGGCTGAAAAGCTGAGGTGGCGGTCCCTGCCGATGATGATCTTCACGCGTGTCGTGCTGCTGGCCGAAGCCTGGATCTGGCCGAATTTCGGCATTGCGCGGTCCTTTCAAGTGTATGGAATGTGGATCTTTCCCACCATGGAAAGGGCTGCGGACATTTCACCACAAAGACGCTAAGCGCATAAAGTGAGTGCACACAAGGAGGTAGATAGGTTCCTGCATGATCGATGTGTTCCATGGATGAAAAATGTCCTGGGCTCAGGTGACCACGGATGGACGCGGATGAACGCGGATGCGCGGCTTGGTCGATCGGTCGTTCCCTTTGATCTACGATCCGTGTTCATCTGCGTCCATCCGTGGTTCTCACCCGTACATCGCTCCCGGCCGATCAAGAGGCTTCTTCTGCTGGCGGTCCTCCTGTTGCCCGTCCTTGTGCATGCCCAGCGCACGCGCGTCACCGGCCGCGTGTTCGACCAGGCCACCGGCGATCCGCTGCCCTATGCCAATGTGGTCTTCCCCGGAAGTACCGTCGGCACCACCACGGACACGGTCGGGTTCTTCCGGTTGAATGACGACCAGCACCGCGATTCCCTGCGGGTGTCAATGACTGGGTATCGTGCACGGACCATTGCGCTGAAGGGTGCGGTGGACCAGGGTCTGGTGATCGGTCTCGACCCGATGCACGTCGAGCTGCACGTGTTCGAGGTGCGGCCCGGCGAGAACCCCGCCTTCGCCGTCCTGCGGCAGGTGATCGCCCGCAAGCCGTTCAACGCGCCGGAGCGGCTGGATGCCTACCACTACACCAGCTACGACCGGGTGCGGTTCGACCTGAACCACTTCACCGACCGGATCAAGAAGAATTTCCTGCTCAAGCCCTTCGACTATCTCTGGGACGGCATCGATACCACGGCCGATGGCGTGCGCTACCTGCCGATCCTGCTGAACGAACGCGAGGAGGAGCACGACTACCGGCGGGACCCCCGCTCGGAGAAGCGCGTGGTGATGGGTACGAAGGCCTACAAGTTCTTCCGCGCGCCGCGCATCATGGAGTTCGTGGAGGACATGGCGATCGAGCCGGACATCAACGAGGAGCAGGTGACGATCCTGGACCGCAGCTTCCCCAGCCCGATCAACAGCCACTTCCAGCAGTACTACCGCTATCTGCTGGACGACACGCTGCGCGCCTGCGACGGATACATCTGCCACCGCATCACCTTCCGGCCGAAGCACATCGGCGACGCCGCCTTCCGCGGCGAGATGCTCATCGACACCACGTCGAAGGCGGTGGTGCGCGTGGACCTGGCCTTCAGCATCGAGGCCAACATCAACTTCGTGCGCAACTACTGGATCCGGCAGGACCGTGCGCCGGTGGCCGAAGGACCATGGTTCGTGCGCAGCAGCCAGGTGATCGGCGACTTCACCGTGATCGAGAACAGCGCGGACATGACCGGGTTCTTCGGTCGGCGCACGAGCACCGTGAGCGACATCACGATCGGGCAGACGCGCGAGGAGGCCTTCTACAAGCAGGTGGACCCCGTGATCGTGCAGGACAGTGCCGCCCTGCGGAACGACGCGTGGTGGCGGACCGTGCGTCCGGACACCTTCACCGTGGAGGAGCGCGACCTGGTGACGCGGGTGGACCGCATGGCCCATGACCCGCGGTGGCAGCGGCGTGAAGGGCTACTGCACCTGATCGGCGAGGGCTGGCAGCCGCTGGGACCGATCGATCTCGGCAACGTGTACACCTTCTTCAGCACCAACCCGGTGGAGGACCAGCGCGTGAAGCTCGGCCTGCGTACCAACGACCATTTCAGTCGCACCTGGCGGTTCGCCGGTCATCTGGCCTATGGCTTCGGGGATGCCCGCTGGAAGGGCGGCCTGTCGGGTGCGGTGCAGCTGAACGGTCCGCGACGGCAGCGCACGCTCATCGGTGCGGAATACCTGGACGACATGCTGCAGCCCGGCCGCAGTGCCTCGCTATTGCCGCTGGACCACGTGCTCACCTCGTTCGTGCGGCTGAGCGGTCCCGATCCGCGTTGGTACCTGCGCGCCACTTCCGCCTACGTCGAACGGCAATGGCCGGCCGGACTGGCGGTGCGTTGCGGGTCGGTCGATCAACGGATCAGCGCGCCGGATGTTGGGTTCTTTCGCGTGCTGGAAGGCGACACGACCGGGGGAGCTACCGTCACGCTGAGCGGCGTGCGGCTCGGCGCGCGGTTCGCCTTTGGGGTGAAGGACCTCGATGCGGACTACACGACCATCCTGCGCGGATTGTTCGTGCCCCGCGTGCCGATCGTGTCGCTGGAGATCCTGCTGAGCGGTGGTGGACTGGGCACGAACGCGGTGCCGATGCAACGCTACCGGCTGAAGGTGGAGGACCGCCTGCGCACGCCGCCCTTCGGCTATCTGGACATCTACGCGGAGGGGGGGCTGATCGACGGCGACGTGCCATACCCGTTGCTGCACTTCCCGAACAGCGATCCGCTGCTGTTCAACGACGTGCGCTCGTTCAACCTGATGAACTTTTTGGAGTTCGCCGCCGATCGCTGGGCGACGCTCCAGTTGGAGCAGCATTTCGAAGGGCATTTCCTGGACCGTATCCCGCTGCTTCGCTGGGCGAAACTGCGCGAGTTCGTTCTGGCCAAGGCGTTCCTTGGTTCGCTGTCCGCCGCGAACAGGAACGGCGCGTTCCCACTGCCGGACGGGCTCAGCGATGCACGCGATCCCTATGTGGAGGTCGGCTTCGGCATCGAGAACATCCTGAAGGTGGCACGTGTGGACTTCCTCTGGCGCCTCACCGATAGGGACCACGCAGGTGCATTGCCGTTCATCGTGAAGCCGTCCTTCTACTTCCGGTTCTGAAGGGGTGCTTTCAGGGATCGCCATGCCCGTTGATCGTTGTCGGCTTGCTAATTTTCACCACGGATGAGGACCCAACGGGATACCCTCGTGACCACGCCCGACGTGGTTGACCGCCCGTCCCAGGTCCCTCCGCTGCATGCCGTAGATCCGGCCGTGGCGACCTATCGGGCGCTCTACGACCGCGCTGCCGATCGCTGCAGCCGGGTGATCACGCACACCTACAGCACCTCCTTCTCCTGGGCGATCCGTTGTCTGCACCGCGACCTTCGCCGTCCGATCCATGCCATCTACGGCTTCGTGCGCCTGGCCGATGAGATCGTCGACACGTTCGCCGGAAGTGCACAGGCGGGCATGCTGACCCGCTTCCAGGAGGAGACGCATCGCGCGATCGCCGAGGGCATCAGCATCCATCCGGTGCTCCACAGCTTCCAATGGGCGGTGCGCACCTATGGCATCGAACGCGCCCTGATCGACCGGTTCCTGCACAGCATGGGCATGGACCTGACGGAGCGGCAGTACGACGACGATCGCTTCGCGGAGTACATCCTGGGCTCGGCCGAAGTGGTGGGCCTGATGTGCCTGCGCGTGTTCTGTGCCCGCGATGATGCCCGATACGAAAGGTTGGTGCCGCCTGCGATGCGCCTTGGCGCCGCCTTCCAGAAGATCAACTTCCTCCGCGACCTGCGCCATGATCACATCGCGCTCGGCCGCTCCTACTTCCCAGGCATCGATCTCTCACGGTTCGATGAGGACGTGAAGCGACGGTTGGAGGCCGACATCGCCGAGGATCTTCGCGCAGGGAGCGCCGGCATCGCCGAACTGCCGCGGAGCGCGCGCCTGGGGGTGACCCTGGCGTGCCGCTATTTCCGGGCCGTGCTGCGGAAGATCGCCCGCACGCCGGCCGACACGATCATGCAGCGGCGGATCCGCATCAGCAACGGCCACAAGCTGCTGATCCTCGCCGGGGCCGTGCTCTTTCCCTGGAACGGCAGGTCATGAGGTACCTCGTTCGCACATCGCTCCCCTTGGTGCTCGCGATCACGTCCTTGTCGTTGCGGGCACAGGGCAGCTTGTTGCAGGATATCCGCCGCGACATGAGCGCCGTGTTCGCCGACGAGGACCTGTGCGATGCTTACATCGCCCGTTTCAAGGAGGAGGGGACCGGCGGCAGTGCGTTGCTGCTCGGCTATTCCGGGGCACTGCGCATGGCGAAGGGCAAACACGCGTTCGACCCGATCAGCAAGATGATCCACTTCGGCGCGGGCAAGGACCTGCTCGAGGAGGCCATCGCGCAGGACCCGACGAACGTGGAACTGCGGTTCCTCCGGCTCACTATCCAGGTGAACGTGCCGCGCTTCATGAACTACAGCGACGATCGGGAGGCCGACCTGGCGATCGTCGAGGGCAAGTTGCCCGACGTGAAGGACCCGGTCATCCACGAACGCATCGAGCGGTTCATTGCGAAGAACAAGGCGGAAGGCAAACTATGATCCGGGTGTTGATCGATATCGGCTGGGTGTTGGCCGCCTTCGCGGGGATGGAGTTCATCGCGTGGGCCGCGCACAAGTACGTGATGCACACCTTCGGCTGGGTGTTGCACCGCGACCATCACCAGCCCACGGGCCGACCCTTCCAACGCAACGATCTTTTTGCGTTGATCTTCGCGATCCCCAGCTGGCTTTTCATGCAGTTCGGCGTCATGGCGGGTTGTGACTACCGGCTCTACATCGGCATCGGCATCCTGCTGTACGGCATCGCCTACTTCCTCGCGCACGAGTACCTCATCCACGACCGCTGGCACAACCGCGGCAAGATCGGCAACTGGTACCTGCGGGGCCTGGCGCGGGCCCACTTCGCCCACCACAAGCACAAAGGGAAGGAGGATGGTGAGTGCTTCGGAATGCTGGTGGTGCCCTTCAAGTATTTCCGGCGCACGACCGCGAACGAAGCCTGAACCGGATGCGGATCGGCCTGCAGACCTGGGGCACCGATGGCGACATCCTGCCGTTCCTGTCCCTGGCCGGTACGCTGGCCGAGCGTGGACATGTGGTCACCATCGCGTACACGTCGCTGGATGGGAAGGACCACGACGCCCTTGCCACGCGGATGGGCGTACGACCGGTGCGGGTGCCCGCTCCCATTCACCCGGGTGCGGACCTGTTCGCGTTGACCACCTCCCACAGTCCGCTCCGGCAGCTGCGTGTGCTCTTGGAGCGGTACCACGATCCGATCACCGATGCGCTGTTCCAGGCCTCAACGGCACTCTGTGCGGAGAGCGACCTGGTGGTCGGCCATGTGTTGTGTCCCACACTGACGATCGCCGCGGAGAAGGCGGGCATCCCGCGGGTCGCGCTGGTGCTGTTCCCACAAGGCATCCGTGCCGATGGGATCTCGCCGTTGGGCGGGGATCTTGGTCGTTGGGCGAACAGTCTGATGTGGAGCGTGGGCGATGCGTTGATGACGCGCCGCCTTTTTCGACCGGCCCAACGGTTGCGCGAAGGGCTCGGACTGCGTCCCTGGAAAAGCCTCCTCAAGGAACAGTTCCGTTCGCCTGTGCTGAACCTGGTCGCCGCGTCGCGGACCCTGTTGCCGGGGGCGATCGTTGCGGAGCCCGACCTCACCGTTTGTGGCGCGTTCCCGATGCCCGGCCGGAACCCCGCGTGGGCGCTTACTCCAAGGGAACAGGCCTTTTTGGATACCGGTCCGCCACCGGTCTTCCTCACGTTCGGTTCCTGCACGGCCTTCGATCCGGAGGGCGCCTTCACCTTGTTGACCGAAGCAGCACGGGCCGCGGGTACACGTGCCATCGTGCAGGTCGATCCGACGATCGCGCTGGAACACCTGCGCGACCCGCACGTGCTGCTGGTGCATGGTGTCCCGCATGACGAGCTGTTCCCGAAGTGCGCCTTGGTCGTTCACCACGGTGGTGCAGGAACGACGCATGCGGTGTGCCGCGCCGGGCGCCCGAGCATCGTGGTGGAACATGCCTACGACCAGGCTTGGTGGGGGATGCAGCTGCACCGGGTGGGTGCTGCGCCGCGGGTGTTGCACCGGCGTTCCGTGAACGCAGAGCGGCTGGCACGGGCGATCCGAACGGTGGTCGGCGATAAGCGGTATGGTAGGGCTGCGATCCAGGTCGCCGAGGGGATGCGGCAGGAGGAAGGACCGGTCAGCGCCGTCCGCATGATCGAGGCATTGGACGACCGCGTCAGGAAGGGATGAACTAGCGCGTCATTCGCCGGATCAGCTCCAGGTGCTTGGGGAAGGCGGATGCCAGCGCATCGCGCCGGGCCAGTTCGAAGTCGGCGAAGTCGAAACCGGGCGCGACGGTGCAGCTTACCAATGCGAAGCCATCATCCACGGCGACCTCCGACGCGAACCAATGGCCCGCGGGCACCACACCCTGCGGCACCTGGCCGTTCGCGAGGTCATTGCCCAGAGCGAGGCGGGAGCAGGACCCGTCCGGCGCGATGATGTGCACGAAGAGCCCATCCCCCTGATGGAAGTGCCAGAGCTCGTCCTGCCGAATGCGGTGGAAGGCGGAGAAGTTGGCGGAGGTCAATAGGAAGTAGATGTCCGTGCAGCCATTGCGATCGCCGCCGAAGCCGGATCCCAGGCACGCTTGCGAGAGGACCCTGTCGCTGCGGTAGGTCTCCCGGAACCAGCCGCCCTCGGGATGGGGTTGGAGGTCGAGGGTGGTGATGATGTCCTGGATCGGATCTTTCATGGCGCAAAGGTCACTGCACGATGAGCACGGGCACCTTCACGCGGTGACGCACGGCATCCACAGTGGCGCCGCGCAACAGGTCCATCAGACCGCGGTGGCCGTGGGCGCCCATCACGAGCAGGTCGGCGTTGGCCTCGTTCACGAGCTGCGCGATCGCCTTCACCGGCTGCCCATGTCCCATGCGCACTTCCGCGGAGTAGCCCGACCGGCGCAACTGTTCCGCGTAGTGCTCCAGGTTCGCGATGTCGGTCTCCGTCTCGCGGTCGTGGCTCAGGGCCCCGAGATAGCGGGCCGCGGCGCTCTCCACCACGTGGATCAGGGTGTAGTGCGCCTCCCTGCCACCGTTGTTCAGGGCCGCCCGTATCGTGGCCTCATCATGGCTGGAGAAATCCACTGTGATGCAGATGCGCGCATACCGGTGGCCTTCGGGCAGGTGCAGGTCGGGTGGACGTTCATCCATGAGCCTGGGTTTGCGCAGGGTGCGCGTGATCCACGGTGCGAAGGTGATGTACAGCAGCAATCCACCGAAACCCACCGCCAGAGGTACCACTGTCCAGCGGACCCACATGGCCGTGGTGCCGCCGACCTCCAGCCAGCCGCCGATCTCCTCCACCACCAGTTGCGCGTTCAGCACGATGATCACGCCCGCGACCAGCCAGGCCAGTGTGCGTGTGATGGGACCGATGGTGAATTCCTTCATCTGGCGGCGATCGGCGCAGAAATGGATCAGCGGCACGATGGCGAAGCCCAATTGCAGGCTGAGCACCACCTGGCTCAACACCAGCAATGCACCCAGTGATCCCTCGCCAAAGAACACGATGGCCACGATCGCGGGTACGATCGCGATCAGGCGGGTGATCAGCCGGCGCAGCCAGGGACGGATCCGGAGATTGAGGTAGCCCTCCATCACGATCTGGCCGGCCAGCGTGCCGGTGATGGTGCTGCTCTGCCCGGCTCCGATCAGGGCGATCGCGAAGAGGGTGGGGGCCAGATCGCCGAAGAGACCGCGCAGCAATTGGTGAGCATCCTCGATCTCGGCCACGTTCATGAAGCCTTTGGTATGGAAGGCTGCCGCCGCCAGCACGAGTATCGCGGCGTTCACGAGGAAGGCCACGTTGAGCGCCACGCCGGTATCGAGCAGATTGAAGCGCAGGGCCTGACGGATGCCAGTGGTGCTGCGATCGATGCGGCGCGTCTGGACAAGCGCGCTGTGCAGGTAGAGGTTGTGCGGCATCACCGTGGCGCCGATGATCCCGATCGCGATGTACAGCGCCTTGCCGGAGAGGGCCGAGGGCACGAACCCGCGCATCACGTCCAGGGGTTCCGGCTTCACGATGAAGATCTCGATGAGGAACGACAGGCCGATGATGAACACCAGTCCGACGATGAAGGCTTCCAGCGCACGCACGCCCCGGTTCATCAGGAAAAGCACGATCAATGCGTCCAGGGCGGTGATCAGCACCCCATAGAGCACGGGGATGCCGAAAAGCAGGTTCAGACCGATGGCCATGCCGATCACTTCGGCCAGGTCGCACGCTGCGATGGCGATCTCCGCCAGGACATACAGCGGGAAGTTGATGAGCGGTGGATAGGTATGGCGTGATGCCTGTGCGAGGTCGAGGCCGCGTACGATGCCCAGCCGACTGCTCAGGCTTTGCAACAGCAGCGCCATCAGGTTGCTCATCAGCAGCACCCAGATAAGGCGATAGCCGAAGGCGCTGCCCCCGGCGATGTCCGTGGCCCAGTTGCCGGGATCCATGTAGCCGACGCTCACGAGGTAGGCCGGGCCGAGAAACGCCAGCAGCTTGCGCCACGGACCGCGTGTCTGCGGTACGTGCACGGTGGCGTGGACCTCGCTGAGGGAGCGGTCGGAAGGGGCGCGCATGCTCATTGCACCATCAGTTGTTCGGCCACTTCGCGGCTCACCGACAGGATACGCCCATCGCCCAGCTTCAACTCCATGCTGCCATCGAACTCATGGGTCGCGGTGATGGTGATCGCGACGCCAAGGGCGATCCCCTTCCGGGTGAGGTAGTGCAACAGCGCGTCCGTTCCGTTGCGAACGGAGGACAGTTCGACGTGATCGCCGGCGATGCACCTGCTCAATGGCAGGAGCTTTCGCGTGATCATCCTTCCATTTTTATCGGGGATCGGATCGCCGTGCGGATCGAAACGGGGATGGCCCAGGTGTGCATCGAGCCGGTCGATCAGTTTCTCGGACGACACATGTTCAAGCTGCTCGGCCACCTCATGCACCTCGTCCCAGCGGAAGCCGAGCTTGTCCACCAGGAAGGTCTCCCAGAGCCGATGTCTGCGGATCAGCACCAACGCCGCCTTGCGACCGGAGGTGGTGAGCTTGGCCCCGTGGTAGGGCTCGTGGGCCACCAGGCCCTTCTCGGCCAGGCGCTTGAGCATATCGGTCACGCTGCTCGCCTTGGTGTCCAGGCGTTCGCTGATCGCACTGGTGCTGGCTTTGGTGCCGGTGACACTGAGCGTGTGGATCGCCTTCAGGTGGTCCTCTTCGCTTCGCGTGAACATGACAAGGAATAATGAGGCAAATATAGAAACAAAATTAGACTAATCTAAAAATGGCATTGGATATTCCGATACATCCCGGCTCCAGGTGGCGATCAGGGCCACCCCTCTACCTTTGCCCGCCGATGTACAAGCTGCTCCGGCCCCTGCTTTTCCTGCTTCCTCCGGAGCGCGCCCATCGCTTCACTTTCGGTCTGCTGCAGCTTGCCGCCCGCGTTCCCGGGATGATGGCATTGGTCGGAGCCAGGCGCCCCTCTCCGCGTGCCGCGGTGGAGGTCATGGGCCTTCGGTTCCCATCACCCGTCGGCCTGGCCGCCGGCATGGACAAGGATGCGAAGCATGTGGACGCCATCGCGCGACTGGGCTTCGGATCCGTGGAGGTGGGCACGCTGACCCCACGGCCACAACCGGGCAATGACCGACCACGTCTGTTCCGCCTGAAGCGCGACCATGCCCTGATCAACCGCATGGGCTTCAACAACAGGGGCGTGGAGGCTGCGGTGGATCGCCTGCGGCGGCGGCGTTCCCCCGTGATCATCGGTGGGAACATCGGTCGGAACAAGACGACCCCCAACGCGCGTGCGACGGAGGACTACCTGTCCTGTTTGGAGGCCCTGTATCCCGTCGTGGACTACTTCGTGGTGAACGTGAGCAGTCCCAACACACCGGGGCTGCGGGAGTTGCAGGAGAAAGGGCCGTTGTTGGAACTGCTGCGCACCCTGCGTGACCGTGGAGAAGCATTGAAGGGCGCGGGTCCCGCCAGACCGATCCTGCTGAAGATCGCACCCGACCTGACCGATGCGCAGCTTGAAGATGTTTGCGCCGTGGTGCGGAAAAGCGGGATCGCGGGTGTGATCGCCACGAACACGACGATCGACCGCAATGGAATTGCGACCACGCGGACGGAATTGGACCGGATCGGTGCCGGAGGGTTGAGCGGAGCTCCGTTGCGCCAGCGTAGTACGGCCGTGTTGCGATACCTCCGACAGCGATTGCCGAAACCGTTCGTGCTGATCGGTGTGGGTGGTATCGACAGTGCGGAAGCGGCCCTGGAGAAGCTCGATGCCGGAGCGGACCTGGTGCAGGTGTATACCGGACTGATCTATGAGGGGCCGGGCCTCATCGCGCGTATCAACGATGCCATCACATCCCGGATCGGTCCGAGCGACCAAGGAACCACGGATGGACACGGATAGACACGGATCCAATGCAGCGGCCATGGCAGTTGGGATGATGCTCAGCAGGGAGACCGAGGAAGTGATCGGGGCTGCGATGGAGGTTCTGAACGTGCTCGGGCATGGACTTCTGGAGAAGCCTTATGAGAATGCGTTGGCGGTGGAACTGGGCCTACGCGGTATCCCGTTCGACCAACAGCCGATCTATGATGTGATCTACAAGGACCAAGCTGTTGGAATGTACGTACCCGACCTCGTGGTCCGATCGGCGATCGTTGTCGAAACGAAGACGATCGATCGGATCGGGGACCACGAGCTTGGTCAAATGATCAATTACCTGCGGCTCACAGGACTGCGCGTTGGCCTCATACTCAACTTCAAACGAGCCAAGCTGGAATGGAAACGGGTAGTCCTCTAGCGAGCATCCGTGTTCATTCGTGTCCATCCGTGGTTGGTCCCGAGCTACGATCGGTCCAACTTTGAGCCTCCGGTACCTCGGATCCTCCTGAAACCTGTTCTCCATGGTCGATGTCAAGCTTGTCGAATGCCCACGCGATGCCATGCAGGGCATCGTTCCGTTCATCCCCACGGAGGTGAAGGTGAGGTATCTGAACACCTTGTTACAGGTCGGGTTCGACACCATCGACATCGGCAGCTTCGTCAGCCCCAAGGCGATCCCACAGATGGCCGACACGGCGGAGGTCCTCGCCCGGATCGATCGCACGAACTCTCACAGCAGGTTGTTGGTGATCGTGGCGAACGAACGGGGTGCGGATGCGGCGGTGGAACAGGAAAGCGTGACCTATCTGGGTTATCCGTTCAGCATCAGTGAGACCTTCCAGCAGCGCAACACCAACACCAGCATCGAAGGGTCCTGGACGCGGACGGCACATATCGCGGAGATCGCGCAAAAGGCGGGCAAGGAGCTCGTCGTTTACATCAGCATGGCCTTCGGCAATCCGTACGGCGACCCCTGGAACGCGGAGGTCGCCCTGCATTGGGTGGACCGGCTGGTGAAGGAGCTCGGCGTGGGCATCATCGCACTCAGTGATACGGTGGGCGTGGCCGGACCGGAGGACGTGGGCCATCTGTTCAACGCCCTTGTCCCGGCAATGCCCAACATCGCGTTCGGAGCCCATCTCCACTGCCGCCCCGACAACTGGAAAGCCAAAACACAGGCCGCCTGGGATGCGGGCTGCCGCCGCTTCGATGGCGCGATCAAGGGCTATGGCGGATGTCCGATGGCGGAGGACGAACTGGTGGGGAACCTCCAAACGGAGCTATTCGTCAGGCACCTGGAGGAGAAAGGTGTACGGACCGGGTTGGACCTGGTCCGGTTGGATGCGGCGGTGGTCGAGGCGAGTGGTGTGTTCCTTTGATACCGCCCGAGGATCGTGCGAACCGGCCCGAAGGCCGATCCCGGTACTGATATTCCATCATTTTGTGGGACCGAAGAGCAGCTGCAGGAATTCGCTCTGGTCCCACTCACCTCCATGCCAGCATCCATCGTAGCTATAGACCAATTTGAATTCGTATGCCACTATCAGGCATACGACCGCGATCACCGGCCACCAGCCGAAGCGTCGGATCAGGCGGTCGATCGATCCGGTCAAAGGGAATGCGAAGACCGCCAAATATTCGACCAGGTTCCGGCATCCGAACCCGCAACCGAAATGCCATACCCACCAGGACCCCGACATGTAGACAACGGCAACGAAAAGGAATATGCTCATGAGCGCCCACCACTTCTGCCCCTTTTTCAGAACATGGAGAGCCGCCAGTGGCACGAAGGCGAACAGTGGGGACCATGCGAACGCACCGTTGTTGGTCGAGAAGAGGACGCGGAAAATGCGCGGATGCGCCCAGTTCATGAACGATTCATCGGTGTAGGACCAGTGGACCGGTGTGCCGAAGGTTCTTTGCCAGTAGAAGGCTTGCAACAGAAGGGGCAAAGTGGCTGCGAGAAGTATGGGCCACATGCGGCTCTGTGCGAAACCCGTGGTCCGGGCCGTATCGCTCTCCTGGGCCTTGAGCTGTCCGGAACGAGCGAGCCATATCGATCCGAGGAGGAACACCGCGTTGGTGGGACGGATGAGCAGGATCGTGCCCATCACGATCCCCAGGAGGATATCGAACGCAATGGACGGTCCGTTCCGCATGCGGCGGTCCAGGAGGAACAAGGTGCATACGAAAAGGAAAAAGGAATACACGTGGGACATACCCGGATCACCGATCGTGTAATAGAAGAGATTGGACCCCAGGAAGACAAGGACGAGCGCGAGGATGGTCGCTGGCATGCTCCACCTGTGACGGAGCATGATGCCGAGCAAGAGCAAGGCAAGGGTCGCCAGTATTCCGGCGCTGACCGGCACCACCAAATGATCGACCGGCCCGTATGGGTCGTTCCCATGACCCAGAAGCGAGCCGATCGCATGTCCCGTATAGTAGAAGGGGGCGATCAACAACGCCACGCCGCACGTGTATTTGGTCACCATCCGGCCGCTCTCGTCGATGTGGAAGCCGTGACCGGTCCTGGGTCCAAGCTCGGACGACAACGCACCTTGCGTTCCCCATTTGCTGGGGAGATAGGCGAAGTAGCCGGCGCGGTCGGCCCAGAGGATATCGTGGTATGTGTACCAGTGGGAGTGGGAGTGATAGTTGAGCGAAAGGAAGATGTTCAGTCCACCGAACAGGACACAGGCCAGAACAAGCTTCACGTGCTTCATGGCATCTCGGCGATCCGATATCCGGTGACCGACCGGAGAGGTAGGATGGGCTTCACGTCCGCTGGAGTTCCAGGACGGTGATCTCCGGCGGCATTCCGACGCGTCCGGCGAATCCGATGAAGCCGAACCCCCGGTTCACATACAGGTGTTGGCCGCCCTCCTGGTAGAGCCCCGCCCAGCGTTTGTAGATCCACTGTGCAGGACTGTAAGTGGAACCGGCGATGCGCACCCCGAACTGTGCTCCATGCGTGTGCCCGCTCAGCGTCAGGTCGATCCCGGTACCGAGCACCTGGGCATCCCAGTGTGTGGGATCGTGGCTCATCAAGATCCGATAGGGGTAGCTTTCCGATCCGTTCATGGTCTTTTGAAGGTCCCCATACTGCTGGAAACCGCGCCCCCAGTTCTGGCAACCCAGCAGCCCGATCCGCTCCCCGTCCTGCTCGAGCGCGACATGTTCATCGAGCATCAAGCGGAAACCGACGCGTTCATGGTGCTGCTGAAGGAGCGACATGTTGGCGGCTTTCGCCTCCGCACTGTCCCATGGGGCGTAGTCCGAATAGTCGTGGTTGCCGAGGATCGAATACTTGCCGAGCGGAGCGTGCAATCGGGCCAGTTCATCCAGCCAGGGTGTGGCCTCATCGGCATAGTCGTTCACCAGGTCGCCCGTGAACAGGATCAGGTCCGGTTCCTGCGCATTGACCAGGTCCACGCCGGTGCGCACGATGTCGCTCTCCTTCTCGAAGCTGCCGAGGTGCAGGTCGCTGATCTGCACGATGCGCAGACCATCGAACGATCCGGGAAGGCCGGGAGCAGGGATGACGATGTGTTCGACCCGGAACCGCCGCCGACCACGTGTCATCCCATAGAGCACGCCGGTGAGGGGGACGGCGGCGGCGATGAGCCCGATCCGGCTCAGGAAATGGGTGCGGGTGAGGACCTCACCACTTGACCCTTCGGAAGGGGCCACCTTCCACCATCCCCAGCGCACCAATTGCACCACGTCCTCCAGGCCATGGAATGCCACCAGCACCAGCTTGGGCAGCAAAAGCGCAATGAAAATGGCGGAAACCTGGAACATGAAGGCATAGTTCCTTGCCGCTCGTTGTTGTTGGAATGTAAGTGCCGCCCAAATGAGCATGCCGAGCATGGCCAGGCTCGTCGCCCAGTAGACGATGCGTACGATACGCCGGGTCTGAGCACTGGCGGATGACAGGGCACTGCTCACACCCTTGTAAGCGTAAAGATCGATGAGGACCAATACGGCAATGACGACAATGAGAATGAGGAATGCGCGGTTGGACATTGGTCCCTATGATGGGATGCAAAGCTAGGTCGTGAGCCTACCGGCACGATATCTTAGTCAACTCATGAGAGCAGCATTGCGTGGAACAACAGCGTTCTGCATTTCGATCCTTGCAGGTTCGACCGGAGCGCAGGTCACCTGGCAACGCACGTTCGGCGCGTTCGGCACCGAGCAGGGCAGGGCGATCGTCGAAGCTGGCAATGGCGATCTGCTCACCTGCGGGTCCACGGGCAGCTTCGGGAACGGGAATAGCGATATCTACGTGGTCCGGGTCAATGATGCGGGCGACCACATCTGGTCCGCCACCTTCGGCGGGCCGGGTATCGAGGACGGAAATGACATCCTTGCACTTCCGGATGGTAACTTTCTGGTCGTCGGCACGACGAACAGCTTTGGTGAGGGTGGTTATGATGGCTATGTGGTCGAATTCTCCGCCGCAGGGGAGTTGCTTTGGCAACATACCTACGGCACATCGGATTGGGACCTCTTCAATGCCGTGACCCGGACCACGGACGGGGGCTTCCTGTTCGCCGGTCTGACCTACGGAGCAGGGCACGGAGGGGCGGATGCCTGGGTCGTTCGAACGGACGGGGCAGGTGATCTGCTTTGGCAGGAATACTATGGAGATGCGGGGTCGGATGCCGCGAACAGCGTCATCACGGTGAGTTCGGGAGGATTCGTTCTGGCCGGCCATATCGGGTCGAACGGTGAACAGGATGCCTGGATACAAAAGATCGATGATGGAGGGGGCGAGGAGTGGCAGGTGGTCCTTGGTGGTGACAGTCTTGATGATTTCAACGACGTCATCGAGACCTCCGACCTTGGTTTCGTCGCGGTCGGTTCAACGCATAGCTATCACGATTTCACCGAGGCCTATCATGCCAAGGTGGATGCGTTCGGCGGTTTCGTTTGGGACCATGTGTGGGGTCAGGTGGGCGAGCAGGTGACCAACGGTATCCTGGAATCGACCTCGGGCGATCTGGTGTCCATTGGATATACCACCACCGCCGGGCAGGGGGGGAAGGATGCATTCATTCTGTTCAGTGATGCCAACGGTGATTTCATGCGTGGTGTCACGAACGGAGGGGATGGAGGCACCAACGACGAATCCGGGAACGACATCCTGCGCTGTGCTTCCGGCGGTTTCGCCTTCACCGGGTACACCGAGAGCTTCGGGTTCGGGACACGTGATCTCTACCTGGTCAGGACCAATGACACGGGATGGACGGATACGCCATCCGTGGATGAGCTGTTCGATCCCCTGCCCGTCCGGGATCATGGGCCGTTGGCCTCATTTGAAGTGTATCCGATCCCTTCTTCCACGGGTGAGGTGTCCATTGTTTCGGCGATACCCCCGGAACGGATCGAGATCTACGATATTCGGGGTGGGGCCGTCCCGTATCGCTCCCTGGGTCCGCTGCGGATCCTGATCGATGCTCCCTCGGGCACCTATTTCATCCATGCCTTTGTCGGTGCGCATACGGCCCTGGGGGTGCAGCGTATCCAGATCATCCATTGAGCCCGTGAGCGAACAGCGGTTCCGTTCCGTCGCGCTCCTGCTGTGCCATGGGGTGTTCATCACCCTGGTGGTGCTGGCCCTGCAGCATTGGCGCATGCGCGTGGCCTACGTGGACAGCGCCTATCAGGTGTTCAAGTGGATCGACAAGCCCGAGTGGAACATCGAAGCGTACCGGTATTCCGCCATCCTGCCCCAGGCGTTGGTCAAACTGCTCGCCGTGTCCGGCGCCAGCGTGCGCAACATGCTCATGGCCGCCTCGGCGGCGCATGTCCTCGTGGGGTATGTCATCTTTCTGGTCCTGGCCTACGGCTTTCGTTCCCTCGTTCAGGCGATCGGCGTCACCGTGGCCACGGTCCTTTGTACCCGGCTCACCTTCTATGGCATGGTGCTCGAGGCCAACTATCTGCTTTGTTATCCGTTTCTGGTCTTCGGCTTCTGGTCCTGGATCTCGCTGCATTCCAGGCGCATCGCCTGGTGGCACCACGTGATGGGCGCCTGCCTCCTCGTCCCGGTGCTCATGGTGCATCCCATGGGATGGCCGATCATGCTGTACGGAGTGGCTTGGTATGCATTGAACGAACGCCGGACATGGTCCCTCATGGGTTCCGCAGTGGTGATCATCGCGGTGTGGGCCATCTGGAACCGCACCTGGTTCCCTGTGTCGGACTATGAAATGGACTTCTATCATACCATGGAGCAGGGCATCGACCGGCTGGACCGCTTCTGGAGCTGGCCATCGACGGAGTATGTGATCGACCACACCGTGGCGGCCACTTCGAATTTCCTGCTCCTGTGGATCGTGCTCCTGGCTTCGCTCCTCGCGTTGACATTGCAGCGGCGCTTTTTGTCAGCGGTGCTCGTCCTTCTGGCGGTGATGGGCTTCCTTTTCGTGAACCTCCTGTCCACCTGCCTTGGCCAGGAAGCGATGATGATGGAAAAGAGCGTGCTGCCCGTGGCCTCGATCGTTGCACTTCCTTTCGCTGATGTGCTTGTGCGAAGCGCACGCAGATGGGCCTGGGCCGCGCTTTTCGTGCTGATGGCCGTACTTGTCCTCCGAGTGCGTGTCGTGTCCATGGTGTCCCGCAATTTCGTTCCACGGACCGATGCCATCGTGCACGTCATTGCCGATGCCCGCGCACAGGGCCATCAGGTCATGCGCATCTCTTCCGCAAATGCCGACCGGTACGGTCTGGAAAGGACCTGGGCCCTGACCTTCGAGACCGTGCTGTTGAGCGCGGCGGACAGGAGCGGGCCCTGTGTGACGGTGATGCCCATGGAGGATGAACAGGTCGCCCCCGACGGAGGCATCCGGAACGCTCCCTTCTGGTACTACGTGGTCAATTCCGGGTTCGATCAGCGTTATTTTCCCGTACCGAACATGCGGCCCGGCGACATGCCCGTGCTCGTTCCCGCCAACGATGGATGACGACCTCTTCGGCCCGCTGCTCGCGATCCACGCCATCTCGGGGACCATCGCCCTGGTGGTCGCTCCCTTGGCATTGGTGGTGAAGAAAGGTGGGCGGTGGCACCGTTTCTGGGGGCGCGCCTTCTTCTATGCCATGCTCGCGGTATGCGTTACGGCGATCATTTCGGGCATCACGCGCCCCAACATCCTGATGGCGCTGGTGGCGCTTTTCAGTTTCCATATGGCCGTATCCGGATACCGCGCGTTATACCAGAAGTCGTTCCACCGCGGTGCCCGCCCCGGTGCCCTCGACCTGTTGATCCAAAGCTTGGCCGGCCTGGTCAATGGGGGATTGTTCATCTGGGGTGTCAGCCACCTGTTGCTCGGACATCGCGACGGGGCCAGCATCATCTTCGCCGCGTTCGGAGCGTTGGGCCTCTTCATGGTCTTTCTCCAGGTCCGCCGGTTCTTCAACGCCCGGCAGGACCGCAACGAATGGCTCTTCGCCCACATGATCGGGTTCATGGGCTGCTATGTCGCGACCCTGTCCGCCTTCTCTGCAGTGAACCTCGAGATGATCCGGCCGGCGTGGCTCCAGTGGCTCTGGCCAACGTTCATCGGCATACCGCTGATCACGATCGTCGTACGCTATTTCCGCGACAAGGTGGGCGAGGGCAAGCGGTCACGCATTCTGGCCCGCGCGCGGATCAAGTAGACCGGCACCCGTCCGCCGATCGGTATTTTCGCGGCATGGGCACCCCGCTCGCACGTTGCGTGTTCTCGGTCGATGTGGAGGATTGGTTCCACATCCTGGATGTGCCCGCATCGCCGCCCTATGAGCGATGGGATGCGCTCCCCTCGCGTGTGGAACCCGCCTTTCGCCGCATGTTGGAGATCTTCTCCGACCAGAACGTCCAGGTGACGCTCTTCTTCCTGGGCTGGGTGGCCGAGCGATTCCCGCAGCTGGTCCGCGAGGCGAGGGATGCCGGACACGAGATCGCCTCGCACGGCATGCGGCACGAACTGGTCTACCGGATCGGGCGCGAGCGGTTCCAGCAGGATATCACACGTGCCCGCAAGGTGATCGAGGACGCGGCGGGTGTGGCCGTTCGCGGGTATCGTGCTCCGGGCTTCTCCGTCACCGCGGATACGCCATGGTTCTTCGAGGCGGTGGCCGCTGCGGGATACGCCTACGATTCCTCCATATTCCCAGGGGAGCGCGGGCATGGTGGATGGCCCGGTGCGCTTCCCGTACCGTTCCGCGTGCGGACGCCGATGGGTGATCTCGTGGAGTTCCCCATCAGTCTGGGTCGCCTGTTGGGTCGCGATATGTACTTCTTTGGTGGAGGTTATCTGCGTTTCTTCCCCTACGCACTGATCCATGGCAAGGCGCGCCAGGTGCTGCGTGAAGGTCGCCCCGTCGTGTTCTACCTGCATCCCCGGGAGATCGATCCCGGCCACCCGCGACTGCCGATGGACCCGAAGCGAAGGTTCATGACCTACCACAACCTTCGGAGCACGGAACCGAAGATGCGACGCCTGTTCAACGATCTTCCGATGACCACTTTCGGGGCGATCCTGGACGAAGGCCCTGGGGACCTTCCCGACCATCGGGTGGAGGGCGCAACCGCGGTGGGCGCATGAGCGATCGGCGGACAGCGAAGCCCCGTGTACTCGTCCTCTACACGGAGCTTGCGCCCTATTTCCTGGCGGGTGTCAGGCGCCTGGTGCATGAGCATGGTGCCTGTGTCCATATCGTACACTGGCCCGTGAACCGCGAAGCGCCCTTTGCGCTGGGCCGGACCGAAGGGATCACGCTTGTGGAACGTGTCCGCCATGATGACCGCGAGCTCCTCCGCACCTGCGTCGGATGGAGCCCCGACATCGTGCTCTGCAGTGGCTGGGTGGACAAGGGATACCTGAAGGTGTGCCGGGAGATGCACCGGCGTGGTGTGCCCACGGTGATGTGCAGTGATACCGCCTGGCGGGGTTCCTGGCGCCAGTGGGTCGCCTTGTTCGCCGTGCAGACCTGGTTGCGACGCACTTTCAGCCATGCCTGGGTCACCGGCGGCCCGCAGGCGCGCTACGCGCACTACCTCGGCTTCGATCGCAAGCGGATCCGCACCGGTTTCTATGCGGCGGATGTGGATGTGTTCGCACCACTGGCGCAACTGCTCGACGGACCCAAGCGGGATCATTTCCCCCATCGCCTTCTCTGCGTCGCGCGGTACATCCCCACGAAAGGGCAGCAGCTGCTTTGCGATGTGTTCGCAGGCCTTTGCGATGCAGGCCATGCCCGGGATTGGGACCTGTGGCTGGTGGGCACCGGTGAACTGCACGATCAGGTGATGGGGTCCACCTCCGGCTCGCATCCGCGCATCCGTCATGTCGGCTTCGTACAAGCGGACCGCATGCCCGAGGTGATGGCCCAGTGCGGCGTATTCGTGCTGCCCAGCACCTATGAACCCTGGGGAGTGGTGGTGCAGGAACATGCCGTGGCCGGGTTCCCCTTGGTATTGAGCGATGCGGTCGGGGCTGCCGAGCGCTTTCTTGCCGAGCCGTTCAACGGCCATCGCTTCATCGCGGGCGATCCGACCTCGCTCGCAGAGGCACTGTCGCGGATCTTGAACGCTTCGGACGATGCCTTGATCGCCATGGCGCGCCATAGCGTGGAACTTGGCAGGGCATGGGGTCCCGGGGACTGGGCACGTACCGTGGTGGAACTGATCACCGGACCATGAACCATCCAAAGGTGCTCGTGTTCATCGATTGGTATCTGCCGGGCTACCGGGCGGGGGGGCCCGTGCGTAGTCTGGCCAACCTGGTGGACCACCTGCGGCAGGAGTTGCAGTTCCTCATCGTCACCAGCGACACCGACTACACCGAGGAACGGCCCTATCCGGACATTCGCCCGGACCTCTGGACCCCATTGCACGGAGGCGAGCAGGTGTGGTATGCATCGAAGCAGGGAAGGACACTGGCCACCTGGCGTCGTCTGTTGCGTGAACAAGGTCCGGACGCCATCTACATCAATGGGCTCTATTCATTCTGGTCCACGGTGGTCCCGCTCTGGTCCACCCGTCGCTCCGATACCCTCCGCATCGTTGCGGTGCGCGGCATGCTCGCGAAGGGCGCGATGCGCCACGGCCGCTTGAAGAAGCGCATCTTTATTTCCATGATGCGCGCCCTGGGTCTTTTTCGCGGCGTGCGTTTCCAGGCCACCAACGCGGAGGAGGTCGAGGACGTTCGCCATTGGTTCGGCAGGCAGGCGGAGGTGGTATGCGTGCCCAACCTGCCGCGAAAGGTGTCCGCTCCGGGGACCGCCGGGCGGGGCAAGACGCCGGGTCGGTTGCACCTGGTGAGCATCGCTCGGGTCGCCGTGGAAAAGAACACGCTCCTGGCGATCCAGGTCCTCAACGGCTTGAAGGGCGACGTGACCTTCGACCTATACGGTCCGGTGTACGATCAAGGCTATTGGCAGCGCTGCAGGGAGGCGATCGAGGCCCTGCCGGCCGGGGTCACCGTCCGCCACCATGGCCCCGTGGAACCGACCGCCGTGCCGGACCTTCTGGACCGCTACCATGCGCTGCTGATGCCCAGCGCGGGCGAGAACTTCGGTCACACCATGCTCGAGGCGCTTACCGCCGGTGTTCCCCTGGTGATCAGCGACCGGACCCCCTGGCGCGAGCTGGAAGACGCGCACGCGGGAGCGGACCTGCCCTTGGAACGACCGGAACGGTTCACGGCGTTCCTGCAACGCCTGGTGGACATGGATCAGGAGGCCTATGATCGCCTGGTGGAGGGTGCCACCGCGCTGAGCGGACGATATTTGAGCGATCCCCAGGCGGTGGATCGCGCCTATCGAACGTTCCTGCCATGACCAATGAACGCCCCCGTGTCGACCTCAGCCGGTTCGACAACTCGTGGTACGCGATCGGAGCCGGCCCGGTGAAACGTGTGCTCTGGTACTTCACCAATGCCCTGCTCTTCATCAATCCGCTGTTCCCGTTCCGACGCCCGAAGCCGTCACTGTTGCGGCTGTTCGGAGCAAGGGTGGGTCGTGGGGTGGTCATCCATCCCGGGGTTAACATCAAATTCCCCTGGAAGCTGGCCATCGGTGATCACGTGTGGATCGGCCAACGGGCCTGGTTGGACAATATCGACCTGCTCACGATCCACGACAATGTGGTGATCAGTCAGGGCGCGATGATCGTTCAGGGCAGTCACGACTACAAGAAGATCGACTATCCCACACTCCACAGGCCGGTGGTACTGGAGGAGGGCAGCTGGGTCGGTGCAGGTGCGATCGTCACACTGGGGGTCACGCTGAGGAGCCATGCGGTACTCGCCGCGGGAAGCGTCGCCACGAAGGACCTTGAGCCGTACACCATCTACCAGGGCAACCCCGCGCAACCCGTACGCGAGCGGTCGATCGAACCCAAAGGTGCATGAGGTTCAGCCTGATCACGGTGTGCTATGCGGCCGGAGAGCAATTGGCCGAGACCATCGAGAGCGTTCTTGGACAGACCCATCCGGATATCGAGCATATCGTGGTGGATGGGGCAAGCCCGGACGAAGCAACGAGGCGTGTCCTCGATCGGTACCGCGCCCGGACCACCCGTATGATCAGCGAGCCCGACTCGGGTGTGTATGACGCCATGAACAAAGGACTCGCACTGGCCACGGGCGATGTGGTCGGTTTCGTGAACGCCGGCGACATGCTGGCCGCACCCGACGTGGTCGCGCGGCTCGACAAGGCCTTCGCCGCAAGTGATGACGAGCTGATCTATGGCGATGCCTACATGGTGGACCCGGATGATATCGGCCGTGTGAAGCGGTATTGGAAGGGTGGGGACTACGACCGCGACCGGTTCCGGACCGGCTGGATGCCGCCGCACCTGGGTACCTACATCCGCCGGAGCGTGTATCAGGCGCTGGGCGGGTTCGACCTGCGGCTCAAGGTGGCTGCCGACTACGAACTGCTCTTCCGTTTCCTGTTCAAGAACCGTGTGCGTGCCCACTATGAGCCCATTCCCGTGGTCCGCTTCCGACTGGGCGGCGCATCGAACCGGTCCCTTGCGCACATCTGGCGGGCGAATCGCGAGGTCTATTCGGCGTGGCGAATGAACGGCGAAAAGGTGTCCCCGATGATCATGTTCTGGAAACCGATGCGCAAATTGCTCCAGCTGAAGGCCATTTCCCGTCAGGTATGAAGCGTATCCTCATCATCCACTATTCGCAGACCGGACAGCTCACCGGATTGCTGGGCTCCATTGCTACGCCCTGGGAGACCCGGGGGTACCGGGTCGATCACCTTGTGCTGCGCCCGAAGGTGCCCTTCCCGTTCCCCTGGAGCCGCATGTCCTTCTTCGATGCGTTCCCGGGATCGGTCGGTCGCGTACCCGAGGGACTTGCACCGTTCGATGTCCCTTCCGCTGGCCCGTACGATCTTGTGGTGCTGGGCTATACCATCTGGTTCCTCAACCCGTCCATCCCCTTCAATTCCTTCCTGGAACATCCACTGGCCGGGGCCTACCTGAAGGACCGGCCGGTCCTTACCGTGATCGGCGCGCGGAACATGTGGGTGCTTGCGCAGGAACACGTGCGCAGGAAGGTGGAGGCATTGGGCGGCAGGATGGTCGGCAACATCGCGGTGGAGGACCGCAGCCCGAACCTCGTGAGCATCATCACCATCGTCCGATGGATGTTCCGGGGACGGAAGGATCCCTTCCTGTTCTTTCCGGCCGCGGGCATTCGACCGAAGGAAATGCGGGAAGCGTCCCGTTTCGGTGAGGTGGTGGCCCGGTGGATGGAAGAGGGCGGTGATGTGGGTCGCGACCTGATGGATGCCGGCGCGATGCGCGTCAAGCCCGCACTGTTGGTCCTTGAGAAGCGGGCCACACTGCTGTTCGGCAAATACCGCCGGTTCATCCTGGCCCGGGCGGACCGCGATCCCCGGAGCCGACGCCGGCGCGTGGCGCTCCTGTCCCGCCTGCTTCCCATCGGTGCGTTCATCCTATCGCCGATCACCGCCTTGTCCACGCGGATCCTCTCCTTGGTGCGGCGTGGTGCCATTGAGGCCGAGATCCGCAGGATCACCACCTATTGAAGCCGGCCCGGGCCGCCATGGCCGAACATCACAGGCGCGATCTTTGTTGAAAGGGGTCATCGGTCTACTTTTGCCGGTCCGAACTCGGGGGGACTATTTCGACGACATTGCAAGAGGTCTACATCACCAGGGTATCCGCCTTCCTGCCCAATACCGTCATCTCGAACGACGAGATGGTCGATTATCTGGGCATGATCGACGGGAGGCCCTCCCGTGCGCGGGGCATCGTGTTGCGTAACAACGGCATCCGCCAACGCTATTACGCGCTGGACAAGGAAGGTCGGATCACGCACACGAACGCACAACTCGTGGCGGAGGCTGTTCAGCGGCTTGTCGGCGATGGCGTGGAATTGAAGGACATGGAGGTGCTGGCCTGCGGCACCTCGTCACCGGACCAGTTCCTGCCGTCACATGCGGCGCAGGTGCATGGTCTGCTGCCGATGCCCATGGAGATCATTTCACCTGCGGGGGCCTGCTGTTCGGGAATGCACGCGATGAAATACGGCTACCTCAGCGTGCGTTCCGGGGATTCGCGCAATGCCGTCACCACCGGCTCCGAATTGGTGTCGCCCATGATGATGGCGCGCAATTTCGAACACGAGACCGAGCGCATCCGCCAGTTGGAGGCCGACCCGATCATCGGTTTCGAAAAGGAGTTCCTGCGGTGGATGCTCAGCGATGGTGCCGCAGCCGCCCTCCTTGAGGCGCAGCCACGCGACCCTTTGAGCCTTCGGATCGAATGGATCGTGGGGCGCAGTTATGCCAATGAGCTTGGCGTGTGCATGTATTCAGGCGGTGACAAGGACCAGGACGGTGGGTTCCACGGTTGGAAGACCTTCGCCGCGGAGGAACTCGCGGGCAAGTCCGTCTTCAGCATGAAGCAGGACGTGAAACTGCTCGGGGGGAACATCGTCCAATACGGTGGCCGGATGCTGGAGGAGGTCCTCCGCACCAAGGCGCTCGATGTCTCCTCGGTCGATTTCTTCCTGCCGCACCTCTCGTCGTTCTTCTTCCGCGACAGGGTGTTCCAGGAGCTCGAACAGCGGGGCATCGAGATCCCGCTGGAGAAGTGGTTCATCAATCTGGTGGACGTGGGCAACGTCGGTTCAGCGTCCATCTATCTGATGTTGCACGACCTCATGGCCTCCGGTCGACTGGAGAAGGGCATGAAGGTGCTGCTGATGGTGCCCGAAAGCGCCCGATTCTCCTACACGTACGCACTGATGACCGCGGTGTAGCGATCGCCCCCCGGGCCGTTCCATCATCGGGGATGGGCTATTTTTGCCTGCTCATTACCGGCCACGGCTTCGAGCGGTGTTCCCGGTAGCGTCCACGGAACGCCCATGAAAAAGGAGGAAGTGCCCCAGGATGATGCCAACCTGCTGGAGGGCAAATTCAAGGTCGTGAAATATGCCCTGAACGAAAAGGGCGAATACGTCAAGGTACCCAGCGTGGGATGGGAACCGGAGAACGTGGCGCTGGAGCAGGCCTGGGACGTGATCAATGAACGCGTGGAGGTGGCGTTGGCCGAAGTGCGTGCGGGCAGGGCGAGTTCCCTTTCCTACCACATGGAGAGGAACATGATGGACCCCGCCCTGCTGGCTCAGCACATGGGCATCGGTGCGCGCCGAGTTCGTAAGCACCTCCGTCCCGCGGATTTCGAACGGCTCGATGCCCACACCCTGCAACGCTATGCCGAGGTGCTGCAGGTGACCGTGGACCAGCTGAAGCGTGTGCCGGAATGAGCGTATCCGATCGCACCATCCCGTTCGATCACCAACAGTCCGCGCATTGCGAGACGGGCGTGATCTCGAACCTCATGCGTTTCCACGGCATGAACGTGTCCGAGCCCCTGGCGCTCGGGATCGGCTCCGGGCTTTTTTACAGCCACATGCCCTTCCTGAAGGTGAACGGACTGCCCGTGACCAGCTACCGCATCCTTCCGGGGCACATCTTCAAGCGTTTCTCGAACAACACCGGCGTGCGCATGAAGCGCATGAAGTTCCGTGATCCTCTTGCTGCCATGGCCGAACTGGACCGTGTCCTGGACCGCGGCCTCCCCGTGGGGATGCTCACCAGTGTGTTCTATCTGCCCTATCTGCCCAAAGCCTTCCGCTTCCACTTCAATGCGCACAACATCGTGGTGTTCGGCCGTGAAGGCGACGAATACCTGGTGAGCGATCCGGTGATGGACGCCACCACCCGCATCCATCGCACGGCGTTGATGCGCGCCCGATTCGCCAAGGGCATGCCCAACACGAACGGGCGCATGTACTATCCGGAGGTGGTGCCCGCCGATGCCGACATGCGACACGCGGTGGCCAAAGGACTGCGGCGCACCGCGCGCGATATGTCCACGACGCCCCTCCCCATGTTCGGGTCGAAGGGCATTGGTTTCCTGGCCGCCCGATTGCGGCACTACGAACGCGATCTGGGGCCGGAGAAGGCCCGGCTGGCATTGGGGAACTTGATCCGCATGCAGGAGGAGATCGGCACGGGTGGCGCCGGTTTCCGGTTCATGTTCGGGGCGTTCCTGCAGGAGTCGGCCGCGCTTTTGGAACGACCCGGGCTGAAGGGGTTCGCCTTGCGCATGACCGCCATCGGCGACCAATGGCGTGATTTCGCCTATGAGGCCGGTCGTCTGTGCAAGGATCGCGCGGAGAGCCACATCACCTATGGTTCACTTGCGGACAAGCTGACCGCCATCGGCCGCGAGGAGCAGCGCTTCTTCAAGGAATTGGCAAAGGCCGCGCGGTGAGCCCGATGCCACATTCCGACATCCGTGTATGCGCAGTGACCAAGCGCTACCGGGGCAGCGCCACCTCGGCGCTCCGCGGAGTGGATATCGACGCGCGCCGGGGCGAGTTCCTTGGGTTGCTCGGGCCGAACGGAGCGGGCAAGACCACCCTGCTATCCATCATTACCGGCGTGCTGCGGCCCAGCACCGGGACCGTCGAGGTCCGGGGAGCCGGCATGCATGCCGATCGCCGCCGGGCGTTGTCGGCGATGGGGTTCGTGCCCCAGGAGATCGCACTCTACGGAACCCTGACCGCCCGTGAGAACCTGGCCTATTTCGGGCGCTTGCAAGGGTTGGATAGGGCCACGTTGGCCGCGCGGAGCGCCGAACTGCTGGAAAGGACCGGTCTGGCCACCCGCGCCGATGAACCCGTGCGTCAATGGAGCGGCGGCATGCAACGACGCCTCAACCTCATCACTGCCCTCTTGCACGACCCTGCCGTGCTGGTGCTGGACGAACCGACCGTCGGCATCGATGTCCAGTCGCGGACCGCGATCTGGGAGGAGCTGCAGGCGATCAACGCCCGCGGCACTACCGTGCTTTATTCCTCACACCATCTGGAGGAGGCCGAACGTCTATGTTCCCGCGTGGTGATCATCGACCACGGGCAGGTGGCCGGCGAGATCGCGGACATGCGGACCCGTTCGGGCCAGGAGCGGCTGGAGGAGACCTTCCTGCGCATCACCGGTCGCGCGCTGCGCGACGACCCCGCATGATCCGACGCGTCACGGCACATATCCGGAAGGAATTGCTCCTGTTGCTGCGTGACCGAGCGGGACTGGCCCTGCTGTTCGGCATGCCCGTGGCCCTGGTCTGCATCATGGCCGTGGTCCAGGACGCCCCGTTCAAGGACTTCACCGAGAACCGGGTGAAGGTGTTGCTGCTCGATCATGATGGCGGCGGCGTCGGGAGAGGGATCCGCGAGGGCCTGGAGCAGGCCGGTCCGTTCATCGTGACCGATGGCACGGGTTCGGGCCTGAGCGATGCGGACCTGCGCGACCGTGTGCGGCGGGGTGAACAGCAGGTCGGTGTGATCGTACCGGCCGGACTCAGCGATCTGTTGGCCGACCGGAGCACCCATCAGGTCGCGTCCTATTTCGACCTGACCACCGGCGAAGGGGCGGGACCTGACACCGCGAACGTGGTCCTGGTGATCGACCCCACGGTGAAACAGGCATTCCGCTCCCTGGTCGCCGGTGCACTGGAGCGCGTCCTGGCCGGGCTCAGCGCACAGCGTTTGCTCACCGACCTCGCGAGGCGAATGAGCGAGATGACCGGGGACAGTGTGGATGCTCCGCGGATCCAGGGATCGTTCATCGGTGTGGAACAACGACTCGCAGCAAAGGACCTCGCGGGGGAGAAGGTCGCCCTGGATTCCACCCAGCACAACGTGCCCGCATGGACCATCTTCGCCATGTTCTTCAGTGTGGTCCTCCTGGCCGGGAACATGGTGAAGGAGCGTGATTCGGGCTGCATGACGCGCTTGCTCACGATGCCAGGGACCACCACGGACCGGATCCTGGGGCGGCTGGCCGCCTACTTGTTCGTATGCATGGCACAGACCCTGTTGCTGCTCCTTGTCGGGCGCTTCGCCCTGCCTTGGATCGGTCTGGCGCCCCTCCGGTTGTCCGGTCCCGCGATGGTACTGCTGTTGTTCGTCGCAGCTGCGGTGGTCGGTCTGGCGGCCACCTCCTTTGGCATCCTGATCGGATCGTTCACACGAACGCAGCAGCAGTCCGCCGTGCTCGGTTCCACCGCCGTGGTGATACTTTCGGCGATCGGCGGGATATGGGTCCCGCTGTACATCATGCCCGACGCGATGCAGGCCCTGGGTCGCCTCAGCCCCCTCAATTGGTCGATGGAAGCGTTCAATGCGGTGCTTCTGCGCGGAGGTGCCTGGACCGATCTGTTGCCCTATCTGCTGCCCTTGCTCGTTTTCACTTGCGGATGCATCGCGCTGAGCGTGTTCGGCGAGCGACGCGTGGCGCGGCGTTGAACGATGAGCGGTCAGGTGCATATCATCGGTATGGGCGTCATTTCGGCGTTGGGGGAGACCGTGTCCGCGAATCTCGATGCTTTGCTTGCCGAACGCACCGGCATCGGCCCGATCGCGCGCCTGGACACGCGCCATCGGGGGTATCTGCCCGCGGCCGAGGTCCGGTCGGAGAACGAAGCGCTCGCCGCTCGGGCCCTCCCCGCCGATCCGCGAAGCTGGACCCGTACCGCGCTGCTCGCCCTGATCGCCGCACGAGAGGCGATCGCCGAGGCCGGACTCGCGCCTCGCGGACAACGCACCGGGCTCATCTCGGCCACCACGGTCGGGGGGATGGACAGCGCCGAACTGATCTACCCGCGGTTCTTTGATGATGATGCACCCGATGAGGTGCTCCGCTTCCTCGGTACGCACGATCCGGGTGATCATTCCGAACGCGTGGCCCGTGAACTGGGGATCGAGGGATGCGTGACGACGATCAGCACAGCGTGTTCCTCGTCGGCCAACGCGATCATGCTGGGCGCTCGGCTCATTCGCGCGGGCCGCCTGGACGTCGCGGTGGTCGGCGGTGCCGACGCCCTCTCGCGCTTCACGGTGAACGGCTTCAACAGCCTCATGATCCTGGACGATCGTCCGTGCACGCCGTTCGATCGCGACAGGCGTGGCTTGAACCTCGGAGAGGCTGCGGCCTATCTGGTCATCGCCTCGGACGCCTATGTCGAAGCGCACGGTGTGCCCACGCTCGCGCGCGTCAGTGGCTACGCCAACACGAACGATGCGTTCCACGCCACGGCCAGTTCGCCGGAAGGGGAGGGGGCCTTCCTGGCCATGCAGGGGGCGCTCCGCCGGGCCGACCTTGCTCCCACGGCGATCGATCACATCAACGTGCACGGCACCGGCACATTGAACAACGATGCTTCCGAAGGCCGCGCCCTTGTCCGATTGTTCGGTGGATCACCTCCTCCCTTCAGTTCCACGAAAGCCTTCACCGGACACACCCTGGGTGCCGCGGGGGCCGTCGAGGCGGTTTTCGCGACGCTGGCGATCCGTCAGGGTGTCATGTTCGCCAACCTGCGCTTCACCACACCCTTGGAGGAGGCTCCGACACTTGTCCCGGTGCTCCATACCAGGGAAGAGCAACGGATCCGACATGTGCTCAGCAGTTCGTTCGGGTTCGGTGGCAACAATACCTCCCTTGTCATTTCCGCCCCGTGAAAGGTCCGGTCCATATCATCGGCGCCTCGTGCATCTCGCCGCAGGATACGTTCGATCGTGACGGGATCGCTTCGGTGAAGGGCTATGACGGGCATCCGCTGCACGCCATCGCACCCGATCTCAGGCGATACATCGACCCGGTGCGCGGACGCAGGATGGCCCGGGTGTCCCGGTTCGGCATGGCGACCGCGCTCAACGCGCTTGAGCGGGCAGGCGTGCGCGATCCGGGCGGCATCATCGTCGGCACAGGACTGGGCTGCATGGAAAGCACCGAGCGCTTCCTGGACACGATGATCGCCAACGCGGAAATGATGGTGAACCCCACCGCCTTCATCCAATCCACGCACAACGCGGTCGCAGGGCAGATCGCCCTTGCATTGGGCAGTCGTGCTTGCAACTTCACCTACCTCCACAAGGGACTTTCGTTTCCGAGCGCCCTGTTCGATGCCTTCGTACAGGTGCGCGATGAAGGCAATGAACGGGTGCTCGCCGGGGGGGTGGACATCATCACCGACGATCATTTCGCCATCCAGCGCCGTTCCGGTCTGCTCAAGGAGGAGGGCGTCGGGAACCTCGGTGTCCTGGAGCACGGAGGACCCGGGGCTGTTTGCGGCGAAGGGGCCGCGTTCTTCGTGCTCGATGGCCGCCCGGGCCAGGGCACGGACGTTCGTTTGGTCGAGGTGGACATCCACTACGCTCCGGACCTCCCGGATGCGGCCGCTCACGTGCGGTCCATACTTCAACGCCACATGCTGGAGCCGGACGCGATCGATCTGGTGGTCGTCGGTCCGAACGGTGATGCGATGGACGACCCGGCCTACGGTCCTGTTATGGAACTTTTTCCCACAGCCACTGTCACTGCCTTTAAACCGCTTTGTGGTGAATTCTACACCGCAAACGCGTTCGGCACCTGGTACGCCTGGTCCTCCCTCGTTCAGGGGCGTGTTCATCCGGAGGTGTTGCTTCGGGGTGAGGCACAACGACCGTTCCGCAGGGCGCTTTTCTACGACCGCTTCCGCGGTTGCGATCACAGCGTGGTGATCATGGAGCGGTAAAGGGAGGGCAGGTCCTATCTTTAGGCGGGCATTCGCCACATGGGAATGAGAACGCGCCTGCACGGTTGGACCTCGGCCTTCGTTGGGGCATTGTTCCTGCTGTACATGCTGCTCCCTTCCCTGGTCGTGTTGCAATTCCACTTGGATCGTGCCCGGATCGAGCGGGAGATCTGTGTGATGCGCGATGCCGAACCCGGACGCAACACCTGTCATGGCAACTGCTACTTGATGAAACAGTTGCGCAAGGCGGAAGGTCAGGCCGAACATCCGTTCGAGCATATGGAGTGGCGTTCGGAACCGGCCGTGTTGCTGGACCAAGCAGCACCTGAGCTCATCCCGCCTGTCGTACCGGTCCTGCACCGCACGGACCGCATGGAGGCGTTGCCCTCCGGATGGCATCGCCCCATCGAGCCCGTGCCCTGGGGTTGAATTGACCTGCGGTGACCTGCGCCGTTGTTGATCAATTCAACCCGATCCCATGAAATACTTCCTTGCGGCAGGTGCGCTTTGGTGCACGTCCCTGCCGCTCCTGGCCTGCGATGTCTGCGGATTGTTCCTGGGCATCCAGCCGCACGAACGCACCACGAACTTCGGTCTGTACTACCGCTTCAGACAGTTGGAAGGCGATCTCGCGCCGTATTCCCTGTTATTGAGCAAGCATGGCGATGCCACGACCCAAAGCGCGGAGCCGCACCATTACCGGGAGTTCTACCAGGTGGTCGAGGCCCGCGCCGACATCTGGCTGGGGCAACGCTTCAGCGTGATGGCCGGTCTTCCGCTCGTGAACAACTACCAGAGCATCGATGCGCGCGCCCATGCCGACCTCTATGGCGTCGGCGATCCGTACGTCCTGGGGCGCTACATCGCGGTGAACACCCATTGCGGTCCGCAGCAGGTGCGCAGCGTGCATCGTCTGACCATTGGCGCGGGCTTGAAACTGCCGCTCGGTCAACACCGCCAGACCTATCAGGGTGAGTTGGCCGAGCACGACCTGCAACCGGGCACCGGCACGTGGGATGCGTTGGCGACCGTGGAGTACATGGTGCGCCGCAACCGGACGGGTGGCTCCCTGGCCCTGACCGGGCGCTACAACGGCACCTCCGACCAGGGCTATGCCATGGGGCACGCGTTCAGTGCCACGGCCGAAGCCTTCCATCTCTTCGGTGATGGTGCGCTGAAATGGGCGCCCTCACTGGGTGCCTATGCCGAGCACGGTCTGGCGGACCGTGACAACGGCTCTGATGTGGAGGGCACCGGCCTTTCCACACTATTCGCCCACGCCGGATCCCGCGTGTGGTGGCATTCCTGGATGTTGACCCTGAACTATGAGTACGCCCTGGTCAACTCCGGTGGCGCACTGATGGTGCCCAACCGCCAGCGGATGATCATCGGGATCGCCTGCAACTTGAACAGCAACACTTGAAACGAGACAAAGTCACATGCGAACGAACTTTCGATACCTGGGCCTCTTCGCCTTCATGGCACTGGCGATCACCGCCTGCAAAAAGGACGAGCCCGAGGAGACCGGGCCGGACTGCTCGGTGTACCACTACGGCACCGTCAAGATCAACTTCGACCTACTTAACGGCACCGCGCCCTATTCCCTCACCGATCAGCTGACGGATAGCGCCGGACATGCCGTGGTGTTCGACCAGGTGCGCTTCTACGTGAGCGGTATCCACCTCGCCGATGATGGAGGTACCGAGGTCGCCCACTTCGAGGACAAGGTCCTGCTGGTCGATGCTGCCAACTCGTCCAACACCTATACCCTTGGCGATGTCAACTCCCAGCACATCCACATGGTCACCTTCGATCTGGGACTCGACAGCGTGACGAACCATGCCGATCCGACCACGGCCGAGGCACCGCTGAACGATGCCACCATGCATTGGGGCTGGAACCCTGCGGCGGGGTACAAGTTCCTCGTGCTGGAGGGCCGCGTTGACGACGACGGCGATGGAACGGTGGACGCGAACGATCCGACCTTCGTGTACCACGTGGCCACGGATGCGCTGTTACGCAGCGACGAGGTGCATGTACACCAGGACCTTGGCGATTGCTCCACGCTGACGATGATGGTTGGTGTTGACGTGGCCCAATTGGCGGCCGTGACCGACATGCTGACCAACAACGACACGCACACCAGCAACAACATGGACCTGGCGATCCGCTTGATGGACGCATTGGTGAACGCGATCGACGAGGAGTGACGCGTATACGCGAGCAATGAGAGGGGGACCTTCGGGTCCCCTTTCCATTCGGGGTGGATCAAGTGTGTGGGCCTCGGACCATTATCGCGTGCGATCCCGATCGTTCACTGTCGCCCCGCATGTGCCAATGCTGATCGAAGCGCCTCGCGGAACAGCGCTTCCCTCGCTTCAGCCAGTTCCACGAACGTCGCGCCTTTGTCACCCCATTTGTTCGGAACGGGAAAGAACACCTTGGGATGGCGTGCATGAAGGTCCGCCTGTTGTTCAACGGTCAGCAGGAGCACGGCACGGTGGTCCTCCACCCATAGCGTCATGAACGTACGTCCGGGCTTTCCGCCGGTGCTCCGCGCACCTGTCCGGAAGCCGATCTTGTCGAAGTGCGGATACTCCTCCGTGTTCGGGTGGGAGAGAGCGATACGGCGTGCGGCCTCGATGTCCATGACCGAAAGCTAGTGGCACGTCCCCGGTAACGCGCGCGATGGCGATCTTTCGGACATGACCAAGGGGCGTTTGGAGGCCTTCAGCGATGGTGTGCTGGCGATCATCATCACCATCATGGTGCTGGAGATGAAGGTGCCGCACGGCGATGACCTGGCCGCCCTGCTTCCACTTTGGCCCACATTCCTGAGCTATGTGCTCAGTTTCGTCTACCTGGCGATCTACTGGAACAATCACCACCACCTGATGCACACGGTCACCCATATCTCCAGCGGGGTGATGTGGGGGAACATGCTCCTGCTTTTCAACCTGTCATTGATCCCTTTCGTCACCGGCTGGATGGGAGAGAATCATTTCGCCCAGGTACCGACGGCGATCTATGGGGTGGTGCTGTTGGGCTGCGCGCTGTCGTGGGTGGTGCTCCAGAACGCGATCATCCGCGTGGAAGGGAAGGACTCCGCGTTGGCGAAGGCCGTCGGGCGCGATCGGAAGGGACGTATCTCCCAGGTCTGCTACATCTCCGCCATACCACTTGCTTTCGTGCATCCGGGGATAGCCGGCGCCCTCTTCGCCCTGGTCGCATTGATCTGGATCATCCCGGATACGCGCATCGCGAAACAACTCCAGAAGGACGCATGACCGCACTCCTTCGCATCGCGATCGTAATGACCACGCTCGTTCTGCTGGCGGGTTGTGGACCCGGCAGGGAGGAACGGACCGTTGATCCCATCGCCCCCTTCATCCTTGGTGAGGTGCGCACGCTGCATTCGGGGATCCTTGAACAGGACCGGGTCCTGAACGTGTACCTGCCGGATGGTTATGCCACCGACAGTGTGCCGGTCCCCGTGATCTATGTGCTGGATGGATCCGCCAACGAGGATTTCCCTCACATCGCGGGACTGGTCCAGTTCATGAACATGTACGATCTGGTCCCGAAGAGCATCGTGGTCGGGATCGCGAACACGGACCGGCAGCACGATTTCACCGATGCCACCTCCAATGACAGCGACAAGGTGTGGGTGCCCACCTACGGAGGGTCACCTGCGTTCATCGATTTTCTTGGAACGGAGCTGGAACCCTTCGTGGAAGCGCATTACAGGACGTCCGGACATCGCGTGATCATCGGGCAATCCCTGGGAGGGCTGCTCGCCGTTCAGGTGCTCATGGAGCGCCCTGAACTGTTCGACGACTACATCATCGTCAGTCCGAGTCTTTGGTGGAACGACGGTGCGCTGTGCCGGAAGGCCGATGCCTACTTCGCCGAGCACGGTGCTCTGGACAAGCGTGTGTTCATCGCCCTCGGGGAGGAGGGTCCGGAGATGCAGGCCGGGGTCGATCGCCTGGTGCAGGCGTTGGCCGAGCGTGCGGAAGATCCGCTGCACTGGTGGTACGTGCCTTTCAAGGACGAAAGCCACGCCACCATCCTTCATCGTGCGGTGTACCGTGCGTTCGAACAGCTCAATGCCGACAAATGAAGAACGTCATCATCACCGGTGGTACGGGCATGATCGGGTCGCTGGTCCTGAAGGATTGCCTGGATCGGCCGGATGTGGGGCAGGTGACGAGCATCGTGCGCCGTGCGTCGGGTATGGCGCATGCGAAACTGCGGGAGGTGGTGCTTGGCGATATGGGCGACCTCGCACCGATCACCGACGCGCTCACCGACCAGGATATCGCCTTCTACTGTCTGGGTGTCTATACGGGCGCATTGCCGAAGGACGAGTTCCGTCGGGTCACGGTGGACTTCACCGTCACCTTCACCCGGGCCCTCAAGCAAGGCAGCCCCGGTGCCGTATTGTGCTTCCTGAGCGGCGAGGGGGCGGACCGAACGGAGAAGGCACGCATGCAATTCGCCCGCGACAAGGGCGCTGCGGAGAATTTCCTTTTCCAAGCCGGCTTACCGCGAGTGCACAGTTTCCGACCGGGCTACATCTATCCGGTGCATCCCCGCGACGAGCCCAATGCCGCGTACCGGCTGATGCGTGCTCTTTACAAGCCGTTGCTGTCGAAGCTGATGGCGGCTTCGAGCATCCCGAGCACGGAACTGGCTGCGGCCATGGTGCAGGTGGGATTCGAAGGACACCCCCTGGAGGTGCTGGAGAACCGGGACATCCGTCGCCTGCGCCGGTTGGACCGTCGCTGATCCCCTGCCTATCGGTCCGTATCTTCGAGAACAACCTCCTGACCATGCCCTACCGTACGCTCTTCACCTTGTGCACCGCCGCCCTGCTCTTGAACACGCAAGCCCAGATGGTGCAGAAGTGTTGTGGCAGCAGCAACAGCACCTTCCTGTTGGGCAACCTCAGCACCGCCAGTCACAGCCAGTGCATCTACACCCCCGCTGACCTGACCAACGCCCAGCCCGGGGCCATCACCACGCTGTTCTATCGTTACGGCACCACCGGCGTGGCCGATGGAAACACGCTGACGGATTTCATGATCCGCCTGGTGCAGACCACGGAGACGGCCTTCCCGAACGGAAATACCTTCTTCACAGGGCTCGATACCGTGCTGATGGCGGCCAGCTATGACATCCATCCGGGGATCTCCGGGGATTGGTTCGCGATCCCCCTGGACGATACGTTCGATTACGATGAGACCTTGACCCTCGTGGTGGACATCAGCTTTTCCGGAAGCCTCACCACCAATTTCGGGACCATGAGCACCAGTATGGCGGGTCGAAAGCTCTACTGGAACGATGTGACTTCACCAACGGGGCAGAGCCTCGTAAGCAGCTGGCAGGACATCGGCTTCGATCTCGAATTGAGCACGGGCATCCATGGAGCGGAGGCGATGGGAATGGTGCTTTATCCGAACCCTGCACAGAGCCACATGAAGGTGTTGCTGCGTGGTGGGCAGGGCGGATCGGACCGGTTGAGCATGCGTGATGCCGCTGGCCGGGTCGTTCTTGAAGCTCCCTGGCCCGTGGGTGCGGAGCGGGGAACGATCGACGTTGGCGAACTGGCCCCTGGATGCTACCTGGTCCAGGTGACGGCGAAAGGCATTCCAGTGATGAGCGCACGCGCCGTGATCGCACGTTGAGCGAAGGTCGGGGTCCGTCGGAGGGATATCCTCCACGGCCGCTCGGGGGAAAGGAGGGAGGATAGCATACATCCAACGAATGGACCGCTCCATCCTGACAATGGCCGCCCGCATGATGCTGACCGATGATGGTCGGATCATCGAGGTACGGTTCCATGAAGGTCGTGACCTGGATGTTCCGGGTCTTATGGAGGTGCAAAAGCGACGGGGAGAGCTCACACGGGCACGTTGCGGCATGTTGTCCATCTTCCCCCCAGGCACATTGAGCGAACTGGCGGTGATGGACGTGGACTTCTTTGGCGAGACCAACGCGAACGAGCAACTGATCGCACTCGCCATCGTGACCGCTGATGATCTGGGCGAGGCCATGTCGTCGCTCTACTACGGCTATCATCCGCAGGCCTTTCCCACCCGCATTTTCAGGGATGGTCCGGAGGCAAGGGGCTGGCTGCTGGAGATGATCGCCAGGGATGGTGTGTGAACGACCCCCGCACCCGGTTCTGATGTCCTGGAGAAGGGACGATCTTGTTCGTAAACGGTATCCTTTTCAGGAGATCCTCGTTCAAGCACCGGCCCTTAAAAGCCCATGTCATGAAGGTGGTGAGAAGGAACGTAGAGAAGATGTTCGTGACCTTCGCGCTGGCGGGTGCCACGATCACATCCGCATCAGCGGTGGCGAGCACCGCCAATGACAATGGGGATTGGGCCAATGCATCGACGTGGGACACCAACCAGGCCCCGGGCGCCGGTGATATCCTGGTGATCGCCCCGGGGGTCACCGTTTCCGTCACCGGAAATATCATCTACTCGGGCAACCCCATGCACGTGCAGATCTATGGGACGCTCGATTTCGTGGGTTCCGGCTCGAAGCTGTCGTTCCCTTGCGGTTCCATCGTGGAGATCATGACCTCTTCGGCGTTCGTCACCGGGAACGCCAATGGCAGCGGTCAGACGATCCGCATCTGCAATAACACTTACTGGTCGGTCGGCCAAGGTCCGAGATCGGGTTACTTGGCCTGGCCTGAGGGGAGTACGCTTCCCGTGGAACTCCTCTCGTTCACCGCGACCGCTGTTCCGCAGGGAGTGGCCGTCCGTTGGTCGACAGCCACGGAGACGAATAGTGCATACTTCCAGGTTCAATGCTCCGTGGATGGTGCCGGATTCTTTTCTGTTGCGCAGTTGGAGGCGGGTGGCAACTCGCAGCACCAGATCGACTACGCATACATGGATGAGGTGACCGACGAAGGCGACCGTTACTACCGCCTCTTACAGATCGACAACGACGGCGCCACCCACGATCTGGGCATGGCTTCGGTACATCTTGTTCCTTCCGGAGTGCTCCGGTGTTTTCCGGTACCCGCGCGTGACCTGCTCCATGTCGTCGGTGCGACCGGGCCTCTGGAGCTTCTGGACGCGAACGGTCTTCCGGTGCGAAGGCTCATGCTTGGACCGGATGGTGCTCTGGTGGATCTGGAGGGCCTGGCCCCCGGTCGCTACTGGGTGCGCGTTGATCCCGGGCAACGGCCCCGGACCGTTCCGGTGGTCGTGCTGCGTTGATCATCCCGAATGATGCGCTCGCTCTACGGGCTGGCGCAGGATGGTCCTCAGTTTCTCCGGTGCCGTTCTCCGCGCATCGCTCAGGTAGATCTCGTGATGCTTCCCGCGGAGCCGCTTTCCGAGCGAGGCGGCATAGGTGTGCAGGTCGGTGATGGTCGGCCCTTCCGCGGAATAGGGGCCCACGTACAGCACCTGAACGCATTCACCTTCGACAAGGTCCTCGATGCGCGCCTGCTCCATGGCGCGGGTCAGTTTGCCCTTCGACCGCATGGTCGCGATGACCGCCTGGAGGTCCCTGCGTCCGACAACGGTCGGCTGCATGATCATGGCGGTCCAACGCCAGTGCGCGCGGTCCGCACGTGAAAAGGCCTGCATGTCCTCCGCCCACCAAAGACCTTCCAATCCCATCACCGTCCAATCCCTTTGCGTGGGGCCGTTCTTTGCCTGGAACTTCAGGCCGTAGCTAAGTCCGTAAAGCGCCACGATCGCATCCATGAAAGCGGGACCGTTCGGGTCGCCCTGGCCATCGATCATCAGGTAGCGCAGTTTGGGAACACGCACTTCCACCGGCTTGCCGGGCCGACCCTTGTAGAGCGCGGCGAGTGTTTTTTTCAGGTCCTGCTTGGCCATGGTCTTCGGTCCGACCCGGACCGTGGAACACGGAGAAGATACGAGATCGCTCGGATCGGCCAAGGCCGGACGGCCGGTCCGAACCCTGTGCACCGGATGTGCGAACTTGGCCATCGATGCACCTTGCCCACGTGCTCGGTCTTCCAAGGGACCTGCCTCTTCGGAACGGTGTGCTGTTGTTGGAGGAAGCCTCCGCCTTTGAGCCACTGTACACCGCGGCACGTTCCAGGGAGGGCCGCATCCTGTCCGACGAACAGGTGGCCCGGTTGCCCGACGGCAGCGGACTCTGGAACGCGGATGAATGGCGCATCCGCGCGCGTAGCGCGGACCGGTTTCTGGCGGATCTCGGCCGGATGGGCATCCACCTCCGTGTTCTTGAGGTGGGGTGCGGCAACGGTTGGTTGAGCGGTGCGATGCATCGGAACGGGCATACGGTGATCGGTATCGACCGTTCGACCCGGGAGCTTGAGCAGGCCGCCAGGGTATTCCCCGGTCCCGGTTTCATGCGTGCCGGGCCTTCGGATCCCCTGCTGCCAGGGGGTATCTTCGATGTCGTGGTCTTCGCGGCAAGCATCCAGTACTTCGCCGATCCCGCAGCCACGATCGCAAACGTGTTCCGGCTGTTGCATCCGGGAGGAGCGGTGCATATCCTGGATTCCGTGCTCTATGCGGACCGGGCCTCGGCCACGGCGGCCGACAAGCGTTCCAGGGACTATTTCAAGAAGCTAGGTGCGACGGATCTGGCATCGTACTACCATGCACATGCGCTCCCCGATCTGTTGTCGATCGGCAGCGCGGAGGTGATCGCCCGGCCCCTCCGGACCGACCGTATCAAGCGCCTTGCAGGGCGGTCGGTCTCCCCGTTCACCCACGTGGTGATCCGACCCTGACCGCTTACCGCTCGGTCGTACAAGTCTCATTGGGTACCATGCAGGTGCTGGGTGGAGGATCGAATTACATTGCGTGCATGTCGCGCTCCGGGCGCCTGACCGCGCTCTCCTTCGTTGTCCTGTTCACGGGAACGTTGATCGACGCATGCAAGCACGGGAGATGCGAGGGCGGAGGCTCCAGCAGTCTGGGTTCCACGCACAGCCACAACGCGGGGCAGGACTGCATGGGTTGCCATCATCCGGACGGGGAGGGGGAGGGTTGTTGGACCGTCGCTGGAACGGTCTACCAGCAGGACCTGCAGAATGTGCTTCCTGACCACCGCCTGCTTCTTTTCTCCATGCCGCTCGGACAGGGCGCGATGGTCCGCGCCATCGATGGGGATGCCAACGGCAATGTGTACACATCGGATGCGATCACTTACGGGTACGGCCTATTCCCCGCGATCGTGAACGGCCTGGACACGGCCTTCATGGACGAGCCGATCAAGGATGGCGCCTGCAATCGGTGCCACGGCGTCTCGACCGCACGGATCAACGTGCCTTGAGTCCGGATCGCGGACGATCGGCCTTCCTGTTACTTCCATGACCGAGGCCCTGGACCGAACATTCGACCCGAGTTCGCGTTCAAAGACCCCGTGTTCGTTCATGGCCCACACCATTACCGGGTAGATCATTGCCGGGTCCTCCTGTTCGCCTTGTCCTTGCTGGGCCTCGGGGCGAACGTTCGGGCCGAGTCGTGCTATTCCACGGGGAACGGGACCTGGACAGACCCGGACACATGGAGTTGCGGTCATGTGCCCCAGGGAGGGGATTCGGCCATCGTTCTGCTGGGTGACACGGTCACCTTGGCCCAGAACGTGGTCTACAACGGACAACCGCTCCAGGTCCAGATCTATGGGGTATGGTATTTCACCGGCGGTGGATCGAAGATCACCCTGCCCTGCGGCTCGCACGTTGAGATCATGATCGGAGGCATGCTCTTGCCCAATTCCAATTCGGGAGGGCACAGCGAGACCGTGCGGATCTGCAACGAGACCTACTGGTACTTCGACGAGGGGCCCGTGGACGGCTATGAGATCTGGCCGCCCTTTGTGCTTCCCATCGAATTGACCTCCTTCGAAGCCAGATCTACCGAGGCTGGTGTTGCGCTGGATTGGACCACCGCCTCGGAGAACGGAACGGTCCGTTTCGAGGTCGACGTGGCGCAGACCCCGGATGCGTGGGAACTCCTTTGTGCAATGCCGGCGCAGGGAACGAGCATCACGGAGACGAACTATTCATTCACGGATGCCAACCGATCACCCGGGCTCTGGTACTATGCCTTGTGCGAGGTCGATGACCAGGGTGAACGCCACGTGCGGGCCACTCGGGCACTCCTGGTGGAGCGGAAGAACGGAGGGATCATGTGCATGCCGAATCCGGTGCGTGAGGGGCACCTTCTCGTGTTCTTCGATGATCGCAATGCCGAGGTGGATGTTTCGGTATTGGGGATCGCCTCCCGGACCATGGAGGACCCATACACCATCCTGGACGACGAGGGCATGCTGTCGCTGGATGTGTCGCACCTTCAGCGGGGATACTACGTTGCGGCCGTTACGTTCGACAGGAAGCGCGTGGAGACCTGCGTCTTTTCGGTCCTTTAGAGCCATTCCGGCTTTCGCGGAGGAGGTACCTTCGCTTCGACCGGGGGACCCCGGACTTTCGTTCCAATGCCCGCCATCCATGGAAATGATGCATCACGCCGTCGCCTGGTTCGAAGTTCCCGTCGTCGATTTCGATCGCGCGAAGCGTTTCTACAGCACGATCTTCGACTACACGATGCCCGAGATGACCTTCGGCACGTTGCGCATGGGCTTCTTCCTGTACGAGCGCGACAAGGGTGGGATCGGGGGCGCCATCGTGCACCATCCGGAACACTATCGCCCCAGTGCCGACGGCGTCAAGGTCTATCTCAGCGGCGGCAAGGACCTATCCACCGTGCTTGATCGTGTGGAGGCCGCCGGCGGCAGGGTACTGCAGGCCAAGAAGGCCATCGGTGAACACATGGGCCACATGGCCTTGTTCAAGGACAGCGAAGGCAACGTGCTCGCCCTGCATTCACCGGAATGAACCGGCAGCGCCTCGTGATCAGTGGAAGCTGAGCACGGCGAGCACCACGATCGTCAATGTGGTGAGCAGGCCCAGCCGACCGAGGATGGGCATTACGCGCATCTGTGCGTCGAAGTCGCCCTTGCGCGCCTTGCGAAGCCTTGCGCTCATCACACCGACCAGGGCGCCCAATGCGACCACCAGCACCAACTTGGCGATGAACAGCGGCATGTCACCGATCATCCCCAGGTATGGCGTCATGAGGTAGCCACCGGTGATCACCAGGAGCAGCAGGCCGATATGGCCCATCCGGCTTAGCACGCCCACGTTCAGCATGAACTCCTTCCGCTTCTCCGCTTCCATGCGTCCTGCGGCGATCCCGAGGAACATCATGGCGAAACTCGTGCCCAGCCCCATGGCCAGACCGATGAAATGGACGATCAACATGAACTCACGCATGGGATAGGGGTGTTGGTGGGGTGCCAAATTACCCGCATCCGCCGATCCGGGCCCAGTGCCACGCGCCCAGGATGGCGCCCATCAAACCCAGGAAGCAGACCTGGCAACCTGCATCGATGGCACAGAGCGCGAACGAACCTCCTTGGTAGAGGTAGTTGATGCCCGTGCTGGTGGCCACGAAGAACGGACCGATCAGCACACCATGCAACAGGCCACGTTTCCAGGTGAGTTCAGTGATCCCCTCCGCATGCCACACCAAGGAAAGGCCAAGGCCCATCACGAAAGTGAGGACCAGAGTGGTGCCGAAGATCCGGCCCATGTTCGCCCCCTGCTTGAGCTGTTCCTCCGTGGAACACGGTTCTTGCATCCTACGCTTGCCGAAAAAGAAGCCGTCCAGAGGAACCCGAGAAAGAAGGCGGCCCCGGTCGCTACGACCACGGTCGGCCAGTTCACCTGTGCCATGTCCATGATGTCCGTATTGGTGGATCTCCATGATAGCCGGGGATCCGCTTGCCCCAGGGTCCGAGGGACACATCATTACCTTGGGGGATGCGTCCTGTCCTTCCGTCCATCCTGCTGGCCATCGCCTGCACCCCCCCTCCCGATATGAACGGCACACCAAGGTCCGAAGCCCGACCAGGGGATACGCCGGACAGCGTCCGGGTCCTGCCCATCCATCATTCCGCGCTGGCGGTCCAATGGCATGACAGGACCATCCTGGTCGATCCCCATGGCGATCCCCAGCGTTTCGCGGCGTTCCACGACCCGGATCTGGTGTTGATCACGGACATCCACGGTGATCACCTGGACAGTGCCACGCTCCGTTCGATCGACCTGACCAATACCGACCTGGTGGTGCCGCAGGCGGTGCACGACCAATTACCGGCCGACATGCAGCAACGATGCGTGGTGCTGGCCAATGGCGGGATCGCCAGGCGCAAGGAGGTCGGGATCCGTGCGATCCCGATGTACAACCTGCCCGGTCCGGAGGAGGGGCGCCATCCCAAAGGAAGGGGGAACGGGTACGTACTGACCCTAGGCGACACGCACATCTACATCTCCGGCGATACCGAGGATATTCCGGAAATGCGCGCACTACGGGACATCGACATCGCCTTCGTGTGCATGAACCTGCCCTATACGATGACCGTGGACCAGGCGGCCAGCGGCGTGCTCGCGTTCAAACCGAAGGTGGTCTATCCCTACCACTACCGTGGCCAGGATGGACTTAGCGACGTGGGCCGGTTCAAGGAGATCGTTCAGGCCGGCGACCCGCACATCGAAGTGCGGCTGGTCGATTGGTACGGCGACCGGTGACCTATTCGATCACGAGGGTCCTGGCACTGTTGGCACCACTGGGTCCGGTGACACGGATCAGGTAGATCCCTGCGGCCAGGGAACGCGTGTCCAGTTCCGTGACTTCATCGGCTATCGGGCGTTTCCATACCAGACCACCCGTCCGGTCGTGCAACGCAATGGAACCGCCGATCGAACGCTTGCGTGTTCGGACCGTAATCCTGCCGTTGGTGGGGTTGGGGCCCACACTGAACAGCGCCGGGTCCGGGTCGTCCTCCGTGATCCCGGACGTCACACCACCGACCCCGTTGAAGTTCACGTGCGTGGCGAAGAGGTCCTGGGAGCTGTTGTTGTACCAGAAGGCGACGGCTCCACCATCCATGTGCGGCCGCACCTGATATTCCGCGTAGAAGGGTGCGATGCTGCTGTTCGCCAGGGTGACCGGTGCCGGCCAGGCCGATGTGCCGTCGGAGCGTACGCGCTGCGCCACGAAGCCACCGCTGCTCCCCAACTGCACCACGATCACTCCGCCACTATCGGTCGGAGCGATCCCCGTGGAGGGGATGTAGGTCGGCACGTGCACGGCCAGCACGCCGGCAGGGTCCCATTGCGGATCGCCGTCGATGTCCAGTTTCTGCATGTACAGGTCACTGTTTGCGGCCGGCGGTCGGTTGTCCTCCCAACCCACGAAGAAGTATCCATCGTGCAGCAGGATCCGGGGCAGGTCCTGGCCGCTCGCGAAGTCACCGACCGTCTTGAACGCGGGCGTGATCGCGGTGTTGCCGTCGCCGTCGATCCGGGTGAACGTGATCCCGTTGCCCCCACCGGCCTGGACGAAGGCGATCGCGAGGCCACCCTGTCCGTCGGATGTGGCGCGGTATTCCCAACCCAATCCGCTGCTTCCTGCGACCGGGTCCACGACCGCGGTCCAGAGCGGGGTGCACTGCGCATCGATCCGATAGGCACCCATGTGCGTGCCGGCGCCGTTGCCGTTGCGCCAGACGATGATGGCACCGTCATTTCCATCGCTCACCATGTCCAGCGGACCATATCCGGAAGTGTTCACGGACTGGCCGTTCAAGCCTATGGCCAGGCTGCCATCCGCGTTCACACGGTCCACGCGCGTGATCTCGGACCCACCGCTCACCGTGGCACGGTACGTGATCAACGCCCCCGTGCCGGACGCCTGCATTGCGAAGTCGTTGAAGCCCAGCACCGGCGAACTGTCGATCGCGATGAGGGTCGGTGCGGTCCAAACCGGCATGCCGTCCGGATCGAAGCGCATGGTCTCGAGGGTATCCATATTGCCACCACTGCCGCGACCATAAAGCAGCAGGAGATCGCCGCTGTTGAGCGTTTCCACATCCATGTCGTTGATGTTCGATCCAGGCTGCTGGACGAACAGCAGGCCATTGGCAGGCCATTGGGCGTAGCCATCGGCGTCAAGGTGCTGGCCGTAGATCGCCCGATAGCCATCGCCATCCCGCTTGTCCAGCCAGAACACGAACCAACCTCCGGCACCGTCCTCCACGCTGTGGATGTAACGTTGCTCCGCGGCCGCATCGCAGAGTGCGAGCGGTGCGGCGGGGTCGCTGGACCATTGGCCAAGTGCGACCGCGAGAGGTGCAACGAAGAGAATGCTGGTGCAGGAAAAGAGGGAGGTGCGCATGACGGATGGCTTCGAAGTGATCGAAAGCTAAATAACTCCGGCCGATCCGCATTCCCTCCGATCAGGGCTCCACATCCACCTGCCGCCATTCATCATTGTTGTTGATGTTGGCGTTCGGGTCGTCCAGGACATTGTCGGTGCCGTAGTACTCCCCGTTCTGGTCCATCCAGTACTGCTGCGAACCGCTTTCCACCTTGATCGCCTGCCCGGTGAACGGGTCGGTGCCGTTGCTCTCGTCGCGGATGTAGTCCATGAACTGGTCGTGGCCAGCATCGCTCGCTGCATTGCGCTGCCTCCATCCACCCATGATCGCATCGTTGACCGCGTTGGAATTGGCCTGGAATTGCCGTTGTTGGGCATCGAACGCGCGCTGGTTCGCCGACATGCGCGCATTGTGCTGGGCCCAGCTTTGTTGGGCCTTCTGCTGTTCCTGTGCATTGTAGGCCGCGAAATACTGCGGATTGTACCGTATTCCGGCCAGCCCGTTCAACAGGGCCTGTTTCGCGGTTCCGAATCGATCCGGGGTGGTCTCGAGAACGGTACAGGTATAGCCCCAATTCACCATGCCGCCGCCATTGAAGGCCGATCCGCGGAGGACCACGAGCATCCGTTTCCCGTCGGGTGTGCTCCAGGTGCTGGCGTTGGCATCACAGGTCTTCCGGGTCGGTGCCACGTTGTACATCGGTTCAATGCCGCGCAGATCGGCAGCGGCCACCTGGGCCGCGTTCTCCTGGGCGATCAGGCGTCGGCCCTGCCGTTGCATGTACGGCGCAAGGTCCTGTTCGAGCACCTGGACCATGGGTACGGGTGGACGTACATGCACCCCGTTCTGCTGATACAGTTGGTTGGCGGATGGGTCCTGGCTGTACATGAACATCTGAGCGGGTGTGTTGAGCACCCGGAGCTCCGTCCCGTTCACCTGCCAATTGCCGGTCCGCGCATCCTGTTCGAACCGCCAGTCCGCAGGCAGGGCGATCTGTGCCACGGGCAGTCCGTACTGCAGGCTCTGGATCGTGTTCATGCGCAGTCCATCGGCGGCGAGGTCACCGGTCGGGCCGTTGCCATTGTCCTGCAGGACGAGATCCGGATGGGCCTCATCACCGCCATCGTCATTGGAGGACGAGTTGCAGGCGAAAAGCAGGGGAAGCAGAAGGAACAGGGAGGAGTAGTGTGTGTACATGGTGCTGGGGTCGGGTTCCTGTTCTCCTATCGGATACGGGTGTGGATCGTGAACAGATCGGCATTTGCTCAACGTGCGGCTTTGGTCCGCGCGACGTTGTCCTTGACATGTTGTTCCACGACCTTCTTGATCAGCGCGATAGGAAGCTGTTCATCGAGCGCGAACCGCAACGTGCCCCGACCGTGGCGGAACGGCGCGATCGCCTTCGTCAGTGATGCATCGACCCGCGGGATGGGATAGATGCTCACATGGGCCTTGAAGCCGGCGAAGTAGAGCAGCATCCGGTCGTTCAGCCGGAAGGCGGGAATGCCATAGGAAATGGTCTCGGTAGCCTTCGGGACCAGCTTCCGGACGGTCTCCCGGATCGCGACCAGCTTCTCCCGTGCCGTTGGTGGAAGTTCGGCGAGGTAGGCATCGATGGTCGGATATGCCGGAAGGGGCATGGCGCACCTTTCCCGTGAAGATCGTCAAAAAGTGCGATGCGCGTCAGTCCTGCGGGTGCGTGAGGAGCATGCGACCGAAAAGCACCGCATACACGCCGAACAGGGCGACGACCACCCAGCGGATCGGTGCGGTGCCCGACAGATCGGCCCCTTTGCCCAACGTCAAAGCGGATGTGAGGAAGAGCACGAGGTTGGCGCCGCTGATCGGACGTCCATAGATCCCACCGACGGGTGTTCCGCGCGCCATCCAGTTGAGATAACTGAAGCCCAGAAGAAGCCCGCCAAGAAGTCCCATCATCAGCCGCGCGGTGTCACCATCCGGCAGGCCGATCCCGGCCAGGGCTACTTCCGGTGCGAACAGCGCGAGCGCGCCGATGAGACCTTGGAGGATCGATGCCGAGGTAAGGATGGGACGGGGATGCATCGTGGCCATTGATGTACAACGATACGGATCCGATCATCGGGAAGTGTGCCTTTGGGGATGAATGGTCGTTCGGTACTGGCGATATTCGGGGCCCGATCGTGTGCATGACCGGAACCCGCATCCCCGCTCACCGACCGTTCGCCGTGGTCCTCATCGGTTGGTTCCTGGTGATCTCCACCGGCATCCTGTTCACGGCGAGCTTCACGCTGTTCCGTCCAGGCACGGTGGTGGACCTCATCTGGCGCGTAAAGGAGGCGGAACACGCGCAACTGATGGACCATCGCATCGTCATCTGTGCGGGCTTTCTAGCGCTGGGCCTGTTAATGGCCGCGACGGCGTACGGATGGTCCCGTTCGCGCGAGTGGGCATGGTGGCTTGCCATCGGGATCTTCATCGCCAATGGGGTGGGTGACGCGACCCGCCTGCTCCAGGGCCAGTGGCCCGAGGGGCTGATGGGCGTGTGCATCACCGTGCTGTTGGTGGTCTACCTCACCCGGGCGAAGGTGCGTGGACTCTTCCGGTAGCAGGGGGGATCACTTCCCTGGCATAGCCAGAAGACCGCCCCACCATGCCATGGGCAGATAGGCCACGATCAGGTCCAGCAGGACGAACCAGAGCGGTGCGTCCGGGATCATCCGCACGGCCATGACACCGCCGAGCAGGCCCAACACCCCAAAGGCCATCGCGAAGGCCATTTTCCGCGTTGTGCTGAACCTGGCGGCGACGAACGCGCTGACCAAAGTGCCGAGTGCGTGTGCCAGGAAGGGAACAACGAGCTGTAGTGCGGAGTATTCCCTTATGTGCGCGTTGATGCTGACCGGGTCGTTCACGTCCACGCCCGGTGGTGGTGGCAGCGCGGCACTGCCCAGGAGGATCAGACCCATGTTCATGGCGCCGCCGAGCACGAAGGCGGCGACCACGGCCAGGATGTTCCGAAGGATGGGGTTCATGTTCCCGGTATTGGTCAAGGCAAATTAGCGGAGATCCGCTGGCGGTGTTGACGGACCCTGTGCCAGAGTGGGAACCTTATCCGGCCTATCGCGTTCAATGCGCGAGATCCGCTTCACCATGATCACTTCTGCCATGGACCTGCCCGCACGAGTGGCCGATGCACGCAAGGACCTGAAGATGCTCTGGCGCCACGTGGATACGCTGCTCCCCGTTCTGCGCCTGGCCGCACACAGGGACCCGTCCATTGGGGACCCGATGCTCTTCCCCTGGCGTTCCCCCCGCAACAACTCCTGGTTGTTGCGTTTCGACCGTGTGGCCGGAGCCCCCGCGCTTTCGGCGTTGACCTGGGCCATCGGTGCGGACGGACGACCATTCGCGCTGGTCGTTGGACCGAAGGGCACGAGCCACTTCATCGGTGCGACCGCGATCCAATGGTTCAGTGAACGCTTCGACCCCCAGGGCGATCCGGAGGAACGGGTGCAGTCCTTCCACTACGAGAACAGGCTATATGCCGTATCCGTGCGGCGGACCATGGGTACGGACCTGCAGGAAGTGCGTATCGACCTGGACCTCGGAGTGGGTCTGGGGGAAAGGGACACCGCGAACGACATCGTGCACATCGCGCATTTCTTCAGCTACGCGGAGTTGTGTCCGGAAAGACCGCAGGCCATCGGCAGGGCCGGTGCCCGGGAAGCCTGGGAGGTCCTGTCCGAAGCCCAACAAAGCGATCGCATTGCCTTTGCCGCGCGCAGATCGATGCGCGTTCGGGCGGCCTGAGCTTCACGTTACTGCTTTTACGAACAGGTAGTCGCCACCCTCGTGCGCGTAGAACGCACGCACGCGCGACCATTCCCCGGACGTGATATCGGCGTGCAGCCGCCGCAGGCCCTTCTCCAACTCCACTTTCCCGGTAAGCGCCGCGAACGTGGATATGCCTCCGCGGAATCCCTCGTCCAGATAGCGTGTCGGATCTTCCTTGGCGGAATAGAGGAAAAGGTCCTGCAGGTCGGACCGAACGTCGTAGGGCTCCAGTTCGATATCGTGAAAGCCGGCCGTTTCCAGCGCCGCGAGCGTGGCCTCGGCCGTCGGCATGACGGCGCATGAACGCTCCAGGATGCCTGGGAAGTAGTGGCACAGCCAGTAGCCCCGCATTTGTTCGGGCGTGGAGGTGAGGATCACCAGCGGTGCGCCCTTCCTAAGAACGCGATGCATCTGGCGGAAGCCCATGGTCAGGTCATCCCAGTGGTGTGTGGTCAGGGTGGCGATGGCCCCATCGAATACGGCGTTGGGAAAGGGGAGGTCCTCCGAGCGACCGTTCACCCAGGTGATCGTACTTGACTTCCCGCGTGCTTCCTCCAGCATCCGTTCCGAAGGGTCGAGCCCGGTCATGCGCGATCCACGCTGCTCCAGGGCCGTCGTATAGTTGCCTGTGCCACAGCCCACGTCCAACACCTGTGCTCCTGGTGCAAGGGCCAGCAGCGCGGCAAGCCGCTCGGCGAGGTAGGGGTCGGCCTTGCGCGTGGTGTCATAGCCGGTGCCGATCGTGTCGTAGTCGGTGTAGCTCATCGCGGGTCCTTGTTCTGTTTCTGCAGTCGCGACCCGATCAGGATGGCGAAGACCAGGCCCGCGCTGGCCGTGCCGATCGCGCGGGCCACATGGCCAGCGCGCAGGCCGTAGATCGCGGATGTCGCACAACAGAGAGCGATCACGATGATCAGTACGATCATCCATCGGCGGTGGTTGGTGTTGTTCATGGGGGGCAGGGTCGGTCACCACGTGCCTGCATAGTCCAGCGGCACGGTGGTATGGGCATTTAGATACGCGTAGCGCAGGTTGTTCAGTTGGCGGATGTGGTGGAGGTCGTGCGCCACCCAGTTGGTCAGCAGCAGTTCACAACTCACCGGGCCCACCGTGGGGTGCTGGTGGAAGTTCTCCCACGGTGCGTCGTTCCGAGTATGCAGCCATTCCAATGAACGGTGACGCTCCCGCAGGAAGTTCTCCAGCACAGTGCCGAAGTCCTGCTCCATGTACTTCCTTTCCGCCACCCAGGCCACGGGATCGATCTTCGGCATGGGCTGGTCCGGCGTTTCGAGCACATGCTGCAGCCGCGCACGGAAGTCCTCACGCTCCTCATCGTACAGGTGGCTGATGATCTCCAGGGCACACCACTTCTCCGGTGCCGATCTCCATCGGTGTTCATCCACGGAAAGGTCATGCAGCAGGGCGTGGAACACCATCGCGTGCCGGGCGAGCTGATCGAAGAGGAGAGGACGGTCCATGGGATGAAGTTCGGTGATCGCGCATTGTGATGTCCGGAAAAAGGTCCGATCGGCGGACAGTGGTCCGTCGCGTTTGTGGGGCGCATGTTCACGATCCGGTCAGATCCCGATATTCACATGGGTGCATCCGATCGCACCCGCACGAGCCATGTCACGACCCCTTGTCACTGTGCTCGCCTTCGGAGCGAGCGTGCTGCTTTCCGCCCAGACGGACGGTGTGTACCAAGCCCTCAGCTATCAGGCCGTGGCGCGCGATGCGAGCGGCGGACCATTGCCAGCCCAGAACATCGGATTGCAGTTCTCCATCACCGCCGGTCCTGGGATCGTTTACACCGAGACCCAGCAGGTGACCACCAATTCCCAAGGTCTGTTCCATGCGGAGATCGGCCTGGGCGACCACACCGGCTGGCCGGCATTGAACAGCCTCTACTGGGACCATCCCAGCCATGCGTTCCATCTGCTCGTGGCCGCCGACATGACCGGTGGCACCAACTACCAGCCGATCGGTGATGAGGTGCTGCGCGCGGTCCCGTTCGCGCAGACCGCCCGGCAGGCGACCACCCTGCTTGACAGTGCCGTGGTCGTGCGTGCATCTCCGAAACAGGTATTGGTGGACACAACGTATTTCCTGGGCGTGGGCACCAGTGATCCGGACACCACGCTGCACGTCGTGGGCCGGTTCAAGTATCAGGACGGTAACGAAGCGGAAGGGCGGTTCCTGTGCTCCGACGCCAGCGGCAATGCATACTGGCGGGAACCTGGCTTTACCGCCTCTTTCGGCATTCCCGGCTCGTTGGCGCCACTGAACACCGGGACCTGGCAGAGCGACTTCGTAATGCAGGTCTTCTTCTTCTTTCCTGGATCGCGGGAGGTGCTCATGACCTACAATATCTGCACGGACATGGGCAGTTCCGCACCGTTCCACGCGCGGCTCGCGCTGGACGGCAACCCGATCGTGGGCAGCAATTCCTACCAGGCCGGTGGCACCACCATTTCAGTGGGTGCCTCGGGTGTGTTCACCGTACCCGCCGGCACGCATACGGTCGCCGTGCAGTACAGCACCACGGCCACACCGGTCTACCACAACAACGACTACGAGAGCAGCATATTCACAGTGAAGGTGCTGGACCAATGACCGTAAGGGGGCCGGTCGGTCCCTGCATGGCGTGGAGCTATTCTGCGAAGGGGATCGGGAATTGCGCCCAGATGTCATCGTCCGGACGATCGATCGGCAGGTCGCCCAAACGATCGTAGCGGCGCAGGTCCACCCAGCGGTGCCCTTCGAAGAACAGCGAATAACGGCGCTGCACGAGCAGTTCTTCGATCAATTCCTGTTCCGAGGTCCCGCCGGAATAGGCAGCCAGGCCATGGGCGGTGCGGATCACATCGATCGCCGACACGGCATCCCCGATGTTCATCAAATGGATATCGGCCTCGGCATGGATCAGCACCAGTTCTTCGTTGGTGATGATCGGAACGGGGTCTGTGTTGGATGTGTACACGGCCACATCACGGTCGGAGGTCAGGTCGGCCTGTGTCAGGGTGTCGTTGCGCAGGGGCGTCTTGTCGATCCGATCATCGCCCGCTTCGATGTCTTCCGCAAAGGAGGGATGTGCCAGACGCACTTCCCCGGAGGCGTTCGTTGGGAGGTACAGGTCGTTCAACTGATCGCTCGTCAGGGCGGAATAGACCATGTATGCCCCCGTTCGGAGATCGCCGTTCATGTCCAGGAAGGACTCGTCCAGCAGGTCGCGCGCCTCGCTCCAATGTTCCTGGTAAATGGCCACACGGGCCGCCAGGGCCCGGTTGAAACGCAGAAATCCGGTCGGGTCGTCCACGCCTGTGAACCCCGGTGAGAGCGCGAAGGCGAATTCCGTATCGGGGTCGTCCAGATCGGCCTTCGCGGTGTTCAACAGGTCCATGATGGCGGTCAGGGCTTCCGGTCGCGATACGATCGGCCCCAAATGATCGGGGTCGGACACGCCGATGCGGATCCCGTTGTCATAGGTCAGGTCCAGGGCCAGCAGCAACTGATAGGCAGTGATGGTCTTTGCGAACGCGTGGTAGCCCTGTCGCTGTGGCCCGGTCACAAAGGAGGAATTGTCCGCGGATGCGATCAGGATGTTCGCGTTGCGGATGCAGCGGTAGCGTGCTCCCCAGGGGTTGGTGATGTAGAACGCGTTGGGGTCGAGCACGGTGCTGCCCGCTCCCAACAGGTCCGTCACGTAGCGCGGGTCCGAATTGGAGAACCGATAGTGTTCACGGCCGACGATACCCACCGCGTCGATGAAGAACGCCATGTCCGCCCGCAACTGGGCCTCCGTGCCGGTGACCAGATTGTTCAACTCGGCAACGGTCGCGTTCTCCAGCAGACCGTTCAGCGAGGGGCTGTTCAGGTTGGTGTCATCGAACTTCCTGCATCCGCTGACGAACAACAGGACAATGGCCAGGAGCGGTTTCGAGCGCGCGATGAGCGAAGCCGGAACAGTATTCCGGATCGAGGGAACGGTCCGTTTCATAGGTCGACGGAGATATGCAGGAACGCCCGTTTCGCGGAGGGGTAGGGGGCGACGTCCACGCCGGTATTGATCCCGTTGATGCCGAAGTTGGATACTTCCGGATCATAGCCGCGGTACTTGGTGAAGGTGAAGTAGTTGTTCAGCGACACCCCGATCCGGGCCCCCTTGAGGATCCCGCCATGGGTCTTGTCCGGCAGCGTGTAGTAGAGGCCGATCTCGCGGATGCGCACATAACTCGCGTCCTGAACGAAATGCTGGGCGCTCGGATCGTTCAGGCGATCGACCCCGTCCGGCAAGCCGTTGCCATCGGCGTCCTCGTCGAAATCGGATGATGTGCCACCCAGGTCGGTCAGGAACTCGGTCAGGTTGATGTTGTCGCCGCCCTGTTTCCAATGGATGAAGAAACGCAGCGAGAGGTTGCGACCGATCGTCAGTTCGTTCCAGAAGCTCATCTGGAAGTCCGGTGCCGCATCACCCAAAACGCCGATCTCGGGCGTACCGTCCGCCATTACGTTGCCGGTCACCCCGACGATCTGTGTGGCGGAGCGCCCTTCCTCGATGTAAAAGGTGCCGAGCGAGTTGCCGAAAGAGCCGTTCGGCGTGAAGGCCGGCGTGCTGAGCTGACGCACTTCGGAGGTGTTCTTCCACCAGGCCACCCGCGTTTGCCATCGGATGTGCGCCCCGCTCACCGGTATCGCGCCCACCCCGATCTCGATCCCACGGTTCGCCAGTTCACCACCGTTCACATATTCGAAGGTGTAACCGCTGGAGGGCGGTACCGTGGCCAGAAGCAACAGGTCGTAACACACCTTGTTGTAGTAGGTAAGCTCCGCCGTCAGACGGCCCTTGTATGACAGGTCCAGACCACCTTCGAGCTCGGTCTGACGCTCGGGGACGATGTCCGTGTTCCCGCGGGTGACGTCGATGAGCGATCCAGGCTGTCCCCCGGTATTCGAGGAGGAGAAGAGCGTGTACTTCGCGTAGTAGGGTGGGAGGTTGCCCGATTGCCCGTATGCCACGCGGAGTTTGCAGCTTTCGATCGCCGGGAGGGTCCAGAAGGGCATGCGGGCGATGTTCCAAGCGACGGAAGCCTTGGGATATGCGAAGTACTTCGTGATGTCGCCGGCCAGGGTCGAGCGGTCCAATCGCAGACCGGCATTGATCAGGTAGCGACCGTTCAGGTCCAGTTCCTCCTGAACAAGGAAGCCATTGTTCCGGAAAGCCTCGCGTTCCTGCGTCACCGATGTGGCACTGGCCTGGTCCAGGTTGGTCTGCGTTCCGATCAGTTGCGTGGCGGTCACCAGCACATGATCGAGCCGGCCCGATTCGTAGGTCGCGCCCAGGGAGGAGGTGAGGCTGCCGGCCCGGCCGAAGGTGAACTCGTTCACCAGGGCGCCGTACATGTTCAGGTCCAGATTGTCCGCTCTGCCCTGGATCGACGCACCATTGGTACCGGCGCCGTCGGACTCGAATTGAAGAGAGTTCGGGAAATAGCCGATCGTGTGGATGCTGTAGAAATCGAAACCGCCTCGGCCCACCAAGCGGGTCACTGAGCGACCGTTGCGTTGCAGCAGTGCCTTCAGGTCCAGGCCGTTTATCGTGCGGTACGTCGATTCATTGTTCCGCACCAGATCGCGGGTCTGCAGCACGTTGCTGGAGGCGAAGGGATTGTCCGGATAATTGCCGCCCGCATCAGGGTGCAGTTCCACGAAGCCGGGCGTGAAGGCCAGCGATATGCCGTAGGTGGTCCCCGTATTGTCGTTGTTCGTCAGCCCGCGGTCGGCATCGGAATTGACGAAATAGGAGGTGAATCCGAGGGCGATGCGATCGTTCACCTGATGCCGCACATTGGCCCGGAGGTCGTAGCGCTTGTAACCAGTGTGCTTCACGATGCCGTCCTCGTTCAGATAGCCGCCTGCCAGATAGAATTGGGTCCGCGCATTGCCCCCGCGCGCGCTCACCCGGGTCCCGAGGAGGAGCCCGGTCTCGCCGTAGACCTCGTTCTCATAGTCGTAGATCGCTCCCGCCGCCTGTGCATCGTTGAACAGGGACACGGCGGAAGGGCCATAGATGTCCTCGACCTTCCGTGCATCCCAATCGCGTACGCCCAGCAGGTGCTGTGCCCGTGCCATGCCGATATCCTGGGCTACGTTCAGCTGCGTCCCGCCGGTGCCAAGTCCCTTCTTGGTGGTGATGACCACCACGCCGGCCGCGGCGCGTGAACCATAGATGGCGGCGGCCGTGGCCCCCTTCAAGACCTCCACGCTCTCGATGTCGGCCGGGTCCAGGTCGGCGATCCGGTTGCTCATGTTGTCCTGAACGGGATTGCCGCCGGCCTGGGCGTCGGTCACTGCGTTCAACCCCGGCACGATGGAACTGTTGTCCATGAACACACCATCCACCACATACAGTGGTTGCGAGCTGCCATAGAAGGTCGTCACTCCGCGCAGCTTCACGGCGATGCCCCCGCCGGGGGCACCGGAACTGCTGGTGATGGTCGCGCCGATCACCTTGCCGCTCAGGGCGCCGTCAAAGGTCTGTGGCGAGGTGGTGCCTACAAGGTCCTGTGAGGAGAGCGTGGCCACCGCGTTCGCCAGGTTCCGACGTTTCACGTTCGTGGCGATGCCGGTCACGACCACTTCATCCAATCGCGCGACATCGGCCGCGAGGCGGACGTTCAGATCGGTCGCGTTGCTGTCGGACACATGCACGACCTGGTCCTTGTAGCCGATGAAGCTGAATCGCAGGTCGCCGCCGGTACCCGGGATCTCCAGGAGGAACCGACCGTCCACGTCCGAGGCGACACCGAGGATGCCGGTCGTGGGTTCCTGTTCCAGGAGGACCGTCACACCGGGCAGGTGCTCTCCGGTCGCTGCATCGGAGACGACACCGGAGACCTGCACCTGGCCTTCGGCGATGCCAGGAAGGAACAGGATGCCGGTCAGCAAGATGGTCAGGAAATGATGTCGACCGCAGCTGGAGGTCGATCTTTCGTCATCGAGTTCGTATGCGCTGCGGTACCCCATTCCTTTGGGTGGCGATCATCTTGAGATCGGGATCGCCTGTTTTCGGACATTTCGTGACAGGCCGATGGATAGGCGGACCAATAATAGGACTTTCGACCAACCCGGGTGTGGGCCGGTCCCTCGCGCCGATCGGAGCGCCCCTTTCTGTTCGTTCAGGATGACCTTCCGCGGCCGGTGAGCGCTTTACGGAGCACACCGAGGAGTTCCTCCCGTTCGAAGGGTTTCGGAACGGTTCCGTTCATGCCCGCATCGATACAGCGTTGCATCTCCGCCTTCATCGCGTTCGCCGTCAGAGCGATGATCGGCAGGTCCGTGTATCGCCCGCCAAGGGCGCGGATCGCACGTGTCGCGTCGTAGCCGTTCATCTCGGGCATCTGCACGTCCATCAGTACGAGGTCGTAGGCATGGTCCCGCACCATCCGCAACGCCTCGACACCGTTCCGTGCCAGCTCGATATCCACATCGGCTATGGCGGCCTGGAGCTCGTCCTGTGCCACCATGCTGTTGAAATCGTTGTCCTCGACGAGCAGGATCCGTGTTCCTCGAAGGTCGATGGTGGCGAGAACGCCATCCACCGATGGGTCCATGTCGATATGACCTGAATGTCCCGGCGCGTTGGAGGAGGGGACCGGGTCGCGCCGGCGCACGAAATACATTTCCATGGCGCCCTTGCCCTTGACCTCCAGATGACCGCGCGGCTCGAACACGAGGTCGGGGTGGCCGGCGATCAGGGCATGCGTGGAGGCACTGATGTTCACCTTGCCGACCTCGCCGCTGCTTTCCATGCGGCTGGCGATGTTCACGGTGTCGCCCCAGATGTCGTATTGGAACTTCTTCAACCCCACGATCCCTGCGACCACGGGGCCGGTATGGATGCCCAGACGCATCTCGAAGAAGGGGTGACCCTGTGCTTCGCGCTCGGCCCTGCGCTCGTGCATGATCTCCTGCATCTCCAGTGCGGCCATCACCACATCGAGGGGATCTCCCTGACCGGGGTCGGGCACGTTGCCGGCGGCCATGTAGGCATCGCCGATGGTCTTGATCTTCTCCACCCCGTGCTTCTCCATGATCCGATCGAAGGCCTTGAAGCAGATGTTCAGCTCATCCACCAGCTCACCGGGTGACAGGCGCTCGCTGATATCGGTGAACCCCTTGAAGTCGCTGAACAGGATGCTCACCCGATCGAAGTGCTTGGCCTCGGTGCGACCGGTAGAACGCAGTTCCTCGGCCACCTCCTCCGGAAGGATGTTGTAAAGGAGCGTTTCCGTCTTCTCCATCTCCAGTTTCAGCAGCTCCGACTTTTCCTGGACCTCCTTGGTACGCAGGGCCACCTCCTTTTCCAGTCGTTCGTTCTTCGCCTTCAACGCATCGATGGGGAACGCCTGGCCTTCCTCCTGTTCATGCGATGGCATGGACAGGTGGTTGTGCACCATCAGCCACCGACCATGCTGCAATACGAACACCGTGCTGAAGCGGGTGTAGAAATTGAGCACCTTGCCCGGTTCCACCTCCACTTCGAAGTTGCATTGCGCCTCCACGAGACCGGAGGAGGGCGAAAGCACCTTGGCACGGACCCCGAAGAAGTCCAGGGCGAAGGACCCCTTGAACTCCTTGAAGTCATCCCGGAAGTTACGGATCACCTCGCTGTGCGAGTCCCCGATCTCATGTTCACCCGTTCCGATCGCGGTCACGTTCGGCGCGAACAGGGGGATGATGTCCTCGATGGTATGGACCCCCTGCTTCCTCTCGGAGTACAGCTGCCAGAAGTGCAGGAACGCCTCGCGTAGTCCTCTTTCCTGGTCGGCAACGTCCAGGTCCTGGTCCAACGGAAGCTGTTCCATGGGTTCGCAAGTTAGATGCACGGCCGGTTGCCGTCCACTGTAGGTTGCGGCTGGGCCTGTGCCTTTCCGAGGTCCCGGATATGGGTCTTCGAGGTTTATCAGGCCGCACCACCGCTTCCCGCCATCACGCTGTGCAGTGTGGCCAGGAGTTCGTCCCGCTCGAAGGGTTTCGGAATGAATCCGTTCATGCCCGCATCGATGCAGCGCTGCACCTCGGCCTTCATCACGTTCGCCGTCATCGCGATGATGGGCAATCGCGTATGCGCACCGCCGAGCGCCCGGATCGCGCGGGTCGCGTCGTAGCCGTTCATTTCCGGCATCTGCACGTCCATCAGCACCAGATCGTAGGAAACCGCCTTCACCTTCCGCAACGCTTCGAGACCGTTCTTCGCCACGTCCACGCGCACGTCGGCGATGGAGGCCTGCAGTTCGTCCTGTGCGACCATGATGTTGAAGTCGTTGTCCTCCACCAGGAGGATCCGCGAACCGCGCAGGTCGACGCCGGCCGCATCACCCATCCCCGACGAGCCGACCGCCAGGAAACGCTGCGATCGTTCATGGTCCATTGTGGAGGTGTCCGAATGCCTGCGGCTGACAAAGTACATCTCGAGCTCTCCCTTGCCCTTCACTTGAACGCGGCCACGCGGTTCGAAGAGAAGATCGTCCTGATCGGCGATCGAAGCGAAGGTGGAGGCGCTGATGTTCACGCGGCCCACCTCGCCGCTGCTCTCGATGCGGCTGGCGATGTTCACCGTGTCTCCCCACATGTCGTACTGGAATTTCTTCAGCCCGACGATCCCCGCCACAACGGGCCCGGTGTGGATACCCACCCGCATCTCGAAGCACGGCCGGCCCTGTGCTTCCCGTTCCGCCTTGCGTTCGTGCATGATCTCCTGCATGTCCAGGGCGGCCTGCACGACGTCCAGCGGGCTGCCCTGGGCCGGGTCGGGCACGCCACCCGCCGCCATGTATGCATCGCCGATGGTCTTGATCTTCTCCACTCCGTGCTTCTCCATGATGCGGTCGAAGGCCTTGAAACAAACGTTGAGCTCATCCACGAGTTCGCCCGGGGACAACCGCTCACTGATGCCGGTGAACCCCTGGAAGTCGCTGAAAAGGACGCTCACCTTCTCGTACTGCTTGGCCTCCGTGCGCCCCACGGATCGGAGCTCCTCGGCCACTTCGCCGGGCAGGATGTTGCGCAGCAACTCCTCGCTGCGTCGCTTCTCCCGGCTCAGTTCCCGGGTCCTGAGCTCGACCGTCCGCTCCAAACGTCGGCGCTGCCACCCCTGCCAGCCGACATAGGCCAGGACCGCCCCGGCAAGGAGCACAGTGTAGAGCGTGTAGGCCCACCATGTGCGGTACCATGGCGGCAGTACGGTGAGCCGGATCGAGGCGGGTGTAAGGCTCCAGACCCCGTCCCGGTTCCGGCCCCGCACTTGGAAGGTGTAATCGCCCGGGTCCAGGTTGGTGTATACCGCATTGTTGTTCCGGCCCGCCAGTATGGGTTCGGCATCGAATCCCAACAGCTGGTATTTGAACTCGTGTTCGTCCGTGGCGGCGTACTCCATGCTGGCGAATTCGAGTGTGATCATGTTCTCCCCCGGACGGATCTCCAACTCCTTCATCATGAAGGGTGGCTCCGTCAGCGGGGATCCCTCCTTTCCAAGCTGCAACGAACGGTTCAACAGTTTGATGTCGATGATGCGCACGACCGCATCGCTCGAATCGTCGCGCAGTTCCTCGGGGTGGAAATGGTTGTGTCCGTTCACACCACCGAAAAAGAGCGTGCCGTCGCTCAGTTTGCAGAAGGCATTGCGGTTGAACTCATCGCTCTGAAGACCGTCGGCCGCCGTGAAGTTCCGGAACACGCCCGTGGATGGTGTGAATCGCGAGAGACCTTTGTTGGTGCTCATCCACAGATCGCCGCTCCGGTCGCTCAGAATGCCGTAGACCACGTTGTTGGGCAGCCCGTCCTGTTCGCCATAGCGGACGAACGACCCCGTGCGCTTGTCGAACCGGTCCAGGCCGCCTCCATTTGTGCCGATCCACAGATAGCGTTCCGGTTCCCCGGGATCGGCGAGCAGCGAAAAAATGATGTCGAAGCTCAGGGACGTGGGGTCGTCCGGATCGTGGTGGTATTGCTGCCAGGATCCGTCGGTGGGGTCGAGGTGCAGGAGCCCGAGCATGGTTCCCACCCAGACCGTCCCGTCCGCATCGAGATGGATGGACTGGGCGAAATGATAAGGCATGTGGACCGGCGGCACCGGGTAGCGCCAGCTTTTGAACCGCTCCGTGACCTTGTCGAACCGGTAGAGATGTGTGTCACATCCGAACCAGAGCGAACGCCCTGACAGAAGGAGCGGAAAGATGGGTCTCACCTGATGGATGGGCCGGCCGGCATTGTCCATGATCGGGTATGTCCGCAGTTCGCCCTGCCGGGCATCGTAGTGGACGAGGGCCCCCTTGCACATCCAATAGCCGCCATCCTCGTCCTGAACGGCGGAGAGGGTCTCCCGCACGTAGCCGCCAAAATGCCGTTGGATCTTTGCATCGGAATCATCGATGTCGGTGGAGTAGCTGCCTGACGTACGATCGAAAACACGCAGGAACTTGCCCATCCGCTGGCAGATGAGACCGTCATCGTTGGTCCGCTGCATCCAGTACACGCTGCCATCGAGCACCGGATGGAACCGTTCGATCCGGGCGTCATAGGTGAGCAGGCCATAGCCCAGGGTGCTCACCCAGAGCAGTCCGTTGCTGTCCCTGTAGGTGCAGGCGGTGTTGTCGATCACTTCGGTCAGCCTGGGGTCCTTCGCAAGTATGCGGTCCATGCGGAGGCGTTCCGTATCGAAGCGCCATAGCATCGTGGCGCCGATCCAGATGCAATGATCGGCATCGACATGCAGCTGGTCCGTCTCCAGCCGTCTGCCGAGCGGATAGTCCACCTCGTACACGACCCTCGCCTGTAGGGAAAGGGTGTCGTATTCGGCGATGAAGTATGGAAATACGCCGAACATCCGGCCATTGGCGGGGTCCTGCACGAACATGCCATTGACGTTCGTGTTCAGGTCCTCACACCAGCGCCTGCCCGCATGGCGCATGTCCAGCGTGTCGATGCGTACCACGCTCCCGTCAGCTCCGGTCGTGATCACGAAGGGATACCTGCTCTTCAGGTAACCCCAGACACGACCGCCGCGGTCCACGGCGATGCGGTTCTGGTCGTCGAAGAAATGCTCCTTTTCAAAGCCCTTTCCGTCGGGTCGCTCACGGATCCGAAAGAGACCGCTCGATGTGGCGGCCCAGATGTTGCCATGGTCGTCATGCGCAACGTTCATGACATAGCCTCCCTTGTCACCGGCCTCCAATCGCAGGTGCCGAACACGTTCGGTGCGTCGGTCCATCACATCCAGACCGCGCGAGGCGGTCCCCACCCAGAGGTGACCGTTCGGACCTTCATGCACCACGGTGATGTAGTTCTCGGCCACGCTGGTGGTGTCGGCCACATCGTGTCGGTATACGCGGAAGTGATGCCCGTCATAGCGGTTCAGCCCATCCTTGGTGGCGAACCACATGAAGCCGAACCGGTCCTGTTCGATGCAGTTCACCATCCCCTGGGAAAGCCCGTCCTGGATGGTGATCGGATCGAATGGAAGCACCAGCGTGTCCATCTGGGACCGCACCGCCAGTGTGACACCGACGAACGCTATGGCTGCGGGGGTCCTCATGCGCGAGCGGAGGGGTCCAGCAGGGATCGAAGTTCGGCCAACAGGTCCTCCCGACGGAAGGGTTTGGGCACGAAACCGTTCATGCCGGCCTCGCGACAGCGGGTGATCTCCGAGCCCAGCGCGTTCGCCGTCATCGCGAGAATGGGGGTCCGTCGCATCCCGGCATCATGGGACTGTGCCTCGCGGATGGCGCGGGTAGCGTCGTACCCGTTCATCTCGGGCATCTGCACGTCCATCAGGATCACGTCGTAAGCCGTTCGCAACGCCCGCTCCACGGCCTCCTTTCCGTTCCGGGCCACATCCACACGCACACCGGGGATGGCGTCGGTCAGTTCATCCGTGGCCACCATGATGTTGAACTCGTTGTCATCCGCAACGAGGATGTGCAGGTCGCGCAGTTCCGGACCTGGGACCTCCGGCGCGGGTACATGGGCAACGACCGCTGGGGAAAGCGGGATCGTGGCGGTGAACGTACTGCCCTTTCCGACCGTGCTTTCCACCCCCAATGTGCCGCCGTGGAGTGCGGCCAGCCGTTCGCTGATGGCGAGGCCGAGCCCCGTGCCCCCGTATCGCCCGTGCCCCTCGCTATACGCATAGGCCTTGTTGAACTCCTCGAAGATGGTATCCATACGTTCCGGAGGGATGCCCGGTCCGGTGTCGCTCACGGTGAACACGATGGTGGCGTCGGAGGCCGTTCCCGGGCCGGGAGCGGCCGCGATCGTCACGTGGCCTTCCGTCGTGTATTTCACCGCGTTCTCGGCGATGTTCATCAGCATCTGGCGCAGGCGTGTGGGATCGCCGATGACGGTGCGGGGCAGGTCCGGTGCAAGGTCGGTGCGCAGGTCGAGCCCTTTGTCGCGCGCCTTCGGACCCAGTTCCTGTGCTATGGTCCCGACCACCTGGCCCGGGTCCATTGGGGTCGTCTCGAGTTCGAGCCGGTCCGCGTCCAACTTGCTCAGGTCAAGGATGTCGTTGATGATGTGGAGCAGGTCCTCCGCGTTCTGGGCGACCGCGTCGAGATAGGTCCTTTGATGCGGCAGCTGGGGGCCGCGCCGCATGATCGCGGTCATGCCCATGATGGCGTTCATCGGCGTACGGATCTCGTGGCTCATGTTCGCCAGGAACCGCTCCTTGAAGCGTTCGCTCTGTTCCGCCCGGTGTTTCGCGTGTTCGAGGTCCCTACGCTGTTCCTCGAGCTTCCGCCTGCTGTGTGCGGAGAAGCGGATCCGTCCTACCAGTCCGATGGCCAGCACCACAAGCACACCGCCCCCGGACAGGTAAAGGCGCTGGTGGCGTTCGCGGGACCGCAGTTCGGCCTGCTGTTCGAGCCGACGGGCCGTGTCACGCCGTTCCTTCTCCTGCTCGGCCTGATCGGCGTTATGCTGCAGCATCATGCGCATCACCTCGGACTTCCCAGAACGGCCCTGTAGCGAGTCGCGGGCGACCAGATAGGTCCGGTATTCCAGGTAGGCTTGGTGGAGGTCGCCATGGGCCTCATGCAGTTCGGACAAATGCTTCGCGATGCGCACCTGCATGTCCAGGTTGCTGCTTTCCTGAGCGATCCCCAGACCACGTTCATAGGCCTTCCGGGCCTCCGCATACTCGCCGCGGAAGTCGTGGATGTCACCGGCCAGGTCGTACAAAGGAGCGGCCAGCATGGCCTCGCTGAACCGCTGAAGGATGTTCAGCGCATGTGTGATGGTGGCAAGTGCCGAATCGGCTTCGCCGCGCTCCTTGTGGATGCGGGCGATGTCGCCATAGACCCCCGCCACCTGGGAGTAGGTGGGGACACGCTGGAAGTATTTGGCCGCTATGCGGTACTCGCGGATCGCTTCATCGTAGCGCTTCTCCCTTTGATGGATCTGCGCCATGTAGTCGTGGGAGTACGCGATCCCGTGGAAGTAATCCGTGTGCGACCGCAGTTCGGCCGCCTTGCGATGCCAGAACATGGCGGAATCCATGTTACCCGCGCCGAACCATGCTGTGCCGAGGTCGTTGTATGCCATGGAAGTGCCGAGCGTATCCCGGAGCTGCAGGTACTTGCGCCGCGCGATATGGAAGTAGTGGAGCGCTCCGTCCCACTGCCTTGTGGACCGGTGCACGGCGCCGATCAGGATATGGGTGAAGGCGATCTCCTCGGAATCCCCCGCGGCCTGCAGTGCGGGAAGCACGCGCAGGTGATATTCCAAGGCCGTTTCGGGATGCCCCATCACCCGGTAGCTCACCCCCAGGCTGTTCAGCCAATGCGCGGCCTGTGCCGTATCACCGCTCTGTTCCATCAAGGCGATGGCGGTGCGCTTGTGATCGATGGCCTTGAGCGGGTCGCCCAGGACCCCCAGCCGCTCGGCATAGTGGTAGTGCACGCGTGCCTGGCCCGTCAGGTCGCCGAGATCTTGGAAGATCCCCAGCGCTTCGGCCAGTTCGGAGAGGTCGTCGATGTTCCGGTTGGCCTGGCCCAGACGGTCGAGGCAGCGGGCCTTGAGCTCGAGCAGGTGGCGCCGCCTGACCGGATCGGACATCAATGCATCGTTCATCATGAGCGATCGCACTCGCGCGAGGCCGAGGCCGGCGTAGTGGCTCACGGAATCCAATTGCCAGAGCGCGACACTTTGATCGGCGTGTTGGAGCATGGCCCCTACCAAGGTGGTGTCCTGCGTGAACACCGTACGGAGGTCCTGGGCATCGAGCTTTGGTTGCGCTGCAAGCACGATGCAGGTGGCGAACGCCTTGTGGATGGACCGGTATCGCGCCATGCTCATCATCGCCTGCCCGCCAAAGCCTGGGTGATCTTCTCAAGGAGCTCTGACCGCCGGAAGGGCTTGGGCACGAAGCCGTCCATTCCGGCCTGCACGCTGCGCTCCACTTCGCTCTCCAGCACGTTCGCCGTCATTGCCAGGATCGGTATGCGCCCCTTCGAACCGCCCAACGCGCGGATCGCCGCCGTGGCCTGGAACCCGTTCATCTCCGGCATCTGGATGTCCATCAGCACCAGGTCGTGATCGGCCTGCTCCACCCGCTCCACTGCAAGGCGGCCGTTCCCGACCACTTCGATCCGCACACCGGGGAACATGTCCTCCAGTTCGTCCCGCGCCACCATCACATTGAACGCATTGTCCTCCGCCAGCAGGATGCGCAGACCCTCAAGGCGCACCGGGCCGTGGATGGGTCCGATATCCCGGATCACGGCATCGGGCGTTGCAACCGGATACGGGATGTCCAGATGGAAGGTGCTGCCCCGATCGCGTGCGCTTTCCACCGACACGGTGCCGTTCTGGAGTTCCACCAGGCGTTTGGTGATCGTGAGCCCCAGGCCGGTGCCGCCGTACTTGCGGGTCGTGTCACTGTAGGCCTGGGTGAATTCCTCGAAGATCTGCTCCTGTCGTTCGGGCGCGATGCCGATGCCCGTGTCGGCTATCCGATAGTGGAGATGGGCGCTGCCCTTGTCCACCCGTTCCACGGATACCCGCACCTCCACGCCGCCCCTTTCCGTGAACTTGATCCCGTTGCCCACCAGGTTCAACAGCACCTGGTTCAGTCGGGCGGGGTCGCCGATCACCAACGGAGGAACGTCGTCGTCCACATGTCCGCGCAGGTACAAGTGCTTCTCCTCGGCCCTGAAACGAAGGATGTCCAGGACATCATCCACCACCTTGCGCACATCGAACGGGACCGCTTCGAGCACGATGTCGCCCTCTTCCAGGCGACCCAGGTCAAGGATGTCGTTCAAGATCACGAGCAGGTTGTCGGAGCTCTGGGCGATTGCATTGAGGTAGCGTTCCTGCTCCGGCAGATGCGCGGTCCGCTTCAAGGTGGCGGTCATGCCCATGATGGCGTTCATCGGCGTACGGATCTCGTGGCTCATGTTCGCGAGGAATTGGTCCTTCACGCGCTCGGAACGTTCCGCACGCAGCTTTTCACGTCGGATGGCGGTGTTGCCCTGCGCCACTTCGAGACGCGTGCGCCGCATGCGGCGGAGGCGCTGCCAGAGACCGACCACGATCACAAGCACGCCGGCACTGAGCATCAACAGCAGGTCACGTTCGTCACTCGCCTTGGCCACTCCGGCCTCGTACAAAAGCTGCTCTCTTTCCTCCTGCTCGGCCCGCGCAAGACTGTCGCGTTGTTCCTGCTGTTCCACTTCAAGCCTCGCCAGTTCCGTCGATATCACGTCATTGCGAAGGCTGTCCTCGGTGGTCGCGTATGCTTTCGAATAGCGCAGGGCCTCTTCCCAGAGGCCGAGCGCGGCGCATGCCTTGGGCAGGACGTCCAGATTGTCCAGCAGTTCCTTGCGGAGCGCATGCGCGTCGGCGATCTTCAGGCCTTTCAGTCCGAAGGCGCGGGCTTCGGTGAGGTGCCCGAGCTGCAACTGCGCATCGGCGATGCGTGAACACAGGTAGCTTGCCCATGTCAGGTTGTGGCTGGACTCGAACTGTTCGAGGGCGGCCAGAAAGTCGGGCAGCGCCTTGGCATATTCCCGACGGGCGATCGACACATTGGCGAGCTCCGTATGGATCACGGCGTCCATCCGCGGTGCGTCCGACAAGGCCAGGGCCTTGCGATAGAGCCGTTCGGCCACATGGATGGAATCGCCTTCCATCAGGATGCCCGCCCTTCCGCGCAGCGCGGCGATCCGGGTGAAGGTGTCACCGATCGAATCGGCCAGGGCACCCGCTTTCGCGTAGTAGTCCAGCGCGTCCTCGAATTCGCGCTGGTAACGGAAGATGAATGCAAGGCCGATGTAGGCCGTGGAGAGGTCGGATGCGGGCCCCTGTCGTTGGAGCACCGGCAGCACGGCATAGTACTTCCGGGTGGCGGTGGCCTGATCGCCGGTCACGCTCAGCAGGCCGGCCTGGTCCAGGAGCAGCGATGCACGGATGCGTTCATCGTCGTTCGGACCCAGTGACCGTTCCGCACGGTCCAGGAGGATGCGCACGCGGTCCAGCCGGCCTTGCGATCGCTCCACGGCACCGGCCAGCAGCCAGGCGAGCGTGGCATCCCTCGCCGTGTCCGCGAGCTCCCTGCGTAGGTCCGGGTCCTGCAGAAGGAGCATCGGATCGTTCGCCCTACCCGCCAGCTGTCCACACCACCAGCGCACGCGTTCCACGCGATCACCGGAACGTCCGGTTTCCTCGGGGGACTGCGCTTCCAGCTGGACCGGATATCGGACCGACACCAGGAGCAGGATCACCATGGCGAACGACCTTGACCGGATGCGAGGGAAGGAGCGGAACGCGTTCACGGGGCTGTTCGCCTTACAGGTCCGCAAGAGCCCCTTCGAGTTCCCGCATCACTTCGGCGTGCAGTTCGCGACAGCGTTCCAAAAGGGAGGCGCAATCGACGGAGTCCCCCCCGTGGGCGGCCTGTTCCAGCCGTTGCAAGTCCTCCTTCAACTGAGCGGCGCCCATGTAGGTGGCCTGTGGCTTAAGCCCATGCGCATTGCGGGACAGGCTTTCGAGGTCGCCACCGTCCAGGTCAGCGCGCAGTTGCTCGAAAAGCGCCGGTGTCCCTTGAAGGAACATCCGGATGTAGCGTTCCATCCGTGCGGTATCGCCGTTGCAGAGCGAACGGAGTTGCGCGATGTCGGTCAGGGCGCGTTCCATTCGTTAATGATACGGCCTCTTACCGGATCGGTCCAGCGTCGGTCGGACGCGATATCTCAGGATCACTGGTGGAAGCGCAATTCCCCGTTGAAGAGCTCACGGGGTGCGAGGGTCACGGTGTCCTCCAGCGCGAATGCGAACTCCGCCTCCACGGTGTCCGGGGGAACGTACTTGGTGATGGTGATGGCATTGGTCCCTCCGGACCGGTCGCCGAAGGGGTGTATGTCGCTGCCGAGCTTCTGCAGTACATCGCTGCAACCGCCGATGTACACCGGATGTGTGCCCAGGTCCGGATCGCAGATCAGGATATCGATCCAGTCATCGTGCGGCTGGTGGGCGATCTCAGCCGTGATCAATAGGGAATCGCCGGACCAGGTCAGTTCCAGGTCCGTGGTGGCCCAATGGATGTCGGCACTTCCGGTGTCGATGTCCATGGCCAGGTACCTGCCCGACGGGGTGGCGCAGTTGTAGCCGGTCCATCCGGTCTCGCACTGGCAGATGCAGGCCACAGGGTCGGCATAGGCCACGTGCGGTCCGGCACAGCCGAAGCCCACACCGGTACAAAGCTCGCAATGGTCCCCCGTCCAACCGGCATCGCAGTTGCATGAGCAACCGAACAGACCCGCGGCCTCGGAATGCCCGTGGTCGCAATTGCAACATGCGGCCAGGAGCATTGGCATGGCGACCGCGACCGGAAGGAATTGGCGCATGACCGGTGGGTTGGTCGAATAAATCTAACCCATCCTCGCAGGTGAGACAAGCCACCCCTCAACGGTTCGCCAGCTCCAGCAGAACGTCCGCGTGGCATGGTGTGCCGGGCTTGCACCAACAGGCGAGGTCCCTGCCTTGGAGTTCATACACGCTTTTCATTACACGGTCGCGGTAGACGCGTTGGTCCGCGGTCAAGCCGGCGGAGGAAGTGCTCATCATCATGCGGCGGTACTTGGCGATGCATTCCTCCCGCGTCCCGTGCTTGCCGATGATAAGGGGGTTCCCCCACTTCGTGGTGCGGTCCACCTTCACGGCGTTCTCCGGCATGCGCCAGCCTTTCTTGCGTTGCAGTCTTACGCGATTCGGCATTCCCGGGTCGCCTACGGATCGTGAAGCAACGGGTTCGGACCAAGCGGATGGTAACCGCCGAAGTCGTCGCGCGAGAAAACGGCGATCAGGTCCAAGAGGGAGTCCCCGGCATTGATGAACGTGTGCGGTACCCGTGCCGGCACGTTCACCACCACGGGGCCTTCCACCGTGAACACGCTGTCAGCGATGATGTAAGTGACGCGTCCTTTCTGCACGATGTGCGTTTCGTCGCTCACATGCCAATGCAGCGCTGGCCCGCCGCCTGGTCGCGTCTCGGTCATCACCAGGGAGAGGTCGTCCAGTCCATGCTCGTGCCCCCGCATCTGGTGCACCAGTTCGCCATCGCCGGCGTCCACCGTGCGCATGTTGGACCAATGGGTGACCAGCGGCCTGTCGGTGGGGAGATGATCGATCGGACCCATCGGCTTGCAGGCAGCGAGGAGCAGCAAGGAAAAGGCCGGAATTAGAGCGACGCGCATCCGGGGAAGTTAGCGGGCTTGGTCCGAACGGATAGTAGGCATCTCAGTGCTTCCCCTCCAGGATCCATCTGGCCAGGCCCGGTGCCACACGCGCGATCAGCAGGAACAGGCGCAATTGTCGGGTCGTGGCGATCTTCCGTTCCCGTTCGAGTTGAGGCAGGGCGATTTCCACGAAGGCCTGCGGGTCCATCTTCTGCTCATCGCGCGCGGCCGTCATGCCGGTGTCGGTGACGGGCGGCATCAATTCCAGCACGCGAATGGACGTGCCGCGCAGGGCGTTGCGCAGCCCGACGGTGAAGCTGCGCATCCCGGCCTTCGCCGCGCTGTACACCAGGCCGTCCGTTTTGGGATACGCGCCCAGACCACTGGTGGTGTTCACGAGCACTGCACGATCGGATCGCGCAAGCAGCGGCAGCATCAATTGCGTGAACAGGACCTGGCCGGACAGGTCGATGTCGATCTCCCGGTGGATGCGCCCGATCGGCAGCACCTCGCTGGTGAGGTCGTAGTTGTACTGCACGCCGGCGTTGTTGAAGAGCACGTCCACACGAGGCCAGCGCTGCGCGACTTGGTGCGCGGCGTCCTCGATGGATCCGGCTTGGCCCAGGTCGCAGGGCACAGTGGCGAAGCCTTCATCGGCCATCCGGTCCAGCTTTTCGCCGGCGCGACCGAGCACGATCACTTCGTTGTTCTTGTTACGGAGCGTGCGGGCCAGGCATTGGCCGATGCCGGAGGTGCCTCCGGTGATCACGATGATGCGGTCGTTGAGTCGCATGGTGGTCATGTTCTAGGTGAAGGAGACGATGGCGAGCACGAGGAACAGGCCGACGGAGGTCGCGGCTTGCGGAAGGCTCAGACGGCCCTGCCGGGCGGTTCCGGTATTGAACAGCAGGAAGGCCAGTGCCACGAGCCAGCCGAGCTGGGCGGTATGCACGAGCATGTTCACCGGACCGAGCATGCTGAACACCCCGCCGAACTGCTCCAGCGAGTACACCAGCGTGCCCAGGCCAATAACTTGTCCGACGCGCGCAAAGACCTTGGGGAAGTGGCCGGGGCGGCGCAGCATGGCCGTCGCGAAGAAGAAGGTCCACGCTGCCTCGAACCAGAAGGCGAAGTTCTCGCCCACGGAGACACCGGCGTACAGGTGGAACGATTCATACACCAGGCGGATGTCCTCCAGCCTTTCCGGACCCGCGTTGGCCGAGAGTGTGGCCAGGTGGTCCATGAGGAAGGGCCACCGCACAAAGCCGAGCGAGGATGTCAGGCCGAACAGCACGCCCGAGACCATGGCCAGGAAGGCCGTGGTGCTCTGTTGGAAGTCCAGGCTGCGGTAGAGGAGCAGCACCACGCCCATGGTGGTGATGCCCGTAAGGGTGAAGAGGTAGTACGCGGGCACGGTCCATTGGCGGTTGCGGTGGAAGAGCTCCAAGGTGGTCTCCATCGGTGCGCGCAGGATGTCCGGGAAGTCGAAGGCGATGATCAGCACGAGCCCGGCGGTGAGCATCAAGGCCACGTGCGCCAGCACTAGCCAGGCGGTGGTGCGTAGGTCAAGGGTGTTCATGGTCGTTCGTTTTGATGGTTCAGAAGCGATAGGCCAGTCCGAGGTGGAAGACCTTGTATAGGTTGGTCACGCTGGAGCGGAAGCCCTCGTCCATGCGGCGCTCCAACTCGTTCCGGTCCTCGGCGCTCAATGCGGCCGTTCCCCCGAACCGGTAATGCGGGTCAGGCAGTTGCCCCCAGGCCGGGGTCCATTCGAACCCGGCGCTCAAGCCGTTCCGGAAATCGTACTGGTAACCGATACCCAACGCCAGGCCCCAGCCGTCGGGTCGCGTTTGCCGGACAACGATGGAGCCTGTGACCGGCTCGCCGGCGATCGTGCGGGTCCGGTCGTCGAAGCGCATCGTCTCCGAGTCCTGCCCGTTGTACACCAGACCCGCGCTCAGGTAAGGTCCCCGGAACACGGGCGTGTAGCGCACCTGCAGCAGAAAGCGCTCGGCGACATCCTCGTGCGTACGCACGGCGCCGCTCAGGCCCGCAGCGTCCGCATTGAACGAACTGCCTCCGCGCTCAATGGCATCGCGCAGCTGATAGATCGCGCCGGCATAGAGGTGTTCGTTGAAGTGGTAGCCGAAGGTGAAGCTCGGCTTGAAGCTGCCGTCCATGGGCAGTTCGCCCAGCCCGATGCCGACCTGCCAGGTGCCACCGGGCAACCCGTGTTGTTCCGCGCTCAGCGCGACGGGCAGCGAAAGGAGAAGGGAGGTGAGCACGTGTTTCATGGTGATCAGGTGTTGGGAAAGCGGTGGAACAAGGCGACGACATGCAGCAGGAGCGCTCCGGCGATCGCGTTGATGGCGACCATCAGCAGCATGGCGCCGAAAAGGCCGTATTGCTTCACGGCCATGGTAGAGGGCATGCCGGACCTCAGCCCGACCAGCTGCTTCAGGAGCGTGTAGGCGTTCAGGTATTCGGCACGCGGACCGAGGATGATGTCAACGAAGACCATCACCGCCAGGCTGACGAGGAAGGCCGTGGCGTAGTGGGAGAAGGGGAGGAGATGCGGGGTGTTCATGGTGCATGGGTGTTGTGGGGACAAAAGTCCCGGGCACCCAGGCGCCGGTCATTTACATGGGTTAAGGAATGCCCTCAGCCGCGTCCCACCAGCTTCGCGCGGATGCGGCTCAGCTGCACGGGCGTCACCCCCAGGTAGGAGGCGATGTGGTACTGCGGCACCAGATCCTCCAGACCCGGTAGCTCTTTGCGGAAGGTCAGGTAGTTCGCCGTGGCATCCTCCGTCACCATCCGGATGTCGTGACGTTCCTTGTTGCTCCACTCGATCTCCAGCACGCGCCGCATGATCGTCTCCAGGCAGCGGTGCTCCACGAACAGGTCCTGGAACGCGGCGAACGGAAAGCGCAGGGTGCGGGCGGGTGTGAGGGCCTGGAAGCCCAGCCGGCAGGGCGTGTTGGTCAGCAGCGCGGTAAGCGCCGTGGGGAACATGCCCGCCACAAAGAAGGTCTTATTGTACTCGGTGCCGCCATGGCTGTGGTACACGCGCACGATGCCCTCCTCGAGGAAATGGGCATGGCGCACACGCTCACCCGGACGCACCAGGTGCGCGTCCTTCTTCCATCCCACCGGTTCGAGCAGGGGCGCGAAGGCTTTCCACGCCTCGTCGTCCACCGGTGTCAGCGCGGACAGCACATGCCGCAAGTCCACCCGCGGGTGCGCGCGTACATCGGTGCCGGGTGTGCCACCCATGTGGACAAGGTATCATTGTTCGATGAGGATCGACCGCGGTACCGGAACGCACCGGGGAAGCCATGGTTCAGTCATCCAACCCCTTCCCCTCCATGATCCGCTCCATGTTCTTCGCGATGCGTGCCTCGCGGGTCTCGGAACGTTTGGCGGACGAGAAATGGAGGAGGTAGCCGCGCTGCCGTCCGGGGGTGAGCGACTGGAAGGCCTTCTTCAACGCGGGGAACTCCTTCAACCTGCGCGCGAACTCCTCGGGCATGACGAACTCGGAGGTCTTCTTCAAAGCCACCTTGATCCCGGCCTTCTCCAGGGCGATGGCCTCCTGGATGTAGGACCGTAGCACGGGCGTGAGCTTCCGGATCTCCTGGACGCCGGTGAACCGTACCTGCCGCGCGCTCTGCACGTTGGCCGTCTGCTGCACAAGTATCCCGTGGTCGTCCTTCAGGAGCGCGCCCTTGTGGAAGAGCAGGGCGCAATAGTCCTTGAAGCCGTGGATCAGAAAGACGTTCTTCCCTTTCATGGTGTAGCACGGATGCCCCCACTTCAGCTCCTCGGTGAGGCCGCTGTCCAGGGCGATGTCGCGCAGGAGCGCATAGGCGGCCTGCCACGGCGTGGGCTTCTTGAAGAACCAGTCGACCTTGGGGTTCATGCGTCGCGCGTGATCGTGTTCAAGCCATCCATCCGGGGATCTTCGCGGCCTGCTTGATCCATCGGGTGAGCTGTTTCTCATCGAAACCATCCGGACCGATGTTGATCCACCGCCCTTCCTGCGCAGCCCCACCGGACGGTACGGGATCGAGCGAAGTTCCCTTGAAGAAGGTGAGCTTGACATAGTTGGTGAAAACATGGAACGAGGCGAACCAGCCCTGGCCGGGTACGCCATAGAACGGCGAGTTCCATTTGACGGCCTTCTGCACGCCGGGCACCGTGCGGACGATCAGCGCATCCAGCTGCCGACACACGTTCTTTTTCCAGCCCGGCACCGCCGCGATATAGGCCTGCACCGGCGCATGTCCGTCGGCTTTGGCCACCTGCGGGTTGCCGCCGGAGAGGAGCTTTGCGGGCCTGGGCCTTGCGGCCTTCTTCGGCGCGGCCTTGGGTTTGGAAGGCATGGTGGCGGCGTATGCGTCAAAGTTGGGCAATTGCGCTGGACACCGTGTAGGAGGAAGGAACCGTGAATGATGCGTGGATGGCGTTGTTCTCGGATATGGACCACCGATCGACACGGATGAGGCGGCGATCAGGTTGGGCGCGGCTATCTTGGGCGCCATGCCCTGGGCGACGGTCACCGGTCGCTCGCGGGTCAAAGCTTCGGCGAGTGGCAGCGACACGCCAGGAACAGCGCACGGGACAGGGCCGGATCGGCCTGAAGGAGGCGATCTCGATCGGGATCGGGGGGATGGTGGGCGGCGGCATCTTCGCCGTGCTGGGCCTCGCGGTTTCGCTGGCGAAGGGCGGCACGCCGGTGGCCTTCCTGATCGCCGGTTGCATCGCCCTGATCACATCCTACAGCTATGTGAAGTTGTCGCTGGCCTATCCCGACAGTGGCGGCACGGTACGCTTCATCGATCAGGGCTTCGGCACCACGGTCTTCAGCGGTGCCATCAACAACCTGCTCTGGGTCAGCTACATCATCATGCTGTCCCTCTATGCCTCGGCGTTCGGTTCGTACGCGCCCAACCTGCTGTCGATCACGGGCGACCGGTCGTTCGACTTCCACATCTACGCCACCGCCATCATCGTGCTGGCCACGGTGATCAACTACTACAGCATCGCGGTGGTGGGCCGGATCGAATCGTACGCGGTGATCATCAAGCTGGTGATCCTGCTGGGTTTCGTCGGCATCGGGGTGTACGGGCTGTTCTCCGATCCCAACGTCGGTCAACTGGCCTTCGATCAATGGGAGAGCCCGCTGAAACTGTTCGCCGGCGCCATGGTCATCTTCGTGGCCTATGAGGGGTTCGAGTTGATCGCGAACGCGGCGCCGGACATCGTGTCGCCGCAGCGGAACATCCCGCGGGCCTACTACGGCGCTGTGATCTTCGTGATGTTGTTGTACATCGTGATCGCCATCGTGACGGTGGGCTCGCTGGCGTTCGATCGCGTGGCGAAGGCACAGGACTACGTGCTGGCTGAGGCCGCCAGGCCGGTTCTGGGGCAGGTGGGCTTCACGATCATCACCATCGCCGCACTGATCTCCACCTTCTCCGCGATCAACGCCTCGCTCCTGGGCGGCAGCCGGGTCAACAACGAGATCGCTGAGGACGATGAACTGCCGAAGCATTTCACCGCGCGCCTATGGGGCCAGCCGATCGGCCTGCTGATCACCGCCGTGGCCACCGTCATCGTGGTGAACGCCTTCGGCCTGGAGAGCATCTCCACCGCGGGCAGCATCGGCTTCATCGGGATCTTCGGCATCGTGAACATCGTCGGCGTCAAACTGCACCGCGCCATCGGAGCGCGGCGCGCCATCCCGCTCTCGGGGGCCATTCTGTGCTTCATCGCTCTGGCCGTACTCGTTCATCAGGAAGTCACCGACGACCTGACGGGCGTTCTGCTTTCCGCGGGCATCATCGGCGCCTGTTTCGCAATGGAGTGGGGGTACAAACGGAGCGAGGGCGCAAGGGAGAATGGGTGATGCGCCACATGAAATGACCTAAGTTGGACCGCATACATGGAACGTGATGTATCGATGATGGAGCGCATCATGGCGCATTGGGAAGTGGCCACGCTGGACCTGGTGCCCAAGCTGGTGATGGCGGTGGTCCTGCTGATCGCGTTCGTGCTCGCGGGCCGGGTGGCGCGCGCCATCGCCCTGCGCTCCGGGCCGCGGATCTTCCGATCGAACCCCCACCTGGCGCGGATCTTCGCCGGAATGGTCTACGCCTTCTTCGTCCTGTCCGGCGCGTTCATCGCTCTGCAGGTGGTGGGACTGGAGCAGGTGCTCACCAAGCTCATCGCCGGCGCTGGCATCGTGGGCATCATCGCGGGTTTCGCCTTCAAGGACATCGCCTCGAACGCCTTCGCCGGGCTGCTGCTGCGCTTCCAGCATCCGTTCTCCACCGGTGATTGGGTGCTGATCGACGGCACGTACGGGACCGTGGTGGAGCTCGGATGGCTCACCACTTCCATCAAGACCGTTCCCGGACAGGAGGTCTTCGTACCCAACCAGATCATCTACAACAACACCTTCACCAACTTCTCCACGTACGGCAAGCTACGTGTCATCCTCAGGTGCGGCGTGTCCTACGGCGACGACCTGCGCCATGTGCGCACCGTGGCCCTCCAAGCGGTGAAGCAACTACCCGATGCGCTGCCCGGCGAGGACGTGGACCTGTACTTCACCGAGATCGGCAACTCCACCTACGACTTCCAGGTGCGCTTCTGGATCCGTTTCAACAACAACAACGACATGCAACGGGCCATGAGCGAGGCCATCATCGCAGTGAAGGAGGGCTTCGCGCAGCAGGGCATTTCCATCGCCTATCCGGTGACCACCCTGGATTTCGGCGTGAAGGGTGGGGTGAACCTCTTCGACAAGGAGGTGAAGGTGGGCGGGTGAGGTGCGCGGCGTCGCTGTCAGAACTCGTTGTCGCGATAGCCGGGCTCGTGGCCCTTGTCCACCTGGTAGTACTTGGCCCAACCGTTGTTCATGGCGAAGAGGGCGGGCTTGCCGATCACCTTCTCCAGCCATACCGGGAAGGCGAAGCGGCGCCGATCGGTGAAATACGTGTAGTAGCGCTGATCCTCCGCCGTGGCGGTCCCGAGGATGTTCGCCGCGACGAAGTGCCCCGAGAAACTGGCCCAGGGGAGGCCCACCACGCCTTGGATGAAGTGCACCGTGGGGTTCGTGCGGTCCTTCACGATGATCGGCAGCAGGTCGCGCGAGGTATCGATACGCCCCGGCCAGTACTGCGGAAAGTGCAGCTCCTTCAGGAACGGGAAGTGCGACTTGAAGCGCTTGTGCACGCCATCGATCACATCCGCATGGTACCACGCGTTGGGTAGGAAGGTGGTGATGCCGTTGCCGCCGCCGAGCAGCAGGCGGTTCCCCGCCACCAGCCGCCAATAGGAGTAGACCAGCGTGCTGTCCCACATCTGGAACTCCTCGCCCCCGGGGAAGAGGCGGGCCACATCGGCATCGCTCAGCGGCTCGCTGATGCTGAGGAAGGTCTGCGCATGGAACACCTCATCGGCCAACGGCGCGAAGCGGTGGGTCATCTTGTCGATGGCCACCACCACCTGACCTGCCTTGATGCAGCCCGCGTGGCCGTGCGCGGTGTTCCCTTCCAGCGACCGGATCTCGGTGTTCTCGAAGACGCGCACCCCGCGCTCGAGCAGCACGCGCTTCATGCCCTGCAGGTATTGCAGCGAGTCGATGCCGTACGTGTTGCTGTAGCGCACCGCGCCGGTGAAGCCCACGGAGCCGATGTGGTGTTCGAGCTCCTGCCGGTCGTAGATGAGCTGGTCGGTGAAGCCCACCTGCCTGCGGCAGTCGAATTCGTCCTGCACATCCTTCTTGCCCCCCTTGCCGATGCCGACGAAGAGCGAGTCCTGCCGGCGGAAGTCGCAGGCAATGTCGAAGCGTTCCACGTGCTCCTTGATCAAGGCGATGCCCTTCACCGGCACCTCCCAGATGGCCCGCGCGCCCTGGAGACCAAAGCGACGCACGAGCTGCGATAGCTCCAGTTCACTGTCCGGCGTGAGGAAACCCGCGCTGCGGCCGCTGGAGCTTCCGCCCAGGATGTTCTTCTCCACCAGCACCACGTCCAGCCCCTTGTCCATAAGCGCGGCCGCACACGAGACGCCGCTCATGCCACCGCCTACCACGAGCACATCGCAGGTGATGTCCTGCATGAGCGGAGGGCACGTGGGGTAGTCGTGCTCCAGCAAGGTGGTGAACCAGTAGTTCTGTACGAACATCGATCGGGGATCGCCGCCCCTTCATGGGGCGGCTGCTAAAGCTAACCCCACGGTCGTCCGACGGGACGTGGACCGGATGTTCCCGTGGCATCTAGTGGAAAGGAACGACACCGCACGCGCCCGGATGGCAATCGTCGGCGGGTCAGCCTGTGGCCCGCCCCACCATACCAAAGGCCGTTCGGATGCCGTCGATCACCATGCTGGTGCCGATGATCGCGATGATGAGGCCCATGATCTTGCTGATCACCGTGATCACATTGTTGCCCAGCCGCTTCACGATGCTTCCGCTCAGAAGAAAGGCCGCATGCGTCAGCACGCACATCATGGCGAAAACACCGATCACGATGGCGATGTGCTCCGTTCCACCCTTCGCCACGAAGTTCATCGCCGTGACGATCGTTCCCGGCCCCGCCAGGATAGGGATGGCGAGGGGGGAGATGGCGATGTTCTCGTCCAGATGAGGTTCCTGAAGATGCGTCACCGTCGACCTCTGCGAACGAAGCATCTCGAAGCCCACGAAGAAGATCAGGATGCCACCGGTGATCTTGAACGCGGGGATGGTGATGCCGAACAGTTCGAAGATGGACCGGCCCAACACCACGAACACCAGTACGATCAGGAAGGCGATGCCAGTGGCCCTTCGACTGATCTGGCGCCGTGTGGCCTGATCCGCACCCTCCACCAAGGAGGAGAAGATGGGGACGTTGGCGATGGGGTTCATGATGGCGAAGAACCCCGTGAACACCACCAGGCCAAAGGAGAGCAGGTCTTTCATGGCGGGTGTGTGGCGGTTGGACAAGATACACGCCTGGACCGATTTCCCTGGTGGGCGCAATCGTCGCACAGGGACAACGCATGATCGCAAAGGCACGTCCATATTGGAGATCCGATCGCATGAAGCACCTGCCCGTCCTCGCCTGTTCGCTGTTCCTGATGAACGGAAATGCCCAGTCCTGGCAGCAGCTGGGCGCACAGGGCGTGGGTGGCGTCGCCGACATCGTCGAATACGACGGTGAGCTCTACATCACGGGCGACTTCGAGGAGATCGGCGGAGTGACGGTGAACAATATCGCGCGCTGGGACGGCGCGGCCTGGGCGCCGGTCGGCACCGGCCTCACCAGCTGGGGATACGGCTCCTGCATGGCGGTGTACAACGGCGAACTGTACGTGGCCGGTTATTTCGACACCGCCGGCGGGGTGAACACGTACCGTTTGGCCAGGTGGAACGGCAGCACGTGGTCCAACGTGCAGAACGGTCTGGACATGCTCCTGCTCGCCAACGACATGCTGGTGATCGGCAACGTGCTCTACATCGGTGGAAGTCCGGATGCCGCCTGCAACACCCCGCTGGTGAACATGGTGCAATGGAACGGCACGGCGTTCAGTACGCTCGGCACGGGTGAGCTGGAGTACCAGGCGAGCACGATCCTGAAAGGGACCGTGTATGCGCTGGCCGAGCACCAGGGTGCACTTTACGTGGCCGGCCTTTTCGACGACGTGGACGGTCTCGCCTGCGAGGGCCTGCTGCGCTGGGAGGGCGGTGCATGGCATGCCGGTCCTCCCGGTCTTCCCATGTCCTTCAACATCGATGTCGCCTTCATCGGCGGCGCGTTGACCTGTGCCCAGAATTCCGACCAGGTGATGCAATGGAACGGCAGCGTCTGGACGGACTTTACGAGCGGCTGGCCCGGGACGGGGAGCACGTCCGCCATGATCGAATACAACGGCGTGCCTGTGATCGCGGGGCATTACAACGCGGGGCCCTACGCATTGAACCCCAACTGGGGCCTGGTCGGCGCGATCGCCGGTTCACCGGGCATCAGTGAATTGCGCATCATCGGCAATGACCTGTTCGCCGTCGGCGACCAGGGCGTGGTGGTGAACGGCTTTGTGGAACGCAGGACCCTCGTGGTGAAATGGAGCGGTCCGCTCGACGTGCGCGAACAGGCGATGCTCCCTGTCGGCATCCATCCGAACCCGGCCACGGACCGCCTGTACCTGGACCTTGCACCTGATGCTTCGCGCAACATCCGCATTCTGGACATGACCGGTCGAACGGTGCAGGGCTGGGTGATGGACCGGGATGGGCAGGTGGATGTCAGCGCTCTGCCCGCAGGGATGTATGCGCTGCAGGTGCGGGATGTGGATCGGATGGGAGGGGGGCGGTTCGTGAAGGAGTAAGCGCCCGGTCCAAAGCAGCCTTCACACGGCGGGCTCCACCGGGCTCAACTACGCTCCTTCCGAGCTTCGGTCACCGAAGAACATCTCCATCTCCCCCTTTCCCTTCGCCTGCACTTTTCCGCGCGGGGTGAACGAGAACTCCGGCTCGTCCTTCAGCAGGGCATAGGTCGTCCCGCTGATGTTCACGTGTCCGACTTCACCGCTGCTCTCCATGCGGGATGCCGTATTCACCGTATCGCCCCAGATGTCGTACTGGAACTTCTTCACGCCCACGATGCCGGCCACTACCGGACCGGTATGCACGCCGATGCGGATCTCGAAATAGGGTAGTCCCGCTGCGATCTTGCGCGCCTTGCCGTCGGCGATGAAGTCGCGCATCTCGAACGCGGCACGGATCACGTCCATGGCATGCGTGGTGTTGGGTGTGGGCAGCCCGCCTGCGGCCATGTATGCATCGCCGATGGTCTTGATCTTCTCCAGCCCATGTTCCTCGCAGATGCGGTCGAAGGCGCTGAAGCACTCGTGCAGGTCCTTCACCAGGTCCTTCGGGCTCAGGGCCTCGCTCATGGCCGTGAATCCCTTGAAGTCGGTGAAGAGCACGGTGACCTGATCGATGTGTCGGGCCTCCGCCTCGCCCTTCTCCTTCAGTTCCTCAGCGACCTCCTCCGGCAGGATGTTCAGCAGCAGTTCCTCGCTGCGCTTCTTCTCCCTGCCGATGCGGTTGCGCTGGGTGAGGAAGACACCGGCGAACAAGGCTACGAGCGCGAAGCCTCCGATGAACCCGTTGCGCACAAGCTTCTGCCGCTGCAGTTCCTCCGCAGCGATGGCATCCTTCTTTTCCTGCTCGGCCCTGGTCGCGGCCTCCTTCTTGTCGAAGTCATACTGCATCTCCAGCCGAGTGATCTTCTTCGTGTTCTCTTCATTGAACATGCTGTCGCGCAGTACCACCATTTGTTCATGGAAGTTGAGCGCCTCCTTGTTCCTGCCCGCGCCCCGGTACGCCCGGTACAGGCATTCGCAGGCCTGTTGCTGCTCCTTCAACGTGGCCGCCTCCCGGGCGAGAGAGAGCCCTTCCGTACAGTTTGCGATGGCCTTGGTGTTGTCCCCCATCTTCCAGTGAGCCTTCCCGGCAAGCGTGAGGCAGGCCGAGGTACCGACCTTGAAACCCAGTTCCCGGCCCAGGGTGATGCCCTGTTCCGAGAAGGCCAGGGACCGTTCGAAGTGGTCCAGAGCGAATTGGACCTCGGCGATGCTCTGGAGGGTGGTGACGATGGCGGGCCGCTCCTGCAGGTCCTGGTAATCCGCCAGGGCCTGTTGCAAGAAAGAAAGGGCCTCTTCGTATTCACCGAGTTTGCCATACACTTCGCCCATGTTCGCGTGGATGGCTGCCGCCAGTGTCTTGTTGCCGGCACGTTCCGTCACCACCAGGCTTTCCCGGTACTTCTCCAGGCACTTCTGGTACTCCCCCTGGGCGCTGTACACACCCCCGATGTTGAACAGGACCATGCTCACGAACTGTGGGCTGCCCTTCTCCCCCAGCTCGGTCAGGGCGCCCAGGGCCCGGTGATAGAACTCCAGCGCCTTGGGGTAGTTGTTCTGGCGGGAGTAGACCACGCCGATGTTGACCAGGAACTTCCAGCGAAGCCCCTCCAGCTGGTGCCGCTCACTGATCGCCAGGCCTTCCGAGTAGGCCTCAAGGGCCGGGAGGGGGTTCCCGCGGTTCATCTGGATGGTGCCGGTGTTCTTCAGGCTGGTGGCCTCACCCTCGGCGTAGTCGATCTCCTTGGCCAGTGCCAGGCCCTGGGCCAGGTAGCGCAAGGCCAGCGAATCGTTCCGGGGCAGGTAGTGGAAGCCGATCAGGTTCAGATTGTCGACCATGTACTTCTGCTGACCCCGCTCCTTGGCAAAGGCATAGGCCAGTTCCAGGAAGTACAGCGCGGAATCCGGCTTGGCGTTGAAGTAGCCACTGATCACGAATTCGTTCATGGCGATCAGTCGGGTGGAATCCGCCTGCTCGGGATCCTTCCACACGCGGTACAGGGAGTCGTTCACCGCCTGGCCATTCGACCGGGAAATGGATAGGATCACGAGGAAACAGAAGGTCAGATATTTCATCAGGTACGGTCGCTCACGAAATACATCTCCATCTCCCCCTTGCCCTTCGCCTGCACTTTTCCGCGCGGCGTAAAGGTGAGGCCATGCTCATCCTTCACCAGCATGTACGTCGTCTCGCTGATGTTCACTTGGCCCACCTCGCCGCTGCTTTCCATGCGGCTGGCGGTGTTCACCGTGTCGCCCCAGATGTCGTACTGGAATTTCTTCACGCCGACAATGCCGGCTACGACCGGTCCGGTGTGGATCCCGATACGGATCTCGAAATAGGGCAGGTCGGCGGCGATCTTCCGTGCCTTGCCCTCCGCGATGAAGTCGCGCATTTCCAGCGCGGTCTGGATCACGTCCAGGGCGTGCGTGGTGTTCGGCACGGGTAGGCCACCCGCGGCCATGTAGGCATCGCCGATGGTCTTGATCTTCTCGAGACCATGCGCTTCACAGATGCGGTCGAAGGCGCTGAAGCATTCGTGCAGGTCCTTCACCAGTTCCTTCGGGCCGAGCTTCTCGCTCATCGCCGTGAAGCCCTTGAAGTCGGTGAACAATACCGTGACCTGCTCGAACAGCTCCGCCTGGGTTTCGCCTTTCTCCTTCAGTTCGTTGGCGACGGAGGCAGGCAGTATGTTCAGCAACAGGTCATCCGATCGTTCCTTCTCGGTGCGGATGATCCCGTTGGTCCTACGCATGTAGTTCACGCGGCTGATGAGCCCGACCGCGATGAGCAACAGTACACCTCCGGCGTACATGAACAGATCGCGTGTACGCTCCTTGGTGGCCAGCTCCCGTTGCAGCACCAACTTCTCCTCCTGACGTGCCAGGCTGTCACCAAGAAGGCGCAGTTCATAGGACATCCGCTGGGTCTCCAGGTTCACCTGGTCCAACGCCATGCTGTCTTCCAGCACCGTGGAAAGCTCCTGGTATTTCAGCGCCGAGTCCGTGCGGCCCAGCTTCTTGTATGCGCGATACAAGCAACGGCAATTGTACCCTTCTCTTTCGATGGAGCCGACCTTCCTGGAGTAGGCGTGACCCTGTGTGCATGCCTCAATGGCCGCAGCGACGCTGTCCAGCTTCAACAGCGCTTCCCCGATATAGCGCCAGGTCGTAGCAAGACCATACTCGAAGCCTATTGAATCCTGGATCCTGCGTGCGAGACGGTATTCCCTCAATGAGGCAAGTGCATCCCCTTGGGCGTATCGGATCCTTCCAATGAGGGCCAACGATCCCGCAAGGTCAACGGTGTGGCCAAGTTCCGAAGCAAGTGCACGACACTGTCCGGCGTAGTGCAGTGCATCAGGGTACTCCGCCAGATGATAGTGTATCCATGCGATGTTGTTCAGGAACTTCGGTGAGGAAGCCCCATTGTTGGTCTCTTGGTATTTGGCCAATGCAAGCTCATAGTATTCCAGCGCTTTCGGATAATCTCCCACAGCAGCATGGACCACGCCCAGGTTGTTATAGGCGTTGCTCATTCCGACCATATCGTTGAGCTCGGCAGAGCGCTCCAGGACGGATTCGAACTGATGCAGCGCGCCCATGTAATCACCCTGACGCTTGTGGATGACCCCGATGTAGTTGGCTATATCGACCGAACGCCTGCGGTTCCCCAGGTGATCCGCATCCTTCATGCACGCCCGGAGCAACTCCAATGACCGGTCATATTGCTGTTCGTCATAGAATGAGAGCGCGTGTTCAAAGTCCACCTCCAGCACCATGGAGTCCTGCGGCAATGCTTCCCAGATGGATCGGCTTCGTTCGTACTCCGCCCTGGCTTTCATGAAGTCCCTGGTCCTATCGTAGGTCCGGGCCTTGGCGAAATGTGCGAATGCCATCGCCTCCTTCGAGCGTGTCCGCTCCCCAAGCGCCATCAGCTCATCGACAAGGACCATTGCGCTGTCCGGCCGGGTCTTGTACGCCTCGATGATCAGGGTGTACATGGCCCGGCTGCGCGGTTCGGGGGACAGTGCATCGTTCCTCCACACACGAAGCAGGGAGTCCGGATCCACATGGGCGCTCGTACCCCCGGCGATCCCCAGCATTCCTATCAACAAGAACCGACCGAAAGCCTTCATCCTGTTGAAACAAAGTACATCTCCATCTCCCCCTTTCCCTTCGCCTGCACTTTTCCGCGCGGCGTAAAGGTGAGGCCCGGCTCATCCTTCACCAGCATGTACGTCGTCTCGCTGATGTTCACTTGGCCCACCTCGCCGCTGCTCTCCATCCGGCTGGCGGTGTTCACCGTATCGCCCCAGATGTCGTACTGGAATTTCTTCACGCCCACGATGCCGGCCACCACGGGCCCGGTGTGCACGCCGATGCGGATCTCGAAGTAAGGGAGACCGGCGGCGATCTTCCGTGCCTTCCCTTCAGCAATGAAGTCACGCATCTCCAGTGCGGCCTGGACCACGTCTGAAGCGTGCGTGCTGTTGGGCATGGGCAGTCCACCCGCCGCCATGTAGGCATCACCGATGGTCTTGATCTTCTCAATGCCGTGCTTCTCCACGATGCGGTCGAAGGCACTGAAGCACTCGTGCAGGTCCTTCACCAGGTCCTTCGGACCGAGCTTCTCGCTCATTGCGGTGAACCCTTTGAAGTCCGTGAAGAGCACGGTGACCTGATCGATGTGGACCGCTTCGGCCTCGCCTTTCTCCTTCAGTTCCTCGGCGACCTCTTCCGGCAGGATGTTCAGCAGCAGCTCCTCGCTGCGCTTCTTCTCCCTGCCGATGCGGTTGCGCTGCGTGAGGAAGATGCCTGCGAACAAGGCCACCAGTGCGAAACCGCCCATGAATCCGTTGCGCACCACCTTCTGCCTGCGCACCTCCTCTGCCTGGACGGCGAGTTCCGAGGCGTGTTGCAGGCTGTCCGCCAAAGCCTGTTTGTCGTACTCGTACTGGTATTCCTTGCGGATCACGCTGCGCTTGTTCTCTTCCGCCTGCATGCTATCCTGGAGTTGAACGAAACTCTTGTAATGCTCCAGCGCTTCGCGATGGTTGCCCATGGTCTGTTCCGAACTCGATAGACTGCTGGCCACCCACATGCGCACGTTCACATCCTTGGAGTTCTTGTAGCGGTCGTACAATGCACGGGAAAGGGCCAGGGCTTCCCGACCCCGCCCCATTTTGCGGAGAACGGATGCGCGGGAGACACCGAGGAAGGCGGCGCGGTTCTCCGAGGCGTCATCCGGAGATATGGCGATGGCTTGGTCCAAGGCTTCCAGTGCCGCTTCGTAGCGTCCGGCGAAGAGCTGGATGCGGCTTTTCATACCATATCCGACCTGCGCGGTGGAAACATCACCGATGGCCAGTGAATGAACGATACCGCTATCGGCGTACGCGATGCCGAGGTCCAGGTCCTCGTTCGCCGCCGGGTGCGACATGTTCAAGTAGGCAGTGGCAAGCAGGTCATGTCGACCTAGCCGTGCGGAGAGTTCGAGGTTCTTCTTGGAATACCCGTCGGCGGCCTCCTGATCACCCACTGTACCGAGGTTTCCCGATAGTCCTGCATAGACATGGACGAGTGCAACGCTATCGCCGGTGGCTTCACAGATCGCCAGTGCGCTGGTCAAGGCATCCATGGCCTCCATGGTCTCTCCCAATTGCCTTTGGGCGGATGAGACCTGCAACAGGAACTGGACTTCCATGCCCGTATCGCGCACTTCCCTGGCAAGGCCCAAGCCGGCCTTGGCGTGTTCCATGGCAGCGATCCAATCGCCGCGATCATTCGCAGCATTCGCTTCGAGCGCATACAGCCAGGCACGATCCGACGCGATCGTGGTATCGGGGATCAGTTCGGCGGCCAGGTCGAGATACACCTGCACACTATCTCCAATATGGCGTTTGGACCAGATGTTCCCGTCCACCAAGCTGCCGTAATAGGCGAGCCGCTCATTCCCCTTCTTGGCCCTCATTCGCCGGGCAAGCGCCAGAGCGCTATCCTGATGCGGGGCGATCCAATTGCGCAGGATGAGGTCGGCGGTAGCCTGCAGGCGTGCTGCTTCGCTGTTCTGGCTGTTCCGTGAGATGGCGAGCAGACTGTCCCGCTGAGGTTGTGCCGTGGCGCCGAGGCTCAAGGCCAAGTACAGGACAGTTGACAGATTGCTCCGCTTCATGCTACTCACGGGTTTCATTCGTTTCGATCCCCTAACCATGTCAGGTCGTCCGACAATGCATGGGTGCTGCCCCTATGGTGCATGCACCCAGCGGCTTACGCGACCGGGGAGAGACGAACACGTGTCTTTCGGCGATGACCGCCCAAACCTAGGACCATCCCACGGATGGAGCCATACCCAGAAAGGGTGATTTCCTTGCGTTGTCCGACCGCGACATCCATGTCGGTGGACGGCCTGGATCCGGGCGGGGGGAGGTTCCGTGTGTATCGAGCTACGAGGCAGCCGCTTTCGCCCTGTCCACAAAGAACATCTTCATCTCCCCCTTGCCCTTCGCCTGCACTTTCCCACGCGGCGTGAAGCTGAGCCCAGGCGCGTCCTTCATCAAGGCGTAGGTCGCCTCGCTGATGTTCACCTGTCCCACTTCGCTGCTGCTCTCCATGCGGCTGGCGGTGTTCACCGTGTCGCCCCAGATGTCGTACTGGAATTTCTTCACGCCGACAATGCCGGCTACGACCGGTCCGGTGTGGATCCCGATGCGGATCTCGAAATAGGGCAGGTCGGCGGCGATCTTCCGTGCCTTGCCTTCCGCGATGAAGTCGCGCATTTCCAGCGCGGCCTGGATCACGTCCAGGGCGTGCGTGGTGTTCGGCACGGGCAGACCACCCGCGGCCATGTATGCATCGCCGATGGTCTTGATCTTTTCGATGCCGTGCTTCTCCACGATGCGGTCGAAGGCGCTGAAGCATTCGTTCAGGTCCTTTACCAGGTCCTTCGGGGTCAGCTGCTCGCTCATGGCGGTGAATCCCTTGAAGTCGGTGAAGAGCACGGTGACCTGGTCGATGTGGCGGGCCTCCGCCTCGCCCTTCTCCTTCAGTTCCTCAGCGACCTCCTCCGGCAGGATGTTCAACAGCAGCTCCTCGCTGCGGTCCTTTTCCTTTCCGATCCGGTTCCGTTGGAAAAGGAAAATGCCCGCGAATGCCGCCACCAGCGCGAAGCCACCCATGAAGCCGTTGCGCACGAGCTTCTGGCGGCGCAGCTCCTCCGCAGCGATGGCATCCTTCTCTTCCTGCTTGGCCTGTTCTACCGCTTCTTTTTTCTCATACTCGTATTTGTATTCCTGCCGGAGCACTTCACGTTGTTTTTCTTCGCTTTGCAGGGTATCCCTTGTGGTGATGTACAGCTCGTACATTTCCAGCGCTTTTTGATGACTTCCTACTTTTTTGTTGATCTCCCATAGTGTTTTGGCGGCATCCCTTTTTTCTATGGCTGCACCCATTTCAGTGGCGATTGTCAATGATCTTTGGCCGAATGCCAATGCTTCTGAATAGTTTCCTTGACCTTCATATATATGTGCAATGCTGTTCAATGAGCTTGCTATACCTTGTTTGTCACCTATTTCTTCTCGTAGTTTCAAACCTTGGGTCTGGTACTCTGTGGCTTTGAAAAATAATGAATCGCTCCCACTTTTGTCATTGCGGGACTTTGCTAACTCAGCCTGGTCCTTATAAATGTCTCCAATATTTTTTAATGACATGGCTATGCCTTTTCTATCGCCTATTTCTTCTCGTAGTTGCAAACTTCGGGTCTGGTACTCTATGGCATTGGCGTAGTCGCCCTGGCTGCCATAAAGGGCTCCAATATTGTTCAATGAAGTGGCCATGCCATTTTTCACTTTGACAAGCTCAGGGTGCGATCGCAGCAATTCTTCAAATATTTTCAGACCTTTGGTGTAATAGTCTATGGCTTTGGCATGATCGCCCTGGTCAGAATAAATATTTCCAATGTTGATCAATGAAGCAGCTATGCCTTTTTTATCGCCTATTTCTTCGCGTAGTTTCAAACTGCGGGTGTCGTAGTCTATGGCTTTGGTGTAATCGCCTTGTACATAAAGAGATACCCCTTGTGTGGTTAAAGCATTTGCCATGTATTCTTTAATGTTCTTTTCTTTGGCAAGATCATATTGCAATTGCGCAAAGTAAAATGCACTGTCTGGATGCGTATATAGGTAGCCGTCCCAGCTTATCTGTTTCATTGCTTTTAAGCGGGTGGTATCGGCAGCGGACCTGTTGGTCCAGATATTCCAAAGAGAGTCCAATGTTTTCTGTTGCTCCGGTGGTATTTCCTGCGAAAAGGCAATAAAGGACAGGGCAAGGAACGGGATGGTCAGCACTGATTTTTTCATCGTGTGCTATACTGTTCTATCATTTACGAAATACATTTCCATTTCCCCCTTGCCCTTCGCCTGCACTTTCCCACGCGGCGTGAAGCTGAGCCCAGGCGCGTCCTTCATCAAGGCGTAGGTCGCCTCGCTGATGTTCACCTGTCCCACTTCGCCGCTGCTCTCCATGCGGCTGGCGGTGTTCACCGTGTCGCCCCAGATGTCGTACTGGAATTTCTTCACGCCGACAATGCCGGCTACGACCGGTCCGGTGTGGATCCCGATGCGGATCTCGAAATAGGGCAGGTCGGCGGCGATCTTCCGTGCCTTGCCTTCCGCGATGAAGTCGCGCATTTCCAGCGCGGCCTGGATCACGTCCAGGGCGTGCGTGGTGTTCGGCACGGGCAGACCACCGGCGGCCATGTAGGCATCGCCGATGGTCTTGATCTTTTCGATGCCGTGCTTCTCCACGATGCGGTCGAAGGCGCTGAAGCATTCGTTCAGGTCCTTCACCAGGTCCTTCGGGGTCAGCTGCTCGCTCATGGCCGTGAATCCCTTGAAGTCGGTGAAGAGCACGGTGACCTGGTCGATCAGTTTTGCCTCGGCTTCGCCCTTTTCCTTCAATTCTTCGGCGACCTCTTCGGGCAGGATGTTCAGCAGCAGCTGCTCGCTCACCTTCTTCTCCTTCTCGATGGCCACCTTGGCGCGGTGGGTGTAGCGCAGGCGTCCCCACAACCCGCCTGCCACCAGCAGCACGCCCAGACCGCTGAAGAGGTAGATGTTGCGCGTGCGCTTGATCTTCTCCTGCGCCAGCTGGTTGTCCAGGGCCTGAAGCGCCCGCTCCTTCTCGAAGGCCAGGCTGTCCGCGAGCATCTTGCGACCGTATTCGTAGCGCATGGTCTGTTGCACCACCTTCTTGGTGTTGCGTTCGTTCAGCACGGAATCCCGTTCCTGAACGTAATGCAGATGGTCCCGGTAGGCCTCGGCGTAGCGTCCGAGCCGGGCGAGGATCCTGCTCCGCACCTTGTAGCTCTGATCCAGGTTCCGGTGGAACCCGTTCTCCCGGGCGATCGCGATGCTCGCATCGGCATGGACCAAAGCCTCGCGCGGTCGCCCCTCTTTCAGGAGCAATTCAGCGATGTCGCCATGCACCAGGTACTGGCCGAGGCGATGATCGATCGAGCGGCGGATGGCCAGGGACCTATCATAATAGGATAGCGCGGTATCCAGCTCGCCGCGCGCTTCCATCACTTCGCCGATGTTGTTCAACATCCAGCCCATGGCGCCCTCCTGATCTCTCATGTCGGGCCGCTGCATCACCTCCAGTGATCTGCGGAAGTACCAGAGCATGGAGTCGGGGTCCGTGTCACCGAGCGCGGCACCGATGTTGCCCAGCTCCATGGCCAGCCGGTAGGTGTTGTTCGATCGCTCGGCCATGGCCAATGCACGGTGGAAGTAGGTGTACGCCTCTTCCCGATGCCCCTGCCGGAGCTGAAGCACGCCCACCTTTTCCAAGGTCATGCAGAGCTTCTGTGGATTCCCAAGGCGCTCGGCTATCCCGAGGTTCTGTAGGGCCAGTTGGAGTTCCTGGTCCACATCACCGAGGTTGGTGTAAGCGATGCCCATGCTCTCCAGCAGGTCGATGCGGGTGATATCCGCCAGGGAGTCCGTCATCCGATGGGCCTTTTGCAGGCTGTCCACCAGCTGCAAAACCCGGCCAGCGACCTCCACGGTCCGTATGGGATCGCTGGTGACCGTGGCGTTGCTGAGCAGGATGCCGGCCCCGATCCGTGCTGTGCTGCTGGTGTCCTGCTCGAACACGCGCTGCAGGGAGTCGTTCTTCGAAGTGGACTGGGCCGACAGGAGGCCCGGTGCCAGCGCCAGCAGACAGGTCAGGATGCGTCCGATGGGCACGGCCCTCCTTTGCATAGCACCAAGGTAGGCCGCCTCTGCGCTAGCGCGAGATGGTGATCCGATGGTGCGAACGGCCCTCGTTGTCGGTCACTTCCAGCAGGTAGGTGCCCTGACCCAGAGCGACGATGGGGATCTCGGTGCTTGGATCGGTGGTGCTCCAACTGCCGGCGATGCGTCCCAGGGCATCGATCGCACGGATCCGGGTGTTCCCATGCGATCCGGTAATGGTGATCCGGGTGGAGGCCGGGTTCGGAAAGACGCTCACCCCTTCGGCGTCGGGTCGGGCACCAAGGCCCACGTCCGCCTGGTCCAGATACCGGGCCACCACCACGTCGAAGACGTTCGTTTCCGCGCCTCCGGCTGCCACGATGTTCCCGTTCGCGTCCGGCACCAGTTCAAAAAGGATGTCCTCGTTCGGGGCCATGGTGGTGGTCACGATGCCATTGTTACCGAACCCGGTCTGCAGGCTCCCGTCCGGATCGTACATCGCCAGGGCGAAGTCCATGCCCGTACCGGGCTGCATCGATTGGCCGCCCGCAACGATCTTGCCGTCCGGTCGCAGGTAGATGGAGAACAGGATGTCGTCCGCGGCGCCGATGGGGGTCGTCACCTTGCCGTCCCCATCGAAGGTCGGGTCCAGGGTGCCATCGGTGTTCAACCGTACCAGGGCGAAGTCGTAGTCATTGGCCATGCGGGCATATCCGCCCCCGACGATCTTTCCATCGGACTGGACGGCCACCGACTTGATCGCATCATCGATCCCGTTCACGGACACCTCGGCGAGACCGTCACCGTTGAATGTGGGGTCCAGCGTGCCGTCGGTGTTGAGGCGGGCGAACTGCATGTGGTAAACGCCGCCGGTCTGCCCGTAACCGCCCAGCACGATCCTGCCATCGGCCTGCAGGGCCATCGATTCTGCGGACACCTGCTGCGTACCCAGGTCGAGCACCACCTTGCCGCCGGCCCCGAAGCCCGTGTCCAACGACCCGTTCGCGTTCAGCCGCGTGGCACACCAATCACTCTGGCTGCCACTGATGAAGCAGGTACCGCAGGTCAGGATCTTGCCGTCGCTTTGGAGCTTCATGTCCCAGATCCGGTCCGAGAAGCCGCCGACCTGTACGATGGACTTCCCTCCCGAGCCGAAACCGCTGTCCAGGGTGCCGTCGCTCAGGAAACGCATCACCACCATGCGTTCCCAGGATTGATTGCCGAAGCCACCGGCAAGGATCTTCCCGTCGGGCTGCACCACGACGGACCAGGCCGCGTCCACGCCATTGGCAACCGTTTCGATCACCTGTCCGTCGGTGCCGAACGACATATCGGGCGTGCCGTCCGTGTTGAAACGCTGGAGATAGAAGTCCGCATAGGGCGATGCCCCGCCATGGTCCCAGTAGCCGGCGGTCACGATCTTCCCGTCGGCCTGGATGGCCACGGCCTTGGCCTCGGCGGCCACGCTGTCGATCAAAGGGTGGTAGATGCCGTTGGTCGCGAATGCGGGATCCAACGCACCAGGCTGTGCCGCCGCGCCGGACCAGACCGCGATCGCGGCCACAAGGAGGAGCCTGGTGGGTCGCTTCATCGTATTATGGCCTGTCGTTCCAGGTAAAACTACCCAACCTGTGAAGGCGAGGCAACCGCATGCGTTGGTGCGACACGATCGTTCACATCCAGGCCTCCCCTCCGATATAGGGGCAGCAACACCGTTCCTCCCGACCCATGCACACGACCCGTCTCACTCTGCTCTGCCTCGCTTCCGGCTTGTTGTTCACCGCCTGCAAGAAGGATCCCGACGATCCCGGCTCGATGGCATCGGTCAACTCCTCCGACCAGCAGGTGGACGTGCAGGGGTCCGTGATCGGGCCGAACGGCGCGTTCCTGACGGGTGCCACGGTGGAGTGCAACGGCCTCACCACCACGACCGACGGCCGGGGCGTGTTCCGTCTTCGCGATGTGCCTGTGCAGGAAGGGACCAACTTCGTGCGGGTCCGGGCGAACGGCTACTTCAATGGTGGACGCAACTTCCAGGTTGCCGGTCCGGAGGATGTGTCCGTTCGGGTGAAGTTGCTGCCGAAGGTGCAGGTCGGTTCCTTCCAGGCTTCAGCCGGCGGCCAGGTGGCCTCCCCGGAGGGCCTGGGTGTGGCGATACCCGCCAACGGTATCGCCGGTGGCTACCAGGGGGAAGTGCGCGTGTATGCGACCTACATCGACCCGACGAACATCACGGGCGTGACACCGTTCCCCGGCATGGACGCCACCAACGCCGACGGGGACGCAGGTGTGCTCATCTCGTACGGCATGGGCCACATCGTGCTGGAGGACGGAGGCGGTAACGCGCTGCAACTGGCCGATGGCACCACCGCCCAACTGACCATGCCCGTTCCGTCCGCCTCCCAGGGGGTGGCACCAACCACGGTCCCGTTGTGGTATTTCGACGAGTCCGCCGGTCATTGGAAGGAGGAGGGCAGCGCCCAGCTCCAAGGGACCGACTACGTCGGCGAGGTCGCTCACTTCTCGCTTTGGAACTGCGACGATTTCAGTTGCTACACCACCTACAACATCCGCGTGAGTTGCAGCGGTGAACCCTACGCCTACCTTCCGGTACAGGTCGTGTACAACACCGGTTTCGTGCAGGATGTGTGGGACACCTACCTGACCTCGTCCACAGGGTACATGAACCTGGCCCTGCCCTGTTCGGGTAGTGCGGACCTCTACGCCTTCGCGCCGGGCTCTGATGAGCAGGTCCTGATCGGGACCATCGGTTGCCAGGATGGCAACGGCGAGGTCCTTGAGGAGAGCATCGACGGCCTTTGCGGCCCGCGCGGCGCCGTGCACGGATCGGCGGTGGACGGGAACGGCCAGGCCGTGACCAACGGCTATGTGTACCTGAACTATGGTACTTATTTCACCGAGCCGATCTTTTTCGATGAACAGGGCGATTTCGACGCGTTCTACTACGCTCTTGATGATGCCCTGTGGAACACCGATGCCCAGTTGGTCGGCTGGGACCTCGACCAGTACATCACCGTGCAGGGCCCTGTCGTGCAGTTCAATTCCCAGGTGAACGTATTGCAGGCACCGCTCGTGTTCGGCGGCGGATCGGCGTCAGTGGCGGGCCGCATCTTCGTGGCCGGTGTCGACTCGGGCTTCCATTGTCTGGATGCCGCGGATGGCAGTTCGATCTGGTCGTACGATGCCGGTGCCATGGAGGACGAGGTGTCGCCCATCTTCGACAACAACCTGATCGTGTTCCGCAACTTGAGCGGATTGCAGTACGCATACAATGCCTTCGACGGCAGCCAGGTATGGACGGGCTTCGACTCCGATGGGAACAGCCCTGTGGCCGCGGACGGCCTGCTCTATTTCGCCACCCAGAGCGGCACGATCCGGGCCCGCAATGCCAGTGATGGCTCCAGTGTTTGGACGTACAACGCCGGTGCGGGCCTCTATTCCAACCCCACGCTGGACGGGAATGTGCTGTATTGCGGCAGGGGCACGGCCACGCCCGGCCTCGTGGCGCTGGACAAGGCCACCGGCACCCTGCTCTGGCAGTACGACACCCCATCGGACGTGAACACCTCGCCCTGTGTGGCCGATGGGAAGGTCTTCTTCGGAAGCGACGACCAGGAATTCTACGCGCTGGATGCGAGCAGCGGCAACCTGCTCTGGCAGACCAGCATCGATGACTGCTTGGACCTCTGGCGCTGCCCTACCGCCGGCAACGGCATCGTGTACGTGCAGGCATGCAGCGAATTGCACGCCCTGGACATGAGCACCGGGGCGGACGTCTGGTCCCTGGCCATCGTCAGTGGCGCGGGTGGCAATGACCCCTACCTGTACGACGGCAAGCTCTATGTGGGTGGCGGCACCTCCGCACCGGGATGGTTCCATTGCCTGGATGCACTTACCGGCTCGGTGATCTGGAACATCGAGACCACGGGCCTGGGTGCCGCGGCCGACTATTGCCTGGCGGTGAACGACGTGCTCCTGATCCACCAGGCCACAGCACCTCGCAGCCTCGAAGCCCGCAATGCCGCCACCGGACAGGTGATCTGGACCAGCCCCGTGCAGGACGGCATGGTGGCCCCGATGGTGCTGGTGGACGACAATGGCGTGGCGCATTACACCACCAACAGCGGCATGCAACAGTAGGAGGATATCCCCCCGACGCGATATATTTGCTCCCACAAGTGCCCGGCGCTGTTGCCGTGGCCCGAACAAGTCCACCGGACGGTGGGCGCATTACAACCAGTACATGTCAAGTGGTACAGTAAAGTTCTTCAACACGGAGAAGGGTTTCGGTTTCATCACCCCGGACGAGGGTGGCAAGGACGTCTTCGTGCACAAGACCGGGACCCGGGAGCCCATCCGTGAAGGTGACAAGGTCACCTTCGATGTGGAGCAGAGCCCCAAAGGCCCCAACGCGGTCAACGTGACCCGGGCCTGAGGTCCTCCCTCACGCAAGCTGCGAAGCCCCGGCATCCGCCGGGGCTTCGTTCGTTCCGGGGGGAACCCACCCCGGGAAAAGATCCGGAGCAGGGATGGGGGTATTCCGGGTCCTCCTGGTCTTCTCTGCAAACACACCACGTGGGCCGGCAACGCGCCCGCCCATGCATGAAAAAGTACAATGACCATGAGATGCTTGAAGACCTTTCCGCTGATCGCCCTCGCCCTGCCGTTGCTGACCGCCTGCCACAAGGAGCACCTCCACGGGTCCGGACAGATCATCACCCAGGAACGGGACCTGCCGCCGTTCACCAACGTGCTTATCCAAGGGCCGGTAAAGGCCAATATCCACTACGGCGCCACCCAGGAGGTGACCGTACGCACGGATGTCGTGGCCATCAACGCCCTGTGGACCACGGTGAGCAACAACACCCTGCTTCTCGACGTGGACGGTGGCAACACCTACCAGCATATCACCTTCGAGGTGGACATCCAACTGCCCGCCCTCGATCGACTGACGCATGAAGGCGCATCCAACGCCACGGTCAGCGGGTTCGAGAACACCGACGCGCTGGAGGTGGTGCACCACGGCGCGGGCAACATCACGCTCGACGGCTCCACGGCGGACCTGCACATCACGCACGACGGGGTGGGCAAGGTCAGGGCATTCGACATGATCGCCGACACCTGCCATGTGGACCACTCCGGAGTGGGCAACATCGAGGTCACCGTGCTCGACCGCCTGGAGGCCCACCTCAGCGGCGTAGGCAACCTGTACTACCAGGGTTCACCGCAGGTGGACGCGATCGTCACGGGCGTGGGGCATCTGATCCACGTGGATTGATCTCGGGAACGGACCCATTGCCCAGGCGCCGGTCCTTGCGCCGATCCGGTCAGGGCACCGCCTCGGTGGGCAGTCCGACATCCTGCCAGCCTGTGATGCCCTCCCGCATGCAATACACCTGGGTGAAGCCCAATTCAACGGCGTCCCTGGCCGCCATGGATGCGGCAGGGCATTCCGGACTGTAGCAGTAGAACACGATGGCCGCATCCCGGTCCGCAGGCATTCTGTCAGGTGTCACCGCATCATAGGGGATGAGCACCGCGCCGGGCACATGCGCTTCCTCGTGCATGTAGGGTTCGTTGCAGTCGAACACGAACACGCGGCCCGCCGTCATCAGGGCGGAGAGTTGCGCGGGGGTCAGCTCCTGCACGGTCGTGGGAGGTGCCGGTGTACCGTCCACGGCCCCGGTCTGGGCGTTCAGCAGGAGCGGACCGAAGCAGGCCGCGATCAGGAGGGTGTGCTGCACGGAATGAGGAATTGGTGCAGGCGAAGCTAGTTGTCCTCGGCACCCATGGGCCGGTATTCGATCGATGAGGAAGGCCCTTTGCCCTGATCGGGGCTGAAAACCGGGTGAAGAACGGTCCTGGGAAAGATGGTCGTGGGATCTTATGGAATTGGAGAAGGGATGGTACATTTCGTGAAAACAACCCTCATGAGACCTCTGTACGCGTGCATCACCTTCGGCCTTCCCGGTGCGCTATTGGCACAGCCGACCGCCAACGCGGGCATGGTGACCGGCCAACCCGGTGATTCGTTCGTCGTCCATTCGACGCAATACGTCAACCCCGGGCCCAGCGGTGCGAACGTGACGTTCGACCTTTCGTCCATGTCCGACCAGGGCACGGTGACGCAGACCTATTTCGCTCCGGGATCCACCCCCTATGGAGCGAGCTACCCCACGGCGACAGTGGCGGCGGAAGGCAGTGACAACATGGGGAGCTTCGGGTATTTCCGTGAAACGGGTTCGGTCTATGAACTGATCGGTACCGAGTCCCCGTACTACGATTTCACGTGCAGCAATGGAATGGGCTTGTTCGACTTTCCCTTCTCCTACAACAGTAGTTACAACGATGCATTGAGCTGTACGGGGAACTCCAGTGGTTTCCCGTTCACCCGGAACGGAACGACGACCACCACGGGCGATGCATACGGGGACCTGGTCCTGCCTTATGGTACCATCATGAACGTCCTGCGCCTGCGCATCCAGCAGGATTACACGGACGTGCTCACCGGTCTTGGCACCAGCTATCATTTCATCAGCGATGGCTACATGTTCGTGAAACCGGGCATCCACCAGCCGGTCGCCTCGGTGTACAACACCACCTATATCGTGACCAGCACGTTCGGCACCTACCTGGACGCCTCCTACGTGGGTGTCCAGGAGGCCATGCGCAACGCCATTGGCATCGATCTGGTGCCCAATCCGGCCACCGACCGCGTGGAGATACTCTACGGCAGCCGTGGGGACGGACCGGTGGACCTGGAACTGATCGATGCCGTGGGCCGCAGGGTGATCGCCGAGCGCCGCCCCGTGGCCGGCCCCGGGATCGCCCGGCAGGTCTGGGAGCTCAGCACCCTTCCGGCCGGTGTGTACACCGTGTGCATCACCGACCAGCACGGCCAGCGGGGCAGCAAGCGCCTGGTGGTCCAATAGGCATCTGCCGATCTCCTCCTTGTCGGCCTATCTCCAATGGGGGGTATTGGTATTCCGCTGGGCCACCCCCAATGGATGCGAAGTCGGACTGGTCCGAAGATCGCCCATGGCCGATAGGGTCATCATTTGGGCCATCCGCGTTGCAACGAACAACGATCCGGGTTTGCGCGGGACGGCTGCGGTCAACATTCATTCCCCCTCAGCCTGCAGCCGCTTCGCCAGCCTTCCCACCGTGAGCCCCTGCACCACGATGCTGAAGGCCACCACGGCATAGGTGATCGCCACCCACATCTCACGTCCTTCATCGCGCGGGAGGGAGAGCGCCAGGGCGATGCTGATGCCGCCGCGCAGGCCGCCCCAGGTGAGCAGCAGGATCGTGCGTGTGGGGTTGCGCTCCCGGCGCCGGGCCAGTTGCGCCGGCAGCCAGAGGCTGATGAACCGCACGACAAGCAGCGTGGGGATGGCGAAGGCCACGATGCCGGCCACGCCGTGCGGCAGGCTGATCACCAGCAGCTCCAGGCCGATGAGCACGAAGAGGACGGCGTTCAACAGCTCGTCCACGATCTCCCAGAACTTGTCCACGTATTCGACGGTCACCGCGCTCATCGCATGGGCCCGGCCGAGGTTGCCGATGAAGATGCCGGCCGCCACCATGGCCAACGGGCCGCTGACGTGCAGCTGGTGGGCCAGGGCATAGCCGCCCATCACCATGGCGAGGCTCAGCATCACCTCCACCTTGTACTCGTCCACCTTCCGCATCATGCGGAAGCCGAGGTAGCCGATCACCAGGCCCAGGACGATCCCTCCGACAGCCTCGCGCAGGAAGAGCAGCGCCATGGAGCCGATGGAGAGGTCCGCCGGATCGGCGCTGGCCTCGGCGATGGAGAGAAAGAGCACGACGGCCACGCCATCGTTGAAGAGCGACTCCCCGGCCACCTTCATCTCCAAGGCCTGCGGCACGCCGGCACGCTTGAGGATGCTCAGTACGGCGATGGGATCGGTGGGCGAGATGAGCGCTCCGAAGAGCAGGCAGCGTACCAGCGGCAATTCCAGGCCGAAGAGCGGCAGCACGGCGTGGAAGACGATCCCCACGATGACGGTGGAGAGCGCCACCGACACCGTGCTGAACAGGAGGATGGACAGCCGGTGCGCGCTGAGGTCGGCCCATTTGATGTGGATGGCGCCGGCGAAGAGCAGGAAGCTGAGCATGACCTCCAGCAGCAGCTTGCTCAGGTCGATGCGCTGGACGACATCCACCAACGGCGCGGTGAGTTCCGGTGCCACCCGGCCAAGGCCCACCGTGCCCAGGGAGAACAGCAGCGTGATGAGCAGGAGACCGATGGACGGCGGCATGCGCAACCAGCGGTGATTGGCCCAGGCGAACAGGGCCGCCAGGGTGATCAGCAGGGCGAAGGTGGCGTAGAACTGCATAAGCGCACACTTGTGTCTTTACAAAGCAACGATCTCGTGTGGGCTCCGCAAGCGTGTTCGCCCCGAGCAGGACCGATACTGGCGCACGGTCCATCGCAGCGACGGACCGCGGTGCGTCGCACCTATTGCTTCACGATGCGATGGCACACTTCGTGGGCACCCGTGCCGAGACGCACCAGGTAGATGCCCGGTGAAAGGCTGCGCAGGTCGATCGCGCCGTCGCGCACCACCGTCCGCAGCACCAGCGCGCCCGTCCGGTCGTGCACCCGAACCTCCGCGTCGGGGGTGCGGAGCCCTTCCACGTGCAGCACGTCGATCACCGGGTCGGGATAGACCCTGCTCACCTCCACGTGCGGCTCCGCCACGCCCGTCACGCATTCCACCAGCGCACCGGCGAAACCAAATCCCGCTCCGTCCACGTAGCTCAGGCGGATGCTGCTGACGCCCGTGGCGTTCAGCACCACGTCGGAATAGGAGTAGTTGCCTTCCACCGGGGTGTTCGCGCCCACGATGAACCCATCAACGAACTTGACGCCGTTCGGTCCGGGGGAGGCGCCGCAGACCACCTTGGGCAGGATGGCCGCACTGGTGCTGTCCATGGCGTAGTCCACGCCGTTCAGCTGCACGGCGGCGCTGTCGTCCGTGTTCATGCCCCACAGCCGCACCCCGGGAAGGTCCTGGGGCGTGGTGAAGGTGATCAGCACATTGATGCCGGGCTGGTCCATCCAGAAGGTGGGGTCCACGGGCGCGCAGCCGAAGGAGGACATGCCCCCACCCGTGAACGCGAACGTGCACGTGTTGGTGGAACCGCCGTTCGCCGGCACATAGTCGCATTGCGCGAGGTCATTCGTCCATGCTGTGGCCGTCAACATGGCAACAAGACCGATGCGTAGGATCGGTTTCATGTAGTGTGGTCTTTGATATGAAGGTAAGCCCCGTGGCGCCAAGGACCGCCATACCTGGACCCTGTCAGGGCATTCCCATCGACCGGACGATCCATTGCGCCGTGTGCCATATACGGTCCGCGCGGCATCCTTCGTTCCAACTGCATGGCGTCCCCCCGGATACCTGCGGTCATTTGGTACTACATGGGCATGGGCATGCCCCTGGTGTTGCATGCCCAGACCGTGCTGCGATCGCCGGCGGAGGCACGTTCACGGGCGGACATCGACTATGCGAATGTCCGATGGGTCGCGTGGGTCTCGCCGAAATACAAGGTGTCCGGTTTTGACAGGCGCTTTCTCGATTCCAACTTCTTCCAGGTGAAGGACCATCGCCTTGTGGAACAGGTCGTGTTCGCCAAGATCAACATGTACCGGAAGGAGATGGGGCGGCCACCGCTGCAATGGTGCCAGAAGGGAGCGGACATCTCCCGTGAATACACGGAGAAATGCGCGCGGCGTGGCACGATCGACCACGAATTGGACGGCACCACGCCGACAAGCCGCATGCAACCCGGCTTCGTGGAACGGATCAACGTGGCGGAGAACCTGCACCACTTCGGAGGCACCATCACCGGCGACACGGTGGACGCGTACGCGGACTACGTGCTCTGGTGCTGGATCAATTCACGACCGCACAATACCTGCCTGCTGCTGCCTTCCGGCAAGGCCTGCGTGGCCTTCTACACCCTGCGCCTGCCCAATGTGGAGCACTACACCGCCACGGCCTTCAGCGTGATCCGGTGATCCGGTCGCGCAACGCTCAGTGTGAGATGCGGATGGTGAAGAGGCGGCCGCCCCTGCCTTCATGGTCCAGCCAAAGGGTCCAGCCATCCACCTCGTACTTGTCCGCTATTCCGGTCGCCGACACGAACCGGTCCTTCAGCAGGCGCCTGGCCTCTTTCTGGTCCATGTCCCACCGCAGGCCGAAGGGCAGCTCGGGCTGCGGCTCAAGATACCTGAGGAGGTAGGCCTTCCGAAGGCCTTCGATGCCGTACTCCAGGTCCGATCCGTCGAACTCCACGTGCACCCAGCAATGCGCACCGCCAAGTTCAAGGCTGTCCAGGCGATCCATCTTCCGCGTCACCGGCTCCCTGCCCATGCTGGTCCCCGGGCACCACCCGGTGGTCACGGTCACCTCCTTGGTCCGGAAGCCCTGCACGAAACGCGTCACCTCGGCCATGTCCGTTCCTGCCGCCAGCAGCTCGGGAATGGAGGGCGGGGGACCGAGCGGCTCCAGTTCCTCCGCTTCCTTCTCCACACCGACGGTTGGGTCGGACCAGAACGTATCCCAACTCCGTTGGATGATGCCCATGTAGTTCGTCGCCCCAGCGCCCGGCAGGGTGGTGAGCATTTCCGCGTTGTAGCCGTTCTGCTCCGCACCATAGTCCGCGATGGACCATACGCTGCCATCCTCCACGGAGCGCAGCCTCCAATACTCCACCCCGTTCACTTCGTCGCGGCCGTGGTCCAGCAACGTCACGGTGAGGAACCTGCTGCGCTGCCCCTTCACCTTCACGATGAGGCTGTTCCGGAACCATTCCACATCGCCCTCGGCTTGTTCCAGCGCCATGTCGCCGCCGGCACCCGGGCTTCCGACGAACCGCAGCGCGATGTTGAGCACCATGCGCTTTCCCAGTTCGCCCTCCCGCAAGGTCAGGATCTGGGGTGTATCGAACGACGCCCGGAACGCGGCGAGGCATTGCTTGCGGTCGTCGTGCAACAGATACGCCCGGCCGATCTCCACCGGCAACTCCAGCGTGCGCTGCGGCGCGATGGTGGCCAGCTCCTTGGGTGCGCCGCGCTGCTGTTCTTCCATCACCTTCACCGGCACGTTCAGCATATTGGTCAGGCTCCAAACGACATGGTTCCCGGTCGGCTCGTTCTTCAGGTCATCACGCTCGGTGCACGACCTGACCGTAACGGACCCGGGATCGTGGTCCACGTAGCCGGTGATGCCCTGGGTGGTGAAGGTCTGTGCGTACATGAACACGGACCGCACGCACGCCAGCAGGACGATCGATGATCGAACGAATGACAGCGGGGTGTCGGGCCTGTGCATCGCGCTGAAAGGGTCTGCCAGGTTCAAGTTAGTGATATGGTCGCGTCACACCTACCCGGGGTGCGTATGGGGCGGTATGGGGCACGGCCGCGTTGAACGGTGTGCTCGGCGTGCTGTTCCTGGTGGCCTGGACGCGGGAGCGGGTGGCGGTTTGAACGCGGCTGTCAAAAGCGCTTGAATGAACAAGAACGCGAGGAGAAGGATCGACACCGCTGCCATCGAGAATGCGGAGCGGGAGTGAGGGGGGCGTTGCCGATATTCATTCATGTCCGAACAGTTCCACGGACGGTCCATCCGGTCGCGGGGTTTGGACCATGGGCATGGGCATGCGCCTGCCTGCAACTGGACAGCAAGCCTAGGTCAACACGTAGTACGTGCTGCGGCCACCCGCCTTTCCCTTCTTCAGCACCTGCTTCTTCATCAGGTCCGTGATGTCACGCGAGGCGGTGTCCTGCGAGGTCCTGGTCAGCTTGGCGTACTTGCTCGATGTGAGGTTGCCTTCGAAGCCATCCAGCAGCTTGTTCAGCACCTTCACCTGGCGCGGGTTCAGGATGGTCTTCGCGTGTGTCTGCCAGAACCGGTGTTTGTGCAGCACGGTGGCGAGCGTTCCCTCGGAGCCCACGATCGCGCGTTGCAGGCAGGCCATGAACCAGCTGAGCCATTCCGTCACATCAAGCGATCCGCGTTGTGAACGCTCCAGGATGTCGTAGTACTTCCTGCGCTCGTTGCGGATCTGCGCGCTCATGCTGTAGAAGCGCTGCGGGCTCCCATCGGCACGGGCCAGCAGCAGGTCCGCCACGGCGCGCGCGATGCGGCCGTTGCCATCCTCGAAGGGGTGTAGCGTCACGGACCAGAAGTGTCCGAGCCCGGCTTTCAGCAACGGATCAAGCGTCTTTTCAGTGTTCACCCATTTCAGGAAGGCCATCATCTCCTTCTTCAGCCGCTTCGCCGCAGGTGCCTGGTAGTGCACCTTCTCCCGGCCCATGGGGCCACTCACCACCTGCATCGGCCCGGTACTGTCATCCCGCCACTGACCCACGAGGATCTTCAGCATTCCGCTGCGGCCCGTGGGGAAGAGCGCCGCGTGCCAGCCGAACAAGCGCTCGGCCGTGAGCTTGTCGCGGCAGTTCTGCGTGGCATCCAGCAGCATCTCCACCACGCCGTCGACATGACGATCCACCTTGGGTGTGCCGGAAACGTCCAGACCCAGTCGCATGGCCAGGGAGGAACGCACTTGTGCCGGATCCAGCAGTTCGCCCTCGATCTCACTGGTGCGCAACACATCGGTGGCCATGGTCTCGAAGTTGGCCTCGGTGCGCAACTCGAAGCCCACGGCGGCCATGCGGCCGAGCAGGTGTGCCTGTGCCGCATGCACCTGCGCCAAGGCCGGGGCCAGGGCTTCCGCATCCCAGCGGAATGCGGGCCAGTCGGGCAGCTCATGGATGTAGCGGAGCATGGTCGGATCTTCTTCGTGCGGAGAAAGATACGGATTATCTCCGCATATGTTGCGGAGAATAAGGGCGGTATTCTCCGCATGGCTCGGCTGGTCTGGCTCAGGCCTGTGGCGCTGTCCTGCTCGTTGATGCGGATGCCCACGCGCATGCTCAGCAGGGGAGGCCACGCGGTCCAGGCCACCGCCTTTACCACCAGGTACCCCCTGATCCCCGTCACTCCCCGGATGCGCCGCCGTCGCCAGCTTCGCCATCGTGAAGCCGCAGGCCAAGGACATGCTGGTGCGCTACTTCGTGATGGCCTACGCGCTTTCGTGGCTGGTGTTCGTGCCGCTCGCGCTGGACCATCAGGGCATCATCGACCTGCTGCCGCACACCCGGTACCGCGCCTCGTGGATCGAGCTCGTCCATGCGCTCGGCGGCTTCGGACCCCTGCTCGCGGCCGTGCTGGTGTTGCGCTGGAACGGCACCCCCGCCCAGCGATCGTGGTACCGCGCGGCCTATGCGTCAGGCCGCATGAGCGCCACCTCCTGGCTGCTGGCCTTCTCACCCCTCGGGCTGTTCGCGCTCGCGTGGGTCGCGGCCATGCTCTTCGCCGGCGGCATCGACCTGCACCAGGCCTTCCGGGCACAGGGTGTGGTGGACACCACCACGCTCGCCATCTGGGTCGTCCCGCTGTTCACCTACGGCTTCGGCGAAGAGGCGGGCTGGCGCGGCTTCGCCCTGCCGATCCTCCATCGGCACCGGTCGCCGCTGCGGGCCACGCTGGTGCTCGGCACCCTGTGGGCGCTCTGGCACCTGCCGCTCTTCTTCTACCGCTTCGCGTTCGGCGCAGGCACGGCCATCGGCTTCCTCCTCGGGGTGCTCAGCGGGGCCCTCCTGCTCACCGCCTTGTACAACCGGGCGCGCGGGGCCATGCTCGCCACCAGCTGCTGGCACCTCACGTGGAACCTGGTGAGCACCATCGACAAGAACGGTTTCCTCTCCGCCTTCATGAGCACGGTGGTCATGCTCGTGGCGGTCGTCCTCCTCATCCGTCCGGGTCGGCTGTCATCGCCCCATGGCCCGGTGACCTTTCCCATGCCTTAGCAGGGGAGGCCCTCGTTCATGTCCATCGGCGTTACCAGATTGGAGGCTTGGATGTCGTTGCGGCCATGTGTGCTGTCCGACCGGATCATGGACAGCAGGGCGAGGGTGTATTTGGAAGCCGGTGGCGTTTGACCCGCGGCCGAGAGGGCGAGCAGCAGAACGAGGGGAAGAGGCAGGTGGCGTGGCATAGGGGTGGGGTGGACCCAAAGTAGGGCGTGCCGGCGCCAAATGCGCGCCGTCGGGCTATCCGCAGTAGTCCTCGCCGAAGACGGCTCCGGGCTACTTGCTCCTATCCCTCACGCGAAATGCGGGGTTGACTCGAGGAGTTTGTGACTGACGCGGGTAGCTATAGGAACAGGGCGATCCTGCCAACTGCTCGTGAATCACCGAGGCGGTTGAAGCAGGATTGATTGAGTACTATTGAATCAAACAATGTTCCCCACGCGACTGCACAAGGATCTGCTCCATGGTCATTCTTGAGAATACTGTTCAAATGTTCGTTGGCTCATCGAGTGAGAGTAGCCACCACATCGATGCTGTTGAGCGGATACTGAAGGAGACTGTTGTCCTGAGAAGGTGGGATAGAAACGTTTTCAATCCTTCGCTTGAGAACTACTTAGACAACATCATCTCAGCAATACGTCAATGCAATTGTGCACTGTTCCTTTTTGCAGCGGACGACCATCGCGTGAAGAGAAGCGTCCGGTCAGTAGTGCCCAGAGACAATGTGGTCTTGGAAGCCGGAATAGCGCTAGGAGTTCTTGGCAAGGACAGAGTGTTTATCCTGAAAGATCAAGGGGTGACTCTGCCAAGTGACTTAGACGGATTGACGACTTATGTCGTCAAGGGAAAGGATCCAGATTCCTATGCAAAGAGCTTACGTCAAGAGTTGGGTCGTGCCAAGCGGCGACTCAGAGATCTGGGAACCTATTGGCATAAGTCGCCTGTCTTCCTGCAGGAGCGTGTTACGGACGCTATTGCGGATGGAGTGGAGAAGGCGGTGGAAATCTGGGCCATCAGTCCAACATTGAGTTCGTTCATTGATACCTATGAGCCCATACTACAACGTCGACTTGCTGATACAGCACATCCACTAAGGAAGCTTACGGTCGTGCTACGCGATCCGAATGGGAAGACGACGAACCTCATTGCTTCACATACAAAGCGCTTCTCTGAGCTAAGTGCTGTGCAGAATCGAATCCGGTCGTCCATAGTTCGCCTGCAGAAGCTCAGCTTTGAGCATCCACGAAAGGTTGATATCAGGACGATTGACCATCCATTTGTGGCCACGTCTTACGTTTTCGATCCAAGTGTGTCGAGTACCAGAGTCTGCGTCCTCTATAATCCGTTGGGAGACGTTCCCCGACTACCGCAGCTGTTCATCACTGAAACCAGCAAGTACTGGAAGGATGTCTTCGTGGATCAGGCGAGGGAGTACATCGCACATTCGAAGAGCTACCCTGCGGTCTACACGACGAAGCATATTGACGGCGACGAGAGCGAGTTCGAGGAACGCAGTGCCCTATTAGAGTTATGGAGGAAGGGATATCTGCGCCGAGGTTATCAAGGTGACGAAGCAGCCATTTCTCGCCTTCATGGTGCCGTGCTTGTGGTTCTGGCTAAGGATGACAGCCGACTGGTTGGTTTTTCGATTGTGGACAGGCGAACGGGTAAGCGAAGGGCTACTGTTGTGGATGCGGAGTATCGGAAGAGAGGAATTGCCACCGAGATGGTAAGAGAGACCCTCTCAGTTTGTCAGCCACAGTTCTCCGAGGTGGATTCTCACTCGGTTGAAATGCAATCCGTTCTAGTCCACAACGGATTTGAAAGGATTAATAGCGAATCAGCCATAAAGGCCATTCTGTCGCTTGGACACATAGTTACCAGGAAGACTGGGCGGAGCAGAATGATCCAGTACAAGCGACCGACCACCAAACTTGGACACAAAGACGGCATGAGTGACTGGTTGATTTTGTATCACCGGCCCACAAGACTTTTGCCAACCTAGAGGACAGCACCCGCATGATCATCAGTAAGCTCCTCATTCGGAACTACAAGTCCTTCGAGGGGGACTTTGCGCTTGAGCTGAATCCAACGTTCAACGTCATAGTCGGCGATAATGAATGCGGAAAGTCAACGATTCTTGAGGCTATCCATCTCGGTCTATCTGGTCAGTTGAATGGACGCAACCTGAACTATGAGCTTACGCCGCATTTGTTCAACAAGGCGGTGATTGACCGCTATGTGCAAGAGGTAAAAGCGAACAAGGCTGCAGTTCTTCCCGAGATTCTGATTGAGGTCTATCTGACGCCCGATGATGATCTCGCAGACTATAGGGGTTCAGTGAATACGGCAAAGGACGATGTGCCAGGGTTTAGGCTAGAGGTGAGATTCCGATCAGAGTTTGCGGAGGAATACGGGCACTACGTCGAGAAGGCTAAGGAGATTCGGACTGTGCCGGTCGAATACTACGAGGCAAGGCTCTTTTCCTTCTCAGGCCAGCAGGTCATGCGCGGCTTAGGGGGTGAAGTAACGTTCATCGATACCACTGCCGCGCGCGCCCAGAATGGTACAGATCTGTACATCTCGCGAATCGTCAAGGATCTCCTGACGAACAAGCAGCGAGCCGAACTTGCGGTCAATCACCGCAAGCTGAAGGAGCAGTTCTCAGATGAGCCGTCGGTCAAGGCTATCAATGAGGAGCTTCAAAGGCACCAAGGCAAGATTACCGACAAGGTACTGGCACTTTCACTTGACGTCTCTTCTCGGACGAACTGGGAAACGGTGCTTGCCGCGTATCTGAACGACATTCCATTTCATCAGATTGGCAAGGGTGAACAGAGCAGCGTGAAGATCAAGCTCGCGTTGGAGAAGAAGGCCGCGCAAACAGCGAGCATAATCCTCTTGGAAGAGCCGGAGAATCATTTGTCTTATGCTAGGATGAATGTGCTTCTCGAGCAGGTCAACACGCGTTGTTTGGATAAACAGCTAATTGCTGTTACTCATAGCAGCTTCGTACTCAATAAGCTGGGACTTGATAAGCTCATACTGCTCACCGAACGTAAAACCACGATGAGCTTGAAGTCGCTGAGCGAAGGCACGTACAGTTACTTCAAGAAGCTGTCGGGGTATGATACGCTTAGAATCGTCCTCGCTGAGAAGCCGATATTGGTTGAAGGTCCATCTGATGAGCTCATTCTACTCAAGGTGTTTGCTCAGCAAAACGGAGGAAGGCATCCGAGTTCGGCCGGGTTCGACATTATTTCAGTCGCGGGACTCGCCGCGGCGCGATATCTTGAGGTAGCCAAGCTTCTTGGTAAGTCCATAACGGTAGTTCGTGACAATGATGGCAAGGACCGGGCAAGCTTGGAGTCCAGATACTCAAAGGTGCTTGGCATGAGCCGTGTTTTGTTCGACGACGACACTTCCTGTCGCACGCTCGAGCCTCAGCTAATCAAGTCCATTGGACTAGACAAGCTGAACACACTTTACAAGCTTGAGTGCACCACCGATGAGGAGCTTGCTGAATGGATGTCCGACCGCAAGACAAGTTGCGCGCTGAGGCTTCTCGAGAGTTCTGAGACTTGGAGCTTCCCACAGTACTTGCTGGATGCCTTCAAGTAACCAAGTTGTTTTTGCTGCGGCAGGTTCTGGGAAGACAGCGTCCCTTGTCAGTAGTCTCGTCGCTGACCAAGGTCGACGGGTACTTGTTCTTTCCTACACGCAGGAGAACGTCAGCGAGATTCGTAGTCGGGTTGTAAGGCAGTTGGGTTTTGTTCCTGCCCATGTAACAATACAAGGCTGGTTTACCTTCTTGCTGAAAGATGGCGTTCGTCCTTACCAGAACTACTTGTACAACGGTCCGAGGATTGAGTCAATGCAGTTTGATGCGCCCAAGGAGAATTGGTTCAAGACGATTCCGAAGTCCAATACGAGTCGGTACTACTTCACGAGTACGGGTAAAATCTATCGAGATCGTATGTCGGATTTCATCGTCGAAGTGAACCGAATTTCAGGAGGTAGAGTTATCAATCGCATCTGCCAGATTTACGATGCGATATACATTGATGAGATTCAGGATCTCACGGGCTGGGATTTGGATGTCCTGGATTTGCTCATCGATGCGGATGTCGACCTTGTCATGACCGGTGATGTTCGACAAGCAATACTCAGCACAACGAACTCAACCAAACATCCAAAGTACCGTGGAGCTGGCATTGTGAAGTATTTCGTCGAGCGCGAAAGAAAGGGACGCTGTACTCTCGGGACGAGGTCGGAGTCCTACCGATGTAAACAATCAATCTGTGACTTTGCCGATGCTCTCTTTCCGGAACTTCGGCAACCCACGACTTCATTGAACAAAGAGAGCGCTGATCACGAGGGTGTCTTTTTAGTGAAGCCGGAACAGGTACCTGAGTACGTCGCGAGCGTCCGTCCCCAAGTACTGCGCTATTCGAAAGATGCCGACGTCTTCGGAAACCACGCGCTCAACATTGGTGTTGCCAAAGGGCAAACATTTGATCATGTCCTGATATTCCTCCAAGGCACTGGTCAGGCATATCTGGCAACGGGTCGGCTGACAAAGACCGTGAAAGGTGTCGTGAAGCCGGCGTTTCACATACCCAAGTTGTACGTGGCCGTGACGCGTGCCCGTTTTAGTGTTGCGTTTGTTTACGATGGGGTTTGTGTCCTTCCTGGTGTTCGAGAGTACGTAGTTGGACGCAGGACCACGTGAGGGATAGGAGCAGGTAGCCCGGAGCCTGTAATCAGGCGAGGACTACTGCGGATAGCCCGACCCGGCTGCATTTGAGCCGGGGCACGCCCTAAAGACCTACGTCTGCAAGACCCCCATGTTGAACTCCCGTGTGGCCGGTGCTTGCTGCGCCGCTTCGATTCTCATTGGTAAAGGATCCATAGCAGGAAGAACACGGAACCGATGGCGACCAAAACGAATAACGCCCCAAGGAAAACAATCGGTGTCGCAACCAGTGCACCAAGCAGCCAACTCCAGATCCGCTTCATGATCAGGATTGAAGGACGCCCATATTGAACTCCCGTATGGCCGGTGCTTGCGACCGCTTCGATGCCCATGCTGATCATCGCTTGAAACCCTTGGCTTTGAAGTCGGCCATATCGTCCGCGGACTTGAGCTTCACATCCCAGGTGGTCATGTAATCTGGGTCCACGATGACCTCGTTGGTGGCCTTCAATGTGTACTCTCCTTTGTCAGCGACCTTGATGCTTGTGGGTTCGTAGGGTAGCGTAAAGAGACTTCCGTCTTCGCGTTTCAGCAGGAAGAAGCCATCGTTGGTCAATTCCTCCACGACTCCGGCCGTCTGATACTTCTCGATCAATGCACCATCGCCGCTAAGCAGATCCACACCAACTAGGAACACCTTGCCACGCAACATCGCACGGAAGTCATCCCAGTTCTCAATCGCTTCGCCCATGATCAGGTCTGAAGCACTCCCATGTTGAATTCACGGGTAGCAGGACTTTGTGATGCCGCCTCAATTCCCATCGAGATCCACGTGCGCGTCTCCAACGGATCGATGATGGCATCGAGCCACAGCCGTGCCGCTGCATAGTAGGGGCTCATGCTCTCCTCGTACTTCGCGCGGATCTTGCCGAGGATCTCCTCTTCGCGCTCCTTGGTGATCTCCTCGCCGCGGCCTTTGAGGGCGGCCACTTCGATCTGCAGCAGCACCTTGGCGGCCTGGTCGCCGCCCATGACAGCCACCTGGGCGCTGGGCCAGCCCACGATGAGGCGCGGGTCGTAGGCCTTGCCGCACATGGCATAATTGCCGGCGCCGTAGCTGTTCCCCACGATCACGGTGAACTTGGGCACCACGCTGTTGCTTACGGCGTTCACCATTTTCGCGCCATCCTTGATGATGCCGCCGTGCTCGCTGCGGCTGCCCACCATGAAGCCGGTGACGTCCTGCAGGAAGACCAGCGGGATGTTCTTCTGGTTGCAGTTGGCGATGAAGCGCGTGGCCTTGTCGGCGCTGTCGCTGTAGATCACCCCGCCGAACTGCATTTCTCCCTTCTTCGTTTTCACCACCTGCCGCTGGTTGGCCACGATGCCCACGGCCCAGCCGTCGATGCGGGCGTAGGCGGTGAGGATGCTCTGGCCGTAGCCTTCCTTGTATTCGGTCCACTCGCTGCCGTCCACCAGCCGCGCGATGACCTCGCGCATGTCGTAGGGCTTGGCGCGCTCGCTGGGGATGATGCCGTAGAGCTCTTTCGGGTCGCTCTTGGGCGCGACGGCTTTCTCGCGGCTGAAGCCCGCGTCCTTCGGCTTGCCGAGCTTGTCCACGATGGCGCGGATCTTCTTCAGGCAATCCGCGTCATCCTTGCACTTGTAGTCGGTGACGCCGCTGATCTCGCTGTGCGTGGTGGCGCCGCCGAGGGTCTCGTTGTCGATGTCCTCACCGATGGCGGCCTTCACCAGGTAACTGCCGGCGAGGAAGATGCTGCCGGTCTTCTCCACGATGAGGGCCTCGTCGCTCATGATGGGCAGGTAGGCGCCGCCCGCCACGCAGCTGCCCATAACGGCGGCGATCTGCGTGATGCCCATGGAGCTCATCACGGCGTTGTTGCGGAAGATCCTTCCGAAGTGCTCCTTGTCGGGGAAGATCTCGTCCTGCATGGGCAGGTACACGCCGGCGCTATCCACGAGGTAGATGATGGGCAGGCGGTTCTCGATGGCGATCTCCTGCGCGCGCAGGTTCTTCTTGCCCGTCATGGGGAACCAGGCGCCGGCCTTCACGGTGGCGTCGTTGGCCACCACGATGCACTGGCGCTTGCTCACGTAGCCGATCACGACCACTACGCCCGCGCAGGGCGCACCGCCGTGCTCTTCGTACATGCCATCCGCCGCGAAGGCACCGATCTCGATGCGCGGGCTCTTGGGGTCGAGGAGGCCGTCGATGCGCTCGCGGGCGGTCAATTTGCCTTGCTCGTGCTGCCTGGCGATGCGTTTCTCGCCGCCGCCGAGGGCGATCTTCTTGAGCCGCCGGTTCAGGTCGGAGACCGCCAGCTTGTTGTGGTCCTCGTTCTTGCTCGCTTCGATGTCGATCTTCCCGGCCATGCCTGCGAAAGTAGGGGAGGCGTTCCATCCGGACCGGTGATCGCCCGAGGGGTGTCGTCCTACACCGGATCCTGCGACCGGCGCGGTGGCCCGGCCCGGGTCCTTCACCACCGGATCGGACAGGAAAATGCGTGAGGCAGCGCATGTGCCCCGCTGTGCGTCATCCTTGGGAACGATCCATCCCGACATGACCCGGAACACCCTCATCACCGGCCTGGCCTTGCTGGCACTGGCCGCCTGCCGCAAGACCGAGAACGACCAGGGCGTGGCACCCACACCCACGCTGCACGCGCTCACCAGCGTGTTCGCGGACAACGTGGCGAACGCCACGCAGAGCTTTTCCGTGAGCGCCGCCACCGGTGGCGTAGTGCAGGGGGCGGACGGTACACGGATCCTCTTCGGTCCCGGAGCCTTCCGCGATGCGCAGGGCAACGCGGTGACGGGCACCGTGGACGTGGGGCTGGTGGAGGTCCTCACCATCGCCGACATGCTCTGGCTGAACAAGCAGACCGTGGGCATGCAGAACGGCCAGCGCGCCTTCCTGAAGAGCGGTGGTGAACTGCGACTGACCGCCGAACAGGGCGGTGCATCCCTGCGGCTCGCTCCGGGTGCCACATCGGTGAGCGTGCCCTACACCGCTGCACCGGACCCGAACATGCAGTTGTTCCTTGCCCAGCCCGACGCGAACGGCACGTTGGTGTGGAACCCGTTCGGCAACGGTCCGGTGCCCCTGGACACGATCGGCTATCTGTTTCCCAACGACACGCTGGATTGGATCAACGTGGACCAATTCGCGAACTGGACGGGAACGCGAACGGACGTGGAGATCACGATGCCTGCGGACTACCTCTTCCAGAACACGAAACTCTGGGTCGTGTTCCCATCCACGAACTCCGTCGCGGATGTGTACACATTCGACAACGGATCGTTCACGTTGACCGGCAACTACCAGCTTCCCGTGGGCCTGGACGTGCACTTCGTGGCCTTGCACGATGCGGGGAACGACACCTTCACCTCGGCGTTCGCCAGCTTGACCGTCACGAGCGGCCTGGCGCTGACGCTCACATTCGCACCCACCACGTTGCTTCAGTGGCAGGCGGACTGCAACGCGCTGTAAAAGGGCCTACGGGTTCATCCGGGCGAACGCCGCCTGCAGCTGCTCCGGACCGGCGTTGCGCATCTGCTCGCTGAAACCGAACGTCAGCTCGTCGCGGCCCTCCTCCAGTTGCGGGAAGATGGCATCGAGGAAGTCGCTCACCGGCGGGGCATGGTCGTGCAGGCCCTTGCCACCGAGATCGGTGTTGAGCGCTGGCGGGATGATCTCGATCACCGCGATGCCACGGTCCTTCACCAGGTGGCGCAGGGCGAGCGTGAACGAACGGATGAAGGCCTTGGTGGCGCCGTAGGTCGGTGTCTTGGTGAGCGGGGAGAAGGCCAGGCCGGAGGACACGTTCATCACAGTGTCCAGCTTCGGAAGGTCGAGGAAGAGGCGCGTGAGGTGCACGGGCGCGTCCACGTTGATGGCGAGCTCGGCACGGAAGCGGTCGTAGAAATCGCTGTCATCGACCGTCATCCACTGCTGGATGCCGGCATTGTTCACCAGCACGTTCAGGTCGGGGTGCTCCCCGGCGATGCGGTCGCGCAGGGCGATGCGTTCGTCCGCGTTCGCCAGGTCGGAGACGTAGGTGATCAGGCCCGGGACCTTTTCGGTCGCGGCTTTCAGGGCGTCCTCCCGCCGGCCGCAGATGATCACCTTGTTGCCCAGTCCGGTGAAACGTGCGGCGAGCGCGAGGCCGATGCCCGATGCTCCACCGGTGATCAGAATGGTGTTGCCTTGCAGTTGCATGGGGCGAAGGTATCCGTGCCGTGGACCGGGGAGGTCACGAACGCGTTAAGACCCCGTTAATGGGGCCGTGTCCGAAGTGCTGAACGATCGGGAGGCCTGTTCAGGCCTTCTTCACGCGCACGGCGTTCATGCCGCGCGGGCCCTTCTCCAGTTCGAAGGTCACCTTGTCGCCGTCGTAGACCTCCTCGAGTGTGCCGCTGATGTGGAAGAAGTAGCGGTCGCGTCCGCCATCCTCATTGATAAAGCCGAAGCCCTTGGCGGTGTCGAAGAAATCCACCCGGCCGTTGTGCACTGGATCGATATCCTCTTCCTCCCGTTTGGGGATGCCCAGTTCGATCTCGGAGGCGTCAACCTCCACTTTCTTGGCGGGGTCCGGGGGGGTGTCGACGATCTGGCCGTTCTCATCGACGTAGGCCATCATGTTCTCCAATCCGCCGCCGCTGGAGTTGGCCTTCCGTTCCTCCTTGCGGCGCATTTTTTCCTCTTTCTTCTGCTGACGTTTCTTCTCTTTCTGTCGCTTTTCGAATGATGCCATATGGTCGGGGTAAGGTTGATCTCCCTGACGAACGCGGCACTCCGGGCGCGGCAGGGGTGGTGATGCCACCACAAAGATACGATCTTGCCGTGAACCGCTGTGGGCGGGGCTTTCCGCCTCAGCGGATCAGCATCACATGGCCCATGTACAGGCCATCGTCGTTCGCAGTGCCCTGCACGTGTGCCTGCCACACATAGACCCCGGCGGGAACGGGTACCCCACCGATGGTGCCGTCCCATTCCATGGATCCGTCCTCGGCATCGAAGGCGAGCGATCCCCAGCGGTCGTAGACCGCCCAGCGTACCGCACCACCCGCGCATCGGAACAGGGGATGCACCCGGTCGTTGATACCGTCACCGTTCGGGGTGAAGGCATTGGGCAGGTACGGGATGCAGGCGCAGATCTCGGCATGGACCTCCGCTTCGGCATGGCGGCTGCCGCATGCATTGGTGACCGTGACGGCATACACGCCGGGCATCTCCACCACCCGCGCGGCGGACGTGTCACCGTCCGACCAGAGCACGGTGGATCCCGGGAACGTGGCGTCAAGCACGGTGGTGGCGCCCGGGCAAAGGAAAACGTCGCGCGGCAGGTCCACTTCCGGCGGACCGCCCCCGGTGATCACCAGGGTGTCCGATACGCTGCATCCACCGATCGAAACACGCGCCCAATAGGTGCCGGCATGGGCGGCCAACAGGGTGGGACCGGTGCTGCCATCGCTCCAGAGGTAAGTGGCGCCCGGCGTGGTGGCGTCCAAAAGCAGTTGGTCCGTGGTGCACAGCAGGGTGTCCGGACCAAGGTCCAGGTCCAGCACCAGCGGTTCCACGGACACGTCGTCCACGAGCAGGTAGGCGCTGGTGGTGTACCAGGTGCCGCTGTTCACCTGCAGTGTCTGGGTGGCGGCATCGTTGCGGAAGTTGCCGATGGTAAGGTATTGCTCGCCGCCGGCGGCAGTGTACACGCCGCTGATCATCGTCCAACCCGCCGTATCGGTGAGCAACTGGCCGGTCGGGTTCTCGACGTGAGCAGGGTAGGGCAGCACCTGCCCGTTCGAGGCCCCGATCGGGTTCGTGGAGAAATGCGCACCGAACCCATCGCAGGCGTAGGGATGATCATTGGGCATGTTCACGTACATGGTCACCCGATAGCAGGTGCCGGCCTGAAGGGGGGAGAGCAGCTGCACCTCCGCGTACTCCCGCATGTTCGGAATATCGGTACGCCAGGTATACAGTCCGGCATAGCCCTGGCCGGTGCGTGCATATTGGAAACCGCCGGTGGTGTTGAAGGGCACCGAAACGTAGGAACTGAGCGGTGCACAGCCATGGTACAGCTCGGGGGTGCCCAGCGTGGGATTGGTCCACGGGGTGGCATGGTCCAGCTGGCTGGCGAAGGAGGGGCAGCTGGTCACCTGCTCGAAGCTCGGGTTGGGCACCAGGTTCTGTGCGATCAGGTGACCGACCGCATCGGCGCAGAGCAGGAGGGCAAGGGTGTGGCGCATCCAAGACGATGACGCACGACGGGGCCGCTTCGTTCCCTGGGTGGGGATGGAGTTCGGGGAAAGGGACGAACGGGGCGGGGAAAGGGTACGGCCGGCCCGCTTGCGGACACGAAGGACACGATGGCCTGGACCACGCCATCCGCAACAGCTATTTTGGCCCTCCTTTCCGATACATCCGATGCACGCATCCCACCTGCTCCTTTCCTCCATCCTGCTCACCGCCCTGACCGCAGGTTGCGGACACGCACAGGAGGGCGTCGACGCCGCCGACACCACCACGATGGCCGCGCTGCCCGTGGATTCCTGCTCCGACCTGGACGGCCGCACGTTCCGGCTCACCTATTATCTGGACAACAAGGAGCAGGGCACCGAAACACTGACCATCCGGGATGGGCATGCCACCTGCGGCGGCTGCGGGTCGGAGGGCATGACGGTAAGCGAGGTGGCCTGCTATGAGGAGCATGTGGGGAAGCTCGGTTTCAAGGTGAACATGAGCGACGGTGCCACGGCGTATCGCATGTGGAAGGGGACCATCGAGAACGGTGTGGCCGACGGCACCATGGAGGCCGGCCATTCGGACTTCGAGGCGCACCTCTACACTTTCAGCGGTCCGGCGATCAAATAGGGTCCGACACCCAGGGCACGCACGGCCTCCGGTCCGGTATTGCAGACCAGGTCGATCACACTGGCCCGGGGCACGAAGCCATGGCGGTCCGCGAAGACCTGCGGATAGGGGGCCACGGCGGTGACCTTCGGCGGCAGGGGGCGCTTCGGGTGGAAGGAGGTGCGCAGGTCGTGGAGAGCGGGCCCAGGTCGCGGAGCAGCTGTTCGTGGTCCAGCGTTCTTGCTCACCGCCTGCCGCCCGCCACTGGCGAACTCCACATAATTCTCGCGGACCACCACTTCCGTACGCAACCCCAGCCATTCCATGCCAAGCCGCATGCTCGCCAGGTCGAGGTCGATCAGGCGGTCGTACTTCCGGGAGAGCAGTTCCGTGATCGCATCGATGAAATGCAGCGTCCAGGGCGCCTTGCCGTACGCGGTGCGAATGGCATGCAACTGTTGCTCGCGCCAGGTCTCGGCGTAGCTCAAGCCCACCTGGTGCATGGGCATCTTTTTTCCGTGATCGTGCGCGATGTGCACGCAGAGGTCCTGCGGGCCGTTCGGACCGATGATCCGCGTGCGTGTGCGGTAGCTCTGGCGCATGTAATGTTCGCCGACATCAATGATCACCTTCGGATGCGTCGCCAGCAGGCGGTAGTGCTCCACGCTGCCGAAATAGAAGGCCGAAAGCAAGGGGGTCATGGAAGGGAAAGACGCGCTCCCCAGTAGCGTTCTTCGAGCCAGATCTTGAACATCGGATCGATCCATTCGGGGCGTGCACCCACCAGGTCGAGCACCTCCTTGTTCTCCAAAGCGGTGGTGATGCGCTTCACGTTCGCGCTGGATCCCAGGGCATAACGCTGCAGGTTCTCCCGCGAGCTGAACTGCTTCACGCCATTGAGCATGGCCCGCAGGTAGTTCAGCTGGGGCGTGGTCAGATCGTCCACCAGTCTGTGGTAAAGCACGTCATGCTGGTCCAGCAGGTCCTGCAGGGCGGTATCCACCGTGGCTTGCGAGCAGGTGTGGCCGGTGGTCCGAAGCCAGGCGGCATGGCCCAGGAGCTGCACATGGTAGGAATGGTCCATCATGCGCTGACAGAGGTGATCGCAGACCGGGGTGGCGATCTTGATGCCGCACCCGGCAAAGCGTTCCCGGATGAAGGGGATCCAGTCGGTCCGCGCGATCTTGTCCATGAAGAGCATCTCTCCGAACCGGAAGAAGGGCATGCTCTGTCCGCCGAACAGCTCCATCATCATGTGGCGCTTGCTGCCGTAGATGACATGGCGAACAGCGGTATGATGCTGCCAGGAAGCGCGCAACACTTTCTGGAAACCCAGTGGGTCGGGTAGCATGGCGATGTTCTGGAACTCATCGACGCAGAGCACCAGCTGCATCTTCCGGGCCTCAGCGATCCGCTCGGGCAGGTCCAGTAGCTCGGGCATGCTGCGTCGCCCCTCGGGCAGGTTCAGCTTCAGGCTGAACTCGCTCTGTGGATCGGGACCGAAGGAGACCTGTGGCACCACGCCGCGGATGAATTCCTTGACCGCTTCCAATCGCTCGGCCATCGTTCGCCCGAGGGCCTTGATGGACGCCTCCACCGTGCGTTCAAGTAATTCCTGCTCCGTGCGAACGTGGAACAGGTCCACGAAGGCGAACCGCACTTTCCGGTCCCTGGCCATGTCCAGCGCCACCTGACGCACCAACGACGATTTTCCCCATCGGCGTGGACCGATCAGCACGGTGTTCACCCCCGACCGGATGTTGGCGCGCAGGTGTTTGCGCAGCACCTCCCGGTCGACGAACGTGTCCCCCGATACCACCGTGCCGATACGGAAGGGGGAGCGCTCCATGTCCATGATCCAAATGTAACAAATGAGTTAGTAACTAATATGTTACATGACTTTCCGCTGAACGGACCGGGCTGGTGGTCGCGCTACCTTCGGGCAACATCCCTTTGCATGCGCAAGACCCTTCTTCCCGCGGTCGTTCTTCTGCTTTCCGCCTGCGGGCCAACGTCCGTACCGCAACAGGAGCAAGGAACCCCTGCACCGGACACCACCGCCACGCCCCCGGCACCGCCGGTGACCGACTGGCCCGGCTACTACAACGGCATCCTGCCCTGTGCCGACTGTCCGGGGATCGAGACCAGCCTCTGGCTGCGAAGCGACAGCACCTACGTGTTGCAGCGGCACTACCAGGAGCGGGATACCATTCCGTGGGGCTACGTCGGGCAATGGCGCGTGGTGAACGGCCTGCTGTGGGTCGGTGGTGTGGGCGACAAGCCCGACTTCTTTCGTCGCGTGAAGGACGGCCTGGAGGAAGTGGACGAGATCGGCCGCCCCTTTGCGGACAGGTCGGATCTCGTCCTGAACAAGTTGGCGGACGAGATCAAGGACGACACCCCGCGCATGCGGCTCAGCGGCGCCTACCGCTACCTGGCCGATGCCCACAACTTCCGGCCCTGCGGTTCCCCCTTCACCTGGCCCTGTGCCGCGGGCCTGGGCGTGGCGGAGGAGGAAGGCGAGGCCGAGGTGCCCTTCACCAATGCCGACCTGGAGAAGCGCTACCGCAAGGCCGTGAAGAACGGCGGCGACCCCTGGACCATCGAGGTGATCGGCCATCTGGGCATGGGGCCGGCGATGGAAGGGGAGGGCATGGACGAATACCTCTACATCCACCAGGTGCTAAGGCCGATCGATCCGGGTTCGTGCCCGTGATCACTTCCCGATGCAGAACCGCCCGAAGATGCTGCCCAGGATGTCGTCGCTGGTGATGCGGCCGGTGATCTCGCCCAGGTGATGTTGTGCGCGGCGCAGGTCGATCGCCAGGAGCTCGCCGCTGATGCCGTTGAGCACACCCGCCCTGGCATCCTCCAGACCGCTCACGGCCTGCTTCAGCGCCGCCACGTGCCGCGCATTCGTCACCACGATGTCGCTCTGGTCGTGCGGCAGGGTGTTCACGTGATCGAGCAACATGTCCTTCAAAGCGTTCAGTCCGGTGCCGTTGCGCGCGCTGATGCGCAAAGGATCGTCACCACCTGGTGAGGCATCCGGCAGGTCGACCTTGTTGAGGACCGGCACGATGGTGGCGCCCGCACCGATGCGCTGCCGCAGCAGGTCGGCCTGGGTGCGCAGGGCGCCCGCGGACAGGGTGGTGGCATCGCCGAGCAGGAGCACCACCTGGGCTTCCCCCGCCTTCTTGTAGCTGCGATCGATGCCGAGCTGCTCGATGGTGTCGCTGGTATCGCGGAGCCCGGCGGTGTCGATGAAGCGGAAAAGCACGCCGTTCAGGCTGATGGTGTCCTCCACCGTGTCACGCGTGGTGCCCGGGATGTCGCTCACAATGGCGCGGTCCTCCTCCAACAGCGCGTTCAACAGGGTGCTCTTGCCGCTGTTGGGGGCGCCGAGGATCGCCACGGGCACCCCCTGTTTGATCGCATTTCCGTAGCGGAAGCTGGCGATCAATTCGGTGCAGGTATGCAGCAGCGTGTCCAGCAGGGCCAGGAGGTCGTCGCGCTTGGCGAACTCCACGTCCTCCTCGCTGAAGTCCAGCTCCAGTTCCACCAGGGCGCAGAGGTCCACCAGCCGTTGGCGCAGTTCCTCGATGCGCTTGCTGTAGCCGCCGCGCAATTGTTGCATGGCGAGCTTGTGCGCCGCGCGTCCACTGCTGGCGATCAGGTCCGCCACGGCCTCGGCCTGGCTCAGGTCCAGTTTCCGGTCCAGGAAGGCCCGCATAGTGAACTCGCCGGGTCTGGCGAGACGCGCACCGTGATCGGTGAGCGCACCCAGCAGACGTTGCTGGATGTAGGGCGATCCATGCACCGCGATCTCCGCCACGTCCTGGCCGGTGTAGCTGCGCGGACCCTTGTACAGGGTGATCACGGCCTCGTCGATCGGACCCTCCTCGTCGGCCAGCTTCACCAGCTCCGCCTTGCGATCGCGCACAGCGTTCAGGTCCGGGCCGCCCAGCGCATGCACCATGGCGAAGGCCTCCGGGCCGGAGACGCGCACGATCGCGATCGCGCCGGTACCCGGCGGAGTGGATAGCGCACAGATCGTATCGTCCAAGGGACCCATTCCGCCGCGAAATTCCGGAATTTTGTACCCGCAGCCCGATCATCCGGAATGCCCACCGCCGACAAGCTCGCATACGACCGCCTCCCTTATCCGAAGGTGATCGTGGTCGGTGGCGGCTTCGCCGGCCTGCAGGTGGTGAAGGGCCTGGCCAACACGCCCTACAAGGTGATGCTGCTCGACCGGCAGAACCACCACTGCTTCCAACCGCTGCTCTACCAGGTGGCCACGGCCAGCCTCAGTGCCGACAGCATCGCGCATCCTTTCCGGCGCACAGTTGGTCCCATGCCCAACGTGGCCTTCCGCATGGCCAATGTGCTGGCCATCCATCCAAAGGAGAAGCAGGTGGAGACCGACCACGGGTTGCTGGACTACGACATCCTGGTCCTGGCCACGGGCACGCGCACCAATTTCTTCGGCCTGCACAGCTGCGAGGAGGAGGCGATGCAGTTGAAGACCATCAGCCAGGCACTGGACATCCGCAGCGATTTCCTGCAGGAGTTCGAGACGGCGATCTACCTGCTGGACGAGAAGGAGCAAAGGCACTTCCTCAATTTCGTGATCGTCGGCGGCGGGCCCACCGGGGTGGAACTCGCCGGCGCGCTGGCCGAGATCCGCAAGAGCGTGCTGAAGCAGGAATACCGCGAGGTGGAGAGCAGCCATATGCACATCGCACTGATCGACGGGAACGACCATGTGCTGGGCGCGTTCTTCCCGAAGTCGAGCGCGAACGCCCTGAAATACCTGAAGCAACTGGGCGTCGATGTCCGCCTGGGAAGGCGTGCCACGGGTTTCGCGGACGGTGAACTGCTCCTGGACAACGGCGATCGGATCAGCACCAACACGGTGATCTGGGCCGCAGGCGTGACCGGTGCATCGATCCCCGGCCTGGAGGAGGGCATGGATGCACGGGCCGGACGCTACAAGGTCGATGCGTTCAACCGCGTGGAGGGCCATCCCGAGGTGTACGCGATCGGCGACATCGCGCTGATGACAGGGGATCCGGCCTACCCGCACGGACATCCCCAACTGGCGCAGGTGGCCGTGCAGCAGGGCCGGCGCCTGGTGAAGAACCTGAAGCGCCTGGCGAAAGGGGAGGAGGCGGAACCCTTCGCCTACCATCACAAAGGCTCCATGGCGGTGATCGGCCGCTACCGCGCCGTGGTCGACATCGGCACGTACAGTTTCGGCGGCTTCTTCGCCTGGCTGCTCTGGATGTTCGTGCACGTGATGCAATTGGTGGATTTCCGCAACCGCATCATGGTGCTGCTGAACTGGGGCTGGAAGTACCTCAGTTGGCGCAACACGATCCGCCTGATCATCCGTCCCTACATGCGCAAGCCCACGATGAAGGCGGCGATGGAGGAGGCGCGGTAAGGACATCAGTTGGTCTCCTGGTTCGTTACTTTCACATGTATGGATCGCCGATGGGCATTTGTTGCTTGTATCTGCCAAGTCATCCATGTCTATCCGCAGGTGCGGAACAACAATTGGTTCATCGGCCAGGGGGCGCGCCTCCTTTTTTCGGGAGGCATCCCGGCTGTCCTACCGTACTCGTCGATCCATACAGGGGAAGGACAGGGTTGTATCTCTGATACGATGGGCGAACTCTTGTTCGTGGCCAATCATGCGGACCTGTACAATGCACAGGAACAGATCATGCCCAATGGTCAGGGCCCCTTCACCCATGATCCGAACGGCAATGTGACCCAAGGCTCTGTCATCCTGCCTTATCCGGGCCATCCTTCCCGATATGAAGTGGTCTATCTGCACCACTATGCGTACGGATATTGGCCAGGTGCGGAACACTTGACCGTGGATATGACCTTGGACGGAGGGCTGGGTGATGTCGTGCCAGGGTCGCGAGAAACGTTCAGCGATAGCCTGACCGAGAAGCTGACGGGTATCCCACATGCCGATGGTGTTGATTATTGGGTGTTGATGCACGGTTGGGACACCGATGCGTTCCTGGCGTTCCTGCTGGACCCGAACGGCCTGGATACGGTCCCAGTGGTCAGTCACGCAGGATCCCGACATGTGCGGTTCTGGCAACTACCGAACTTCAACAACAACTACCAGGGCCAGATGAAGACGACGATCCAAGGTGATCGCATCGCCCTGACCACTTCGAATTCGAATTCCCCACAACCATATCCCTGCATTGTGGAATTGTTCGACTTCGACGCAGCCAACGGACAGGTCGACTACATCATGGGCTTTCCCGATCATAGTCGTGCCTATGGGATCGAATTCTCGCCGGATGGCTCAAAACTCTATGTCAGCGGTCTGGACAGCATGTATCAATACTTGGACCAGTACGACCTGTCCTTGGACGACACCCTTGCCATCCAGAATTCACGAACGCGGATCTACGCCTTTGATATTTCCGGTGTGATCGATCCAGCATACGATCGACCGGATGCCATGGAGCAGGCACCCGACGGTCGGATCTATGTGACGCGTGCTTATACGAACAACCCTTGGTTCGCGATCATCGATCAGCCGAACGAGGCCGGTCTGGCCTGCAATTTCGTTTGGAATGGCCTGGATGTTTCCCCAGCTACTTTGTTGAGTGGTCATTGCAACCAGCTCAAGCGTTACCACGACAGCGAATACACGGTCGGTATCCATGAACCCGTAAGTCGACCGGCACTGGGCATAAGCCCGAACCCCTTGGATGCCCTGGGTTGGATCGACATGCCCGGGCTGAAGCGGAACGTGGAGGTCGTATGGCGCGATGGGTCAGGAAGGACCGTTCTTGACCGAATTTGCACGGCATCGGGTTTCGGAGTGGCGGTGGATGCGTCCGGGCTCGCCGAAGGGCTCTACATGGTCGAACTGTGGCAGAAGGGTGAACGGAAAGGGGTGTTGAAGGCGGTGGTGGCGCGTTGAACTGAAGCCAAGCAGCGCTGCCCGCTACCTTCGCGCCGCATTTTCCGCATGCGTTCGCGCCTTTCCATCCTTTACCTCACGGTCTTCATCGACCTGCTGGGCTTCGGCATCGTGATCCCCATCCTGCCGACCTATGCCACGGAACTGGGCGCGTCCGCCCTGGAGGTCGGCCTGATCGCGGCGCTTTACTCGCTGATGAACTTCGTGTTCTCGCCGTTCTGGGGCACGCTGAGCGATCGCCACGGGCGCAGGACCGTGATCGCCGGCACGGTGGCCATCACTGCCTGTTCCTTCTTCCTGCTGGCCCAGGCCAACGTGCTCTGGCTGCTCTTCCTGGCGCGACTGGTCTCCGGCATCGGCTCGGCCAACATCGCGGCGTCGCAGGCCTATATCACCGATGTGACGCCCAAGGAGTCGCGCGCCAAAGCGTTGGGGCTCATTGGGGCGGCCTTCGGGCTCGGCTTCATCTTCGGTCCGCCGGTGGGCGGCTTCGTGAAGGAGCACTTCGGCATGGCCTACGTCGGCTACATGGCCATGGGCCTCAGCACGATCAACCTGGTCCTCGTGCTGCTGTTCCTGCCCGAATCGATCAAGGAGAAGGATCCGCATGCCAAGCTCGAGTTCAAGCCGGTGACCATGGCGTTCCGCGCTTTGAAGCGGGAGGGCATCCGCGATCTGTTCATCACCATGTTCACCTACGTCACGGCCTTCAGCATGATGCAGGTGACGGTGGCCCTGCTGTGGGAGCAGGACTACGGCCTGAGCGAGGCGCAGGTGGGCTACATGTTCGCGGCGATCGGCCTGGCCAGTGCCATCGTGCAGGGCGGGCTGGTCGGCTGGCTGAGCCGGAAGTTCGGTGAGGCGAAGTTGCTCGTGTTCGGCTGCATCCTCATGGCCTTCGGGCTGGGCAGCATCCCTTTCGTGCCCTTCGACTGGTTCGTCCCCGTGGCCTTCCTGCCGATCGTGATGATCGCGCTTGCCAACGGCTGCATGATGCCGAGCATCACCTCGCTGCTCAGCAAGGAGGCCAGCGACCGCGAACAGGGCCAGGTCCTGGGCATGAACCAGAGCTTCGGCTCGCTGGCGCGCGTGATCGGACCCACGATCGGTGGGCTGTTCTATGGCTGGAGCCATTACCTGCCCTACCTCAGCGGCGCCCTGGTGATGGGGGCCACCCTGTATGCCGTGCTGGGCTACAACCGTCTGCGCGCCGCCCGTCCGGCCTGATCCGTCGACCGGGTTACTTTAGCGGCCGCTTTTCCCAACCTTCCGATCATGAGCGTACTCGTCGACAAGCAGAGCAGGGTCATCGTCCAGGGGTTCACCGGCAGTGAAGGCACCTTCCATGCCACGCAGATGATCGAGTACGGCACGAACGTGGTCGGTGGCGTGACACCCGGGAAGGGCGGCCAGTCCCACCTGGACCGACCGGTGTTCGAGACCGTCGAGCAGGCGGTCAAGGCCACCGGTGCCGACGTCAGCATCATCTTCGTGCCGCCCGCCTTCGCGGCGGACGCCATCATGGAGGCCTCCGAGGCCGGGATCAAGGTGATCGTCTGCATCACCGAGGGCATCCCCGTGAAGGACATGGTGCAGGCGCGCGAGTATATCCGCGGCAAGGGCTGCACGCTGATCGGCCCGAACTGCCCCGGGGTGATCACGGCCGAGGCCTGCAAAGTGGGCATCATGCCCGGCTTTGTGTTCAAGAAGGGCCAGGTGGGCATCGTGTCGAAATCCGGCACCCTGACCTATGAGGCCGCGGACCAGGTGGTGAAGGCGGGGCTTGGCATCACCACGGCCATCGGCATCGGCGGCGACCCGATCATCGGCACCACCACGCTGGAGGCGATCCAGCTCTTCGCGAACGACGCGGATACCAAGGCCATCGTGATGATCGGCGAGATCGGCGGAGACCTCGAGATCCGTGCGGCGAAGTGGATCAAGGAGAATTGCAAAAAGCCCGTCGTGGGCTTCATCGCCGGGGAGACCGCCCCGAAGGGCCGCACCATGGGCCATGCCGGCGCGATCGTGTCCGGCGCCGACGAGAGCGCGGCCGCCAAGAAGAAGGTGATGCGCGAGTGCGGCATCCATGTCGTGGACAGCCCCGCGACCATCGGCGCGAAGGTGAAGGAGGTGCTGGGGTAGGTCGGGTGAATGTGTCCTCTGCGGAAGAAGGCATTCACGGCCGAGGCACCAGGCACGCAAAGAGGAGAGGCACACAGAGGCACTGAGGCACGGGAGATTTTGCCTATCCCGCCTCCCGAAGCCTTCATCTGCGCCTTCCGTGTCCTCTGCGAAAAGACCGATCCACGGCCCTTACCGCTCCGGGTCCATCAGCGCCCGTTCCTCCGCGGTGGGGTGCGCGTTCAGATAGATCGCCCGGTAGTACCTGAAGTTCATCCGATCATAGTGCAGGATGGCGTCGTGGTTGTACTGGTAGATCTGGAAGGCGTTCACGAAGAGGAGGTAGCCGCAAAGCGCGAGCATCGGCCAACGCCATCGGGTGCGCAGGGCGCGCTCCAACAAGGCTGCGAAGGGGAGCGCCAATACCGGATAGCTCTGGACCAGGGCACGCGTGGAGTAGGAACCGCCATAACGCCAGTCGTGCCAGGCGATCACGATCCAGATGTTCAGCAGCACGTAAACAAGCACACTGCGCTTCCACGGCCGGCTCTTCATGAAAAAGAGCCCCGCGACGAAGAGCACCGTGATCGGCGTGTAGATGAACCAGCCCTTCTCCCCGCCGAACAGCACGCGCCAGTGCGGATCGAGGAACTCCCACTTGCTGCCCACGTCGAAGACCCATGAACCGGTGACGACCTTCCAATAGATCAGCATCGGCAGAAAGGCCAGGAACGCCGAGCCCACTGCAAATGCCACATGGTCCGGGTGCTTGCGAAGGAGGGCCCACTTCGCGCGGGCGGTGGACTTGTCGTGGATGCCCCAGAAAAACGGAATGAAGAGCATGATCGCCTCCGTAGGACGTGCTACCGTGGCCAATCCCACGGTCGCCCCGATCAGCGCCGCGCGACCCCTGCCGGGCTTTTCGTGCCAGCGCACGGTGGCCCAGAGCACCAGCGCATAGAGTGCGAAGAGGTAGCCGTGGGTCTGGGCGTTGTCCACGCTGATGTATTGGATGGCATTGGTGGCCAGCACCACGAGCACGATCGTCAATGCGACGACCCCATCACTGAAATAGCGCAACAAGACCTGCCGCCAGAGGAACAAGGCCAGGATGCAATAGACGATCGGGCTGATCCCGATGGCCCACTGGTAGGGAATGGAGAACCCATCCCGCGGATGGCCCGTCCAGCCCGCGACGACATGCCCGATGACGAAGAAGGGCAGCTGCATGATCGCAATGCCGCAGAAGTATTTGGTGGCCCGGTTGCCGTTGGGGAGGTCGAACACCTGATAGATCGAACCCCCGCTCAGGTGATAGGTGCTGTCGATACCTTCCAGCCAATCCTGCCGGGCGATATCCCGGTACAGGAACACGGCCGGGAGGTACTGGTAGTAGCCCAGGGCATCCCATTGCGTGACCTTCGTCGGGGGGGTGCCGCACAGCTCGGAGTAGTTGATCCGCGTCCAGAGGAGCACCGATGACACGGCCAGGATGGCGATCAGGGAGAGGGTCCGCCGCATGGACTTCAAGTGTACGCAACACCGCAGCGACTACTTTCGCCCTTCATGGGACTACTGGAAGGCAAGGTCGCGCTGGTCACGGGTGGATCTCGCGGCATCGGCAGGGGCATCGTGGAGCGCTTTCTGGAGGAAGGTGCCACGGTGGCGTTCACTTTTGTGAGCAACCCGGACAAGGCCAACGTCGCCGCTGCGGAGTTGGGTGCGAAGGGTGGAAAGGTGGTGGCCATCCAAAGCGATGCGGGCGACTTCAACGCCGCACAGGCCGCAGTGGAACAGGTGGTGAACGACCTCGGAAAGCTGGACGTCCTGGTGAACAACGCCGGCATCACCCGCGACCAATTGCTCATGCGCATGAGCGAGGCCGATTGGGACCAGGTGATCGCCACCAACCTCAAGAGCGTGTTCAACATGACCAAGGCGGTGATGCGCACGATGCTGAAGCAGCGCAGCGGCAGCATCATCAACATGAGCAGCGTGGTGGGGGTGAAGGGCAACGCGGGACAGGCCAACTACGCCGCCAGCAAGGCCGGCATCATCGGCTTCACCAAGAGCGTGGCTCTGGAGCTCGGCAGCCGCAACATCCGCAGCAACGCCATCGCGCCCGGATTCATCGAGACCGAAATGACGGGTGCGCTCGACGAAAAGGTCGTGCAGCAATGGCGTGAGAGCATACCGCTGAAACGCGGAGGTACTCCAGTGGACGTGGCCAACGCCTGCGTCTTCCTTGGCAGCGACCTGAGCGCCTATGTCACGGGACAGACCCTTTGCGTTTGCGGAGGCATGCTGACGTGAGGCCGATACGATCGACCATGTTCCCGGACCTGGATCTTTCCTCTTTCCACCTTCCACCTTCACATTGCCGCTTCTGAACCTCACCACGACATACCCCCTCTGGCTCGCGTCGCTTTGCGTGCTCCTGGGTCTGGGCTATGCCGCCGTGCTCTACTGGAAGGGCGCCGAGAGGTACGGATGGGGACGCACGTTGAACGCGCTGCTCTTCACGTTGCGCACGATGGCCATCGCCTTCCTGGCGTTCTTCCTCCTTTCCCCGGTGGTACGCACCTGGGTGCGCGAGGTGCGCAAGCCCATCGTGGTGGTGGCGCACGACGGTTCCGCCTCCCTGATGGCGGCGGGGGACACCGCTTCGGTGCGCACCACCTATGCCCAACGGCTGGAGGACCTCGTACAGGGGTTGTCGGAGAAGTTCGACGTACGCACCTTCACCTATGGCAATGGCGTGGAGGAGGGCCTTCGATTCACGCAGGAAGGGAACCGGACCGACCTGGCGCAACTACTGCGCGAGGTGCATGATCGGCTGGCCGGTCCTGACCTTGGCGCGGTGATCGTGGACGGCGATGGGATCTACAATCGCGGGCGTGATCCGCGACATGATGCCGCCAAGCTGGGCGTTCCGATCCACGCGATCGCGCTCGGCGACACCACCGTGCGCCCCGACCTGCTGGTGCGGAGCGTGGACGCCAACCGCATCGCCTACCTCGGGAACGAGTTCCCGCTGCTGGCGCATGTCGAGGCCCATCACCTCGATGGCCGGCGCAGCAGGGTCCAGGTGTTCCAACAGGAAAGGTCGATCGCCGAGAAGGAACTGACCGTGCAGGGTGATCCCTTCATCGGTGAGGTGCCGTTGTTGATCACCGCCGATCGACCCGGCCTGCAGCGCTACACGGTGAGCGTGCGTCCGATAGAAGGGGAGGTGAGCACCCGCAACAACACGGCAGAGGTGGTGGTGCATGTGCTTGACGACAGACAGAAGGTGCTCCTGCTGGGCGCGTCGCCCCATCCCGACCTGGGTGCCTTGCGTGAGGCACTGGCCACTGCAGGGAACTACAAGGTGGACCTCGCGTTCGCATCCACCTTCCAGGGAAAGCCGGAGGAGCATGACCTTGTCGTGGCGCACCGCCTGCCCGGTGGGCGCGTGGATGTGATGCCGTTCCTGAGGGCCTGCGTGGCGAAGGGTATTCCGGTGATCACCGTGATCGGGGAGGGCACAGATATGAACGCCTTCAATGGCCTGCGCGGTGCCGTGCACATATCCTCCGCGCAGCGCGGCGTGACGGACGCCCGACCGGCGTTCCACAACGGTTTTGGAGCGTTCCGGATCGACCAGGCGACCATCAACGCCTTTGAGCGGTTCCCGCCTTTGCAGGTGCCGTTCGGACAGTACGAGGCCGCGCCGGGTGCATCCCCATTGTTCGATCAAATGATCGGACTGGTGCGCACGACCTATCCACTGGTGGTCCTGCGACCCCAGGGTGAGGTCCGCTCGGCCACCATCTGCGGCGAGGGTATCTGGCGATGGCGCCTGGCCGACCAGCAACAGAACAACACCACGGCGCATTTCGACGGGCTCTTCCGGAAGCTCGTCCAATTGCTGGCCAACCGTGCCGACGATACCCGCTTCCGCATCGATCATCCCGATGGTGCCGATGAGCAGGAGCCGATCGTGCTCCAGGCCGAGGTCTACGATCTGAACTACGAGCTGGTCGATACGGGTGAAGTGGAACTGGTGCTCACCGATGAGGAGGGTAGCGCCAAGCCCTATGCCTTCTCCCGCACGGACAGGGGCTTCCGGCTGGCGATCAATGGGCTTCGCGCCGGACGCTATTCGTACGATGCCACCGCGGCCCTGGCGAACGAGACGCTGAAGACCTCGGGTGAGTTCGTCGTGCGTGCGGTGTCCGCGGAACGGACCAATACCATCGCCGATCGCCGGTTGTGGGCGGACCTGGCGGCCGCATCAGGAGGTTCGGTGGTCGGTCCGGACGATCTCGCGAAGGTGCGGGAGCAGCTCGACGCGCGTGCGGAAATGAAGCCGCGCTCGTACGCTTACGCGAGCTTCACTGACCTCATCACCCTGAAGTGGCCGTTCTTCGTGCTGCTGGGCCTGCTCGTGCTGGAGTGGGTGCTTCGACGCAGGAGCGGGGCCTATTGAACGCGTGATGCGCGACCGTCTGCTCAGTTGGCGCTCCCTGGCCTGGATCGGGGCATTGGTGTTCCTGTGCCTGGGCGCCTGGTGGTTGCGCGTGCCCTTCCTGCGCGCCGTCGGTGGTTTCCTGGTCAGCACGGATGCACCTGAGGATGTGGATGCCGTCTACACCCTTGGTGGTGCGGGCATGGAACGTGGCATCGAGACGGCCAGGGTCATGCGCGCCGGATGGGCGCCCCATGCCTGGTTCACCGGTGGCAATGTGCCATCCGCGCTTCAGGTGATGGGCATCGCCAAGGTCGAGGCCGAGGTCGGTCTGGAGGCCGCCGTGCGTGCCGGCATGTCACCGGAACAGGGCGATCCGCTTCCCGTGGGCACCAGCACCATGGAGGAGGCGCTTGCGATCGTGGCACATGCCCATGCCCATGGGTACCGACATATCATGGTGCTCTCCACGCGGTTCCACCTCCGTCGTGTGCGCTACGTCTTCGCACCGCTCTGCAGGCAGGCGGGCCTCACGCTCACCCTTCACGGGGCTCCCTCGCTGATGTTCGATGAGGTCCATTGGTGGCGCAGTGAGGAAGGACTTCTCATGGTGAACAACGAGTATGTCAAGCTGCTCTATTACTGGTGGCACTACTGAGAACAGAAGACCCGCCCACCGCACGGTGAACGGGTCCCTGTTGCTGGTCGTGTTCCGGTAGGGACCGACTAGCGGTGCAATGCCAGCTTGGTGACCGATCGTCCGGCCTCGCCCGCGACCTCCACCAGGTAGATGCCGCTATTCCATCGGCCGAGGTCCAGCACGCATTCCCGCGATCCCTTCGCCAGTTCGCCCGCGTACAGGGTCCTGCCGCTCAGGTCCGTCACGCGCAGCCGGCCGTCGGCCCCGGGTGCGGGGTAACGTGCGGTGATCGTACCGCTGCTCGGGTTCGGGAACACCTGCACGTCGTAAGCGTCGGTCGGTCCGTGGATCGATGTGCCGACAAGGCAGAAGGTGTACGACTCCTGATCGGTGAAGATGCCATTGCTGTTGACGAGCACCATGCCCGTGCTGTCGCTGATGGTGTAGTGCCCATCGCCGTAATCGCAGCAGATGCCATCCTGGGCGAAGTCGTTGATGGTGAAGATGTAGCAGCCATCGCCGAGGCAGAAGTCCACCTCGATCGCGCTCCCGCCCGCATGGTCCACATAGGGACCTCCGGCATAGAGCATGTTGCCCAGATCGTCGGTCAGCTCCCAGTCCGTCTCGCTTCCATACTCATCGGTCTGCAGCATCAGGGTGATGGTCTGCGCGGGGAAGGCCGCCCAGAACTCCTTGCTGCGCGCGTCGTTGGCCGTGTTCTGATCGTTCGTTCCATTGGGGTCGTGACAGCGCACGTTCAGCGTGTGGTGCCCATTGGTGATGGGGATCGCGGGCAGATCGAAATTGGCGGTGAGGCCGGAGGCCAGGCTGCCGTTCCAGGTGACCGTCGCGACCGGTCCACCATCGATATCGTAGTCCACTTCGATCGAGGTCAGCGTGGTCAAGCCGTTGTTCTTGAGCGTGATGTAGGGTTCGATCTCGCCTTCGTCGCAGATGTATTCCGACAGATCGAAGATCGCCGTCACGGCCGCATCGAAGCTCTGTGGGTTGTTGGTGTTGAAGGGGTCGAGACCGGGTAGCGTATCGCCGCATTGGCCGAGGTAGGGCTCCAGCAGGGGCCAGCTCACATCGAACCGGCCGAAATAGTCGTTGACGTTGTTGCTGCAACTCGCCTGGCCGCCATAGAGCTGCCCGATGATGTGGTGGTTCTCGTTCCATAGCCCGCTTCCGGATGATCCCGGTTCGGTGGTGCCCACGTCCCATGCCGGGATGTGCCAGCAATCGGCGGGTCCGTTGCCCACGTCGATGTTGATCTGTCCGGCGGGGTCGTAATTGTGACTGATCTTCTTGATGTCGCCGCTCGGGTGGTGGATGCAGGTCTCGGTCTGCGGGGTGGCGCCGCTCTTGTCCCAGCCGGCATAGTAGGGCTGGAAGTTCTGGGGTGGCCGGCTGCTCAGCTCCAGCAGGGCCACGTCACTGCCGCTGTTGTTCACCAGCAGCGTGCTGCCGGAGACCGTGAAGTTCGTGGGACCTTGCGCGGTGGGTGTGCAGTCGGGACTTTCCCAGAGGAAACGGTACACCCACGTCGCCGGATTGCCGCTGCCCACGCAATGGTTCGCAGAGAGGAAATAGGGGGTGCTGTCCTGTGCGCAATTGTTCAACAGGGAGCCGGAACAGGTGCCGCCGTTCAGGATCATCAACGCCACCGAACGGATCTCCTTTCGCCAGTCGTCACCCTCCGGGCAGATCGTATTCACGTTGCAGGGGCCGCTGTCGCCGAAGTTCTTCAATAGTCCGAACGGATCGCGGTAGGCATGGGTCACCTGGGTCAGTTCGATCACGCCCTGGCCGGCGACCGCCGCGGGCTCGTCGTACTCGATCGTGATGCGGTCCCCGGGGATCGGTGCCACGCCCAATGCCTGGAACCCCGGGTTGCTCGCCGCGGTGAAGCCCCCGCGCACCTCGCCCATGTCATTGTAAACGAACAGCCGCGCGCCATCGGGGACTACGTAGGTGTCGAAGGCGAGACCGATGCCGATGGCCCCCGGGCAGTGCACCACCAGACGCCAGGTGCGGTCGCCGTTCGGAAGCTGGGTCCAGGTGCCGCGGTCCTCCAGTGCGGCACGCACGTCATGCACGTATCCGAACCGGTCCGGTCCCTTCAGGCCGGATGCGGCGCGTTCCGCGTCCTCCGCCATCAGGGCCGGTACGTCGATCGGTGGGAGTTCCAGCGTGGCGGGGGCGCCCCATCCCAGTTTCGCACCGATCGGGCCGTACGGTCGGCCTCCGAACGCGATCTGTGCCTGCACGGGGAATACGCCGATGCCAAGTAGCACCAGGAGGAAAAGGTGTAGGGGTCGCTGCATGCGATGCTGACGATTACGCGTTCCGGACCTGGGGATCCACGGCTTGGCCGGACCTGACCGCAAGATAACGCGCACTGAAAAGGGCGCATGCCTTCGCACGCGCCCTTTCGTGGGATCTTGACAGCCTGGCTAGTGTTGTACCGCCACCCGTTGCACGATCCGTTCGCCGGTCCCGCGCAACTCCAGGAAATACATCCCTTCCGGACGGCCGCTCATGTCCAGGTCGATGATGCGCTCCCCTGCACGCAGTGTGCGGTCCGATACCAGCTGGCCCAGGGCATCATGCAGCAGCAGATGGGCACCGTCCAAGGCATTGCGCGGAAGGGTGATCGTCATCCGGCCACGCGTCGGGTTCGGGGCGATCGTCATGGTGGTCGGCGCCGACGTTTCCGCCACGCCGGTGATGCTCGGTTGCCCATCCAGGTAATCGCCGCAGCTCCCCAGATAGGGTTGCAGCAGGGACCAACTGGAACTGAACCGGCCGAAGTAGTCGTTCTGATTGAAGCTGCAGGAGGCCTGTCCACCGTACAACTGACCGATCAAACGATGGTCCTGGTCCCAGAGGCCGCTGCCCGATGAACCGGGCTCCGTGGTGCCATCGTCCCAGGCCAGGATGTGCCAGCAGGCCGCACCGCTGAACGTACCCTGCGTGGGAGCGTTGTTGTCGAACGAGATCTTCTTGATGTCGCCGCTCGGATGGTGGATGCAGGTGGTGCTCGTCGGCGTGGATCCGCTCTTGTCCCAGCCGCTGAAAAAGGGCTCATAGCTGGCGGGGACATTGCTGTTCAGTTCGAGCAGGGCCACGTCGCTGCCACCGCTGTTCACCAGCAGGGTGGACCCCGATACGGTCTTGTTCGTCGGGGCGTTCTGCGTGGGTGTACAGGTGGGGCTTTCCCACTTGAAACGGAACACCCAGTTGTTCACCGGACCGGCACCCTGCACGCAGTGGTTCGCGGTCAGGAAATACGGGGTGTCGTCCTGCGCGCAATTGTTCAACAGTTGACCGGTGCAGATGCCCTGGCCCTGGATGGTGATCATGGCAACGGAGCGGATCTGCTCGCGCCAGGGGTCGCCCTCCGGACAGATGACATTGTTGTTGCAGGAGCCGCTGTCGAACAACCCCTTCAGCTGGCCCAGGATATCACGATACGCATGCGTCACCTGCCCGATCTGCAGGTGCCCCTGTCCGGACACCGCGGCCGGTTCGTCGTACTCGATCGTGATCCGATCACCGGCGATCTGTGTCACGCCCAACTGGTGATGCCCCGCGGCGCTCTCGGCCGTGAAACCGCCCAGTCGGTCGCCCTGTTCGTTGTACACGAAGACCCTCGCACCCTGGGGCACCACGTAATCGTGGAATTCGAAATTGATGCTGTAGGCCCCGGGACAATGCAGGGCGATGCGCCAGACACGGTCGCCGCCGGGCAGGGTGGTCCATGCGCCGTCGCGGTCCATGTCAAGGTCCGTCATGTGGTTGTAGCCGAAACGATAGGGTCCCTTGATCCCGTCAGCGATGCGCTGGGCATCCTCCGCCATCAGTGCGGCGGCATCCACTTCCGGGAATTCAACGACCGGCGGTCCGGGGAGCAGCGCGCGCTGTGCGGTACGCCCCACGGGCGTGCCTCCGAATTCGATCTGGCCGGCCGCGGGAACAGCGAGCATGAGGGCGACAACGCCGGACGATACGTACTGTCTCATCATTTTCAGGTCTTCCTTGGGTTCTGGTGAATGCAACGCCAGGAATGGGCCGACGACCACATTCCCATAGCGCGCTCCGAAAATAAGACCTATCGGAGGGATGGCTTCACGTCGGATCCTGTCCGCCCTTGGGATCCCCAGCGCGCTCCTCCAGCAGCTTGCGCATGGCGAACAGCTCGTCGCGCAGCTGTGCGGCGGCCACGTAGTCCTGTTGCTTGGCGGCCTTGTGCATCTCCTTCTCCAGGATCGCGCAGTTCTTTTCCAGCTGCTCCGTTGGCATATAGGCCGCGACCGGATCGGCGGCCATGCTCAGTTCCTGGGGTTCTACATAGGCATGCAGCGGTCGGTCCTCGCGCACCTCGAGCACGGAGGTCTGCCGCAGGATGTCCGCACGATCGCGTTTGATCGGGGTCGGGGTGATGCCGTGTGCCTCGTTGTAGGCCATTTGTTTGGCGCGTCGTCGCTCCGTCTCTTCCATCGTGCGTCGCATGCTGTCGGTGATCTTGTCCGCGTAGAAGATCACAAGGCCGTTCACGTTGCGGGCGGCCCGGCCGGCGGTCTGTGTCAGCGAGCGGCCGCTGCGCAGGAACCCTTCCTTGTCCGCATCGATCACGGCCACCAGGCTCACCTCCGGCAGGTCGAGCCCCTCCCGCAACAAGTTCACCCCGACCAGCACATCGAAGAGCCCCAGCCGCAGTTGGCGGAGGATCTCGATCCGCTCCAGTGTATCCACCTCGCTGTGGATGTATTTGCATTTCACGCCGTTCTTGGCCAGGAACTCGCTCAATTCCTCCGCCATGCGCTTGGTGAGGGTGGTCACCAGGACACGTTCCTGCTGCTTCGTCCGGTGCCGGATCTCGTCCAACAGGTCGTCGATCTGGTCCGTGCTGGGTCGCACTTCGATCGGTGGGTCGAGCAGCCCGGTGGGGCGCACCACTTGTTCCACCACGATCCCCTCGCTCAGCTCCAGTTCCAGGTCCGCTGGCGTGGCGCTCACGAACACGGTCCGCCCCATGAGCCCCTGGAACTCGTCGAAGGTGAGCGGCCGGTTGTCCATCGCGCTGGGCAACCGGAAACCGTATTCGACCAGGTTCTTCTTGCGGCTGCGGTCGCCGCCGTACATCGCCATCACCTGCGGAATGGTGGCGTGGCTTTCGTCGATCACCAGCAGGTAGTCATCGGGGAAGTAGTCGATCAGGCAGAAGGGGCGCTGTCCGGCTTCGCGCTGGTCGAAGTAGCGGCTGTAATTCTCGATGCCGGAGCAGTAGCCCAGCTCCCGCATCATCTCCAGGTCGTAGCGCGTGCGTTCCTCCAGGCGCTTCGCCTCCAGGTCCTTGCCGATCGACCGGAAGAACTCCACCTGTTTGGACATGTCCTCCTCGATGCGCTGGAGCGCGGCGTTCATGGTGTCGCGGCTGGTCACGAAGATGTTCGCGGGATAGACCGTCGCGCGTTCGATGCTCTCCTGGGTCCGACCGGTCAACGGATCGAACCGCTCCAGACGCTCGATCTCGTCACCCCAGAAGTGGATCCGCAATCCCTCGTCGGCATAGGCCAGCATCACCTCCACCACATCGCCCTTCACACGGAAATTGCCCCGTGCGGGATCGATGTCCTTGCGGCTGTACAAACCCTCCACCAGTTCCAGCAGGAGTTTGTTGCGGGAGATCTTCTGGCCCTTGGCCAGATGTACGACGCTCTTGTGGAACTCCGCCGGGTTCCCGATGCCGTAAATGCAGCTCACGCTGGCCACGACGATCACGTTCCGCCGTCCGCTCAGCAGCGCGCTCGTGGCGCTCAGGCGCAGCTTCTCGATCTCGTCGTTGATCGAGAGGTCCTTCTCGATGTACGTGTTGGTCACCGGCAGGTAGGCCTCCGGTTGGTAGTAATCGTAGTAGCTCACGAAGTACTCCACCCGATCGTTCGGGAAGAAGTGCTTGAATTCGCCGTAGAGCTGCGCGGCAAGCGTCTTGTTGTGGCTGAGTATCAGCGCGGGGCGGTCCAGTTGCTGGATCACGTTCGCCACCGTGAAGGTCTTGCCGCTGCCCGTCACGCCCAGCAGCGTCTGGAAGGGCATGTCGCCCTTCACGCCCGCCACCAATTGGCGGATGGCCTCCGGCTGGTCGCCGGTGGGTCGGAATTCGGAACTGAGCGAGAAGGACACGGAAGGCGCAAAGATCGTCATGCCAGCGTGGTGCGCGTTCGGTCGCCGGTCATCGTTTTAACAGTCGCTCCAAAAAAATGTTGATCCCGGACACATCGCTTTCCCGTGACCAAAGCTTTGACCCGTCCAATAATGACACGGACCATGAAAAACAGCTTGCATGTCGCCGCCCTGATGAGCGGCTTGTTGTTCTCCGCGGCCACGTTCGCCCAAAGCAACGCGAGCACCACCAGACCGGCTCCGAAGCCGGCGACCGCCAGCGCGACCCAGCGCTCCACGCACGAAGGGATGGCATGGCACGACCTGGACATCGAGCGGATGACCAGGGAACTCGGCCTCAGCACCGACCAGGCGACCAAGTTGAAGGATATCGCACAGCGCTACGGGAAGGGGCATGAGACCTTGAAGGCGAAGGAGCGGAACATGGGAAGGGAGGCGAGCGGGAAGATGGAGGCCGATATGGTCCGCAAACGCGATGAAGAGGTCAGGAACGTCCTTACCGCCGAGCAGTTCGACAAATGGGACAGGGGAAAAGGGACGATGCGCGCGCAGGCGGCATCCAACGGCTCGACGGTGCATGGGAAGGCCGATGCTTCGGCCCCCAGGGCGAAGGCCACCGCACGGTGATCGGTCCAGGCCTTCCGCCGAACGCGAACGCCCCGGCAACGGGGCGTTCGTGTGTCCGGCAGATGGGATACGGTCGGGATCGCGCACATTTGATGGACACAACGATGGTCAGGTACAGCGGGACACGATGACCAGGGAGGGAACGGATGCGCACGGGACGGCAGCGGATCTGGGGACCGCTCCATCCCACTTGTCGGATACCAGGGGTACCGTGGTCGCCGTGCACGGCAGTGTCGTGGACGTCCGCTTCCAGGGCGCGCTACCCTTGATCCACGCACTTTTGAGAGCGGGAGACGCCCCCGGGGTGGTCATCGAGGTGCGATCCCAACTGGATGAGCGGACCGTCCGTGGCATGGCCATGACCGCCGTACAAGGCCTGGCCCGCGGCATGACCGTGAAGGATACCGGTGGGCCGCTGCAGGCTCCGGTCGGCCCCGGTCTTCGGTCGCGTATGCTCGATGTATTCGGCCATGCCATCGATCGGGGCGGCCCCCTCACAGGGATGTCCTGGCGCAGTGTGCATCAGCCCCCACCACCGTTGTCACAGCGATCCGTGCGGTCCGAGGTCTTCGAAACAGGGATCAAGATCATCGATGTGCTGATGCCGTTGGAGCGCGGTGGCAAGGCCGGGCTCTTTGGTGGAGCTGGAGTGGGGAAGACCGTGCTGCTCACCGAGATGATCCACAATGTGATCAACAAGCAGGAGGGCATCAGTCTCTTCTGCGGGATCGGGGAACGCTGCCGCGAAGGTGCCGAACTGTATGCCACCGTGAAGGAGACCGGCGTCCTCCCGGGTATGGTGATGGTTTTCGGTCAAATGAACGAGCTGCCGGGGAACCGCTTCCGCGTCGGACACACGGCATTGACCATGGCCGAGTACTTCCGCGATGAGGAACACCGCGATGTCCTGCTGTTGATGGACAACATATTCCGGTTCATCCAGGCCGGCATGGAGGTCTCCGGCATGATGGGCCACATGCCGTCCCGGCTTGGCTACCAACCGACGATGGGCACCGAATTGGCGGCGCTCGAGGAGCGCATCGCCAGCACCAGCACAGGTGCCATCACGTCGATCCAGGCGGTATACGTTCCGGCCGATGATCTCACGGACCCGGCCGCCGTTCACACCTTCTCCCATCTGTCGGCTTCCATCGTGCTCTCGCGCAAACGCGCCGGGGAAGGGCTGTACCCGGCGATCGATCCCCTGCGTTCGGGCTCGCGCATGGCCACGCCGGCCGTGATCGGCGAACGGCATGCCCGGCTCGCCATGGCCATACGCAGCACGCTGGCCAAGTACGAGGAATTGAAGGACATCATCGCGATGCTCGGACTGGAGCAATTGTCAAGCGAGGACCGCCGGGTGGTGGACCGTGCGCGCAAGCTTGAGCGGTTCCTCACCCAGCCGTTCCATACCACCGGGTCGTACAGCAGCTACGAAGGGCGAACCGTAGGTCTTGCCGATGCCCTCGAGGGGTGCGAGCGGATCCTTCGGGATGAATGTGCCGCACTGCCGGAAAGCGCATTGTACATGGTCGGGACGATCGATGAAGCATTTCAAAGGACCAGCGCCCATGGAAGGACGGACCATGCATCTTAGGATCCTGCTTCCTTCGGGAGTGTTCGCCGATGTGCCGGATGTTCGCCGGATGGTGGTGGAGTCGACGGACGGTTATTTCGGTCTGTTGCCGCACCGGCTGGACGGTACGCTGGCACTGGTGCCGGGGATACTCCACTACGAGACCCTGGAGAAGGGCGAGGTCTATCTGGCCATCGATGAAGGCATCCTGGTGAAGATCGGGCACGAGGTCTCGGTCTCCGTGCGCCATGCGACCGGCGGTGCCGACCTGGGCCATCTTCGCGAAGCCGTCGAACGGGAATTCCTCGCGTTGGACGAGCATGATCAGGTGGTCCGCTCCGCACTGGCCCGTTTGGAATCCGGTTTTCTTCGCAGACTCGAACGTCTCCAGAAAGGCGCATGACCCGCACACCTCGTTCGGATGACAAGGAGGACCTGGGCCGCGTGATCGGCCGCAAAGAGACGCGCCGTCTCAAAGGCCTGGAAAATGGCCACCGCAGCGTGTGGTCGGGCCTGGGCATGTTCGGGCTGATCGGGTGGTCCATCGCTCTGCCCACCATCGCTGGTGTCCTGGTCGGTTCGTGGTTGGATCACCGGTCCCCGGGTGGTCGGTCCTGGACGCTCACGTTGCTCGTGGCGGGACTGATGCTGGGATGCTTGAACGCCTGGCGCTGGGTGCTCCGGGAGGACAAGGAAATGCACGCCGACGACGAATGATCACCACCGGACTGCTCATACGGACCATGTTCTCGCTTCTCGCGGGGATCGCGCTCGGCATTTTCTTTTTCGGTGGCCTGTGGACCACCGTGCGCCATGGCATGACCTCGGATCGTCCTGCTCTCTGGTTCCTGGGAAGCTTCGTGCTGCGCCTCGCCGTCCTGCTTGCCGGCCTGTATCTCGTCATGCGCTACGGCCGCGCTGCAGGATCGCTTGCCGCATTGGTTGGGATCATCGCCGCACGTGTCCTGACCATCCGCATGGCACGACGCACATCCCGGTCGTCGCGCCCCGAGAACGCCGCTCAAAGCCCAACCCATGGAGCTGAGCCCCGATCATAGCGTATACTGGCAGCATGGCTTCCTCAAGCTGAACCTCACGATCATCACGACATGGGTGCTGATGCTCGTGCTCTCGGCCGGTGCCTGGGTCATCACACGGCGCCTCTCCACCGGTGAAAAGGTCTCGCGTTGGCAGGCGATGCTCGAGATCCTTGTGCTCGGGATCCGTGATCAGATCGGCGGGATCGGCCTCCAACAGCCGCAACGGTACATCGGTTTCCTGGGCACACTGTTCCTGTTCATCTCCTTTTCGAACCTGTGCGTGATCCTGCCCGGATACGTGCCACCGACCGGTTCGCTTTCCACGACAGCGGCCCTGGCCCTATGCGTGTTCCTTGCGGTGCCGCTCTTCGGTATCATGCGGTCGGGGCTGCGCGGTTATCTGTCGACCTACCTGAAGCCCACGCCGTTCATGCTCCCGTTCAATCTGATCGGCGAGGTGTCGCGGACCCTGGCCCTCGCCGTACGTCTGTTCGGCAATATCATGAGCGGCACGGTCATCGTCGGGATCCTGGTCAGCATCACACCGCTGCTTTTCCCGGCGGTGATGAACGCCCTGGGCCTGCTCACCGGTATGATCCAGGCCTATATCTTCAGCGTGCTGGCCACCGTCTACATCGCCGCAGCCACCCGGGAAGGCGGGGAACGACCGGCCCATCCCGACCAAGGGACCAAATGAACTGAACGATCATCACAACGGACATGGACAACATCACCTTGATCGGCGCGATCTCCATCATCACCGCCGGCCTTACCACCTGCCTCGGCTGTGTGGCCCCCGCCCTCGCCGAGGGGCGGTCCGTCGCCTCCGCACTGGGCTCCCTGGCCCAGCAGCCCGACGCCGGACCCACCATCACGCGTACTCTTTTCGTCGGATTGGCGATGATCGAATCCACGGCGATCTATTCGTTCGTGATCGCCATGATCATCCTTTTCGCCAATCCGTTCTGGGACCACGTGATCGGCAAATGACCTCCGGTGATGCTGTTCGATCCGTTCACCATCATTGCGCAGATCATCAATTTCCTGGTGCTGGTGTGGTTGCTTCGCCGTTTCCTCTACCGGCCCGTGCTCGATGCCATCCAGGCCCGGGAGGACCGGATCGCATCGGGGCTGCGTGATGCCGCACGTGAGAAGGCCGAGGCCGCTTCGGAACGCGACGAACTTGTCCGTCGGAACGCCGCTTTCGACAGGGAGCGGGACGTCCGGATGAAGCAGGTCCAGGCTGACGTGGAACGGCAGCGCAGCACGTGGATGGATGCCGCGCGCAAGGAACATGAAGCGCAACGGGAACAGCTGCGCACCGCGCTGGACCGGGAGCGCGACGAGGTGGACCGGGCCATCGACGGCCAGTTGCGGGAAGGGGTTTTCGCCCTCGCCGGGAAGACACTCCACGACCTGGCGGATGCGACGCTCGCGGATCGCATGGCCGACAAGCTCGTCGAACGGCTCGTCGGATCGACCAACGAGGAACGCGCCCGGCTCCGGGATATGCTGATGAAGGGACCGGTCATCGTGCGGAGTGCGTTCGAACTCGACGAGGATCACCGGAAGTCGTTGTCCCATGCGATCAAGGACCTAGCCGGTGCAACGATCGACCTGCATTTCGAGGTCCCGGCCACCCGCATCGACGGGATCGAACTGGTATCCGACGGGCTCAAGGTGTCCTGGACCATCAGCGGCTACCTGAGAGACATGGAGGAGCAGGTCCGGTCCCTACTCAGGAAGGGCACCGATCCCGGCACCGATCGACATGACTGAACCCGTACACGGCATGCGGATGCGACTGCGGGATACGCTCGATGCCATGGCGCGGACCCTGGACAGGACGCGACCTGCATTGGTCCCCATGGAGACGGGGAGGATCCTGTCCGTGTCCAATGGCATCGCCCACGTGTCCGGTCTGCCGGGGCTCGGCTATGAGGAACTCGTGCGCTTCCCGGGCGACATTCTCGGCATAGCCATGGACCTGGACGAAGAGGAAGTGGGCGTGGCCCTGCTGGGTGATCATGCCCGTTTGCGCGCCGGTGAGGAAGTGGAACGGACCGGCCGGGTGATGGATGTTCCGGTGGGTGATGCGCTCCTTGGAAGGGTGGTCGATCCCCTGGGCACGCCGCTGGACGAAAATGGGCCGCTGCGTCATTCCGGTCGTCTGCCGATCGAGCGTCCGGCACCAGCCATCATGGATCGGGCGCCGGTCACCGAACCCCTGCAGACGGGCATCAAGGTGATCGACGCGCTCATACCCATCGGACGTGGTCAGCGGGAGTTGATCATGGGTGACCGACAGACCGGGAAGACATCGATCGCCGTGGACACCATCCTTGAACAACGCGACAAGGATGTCATCTGCATCTATTGCGCCATCGGACAACGTTCCTCCGCTGTGGCGCGCGTCATCGCGCGCTTGCGCGAGAAGCAGGCCATGGCGAACACCACCGTGGTCGTTGCCGGGGCGGATCAGGCACCCGGGTTGTCCTTCATCGCGCCCTATGCGGCCACCAGCATGGCCGAACATTTCATGGAACGCGGCCGCGATGTGCTGATCGTGTATGATGACCTGACCCAGCACGCACGCGCCTACAGGGAACTTTCGCTGCTGTTGCGGCGTCCTCCCGGGCGTGAGGCCTATCCGGGTGACATCTTCCACCTGCATTCCCGCCTTCTGGAGCGTTCCACCCATCTGGCATCGGGGAAGGGCGGGGGCTCGCTCACTGCACTGCCGGTGATCGCGACGGAGGCGGAGAACATCGCGGCCTACATCCCCACGAATCTCATCTCCATCACCGATGGCCAGATCTATCTCTCGCCGCACCTATTCGAATCGGGGATGCTGCCCGCTGTGGATGTGGGGCGGTCGGTATCCCGGGTCGGGGGCAAGGCCCAGCGGCCGGTCTATCGTGCTGCGGCGGGCAGCTTGAAGCTGGCCTATGCCCAGTTCGAGGAACTGGAGTCCTTTGCACGCTTCGGAACGAGGTTGGACGAGCATACGCGCACGGTCCTGGCCCACGGTCGGCGCATCAGGGCCTGCCTGCGACAACCCGAGGGTGCACCTGTGCCGCTCGAGGAACAGGTGTTGGTCCTTACCGCGCTCATGGCCGGACTGTTCGATCCCATGCCGGAGGATCGGATGCCCTTGGCCGAAGAACGCGTGCGCAGCTCGGTGGCCGCCCTTCCGCAAGCGGTGCGTGAACGTTTCCGTTCCGGTGAGGCGATGACGGACGAGGAGCAACAATTGGTGATCGACATCTGCCGACGGTCCCTCGCGGACGTGCCGCAGCGGACCTCCGGTCAGGCCTCCCCATGACCGCTTCGCTTCAGGACATGCGTGGCCGCATCGAGGCCGCCACCGAGCTCCGGTCCGTGGTGCGGACCATGAAAGCGATGGCCGCATCCGCGATCACCGGTTACGAACGGTCCGTGGAGGCGCTGAACGACTATCTCGCCACCGTGGAGCAAGGCCTGACGGTGGGTTTGCGCGGTGAGCCGTTCGATCTGCATGCGACTAGGGGGGAGACCGCTGGTCCGGCGGCGGTGGTGCTGTTCGGCACGGACCAGGGATTGGTCGGTCGATTCAACGATTCCGTCGTCACCTTGTTCCTGCAGCAAAAGGGCGATCTTCCACAGCATGCGCGCATCTATGTGGTCGGTGAGCGACTGCGGGACAGGATGGAGGATGCAGGACAGGCGGTCACCGCCTCCTATGCCGTGCCCGGCTCCACGGAAGCGATCGGTCCTCTGGTGGGCCGTCTGCTCATGGAGACCGGCCCTGCTTCGCTCCATGTGCTCTACAACGGACCGACGGATAGGACCGCCCATGTGCCGGTGATCGAACGCCCACTGCCGTTGGACGAGGCCTGGATGCGCCGCATGGCCCAGCGTCCATGGCCGCGGCGATGCACGCCCGAAGTGCTGGGTGATCGCCGGAAGGTGCTCGGCGCGCTCGTTCGGGAGTATGTGTTCGTATCGGTCTTTCGGGCCTGTTCCGCATCACTGGCTGCGGAGAATGCCTCGCGACTCGCGGCCATGCAGCGCGCGGAACGCAACATTGGATCGATCCGGGATGACCTGCAGGAGGCATACGACCACCTCCGGCAGGAGGCGATCGACGAGGAATTGTTCGATGTGGTCTCCGGTTCGGAGATGCTTCGGCATAAGGACGAACACCATCCACCGACCTCCTGAAGGGCGGGCTTGCTGTACGAACGTGCGAATGCGGTCATCCGCATGCTACCTTGGTCAGGATGTTCTTCAAGCGCCTTGGCTACTACCTCGACCCGCGCACGCTTTTTGGGCGTTCCAGCACGAACGTGAACCTGCGCTTCATGCACGGCATCAACCGCATCAGCATCCTGATGTTCCTGATGTGCATCGTGGTGATGGTGGTGCGCGCCTGCACGCGCTCGTGACCTCCGAAGGGGATTTTCGCCGCATGGGCCGTCCGGAGCGGCTCGAACGGCTCAAGGCCGAGGGAGCGCACATCGGCGTTCGCCGGCATGGCGGCTTCCAGGTGCACCTTTACCGCATGGAGGGCTACTTCGTCGAGATGTACCTGCGGATCGGCCTGCCCTATGCCGAGTACATCGAGGTGGCCACCAATACGGACATCCTCAGTGAGTACGTGAAGGACCTGCCCGATCCGCTCTGAGGGCGATCAGCTCTTCCAGATCCGCCAGGCGGCCTCGGCCTGCGCGCGCAACATGGCCATCCCGTTCTCCGTGCGGGCGCCCCGCAGCTCACCTTCCTCCAGGAAGCGCGTCCGTTCCGGTTCGTACACCAGGTCGATCAGCACGTGTCGGGGTCCGATCGTTTCGTAGGGAAGGTCCGGAAGGGTATCCCGGTCGGGTGCCATGCCCAGGGGCGTGGTGTTGATGATCAGCGGGCACACTTTCACCACCGTCGGGTCCACCAGGTCCCAGGTCAGGTCGCCCCGCTCGCGGCTGCGGCTCACGATGCGGAAACGCACGCCCGCCTCGCGCAGCACGAAGGCCACGGCCCGGCTTGCCCCGCCGCTGCCCAGCACCAGCGCGCGCGGCTTGATGCCGCTGCCCGCCGGCACGAGGTCCTTCAGGTAGGGTGCGATCGTGGTCCGGAATCCCTCCACGTCCGTGTTGTGACCGGTCAGGCGGCCCTCCGCGATGTGGATCGTGTTCACCGCGCCGACGGCTGCGGCCGTGGGGTCGAGCGCATCCAGCAACGGGATGACCGCCTGCTTGTAGGGGATCGTGACGTTCAAGCCGTGGATGTCGGGGCGCTGCTGGAGCAGGTCCGCGAGGGAAGCGATCTCCGGCAGGTCGAAGGCTTCGTACCGATGGTCCTTGAGACCTTCTTCGCGGAATAGATCCGCGAAGAGCGCCGGGCTGCGCGAATGGCCCAACGGCCGGCCGATCAATCCATAGGTCATCATGGGCGGCCCGTGGGGATCATGCCGCGGGTCGCTTCAGGCGTTGGCGTGCCAACTCCACCACCATGGGCAGTACGCTCAGGGCCACGATGGCGAGGATCACCGTTTCGTAGTGCTTCTGCACGAAGGGGTGCCGGCCGAACAGGTAGCCGGCGGAGAGGAGCAGTCCGATCCATAGGGCACCGCCAAAAACGTCGAACGGCAGGAACTTATTTCGGTAGCTCATGCGTCCGATGCCCGCGACGAAGGGGGTGATGGTGCGCACGATGGGTACGAAGCGCGCAATGATGATCGTCTTCACCCCGAAGCGTTCGAAGTAGCCGTGGGTTCGCTCCAGGTGTTTCGGTCGTACCAAGGGCTTTCCGGCGATGTGCCATTTCACCACGTGCGCCCCGAAATAGCGGCCCACCCAGTAGTTGACATTGTCGCCCAGCACCGCGGCGAGGAACAGCAGCCCGAACAACGCGCCGTAGTGCAGCATGCCTCCCGCGGCGAGCGATCCCGCCACGAACAGCAGCGAATCGCCCGGCAGGAAGGGCATCACCACCAGTCCGGTCTCGATGAAGATGATCGCGAACAACAACGCATAGATCCACAGACCGTACTGGTCGATGAACGCAGGCAGCGTTTCGTTCAGATGCGTGATGAAATGCCAGAACTCCTGCAGATTCTCCATGGGCAAAAATGAATGGGGCCAAAGGTATCCGAGACTACCCCTGTCGCCCATGACCCTGCTTCGGGACCGGCCAGACGGCCTCCACCGGCAGCTCGTCCATGCCGAAGTGCGTGCGCATCAGTTCATGGAACTCATCGCCGGTGAAGGAACGTTCCTCGCGCAGACCTTCCCGGGTCAGGATCGAGCGGCGGTCGGTGAGGGTGACACGCCCTCCGGGCAAGGGTAGCGTGCAGATGGTGCGTTGCGTGAAGTGCGACTGCGGCGAGGTCTGGTGGTAGGTGCACATCGGGCCGAACGCCTCGAACGGATGCACTTCCGTGGAGAAGCGGTAGACCGGTGTGAAGGCCCCGGAGCCGTTCGTGCGGCAAAGTTCGATCCAGCCTTCCTCATCCTCCGCCAGCAGGTAGCTCCGTCCGTCCTCGCGGTGGATGTGGCCGATCTCCATCAGCATCGGCGCCATGAAGAGCTCGCCGAAGCCCACGTCGGTGAGGTAGGGGCGGTCGTCCACGTACACCAGCAGCGCCATGTGGTCGAAGGGCTGGCCGAACTGGCGTTTGCGCTCGTTGAACACCTGTCCCTGGATGCGCTCCACCCGGAAGCCGAGGTCCTCCAGCAGCCAGGCGAACAGACCGTTCAGCTCGTAGCAGAAGCCGCCGCGGCGCCGTTGCACGATCTTGGCGAAGAGCGGCTCTTTCTCCAATACGATCGGCACCTTCCAGCGGATGTCCAGATTCTCGAAGGGGACACGATGCAGGTGGGCCAGGTGCAGGGCACGCAACCCATCGAGGTCGTTGTCCGGCCGTTCGGTCAGGCCGATGCGTTGCAGGTAGGCCGCACTGTCCATGTTGCCCTCCAGCGTTGTCACGGTCACAAGGTCACTCTTCGGCATCGGCGTTCCAGGTGACGTGCAGGGCACCGCTGGGGCAGCGCCCCACCTGTTCGGCGATGCGTTCGCTTTCTGCGCCGTCGATCTTGACCCAGGGACGATCGCGGGGTTGGAACACACGCGGCAGTCCGCGCCAGCAGTTGGTGGAATGGGTGCACCGCTCCGGCCGCCAATGGACGGTGATGGTGCCGTTGGAATAACGATATGCCTCTTCGCTCATGCGAGGTCGGTCGCGATGTGGATCGGATTTTCCAAGGTACGATGGACCGGACAAGCCTTCGCGATCTGCTGCAGGCGCTCGCGCTGGGCCTGGTCCAGGTCGCCCTCAAAGGACAGGTCCATTTGCAGGGCGGTCTCCACCTGACCGGCCGCACTGGTGCGGTCCATGGTCACGGCCACCGTCACGGCCTGCAGCGGCCATTGCTTGCGTGCGGCGTACATGCGGATGGTGATGGCCGTGCAGGATGCGAGCGCGGCGCAGAGCAGTTCGTGCGGTTTGGGGGCGGTGTCCCCGCCACCGTCCTCCGGCGGTTCGTCCACCATCAGCGTGTGTTGCCGGGCCGTCACCCGGGTGATGTACGGGGCTCCCTCGGCAAGGGCGTTCACCCGCACACGTTTCGTTCCTTCCATGGCGCGAAGGTCGCACCTTCCCGGTGGCCGTGGCGCATGACGCCGACGTTGCGCATCTTGGTGGGCACAAACCGCTCCGGTCCATGAGCCGCTTCCTCGCAGATCTGCATCGCCTTACCGATGCGCGCGCCCTGGCGCTGTTCCGCATCCTCTTCGGCGTGCTGATGTTCTACGAGATCAACTTCTACTTCGGGATCCATCTGGTGGACATGGGGCTGGTGGGGCCGAAGTACCTGTTCAAGTACGAGGGCTTCAGCTGGGTGGCCCCCCTGGGGCGGGACACGATGGCGGCCATCCTGGGCGGACTGGCCGCGGCCGCGCTGATGATCGCCGTGGGCCTGCTGTACCGCCTGGCGATCGTCTATTTCCTCCTGGGATATACCTATATCTTCCTCATCGACAAGGGCTACTACAACAACCACTTCTACCTGTTCGTGTTGTTGTCCTTCCTGATGAGCCTGGCGCCTGCGAGCCGGGCCTGGAGCCTCGACCGCGTGGTGTTCAAACGTTGGATGCGCAGGGACCGCGTGCCCTACTGGACCTGGATCGCGCTGCGCGCACAGGTGGTGATCGTGTATTTCTTCGGCGGGATCGCCAAGCTCAATGCCGACTGGCTGCTGCATCAGGAACCGATGCGCACGGTGCTCGCCGAGACCATGAAGGGTGGCGCATTGGCCGACCTGGCCCTGAGCACGCCCGTGGTCGCCTTCTTCACCTACGGGGGTGTGCTCTTCGACCTGCTCATCGGCCCGCTGCTGTGGTGGAAGCGCACCCGGAAGTACGCGCTCCCGTTCGTGCTGCTGTTCAACCTCACCAACCACAATCTCTTCGACGACATCGGCGTGTTCCCCTTCTTCATGATCGCCGCCACGGTGCTCTTCTTCGATCCCGAGGAGATCGCCCGATGGGTGGGGGGGCGGCGAAAGGCGGCCGCTCGCAAGGGCAGGGGAGCGGCGGCCGAAGCGGTGGAAACCGTGGAACCCCGGATGTGGTGGCCCCTGGTGAACGCGCTGCTCGCGGTCTATTTCGTGTTCCAGCTGTTCTTCCCGCTGCGTTGGCTGGTCCGTTCCGGTGATCCGGACTGGCATACGATCGCGCAGCGCTTCAGCTGGCGGATGAAGATCAGCACGCGACTGCCCCTGCAGGTCGACTTCTTCGTTCGTGACGATGATACGGGCCTGAAGCGCCCCGTGCAGCTGGACCGGTTCATCAACAACATGCAGGCGCAGCTTTGCGTGTTCGACCCCCGCGCCTCCGTACAGTTCGCGCATTGGTTGAAGGAGGAGATGCAACGGCGCGGCATGAAGAACGTGCGCATCACCGCGGAGATCGTGATCAGCCACAACGGCAGACCCTATCGGTACCTCTGGCCCACGGATCTCGATCTTTCCGTGGTGCGGATCGACCTGGACCACCCGGAGGATTGGGTGCCCGACCCCGAAGGCGGACCCGCCTATGCGCTGCCACCGGGCAAGCTGGACGAGCTTCGGCGCCGCGTGCAGCTCCCCACCGCGCCGCGGACGGCGCGGTGAGCGCTCACCGCATGTCGTTCACCTCCACACCGGGGTACCTGCTCTTGTCGAATGCGAAGAGCGCGTCGCTCAGTGTCGGGTTGGGCATGAATTTGCGGAGGGTGTAGGTCACCTCGCTGCCGTCCTTGTACATGATCACCACGCTCCGGGGCTCCACCTTGTTCTTGTCGATGGTGAGCACCACGGTGTGATAGTTCCGCTTGGCGGGGTCGGAGGGGAAGAGTTTCACCACCTGCGTGACGGTGCCGTCCGGCAGGGTGCTTTCTCCCACGAACTGGCTCTTGAACCCGGTCTCGTACATGCTCAGCAGCCTGCTCGGGTCCAGTTCCTGGTCCATCTCGCTCGTGCTGTTGATGGTCACCTCGTTCGCCTCCTTGTTGTAGGTCCACATCGTGGTGCCATCGCTGATCACCGTGTTCGCATCGAGCGTCAGGTGCCATTTGCGTCCCTGCACCTGCACATGCCCCTCCTGTTTGACGTCCAGCTTGTCCTTGGTGCTCTGCAGGCGGCTGGTGAATTCCGCCTCGAAGCTGGTGTAGGACTTGTTCTTGGCGATGAGACGGTCCATGACCGCTTTGCTCTTCGGATCGTCCTGCGCGTGCAGGGTGTTCATGGCGAAGAGGCCCAGGGCCAGAAGGGTGATGGTCGTTCGCATGGTGCGCAAATGTAGTCGGCCCTCCTTGAGCAAGGGCCGTGCCATTCGAGGCAGCTGCCTGCGATCAGGGTAGCTGTTCCTGGCGCACGGTGGTGGGCACCGTGCCTCCGATGTTCAGCAGGATCGGATCGCGGTCGTTCGTCGCACCGGCATACTTCACCACGCCGCTGAGGTCCGTGTCCTCCGTGAAATACCCGTGTGCGGTCGCCGTGGGCACGAGTCCGCCGATCCGTTGCAGGATCGGATCGCGGTCATTGCTCACACCCGCATACTTGAGCGCACCATCGTTGGTGCTGTTCCCGGCCCAGAGGCCCAGCGCACCGCCCCCCAGGTCCTTTCGGGCCTGCGATCCGTAGGTGGTCGTGCCACTGGTCCGCAGGTCCACGGTGGTGGGCGAACTGCCCAGTATGAGCGCGTCCGCGGTCATGACCCCGAGATGATTGCGGTGCCGCAGCACGACATGGTAGGTCCCCGCCTCGGCCGACAGGAAGACCGGTGACTGGCCATCCGTCCCCGTGACGGCGCCGTTGCGATGGAGCAGCGCGGGCCGCGTCGTTATGACCTGTGTGGCATCGTTCGCATCGCGCAGTTCCACGAGCACCCAGTCCACCACGGCAGATGGGCCCGTCACGTCCAGCACACCGGGGTCGATCGGTACACCCGCCCCATCGTTCACCCCGTAGCCGAGGCCGGAATAGGGCTCCGTCCAGGGCAGCAGACCGGACGCGCGGAGATCATCGTGCATCAACTGGGTATTGCCGTCGTAGGGCCCGTCCAGCCAGACCCACGGCTCGATCGCCACGTGGCCCTGCCCGGGGATCCAGCGGAACGAACGCATCTGCCGGCCGGCGAGCGCGACCTGAAGCACGCCGTTCGCCACACCGGCCGCTCCCGTGTTGGTCTCGATGTGGGTGCAGGTCCATCCGGCGGCGATGCCCGGGTCGCCGGTGAATGCGGCCGTCGTCGCGTTCGCCGACAGGTTCCATGCCCGGGCGATGATCCCGTTCGCGATCCCTTCCTCCGCGGGTTTCAACGCCCATAGCACCACGTTCGGATCGCTGGAGGACAGCAGGGAGAAGGTGGTGGTCGGCATCGGTGCGTTGTTCGCTCCCGTGCATTCAACCGCCACCAATGGGTCCTGGTGGGCGAGTGCGCCACGCATCGCGTCCACCGGGTCGAAGGAGTTGCCGTGCGGGCGCAGGGAAAAGTCGTAATGGAAGAGCGTATCACCGTCCTGCCCCGGGATGCCCGGACCGCTGCCCTGGAAATTGGCGCCGGCCACGATGTCGATGCGGTTCGCCGTGCCGTCCAGTGCGCTGGTGGTGCTGTTGCCGAGCTTGAAGAAGGCGGGGCCGAGGACGCTCACGGTCAACCCCCGCGAACTGCCCGTCATGTCGATGAAATGACCAGCGGACAGGTGGTCGTACCGGGCGTTCTGCGTGGCATAGTTGCCGCCATTGGCCGTGGTGCGCGCCGTGAGTATCGCGCCCAATTCCTCGTGACGCGTTACCGGCAGCCCGTCCTGCACCACGAAGGTCCAGTAGAGCGGCCCGCTGAAATTGCTGGTGATGCGGTCGTCGATGTCGATCCGGTCCAGGTCGGCGTAAAGCGTGATCCGCACGTCGTGCGGCACCGGCAGCAGACCCTCTGTGTGTACCGTGGCGCTCACGGGTCCCGCGTTCTCCAGGAACTTCTCCCCACCCGGGGCCTCCGCCGCGCCCAGGTCGTTCATGTAGTGCCCACCGGAATTGGTGACGTATTCGATGTTCGTACTCTTGTCCAGTAGCCCCGTGATCACCCCCTCACCGCTCATGGTGATCTTGTACCGGTCGCTTTCGAAGTAGTGGTCGTAGAGGATGGCGGCCTGCGGGAGCACGGGGGGAGCGCCCGCCTGGACGGTGAACACCTTGTACCCGGCGGAAGGCACGTCCGTGGCAAGGATCCGAACGAATTGCTGGCCATCCTTCTGGATGATCTGGGAGGGCACGATGGAGCTGGTGGTCCGATCGACCACCTGGACAGGAAGCGGTCCGGTGTAGGGGAGATCGGCCACATCCGTACGTAGATGCCCAAGGGGGTTCACCACGGCGAAGCGCAATTCGCCTTCCGCTGGTAGCGAGACGGCCAGTGCGGACGCGCCGCTCTGCTCCAACTGGTCCAGGTAGTCCGCCACCGTGCCCTCCAGACCGCGTTCCCAAGTGGCACGCTCTGTCGCATCGGCCACGCCGCCGAGCCCGAAATTGTGCTCCCAATAGAGGCCGATGGCGATCATGGCCCGTTCGCGAAGTGAATCGAGCGTCGTCCACACCGCCGGGTCGTGCAGACCGGCCAGGGTGGCTACCGCCTCGGCGCTCCGTAGGCCCTCGATGTGGCGACGCATCCGTCCGGTGACCTCGGCGATGCTGGCGCAATCCACGTCCCATTCGTTCCCGTAGCTCACTGTTTCGCTGGGCAGGGTTCCGCCGTAGGTCGCCTCGAAGTCCGCGAAGAAGTCCTTCATGTTGCTGACCTGACAGAGCGTATCACCCTGGCTGCGGGCCTCGGCCACCGCGGAGAAGGAGTCGTCCAGTGTATAGGTGTTGTCCCATCCCCGGCCAAAGGCGCCGGCCACCGTGTAGGGGTAGTTGTGCGGAAAGGCCACTGAATTCAGCTTGTCCAGGCATTGGTCCACGGCGGTGTTCGGCGACCAGGCCTCGGCATGACCGCCCAGGCCCTGGTCGTCGGTGAGGGAGTACCACTTCATGAGGACGCTCTGGCCGTCGAGACCCGTGTAGCGATAGACCTCATGCGTCCGTTGTCCGAGTCCGCCCACGGAGGTGGCACACCCGCAGACCCCTTTCCAACTGTAGCGTGCTCCCATTCCGGCCCACAGGGAGGCCAGTCCCAGCGGCATGGTCTGGTCCTCCATGGCAACGGCCATGGGAATGTCCAATCCATAGCGACGTTGCATGCGCCCGGCATAGTAGCTGCCCCGGATCGCACCTTCGGTGGTGTTGCCGCCATAGGTCGACACCAGCATGTTCAGGGGGATGGTCATGCGGCCATCCTGCAGCTGCCGGACGAACCGGTCGAACTGGTCCGCGCTGCGGTTCCGCTGGTAGATGGCCATCCAATAGGCCCCATCGCAGTTCCACTTGCTGCGGAAAGGGGGGGGCACACCGATGGTATCGTCGTTCAGGTCCAGATAGTGGTCGATCATCAGCGGGATCCAGGTCTCGTAGTCGCTGACGTGACCGCTCCGGAGATAGTCCGTGTGGTCGTCCGGCGCGAGATAGATCCGGTCGGTCTGGGCAAGGAGCCACAGAGGCAGGAGCGCGAAAAGGAGTGGGAGGCGGAAGCGGAACATGATGCCGGTGGGATCGTACCGGCAAGGTAGAGAAGGAGGTGGCGCTTGTCAGGTCTTCTTCCGCTGTCGTCCCTTGGGAACGGACTTCGTGCGGGCCTTGGTCTTCGCCTTCAGTAGCGTGCCTCGACAGTCGGGCACACCGCAGCGGCAGGCCCACAACTTCTTCTCGGCGGCACTGATCGGTCCGTCCACGGTGATGTCGTAATCGTAGGTCAGTTCCTCCCCCTTGCGGATGTTCCGAAGTGCCTCGATCACCACGCGGTCCTTCTTCTTCTTGCCGCTCTTGTGGCTTTCGGTGAAGGCCTTGCAGTTCGGCGCGCAGCTGTGGTTGATCCATCGGGCGATGTTGCCCTCCACGTTCGCATCCACCACATACTTGTCGTTCAGAGTGAACAGGAAGGTGTGGCCGGTGTCAAGACCGCCATAGGTCGCATCGGCATCGTCGTGGGTGATCAACCGCCCTTTGTATTCGACGATCTCGTTGCCTTTTCCGATCCTCCTGGTCGCGAACACCCCGTTTCCGTGGATCTTGGAGGTGCGTCGTTCGATCTTTTTCGCCATGCACTGGCCCGTGGCGGTGGGTCGCGACGGGGTGCAAAGATGGCACGATCGGCAGGGGTGCGAAAGGCCGCTGTCGTTCCAAAGAGAGAGCCCGTGTCCTCCGGGTGGAGGGCACGGGCCCGTAAGGTCCTTCACAGGCGGCTCAGAAACCGTCCAGACGGTAGTAGCCCTGTCCACCCAGCACCATCTTCTTCGAGCTGTTGCGGATCTCGGTGCCCCAGGCCTGGGGGTCGGTCAATTGAACGGTCTCGATGGTGAAGGGTTCCTCGTTCACCTCGACGCTCCAATCGCCCACGTAGAGGCGGCCGTCCTTCATGTCCAGCGAACCGGCATGGTGCATGTCGGCACATCCCCCGTCCTGGGAAACACTGAGCAGCTCGCCCTGGCGGTCATCGCCTATGGTGAGGGTCGGTTTGCAGGGATCGTCCATGTTCTTCCAGGTTCCCTGGAGATTGCCGAAGTCGTACCCGTTGCCCTTGTGGCAGGCGAGGAGTCCAACGGCGAGACCGGCTACGAAAAGGGTGCGGAAGAGCTTTGGGGTCGAGGTCCGGACCATGATGCGGTGCTTTTTTGGTTCAGCTCCGGCGAAGATACGCGCATATGCCGGACCGATGGGGCGGTCCACATCGACCTATCCACGATCGGAAGTGCATCACGTGAGGCGGGCACACAAGGCCATCGACGGCGGCATTCTCCTATTTTCGGGGCTGATCGATCACCGAACACCATGAAACGCACGATCCTGCTTTCCCTGGGGCTTGTCTTCCTGATGGCCTCCTGTGTATCGAAGAAGAAGTACACCGCGATCCAGCTCTCGAACGAAACATTGCACAACAAACTGGACGAGTGCAACCGCGGACTTTCCGATTGTGAAAGCCAGAAGGGGATCCTCGAGGCCCGCCTGGCCGAGCTCCAGAACAAGAACCAGCACCTGGTGGATCAGGTGAACCAGTTGAACAACACGAACGGCGCGCTGCTGAACAGCGTGAACGAAATGGCCACGCTTTCCAAGCAGGAATCCTCCAACCTCGAACGGTCGCTGGAGCAGATCCGCGAACAGGACCTGCGGATCCGCACCCTTCAGGACGCCCTGACCAAGAAGGACTCGGTGACGCTGGCCCTCGTGGTGAGCCTCAAGAGCTCGTTGGGCAACCTGAACGATACGGACGTGACCGTCAACGTGGAGAAGAGCGTGGTCTTCATCTCGCTCAGCGACAAGATGCTGTTCAGGAGCGGAAGCACGGAACTGTCCTCACGCGCACGGGAGGTCCTTGCCAAGGTGGCCACGGTGCTGAACGACAAACCGGAGATGGATGTGCTCGTCGAGGGACATACCGACAACGTGCCCATCAGCCGGGATTGCATCAAGGACAACTGGGACCTGAGCGCCCTGCGCGCAACGAACATCACTCGGGTCCTACAGAACGACTACCACGTGGATCCGGCCCGGATCACCGCTGGAGGGCGAAGCCAGTACGTGCCGTTGGTCAGCAATGACACACCCGAGGGCCGCAGCACCAACCGCCGCATCCGCATCGTCATCCTTCCCAAGCTCGATCAGTTCTTCGGCATGATCGAGGATGGATTGAAGATGGCGGCGGAGGGCCAGGGGCAATGACCGCGCAGGGCTCGGGCGCATGCCGGGATGGAGGCAGGATGCTTCGCAGGCGATCCATACCGCTGTTCCGTTGGGTCGTTGCGGGCGTTCCGTCGCTCATGGCATGTGGAGCCGCGGCACAGGCACCCAACGGACCATTGTTATCCGCGGGTTATGCCCTTTTCGATGCCAACTGGGATCCCACCTATCCCGCCGTGGGGGACGAGGTCCGCGGTCCCGGTGCGGCGGTCGGGTATTTCGTCGGGGGCGCCGCTGATCGGAAGGTGGGCGTGCGTGGTGAATTGCACGTCACAATGCACCGACCGCGATATCATTTCCGCAATGGCGTGGAGAACGGGGTGCTGACAGGAACACTGCTGACCCTGGACCTGCCCGTGCTGTTGGTCGTTCCGATGGGGCGGCACATGCGCGCCCTTGGTGGACCCGGGTTGCAGGTGCGCGCCATCGGCACCGCGCACGTACAGGGCACCTTCAACGGATCGGACGAGGAGGTGGACTTCAGTTCGGGGTTCAACAAGGACATGCGCCCGTTCGGCATCGGTCTTTCCTTTGGAATGGAGTATCGCTTCAAAAGCGCGATCGCTGTTGGTGCGCGTGTGGACCGCACGCTGACGGGCTTGATGAAAAAGAGCGTGGGCCGTCAAAGCCGGATCACCATGCCGTCGATCATGATCGCCTGGGACGTAAGTTCCTTGAGCGGGAAGAAGGGAGGGACCGATTTGCGGCCCCGATCCTCGGGGGTCGGTGGGTGATGTGGCCCGGCCGCCGCATGTGGAGGGAACCGTGCCGCTCGGACCGGTTGGAGGTGCAAAGCCCTCACTTTCTGCCGACGCGCATGGAGATGGGGAACAGGACTTCGCGCGTGCCTTCACCCCATGCCTCGCGCACTTCCCACGCGAACGGCACCATCAGTTCTTTCCCCAGTACCTCCCGGGCCTTGGGCAAGGCGGACCAGGTCGCGACGTACCCCAGGAGCTGATCCGCTGTCCAATGCATGTGGCATGCGAACGCAGGGAGCGGTCCCATGTCCGGAAAGGGGAAGGGCAGCGTGGAATAACCGTCCTCCACGTGCATGCGACCCAATGGCCAATGGGGCGCGATCAGCTTCCGGAAGTCCAGGAGTATCGCGTCGATCCGTTCGTCCACGGTGGCATCCAGGTAGTGCCAGATGGCCAATACCCCACCCGGACGCAGCACACGAACGACTTCGGCGTTGAACAGCGCATGGTCGAACCAATGCGCGGCGGTGGCCGCCGTCACCAGGTCCACACTGGCGTCAGGCAGTCCGCTCTCATGCGCAGCGGCCACCTGGTAGCGTACTCCTGCGCGCTCCCGGGCATGCGCGATCTGCTCGGCACTTGCGTCCGTTGCGATCACCTTCCTGAAGTGGGGCGCGAGCATGACCGCCGCCTGCCCATTGCCGGTGCCCACATCCAGCGCGCGCTCCCGTTCTTCCACGAGCGTTGCCAACCAGGTAAAGAGGGTTTGCGGATACCGCGGCCGATATGCGGCATAGCTGGCGGCTACGGAGGAGAAATGGTCATTGAAGGAGGCCATGCTTCCGATCGGTGGCCACGTAAAATAGAAAGGCGCCGGTCGTCAGGCGCCTTTCGGAGTTCTGTGTCCGGGCGGGACCTAACGCGCCGCCGTCATCAACTTCACCTGACGGAAGACCCCGTTCGCATTGCGCACCTCGACCTGATAGGCGTAGCTCCCCGGTGATATGCCGAGGGCATCCGGCGCGATGGCGATGACATGTTCGCCGGCTGCCAGCCCTTCCCGGACGATCCGGGCGACACGTCGACCATTGAGGTCATACAGGTCCAATGTGAGATCGCCTGTCTGCTTCAGAACGATGGGGATCACCGTTCGATCGGTGAACGGGTTGGGCTGGTTCTGGCCCACGGAGAACTGCTCCGCATTCCGCACTTCCTGAAGACCAGTGGGCACGCCGGTGCCTTGGACGGTCACTTCAAGGTAGCTCTCGTATTCCTGCGTGAGGCTGTTGAAGGTGAGCGTGGCCTCCTGGTATTGATATCCATCGCTGAAGATGCCGTCCTGCGAGGGCGTCAGGGGATCGGTCCCGGCCGGATAGAGCGTCGGGTTGTCCGTGTAGACCGCTTGTTTCTCCGTGATGGGGAAGGTCAGTTGCGAAATGGCCGAGTAGTTGGAGTTCACGTACACCTGGAAGTGGATGTGGCAGACACGGCCCGGGTACCATCCGGGGAAGATGGTCAGGAACTCCACGTCGCCGTTGGCATCGGTGATCTGGTAGCCGCGCAGGAAGGTCAGCCCCGTGGTGTCCACCCCGCCGTTCTGGTTGGTATAACCACTGTAAACGCCGTCCGCGTCGCAATGCCAGATGTTCACCCGCAGGTTCTCCATGGCCCCGCAATTCTGATCGCCCAGGATACGCAGTCGCAACCGCAGCGGCGCACCGGTGCGGTCCTCCCGCACATCCTGCCGGAAGTAAAAGGTGTTCGCCGTCAGGTCCAGCGGGAACGGACCGGCGGTCTCGGTCGGGATCAGCACACAGCTGCCTGCCGCACCCGAGGCGAAGAGCCGGCCGGTGGGAAGGAGGGAGGCCACGCCCAGCAGGCCGCCGGTCTTGAGGAATTCGCGTTTGTTCATGGGTGGAACGTTAGGGTGTTGGACCAATGGAGGAGCACAAGGTTCGATCGCGAATGGGAAAGTACCGCCTGCGATCGACGCATGGGCGGTCGGATCCGATGAACATCCATCAGAATCCCCCCATTCCCGGCCCGGCGCTCACGTCAGCGTTCAGGTGGGCCTCCAACGCCGCTTCGTTGGGGATCATGACGCGGCGCGCCTTGGAACCTTCGAAGGGGCCCAGGATGCCGGCGGCCTCGAGCTGGTCCACGATGCGCCCGGCGCGGTTGTAGCCGAGCTTCAGCTTGCGTTGGATCAGCGAGGTGCTGCCCTGCTGCGTCTGCACCACCAGACGGGCGGCCTCCTCGAACATGCTGTCGCGTTCGCCGTCGTCCAGACCCGCGCCGTCGCCTTCTTCCGTGGGTACTTCAGGCAGGATGAGGGCCTCCGGATACCCGCGCTGGCCGCCGATGAACTCGGTGATCTGTTCCACTTCCGGGGTGTCCACGAAGGCGCATTGGATCCGGATCAGGTCGTTGCCCGTGCTCAGCAGCATGTCCCCGCGACCGATCAACTGGTCGGCGCCGCCGCTGTCCAGGATCGTGCGGCTGTCCACCTTGCTGGTGACGCGGAAGGCGATGCGCGCCGGGAAATTGGCCTTGATCGTGCCGGTGATGATGTTGACGCTCGGTCGCTGCGTGGCGATGATCAGGTGGATGCCGATGGCGCGGGCCAGCTGTGCCAGGCGTGCGATCGGCGTTTCCACTTCGCGGCCCGCCGTCATGATCAGGTCGGCGAACTCGTCCACCACCAACACGATGTAGGGGAGGTAGCGGTGCCCGTTCTCCGGGTTCAGTCGGCGTTTGATGAACTTGGTGTTGTACTCCTTGATGTTGCGGACGCCGGCCTGCTTCAGCAGTTCGTAGCGCTCGTCCATCTCGATGCACAGGCTGTTGAGCGTGGCCACCACCTTCTTGGTGTCGGTGATGATCGCCTCCTCGCTGCCGGGAAGCTTCGCCAGAAAATGCCGCTCGATCTTGTTGAAGAGGGTGAGCTCGACCTTCTTCGGGTCCACCAGCACGAACTTGATCTGGCTGGGGTGTTTCTTGTATAGCAGGCTGACCAGGATCGCGTTCAGTCCCACCGACTTGCCCTGGCCCGTGGCACCGGCCATCAGTAGGTGGGGCATCCGGGCCAGGTCCGTGACGAAGGTCTCGTTGCTGATCGTCTTGCCCAGCACGATCGGCAGGTCGGCCGTACTGTTCTGGAACTTGTCACTGGCCACCACGGCGCGCATGCCCACCACCTGCGGCTTGCTGTTGGGCACCTCGATGCCGATGGTGCCCTTGCCGGGGATCGGTGCGATGATGCGGATGCCCAGGGCGGCCAGGCTCAGCGCGATGTCGTCCTCCAGGTTCTTGATCTTGCTGATGCGCACCCCGGCCTGCGGAATGATCTCGTACAGCGTGACCGTGGGTCCGATGGTGGCCTTGATCCGCTCGATGCCGATGTTGTAGTGGCCCAGCGTCCGGACGATGTTGTCCTTGTTGGCTTCCAATTCCTCCTTGGTCACGGTAAGCTCGCCCGTGCCGTGGTCCACCAACAGGTCGATCGGGGGCAGCTCGTAGCTGCTGAGGTCCAGTTTGGGGTCGTATTCGCCGAACTCCTGCAGACGCTTCTCCAACTCGTCCTCGCTCAAAGTCTGTTCATCGCTCTCCGCCACCTGAACGCTGAACTCCTCGTCGCTGCTGTTCAGATCGGAGAGGGATGGGTCGGGCTCTTCCGTCGTGGCCTCGACCAAGGGCTCCGGCTCCGGGTCGGCCATTTCCAATTCCAAGGCAGCGGATGCTTCCGGAACCTCCTCGGTGCTGAGCTCCGTGGCAGGGGCTTCGGCGGCTTCCTCCTCACGGATGCGATTGCCTTTCACCACGTCCCAGCCATCCGCGTCGGTCGGTGCTTGCTCGGTCATTTCCTCTTTTCGTTGGAACAGCCCCATGATCCAATGGAAGGACGGATCGAACGTGTAGACAAGGAAACCGCCGAGGGTGAACAGCAGGAGGGTGCCCGTGCCGAAATTGCCGATCATGCTCGTGAGGTGCGCATTGATGGTGAGCCCCAGTCCACCGCCGAGGAACGCAGCGTCACCCGTGCGGAACATGAAGCCGAGCAGGGCAGGCACCCACACCATGGCCAGGGCGGTCCACGCCAAGGTGCGCTTCACAGGCAACAGCCACGTGCGCAGGAGGATGCGCGCGCCGGTAAGAAAGCTCCACAATACGAGGCCGAAGGCGGCGATGCCGAACCATTGCGCGATGAAACGGTACGCGAGCAGGGCACCGAGCTTGCCGAGCCAGTTCTCCACCCGCACGCTCGGATCCAGGAATATCCGCCACGACCGGTTCATCAGGTCCTGGTCTTCCTTCCAGGTGAAGAGATAGGAGATGAAGGCCACAAGCAGATAGGCCGCGCCCACCATGAGGGCCAGCCCTACCACCTTGTGCGTTCTGCGGTCGGACAGGAACGTGCGCACCCGATCCGTCAGGCCACTGCCGCTCTTCTTGGGCTTGTTCCGTTTCCGCTTGGGGGCCGACACTTCCTCGTCGTCGTCCCGGACCTTGTTCCTGCGCGTGTTCGCCACGATGGATCATCCCACGCTGGCGCGCGGGAACGCTCAAAAGTACCGGGGTGTGGAAGGATGAACGGTCGGAACGGCGTGGCTATTATCAACAGCCGGTCCGTGAAAACAGGCGTCAGAGGCTGAAGGTGCTCAGTACCTGTTCCAGTTCGGTGTGCAGTGCCTCGGGCGATACCCGGGCATAGCCCCCTTTGTCCGCGAATTTCGCTTCGTCCACCGGACCGGGCCGGACGGCCACGGCTTCCAGTCGCATGCGCATGCCGTACTGCACCATCTCATAGCGCAGCAGCACACCGGGGATCGCGTTGAACGGGCCGTACCAGTTCGGGTCGTTCAGTCCGATGCGATCGGTATAGTACAGTTCGATCTCCGGCATATCGATCGACCCATAGATCGCGATCGCCTTCCTGCACGGATAGCCGGCGATGGTATCCATCTCGTTCGTGTTCAGGATCGTCAGGGCGGGCTCTTCCTTGTTCAATGCAGGCATGTCGCGCCGTTCAAGATGCGACACGATCTTCTTGTTCAGCACGCTCAGGTGGTACCGCATCTCCTTGCGGTCGTTGTCCGTGATGATGCTTGTGCGGAACACGCCCATCCCAGCGCTCAGTTCGGCCAGTTCACGCCCATGGCTGAAGGTGAGGGTGGTGCGCTCGGGGAGCATGCCCGCCATCAATCCGTTGGGGTCGTAGTCCGGAAAGGTGAGCGCATATTCGATGACGCCCTCCCGGGTCTGCTCCTGGAGCAGGCCCTGGCTGCAGCCGTTGCCCAGCAGGGCAACGGCCAGCAGCGCGGCCAGGTAAGGAATGTCCTTTTTGTCCATGAGGTCGTCCGAAGAAATGACAGGTGCCCCTCTTACGACCCATGCCCGTGCAGGGTTGCGGTGTCCCTTGTACGCCCCGGTTACCTTTGGGGCGGGACCATCACCACTTGGTATGGAAGTTCGCTTGATCGAGGCCGCTTCGGAGATCGGGGCCGGGAAACGGGGGGCCAGCATGGGCATGGCTGCCCTGCGCGTGGCCGCATGGAAGCTCGGAAGTGAGTTGTTCGGACATGCGGAGGAGAGCATCCTGCGCGATGAGAACGATGTGCTCTATGAGGATGACAACAGCCCCAACGCACATCATATCGACGGTCTCATCCGGTTCGAAAGCGACCTGGCATATGAAGTGTACAAGTACCTGAGGAACAATGTATTTCCTATTGTTGTCGGAGGTGATCATTCGATCGCGATCGGCAGTGTGTCCGGCACCCGCATGGCCGACCCCGACGCCCGCCTGGGCGTGGTGTGGATCGATGCGCATGCGGACCTCCACACCCCACTGACCACGCCCAGCGGGAACGTGCACGGGATGCCCCTGGCCCTTCTCATGGATATCGAGAACCCGAAGCGCAGGAAGAACCGGCCGAAGATCTACACCATGGACACGTGGGACCGCTTGAAGAAGATCGGGACCAAAGGCCCCAAGCTCCAGCCGCGTGACCTGGTGTTCATCGGCCTCCGTGATCTCGAGCCGGAGGAAAAGGCATTGATCGAGGAGTTCCAGATCAAAGTGGTCACCGTGGCCGACCTGCGGGAACGGGGCGCACAGGCGGTCGTGGCCGAAACGCTGGCGTACCTCGCGGATTGCGTGCACCTCCATGTTTCCTTCGATGTGGACAGCATGGACCCGAGCATCTCCATGGGCACGGGCACGCCGGTGCCGGACGGCATCACCACGGACGAGGCTCGCGACCTGCTCACCGGTTTCTGCGCCGACCCGAAGACCTCCACGCTGGACGTCGTGGAGATCAATCCGGCCCTCGATGCCAACAATGCCATGGCCGAGGCGACCCTTGGTGTCCTGGAACCTCTCTATCCGATCCTGCGGGCGCGGTGAATACCCGCGGTCGTGCCGGGCCATATGATGGGACACATGGCTGAGCGAGCACCAGTGCATCCGTCCGCCTCCTCTGTCATCCTGGTGCGTCCTACGGGGTTCGGTTTCGATCCGCTCACTGCGCCGACCAATGCGTTCCAGCGCGATTTGCACGATCCGGAACTGTTGCCCAGGGTGTTCGAGGAGTTCGACGGGCTTCTGGAGGCCTTGGACCGCTGCGGGATCGACGTGACCGTGCTCGACCCTGTGGACCCTAGGGCACCGAACGCCGTTTTCCCCAATAATTGGTTCAGTACGCACCGGGACGGTACGGTGGTGCTCTATCCGATGTGCGCACCAAGTCGAAGGAGCGAACGCGACAGGGAGATGGATATCCGACTGGAGTGCGAGGGTTTCGTGGTCCGAAAGCTTGTCGACCTGAGCGCCTTCGAACGCGATGATCGTTTCTTGGAGGGGACCGGAAGCCTTGTGCTGGACAGGGAACGGAACATCGCCTTCGCGGCACTTTCTCCCCGTACATCCGAGCGCACCCTGAACGCGTGGTGCGGCGTGATGCAGGGTGGGCAGGTCCCGTTCCTCGCCACCCTCGATGGTACATTGGGTGGACAGCCGATCTACCACACCAACGTGGTGATGGCCCTGGGGGAGGGTTTCGCGGTGATCTGCCTCGACGCGATCCCCTATCCCGTGGACCGCGAGGATGTCACCTCCGAACTGGAACGCTCGGGCCGAACGGTCGTGCCGATAACCCTGGAACAGATGCAGCAGTTCGTGGGCAACATGCTGCAATTGCGGAGTGCCCGTGATGGTGGGTCGTACATCTTTCTTTCGGAAGCTGCGTTCCGGGCCCTGACGCCGACCCAGCGCATGGCGCTCCGGTCCCACGGTCGATTGGTGCCCGTGCCCATTCCCACCATCGAACGCGTCGGAGGCGGAAGCGTGCGATGCATGTTGGCCGAGAACTTCCTGGAGCGGAAGGAAAGTCCTGCTCCCAGCTGCCTTTCACACGACCTCCAGTAACGACGCTCCTCCGAAATCCGCTCTCCGACTTTCGCCATCGGCTTTCCACTTTGGGCTTTCACCTTCACCTTTGCGCCCATGCATCAGGACAGGCTGCAGGCCCGGCTCGTTCCGGCCATCGTTGAAGCGTTCGGTTCGTTGTTCGGGTCGGAGGTGCCGGTGGTTGAACAGATCGTCCTCCAGCCGACACGTCCGGAGTTCGAGGGTGACGTCACGATCAATGTCTTTCCCTTCCTGAAGCTCAGCGGTCAGGGACCCGAGCGGACCGCCGAGGCCGTTGGTGCCCACCTGCAGGCGCACGTGGATATCGTCGAGCGCTTCAACGTGGTGAAGGGCTTCCTGAACCTGGTGATCGCCGATGCCTATTGGAACGGCTTCCTCGGTGAAGCGCTCGAGCACGACATCCTTGCCTTTCCAGCGACCGGCCGGGAGGTGATGGTGGAATACTCCTCGCCGAACACCAACAAACCGCTGCACCTGGGGCATCTGCGGAACAATTTTCTCGGCCATAGCGTGGGTCGGATCCTCCAGGCCGCGGGCAACAAGGTGGTCCGGGTCCAGGTGATCAACGACCGCGGCATCCACATCTGCAAGAGCATGCTCGCCTGGCGGAAATTCGGCAGCGGGGAAACACCGGAGAGCAGTGGGTTGAAGGGTGACAAGCTGGTGGGGAAGTACTACGTGCAGTTCGACCAGGCCTACAAGCGGGAGGTGGAGGAACTCATGGCAAAAGGCCGCGCCCAGGATGCTGCGGAGAAGGAGGCGCCGATCCTGCTGGAGGCCCAGGAAATGCTTCGAAAATGGGAGGAAGGTGACCTCGAAGTGCGCGCGCTTTGGGAGAAGATGAACGGTTGGGTGTACGATGGGTTCAGCGCCACGTACACCCGCATGGGCGTGGAGTTCGACAAGCTCTACTATGAGAGCGAGACCTATGTGCTGGGCAAGCAGGATGTGCTCGAAGGCCTCGACAAGGGAACGTTCTACCGCAAGGAGGACGGCAGCGTGTGGGTCGACAATACCGCGGAAGGCCTGGACGAGAAGGTGCTCCTGCGCCGCGACGGAACCAGCGTGTACATGACACAGGACATCGGTACCGCGATCCAACGGTTCAAGGACCATCCCGGCCTGTCGCGCATGATCTACGTGGTGGGCAACGAACAGGACTACCACTTCAAGACGCTGTTCGCCATCCTGAAGAAGATGGGTTTTCCCTGGGCGGATGGCCTGTACCACTTGAGCTATGGCATGGTGGACCTGCCCAGCGGAAGGATGAAGAGCCGTGAAGGCACGGTGGTGGACGCCGACGACCTGATGGAGGAAATGGTGCGGGAGGCGCGCGCCACGGGGGAACAGCTCGGAAAACTGGACGATTTCGCGGCGGAGGAGAAGGCGACGCTCTTCGAGATGATCGGTCTGGCCGCGTTGAAATACTTCCTGCTCAAGGTCGATCCAAAGAAGCGGATGCTGTTCGACCCCGTGGCCAGTATCGACCTGCAGGGCCACACGGGTCCGTTCATCCAATACACGCACGCCCGGATCCGCTCCTTGTTGAACAAGGCGGAGGGAAGGGGGGCGTGGTCCCATTCGAAGGATGGAACTTTGCCTCTTCTACCCGAGGAGCGCGAGATCATCAAGCTGCTCCACCGTTCCCCCGCCGTGCTGGACGATGCCGCCCGTCACTATGATCCGAGCAGGCTGGCCAATCACGCCTATGAGGTGGTGAAGGCGTACAACAGCTTCTACCAGAGCGTTCCGGTATTGAAGGAGGAGGATCCGGCCAGGCGCGATCGGCGCTTGAGGATCAGTGAAGCCGTAGCCAACACCACCCGGAAGGTGATGTGGTGCCTGGGGATCGCGGTGCCGGACCGGATGTGATCAGAACTTCGGACAAGGGACCACGCGATACCGGCGGGCCTTCTTGCGTACCGGCCACTCATAGGTGATGCTGATCTCGTGCGCTCCCGCGCTGGCCATGGTCAGCGTGCTCACCGTGACGTCGTAGCTGTAAACGAAAGTGAACTGGTTGACGGTCTCGTACCCGATCATCACCGCCACGGCATCGTTGTTCGCATAGCCACGTTTGTAGGCTTTCAAGGCCGGCAGGCCGCGGTACCAGATGCCTCCCGTGAGCTGCCTGTGCTCGATGTACGCACCCACGTCGAACTGGTCCCATTTGTCCTGGGCCTTGTAATGCGCGGCCGCGGTCAGGATCGTCCGGCTCTTCCGCATCGTCAGTCCATCGAGCGGGAACCGGTAGCCGCCATGCACGCTGCTCCGTATCGCCAGCCGGGTGTTGCCTCCGTTCAGCAGCGTTTGTTGGGGGCGGTTGATGTGGTTGAAGGAGGTACCCACCCAGGCGCGCTCGCCGAAGTAGACCAGACCCACCGCGGCATCGAAATACTGTACGCGTTCGATCATCGGTGGCTCGATGGAGGTGGGCGCATTGTCCCGGATCACCTGGTCGGCGAACAGCACGTTCGATGGATCGAACTCCCGTCGCGTGTATGCGAACCGCAGCCCGCCGCGGATCCCGTGCTTCCGGTCGATGTGCGCCTCGTAGCTGTAGTTCGCTGCGAGCATGGTGAACGCCAGACTGTTGCTGCCCGCCACGTCGCGCATCGCCATCACCCCGAAACCGCTGTTCAGCGTGCTCGCGCGGTGGTCGTAGCTCACCGCATACGTATCATAGCCCGGAGCGATGCCCGGCCATTGTTTGCGATAGTTCAGGATGAGCCGGTCCTGGTAGGTGTTGCCGGTCAACGCCGGGTTCAGATACAGCGGCGCAGCGAAGTTCTGCGTGAACTGGGGGTCCTGGGCCAAGGCTCCGGACCAGGGCGCAGCGAGAAGCAGGAAGAGGAGGGGTCGCCGTGTTCCCATGCGCCTATCGGAAAAGGGTGAGGTCGCTGTACCGGGTCAGTTCGCGGTCGTCCACGAACTTCACCCAGAGCTGAACCATGTATACGTCCTGCGGACTGAGCTGGCCTCGGTAGTAGCCGTCCCAGCCGATGTGCACATCCTTCGATTCGAACACGAGCTCGCCCCAGCGGTTGTAGATCCGGAGGTCGAAGTCCTTCACATCGTCCACGAACGGATAGAAGACGTTGTTGGATAGGTCGTTCGCGCCGTAGGTGCCGCCGTTCCCACCATTGGGGTCCGGCGTGAAGCCCGTGGGGATCACCACGTCATATACCGGTGAGATGGTCACCGCATGCATTGCGGACGAGGTGCAGCCATGGGTGTCCTCCACCACAAGCTGCACAGTGAACGTCCCCGCGTTCTGATACGTGTGGCTCGGGTCGATGTCATTGCTCGTACCGCCATCCCCGAAGGACCAGCTGTTGTTCACGATGCTGCCCGATGAGGCGTTGGTGAACGTGATCGTCGGGGCATCGGAGTCCGTGGTCCACGGATCGGCGTCGAATTCAGCGGTCGGCGGGGCGTAGGCCAGGACGAGCCCGGGCTGGGCGCTGGTGGAGGAACAGCCGTTCGGTGTGGTCACCGTCAAGGTGACCGGGAACGTACCGGCAGGATACGTATGCGACGGTGCGGGTGCGGTGGATGTCTGGCCGTCACCGAAGTGCCAGAGATAGCTCAACGTACCGGTCACGATGTTGTTGGGGAAGTCCACGTCCAACGGTGCGCATCCCTCGGCGATCACGGGTGGGAGTACCACGTCGGGAGGTGTGTCAAGTTCCACCAGCACCTCGCCGTTCAACGTGTTGCCACAGCCGTCCGTCGCGATCACCGCATAGGACTGGTCGCCTGTCACGGGCAGCGTGAACGGGCCATTGCCGTTCACGCCCAGGCCGGGCCAATACAGCTGGACCGTGCCCGCATAGTTGGTCACCTGACCGCCGATCTCCGCGGAACCGCCCGGGCAGACCACGGTGTCCCCATAGGTCTGGAGCGTGGCGAGCGATAGGTCGAGCACGTCCACCGGGAACGTGAGCGTGGGACCGGTACATCCGGCAGCATCGGTCACGCTCACGCTCACGGTCTGGGTGGAAGGGAAGGAGTAGGTGATCGGGCTTCCATAGCCGATGTTGGCCCAGTGGATGACATACCCACCCTGGCCACCGCCAGCTTGTGCCGTCAATTGCACCGGGGCGTTCACACAGACCGTGGCGGGCACCTGAGCGGAAAGTGTGACAGGGGGAGGTGCCGCAAGGGCCGTGGAACCCTGCGCCATGCATCCGTTCGCATCGGTGACGACCACCACGTAGGTGCCGGCACCGAGAGCGGTCGCGGTCGGAAGCGTTTGTCCGCCCGTATTGGCGCTCCATTGGTAGGTATAGCCCGGCGTGCCGCCCGTAGCTCCGACCGTGGCCGCGCCGTTGGTCGAACCGGCGCAAGTGGGGTTCGTTCCCGTGGGACCGCTCAATTGCAATGCCGGAGGTTCCGCGATGGTCACGGAAAGCAGGGTTCCGCATCCGAAGACATCCGTGACCTGCACATTGTAGTTCCCCGCCGGGAGCCCGATCGCGGTCGGGGTCGTTTGACCGGCGGGATCGTTCCAGTTGTAGCTGAATCCGGCACCTTGTGGGGTGAATGTGGCCGTGCCATTGGCCGAGGCCGCGCACGCGGCCGGGGTGGACTGGACCTGGGCGTTCTGGAAACTGTTGGGCAGTTGCACGATCACCTGGTCGCTTGCCGCTGGGCATCCGGTGGTACCGGTGGTGGTCAGGGTCAAGACGACCTGCCCTGCGGCGATCTCGGCATTGGAAGGCATGTATTGCACGTTCAGCCCGGTGCCCGTGAAGGAGCCCGTTCCGCCCGACCAGATGCCGCTCGCCGCATTGGTCACAATGCCTTGAAGCGCAACAGGCAATGCATCCATGCAACCGATCAGGTCCGGACCTGCGTTGGCCGTGGGCGGCTGGCTCGTGGCGTTCACGGTGGCCGTTGCGGTCGCGGGTGCGCAGCCGTTCGCGTCGGTGACCGATACGGTATAGGTCCCTGCACCCACCGTGATGGCAGCTCCGGTCATCCCGTTGCTCCAGGTGAATTGGTACGGCGGGGTGCCGCCCGTGGCGGTCACGCTCACGCTGCCACCACCCGCACCGGCGCAGGGTTCATCCACCACCTCCACCTGCGCGATCGCAAGAGGTGCGGGCGCGTTGATCGTCACCGCCATGATGGTATCGCAACCAAGCCCGTCGGTGACCTGCACGGAGTAATTGCCCGGCATGAGATTGCTGGCCGTGGCGGTGGTCTGCCCGTTCGGGTCGCTCCACAGGTAGTTGAGCGTGGGTGTGTTCGGCATGAAGCTGGCGCTGCCCGAGGCTGTTGCCGTGCACAGTGCGTCCGTTGCGCTTACTGCAGCGTTCATCAGCGCATTGGAAAGGGTGACATGGACCGTATCCGCGTCCGGGGAGCAGCTTCCATTGCCCGTGGTGGTGAGCACCAGGTCGATACCGCCGGACGCCATCTCGCTCGGAGTGGGCATGTATTGCACGTTCGGACCGTTCCCGAGGAACGTCCCCAGCCCTCCCGACCACTGACCGCTGGTGGCGTTCGATACGCTGCCTTGCAGGTCGATCGGCAGGCCGTTCGGACATCCCACCAGATCGGGACCCGCGTTGGCGACGCCGGGCAGGGAGGCGGCGCCGATGGTGACGGTGTCCGTTGTCGGTCCGCAGGCGTTCGCATCCACCATCGTCACCGTGTAGGTCCCCGAACCGGCCGTGATGCTCGTGCCCGTGGCTCCCGTGCTCCAGGTGATCTGGTACGGTGGTGTGCCCGCCAACACGTTCACACTGGCACTTCCATCGCCAGCCCCGAGGCAACTCTCGTCCACGGCGGTGGCATCGATGAAGAGCCCCTCACGCACGTGCACCTGGTACACATAGGTCTGGAAGGCCTGTATCGGGCATGCCCCGTCGCTCACCGTGACGATGAAGGGAAAGAAGCCGGACGATCCGGGTTGCGCCGTCCAGCAGACCGTGCAGGTGATCGGATTGCTTCCCGAATAGCTGAACGTGGCTCCTGGCAGGTTCTGCTGCACATTGGTGGTCGCGCTCAGGATGTTCGCCGAGTTCGGGTCGCTGATCACCATGTCGAAGCAGAAGTCGCCCGATTCGCAGACCTCCACGGCGTAGGGACCGGTCTGTGTCGCGGCCCCCTGCATGTTGGCCACGGTGCCCGTTGTAGGGTCGGGAGGCTGGTTGGAGCACGGGTATGCGATGAATTGCATGTCGCGCATCACCGTGCCGATCAGGTTCCCCTGGTCGTCGTACACGTTCACCTGCACCACCACCACCCAGTTCCCGGCGGTGTTGAGCGTGAAGGTCACAAGACCGGTCACCGGATCGAGGGTGATGCCCGGGATGGGTTGTGTGGGGGAATATGGCGTCACGTACGGGATCGGGGTGGCACCACCCACGCATGCGCTGATCAACTGGTAAGAGAGGGAATCGCCCTCCGGATCGAAGGCACCGTAGCTATAGCTCACGGGGTAGCCGGTGCAGACGTACGGGATCGCGATGTTGGAGAACTGCGGTGAGTCATCACAGGCCGCGACCGTGTTGTTCAGCGTGGCTTGGATGTACATCTCCTGCTGCCCCGGGTTCTGCAGGTTCACGATGGCATTGTTCCGGTAGATCTCCGTCCAGGAAATGGTCCAGGAGTCACACGGAGGGAGGGTGATGGTGCCCGTGTAGATGTATTGCTGGATCCCCGGAAGTGTACCTCCGTTGCACGTGCTGTTGGGAAGCTCCTGGTCGCACAACTGCGAGAGTTCCACGCCTCCGGGTGTGGTCACGTGCAGGGTCATGTTGCCACAGGGACTGCTGATGTCGAGGTCATAGGCAGGGTCCAGTGCGATCCCGGCGCAGTCGCGGTACACGACCAGGGTGATCTCGTACTGGTCGTTCCCCAGGCAGTTCCAATAGATCTCTCCTCCCGACATGTGCGTGCCACGGGCGGTAAAGGGGATCAGGAGAACGTTGAGCGTCGCAAGCAGGGCGAACAGTGTTCGCGGTCGGAAGGAAGAGCGGGGTGCTTTGGCGAACGGGGGGAAGGGCACGGTGTAGGGGTCTTCGCTCGGTGCTACGCCCCCTCCCGCGCACGGGTTCCGGCTATTAGACGGACCTGGACTATTCGTCGACGGAACGGGACAATACGCCGTGCGCACACGGGCCGGCGTGCCCTGGCCACACCTGGTCCGCACGGCCGATCACCGACCGGATCCATCGTCGTCTCATCGAACTTTCACCGAAGCTTCATCGGTTTCCCGCATCCACCTATGCGTTCCGCCGTTGTAACCGCCATGGAACATCACATGCTTCGAGCCCTCCGGACCGATAGGTCCAAGCTCATCGCCGGCGCCGCGATCATCCTACTGGCGCTTTCCCTGGGCTGGAACCTCCATCAACAGGGCATGAACCACGACCTGGCCGATGACCTCGACCTGCAGCGCAATGAGAATGTGCGCATGGTGCGCGAACAACGGGACGCGCAGCAGGACCTGGTCCTGGCGAGAACGGAACTCTCCCGACAGGAAGAGCACGCGGCTGAACTGGAAGCCGAACGCCACCGCGCACAGGATGAGGTCGCCGGGTTGCGCATGCGAATCGACCGGCTCCAGGGGGCCGCAGCAGAGGCTGGTCGCTGGAAGAAGGATGCGGAAGGTCTGCAACAGGCCAAGGCCGTCCTGGAACAGCAGCTCATGGAGGCACGTTCCGGTCTGGACCGTATGAACGGGGAGAAGCTCGCATTGGAAGCGCGCAACCTTGCCCTGAAGCAGCAGATCGACCAACTCGCCGCCGACCAGGCCACCATCGACCAGAGCCTTTTGCAGGCGTTCCAGGGCCGGAAGGAACGGATGACCGTGGTGGCCCGAAGGACCAGGAAGGTCCAACTCACCATGATGCTGCCGCCCGGCCTGGCCGGACAGGTGGATTATCGGATCACCGATCCCGCCGGGCGGACCATCAATGGAGATGACCCTGCGGTGAGCGTCATCACCTTTGCCGAACCAGGTCCGCTACTGGCTGGTGGAGAGGCCGCACCGACGGGCAACGACCGCGTGAAGTTGGTCTACGATCCGAAGGAGAAACTGAAGCCCGGACTCTACAAGATCGAAGTGGTCAAAGGGGACCGTCGACTGGGTACCACCTACATCGCACTGCGTTGACCGTCTGCCCGATCAAAGAGAAGGCCCGTCGTTCGACGGGCCTTCGTCATTTCTGGTAGCGCATACCGACCGTTCTGCTCCGCTCAGCGACGGACGAGGTGGAATTCCATGCGTGCATCATCGTCCGTTGCACCGGCGATCCAGCCGCTGAGTGAGTCGCCTTCGATGCGATAGCCCACGCGTTTTGGAAAGTCATGTTCCATGTTCGCGAACACCCAGACCGGCCCCTCCGCTTCGGCCCGGACGAAACAGGTGATCTGGTCCCCTTTCGGGTCGGCCAGGTAGAGCCATTGGCCGGAGAACCTCAGGATGCAGAGCCGTTCCGTGCCGACGATATCGTCGTTGCGCCAGGTGGTGGAGGTCCCACTGTACATGGAGTCCCCGGTCTTATTCCAATCCTCCGCATAGCGCATACCACCGAACTCACCCTCCCAATGTCCGGTGAGGTGCTCGGGCCAGGGGAGGTCCTCCTGGGCGATGGAGGTGAGCGGCAGCATGGCGCCGTGCAGCAGGATACCGGCAAGAAGCATGGTGCATCGCATGACGAAGGGTGCCACGGGAATGTCGTGGTCCGGTGAAGCTAGGCATGTGCGTTGGAAGTATGGACCGGAGTTCGGTGGATGTTCGCTGCGTCAGAGGACGCCCATGGGTACGCGTTCCCCACGGCTTCCGTCGCATTTCCGGACCGTGTATCGGGGCGACGTGCAGGACGCCAGCAGGATCAGAAAGGTCAGGAGAAGGAAGAAGAGCCTCATATCCGGAGAACGCGGTTCGTCCTGTACTCCTTGTCCAAACCGCTGCTTGGCTGTCGAAAGTCATAGGCATCGCCCCAGGGGAAAGGCAACTTCACGGCATCATGCGCAAATGGATGCGTCGCCTGTTGTTCACGCTGCTTGGCATTGCCGTGATGTGGACCGCTCTGACGGTCTGGGTGGAGGCCGAAGGCCCGGCGAATGAGGAAGAGCTCGGTCCGGCGAACGCGCCCCGGCATGCCCTGGTGGTCTACGACCCCGATCCGATCTACGACCTGGATGCGCAGGTGTGCCATGCCTTTGCCGAAGGACTGGTGACCAACGGCTACAACGCGACCGTGGCCACCGTCGCAGCGGCAAGGAGATTCGACGCCACCACCTTCGACCTGCTGGTACTTTGCGCGAACACCTACAATTGGCGGCCGGACCGGGCGATCCAGCACTACGTCAAGGATCTCGGGGACCTGGGCCATCGGCCCGTGTTCGCCATCACGCTGGGTTCCGGTTCCACGGAGGATGCACAGCATGTTTTCGAGGAGCTGGTCCAAGGTCAAGCAGCGGACCTGGTTGCTTCGAAGACCCTCTGGCTCATGCGTCCCAACGACGAGGCCCGCATGGAGGAGAGCAACGTGGATGTGGCGACGGACATGGCGCGGCAGTGGGGGCGGGAGCAGGGTCTTCCGTGATCGTCGGGATAGCTTGCTCCCGCGTTCGACCTCCGTCCCGGCGACCCGGCCCGATCCCCGAACTAACTTTCACGCTCCCGGTTACCGGTTTCCAGATTCCTCCTTCCCTCCATGCTCCTCCTTCTCTCGCCCGCCAAGGACCTCGCCCTGGAAACCCCAACACTGAAGAATGCCACACGGCCGCGCATGCTTGCGGACAGCCTGCCGATCGCGGAAAAGCTGAAGAAATTCAGCGCCTCGAAGCTGGCGGCATTGATGGACCTGAGCCCGAAGCTGGGCGAACTCAACCGCGAACGCTACGAACGCTGGGGGCCACCGTTCACGCCCGGTAACGCGCGCCCCGCTGTCTTCGTCTTCAACGGCGAAGTGTATCGTGGTCTGGATCCGCGCACGTTGGATGCCGACGATCTCCGCTTCGCCCAACACCATCTGCGTATCCTGAGCGGACTCTATGGCGTGCTGCGGCCGCTGGACCTGATCCAGGACTACCGCCTGATGATGGGCACGCGGCTTTCGATCGGGCGCGCGAAGGACCTCTACGCTTTCTGGGGCGACCGCATCACGGACCTGCTGGCGGAGGACCTCAAGTCGGAAGGGGGTGGACCGATCATCAATCTCGCATCCTCGGAATACTTCAAGAGCGTGAATCCGGAGAAGATCGGTGTGCGCGTGGTCACTCCCGTGTTCAAGGACCGCACGCCCGGAGGCTATCGAATGCTGATGGCTTATGCCAAGTACCAACGCGGAGCCCTGGCTCGACATATCATCCGGCATCGCATCCTGGATGTCGAGAAGATCAAGAAGTACGATGGCGATGGCTATCGTTTCGCAGCCACGGATAGCAGTGCGGACGAATGGGTGTTCCTGCGGGACAAGAGGCCGACGACGGCACCGCAGCGCCTGCGGGGCGGAAGGATCCGATAACGGACGGCAGTCTAAGGAACGGGGTCGTTGGGGTCGGCGGGTCGCACCTGCACCTCGATCGCCGGTGCGTTCCGCAAGGTCTGGTAAACCACGCAATACCGTTCGGTGAGCTTCTGCAACGTGGCCAGTTGTTCTTCGCTGGCGTTGGAACGGATGGCGAAGGTCAGCCGGATGGTGTCGAATCCCACGGAAGCGGTCTTGTCGACACCCAGCGTGCCGCGAAAATCGAGCTCGCCCTCCGCACGGACCGTGGCCTCATCGATGGGGATCTTCAGCGACGTGGCGACCGCGTTCATCGTCACGCCCGCACAGGCCACGAGCGACTGCAACAACATGTCGCCGCTGCACACGTGCAGGCCATCACCACCGGTGGCGGGATGCAGCCCGGCGGCCACCAGCGCACGGCCGGTCTCCACGCTGCACGACACGTTCTCGCCCACAAGGCCCTCGGCCTTCAGGGTGATCCGGGCGGCACCCGGTTCGTTCCGGTAGCGCTCCTTCAAGGGCGCCTGCAGGGCGCGGAGGTCTTCGCTGTTCATGAAAGGAAGGTATGGGGCAAGGTTCGTTACCTGATCCGCAGTGAGCAGGACCGAAGGTCGTCAACAGGCAAGCTCCTTCAATGATCGTAGCTGATCACGCGACTCACCCTGTAGCCCGTGCTGTCCTTCCGCCAGATCATGATGTTCTTGAACACGCCGCTCACCACTTGGCCATCCTCGGTATGTGTGAAGCGGTGTTGGCACACCTCCAGGGCGCCAAAGTCGCCGAGGGGATACACCTCCATGGTGCCGGGCACCAGCGTGCGGTGCATGTCCGCCGTGGTGGGCTGGGTGAAGAGGTGCTGGAAACCCGCCATGGTGCCGTCGTGGTCGGCGAGGCCGCTCTTGTCGTGGTAGAACTCCAGGTCGGGTGTGAACCAGGTGCCGAGCGCCGCCGTGTCCTGCGCGTTGAAAGCGGCGAAGAGGGCGCTATCGAGGGCGGCGATGGTGGAGGTGAGGATGTTGGGCGTGGCGGGCGTTGGGGTTGAAAGCGCAGGTCGATGGGTGCAGGCGGAGAGAATAGCCACGCTCAGAACAGCTTGGATGGAACGCATGGCGAAAGGTCGGGACTGTGGATCATGTTGGGATGTGCATTTCGCGTGAGGGGGCGAAGCGGCAGCCCCGCGCCGACATGGCCTTGCGGGCGCGTGCAACGAGGAGGCGACCAAAGGAAGCCACCGCAGTGCCGCGACCGCCGTACACGGCAAGCAGGCTGTAGCGGAGCACCCGACCCGTGTGGTGGCTTTGTGGGTGGGAGAGGGGCACGCCCAAAACACCCGCAGCAAAGAACCCGACCTGCATTCGCTCAGGTGGACACGGTGGCGCACCCCGTCCACCGTGTTCACCCGCAGGGCCGCGCGCGGACGCTACTTTTGTGACCCTTTCCGATAGACATGTTCGAGAACCTGAGCGACAAGCTGGAGCGCGCCTTCAAGGTGCTGAAGGGCCAGGGCAAGATCACGGAGATCAACGTGGCGGAGACCATGAAGGAGATTCGCCGTGCGCTGCTGGACGCCGACGTGAACTTCAAGACCGCCAAGGACTTCACCGATCGCGTGAAGGAGAAGGCCCTGGGCCAGAACGTGATCAACGCGGTGAGCCCGCAGCAGCTGCTGGTGAAGATCACCCACGACGAGCTGGCCGAGCTGATGGGCGGCCGGAACAAGGGGATCGACCTGGGTGGCAACCCCACCGTGGTGCTGATGAGCGGCCTGCAGGGCTCGGGGAAGACGACCTTCAGCGGGAAGCTGGCCAACCACCTGCGCAAGAAGGGCCGCAAGCCGCTGCTGGTGGCGTGCGACATCTACCGCCCCGCGGCCATCGACCAGTTGGAGACGCTGGGCACGCAGCTGGGGATCGACGTGTACAGCGAACGCGAGAACAAGGATGCCGTGGCCATCGCCAAGGCGGGCATCAAGCACGCGAAGGACCACGGCCACACTGCCGTGATCATCGACACCGCCGGTCGTCTGGCGATCGACGAGCAGATGATGGACGAGATCGCGCGGATCAAGAAGGCGGTCCAGCCGCAGGAGACGCTCTTCGTGGTGGACGCGATGACCGGCCAGGACGCGGTGAACACCGCCAAGGCGTTCAACGACCGGCTGGACATCGACGGGGTGGTGCTGACCAAGTTGGACGGCGACGCCCGCGGTGGCGCGGCGCTGAGCATCCGCAGCGTGGTGGACAAGCCGATCAAGTTCATCGGCACGGGTGAGAAGATGGAGGCGCTGGACGAGTTCCACCCCGACCGCATGGCCGGCCGCATCCTGGGCATGGGCGATGTGGTGAGCCTGGTGGAACGCGCCCAGGAACAGTTCGACGAGGAGGAGGCGCGCAAGCTGCACAAGAAGATCGCGAAGGACCAGTTCGGCTTCGACGATTTCCTGGACCAGATCGCCCAGATCAAGAAGATGGGCAACATGAAGGACCTGCTGGGCATGCTGCCCGGCATGGGCAAGGCGATGAAGGACCTGGACGTCCCCGATGATGCGTTCAAGGGCATCGAGGCCATCATCCACAGCATGACGCCGGAGGAGCGCCGCAGCCCGAGCGTGATCAATGGCAGCCGCCGTCAGCGCCTGGCAAAAGGCAGCGGTCGAGGCATCGAGGAGGTGAACAAGCTGATGAAACAGTTCGAGGAGACCCGCAAGATGATGAAGGTGATGGGCGACAAGAGCAAGATGCAGAACATGATGCGGCAGATGCAGGCGATGCAGGGCATGAAGCGTTGAGGCCGATCGGCTACCTTCATACCCCTGTATGGACGTGACCACCACGTATCAGCTCCTGGACGGCAAGCGCGCCTCGAAGGCCATCCGCGAACAGATCGCGGGGGAGGTGCAGCAGGTGAAAGGGAGGTACGGACGACCGCCCCATCTGGCGGCTGTGCTGGTGGGTGACGACGGGGCCAGCAGGACCTATGTGGCCAGCAAGGTGAAGGCCTGCGAGGAGGTGGGCTTCCGCAGCACACTGATCGCGCGACCGGTATCCACCTCCGAGGAGGAACTGCTGGACCTGGTCCGCGCGCTGAACCACGACCCCGAACTGGATGGTTTCATCGTGCAACTGCCCCTGCCGTCGCACATCGACGAGGAACGCGTGACCCTGGCGATCGACCCGCGGAAGGATGTCGATGGCTTCCATCCGGACAACATCGGCCGCATGGTGCTGGGCCTGCCGGGCTTCCTGCCCGCCACCCCGGCCGGCATCGTGGAACTGTTCCGCCACTACAGCATCGAGACCGCGGGCAAACACTGCGTGGTGATCGGCCGCAGCCATATCGTGGGCACGCCGATGAGCATCCTCATGAGCCGGAACAGCTATCCGGGCAACTGCACGGTGACGCTCACGCACAGCCGCACGAAGGACCTCGCCGCCATCACCCGCCAGGCCGACATCCTGGTGCCGGCCATCGGCAGGCCGGAGTTCGTCACGGCCGACATGGTGAAGGAAGGGGCCGTGGTGGTCGATGTGGGCATCCACCGCATACCCGACGCCTCGAAGAAGAGCGGCTTCCGTCTGGTCGGCGACGTGAAGTTCGACGAGGTCGCGCCGAAGTGCTCCTGGATCAGTCCCGTGCCCGGCGGCGTGGGGCCCATGACCATCACCAGTTTACTGCTGAACACACTGAAGGCGGCGAAGGGGTAGCGAAGTGCGACCGCCCGCTCAGAAGCATCAGCTTCGCATCATGCGCCAAGGGTCTTGCATACTTGCTGCGATCGTCCTGATGGCTTCCTGCGAGGAGCGGCAGGCCCCCTTCGATGAGCAGGCCGCTCTGGAACACGGTGGCGGGATCGCACTTGCCGCTTTCCAGCAGTTATCGGGCCGTTTGCAGGATGCGATGCAGGCGGGTGGACCGGCCCACGCCGTGGAATACTGTTCCCTCGCCGCGCTCCCCCTGCTGGACTCATTGTCCTCCGCAAAGGGTTTGCGGATCAGGCGCACCAGCGACAAGATCCGCGCACCGCACGATGCCCCGGATGCGGACGAGCAGCGCCGGTTGGGCGAGGTGCTGGACCTGCTGGCCAAGGGTACGCCTGGTATGCGGATCACCTCACAGGTCGTACTCCTCGGCGATAGTGTGGCCTACTACCAGCCCATCCTGATCAACATGCCGGCCTGTCTCAGGTGCCATGGCGTTCCGGGAAGGGACATCGACAGCACCACGCTGGCGGCCATCCAGCAGCGCTATCCAGGCGATGCCGCCACCGGCTATGGCATGGGCGATCTGCGCGGACTATGGTCCATCAGATGGGAACGGTAGGGGCCTGAGGATCAAGGACCGGTGTTCGGTCGATCCTCCTGGAACACCTCGATCGTCGCCTCCTTTTTCACCAGGTCCGTGAACCGCCCGTTGTAGCGCGTGGCGCGCACGATGTGGTTGTCGATCCAGTGGTAGTTGCCGCCGCGCGGCTTGCCGAAGACGATGCCGTGGTACTTGAAGCCGTGCCGGTCCAGCCAGTCGGTGGTCACCGCGCGGTGCTCCTCGGTGCGTGAAGTGAAGAAGGTGATGATGTGTCCTTCCGCGTACCATTTGTTGCAGGTCTCCAGCGCACCGTCGAAGAGCTTGGCAGTGGCCATGCGTTCCGGCTCCTCGTTGGGGATGTCCTCGCAGATCGTCCCGTCGATGTCGATCAGGAAGTTCTTCTTCCCTTCGGCCAGCTTGGGACTGATGCGTCTGCCTTCGGAGAAGCTGTCCTTGAGGTGATCGTCCATGCCATGAAGGTCGTTACAAACGCCCCTCCTTGATCTCGTCCACCACATTCGGGTCGAGCAGGGTGGAGGTGTCGCCCAGGCTTGTCAGTTCGTTCTCTGCCACTTTCCGCAGGATGCGCCGCATGATCTTGCCGCTGCGCGTCTTGGGCAGGCCGCTGACGAACTGGATCTTATCCGGCTTGGCGATCCGCCCGATGCCCGCCACCACGGCTTCGATGATGCGGCCGCGCATGTCCTCGGCATCCGCGACGGGACTTTCGGTGATCACATAGGCGTAGATGCCCTGGCCCTTGATGTCATGCGGGAATCCCACCACGGCGCTTTCCACCACCCCCGTGGCCTCGTTGATGGCGCTCTCGATCTCGGCGGTGCCGAAGCGGTGGCCGCTCACGTTGATCACGTCGTCCACCCGGCCGATGATGCGGTAGCGACCGTCCGTGTCGCGTTTGGCGCCATCACCGGTGAAGTACATGTTCTTGTAGGTGCTGAAATACGTCTGCCGGCAGCGCTCGTGATCGCCCCAGGTGGTGCGCAGGATGCTGGGCCAGGGGAATTTCATGCAGAGCAGGCCCTCCTGTTCGTTCCCGGTGATCTCGGTACCGTCGGCGGTCACAAGGACCGGCTGCACCCCCGGCAGCGGCCAGGCGGCATGGCTTGGTTTCTCGTCCGTGACGCCCGCCAGTGAACTGATAAGGATCCCACCCGTCTCGGTCTGCCACCAGGTGTCCACGATCGGGCAGCGGCCCTTGCCGATGTGGGTCTTGTACCAATGCCAGGCCTCCTCATTGATCGGTTCGCCCACCGTGCCGAGCACCTTCAACGAGTGCAACGAATAGGGCAGCACATGGTCCAGGCCGTGCGCCATCAGGCTGCGGATGGCGGTGGGGGCGGTGTAGAAGATGTTCACGCCATGCTTGTCCACCACCTGCCAGAACCGACCGGCGTCCGGGAAGGTGGGCACGCCCTCGAACATCACCTGCGTGGCGCCGGCCAGCAGCGGACCGTAGGTGATGTAACTGTGCCCGGTGATCCAGCCCACGTCGGCCGTGCACCAGAACACGTCGCTCTCCTCGTACTGGAACACGTTGCGGAAGCTGTACTCGGTGTACACCATGTAGCCGCCGCAGGTGTGCACCACGCCCTTGGGCTTGCCGGTGCTGCCGCTGGTGTAGAGGATGAAGAGCGGATCCTCGCTGTCCATCAACTCGGCCGGGCAGTTGCCGTCGACCTTTTCCCATTCCTCATGCAGCCACACATCGCGGCCTTCCCGCATCGGCACGGACCACCCGACGCGCTCGGTCACGATCACCTTCTTCACCGAGGGGCAATCGGCCAGTGCCTCGTCCACCACGGATTTCACCGGCATTTCCTTGGCCCCGCGGAACATGCCGTCGTTGCATAGCACGGTGGTGGCCTCGGCGTCCTTGATGCGGTCGGCAAGGCTTTGGGCGCTGAAACCGCAGAACACCACGCTGTGGATCGCGCCGATCCGCGCGCAGGCCAGTACGGCGATCACCAATTCGGGCACCATGGGCATGTATACACAGACACGGTCGCCCTTCTTCACACCATGCCGCTTGAGCACGTTCGCATAACGACATACCCGCTCGTAGAGTTCCCGATAGGTCAGGCGCACGAAGCGCTCCTTCGGGTCGTTCGGTTCCCAGATCAGCGCCAGCTTGTTGCCGCGTTGTTCCAGGTGGCGGTCCAGACAGTTCTCGGTGATGTTCAGTTTGCCACCGACGAACCACTTCACGTCGGGCCTGGCGAAGTCCCACTCCAGCACCTTGTTCCAGTGCTTGCGCCAGTGGAAGCGCTCGGCCTGTGCGGCCCAGAAGCCTTCGGGGTCCTCGGTACTTTGCTTGCGCGCGGCGAGGTAGTCCTCCCGCGTGCGGATGCGGCCGCCGTCTTCGCTCATGCCAGGCAAGTTAACGTCGGCTGGAAGTTGGCAGTTCGCCCGAGGTCGGGGGACCATCCCTGTGTCGGACCCGGAACTATGCCTTGGACCGGTTGCGCAACTCTGCCATCTTCAGTGCGGCCACGGCGCAGTCCACACCCTTGTTGCCATACCTGCCGCCGGAGCGTGCACGGGCCTGGTCCATGTTGTCGTCCGTGAGCACGCCGAAGATCACGGGTACCCCGTGTTTCAGACCCACATCCATGATGCCCTTGGCCGTGGCCTGGCACACGTAGTCGAAATGCGGGGTCTCACCACGAACGATGCTGCCCAGGCAGATCACGCCATGTAGGGCATTGGCTTCGATCAGGATCTGTGCACCGACCGCGAGCTCAAAGCTGCCGGGCACCCACACCTCCAGCAGGTCGGCTTCGGCCGCACCATGTTCCATCAGGGTCCGCCTTGCGCCCTGGTGCAGCGCCTCGGTGATCTCCCGGTTCCATTCGCTCACCACCAGGCCGAAACGACGACCAGCGCCACTGGGGACGCTGGTCGGGTCGTAGTTGGAGAGGGGATGTTCGGCAGTGGCCATGGGATCACCCGGCCATCGCCTCGGCGCGGGCGGCGTACTTCTTCGCCTGGTTGGCGTCCGGTGAAGCGGGGAAGTCCTTGGCGACACGGCGGAAGGCCTTCGCGGCTTTCGCCCAGTCCCCGTTCTGCTGGTAGAGGATCCCGGCCTTCATCAGGTACATCGGCGTGGTCATGTCGTTGGTGCGCATGTTCGCCGCTTTCTCGAACTGGTCGATGGCCTCCTTGGGTTGGTCCAGTTGCACGTAGGCGTCACCAATGCAGCCGACGGCCATCACGCTCAGGATGTCGTCGTCGAGGTCCGCCTTCTTGAAATAGTCGATCGCGGTCCCGAAATCCCCCTTTTGGAGGTAGCAGTTGCCGAGGTAGTATTTGGCCAGCTCGCCGCTCGGGGTGCTTCCGTACTCGTCGGCGATGTACTGGAAACCGAAGTAATTGCCGTCACCGTTGATGGCCAGGTCCAGTGAATCGATCTCGAAGTAGTATTGGGCCTTCCAGATCAGGTCGGCGGCTTCCTTGGCACGCGGCTCGGCATAGAACCGCTTGTATCCGAGCACGGCCGCGACCACCACCAGGATCCCGGTGACGGCCATGCTCACGGCGCGCTTGTTCTTTTCCAGGAAAAGCTCGGTCCGGCTGTATACCTCACCGAGGTCCAGGTCGTGCTGTTCGTCCTTCCGATCGTGCTTGCTGGCCATGGGGGCGTTCTGTGGAAAGAGGCGCAAAGGTAGCTGTTCACCCTGAAAGCGAAAGGGGGACGTGGAGCCGTCGGTCGTCGGGTGCCGGCGACGGTGCCCGACGACCGTCCCGCACCCACCCGGTCTATCTTTGGCCGGCAATGCATGTCCAGCTAAGGCGCCTTTCCCTGATGCACTTCCGCAACCATGTGGAAGCCGACCTGCAGCTGGGCCCCCAGGTGAACTGCTTCATCGGTCCGAACGGGGTGGGGAAGACCAACCTGCTCGACGCCGTGCACTATCTCTCTCTGTGCAAGAGCTATTTCGATCCGATCGATCAGAACAACATCCGGCATGGCGAGGACGTCTTTCTGGTAAAGGGAGTGGTGGCCGGAGAGGACGATGATGAACTGAGCTGCAGCGTGCGACGTGGGCAGCGAAAGGTCTTCCTGCGCAACAAAAAGGAATACGAGCGTCTGGCCGACCATGTGGGGCGCTATCCCTGCGTGATGATCACACCCTACGACGGGCAACTGGTGCTCGAGGGATCGGAGCTCCGTCGCAAGTTCCTCGATGGGCTGATCGCCCAGTTCGACCGGGCTTATTTGAACGCCCTGGTGCGCTACAACCGTGCATTGGCGCAGCGCAATGTGATGCTGAAACGCATGGCGGAACAGGGTGGGGGAGCAGCGGCCGATCTGGAGCCGTGGGACGACCAGCTGATCGCCCATGGCACGGTGGTGCATGCGGGGCGAAGGGCGTTCCTGAACGAGCTGGTCCCCTTGGTCGTGCAACACTATCAAGGGATCAGCGCGGGTCCCGAGCAGATCGCGCTGGAGTACCGCACGGAACTCGGATCGACCCCGATGGCGGAGTTGCTGCACCGCTCTTGGGAGCGGGACCGCGCCGCGCTCCATACCACGGCAGGCGTCCACAAGGACGACCTGGTGTTCCTCATCGATGGTCGCCCCATGAAACGTTTCGGCTCGCAGGGCCAGCAGAAGACCTTTCTCATCGCATTGAAGCTGGCCCAGTTCGATCTGACCCGGGAACGCTCAGGGGGAAAGCCCCTGCTGATGCTGGACGATATATTCGACAAGATCGATCCGCAACGGATGCGACACCTTCTGCAACTCCTGGGCGGGCATCGCTTCGGTCAGGTCCTGATCACGGACACCGATGCCCAACGGCTGCACCGGGCCCTGGACGGGCTCGACCTGGACGTCCGCTTTTTCCACCTTGCCCATGACGAAGCCATACAGATGGAGACCCTCGAACGAACGGTCGTTGGGTGAGGCCCTTGGTGACATGGTCGATTCTTTCGGGCTGCGCGAAAAGCTCGATGAACAGGAGGTGGCCAGCATTTGGGACGAGGTGGCGGGCGGCATGGTGGCACGGCACACCAAGGACCTTTCGCTCAAGCGTGGACGCTTGACGGTCACCGTGGACAGTGCACCGCTGCGACAGGAACTGAGCTATCTGAAGGAACAACTGATCGACCGGCTGAACGAGCGGTTCGGCCGTGAGGTCGTGCGTGAAGTGGTGCTCGTCTGAGCCGTGGTCAAAAACAGTCGCGGCTGCTGAAGAAGTAGGCCCCTTCGATCGCGGCATTGGCATCACTGTCACTGCCGTGCACCGCGTTCTTCGCCTTGCTCTCTGCGAAACGCTTCCGTATCGTGCCCTCCTCGGCCTGGGCAGGGTCCGTGGCCCCGATCAATTTGCGAAAGTCCTCCACGGCATTGTCCTTTTCCAGGATCGCCGCGAAAATGGGCCCGCTGGCCATGTAATCGACCAGCTCCCCATAGAAAGGACGATCCTTGTGGACGGCGTAGAACGTACCGGCCTCGTGATGAGAGAGCCGGGTGTACCGCATCGCGATGATGCGGAAGCCGTTGGAAGTGATCATATCGATGATCTTGCCGGCGTGCCCGGCGGCCACGGCCTCGGGCTTGATCATCGTGAAGGTGCGGTCTCCTGCCATGGGTTGTTGAAAAAGCCGCGCAAAAATAGATCCCCAGGTGATCGGGGCCGCCCCCGGATCATGCTTCCTTCGCCGAAGGACCAAAACCAGTGGGCTGCCATCGCGGTGGCCCACCATGAATATGAAAGCGCATTTCCTCACCATCGGCCTCGTGCTGCTGGCCTCCTCCTGTGGCGGCGGCGCGGAGGAGCACGGCGACCAGCAGGCAACGGAGAGGCTTGTGATCAGCGATGATGGCGGTGCCGACGCCGTCAGCCTCTACCAGATGCCAACGCCCAACGAACTATTCTCCATCGTACGGGAAATGGCCGGCGAAGGGCAGAAGCGCATGATGAACCCGGCGAACAACGCCGATCGCTTCGTCAGCCTTGCAGGTCGGGCTTGCAATTTCGGCATCTACGCCACCGACCTGGTCTACGCCAGCTATTTCAAGTTGAACGTGGAGGTGGTCCGCTACTACCTCACTGTCAAGAAGCTCGGGGATGAGCTCGGTCTCGCCGCCGTGTTCACCGATCAGGACTTCGCGCGGCTGGAGTCCAATCTGTCCCATGGTGATTCCCTGGAGGTCATCAGCAACGAGGCGTACTACCGCGCGTACGAGAAGATGCAGGACGAAAGAATGGGGCCCACCCTCGGGTTGGTATTGGTGGGTGGCTGGGTGGAAAGCATGCATCTGGTCATGCGCCAGATCACGATGTTCGATCCCGATGATCCCCTGGTGGCCCGCGTCGCCGAACAGAAGGTGAGCCTGGAGCACCTCCTCGATATGTTGCGGCAATACAAGGACGACCCCAATGTCGGCCCTGTACGGAAGGAACTGGTCGACATCCGGAACATATACGACCAGCTTCAGGAAAGGCGAACGTCGCATGTCGGCACGAGCAGCTCCGGCCGCATGGTGCTCGGTGATGACGTAAGCGTCCGTATGACGTCCGACCAGTACGATGAGCTCGAGAAGAAGATCGAGGCCCTGCGGGAGGAACTGATCCGGCCCGAGGACGTGGTGAAGGTGAAAACGAACGCCTGACAGCTATGCGACCCCTGTACAGATCGATCATCCCGGCCTGCCTGGCCCTGACCTGCCTGCAAACCGCAACGGCACAGTACGATTGTTCCGATTACCACAAGTTCAATTGCGACCGCTCCACGGACCCGCGATTTTCGGTCAATGGACAAAGCAAGAGCGCCAGCGTCCAGGTCGGAGTCCCCACGGAGCTGAACATCATCGTCTATCGCGGTCAGGACTACCGGATCTCCTTCTGTTTCGATGAACGCATCATCGGAGATCACGTGGTCGCGCGTTTGGTGGAGAAAGTGCGCGTCCCTCATCAGGTCACCATGGATGCCGTGGACACCGTTCAGGTGTTCGACGATAATGGCGAGCCCACCGGCGAGATCCGTCAGGTGAAACGAACGGAGACCAAGACCGAGTTCGCCGATGACCGCAAGGTGCTGTGGGACAACACGGAGCATGAAATGGCCCAGACCGTAGAGTTCACCTGTACATCCACCAAGCGGCTGGTGGTGGAGGTGGTGGCTCCGGGTGTCGACCAGCCGAAGGGCAGGACCAAGGACATGGATATCGGCTGCGTGGGCATTCTGATCGAGCATATGCCGACGCCGCAACTGGGCTTCTGAACCCTATCGATCGCACGGCACGGGCGGCTAACTTTGGCCGCCCGATGTCGTTCATAGCGCCTGCTCACCCGTCCATTGCCACTTTTCGCGACCTGATCGGGGCGCCCCATCGTCTCGCGATCATCGGCCACTACAATCCGGATGGCGATGCCATGGGCTCCGCGCTGGGAATGGGCCATGCCCTTCGTGCCATGGGGCGCACCGTGGATGTGCTGATGCCCAATACGCCTCCTGCCTTCCTGCAATGGATGCCCGGATATCCGGACGTGGTGTGCGCCGATCGTTCAAGGGACAGGGCGGAGCAACTGCTGCGTGAGGCGGATGTTGTCCTCTGCCTGGATTTCAATCGGGTGGATCGCGTCGGGCCCCTTGCAGAACAGCTCTCCCTGGTACGTTGTCGTGTGTTGATCGATCATCACCAACATCCCGACATCGATGTGGCGGTCGGATTTTCCGACACGGGATCGAGCTCCACCTCGCAGATGGTCTTTGATATCATCGATGCGCTCGGCCAGGCGGGCCGCATCGGACCGGACGCAGCGACATGTTTGTACACCGGGATCATGACGGACACGGGGTCCTTTCGTTTCCCGGCGACCACGCCACACACCCATCGCGTGGCAGCGCGTTTGTTGGAGATGGGCGCACGACCGCATGAGATCCATGCCGCCGTGATGGACGAGAACACGATGCACAGGGTCAAACTGCTCGGATTCATGCTCTCCGAACGGCTCACGGTCCACGAGGACCTGGGTACGGCGGTCATCGCACTGAGCCGACAGGACCTGGACCGGCATCATTTCCATCCGGGCGACACGGAGGGGTTCGTCAACTACGGCCTTTCCATTCGTGGTGTTCGGCTTTCCGCGTTCTTCATGGAGCGGGGTGACCGGATCAAGATCAGCCTGAGGTCCGTGGGCGATCTGCCCGTGAACGAGCTGTTGGCCGAGCATTTTGATGGGGGTGGGCACATCAATGCCGCGGGTGGTCAGAGCTTGACGGACCTGCGGAGCACCATCGATCGGTTCATGCAGGTGCTGCCGACCTTTCTCGAGGCCCACCCGGCATGAGCAGATGGCCCTTGTTCCTGGCCGTGGTGATGGTGGGATGCCGGCAGGGAGGCGATGCACCCTCCGCCGCTCGGTCCGTGCATGACGATCAACGACAGGGTCTCATCGAGGCGAACAAACGCGCTGAGCGGATCGAGGCGGGCGATATCCGGAACTACGTCCGCAGGCATGGCCTCTCCGGGCATACCAGTGGCACGGGGATATTCTGGCAACTTCTGCGGGATGTTCCCGGTGACACGGCCCGGCCGGAGCAATGGGCGCATGTCGATTTTCGCATCGAACTGCTCGATGGAACGGTCTGCTACTCCTCCGACCCGGATGACCCGGTGGCCTTTCAAGTGGCCATGGACGACGTGGAGAGCGGTCTGCATGAAGCCATTCAACATCTCTCACCAGGTGATTCCGCCGTGTTCATCCTACCGTCCTATCGCGCACACGGGCTCATCGGGGACCTTGACAAGGTTCCGATGCGGAGTTCCGTGGTGTATCACATCGGCCTGCTTTCCGTTTCCGACAAGCCGTGAGACATTCGCGCACCCTTCCTGCATGGGCGATCATGCTCCTGCTCCTCGGCTCCTGCACGTCCGATCCACATCCCGGATACAGGGACCTCGGCAAGGGGACCTACCTGCGTCTGCTCGCACTGGGTGACGGTGAGCGTGTTCCCTCGGACAGCGACAGGATAACGCTGGCGCTCCGGATCGGACCGGTGAATGGTGGCGCGGGGTCGGTGTTCAGCGGTGATCGTGGGTTGGTCCTGAGCGATATCGCCGGCACTGGCCTTGGAAATGCGGTCGCGCAGCTGCACATGGGGGACAGTGCGAGCATCCTGGGCCTGTGCCGTGATCTTCCCTGGAGTGGACTGGATCTTACCCATCTGCGACCGGTGTCCGACACGCTCCTGATCGATGTCCATATTCGGGTACGTTCGATCCGGGATCCGGCGCAAGTGCGGGCGGAGGAGAGCCGCTTTCAAGGTTGGAAGGCGGACCAAGAGGCGGATGAACGGCGGGTACTGCTCGCCTACCTCGGTGAACACGAGATCGACACGATCTCCTATTGGGGGAGCGGCATGTACGTGCAGGTCGCGGACAGTGGCGTCGGCCCCCATGCGCGGTCAGGGGATGCGGTCACGGTGGCCTACGTGGGACGCTTCCTCGATGGACGTGTGTTCGACGACAACCATGGCCCCGATGGTCCTCTGCACTTCAGATTGGGTGATCCCGACCAGGTGATCCGCGGCCTGGAAATGGGACTCTATGCCCTCGGAAAGGGCGGGCGCGGCACGCTCATCGTGCCCTCAGCACTGGCCTTTGGTCACAAGGGATCGGCCTTGGGTATCGTTCCGCCCTTCACCACCGTCGTCTACGAGATCGAGCTGTTGGACCTCGAACACTCGCCACAGGTCGGGAACTGAACCCTTGCCTGTGAATGCCGTATCAACGGCGTCATGTCCCGGCTCCTCCCATTGGCCGCCGCATGCGTCCTGCCCTTTGCCCTGCGTGCACAGGAACAGTTCGGTGTGGTGAACGGCAACTATGACCCCACGGATGCGGTGATGCTGAATCCCGCTCGGATCGCAGGCCAATGGCCGTATGCCCAGGTCCGCATCCTGGGTGCCCATTCGTACGTCTGGAACGACCTGGTGGCGATGACCGGTTCGGAACACACATTGACAGGTGAGATCCAGGCCGGTGTCAAAGGCTCCCCCAGCGTGGGATTGGGCGTCCGGGGGGCTTTTTTCCCGGACGACAAGGAAGGGTTCGTGCAGGGAGACCTCAACGGCCCTGCGGTTTCATGTGCACTGGGTATGGGTACCATCGCTGCTGGCATCCGAGCTCGTTCGTTCACGAGCATCAGTGGTGTCCCCACTCATCTGGGACGCTTCATCTATGAGGGACTGAACTACGGACCACAGCTCGGCATCCGGTACCGCGATCAGGGGGTGAAGGCTTTGAGCGCGGGTTGGGCGCAGATCGACCTGAGCTATGCACGGATCCTGCATGCGGCCGGTTTCAGCATGTGGAGCGTCGGGGCGACCGCCCGCTACCTGCAGGGGATCTACGGTGCCGGAGTTCAGTTCGACGTTCTGGAATATACCGTGATCGATTCCATGCGTGCCCAGGTCCATGAGGCGACCGGAAGCTATGGCTATGCCACACCCGGGCTTGGCGCGGGACAGGGTTGGGGGGCTGACCTCGGTGTCGTGTATGAACGGACACTGGAGGAATGCGATCGCTACCTGCCCCATGGGGCGTCCACGGGCTGCGAACCCATGGGCTATCGCTACCGCATAGGGTTTGCCCTGCTCGACCTTGGACGGATCAAGTATGGGGACGCGATCGCGGGGTCGTTCTCCGGAGCGGAAGCCACGTTCCCGGATTATACCGCCGTGAACATCGGGGATGCGCGCACCGCGGACAGTCTGTTCAGCAGCGCATTGGACCGATGGACGGATCAACGGGAGTTCCGGATCGGAACACCGACCGCTATATCGTTGCAGGCCGATCTACGCCTCGTGGACAAGGTCTATGTCGCACTGGACGCGGTCCAGCAGATCAGTGGGTCCAATGGTACAAGACTGCGAAGGCCGAACAGCATCGCGTTGGTGCCGCGCGTTGAGATGAAGCGATTTGCTCTGGCGGTACCGGTGGTGCTGACGGACTATGATGCAAGGCACCCCAGCGTGGGGCTCATGCTTCGTATGAACGACCTGTTGATCGGCTCCGACAACGTCCTACCGTTCTTCACAAGGCGCGATGTGCGTGGCGCGGATATCTATTTGGCCCTGCGTTGGACCATTTTCAGGAGTCCCTATTGTCGTGGGAAACGAAAGGGACGCAAGCAGGCACGGCCCGGCAGCACCGAAGCCCTGCCTTGTCTTATCCCCGGCTAGCTCCATCAGGTCCGGCCGATCAGGAACAGGGCCGGGGCTTCCGGAAGTTCGACCTGCGAACTACGCCATTCGGCCACTGTACGGGTCACGATCTGCTCACCCGGCTGGGTAAGGTCCAGCGCCACGCAGAGCAGCGTACCTGGTGATAGCGCGCGCAGCAGTTCATCGAGAAGTGCCCGGTTGCGATATGGGGTCTCCATGAACATTTGGGTCGCCCCGGTGCGCTTCATTTCCCGCTCGATACGCTGGAGGGCCTGGCGCCTTTCATGTCTATCTCTCGGCAGGTAGCCATGGAAACAGAACTGTTGTCCGTTCAGCCCGCTGGCGGCCAGGGCGAGCGGGAACGAGGAAGGCCCGGCGAGCGGGACCACCCGGACGCCTGCCACATGGGCGCGAGCGACCAGTCGGGCGCCCGGATCGGCGATCGCCGGCATGCCGGCCTCGCTCAAGATCGCAGTGTTGCCGTGCTCCAGCGCGATGCGCAATAACGCGTCCAGGTCCTCCTCGGTGGAATCCTTGTCCAGCCTGTACAGATGCACACGGTCCAGGTCGAACTCCGGGTCCATCCGTCGCAACGTGCGCCGAGCCGTGCGTTCATGTTCCACGAAGAAATGTCGGATATGGCGTATGGTCTCCACGACGTTCGGAGCCATTCCCTCGATGCCGCCTGCTTCGCCGAGCCAGACCGGCACTAGATGAAGGCGCGCGTCAATGCGGCCCACGGATCGTGGTGATGAAGGCGTCGCAAGCCTGGTCCAACATCCGGTACACCTCTTCGAACCCTTCCTCACCTCCATAGTAGGGGTCGGGAACGGAGCGCAGGGGATAGGCGGGCACGAGGTCCAGGATCGACCGGGCCTTGCGGGCGGCAGCTGGATCGGGGGCCATGCGCAACATGTCGCGCAGGTTGTCGGCATCCATCGCGAACAGTTGGTCGAAGCGTTGGAAGTCGGCCGAGGTGAAGCGCCGGGCTCGCAGGTCGCTGATGTCGATCCCATGACCGGCCATCGTCGCGGTGGCCCTGCGGTCGGGCGGTTCGCCGACATGGTAGTCACTTGTTCCGGCGGAATCGGTCATGACCTCCATACCAAGCCCCTGCACCTTGTTACGGAGTATGCCCTCGGCCATTGGGGACCGACAGATGTTGCCCAGGCAGACCATCAGGACCTTCATGTTCTTCTTCTTCACCGGGGGTGGCATGCGAATGTCGGAAAAGCGAAAGGACCGCAGCTGCGGTCCTTTCGCTGGCGCATGATGAGCGATCTAATGGATGCTCAGTTTCTTCTCCAGGTCCTCCAGGTAGCCGCGGAACTGTTTGTCGGTCTCCTGGAGATTGTTCACAGTGCGGCAGGCGTGCAGCACGGTGGCGTGGTCCTTGCCTCCGCAATGGGCGCCGATGCTGGCCAGCGAACTCTTGGTCATCTTCTTGGCGAAGTACATCGCGATCTGTCTGGCCTGCACCACTTCGCGCTTCCGTGTCTTGCTCTTGAGCAGTTCGATCGGCAGGTCGAAGTAGTCGCACACCACTTTCTGGATGTAATCGATCGACACCTCCCGCGCGGTGTTCTTCACGAACTTGTCGATCATCTGCTTGGCCAGGTCCAGGGTCACCGCCTTCTTGTTCAGCGAGCTCTGGGCGATCAGGCTGATCATCGCCCCTTCCAGTTCACGGATGTTGGTGGTGATGCTGTAGGCGAGGTATTCGACCACCTCCTTGGGCAGGTCGATCCCTTCCGCATACATCTTCTTCTGCAGGATGGCGATCCGTGTCTCCAGTCCGGGGGTCTGTAGGTCGGCGCTCAAACCCCATTTGAACCGCGAGAGCAGGCGCTGTTCCATGCCCTGCATCTCCACCGGAGCCTTGTCACTGGTGATCACCAGTTGCTTGCCGCTTTGATGAAGGTGATTGAAGATGTGGAAGAACACATCCTGCGTCTTCTCTTTGCCCGCCAGGAACTGGACGTCGTCGATGATCAGGACGTCCATCATCTGGTAGAACTGGCTGAAGTCGCCTACCGTGTTGTTCTTCACCGCTTCGATGAACTGCTGGGTGAACTTCTCGGCAGGTACGTACAATACCGTCCGGTCGGCATGGTGCCGCTTGATCTCGATGCCGATGGCGTGGGCCAGATGCGTTTTTCCGAGGCCCACACCGCCATAGATCAACAGTGGATTGAAGGCCGTCCCGCCGGGCTTCTGAGCGACGGCGAAGCCCGCACTGCGGGCCAGTCGATTGCAGTCCCCTTCGATGAAATTCTCGAAGGAGTAATGTTGGTTGAGGTGGCTCTCGACCTTGATCTTGCGAAGGCCGGGAATGATGAAGGGATTCTTGATCGGGCTGTTGGCGATATCGATCGGCAGCTGCACGGCGGGATTCTTCACCTCACGCGCATTGCTGGTGGGCACCTTGACGGTGTATGGGTGGGCGCTCTGATAGCCGTTCTCCATGATGATGGAATACTCCAGACGCCCTTCGCTCCCCAATTCCTTTTTGATGATCTTCTTCAACAGCCCGATGTAGTGCTCTTCAAGCCACTCATAGAAGAACTGGCTCGGTACCTGGATCGTGAGAACGTTGTCCTGGAGTCGCAAGGCCTTGATCGGTTCGAACCAGGTCTTGAAGCTCTGCGGACTGACGTTGTCCTTGATCACTGCGAGGCACCGTTCCCAGGCCTTCTCGTGGTCTCTCTTCATGGGCGGTGTCACGTGTTATGGTTGCGGTGGTGGTTCGGTCCGATCGTTCTGGAACCGTTGCTGGTCAAGGGTTCCTAAAGAATCGGGCGACAAATATGGATCGAAGAAAGTGAAAAAAAAAAGAAGGGTCGAACTTGATGGCAAAGAAAATTTTACTTGCAGGTCACATGCACCATTGTACGCTGCAACCCGCTCCTGACAAGGGATTGCGCGCATGTGCATCCCCTGTGCCGCGTGCTTGCAGGAACTCGGCTGAAGCGAATTCGGTCCAGTGACGAACTGAGGGTGAACGGTGGGAGCGGGGACCAAGTACATGCGGGAAGGAGCGGCTGATCGGTCTCCCTAAAGGTAGGTCCCATCCGCATCGCCATGCAAGCCACTCCTCACGGAACGCAGCTACCTTGCCACCATGTTCACCCACGATACCATCCTGAGGGTGCGCTACGGCGAGACCGACCGGATGGGCTACGTGTACTATGGCGACTATGCGGAGTACTTCGAAGTGGGCCGCGTGGAAGCCCTTCGTGCACTGGGCTTCCCATACAAGCGGCTCGAGGAGGAAGGAGTAATGCTGCCCGTTCATGAACTTCAGGTCACCTATCATCGGCCCGCGCTGTACGACGATCGGCTGACCATTCGCACGATCATCGAAAAGGTGCCTGCCGTGCGGATCGACTTCCGCTACGAGGTGCGGAACGAGCTGGACGAACTGCTCACCGAAGCCCGGACGATATTGGTCTTCGTCGACCGCTCGACCGGTCGACCCTGCCGTGCACCGGATGATCTGGTGCGTGCCCTGGGTGGCTATTTCAACTGAAGACGGACGATCCGCACCGTTCCCGCTGCGTGTTCCTGTATGAAGGCATCGACCCGGCTGCTTGGTACCGCGGCCTGCATGGAACAGTGCGCACCATATTCGGTCCGTTCGATCGTGCCCTCTGCAGTGATCACCGCCTGGCGCATCGGTTCCAGACGGTCATAGGGCATGTCGATCCGCACGGGTACGCGACGGACGGCCTCGATGATCGTGTTCGCGCCGATCGCTTCGCGCGCCGCGTCACCGTATGCGCGGACGAGCCCACCACGACCGAGCAATGTTCCGCCGAAATAGCGCACGACGATGATCGCGGCATTGTTCAATCCGTTCGCCTGAAGCTGTCGAAGGATCGGTCGGCCCGCGGTCCCGGAAGGTTCACCGGCATCGTTCGCGCGCTCGCGGCCATCGATCACATAGGCATAGCAATGGTGGCGCGCGGCATGATGTGCTTTCGCGATCCCCATCAGTCGGTCCTTCATCCCCTCCTCCGTTCCCACGGGGAATGCGAATCCGATGAACCGGCTGGCCTTCTCGCGGACCTGGGCCTCGCTCGTTCCCGCCAATGTCAGGAAGCGATCATCGCTCATCGTGCCGACCAGAGAATGAGAACGAGTGCCAGGACCGATACACCGATGCCGATACGCTGAACGATCGCAGGGCGCTCCTGGAAAAGAAGCACGGCGCCGATCACGGAGAACAGGACGACACCGATGTTCACCAGCGGGAAGAGGAAGCTGGCCCCGAGTTGGCCTTTCCCCAATGCGAGCAGGAGCGTCCACAGGGCGAGAAAGTTCACCGTGCCGAGCAGTATGCCTCCCCCCCAGGTCCTCCAAGATCCAAGGGATCGTCGAAAGGAGGCCACCGCCGCCCAGAGCAGGCCGCAGATCGCCGACGTGCTGAAGGTCAACAAGGCGAAAAAGTTCTCCTCGCCCGGGTGGAGAAGGGTATGTTGGATCGCGCTCACCCCGGCGTCGATCGTTCCGAAAGCGAAGAAGAGGACCAGAGGAAGCCAGCGTGCGGCAGGGTCCACGACGCCTGTGCGCGACCAGGTGGCCAGCACCACGCCGACCAGTGCGAGCGCGATCCCCGACCAACCCAGGACACCGGGCCGGTCGCCGTGCCACATCACGGCCGCCAGCACCGGTATGATCAGCGACATTTTGCTGGCGACCGTCGTGGCCTGCACGCCGGCATGCTGGGTGCTGATGGCCGCTACGAAGAATACCACGATGAACGCAACGCCGATCACGGTCGCATAAGGCAACACCACGGAGGTCCTTTCGATCGGTGGAACGTCGCCCGACCACCAGGCCAGGGCGGCGGCCGTCAGGTAGTTGACCACGATGCCGCCACGCGTATCCACCTTCCAGCGCTGGAACCCTTTCAGCACGAGGAACATCCCCGCTGCGGTGGCCGCGGCCATGATCACCAGCACCATGCGTCGGCCGGGTGCTGGGTGCGGTGAAAGCGATGGAGAAGGTCCTCTCCAATGTACTCGGTACGGAAAGGCGCATGCGGCAGATCGGGCGCTGGCGTGCCCTTTCCGAAATGCGGCGGTCCGGTGAACACACGCGCCTCGTCCCACAGGTCGCGTTCGATGAAGTGCTGCAACAACATCGCACCGCCTTCGACCAGTAACGACCTGACCTGCCGATGATGCAGTTCGTTGAACATGGTGGAGATCGGGTCCGCGTCCTTGGGCACGATGACCTGGTCCACCGCCAGGTCCGCGCGGGACCTTCCGGTGAACAACAGCGCAGGTGATCCACCCCCATACACCCTTGATCCGGCGGGTGTGCGCTCATCCCGATCAAGCACCACGCGGAGCGGCGATCGTCCGGCGACCAGGCGCACGGTCAATTCCGGATCGTCGTTGATCACCGTGCGGCTCCCGACGAGGATCGCCTGTTCCTCCGAACGCCAGCGATGTACGAGCGTATGGCTATCCGCTCCTGTGATGCGCTGGACAACGCGTTCCGTGCGTGGTCCCGCGTCAAGCCGACCGTCCGCCGATCGCGCCCATTTGAGGATCACATAAGGGCGCCCTTCGTTCACCGAGGTGAGGAAGCGACGGTTCATCCAGCGGGCTTCCGCTTCGCGCACCCCGACGTCCACCCGCACGCCCGCTCCGCGCAGGCGCGCGATCCCCTTTCCGGCGACCTCCGGGAACGGGTCGGCATGGGCGACCACCACATGCTTCACACCTCTTTCCACCAGCATGTCCGCGCAGGGCGGCGTGCGCCCATGATGGCTGCAAGGCTCCAGGTTCAGCACCATCACCGCGTCTTCCGGAACAGGTCCATCACCGAACGCGCGCAGGCATTCCACCTCCGCATGCGGTCCGCCGGCCTGCTTGTGCCAACCCTCGGCCAGGATGCGATCACCCTGCACCAGCACCGCGCCGACCATGGGGTTCGGGGCCGCGGTACCCGTCGCGTTCCGCGCCAGTTGAATTGCGCGCGCCATGAAACGGTCCGGATCCTCCACGCGCCGCAAAGATCGGCCGTGGGTCGCATCCGGCGGGACGCTCCCGCTAATTTTGCCGGGTCATGCAGGTGAGCGACAACCGTGTGCAGGCCGTGCTGGACCTCTACCGGAAGCGGCTGAGCGAACGCTATCCGGCGTCCGAGCTGCGGGCCCTGGAGCGTTCGGTGTTCCGACACCAACTGGGATGGGACATGGGCGAGCTGGAGATGCGCCGCCATCGGACGCTCAGCGAGAGCGAGCTGTTGCGGGTCTATCGACCATTGGACAGGCTGGTGGCCGGAGAACCGCTCCAATATGTGCTCGGGTCCGTCGTATTCCATGGACTGATGATCGGTGTTTCACCGGCCGCGTTGATCCCGCGGCCCGAGACCGAGGAACTGGTGGACCGGATCGTCCGCTCCGGAAGGGCACCGCGGAAGATCATCGATATCGGAACGGGGAGCGGTTGCATCGCGTTGGCGTTGAAGCAGGCCTTTCCCGATGCTCATGTGACCGGTGCTGACATCAGTGAAGCCGCCCTTGAACTGGCCCGGACCAACGGGGACAGGCATGGCCTGGAGGTGACGTGGATCGCCATGGATGCGCTGAACGAGGACTTCCCGGAAGGCGCGTTCGACCTGGTCGTGAGCAATCCGCCCTACATCCCCGAGCGCGAGGCGGCCGGTCTCGATCCGGTCGTGCGCGATCACGAACCCCCAATGGCACTGTTCGTTCCGGATGAGGATCCCTTGTGCTTCTATCGGGCGATCGCCTCGCGCGCATCGGACCGCATGACGCCCGAAGGTGAGTTGTGGTTCGAGGTCCATCACGAACATTCCGGCCAGGTCGCCGATCTGCTCGGTAGGATGGGGTGGAAGAGCGTGCAGGTCCACGATGATCTGAGCGGCAACCCGCGATCGGTGCGCGCTGAATGGATGGGATAACAGCGGATCGCATGGACCACAGGCAGGCAGCGGCAAGGGTGAGGGAGTTGACCACGCAGCTCGAACACCACAATTACCTCTACTACGTCCTCGCAAGACCCGAGATCAGTGACCTGCATTTCGACCAGCTGATGAAGGAGCTGGAGGACCTGGAGAACAGGTATCCGGACCTCGCCGACCCCAACAGTCCGACGCAACGCGTGGGGGGGGACATCACAAAGGAATTCCCGGAGGTGCGACACCGCTTTCCGATGCTGTCCCTGAGCAATTCCTACTCCCGCGAGGACGTGGTCGAGTTTGTGGAGCGGATCGAGAAGGCGATCGGCCAGGTCACCTTCGTGATGGAATTGAAGTACGATGGTGTGGCGATCAGTCTGTCCTACCGGGATGGCCGGTTCGAACGCGCGGTGACCCGTGGTGATGGGGAGAAAGGGGAGGAGATCACCGCCAACGTGCGCACGGTGAGGGCGATCCCGCTGCATCTGCATGGCAACGACCACCCCGCCGAACTGGAGGTGCGTGGCGAGATCATCTACACCCGTGCCCAGTTCGAACGGCTGAACGCAGCGCGCGTTGAGGCTGGTGAAGAGCCTTACGCCAACCCGCGAAACACCGCCGCTGGGACGCTCAAATTGCAGGACCCGAAGGAGGTGGCCCGTCGCAAGCTGGACAACTTCATCTATGGCGTCCAGAGCGACGAACTGGACATCCGCAGCCATTTCGAGCTGATCCACAAGGCACACATCTGGGGGTTCCATACCCCGGAGCCATCCCGTCGCTTCATCGAACGCACGGACAACGTCGATGGCATCATGGCCTTCATCGACCATTGGGACAAGCACCGGCACTCCCTGGAGATGGATATCGATGGGATCGTGATCAAGGTGGACGATCTCGATATCCAGGACGAGCTGGGCATGACCGCCAAGAGCCCCCGTTGGGCCATCGCTTACAAATTCCAGGCGGAGCAGGCCCTCACCCGGCTGGAGCGGGTCACCTTCCAGGTCGGCCGTACGGGGGCGATCACGCCCGTCGCGGAGCTCGACCCCGTGCAACTCAGCGGAACGACCGTGAAACGTGCCTCGCTCTTCAACGCCGACCAATTGGTCCGCCTCGATCTCCATGTCGGCGATCTGGTCCGCGTGGAGAAGGCGGGCGAGATCATCCCCCAGGTCGTGGGCGTCGAAAAGGACGAACGCCCCCGGGGTGCACAGCGCGTGCATTTCCCGGAGACGTGTCCGGAATGTGACACGCCATTGGTCCGTATCGAAGGTGAAGCCCAGCACTATTGCCCGAACGAGCACGGCTGTCCGCCGCAGATCACCCGACGCATCGAGCATTTCATCTCCCGTCGTGCGATGGATATCGAAGGCCTGGGCGGTGAGACCGTTGGCGTGCTTTGGGAGGCCGGGTTGCTGCGCAACGTCGCCGACCTGTACGATCTGCGGAAGGAACAACTGCTGGCGCTCGGGAAAGGGTGGGGCGAGAAAAAGTCGCAGGCGATCATCGATGGGCTGGAAAAGAGCAAGGCGATCCCCTTTGAGCAGGTGCTCTTCGCCCTGGGCATCCGGCACGTGGGCGAGACCGTGGCCAAGAAGATCGCCCGCGCCGTGGGCAGCCTGGACCATCTGATGCACATGACGAAGGAGGAATTGACGGCGGTGGATGAAGTGGGGGAGGTGATCGCGGAGAGCATCATCGACTTCTTCGCAGCGGAGGGGAACCGCGCCACCATCGGTCGGCTCCGCGATGCTGGTCTCCGGTTCGAAGTGGACCGGACCGAGCAGCAGGTCCAGGGCGATCAGCTCAAGGGGCTCACCTTCGTGGTATCGGGGGTTTTTGAGAACTTCAGCCGCGATGGCATCAAGCAGACCATCGAGGCCCACGGCGGCAAGGTATCCGGTTCCATATCCAGTAGGACCAACTACGTGCTGGCGGGTACCGACATGGGCCCAGCCAAGCGGGCCAAGGCAGAGCAACTGGGTGTGCCCGTGATCGATGAAAAGGAATTCATGCGGATGATCGGATGAAGTGGATCGATCGCATCAAGGAATGGATGGGACGCAGGCGCCTGGTGAGGGAGGCCCTCGCCGAGCGGCGACCCGTGGCGCGCAATCTGGCCACTGCCGGCAAGGTCGGCATCGTTTACTGGGCCAGGGACGAGACCGCGCACACCCAAGTGAAGAACTACGTGAAGAAGGTGAAGGAGGACCTCGGCATCCACAAGATCATGGCCCTCGGGTATGTGGACGAACGCAGCCTGCCGCACTATATCAGCCCCAAGCTCAACTTCGACGCGTTCTGCATCAAGGACCTCAACTGGTACCGCATCCCGCACGGCAACACCGTGGACAATTTCATCGCGGAGGAGTACGAAGTCCTGATCGACCTCACGTTGGACGACATCCTCCCGGTGCAGTACATCGTCGCCAAGAGCCGCGCCCGCTTCAAGGTGGGCCGCTACGGCGAGGCCAACAAGCATTTCCTGGACATGATGATCGACATGGCCGGCTCGCAGAGCCTGCCGCAGCTCATCACCCAGATCGATCACTACCTGATGATGATCAACCGCTCCACCGAACCCTCCCTCAACTGACCCACCATCCATGGACGATCGTTTCCGCGGCCTCGGGGTCGCCCTGGTCACGCCCTTCGCGCCGAAAGGCAACATCGATCACGCCGCGCTCGAACGCCTGATCGAACACCAGATCACGCTCGGGGTGGACTACGTGGTGAGCATGGGGACCACGGGGGAAAGCGCCACCCTGACCGCGCAGGAGAAGACCCAACTGCTCGGGCAGACCATTGAGATCGTGCGACACCGCGTGCCCATCGTGCTCGGCGTTGGTGGCAACAACACCGCCGAGGTGGTCGAGGCTCTGCGCCATTTCGACCTGAGCGACGTGGACGGCATCCTGAGCGTGAGCCCCTACTACAACAAGCCGACCCAGGAGGGCATCTACCAGCACTACAAGGCGATCGCCCAGGCCAGCCTGCTGCCGATCATCCTGTACAATGTGCCCGGTCGCACGGCCAGCAACATCAAGGCCGAGACCACGCTCCGCCTGGCCCGCGACCTCAAGAACATCGTCGCCATCAAGGAGGCCAGCGGCGACCTGGGCCAGATCGCCACCATCCTGAAACACCGTCCCAAGGATTTCCTGGTGATCAGCGGCGATGACGCGCTCACCCTGCCGATCATCGCGCTGGGCGGCGATGGGGTGATCAGCGTCGTGGGCAACGCCCTTCCAGGGGAGTTCGGCCGACTGGTGCATGCCGCACTGAAGGGCGACCTGGACACCGCCCGCGCGGAGCACTGCCGCCTGCTGGAATTGATCGACCTGATCTTCGTGGAAGGCAATCCCGGTGGTGTCAAGGAAGTGCTGAAGGTGCTCGGCATCTGTGACAATACCCTGCGTCTGCCGCTCGTCCCCGTGAGCGAGGCCACCGCCAAGGAGCTGTATCACGCCCTGGCCGATGCCGAGGTCGTGAAGCTTTGATCACTGCTTGACGATCCGCTGCTGGCGGACGTCCTCGCCGTTCATGACCCGAAGTAGATAGGTCCCTGGTGCAAGACCCGACAGATCGAGCACCGGATCGAACGCGCGGTCGAGCAACCGCCGGCCGGTGGCGTCGATCACCTGGATCGTGGCAGCCGCACTGAGGGTCGGTCCATTGATCAGCACCGTACCGTTCGTCGGGTTCGGGAACACATTGAATTCCGCATCCAGGACCTCATCGCCAGCAACGCCCGTGTACAGCGTACAGTCGATCGCACCCGCCAGGTATTGACCGCGCGCGGTGATGAACGACTTGAGCCCGTAACACGGTCCGCCGCCCATTCCGCCGCCGAGGGTCACGTCCTGTTCGATGTTCTGATCGAACAACGCGTTGGTGTACATTTTGTTCGGGTCGGCATACACGCTGGCCTGGATCAGGCTCTTCAACGCGTCGATCTTCGGATCGAGCTCGGCGTTCGTGAAATGGTCCAGGACGTCGCAGTATTGCACGAGATAGTCCGAGCGTAGCAGTACGATGTTCATGATCCGTTGCGCCAGCGGACGGTTGATCGCGGCGTAGGTGGGGGAGAGTTGCTCCAGGTTCTGCTGCCCACCGGTGTACTGCCCGAACGCCTCGTTCGCATCCCATTTGATCCACTGCCAGCGATCCGTGGTGGCGTTGTGGTAGATGTAGTAGTTGCGCGAGGAATTGATGTAGCTGTCCAGGTTGGCGAACAGGTTGTCGAGCGCGAAGGAGCGGCAAAGGGTCTCCCAATCCCAGCGTTGGGGCAATTGGGTCGTCAGCACGCCGTCGGCGGAGCTGTCGATCAGGTCGATCAGGTCCAGGAGGTCGCTCCAGTCGTTCACGTCCTCGTTGTTCTTCAGCTCGTAGCGATCGTAGTAGAGTGTCTGGTCGCTGCCGTACCATTTCAGATCGGCCTCGTTGCTGTTGCCGCCGCCGCCTCCGCCGAAGTTGTCGCCAGCGTTGAACAGGTTCCCGTCGTCATCCGCGATCCAACGGTCGAGGAACTGGTCGTCGATCTGCTCCACCGCGGTGTAGAACCCCCAGAGCTGGCCGTTCATGTATACGTTGGCGAAGTTGACCCGTGGCGCGAGCACGCCCCGGTCCCGGCAGAAGTCCATGAACATCTTTTCCCGCAGAAAGGTGGGGTCCTTGAAGCCGTTGTTCAGGTTCAACTTCTTCTCTTCGTGGTAGTTCTGCCCGGGCACATAGCGGTTGATGTCCAGCTTCATCGACTTCTTGTTGCCCGGATGACCGTAGCTGCTGTTGCCTTTCAACCGCACGCCGATGCTGTCGTAGGCGTAGGTCCCGCTGTTGTCGGTGAAGGTGACACCCGCCCACATGTAGGTCTCCGTGGCGTAGTTGGCCACCAGGCTGTCCCAGAAGTCGGGCTGGCTGAAGGTCAGTTCCACGGTGATCACCTGGTCGGTGTCGAACAGGCCGTCGCCCTCGGTCTGGGCGGTGGCCAGGAAGGGCAGGGCCAGGAGGGATAGGAACAGCTCGCGTCGCATGAAAGTGAAAGGTCTGGTGGGTAGGACGGGACGCTGGTCCCGGGGTTTGATCCGCACCAGCTCAGAGCGGCACGTACAGCTTCCGGATCTTCACCAGTGGGCCGGGGCAGGCGGAGCCGTGACAGGTGGCGCAACCGTTCACCGTGGCATTGAAGATCCGGGGTCGATCCTCCGGTGTCGCGGCATAGAGCCCTTTCAATTGGTCGAGGTAGTAATGGGCGAATGCGTCGAAATGGCTGCGCTCGATGTCCAGCTTGCCATCGGTCGGCATGGCCGTAAGGATCTTCGCGAACTCCTTCGGGAATGGTGGCAGTTCCCCTTTCTTCCCCAAGCGCTGCTTCGTGCTGTCGGTCCAACTGGTCATATGCCGCATCAACAGGGCCAGTTCGCTCGGTGGCTTCAGGTCGGGGTCCTGGGGTTGTTGCTCCTTCGTGGGAAGTCCGATGAAAGCGGATAGGACCAGGAAGCCCATCGCTGCCAGAACGACAGCATGCCGGCGAACGACACGATCTTTGTTCATCACCGCGAAAATAGCGGGACCGGAAGTTCCGCAGCTTTCCTTGTTTCCGATATCGCCTCCACCAGCGCCCTCCTCCATTGCCCGCCATCGCGTGTGGACGGCGGCCTTCTTCCCCGTGGTGGTCGTCATGTTCCTCTGGGCGTTCCAAATGCTCGCGGAGGCATTCGGGTGGCCGATCTGGCGGCTCGGGGTCTATCCGCGCCACGCCGAGGGCCTGTTGGGGATCATAACAGCACCGCTCGTCCACGGGGACTATGGTCACTTGTTCAACAACAGTATACCTATCCTTGTCCTGGGCTGGTGTCTGGTCTATTTCTACCCGCGCGTGGCTTGGCGCGTGTTGGCGGCCATCTGGCTGCTCACGGGCATCTGGGTATGGATCAGCGCCAGGGCAGACCACCATATCGGGGCCAGCGGTGTGGTCTACGGAATGGCCGCCTTCCTTTTCTTCAGTGGCCTGATCCGCCGCAACCGTGCCCTGATGGCGATCTCGCTATTGGTCGTTTTCCTGTACGGCGGCATGGTCTGGGGTGTGCTGCCCATTTTCCCCCACGTTAGTTGGGAGAGCCACCTCTGGGGTGGATTGTCCGGCTTGGCCATGGCTGTCGTCTACCGCAAGGTGCCACCGGCCTATATCGTGGTGGATGAGCAGATCGCCGCTGAACAACATGACGATACAGGGGGTCCAGGTCCGGCGGAACACGCACCACCCGACCGCGTGGATGATCTTCCCCTGTGGTACGACCCCCAAACCACCAGCCATACCGGCGATGGGGACCACTTCCGACCGGATCGGACCCGATGATCCGCTCAGGTGGCCGAGCGCAGGGTGGCCAGTTCCGCGGTACCCTGGAACAAGCGCAGCACGTCCCCGTCCATCTTGAAGCCGTCCGTGAGACGCAATGCGTTCATGAACTTGCTTTCCAGATCGGAGGCGGCCGGGCACATCATCTTGGTGGAGCCCAAGCCCGGAAAACTGATGTGGTCACCCTCCAGCTTGTAGCTGCCCATGAGTTGGTTGCAGCCACCGTATCCGCTTAATCGAGCGCCTTCCTGTTCGAGCTTCACCCAGGGGGTCTTTGCACCCTCAGGCAGTTCGATCGGCTTGCCGTTCAGCGTGGCCAGCATCCATTGGCCTCCGGCGAGGGAGGTGAGATCGGTCGACACATCGCCCCCCATCTTCTTCTCGGAGCATTTGTTCGCGCTCAGCACGAGTGCCAGCGCGGAGAACATCAACAAGCGCTTCATCTTCACGGTGTTTGGTCGATGGAGGGCAAGGACCGTTCCGATCCTCAATTGTTCAGCATCACGGGCATCACGAGCATGAGGATGTCCTCGCCCACCTCAGCAGACCCGCCCGGGAGCAGGATACCGGCACGGTTCGGTGCGCTCATTTCCAGCACCACGTGCTCGCTCTCCAGATTGTTCAGCATGTCCATCAGGAACCTGGAGTTGAAGCCGATGGTCATGTCGTCCCCTTCATAGCTGCAGGTGAGCACCTCATTGGCCTCGTTGGCGAAATCGAGGTCCTCGGCACTGATGGTCAATTGGCTCCCGGTGATGCTCAGGCGCACCTGGTGCGTGGTCTTGTTGCTGAAGATGCTCACCCGGCGGATCGAGCTCAGGAAAGTGGCCCGGTCGATCGTGAGCTTGTTGGGGTTCTTTTTTGGGATCACCGCCTCGTAGTTCGGGTATTTCCCGTCGATCAGGCGGCACACCAGCATGATGTTGTCGAAGGCGAACGAGGCGTTGTTCTCGTTGTAGCTCACGGCGACCTCTGCACTGGTGGACGCCAGGATGTTCTTCAGCAGGTTCAAGGGCTTCTTCGGGACGATGAAGCTCGCGGCCCTGTCGGCCTTGACGTCGGTACGCATGTAGCGGACCAGCTTGTGCGCGTCCGTGGCCACGAAGCGCACGGCATCATCGGCCAGCTCGAAGAAGATCCCGCTCATCACCGGGCGCAGGTCGTCATTGCCTGTGGCGAAGATGCTCTTGTTGATGGCCGTGGCCAGGGTGCCTGCGGGTAGCGTGAAACGCGAGGGGTCCTCCAGCACGGGGCTCTTCGGGAATTCGGACCCGCTGAAACCGGTCATCTTGTACTTGCCCTGGTCGCTGCTGATCTCCACCCCATGGTGCTTTCCGTCGATGGTGAAGGTGAGGGGTTGCTCTGGAAATGCCTTCAAGGTGTCGAGCAGAAGGCGTGCAGGGATCGCCACGCTGCCCTTGTCCTTCGCTTCCACGGGCATGGTGCTGGTCATCGTGGTCTCCAGGTCCGATGCGGTCAGTGTCAGCTGCTTGCCGTCCACCTCGAACAGGAAATTGTCGAGGATGGGCAGGGTGTTGCTGCTGGCGAGTACGCCCTGGAGCATTTGGAGCTGCTTGAGCAGAGCGGTGCTGGACACAATGAACTTCATCGCGCTTTTGGATGAGGATGACTTGGTGGTGGTCTCCGGAGTAGTACTGACCTCTGACATGATGTGATCGTATGATCGGTGTGACCTGTCGGACTTGCCCGTTGAGGATGAAACGCCCGACAGGAGCGGCAAAGATAGCCGGGGCACTCCGCGCGTCCGGGGTGTTTTATCAACACCGGAGCGCCTTTTTCCACAGCCAGGACCCTAGCGTTCGAGGGTGGTTATCGACGGCGTGATCCGGTCGAACAAAAGCCGTTGCACGACCACCAGGACGCTGTCATCCACCGTGGCGTACATCCGGTCGACGTCCTGGGTCATCCGGTCGCCTTCCATATCCAATTGGCCCTGATAGGGTTCCTTGTGGAAGAAGGGGATACGGCGCTCGGCCCCGTCGCGGTCGGTCACCGTCACCACATGCCACGGTGGGCTGTTCCGCACTGAATCGCATTGAGAACGGCTGAGGTTCCGCTCGATGTACTCGAAATGCAACGACCTGAATTGGAGCAGGAAGTCCTGCGCCGCGGCGGTGTCCACCTGCACCGGGCGCATACCCTCGTCCATCAGGCGAGGTGTCCCGTCCTCCCCGAGCGAAATGAAGAATCCCGTGGCGGGGGCCTCCGGGTGCTGGACGAGCACCACGCTGATCCGTTCCAGGTCCGGGTAGGCGAACACCTCGCTGTTCCGCCATTCATCCAGCTTGGCATGGAAGCGAGTGGTCAGAAAGCCACTGAAGCCGCTCATCCCCATGATGAAGGGGACATCGGACCGACCTTTGCCGGGCTTTTCAAGCACCATGTAGGTGCCGTTGTGGTCGGGGGTGGCATGCCCGACATACCAGACCTTGGTCGGGGTGTCACCGCCTTGGTAGATCTCCACCTTCCGGGCCGCTCCGCCCATCACGCGCAGAACGTTCGCTTCCGCGCTCTTCGGCACCGGTGCACGCACCTCCACCCGCAGAAAGGTCTTCAGCAACAGACGCACCGGGATCGGGTTGGCCCGGTAGATGTCGTTCACCGTCCAGGTACCGTCGTCCTGCCGCCGCAGGTCCACGCTCCGGCCGTCCTTCTGCGCGATGAAGATGCGGTCCACGGAGCTGGTGTCCGCAATGGCGAAATCCGTTAGCGGCCCGCTGAGCGTGGTGCCCCGGTCACGGGCGCTCAGCCACAACGCCAGTGCGCCCAGCACGGCGAGTACGATGACCATGACCAGGGGCCTCTTCATGCGGTGCGGGAATAACGACGTCTGCGGATATATTGGAAGGCCAGCCCTGCGAGCAGGGTCAGAAGCACGGGAGCACCCACGGCGATCATCTGCCACTTGCTGCGTTCGTCCACGATCCGCTCGGGATCCAACTGGCGCAGGGTGATCGTCCTGGACCGAAGGCTGATCAGGCTCTTGTCATCCAGCAGATAATTCATCGCGTTGATGATCAGCTCGCGGTTGCCATAGATCTTTCGACCTGCGTACCGGTCGTATCCCAGCATGTAGTACATCCCTTTGTCGGGATCCACACGGTTCGCTATCACATCGCCATCGCTGATCACGATCTGGGCCGTGCGGCGCCCTCGTTCGCGAAAGGCGATCTCCTCCTGTTCCAGGAATTTCGGCGGCAGCCGGTCCGTGAACGCGGAATGGAACCTTCCCTCGAGCAATACCCCGACCGGGGCCGGTGAACCGCCCTTCTTGTCCAGCCCCAGGTCCAGGTCCACGATGGCAAGGCTGATGCGCACCGGGTTCTTCAGAACCCGGTTGTAGGGGGAAGTGGTCAGCAGGAGGGTCTTTCGGATGCTGTCCACGGCGATGGTGTCCATGCTGCTGACGAAGGCCGTATGCACGGGATCGATATTGGTAACGATGGGATGGTCGCTGTGCGGGATCAGCACCGGCTCGAAATACCAGGGGAATCGCTCCAGTTTCCTTTGGTTGCCATATGGTGTGGTGTAGATCTCGATCGGCGCGCAACTGGCGTCCAGGAGCAGGTCCTTGTTGATCCGCACGCCATAGGCGAAGAGCATTTCGTCGAGGTCGAGGTCGAGCGGGGTCGCGATGCTGAACTGCCTGCTCCGCAGACTGTCCAGATGCGCGTTCATCATATCCAGGAGCCAGAGCACCTTGCCTCCGTTCATGATGAACTGGTCCAGGATGTACTGGTCCTTTTTCGAGAACGTGCTGTCCGGCTTGGCCACGATCAGTGCATCGTACTTGTTCAAACGGTAGCGCGCCCCTTTCACGTGGTCGCTCAGGGAGTTGATGTGTCCATCGATCCGAACGCGTGTGACGTCGTAGTTCTCGCCGAGCGCCTTGGTGATGTCCTGCACTTCCATGGGAGCCAGTTCCCCTTGTCCTTCCAGGAAGGCCACGCGGGGTTTCTCGATCCGCGTGAGCTGGCGGATGGCCCCCGCAACCTCGTATTCCAGGTTGTTGATGGAGCGGTTCACCATGTCCGCGTCCGGTTGCCTCAACTGGGTTTTGAGCAGTTGTACCGGAATGGTCTTGCCGCGATACGTGATGAGCGCGCCCGGGAACACGATCCGCTCGGAGAAACCGCTCTTCTCCCGGATCCGGATGCTGGTGTACTGCAGGCCCTGCTTTTCCAGTTCGGCGAACACCTCATTGCGTGTCTTCTCGTCCGGGTGATCACTGGGGTCCTCAAAGGCGTATTCCAGCTTGTCCGGGGCATCCACGCGCATCTCGTCCAATAGTTCGCGTGTGGCCAACGACAACCGATGCAGATCGGCGGGCAGGTCGCCTTCAAGGAACACTTTCACGAACACCACATCCTTCAGGCTGTCCACCAATTGATGCGTGGCGGGGGTGAGGGTGAAGCGCTTTTCGCTGGTCAGGTCGGCACGCAGATGCGTGAATGAGCCGATGAACAGGACCAGCACCACGATGCCCATCCCGGCCAATAGCTCGGTGAGGTCCCGCAACCGCAAGCCCATCGCGTTCTTCATGCTACCATTTCCGGCTTTGGAGCACGAGGCGGGTGGCCATTAGGAAGATCGCGATCAACCCGGTGAAGTAGAGCACGTCACGCAGGTCCACGACGCCGCGGCTGATGGAGGTATAGTGCGCCTGGATGCCGATGTTCTTGATGGGCCCCTCCAGTGCCCCTAGAAGGTCGAAGCTGGCCAGTTGATCGAAGCCCAGGTAGAGCAGGAAGCTCAGGAACACCGCGATCAGGAAGGCCACGATCTGACTTTCCGTGAGCGCTGAGGCGAACAGACCCACCGCAGCGAAACAGCTTCCCAGGAAGAACAATCCCAGGTAGCTGCCCCAGGTGCCACCCGTGTCGATGTTGCCCTGCGGTATGGCCAGGTCGGCGATGCTCCAGACGTAGATCAAGGTGGGAACCAACGCGAGAACGATCAATGCCACGGCCGCGATGTATTTCCCGAGCACGATGCTCCATTCGCTCAAGGGCCGCGTCAGGAGCAGTTCGATCGTGCCCGTGCGCTTTTCCTCGCTGAAGCTCCGCATGGTGACCGCGGGCACCAGGAAGAGGAAGACCCAGGGCGCCACCATGAACAAGGGGGCGAGGTCGGCATAGCCAAGGTCCAGCAGATTGTCCGGGAACACCCACAGCAGGAGGCCGGTGACGAGCAGGAAGATCACGATCACGATCTGGCCGATCAGCGAACCGATGAAGCCGCGGACCTCCTTGATGACGAGCGCTCGCATTCCTCCATTCAGGCAGTGGCGCACTCCCGGTCCTTGGACCGGCGCGCAGCCGGCCAAGATACCACCTTGGTCCCGTGAGCAAAGCTCTGCGATCGGGCCGATATACGCGTCCGGGCGCTGAACACTAGAATTGGATCACGGTCTTGCGACGCCGGCGGACGGGTTTCTTCGGTATCTTCTTTTCGTCCGTTTCGCAATAGTTCTTCACGATGAAGATCGAATCATTGTCGCCCATTCGCGCGGAGGTCCGCCAGTTCTCACAGGCCTGCTCCTTCTGGTCCATGTTGTAGAAGCAGTCACCCCGGTAGTAATAGGCATCACGCACCTCCTCCTCGTCGCCGTTGGCCTGGATCACAACGGTGAAGGCATCGATGGCCTCCCTCCAGCGTTCCAGGTCGTGTAGGAGGATCGCGGCGCTCATTCGGCCACCAGGTATGTCGGGCTTCAATGCCAGCGCTTTCCGGATGTCGTCCAGCCCGTCCGCTTCCCGGTAGAGTTCCCCTTTCACGACGCCGGTCAGGAAAAGGGCGTCGGCATGGTCTTCGCGCAATTTGAGGGCGCGTTCCGCATCCCGCAGGGCTTTGTTGTTGTCCTGGCCGAGGTAGTTCGCGCACGCCCGATTGTACCAGATGTCCGGATCGTCCGGGTCCAGTTCGATCGCCTTGTCCAGATCACGCATGGCACCTTTGAGATTGCCCTCGGTGATGCGCAGCGCCGATCGGCTGACGTAAAGCCGGGGGTCCTGGTCGTCCAGTTCCTGCGATGACCGGTAATCCCGGAGCGCCTGGTCGTATTCCTGAAGGTGCTGATGTACATCGCCACGCAACTTATAGGCGAGCGCGGATGTGGCGTACCGTGCGACCGCGGTATCGGCGACGACCAGCGCGGACTCGAAGCGGCCGGCATCGATGAGCTGCTGCAGCTGATGCAGCACCGTGTCGGTGGTCTGCTGGGCCTGGGTCAGTCCACCAGTGGCGATCGCGGCGATCAAAATGCGGATGCGTTCCTTGGTCATCGGTTCAGGAGGCCTGCGGTAGCATGCGGTGGAGCGAGGAGTTGGACCATGCCTCCGCGGGGAACTCGAAAAGGGCTTTCACCGCCGGCCATTCCGATGCGAACAGGTCCGATCCCCGGTAGCGCTCAAGGTCCTCAGGGCTGCGCCAATGGCTGTAGGTGGTGAGAACGCGTGGATCGTCGAGGTCCTGCAGCAGCTCAAGGTGTTGACATCCCGGCATGGCGATGATCCTGTGTCGCAGGTCCTCGAAGATCTGCAGGAAGCGGTCGACGCCATCCGCGCGAAAGGTCATGCGCACCAGGCGTACGATCATGAAGCGTAGGCGCGTTGGGGTAGGATGTCCTGCATTTCGATGCGCACCGGATCCTGCACGTGAAGGCCGAAGAGACGGGCCGCGCCCCCTCCCGAACCCTCAGCCCCCTTGTTCACGGCGATCTCCAGCAGACCGCTCGCACCGAAGAAGGCCACGCGCTCGCCCTGGGGTACTTCGCTGTAGGTCCTATGGATCGTGGTGATGTCGTTCTGTGATCGACCGAAGGCGATCCGAAAGGAACGGTCCTTCACCACCCGAACGAAAAGGTCGCGATGGATGTTCGTCACCGCGTTCCCGTAGATGTCGATGTGGATGACGGCGCCACGGATGCTCTCCTGGTCGGTCGCAGGCGTGAATCCGATCATCTGACGGATGCCGCTCGCCGGTGATGCGATCTCTTCGACCGCCCCGCCACGCGCCAGATGGCAGGCCGCCGGCGCGAAGATGCATTTGGTCGGGAAGGTCATCGCATCCTGGTCATCGGTGGGGTTCAGCGTGAACACCGCTTCCGGGCGCCCCTCGAAGATGAGGGAGAAGATGCCGTTGTCCGCCCCGATGAACCAATGCCCGGCATGCTTCACGGCCAGATGCGGGGTATGTGCGTCCGCCTCGGGGTTCACGCCGATCACATGCACGGTGCCTTCCGGGAAGTTCGGCCAGGCGTTTCGCACCACGAAGGCCGTATGGGCATTGTCGAACGGCTTCACCTCGTGGGTCACATCCACGATGGATGACCCGGGCAGCAGCCCCAGGATGCGCCCCTTGACCGCTGCCACGTAGTGATCGCGGGTACCCATGTCGGTGGTGAGCGTGATGATGGACATCGTTGGTGGAAGGGGTGATCGTCTACCTTCGGGCGATCAAAAATAAGGGCGGTACGGGAGGGTGATCGGACCATTCCATAAAGACATCAACGGGGGTGAGTGAACGAACGATACAGGTCACGGCCGTGGAGCCTGTCGAAGTGCTCGGTGCGAACGATCAGAACCTCCGGAGCATCCGCGGGTTCTTTCCGGGGTTGAACATCATTGCCCGGGGCGATACGGTCCGGGTGATCGGCAAGGAAGAGGATATCGACCTCTTTGCGGAACGGTTCGAGCAGCTCATCCAACACGTCCTTCGCTACAATGAACTACCTCGCAAGGTGCTGGACGACATCATGGGTGGTGCGCCCGATGGTGGGGGCCTGCCCGATGAGGCCGATGTGCTCGTGCACGGCAACGCCGGCCTTCGTGTCAAGGCGCGTACGCGCAACCAGCAGCGGCTGGTGGAGGCTGTCGGTACCCATGACATGGTCTTCGCCGTGGGACCGGCCGGTACCGGCAAGACCTACACCGCCGTGGCGTTGGCCGTTCGAGCGTTGAAGGAGAAACAGGTGCGGCGCATCATCCTGACACGACCCGCGGTGGAAGCCGGGGAGAACCTTGGCTTCCTGCCCGGCGACCTGCGCGAGAAGCTCGATCCCTATCTCCAGCCGCTCTATGATGCGCTCAAGGACATGATACCGGCCGGCCGTCTTGCCGAGCACTTGGAGACGGGGGTCATCCAGATCGCGCCGCTCGCCTTCATGCGCGGGCGCACATTGGACCATGCCTTCGTGATCCTGGACGAAGCCCAGAACGCCACGCTCGGTCAGCTCAAGATGTTCCTCACCCGGATGGGTCGTTCCGCCAAATTCGTCATCACCGGGGATCTTACACAAGTGGACCTTCCGCGCCACCTGCCCTCCGGATTGCAAAAGGCGATCGCCATGCTGCACAGCGTGGATGGGATCGCAGTGATCGAACTGGATGAGAAGGATGTGATCCGGCATGAACTCGTAACGCGCGTGCTGGTCGCCTTCCGTGAAATGGAGGAGGGAGAGGGGAACGTGGAGGCAAGTTGAAGTGGCCGTTACCGCCCCGCCCCAGAACTCCCGACTTCCGCACGATCGAATGCCCAATACCCTCACTCACACTGCACTTCGCCTTCCCGAAGGCACCACCGTCCATCACGGCAAGGTCCGCGATGTGTACCGGTTGAGCGATGGCCGGTTGATCCTCGTAGCCACCGACCGCATCAGCGCGTTCGATGTGATCCTGCCGCGCGGTATTCCGCACAAGGGCCAGGTGCTCACGCAGCTCAGCTGGCACATGCTGCAGGCCACCGCCGATGTGGCACCGAACTGGGCCGATGCCATGCCCGATCCGCAGGTGATCATCGGTAGGGCCTGCGAGCCCGTAAAGGTGGAGATGGTCGTGCGCGGCTATCTCAGTGGCCACGCCTGGCGCTCCTATCGCAGCGGTCAGCGCGTGCTTTGTGGCGCACCAATGCCCGACGGCATGCGCGAGAGCGATGCCTTCCCTGCGCCGATCATCACCCCCAGCACGAAGGCCGATGAGGGCCACGACGAGGACATCACCCCCGCGGAGGTCCTGGAACGCGGCCTCTGCAAGCGGACGGAATGGGACACCATGGCGAATTACGCCCTCGCGCTCTATGCCAGGGGTCAGGAGATCGCGCGGTCCCGCGGACTCATCCTGGTGGACACTAAATACGAGTTCGGAAGGGATGCCGATGGCAGGATCCTGCTGATCGACGAGATCCATACACCGGACAGCTCACGCTATTTCCATCTGGAAGGCTATGCCGAAAGACAGGCGCGGGGCGAACGGCAGAAGCAATTGAGCAAGGAGTTCGTGCGCGAATGGCTGATCGCCCACGATTTTATGGGCAAGGAAGGCCAGCAGGTGCCCGCAATGGACGACGCGTTCGTGCAGAGCGTGAGCGACCGCTACATCGAGCTGTACGAGACCATCACCGGACAGGCCTTTCAACCCACGGACACCACCGATATCGAGGGAAGGGTGCAGAAGGCGGTGTCCGACCACCTGACCTGATCCCTCGGTGGCGCATCCGATGTAGCGAAACACCATTCCCGGTGTTGGAACCTCGTCAGGGTCCTCCACCTACCTTCACCGCATGCCCTTCCGCCAAAGCGCTTTGTGGCGAACGGTCCTTCTCTGCGCCATACCGCTGGCGTTCGCCTGGATCTGGGCAGCCATGCAGGATTATCAAGGTCTCAACGGCCAGGATGCACACGACTATCACCTGATCGCCAAGGGCTACGCGGCGTGGATGGGGGGGCACGGCGCACGACCGGTGATGGTCGAGCATCCACATGGCTATCCGATCGCCGGGGCCGCGCTGGGCGAATTGTTGGGGAACACCTTGTTGGCGCTGCGCCTGGTCTCCGCGTTCTCCCTGTTGCTCCTGGTCGCGCTGATGACGCACTTGACAAGGAGGGGCCGACCCGACCGGCGCATGACCACGGCCTTCGTGTTGACGATGGTCGGCACGGTGCCCTTCCTGTTGCGCTACAGCATGACGGTGATGAGCGACGTCCCGGCGATCGCGTTGGTCTTTGGCGCGTTCGTGTTCAGTGCGCGCTGGCTGGTCGAAGAGCGCGGAAGATTGCTCGTCCTGGCCGCGTTGTTCGCGCTGCTGGCCGTGGCCGTGCGGTTCGCGGTCGCGCCACTGCTCGGCACGTTGATGGTGGGTGTGCTGCTGCTGCGTATCCGCAACGGGAAGGCGAGGGGGCTGCTGTTCGGACTGGCCGTCCTTGCGGTCGCCCTGGGTGTTGTGGCGTGGATGAACTGGCCCAGGCTGCACAACACACCCCTCCGTCATCTGGTCGGCGATTGGTCACCCTTGGCATTGCTTCTGCGGACACACCGTTCGGATGATGGCCTGTTGCGCTATACCCTGCCCAACATCATCTACCTGCTGAAAGTGGTCGTCCATCCGGGGTTCGTGCCGGTCGGATTGCTGCTACTGTTCCTCTTCCGCCGGGAGGACCTCCGCCCGCCACACGCGAAGCTGGCGCTGGGCCTGCTGGTGGTCTATCTCCTGTTCATCGGCGGCATGCCCTACCAGAACGACCGCGTGCTGCTGATGGCCCAGCCTTTTGTGGTGGTGCTTTTCACCCCGGCCTTTGTTCGTGCCTGGGAACGGCTCGCGGGCGCGCGTCCTGGGGCTGTATTGGTGGCCGGGACCCTGGCGCTGTCGCAACTGCTGTTGTTCACGCGCGCGATGCACCCGTTCATGCAACAGGCGCGGAAGGAACGGCAACTCGCCGACCGGGTGAACGCCTTGCATCCGCCCGCTGTCTATACGCACGGGATGGGGGCCTCCCTCCGGGACCTCTGTCCGGGGACTCCCGTGACCGAGCTATGGAACGGGGTGGAGGACCGTTTCACCACGGGCGCCCTGCTCGTGGTCAGGCCGGTGGTGTTGGAGCAGCAGTGGTCCCGCACTGCCCCTTGGATCAATTACCGCCGTGCGGCCGCGCAGGGAATGGAATGTATGGAATGCCGACCGGACGGCTGGTGTCTCTATCGGATCCGCTGAGCCCGATCACTTGGCGGTGCGTGCGAGGTCCTTCACCGCTTCGAACTTCGGTTCGATCACCCATTTGCCCGTCCTGTCGATGAAGCCCCACATGCCGCTCTGGCGGGCCGCCGCCATGCCGTTCTTGAAGTCACGTACGGCTTCGAACTTCGGCTCGATCACCCATTGACCTGTCCGATCGAAGAAACCGACCATGCCGCCCTTCTTGCCATCACATAGCCCTTCGCTGAACTGGCCATAGCTATCGGCACTGACCTTCAGTTCCTTGCCTGTTCTGTCCACATACATCCAGACATCGCCGCTCTTCACGCGTGCCAGGCCGCTTTCCGCGTCGAACTCGCCACCCGCGTCGTACTTCGCCGGGATCACCCATTCCCCCTTCTTGTCGATGTAGCCGACGGCGTCGCTCGCGTTCTTGGCCCAGGCCAGTCCGTCGCTGAAATAGCCGACCGACTTGAACTGTGCGGGGATGACGACCTTCTGCTGACCGTCCATGAAGCCCATCATCTTGTCGCTCGTCTTGAACGGCGCCAGGCCTTCATGGAAACTGCGCACATCCACCACTTTGGGATCCTTCATGGGTGTCTCCGTGCCATCGGTACCCAGGATCAACAGTTGTTTTCCTACACCGACCATGGTGAACGGGCCCTCGAACGCGTCCACCTTGTCGTACTTCGCAGGGATGACCATTTTGCCGGTCATGTCCATGAAGCCCCATTTCTTACCGACACGCACCGCTGCGAGACCGAAGTGGAAACCCTGCTGATCACCACCTCCCAGTCCGCTCATATGCTCGAACCCGGATACCTCCGTTTTCAGCCGCTGCCCCTTGGTGTCGATGAAATAGTCCTCCTTCGTATCGGGATCACTGACCGCTGCATATCCGCTTTCCGTGAATCGAAAGCAGCTCTTGAACGCGGGCGGGATGACCTGATCGCCTTTCTCATTGATGTAACCCCATAGGTCGGATCCGGCAGGCTTGGCCTGTGCCAATAGGGTTTGCGCCTGGGACGTGGCGGGGATCCAAAGTGTGAGGATGGCCAGTGCGGTGATCGTTCTCATCGTTGTGTCGTAGGAACGGGAAAGTTGCGAAGTACCGTGTACAAGAACAAGCCGGCTTTCAGGCCCCGAGCCGAACCGCCATTTCTTCCCCGATATCGCGCAGCAGGGAGGCTTTATACGTATCTGCCTCCGCCTCCGCGGCTTCGGAAGCAAGCTTCATGGCATTGCGGGCGGTCCTTTCCGGCCAGAACTCCTGATTGGCGATCACCGTATGGCATTCCAGGCATTCCGCGGCATTGCCTTCTATTGCGCAGGCGATCAGCAATTCCAGATGGTCGCGGACATCCAGCCCGGCGCTCCAGAAGGCCGCGAGGATGGTCCGACGAACGCTCCGCAACGCGGGCTCTGCCAAGGCCTCGACCAGGACGGGTACGGCCTCGGGCACTTTGATCTCGTTCAACATGGACACGATGCGTTGCTCCACGTTGCGGTCGGGAGCGCCCGCGAGCGCGTGCAGCATCGGACGAATGGCACGCGCATCCCCCTGGGCTTGTACCGTTGCCAGCGCATCCAGCACCACCCTGTCGTCGGCGCTCAAGAGGCGGGCGTACACCTCGTCCATTTTCACCTTCTCGGCCATGGTCCGAATGTATCGCCCTTTCAGGCGGCCTGCATCACCTTTCCACGGTCGGGAAAGGGCAGGGGTCGTGTACGGTCGCGCAACATCCGTATCACCTCCTCCTCTGTTCGCTGCGAGGTTCCAAGCTGTACGAAATGCCGGGCGAGAAGGTCGTACCGTTTCCGCATGAGATAGAGGAACACATGAAGGAAATGGATCCCGTCGAAAACGATCGCATCGTGGCGAACGTAATCGTCAAGGGTCCTTTGGAAATAGGTGGGATGCTCGGTCCAGTGCATCGCCGGCCGGATATGATGGCTGATATGGTAGCCATCGTTCCAGCACTTGTGATTGTATGGCGTGTTGATGCAGGTGATGCTGTTCCAATAGCTGTTCGCCGGGTCCGCCTCGTGCAGGAACGCGTGCTGCGCCCAATTGCCCATCATGGCCACCAGGCGGAAGAGCACGAAAGGAATGATGAACACCACCAAGGTCGCCGGCCAGTCCACCAGGCACATCACCGTGCAGAAGGCGATGAACAGCAGCTCGCCACGAACGCTGCGGTAGAGCAGCCGTTTCCGCTTCTTCATGAAGAAGTAGGCGGCCAGATGATAGATCCCGGCGAAAAGGAAACGTCCGAAGTAGTGCGCGAAACCGCGGAGCGAGTCCCGTTGATAGGGCATTGTCGTGCTGTCGTCGTCCTCCAGATTGTTCTCCGCATGGTGCATGCCGATGTGGTGGGCGTAATAGGTCTCGGGCGAGTGACCGAAGAACGGTGCCAGCACCCAGGGGATGTAGTGGTTCAGGAGGTCATATTCCTTGCGGAACAGTTTCCGATGGCTGGTGCAATGCAGCATCAGACCGAACGGCCCCTTGTAGACCACGTTGTTGAGATATTGATAGACCACTGCACCCAGGGCCCACCACCATCCCTGCACGAAAGGCAGGTACAACAGGACACCGAGCGGCACCAGGGTGAGGCTGATGCGAAGCGAAAGGTGGATGAAGGGGAGGTCGCGCTCGTCCCGAATGAGGCGAAGGAACGCCCGATCGGTCCGGCCGAGATGGTCGGGACGGATATAGGTCGGATCGGTGATCGGGCCCAATGCGATCATGCCCCCAAGATCGGCGGAATGCGCCGAACATGAAAGCCGGATCGTGTCAGAGGCTCACGAAGCTGCGACGACCAGGACGGCGCTTGAACTTGTAGCTGATCTCCAGGTTCAGGTAGCTGAGGGCGTCAGGCAGTTCGGGATTGCCCCGTTTGCTGGTCCGATAGCCCGTGGTGCCGTCCGAACCGAAACCGGTTGGATCGCTGACGTAGCGGGCGATCATCTGCTGCTCCGGATCACTGGGGTAGGTTTCGGCGATCTCATCATAGGTGGCATAGCGGTCGCTGACGTCATCGAGCTTGTCTGTGAAGAAAGCGTAATAGCTGAATTCCATGCCGACGGAGATCTTCCGGGTGACCATGTACCGCAGTCCCATGCCCATCGGTATGCCGATGTGCCAGGGCGATGTCCGTTCCAGGGTCGAACCTTCTCCACCGGCGGTGCTGCCCTCCGTCACCCAGCTGTAAAGGTCCGTCTCGTAGGTGCCATCCTGCTCGATGATGTGTGCATCCGGCGTGCCCCGCGGGGCATCACGGATGGTGCCGTCCTCCCAATAATAGTAGGCGTTCGCCAGGTCCTGTCCACCATGGAACAGATCGGCCTTCGGCCGGCCGTAGAACAGCCCCACCCCGATGTAGAAGTAGGCGAAGAACTTCTGTTTGAAGAGAGGTTGGTACGGTTCCCGGTAAGCATTGAGCACCAAATGGGTGCTCAGGCCGAAGAGATCGTTCCGAAAGTTCAGACCACGCTTCCAGTGCTTGAGTTCCAGACCTTCCATGTCCATGACCGGGTCCACTTCGTTGTAGCCGATCCGATGCCAACTGAACCGCCCCTCGACGTTGAGCGCCCGTGTCACATAGCGCTTCTTGTTGTTCAGGAAGTCCCGCACGGTGATGGCCATGCCGGGTCGCATGCTGTTCCACTGCACGGGGCCGTCCACGTTGCCGAGGTCGCCGTAGTAGTGCGTCACTCCCGAGGATACGCCCACTTCCATGGTACGTTGGGCGGAGAGCGGAGCCACAAGAAGACAGGACAGGGAAAGGAGGGTAAGGGTCCTGATCATGGGGTCGGATTCGATTAGGGAAGCTACATCCCAAAGACGTGGACCGGGGTATGGGTTGCCTGTGATCGGATGCGGTGGTTGAAAACCTATCCGGGCCGTTCACCGAAAATGGCCGTACCGATGCGCACCAGGTTCGAGCCCGCGGCGATCGCAAGGTCCATGTCGCCGCTCATCCCCATCGAAAGGATGTCGAAAACTTCTCCGCCAAAGGCCATCCGTTCCTGGAGGTCCGAAAAGCGCCCGGCGAGACCGTCGAACTCGTTCCTGATGACGGATCCGTCCTTGGTCAGGCTTGCCATGCCCATCAGTCCTCGCACCCGCACGTTGGGCCAGCGGGTTTCGGTCCATGCGGCCATTAGGTCGTTCAATTCCCGGTCGGAAAGCCCATGTTTGGTCTCCTCGCGAGCAATATGGACCTGCAGCAATGCGTCGATGGTCCGATCGTTCTGGGCGGCCCTCTTGTCGATCTCGTCCAGCGCTTTCTCGCTGTCCACACCATGGATCAGATGAACGAAAGGTGCCAGATACTTCACCTTGTTCCGCTGCAGGTGTCCGATGAAGTGCCAGCGGATATCCTCTGGCAGCACCGCTTGCTTTTCACGAAGCTCCTGGGGGTAGTTCTCTCCGAAGTCCCTATGCCCAAGGTCGTAGAGTGCCTGGACCTCCTCCGCGCTCCGCAACTTGCTCACGGCCACCAGAAGCACCCCGTCGGGAATGCCCGCCTTCACCGCAGCATACCGCTGCGCCAACGCTTCGCGGTCCATGGATGGCAAAGGTAGATGCCCCCGCGTGGTGGAGGGATCAGACGTCCTCGAGCGAGTAGATGGTGAGTCCGCTGCGCAATTTGGGCTCGATGTAGGTGCTTTTTGGAGGCATGCTGCCTCCGCTGTCCGATACCGCCTTGAGGTCGGAGAAGCTCACCGGATGGAGGTGGAAAGCTGCCTTGGCCGTGCCGCTGTCGACCGATCTTTCCAGTTCGCCGACCCCATGGGTCCCCGGCACGAACAGCACACGCGGGTCGGTGCGCAGATCGGTGATGCCCAGGACCGGCCCCAGCACACGATCACTGAGCACTGCGGCGTCCAGGTCGCCCGCCGGGTCGGCTTCGGGTCGTGCCTCGGTAAGGTCCAGCTGGTGCCAGCCGCTCTCCGTCCGAACGGCAACGTGGCCAGGGGACGACCAGGGGGCCTGCAGTGGCACCACAGGCCCGATCTCCTGCAGTGCCTTCAGAAAAGTGGTCTCGTCAAGACCGTTCAACGTGGTGACCGCCCTGTCGTAGTTGACGATGCGGAGGTGTGACCTGGGCACAATGAAAGCAAGGCACCAGGCGTCCGGATCCACGTCCGTGGTCCCATGCTCTCCTGCCAATCGCGCACTGCTGGCCATGCGGTGATGCCCATCGGCGATGTAGATCGCGGGTATCTCGGCAAATGCCCGCTGCAGGTCTTCGCGGACCCGCACATCCGCGATCGCCCACAAGCGGTGCCGAACGCGGTCCGTGGTGCTGAAGTCGAAGTCGGGCCGCACGGCCAACCAGGGGTCTAGCAGTGCCTCCCAGGCATGTCCTTCCGGGGTGGCCAGGAGCACGGGTTCCGCATTGATGGCCGTGGCCTCCAGATATTCCGCGAAAAGCTCTTCACGAGCGGTCAGGGTCTGCTCATGCACCTTCACCCGCCCTTCGCGGTAGTCCGCGATGCTTATGGCGGTGATGATCCCCCTTGAGATCTCTCCCCGTGACCATTGCTCGTAGAGGTAGATGCATGGCGCCTCATCGCGCAGCAGGGTCCCTTCGTCGCAGAACGCTTTGAAACGCATCCGGACCCGATGGAAACGTTCATGGCGGTCCATGGGTGGAGGAGCATCAAGGTCCGGGTGGATCACATGCAGGAAGCTGTAGGGGTTGCCGGCGAGCTTCTCCCGCAGCTGGTCGTCCGTATAGCTCACGAAGCTCCTGGACCCGACCAGGTGCGCCTTGTCGGGAGCAGGGCGCCAGGCCCGGAACGGACGTATGGTGATCATCCCTGGGAGACGCTGGCCTTGCTCCAGGCGATGATCTGCTCGGCCAATTCGTCGCCGATGCGTGCCTGGGCCTCGACCGTGGCCGCTCCGATATGCGGACTGAGGGACAGACCCTCCGCGGCCAGTACATCGGTGCGGGGTTCGGGCTCGCCCACGAACACGTCCAATGCGGCTCCGGCGATACGGCCAGCCGCGAGAGCGGCAAGCAGGGCATCCTCGTCCACACTGCCACCGCGGGCTGTATTGATGATGAAGGCACCTGGCTTGACCTTGGCCAACTCGGCCCTACCGAGCACGGGTGCTCCGTCGGGCTGCTTCGGAACATGCAAACTGATGGCGTCAGCACGTGCGAGGAGTTCGTCCACTGCTACCCGCTCGACAGACGCGGTAACCGTGGAGCCACCCAACGGCATTTCGATGGAATCGATGGCGCAGCTGTGGTCCGCATAGATCACTTCCATGCCGCATCCAAGCGCATAGCGCGCGGTCCATTGACCGATGCGCCCAAATCCGATGATCCCCAGCGTACTGCCACGTAGCTCGCGCCCCTTTCCGAAGCGCTTCTTGAGGTCCTTGAACCCAGTAGCACCGTTCGTGGGCATCAGGCGATTGCTCTGGTGCAGGCCGCGCATCAGTCCGCTCAGGTGGGCCAGGACCATTTCCGCCACGGAGATCGATGAGGCTCCCGGTGTGTTGATCACGGGGATCCCCCTGCTCTTGGCATGGGCCACGTCGATGTTGTCCAAACCCACCCCGCCACGGCCGATCAGACGCACGTTCGGGCAGGCATCGATCAATTCCTTGGGCACTTTGGTGGCGCTGCGGACCAATAGGACATCCACGTTCTCCTTGGTCAGGAAAGTGATCAATCCTTCCTGTGGAACACTGTTCGTCGAAACAATGAAACCGGCATTCTCCAGGCTGGCCTTGCCGTTGGCCGAGATACCGTCGTTGGCGTGGATCCGCATGATCAACCGTGCTTTTTGGCGAATTCCTCCATCACGTTCACGAGCACCTGGACGCTTTCGATGGGAAGGGCGTTGTACATGCTGGCCCGATAACCGCCCACGCTCCGATGCCCGCGCAGGCCGTTGATCCCGGCCTCCTTCCACATGGCGTCGAAGGAAGGTTCCAGAGTGCTGTCCGTCAGAACGAACGTGGCGTTCATCGGTGAGCGGTCCTCCGCAGCCGTGGTACCCCTGAACAGCGGCAGGCGGTCGACCGCGCCATAGAGCAGTTCCGCTTTGGCGTTGTTGCGCTTCTCCATCTCCGCCACACCGCCCATCCGCTTCATCCAATCAAGCGTCAGCATGCTCACGTACACCGCGAAGACCGGTGGCGTGTTGTACATGCTGCCTTTGTCCGCGTGGTTCTTCAGGTCGAGGATCTTGCTCAGCTTCCGGCCGGACCGCCCCAATGCGTCGTTGCGCACGATGTAGACCGTGGTGCCGGCGGGCCCCATGTTCTTCTGTGCACCGGCATAGATCATCGCGAAATCCGCCACGTTCACCGGCCTGCTGAAGATGTCGCTGCTCATGTCGCATACCAGCGGCACGGGGCTTTCCGGGAACGCCTTGAACTGGGTGCCGAAAATGGTGTTGTTGCTGGTGAAGTGGAAGTAGTCCGCGTCGGATGGGATGGTGAACCCCTTCGGGATGTAGCTGAAATTCTTGTCCTCGCTGCTGGCCACCACTTCCACGGTGCCTTCGAGCTGCGCATCCTTTATGGCGCGCCCCGCCCATTCACCTGTGTTCGCATACGCCGCCTTGCCGCTGGGCCGCAGGAAATTGAGCGCGGTAATGTGGAAGGCGAGGCTCGCACCACCCTGCAGAAAGAGAACAGAGTATCCTTCCGGCACACCGAGCAGTTCCCGCACCAAGGCCTGGGCTTTGTCCATAACCGCTTCGAATGGCTTGCTGCGGTGGCTGATCTCCAGGATCGAAAGGCCTGACCCGTCCAGGTCGAGCACGCCCTGGGCGGCCTGTTCGAACACTTCCTGGGGCAGGATGCAGGGACCTGCGCTGTAGTTGTGGACCTTCTTCTTCGTGGCGACTTGCATGGGTTGAGGACTTCTTGCGGCCGCCAAAGTTAGGACCCTTGGTGACGGTATCGCAGGCCGTTAACGCTGGCGCCCGCCTTTTGGCGGCGCGTTCCAGGGACGTTTTTCACCCTCGTTCCCCCTGGCATCCACATCGCGCTGATACGTCCAGGTCCCCTTGTCCCAGAAGTAGGCGTCATAGCTCAGGTCCGGACCGTAGAATGACGGTTGACCCTCCATGTCGGCACGCACAGGGCTCAGGTGGTCGAACACGATCCTCTGCGTGTTGGGGTCATAGCGCAGGCTCATGCTGGCCTGGAACGAATAGGCGAACACCCGTCTCTGCTTTTTCACCCCACCCTCATCGAACAGGGGCGCGCCGAAGCGGGGCGCGTCCCCACGGAAGCGCAGAACGTCGATCACCTTTCGCGTCTCGACCTTGCTGTAGCCCTTCCAGCCGAGCAGTGTGTAGTAGGTCTTCCCCCCACGCTTCTGCGGTACAACGCCATAGTAGATCGCACCGTACCAGTGGTCCGGCTCCAACTCCACGTTCTCTGGAGGACCGATCGCTTTGGTCCGATCGGTCAATTCGATCAGCAAGGGACCCTTCCGTCGGTCCAGGAGGAGGAATCCCTCGAAGCGATGGCTGCCGTCCTCCCTGGGAACGTTCCATGTGAACAAGCGGAAAGCCTTGTCCGGTGGCTCCACGATCCCCATCGGCACGTCCGTGAAGGGGACCTCCATGGCCTGCTCCTGATCGAGCACCGTGCGCATTGTGGTCTTCAGCAGCATGTTGATGCTGTCCCGGGCGACGTCCGTGCCTGCCATGGACAATGCTTTCAATTCGGCCGCACATCGCGCCACGCCGTCATCCCCACCCGGTTGTCCCTGCGCTGATACGCATACGGGGACACCTACCGCGAGCAGGACCAGGAAACGCATGGGAACAGAACGTCGCAAGGAGGTAGAAAGTACCGGGACCGGGGCTTGGGACCCCTGATGAGCAAACTACAGATGCATGAACTCCTTCTTCGCCATCAACTGCTCCTTGGACTCGCGGTGGCCGGGGTCGTCCACGCAACAGTCGACGGGGCATACCGCCGCACATTGGGGTTCATCATGGAACCCCGTGCATTCGGTGCATTTGTCCGGCACGATGTAGTACACGTCCATCGCCACCGGGGATTGGGTGGCGTCCGCGTCGTAGGCATGGCCGGTGGGTGTGGTCTGCTGGCCATGAAGGCTGGTGCCATCGCTCAAGCGCCACTCCATGCCGCCCTCATAGATCGCGTTGTTCGGGCATTCGGGCTCACAGGCACCGCAATTGATGCACTCGTCGGTGATGATGATCGCCATGCGTAAGGGTCTACTTTTGCGCGTCGTTCCAGCGGCCGCAAAGATAGTCGGTGATGGAAGCAGAGAAGGGATCCGACGCTGCGCGTTCGGATGAACTGGTCAGGTCCAGGGGAGCGGTGGTCCGGGCAGGACATGTCTGTGGCCTCCTGGCCGAAGGGCACGCATGGCCGGGCCATGCGTGCGGCCTGGTGGAGGAGGAGTATGCCCAGTTCGATCGCGTGGTCCGGAATGCACACACCTTGAACGGTTGGTTCGTGGAAGAGGAGGTGCGTCATGCCCTGGGTGGTCTGTCGGAAATGCTCGCCGCGGACCGGGTGGACCGCTGGCTACAGGCCTATCCGACGCTTGCCGAAGGGCCGGCGGTCAGCCGCTTGGTCGGCGTGGTCATGGCGGGGAATGTGCCCTTCGTCGGGTTCCACGACCTGCTGTGCGTATTGCTCAGTGGCCATAGGGCGCGCGTGAAGTGCTCGGCCCAGGATGCCGGGCTGACCCCGGCCCTTCTGCGGATGGCCGTGGCGTTCTTGCCGGAGTTGACGGAACGCGTGGCGATCGTGCAGGACAAGTTGGGCCGGGTGGATGCGCTGATCGCCACGGGCAGTGACAACACGGCCCGGTACTTCCATCATTATTTCGCTGATGTTCCGCGCATCGTACGCCGGAACCGGGTCAGTGTAGCCTTGCTCGATGGGACCGAAACGGATGCGGAATTGGCCGCTCTGGGCGAGGACATATTCCGCTATTTCGGACTGGGGTGCCGGAACGTGTCCAAGATCTTCGTGCCCCACGATCTCGACCTGGACCGTTTCTTCAAGGCCATCTATCCATGGAACGCCATCATCCACCACGCCAAGTACGCGAACAACTACGACTATCATCGCGCACTTTGGCTGCTCGAGGGTCAGGCCTTTCTTGAGAACGGTTTTCTGCTGCTCAAGGAGGAAAAGGCGCTGACCAGCCCGGTGGGTTCGGTCTACTACGAGCGATACCGCGATGCCAAGGAGGTCGAGGAGACGCTCGTTGCTTTGACCGCCAGCGTCCAATGTCGTGTTGGGCATGGCCACGTGCCGTTCGGCAGGGCCCAATATCCGGGCCCGGAGAGCTATGCGGACGGGGTGGATACCCTGGCTTTCCTGAAAGGCCTTCAGGGCGCGTAATCGTAGCAGCCGAGATCGTACTCCCCGTCGATCGTGCGGTCCACACCGTCCAGGTCGAAAATGGCATCCACGGAGGGAGCCGTGGCCTTGTTCCGCGCCGCGGAGTTCTCCTTCAAATGAAGGTCGCCTTCCCCGGCGGCCACGAAGGCCGGGTCCTGATTGCGGTAGATGCTCCCCTGGTCCGGGAAAAGGGTGTTGTCGTTCGTGGGCTCGTTCGTGCGGACCAGCAGGTGATCGAAGGTGAGGTCCGTGGGTGCGCCATTATCAAGTTCCAATTGGAATTCGTTCGTATTGCCCCCATAGATGATGTTGTTCGTGAACGTGCTCGTAAGGATCTCCCGGACCTGGGTGGCACCTGTGATATCGTCATAGGCGTTCGTAACGGCGAAGGCAGGGGTCTGTCGGACATCATACGACCAATAGTTCGCGATGGTGGCATGGTCGAAATGGTACTGGCCCCCACCGGTCAGCGCCACGCAGTATTGGCCACAATCGGCCACCAGGAGGTTCGTGCTTGTGATCCTGTAGTTGTGGCTCAGGATGCCGGCCGCGGAGCAATTCCGGATGCTCACATTGTTCAACTGCAGGACCGCATCGCTCGTCGGTGCCGCCGGGTCCAATGGGAACGTCTCGCACTGGATCCCGATCAGGGCGTTCTTGATGTCCACATGGTCGAAACGCTGGTCCATCCCGGTGCTCCCTTCGTTGATCCAGATGCGGTCCCATTGACCGGGCAGGTCCGCATAGGCCGGTTCCAGCCGGTCGCTCTGGAAGGTGATGTGCTCCTCCTGGGTGCCTTCGGCGATGACCTGGCCGTACTTGTACACCCACAATCCGCCCCCGCCATGCACATGGATCCGTGTGCCCGGGTCGATGATCAATTGGCAGCAGGAATCAACGACGCCGTAGCCGTATAGCAGGATCGGCTTCTCGTTCGTCCAATGCACCGTTTCACAGATCTGATTGCCGTTCTGGTCATAGCCGCCGGCGATATAGGTGAACGGCGGATAGCCATTGACGTATTCGTCCGGTTGGTAGTGAACGGCGTCCTGCCCCCAGGCGGTCAGCAGCACGCTCTGCTCGTTGCCATTGGTATTGAAGAGGATGTGGTCCTCCACGACGAAGGGGGTGTTCACGTTCCCGGCGCCCGGCAGCACCTCCACGAAGACGAAGACGCTGTCCTTCCCGTAGATCTCCAAGTCGTCGAACGAGGTTCCGCTGCCCCCGTCCACGTTGATGCGAAAAGGGGAGGGGGCGCCACCTTGCAGTTCCACGTGCACCTTTACCGCCTGGTCGTTGGGGTTGCGCACGGTGAAGCGTTTGGTCACCGAGGTGGACAACGTGGTGAACACCGTGTCGAAAGCCACGGTATCCTGGCTGAAGTCCAATTCCACCCGGTCCTCGGTGAACTGCAACTCCTTCCTGCAGCCGCTGGAAAGGATGGCGAATACAAGGAACGGCAGGGTATGCTTGATCTGGACCAAGGGCTGCAAAGATGGCTCGTCCGCTTCAATACGGCCTTGCTGGAGGATCATTGCACGGTCCTGGACTTTGCTGGATCCGGAAGTCGCGTTAAATTTGCGCCCCCAAGACCCGGGCCTCGTGCCCGGTCGAAACGAAGAAGGCCATGAAACAAGGCATCCATCCCGAGAACTACCGTCTGGTGGTTTTCAAGGACATGTCCAATGACTACATGTTCATCGGACGCAGCTGCGCTGCGACCAAGGAGACCATCAAATGGGAGGATGGTACCGAATATCCGCTCGTCAAGCTGGATATCAGCCATACATCACACCCCTTCTACACCGGCAAGATGATGTTGGTGGACACCGCGGGTCGGGTGGACAAGTTCAAGAAGCGCTACGCCCGCCATCAGAAGAAGGGCGAGTAGTACATTCCGCGCAATGGAACGTAAAGGCCGCCCGAGGGCGGCCTTTTCATAACGGTGCGGGTCGCTACTGCTTTTCGTAGCGTTCGTTCAGGGCCAGACCGTCCCGGATCAGTTGGAATGCCTGGGCGATCCTTCGTTTGCGTGTCTCCTCCCGCTTGGCGTCCGTGACCCATTCGATGTAATCCTTCTTCTTGGAATAGCTGAAACCCTCCCAATTGGTCATGGCGTGCTGGTCCTTTTTCAGCACGCTCTCCAGTTCTGGTGGGACCACGAGGGTCTTCCGCGCTGGCTTGGCCTCGGAAAGTTTCACACCGTCCTCGTTCAGCTTGACAGCTTGCTTTACGAGCTCGGTGAAGGCTTTCTCGTCGATCGCGTCGCTTTCCTTCAGTTTGTACACGCGCATCCCTTTCGCCTCGTCCTTTTCCAGGGGTTCGAACAGCCGCCTGGGATCTTTGAGCAGCGCCCCCTTATGGAACCAGATGCTCACGCAGGTCTTGTGCGCCGACATACCCAGCATGATGCCGTTCCTGTCGAAGTGCGGGCCGTTCCACCGCCAGGTCTCCTCAATGCCGGGATCCACCTGGTGGATCAGCTGGCGTAGGCGTACCATCAGACGCCGTTTCCATTCGTCCTGTTCGGCGATGTGGCTATTGATGCGTTCGGTCTCGATCATGGTGGGTGCGTGGGGTGGGTCGTAGATCAGCGGCCGCTCTCGATGAACACGCGGACGGGAAATGTCTCCTTGCCGCCCAGATCGCGAGAACCGAGCAGCCCGATCTCACCAGGTCCGAGGATCCATCGGTCCCCTGGTAGGAAATAGCCCTGGCCCCGCTCGTCCAAGGCCACTTTGCCGCGGCCGGACCCGTCCTCTTTGAAATCGAAGACCATGGCTTCGCCTCCCTTTTCGATGACAGGGATCGGTTCCTTGTGCTTGCGAAGTTCTTCGTTGCCCGCCGCGTCGTTCATCATTACGAAAAGCTGGTCCCCAAAGGCCAACGCGAAGGGCTCACCCGCGTGGGGGGAGTCCAGGCTGAGGCCACGGGGTATCACGGTGTACCACGTCTTATCGCCGGACCGGTTCGTGCGAAGGATATGCAGGTCCCCGGAGATGTAGCTCTCCCTCGTGACCATCTTGTTGGCGAAATTGCTGCTCTGCGTGGTCCGTAGCTTGTGCTCATCCGTGAGCAGGGCCAAGCCGCCGTCCGCCATCACGAGGAGGTCCTCGACGACCATGTCCCGCTGAAGTTCTTCGTGCCCCTCGATCACCTTCTTCTCGAACTCGACCATTTTCATGGCACCCCACTCCAGGTCCCCGGTGTTCATGGAGCTGACGAACATTCCTTTGGATCGGTCATTGCGCATCTTCCTTTCGGCCCAGACCCCACCGAACAGCAATTTGCCATCCGGGCGCAAAACCATCCTGGCATCCTGGACATAAGCGGAGCCGGGTAGCTCAACGTCCTTCATCTTTTGCCCGGAGCTGTCCATGCGCACGAGCTTGATACCGATGGCGGGAGATCCGGTATCCTTCGGATTCTTGGTCGCCATCGTTCTGAACAGGAACCAATGAACGGCCTCGCTATCAAAGAGGTCCTGCAACAGTTCTGCACCCGCCGGTTCCTGGTCGAACGCCAGTACATTGGACCAATGGAGTTGCAGGTCCTTGTGGAAGACCAGTGAAACGTAGGTGGCGCCGGGTCGCGAGGTGTTCTCCGGATCCGTTGATAGGCAGAGTTGGCTGCTATCGGCCGAGAGCGTGGCATTGAAGCCGATGGCCGCGCCGGGCATGGGTCTGGTCGCCCCACCGAAACGCTCCAAGGGCACCTGGACCAATTCCCTCCCGCCCTTGGTCACCAGACTGTGTGGGTCGAATTCCTGAACGATCAGCTGGGCCATCATTTGGTCGGGGAGCACCTTGGACCCGAGCAAATAGCACTTGCCTTGGAATTTGAAGATGGTCTCCACACAGACCGGTCCGATCCCGTAGATCATCTTGGGCAGCAATTGCTTGGACCTTTCCATTTTTTCACGGTCCCACGTCACCAGGCTCCAATCCATACCCTTTTGCGGTACACCTCCGAGCACACGGGCCTCGACCGGCACACGGAGGCCGACGATCGAAGTGGCATCTCCACGGATCATCGCGATGACCTGATGCACCTCGTCCGGTCGCGTGGTCCGATCCGCCTCCACCTTGATGCGGGCCGCTCCCTGCTGGGCGGAAAGAAGACCAGGGATCGACCCTGCGGCCAGCAGGCACGCGATCCACAGGCGTGTTCGTTCAAGGAGTGATGGCCGGTCCGGCATGGAGAACGAGAAGGTGAAGTTAGGTCGCATGGATCGGGTTCTGTTCAAACGCGCTCCAAGATCGCGGCATAGCCCTGGCCCACGCCGACGCACATGGTACACAGCGCGTAGCGTGCGCGTCGGTCCTGAAGTTCGATGGCGGCGGTCTGGAGCAACCGCGCACCGCTCATGCCCAAGGGGTGCCCCAGGGCGATCGCTCCACCATTGAGGTTGATACGGGGGTCGTCATCGGCAAGTCCGAGGGTCCGTGTGCAGCTCAGGGCCTGTGCGGCGAATGCTTCGTTCAATTCGATGATGTCCATGTTCTCCAGCGCCATCCCGGCCCGCTCCAAGGCCTTTCGTGTCGCGGGAACAGGTCCGATGCCCATGATGCGCGGCTCCACCCCGACCACCGCGCTGCTCACGATACGTGCCAACGGTTCGAGGTCGTAACGCCGCACGGCTTTGTCACTGCCGATGAGCAAGGCCGCAGCGCCGTCATTGAGCCCGCTCGAATTACCGGCCGTCACGGTGCCGTTCTTCCGGAATGCCGGACGCAGACCGGCCAGTACGTCCATGGTCGTGGCCGGTTTGATGAACTCGTCATGCTCGAAGAGCAGGGCAGGTCCTTTGCGCTGGGGGATGGCGACCGGCAGGATCTCGCGTGCCAATCTTCCGTTCTTCCTGGCGGCATCGGCCTTTTGTTGGCTCCACAGTGCGAAACGATCCTGGTCCTCTCGGGATATGGTGCGCTCCTCCATGAGGTTCTCGGCCGTTTCTCCCATACCGTCCGTGCCGTAGCGATCATGTAGACGCGGATTCACGAACCGCCATCCGAAGCTGCTGTCGTACAGCTGTGCATCACGACCGTAGGGAGTGCTCGTCTTGCTCATCACCCATGGCCCTCTTGTCATGTGCTCAACACCTCCGGCAATGAACAGGTCGCCATGTCCTGCCACGATCGCACGACCGGCTTGGACAACAGCGCTCATGCCTGAGGCACAAAGGCGATTGACGGTCTCGCCAGGTACGGTAGAAGGTAGCCCCGCGAGGAGAAGGGCCATACGGGACACATTGCGGTTGTCCTCGCCTGCCTGGTTCGCGCACCCCATGATCACATCATCGATGGCCGTGGGGTCTAGGCCCGGATGCCTTTCCAGTATGCCGGCGATCACATGAGCGGCGAGGTCGTCGGCACGGACAGGCGCCAGGCTACCGGCAAATGCGCCGATCGGGGTCCGAACGGCGTCGATGAGGTATATGTCCATGGGAGTTCGGGAAAGGTCGCGAATTTGCATTTTCCTTTGAAAGCGGCCCACCCCAAGCGACCACGACCCTCGGTCACCTACCTTGGAGGCATGGAAGCGCAGCAGCTGGCCGAGAAGGTGGTGGAGCGCATGTATTCGCACGATCCTTTCAGTCGATGGCTGGGGATCGAACGACTGCGAGTGGGACCAGGCGCTTGTTCACTGCGCATGCGGGTCCGGGAAGAGATGTTGAACGGCTTTGGCATTGCTCACGGGGGAATCTGCTATGCATTGGCCGACAGCGCACTGGCCTTCGCTGCCAACTCACATGGCACCCAGGCCGTAAGCATCGAGACCTCCATCACCCATACACGCCCTGTGAATGTGAACGATGTGCTGATGGCGACCGCGGAAGAGGTGAACAAGGGAAAGCGTTTTGCCACTTATCATGTGCGGATCACCGATGCGGATGGTCGGGCGGTGGCGCTCTTCAAGGGCACGGTTTTCAGGAATGGCCTCTCCTGGGAGTTGTGAATGGAGATCGCCGGAGGATTATTTTAGGACCATGGCGAAGTTGGAGGAGCGGGCCTGCTTGCAGTGTGGCGAACGCCTGGTGGGAAGGACCGATAAGCGGTTCTGTTCCGATGCTTGTCGGAACCTGTACCATTACCACGCCAACAATGCGCCTATCAACTTCGTTCGGAACGTGGTGAACATACTGAAGCGCAACCGCCGTATCCTCAGCGAGTTGAATAGTGGGGACGCCGGTACGCGCAAGGTCCACCGGGAGAAGCTCGTCGAACGTGGATACAACTTCATGTACCATACGCACACGCACACCACCAAGGTGGGCAACACCTACGTATTCTGTTTCGAACACGGCTTTCAGGAACTCGGTGAGAACTGGTTCCTGTTGGTCCGCAGGGACCAATATCTGGAGCGGTGAATCCGATGCCGCTCAGCTGGCCGCCCAGATGATCAGCACGCTCATCGTAAGTACGATGAGCGCAAGGAGCACAGGTCCACCGATCTCGTTCTGCTCCGCCTCCTCAGGAAAATGACCGTCGAAATGCTCGGACATGGTTGCGTGTTCAATGCGACAGGTCCAATGGACCTGCCGAGGACAAATATAAAGGGGCTACCCCGCTCGCTGGGTGACGATGATCGGAACGGTCCGCTCGTCCTCAATTCATGCCGAACGTGGGCCGACGAAGCGCCATACGGGCGATCACCTTGCTTTCGTTATCCCGCATCCTCCGGAGCATGGCCGCTACCTGCTCATCCAATTCGCGGTCGCTGAGGTGGCTCAGATCGCGATAGATGGGGAGGCTGTTCCTGCTCTTGAGGATGAGGGCGATCTTGTAGGTCCTGGACATGTTCTGGTGGTCCCTTGTTCCTAAGACGTGTTGAGTGCCGCCAGGGATGCCTCCAATGGGGGGAAGTTCATGGAACGGTAGGGAAAGTGGAGCGATGATGCCAGGGCGGTCAGGCAACGGCGGAAATGGGAAAGCCCCGGATGGCCGGGGCTTTCGAGCGGGAAACGGGACTCGAACCCGCGACCCTCAGCTTGGGAAGCTGATGCTCTACCAACTGAGCTACTCCCGCTTGCGAAGGCGCATTGTTCCGGGAACCACCTTCGGGGTTGCGAATATAGGTCGGGGAGTTCTCCGACATACGCCCGTTCCACCGGCCACCTTAACCTAATTTTGACGGGACATTAACGCAGGGCAAAGCACACCTCTCTTCATTTGCAGCGGACCGTATGGATGACAACATGGGAGTGAACACCGCCCCGAAGGTGCTTTTGGTCGATGACGAGGCGGATATCCTCGAACTGCTCAGATACAACCTCGAGCGCGAGGGATATCGTGTATCCACCGCGCAGAACGGCAGGGACGCGTTGAAGGTCGCAAAGTCCGAGCGGCCGGACCTGATCGTACTTGATATCATGATGCCGGGCATGGATGGTGTGGAGGTGTGCAATCAACTTCGTGCCCAACCGGAGTTCAAGCAGACCTTGATCACATTCCTCACCGCGCGGGGAGAGGACTATTCGCAGATCGCAGGGTTCGATGCCGGCGCGGACGACTACATCACCAAGCCTGTGCGCCCCAAGGTGTTCGTCAGCAAGGTGAAGGCATTGATGAAGAGGACCTCCGGCGATCGCGGTGATGGCCAGGTCCTGGAGGCGAACGGCATTCGCGTGGACCTGGAGAAAGTGCTGGTCTACAGGGGCGATGAGGAGCTCCAATTGCCCAAAAAGGAGTTCGAGCTCCTGGTGTTGCTGATGAGCAAACCGGGCAAGGTGTACAAGCGCGACGAGATCTATTCGCACATCTGGGGCAATGAACTCTATGTGGGCGATCGGACCATTGACGTGCACATCCGCAAGTTGAGGGAGAAGATCGGGGAGGACCGGATCCGCACGGTGAAGGGCATCGGATACAAGTTCGACGCCTAGCTCCGCGACGAACTCCTGCTATCTTTGCCGCCCGCCGTGAGAAGCGGGCATCCTTTCGGGGTGTAGCTCAGCCCGGTTAGAGCGCTACGTTCGGGACGTAGAGGCCGGTGGTTCGAATCCACTCACCCCGACCGGTCCAAGCCCTGGTGATCCATCGCCGGGGCTTTTTTCGGACCCGATAGCCCCATGCGAGGATCAAGGGTCGGTGGCCGGGATCGACGTGGTCCATGCCGGTGGCATCCGCAGAGGATCGATATTTGGCCCCGGAATGGCCAGGAGCATCCGCAAGCAGGAACCCTACCGTGCGATCCGTGTCGTGGAACTGTTCGCCGGTGTCGGCGGCTTCCGGATCGGACTTGATCGTGCCGGCAGCAAGGTTCCGGACGCCGGCTTCGAGGTCGTTCTCAGTGATCAGTGGGAACCCGGCCGCCGCAGGCAATTGGCTTCCGAGGTCTACGTGGCCCGCTTCGGCGCGGAGGGGCACCTGAACATCGATATCAGTGATCTATCCGCACGGGACCTGCCTCCGTACGACCTTTTGGTCGCGGGCTTTCCCTGCCAGGACTACTCCGTGGCGAGCACGCTGGCCAACTCAAAGGGTATGCTGGGTAAGAAAGGAGTGTTGTGGTGGCAGATCCACCGCATCCTCCGTGATGCAGGAACACGGCCTGGATACCTGCTCCTGGAGAACGTCGACCGGTTGCTGGGTTCGCCCGCCACGCAACGAGGAAGGGACCTGGCCGTGATGCTGGCATCATTGCGCGACCTGGGCTACGCGGTCGAGTGGCGCGTGATCAATGCCGCTGATTATGGCATGCCCCAGCGTCGGCGGCGGGTCTTCATCATGGGCTATCATCGCTCGACCCCGGAGTACGCGCTGTTCGCTGCTGCAAAGGGGGCGGCAACCTCACTTGGGATAGGGGCCGTCGGCCGGGCGTTCCCTTTCGAGTTGGTCCCCGATACCTCGAACAGGATCGAACTGGACACGGATCTCGTGCGGCTCTCCAAGGAGTTCAATCGGGTAGGTGGACGAAGTCCCTTCCTCTCGGCGGGCACCATGATCGATGGTCGCGTATTCACCCAGAAGGTCAAGCCGGTCCATCGGGGGAAGCGCCTTCTGCTTGGCGACCTTCTGCAGCCGGATGCCGAGGTCCCGAAGGATTTCTTCCTGGAACGGGCAGCGATCGCGCGTTGGAGATACCTCAAGGGCGCAAAGAAGGAGCCACGCAAGGGCAGGGGGAACGAATTCATCTATCACTATGCGGAGGGTGCGATGGTCTTTCCCGATCCGAAGGACAGGCCGGCGCGCACCATCGTGACCGGCGAAGGGGGGCGGGCACCGTCCCGTTTCAAACATGTGGTCCGGGGCGATAGCGGCAGATTGCGTCGTCTCACACCTGTCGAGCTTGAACGCCTGAACATGTTCCCGGATGGACACACCGAAGGGGCATCTGATGCTTGGCGCGCATTCTTCATGGGCAACGCGCTGGTGGTGGGCATCGTGGAGCGCATCGGCAGGGAGCTTCTCCGGCTCACGAGCGGCCGGGGTCGGCTGCTTGGCACGGATCCTGCGAAGAGGAGATGACCGGGTTGCTTTCCTTTGTCATCCGGACAGGGACCATGCCTAACACGGAATACATACTCCCCTTCGGCCTGCTTGCTTTGCTGGCCTGTGGGAACACCAACGTACCTGATACACGATCCAGCACCACCATGGAGCAACGACCCGCGACCAGGGGAGAGGAGAAGCTTGATACCGCAACGTTCGGTGCCGGATGTTTCTGGTGCGTGGAGGCGATCTTCTCGGAGTTGAGGGGCGTGCGGTCGGTCACTTCGGGCTACAGCGGCGGTACTGTGGAGTCCCCGACCTACGAGGAGGTCTGTTCTGGAAGCACCGGTCATGCTGAAGTGGCCCAGATCGTGTACGACCCGGATACGATCGGTTTTGCTGAACTTCTGGAGGTCTTCTGGCAGACCCATGACCCGACCACCTTGAACAGACAGGGGGCTGACCAAGGCACACAGTACCGGTCGGTCATTTTTTACCATTCGGACCGGCAGCGCCAGCAAGCCGAACGCTTCAAGGCCGAATTGAACACCGCCGGAGCTTTTGACGCCCCCATCGTTACCGAGATCGCCCCGTTCCATGCGTTCTACCCGGCCGAGGGTTACCACCAGGACTACTACCAACTGAACGGGAACAAACCCTATTGCACCTTGGTGGTCAGGCCGAAGGTCGAGAAGTTCCGGAAGGTCTTCCATGACAAACTGAAGGACCGCGCCGTGAAGTGACATACCTAACTTCGGCCAGGCGTCCATCCGACCTCACATCCGTCATTCCATGCGTTCATTGCTCATCCTGCCAGCCATGCTCATCCTGTCCACAGCTCACGCTCAGGTGGGTATGGAACTGGTGCCCAATGGTGGTTTCGAGGGGTTGGATGGCAGGGTGAGGACATGGGACCAACTGCGCGTGGCGAAGGGTTGGGACAACGTAACACTCGGCCTCTCGGAGGTGTTCGATCGGAGCGCGCCGGCCAAGAGCGTAGGCATTCCGGACAATGACTATGGAAAGATCGAGCCCAAGGAGGGGGAGCACTACGCCGGATTCTTCGCCTGGAAGGACGATGGTACCTACAATGCCTACCAAGAGGGACAACAGGACATCGCCGAGGCTTGGAACGTATATGCGGAGTACCTGCAATGCGAGCTCAAGATCGCGCTGGACGAGGGGCACACCTACGAATTCACCATGTACGTATCACTGGCCGGCAATAGTGACAGAGCGGTTTCCGGGGTCGGGGCATATTGTTCGCCCGTGCCACTGCATTTCACGAATCGGAGGTTCCTTCAAGAAAAATGTCAAGTATGTTCAGATAAAATACTGAATACCAAGAATGAATGGATCGAAGTGAAGGGTGAATTTGTCGCGGACGGTGGGGAGGCCTACTTGATCATCGGGACGTTCCCATATGCCGGATTCGATACCGAGAAACGCGTGGATGGATACGACAATCAATATGCTTATTACTACGTGGACGGTATCAGCCTGAAGGAGATCGTGCCGGAAGACTGAACGAATGCATCTTCGGTCCCAGGAGGAGGTGACCTTTGGAGTCCATCGACGTCAAAGGCCAAAATCCTTTACATCCGATGAACGTGCGCTACGTTACCATCTGGGGGATGATCCTCCCCATCTCCTTCGCAGTTGCCCAGGAAGGTCCCAACCTGGTGCCGAACCCGGGGTTCGAGAGCTTCGGCAGAACCGTGACCACTTGGGATCAGCTCGGTCGTTGCACCGGCTGGTCCAATGCGAACAAGGGAACCGTGGATGTTTTCAATAGTGGTGCCCGTTATGTGGGGGTGCCGGACAATGACCTCGGTAGTTCCGGCGCCTTCGATGGCGAACACTATGCCGGATTCGTCGCCTTCAAGGACGACCAAAGGGTCAATTGGAAGCACTACATCGATCCAGACCAGGACCTTTTCGTTCCCGCCTATGTGCGCTATTCAGAGTATCTCCAGACCGAATTGACCGCACCGCTCGTAGCGGGTCAGCAATACGACATCCTCTTCCGGGTGAAGTTGGCCGGTCAGAGCGACCGGGCGGTATCAGGCATCGGTGGGTATTGCTCCCCCACACAACTGGCCTACATGCACAACCATTTCGTTACCGAAAAGCCACAGGTGAGCACGACGAAGATGCTGGCCGACAAACAGAATTGGGTCGAGGTTTCCGGTTCGTTCACTGCGGACGGTACCGAGAAGTTCCTGATCATCGGTGCCTTCCCTTCAGCCGGAATGGACCACGAGAAGGTCCTTGAGGGTGCTGACAACCAGCGGGCCTACTACTATGTGGATGGGGTGAGCGTGGCCTTGCATCCCGAGCCGGATACCGATGGAGATGGTATACCCGACAAGGTGGACCAATGCCCGAACGATAAGGGCTTGGCGGAGTTGGACGGATGTCCGGACCGGGATGGGGATGGCATCGCCGACAAGATGGACGCCTGTCCGGACCTGGCCGGCCCCGTCGACAAGCAAGGCTGCCCGGATCGGGATGGTGACGGTGTGACCGACAACATCGATCGTTGCCCTGACGTTCCGGGTGTTGCCTCCATGAAGGGGTGCCCCGAGCTGAAGGAGGAGACCAAGAAGCTCTTTGAAAAGGCGCTGACGGGCATCCAGTTCGAGAGCGGTAGTTCGGTGATACGGAAGTCCAGCTACGGTATTTTGGACGACGTCGTGAGCGTGATGCAGGAGAACCCGGCCTACAATCTGGAGGTCCATGGACATACCGACAGTCAAGGCGACGATACGAAGAACCAGAAATTGAGCGAGGATCGTGCGGCCTCCGTCCGTCAGTACTTGGTGGACCATGGCGTGGATGCCGGTCGCCTGCGGTCCTTCGGCCACGGTGAGATGATGCCTTTGGCCGACAATGCCACTTCGGCCGGTCGTGCCAAGAACCGTCGGGTTGAGTTCAAAGTGACGTTCTGGGAATAGACCCCTTTACTGATGTGCATGGGGAAGGAGGGGAGACCCTCCTTCTTCATTTTTGCATGGTGATGCCGATCACCGGGACCCTGGCGACTCCCGACCGAAATTCGCGAGCTCAATGACAAGCAAAGGGGGCAAATTGTACAGCATCCTTCGGTTCAAGTGCCCGCACTGCCACGTGGGTGAGTTCTTCGTGGATCGGAACCCGTATGCCTTGCGTACCGCCGGGGAGGTACTGCCGGCCTGCCCGGTCTGTCACCGGAGCTACAGTCGGGAGCCTGGCTTCTATTACGGCGCGATGTATGTCGCCTACGGCTTGGCCGTCGCCACGTTCGTCACCATTTATGTGGTCATTTCGGTCGTTGTGCCCACGGCGAGCACGGAGCTGCTCGTTGGTGGGGTCCTCGTCGGGCTCTTCGGACTAGGGCCGTTGCTCTACGCCGTCAGCAAGACCATCTGGGCGAACATCTTTTTCTCTTACCAGGGGCCCCCTTCGGAGAATACCCCGGTCGATGCCAGCGATGCTCCTGGCCAGATAGATCGGCCAGGGGATCAATCACCCTGATAGTCGAGCGCCAGAAGGATGTACTGGTACGGGAGCTTCTTGGAATAGGAGCCGACATCGGAGCAGTCCGCGTCCCCGAGTTCGTCCATCACGGCCGTATCCACAATGCGCTGGTCCATCGGTGTGCCTATGCCTTCCGGCGTTGGTGCCGGCAGGAAATCCACCATCACCAGCATGCGTGGGGATTTGATGCATTCACGCGCACTTCTTACCCAGGCCACACGTGCTGCCTTGTCCGTCCCGAGTTGCAGATAAGGGTGGCTCGTGAACATCATGTCGACCTCGCCGAACCGGAGGCCGGTCCCTGTGCCTTCCGTCCTTCGGACCTCCAGACGGTCGTCCCCGACCCCGAGGGCCTTCTTCCGCTCCTCGATGGCAGCGATATGCGTGGGGTCCGGATCGGTGGCGATCACGCGGGCACCGGCTTTGACCAGTTGGAATGCGTAGTAACCATCCCCCGCGAATACGTTGCCGACAGTACGTCCCGCGACCGGACCGATCGTTGTCAGTAGATCGTCCGGCCTGCGCCATTCGTCCTCGGGGCTGTTGAAGCCGCTGGTGGTGCCATCGCTTCCAACATTGGCGGTCGTCGCTTCGGTCGTGGTTCCTTCGTTCTCCTTCTGTGTGGTGTCGGACGGTCCTTGACGATCGCAGGCCACCAGGACGAACAGGGTAGCGATGAATGGATAGGTCTTGTTCATGGTTCGGAATGGATGGGCTAAAGTAGGCCCTTGGTCAGGCTGTTCCATCCTGGAATAGCAGATGGCACGACTATTTTCGCCCTATGGCGCGGATCGAGGAGGAATTGATGAGCCGGTTCGAGAGCGAACAGCATAAGGCTTTCCTGAACATCCTGTTCACCGCGAACTGGTTCCGGACCCAGCAGATGCGGTTGTTGGCCGATGCCGGGATCAGTCCACAGCAATACAACATCCTGCGGATACTCCGGGGTGCGCGTGGCGATCGCATGAGCATGCAGCAGGTGAAGGCCCGAATGATCGAGCGTTCGCCCAATGCCACCCGACTTACGGACAAGCTGATCGCCGGAAAGTTCGTGCAGCGGGACCGTTGTGAAGAAGATCGTCGGGTGGTCTATGTCAGTATTACGCCTGCCGGACTGGATTTGTTGACCAGGCTCGATCGAAGGATCCGCCCGGTTATGCGCGAACTGGAGGAACGGGTCGGCAACGCTGAGGCGGCTGCCTTGAACCAGGTCCTGGACAAGTTCAGGGGATGACCTCAGTGTGGCGCATCGTACGTCCTGGACCAGATCAGTTCCCCGTTGGTGGCATGCACTTCGAACGTCAAACGGCGTGATCCGGAGCGCCCTGTGAACTTGAGCAAGGCGAAGTTCCGCTTGTCGTAGTAGGTGCCTGGCACGCGTAGATCGTTCGTTTCGTTGCCGTGGTAAGGCCCTGACGTCAGTGGCGAACTCGTAAGGTCCAGTATCCATCGGCCATCGGGCAGGTCGAGTTCGGACAGCTCCGCGAAATGGCGGTCACCCGTGATGAAGACCACTCCTCGGATCCCCTCCTTGTCGATCCTCTCGATCAATTCCCTGCGCTCGTCCGCGAAGGTGGCATAGTTCTCAAAGACCGCAGCAGTGCTGAGGAATTCGCTGCCGAGCGCCACGACCTTCCAGGTCGCATCACTATACCGCAACGCTTGCACCAACCAATCCACCTGTGCCTGCCCGAGCATGGTGGGTCGCATGGTCACCATTTCAGAGGGGATCCGGAAGCTGCGATCGTCCAGAAGGAAGAAGTCCACATCCGAACAATTGAACGCGGTGGTGATCCCGGGTACACCCGGTGCGCCATAGGTCGGGTTCGGCCAGAACAAGGCGAACGCCTCCCTGGCCATCGGGGCATGGACCCATGTCGCGTCCGCATCATTGGGGCCGTAGTCGTGGTCGTCCCATATGGCGTAGTGCTGGGTGCCGTGCAGCAACGTCTGCAATTCCGGCAGTGACCGTAGATGTGTGTAGCGATGCATGTATCCCTGCCACGTGCCCCAGTCCGGTTCACGCAGGTACATGTTGTCCCCAAGCCAGATCATCAGGTCCGGCCGGCTGGCGGCGATGGCATCAAATATCCCGTAACCATCTCCGTAAGGCGTGCCCGGCCGGTCATAGGCGGTCTCATTGATGTATGCGCATGAACCCGTGGCCACCACCAGGTCGGGAGGATCCTTGCGGTATTTCCAGAGGTCACGTGTTGTGAACTTCAATGGGGTGCCGAGGTCGATCGGCTTGTCATCCACGACCACCGCATAGGTGTATTCCATGCCCGGTTCCAGGCGGTCCAGGGTGAACGTCATGGCATTGGCCTTCTCCGGGTCGCTCACAATTTCGCCGGTCTTCAGGATGCTGTCCGGCCGTGTGGTGGGCCAATATTCCAGATGAGCGCTGCAGGTCTGATGGCATTGCAGCCAGATGTGCGCCGCGAAGTGGTCCACGTAGCCGGGCATGGGTCCGTTCACCACGCCCTGCGCTGCCACCAGCAGCGGCATGAAGGACCGGATGGAAAGGATGCAGGCGCGCCACATGGTGCAATGATAGGATGGGCCGTGCAAGGGACCGTCGATCGCGGGTCATGCTTCGGGGCTCGCGCCTTACATTCGCCGTGCATCGGAACGAATGGGGGTGGCCCATCCCTGAGAACCGGTTCCGGAACAGATCATCCTTCACATGACATTCGACCTGATCGGAGCCTGGCTGGAAATGAAACACCAGTTGCCGGAGATCCCCATAGAGGGGATAGGCCTTCGGTACCTGTATCCCGTGTTCGTCATCTTGATCGTGATCGAATACCTGAAGGCCAGGGAATTGTACGACCTGAAGGAGAGCCTTTCCGGTTTCGTCATGGGTGCGGGGGCCACGATCGTCAAAGTGGTCACGGGGGTGTTCGAGGTATCGGTGTACCTCTTCCTTTTCCATTGGGCGGAACCGTTCCGTCAGGCTCATTTTGGATACAGTTCGCTGGGCTGGGCCTGGTACGTCTGGGTGATCGCCGTCCTGGCGGACGATCATAATTTTTATTGGCACCATCGCATCGCCCATAACGTGCGCTTGCTTTGGGCGGCCCACCTGCCCCATCATTCCGGCCGTCAGTTCAATCTGACCGTGAGCATCCGGAACGGCTGGTTCATCAACCTGTTCAAGCCCGTGTATTGGCTTTGGATGCCGCTTCTGGGTTTCGAACCCATCATGATCGTCACCTGCATGGTGGCCAATTCCTTCTATCAGTTCTTCCTGCACTCCCAGTTGGTCCCTTCGCTGGGATGGTTCGAAAGGATCTTCAACACGCCCTACGTGCACGTGGTCCATCACAGCAGCAACACGGAATACCTCGATAGGAACCACGGGGGGATCCTGACCATCTGGGATCAGCTGTACGGTACCTGGCAGGAACCGATCCGGGGCGTCAAGGCCAAGTATGGGATCTCCCATGATCCGGACAGCTACGATCCCGTGAAGCACAACTTGTTCGAGTTCCAGGAGATCTGGCGCGACGTGAAACGCGCGCCCACCTGGCGGGCGAAGCTGATGTACATCTTCGGCCCTCCGGGCTGGAGCCATGATGGCAGCACGAAGACCAGCCGTCAGCTGCAACGCGAACTGAGGGAGGAGCGCGCCAAAAGGCCGACCAAGTACGAGCATCCCCCGGAAGCCGTCCGGGCCTGATGGTCAGCGGTCCACAGTCAGCTTGTGGACCATCTCCTGAGCGACATCCGAGCCGTAGAGGCCATAGGCATTGATCAAGATGCCGTGCAGGTCCTGTTCCTTGGATGAGATCGCGTAGACGATGCTCTCGTCCGAGGGGTCCGTCTCCCCCTCGAAACGGTGGAATTCATCGATGACGAAGGCTTCCGGGGAAAGCGTCAGGTCACGGGCCCGGCATGTGATGGTGGGTCCCGTCAGTTCAAGCGAGTCCGTATAACCCCGACGCTGGAGGTCGTTCACGGCCTCTGAAAGCGTGTCATAAGCAAAGATCCTGGTCACGATACGAAGGTAGGCCCTTCTTCAGCGGCGCCTGCGACGTCGGCGAGGACCCCCTTCCGGTCGGTTCCCGGAATTCGCACCGTGCCGGGTACTCCCATGCTCGCTGGTGCCTTGTCCACCGAACAATTCCTCCATCATCCGGTCGTAGGTCTTTTCGCGCGCACCCCGGTCGCTGGCCGGCCGCTCATTTTGAGACGCCTCCGAAGGGCGCGCCGATCGCTGCGCTCGTGCCGGGTTCCGGTCTTTCGATACTTTTCCCGTAGACCTTTCGCCGGAAGTGGCGCTTTGGTCGCCGCTGCGCTCGGATCGGTTCCTGCGCTGACGTCCGCCAGGGCGGTGCACCTTCTGGGGCTTGCGGCCATCCCGCGGTTCACGTCGTTCCTGCTGGGGTGCCATCTTTCGGAGTTCCGTTCGTTCCAGTCCCTCCACCCGGGCTTCGGGTATGGTCCGCCCGATAAGTCGCGTGATGTCACGGAGATAGGCCCGTTCCTCCTGATCGCAAAAGGAGATCGCACGACCGGCCGCCCCCGCTCTTCCCGTGCGTCCGATCCGATGGACGTAGGTCTCTGGAACGTTGGGCAGGTCGAAGTTGATCACGTGTCCCAGTCCGTCGATGTCGATACCCCGGGCCGCGATATCGGTGGCGACCAATATGCGGGTGGTGCCCGCCTTGAAATTGCGCAATGCCTTCTGGCGGGCCGTCTGGCTCTTGTTGCCATGGATGGCCTCCGCCGTGATCCCGTTCTGCACCAGGACCTTGGCCACCTTGTTGGCACCATGCTTCGTGCGCGTGAAGACCAATGCTTCACGTATCGCGCTGTCCGCGAGCAAATGGACCAGCAGCCGGTTCTTGTCGGCGCGTTCCACGAAATGCATCCACTGCTCGATGGTGTCGGCCGTACTGCTGACGGGACTGACCTCCACCCGCACGGGGTCACGAAGAATGGCATGCGCCAACTTGGCGATCTCGTTCGGCATGGTGGCGCTGAACAGCAGGGTCCGTCGCTGGGAGGGTAGCTTTGCGATCACCTTTCGCACGTCGTGGATGAAGCCCATGTCCAGCATCCGGTCGGCCTCGTCCAATACGAACACTTCCAGCTTCGACAGGTCAACGAACCCCTGGCCCATCAGGTCCAACAGCCGCCCCGGTGTGGCCACCACGATCGCCGCCCCGCGTTGCAGGGCGTCTGTCTGGGGTTTCTGGCCCACACCACCGAATATCACCACATGTTTCGGCCGTATATGCCGACCATAGGCCGCAAAGCTCTCATCGATCTGGATGGCCAGCTCACGGGTCGGGGTGAGCACGAGGACGCGGACGGGCCCGCGCGCTGAAGGGGAGGGGTTCTCATGGAGATGCTGCAGGATGGGCAGGGCGAAGGCCGCCGTCTTGCCCGTCCCGGTCTGGGCGGAACCCAACAGGTCGTGCCCTGCCAGCAGAGGAGGGATGGCTTTGGTCTGGATCGGGGTGGGCGTTTCATAGCCTTCCTCGTGCAGCGCCTTCAAAAGAGGCGTGACGAGCCCCAACTGTTCGAACGTTCTCATGTCGCTCATTCGGATTATCGCACTTGTCCGGGCGATGCGGGGATCCTGACGGTCACGGGTCATTGGGCCCATGACGGCCGTTGTGATGGTGCCTGGATCGTCCGCTCGATCGGTCCGGCGTACAATGATCCGCTGGGGATGGCGCCAGGACGGTCGCTTCGGTGCGAAAGCTGGGCGCTCGGGACGAGAACGGCCTTTTCCGGGCCGCGGCGCCGCGAAGGTAGGTGATCCCGTGGTGCACGGAGATAAGGAAGAGGCCGGAACGATCGTCCCGGCCTCCCGCGTTGGTCCCATCACAACGCTTTTTGCACTGTGGGTGGCAGTGCCAACCAAAACCCGATACAAAGGTAACCCCATGCACCCTGGGGCATCGAACGGAAGTGACCGAACGGCATCGTCGGGCGATGGAACGGCCGATCCGGGCGATGGACGGTAGAACGCTATTTGCCTTGGGAGGCGGTGAGCATCTCCTTGATGCCGCCCAGGCTGCTCAGCACGCCGCTCGCTTCATAGGGCAGGAACACCGTGCGGTCACCGGAACCCTGGCCGACCATGTTCTCCAAGGTCTCCAGGTATTTCATGGCGATGAGGTAGTTCGCCGGGTCGGCCTGGGCACCCTGAATGGCCTCGGTGACCAAGCGGATGGCCTCGGCCTCCCCTTGTGCCCGACGGATCCGCGCCTGGGCATCACCTTCCGCTTCCAGGATCTGTGCCTGCTTTTGCCCTTCCGCTTGATGGATCGCCGCGTCACGGACGCCCTCTGCGTTCAGGATCGCCGCCCGTTTGCTGCCCTCGGCGTCGATGATCTGGGCCCGTCGGTCACGCTCGGCGCGCATCTGCTTTTCCATCGCTTCGCGGATGTCACGCGGTGGATTGATGTCCTGCAGTTCCACCCGGTTCACTTTCACGCCCCACTTGTTGCTGGCCTCATCGAGGATGGTGCGCAGTTTGGCATTGATCGTGTCGCGGCTGGTAAGGCATTCGTCCAGGTCCAGTTCACCGATCACATTGCGCAGCGTGGTCTGCGTCAACTTCTCGATCGCCATCGGCAGGTTCTCGATCTCGTAGATGGCCTTCACGGCATCCACCACTTGGAAATAGAGCAACGCATTGATCTCCGTCATCACGTTGTCCTTCGTGATCACGTTCTGCTTCGGGAAGTCGTAAACGGTCTCGCGCAGGTCGATCCGTTCCTTTTTCACGAATTGAACGTATTTGTTGCCATCGGGCATTTCGCGGGAGAACCGGAAGATGATCTCGCGTGGTTTGTCCACGATCGGAATGATCACGTTGATGCCCGGCAGAAGGGTCTTGTGGTATTTGCCAAGGCGTTCGATCACCATGGCTTCGCTCTGTTGCACGATGCGTAGGCCCTTGGCGACGATGAAAACGACCAACGCCGCGAAAAGGATCAGGATGATTGTGCCGGGTGTCATGATCTAAGCGAGTTCAAGGGGTTTGACGATCAGAGTATTGCTCTCGACGCGGACGATCTCCACCACATCGCCGACCCGCAGCATGCGGTCCACGGTGCATTCGGCGCGCCAATCGTCCCCATCAACAGCCACGCGGCCCAGTCGCAGTCCGGGGTCGAAGTCCTGGCTCACTTTGGCACGGCGACCTGCCAGGGCGTCCACGTTCGTGCGAACACCACCGTCCTTCCAGAACTGCTTCATCAATACAGGTCGGATGGTCAGGAAGGCCACAAGGGAGACAAGGGAGAAGACCACCAATTGGGCGACCTCTCCGAGGCCGAACGCTGCGGTGATCGCCCCTCCGGCACAACCGATCCCCAAGCACAGGAGGAAGAAGCCGGGCACGAAGATCTCCGCGATCAGCAGGATGATCGCCGTTCCAGCCCACCAATACCATTGAAAGAATCCCATGCAAGGCGTGGTTATGCGGTGAAGGTAGAGGATGCCGGGGCGCCCGGCTCCCCGATCCGGACGAACGGCGGTGTACCGGGGCGAACGGCCGATGGTGCCGGTGATGGTGCGGGCGCTATTTTAGGCCGGCATGCTGAGACGGGCCATCGCCGATTTCCGCACCGTGCAGGGGAGGGACCACCTTTTCACATACCTCGCGGAAGGATCGGTCCTCGTGGGTATCGTCCTGGTATACAAGTTGGCGGCCTGGCGACTGCCCGGGCAAGGGTTCGAGGAATACACGGTCGTGCGCCGTACCATCTCTTTTCTGCAGATGTTGTCTTTGTGCGGTATGGCGGTGGGTATCGTGCGTTTTGTTGCGATGGCACCCGGCCCGCGCGAGCGTGTACGCCTGCTAAGGTCCGCCATGCGGTTGCTGGCCTTCGTGTCCGCAGGGCTCCTCGTGGTGTTCGCATCGTTCCGGCCGGAACTGTCGGGGCTCTTCTTCGGTTCCCCCGATCAGACCGCGCTGGTCATGCCCATTGCCGCGCTGACAGTGGCGATGGTCCTGCACACCGCCATTTATGGGTACTGGAGGGGTGCGCACCACATGACCCGGGCGAACGTGCTCCAGATCATGAACATGGCTGTGGCGCCCAATCTGGCCATGTGGACGTTCGATGACCTGGGCACCGTGCTTTGGGCGACCGCCGCTGCCTGGGCCGGTTTCGCCTCGATCGGTCTCGTCCCCGTTCTTGCCTCACCCGCCGCCGCCCCGGACACACAGCGGATCCAGCGGATGGTGCGCTATGGTCTGCTCCGACTTCCCGGTGATGCGGCGTTCGCTGGACTCCTGACGATCCCCGTCTATCTGGTGAACCATGTCAGCGGACTGGCGCTCGGAGCCCAGGTGGCCTTCGGTGCGACATTGATCAACGTAGCGGGCGCCGCTTACTCGCCGATCAGCCTGTTGCTGCTTCCTTCAGCCGCGAGCCTGCTGGCCAAGGGACAGTGGGAGGCATTGGACAATCGCATCGGCAGGGTGATGCAGGGCGTGGTGCTGAGCGCCCTGTTGATGGTGTTGGTGTTCGAACTGCTCGCCACACCCTTGCTTCGGATATATCTCGGTCCGACGGGCGTGAACATGGAGATGGTCTGTCGCGTCATGTTCCTGGGCGCCTTCTTGTACGCGGTCCATGTTGCCCTGAGGAGTGTGCTCGATGCCTACTATGCGGCGCCCAGGAACACCATCAACCTGCTCTATTCGGTGGTGGTGGCCCTGACGATGGGTGTTCTCTATCTCTTCGTGGTCCCCAAGTTGATCATGGCCATGATACTCGTTCTGGCACCTTTGGCGACACTGGCCTTTCTGACCTGGCGTGATGTGCGGTGGGTCCGTGCCGATCTGCGCGCATCGGGGGATCCCGGCGAACGTCCGATGCGGGTCGTATTCCTGGGGTGGAAGGACCGGCCATTCCTTTCGCTCACACAAGACTTGGGCATCGATCCGGTGACCCCTGGTCCGCGAGATCCGATGCGACGCAAGGGTGCGTACCTCCGAAGGATGGAGCAGGCACATCGCCCCGACCTGGTGCTCGTTCGCGATCGGGACTGGATGATCCCGGTGTTGCTGAATGCGCGGCGTCCGGTGGTGTTCGATCTGCGTGGTCAGGCAACGTCCGGAAGGCTTGCCCTGGTGCATCAGTTCGCACTGCTCGGCGCAGCGGGGATCATCATCGGATCGGAGAAGGACCGCCCGGGCATTCGCTGGCGACGTCGACATGCCGTCGTGGTGCCGCTGGATGATCAGGGGGCCGCACTGGCTGCGTTCCTTCGTGGTCTCTCCTGGAAGGAACGCGCATGATCGCTTACGCCCTCCTCGGCTTCGCCACCGTGGTCATCGTTCTCTGGACGTTGCGGATCGTGCGACGTACCGGGGATCGGACATTCCTCCTGGGCATGGTGCTGTTCTATATATGGACCTTCATGGGGGCCTGGTTCTTCATCGGGGATGCCATGAGCGGCTATCAGGGATTTCGCGTCGGCCTCAACTACTACTACCTGATGCAGAAGATGTTCCCCTTCGAGCTGGACCGCGATTACCTCATCGCACTTGGAGGATACACCGCGTTCACGTTCCTCATGCTCCTGATCATCGATCTGGTGACGCGCAGCATCCGGTCCATCGAGCCGTCGGCCCGAATGCCCATTGCCGTGGACCATCGCGTTCTTCACGGGATCGCCATCCTTGCAGGGATCGTGAGCTTCTTCCTCGTTCTACCCCTGATCAAGGAGGCGCTTGCAACGGATCGGCCCATCTATCTGGTGACGCGTGGAACAACGTATCCGGGATCCACGCTCCACGGATTGTTCAACGAGGTTGCGGCCATGGCGGTGCTTCTCGGGTGGGCGATCCGTTCCACGGCGCGGGACGGCAGGTGGTTCACGGACCGGGGGCAACGATGGCCCGGGTGGACCTATCCCGCGCTTCTCTTGGTGGTGAGCCTCTATTTCATGGTGCTCGGCAACCGGCACGAACTGTTCATGGCCCTCGTTCTGGGCTCCATGGTGTTCGCGCTCAACGCGCGAGGACGTCGTCCCGGCCGATACGTGATCTACGCGAGCGTGGTGGTGGCACAGCTGTTCATTACGGCAAAGGTCCGGGAGATGACCTGGAAGGAAGTGCGTGGGGAGGAGGCCATCGTGGAGGATGATACACCCTTCGGCCTGCCCCTGATCGCACACGTGCCACGCAAGGTGACGAGCCCCCTGGCGCGGGCGGGCCGGAAAGTGATCTCCAATGAGCTCTTTTGTGCGCATTTCTCCATGTACGGCGTGCGGCGCGAGCGGGTCCGTCCTGAACCACTGCTCAGCATGCGCTACTTGTTTTCTTCCTTGGTCCCACGCGCGATCCGCAGCGATCGGCCACCTTCCAGCTACGACCTCTATGCGAAGGAAGCCCACCTGACCCCGGGCCAGGGCTATACGATCCATCCTGCTGCGGGCTTCTACTTGAACGGTGGTTGGTACGCATTGTTCTTCGGGGGCGCGCTCTGGGGCCTGCTCTGGGGTGGTCTGATCCGCCTGCGGAGCAAGCCCGCCCAAAGGCCGCTCCCGATCCGCTTGTTCATGTTGATGGGCACCAGTTGCTGGGTCGCCTACCTTCCGATCCTACTACGTGACGGCCCGGAACTGTTCAAGGGATTGGTGTTCGAAGGTATCCTGATGCCGGTGGGCATGGTACTGGTCGCGGCATGGTCCGCGCGATCAAAAGCCCAGAACGTCCCCGAATGAGCACCATGATCAGTATCGTAATGCCCTGCAGGAACGAAGCCGCCTGGATCGAGCGCTCTTTGGGAGATGCACTGGCCCAGGAGCTCCGTGGCCATGACCTGGAGGTGCTCGTCGCCGTGGGACCCAGCGATGATGACACACACGCCATTGTTGAAAGGATGGCCCATGCGCATCCGCAGGTGAGGCTCGTGGAGAATCCTGCCGGCGTGGTGCCACATGGATTGAACGCGGCGATCCGGGTGGCGCGCGGCGATCACATCGTGCGCATGGATGCCCATTCCCGCTACCCCAGGGACTATGCTGTGACCCTTGTGGAGGCCTTGGACCGACTGGGTGCCGAGAACGTCGGAGGGATCTCCGTCACCTTGCCGATGAACGACTCGGACAAGGCATGGGCCATCGCTCAGGTGCTCATGAGCCCTTTCGGCGTCGGCAATGCGCGGTACAGGATCGGCGTACAACAGGAACAGGATGTCGATACCGTCCCGTTCGGTTGTTTTCGTCGCGACCTGTTCGATCGCATCGGGTACTTCGATGAGGAACTCGTGCGCAACCAGGACGACGAGCTCAACGGCCGCATCAAGAGGGCCGGGGGACGGATCGTCCTGTTGCCATCCGTGCGATTGCAGTATTTCGGACGGGACCGTATCGGAAAGCTCTGGCGGATGTATCGGGATTATGGCCTTTTCAAACCCCTCGTGAACCTTAAGCTCGGCCGCCCCGCTACGGTTCGCCAATTCGCACCGCCGCTTTTCGTTCTGGGTATCGCGCTGCTCGCGGTCGCCTCGCTTTTCACGACCGGGGCGCTCTGGATGCTCCTGGCGTCGCTGGCGCTCTACATCGGCATTCTCGGCGTCGTAGGTCTTCGGCTGGTCTTGCGTGCACGCCGCTTCACTGCGCTACCCTGGGTGGTCGTTGCATTCATGGCCCTGCACTTCGGCTACGGAATGGGGTATTGGACAGGGACCTGGCGATTCCTCGTTCTTCGTCAGCGGGTGCGTCCCGAGCGGGTGCGGCCGAACCGTTGATCTTGCCGCAATGGAGCGCGGGCGCGATCTTCGTCGCATGGCCGACCACACAAAGCAGGTGCGCAACGACGCCCTGCCCCTGCGCCTTCTGGTGGTCATTCCAGGCGATCCGCACAGCAATGCCATGCCCTTCAGCAGAAGGCAGGCGCGTGCGATGGCGGAGTCCGGTGGTGCGGATGTCCGGGTGTTCTTTCTGGAAGATCGCATGTCGCCGCTGGCGATCTGGCGGGCAGGCAGGCGCTTTCGTGCCGTGGCGAGGGAATTCCGCCCGGATGTCGTGCATGCGCACTATGGGACCGTGACCGCGCTCTTCTGCGTGATCAACAGCCCCGCACCCGTGGCGATCACATTCCACGGGAGCGATCTGAACCCGACGCCCCACGATGGCTTCCTACGCGACCTTGTCGGGCGCATCATCTCCCAGATGGCGGCCTTGTTCTCCTCCGGTATCATCTGCGTCAGCACCCAATTGCGTGATCGTCTCTGGTGGCGGCGCGGCGGGGTGAGGATCCTGCCGATGGGGGTGGAACTGGACCGATACGTGCCCCTGGAACGGAACGAGGCACGCCGTCGGCTCGGTTGGCAGGACCGCGGCCATGTGGTGATCTTCAACGCCACCGCTCCGGAGCGCAAAAGAGTTGACATCGCCAGGGCGGTGGAGCAGGTCCTCCAGCAGCGCGGAATGCGGATGGAACTGGAGCTCCTGCTCGGCGGGATCACACAACAACAGATGCCGGTCCTGCTCAGCGCGGCCGATGCCCTCCTGCTATGCAGTAACAGTGAGGGAAGTCCGACGATGGTGAAGGAGGCAATGGCTTGCGACCTGCCGGTGGTGACCAGCGATGTGGGCGATGTGCGCGATAGGCTCAAAGATGTTCGGCCCGGGGCGATCGTGGCGCAGGAGGTGACCGCTTTGGCCGACGCGCTAGAAGCGGTGCTGCGCCTGGGTGAGCGGTCGAACGGACGCGCGCTGGCGGTCCGCAATCAGGCGGATGCCGCATCGCTGGATCGGGATACGTTGGTATTCCTTCGCTCATTGGCACGACCGTGAAGGCGATGTACATGCGTGACATGTTGCGCAAGAGGGAGGCGGAGGATGTCGCGGCTGCCGCCGTCGCCGTGGCGATACCATTGTGGCCGGCCGCTGTTCCCGTATTGTTGATCGCGCTCGTTCTTGCGGTGGCATGGGGCCACTTCCGCAGCGGAGCGGGTCTTTGCCATCCTTCCTGGTCGACCTCGCTGCCTTGGATGGCCGGGTTCTACATCCTGCATGTCATTGGGCTTGGTTGGTCGTCGAACATGGATCTCGGCATGTTCGATCTTCAGGTCAAACTGCCACTTCTCGTCTTTCCGGTGCTCCTCTGGCTGGGCGCTCGTTCTTCCTTTGATCCGGCTCCCGTGTCGGTCACCTTCGTTCGCGCATGCGTGCTTGCTGTTGTCGTGGACCTGGTCCGTTCCACCTGGACCATCGGCAGCATGGCTCTCGCGCGAAACGGCCCCTTGCCCTCGGCATACACGCTAAGCAAGGCGCTCTTCGGCGAGGGCTTTTCACCACATCTGCATCCTTCCTATTTCGCGATGTACCTGACATTCGCCCTGGGACTGGTGGCCTTTGGTACGGCATTCCGCGGATGGGGCGGACGCACGCGATGGGGCCTTGCACTGGTCCTGGTGATCGGTGTGGTGCTGAGCGCGAGCAAGGCAGGCTGGATCCTGGCGCTCGCCCTGGGTGTGGGCGTCCTCATCGTGCATCGGAACGAGCGTCGATGGCGCCGTTGGGGGGGGCTGGCGATCATCGCTGGCGGCCTGGTGAGCGCACTGTCATACGCCCGGGTGGAATTCGTTCACGAGCGCATCGCCCAGGTGCTCGGTACGGTGCATGAGGCCGGACCCGACCCGCATGCCAGCAACAGCACCGATCTGCGACGTCTTGTTTGGCAAGCTGCGGAACAGCTCGTTCGTGCGCATCCGATCATCGGTGTTGGCACCGGCGACGTGAAGGATGCCCTGCAGCAGGTCTATGTCGAGCGGGACTACACAGGAGCCGCCGAACGCCATCTGAACGCACACAGCCAGTACCTGAACTCGTGGGTGGCCCTGGGTCTCGCCGCCCCGCTGCTGCTGCTGTTTTCCTGCTGGATCCCACTTATCGTCGCGTTCCGTCGTCGGGAGAGTGTGGCGGGCATCTTCTTCCTGCTCAACGGGCTGAACTGGACCGTCGAAGCAATGCTCGAAGTGCAGGCCGGTGTGGTGTTCTTCGCGTTCTTCTCCTGGCTTCTCGTGTTGGACCGGTCCCATGGCGACCGATCTGCGAACTTCGCCGCACATGATCCCGTTCAGCCCTCCCCGCATCGATGACCGAACGATACGCGCGGTCGAGGAGGCTTTGCGCAGTGGATGGATCACCACGGGTCCGCGTACCAAGGAGTTCGAGCGACGATTGGCGGCCTATTGCGGGGTGGACCGTGCGATCGCCCTCAACAGTTGGACGAACGCTTGTGAACTGGTCCTTCGTTGGTTCGGGATAGGGCCCGGCGATGAAGTGGTCCTGCCCGCCTACACCTATTGCGCCACGGCCAATATCGTGGAGCACGTCGGTGCCACGGCCGTGCTCGTGGACGTGCTCGAGGACCTCACCTTGGACCCGGAGGATGTCCAACGAAAGCTTTCCACTGCGACGAAATGCATCATTCCGGTCGACATCGGGGGACTGCCAGCGATCATGCGTCGGATCATGTCCATGGCGGAGGGTCAACGCACGACCTTCAAGCCTGCCCAAGGCAACATGCCCCAGCAGCTTCTTGGTCGCCCTCTCGTTCTCTCCGATGCCGCACATTCCTTCGGGGCCCGCATCCAAGGCCGACCGGTGGGCGCCCAGGCGGATATCACCGGGTTCAGTTTCCATGCTGTGAAGAACCTGACGACCGCCGAGGGTGGTGCGCTGACCTTTCACCTCCCTGAGGCGTTCGATCCGGAAGAGGTCTATGGCTGGTTCAATGTGATGAGCCTGCACGGTCAGAGCAAGGATGCGTTGGCCAAGAGCCGGCCCGGTGCCTGGCGATACGATGTGACCGCTCCCGGGTACAAATGCAACATGACCGACCTGCAGGCCGCCATCGGGCTGGTCGAACTGGAACGCTACGATCGGGAAACGCTCCCCAGGAGACGCGCGATCTGCGAGCGCTACCAGGATGCCTTCGCCACGGACCAACGGTTCGTGCCGCCAGTGCTTGAGGACAGTGAAAGGACCTCGAGCTTCCATCTTTACATGCTGCGGGTCAGGGATGCTTCCGAAGGTCAGCGGGATGCGATCATCGAGGCCATCTCCCGGCACGAGGTCAGCGTGAACGTCCATTTCCGCCCCCTGCCTCTGCTCACATACTACAGCGGCCGGGGGTATGCCATGAGCGATCAACCGAACGCGTATCGCCACTATGCCCGCGAGATCAGCCTGCCGGTGTTCTACGACCTCAGCGATGCGCAGGTGGACATCGTGATCGCTGCGGTGAAGGCGGCGGTGGAGGAGGTGTTGGGGCCGTCCGCGGATTGAGCCACCGGACCTTCGGTGGACCGCTTCTTCGCATATTCACGCTCCGATTGAAGCGCGCGTTCGACATCCTGTTCTCCGCCACGCTGCTGGTCCTGCTGGCACCGGGCCTGGTCCTGCTCGCTTTCGTTGTCGCGGTGACCTCGTCGGGAGGGGCGTTCTTTCGGCAGGTCAGGGTGGGCAGGAACGGGCGGATGTTCCAGCTGATCAAGTTCCGTAGCATGCGCCCGGGTGCGGAAGCGGCCGGCCAGATCACGATCGGCGGGGCCGACCCGCGCATCACGTCCCTCGGCCGGTTCCTGCGTCGTTCCAAACTGGACGAATTGCCTCAACTGTGGAACGTGTTGATCGGGGATATGAGCATCGTGGGACCCCGTCCGGAGGTGCCATACTATGTGGCCCTGTATTCACCTGAGCAACGACGTGTGCTATCGGTGCGTCCGGGATTGACAGGTCCTGCGAGCCTACATTACATCGACGAGAACGAATTGCTCGCCCGGTCGGATGATCCGGAACGGTTGTACCGCGACGAGATCCTTCCGGCAAAACTGGTGCGTGATCTGGCCTACGTCGATCATCACGATCTGGGCGTCGACCTTCGGATCATCGGGACCACGATCGGCAGGGTCTTCCTCAGAAGGGCGAAATGAACGAAGCGCCCCCGATGGAGGCGCTTCGTCGTTCGTTGGATGCAGTTCCTACTTGGTCACGACCACCCGGAAACTGGTGGAGCGGTCATCCTGTGTGAGCTTGAACAGGTAGGTGCCATTGCTCAGATCGCTCATGTCCATGACCAGCTCCTGGCGCAAGGTCACGTCCATATCCCTTACGGTCCGGCCCTGGAGGTCGGTCACGGACAGTGATGCTTTGCCGCTCAGGCCCTGCAGCGGAATGCGCAACGTGCTATTGGTCGGGTTCGGATAGGGCTTGATGTCAAGGCCGTTGCCAAGGTCCTCGATGCCATTGGCCATCACCAGCCCGATCGACATGGAGGAGGCCACATCGGTGCCGAAACCGAGACCGTACCATGTGCCGTCGTTCTGTTCCGGCGAGATCGGCTGGTCATAGGCATTGACGTTCTCATCATAGTCGAGGTGATCGTCGTAGCCGAAGAAGACCCGGTTGTCGAACGAGGTGATGCAGAACAGGTAACGCTGGTCGTTCTGCAACTGCACGGGGGCAAAGAAGGGTGCATAGACCATGGTTTGCTGCGCATCCGTGGCATAGGTGTACTCGCCCTCACCGATCTGGTTCAGGTCGTTGAAGCCAAAGGCCCCATCGCCGAGCCCGGTGAACACGTCGTTCCATTCGAACACCTGGGTCTGGATGTACTGTCCGGTGACCGAATCACCCGAGGCGGCCGCCGAACTGAACCAGATACCCGTGGCCGCAACGCGGTTCCCGTTGGCGTTCTGGAAGTTGATGCAGGAGGTGAAACCGCCTGTGGCGCCCGATGGGCGGAAGTGCGAACCCGGATAGGGCATGCGTGTGGTCGGATCGATGTCGCCGTAGGTGAAGAGCGAGTCGACCAGGAAATGCATGGACAAGGTGTCATTGCTGGTGAACTCGTCCGCGTTGGAACCCGAAAGGATCGTGTATTCCAGGCGGTACAGACCGCTGTAGCTCGTGAGGGCAAAGTCCGGCAGGGTGTAGAACACACTGTCATTGTAGGGGATGTCCTGAGGTGAACTCGTTTCGGAATAGACGTTCGAGTTGCTCTCATCATAGATATCCGCCTTCAGGCTGATACCTGTGGACATGGCTTGTCCGAAGTTGCGGACCCAGCCGCCCATCTGGCCGGTGAACTCGGTACCATCCTGGGCCAACAGCGTTGAAGTACCCGCGGAGGGTGGGATCAACACATCCTGTTTGTACACTCCATTGTTGTTCACATACACACCCAGCTGGTTGCCGATGAACATGCGCACGGTCTGCCCTCCTTGGATGGCCATCCGGATGGCGTCGCCGTCGTCGCGGTTCAGCATGATCACCGGGATCGTGACCTGATATCCGTCGACACCTTCGCCCATGGCGATGGGTGATTGCTCGGCGTACGTTACTATGATCACGGCCACGGCGCCTTCGTTCTGGGCATTCAGGGCCTTCGTCCCGAACTCGCAGCTCCCCCGGTACAACAGGGCGATCTTCCCATTGACGTCCGATCCGTTGATCAATGGATCGCAACACAGGGAATCGGCCGCAGTGCCATCATAGGCCAGAGCGACGGTATCCAGCACCGCGTTGATCGGGTCCAACAGGTCAGGCGTGGCCGACCATTCGGCATAGCTGAAGTCGTAGTTGCCTTCCAAAGCGGGAGGCTCGTACACGTAGGTGATCACCTGCGCGTGGGCCGCCATGCCCAATGCAAGCACAGCGACAGAGAGTAACGTTCGCTTCATTTCCAGGTTAGGGTTTTAGGTCACATGCAACACCCAAAGATAGCATACCTCCAGGTGGCCTGGACGGCCCATTCCCTCAGCTTTCCGCAGCACCCAGGCCTTCTCTCAGGCCCCGCAGGTCCTCGGCCCGTTCCGGGTCTCCCAGCTTTTCATAGCTGTGCTGCAGATTGTTCAACTGGCGTCTGACGATGTCGATATTGGTGCAGGGTGTATAGAAACTGTCCTGTTTCGGCAGGTCGAGCTTCTGAAGGAATTCATCGATCTCCTTGCGGCCGAGGATATCGCCCTGGCTGAAGGCGTTCACGTAGAAAAGGACGTTCTGGCCACCATCCTGCCCGCCACCTACACTGTCCTCGTCCATATAGGCCAGCACGAAATGATTGGGTAGGTTCACTCCTCGCATGGGCAGGTCGAGCTCCTCCGCGATGATCTGATAGATGATCGCCAAGGAGAGCGGATTGCCCTTCCGGCTGTCCAGTACCTCGTTCACGAAGCTGTTCTGCGGGGCGTGGTAGTTGCGCTTGTTCCCCTTGAATCCGTGCACTTGGAAGAAGATGTGATTGAAGACCCGAACTTTTTCGAACGCGGTCAGGTGATCGTTCAGTTCGAGCCAGATATCCTGTCGAATGGCGCTGAGACGCGCCCGGATCCGTTGTTCGTCGAGTTCCGGATAACGATAACGGCTGACGATCAGTGCGCCTTCCAGCAGGTCCTCACCTCCACCCGCCGCCCAGGTCTTCAGGCGCACGCGAACCGCATCCAGGTGGATGGTGTGCAGGATGTCCTCGATCCGGTTCCGGAATAGGTCACCCAGATCATGGTGCTCCCAGGCACGTTCGAGGTCGGGGACGATGTCCCGGCCAATCGAAACGATGCGTGTCCTGACGTGCGCATAGATATCCTCATCGGGATCGTCGATGAGGTCGATGAGCGCCTTGATCTCGAGTTCGCTCATGGCAGGGCAGGGGCGAAAGTAGGCGTGCACCCTGGACGACCAGGACCAACGCGACGCTCTTTTCCAACCGATCTCCTGTTGATGGCCCGTGTCAGGGGGCGATCCGCAACAGGACCTCATCGATCAAGCGGTCCACGGCCGCATGGTGGTCCTTGCTGAAGGAACCGACGGAACGATTCGCCACCACGGTGCAGATCGTGCATGCCTTGTGACCGAGCAACGCGCTCAGTCCGTAAAGGGCGGAGGTCTCCATCTCGTAGTTGAGCACACGGAGCCCTTCGTGGCGGAACGCGGTCAGTTCCTTATTGATACCGGGCGCACGCGGGGTTGCCCTGATGCGTCGGCCTTGAGGACCGTAGAATCCGCTCGCGGTGGCGGTGATCCCGACGTGATTGCCCTCGCCCAGCAGGTCGACCAGGCCCGCATCGGCCTTGGCGATGTAGGGGGTCGGCAGGTCTGCCGTCCAGTCGGTGTGGCGTAGGAACTCCTCCAGCATTGCCAGCTCATCGGTGTCCGGTTCGGAGGCGTAGAAGTGGAGCACATTGTCCAAGCCGAGGCCGTAGCGGCTTACCACACGACCGTCCACCGGTATGTCCGGCTGAAGGGAGCCGCATGTGCCCAACCGCACGATGCGCAGGGAACGCTGCGTGGCCTTGGGTGTGCGGTTCGGAATATCCACATTGGCCAGCACATCGAGTTCGTTCAGGACGATGTCGATGTTGTCCGTGCCGATGCCGGTGCTCAAAGCGGTCAAACGATGACCTCGCAATGTTCCCGTATGGGCAACGAACTCGCGATTGGTCGAACGATGTTCGACCGTTTCGAAGCGTCCGCTGATCCGTTCGATGCGGCCCGGATCACCGGCAATGAGCACCGTATCGGCGAGTTGTTCGGGTCGGAGCGCCAGGTGGTAAACGGATCCGTCCGCGTTCAGGGCCAGTTCGCTATCAGCCAGCCGCGTACCGGGAGGGGTCAGGTCCTTTGCGCGCATGTCATTGGGTGCGGCCGAAAACGCGTTGCAACAGTTCGGTGGTCCGGGCCAACGGGTCTTCGCGGATCTTGCGCTCCTCGTCGGCCAGCAGGGTGAAGAGCCCATCAATGGCCTTGTTCGTTACGTACGCGTCGAGGTCGGGGTCCACGGTTCCACCTCCTGTGAGCAGCGTGGCGGTATTGTACGCATTGGCCACGGGGGTCCAGTAGCTTGTCAATGCGACCTTTCGGGTGGCTTCCCGTACCGTCGGTCCGAACTTCGCCACCAAGGCCTCTGTGGTGCGTTGACGAAGGAATTCCGTTGCCGCGTGTTCGCCTCCGTTCAGGATGTTGGAACCGTCCTGGATGCTCATTCCGGTGATGGCGTCCACGAAGATGGGTACGGCCTCCAATACCGCGGTCTCCGCCGCATTGTTCAGGGTGTGCTCGAAGTCCTCGACCGGCTTTTTGATCCCCAGGTCGGTGAGGGTGTTCTTGACCTTGATCGCCTCCGGAGGAAAGGGGATGCGGATCGCGGCGTTGTTCCAGAAACCGTCTTCCGCGCCTCCCTGGTCCACGGCGCGGCGTGTACCGACCTCAAGAGCTTGCTTAAGACCGGCTACCACATCGTCATTGGAGAGGCCGTTGCCGCTCGCACCGCTGTTCAGGACCTGGCCGGCCGTGTTCAGGATGCCCTGCAGGTCCTGGCTGCTGCTGCAACTGCTTAGGAGCAGCGCCGATATGGCGAATAGTGTCTGGGTCTTCATGTGCCTTCCTTTTCCATTCCTTCCTTCAATGCGGCGCGCCACTTTCCGGGCATCGGTATCGTGCGACCGGCCTCAAGATCGAAGCAGACCAATACGCTGCGACCCTCTGCATGCAATGTCCGTGCCCGTCCGTTCTTGACGAACAAAGCATATCGCAGGTCGAAGCTGCGATCACCGAGGCGGTCGCACCAGGTCTCCACCTCCACCGCATCACGAAGGCACACCGGGCGCCGGTAGTCCACTTCGTTCCGCCCCAGGACCAACCCTTTCCGCGACCAGTCATGATCCGTTGGTATGAACCCGTCGAGGAACTCCGTCCGCGCGGTCTCGAAATAGGTCAGGTACACGGCATTGTGCACGTGATGCGCCATGTCGATGTCCGGAAAGCGGACCTGGATGCGTGTTCGGGTCCGGGACGGCATCAACTGATCGGGTTCAGATTGACACTGAACACCGTGATCGAATTGGGATCGCGATCGTAGAACAGTTTGTCCAGGGCGGAAAGGATGTTCTTCGCCCGGAAATACGAGGTCTGCAGGCTGTTCTCGCCCCGCACGCTCCATTGGATCGTGTAAGATCCGTCGCGCTCCTTGTAGTTGCGCACGTACTCCAGCATTTCCCGAAGGGCGTCGAGCTTGTCGCTTCCCTCGGTGGCATGGAACAGGAAGCTCTGGTTGTGCCTTGGGTTCACGGTGATCAGGAACAGCTTGCTCCTTCCGTTCGGGCCTTCCTCGAAATTGTAGACGAGACCCCCCTGGCCGATCCCGATGTGCTCCTCGATCTCCTGCTGCGATCTGGCGATCTCCAGGTTCTTGTCACGCGTCATGCCAGTTCTCGTTTTTCGGGTCCTCCCGGTCGTTCCCTGCTGCGGACGGGGCGTCCAAATTAGCATACACCGAGTTCTGGCTCCTGTATTCCGGCACCAACCGTTTCATGGCGGAGACGATGCTTTCCGGCGTACCGGCCACGGCATTCTCCACAAGGGCGGCGATCTCCCGGGCCGCGCCAGGACCCGGTGACTGCACCTTCCCGATCAGGATGCGGGGATGGTGGGTGGGCAAGGTATTCTCCTGCGTGGCCAGCAGCTCCTCGTAGAGCTTTTCGCCCGGGCGGAGACCGGAATAGCTGATCGGGATATCGATGTGCGGTTCGAACCCGCTGAGCCGGATCATCCGCTCCGCGAGGTCGGCGATGCGCACCGGCTCACCCATGTCGAAGACGTAGATCTCGCCGCCTTGTCCCATCATGGCCGCTTCAAGCACCAGTCGGCAGGCTTCCGGAATGGTCATGAAGAAACGCGTTACCTCGGGATGGGTGACCGTTACCGGGCCACCGGCCGCGATCTGGCGCCGGAAGAGCGGGATCACCGAACCGCTCGACCCCAATACGTTGCCGAACCGGGTCGTGACGAAACGGGTGGCGATCGTCGGGTCCATCGTCAGTGTGGCGACGTACATCTCCGCGATCCTTTTGCTGGCGCCCATGACGTTCGTTGGGTTCACGGCCTTGTCTGTGCTGACGAGCACGAACTCAGCCACGCCGTAAGCCGCTGCCAGGTCCGCTACGGTCCGAGTGCCGCCGATGTTCGTGCGCACCGCCTCGCGGGGTTGCGCCTCCATCAGGGGCACGTGCTTGTACGCAGCGGCATGGAAGACCATCTCCGGTCGGTGCTCAGCGAAAATGCGCTCCATGCGTACCGGATCACGCACGTCCGCGATCACGACCCTGAACCGTTCGCGAAGCGTGGCCAATTCCATTTCCAGATCGTACAGCGGGCTCTCCGCGATGTCCACAAGCACGAGCCCTTCGCACCCGAACCCAAGTAGTTGGTGCACGAGTTCGCCACCGATGCTTCCGGCCGCGCCGGTCACCAGTACACGCTTCCCGGCGAGGCGCTGCCGAAGCCGGGCGTCATCCAATAGGATCACAGGCCGGCCGAGCAGGTCCTCGATACGGACCTGCCGCAATTGGCCGCTGCTCAGCTGTCCATTGATCCAGTCGCTTACCGGCGGTATGCGCAGAACGGGGACCCTCGCGTGCACGCAGGCATCCACCACCCGACGTCGTGCCTCGGGATCGGGGGACATGATCGCGATGATGACCTGATCGATATCGCCTTTTGAAAGCCGGGCGGCCAATTGTGCGGTGGACAGTACCACGGCACCCTCGAGGCGCTTCCCCGCCTTCTTGGGGTCGTCATCCACGAAGGCCTCCACCCGATAACGGGCGGAGCCTTCACGTTCGAGCGTTCGCTTCGTGATCGCACCGGCCTCCCCCGCGCCGTAGATCAACACCCGCAATTCGTTCTTTCCCGACCCCTTGGAGCGCAGGTACAGCAGTTTCACGGCGATACGCGCGGCGATCATGCCGATCATCGCGCCCATGGAGTCGATGATCAGGATGGAGAAGGGGAGAACATAGGCATGGTCGTACAGAAAGTACCTTCCTACACTGAGCAAAGCGATGAACGCGGAGCCGGCGAGCACCGTGAGGAATATCCGCTTCGCATCGTCCGTGTTGGTGTAGCGGACCATTCCCCGGTGGATGCCGGCGATCCGGAAGGAGAGGAAGCGGACCAAAACATAGATCGGAAGAACGGGTAGGAGGAGGTCGACCTCGTGCGCAGGCACATGGAAGTTGAACCGGAGCTGATAGGCCGCTGTGAGCGCGGCAAGGCAAATGCCCATATCGATGAGCAGGATCGCCCAGCGGGGAAAGGTGCGTGCCGGCATGGCCAAGGAGCGCCGAAGATAGCCCGTGGTGCCACCCGGGCCCCGGCTCGTACGGGACCTTCGACCGACCTTTTTTGCATCTTCGCCCGGCATCCCCATTGCCATGCCCATCTCTTTGGTCACCGGAGGCGCCGGTTTCATGGGCGCCCATCTCGTCAAGGAACTTCTCGCACTAGGCCATGAGGTGGTCGTGCTGGATGACCTTAGCGGTGGACATGCGGACCAGGTGGACCCGCGTGCTGAGTTCATCGAGGGGTCCATCCTGGACGCAGAGTTGATCGCGGCGATCTTCGCAAAGCATCGGTTCGACCATGTTTACCATTTGGCCGCCTATGCGGCGGAGGGGCTGAGCCACTTCATACGTGGGTTCAACTACCGGAACAACCTGCTTGGTAGCGTCAACCTCATCAATGCCTCGGTCCTGAACGATGTGAAGTGCTTCGTTTTCACTTCGAGCATTGCGGTCTATGGTGGTTTGGAACCGCCCATGCGTGAGGATATGTGCCCCCATCCCGAAGATCCCTACGGCGTGGCCAAGCTCGCGGTCGAGCAAGACCTGGCGGCGGCACGGGCCATGTTCGGATTGGACTACGTGGTCTTTCGGCCGCACAACGTCTATGGGGAGTACCAGAACATCGGGGACCGCTACCGCAATGTGGTGGGCATCTTCATGAACCAGTTGATGCAAGGCAGGCCGCTGAGCGTATTCGGCGATGGGGAGCAGAAACGGGCCTTCAGCTATGTGGGTGACATCGTGCCCGTCATGGCGCGTTGCGTTTCCGTACCCGCCGCCTTCGGTGAGGTGTTCAATATCGGTGCGGACATGCCCTACACCGTCAATCGCTTGGCGGGGTCGGTAATGACGGCCATGGGGGTCAAAGGCGAGATGCTGCATGTTGAGGCCCGGAACGAGGTGAAATACGCCTGGAGCGATCATGAAAAGCTGATACGGACCTTTGGGCCGCAACCTTCCACACCGCTGGAGGAGGGCCTCGCGCGCATGGCCGATTGGGCGCGCCGGGTGGGTGCACGCACGAGCAGGCGTTTTGAGGCGATCGAGATCGAGCGGGAACTGCCGCCGTACTGGGTACAGCAGGGTTGAGAAGATCGCCATGCGCAGTTCGTCCACGAAGCATCGGGTCCTTTTCATCGCCGATCACCGGCCGGATAGGAGTCCCGGCCAGCGGTTCCGTTTCGAACAGTACATCGATCATCTTGAAAGGCATGGGTTCAGCTGCGAACTGAGCTACCTGATCGATGAGGAGGACGACCGCATGCTCTATGCACCGGGCAACTACCTGCGGAAGGCGGCCTTCCTGCGCAAGTGCCATCGGATCCGGTCCCGTGATGTCGAACGCCGCGACGAGTTCGACATCATCTTCATCTTCCGGGGGGCACTTCTAACGCGGAGCATCCGTTACGAAAAGGCCTTTCGACAGGGCCGGGCACGGATCGTCTTCGACTTCGATGACGCGATCTGGTTACAGAGCGTGAGCGACGCGAACCGTCGGCTCGGTTGGATGAAGGATCCCGGTAAGACCGGTCGCATCATCGCCCTGAGCGATCTGGTCGTCGCGGGCAATGCCTACCTGGCGCGATACGCCGGCAGTTTCAATCCAATGGTGGCCATCGTACCCACGACGATCGATACGGACCTGTACACACCGCGTCCTCGGCAGGAGGTGGGTCCGGTGGTGATCGGCTGGAGCGGGAGCGTTACCACCATCCAGCATTTCCAGCACGCCGTTCCGGCGCTCCGCGCGATCAAGGAACGATTCGGGGAACGGGTGGTCTTCCGCTTGGTGGGTGATGCCCGTTTCCAGGAAGCATCGCTCGGGATCCAGGGTCTGCCGTGGCGGAAGGACAGTGAACTTGCGGACCTGAACGCCATGGACATCGGCATCATGCCCTTGCCCAACGACGAGTGGGCGCAGGGGAAATGCGGTCTCAAGGGCTTGCAGTACATGGCCCTGGAGATACCCACCATCATGTCGCCCGTCGGTGTGAACAAGGAGATCATCGAAGATGGAACGAACGGCTTTCTGGCCGACGGGACCGACGAATGGGTCGAAAAGCTCGTGCGACTGGTCGAGGATGCGCAACTTCGCCAACGCATGGGGCAGGAAGCCAGACGCACCGTTGAGGAACGCTACTCGGTGAACGCCTGGCGCGATCGCTACCTCACCTTGTTCAACGAACTGCTCGACCCGCGATGATGACCGAACTGAAACGGACCCCGCTGACCGATGTGCATGGATCCCTCGGCGCCAAGATGGTGCCGTTCGCGGGATACCTGATGCCGGTCCAGTACAGCGGTGTGACCGATGAACACCTCACAGTGCGGAACGGAGTGGGCCTGTTCGATGTCAGCCACATGGGGGAGTTCCTCGTGCGAGGACCGGGTGCACTGGACCTTATCCAACGGGTCACCAGCAACGATGCAGCCAAGCTGACCATCGGCAAGGTGCAGTACAGCTGCCTGCCGAACGAAGGAGGGGGGATCGTGGACGACCTGCTCGTGTATCGCATGCAACATGATGATGATCATCACTACGTCCTCGTGGTGAACGCATCGAACATCGCGAAGGACCGTGATTGGATCGTTTCGCACAATGCTTTCGACGCGCAACTGGAGGATATCAGTGACCGCATGTCACTGCTCGCCGTGCAGGGTCCAAGGGCCATCGACACACTTCGTGGGTTGTTCAAGGAGGATATCGGGGCGATGCCCTATTACACGTCTTTGTATGCTGAAATGAAGGGCGTGGGCCTGGTGATGATCAGTACGACCGGGTACACCGGGGCAGGTGGCTACGAGGTGTATGTGCCGAACCCTCTGGCCGAAAAGGCCTGGAACGTGATCATGGAGGCGGGCCGGCCGCATGGGATCAAACCCTGCGGACTTGCCGCCAGGGACACATTGCGTCTGGAGATGGGGTTCTGCCTCTACGGCAATGACATCGATGAGACCACCTCGCCGATCGAGGCCGGATTGGGATGGATCACCAAGTTCACCAAGGACTTCATAAATTCTCCGGCATTGAAGGCGCAGAAGGAGAACGGTACGACGCGCAAGCTGGTCGGTTTCGAACTGGTGGACCGGGGTATTCCGCGGCACGGCTACGCCATCGTGGATGCCGGCGGACAACGGATCGGTGAGGTGACCAGTGGCACGATGAGCCCCAGCCTGCAAAAGGCGATCGGCATGGGTTACGTACCCTGGTCGCTGTCCGCGCCCGGCAGCGAGATCCTCATCGATGTTCGAGGCAAGTCCCTTCGTGCCTTGGTGGTGGCGCTTCCTTTCCTCAATACCAAGTCATGAGCCCCCGTCCGAAACGGGCCGGTTATCGGTATCGGGTCGAGGTCTGCTTTCTGCCGGACCAATATCCGCTTTACGCCCAGGACATGGGGATCGTCGTGGTGATCGACATCCTGCGTGCCACCTCGGCCATGGTCACCGCGTTCGCCCATGGCGTGGAGCGCATCATCCCGGTGGCCTCGGTCGAGGAAGCACGCGCATACATCGGTCGCGCGGGCTACATCGCCGCGGCCGAGAGGAACGGCGAGATCGTGGAGGGCTTTGATTATGGGAACTCACCGCTCGCCTATCAGGATGCATCCGTCCGGGGCAGCACGGTGGTCATGACCACGACCAATGGTACGCGCACCATCGACCTGGCCAAGGGCGCACGGAAACTGGTGATCGGGTCCTTCCTTAACCTCACCGCCCTCAGCCAATGGCTCGCCGAGCAGGATGACAATATCCTCCTGCTTTGCGCCGGCTGGAGGGGGAAGTTCAATCTGGAGGACAGTACGTTCGCGGGAGCGGTGATGGACCGCCTGTTGCAGACCGGCAAGTTCGGTCTGGAAGAGGATAGCAGCATCGCTGCGCGCTACCTGTTCATGGCCGCGAAGGAGAATTTCATGGGGATCCTCAAGGCCGCCCCACGCAGACGACGCATCGAGCAATTGAAGCTCCTTGCGGATGCGAAATACTGTCTCACTTCGGACGTTACCGACGTCATCCCCATTCTCGAGGACGGTGCACTGGTGCCCATGCGCAGCGCTACCTTGGTGCCGTGAGAAGGTCCCATTGGATCGGTCTTTCCATCATCATGGTCGCCTTGCTGGCGTGGCCAATGGTATTCATCGAGGACGCTGGTGCATGGGGCTTCTATGGGCACAAACGCATCAACCGGATGGCTTGCTACACCCTGCCTCCGGAGATGTTCCCCTTCTTCAAGCGGCATATCGACTGGATCTCCGACCACGCCGTGGATCCCGACCGCCGCCGCTATTCCGATCCGGAGGAGGCGCCGCGACATTACATCGATATCGACCACTATGCCAAGGCCGGGGATGATCCCTTCGCGGTCATGCCCGAACGCTGGGACCAGGCCGTGCAGAAGTTCACGGAGGATACGCTGCGATCCTATGGCATCGTACCGTGGTATCTGGTCCTGGAGCACGACCGTCTGGTCAGGGCCTTTCAGCGGGGTGATGTGGACCGGATCCTTCGCTATGCTGCCGATCTGGGACACTACGTGGCCGACGCGCATGTGCCATTGCACACGACGGAGAATTACAACGGTCAGCTGACAGGTCAGGTGGGTATCCATGCCTTCTGGGAATCACGGATCCCCGAGCTTTCGGCGGAGGCCTATGATCACATGGTGGGACGTGCGCGCTATATCGATCGACCTTTGGACGTGGCTTGGGCCACGGTCAGGGCCAGCCACGCCGAGGTGGATTCCGTACTGGCGATCGAACGTGAACTCGACACGGCATGGCCGGACGACAAGAAATTCGGGTTCGAGGACAGGGGGCGGGGAACGGCAAGGACCTATTCACGCGAATACACGAAGGCATACGAGGATGCGATGGCGGACATGGTGGAAAGGCGCATGAACGCGGCCATCATCACCCTGGGTGATCTATGGTACACGGCGTGGGTGAACGCCGGGCAGCCCGACCTGGATCGTCTGGAGGACAAGGAGGTCAGTGACAGTCTCAAAAAGGTGATCGCCGCGGAGGAGGAACAATTCCGGATCGCCAGAAAGGCGTTGGGCCGCGAACATCCCGAGTAGGTTCCCTCAGTCGCCGGGTGCCCCCATGCCGTAGGCGGCCTCGGTCCGTCGGTCGAGCAGGGTCAAAAGGGTGAAGGCCCCAAGGAGAAGCCCAAGAGGTACGTTGAAACAGTCCAGGATGGCCACCGCGATGGAGAACGTGCGTCCGCGGCGACGGGCAAGGCCACTGCCGCTGATGATGTTCAGTAGGCCGACCACCTCGATCAGAAGGAATAATACCCAGCCGATCACCTGCATGCCGGAGCCCAGCCATTGGGGTAGCACATTGTCCGCTTCGGCAGCGATCATGTCCGAACCCAGGAGGACCCCCATGAACACCAATGCCAACAGGGCGGTGCCCATCAGGCAGATGAACACACCGTACACATGGTGCAATATGGAGAGCAAGCGCAGGCGGCGATCGATGTCCATGGCGTTGGAGTTGCCCCCAAGATCGTCGGGTCCGGCCGGGAGCACCATACGGAACACAACAGCGGTCCGCGAACGGGATGAGCGGTGGTTTACTTCACCCCGAAGGCCTTCACGTCACCGCCATCGGTCAGATAAACGGTATTGGTGAAGCTGTCGACCTCGTACTGTGGTGCTTTGTCGTTGCCCACGGGAATGGTGGCCAGATCCGAGCCATCGACCTTGCTCACCGCCTTCAGTGCGTATTGCCGCTTGCCCAGATCGGTCAGCATGAACTGAATGCTGCTGGTGCTTGCGGTCGCCTTGAAGCGTGCATTGGCCTCTTGCAGGAACTTCTTCGTGGCGTCCATGCCCGTTCGCGCTGCGTCTCCATAGACCTCGCTCACGGCACCAGTGATGTCACGCGCGGCGGCGCTGCCAGCATCGGTCACCTGGATGTTCTGGCTCACCGCTCCGAAGGCCGCCGAGGTATAGCCGAAGGCCGCGGTGTAGTACGCGGCGCGCACGGCACTGGCATACTTCAGCGCGCGTGTCAGGCCGGGTTCGCGCACGGCGGGCACGTACCTGTTGAACGTCAAAGCGCCGTCCGTGGCGATCAGCGCCAGGTTCTGGTCAGAACCCACGATGTATCCGGCGTCCGTGATCTCCAACGTCGTCGGCTTCTCCTTGCCATCGAACTTCAATTCCGTGGATGAGATCGCCTTGACACTGGAAGCACCTGCGGGCAATTCGTACAGCAGGCCGGTCTTTGTATTGAACAGGAAAGTGTCTTCGCCCTTGCGCGCCACCAGTCCGTCTCCGCCCTTGAACGGCCCGTCGATCAGGCTCAGGCCGCTTGCCAGGTCCACCACATCGGCCTCTTCGGCACTGGCGATCACCGCTGAACCTTGTCGGAGGATCACGCTGCGGATGGCACCGTCCAGCTTCAATGGCTTTTTCCAGAGGTCCGTTCCGTTGCCGTCCACCAGCATGGCCACGGCATCCTCCTTGCCACTGGTGAGCAGTGTCTTGTCACCGATCTCAACGGCCCCGCTCAAGGGCCCCTTGACATTGATGCCCTTGCCGTTCTTGCCCCAGAGGCCATTACCGCTGGGATAATCGAGCATGTCCACGCTCTTACGGTCGGCCGCGCCCACCAGTAGCCCGCGTTCCAGCGGTACGATCGCGCCGAGCTGGTTGTTGAACTGCAGCGGCTCCGTCCAGGCGTAGCTACCGTCGGTGATGCGGAAGGCGTTCACAAAGGTGTTGTAGCGCACCTCCATGGTCTTCTTGCCCTGGCTATCCGTCTTCTCCGTGCGGGTGGTGGTCTGCATGGCCATGAAACAGAGGTCGGGTGCATGCGCGGTGGTCACGAACACCGCCACCGGTTCCAGGTCCGGCATCAGGTTGGCGCCACCCTTGTCCAGCATCTGCAAAAGGCCGCTCATGGCGCCCGCGTTCTCGAACTTCGGATCGGGGCACCGCTTCCAGACCTCTTCGCCGGTCATGGCGTTCAGCCTGTAGGCGAAGAAGAGCGTGCTCACCAGGATCGCATCCGGCCCGGCGCTCGTGCACGAGGTCAGGCGGCTGAACCCGCTCTCCTTGGTCCAGCGTACCGATCCGTTGGCCATGTCCACGCAGGTCATCACCGGGTCCTTGGTGCTCTTTTGCCCCACGAGTACGATCGCGTTGTTGGCATACAGGAAGTACTTGCTCACGATGGTGGTGATGCCTGCTTTGGCACTGTTGAACACCACCGTGCCTCCGAACGGTTCCACGATGAAGAGCTGGTCCGCACCGCTGGCCGGGTCCAGCGCGATGAACGGTGTATTGGCGATCTCCTCATAACCGGATTCGGGTGCGTTGGCCAGGTCGCTGATGGTCCAGGCGATCGACCCGGTCTCCGGGTCGATCCCCGAGAGGCCCTGGGCATTGCAGGCCAGCACCGCGCCGGCGGAGGTGGTGCGCAGCCAGCTGATCGGGCTGCCGGTGGAGGCGGTCCAGTTTGGCGTGGCCTGGGCCGATCCTGTGGCGGCAGCCAGCAGGGTGAGGGCGAGAATGGGAATGTGGGAAAGGGTCGAATGGCGCATGGTGATCGTTTCGTTGCAGGGCCTTTCCAAGCTTCGTGCCGGAGGCGACCCAGGTCGGATTCCGAATATAGGACAGAGGTAACCCCGGCTTCGCAGTGCCCCTGCGTGGGACCATTAGGCGCGGGATGGGACATTCCGCTGCGCGCGGCCAACGCGGTCGCAGTCTACCGCAACCGCCTCACCACCCAGTCATGCCGTTCGTTGGCGATGGTCATGGCGTGTTTCCAGGCGGCATGGGTGCGCAGGAAGTCGAAGCGCTCCTCGGCCACTTTGGGTGCGTACTGGGGTAGGGCGATCAATTCGCTGATCACCGGGCGGCATTTGGCGCTGGCGCGGTCATAGAGCATGCGGGCGTAGTCGGCGCTGACCACCATGTCCGTCCCATGGTCCTCCGCCCAGCGTTCGAGGTCGGGGTCGTTCAGGATCGCCTGGCACATCAGTCCGAAAAGCAGGAGCCGCGCCTTGGGCATGAAGGCGTATTTGTGCACGCCGCGTTCCACGATCTCCCGGGTTATCCGTCCGAGCCGTTCCTGCACCTTGTAGCACAGCACGATATGCCTCGGGTCGGCGTTCAACCGCGAGGGACTGAACATCATGTCGTAGATCTTGTCCTCCTGGAATGCCGTGCGCATGCTGCGCATCTTGTCGATCTCACCCTCACTGGCCAGGAAGGTCTGTGCAAGCTTCAAAAGGCCGATGGCCTTGTTCTCGACGATGCCAAGCTCCTCGAGTTCTTCCGGCGTATGGGCTTCGAAGCTGCGTTCCTGCCGCTCGTAGAAGATGCCCAGTGTTCGGAATCGGTCCTGCAACTGCAACTGGATCATGTCATTGGCGCGCAGGTTCCAGGGCTGGATGGGCGTCTGCCGGTTGTTGTTGATGGTAACGCCCACGACGAACTCGTCAGTGGCATCACTTACCACCCGTGCCATCACGCGGATGCGCTTCAGACGGTCCTTGATGCGGTTGATCTCGGCGTGGTCCTCATGCCGGTTGAGGAAACGGCTGATCGTGGCGATGGTCTGAGCCCCGTTCAGAAGGCGGGGTTCCAGGATCTGCACTTTGCCGGTAAGGGTGGGAGCGAAGCGTTCGCAGCTGAAAGTGACCCCGTTGTGGTCGAATAGGAAGCGGGAGGCGTCCAGGCTGCCATCGATGAGGATCTGCTTGAAGGCCTTGTCCATGGCTTGATTGGCCGGACTGTTCTCGGGCATTCCGTACCGGATGTTCCGTTCGAAGAAGCGGTCGCCCATGGCCTTGTGCATCTGATAGAGGTCCCACAGGCGCATGAAGCCTACGTGCATGTTCTCGCTGTTCGGTCCAGTGGCATCCAATACGTTGCCCAGTTCCAGTTCGAACTGGCGTGTGCGGTGCTCGTGCGCCTCACTGGTGCGCCCGGTCACGCTGCGGTACTGCACCACCATGGTAACGGGTCGCCCGCCGAAGAAGTGGTTGATCAGATATTGCTTGTTCTCCAGGTCCTCCCGCAGCTTGTCCAATACCGTGCTGCGTTCGGCCTCCTCGGGATCGCCCAGGAAAACGAATTGGAAGATCACCTTGTCGGTCGCGTTCCTATCCGCCTGCAGCTTGTTCCGCAATCGCTTCAGCAGTGGGTCCTGTGCCGGCCCGTCACCAAAGAGTTGTTCGACCCCACCCCCAAGCAACATCTGGTAGCTCTCCCGGAACATGTCCTGATTGCGGCCGTATTTGAAAATGAAGAGCAGCACGCTCTTGCGGTCGAGGTGGAATCCATCGATGCCACTGTCCTGATCACCGAACGCCACCTGCTGGATGGCCTGGTCCCGGCTGACACCGTACTCTTCCTCCAGGAATATCAGTCCGAAGTAGTCGTTCTGCAGGCCTCCATGTTCACGGCGCAATTCCTTGTGTGCCGCGGCGATCTTGGTGGGGGTCACGGACATGTGGTGATGGGTTTTCAGGGGTGAATATCGGGCGGAAGGGCCTTCGTTCCGCGTGGGTGGCCGGATGCCTTACCAACAAGGGATCGTCAAGCCGGCCTCTGGACAGGTACGGTGGAGGCCCGTAGGTTTGGGCCATGCGCGTCGAGGTCGAGGTCTGTATCACCGGGGTGGATGAGGCGCTGGCCGCAAGCCAGGCGGGTGCGGACCGCCTGGAACTTTGTTGCTGGGCGGAATGCGGGGGTATCACTCCCAGCATGGGCCAGGCCGTGGAGGTGGCCCGGGCCGTCGACCTGCCGTTACGGATCCTCATCCGGCCCGGACCCGCTGGATTCCGCTACAGCGGTCATGAACTGGCCATCATGCGCCTGGATGCCCAGGCCTTTTCGGCCTTGCCCCGCCTCGGTGGGCTGGTCGTGGGTGCGCTGGACGAGGCCGACCTTCCCGATAGGCTGTTCCTGGAGAACCTGCGTGCCGCCCATGCCGGTCAGGAACTCACCTTCCACAGGGCCATCGACCGCTCCAACGATCCGCTCAGGGCCCTGGCCTTCTGCCGCGATGCCGGTATGGATCGTATCCTGACCTCCGGTGGCCGCGATCGGGCGATGGAAGGCGCCTCCACCATCGCACGAATGGTGGAAGGGGCCGAGGGACTGCGGATCGCTGCGGCCGGGGGCATCGGACCGGAGGAGGTCGTCCAACTCGTCGACGCCACGGGTGTTCAGGAGGTGCATTTTTCCGCCCGGCGCCCAGCGGACGACCACGCTCCGGAGGTGGCACTGGCCAGTGGCGGTCAGGGACAGGGACTATGGACACTTCCGGACACGGCCAAGATCGAACGCGTGCTCGAGGCATTGGACAGGGCCGGTCTCCGATGAAGCGCATGGCCTCCACGGTCGGTCTCACGCTGGCAGTGTCCGCGGCCTTGCCGCAGGTGCGCATGGTGCCGTTGGACAGGGGCTGGACGATCGAACGGGCGGATGCGGGAGATGCCTTGCCCGCTGTGGTCCCCGGCACGGTGCAACAGGACCTGCTCCGGGCCGGACGGATACCGGATCCCGCGGTCGACAGGAATATTGAACAGGTGCAATGGGTCGGAGAGCAGGACTGGGTCTATCGATATTCATTATCCATTGATGATGAAATACTTACACATGATCATATTGATCTTGTGTTCAAGGGTTTGGACACCTTCGCAGAGGTAGTCTTGAACGGGGAGATGCTGGGTCGTGCGGACAATATGTTCCGCACTTGGGAGTTCCCGATCCGCGATCGCCTCCGTGCAGGTCGGAACCGGCTCGAAGTGCGTTTCCGGTCACCGGTGGTCGTGGGAAGGGAGCGGAGAAGTTCCTTCGGGATCCAGTTGCCATCGGACAATGAGGTGGGGCCTCTACGTATCGCGCCCTATGTACGGAAGGCCGCCTATCAGTTCGGCTGGGACTTCTGCCCGCCGCTGGTGACCATTGGTATTTGGCAGCCTGTCGAACTGCGTGTTTGGGATGTCACACGGATCACCGGTGTTCAGGTCGATCAGCGGGATGATGGCCGGACCGTGGCGGTCCATTGTCGGGTGACCACGGCAGGGGATGTCAAGGGATGCAAGCTCGCGGCCATCCTCGATGGCGAGGTCCAACGTGTCGACCTTGGTCCGGATGGGGTCGGGGAGGCCGTGCTCATGGTCGCGGACCCACAGCGCTGGTGGCCGAACGGATCCGGGGAACGCCCGCTCTATCGGCTGCAGGTCGAATTGTGGCGGAACGGACGCGTGCTTGACCGCAGGTGCCACCGGATCGGGCTCCGCAGGATCGCGCTCGACCAAGCCAAGGACGATCAAGGGCAACGGTTCACTTTCGTGGTGAACGGGGAACCGCTCTTCATGAAGGGCGCCAACATGGTGCCTCCCGACATGCTCCTGCCGCGCGCAGGGGATAGCACCTGGGTGCGTTTGGTGCGGGACATGCAGCGCGCACATTTCAACATGGTCCGCGTTTGGGGCGGCGGGGTGTACCCCCCCGACGCCTTCTTTGATGCTTGCGACACGGCCGGCATCCTGGTATGGCAGGACCTGATGTTCGCGAATATGACACCTGATGACCCGCCGTTCATCGCCAGCGTGGAGGGAGAGGTGCGCGACCAGGTCGGGCGTATCGGACACCATGCATGCCTCGCATTGTGGTGCGGCAACAATGAATTGGACGTGGCATGGAAGAATTGGGGGTGGCGGACGAAATACGGCTATGATGCTCGCGATTCGACCAGGCTGAGGAGGGCGTACCACGATCTCTTCGAGCGGACATTGCCTCGATGGATCGCGGAACTCGACCATACCCCGTACATCCCGTCATCACCCATCAGCAACTGGGGGAACAGCGTGGGGCTGGGCACGGGCGACTTGCACTACTGGGGCGTCTGGCACGCCGACTCCTCCTTTGCCTCCTTCAAGGGAAATACCGGTCGGTTCGTTAGTGAATACGGCTTCCAGTCCTATCCGGACAGTGCGACACTGGCCTTGTTCCTCTCCCCGGATGAACGCGTGCTGGGCTCCGAAGTCCTTCGAAGCCGGCAACGCAGCTACCGCACGGATCGGCCGATCCTGGAAGCCATCCGGCGGGAGGAGGGCGCCGTGCCAGCCACATTGGGGGCTTTCATAAACGCCGGCCAGCGCGTGCAGGCACTGGCCTTGCACAAGGCCATCATGGCCCATTGGAACGCTGCTTCGCGCTGCATGGGCTCGTTGTTTTGGCAATTGAACGACTGCTGGCCGGGGCCCAGTTGGAGCGTGATCGATGTGACCGGGCGCTGGAAGGCCGCGATGTACGTGGTGGAGGAGGACTTCGGTCGAATGGATGCGCGAGTCCACCCAATGAACTGAGGACCAGGGGGTCGGCTTTTCAACAGGCCACGTTCGAAGCTTGTTCGCCCCCAGGCCCACAATGGCTTCCCATTCGCTACCTTTCGGCACCAACAACCGCGCAACATTCGAAGCATGAAGACACTTCGACCCTTTGGTGTACTTGCCGTGGTCGTGCTGATGGGGGCGACCTTGGACGTCGCAGCCCAATGCACCAACACAAGCCAGTATCCGAGTAATTCCATCATCCCCGACCAGTTCGGGGCGCTTACGACCATCTCCGGCTGCAGCTTCGAGTTGGAGTACTCCGTGATCACCAACATCAACGCCGGCGCGGCCTATCAGTTCACCTTGAGCTCGGGGGGGTACATCACCGTGCACCAGGATACCTACAACGGTCCCGTGATCGGACAGGGCTATTCGCCGGTGACCGTGACCGCCGCCACCAGCGGCGACCTCTTCGCGCACTGGACGGTCGACGCCAATTGCAATACCGCTACGAACTGCGAGACCACGACCGTGCAATTGTTCCTCAATTGCACACCTCCCTCTGCCGGTTACGTGATCACCGACGACTGCAACAACGGGGTCTTCACGATCGATGTGACCGTGACCGATCTGGGTGATGGGGCCTACGTGGACCTCAACTACAACTCCAATTTCGGCTCCAGCGGCTCACAAACGAACCTCGGGCTCGGTACGTACACCATCGGGCCATTCCCGATCGGCGACGGGGTGGATGTGGTGGTGGCCCACCCGAGCGATCCGGCATGCAATATCACATGGAACCAGTTGGTGTCCACAGGGGTCTGCCCGGTGACCGTGCAATGCGGCGGGGCCGAGATCAACGACACCTATTGCTACGGCAACAATGATTCCCATGCCTGGTGGTGGCAATCCTCTGGGATCGAGCCACTTGCCATCCTGTTCTCCTCGGGCATGATCGAAAGCTCCTCCTTCGACCATCTCACCATCTATGACGGACCGAACGCCCAGTCGCCGATCCTCTACGATCACGTGGGAGGCACGGAGGACCTTGCCGGTCTGTTGGTGATCAGCACCGGGCCGGACCTGTACATGGCCATGTCATCGGACGGGTCGGTAAGTTGTGCGAGCAATTCATCCTGGGAGTGGAACTGGACCGTTGGTTGCCTGGATTGCACGGTCCCCGAGGCCGAGTTCACCTTGGTCCCGGACTGTATCCACCGGGAGTATTCGATCCAGGTCGATGTGACCAGCACCGGGGACGCTGCCACGGTGGACCTGGTGGATATCTACCACGCGGATACGACGTTCGGACTGGGCGTGGGCCAGCACTTGATCGGACCGTTCCCGGTGGACACCGCGGCATCGGTCGGCGTGTATAACGGGGACAACAGCCTGTGCCGGATGTTCAGTCCGGAATTGGTGCAGTTGGCCGACAGTTGCGTGATCGCGGACTGTGGACCGCTGCCCTACACGTATTGCTACACGAACGACGATGATGCTTGGTTCGTCTATCAATCCACCGGAGGCCAACCGGTGACGATCAGCTTCAACGCAGGAAGTCTGCTCGTAAACGACAAGATCGTGGTGTACAATGGCTTTGACGACTACGCCGCGGTGCTCTTCAATGGCAACCTCGGAGGGAACCTGACGGGTTTCGCGATCAGCTCCTCCAACGTGGACAATGCGATCGCGCTCCGCGTGCTTTCCGATGCGAACGGCTCCTGCCAGGGCGGACAGGCCCAGGATGAGATGTACTGGGATGTGGGTTGCGGTCTTGTTGGCATCGATGAAGCAGGTGGACAGGGTTTCCACCTGTATCCGAACCCGACGACCGGCACGCTGTATATCGATCTTCCGCAGGGCAGGGTCATGGACCTTTCAGTACGCGTCTACGATGTCAGCGGAAGAGTGGTGCTTGGCCAGGACCTCCCCCAGGCGGTCGGCCGTCGGTCCATCGATCTGAGCGGTTTGCAGAACGGGAACTACTTCATTCAACTGGTCACGCCTGAATGGGTGAAGACCCGCCAGGTCCAGGTCGCCCGTTGATCGGAACCCTATGCGTGTCAAAGGCCCCGCTTGGTCGGGGCCTTTCTCATTCGGGGCCTTGCTCCGAGCGAGCGCAGAATGCGTTCAAGGCCCACGCTGGCCATGAGCATCACGAAGGGCATGGCGGGGATCATGAACCTGAGCCGTGCGACCACGGCCATGTGCATCAGAATATAGAGGCCCACCGCCGCGGCGATGGGCCAGCGACCCGTCAGTTCGCGACAGCAACCCAGAAGCATCAATACGAGCAGGACCGCCTGCAGCAAGGCGACCAAGTGGTCGAGCGGACCTTCCGGCTTGCCATAGGCCGTGTTCACGCCGAGGTTCGTCCAGAGAAGAACGCCGCGGTATGCACAGAGCTTCAGGTATTGCCACGGATGCGTCGTGATGATCTGCTGGCCGGCACTTTTGTACAGGGCGTTCATTGTCGGTTCGTCCTCATGCCCCGTTAATTCCGGGTGTGCGGTGATGAGCGAATCGATATAGCCCTGGCCCTCTTGTGCCGCCACGAAGTGAAGGGCGTCCGGTCGGGTCAAGGATGCATTGTGCCGATAGAGGTTGTACCCGGATAGGGTCGAGCCGATGAATACCCGGCCGAAGGTGTGGTAGTTGCGTGCGATCCAAGGCAGTAGCGTGAGTGCCAGCCCGGCACCGATGACCGCGGCCTGGCGTGAGCGGACCAGGAGCGTTCCCCTGCTTCGATCAAGGAACACCGCCACGACAGCGACCACGCCAAAGGCCAGCGCAGCCGACCGGCAGAGCGCCGCTGCACCGAACATGAGCCCGGACAGGATCAACGATCCACTTCGCCCGGTGCGTTGGGCATGGTCGATGGACAAGGCCCCAAGAAGTAAGAAGACCGTGGCCAATTGGTCTCCGGCGATATTCAGCACCAGCTGATACCCTGGAAGGTAGGTCGCCCAGAGCGCTGCGGCGAGAAGGCCGATCCGATCGCCCGCCAGACGGCGCCCCAGCGCGAACAACAGCCACATGGCGGCGATGTTGAGCAACGCCTCGAACAAGGATGCCGCCCATAGTGAACGTCCCGTCGCACGGGCCAGCCCCGCGTGGACGAGGAGCGGGATGGGCTCACGCATCGCGGTCGGGCTTTCATCCTTGCAGAACGGGAAGTATTCCGGGAGACAGGAAACGAACCCCCGGCCATCAACGATCGCATTGACCACGGGCCACCAGTTGGTCGTTTGATCATCGTCAGGCGATGGCGGTTCCTTGAGATAGCGAAGCCCAGTGAGCAGCGTCATCAAGATCGTTAGGCCGACGAGGATGCGCAGGGTACGTGCGCTGGGCTTCCTCCACACGGTTCCGTACATGGGATGGTGGTCGGTTCAGTCGTCCTCGGTGGCGATCAAGACCTCGTCAAGGAAGATCCAGCTTGCCCCCCCCGCACCCGGATGCCAGTCGGGGCAGGGACCAGGATACTTCGCCATGATCCGGATATAGCGCGCATGCTTGTGCAATGGACCTGTCCAAAGTGACAAGATCCGTCCACCTGCGGCATGACGATCGACAGTTGGAACGAGCCGGCGGCTGCTCCACATCCGCCCGTTGGTGCTCCAGGCGATATCCACGTATTCCGGGAACCATATCCAGCTGCCCATGTCCTGCAACATGCCCACTCCCAGGCTATCCAACCGCTGCGAACGCCCCAGGTCCACAGTGGCAAGGACATCCTGCCCTTGGAACCCCTGCCAATGGCCGGTACGGAAGTCGGTCCCGCCGCGCAGTCCATCCACAAGCGCTTGGTCGCCCCCGCCATCGTACTGAGGCGCATAGTGACTTTCCAGCGTGACCTTGCGTTGATCCGATGTCCGGATGAAGCGTGCCACGACGGGTGCGCCGTTACCGGCCGGGTCCTCCAATGCGATCGTGCAGGAGCGGTCGATCAGGAACGGCCCGTCATACCGTTCCCGATGTTCGCCGCGTTCATCGGTTCGCACATATCTCCAAGGACCTTCACCAAGCGCGGCACCCATCCGGATGCGCAGCGTATCGTGGAAGGTCATTTTATCCGCCTCGATGAACGGGGCGGAGGCTCCGAGATAGTAGTCCTCCGCCTGCGTGGTGGTCGGCATTCTTTGTGGGTAGGGCGCACGATCAAGCCCGAAACGGATCCGATGGCCCGCCACGATATCGCCATGCACGATATGACCGGGTATCCGGAATCCGGGCGAGCGCCTTAAGAGCGTTGGCTCCCCAGGTACGTCCGCGGTGTCCACGGTGATCCCGAAGACCACACTGTCATTGACATGGATGCGGACCTCGTCGAAAAGCGGATAGCCGAGCACGTAATCCTCACTGGCGGGTGTCACCGGGTAGAAGCCCATGGCGCTCAGCACGTACCAGGCGCTCATTTGCCCGCAATCCTCGTTGCCGGCAAGTCCATCGGGCGCGTCGTGGTACAGATCCTCCATGATCCGCCTCACCATGCGACGGGTGTCCGCCGGTCGACCAGCCTCGGTGTACAAATACGCCATGTGGTGGCTCGGCTCGTTTCCATGCGCGTATTGTCCGATGAGACCTGAGATATCGGACTGGTCGCGCCCCGTGGTATTGGTCCGCGCATTGAAAAGGGCGTCCAGCCTTGACCCCAGACTGTCCCGCCCGCCCAACAAGAGGGAGAGGCCCTGCAAGTCCTGGGGCACGAAAAGGCTGTACTGCCAGGCATTGGCCTCTGTATAGTGGAAGTTGACCTCATAGGGATCGAAGGGATGGATGAAGCCCCCGTTGCGGCGTGCCTTGAAGAAGCGGTCCGATGGATCGAAGAGGTTCTGCCAGTCGTGTGCACGGCGTTGGAAGGCATGCGCCAGGCTGTCCCGACCCATGGCATGTGCCATTCGGGCGATACACCAATCATCATAGGCGTATTCCAGCGTCTTGCTCACGCTTTCACTGCAGTCCTCACTGCTGATGAAACCCTTGGCGCGATAGGCGTCCAGACAGGGGTCGCCCTGCATGGCGCTGGCCACCATCGCCTTGAGCGCAAGCTCGGTATCGAACCCGCGGATCCCCTTGAGGTAGGCGTCCGCGATCACAGGCACGCTGTGGTAGCCGATCATGCAATCGGTCTCATTGCCCCACAACTCCCATACGGGAAGCCTGCCGCCTTGCTGGTAGTGCAGCAGAAAGGTCCGGATCATGTCCGCGGTCATCTCCGGCTCGAGGATCGTCATTAGCGGATGCAGCGCCCGGAAAGTGTCCCAAAGGCTGAACACCGTGTAGATGGGTCGGTCGGTATGGTGTACTTCGCCGTCCATGCCGCGGTAGTTGCCATCCACATCGCTGAACACATAGGGAGCGACATAGCTGTGGTAGAGCGCCGTGTAGAATATGCGCTGTTGTTCGGGCGTGCCGCCATGCACGTCGATCTTCTCCAATTTGCTGTTCCAGGCGTCCTCGGCCTGGTTGCGCACGGCGTCGAAGTCCCATCCGGGTATCTCCGCCTCCAGGTTGGCGCGTGCTCCTTCGATGCTCACCGCGGAGATGCCCACTTTGACCTGCAGTGATGCGACGGGACCAAAGGAGAACGCCGCCTTTTCCGCGTCGCCGTTGTGTTCCAGAACGGGATGGTCGAACCGGATACAGAAGAACAGGTGCTGATCGTCCGCCCACGAACTGCTGCGCCGTTCGCCCACCACCTCCTGTGCTCCGCTGGCCTGGATGGAACTGGCCAGCAGCTTGTCGCGGTGGCGTAGGTCGAGGACCAGGAAGGCGTCCTCTCCACTTCGGAACGTATACCGATGCATGCCCACGCGTGCCGTGGCCGTGAGTTCGACGTCCGCCTGTGGGCCGTCGAGATATACGCTGTAGTATCCAGTGTGCGCGACTTCGTTCGCATGTGCGAAATGGGAACGGTATTCCGATGGGTCGAACGAATACCCCCCGCTCATGGGCATCACCAATACGTCGCACAGATCGGCCACACCGGTGCCGCTCAGGTGGGTGTGGCTGAAGCCATAGATCAGGCTGTCGCTGTAGTGGTAGCCCCCACAGCCGTCCCAGTCGCGGTACCCGTCCGTCCGGGTGTCCGGGCTTAGTTGCACCAGACCGTTCGGCACACATGCCCCTGGAAAGGTGTGCCCATGGCCGTCCGTACCTACGAAGGGGTCGACCAGTTCCCGCGCACGCTCAGGGGATTGGGCCATCAGGTCCCCTCCGATCAGCACCACAAGAAGTAGCGGATAGCCTCGCACGGTCCCGAATGTAGCGGCTTCCCTGCTGGGATGAGCTTTCATGCGCGTATGCGGGGCATGGACGAAGAAGGCCCACCCCGAGGGGCAGGCCTTCGCTACGGAAGAAGAACGGGGATCAGTTCTCCTTGGTGGCCTTTTTCGCGTCGTCCTTGTTCAGGAACCTCTCCAGTACATCGGGCATGCGTTCGAACGCCTTGCCGAGGCCCTTGGCGGCGTGGGTGGGCACGAAGCTGATGTCGCTCCCGCGGGTCACCAGGAAGCCCAGGGGATCGGCGCCGATACCGGCCGCGCCACCGGTGCCCTCGCCGGAGCCTTTCTGCTTTTCGGCCTGGCCTTCGCCCGAGCCATAGCCCAGTCCCATGCCCACCCGCATCACGGGCACGCACGTGAACTCGCCGAGCTTGAACTCCTTGCCGATGATGGTCTGCGTGTTGGCCTCGTCCTTTAGGAAGGAGGTCAACGTCTTCGCCATTTGATCGATATCCGCTTTCATGTTCTTGGGGGTTTGAGGAGGTATTCGTGAAAGAAGGCACCGGCGACGCGGTGCACGCTGTTCTCCATGTCCAGCACCAGATAGGGGGCGCCCACCCAGCTCACGCCCACATCGTGACCGCGTGACCGCCACCAGGCGATCAGCGGGAACAGGACCGCGTTCCATGCGGAACTGCCGGTGTCGATCCGTGAGCGGAATTCGTTGACGTGCAAGGAGCGCAAAATGGCCCGGCCCATCCGCCATAGCCGCTCCCTGGATGGTCGGCGGCGATCCTTGGACCGACGTTGGCGCGTGGTCCCATCCGGTGCATGTTGGTCCTTGACCTCGGTGTGATCGGACGGTGGCTCGGGGGGGAAGAACTGTCCGGTGCGGCCGAAGAACAGGATCCACCAGCGATAGCCGACCGTACCGTCACCGACCAGCAACTCGGCGTGGCCGATGGGTCGTACGCGTACTTCGTATCGCTCGGCGAGCGTATCGATGATCACGCGGACCTTCAACAGCGCGATACCGATCAACAGGAACGCCAACACGCCGATCACGATCCACACCACGATCATGGTGCAAAGGTCCCTGCGCGGGAAGGCGGGAAAAAGGACTTCCGTCATGCGCCGGGGAGGCTGGCGTCATGCGGATCACCTGGTGTTCAGGATGGCTTGACGATCACTTCACGAAGCGCGCCGTCCAGACCCGGCCGGCGTTGCGGGCCTCCGCGATGTAGCAACCGTCGGGCAGGCCGGAAAGATCCACCTCCGTGCGCGTGCCGTCCAGCGTGGAACGCCGCACTTCCTGACCAAGGGCGTCGATGATCCGCAGATCGGTACTAGGAGTTCCTCGCTGCAGTTGGAGCACGAGCCGATCGCCCTGCATCGCGGCTAGCAGGCCGGCATCGGTCGTGGCGGAAATGCCCGTGCTGATACCCATCACACTGCGGAAGCTGAAGGCCTCCAGCATCACCGCGCTGTCGAAGATGCCATCGCTCACGTCGGCCACGGCCACCTTGAAATGATAGGTGGCCCCGGGCGTCACTACGGCGAACGCGGTCAGGTTCTGCGTGAACCCGTCCAGCGTACACTGCTGCCCTGGTGGGTTCTCATTGTCCACGAAATAACTGCTATTGGTGGTTCCGTTCACGTTGTTGATGCTGACCGGCGTTCCGCCCGGGATCGTCGCAACGTTCGTTGGAACGGGAAAGCCGGCTCCCGTGATCCAGATGGCGAATACATCGTTGAACCCGGAATTGACGAATTCCTGGTATTCCTCACTGCCGAAAGCGAAGTTGAACAGGAGTGTGTCGCCATACGGGATGCAGTCGAATTCCAGCACGCACGCATCGTAGGTCTGTAGCTGCACCAAGGCTCCCAGGTCCGTGTCCCCGGGCGTACCCATGAAGGTGGACGTGCCCCCGTTCGTATTGGGTCCCGCAACGCTGTCCACGAGTCCGGTCGAAAGCACCAAACCATGTGTGATGGGTATCTCCGAAACGCCGTTGAACTCTCCATGCGATCCCGGTGCACAGTTGACCTGTACGTTAACGATCGATACGTTCAGACCTTCCAGAAGTGTGGCCAGGTCCGGAACGCTGAGGCTGTCCGTGATGGTCAGCTGGGCATGGGCGAGTCCGGGTATCACAAAGGGAAGAAGGAGTAGCGATCGCTTCATGGTCTTCTTTGGTTGTTCGAATGTAACCGGCGCGAGTGCGGAAAAACAAGGATCCGGCTTATGCCGGATCCTTGTGTCGGGCCCTGGGCCCAGGCGCGGAACGGTCGGTCCTGTCGATACCGGGAAGGTTCCTTCTAGTGACCGTCCTTGTCATGGTCCGTTCCGGTCTTCTGGTCCACCGCTTCCGCCTGGCGCACGAACCAATCGCCGACCTCGTTCACGAGTTTGGTTGTGCCGTCCTTCACTTCGTTCCAAGTGTCACGCGTGGCCGTGCCGATCTTGCTGGTCGCCATAGCGATCCGGCGTTGTTGCTCCTTCAGGATGTCGCGCGCGCCTTCAAGTTCCTTCCGTTTCTCGGTCGAGAGGTCCTTCTCTCCAAGTTGCTCTTCGATCTTGATCAGTCGGTCGTCGATCCGAACACGCAATTCCTTCAATTCTTGGGTCAGTTCCGTCCTGGTCCTTTCCATGTCCTGTGCCGTGGCCTTGTCCAACTGCTCTACCTTCCGATCCACTTTTTCCTTTAGCTGGTCCGACTCCGCCTCGGGGCTGCAGGCGAACAACAAGGTCCCGATGATGGTGAAAAGCGTCAGGCCTTTGGTGATCTGTTCATTGGGGATCCTCATGGTGGTCTTGTTTTGAGCGCATCCGGGACCAGAACGATGCCGGGACGGTGAACGGATCCGGGACCTCCTTCTGGAACGCACGCCCCACAAAGGCTCGGGGACTCGACGTGCATGATCGTGGATCGATCACGGCCGGGCACGCATTCCCCCGGGGCGGGGTGCGTGTTCCACAGATCGGAGTTGGCCGGAAGGGACACCTGTGGCGATAAGAACGGCCACAGGCCCTGATGGCCGGGAGCGCTATTGTACACCATGTATCAAAGAGCCTTGGTGGAACGGCATTTGGTCCGGTCCGAACGGACCATACCCCGAACCACCATGAAGACCCCGATGTACCTCGTTCTGATGCTTACCCTGGCGACGAGCGGAACCACCGATGCCCAGGAGATCCGCCTCTCGGGCGGCTACAACGGCTCGGACGTTGGTCCTGCCAAAAGCGATGGATGGGTGGGACGGGCCGGCTATCAGTTCAGTGCGGACCTGCTGCTTGGTCATCGCTTGTTCTTCCGGACCGGTACCCACTTCCTCGTAAGGAATCTCAACTACTCCTACGTGCCTGCGAACGGGGACGGTGTTCCTTCCGAAGTGGAACAGGAATACCGGTACACCGAACGGTGTCTGTACGTGCCGGCCCAATTGGGGTTCCGGTTCTTCGACCCCGTGGGCGACCCCACCGTGAATCTGTATGTGGTGGGCGGACCGAGCGCCTTGTTCACGCTGGATACGCATTTGAGCGATGCCGAGCTCGATGTGCGCTCCAATTCTGCAATGGTCCTGGCCGGCGGTGGGCTTGGCGTCACCATTGGTTTTCTTTTCGTGGAAGGAGGCTATCACGCGGCGCTCGATCGCTCTTTGCATACCTCACTGACGGATCCAAAAGTGAACATGTACTACATCATGGGTGGTGTGCGCCTGCAACTTGCCCGCTGACCGCGTTATTGAACATGCCGAACCATTACCGGTCAGGGAATAGCGACCTTCGCGGACAGCAAAAGGCGCGACCCGAACAAGCTCCCAAGGGAATGACGGTCCTTCTGGTGGACGATGAGCCTGACATCTGCCTGTTGCTCAAGGCCATACTGGAACGCGCCGGATGCGATTGCACGCTGGCACATTCCCTGGCCGAGGCCGATCGAAAGTTCGCGCGGGGCGAGTATGACGGTGCCGTGGTGGACATCGATCTGCCTGACGGCCGCGGCACCACTTTCATAGCCGAGGTGCGCCGGAAGAAGCCTTCCATGCGGGTGGTCGCGATCAGTGCCATCAATGCCGAATCGGACAGTGCCTTGTCCGCAGGGGCCGATAGTTTTTTGGCCAAACCGCTGGGCCGCGAGGCTATCTTGGACGCGATCGGCCTGGCCAGCGATGATAACCACGCCGATCACCGCCCATGAGCGAGACCCCGACCGGACAACACATCCTGCTCGTCGATGACGATGCCGATCTCTGTCTTCTCCTGGATCGCTTCTTGAAGCGGAAGGGCTATCGGGTCGAGACCGCGGGCCGTAAGGCCAAGGCATTGGAACTTTTGAAGAAGCAAACGTTCGACCTGATCCTATGCGATCATCGACTTCCCGACGGTGATAGCTTGGAGATGCTCGGGCATTTCAGACAACTCGCACCCGATGCACCGGTCATCGTGATCACCGGTTACAGTGATGTGCGTATCGCGGTGGACCTGATGCGTCGCGGGGCGCACGATTACGTGGTCAAACCCCTCTACCCGGACGATATCGCCGTGCGCATCGAAGAGGCTCTGCAACACGATCCCGGGCCTGAGCGTGACAAGAAGACCGGCACAGCGCCTAGCAATAGCGGGTCGCCTGAGCGTGGGGAGGCGGTCAGTGCACGCACCTTCGTTCACGGAGTCGGGCCGTCCGCCAAGCGCATATCGGAACACATCCGCTTGGTGGCTCCCACGGACCTCAGCGTTTTGATCACCGGAGAGACCGGAACGGGCAAGGAGTTCGTGGCCAGGGAGATCCATCGGCACAGCAAACGCGCCAAGGGTCCTTTCGTTGCCGTGGATTGTGGCGCCATTCCGGGCGATCTGGCAGGCAGTGAGTTGTTCGGTCACGTAAAAGGGGCGTTCACCGGAGCCCTGATGGACAAGGTGGGTTGTTTCAAACAGGCCGATGGAGGCACGCTCTTCCTGGATGAGGTCGGTAACCTATCGCCCGAGAACCAGATGAAGCTGCTCCGGGTGTTGCAGGAACGCGTGGTCCGTCGCATCGGCGATAGCAAGGACATCCCGGTGGACGTGCGCATCATCGCGGCGACCAACGAGGACCTGGGTCCGGGACGCATCGGCCACTTCCGGGAGGACCTGTTCCATCGGCTCAACGAATTCCGGATCGAGCTGTTGCCTCTGCGCGCACGGCAGGAGGACATCCTCCACTATGCGGACCACTTCCTTCAACTGGCCTGCGAACGGCTGGGCCGCCCTCCCCGCAGCATCGCCCCCGAAGCCGGTGATGCCCTGATGGGCCATGCCTGGCCGGGCAACCTGCGTGAATTGAACAACGTGATCAAACGTGCCGTGCTGTTGAGCGGCGATGATCCCATTGGGGTGAAGCACCTGCCTGCCGAGATCATGGCGGGTAGGTCCGCGGTCGAACAGCTTGTGGCGAACGGGGACCTGCGCGACGTGAGCCAGCGCGCCGAACGTCAGGCCATCCTCAACGCACTGGAACAGAACGGTTACAACAAGACGCGCACTGCGGCAATGCTGCACATCGACCGCAAGACGCTGTATAACAAGCTGAAGGCCTTCGGCATCGATATCTGATCGCCCATGCCCCGGAAGCCGCGCAACGGTCACCGTGAACTGCGCATGGGCTGGGAGCTCACCATCACGGTGTTGCTGGCCTCGGGAGGATTGGCCGTACTTGTTTCCCTCCTTTTTACTGCCTACGACAGCCTGAGCGAGTACGAACGTCAGAACGACGCCATCCGCCGTTCCTGGGCGTTGATGCACCGCGTGGAGAGGTACATGAGCGACTTGAACGAGACCGAGAGCAGCTGTCTGGCCTACTTGCTCAAGGATGACAGCACACGGATCGCCGAATACCACCAGGCGCGCAATGAGGCCGCCAAGGACCTGGCCACGCTCGAACAGCAGTTGCCCGACAGCAGCCGTGACAGGTGGGTGGTCCAGGTACGTCAGCGCCACAAGGCGCTCATGGACCATCTGGACCGGATGGTGGCCACGAAGCAGTCGCAGATCGCTCCGGAACCGGATGCATTGGAGGATGAACGGCGCTTCATGGCCCACCTACAATCGGCATGCGTGGTGGTGCAATCGCAAAGCAGCATCGGCCTTTCACGGCGTTCGGAGAAGGAACGCACCCTGGCGCGGTTCACCCCCCGTTCCTTCTTCGCTTTCGGTGCCCTTGCCCTGGTCGGCCTTGCCCTGCTGTTCATCCGCATTCTGCAGACCCTGCAGCGCGTGAAGCGGGCGCGGGAGGCGGAACAGGCAATGGGCAAACAGCGCGACAAGGAGGCGCGCACCCGTGAGCTGGCCGAACGGCAACTCCAGCGTGTGGTGGACGCCACGCACAACGGCATTCTCTCCTTGCGTTGTTTGAGGGGCCCCGACGGGGCCATCGTCGATCTGAAAGTGATCCTGGCCAATGCCGCGGCAGGACGCATCTTCGGGGTCGAAAAGGAGGAACTCGCTGGCATGCGGATGTCCCAGTTGATGCCCGGCATCCAACACAATGGCCTGTTCGATCTCTGGACGCGCGTAGTGGAGGGCGATGCCTCGGGCACTTCAGGCATGGAGCTTGACCTCGGCCAGGGTCCGCATTGGTTCGAGATAGGGGCGGTGCGCCTGCTTGATGGCCTGGTGGTCACGTTCCGCGATATGTCCGAGCGTCGTGAACTCGAGGCCCGCGTGACCAGGGATCAACGACTTGCCGGTATCGGGCGCTTCGCCCGTGTGCTGGCACACGAGGTGCGCAACCCGCTCACCAATATCCATCTGGCGCTGGACCAACTTGGGGAGGACCTTTCACCGGAGGCGCAGGAGCAGGCGGAGATGTATACCGGCATTCTTCGCAGGAACGCCGAGCGGATCGATCAGCACGTCACCCAGCTCCTGCAGTCGTCCCGTCCGCTCACCATCTCCCTGGCACCCGGCGATCTGCGGCCGGTATTGGAGGAGGTGGTCGCTCAGGTCCGTGATCGGTGCAGGCTGCTCTCCATGCAATGGCATCTGGACGTGGCTGACGACCTTCCCCTCGTGGCAATGGATGCCCACACCCTCACGATCGCCATGGTCAACCTGTGCGTCAACGCCATCGAAGCGATGCAAGAGGGGAAGGGTGAACTCCTGTTGGCCGCCCGATGGTCCGGGGAGAGGGTCGTGGTGGAGGTAACGGATAATGGCCATGGCATGAGCGAAGACCAGCTCGATCGGATCTTCCAGCCGTTCTTCAGCGGCCGGACCGACGGGATGGGCCTGGGTCTTGCCGAGTCGCGGAACATCCTTGATGCGCACGGTGCCACGGTCTCCGTGAAAAGCAGGGTGGACGAAGGAACCACCTTTCTTGTCGGTCTTCCCGGCGTGAACGACCACCTACGACCTGCCTCGGGGAAGGAAGAGGTCTCGTACGAGCGAGAGCAAGAACAGCACCAGGAAGATGAAGAACAGCACCTTCGCGATGGCGGCCGCGCCCGCCGCGATCCCCGAGAAACCGAAGATGGCCGCCACGATGGCGACAAGGAGGAAGACAAGGGTCCAGCGTAGCATGTGATCTCTTGATGTATGGGTTCGATGATCCTCTTGGGGATCACGTGCCAGTCCGGTGCGACGCACTGAGGTCAGTGCTCGTTCTTATCGGATAGGGTAGCCGGTTCCCCGCATCGGGGGGACCCCTTCCCCATTAGACCTTCACCACTGGTCATCACGTGGCCCTTCCAGGGCACCGCCCATCAGGCGTTGCGAGCGCACGTACATCCATGCCATCCCTTCTGGCGCGGATCTTTCAGCATGGACCGATATGACCAACGAACAACATCAAGATACCATGAACAAGCTGGAACTGACAGGTAGGTGGAACGAGGTGAAAGGCAAGCTCAAGCAGCGGTTCAGCGAATTGACGGACGATGACCTCACTTTCGTTGAGGGGAAGGAGGATGAACTACTGGGCCGGCTCCAACAACGCCTGGGCCGTTCGAAGGACGAGTTGCGTAAGGTCATCGAGGAACTCTAGCCTTCACCTGGTCCTTTTCGACAAGGGGCCCCGGAAGGGGCCCTTTGTGTTCAGGTCCCTTGTCGGGTCCGCACCTGGCGACAACGCGATCGCTTAGCTTGGCAGGACCGCCATGCGTACTATCGTCCCTGGCGCCCATCATGCGATCACATGTCAGCCTGACGCTAACCATCTCTTTCCTTCTGATCTCCAGGACGGCGAGAACACAAACCCTGGATTGGGCACATGCCATCGGGAGCAGTTCGGTGGAGGACGCGCGCGATGTGGTCATCGACGGTAACGGGAACATCATTACCGTGGGGGCTTTCTATGGCACGCTCGACCTGGACCCAGGACCTGGCAATTTCAGCGTGACGTCCCCCAACAATGCCCAGGATATGTTCGTGCAGAAGCTGGACCCATCAGGGGATTTCCTCTGGGGTGCGCGCCTTGGAGGGAGTGATTTCGATATCGCCTATGGGGTGACCGTCGATGGGCAGGACAACGTGTTGATCTGCGGTCGTTTCCTGGGCACCGTTGACCTGGACCCCGGAGCGGGGACCGTGATGGTTTCGAGTACCGGTGGCTCCTACGATGTGTGCGTGGTCAAGCTCGACCCAGGAGGGAATTTCCTTTGGGGCAAAGCGTTCGGAAGCGCGAGCAACGATGAGCCGCGGGCAGTGGTCACCGATGCGAACAACGCCGTCATCACGGTGGGGTTCCTCGGAAATGCAGCCGACCTGGATCCTGGCCCGGGAACGTTCAACGTAACGTGGATGGGCGGTCAGGATGGCTTTGTGCAGAAGCTCGATGCGAACGGCAACTTCATCTGGGGTGCGCGACTGGGCGGTTCGGGCAACGACATCGCATGGGATGTGGATGTCGACGTCGCGAACGCGGCCTTCGTCACGGGCGAGTTCCGGGGCACCGTCGACTTCGATCCGTCGGCCGGCACGGTGAACCGCACTTCGAACGGTGATGCGGACATTTTTCTCGTGAAGCTCGATGGGAACGGATCGTTCGCCTGGGCAGAGGGGTTCGGGGGGACCGGCTTCGAGCGTGGCCATGCGGTGGCCGTCGATCCATCCGGTGCTCCGGTCTTCACTGGTGTCATCAACAGCATCACGGATATGGATCCCGGGCCGGGCGTGTTCGATCTCGCCGGATCCGCCTTCGAGGATTCCTTCCTGACCAAGCTCGACGGCAACGGGGCCTTCCAATGGGCCTTCCTCTTGCACGGGTTCCTGAACGAGGGCCTCTCCATGGCCACCGATGCGCTGGGAGCGGTCTATACCTGTGGTGTGTTCGGGGGCACCATGGATATCGATCCGGGTCCGGGCCTCACTGAACTGTCTTCCACAGCTGGCAAGGACGGCTATGTGCTGAAGTACCGGACCAATGGGGACCTGGACTGGGGTTTCTCCATCGACGGGAACGTGAACGAGACGATCACAGCGCTCGATGTCGCGGCCGGTGCCATCGCTGTTGCCGGAACGCTGAGCGGTATGATGGACGTGGAGCCCGGGCCGGGTGTCACCGATATCGTATCCAACGGATTGTCCGATGGGTTCGTCGTGCACTATTCCCAGAGCATCGGCTGTCAGAACGCCCGCCTCGCGCTCAAGGTCTTCCTAGGCGGACCATATGTCCCAGGGGATCTGTTGATGGCCGACCTGCTGCGTGCTCAGGGGATGCTGCCTCTCAGCGAGCCATACACGGCCATGGGTTTTGCCATTACCGCGCCAGGCGTGACGACCAACTCCGTGCTGGCCATCACGGGCCCGGATGCCATTGTGGACTGGGTGCTCGTTGAACTCCGGGACCCGAACGACCCGACCACGGTCTTCGAGGCACGCGCGGCCCTTCTACAAAGGGATGGTGACGTGGTGGCCGAGGATGGATCAGCCCCGGTCGGCTTCTGCTCGCCTGACGGTCTATATGACATTGCCATCAGGCACCGGAACCATCTGGGTGTGATGACCGGCACGCATCTTACCCTGTCCCAAACGCCCACAGCGATCGACCTGACCTTGCCGGCAACGCCCGTTTTCGGAACGGACGCACGCGAGGATGTAGGCGGAGTGATGGTCCTGTGGCCCGGGAACGTTCATTTCGATGATCAAGTGAAGTATGCGGGGACGGTGAACGACAGGGACCCCATCCTCCAGGCGATCGGCGGGGTCGTTCCCACGGCTGTTGCTTTCGGCTATGACACGGCCGATGTGAACATGGACGGGGCCATCAAGTACGCGGGTGCCCAGAACGATCGGGATCGCATACTGCTTAGCATCGATGGAACCGTTCCCACCAGCATTCGTCAGGAACAGCTTCCTTGAGCTTCAATGGCTCATGCGCACTTATCCCTGAAAGGCCCGTATGCGCTCAGCCTTGTATTCCCCGGCCTCCAGACGCTGCTTGACCTGCTTGAACGCCGCGATGGTGCGCTTCACATCGTCCAGGGAATGCACCGCCGTTGGGATGAGCCGCAGTAGGATCACGTCCTTCGGTACCACAGGGTAGACCACAATGCTGCAGAAGATCCCGTGGTTCTCGCGCAGGTCCACGATCACGTTCGTGGCTTCCGGAAGCTCACCTTTCATGTAGACCGGGGTCACACAGCTGTTGGTGCTGCCGATGTCCAGCCCGGCTTCCTTCAGCCCGTTCTGGAGGGCACGCGTGATGTCCCAAAGCCTCTGGTTCAACTCCGGCATCGACCGCAGCATATCAAGTCGCTTCAGCGCGCCGATCACGATGGGCAGGGGCAGGCTCTTGGCGAAGGTCTGACTGCGCATGTTGTAGCGCAGGTACATGATCACGTCGGTCTCACCACTTACGAACGCCCCGATGGTGGCCATGGCCTTCGCAAATGTGCCGAAATACACGTCGATGCCATCCTGAACGCCCTGGTGGTCGCCCGTTCCGCGGCCATCCCGTCCCATCTGGCCAAAACCGTGGGCATCGTCCACGAACAGCCGGAAATTGTACTTCCCCTTCCTTTCAACGATCTCCTTCAACCTGCCCTGGTCACCTGCCATTCCGAAAACGCCTTCGGTCATGACCAGGATGCCACCCCCCGTCTGCTCGGTCACCTTGCGGGCATTTTCCAGCTGCTTGTCAAGGCTGTCCATGTCGTTGTGCTGGAAAACGAAGCGCTTGCCCATGTGCAGGCGTGCACCGTCGATCATGCAGGCATGGCATTCGCTATCGTAGACGAGCACGTCGTGCCTTGAAAGCAGTGCCTCGATCGCGCTCATACATCCCTGGTATCCGTAGTTCAAGAGGAAGGTATCCTCCTTTCCCATGAAGGCGCTGAGCTCGTTCTCAAGTTGTTCATGGTACCTGGTCTGCCCGCTCATCATTCGGGCACCCATGGGATAGGCCATGCCCCATTGCGTTGCGGCTTCCGCATCCACCTTCCTAACCTCAGGGTGGTTCGCCAGACCCAGGTAGTTGTTCAGGCTCCAGACCAGTACGGGCTTTCCCCGGAAGGTCATGTGCGCCCCCAGGTCGCCCTCCAGCTTCGGAAAGCTGAAGTACCCGTGGTTGTCCTTGGCATGGCGTCCGATCGGACCGAGGTCCTTGCGGATCTTGTCGAAGATGTCGTTCATGGGGATCCTGTGCTCCGGAGCGAAGGACGGCCGGGCACGCGGCAAAAGTAACATTGGGGCAATGTCCCGCCCGCATGCGCGTTGCACCCTCCGATGCGGCTATCTTTGCCGCCTTCATTCCGGATCGTGACCCTTCGAAAAGCTATTCGCGTCCTGCTGGCCTTCACTTTCGTCGGGACGCTCTTTGCCGGATGCAGTGCCTACAACAAGGCCCTGAAGGGCGACGATCTGGACCTCAAATTGTCCACTGCGGAGAAGCTTTACGAAGACGGCAAGTTCGAGCGTGCCATCCCCCTGCTGGAGGAGTTGACAGCGTTGACGCGCGGTACGAGCATCAGTGAACGGGTGCAGTACTACCTGGCCAAGTGCTATTTCGGCATGAAGGACTACACGCTTGGCGGTTTCTATCTGGCGACCTTCACCAAGACGTTCCCCACAAGCCAGTACGCGGAGGAATGCGCCTTCCTGGCAGCCTATTGCTACTACAAGAATTCCCCCGACCACGAACTGGACCAAGGGGATACCCATGCCGCCTTGGATGCGCTCCAGCTTTTTCTGGTCCGATACCCCAGGTCCGAGCGGAAGGATACGTGCAACGCACTGATCGATGTATTGCGGAACAAGCTCGAACTGAAGGATTTCGAGGGAGCGAAGCAGTACGCGCAACTCCGTAACTACCAGGCGGCCGGAGTGGCCCTTGATGAGTTCCTCAAGCGTTGGCCGAATTCGCGTTTCCGGGAAGAAGCCATGTACATGATGCTAACGAGCGCCCAGAAATTGGCCCAGGGCAGTGTGCCGGCCAAGCGTGAGGACCGCCTGAGGGAAGCCATCCGGACTTATCATAACTTTGCCGACGCTTTTTCCGATAGCCGCTACCTGACCGAAGCCAAGCGGATAGAAGCTTCACTAGAGGCACAATTGGACCAGATCACGAAAGGAACCACTCCATGAACACCAAGCCGCTGCACGCCGCCAAGACCACGATCACCCGGAACATGGCCGATCTTGACCAGGAGATGGGTAACGTCTATGAGACCGTGGTCGTTCTGGGCAAACGCGCCAACCAGATCGCGCTGGCCACCAAGGAGGAATTGACGGCCAAACTGGAGGAGTTCGCCAGCACGGGCGAGAACCTTGAAGAGGTGTATGAGAACCGTGAGCAGATCGAGATCAGCAAACACTACGAGCGCATGCCCAAACCGGGCGCCCTCGCCATCCACGAACTGATGGAAGGCAAACTGATCGTCCGCCGACCGGAGGAGGTCGCTGATGCGACACCGTCCGCGCCGGTCGTGGAGAATTGAACACGCCGTCGCCGACGGCCCTTGGGCATGTCCTACAGCCTGCCACGCCGCATCCTGCTCGGAGTGACCGGCGGCATAGCAGCCTACAAATCCGCCGCGCTCGTTCGTGAGCTGGTCCGGGCAGGGGCCGATGTACGCGTTGTCATGACGCCTGCGGCCCATGATTTCATCACACCGCTCACCCTGGCCACCCTGAGCCGCCATGAGGTGCTGACCGATCTGGTGGACCGGTCGCATACGGGCACCTGGAACGACCATGTGGCATTGGCGCGTTGGGCGGATGTCTTCCTATTTGCGCCCGCGACGGCACATACTTTGGCGAAAATGGCGCACGGCCTCGGCGACAACCTGCTGTTGGCGTGCTGGCTGAGCGCGACCTGTCCGGTATTCGTGGCTCCGGCGATGGATTTGGAGATGTACCGCGACCCGGCGGTCCAGGCCAACTTGGCGGCATTGAAGGCGCGGAATGTGCATGTCATCGGCCCGGATACGGGCGAACTGGCCAGCGGGCTGATCGGCGAGGGCCGCATGAGCGCACCGGAGGACATCGTCGCTGCCCTGTGCGATGCCTTGATAGGCCGGTCCGCGCTTGCTGGAAGACGAATTCTTGTGACCGCGGGTCCCACCCAGGAGGCCATCGACCCGGTCCGTTATATCGGAAATCGGTCGAGCGGGAAAATGGGTCTCGCCATTGCACAGGCGGCCATTGAGCTCGGAGCAAAGGTCACATTGGTGGCAGGGCCGGTCCTTGGAACAGTGGCGCTGCCCCTGGCCGAAAGAGTGGATGTGATGTCCGCCGCCGAGATGGCCAAGGCCTGCAAGGATCGGTTCGCGGATCAGGACGTGGTGATCATGGCCGCTGCGGTCGCTGACTTTCGACCTGCCGATCCGGCCGATCGGAAGATCAAGAAGTCCAGCGCGGCAAGGGTCCTTACCTTGGAACCCACCGAGGATATCCTGGCCTGGATGGGCGCGGGTCGAAGAAAGGAACAGTTCATCGTGGGCTTTGCCCTGGAGACCGGATCGGGCTTGGCCCATGCACGGGAGAAATTGATGATCAAGCGGACCGATATGCTCGTGCTGAACACACTGGCCGACGATGGGGCGGGTTTCGGTCACGATACCAACAAGGTCACTTTCCTGTTCGCGGACAACACCGAGGAGGCGCTGCCGTTGATGAGCAAGACCGATGTGGCCCGTCGGCTCATGGAACGCATCGCAGATCGCATCGCAACATGATCCCTAGAGCACTGACCATCGCCGCGGTGGCCCTGACCCTCAGCGCACACGCGCAGGAGTTCAACTGCTCGGTCAGTGTCATCGCACCACAGATCCAAAGCACGCCACAGCGGATCTGGACCAGCATGGAGACCGCCATCCGTGAGTTGATGAACGCGCGGCGATGGACCGATCTGAATTATTCCGTCCAGGAGCGCATCGAATGCAACCTGCTGCTCACGATCACGGAACAGAGCTCGGCCGACAGGTTCAAGGGGACCCTGCAGGTCACTTATAGCCGGCCGGTCCATGGTACCGATTACATGAGCCCCGTGATCGATCTGGTGGACAATGATGTGGAGTTCAATTTTCTGGAGAACACACAGATCGAGTTCACGCCGGAACGGTTCCAGAACAATCTGTCCAGCATCCTGGGGTTCTACGCATACTTCATCCTTGGGGTCGATGGGGACACCTTTTCCGAACTGGGGGGGACCGACTTCTACAACGTGGCCCAGCAGATCGTCGCCAACGCGCAGAACGCGAGCGAGAAGGGTTGGAAGGCCTTCGAAGGGACCAAGAACCGTTACTGGCTGATCGACAACCAGATCCAGGCCGTTTTTCGTCCTTTCCGGGAATGTCTGTACAACTATCACCGCTACGGGCTTGACGTGATGAGCACGAACCTGGAGGATGGTCGCAAGGCCATCGGTGATGCGATCGAAAAGCTCCGTTCCGTGCACCAGGCGAAGCCTTCCTCCTACAACCTGCAGGTGTTCTTCAACGCCAAGTCCGACGAGATCGTCGACCTCTTCAAGCCGGTCCCGGCGCAGGAGAAGTCCCGGCTGTTCACCACATTGCAGATCATCGACCCTGGTAACATCAGCAAGTACCAGAACATGATGCGCGGTTCCTGAAGCCCAGGAGAACTCAGGGGAAAATGCGCATATTGGCGACAGCGCTACCGTCGCATTTCCGATCATGCTCGTTCATCTCTCGCTCAAGAACTACCTGCTGATCGAGTCCCTGGAGCTTGACCTCCGCGCTGGACTGACCATCATCACAGGGGCCACGGGCAGCGGAAAGAGCGTGTTGATCGGCGCGCTCGGCCTTGCGATGGGTGAGCGTGGTGGACAGGTGGCTCTGGACCCCGGTCGTCGTTGCGTGATCGAACTGGAATGCACGCTCACAGGGCTGGATCATCTGCATGCTTGGTTCGAACGTGAAGGTGTGCCCTTCGAGGAACGCACCATTTTGCGTCGCCAGTTCGAACCGGGCGGACGCTCCCGGGCGTTCATCAATGATACGCCTGTGCGGCTCGAGCAACTCCGTGAACTGGCCATGGCACTGGTCCATATCCATAGTCAGCATCACACGCGTTTGCTGAACGACCCTGCTTTCGTGCTCGAGCTCGTCGATCATGAGGCGGGAAGCGCAGCATTGGCGAGCGGTCAGGCCGTTTCGTACGCCGAATGGAAAGTGGCCCACGCGGACCTGGTCCGGGCGCAGGAGGAGGAGGAACGAGCGACCCAGGAACTTGATTACCTGCGTTTTCAACTTGAGGAATTGGATGCCGCTGACCTGCGGCCGAACGAAAGGACCCTCCTCCAGGGGGAGCTTGCTCGCGCGGAGCATGCCGGGGAGGTGCTCGAAGGCATGCGTTCGGTCGAGGAGGGCCTCACCGGAGAAGGTGGGTTGCTCGCCATTCTGGCACGAATGAGGCAGGCCCTGTACGGTCCGGCTCGCGAAGTTCCCGACATCAGGACCCTGGTCGGTCGTCTGGAAAGTGCCGGCATTGAACTCAAGGACCTGGCTGATGACGCCTCGCGAATGGCGGAGGCCACCGAGATCGATCCGGAACACACCAGGAGGCTGCGCGAGCGGATGGACCTGCTCCTGCGACTTGAACAGAAGCACCGCTCGGATGGTACGGATGCCCTGATCGTTCTGCGGGAGGAGTTGCGTGGCCGGGTGGCATCCCTCGGATCCCTCGGTGAACGGATCACGGAGCTCCGGAGGAAAGAGGAGCAAGCCGGCACTTCCATGCGATCTTCCGCCCTGGCATTGTCGAAAGCGCGGAAAGCCGTGATCCGCGGTCTTTCGGCGAAGGTCGAGGAGGTCCTGCACGATCTGGGCATGCCGGGGGCCATCTTCCGCTTCGCGCATCGGACGGTCGATCCCGGGCCTACAGGCATGGACCTGGTGCATGTTCTGTTCAGTGCCGACCCCGACCGGGAGCCCATGCGTCTCGAAAAGGTCGCCTCCGGTGGGGAACTCGGACGTGTCATGCTTGCGTTGCTCGGCCTGGTTGCCGATAGCAGGAGGTTGCCCACTGTGGTCTTCGATGAGATCGATACCGGTGTGAGCGGGGAGGTGGCCGACCGTGTGGGGGACAGGATGGCGCGCATGGCCGGAGAACGGCAGGTGCTGGCGATCACGCACCTTCCGCAGATCGCGGGAAAGGCCGATGATCACCTGCTGGTGGTGAAGGATGGCCCATCGAGCGGCACCCGGACGCATGTGGAAAGGCTCGATCGTGAAGCACGCATTCAGGCGCTCGCTCAAATGCTCAGCGGAAAGCGCACGAGCAAGGCCGCCCTGGCGAACGCAAGGGAACTGCTCAAGTCGTCCTGAGCACACGTCCGAAGCACCGGAGCCTTCTATCTTCGGCCGGACGAACCGATCCCAGAACACAATGGCCCATGGACTGTTGAAAGGCAAACGCGGCATCATCACCGGCGCGCTCAACGACCAGAGCATCGCTTGGAAGGTGGCCGAAGAAGCACATGCCGAAGGAGCCTCCTTCGTACTGTCCAACGCGCCCGTGGCCATGCGCATGGGCGAGATCAAGAAGCTCGCTGAAGTGACGGGAGCGGAAGTGGTCCCGGCCGATGCCACCAACGATGCCGATCTGGAGAAGCTCTTCGGGGAAGCCCAACAGAAGCTGGGGGGCAAGGTCGATTTCGTGCTTCATAGCATCGGCATGAGCCCGAACGTGCGCAAGGGCCGGACCTACGATGACCTGAACTACGATTGGTACAAACAAACGCTGGATGTGAGCGCGATGAGCCTGCACCGGATGTTGCAGGCGGCCAGAGGTGCGGACGCGCTCGCGGAGGGCGGCTCCGTGGTGGCATTGACCTATATCGCCGCGCAACGCGTATTCCCGGATTACGGGGACATGGCGGATGCGAAAGCGCTGCTGGAGAGCATCACGCGAAGTTGGGGGTATCGGCTTGGAAGGGAAAAGCGCGTGCGCGTGAACACGATCAGCCAGAGTCCCACCATGACCACCGCCGGAAGTGGCATCAAGGGGTTCGATGGGTTCTTCGGGTTCGCGGAGGCGATGAGCCCGCTGGGAAATGCGCCGGCGCTCGATTGTGCCCGGTACTGCATCACGCTGTTCAGTGACATGACCAGGTACGTGACGATGCAGAACCTTTATCACGACGGTGGTTTCAGCACGACGGGGGTCACGCCTGAGGTGATGGCGAAGTTCACGGGCTGATCGATCCCCTGGTCGGACGCACGCCGAGTTCGTCATTTGCCGGATCGTGGGGATCGCCTAATTTCCCTTGGCCAAAACCCGCGTGATCATGCAGTTCCGTGCTTATCCTTTCATACCCGTCCTTCTTGGCATTGTGCACACCACCACCGCACAGACCGAAATGAGCGCGTTCCCGTGCAGTGGGTCAGGGATCTCCACCACGCTGGCCACGGATTACCAAGCTATCGGGATCAATCCGAGCAATCTGGGTTGGAGCGGCAAGTACGAAGGCAAGAACGTGGCCTTCGGCCTCGGTGACCTGGGCTGTTCGCTCTATACGGATGCGCTCGAGAAGGATGAACTGAAGAAGGATTTCGTCAAAGGCTTCGATGACAAGTTCTCCTATGCAGAGAAGTTGGCCGTGGCGAAGGACTTCACGGACGCCGAATTGACCTTGAACGGTGACGTACGCCTGTTGGGCGTTTCGCTGATGACCGCCAATGCCGGTGGGTTTGCGATCCACGTGGCCGACCGCTTCCAATGGTACAATCGCTTCAATAAGAACACCAGCGAGATCCTCTACCTCGGACGGACCGCACCCTATTTCCAACACCTGCTGCTGGCCGACAGTTCCGTGGTCGACAACGATCCGGACCTGCCTCAGAGCACCCTCGATCAGGTGGTCAATGGCTACAACGATCGGGGTGAAGGGAAGCCGATCAGTAAATTGATGGACGACGCGGAGGTGACCATGGATTGGGTCCGGGAGTATGCGTTGTCATGGGGGTACCTGATCGGGACGTCCGGTGTTGTGAACTGGTATGGCGGCGTTTCCATCCGGTACCTCACGGGATTCGCACATGCCGATGTGGGCTATGAGGATGGCGAGTTCAAGGCTTTCTCAGCGCTCTCGCCCGGGTTCGACATCGACTATGGCGATGCGGGGCTCTCGAATCCCAGCACCAGGTCGGGCTCGATCATGACCCCCGTGGGGAGCGGTGTTTCCGGCGACATCGGCTTCAGTACCTTCATCAAGAACGTGGTGCGGGTCGGGGTATCCTATACCAATCTGGGTGTGATGACTTGGAACGGGAACGTGTACACCGCCCAGAACGACACGCTCTACGAACTGTCCAGCGCCGGATTCGATAGCTACAACATCTTCGACAATGCCGACCTCGTCCTTGGGGAACATGGCATCCTGAAATGGGAGGGGAAGAAGCAGGAAAAGATCGCCACGCCGCAACAGACACGCATCGGTGCCTCCTACGGGATCAAGGAGATCGCCGAGGTGGGATTCGATGTGATCATTCCGACGAACAAGGTGGCCGGCAACTACGAAAGCCCCGTGTTCGCGCTGGGGGGACAGGTAAGTCCGAAGAACTTCTTCACCATCTCCCTTGGCATGACGACCGGTGGGAACTACGATACCCGGGTGCCGATGGGCCTCACGCTCCGGCTGCCCACCGGCGTGTGGGAAGTGGGCGTCGCCACCCGGGATATCATCACCTTGTTCAGCCAGAGCACCCCGACCTTGTCGATGTGCGCTGGTTTTCTGCGGTTCCGGGTATAGATACCTGCGTTCAGGTCCACTCCGGTTTGCCCGGTGGGAAGGGGGCAGGCTACATTTAGGGCCCATCGCTCCCACCAATGGCCCGTCCCGGGATGACCTACTTCCTCCAAGGTGTGTTCCTTACCGCCCTTTTGATCGGTCAGGCCGCAATGGCCACCGCGCAAAGCGGCAAGTCCTTCTTTAAGGAGGGTGAGTCCCTGAGGGCGGACCAAAGACTGGACGAGGCCGTGGAGAAATACGGGCTCGCGATCCGGGTGGATCCGGAGTATGTGAAGGCTTATGAAGCCAGGGCGGACGTATACACGCTCCTGGGCAAACCTGTGGAGGCGGCCGCGGACCGTACCAAAGTGGCGGAATTGCAGCCCGGGAATGTTCAAGCCGCGGCGAAGGCGGCGTTGGCCTGCCTCGACTCCGGAGACAAGGACCAGGCCTCGGTCTGGGCGGACCGCGCTGTGCAGGCCGGCCCAAGGGACATCGATGCCCTCATGGCACAGGTCCGTGTGGCGCTCGATAGCGATGATCTGGACAAGGCATCCGAAGCGTCCGACAGGGCGGTGGCGGTGAAGGGGACCACCGACACCTACTATCTGCACGGCTTGGTACGCATGGCCCAGCGGGACTACCGGACCGCGGAGACGGACCTGCAAAAGGTGATCGATTGGAACTACACCTATGAGGACGCCTATGTCGCCCTCGCGGAAGTGCAGCTGAAACTGTACGAGACCTATGAGGGACCGACCATGCAGTTACGCACCCTGGACCAGGCCGTGGAACGGACGTCGACCGCGCTGCAGCTCGATCCGCGCAGCACGCCCGCGCTCTTTACACGCAGCAAGGCCTATGCGCTCCAAAAGGAATATGCCAAGGCGATCGACGACATCAGCAAGGTGGTCGCCCTGGGCCGAACGGATCCAACGGTCTATCGGCAACGGGCATCCTACTACAAGTCCTATGGTCAGTTCCAGAACGCCATCAATGATCTGAACCGGGTCCTCGAGCAATTGCCCGACGATCGTGATGCCATGTTGAACCGGGCCCAGTGCAAGGAGGCCAACCTGGACCTGGACGGAGCATTGTCCGACCTGGAGCGCCTCAAGAAGATGACCGATGAGGACGGCTCCGCGACATATGAGGACCGGAAGGCGGTCGAGGCGGAACGCGATCGCGTGGCGCAGCGCGTTTTTGAAATGAACCGGGAGAGCGATCCGCCGCTGATCACCGTGGTGGAACCTTTCCGTCAGGGCGATGTGGTGCAGGTCTCCTCGGTGCTCGATCAGGTCAAGGTCACCGGACATGTCCGTGACCACAGCCCGATCAAGTCCATCACGGTGAACGACAAACCGGCAGATTTCTCCACCGAGGACAAGGATCCCGAGTTCTTCACGGTGGTGCCGCTCGGACCGAAGGCGGACAGGATCGAGGTGATCGCCCGGGACGTATATGACAACGTGGCCGCCATGGAGCTGCGCGTCGAACGCTCAGAAGGTGTGCCTCCGGTCGTGTCCATCACCTCTCCGGTGATCGGTGTGGACCACCGCCTGACCGTGGATGCCGACCGTGGAGACCTGTTCCTCGAAGGCCGCGTGCAGGATGCCAGTCTGCTGCGTTCCGTGACCGTTGACGGTGTGATGGCAAGCTTCATCCCGGATACGAACAATACGGAATTCAGTATCAAGCTCCCCTTGTCCGGCAAGGACCGGTTCACCGTTCGTGCCGAGGACCAGTACGGCAATGCCACGGAGGAGACCTGCTTCATCGTCCGACGAAGACCGGAGCCGGTTGCCACGGCCGCACCCGCTCGTTCCACTGTTTCCAAAGGAGAGGCTACGCCGGCAGGTGCTCCTTCCTCCACGGGCACCACCTGGGTCGTTTTCATCGAGAACACCGACTACAAGTACATGCCCGCTCTGCAGGGGCCCACCAACGAGGTGTCCAAGATGCAGAAGTCGTTCGCGAAGTATTCGATCCAACGAACGATCACCAAACGGAACCTGACCAAGGACCAGATCGAACGTTTTTTCAACAGCGAATTGCGCGACCTGGTACGACGCGATCGGGTGAACACGATCCTGGTCTGGTACGCAGGTCATGGCCGCACGGCGAGCGGCAAGTCCTATTGGGTACCCGTCGACGGCAAGCAGGACGATATCTACACCTACTACAACTATGGCTCGCTGAAGGCATTGATGCAGAACTACAGCGAGAGTGTGACAAATACCCTCGTGGTGAGCGATGCGGCAGGCTCCGACCCGAGCTTTTATGAACTGACCCGATGATCCGGATGCTCCGTCCATTGTCGCTCGCTTTCGCCGGGATGCTCTGCATGGAGGCGAACGCGCAACGATTCTACTTCGAGAACATCGGGGTGCAGGAGGGTTTGCCCGCATCGAAGGTCTATGCGGTGCAGCAGGATAGCAGCGGACTGGTCTGGGTCGGCACGGAAGCCGGTCTGGGGAGTTATGATGGCAATGATATCGTACCGTATGGGACGGACAAGGGTGTTGCTCCGAGCGGTGCACGCACGCTTTTCCTCGATTCCGGACAACGGTTGTGGGCGGGCCATCTGGGTGGTGGCATCAGCCTTCGGAGCAATGGGATGTTCCGCACCGTGGAGATCAAGGGAACCGAGCTCGGCAGCGACATCACGGGGATAACGGAGGATCCCTCCGGTGCCATCTGGATCACCACCTTCGGGCAGGGGGCCTGGCGGATAACCACCGTGCCCGACGAGGGACCGGCAAATGCAGTGGCCGTTGGTCCGGAAAAAGGCCTGAGCGAGAAGATCGCAGGGGTCGTTCGTACCCGGGGAGGCCTGCTCTTCATCGAGGACAATGGCGTGGTGAAACATTGGGACGACCAGGATGGGAAGGCGACCGCGTTCACGGTACCGGGCATGGGTGAAGGGCAGCGCGTTACCTCACTTTTCGAGGATGGGGAAGGGGCACTTTGGCTCGGCACGGTCAACAACGGTGCATATCGTTTTGTCCCTTCCAGCGGCAGGTCAACACCGTTCGATATACGCAATGGGATCCCCAGCAGCATCATCACCTGTATCGCACAGGATGGTCACGGCGATGTCTGGCTGGGTACATGGGATTCCGGCATTGCCCGCATCGACGGGCGTGGCGTGCGTCGTTTTTGGGCCAACAACGGTGCGCACAGCAACTCCATCCGCTGCTTTTCCATGGACCGGGAGGGGAACATGTTGATCGGCACGAACGACAACGGTCTCGATATTTTCAAGGGCGAGCGTTTTGTGAATTTCAACGAACAGGACGGGCTGATGGACGAACGTGTCCATGCCGTGGAGGAGGACGGCGAGGGGCGCATCTGGTTCGGCACGAACGGTGGCATCAACATCTTCGATCCAAAGGGGAACAGCACATCGCGGATGCGCACGCTCTCCATGCAGGAAGGTAAACTCACCAGCAATCAGGTACGGGCCATCAAACGCGATCGCAACGGCACGATGTGGATCGGAACGGAGACCGGTGGATTGATCGAGGTGGATCCGACCTCCTACCGGGCCAACGCGCACCAGGAACTTTCCGTTTACATACCGGAACTGAAGGTGACCGCCCTGGAGATCGGGCTACCGGGTGAGCTGTGGATCGGTACGTTGCGTGGGTTGGTACGCGTCGTGCCCGGGTCCGGTGCCGTGCCGGTCGTGTATCGCCAGGCGGACGGAACCCCCGGCGACAATATCGCGTCGCTCTACCGTGATCCGCACGGGACCTTGTGGATGGGCTGCACGCTCCGTGGCATCGGAAAAGTGGACAATGGCGTGGCCAGTTCCGTTCCGCTCGACCATCCCTTCACACCCACCTGCTTTCGCATGGACCAGGCGGGTCGGCTGTGGGTGGGCACGGAAGGCCAGGGGTTGCTCGTTTTGAAGGATGGTCGGGTGATCACGACCTACACCACCATGGACGGCCTGCTCTCCAACAGCATCCGGTCCGTTGCTGAGGATGCGGAGGGCAGGGTATGGATCGGGACCAATTTGGGCCTGAACGAATGGCGGGGTGAGGAACGTGGTTTCATCAGCTACACGGAGCGTGCGGGATTCACGGGGATCGAGGCCAAGGCGAACGCTGTCTGCACCACCGCTTCCGGCGATATTTGGTTCGGCACGGCGAATGGGGCGACCCGGGTGGTCCCGGGAACGGGGGGCGACAGGACCCCAATGCCCCTGGTGGCCTTGCGCGACCTGAAGGTCAACCTCGAGGATCGGGACCTGCTCCCGGGCATGGACCTGGACCATACCGAGCGGAACCTGCGCTTCACCTATGGTTCCGTATCGCTGACCGATCCCGCGGCCGTACGCTACCAGTACATGCTCGGCGGGTTGGACCCCGACTGGCAACCCGTGACCGACGAGACCACGGCGAACTATCCCGCACTTCCTGCCGGATCCTACAGGTTCAAGGTCCGCGCCATGAACCGGTCAGGGGTCTGGAGCGCTGCGGTGGACTACCCCTTCACGATCCATCCACCCTGGTGGCGTTCCTGGTGGTTCTTCACCGCGCTCGCTGTCTTCGCGGGTTCCGTGATCTTCAGCTACATCAAGGTACGGGAACGCAACCTGCGCCTGCGCAACCAGGTGTTGGAGCAACGCGTGAAGGCGCGCACCGCCGAGGTCGTGAAGCAAAGCGAGGAGATCGCCGGCCAGAAGGTGCAGATCGAGGACCTGCTGCTGAACATCCTGCCCAAGGAGATCAGTGATGAATTGAAGGAAAAGGGCAAGGCGACCGCGCGCCGGCACGAGCAGGTCACTGTGATGTTCACGGATATGAAGGGCTTCACCAAGGTGGCCGAGAAAATGACCCCGGAGGAACTGGTGAGCGAACTGGACGAATGCTTCATCCATTTCGACGAGATCATCGGTCGCTATGGCATCGAGAAGATCAAGACCATCGGTGACAGCTACATGTGCGCCGGAGGCGTGCCGACCAGCGATCCGCACCACGCGGACAAGGCGGTGCTGGCCGCACTGGAGGTGCGCGAGCTGATGGCGCTGTGGAAGCGTGAACGGGAGGAAGCGGGCAAGACGCCATGGATGCTGCGCATCGGGGTGCATACCGGCCCCGTGGTCGCCGGCGTGGTGGGCAAGCGGAAGTTCGCCTACGACATCTGGGGCGACACCGTGAACACAGCGAGCCGGATGGAGAGCAGCGGCGAGGCCGGCGAACTGAACATCAGCGGTGCCACTTATGAGCTGATCAAGGACCACTTCGATTGCGTTCATCGCGGGCAGGTGGAGGCCAAGAACAAGGGACGGATCGACATGTACTTCGTGACGCGCATTAAACCTGAACTCAGCGCCGACCCCGATGGTGCCAGGCCCAATGCCCGTTTCTTGAAGATGATCGGCCTAGGTGCGGACGTGGAGCAGCTCGCGTAGCTCGGCGATCATCATCGCGGTCGCACCCCAGACCAAATGGCCCTGAACCTCGAATCCGGGCACATGCGTGCTTCTGTCGAGCACCTGCACATAGCGCTCGCCCATGCGAAGCGATTCCGGGGCCATCAACTCGGTCAAGGGAGCCTCGATCAACGCACGTACCTCGCTCACCTGCGGGGCGGTCGGTCCAAGCGTGCTGCGCACGGCCACGAACGGTGTGACCAGTGACCGGCTCGGTGGAATGAAGACCTGTGAGAGGGCCCCGAGCACCTCGATCCCGTCCGTTGGTGCGCCGATCTCCTCCCGGTATTCGCGCAGCGCCGTGGATCGGAGGTCCGGATCACCGGGTTCCCTACGACCACCGGGGAAGCTTACTTGACCGGCGTGTACGCCACCTCCATCGGAGCGCAGCATCAGGAGGATGTGCGGTGCATCGTCACGATCGTAGATCAGGGCGAGTACGGCGCTTTCCCGCGGCCGGCCCGTGCTTTCGAACATGCGCTGCAGCTCCGATCGCGAATACCCGGCATGTGCAAGAAAGGCGTCATGCCCCGGCAGGGGACCGCGGAGCGCATTCGCGAGCCGCTGCCGCAGTTCGATCAATCCGGGAGTCAAGGTGACAGGGCTTCGACCAGGTCCCGCGCCTGTTGCTTGTAGGCATGGGCTGGCGCGTCCATGATCCGGCGGGCCTGTTCGCGTGCGCGTTCTTCCTGTCCGCTGCAGAGCCAGCAGAGCGCGTTGTACCAATCCGCCACATCCTTGTAGTCCTTTTCCGGCGCCGACTCCACGCGATCCAGCTGGTACTCCGCATCGTAGGGTCGGCCCAGTGCCAGATAGCAGCAAGCCAGATAGACCCGCTCCTGTGGACTGCGCGCACCGATCCGCAGGATCGATTCGAGCCCCTCCGCGGCCTTCCCGTATTCGCCTTCGCCATATTGCCGCATAGCGGACAACAGTGCGGCGTTCTGTTCCGTCCGCATCCTGCCGCTGATAAGGTCAGGGTATGGCTCGAAGAACCGTTGGCAAAGGTCCTGCTGCCCACCACAGGCCGAAAGTGCCGCACAGCACAGGATGATCACACCAATGCGCATGGCCCAAAAATACCGGTGCCCGCCATTGCTGTGCTCATCATCGATCCACCCACCGCGGACCACCTTCGCGGCGTATCGAATGCCGGTCATCATCCCAGGACAGCAGCACCGGTCCCACGCGGCCCACGAGATGATCGGCAGGGACACAACCCCATGAGCGCGAATCGGAGCTGTTGTCGCGGGCGTCGCCAAGAACGAAATAGTGGTCGCTGCCGACGACATATCGGCCCGTGGGTCGTCCATCCACAAGGACCCGTTCATCGTCCACATGCAACGTATGCCCCTCGTAGCGGGTCACGAGCCGGTCGAACAGGGGCAGTGTGTACAGATCGAGACGAACGGTATCTCCTGCTTTCGGAACGTGGAAGGGTCCGTAATCGCTCATGCTCCAGCGGAAGTTCGGGCTGTATGGGAACAGGTAGCGACCCGGTGCACCCCGGCGTGACAGAGGTTCCACCGAGCGGACACCATTGGACCGGCGCACCAGTTCGGCCAGGGAGTCGTTGAGCGGAAGTTCGACCGCCCCGCCCTCCAGGATGCCTGACCCTGCCGGCAACCCAACGGTGAAGCATACACTGTCCGCCAGATCGTCCCTTGCGAGCCGCACCAGGTATCGATGCGTCTCGTCCGTATAGGGGCCGAGGCGTTCCCCGTTCACGAAGAGCTTCCCCTCGCGCAGCAGCACCGTATCACCCGGCAGCCCGATAAGTCGCTTGACCACCAGGGGGCGGCGGGATCGCGGCCGATCATCCTTGAGCGGATCATGGAACACCACGATGTCCCCTCTCTGAAAGCCGGTCCAGATCGGCCACCGCTCCACCAGCACGACATCACCAGGCAGCAGGGTGGCGAACATGCTCGTGCTCCGCACGATCACCCATCGGGCAACAAGAACGTGCAGCAGCATGAGCAGGAGGGCTGCCCGCAGGAGCGCCCGGCCCCAGGGCCCGATCCGTTTCCAGCCTTCACGCCAAGAGGACATTTGCCGATCGCGGGATCCGCGCCCAGGGATCAGTCCGCTAGGGAGAACAACCGCTTCCAGCGGATCCCGGTATAGGGATCCTTGCTGAACCACACCAGAACGGCCTTGCCGACGATGTTCTCGTGTGGCACATATCCCCAGAAGCGACTGTCCTGTGACCGGTGCCGGTTGTCACCCATCATCCAATAGTAGTCCTGCTTGAACGTATAGCTGTCCGCAGGCGCTCCGTTGATCAGGATCGTTCCGTCCTTCACCTCCAGATCATTGCGCTCGTACACGCGGATCGTCCGTTCGAATAGCGGCAGGTTGTGCAGGTCGAGCTTGATAGTGATCCCCCGTTTCGGGATCCATAGCGGACCGTAGTTGTCCTCGCTCCAATCATAGTCCGGATCGTTCGGGAAATAGGGCCATTTGTGGTACGGCGTGCCATATCCCTTCGGGTGGTCCTGCCGCGTCATGCTGATCACATTGGGCAGCTTCGACAGTTTCTCGGCCACTTCGGCGGTCAGCGGGATGCTAACACCGCCGTTCTCGCCGGGGCTGATGTCGTCGGGGCTTACATCGTACTGCTCCTTCAACATTCGCTCATTGAAGCGGTCCCGGAGGATGAACTCATAGGCGTATTGCGCGTGCTCCGGCACCTCCTGCTTGCGACCATTGATATACACCAGACCGTGACGTACCTCCAGGGTGTCCCCCGCCACTGCTACACATCGCTTGATATAGTTCTCCTCCTTGTCCACCGGACGGACGAGGATGCCACCGGTGGGGACCTGTCTGACCTGGCCGTCGACCATGTTCAGCATCTTGAAGCCCGGGTCCCAGATCCGTGCACGTCCTTGGTCACGCACCAGCTGATAGTAGCTCTGGTTCTGGAAATTGGCGACCACCGTATCCCCCTCCGGGAAATTGAATACGACGGCATCGCCGCGCTGTGGGTCGCCGAATCCTGGAAGTCGGCGATAGGGTTGACCGAACCAGGTGACGAAGGACGGCGTGGAACTGGTGAACGGAAGGGTATGGTGCGTGAACGGGAAGGTGAGCGGGGTCATCGGCATTCGGGGCCCGTAGCTCAGTTTGCTTACGAAGAGGTAGTCACCGACCAGCAGGCTCTTCTCCATGCTAGGCGTGGGTATGGTGAACGCCTCGAACGTGTAGGTCCGAAAAACGGTCGCCACGATCACGGCGAAAAGGATCGCATCGCCCCACTGGGCGATCCGGGTGCGCTTGCGCTTCTCAGGAGGTATCGGCCCGATGTAGGTGTGCTTCGTACTGAAGACCAACTGGGGGATCTTGTACCAGGGCAGGAGGACCATCACCACGTGGTCCTTGACGTCCCGTTCCCCGAGCACGATGGAGATGTTCACGTTCATGATGATGAACATCAGCAGGTTCACTCCAGGCACGATGAAAAGGATGATCCACCACCAGGGCTTGCCGCTGATCTGCAGCCATACAAGGATGTTATAGCCTGGGACGAACCCGGCCCATGCCGGTCTGCCCGCCTTTTGGAAGAGCTTCCACAGGCAGGCCATGAGCACCGCGAGATAGGTGAAGAGGAAGAAATAGGGTATCAACGCGAGAAAGGTTGAAGGGTTGAACTGCACAAAGTGAACGACCGCGCGCTCATCGGGGCCTACCGTTCATCACATCGTCCATGGTGAAGAGGCCCACACGTTGCTCCCCGGGGGCCACGAGCCATTCCGCGGCCACCACGGCACCCACGGCGAACCCGTTGCGACCGAAGGCTTCGTGCGTGATCGTGAGGCGGTCCTCGTCACTGCGCCAGGTCACTGAATGCTTGCCGGGCACTTCGCCGATGCGTTCGCTGGCGACGGGTATCGTTCCCGTCCCCCGGTCGGCGCGCCCCCTCTCCCAACCGGAATAGCGGGCCGTTGCCAGGTCGATATCGCGGGCGAGGGTGATCGCCGTTCCGCTCGGAGCGTCCAGTTTATGGGCATGATGCACCTCGTCCACCTGAACGTGATAGTTGGTCTGCGGGTCCATCAGGACCGCCAGGTCACGGTTCAAACGGAAGAACAGGTTCACCCCGATGCTGAAATTGCTCGCCCATAGCAGGGAACCTTTCGTGGCGGCCACCATCGCCTTCATCTTGGGCAGATGATCGTACCACCCGGTCGTGCCGACCACAACGGGTACACGATGTTGCAGGCACAGCTGCATGTTGGCCATTGCAGTGTCCGGAAGGCTGAACTCGATCGCCACGTCGGCCCCGGCGGGTGGTGCACCTGCGTTCCCCGTGTTCACCGTAAGCACCACCTGGTGGCCGCGTTGTGCGCAGACCTCCGAGATGGCCCTGCCCATGCGCCCGGTTCCGTACAAGGCGACCCTCATGTCGGGCCGAAGATATCGGATGGGGGTGGGTGCGGAACCTCCGGACGTGTCATAACCGGATGCGCAGTCCGATCCCCATGGCTCCCTGGGCGGCCAGATCGAAGGCCGGGGCGATGTTCAATGAAAGGTCCTCACTGACATCGAAATGAACGAAGTAGGCGTCCACTGCGGCATCCATGATGTTCAGGATATAGACCAGACCGCCACAGATGTAGCTGATGTCACGCCAGCGCCGGTAGGTGTCGGCCACGTCGAGGACCGCGCTCGCCGAATAGGCCCCGTTGAACTCGTCCACCGTGTTCGGGTCCCCGTCCACGATGGCGAGGTACGCGTCCTTGTACCGATGGAACTGGGAGCGGTTGTGGTCGATGAAATAATAGCTCACTCCCAGACCCGCGAACACGATCGGGACCTTCCAGTATTTCCGGTTGTAGACCTGGCCGAGCCCGGGGATCACGGCGGAATAGATCGCTGCACGTGTGGGGGAGTGGCGGTCCTTCCAGCCAAGGGTCAGCGTGGTGTCGCCGGTCGGCACGGCCACGGTGTCGGCTCTGGATCGGCCGGCTGCGGCGTTCGGGTCAGCGAGCAGGACCAACAGGAGCAAGGAGAGGCACGCCGCACCGTTACCTGTGGTCAGGTTCCGGGTCCCCCGTGTTCCCATGGACCTACAGGCCCAGCTTGTTGAGCAGCGTTTCCAGTTCGCCGGCATTGCGGAAAGCGAGTTCGATGCGGCCTTTGCCTTGGGCGTTCTGCTTGACGGCCACCTTCGTGCCAAAACGCTCGCTCAACATTTTGGAGGTCTCTCTGTGGATCTTCGCGGTCTTGTCGGAGCCGGGACCTCCCGGCCTTCCGATCCTGCTTTCCCGGGTGATCTCCTCCACCTGGCGCACGCTCATCTGGCCGGCAACTATCCGGCGGAAGAGCTCGACCTGCTGCTCGGCATCCTCGAATGCGAGGAGCGCGCGCGCATGGCCCATTCCGATCTGTCTCTGGCGGATCCCCATTTGTACCTCGGGTGGCAGTTTCAACAGACGCAGGTAGTTGGTCACCGAACTGCGGTCCTTTCCGACCTTATCGCTCAACTGTTCCTGTGTGAGTCGTACTTCGTCGATCAGCCGTTTGAAACTGATGGCCACTTCGATCGCGTCCAGGTCCTCCCGCTGGATGTTCTCCACCAGGGCCATCTCGAGCATGGCCTCATCGTTTGCGACCCGAATGAACGCGGGAATGGCGCCGAGGCCTGCCGCTTGCGCGGCGCGAAAACGACGTTCCCCGCTGATCAATTGATACTTGTCGTACCCCAGCTTGCGCACGGTCACCGGTTGGATCACACCCAGCTCCCGGATGCTCGTGGCCAATTCCACCAGGGCCTCCTTGGCGAAGTGTGTCCTCGGTTGGAACGGATTGGGTTCGATCTGATCGACGGGCAGTTCGCTCACTCCGCCCACCACGCGTGGGCCACCGATCTCGGTGACAGCCGCCCGTGTGGTAATGTCGCTGGAGGGGTCCTCCAAAAGGGCGCTCAATCCGCGTCCCAGTCCTCGTTTCTTGGTCATTGCTCCACCGGGATCGTACGCTCGTGGTCGGGGATGCGTGTCATCTGGTTCTTCTGCAGGATCTCGCGCGCGAGGTTCAGATAGTTCACCGCGCCCTTGCAGCTCGCATCGTGCATGATGATGGTCTGGCCATGGCTCGGTGCTTCGCCCAATGCCACATTGCGGTGGATCACCGTGTCGAACACCAGCTGCTGGAAATGGGTCTTCACCTCCTCGACCACCTGGTTCGCCAGGCGCAACCGGCTGTCGTACATCGTCAGCAACATGCCTTCGATCACCAGCTCGGGGTTGAGCCGCTGTTGAACGATCTTGATGGTGTTCAGCAGTTTCCCCAACCCCTCCAGGGCGAAGTACTCACATTGCACAGGCACGATGACACTGTCGGCCGCGGTGAGTGCGTTCACCGTCACCAGGCCCAGCGAGGGCGAGCAGTCGATGATGATGAGGTCATACTGGTCCCGGAGCGGGTCGAGCACCTTCTTCATCTGCCTCTCGCGCTCCTCCATGTCGATCATCTCGATCTCGGCCCCGACCAGATCGATGTGGCCCGGCAGTAGATCGAGATTGGGGTTGTCGGTCTCCTGTACGATCTCGGAGGCGGGCGTGCCGTTGATGATGGCCTCATAGATGCTAGCACCCACCTTGCGTGGGTCGAAGCCAACGCCGCTGGTCGCGTTCGCTTGGGGGTCCGCATCCACCAGGAGAGTGCGGCGTTCGAGCGCCCCGAAACAGGCGGCCAGGTTGATCGCGGTCGTGGTCTTTCCCACGCCTCCTTTCTGGTTGACGATAGCGATGATCTTGGACATGAGTTGAGAATCGAAGAGGCTGTGTTCTTCTAAGCGTTGACCCAACGGTTACAGCCCGGCGCAAAGTATCATCTTCGTCGAGGAAGGTCCGTGTTGAAAACCACGCGACTTTTGAACAACCTCATGTCGGCGCAGACTTCCGGGATCTCCATTCTCAGCGGCACGGACCGACTGGACAGTAATTCCTATAGGCTGGCCGCGATCTATGAACGACTGGCCATGGATGCCGGCCACGCTACGGACCTGTTCTCGCTGCGCGATATGCCGAGGGACCTTGATCGCATCGGCCCGTATGGTGAGCCTGGCCTGGAGATGCAGGCGATCATCGATCGCCACATTCGGCCGTTCGACAAGCTCGTTTTTGTGATCCCCGAGTACAATGGGAGCTTTCCAGGGATCCTCAAGCTCTTCGTGGATAGCGTCCACCCGAGCGACCTGTACGGACGCAAGGCCGCTTTGGTAGGCCTGAGCGACGGACGCAGCGGCAATCTGCGCGGATTGGACCATTTCGCCACCATCCTGAACTATGTCCGTGTGAACGTCCACTGGCACAAACCCCGATTGATGGCCTTCAGCACACTGCTGGACAAGGAGGGTGGATTGCCAGCGTGGGCGATCGATCTGCTCCGGGAACAGATCACGCATTTCGCCCGGTTCTGATCCCGAACACCCGGTCAGGACCGGTCCAGGTCGTCGAAGTCCACGTCGGTGTAGCGGTCCCCGCTTCCTCCGGTCGAACCGCCCTCTTCCGGTCCGCGCGTGGATGGACGCGCTGCAGGCTGGTCCTGCACATAGGCCCCCGTCGCCTTCAAGCGGTCGATCTCGTCATACGCGTCGCGCAGGCCGTCGAGGAACTTCTCGAAATCCTCCTTGTACAGGAAGATCTTGTGCTTCTCATAGGTGGCCGTGCCGTCGTCGTGTGTATGCTTCTTGCTCTCGGTGATGGTGAGGTAGAGGTCCCTGCCGCGTGTGCTCTTCACGTCGAAGAAGTACGTGCGTTTACCGGCCCTTACGGCCTTGCTGTAGACATCTTCGCGATCATCGACCATGACATGCTCAGGTTGTGGGATGCTCAAAGATAGGCGCCCATGCGACCCGGTCAAGTCCAGCGGGCACGCATGGGAACGGGTCATCCCCGCAGTTCTGCCCGTGCCTCCTCGAGCAACTGCTCCTGGTGCAACTTGGCATAGGCGCCGCCATGGGCGAGGAGGTCCTGATGACGTCCTTCCTCGATCACGCGTCCGTTCTCCAACACCAGGATATGATCGGCGTCCTGAACAGCGGAGATGCGGTGACTGATGATCATCGTCGTGCGTTCCTTCATCACTTCGCGCAGGTCGCGGAGGATGGCTTCCTCCGTTGCGGTGTCCACGGCGCTGAGCGGATCGTCCAGGATCAGGATCCGCGGGTCGGCCATCACCGCGCGCGCGATGCTCACCCGTTGTTTCTGTCCACCGCTCAGGGTTACGCCCCGTTCCCCCAGCATCGTGGTATAACCCTTCGGGAACCGTTTGATGTTCTCGTCCACCTGAGCGCACCGGGCGGCCTGCTGCACCGCCTCCTCCGTGAACGTGCCCTCATCCCTGCTGAATGCGATGTTGTTGCGGATGGTGTCACTGAACAGGAACACATCCTGTGGCACATAACCGATGTTCCGACGCAGCGCGGTCGGATCATAACGCTGGATGGGCAGGCCGTCGATGGTGATCGTACCCTCGGTGACATCGTATTGCCGCATCACCAGCTCGGCCAGGGTGCTCTTCCCGCTGCCGGTATGTCCGACTATGGCCAATGATCGACCGGCCTCCAGCCGGAAACTGACGTCATGCAGTGCGCGTATCCCGGTTTCGGGATAAGTGAACCCGGCACGGATGAAGGCGATGTCACCGCGTATTCCCTCGGGTGCAAGCCCAATGGCTTCGATCGCCGGTGGCGTTCCAAGGAATTCATTGATCCGCTCCATGCTCGCCGCCGCCTGCTGAACGAGGCTTGTCACCCAACCGACCGAAGCGAACGGCCAAGTGAGCATGTTCACATAGATGATGAACTCGGCCACGTTGCCTACGGTGATCGAGGGGTCATGGGCGATCAGTTCCAGACCGCCTACAAGGACCGTCAGCACGGTGCTGACGCCGATAAGCAGCATGATCGAGGGCATGAACAAGGCGTCCACACGTGCCTGGGACAGGCTCCGGGTCCTATACTCGGCCGACGCCTCCCGGAACCGGTCGACCGCCCCTTGCTCTTTCGCGTAGGTCTTGAGCACACGAATGCCGCTGAAGGACTCCTGAGCAAGCGTGCTGAGCCTGCTCTGTTGCTGTTGCACCGCCATGCTGCGCCTGTTGATCACTTCGCTCACATGGTAGATCGCCAGGCTCATCAACGGCAATGGCAACAGGGTCCATAGCGTCAACTCCACGTTGACGCTCAACATGAAACCGATGCACATGATGAAGAGGACCGCCAGGTTGATGGTGTACATCACCGCCGGACCGAGATACATCCGCACCTTGCTCACGTCCTCGCTGATCCGGTTCATGAGGTCACCCGTACTGTTCCTCTTGTAGAAGGCGCGGTCCAGCTGTTGGTAGTGCGCATATACCGTGTTCTTCAGGTCGTACTCGATCAGGCGGCTCATCACGATGATGGTCTGCCGCATGAAGAACATGAAGATGCCCTTCAGCAGTGCGAAAGCGAAATAGAGCAGTCCGAGCACCGCTGCGCACCATGTGACCGTGCCGACAAGATCATCGCGGGTGCCGATACCCTGCAGGTGGGCGGCCAGGTCCATCCCCGTCCATCCCAGCCATGCCTGCATCAAGGGCGGGACATCGAGGTGGCGCTGGGCAGGGGGGATGTCGGCCTGCCGGATGCCCGTCGCGACAAGGTCGATCGCTTCCCGCACCACCTGGGGAGAATAGACCGCGAAGAGATTGCTGAGCACGATGAAGAGCACGCCCAACAGGATGCGTCCACGGTACTTCGCGAAGTACGGGTTCAGCTTGAGGAGCGGACGCATCGCGCGCGGATGATCTTGCTAATTTTGCGGCGCCTTACGGATGAAGGGGCCAGCAAAGGTAGGCCGGTAGCCTTCGGTGAACGCGTGATCCATGCCCAACGTTCCTTCCCTGATGTGCCTGATCGAGCGAAACACCGACCACTTCGGCAAAACGACCGCAACACCATGGTCATGACAACCACAGAGGTCGGTATCGGCCCGGCCGTGATCGGCCGCATGGAGGAGTTCGAGCACGAGGAGGTGCTGTTCTGTTATGACCGCACGACCGGTCTGAAAGCGATCATCGCGATCCACGATACCACCCTTGGGCCTGCGCTCGGAGGCACTCGGATGTGGCCCTACGCGCAGGAGGCCGACGCCCTCAATGATGTCCTTCGATTGAGCCGCGGCATGACCTATAAGAGCGCACTCGCTGGACTGGACCTCGGTGGTGGCAAGGCCGTGATCATCGGTGATGCCCGTAGCCAGAAGACCGAGGCGATGTTCCGCCGTTTCGGGAGGTTCGTACACAGTCTGAACGGTCGTTACATCACCGCCGAGGACGTGGGAATGAGCACGGCCGAAATGGTGAACATCCGGAAGGAGACCCCTTACGTGGCCGGGCTGCCGGAGAACATGGGCGGAAGCGGGGATCCGAGCCCGGTGACGGCCTATGGGGTCTTCTGCGGAATGAAGGCCGCGGCAAAGGTCGCCTTTGGCACCGACGCCCTGTCCGGACGGAAGGTATCCGTTCAAGGAGCCGGCAATGTCGGCGCACATCTGGTCGCCCACCTGGTGGAGGATGGCGCACAGGTCTTCCTGACCGACATACATGATGACAAGCTCGCGGCGATCGCACGCGAACACCCGGCCGTCACGTTGGTGGGACCTGATGCGATCTATGACCTCGAGGTGGACATCTACTCACCCTGTGCGCTCGGCGCGACGGTGAACGACGACACCCTGGGCCGCCTGAAATGTGCCGTGATCGCGGGCGCTGCGAACAATCAATTGGCCGATGAGGTGGTGCATGGCAAGGCGGTCATGGAGAAAGGGATCCTCTATGCGCCGGATTTTCTGATCAACGCGGGAGGCATTATCAATTGCGCCTGGGAACGGAAGGGATATGATCGCAGTGCGGCGATGATGCAGACCGAGCGGATCTATGATACCGCCCTCTCCATTTTCGAAAGGAGCGCGAACGACCGTGTTCCGACCTATCTCGCGGCGAACGACGCCGCCGAGCAGCGGGTGCGGAGCATGCGGCAGGCCGGCCTTCGATTCTGACCGATGCTCAACAGGCGCTATCTCCGGATCAAGGCCTATCAGTCGCTCTACGCGTTCTGGCAGGGCGATGAGGCCAGCGCCGCGAGGATCGAGAAGGAACTACTGCTGAGCATCGACCGCACCTTCGACCTGTATGTGGCGCTGATGCTGACGTTCGGAGAACTACGTCATGCCGCGGAATTGCGGATGGAGGAACGTCGATCGAAACGTCTGCCCTCTCCTGAGGACCTTTCCCCGAACCGCCGCTTCGTTGACGGCCCCTTGCTGAACGCGATCATCGGCTCGCCCATGCTCAAGGCGGAGGCCACGCGCAGACGTGTGGATTGGACAGGGGACCTGGAGATCTTCCAGAAACTGTTGAAGGTGCTGACGGCGGATGAGGTCTACGCACGGTACATGGCCGCCGGATCGATTTCCGCTCGGGAGGAGCAGAACTTCCTTGCCCATGTCTTTCTTGAACACATCGCGCATTTCGAGCCCCTGCATGATCTGTTCGAGACAAGGAGCATCTACTGGCTCGAGGACCTTGATCTGGCTTGTGCACTGGTCAAACGTACCTTGGAGCAGGCCAGGTCGCCGGAGCAATTGGAAGAGGCTGTGCGTGGCACAATGACCCAGCACCAGGAGGAGCGCGAATTCGTCAGCATGCTCTTTCGGCGGACGATCGAACTGCGCACGGAGCATGAGGCGGCCATTGCGGCGAAAGCGAGCAACTGGGAGCTCGACCGGATCGCCGTCAGCGACATGATCCTGATGGAGATGGCCCTCACCGAGGCGCGTACTTTCGAGCAGATCCCACTGAAGGTCTCGCTCAATGAGTACATCGAGATCGCCAAGGCCTACAGCACACCGAAGAGCAAGAACTTCATCAACGGTATCCTCGACCGCCTTTTCCTGGAGATGAAGGAGGAGGGGCGGATCAAGAAGGTGGGCCGGGGACTTTTGGAGAATTGAAGGTGGCGATGTTCCGCGAACGCAAATGCACGATCCACAAGGCCTGGTCGGTCCCTTTGGGGGCGGTTATCCTCCTATTGCCTTCATGTCGGCTGACGGACCACAGCGAAAAAGCGGAACATGAGGTGACCACGGAGGCCATCGAGATACCGGCCAGCGGCTACAGGGGAACGGACCCGGACAAACTCCCGGTCTTCCGGTGGGATACCACCACCATCGACATCGGGCGGATCAGTCAGGGAACGCGCGTTGAGCGCACCTATCATTTTCGCAACGTAGGCGGTTCCGACCTGCTGATCGCCGAGGTACGCCCCAGCTGTGGCTGCACGGTGAGCAAGGACTGGCCGAAGCATCCGATCCCACCCGGCGATGACGGACACATCACCGTGGAATACGACAGCGAGGGCCGCACCGGACGCCAGGAAAAGGTGATCACGGTGGTGGCCAACACGACCCCGGCTTCGACCCCTCTTTTCCTCGTGGGCGAAGTAGTGGCTCCGGGTAGCGAACATTGATCACGAAACAAGCATCCGACCGATGACCCTTCTCCAGGCACAACAGAACCCCACCAGCTTTTGGATCATGATGGGCCTCCTCATGGTGGTCTTTTACTTCTTCATGATCCGTCCACAACAGAAGAAGGCCAGAGAGGCCAAGAAATTCAGGGAGAGCATCCAGAAAGGGGCTAAGGTGGTCACCATCGGTGGTATCCATGGGAAGGTGATGGAGGTCTCGGAAAAGAGCGTTCTGCTCGAAGTGGACAGCAACACCAAGATCCGGGTCGAGCGCAGCGCGCTGGCCATGGACAGTTCCCAGCAGCTCACCGAGGCGAACGCTCGCTCCTGACGCGCATGTACAGCGTCGGGGTCACCGGCGGTATCGGGAGCGGCAAGAGCTTGGTTTGCAGGATGTTGAGCGTCCTGGGTGTTCCCGTCTTCGAAGCGGATGAAGAGGGCAGGAACGTACTGGCTTTCGATCCCACGGTCCGGGCAGGTGTGGTCCGGGAATTCGGTGAAAAGGTATTGGGTCCGGATGGGCGACCGGACCGGAGCCAACTCGCGGAACGGGTCTTCAGGGACAAGGAAGCACTGCTACGGCTCAACGCTCTTGTGCACCCCGCCGTCCGAATGCGTTTCACTGCCTGGTGTAAAAAGCAGGAGGCACCCTATGTGGCCATGGGATCCGCGCTTTTGATCGGTCCGGACGGTGCGCCCCGCTTCGATAGACTGGTGGTCGTCAGTGCACCCAGGCAATTGCGCTTGCGAAGGGTCATGGAAAGGGACGGTGCATCCGCTGAAGAGGTCCAGCGGCGCATGGATGCACAAGCGAGCGATGAGGAGCTTACGCAGGGTGCCGATGCCATACTGATCAATGACGGCCGCCGCATGCTGCTGCCTCAGGTGCTCGATCTACACGAGGACCTTCTACGTCGTGCCCGGAACCATGGATGAACGCCCCTTGCCGCTGAGCCGTGCCGCAGAGGTGCTCGGTATCCTCTCCGTACCACTTGCATTCCTTGCGCAATTGGTCGTGCCGGCGGCCATCATGGCCCTCCTGGCGGTCTTTGTCGCCTTGTGGGGACGGGGGAGATACCACCGCGAACCGATGCGGTATGCAAAAGCGAGTTGGACTCGCATGCGCAGGGGTCTTTGGGCGGGCACCATCGGTCTCGTCACATGCACGGTCCTTTGGGTGCTCTATGGCATGGGCCTGCTGCCCTTCTGATCAGGCACACCGGTCCATGGGCCAGACCTGAATGGCCCGCTCCACGCGATCACGACCATGGGCATCGAGGAGCAGCGCCAGAAGGCCCAGAGTGGCCTCGGCATCGTTCAGTGCGCGGTGCTGGCCGGAGATGGGAACCCCCAGATGACGGCAAAGACTGGTCAGATTGTAGTGCGAGAGCCCCGGCAGGAGTTGGTGACTGAGCCTCTCGGTGCAAAGCGTGGAGCGTTCGAAGGTTCGTTTGCAACGGCCGAACTCCATAGAGAGTACCGTCATGTCGAACCGTGCGTTGTGCGCCACGATGATCCTACCTTGCGTGAGGTCGCGGATCACGGGCACCAATTCCTTGAAGGTGGGGGCACCTCGGACCATCTCGGTGGTAATGCCCGTCAACATTTGAACGAACGCGGGTACCGCACGCCCAGGGTCGACCAGACTGTGCCATCGTTCCCGGATGCCCGAACCATCGTGCACCAACACCGCCACTTCGATCACACGCCCCACCAAGGGGTCGCCGTGCGTGGTCTCCACGTCCACGACGGCAAATTCCTGCGCCCTCATTTGGTGGGCTTCTACGCACAGGGTGGCCGGTCGGTTCCGGTGTTCGGTTCCCGACTAAATTGCCGCGGGCAGACCTTTCAGGATATGTTCCGTCGATTCTCCATCGCGATGTTCCGTATCATGGGCTGGTCCGTCCGGAGCGATATGCCACCGGACCTGGACAAGTACATCATCGTGGTGGCCCCACATACGAGCAATCTCGATTTCTTCATCGGGCTGTTCGCGCGCAGCATCATGCGGATGAACGATGTTCGCTACCTGGCCAAGAAGGAGCTCTTTCGCTGGCCGCTCGGGTCGTTCTTCCGGGCCTTGGGTGGCTATCCGGTGGACCGGTCGAAGAAGACGAACCTGGTGGACCAGGTCGCGGAACTCTTTCGCACCATGCCGGGTTTCAAGATCGCCATCACGCCGGAAGGAACCAGGACGCATGTGGACAGGTGGCGCACCGGATTCTACAGGATCGCGCAACAGGCGGACGTACCGATCGTTCTGGCAGCAATGGACTATGGACGCAAGGAGGTGGCCTTCTCCGACGTTTTCCCGATGACGGGGGACCAGGATGCCGATATCGCACGCATGATGGCGCATTTTCGCGGGGTGAGGGGTCGCCACCCGGACAAGGGCGTGACCTGAAGCGGCATGGTCCTTGGGATCCCATACGATAGATCGACATGGCAAGGACGTTAATGGCGCTGGCCCTATTGCTGCTGGCCCTTCGTGTTCATTCGCAGCGGACATTCCCGGAACTGGTCGGTGAAACGGCCGACGGCAGGTCGGTGCGGATCCCCGGCGATGTCCAGGCACACTACGCCGTGGTGGGGCTGGCTTTCAGTCGGAAGGCCCAACCTTTGCTCGAGGCTTGGGCCGAACCGGCCTACCGTCGGTTCGTGGCCCATCATGGTCTATTCGCCGGCACCTACGATGCGGACGTATGGTTCGTTCCTATGTTCGTCGGCATGAACAAGAACGCCTATGAGCCCAGTCTGCGCAGGTTCCGGGAGAGCGCGGATCCGGATGTGGCGGATCATGTGCTCTTTTTCAAGGGCGAGATCGATCCCTTCATCGGCCCGCTCGAATTGAACGACAAGGATGCGCCCTACTTCTTCGTGTTGGACGCGCATGGGAATGTCCTCCACGCCGAGCATGGCCTGTTCACGGTGGACAAGCTCGACGCATTGGAGGAGGTGATGCTACAGTGACCGTCGGGGACGCGTTACTTTTGCGCACCATCACAAGACCATGTCCATCGGTAGATGCATCATCCCCGGTTTGCTCGCGTGTTCGATCCTGAGTGCGTGTGGCGGTGCCCCACGGAGCAGTGGATCCAAGGACGATGCGCCTCCGACCACACCTGAAAAAAGGACCACGAACACCAAGACCATGAGCGACACCTCCAAGGGCGACGGCCTGTATGCGAAGTTCCATACCAACAAGGGCACCATTACCTGTGAACTGGAATACCAGAAGGTGCCTGTTACCGTGGCCAATTTCGTGGGGCTGGCGGAAGGGAAGGTGAACAATACGGCAAAGCCGGAAGGGCAGCCCTATTATGACGGCCTTTCATTCCATCGCGTCATTGCCGATTTCATGGTCCAGGGCGGTGATCCCTCCGGAACAGGGGCAGGCGGACCGGGCTACGCGTTCGCGGACGAGTTCGACAGCACGCTGCGCCATTCGCGTGCCGGTACATTGAGCATGGCGAACGCAGGTCCGAACACAAACGGCAGTCAGTTCTTCATCACCCACAAGGACACGCCCTGGCTTGATGGGCACCATTCCGTGTTCGGATATGTGGTGGAGGGGCAGGACGTGGTCAATTCCATCCAGCAGGGCGACCGCATGGATTCGGTTCGGATCGAAAGGGTAGGGGCCGACGCGCAAGGCTTTGACGCCATGGCCGTGCTGAAGGCGAACGCGGACAAGTTCCGGGCGCGTTAGCGACGACGTCGGCCACCACCGCTCCCGCTGTTCGGACGACCGCTGCCGGGCCGCCGGCCGCTCTTTTTCTTCCGCCCCTCCCCGGGAACATATCCCGGAACAGGCCCCAGTTCCTTGGGTAGCTCGGCTTTGGGTACCTCGCGTTCGATCAGGCGCTCGATACGCCCGAATTCACGCATGTCCTGGTCGCTGATGAACGTGACGGCCGCACCCTTCCGGGCTGCGCGCGCCGTGCGGCCGACCCTGTGCACGTAATCCTCCGGGTCGCGGGGCACATCATAGTTGATCACCAGATCGATGTCATCGATGTCGATCCCCCGGCTGACCACATCCGTGGCCACAAGGATGCGCAACTTGCGGTTCCTGAAAGCAAGCATCACGCTTTCCCGTTCCTCCTGCTCCAGGTCGCTGTGCATGGCCGCGACCTCATGCCCCTTCTTCTTGAGGTAGCGTGCCAGGTCCTTCACTTCGGTCTTCCTGCCGGCGAAAATGAGAATGCACTTGGCATCGTTGCTGTTCAGGATGTGTTCGAGAAGAGGCCGCTTTTGAGGGACGTAGAGCACATAGGCCCGCTGGTCCACTCCTTCCGCAGGCTTGCTGAGCGCGATCGTGATCTCAACGGGGTCATGGAGCACCTGCTTGGCCAGCTGACGGATCTGAGGGGCCATCGTGGCGCTGAACATCAAGGTCTGCCGGTCCTTCGGCAGGAAGGTGATGATGCGCTGGATGTCCTCGATGAATCCCATGTCCAGCATCCGATCGGCCTCGTCCAGCACGAGGAACTCCAGGCCCTTCGTGGGTACATAGCCCAGGTTGAGGTGACTGAGAAGCTTGCCCGGTGTCGCGATGATCACTTCCGTTCCGCTGGTCAGTGCGGACTTCTGCTGATCGAACGAGGCGGCATCGCTGCCACCGTAAACAGGCATTGAACTGATCGGTGTGTAATACGCCATCCCCTGCAGCTGTTGGTCGATCTGCAGGGCGAGTTCCCGCGTTGGAACGATCACCAAGGCCCGGATGGAGCCCTCCTCTCGTGGTCCATAACGCGTGATCACATCCACGATGGGAAGGATGAATGCCGCTGTTTTGCCGGTCCCTGTTTGTGCGCAGGCGATCACGTCGCGATGGTCCAGCACGGCCGGAATGGCCTGCTCCTGGATCGGGGTCGGCGATCGATACCCCATCGCATCGATACCCTCGACCAGATCCTGTCCGATGCCCAGCCGGGCGAATTCCTCTGCCATGTTGGTGCGGGCCGACGCTTGTGCAGCAACGCCGCGCGAATATAGACCCCTTGGGCCGGGCTTACGATGCGGCCCGCAATGCTTCGTCCTTGGGGCCGAAGTGCAGTTCGAAAACAGTGCGCTCCCCGCGTAGGACCGTGATCCGTCCGTTCATTTGGCCCGCGAGCGCCTGCATCAGTTCGAACCCGAACGTGCCGCTTTGGTAGGACCTGTCCTCATCGGACCAGCCTCCCTCGTCGGCATACGTGAATATGTGTCCGTCCGTACCATCCCCTCGCAACGCCACGTTGATGCGCCCGCCTTTGGTGTTCGCAAAAGTGTGCTTGGCCGTATTCGTCAAAAGCTCGTTCAGGATCAGCCCGAGGGGTACGAGTTCCTCAACGGGCAGTGACTCTATCTCCACATCCATGACCAGGTGCACCCTTTCTTCTAGGGAAAAGGCCTTCAGCACGTTCAATGCAACGGAGTGCAGGTGATCGCGAAGCCCCACATGTTGCAGGTCGTGGCTTCGATACAGCTGGTCATGGACCAGCGCCATGGTGCCGACGCGTCTTTGGCAGTCCTCCATCGCACGGTCCACCTGTGGGTCGTTCAGAAAGGCGGTCTGGAGGCGCATCAGAGCGTTCACGATCTGAAGGTCGTTCTTCACGCGATGGTGGATCTCGCGCAACAGCAGGTCCTTTTCCTCCTCGGAGATCATAGACTCCTCCAGCCTGGCGTTCTGGCGCTGCAGTTCCAGGTTCTTGGCATGGATCTCATCGGATTGTCTTCGGATGATCGCGTTCTTGAGCCGGATGCGGCGCAACGTGCGCCATTTCGAATAGGCCGCCAGTCCGAGGATCATCAATGTGGCGACCAGTACGGTCAAGGCGATCCACATGCCACGGTTCCTGCGCCGCTCGGCCTCGATGATCGCCTCGTTCATGGCGTTCTGTCGACGAAGCAGGGTATTGTCGCGTTCCTTGTTGTTCAAAAGGTATAGGGCTTGCAGTCCGGCCATGCGACGGGCGACCTGGGCATCCATCAAACTGTCCTTCAGGCTCATCGCGTTCCGTAGTGCGCCCAATGCTCCCGTGAGATCACCTTGCGCCTCGTCGAAACGTGATAGGAGCTCGAGGTAACGCGGGCGATGAACGCGCAGGTCCTGCGCTCCGATGAGCTCCTTCACGATCGCTAGGTCGGCTTCGGCTTCTTTCAACAAGCCCGACCGGATGTCGCATGCGATCAGGCCGAGCAAAGTGCGCGCCCTGAGCGTCGGTTCTCCGGAACGGTCCAGGTAGATACGGGCCTTGGCGAGACAAGGCAGTGCGTCCCCGTAGCGCCCTTGGTCCGCAAGGATCTCACCCAGGACCAGCCAACTTTCTGCTTGACCTTGTTCGTCCTTGAGACCCTCCATGAGGTGCTGAGCGGTCCGTCCCATCTCCAGGGCTTCCTTCACCTGCCCGGCCGCCGCGAGGTCCGATACCAGACGGATCCGCGTGTGAGCGATCGCGAGCGTATCGCCGAGCCGCTGATAGAGGAGCAGGGATCGCGTTCCCTCCTCGATCGCTCTGTGTGTTTGTCCCATTCCTCTGTATGCCAGGGCGATCTCGGCCAGGTCCTCGGCCATGGCCCGTTCATCGCCCATCCGTTGCGCGGTGCGCATTGCTGTGATGGCGGAGTGCAGGAAGTTGTCCTGCGCCCCGAACCGATGCTCCAGGTCGCGGATCCGGCGCTGCACTTCGTGGATCAACGGGAGCTCGCCGGCCTCCTCGGCGAAGACCAGCGCGGTGCGTGCCTTCTCCAGACTTTCTCCAGGACGTGTGTCCTGTGTCGAATTGGAGATCTCCAACAAGGCATGTGCCCTGTCGTAGGCGCTTACCTGACCTGTGATGATCGCCTTGACGCCTTCGTCCTTTTTGGAGGCGGTCGCTGGAACGGTCCGTATCGCGGCGCCGAACAGGACCAGGATGAGCCAACGACCGGTATTGCTGGATCGGAACGCACGCATGGGCACGTTCATACGCGAACGCGCGGCCCACGGTTGCATGGCTACCTTTCCGCCATGCGCCTGCGCACCCTGCTCCTGTGTGTCCTTCCCTTCGTGGCTTGGGGCCAGGACCCACCGCTGATGCCCCGGCCCCGAAGTGTGGTGAGCGGGACCGGTCATCTGATGCTCGTGGCACCCCTGCGCCTGGTCGTCGAAGGTCCGGAGAGCGAGCGGGTGCGGCGGGGTGGGGTGCGATGGAAAGCGAGGCTGGCCGATCGTATGCGATCCGATCTGACCGATACCGGCTCCGCAGGGGGCACGTTCGTATATGTGCGCTTTTCCACGATCGCGGATATGCGGGATATCCGATCCGACGGGAGCTACACGCTCGAGGTCGGCCCTGGGGCCATTTCGATCATGTCGGCGACCGACCTGGGTGTGCTCCATGCCTTGGCGACCCTTTATCAAGCGCTCGAACCATATGGTGATGGGTGGGGATTCCCGGAAATGGTCGTGCACGATTCACCACGGTTCATCTGGCGCGGTCTCTTGGTCGATGTCTGTCGCCATTTCATGCCGCGTGAAATGATCCTGCGCCAGTTGGACGGCATGGAACTGGTCAAGATGAACGTGCTGCACCTGCATTTGACCGAGGACCAGGGATTCCGGATCGAAAGCAAGGAGTTCCCCGAATTGCACGAGCAAGGGAGCGAGGGGAACTACCTGAGCCAGAGCGATATCCGGATCATCGTCCACGAAGCCGATCTGCGGGGGATCCGGGTGGTCCCCGAATTCGATCTGCCGGGTCATAGTGCGAGTTGGTTCGTCAGCCACCCGGAACTGGCCAGCGCGCCCGGGCCATACGCCGTGGAGACCCGCTTCGGGGTGTTCGGCCCCACGTTCGACCCCACCCAGGAGGCCACATATACCTTTCTGGACCGCTTCCTCGGTGAAATGGCGGCCTTGTTCCCGGATCCGTACATGCATATCGGTGGTGATGAGAACAATGGGGAGCAGTGGAAGGCCGACCAGGGGATCCAGGCCTACATGAAAACCCACGGTCTCAAGGGGCCCCAGGCCCTTCAGGCCTATTTCAACCAGCGGCTCTATGTGATCCTTCGAACGCACGGCAAGCGGATGATCGGATGGGACGAGATCGGCGAGGTACCCGAGGATGGATCGAAGGTCGAACCCCTGCCACGGGATATCACCATTCAAAGTTGGAGGGGACGCGATGGGCTCGTCAGTGCTGCGCGAAATGGCCATGACGTCGTGCTCAGCAACGGGTACTATATCGACCTCTGCAAAAGCGCTGCGGAACACTACCTGAACGATCCGTTACCGGACGATGCACCGCTCGACGCGGACCAGCGGACGCATGTGCTTGGCGGCGAAGCGACCATGTGGGCCGAACTGGTCGATGAGCGCAATGTGGATGGCCGCATTTGGCCACGCACCGCCGCCATCGCTGAAAGATTGTGGAGCCCGGGCGCGGTCAACGATGTCGATGACATGTACCAAAGACTGGAGAAGGTGTCCGCCCAATTGGATGCGATCGGACTCCGGCACAAGAGCGGTCAGCTCGAGATCCTTCGCATTATCGCCGGCCGCGATGAGGTATCCGCTCTAAAGGACCTGGTGGACGTGCTGACGCCAGTTCCCGGCTACAAGCGGCACAGCCTTGCAGTGCATACCACGAGCACCCCGCTGACAAGCATAGCTGATGCGGCCGTTCCCGATCCCATGACCGCGCGGAGGGTCGCGGAGTTGATCGATGCGATCATCGGAGGCGCCAGTCTATCGGACGTTTCATCGTTCCGGTACCTGCTCGGGACAGCAGAGATGTCCTCGGACGATCTTCCCTGTTGTCAGGACATCGCCAGGGTCCGGAGCGCTTTGGGGCAACGCGCCATGGAGGCCATCGATGCTTTATTGACCCCGACCTCCATGGGTCCGGGGGATTGTGCAGCATTCCAGAAGGCGTTGGACGAGGCCCAAGGACCCTTCAGTGAGTGCCTGTTCGCGGATCTGCCGGCGTTCCAGCGCTTGTTCGAGGCCGCGTGCACGAGACCGCGTTGATCATGGAACGGTGCCCAATGCGGCCGCGCCAAGGATGCCCGCATCGTCCTCCGGAAGTTCGCTCGTACCCAACCGCACGCGGTCGCGGTAGATGTTCAGCAGCGAACGTTGGAACCACTCCTGCAAGGGCTCCATCAGCAGGTCGCCATTGCGTGCGATCCCTCCGAACAGGATCACCTTCTGCGGGGCCGTCACGGCCACCGCATTCGCCAAGCCCACCCCCAGCCACCGTGCGGTGTGCATGAAGGTCTGGACCGCACTGGCCTGTCCGTTCATTGCTGCCGCCGCGATCGGAAGCACGCCATCCCGATCCTCCAGAGGTTCCTCCCCGTTGTTCGAAAGGAGTTCCGAATATGTCCGGCGCATACCGCGAATGCTGACATATGCTTCAAGACAGCCCTTCCTTCCGCAAGTGCATGGTCGGCCGTCCATCACCAGGGTCATATGGCCCAATTCACCGGCGTTCCCGAAAGGACCCAGGAGCAGCCTGCCATCCACGATGATCCCGCTTCCAAGCCCCGTTCCGAGCGTCACCACCATCAGGTCGGTCAAGCCCCGACCGGCCCCATAGCGCCATTCGCCCAGCGCGGCGGCATTGGCGTCGTTGCCCAGGGTGCAGGGCACGTCGAGCCGATCGGACAGCATTGCGGCCAGTGGGAAATCACCGGGCCATGGCAGGTTGGGGGCCCGCTCGATCACGCCCGTCAATTGATTCCCGTTCGGCGCGCCGATACCAATGCCCCTCACGTCGCCGGCCAGGTCCCGAACGGCCGCGGCCAAGGCGTCCGCGAACGCAACGGGGGTCCCACCCCGGGCCGTGGTTATCCGGGCACGAGCCACGACCCGGTCGCCTTGCACCACCCCAAGCTTTGTGCTGGTCCCTCCGATGTCGATGCCGACGATCATGTGTGCTTTGCGCCTTTCAACCCGTACCAGGCGAGATAGGCATAGAGGGGGACCAAGGTGAGGAACGACATCTGAAGACCGATCGACGTATCCGCGACCGCACCCTGAACAGGAGGGATCAATGCCCCACCGACGATCATCATCACCAACAGACTGCTGCCCTGACTGGTATCGTGGCCCAGTCCGTCGATCGCCAGGGTGAATGTGTTGCTCCACATGATGGAATTGAACAGGCCGATCGCCACCAGGGCCCACATCGCCCAGGCACCTCCAGTGGTGGAGGCCATCGCCAGCAAGGTGATCGCAATGAGTGCGAACCGGCCCAGGGTCAGGTCCGGACGATCGCCGGAAAGGAGGAAGATCAGCGCGTTGACGGTTATCAATACGGCCATCGGCCATACATGCGACCATGCAAGCCCACCTGTGTATCGGTTCAATAGGAACAGCAGGAGGAACAGGAGCGCACCGACCCCGAAGAGGACTGGCGCACGCCGAGCGGCCGACAAGCGGGTGCTCAAGGCCACCGCACCAAGGAACCGCCCGGTCATGGCACCACCCCAATAGAGGCTGAGATATTGTTTGGCAGAGGTCTCCGGCATGCCCAGGATCGTTTCCAGACCGAGGAAACTGATCAACAGGCTGCCGATGGTCACCTCAGCGCCCACGTAACAGAAGATCGCAATTACACCGCGACGCAACTGGGGATGACCCCACGCATTGCTGCGGGTGTTCATCTCTGCACGCGGGGGTTCGGGTAACGCCGTGAACAGCACCCAGATCGCCTGCAACACAAGCAGCAATGCGAAGAACAAGTAGGGCCAACGCACGGCATTCGTGCCCTTGAAGAATTCGAAGATCAGGGCGCCACCGATGAGAGGGGCGAGGGTCGTGCCCAGACTGTTGAAGGCCTGTGCAAGGTTGAGCCGTCCACTGGCCCCTTTCGGGGGACCGATGATCGCCACGAAAGGATTGGCCGCGATCTGGAGCAGCGTGAAGCCAAGACCAAGCACGAACAGCGCGATGAGGTACAGGACATAGACCTCAGCGAATGTGGCCGGAACGAAGAGCGCACTGCCCAATGCGCTCAGGAGCAGACCGGAGATCAGCCCGCGCTTGTAACCCACGCGTTGGATGGGATCTCCCCGGTGTGTGGATACCGAATAGTAGAGGAGCGAACCGATGAAGTACGCCCCGAAGAAAGCGAACTGCACCAGCATGCTCTCGAAATAGCTGAGGGTGAACACCGACCGAAGGTGGGGGACAAGGACATCGTTCATCACCGTCATGAAGCCCCACATGAAGAACAGCGTCGTGAGGACGATCATGGGTGGGATGGCCCGCCCGGTGTGCGCGTTCCCTTCCGATCGATGCATGGCTGCTCTGTCGGGCATTGGTCCGGAGCTTTGGTGAGCAATAATAGGGGAGGACTTGCCGGGATGGGCCCAGGGGATCGAATACCTTTGAGGGCAAATCCACAATGCTCATGAAACACCTTACTCTTCTCGCTTGTGCATTCCTTTCACTTGAAGCGGCCGCCCAGATCACGGACGGCAGTTTCGAAGCCGGGATCGGTGCGGGTACCTGGAACGAGGCTTCTGTCAACTATGGCACTCCCTTGTGCGATGCCGGTTGTGGTACTTGCGGTGGTCCCTGTGTGCCCAACACGGGTACTTTCTATGCCTGGTTCGGGGGCTCGGGTTCGAATACGGAGATCGGCTCCGTGGACCAGGACGCGATCATTCCCACCGGAGCGAGCGTCAACCTCGTCATGATGGTGAAGATGCCCGCACTGGGCGACCTGTCCTCGAGCAACTATCTCAAGGCCATGGTCGATGGCAACGACGTTGGCATGATCACACCGGATGATTCCGTGACCTACATGGCAAGCTACACCCAGTGGACCCTGCCCATCGATGCCTACGCTGACGGCGGCACGCACAATGTGAAGTTGGAGGGGGCGGAGAACGGCACTACGGTATTCAATGTGCTTGTTGACGACGTAGCGCTCGAAGTGGACGGCGTGATCGTGATCGGACTGTTCGAGAACGAGAGCATCGTGACGCCACATGTCTACCCCAACCCGACCTCCGAGTCGCTGAACCTTGCCTTCAATGCCACGCAGGGTGACGCGGTCGTGACCATCCTGGACGCATCCGGCAGAACGATGTCCACGGAGCGGATCGATAACGTTCGGAACAGATCGTTCCAATATGACGTCTCGGCTTTTCCGGACGGTATCTACATGCTTTCGATCGCAGTCGGCGGAAAGTCCTGGCAGGAACGCTTCGTCGTGAACCACTGAGCACTGCGTGCGATCTGAAAACGGGAAGAGGCTCCGAAAGGGGCCTTTTCCGTTCCAACCCCATGGATAGATGACCACCAGAAGACGATTCTTGAGGTTAGGGCTTACGGGTTCTGCTGCGACCATCCTGTCCGGTGTTCAGGCCAGGTGGAGGCCGGTTCCATCACTTCGCACATCGGGGTCGGGCGTCGGGCCGGTCCTCCTCAGCACCTGGGACCATGGTCTTCTCGCGAACGCCAAGGCCCGGCAGGTCCTTCAGGAAGGTGGAGCCGTGCTTGATGCGGTGGAACAGGGTGTCATGGTGGTGGAGAGCGATATGTCCAACCGCAGCGTGGGGCTTGGCGGCCTGCCTGACCGGGATGGCCATGTCACGCTTGATGCCTGCATCCAGGACCACGATTGCCGCGCAGGTTCCGTTGCTTTCCTCGAGCACTTCGAGCATCCGGTCAGCATAGCGCGTGCGGTCATGGAGCGCACCCCGCACGTGATGCTGGTCGGAGAGGGCGCCGCGCAGTGGGCATTGGCGAACGGATTCAGCGAACGGACGGTGCGGATCCCGGAAGTGACCGAACGTTGGAAGGAATGGCTCCGGACCAGCGAATACCGGCCGGGCGTGAACAATGAGAATGCTCCAGCGGGCAAGGGGGATGCCACGGACCACGATACCATCGGCATGCTGGCCATGGATGCTCAGGGACGTATGGCAGGTTCGTGCACCACCAGCGGACTGGCCTTCAAAATCCATGGTCGGGTCGGTGACTCACCCATCATCGGTGCGGGCCTTTTCGTGGACGGGGATGTGGGCGCAGCATGTGCCACCGGCACCGGGGAGCTTGTCATGCGGACGGCTGGTAGCCACAGCGTGGTCGAGTTGATGCGACAAGGCATGGAACCACTGGAGGCCTGTAGGGAAGCCGTCGATCGTGTGTTGCGCAAGCATCCTGGACTGACCGGTCAGCAGGTCGGCTTTCTCGCGTTGCGACGTGACGGTGCATTCGGGGCCCATTCCATTTACAATGGCTTCAACTATGCCATTACGACCGCCGACCGGCACGAACTCCAGGATGCCGCGTTCGTCCGGACCTGGCAGTGATCCTCGGCGGTCCGGTCGGGAGTGTTAATTTTGTATGGATGCATGCGCTACGAACGGTCCTGCTCGCGCTGGTCATGGGAGTCACGGCGATGGTGAGCGCCAAAGGCGGTCGGACGGCCGAGCGAACGAGCGCATCCGTGGAATGTTCGCGCGCATCCGCCTTCATCAAATTGCAATTGCACAGTGATCACCGGATAGGCAAGGTGACCATTGAAGTCCGCGATCTGGACGGTCGCACGTGGTACAAGGAGGAAGGCAAGGCCCTCACCAACGAATTGGTGCGACTTCTGGACAAGGGAGTTTTCCCGAAGGGCGAGATGCGACTGCTGATCACCGGTCGCGATCTGCGGATCGAGCAGCTCTTCGTGGTCCGCTGATCCGCTACCAGGCTCGATGCAATAGGACCAGCAGGTCCGCATGGGTCCGTGCCAATGTTCCTCCGGCATCCGGTCCCTTGGTCCCGGTCTTCGCCATTTCATTGCCTGTCCGGTCCCTTCCGGACCCCTTTCGGGAAATGGCTTTCACAGGGGTGCCTTCCGCAGCTGACGGGACCTGAGCGTTCATCAGGTCGTTCTCCGTCACGGGTCGGTCCTGACCATCGTATGCCCTGTCGGAACGCGTGGACCCTTCGGCTTCAGCCACCTCCTCGATGACCGCGTCCGTGAACACCTCCTCCAATGCGGCTCCGGCCAAGGCCTTGTGATCGGTGTCCATCAACTCCTCATCCAGGACCGGCGTGCGCGGTACTGCCTCCATCCGTTCCGGGATCATCGCACTTTGTCCGGATGCGTTCGATGCACCTTCCTTGGAGGAAGGTCCGGCCTCTCTGGCCTGCACGTCCTGGCCCATTTCATCGGAGGGCGTCCCCGTCCCCTTTTGCTCGATCGGCGCGGGCGCGGTCGGGTCGAGCGCTCGCGCACTCTCCGCTCGTGCCAGCATGTTCTCGCTACGGTCGGAGAGGCCTCGCCACAGACCCACACCGACCAGGGTGACCAACGCAAGTCCGGCCAGGGCCAGCACCGGGCGCCACAACAGGGAGGGGCGTTGTGGCATCAACCATGCACCTATCGTGTTCAGCCAGATGGTGAAGCGCGTGCGTCGGGCCTCCCGGAACGTGTTCAACAGGTCTGCTCGCACCTCCGGGTCCGGCACAAGGAGCTCACGTTCCGGTTCCGCGTGGCGTAGGAAATGGAGCGTGGAGCGCATCCGCTCATACTCCTCCCGCCCGCTCAAGTGGCGCAGCACATAGGCACGTTCCTCTTCCAGCAGCTCATCAAAGCCGCGTTCGGACAGCAGTTGTTCGATGTCCTCAGGGTCGTATCGTTCGCGCATGTCCATGTGGATCTTTTTGCATCGGGCCGAACTCCCCGAGCCGTTCGGCCAGTTTCTTCAGGGTGTAGAAAAGACGGGATTTCACCGTGCCTTCCGAGCAATTGAACACTGCGGCGATCTCCTTGATGGCCATTTCCTCCTCATAACGCATCACGAAAGTGGCCTTGTGGTCGGGGTCGAGCCGGTCCAGTTCCTCGGCCAAACGGGCCCGGAAATGGGCGCGATCCACATTGCTGCCTGCGACAGGTTCCTCCACCCGATGTCCATTGTGTCTCAGCTCGGGTATCGCATTGCGTCTGACCTCCTCGCGGCGGTATTCGTTCTTGCACATGTTGTTGGCCACGCTGAAGAGCCAGGTGCTGAAAGGTCGCGCGGCGTCGTAGCTCGATGGCTTCCGCGCGATCTTGGTAAAAAGCTCCTGCAGGAAGTCCTGGGCGCGTTCCCTATCGTTCCACAACATGCGATGGAAGTAGTTCAGCACGCGGCCACTGTAGCGATCATACAACGCGGTGAACGCGGCTTCATCGCCCTGCGTGATGAGTTCCATCAGGCGTTCATCCGTGGCTTGGTGATATGGGCTGCGGAACAACGCCATGGTTCAGTGCGGCAGCACGCCTGTTCGGTAGAGGTCATTGACGGCCCCGATGTGTTGGGCCAGCTCCCGCAACTGCAGTTCCAGCGGGCCTGCAAGGCTCTCATCTTGGTTCGTGCGGTAGTGACGCAGCAGCACGCTACCCGGAAGCAGGTAGCTCCAGCTCAGGGGGCCGGCCTCCGGGGTGGGGGAGAACCTGTCCCACCGCTCGCCCAGGACCTGCATGGCGTTCGGTGGAGGAGTACCTACCCGGTAGGCGAGTCCGGTCAGGTGGATCTCGCCGGCAAGCGCATCCGCCCAGCCGTGCCCCAGTCCGAGACCGAACTGAACAGGCCGTGGGGATGTGCCCGCCAGCCCCCGGATGAACGCGACACCTTCCTCGGGAACGACGCCCTTGCCGCCTGCTTCGTGGTATACACGGGTGCGATAGTCCACCGACCCCAACAGGCGCCCGTCGATCACCATGATATCGGGTCGCAGTGACCGCGCGTATCGCAGCACAAGCGTGGGATAGATATCCATCTCTCCGGCCAGCACCACCACGGCGTTCTTATCCAATGAGACGAGGAGGTCGTTGGCCACCTGCATCAGACCGGGCGCGATATGACCGGACCGGTCCATTGCCAGGGCCGCCCGTTCGAGCGCGGCGCCATCGCCAGCACGCTCCGCAGCCATCATGGAGGGTCCCAAAAGCTCAGGCCTGTCCGGGCCGGACCTCAGGGCAAGGTCCAGTTCCCGAAAGGCCTCCTCGGAAGGCGATGCCGCATGGAACGCGGCCAAATGCGCCTCGAAACTGCCCGGAGAGGACCGTTCAATGGCGGTGGCCATGTGTTCCAACGTGCTCCTATCGGTGCCGCTCAGCGATCCGTTGCCCCGCGCCAATGCATCGCATCGGAATGCACGCAGTTCGTCAAGTGTGATCGTGTTCGCGGCCTCTTTGGAAGGCCTGCGCGCGCTCCCGGAGGTGACGACCATTTCCTGCATGGCTTTTGGAGCGACAGACCAGGCACCTTGGTACGGCTCCAAAGCGCGTGGCTTGTCGCCGACCTGGGCCGCGAGCGGACCGAGCATCAGGAACAGGCTCGGTATCAAGATCGTGCGGATCATTTATCGAGATGGCTCATCACACTGTACACGCACCATGCCGGAACGTTCGATCCGAGGCGGCGGGGGCGGCTACCTTTGCAAAGATCACCCATGCTGGACGACGCCACCAAGGAACGCCTGCGGGCCAGATTGAACAGCGTGCACGAATGGCCCGCGGTATACATGTTCAAGTTCATCTTCGAACCCGATAAGGAACGTCTCGATGCCGTCCTCGCACTGTTCCCGAAGGAAAGTGAACTGCTCCGCCGCTACTCCAAAGGTGGCAAGTACCTCAGCATTACGGCCAAGGAAGTGATGATGAACGCGGACGACGTGGTCGACCGCTACGACAGGGCCTCTGAGATCCAGGGTGTGATCGTCCTTTGACCATGCATTTCGACCTTGCGACCCTCCGCACCGCGCTGATCATCACACTTGGCCTGCTCGTTCTTGTCCTCCTATGGCAGCGGTTCAAACTGCGTGTTCTGAGACGTGAGCTTCCGGTGGCCAGGCATATCGACATACTTCGCATCGAAGTGGCCTACCATCCGTCCCGGATCCGTGTACAGGTCATCGTGCCGCATCCGCGTTCCCTCAGAACGGCCCTGCTTGATAATTCCCATGGCACTTTGGGGGAGTGGCCTTTGGAGGAGGCCCGGCCGGGCGAGCAGTGGCTTGAACGGTCACTGGAGGGACGCCCGGACGGGGAATACTACTTTGAACTACGCACAGCATCACAGCGGACGGTGCGGCGGTTCCGTTTGTCCCATTCATGAGGCGGTATGCGTTGATCGGTGTTCTGTCCCTGGCGACCTGCGTAGCGCTCGCACAAAGGCTTCCGGAACCCCGTCCCAACCTGAAAGGCGACCTGACCTTACCCGTGCCCTTGGCCCCGAAACTTTTCGACGATATAACGGAGAACATCGGTCGGATCGGGCTACGCCTACAGTATCCGTTCGCGAAAGGATTGGGCGTAGGAGTGGGGGGCGATGCCACCTGGTTCGGCATCGAGGAGCGTTCGCTACTGCCGTATTCAGTGAGCGGGGAGATCTTTCGGTCGTGCTATTTCGGGCAGGCGCAGTACGAACATTACTTCGCAGAACGGTCATTCTATGAGTTCGCGGCGGAAGCGGGCCTGGCCGAATACCGCTACCACAGCAGTCTTGCGACCCACGTGCCCAAGGACCGGGGTTTCCACTGGGGCGTACACATGGGGTACTACCTTCATGCATCCGACGCACTGGCCTTCAGTCTGCGTATCGGATATGAGGTCGACGACGTCCAGTTGAGCCCGGACAAGCTCGGGATCGACGAATTCCCGGGGCGGATCATCGACGGTCCTCAAGGCCCCTTTCGATTCTTCACCTTCGGACTCGGGTTCAGCACCACCTTCGGACGCAGTGAAGGGGCCCGGGCGGACGGGTGAGGGTCAGGAAGGATCGGCCGGCGGTTCTTTGCCGGCATCCCCTTCGCTCTTGCTCACCTTCTTCCGGCCTTTGCTCACCTTGATCTGGAGGTCGGACCTGTCCTTGTTGAGCCCCACCGTGATCTTGTCGCCCTCTTCTACCGCATGGTTGATGATCTCCTCGGCCATGGGGTCCTCGATGTACTTCTGGATCGCCCGCTTCAGCGGTCGCGCGCCATACTTCTCATCGTAGCCCTTGTCCACGAGAAAGTCCTTCGCCTCGTCCGTCAGCTTCAGTTCGTACCCGAGTTCGCTGATGCGGACGTACAGGTGCCCCAATTCGATGTCGATGATCTTGTGGATATCGTCCCTTTTCAGGGAGTTGAACATCACGATGTCGTCGATCCGATTGAGGAACTCCGGTGCGAACGCCTTTTTCAGGGCCTTTTCGATGATGCCCCGGCTGTTGTCATCGGCGGCCTGCGTGCGCGCGGTCGTGCCAAAGCCCACGCCCTTGCCATAATCCTGAAGGTCACGTGCCCCGATGTTCGAGGTCATGATGATGATCGTGTTCTTGAAGTCGATGTGACGCCCCAGGCTGTCGGTCATCTTTCCGTCATCGAGCGCTTGGAGCAACAAGTTGAAAACGTCCGGGTGGGCCTTCTCGATCTCGTCCAGCAGGATGATGGAGTAGGGGCGTCGACGCACTTTCTCGGTCAACTGGCCGCCTTCCTCGTAGCCGACATACCCCGGAGGAGCCCCGATCAACCGGCTCACGGAGAACTTCTCCATGTATTCGCTCATGTCGATGCGGATCAACGCGTCCTCCGTATCGAAGAGATACCTGGCCAGTTCCTTGGCCAGCTGAGTTTTTCCCACGCCCGTGGGGCCAAGGAAGATGAAGCTGCCGATCGGTCTGTTGGGGTCCTTCAGGCCGGCACGATTCCGCTGGATGGCCTTGACCACCTTTGAAACGGCCTCCTCCTGACCGATCACCTTGCCGACCATCTCCTCCTTCATCCGCTTCAGTTTGCCACTCTCCTTTTCGGCGATGCGGTTCACGGGAATGCCGCTCATCATGGCCACCACCTCCGCCACGTTCTCTTCGTTGACGACCGTGCGATGGCTTCGGCTTTCCTCCTCCCATTGCCGTTTCGCCTTTTCGAGGTCCTCCTGCAATTGGCGCTCCCGGTCCCTGAGCTTGGCGGCCTCTTCGTAACGCTGGCTGCGGACCACCTTGTTCTTTTCCTCTTTCACCTCCTCGATCTTCGCTTCGATCTCGAGAATGCTCTTCGGGACGACGATATTGCTGATGTGGACACGGCTGCCCGCCTCATCAAGCGCATCAATGGCCTTGTCGGGCAGGTGGCGATCGGTGATATAGCGGGTCGTGAGCTTCACACACGCCTCGATGGCCTCGGGCGTGTAGTTGACATTGTGGTGGTCCTCGTACTTCTCCTTGATGTTGTTGAGGATCTGTATGGTCTCTTCCACGCTCGTCGGTTCCACGATCACCTTTTGGAACCGGCGCTCCAACGCACCGTCCTTTTCGATGTACTGGCGGTACTCGTCCAGCGTGGTGGCACCGATGCACTGGATCTCACCACGCGCCAGGGCCGGCTTGAACATATTGCTCGCATCCAGACTGCCGCTCGCACCACCCGCACCCACGATGGTATGTATCTCGTCGATGAAGAGGATCACGTCCGGACTGTTCTCCAGTTCGTTCATTACCGCCTTCATCCGTTCCTCGAACTGGCCGCGGTATTTGGTGCCGGCCACCAGGCTCGCGATGTCCAGCGCCACGATCCGCTTGTTGAAGAGCACTCGGCTGACCTTCCGTTGGATGATCCGCAAGGCCAGACCTTCCGCGATCGCGCTCTTGCCCACGCCAGGCTCACCGATGAGCACGGGGTTGTTCTTCTTGCGGCGGCTCAGTACCTGGCTGACCCGTTCGATCTCCTTTTCCCTGCCCACTATGGGATCCAATTTGCCGTCCTCGGCCAATTTGGTCAGGTCCCGGCCGAAATTGTCGAGCACTGGGGTCTTGCTCTTGCTGTCCCCCTGCTTGCGTGGGGATCCCCCATAGGTGCTGCCGCCCTCGTCGTCGTCATCGTCCGTGCTTTGCGGCCCCGAGGCTTTGGGTGAGATGTGACCCGGACCATCGGCGAGGATGGCGTCCAGTTCGTGCTTCACATTGTCGTAATCGATGTTGAACTTGTGCAGGGTGCGCGTCGCCAGATTGTCCTCGTCCTTGAGAATGCTCAGGAGAAGATGCTCCGTGTCGATGTGCGGGCTCTTGAACAGCTTGGCCTCCAGAAAGGTGATCTTCAGCATTTTCTCGGCCTGCTTGATCAAGGTGATCTTGTCCTTGTCCAGTGGGCGCATGGCTCCGGCAGGCTCCATCGACCCCTCCACCACCTTGCGCAGCTCATCAAGGTCGACATCCAGACGTTGCAGGATCTTCACGGCATTTCCCTCCCCTTCGCGGATGATCCCCAGGAGGATGTGCTCGATCCCGATGTAATTGTGGCCCAGGCGAAGTGCTTCTTCACGGCTGTACGTGATCACATCCCTGACCCGAGGTGAGAATTTGGCGTCCATTTGCTTCTCTACGGTTCTTTGTGGCGCCCGCGCCGTTCGTTCCGTCGCCGGTCCGTCCAAGTTAAGCGCTCCCGGAGTGGGGGCAAGCTAGCCGAACGGCCTTCCGCGAGCCTTTCCCACCGCCTTTCTTTTATCCACAGCATCGTGTGCGGTTTGTGGAAAATTCCGGTGGCTTTCGCAACGCGTGAATGGAGTACTTTCGGGCTCCCTTTCGAAGGGGTCCAGCAAGGACCGTGCTAGTGACGAATTGACAGCCATGGCAGAAGGAGAGAAGATCATACCGATCAACATCGAGAACGAGATGCGGACCGCCTACATCGACTACTCGATGTCGGTCATTGTCAGCCGGGCCCTGCCCGATGTTCGGGACGGGTTGAAGCCCGTGCACCGGCGCGTGCTCTATGGTATGCAGGAGTTGGGGGTCCTGAGCAACCGACCCTACAAGAAAAGTGCACGTATCGTCGGTGAGGTGCTCGGCAAGTACCACCCCCACGGAGATAGCAGCGTTTATGACGCCATGGTCCGGATGGCCCAGGACTGGAGCCTGCGCTACCCTCTGGTCGATGGGCAGGGAAACTTCGGCAGCATCGATGGCGACAGTCCGGCGGCCATGCGGTATACGGAGGCCCGCCTGCGCAAGGTCGCCGAAGAGGTCCTGGCCGATCTGGACAAAGAAACGGTGGACACCCGCCCCAACTTCGACGATACCCTGGAGGAACCGACCGTGATGCCCACCCGCGTACCGACCCTCCTGGTCAATGGGGCGGCTGGTATTGCCGTGGGCATGGCCACCAACATGCCTCCGCACAATCTGAGCGAGGTCTGTGACGGGGTGGTGGCCTATATCGATGACAAGGAGATCGACGTGGCGGGTCTGATGGCGCACATCAAGGGCCCCGACTTTCCGACGGGTGGCGTGATCTATGGGGTGGATGGCATCCGTGAGGCCTACGAGACCGGCCGCGGCCGTGTCGTACTGCGTGCGAAATGCCATATCGAAGAGGATGATCGCACCGGCAGGGAGAGCATCATCTGCACGGAGATCCCCTACCAGGTGAACAAGGCCGTGCAGTTGGTGAAGGGTGTGGCCGACCTGGTCAACGACAAGCGGATCGAGGGCATCAGTGATGTCAACGACTACAGCGATCGGAAAGGCATTCGCGTGGTCTATGATGTCAAACGCGAAGCAATGGGCACGGTGGTGCTCAACCAGCTCTACAAGTACAGTTCACTTCAGACGAGTTTCAGCGTGAACAACATCGCGCTGGTGAGCGGCAGGCCCATGCTGCTCGGGCTGAAGGACATGATCGCCCGCTTCGTGGATCACCGCCATGATGTGGTGGTGCGCCGAACGAAATTCGATCTGCGCAAGGCGGAGGAACGCGCTCACATCTTGGAGGGCCTTCTGGTGGCCCTTGACCACCTGGATGCCGTGATCGCCCTTATCCGGGGCAGTGAAACGCCCGATATCGCCAGGGTGGGGCTCATGAAGCAATTCGGTCTCAGCGAGATCCAGGCACGGGCCATTCTCGATATGCGCCTGCAGCGGCTCACGGGCCTTGAACGGGACAAGATCCGCGAAGAGCACGCCGAACTCATGAAGACGATCGCCTATCTGCGGGGGGTGCTCGCCGACGAGGGGTTGCGCATGAAGATCATCAAGGATGAGACCCTCGAGATCAAAGAGAAATATGGCGATGCCCGCCGGACGGAGATCGTGCATGCCAGTGGCGATATGCGGATCGAGGACCTTATCGCCGATGAGGCGGTCGCGGTCACGATCAGTCATCTGGGCTACATCAAACGGACGCCACTTGCCGAATTCCGCACCCAGGCCCGCGGCGGCATCGGCAGCAAGGGCAGTACGACGCGTGACGAGGATTTCCTGGAACATCTGTTCGTGGCCACGAACCACAACTATCTGCTCATCTTCACCCAGAAGGGGAGGTGCTACTGGATGCGGGTGTTCGACATTCCTGAAGGTACGCGTCAGAGCAAAGGCAGGGCCATTCAGAACCTCGTGCAGATCGAGGGCGATGACAAGGTCGTGGCCTATCTGAACGTCACGGACCTGAAGGACCCCGAGTATCTCAACGACCATTTCGTAACGCTCTGCACCAAGAAGGGGGTCATCAAGAAGACCACCTTGGAGGCGTACAGCCGACCTCGTGCGAACGGGATCATCGCCGTGAACATCCGCGAGGGTGACGAACTACTGGAGGCCAAGCTCACCAATGGCAACAGCCACATCATCCTGGCCAGTCGGGACGGGAGGGCGGTCCATTTCCAGGAGAGCGATGTGCGCCCCATGGGTAGGAGCGCCAGCGGGGTAAGAGGGATGAACCTGACCGGTGGTTCAGCCGACAACGAGGTGATCGGCATGATCGCGGTGGACAAGGAAGAGCTCGCCACCCGGCAGGTGCTCGTCGTCAGCGAGAAAGGCTACGGAAAGCGGTCGGCCATTCAGGACGACGAAGGCGAGTACATCTACCGCATGGTGAACAGGGGTGGCAAGGGTGTCAAAACGATGCAGGTGACGGATAAGACCGGTCGTTTGATCGCCATCAAGGATGTAAAGGACGATGACCATCTCATGATCATCAACCGCAGCGGCCTGGCGATCCGCATGAACCTGGAGCAACTGCGCGTGCTCGGCCGGGCCACGCAAGGCGTTCGTCTCATCGACCTGCGCAAGAACGACCAGATAGCGGCCGTGGCCAAGGTGGACGCTGAACTGCACGTGGAAGAGGAGCAGGGGACCGAAGGTGCGAATGGCACCGAAGTTGATACTGCCACGCCAGAAGAATGAGAACGAACCTTGAAGACATGATCCGCACGACATTGACCTCTCTCGGCGCCGGTCTGGTGCTTTTGGCGAACGCCCAGAACGCCAACGTGGTGAACGCCTACAACTACATGCAGGATGGCGAACTGGGGAAAGCCGCCGATTACATCGACCAGGCGGCCGCCAATGAGGGGACGATGGGCAAGGAGAAGACCTGGCGCTACCGGGGTGATATCTATCGTCTGATCGCCCTGGGTACCGATGACGCGCTGAAGGCCCAATACCCCGATGCGATGCAGAAGGCGATCGACAGCTACCTGAAGGCCAGGGACCTGGATACCAAAGGCAACTACAAGAACGAGATCGTCCAGAACCTCGGGGCGCTGCAAGCGGCATCCCTGAACAAGGGCAATGATGCTTTCGGAGCCAAGGATTTCGAGAAGGCGATCCAGCTCTACGACAACTCGATACGGATCGCATCGGCCTTTGGTCAAGTGGACACCAACGCCATCTTCAACTCGGCCCTGACCTACGAGACGAAAGGAGATGGTCCGAAGGCGATCGAACTCTACGGCCGGTGCATCGAGCTGGGCTACGACAAGCCCGAGGTGTACCGTTACATGGCCAGCCTTCAGAAGAAGGAAGGGGACGTTGATGGTGCCATCGCCACGGCGGAACGAGGGCTGGCCAAATACCCCGGCAACAAGGACCTGATCCTGGACGAATTGAACTTCCAATTGGAGGCTGGGCGTTCCGCGGAGGCGGAGGCGAGCGTCCAGGAGGCGATCCAGGCGGATCCCGACAACGCCGTGCTCTACTCCGTGCTCGGCAGCCTGTACGACGCGAAAAGTACTGCGAAGGAGGGTGATGCGATCTCCGAGGAGGATATGCTCCAATGGTCCGGGAAGGCCGAGGAGGCCTACAAAATGAGCATCGAAAAAGACCCGAACTTCTTCGATGCGTACTTCAATATCGGTGTCCTCTACAACAACCGCGCGGCCAATTGCTACGAGAAGGCGAACGCGATCAAGGACAACGCGAAGTACATGAAGGAGAAGGCGGCCTGTGACGACATCTATCTGAAGGCCGTGCCTTACTTCGAAAAGGCGCACGCATTGCAACCGGACGATAAGCCGACGATCCAGCAGTTGATGAAGCTGTATGCCAAGACCAATGACCTGGAGAAGGCAGCGGAGATGAAGAAACTCCTCGGGAACTAGCATCCCGATAGGGTGTCAAGGGAGAAGGACCGGGGTGACCCGGTCCTTTGCTTTTCAGGGTTCCGGATGACGGGACCATACCACGTCAGCTCGGAATTCATGTCGTGCGAGCAGATCGATGGGTCGCAAACGGCCACCAGGCTGCGGGAGGTAAGCGCGATAGCCCATGGTCCGCATCAGGTCGACCATGGCTTCGACCTCCGGACGCCGCGGTCCATCCAACGTGGTCTCGACGAGCACCGCACCGATCCGTCCCTCAGCAAGGCTGGTCCGGGCACCCATCAATGCAGGGAGCTCCGAACCCTCGATATCGAGCTTGAGCAGGTCGATCCGCTCGATCCTTCGGGTGGCGCGATAGGCATCCACCGTCGTCACCCGCACCGCGTGTGGCATCTTGTCCCGGGGGTCATGGACACCGGCCAGGCAGGCATAGCCCATGGTGAGCACGCGAGGCGTATCGAAAAAGATGTCCTCCCTCGGGATGTCGCTCAAGGCCATGGGTTCCAAGGACCAGTTGGGCGGGTGCGTTGCGCAGTTCAGTGATCGCAGGGTGGCCAGACACGTTGGTGAAGGCTCGAAAGAGATCACGCGGCCCGCGGCGCCGACCGGGCCCAGGCAGCGCGCGGCGAAATAGCCGATGTTGCACCCGCCGTCGATCACGATCATCCCGGGGCGAAGGAACCGGTCAACGAACGCCAGAAGTTGCTCCTCATATAGGCCATAGTAGATCAACCGATGGAGCAACAGCGTTTGGTCAAGCTCCATGCGGAGACCGTTCAAGCGCAGAACGATCGGTTGCTTGGGTGCGGCCCAACGGCCGATCAGGTCCGCAAGGCGATAGCGTCCGCGAAAGGAGGTGTTCCGAATGATACCACGCAGCGCCCGACGAATGAATGGAAGGTCCATGGCGCTTCAATAGTGGGGTGGCGGAACCATTGCCAAATGGTGGCTCGTGCAAGGAGGTTCGGTGAATATCAGCAAAATATGAATTAACATAATATAAATTATGCGCCAATCATTTCAAACGCCAGGTCTCCGATCAGGTCAGCACCAATGCCGGATCCTCCTGGGAGTATCATCCGCCCGGCCGCGTCCATTCCCAACCCCTTGAATGGGTCGTTCTCAAGCAACCAAGGGCCGTCCAGGTCGACCACATCCGCGGCTGAAGCCAAATGCGCCATGGCGGTGCAACCCAGACTGCTCTCGCTCATGCTTCCCAACATGACGGACAGGCCGGCGCTACGCGACGCTGCGACCATGTCTCGTGCGCGGTCCAATCCGCCGCATTTCATCAGTTTGATGTTCACACCGTCCAAGACTTCGGCCCAGCGAGCCAGGTCCGTGATGTCCTGAACGGATTCATCACCATAGACCGGCACCAGCCCCAGGGACTTCAATTCCGCGAATTTCGCGAACTCCTGTTCAGGGAACGGTTGCTCCAATCCGATCACGTTCGAGGGACCGGCCGCTTCTAGCAGTTGTACCACCTGACCGACACTCCGCAGCGAGCGGTTGGCGTCAAGGAAGAGCGGCCGAGCATCGATATTCGCGAGCATCCGCAGCACCGCGTCGTCACGTTCACCACCCAGCTTGATCTTCAACGCGCCGCTGCTTGGAAGTTCGGCAATGCGCTCATGGAGGTCTTCGGTCGATCCGATACCCAGGGTCACCAATGTTATCGGAAGACCGGTTTCGTAGGATTTAAGATATTGATATACAGGTATATATGATCGTTTGCATTGCAAGTCGATCAAAGCCATCGAGAGTGCATTCCTGGCGGGCGTGTTCCCATTGAGTTCTTCCAAACGCGCAATGGCCATTGCCGGGTCCTCATCCCTCTGAGCGCGACCGACCCATGCGGTGAGGTCCTCCACGACCGACCGTGCCGTCGATCCCAGATAGGGAGGTATCGTTGCTTCGCCATACCCCGATAGGTCATTATGGTCGATACGGATGAAAACCGAATCGGTGCCATCCCGTGTACCATGGGCGATGGCAAAGGGTCGGCGGAACCGGAGGCGGTATGAAGCAATGAGCGCGCGCATCGGTCGACATTCGTGGACCACAAGGAAAAGGCCCGGTCGGTCCGACCGGGCCTTCTCCCATCATCTTCGAGGGATCACTTGATCATGTAAAAGATGTTCGTCAACCACCTGGTGCTATCGGGTTCCTTCATGGGGTCCGTCACATACTCCTCGATCACCACATCCCGGAACTCCAGACCATTGGCCTTCATCATCTGGTCCATGGCTTCGTGGGCCTTTCCGCTTCCATGGTAACCGCCCGTGTAGGGGATGAACAGGGCCTTGCCAGCGGGAACCACGGCCGTTTGCATACCGGCCACTTTGGTGTCCGCTCCTCCGGCAACAGGAATACCGGCCATCAGGTCCGCCTGCTTGTTCTCCTCGTCCCAGGTGTAATAGAGCCCGGAAGGGGCACCGCTCATCTCAAGTCCTGCCTTGGACACAGCTGGGAATGCGGCACCGAAGGTGGAACCGAAGTAACCCTGCATATCCTTCCACTTCACCACTTTCCGCTTTCCCACATAGACCATTTCCGGGCGATCGACGGTCTCGATGACATAACCGTTGAAGGTCTTCTTCCGCAGTTCAGCGAGTTCGCCTTCCTTGGCCTCGGCCATCGTCTTCAACTTCGCAAGGCCTTTCTCGAAATCGGGGCCGACCATCTTGTCCATGTTCATGAATACGGACATGATGCGTCCCATGAAGCCGTTCTCCTGGGTCATTTTCCAGGTCACCTTCGTGGCGGCGTCGCCATCGGCCTCCAGGTCCAGGTCGACCTTGCTCTGCGCCTCCCAAGGTTTGATGAACCTCAGGTCCGTTCCCACATGCTTGTTCGCTTCCAGTTCGATCACCTCCATACTTCCGGACCCCACCGTGTCGCCCGCCCAGGTCTGCACGGACCCGACCGCGCCATCCTCACCGGTGAACTGGACCTCCTGATCCTTTTCCATGTCCTTCCATGGGCTCCATTCGTGCATGGTCTTCAAGGAGGCGACCATCGGATATATGACCTCTGCAGGTGCATTGATGCTTGTGGAGCGTTCCACCACCGAGGTCTTTGGGCCGATCAGTCCAAGTATGATCAACAGCCCGACGATCGCGCCTAGAATGATGAATATGGTTTTGATCGCTCGCATGCTCCTTTGAATTTCCCGAAAGATGGCGAACGTCCCCGATCCGGCGAAATGGACCGCCCTGGCAGGCATTCGACGAGCTGTGACCGGCATGGTATTTTCTTTGTGGCACGAATACGATCCATCAGCCGCCGACCATGCGTACCATTCATCATCTGCTGGCGATCGGGAGCCTCAGCCTGCTCACCGCCATGACCACGACCTCCTGCAAAACCTCAGGACCTGCTGGCACAAAGGTGAAGCGACCGTTCAGCGGGAATGCCTATGAAAGCAACAACAGGTTCTTTCGAGGAACGGGCCAGGGTACCAGTTCGAAACAGAACATCGCACGGGGCAAGGCCGACCTGGATGCCAAGCAGCAACTGGCCGGGCAGGCCGGCACCACCATGAAAGCGGTTACCGACCAATACCTCGGCCAGACGGACAATGCCCAAGCGGCGCAGGTCGCCGACAAATTCCAAAGCCTAGTGCGCGAGGTGGTCAACACCGACCTGGCGGACCTGCGCAAGATCGGCGAGGAGACCTACCTGAACGACGAAACCAACGCATACACCGTGTTCGTTGCCTATGAGATCAAGAAGAACGCCATGTTCCGTTACATGAAAAAGCAGGCACGGACCGATGCGAAGATCGACAAGGCGACCCAGGATAAGATCGACGCGATCCTTGACGAGGAGATCCGCAAAGCGGACGAAGTGGACCACGACTAGCGTATGCCTGCCGATCTGGCCGCACAGACCGAACGGTACTGGATCTGCTCGGTCACCCATGAAATGTCAAGGACATGTGGGGAGCCTACCTGATCGGGATCATCATCTTCTTCGTGAGCATGCTGGTGAGCCAGCAGCTCAAGAGCCGTTTCGCCAAGTATGCCCATACGCCACTGCAGAACGGCATGAGCGGCAAGGAGATCGCCGAGCGCATGTTGGCGGACAACGGGATCCGCGATGTGAAGGTGGTGAGCATCCGGGGACAGCTGACGGACCATTACGATCCCTCGAAGAGGACCGTGAACCTGAGCGAGCCGGTATACAGCGGCCGGAACGCCGCCTCTGCGGCCGTGGCGGCCCATGAATGCGGCCATGCCGTGCAACATGCCCAGGCCTATGCCTGGTTGAACATGCGCAGCAAGCTGGTCCCCGTGGTCAGTGTGAGCTCGCGATACCTGCAGTGGGTGATCCTCGCCGGCATCCTGTTGATGGGCGCGATCGGGCCCGGTCTTCTGTGGGTCGGGATCGCACTGTTCGCCATGACCACGCTCTTCAGCTTGATCACCCTGCCCGTGGAATACGATGCCAGCAACAGGGCCCTCGCCTGGATCAGGAAGGAGCACATCGTGACAGCCTCGGAATATGCCATGAGCGCCGACGCGCTGAAATGGGCGGCGCGTACCTATCTCGTCGCGGCCATCGGGTCCATCGCGACCCTGGTCTACTACGTGATGCTGGCCATGGGCGGGCGCCGGAACTGAGGGTTCAGCGCTTGGCCGTGCGGCTGCGGGTCGGCTTGACACCCAGCACACCGAGCAGCCCACGGGTCAATTCGCGGAATACGGTGCGTCCCACCTGTCGGACCATGGTGTTCTTGCTGAGGTCCTCCAATACGCTGGTCTCCTTCTTTTCGCGTCCCCCCCTCCCCTTCCGGTCCTGCTCTTGTTCCTCCTCATGGGCGTCCGCCTGAGCGCGTTCCAACTTGGCGTTGAGGATCTCGAATGCGCTCTCGCGATCGATCAGTTCGTTGTACTTCCTGACCAGACCACTGCGCGCCACGAGACCATCGATCTCAACAGGTGTGAGCACGTCCATTCGCGTGATGGGTGCGCGAAGCAGCGTGTGTGCAAGCGGCGTTGGTACACCCTTTTCGCTCAGTGCTGTGATCATCGCCTCTCCGATGCCCAATTCGGTAAGCAATTGCTCGGTGTCATAGAAATCCGTCAGTGGATAGTTCTCGGCGGTCCTTTTGATCGCCTTGCGATCATTGGCGGTGAAGGCGCGCAATGCATGCTGCACCTTGAGCCCCAGTTGGCCAAGTACGCTTTCCGGCACATCGGTCGGGTCCTGTGTGCAGAAATAGACCCCCACCCCCTTGGACCGGATCAGTTTGATGATGGTCTCGATCTGTTCGAGCAGTGGTCTGGTGGCTGTTTTGAAGATGAGGTGGGCCTCATCGATGAAGAGGACCAATTTGGGCTTCTCGGGGTCCCCGACCTCGGGAAATGTGTTGTAGATCTCCGCGAGCAGGCACAGCATGAACGTGCTGAACAGGCGGGGTTTGTCCTGGATGTCGGTAAGCCGGACGATGTGGGCCACACCTTTGCCGTCCCTTAGTTGGAGCAGGTCCTCCACGTCGAAGGACCGCTCACCGAAGAACCGTTCCGCGCCCTGCTGTTCGATCTCGATCACCTTCCGGAGGATGGTGTTCACGGAGGCAGGGCTCACCTGTCCATAGGTCTTCTGGACCTCGTCCTTGCCCTCGGCGGTCACGAACTGGAGCACGCGCACCAGGTCCTTCAGGTCCAGAAGTGGCAGGTGGTTGTCATCGCAATACTTGAACACCAGCGCGAGCACGCTTTGTTGCGTGTCGTTCAGCTCCAGGATACGCCCGAGCAGCACGGGACCGAATTCGCTGACCGTGGCGCGCAACCGTGCACCGGGTTCATCGCTCAGGCTCAGGAGTTCCACGGGCAATGCCTCAGGTACGTAAGGCAGGCCGAGCTTGACATGTCGGGCCTCGATCTTCGGGTTGGTGGTCCCTGGAGCGGCCAACCCGCTCAGATCCCCTTTGATGTCCATCAGCAACGTGGGTACTCCATTGAGCGCCAGTTGCTCGGTGATCACCTGGAGCGTCTTGGTCTTGCCTGTTCCGGTGGCACCGGCGATCAGACCATGGCGGTTCATGGTACGCAAGGGGACCTTCACCAAGGCACCCTCGGGGACATCCCCGTCCAACATCGCCCCGCCGAGTACCAGGGCCTCTCCTTTGAAGGTGTATCCCTCGGTCATCGCGGTGGCGAACGTATCCTTCTTGCTCATGCCGGAAGTGTCTGGCCAAAAGTAGGAACGACAAGGGGGGCCGAAGCCCCCCGTACCGATGTCCGATGTACTGCCGTGCTCAGCGCACCTCGAAGGTGATCTTGCAATTGCAGCGGTATTCCTTGATCTTGCCTTTGTCGACGACCGCGCTCTGGTCCTGAATGTAGACCGAGCGGATGTTGCGGACCGTCTTTCCCGCCTCGGCCACGGCTTTGGCGGCGGCATCCTCCCAGCTGCTCTTGCTGCTGGCGAGGACCTCGATGACCTTGATGATCGCCATTGTCCTATGGGTTTTTGGTCCTACTTGGTGGCGGCCCATTTCCTGACCTCGGAACGGAACCATTCATCGGCCTCGTCGGTCCATTTGAACTTTTCCCGGATGTAGGCCATGGTGTCCTTTTCGATATCCGTATAGGTGTCACCGTCCTTCACCGCGGCATAGAGCTTCTCAGCGTCGGCCATGGAAATGCGACCGTCACCCTGTCCGGCGGTCAATTTTTCCGCCAGTTCGATGATGGTGCCGTCGTACTGCTTGCCGTCAATGGTCTTGTAATAGCTCATGTCGTTACAGGGTTGTTGATGTGCGTGTTGTTCCTACCCGAAAAGTTTGCCCAATCCACCGAGCTTGTCACCCAGGCCGCCCAGCAGTCCTTTCCCGGCATCGCCCAACAGGGAGCCGAGCATGTCCTTGTTGCCACCGACCTTGTTGCCCAAGAGCGACATGAGCGCGGGGATCACGAGGTCCTTCACGCTAGCGGCCTTGCCAGCGTCCAGGCCCAGCTTGCCCGTGAGCTTGCCCAGGTAATCGGAGCTCAATTTACCGAGCAGGTCGTTCGCGGCGGAAGAGTTCTGTTCCTTGCTGAACAGGTTCAGCACGGTACCCAGATCGAGGCCACCGCCACCGCCGATCACGTCCTTTACCGAATCTCCGGCGGTCTCTATTGCACCATTGGTCTGTTGCTGATCGAGACCCACTTTTTGCATCAGGTCCCCGCCCACCTGTTCCTTGAGGCTGTTGATGATCTGGTCGAGCATTTCTTTCGCTTGTGTTGAATGGGAGTTTGAAGGTACGGCCTTCTGACGGCGACCTTCGGAATCGTCACTTCGGACCGGCACGATCAGGCTCTGAACGGCCCAGCTAGTGGACCACGAGAAGTTTCCCAGAGACCTTCGACGATCCCATGGAACGCACGAAATACAGGCCGGAGGCAAGGTCCGAGGTCGATATCCGGTCCGCCCCGGGTCCCACTTCCACTTCCCTCAATATGCGACCCTGTTGGTCCATGAGAACGAAGGTGCCTGGCCGATCGGATCGTATCGTGGTGAAAATATCTGCCGGGTTCGGAGCGAGTTCGATCCGCTCGGGATCCGCGTGGTCAGGCACCGAGGCATACAATGTTCCGCATCCGACGGGCTCGCCACATACCACCCGGGAACAGAACTGGACCACGAGATCCACGGCGTTCTCCTCATCGTAGTTCAAGTAACCCACATGGTCCGCACCCGGATAGCTGAGGAAACAATTCTGCACCCCGACATGGTCCATCCGCAGATGGATGTCGTGGCTGCCCGATGCGATCAGACCGGTCGGGATCCCGAACACGTTCACTTCCTGCGTGCCATACGGCACGACCTCATCCCCGACCTCATGCAAGCTGCAAAGCGGTACGTCCCCGGTCTCGATCCAGCTCGTATCCCCGATGGCACCGCTGAAGCTGAAGCACGCCGCGACCGCACTGGAATAGCCCGGATTGCCGCTGTTCCCTTCAATGCCGCCCAGGTCCGCGGTATCACCGTACAAGATCGGCGGTACCTCGATCGACTTGTCCAGATAGGTGGCATGGATCGCCGAGATGGCTCCAGCGGAGATCCCTCCCTGTACGATCCGTGCAGTATCTATCCGGTAAGGGTCGCCCATTTCGGCAACGCTGCGGCGCAGATAGCGAACGCAGGCCCGCATGTCGTGGTCGCCGCGCATGACGGCCAGTGATGTCGTGAATTCGTTCGGCAGGAAGAACCCGGTCCGGTAGTCCGGTGCCACAGCCACATATCCGAGCCGTGCGAAGGTCCGGCACAGGGGTGCGACATCGGCCCGGCTTCCGGCGATGAACGAACCACCGTAGGTGATGACCACCACCGGACGATGCGCGGTGGTGTCCCCTCCCGGTTCGTAGACATCCATGAACAGGGTCTGTGCCGGTCCACCGAGAACGGGTGTGTTGGCTCCGAATGGCACCGCGTGCGTCTCCACCAGGGTATCGAAGCGGTCATATTCCGCATATGGGCAGTCGCCCTGGGCATGGAGAGCAAGTGCGGGCAGCATACTGAACAGGGCGATCTGTCGCGTCATGGTCGATCGGTTGGGATGGCGACACGCATCGGACCTTACCAATCGTCTCCTTTCTTCATCGCGGCATCCAGGCTTTCGACGATGCGTGAGCAAATGGTATGGATCTCCTCCAGGTCGCTGCGCTTGTCCGTGGCCATCTTGTCCTCGAGCGGATACTTTCCCACGGCGATGTACTCCAAGTGGGTCAGTTTGTACCGGTAGCGCTTGTCCTTGATGTCGACCGTGAGGTCGTACTCGACGTACTTCCTGGCCTTGCCTGGCAGCGCCTCGCGGTCGTGCATCGTGTAGCTATCGCCATCTTGTTTGCTGGAGGCGTATTGCCGTTCCTCCGGGTTGTAGTTCTGCTTGATCCATTTCTCCAAGCGGCCCCGCAATTGCTCCTTGTCCGCGGAGATGGTATCGCTCACCCCCTGGTAGGTGTACTTGTCGGTGATGCTGTCCCTTGGAATGATATGCCGCTTGCCCTGGGCCTGGGCTTGATGAAGAAGGAGGATGACGAAGGTCATCAAGGATAAGGTGCGAAGCATGATGTGACGGGTTTCATCGACAAGTTAATGATCTCCATGGACCGGCTCAGGGTCGCACGACAGCGTGTCCGGCGATGGCGCCGGTCGTCCATGCCGCCTGGAAGTTGAAACCACCGGTGATCCCGTCGATGTCCAGCACTTCTCCGGCGAAATGAAGGCCGGGAAACGTCCGGCTCATCATCGTCTGCGGATCGATGTCCTTGAGGTCCACCCCTCCCGCCGTCACGAACTCCTCCTTGAAAGTGGTCTTTCCCCGCATCGAACGGCGATCATTGATGAGGACCTCTGTGATGCGGTGGCGGTCATGCTTGCCGAGATCCCCGCAGCGCTTGTCGGGGCGCACACCGGCCCTTTCGAGCAAATGGGACCATAGCCTTGAGGGCAGACCGAACACCGGTCGGTTGTGCAGTTCCTTGTCCGGGGATGGACCATGCGCGCGTTCGAGGACTTCATGCACTGCCCGCACCGTTCTCCCACCCGTCCAGTCCACACGCACTGTGGCGTCGTAGCCCATTTCGTGCATCGTACGGGCTCCCCAAGCGCTCAGGCGCAACGCTGCCGGTCCGCTGAATCCCCAGTGGGTGATGAGCAAGGGGCCGGTGGCTTCGATCCGCGTTCCGGCCAGGACGAGCCTGACGGGGTCGACCGTGACACCCTTCAGGGCGACAATGGGATCGCCGGGCATGTTCAGTGTGAAGAGGGAAGGAACAGGCGGCACCACGGCGATCCCCGAACGGGTCAACCAATCAAATCCCTCGGGTTTCGGCGATCCACCGGTGGCAATGATCACGCGATCGGCCAGGAGGGACCGGTACGGTGTGCGCACCTCGAACGTTCGTGCGACCTGCAATTCTTCCACGGGTTCTCCAATGTGGATCTTGACGCCGGCTCGCTGGGCGGCGTTCTGTAATGCCTGGACGATCGTCTCGGACCGATCGGTCGTCGGGAACATGCGCCCATCGGGTCCGGTCTTCAGGAGCACCCCGTTCTCCTTGAACCAAGCCACGGTGTCCGCCACGGCGAATCGCCCGAACGCGTTCCGGAGGAACCGTTCTCCCCGCGGGTAATTCTCCGCAAGTCGGCGGATGTCCCAACAGGAATGTGTCACATTGCAACGCCCTCCACCGCTGATACGGACCTTGGCCAACGGCTTTCGGGTCCGCTCAAGGAGCAGTACATCGTGCGCTGGGTCCGTGCACCGTGCGTGTATCGCGGCGAAGTAGCCCGCTGCCCCTCCTCCGATCACCACGATCTGCATTCGGCAAAGATGATCGGACGGCCCCCAATGGAAAGGATACAAGCCGGTTGCGGGTCCGGATGGGAAAGATGGCCCTGGCTATCAGGCAGTTCGATGTACTGGCACGATCATTGGCAGGGACGCTCCCGAACGAGATGATCCGAAAATGAAAAAGCTTCTGTTCTTCCTGGGCTGCATGGGCACCTCCATCATGGGTCTTGCGCAGTTGCAACTCAACCCGCAGATCGGAACGACCTATCAGCACCTCACACCCACCGATCAGAACGTCACCTTCAAGGGCGCGATCGGCTGGCAGTTCGGTGTCGATGCCCGCATGGGGAACCGGGTGTTCCTTCAGCCGGGCATTTTCATTGGACGGAACGTAACCGCGATGACCACGAATTTGTCGGACACGATCCAGTACGAGAACGACCTGGTCCGTACCGCTCTGAAGCTCAAGGCTCTTGTCGGTGTGCGTATCGTGGACAGCTATCAATTCGACCTGCGTTTCGTGGCGGGTCCGACCTATGATGTGCTCCTGAGCACGGATGTGAAGGGCGATGATCGGATCAGTTGGAACGGCGGCGACTTCAGCAAGGGATCGTTCAACATCGATGCCGGCCTCGGCTTCGATATGGGCCTGGTCACCCTGGAGCCCAGCATCAGTTTCGGTCTGACGCGGGTCATGAACGACAACATCACCGTGAGAGATATCGATTCCCGCTATTTGACATATGGTCTCACCCTGGGTATCAATTTCGGGGATGACGACCGTCGCGACCACAACGCCGGTCGCTGATCAGGAACGCATCGCACCGCATCAAGGACCCTTGTCGATCGACAGGGGTCCGTTCGGTCAAGGGCCGTCCGTCCGCACGCGGAACCGATAGGTGAATTGAACGGTCGTGTCGGCCTGGAGTGCCGCCTCCCTTGTTCGGGGTATCCAGTCACTCCACGTGCTGCCAGTGTCGGGGCGGGCGACCAGGGGCAGTTCGAGGAAGGTCGTTCCGAATGATGTCATGGAAAAGCCGAGCCTTCTGTCCGGGTCACTCGTCAGGATGGGCAGGCTGGCCGGAAAACGCCAATAGCCGTTCTCCAGGAAGGCATCCGCAAGGCGCACCCGGACGGTAACGTTCTCACGTGGATCGTGCCCGTAGAGTGTGATGTGGAACTCGGTACTGTCATCCTGGAACGGATCCAGCAGGATCCTCTGCGCTACAAGTACCTCGACATCGAGTATCAGACCTGTTCCATGGCGCGTCGGCGGATGCGCAGCGGTGGCATAGCTCATTGCCAGAACCAGAAGCAGCAGCCCCCCGTCCACGGTCATCGCGCGCCACAGAGCGGACCGCCAATGCACGTCCGGGCGCTGACCGTAGGTACGCGCAGCCACCAGCCCGATGATGATACCGGCCAAAAGTCCGAGAAGCACGGACCCGACGAGCGCGAAGCCACGCTGGCCTTCGAAGTCGCCTACGCGATGCCAGGCCATGCCCTGCCAGGCGACCCATCCAGCACATATGGCGCTAACGAGGCCGCTGAGCAGCGCGATCAGAAGGGACAAAGCCCAGGACATGGTCCGCCAAAGATCGGGACCATTCATTTGCGTCCTTCACGTCGATGAGATCCACTGCGGACCGTTGGAACACATTCCTTCCACCGAAATCACCTTCCGTTGCCAGGGTCGGGCCTCGCTCGATCATCCCAACAACGGCCTCCGCACCGATCACTTCCTGAAATGCACATGAAGACCATTCTCCCGGAACGCCAGGGACCGGATATCCGTGGGGTCTCGGCAGGAACGGTCCGGGCCGAGTTGTACGCATGAGTCGTGTCGCTCAACAGTGCACTGCGGTCCTTTCGACAAAAGATCGGCAGGAAAGCCGGTCGATCGACCACAGGGCGAAGCTCTTCCAGGTGGAGATGCACCCGCCGGATCGTGCATCGGACCCATCGCAGGCGGTCCACTGGATGGACTTCGTGCATTTCCACCTGTGCCAGGCCAAGGAGATCGCGCAGCGTGGAACATGCTTAAACCTCTTTTCCATGGATCACGCGCCCCTGGACCGGGCGAACCTCGACGAACACAGCGTGTCTTGACCACCTGCTGAGATCGGCCGGTCCGTTCTTGTTCGGGGGCACGCTCATTGTGACCGATCGGAGCAATGAGCGATACGCCCACTTCTGACACCGAACGTCAACGGCAGCGAATGCAGAACATCCGCGGGTTCATTCTGCTCATCGTGATCATCACAGGCATCCTTGTGATGGTGCTCCGAGAGGAAGGCGATGACAGACGTGCACCGGCACCCACGCCCACCAATGAGAACGTGAATGTGATCGCCCCATAGCGGGAATATGCCGGACCTGCTGATCCAGCCGGAACAATGGATGGCCTACGATGCGTGAACGGAAGGTTGTTGAAAACGATCCGGGGGATGAAGATCTAGATCTGCCAGTAGAAGAAGCTCCGGGCGGGATCGTGGCACATTTTCCTCGCGTTCGGGGAAGTATTTCCCCGACCTCCAAGCTCAGGCCGTCAGCCGATCCTGTGTCGACCCGGGTCGAAGGAGGCGTGCTTCGTACTCCAGCAGCACGCGGTGTTGCTCCGCTTCCATGACCTGAAGGCGTCTGGCCACTTCCCGAAATCGAGGGAGCATGTCGGCCGGTGCCTGTTCGATCAATCGCTCCCAGGTGCGGAGCAGATGCATGCGCACCGCCTTGAGCCCCTGCAGCAGGCCATCCATGCGTGAATAGCCCATGGCACCCTGCCGGTCGGCGTGGTAGACCTCGGCCAGCAGGGCATCGGCCACGGCACAGGTGCTGGGTACGGGCGGTTGACCGTGGTCCATGGCCACGTGTGCCAGGTCGTTCATCACGGTCCTGTCCTGTGCCATCTGCGTACGAAGGATCCCGGCAATGGCATCGTTCCCCGGGCGCCTCACCATTGTGGTCAACAGGCGCTGCAACCCCTTGTAAGTGAAGTGCAGTTCGTTGATGGCGCTACGGCGTTGCCGATGGCCCTCCCGCAATTGTTCAATGTGCTTATCGGTCATGGGTATCCTGTTACCCGACCCTTCCACAAGCTTGGGGCCAGTTCGATGAGAGAATGCGCGGGGACCGGCGACGGACCGATCAGATCGATCCACGCACCTGCGGTGCCACCTCGCTTCCGAAGAGTTCGATGCTGGCCATCAACTTTTCATGTGGAAGGGTGCCCGCACTGTACTTCATATCGAAACGGGACAGCCCGAGGGCCTTCACGGTGCGGACGATCTTCCGGGCCACAGTATCGGGTGATCCCACGCACAGCGCCCCGCTCGGGCCGGCCAGTTGTTCGTAGGCCTCCCTGGTGAACCTGCCCCAGCCGCGTTCGCGGCCGATGCGTTCGTACATCGCCGCGAAGTGGGGCCACAGTTCCTCCTTCGCCTGTTCGTCCGTGGCCGCCACATGACCCGGGGAGTGGGCTCCGATGGGTAATGCTTCACGACCCGCCTCGGAGAGCGCGCGATGGAAGAGGTCGACGAACGGACGGAATTGCAGGGGATCGCCGCCGATGATGGCCAGCATGAGAGGGAATCCGTAGCGAGCCGCACGTGCCACGGACGCGGGTGTGCCCCCTACTCCCACCCAGACGGGCAGCCGGCCCGAGGTCGTTGATGGGTGAACGCGCTGCCGGTCAAGGGATGCCCGGGTCGTGCCGCTCCAGGTGACGGGTCCCTCCTTCAGGAGTTCCGCAAAAAGCTCGAGACGTTCATCGAACAGCACATCGTACTGGTCCAGATCGAAACCGAACAGTGGAAAGGACTCCGTGAACGAACCGCGTCCGATGATCACCTCCGCGCGTCCGTTCGAGAGTGCATCGAGTGTGGCAAAACGCTGGTAGACCCGCACGGGGTCGTCGGAACTGAGCACGGTGACGGCGGAACCCAGTCGGATCCGCACGGTGCGTGAAGCGATCGCGGCCAGCACCACCTCGGGTGCGCTCACCGCGAAGTCCGCACGATGATGCTCGCCCACGCCAAAGAAGTCCAGGCCCATGCGGTCTGCCAGCTCCGCCTCGGCCACCACGTTCCGCAGTACCAACGCCTGGGAGAGCGGCTTTCCATCCGCGTCCATGGTGACATCACCGAAAGTGTCCAGCCCCAGTTCGATAGCCATGGGCGCGAAGGTACCGGCGGTCGCTCCGAGCTGCGTGGATCCGTCGGCGCGTGAGGTTGCCGAGCGATCAGGACGCTTTCGGCCACCGTTGCTGCTCTTCGACCACCTCCAGCAAATAGCTGCCATGGCCCGCCAGCGTCAAGCCGAACACATCACGTTCGAGCCAGCTGAAGAACAAGGTATCCGTGCTGATCATCACGCTGCGCCCCCGCATCAGTGCCATGGAGAACTCGGGCGTTGGCGCCGCTTCACCGTCCAGTTCCAGCGACAATTCCAGATAGAGGTCTGCCCCGCCCAGATGTTCTGCAAGCCAATTGGTGGCGATCGGCACCACACACTGCGGGTCATCGGGCGTTTCGCGTAGCTTCTGCAGGTCGGCGCGGACGGCCAGGATGCGATCGAACAGGTCGTGCAGGCGCTCGTCGTCCAGTGCATCGGCGCTCCAGATCCTGAGCAGCAGCCCGGCACCCTCACTGGCGGGTATGGTGTATTCGTTCCGGTCAAGGCCTTCCACCATGGTAGCCACCAGACCTTCGACCGCTTCGTGGAAATACCGGGCCGCCTGCAGCGATTGCTGCTCACCGGGTTTGTAGCTGATGTGCAGGGCCATGGGACAGGCCGGGCATGTGTGCCCATCCCTATAACGTACCGTACGGGAAAAGGTGACGCACGGATCGGGGAACGGCGGTGGCGATCAAGGCAATTGCTCGCTCCGTGAGGCAGTGGGGATCGTTCCACCGATGTTCACAAGTATGGGATCGCGGTCATTGGCCGTTCCCGCGTATTTCACGAGGCCGTCCATGTCCACGTCCTCTTGGAAATAGCCGGCCACCGTGGCCGTAGGCACTGCTCCGCCGATGGCCACCAGGATGGGGTCACGGTCATTGGACGCACCGGTGTAGGTCACATCACTATTGAACGTCACGTCGCCCGCCCAGAGCATTTCCGCCGGATGGATGCCTCCGGATGAAATGCGTGCTTCCGTACCATAGGTCAGTGTGCCCGGGTCCGTGAGATCCACCAGGGTGGGTGTCGCGCTCAGCGTGCGGATCCCGACCGTCATGCAACCCAGATGGTTGCGATGCCGAACGGCCACGTGATAGTCGCCGGGCGGTAGGGTGAAGGTCACGGGCGATACGCCATCCAGGTCCACGATGTCCCCATCACGCTGCAAAAGCACGCTGCGCGATCCGACCACGACGGCCGGATCCGTGGCGTCACGCAATTCCAGCACAACGCGATCCACGATGGCATCATTGCCGGTGACGGCCAGTACGCCGGTTGCCACCGGTCCATTGCTACCCGCATCCGCATGCACATAGCCGAGGGCGGGATAAGGGTCGTCCAGGGGTAGGAAGCCCTGCGTGCGCAGGTCGTCGCGCATCAGGCCTGTATCCGCATCATAGGGCCCTTCGAGGAAGACACGCGCACTGACCTGCAGGCCGGCATAGCTGCAGAAAAGTTCCCGCAGGAACTGACGTGCCTCTCCATAGATCAACGGCTCATCGTGCACGCCATGCGTGCCACCGTTGTAGGGATGGAACAGATAGCGTCCTGAGGGCGGATCGAGATGCTGCACACGGGGGTCGATGGCGCAGGATCCGTAGAGCCAGGGGTAGCCACTGCTTACGCCGAGCGGCATGCCCCACAGCCCCTGCTGGTAGCCGCAACCCACGACCGGATCACCGGTCTGGTGGTAGGTGTAGAGCGCGGGTTCGAGCGGCGCGGATATGAAGCTTGTGTCGATGATCCCTCCGTAGCATGAGGCTACCGCAAGTGCTTCGTCATTCCAGCCGTTGAGGTTCAGCGTGCCTTCGATCGGTCCGAGGTCGGGTCGTGCGTAATGCGTGAAGAGGTGCACGACGTCGCCGATGGCGTTGCATGCGGCCGGCTTCTCCGAAGGATCGTCCACATAACCGGCATGCAGACAGGCGATGGCACCGGCGCTGAAGCCCATCAGCACCACGTTGGCGGTGCTGGTGCTGTCCTGCAGGTGCCTGGCCTTCAGGAAGCGCACGGCACCGCGCACATCCTGTTGGGCGCGGTAGGCGGCACGGATCACTTCGGCCTCATCATAGGTCCAAGGTGGTCCAAGGAGCCAGGTGCCATAGAAGTCGAGGCGGTAGCTCACCGTGGCAGCGGCCCATCCCATGCTCGCGAACTCGGCGCACAAGGCGTTGAGATCACTGCGGTCACCGTCCCAGAACCCGCCACCATGCACCAGCACCACCAAAGGACGCTGGACCTGACCATCGCCCACTGGTTTGAACAGGTTCAAGCGGAGTTCCTCGGTACCGCCATCGTATCGCGTGGTCGATCCGTAGAGCAGGTTCAGCGCCTGCGTGGTGGCATAAAGCGGCGTGGTGAATGGAATGGAACAGTCCTGGGCGGATAGGCCGAGCGCCAGTAGCATGTACCCGACCAGGGCCTGACGACGTGGGGCGGTGATCATCGAGGAAAATTAAGTGGTGCTCCGGCCAAGTGCAACGCCGGTCGGCCGCGCACCCCGTCCGCGCCCGATCTTTGCATCATGCGCATCCTCCCTTTCGTTCTCCTGTCGATCACGTTCCCCCTGCGTGCCCAGCAATGGCAACTCGTCACCCCTGTGAAGACGCGCAGCGAACTGCCTTCGGTGCAGTTGGTGAGCCCCACCACCGGATTCACGATCGATCGGGTGCTGGGCTTCGTGTTGAAGACCACGGATGCCGGGGACAGCTGGCAGCGGATGCCCTACAACCTGACCGACAAGCCACAGACCCTATGGATGTGGGACGACCAGCGCGGGATCATCGGGGCGAACTCGGGGCGGTTCTACCGCACCTCCGACGGTTGGGCCACGGCCAGTTCGGTGTACCAACCGACCTACGGCAACATCGCCTGCCTGGCGTTCGTGAACGATACGCTGGGCTGGTCGGGCAGCCAGACGGGCAAGCTCTTCCGCACTATCGACGGTGGCGCCACCTGGACCCAGCAGACGAGCGGTACCACGAACGCGATCACGGCGCTCCATTTCGTGGATGACCAACTTGGCTTCGCCGCAGCGACCGGCAGCATCCTGTTGCGCACCGAGGACGGTGGCGCGACATGGGACCCGCTGACACCACCAGGTACCATCAGCATCCGTGGCCTGCATTTCTTCAATGCCCTGACCGGGATCGGCGTGGGCATTGGCGGCGACATCATCCGCACGACCGACGGTGGCGATACGTGGAACTACGTCACCTCCCCCACCGCGCAGAGCCTGCTGGGCCTCCATGTCCACGGCAGCACGGTGCTGGCGATGGGTGCCTGGGGCACGGTGCTGCGCAGCATCGACCAGGGCGTGAACTGGTTTGTAGCCTCGCTCGATCCACTGGACCTGTACGGTGCCTGGCTGGACGACAGCGGCATCGGCCTGCTGGTCGGCAAAGGCCGCGTGTACCGCACGGTGGACGATGCCATCACCTGGCAGCCGGTGCAGATCGGCACATGGCATACCAGGTTGAACAAGGTCAGCTTCGGGGATGACCAGCATGGCGCTTCGGCGGGCTGGCTGACCAGCGGCGGTCTGGAGAACGGCGTGATGCGCACGGAGGACGGCGGCCGGCACTGGACCGATGTGGCCGCGGGCAACGCACAATGGCTGGGCGTACACCTGCGCCCGGACGGCGTGGGCTGGATCGGCGGTGGCAGCGGGGCGAACCGGAGCACCACCGATTTCTTCGCATCCACGGTCAACCACGCCGGTCCCAGCGTGGCGATCCGCAGCGTGTGGGCGTTCGATGCCAGCACGGCGATCGTGGCGGGCGGCTACGTGAACGCCGGCTGCTACCGGACGACCAATGCGGGCTCGACCTGGGACCACACTGCGACCGGCAACGTCTTCGACCTCTACTTCGTGAACGATCTGGTCGGGTATTGCGGCGGCGAGGGAGGATCGTTGCAGAAGACCACGGACAGTGGCGTGACGTGGCAACCCCTCACCAGTCCGACCACTGCCGACATCCAGAGCATTTTCTTCCTGAACGACACCCTGGGCTTCATCGCGGGATACGGCAGTGGGCACCGCACCACGGACGGAGGCCAGACCTGGACCTACATGGGCGGGATCCCGCAGTACTCCTGCAGCATCTTCTTCAGCGATCCCGACACCGGGTACGCCGTGTCCGTCTCCGGTCAGGTGGTGCGAACCGTGGATGGCGGCGACAACTGGTACAACCTGGTGCCCGAGCCTTTTGATGCGGTGATCGGTGATGCGACCCTGGTCGACGGCGCCCTGATCGCCGTGGGGCGCTACGGCGATGTGTACCGCGCGCCGCTGCAATGCCCGGCCACGCCGACCGTTCCAGCCGTGCTGGACCTGGGTTCGCAATTTTGCACCGGTGTGCAGCCCATGATGCAATGGTACCTCGATGGTCAAGCCCTTCCCGGCGACACCGCGGCCTGCATCACCCCCACCCTGCCTGGGACCTATACCGTCGTCGTGACGGATATCCTGGGCTGCGTCAGTGCGCCCAGTGCTCCTTTGATCTACCTGCCCACCGCGATCCAGGGACCGATCACGGAGGGTCCGCGCGTCGCCCCGAACCCCACACATGATGCCGTTACGCTCGAATTCGCGGAAGGCGGGTCGCATGGGCTCATGGTGCTTGATGCGCAAGGGCGAATGGTCCGTCAACTGAAGGCCGCGGGCGATCGGATCGTCATCGACCTGCACGACCTGCTGGCCGGGACCTATCTGATCCGTGGCACGGACCGGCCCTGGTCGGTGCGTATAGTGCGGGACTAGCATGCCCGACCGGGGCGCCGGGTCGTGTGCAGGTGCGTCAGGGACTTGCGGTCAATGTTGATCTGCATACTGGAAACGGCTGATCCCTGCGTCAGTGCCGACCCAGACATTGCCCTGCGCATCGACCGTCACGAATCGTGTGCGGGATGAGGGTATCCCACTGCCGGCCCCCAGCCGATCCATTTCCACGCCATCGAAGTAGAGCAAGCCATCGTTCGATCCACCCCAGACGTTGCCCTTCCCGTCCTCCACGAAGCCATAGATATCCCGGTACTCCTTGAACGTCTCCCATTTCCCATCGCGGTGCACCTCGAGACCCTTCTTTCCAGGCACCCAGATGCGATCGTGTTTGTCGATGTAGAAGCGCGAATCCAGCTTTCGCCAGACCTGCTTCCATGTGGCTCCATCATAATGCCCGAAATTGTTGTTCCAGTAGACCCAGAGATCACCTTTCGCGTCGAACATCGAATGGTAGGTCTCCATGTCGGAGGGGGAATAGGCCCCCTTGTTCTCAAGATCGAAGGATCGCCATTTGCTGCCATCGTACACAGCGATGCCCTCCATGCCGGTCACGATGATCTCCCCCTTCCGGTCCTCATGGATCCGGAGCGAGGTCAAAGCGAGCAGGTCGCCGATCACGCGCATCTTGAACACCGTCCACCGGTCTCCATCGTACATCATCACCCTGTTCTGGGAGGCGATCCACAGGTTCTTCCGGCTGTCGACCATGATATCGCGGATCTCGCACTGGACATAGCCCTCCTTTGCGCTCGGGGCGATGAACGCATGCCCATCGTAACAGAACAATTTGTCCTTGTCGGTGGTGAACCAGACCCGGCCTTTCTTGTCCTCCACCAGGCGTCTTACATAGTCGAAAGGAGGTTCAGGTCCCACCTTGTCGAAATTGGTCCATGTGTCATTCGAGAACATGGAGAGCCCCGATCTGGAAACAGCAAGCACAAGGCCCGAATAGACCAGACCCGCGAAAGGGGTGACACCGGATAGTGCAGAGGCGGCCATCCCCGCGGTATAGCTGCCCGGGATCGTGGACGTCGCCACCCACACCCGTCCCTGCGGATCTTCGACGAGGAGCCGGGGATGAGCGGCCTTGAAAAATCCTTCGGAGCGCCTGTACGACCGCCATTCCCCTTCGTCGAAGATGGATATACCACCATCCCCGAGCTCGTTCGTATAGGAGCCCACCCAAATGCGGCCCTTGCTGTCCAACAGCGAGCAGGAGATCTTCCTGCCGATCAGACCGTTCTTTTCCGTGTAAGAACGCCATGAAGCACCGTCGAAGACATTCACTCCCCTGTCCGTGATGAACCAGACCTGGCCTTCTGGGTCGACATGGACGTTGTACACCTCGAGCGCATCGTCCAGCAGACCGTCCTTCGTGGTATAGGTCCGCCATTCGCCTTGCTGGCCCATGCATGGCACAGCGGAGAGCGACCAGATCACAAGTAGCGGCAGAAGTAGGCGGCGTGGCTGCATGGATCGTTGGCTCAGTGGGTCATCACCATCCTGCATCGGCCATATCCGCTGGAGGACGAGGACTTGCTTCGATAGCAGAACCAAGGTATCCGATCATTTGCGACAAGGCGAGGTTCGCGAACTTCCATACCTGCAGAAGTCCGCCCGCTGGGCTGAAGTTGTCGCTGAGATCCGTGTCCGCAGGTCAATATGGGGGGCGGTCCCACCTCTAAGATCAACTGCCCGATACTTCCCATGCCGTCGGAGTTGGGAACTGCGTTCGATGGCCCGGTGACGAATGCGTTGCGCCCGATCCTCGATGTCGACGTTGATCGGTGCGGAGCAGCCCTCAATTCGTCCAGACCGCATACCCCTTCCGTCGCAGTTCCAGCGCCAATCCCTTTTCCACTTCCAGCGCCTCCTCCCGGCTCATCGGTGGGATGTGCTGGTAGAGACTGGGGCGCAGATAACGACCATATTTCCGCACGATGTCGGATGAAAGTTTGTGCCCATTCGCCGTGCGCGCGCCGGACCTGTGCTGGGCGAGCCGTTCCTGCGGGGTCTTGCTCGTCTGGCCGACATACAGACACTCGCGCACGCCGTTGTACTGCGGGTTCGCCTGCCGGAACCTCCAGTTCTCCGAATACACCTTCCGGCTCAGCTCGATCACGTAGACGCGGTAGGCGGTGGGCATCGATGCAAAGGAAGCGAGCGTGGGGTCTGGTGGACCTGTACGGAGGAACGAAGAACGAACGATCACGATCCATTCACCTTGTCACCGGGCCAGGTACGCACGCACCTCACCTTTGTGGCACCATGTGCCTGATCGCTCTCGCCTATAAAGCGCACCCGCGCTATCCCTTCATCTTCGCGGCCAACCGGGACGAGTTCCTGGACCGCCCGGCGGCGCCGGCTCATTTCTGGGAGGATGCGCCCGACATCCTCGCCGGATGCGACCTGCAGGCCGGTGGCACGTGGATGGGCATCACACGCGCCGGTCGTTTCGCCGCCATCACCAACTTCCGCGACCTGCGCCGGTCGCAACGCACCGATGGTCCTTCCCGTGGGCTTCTCGTGCGGGATGCCCTGGAACATGCCATCGATCCGCGAGCGACCCAGGTCTATAACGGCTTCAACCTGATCCACGGGCCGCTGGATGCATTGCGCTACCATAACAACATCGAACCCGCGGACATTCCGCTTTCCCCCGGCATCCACAGCCTCAGCAACCATTTCCTGGACACGCCCTGGCCGAAAGTGGAGCATGCCACGGCGGCAATGGAACGCCTGCTCCAGGGACCGGACGAGCAGCTTGTTCCCGGCTTGTTCGCCCTGCTGAGGGATGATGTTCCCGCGTCGGATGAACGCCTGCCCGATACCGGCCTGCCGCGGGACCTCGAGCGTGTCGTCTCCTCCATCTTCATCGACTCGCCCGGCTACGGCACGCGCTGTTCCACTGTGGTGCTGATGGATATTGATGGTCGGGTGTGGTTCGAGGAGCGGACCTGGCCGGAGGGATCGGTCGTGATGGAGAAGATGTCCATCCGGTGAAACCCTGCTGAAAGGCTTGTCCAAAGCCGCTTTTCATGGCTCACTTGCTTGGAAGGTCCGCCGATCCTGGGGTCCGGATGCGCCATGTCATTGCATCGCGCGTCCGTATTGGCGAACTTACCCGCCTTCACATCAAAACCCTGTGATCATGAAGCATCGCTACGCGAACCTTTCCTCCTTCCTCCTTCTTCTGGCCACCTCGGTGCAGGCCCAAACCATCACCGACAGCGAATCCCCCATCGCCGGGGATAGTTTCGTTGACAACTATGCCCCCTACATGGCCCCCGGCCCCGGAGGGTCCGGACAGACCTGGGACTTCAGCAGCCTGGTCTCCGACAGCTCACGCACGGTCAGCTTCCAAACACCGGCCTCCACGGGCGTGAACGGCGGTTTTCCCGATGCCAACATCGCCGAGACCACGGACATGACCGACTGGACCTTTTTCGAGTCCAGTTCCGCAGGCTATGACCTGCACGGTGTCTATCTCAACTCCCTAGCGCAGGAAGTGGTCTATCAGGACCCGGAGCGTGTGTTGAAGCTGCCATGCTCCATGAACACCGCCTGGAACGACAGCCTGGGTGCTGATTTCACCTCCTTCGGTTTGCCTATCGTCCGCAGTGGCGTGATCGATGGCCTGGCCGATGGGTCCGGTACCCTGGTCATGCCATACGGTACCGTGAACAACGTGCTGCGCGTACGCACTATCGAGGACTATACGGACTACACGCTCGTGGCCATCGACTACCTCTTCACCACGTACTTCTACTACAAGCCCGGGGTACGCCATCCGATCCTGACCATCTTCCATCAGGAGGTCACCACGTTCGGTACCACCACCACCAGCGAGTTCATCATCTGGATGTCGCAGACACCAGGGGCCATCGAGGACCTGACCGGCGATGTCATCGGCATGGAGCTTTATCCGAACCCCGCCAGCGACCATGTCGTGCTGAGCTATGGCGGACAGGGCGAAGCGCTCGACCTTGAGGTGACCGACGTTTCCGGTCGCGTCGTGCGTACGGAACGCCTGCCCGCGCAGCCGTTGGGCTTCCAGGTGCACGATCTGGACCTGCCGGGACTGGTGAAGGGCGTATACCAAGTGCGTCTCACTGCGGCGAACGGTCGCCAAGGCATGCAGCGTTTGGTGGTTCGCTAGATCAAGACCAAAAAGCGAGGGGCGGGAGCGGTACCGGTCCCGCCCCTTTGTTCATTCCAGGGACCCTGAAGGAAGTGCCCGATCGCGACGGAAAATGCATCTTTAGGGATGGAAGTCCACACCATTGTGGAGGATCCATCACCAAAACACCTGTCCCATGCACCGAACAACAAGAGCACTTCCCTTCCTCATCGGCGGACTGTCCCTTGGACTGGCCGCCTGCAACAACTGTCCGCCACCTCCCCCACCACCGCCCCCGCCGGACATGAACGCCCTCACCGCCCAGGTCCAGGCCATGGAGGATGCCTACGCCAAGGCCGAGATCGCCAAGGATGTCGATGGGGTCATGGTGTACTATGCAGATGATGTGGACAGCTACATGAGCGACCGCGCTCCCGTGAGTACCAAGGAAGCCCTGAAAGCGCGGATGGCAGAGCGCCTGGCCAAGGACAGCACGCACACCACACCCACCTTCAAGGTGAAGGAATTGTTCGTGGGAGGTGACTACATGACGGAGATCGGCTCATGGAGCGATGCCGACAGCACAGGCGCGGAAGTGGACCATGGCCACTATCTCAGCATCTTCCGCAAGAAGGGTGATGGCTGGGAGTGCATTCGCGAGATGGCGGTGAGCAGCATGCCAAAGGAGAAGGAGGAAATGGCGGCCGAAAAGAAGAAGCCGGAGATGTGAACCATATCTGGGAAAGGATCCTGTGAGTGCGCCCCGGCCGGGGCGCACTCCTTTTTGAGCTGTACCAAAGCATTGCGGTCCTTACGGACCTAGTGCATCACCATCAAACGCAAGCTTTGCACCCGGTGATGATCAGCGATACGCAACGTGTACAAGCCGTTGGATAGATGGGCCACTGAAAGCTGGTCAGGCACCGGGCTTTTCCACTCGCCGAACGTACGGCCGCTCGGGTCGATCAGCTCCATGCGTTCGGCATCCGCTGTCCCGGACAACCATACCCACACATCAGCGGGGTTCGGGAAGAGAGCGGATCCGTTCATGTGCGCTACGTGTGGCTCCGCGATCGCCGTGTTCAGGCAGGGAGCAGCGGATGTCCAGGTGATCGTGTCGTGCACGACCTGCGCCAGTATATCCGTTGTGGTGGCTGAGATGGGGGTACGGACCACACCGGTCGTCAGTGTGTAGGCCAGGGTATCGGTGTACAACGTGTCGCGATGCTCGCCGCAAGGATGAAGTGCGGCGGGGTCCCAACGTGCCAATACCGGGATGTTCCTTGCGAGCACGGAATCGTAATGCAGGTAGTTCAAGAGCAGGTCATCGTTGGCCAATGCGGTGCCATGCATACCGCTGGTACCGCCCGTCTGTGGCAGCCAGCGCACCGTATCGGCCACGGCTGACATCCCGGCATCGATCAGGAAGGTGCCACCGGGGTTGCACTGGCCCGTCAGCAACAGGTGGCCGTTCCCATTCTCGGTCAGCCCCGAAGCGTAGCCGTACGAATCCTCATACGGACCAGGCCAGAAGCGGGCCTGGTGTGTGACCTGACCCAAGGGGTCCAGCATCAGCAGCCATGGGCCGGCATGGAGCGGCGTGGGACCGGTCTGTTTCAGGGACACCATGGCCCAGCCGCCATTGGTCAGTCGGACCGCATCCAGTGCCGTGGCCGCAGGTCCATCGAAGCGTTCCGCCCACTGCACGTTCGCTGCGCTGTCCAGCTTGATCGCGTAGAGGGACACCGGACCTTGTGGTGTGAGTTCCTGGCCCACCACCAGCATCCCGCCATCGTCGGAGGCACGCAGCAAATGATGTGCACCCTTGTCGTTCCCGAACCGATCGGACCAGGCCGACAGCAGGTTCCCCTGTGCATCGATACGCAACTGCACCGCATAGGAGTCGCTGTACCCGACGATCGTTCCATCACCGTTGTCGAGCGGCGCGACGTCGTCGAAGGTGGTACTGGTGCCGAAGTCGAACGTCCGCGCGGTCTGGAGATACCCCGAGGGGTCGAAGCCCAGGTACATGCCCTGCCAACCACCGGAACCAACGAGCGCGACGCCTCCACCTGGCATGACGGTGATGTTGCGTATCTGCCAGACCGGCGCCATGGGCGGCAGGAGGAGATCGTTCGTGGCCAGGACCTGTCCCGCGCCGTCCATTTTCCGCAGGTGCACACGGGAAAGCATGGGCGTAGTTCCGGACTCCCAAGTGCCGAACACCCACCAGAGTTCGCCATTGGGTAGCGGGATGGACCGTTGGAAGTACGTGGACAGCGGCTGAGCAGGCGTCTGGCGCAGAATGAAGGGTGATTGAGCCTGAATGGGGAACACCTGGCCAAGTGACCAGACCGCGATCAATGGAACATACCGGTGCATATGCAGTGATCCAAATTAACAGAGGTCCCGCTCCCCGGAAGACGGACCGCATGCAAATGGTGGCTTGATCGCCTCCCGCCCCGTTCCGCAGATCGCAGGATCCCATGTAGCTTCGTCCATCACCATACCGTCCGGGCCATGCCGATCCGCTGCGTAATGCTCCGTGGTGCCATCGTGGCATTGATGGGATGTGCATGGATGGGCGCGATGGCACAGGATACGTCGCCACTCCGAGCGGAGCCATCGAAGTCGCCCCAGGCACATGAAAGGGCCACGCGCCAGGCGAACGTGCCCCTGTGGGAAGCGATGCGGCGATGGAGCATCAGCGCCACGGTGCGTTGGACCTCCCAATTGCAGTACATGGGGGGCATGGACCTGGCGAACCTCGCCCAGCGGGCCGGTCCCGCACCGCGTTTGGAGGCATGCCGACGCATACGCAAAGGCTGGACCGTTGCCGGCAACTTGGAGCAGATGCGCATCCGGTATGTTGGCTTCGTCAAGAACGAGGACTTCCTCGTCACAGGGAGCTGGTCCTCGTTGTTCACAGGCACCACCACCTACCAGGGCGACATGATCACGGTGGGGTACGACGTGACCACCATGGGTCTTTGGACCGGGATCATGAGCGGCCCCTACCCGCGCCGCGGTGCTGCCGGCATGCGCCTGGAACTGACCGGCGGTGTGGGTCTGCATCGGGTCGCGTGCAGCTATGGTATCCAGGAGAACACGTTCGCCTCGAAAGAGGGGAAGGGTGTTTTCGGGACCGACCGAAGGGAAATGGACAAACTCTGGGATGACCGCAGGGAGTTCGCACGGTCCACGGCGTTCGGACTTAGCGCACAATTGGAAATGCGCGTCGCCTTCTGGCTGCATCCGAGCTTTTCGCTCTACACCCCGATCCTTGGTGCCACCCTTTCGCTGGTGAAACCGCAGATGGCCGCGCAGACCCTCCCGGATGGTGAGCGCCTGCCCGCCCATACCCCCGACCTCACCGACCTGCATCTCGGCCTGGGCATGGCCTATCACTTCTAGCGCTTCGGACCACGGGCGCCCTGCCGGGGCGACCTCCGGTGGAGGATCGTATCTTCCTCCCATGCTCAAGGTCACGGAAGCGGTCGAGCTGATCCAGCAGAAGCTGCTGAGCTGGACGAAGGACTTCGTGCAGATGCTGCCCAATCTGGCGGTGGCCGCGATGATCGTGGTGGTCGGGTGGATGGCCGCACGCCTGGCGCGCCTGTTGGTGCGCAAGCTGCTGGGCCGGTGGCCCATCGGCCCCACCCTGCTGCGTCTGGTCGGCAACAGCATCTACCTCGCGGTGCTGCTGGTCGGGGTGTTCACGGCCCTGAGCGTGGTGCACCTGGACAAGACCGTCACCTCCATCCTGGCCGGCGCGGGCATCATCGGACTGGCCCTCGGGTTCGCCTTCCAGGACCTCGCCGCCAACTTCGTGTCCGGCATTTTCATGGCAGTGCAGCGGCCGCTTCGCGTGGGCGACCTGGTGGAGACCGGCGGCCACTTCGGCGTGGTGCAGCGCATCGACCTGCGCACCACCGAGATCACCAATATGCAGGGCCTCCAGGTGATCATCCCCAACAAAGAGGTGTTCCAGGGCGTGCTGGTGAACTACACCCACAATCGGATCCGTCGGGTGGACCTGGAGGTGGGCATCAGTTACGGGGAGGACCTCGCCCGGGCGCAGCGGGTGACGCTGGATGCAGTGCGCGGTGTGGAGGGTCTGCTCCCGGACCAACCCCTGGAACTCTTCTACACCGCCTTCGGCGACAGCAGCATCGACTTCGAACTGCGTTTCTGGGTCCGCGCGAAGGACCAGTCCGACTTCCAGGCCCACCAGAGCGCGGCCATCATGGCCATCAAGGCGGCCTACAACAAGGAGGGGATCACCATCCCCTTCCCCATCCGCACGTTGGACTTCGGCATCAAGGGCGGGGAGAAGTTGGATGCGATGTGGCCCAAAAAGGCCGGGGACGGCCACGGCGCATAGCGCGGAAGGAGTGGACCGAAAGGGTGCACACCGCGCGCCATCAGGGATGGCACACATACTGATCAGGGAAGCTGCTCCGTACGTGTGGCCGTAGGTATCGTGCCGCCGATATTCACCAGGATCGGGTCGCGGTCGTTCTTGGATCCCGCATATTTCACCTGACCGTTGAGGTTCACGTCCTCCTGCAGGTAGCCGTTGGCCACCGATGTGGGGATCGTGCCACCGATGCGCACCAGGATCGGGTCGCGGTCATTGCCGCCACCGGCATACTTGACCTGGCCGTTGAAGGTGACATCACCGGGCCAGAGCACATTCACCGGCCCCACGGCTTTCTGGGCATCCGTGCCGAATGTGGCCGTTGCAGGGTCGGTGAAATCCACGACCGTGTTCGTGGTGCCCAACGTGACGGTCGATCGGAGCATCACACCCAAATGGTTGCGGTGTCTGATGGCCACGAAGTATTGCCCCGCGGGCCGTTCAAAGGCGATCGGGTGTTGCAGGATCGCCTGGTAGGCCTCGATGATATCCCCGTCCCGCTGCAGGAGCGCCGATCGGGTATCGACCAAGATCATCGTCCCGAGCAGATCGATATACAGTTCCACGACCACCCAATCCACCACCGCGTCGGGCCCGGAGAGCAGGTCGAGATCAATAGCGAAGACGTTTTCTCCGCCACCATTTCCTGCATGCACATATCCCAGCGCGGTATAGGGCTCGGTCAATGGAAAATCAGCCAGGTTCCTCAACGAGTCGATCATCAAGCCACTTGCGCTTTCGTACGGACCACCCAGGAAGACACGCGGCGAGAGCAGGATCGGGTGCGATTCGCAGATGCATTCGGCGGTCACCATGTCGTTGTACGTGGAGTTGTTCCCATCATTGCAGGGATCGCCCGGGGAAAGGAAGGGTAGTGCCGGACAGAGGTCCGAGGCATTGCTCACGTAACCCGCCGGCGGCGAACAGGCCATCCGTACCTGATCAGGGTCGCCAAGGAAGTCGCCATCCAGGTCCGCATACCAAGGCTGGCAGGAACACGCCTGATCATCGCTGATCACCCGGAGGCCGAAATAGCCTTCGCCGTTCGATAAAAGTCCACCGATCGTTCCGATCTTCAGCCAGTACGTGGTGTTGGTATCCAGGCACTCCACCATCAGTCGGTCGAACTCACCAGGATCGAGGTAGGTACCCTGGACCTGTTCGAGACTCCCGGTACAGGTCGTATCGGACGTTCGATAGAGCTCAACACCGGCCGAAATGGCGTCGCCGACCCCGAGCGGGTCGTTCAATACCTCGAAAAGCACCCCGGAACCCAATGAGTCTCCCGTGTGGAAGTTGAACCACACACCATTGCCCGTGGCACAGAGGTTATCGAAGGAATCGTCCAGCAGGGAATCCCCCTTGGACAACACACCGAGGGGAATGGAGGCGCACAGGTCGGAATTTGATGGAAATGCACCACTTCCCATATCGATGATCTCCATGCCGAAATACCCCTCCTTGTTCAGTACAGTGCCCATCACCTGCAGGTAGTATCGGGTGTTCGCCACCAGGCAGCTCACGTTGATGGAGGCATCCGAACTGAAAAGCGGATCATCACTGTCCACCAGGTCCAGACCACCCGTGCAGGTATCGCCATCCGCGCGGAAGAGCGCCACCCGAAGATCGACCGCATCACCCACGGCATTGGGATCGCTCCATACGTTGATCATGACATCGGCGCTCGCATCGGCTCCTGGATGTGGGGGTGTGACGAAAGAGAACCAGACCGTCCGGTCCTCCGGACCGGCATTGGGTTCTCCGGTGTCGGCGGTCGAGCAGAAATTGAAATAGCTGACGCCGTCGTCGATGCTTCCCCCTATCGGAACGGTATCCAGTGGGATCGCGTCACAGATCAGGTCATTGGTCGGCTGTGGGACCGAGGGGATCTGCGTAACGATCAAGTCGAAATAGCCC
>JACJZJ010000004.1 GCA_020635675.1 Flavobacteriales bacterium | reverse complement strand
CGACCCCGCCCGGAAGCCGCCGCACGCCGGGCGGGGCGGTGAGGACCCGGTGCCACCAAGTGGGCCGGAAGCGGAAGGCAGCGCCGTACCTTGATGGGTGCGTCTTCCAGGTGCCAATGGTGTGGCAGAAAGAAAGAAGAACAACATGCTCAAAGCACTCCTTCTTCTCTTGACGACCGCTCTCGCTGTGATGGCGAAGGCACAGAACCTGGTGCCCAACCCGAGCTTTGAGGACACCATGGATTGCGACCTGCCTACCCAGTGTTCGCTCCTCAAAGCGCAAGGGTGGTCCAATCCGACACAATGCACACCGGATCTGTACGATTGTGACCTGGATCGGACTTGTGGATATCCCATGAACTTGGCCCCTTGGAATGGATACCTCGTTTCAGAGGACGGGTCTCGGCATGCTGGTGCGTTCCTGTGGGACGGTCCGGGCTCATCCACAAGAGAGTATCTGATGTGCAGATTGGATGAGCCCTTGGTGGCAGGACAGGCCTACAGGATGTCCCTTTGGTATGCTCTGAGGCTGCCATTCCAGTATGCCATCGATCATATCGGCGTCTGGTTCGGGGCGGATAGTCTATCTGGACCAGGCTGCAGCCCATTGGTGGTGGCGGCCCAGGTCGAACTGCGTGATGCGTCCGCCCCTTTTCTGCTGGAGAACAATTGGACCGAACTGGTCGATACGATGATCGCGATGGGTGGGGAGCAATGGATGGTATTGGGCAATTTCATGCCCATCGATTCCGTGAACGGGACCTTGGCCAACCCTGGTGGTATTTACTCAACGTCCTACTACTATTTGGACAACGTCTCGGTGGGGCAACTTGCAAGTTCCGCAATTCAGGAGCTGCGACCAGTGGCTTGGTGGAATGGGACAGGCATCACGCTGGCCCACATCGCCGACCTTGACCAGGTGGATATCGCCGTACTAGACCTTCAGGGCCGGCTGTTGTACCACGCGAGGCGGATCCCGACCAGTGAGCGGATCGAACTTCCATACTTGAGTATGGAGAACGGAGTTTATATCATTCGCTTGCGATTGGGCAATGGATGGACCGCGATCAAATTCGTCAAAGAAGGAGGAGGGCTTTGAGTTCGAACTCAAAGCACGATGAAAAAGTACTTGCTTTTCGTAGCGCTGTCTGCGCCTGCCATAGGCGCGATCGCCCAATACTGGAACGACACCGGGAACGGAGCGGTCGTGCCAGGGACCAATTTCTTGGGGTCGACGAACAACGCGGCCCTGGATGTGCAAACCAACGCGATCCGCCGTCTCACTCTGATTCCAGATGCCACCTACACCATCGGTTCCTTCAGCAGCTTGGTGCGCGACGGCAGCCTGCTGCTGAGCCCGGACGTGGACCTGTTCTACACCAACGGCGGGCCCGGCCCCTTCAGCCTGCTGCACCTGGCCGATGGCACGGGGGACAATTCCCAGACCAATGGCTATCGCCCGTGGATGCGGAACGGTATCACCTTCTCGGGCAACAGTGATCTGGGGTACATCGGTCAGAAGTATACCTACAACGACTCGTCGGACTATACGTCCGGAGAGCAGGACGACTACACGGACATGATCATCAACTGGAGCGACAACCCCGGCACCGACCTAGGAGATAGGATGCCACGCTATTGCTAATTCAATATGAAATTCTACAACATCCTTGCTATTCCAGTATATCCGTACTTACCTTCATAGCCATGAAGGCGTTCATGGAGCATCGCGTGATGTGTGTTGAGCCTTCCCGCTGTGGCCCGGGATCCTCTAAGGCTGCTCCCATTCTCTCTCTCTCTCTCTCTCTCTCTCTACGCTAACGTGGCCCATGCATGGTCCGAACAAAATAGCCCCCAGCGCTTGCGACGCCGGGGGCCGGTCGCTCCACATTCACCCCCTAAGGCATAGGAACATGAACACGAGCTAGGCAAAGGTACGGCGACTCCCCGGCAGCGCCGGGCAGCGTCCGCCGCTCTTGGACGGTCTCCTCTCCAAGCGGGCATGTGGAACAGCCGATGCCACGGACAACCCGTATCACCAGAAGGCGAGGACCGGGACGATGCGCCCGGCCGATACGAACGACAACAATGACCACGACGGGCAATAGGAGCAAGGCATGGAGGACGGCGATGCAACGCGCGCTGCTGGCCTTCTACCTTGCTCCTTGCGCCTTACCCCTTCTTGCCCAGAACCTGGTACCCAACCCGGGGTTCGAGGAAGCGGACTCCTGCTCAGAAGCTGGCTTCGGAGTGGATGGCCCTCTCTATTGGCATAGCGCCAATGTTACCCCGGATTACTTGCAGGGCTGCTTGCCGTATGGTAGTGCCTTAGGGCTGCCATTGAATTTTTTTCACTTTTCAGGCGCCATTCGAGGGTTCCTCATGCGCGGGTATCCACACGTACCATGTGAATGGCTCAACCGAGAACCGTGAATGGATAATGGCACCTTTGCTGGAACCCTTGGTGGTGGGGCAAACCTACTACTGCAGCTTCAGGGCGAACGCGGCGTTCGGCGGCAACGCCGAGTATCCGCAGATCTGGTTGGCGAATGACAAGGTGGGCATGCTCTTTACCATGCAGGACCGCCCGTGGGCTTGGGGTGATCCCTACCCGGTGCCGCCCGACCATGCGCACATCCAGTATCCGCAGATCCTCGCGGATACGGTGGGTTGGACCCTGGTGAGCGGCAGCTTTGTGGCGGACAGTGCCTACCAGTATGTGATGATCGGGCAATTCTTCAGCAATGCCTTGACGGATACGCTGCAGTTTTCTCCAGAGGGCATTCCTTGGTACTGGTTGCCTCGGGCATACACTTTGGTGGATGCAGTCTGTGTGTCAGCCAGCCCGGATGGTTTGCGATCTGGGACAGGGTGTGGGTGAGACGCAGGCCGCAGGCCCGGCATTGTTCCCCAATCCTGCGCAGGATCGACTGGTCGTGGGCCAACGGGCGGGGCTGAAGCACAGGTGCTGGATGCGGTGGGACGCATGATGCGGCAGGGCTGGATCGGCAGCGATCGCTGGGTGCTGGAAGTGGGTTCGTGGGCACGCGGTGCATATCTGTTGCGCCTAACGCATCATGGCCGGGTGGAAACGCACAAGTTCGTATTGACCGAGTGAACGCATCGTTCCGGTCCTTTCAGTGAACACTTGACACGAAAGGACATGAGAACGAAGAAATTCTTGAAGCACCTGATACTTGGTGCGCTATTGCTGGCTACTGAAAATGTGGTCGGTCAAACCACCGTGGTTGGAAACTCTGGTGGGGTGACGGATTTCCTGGGTTGGGATAACACGGCGACCAACAACTTCCCGTTGATGGTGCGGCATGATCTGAACCAGCCGATCGCTTGGTACACCGACAGCCTCCAACGGATGCAGCTCTGGCAGACCCGATCAGCCACGATCAACGGCTTCTCGGGCATCCTGCAGAACGGGTTCCTGGGGGTCAGCAACCAGCCGCGACTCTTCGACCCTTCCTATACCCCTTCCGGCATTTTCAGCAGGTTGCATCTGGCCGATAGCACGGACAACAGCGTAAGCAACTACGCACAGCAGAACGGGTACAGGCCATGGATGCGCAACGGGGTCACGTTCACCGGCAACGGTGATCTGGGGTACATCGGTCAGAAGTACACCTACAACGACTCGTCGGACTATACGTCCGGAGAGCAGGTGGACTATACCGACATGATCATCAACTGGAGCGACAACCCGGGCACCTGGTTGGGTGACCGGCTGCGGTTCATTTTCACCTCGGACTACGATGCCAGCACCACGGGCAATGGATCCCTGGAGGGTCTGGAGGCCATGCAACTCTATCCGCACGACAGCGGATCGGAGGTGTTCGTGGGCATCGGGGATTGGTTCGGTCAAGGGGCCACCCCCAGCCAGCGGCTGGACGTGCTGGACGGCAAGGTGCGGATCCGGCAGCTGCCCAGCGACCCGCCGATCGATACGCTCTCGCGGATCATGGCGGTGGACAATGACGGCGTGGTGCACTGGCGGCCCGCTTCAACATTGACAGGGCAGGCGGATTGCGATTGGAAGGAGAGTACCATGTTGCATTACATCACGACCGCCTGGACCGGATCCGGTTCATGCAATGACGATTCATGGAAGGTCGGTGTTGGACTGGGCACGCCGAGCGCCAAATTCCACGTGCGTCATGAACCTGACACGCCGGACGCCTCCGATCAAGCCGGATTGTTCTCTCTGCTCATGGACAGCCCGGGCTACGATGAAACGGCACTTTGGGCAAAAGCGGAGGTTCCTGATGCCGATAGCTATGCATCGAACGCATTCGGCATCCAGTCCACGGCGTACAATGGTTCGGTCGGCACTTACGGAGTAAGAACGACAGCCTACGTGCAACCATCGGTCACCGCAACCTCGGCCTATGGCCTGTCAGCAACTGCGGCAACACAATCCACGGATGTCACATCAGCATACGGGGTCTATGGCAAGTCAGGTGGCACCCAAGACCCTACCTATGGCTACGGGGTATATGGATATGCCGCCACAGGGGACTATCGGTATGGTGTATATGGCAACGTGTCCGATACCGATATGGACACGACATCGTCAGCCTCCCATTGGGCCGGGTACTTCAGTGGAATGGTCAAGATCAGCAACCGGTGCTATGTCAATGGCAACGTCTATGTGACCTCGGATGAGGATCTGAAGACGAACGTTGAGGAGTTGACGGATGCAAGCACCATGATCGCGCAATTGCAACCGAAGACATACGAGTTCTTGACAGAGACCTTTCCGGAAATGGGGCTGGAGGAAGGTCCACAGATCGGGCTGATAGCCCAGGAGGTCGAGCAAGTACTTCCGCAGTTGGTTTCCACGGCAGTCCAACCGCCGGTCGTGGACTCTCTGGGGAATGTGATCCATGCCGCGGCCGAATACAAGACCCTGAACTATACCGGCCTGATCCCGGTGCTGATCGCCGCGATGCAAGAGCAGCAGGCCACCATTGACGACCAGGCCACCCGCCTGGACGCCATGGAGCAATCCCTTGCCGCCTGCTGCGCCGCCGCCCCTTCGGGGAATGCGGCACCCGTGCAGGAGGGTGGCCAGGGGGCTGCGCCCACCATCAGGAGCACAGCGCCCACCACCGACCTCACCATCGCCCCGAACCCCTTTACCGAAAGCACCACGGTGAGCTATCGCCTGGCCGAAGGCGGGCCCGTGCGCGTGGTGGTGAGCGATGGCGCCGGCATGCAACTGCTGGTGCTTCGCGAGGCCGCACAGGAGGCGGGCGCGTACAGCATGACCTGGAACACCCGGGACCTGGCGGCGGGCATCTACTACGTGACCCTGTACCGGAACGACACCCCGCTGGTGAAGAAGGCGGTGAAGGTGGGCCGGTAGGGACGGAAGCAGGGAACACGTAGCACAAGTTCCATGACAGCGGGCGCCCGGTGATCACCGGGCGCCCGCTTGTTTTGTCGCCCACCCCCCCCAAAAGCGAAAAACCCCGGCCGAGGCACCGGGGTTTTCGCTTGAAGAGGGGGTGACGAAGAGGCGTCGGCCTCAGGCGGCGCGGCCCATGGCCGGGTCGCTCTGCATGCCTTCACCGGCGGTGCCGATGGCGCTCACGCAGAACCAGTAGGCCTTGAAGCTGTCCAGGCTGTCCACCAGATGGGTGACGCGCGTGGTGTAGCCGATGGCCTGCCAGTTGGCCTCCAGGGTGGGGTCCTTGTCGGTCATCCACACCTGGTAGCCGCGTGCGCCGTGCACGCTCTTCCACCGCAGCTTCAGTTCGCCGCGGCGGTTGGTGATGCCGGCCCGCATGTCCTGGGGGATGCCCGGCACGCCGATGGGCTCGCGGGGCTTGGCCAGGTCGAACCCGCTGCTTTCCAGCAGGGCCGCCTCGCCGTTGCACACACCCCGCACGTAGCCCGCCTGCGCATCCAGCATCGCCTTGGCCTCCTCCAGGATCTCGTCCCGCAGGAGCTTGCTCTGGCGGCTTCCGAAGGTGGCCTCCTCGATGGCCGCCTGCAGTTCGTCCGCCTTCGCCGTCATGTCCGCCAGCGGCACCAGGGGTGTCGCGAAGGCGGCGTTGCCGGTCATCTTGGCCACCACGTTCCGCAGAAGCGCGAGGACGCCGGCCGGCAACAACTTCGAGAGATAGAGAGCGATATTCGCTTTCATGACATTGGGCTCCTGGACCCGGTGAGCCACGCCGTTTTTGTGAGCGGTCCGGGGCCTGCAACGGCCCGTACGGAAGGGGGTTCCGGCACCGGGCCTCCCTATCCGGTTCCCGAATAGATCATCCGCGTATCCGGGCCTACCCATGGCGCATTGGGCTTCCGATCATCCGGTTTCCGCATAGTCCAGTTTATTTTCAGGAGAAGGCAGTATGTGGGTGTGGGGCAGGCCTTGTCGACGGACCGACCCGCCCTTGTTGACCCGGGAGTGATGCAGCATGTAAGGACCACCACTGCAGCTTGTGCCCACGACCCATGCAGTATGTAAGGACCACCACTGCATGATGTGCCCATGACCCATGCAGCATGTAAGGACCACCACTGCATGATGTGCCCATGACCCATGCAGCATGTAAGGACCACCACTGCAGCTTGTGCCCACGACCCATGCAGCATGTGTGGACCACCACGGCAGTATATGCCCACGACCCATGCAGCATGTAAGGACCACCACTGCATGATGTGCCCATGACCCATGCAGCATGTAAGGACCACCACTGCAGCTTGTGCCCACGACCCATGCAGCATGTAAGGACCACCACTGCATCATGTGCCTGTGACCCATGCAGCTTGTATGGACCACCACAGCAGCTTGTGCCCACGACCCATGCAGCTTGTATGGACCACCACTGCATCATGTGTCTGTGACCCATGCAGCATGTAAGGACCACCACTGCATCATGTCCGCAATCCACTGCAGTACGTGCGCACCACTGCCGCATCAGGTGCACATCCCTTCTCCAGCATGGGCACGGTCGCCATGCCTTGCGCACAAGGCGATGCTCCCGGACCGGCACGGTAAGCCTTTCGTATGCGGCACCGCCCACCATCAGGCGGCGGGGCATGTTCCGCATGCCGGACCGCTACACCGTGTCCGCCTCCGGGGCCGGGTCGTCCTGGGGTGGCCGTGTGGACGGGTTGGAGGTGAAGGTGATCGTGATGGACCCCTCCGCACCCATCAGGTCGTCCAGCCGGCAGTTCAACGCGCGGCACAGGCGCTCCACCTCCACGGAGGACACCTTCCGTTGTCCGGATTCCAAAGCACTTACGCGCGTCTGCGACAGACCGATCGCCATGCCCAACTCCTTCTGCGACAGGCCGCGTAGCCTGCGCAGCAACTCCACCCGTTTCCCGATCATGTGTCTTGTATGATCCATCCGGCCCCCTGCCGGTGGTGGGCGCCAAATAAACCGCCGCCGACCACTTCACCTACGTGTTTCTACATACCCTTACCATGTATTTCTACATACCCGGGGTATGTATTTCCACATACCCACCCGCACCCTTCCCCGGACCTCGGGCCAGGGACCCGGAGCCCCACCTCACCCGGCCAGGTGCGCAGCAAAAGGCTTTGAGGTGGCGGAGCCAACAGGCTTTTTGGCCGCTCCGCGTCCACCGGAACACCTGTGGCCTCCGGCCACCTTTCCCCGGCCTGGGGCTATCGGTGCCGGCCGCCGGAGGCGGAACAGGTCCAGGCGGTATACTGCACAAATGGATCGGACGGCTTTGGCGTCACGCGCCCGCTTCGCCATCGGCGATCGGGTGCGCCTGCAGGCGGGTATCACCTGGACGGTGATCGGCCGCTACTACCGCCGCCGCACCCGCCAGATCGTGTACGACCTGAAGGACCCCCGCACGGGGTATGTCACCAGGCAGCCGGAGGAAAGGGTGTATCGGGTGAGGGAGGAGGGGGAAGCGTGACCTATTGGGGATGAGGGAAGAGGTTGAGAAAGAGGACACGGATCGAAGATCCGCGCCGGCGGGGGTCCTATCTTCTGCACATGGGCGCTGCCGCCTATTTCGTCGATCGGCCGTGGGTGCGCCATTTTCCGGTCAACGGACTGGTGCCTTACAAGGGGCAGGTGGTGCCGATCCTGAACCGGCGGCCCGCCGGGCGGGAGGTGCACTACGTGATCCACACCCGTGCACCGGACGGGGCGCTGGAGATGCACTTCGAGGTGACGCGCGCGCAGCTGATCGCCGCGATCGCGGACTTCGCGCGCTACCACGTGAAGGACCAGGTGCACATCGACCATCGCCTGATCACCTTCCCCATCGTGGAGCGCAAGTGGAGCTTCCGCCAGGGCACGGTGATCTATTCCATCACGGACAACAAGCGGGTGATCTACCGGGTGTTCCGCACGCAGGAGCAGCTCATGGCAGCCGAGGCGCTTCACGAAGCTCCGGATAGTCCACCGGCACCGCAGCTTGAGGGGTATTGGGATCTGCCGAGCGACTGGTGATGCCGCGCCCCACCGTCCAGGCCTCCATGTCGTCGTCCGGATAAGGGCGGCAGAGGGCCAGCACCTCCTCCTGGGTCAGCCCGGCCTTCAGCCAGGTCTCCTCCTCGGCCTGGGGCAGGATCACGGGCATCCGCTTCTTGCTGTTGTGGATGTGCGCCATCAGCGGGTTGGCCGGGCAGGTGAGGATGCTGAAGGTGCCGTTCTCATAGATGCCGGCCAGGAAGAACAGCTCCCGGCTCTTCAGGTGGATGAAGTGCGGGTACTTGACCTTGCCCACGTGCATCCATTCATAGAACCCGGTGACGGGGATCAGGCAGCGGTGGCCGTGCTTCATGGCGCCGCGGAAGCTGGGCTTGTCATACGCCGTCCCGCTCACGGCGTTGTAGGTCGGCGCCTTCTTCAGGAACGCATCGGGGTCCTTGGCCCAGGTGGGCACCAGGCCCCATTGCAGGTCATGGAATGTCTCGGGATCCTCGGCGGTGAGCACGGGCCAGAGGGGCCGGGCAAAGGCATTGGCGTAGTGCCATTTGTTCATGGCCTCCTCGGCCCAGCGCTTCTTGAGGCGCCGCGCCATGCGTTCGTTCTGCTTCCGGAAGTCATGGTCGACCTGGATCACGAGCTGGGAGGAGTAGCACATGAAAACAAGGTAGGCACACCCACCGCCGCACCCGCCCGATCATGTACGATCGGGAGGACACGCGCACGGGATATGGGATAAGGCGGGGAAGAGGAAAGGGTGGATGGGGTGGGGGGGGAGGGGGAGTAGGGCGCGGGATACGTACGCCATACCCAACGGGATCAGAGATTTGAACTGTGTCAATCCCGCACGCAACGGATACAAAAGCCATACGGCTTACCAGCTATATTCCTATAGACACTTGCATAGTTGTAGTACAAACCCCGCAACCAAGCATCTTCTTGATCGTACTCGGAGGCGCTCCACCATTTTCCAGTGGCCCCCAACTGCTGGCAGAGACCATCGAGGCCAATAACTCCACCTGGTGAGGCGGACAAACCACTACTGTTGGTGGCACCGGTATTGGGAGTATCCCATAGAGCGGTCAACTTCAGTTGACCACCTACATTCTGAGTTGCGCCTCTAAGTCCCAAATTTCCGAGTTCTGCAGCTGGCATGCCCAGTGTGCTTTCCAGTTGTTGCCATTCAGCGTCGGTTGGTACATGCCAGCCTAGGGGGCAAATATGGCGGGGATCTACTGCTGCAAACCAATTGTACAGTTTGCCATAAATAGCGTCGTAAGTGACATTATTTTCATAGTTACAGTAAGCGTCGCTGTTAAGATCCGGCCATGCACCTATGTCCGTCACATTGGGGATCGAGTCTCCATTGCGGTAGCGACTGGTCCTCAGGTTTTCGGCCAGCCAACATTGTGAGCCGATCTGAACGATGGGATAGACATTGCCATCGATATCCGTGACCGTGCTAGAGCCTCCACATCCACCACAGGGCATGACGGTATTGCCCGTAGCCGTGAAGCACGTGTCCAGAGCACTGGTACAAAGGAACAAATGAGTGCTTCGTGCGGTCACGTTCATGGCCGTGCCGATCGTCCCGACCTTGCCGAGCAGGGAGACGACCTTCCCGATCTTTGAAAAGAACCGGGTCAAGGCATTGGGGTCCAGCGATGCTTGAGGTGCACATTGTTCGAACAGGTTGGTGGATCCATCGTGCACGGCGACATACACATCGATCATGTACGCCGTCAGGTCCGCTGGCGATGAAATATTCGGGTTAGTGGCTGCAACGGCGGCCACTACGTCCGTCACTCGTTGCACCAGGGCCGAGAAACATCCGGTAGGCAGCGCGCCGGCCAGCAGTACGGTCAGGTCAACGGCGGCATCCTTCACGTTCAGCCAGAGCCCCGAATGCTGCTCGGCCCATGAACCTTGTTGGGTCGGGTCACCTGCGTGCATGCGGATCTCGAAGTCGCCATCTCCGTCCATGCTGAATGATACCTGAGACGGGTCGCCGCCGATCGTTCCTGCCCCGTCTACTACGTCGGATACACTAGCATAGAAGAACCGGGGTGCACTCAGCTCCAAATTCTGGATGTTGGTGCCATCCCGGTATACACCGATGGCATAGCTCGCAGCGGACACGTTCACCAGGGTCACATCCCTGCCTCCTCGGTACAATTGGACCGGCGGGTCAGGACAAAAAAGGCTTTGCTGCGTCCCATTCTGGAATAGATCGATGATGGCCTGCTTCAAGGCCGCGTTGCTCGTGTCACAAAAGGACACATTGTTCGTCAGGCTGTTTTCGATCTCCGATACCAGGGCTGGAAGGTTCGGGTCGGAGAGCAGAGTGGTGATGAGGTCCTGTTTGGCCTGATCATCCAAATGAAGCACGGGGAACGTGTTCATGATCAACGCAAGTGCGGTGCTTTGGGCGGAGATGGTGAGATCCGTCTGGCCCGGATAGTTATAGCCCATCAGCATCAGTTCACCATTGCCATCCAACACCAGCGACGTTACAAAGACATTGGCGATGGTATTGGTCATGTAGCTGCCTGAGCTATCGACAGTGACCATCTGGACCGGCGTAACCACCTCCAAGCTGCCCATTGGGATCGAACTTCCGGCCGGCAGGACCACCGTTCCGCTGATCTGCTGTATTCCCACTTGCTCGGTATTCGTGCTGGTATCCGCCGTCGTGGGATCTTCCGGGTCCTTCTTGCATCCGAGCATGACCACTGTGCATAGCATGGCGACTTGAACGCTCCGGGTCATGAGGTTAGAACCTATCCGTTCCATGGTCGTTGAGGGCTGATACGTGAATCTAGCAAGCGGACACGATATCTGAGACACCTATTGCGAGGGATCATCGGTGACAGGGGAGGGTAGGTGCAAAAAAGTGCGGGCCCTGGGCAATGTGGAATAAGGCATGCCTTGTTGAAAGCTATGGATCGGGGTGTGCATTTGTGTATCCATTGTGTCTAGTATTGCTAGAAGTCAAGCGGGCGATCAATTCTCCATGTCCCACCCCCTCATCGACCGCTACCACAACGACCTCGCCAAGGCGCTCCAGTTTGGCAAGAGCACCAACGAGCAGAGCGTGCGCGGCTATTTCTGGATCCTGCTCAACGAGTATGCGCGGAAGCAGAACTTCGAGGTAGTACTGGAGAAGCGCATCCTGGGAACGCATGGCGTGCAGGTGCAGCCCGACGGCGCCTTGCAGAACAGCTGGGGCCTCACGCTCGGGATCTGGGAGAGCAAGGACACCAAGGACGACCTGGAGGAAGAGGTCGACAAGAAGCAGAAGAAGGGCTACCCGCTCACCAATGCGCTCTTCGAGGACACGCAACACGCCGTGCTCTTCCAGTACGGCGAGGAAGTGATGCGCGTGGACATGAAGGACAGTGCCAAGCTGCACAAGCTGCTCTTGCAGTGGCTCTCCTTCAAGAACGCCACCGTGGTGGAGTTCGAAAAAGCGCTGGACAACTTCAAGGCCGACATTCCCCAACTGCTGGAACACCTACAGCGCGAGCTGATCGCGGCCGGCAGCAAGAACAAGGACTTCATCCTCGCGCGCGATGCATTCCTGGAGCTCTGCCGCCACGAGATCAACCCGGAGGTGACGGTGGAGGATGTGCGCGAGATGCTGATCCAGCACCTCCTCACGGCCGAGCTGTTCCAGAAGATCTTCGATGAGCCCGACTTCCATCGCCAGAACAACATCGCTCGGGAATTGGAAAAGCTGCTGGGCACCGTGTTCGACTATGAGCGGCGCAAGAACCTGCTGGCCAGCATCGAGCACTATTACGAGGCCATCAACGCCACGGCCGCCGGCATCACGGACCACCACGAGAAGCAGAAGTTCCTCAAAGTGCTCTACGAGAACTTCTACAAGGCCTACAACCCCAAGGCCGCCGACCGCCTGGGCGTGGTGTACACCCCCAACGAGATCGTGCGCTTCATGGTGCGCAGCACGGACCAGCTGCTGCACCAGCACTTCGGTAAGAGCCTGAGCGACGAGCACGTGGAGATCCTGGACCCCGCCACCGGCACGGGCACCTTCATCTGCGACATCATCGACCACATACCGCCGCACAAGCTCACCTACAAATACGCGGAAGAGATACACGCAAACGAGGTGGCCATCCTGCCCTATTACGTGGCCAACCTCAACATCGAGTTCACCTTCAAGCAGAAGATGGGGCACTACAAGCAGTTCCCCAACCTCTGCTTCGTGGATACGCTGGACAATACCGCGGGCCTGGGCGCGGGCGTGCAGCACGACATCTTCGGCATCAGCAGCGAGAACGCCATACGCATCCGGCGGCAGAATGAGCGCAAGATCAGCGTGGTGATCGGCAACCCGCCTTACAACGCCAACCAGAAGAACGAGAACGAGAACAACAAGAACCGCGCGTACCCCACCATCGACAAGCGGATCAAGAACACCTACATCAAGTACAGCACAGCGCAGAAGACCAAGGCCTACGACATGTACACGCGCTTCTACCGCTGGGCCATGGACCGTGTGGACAAGAACGGCGTCATCGCCTTCATCACCAACCGTAGCTTCATCGACAGCCGCACGCTCGATGGCTTCCGCAAATGCGTGCAGGACGATTATGCCGTCGCGTACATCATCGACACACATAGTGACATTCGGACCAGCACACAGAAAGGCATTGCGGGCACAACTCACAACGTCTTCGGCATACAGACCGGTGTGGCCGTAATGTTCCTGGTGCGCAAAGAGCAACAAAGCGGACCCTGCCAGATCTTCTATACCGAGTTGAGCGATGAAATGCGGAAGGAGGAGAAATGGGAATGGTTCAGAGTGACCGAGGACCTAAGCAAGCTGTCCTTCCGCGAGATTCATCCTGATAAGAAGTACACGTGGCTTGAGCAAGGCACAAACGAGTTCGATTCACTGCTCCCGCTTGTTGGTGAACAGAACGCATTGTTCACTTCTGTGTTCAATGGCGTCTCGACAAACCGTGATGAATGGGTCTATGATGAATCGCAAGAGCGCTTAGGCAAGAAGTTGAAGTACTTCATCAATGAGTACAACCGCCTCTTGAGCAATCGTGACGAATCATTTGGACCCACACTGAAATGGAGTTCAAGTCTGAAGGACACCTACAAGAGAGGTGATGTATTGAAGTACGATGAGAAGAGAATCGTTCAAGCCCATTACAGGCCATATCACTCTGTCTGGTATTATGAGGAGGAGAACTTAAGCGACCGACTGACTCGCAACCACTATGCAGCATTTGGCGAAGACCTGAAAACGCCCAATCGCTGTCTTTCCATTTGTCCCAGCGACAAGGGCCTCTGGGTTCTTTCCTCTGATCGAGTTTTCGACCTGCATTTTGCCGGGGACTCGAAGGCAGTCCCTTTTGCCATTGACGATGCGGATGGAGTAAAGCACGACAACCTCACCGACTGGGGCCTTGCGCAGTTCACAAACCATTACGGCGACAAGAAGATCAAGAAGGAGGATGTGTTCCACTACGTGTACGCCGTGCTGCACGATCCGGCCTACCGCGAGAAGTACAAGCTGAACCTGAAGCGCGAGTTCCCGCGCATACCCTTCTACCAGGACTTCTGGCAGTGGAGCCAATGGGGCAAGGAGCTGATGGACCTGCACATCGGCTACGAGACCGTGGAGCCCTACAAGCTGGAACTGGTGACCAGTCAGACCAAAGCGGAGCAGAAGAAGCAGAAGAAGCTGATCGAGGATGAGGCCCACGAGCCGCAAGCCCTCTACGCCCGCCAACCCAAAGTGAAAGTGAAGCTGAAGGCGGACAAGGAAGCAGGCATCATCGAGCTGGACGAGCTCACCCTACTGAAGGGCATCCCCAAGGAAGCCTGGGACTACAAGCTGGGCAACCGCAGCGCCCTGGAGTGGGTGCTGGACCAGTACAAGGAGAAGAAACCCAAGGACCCCACCATCCGCGAGAAGTTCAACACCTACCGCTTCGCGGACCATAAGGAGAAGGTGATAGACCTCTTGAAGCGGGTGTGTACGGTGAGTGTGAGGACGGTGGGGGTGGTGAATGCGATGATCGAGCATAAACACTGATAAGACCCCATGAAATTCGATCTCACGCTTACGGCTGTCCTTGCATTCTTCATTCCCGGGCTCGTTCTCCTCTTCGCCGTACTTGAGTTCTTTGGAACCGGGTATCTTCTCCAATGTCCGTTCGAATCCTCCGGCGACAGCTATTTGATTCTACCCTTGTCCATAGCTGCATTTGTCTGTGGCGTTGCCGTGGATGTTATGCGCGTGCTTTTCCCTGAGCCCTTGGTGAAGCTGAAAATCGGCAGGGCTATCATGCGAATCGGTTCAAAGACGGTCGCAGACGCACATCGTGTAAAGAACAGCCCTGAACATATCGCAGCAGTGAAGTCTAGAGCGAGTACCGTCACCACGTCAGTTGAGGCATGGGAAAATGCCGTCGCCGGCCAACCAAAGCAGAAGGCGATGACTGCTGCGCGAAAAGCTATCCAGGATGCCTTGGATACCATGGATCGAGTAGAACGTGCGAATCAGGACTACAAAAAGCTAGCGGACCAGCATGTGTTACCAGCCTATAGCTACTTGCTGGACCGCAGCTTCGAATACTACAGGCTGGCAGTGAATAGCTGTCTTGCTACGTTCGTTGTTGCAATCATGCTCTTCTGGAAAGGAGGATTGTGGCCGAACATACCGGCGTTTGTCGTGCTAGGTATCGCATTGGTCCTTTTCATAGTTTCGAAACGAAACATGCGAGACCAGGCCATCGTGCTTTCAGGATTCACCAAACCAGATTAGCAATGTGTCAAGGACTTCCCTGTGTCGGTGCCCGGGTTCAGAATATCCGGTTATTCGAGGACCGCGGACAACGCATTCCAGCGGGCGAGATTGGAGAGATCATCAGCGAAGATCTCGAACGGCGAGAAGTAGTTGTTTACTTCTCAAGGCTGGGTATTAGGGCTAAACTACCAGAAAGCGCCGTGAGAGAAGTGAATGACCGAGGAACACCCTTGTCTAGCTAATTAGGGGTGCCAACATTTCTTGCCTTGGCTCATCCGCGAGATGTTCAACACCTGCCGCCCCGCCACGGCAGGCAAGTTCGCGCACCATAAGGAGAAGGTGATAATCTTGCTGAGGACGGTGTGTACGGTGAGGGTGAGGACGGTGGAGGTGGTGAGGGGGATGGAGAAGCCATACGCTAGGAGCCAGCTACACGATGAAGCGCTCAGATCTACGGATAGCGAAACTGTCCTTGATAGTTGGGTTATTGGCCGTTGTAATCAGCCCTTGGCTATGGACCCTACCTACCATACTAGGGATCAACTTTCAAGCAAGTGGTCAGATCGGTGATACGATTGGCGGCACAACAGCCCCCATAGTTGGATTGGTGGGTGCAGTCCTGTTGTTTCTTGCACTAAAGGCACAGATCACAGCGAATGAGATCGTAGTGACTCAGCTGCAGGAACAGCGCGAGTTGGACGCGTATCAGAAGTTGAGTACTTACATGACCCAACAGGTCCAGCTTCTGCGTGATGACATGAATGACTTTAGCCTCACACAAACGACGACCACTGGCCCCAGCAATGCTCGGGTGAAGAACACCATCCAGTACAAAGGTGTTGAAGCCATCATAGAGGCACTCGACACGATGAAGGATGTTCGTGCCGAACATGACGAGGCATTGATAGACATACCCCAATTCGCTCACATCCGCATGATCTTAGATCGGATGTGCATCTTGGTTGAGGACATTACAAAGAGGTCACTGAATCCAGTGGACAAGGAATATCTGTTGGCTACAGCGCGCTTTACCTACGAAGCAAGGCTGAAGCCCGTGCTGGCCCTGTTGGAAGAACATCGTGTTTCGAAGCAAGAGCCTTGCAAGAGTTGTGGCAAGGTTCACACTGGCATACCTGAAGAGATATACAGCGCTTATGATAGGCTGAATGTGCTACTGCCCTGATGATTAGCGCCCAGTATAAGCCAGTCTTGTCCTACCCCCACGTAGTAAATGCGCACCACGAGCTGGGCAACCGAAACGCCCTAGAATGGGTACGGGACCAGTACAAGGAGAAAACGCCCAAGGACCCCACCATCACCGAGTTGTTCAACACCTACCGTTTCGCGGGCCACAAGGAGAAGGTGATAGACCTGCTGAGGAGGGTGTGTACGGTGAGTGTGAAGACGGTGGTGGTGGTGAGGAGGATGGGAAAGGCAATACGCTGAACGATGTTCTCTAGGATCAGAGCGATATTGAACCATCCTGTTGGTTACACCGCGGTGGGTGGTGTGCTCGCTTTGATCCTTTGGGAGCTACTGAAGTTCATCGTGCGGGCCCTGGAGGCGATTGAGTTAAGTGCAGTACAGAGCGCCCTCGATTGGATAGGCGGCATTTTCTCCCATCCTGTTCCTGTGGGCTACGTGCTCGTTGTTGTATTCGTCTTCGTAGCTCTCTTCTGGATCGTAAGGAAACGCCTTGATCTATGGCCATTCGGCCGTCGTGCAAGTACACCGACAGGGCCTTCCGCCAGGATACCCCGCTCTGAACATGAGTTGCGTTGTATCGGCTGGGATCCGGCCACTACCCAAAACGTACAGATCGCTATTGATCGCGACAGCCGAATGCGCTTTGCACTTACACGGCACCGGCCGGGTCAGCGTTACACCTTTTACTTCAGGTTCATCTCCGAGGGACGAGCACCGCGATGGATAGGGATTACGAACGCACCGTATACCCGCTATATCGCGCCGGTCGGGAACGAGGTCAGCCTCACAGAAACGGACAACGCAAGCCCGGATGTCGAAATCCACCTCATTGACTTGATACGAGTACGGTTTCGAGATTTCGAAGGTTCAACGGCGGTAATCGATAGATTCAGGCTTCGCGGCGACGCTGATGATTTGCAGGAAGTGGTTGTTTCTGTCGTCGTGTCGTAGTCCGACAAGCATGAACACCTACCACTTCGCGGATGACAAGGAGAAGGTGATTCCATCCCCCTAAATAGCGCGAGCGTCTACGCTCGTGCCTGAGCAGGCCCATTGCCCCCCATTACTACGTCCCGCTTCGTTCCCCCTCAACTGTACTGCAACCGGAACGTCAACTCCATGCTCTGCTCCGGGGTCACCTTCAGCTTCTGCAGGGTGCGGATGAACTCCGCGTTGAACGCGTCCAGCTGATCGCGCTCGGCGGTGATGTTGAAGAAGATGGCGCGCAGGCCCATCAGCTTCACGTTCACGCGCACGGCCTTCAGCAGCGGGTTGTGCTGGAACAGCGGGGCGAAGAGGTCCGTGAAGCGTTGCGGCGGCACGTCCATGGCGGCGATGGGGCGGAACAGGGCCACCCCGTCCGCGTGCAGGAGCTGGCACTCGGCCAGGCCGGGTTCGGAGCTGCGGCGCATCCGGCAAATGTATCCGTCCGGCGCTCCTAGCGGTCCCCGGCGTCCGCCACCACCTGTTCGAGGGAATCGGCGATGAGGCCATCGCCCGCCCAGTCCTCCGCGGCCAGTTCCGCCCGCACCCGCGGGTCCAGGTCGATCAGGTGCACCCGGCGGCCCCGGGCCCTCAGGTGCAGCACGATGCCCTTGAGGCGGTGGATGCCGGTGGCATCGATGAAGGGCACGTGGCGCATGCGCAGCACCACCACCCGATGGCGGTCGTGGATCTGCCCGAGCACGTCCTGGAACTTCTGGGCGGCGCCGAAGAAGAGCGGACCGCTGATGGCGAAGAGGAGCACGTGGGGCGGCAGGCGCTGGTGCTCCTGATCGAAGAGGTGCTCCTCGCCTTCGCCTTCCGCCAGCACGGGGCGCAGGTCGGTGATGTCGCTCATGCGCTTCATGAAGAGGAAGGCGGCGAGCACCATGCCCACCTCGATGGCCAGGACCAGGTCGAAGACCACCGTGAGGATGAAGGTGACCAGCAGCACCACGGCATCGTAGCGGTTGCCCTTGAGCACCTCGACGAAGCCGCGCCATTCGCTCATGTTGTAGGCCACCACCACCAGGATGCCGGCCAGGCAGGCCATGGGGATCATGCCCGCCCAGGGCGCGGCGAGGAGCATGATCACCAGCAGGGTGAGCGCGTGCACCATGCCCGCGATGGGGGTGCGGCCGCCGTTCTTCACGTTGGTGGCCGTGCGGGCGATGGCGCCGGTGGCGGGGATGCCGCCGAACAGGGCGGACAGCAGGTTGGCCCCGCCCTGGGCCACCAGCTCCATGTTGCTGCGGTGGCGCCCGCCGATCATGCCATCGGCCACCACCGCGGAGAGCAGCGATTCGATGGCGCCGAGCAGCGCGATGGCCAGCGCGGGTTGGATGAGGTCGTGCAGCGTGGCGAGGTCCACGTGCGGCACGTGCGGCGCGGGCAGCGTGCGTGGGATGGCCCCGAACTGGTCCTGGATGGTGGACACCGGCAGCTGGAACAGGGCCACGGCGGCGGTGGAGAGCAGGATGGCCAGCATGGGGCCGGGCAGGAAACGGACGAAGCGGGAGCCATAGGCGGAAACGAGCAGCGAACCGACGCCGACGGCGAGGGCCCAGCCGTTGACGTGCCCCAGGTTGCCGAGGTAGGCGGCCCACTTGCCGAAGAAGTCGGGCGGCACGGTGGCGATGTCGAGCCCGAGCAGGTCCTTCACCTGTCCGGAGAAGATGATGAGCGCGATGCCGGAGGTGAAGCCGACCACGAGGGTGTGCGGGAAGTATTTGAGCAGCTGCCCGAAGCGCAGCAGCCCCATGAGCACGAGCAGCACCCCGGCCATGCCCGTGGCGATGATGAGCCCGTCCACCCCGTGCTTCTGCACGATGCCGTAGACGATGACGATGAAGGCGCCGGTGGGTCCGCCGATCTGCACGCGCGAGCCGCCGCACGCGCTGATGACGAAGCCCGCGACGATGGCGGTGACCAGGCCCTTTTCCGGGGTGACCCCGGAGGCGATGCCGAAGGCGATGGCCAGGGGCAGGGCCACCACGCCCACGATGATGCCGGCGGTGATGTCCCGGCGGAGCTGGGCGCGGGGAATGCCGGTCCGCCAGAGCGTGAGGAGCTTGGGGACGAACTCGGCCATGGTGGCGCGAAGGTATCGGGAGTGAGGCGGTCGGGTGCTGGCGCGGATCGGTGATCCGTGCCTTTGGTATGGTATGGAATGGCATGCAACGCATCAGCAGGCCTGCGACCGCCCGGGCTTCCATGGGTTGGATGAGGTGGACGCGGAGCCGCTGGATCTGGATCGGCTGCATATCGATCGAGCGGGGGGCATTCTGCAGCGGTCGGGCCGTACGCCCCCTTGCTTGTCCATTCCCCGCCGCCGCCTATTTTCACGTCCCGTTCCCCACCAATACCCTACCGGACCATGATGAAGTTGTGCATTTCCACCGGCCGCGTGCTGCGGCATACGGTGGCGCTCGCCGGCCTGTGCCTCTGCCTGGCCCCCCACACCGCCACCGCCCAGACCGAGGCGATCGACACCCACATCCGCGAGCTGGATGCGCAGATCGCGCAGGCCGCCGCCGCGCAGGACTATGAGGCCGCCGCGGCCCTGCAGAAGGACCGCCAGACCTGGGTGGAGCTGAAGCAGGCGGTGGAGGCCCAGGACTCCGGCCGCATCATGGCCCTGACCGAGGCCCTGCAGCACCCTTATGTGTACCAGGCGAAGGGGAGCGCACCGGCACCCACGGCGAGCGCTCCGGCGGACAACGGTCCGGAGTTCATCAACCAGGTGTACCTGATGACGGCGGGCGGCGAATACCGGCAGCTGGAGAAGCAGGAGGGGCACAACTCCTCGTCCCGTGGCGGCTATGGCGGCTTCGGCGGCGGCACCTCCTCCTACAAGATCACCGGGGCCACCTCCAACGTGCGCCTGGCGCCGGGGCAGTACCGCTTTGTGATCAAGACCTATCCCGGGCAGGACCCCTCGGACCTGATCGAGCTGGTGAAGTTCGACTCCGACAAGGGCCGCAAGCAGCGGGCGATCCAACTGTCCAAGAGCAGCCACTACGGCTGGGGCAGCTCGCGGGACGAGGTGACGGACAACCGCCTGCGCCTCTCCTTCAAGAACATCGGCCAGCAGCTGTACGAGATCACCATCGAAGACCCGATGGGCGATGGCGAGTACGGCTTCATGAACGGCGACAAGGTGTACGCCTTCGGCATCGACAAGTAGACCGGCCTACCGTGCCACCCGCAGGCGGCAGGCGCCCGGTGCGATGGTGAACGCCTCCACGTGACCCATGCGGTCGCGTGCGGTGGTGATGGCGTGGACGTGGATGTTGGTGTCGTGGTGGGTGAACACCGCCTTGTGCTTCGTGGAGAAGAAGCCGAGGGCGTCGGCGGTGACTTCGGAAAGGTGGAAGTGCTTGTTCTCCTGGTGGGCATCATCGGGTCCGGCGATGGTGCGTCCGGGCGACACATCCACGAGGTGGAGGTCGATGCCCTGAAAGGTGCCGGAGAGGGTGAAGGCGAAGGGCGTGCCGGCCGAGCCGAAGCGGGCGGTGAGGAAGGCATCGAGCGCGGGCAGGTCGGTGACGGAGTCGGGCAGGGTCACCTCCGTCCATTGCGTCACGCGCTGGTGTACGAAGAAGGGCGCGCGGCTGTCGGGCCGTTCCTCCACGCGCATGGCGCTGTCCCCCGCGGCGGTGGCGCGGTAGGGGTGGCCGTCCCACAGCAGCAGTTCGCCGCGCAGGTATTCCACCGGCCCCAGGCCGTACGTGCCGGGTGTGCACAGGCTGTCGAGCCGCACAAGGCCCGCCAGCTGGCCATTGAACATCGTGTTCCGCATGGCGCCGGTGGCGACCACGGGGCCGTTCTGGGCGGTGGCGCAGGTGACCAGCAGGGCTTGCGCGGCGAGCAGGAGCGGAAGGCGCATGCCGCGAAGTAAGCGCCGGAAGGCCATTGCACGCATCCCCATCGCGCCCCAAGTTGGGGAACGACCGCCCCGCCGCCCGGTCGATCGGCGGCAGACCCGTGCGGAACCCGGGCCCCGGCAGGTGGCGGCACGATGCATGCTGTGGACAGCGCAGTGCGCGGAGCGAAGCCGCGCTGACGAACTCCAAGATCCATTGACCATGAACACCATGCAGATCGTACACAAGGCCGATCGGTTCCGGTCCAGGACCGACCCCCCCACGGACCCGACGCGCTACTGCGTCGTGAACGTGCTGGTACCCGGCAAGCGGATGGTGGAACGCGTGGAGTTGCGGTGGAGCGGCGGCGATTGGCTGTTCAACGACGGCCTTCGCCTGAGCCGCGCGAACGTGGTGCTGAGCTGGCGCTACAGGTAGGCGGATGGGACCAACGCCTGGGGACCGGCCTCCGCGCCCGTATCCTGCCTGATGCGGGGCCGTGCCTGCACGGTGGGGCCGGCCCCACCGCGGGTCCTTTGCAAGGGTACGAAGGGGGTTACTTCCGACCCTTCTTGTTCTTGATCAACAGCGCGCTCTTGGCGTACACCATGTAGATGTCGACATAAGGGCGCATGAGGATGGGCATGCGGCGGTTCTTTTCCGCGGGTACGATCACCAGCACCTTGTCGGCCCACATGGCGCCCACATAGCCCTTGTACTTCTTGAACTGCGCCAGGCGCGGATAGCGCTCATCGAAGGTGTTGATGCCGTCGGGCCAGTTGCTCTCGTGGCACCGGAACACCACCGCATCGATCTCGGCCGGGCTCATGCCCTGGTCGCGCATGGCCTGCAGTCCGGCATCGTCGCGTTGCAGGTCGTAGGTGGCGTACAGGTCGTCGGGGTTGAGGATGCGTGCCTGCGCCCGGTTCTTCCAGGCGGGTCCGCGGCTGATCTCCGGCCGTTGCCGGGCCGGCTTCACGTCCTCCAGGGCGTTGTCGGGCACCAGCAGGAAGAGGTCGGCGGTGGGGCGCAGTTCCTCCGGCATGTGCAGGTTCTCCTTCGCCGGCAGCATCACGATGGACCACGGGATGGTGTCCTCCATGAATCCGCACAGCCGGAAAGCATTGTAGTTGCGGATGTAGGGGGCGTCGGCGGTGCGGATGCTGTCGTTCGCCAGACCCACGGGCCACACCTCGGGTGCGCTGTTCGAGACCACGGTGGCCTGCTCCTCCTCGCTGACGCCTGCGGCCTGCAGACCGGCCAGGGCGTTCTTCTGTTTCAGCGGGCCATCGCTCTTGCGGATGGCCAGGGCATCGATGATGCGCACCTGCTGTTGCGCGGTGGCGCAGAGGGGAAGGAGGAGGGCCAGGGAAAGGGCCAGGCGCATGGCCAGGGCCTCGGGTCGGAAGGTCGGAAGTGCGTGCATCTTCGGGCGGTACGGGGTGCGGCTTGCCATGGATGGACGTTTCTACGCAGTGCGGGGTCGAAAGGTACCATGGCCGACGGGGCATCGCGGCACGGATCTGGCAGCCTCACGAACGATCCGCACCTTTGTGCGTTCACCCATCATGAAGATCCGCAAGACCCTCGCACTGGCGCTGCCCTTCCTGTTCGGCTGCAGCGGCCGCGCCCAGGACCGCACACCGGTGGAACCGCCGGTGTCCTTCTACAGCCTCTCCGCCACGGACATCGATGGCGGAAAGGTGGACATGTCCCGTTTCAAGGGCAAGGTGGTGATGGTGGTGAACACCGCCAGCAAGTGCGGCTACACCCCGCAATACGCCGACCTGCAGGCGCTGTATGCGAAGTACGGCGGCGACCATTTCGTGATCATCGGGTTCCCCAGCAACGACTTCATGCACCAGGAGCCCGGCACCGAAGCCGAGATCGCCGCGTTCTGCGAGAAGAACTACGGCGTCACCTTCCCCATGATGAGCAAGATCGATGTGAAGGGCAGGGGCATGCATCCGGTATACCAGTGGCTCACGCGTGAGGACCAGAACGGCCTCATGGACAACAAGGTGTCGTGGAACTTCAACAAGTTCCTGATCGACGCGCAGGGCCGCCTGGTCGGCCACTGGGGTTCGTCCACCAAGCCGGACGATCCGGAGATCGTGAAGTACATCACCGCCCGATGAGCGACGAGGCGGTCGACCTGTTGTGCATCACGGCGCATCCGGACGATGCGGAGATCAGCTGTGCGGGCACCGTGCTGCACCACGTGGCGCTGGGCAGGCGCGTGGGTCTGGTGGAATTGACCGCCGGCGAACTGGGCACGCGGGGCTCGGCCGAGGAACGCATCCGTGAAGCGGAGGCCGCCCGCCAGGTGCTGGGTGCCTCCTTCCGCTACCAGCTCGGTCTGCCCGACGGGTTCTTCCGCGCCGACCGCGGCAGCCTGGTGGAGGTGGTGCGGAGCATCCGCCGCCACCGTCCCCGTGTGCTGCTGACCAACGCCGTGCGCGACCGCCATCCGGACCACGGTCGTGCGGCAACGCTGGTGGCCGAGGCGGCCTTCCTATCCGGCCTGCGCAAGGTGCCCACGGAACATGCCGGCGCGGCGCAGGAGACCTGGCGACCGGTGCACGTGCTGCATGCCGTGCAGGACCGTTGGATCGATCCGGATATCGTGGTGGACATTACGTCGCATTGGGAACGCAAGCTGGAGGCACTGCGCTGTTTCGGCTCGCAGTTCTTCGATCCGAAAAGCAGGGAGCCCGTGTCGCCGATCTCCCGCGCCGATTTCCTGCCGTTCCTCGAAGGCCGCGCCCGCGAGATGGGCCGCCTGATCGGTACCACCTTCGGGGAAGGCTTCACCACCGCACGCCCCCCCGCGGTGGACGACCTGACCCAGCTCGGGTAGGTTCAGCCGGCATAGCGGTAGTGCCCGATGATGCGGAACGCGAACAGGCGGTCCTCCAACACCTGCCCCGCGCCGATGTTGTGCACGATCAATGGCCGCGCCCCATCCGCCGAACGCCGGTCCACCACGATGCCGATGTGCAGGATGCCGCCGCCGAGGTCCCAGCACACCAGGTCGCCCGCGCGGTAGTCGGCCGCTGCGTCCGTGATGGGCAGGTCCGCGCCGCAACGGGTGAAATAGGTCATCAGGTTCGGCACCCGGCGGTGGTCGATGTTCGGATCCGGACCGCGCAGTCCCCATTGCCTTGGATAGGCGGAGAAATGTGCGGCCATGTCCGTGTGCACGCGTTGCTGCAGGTCGATCCCGAGCCGGCGGTAGGCGCGCACCACCACGTCCGTGCATACGCCGCGGCCGGCAGGCACGTCGCCGTTGGGGTAGGGGATGCGGAAGTAGGCGGGATCGTACACCACCCTGTCGTGCGTCAGTTCGATCGCGGCGTCGCTCAGGCGTTGTGCGAAAGGCGGCGGGTCCGGGTGCTGTGGCGTGAGCACCAGCACGGCGGTGAGCGGCAGGAAGGTGCGGAGCATCGCACGGGGAACGTCGGACGCACCGTGCCGCGTATGTGGCGCGGAACTACCTCCGCGCGTTCCAGCCCCGCGCCAGGGCCGTCCGGCCCCGTTCGAGGTCCTGGCGCGTGATCCACAGGTCGGCCGCACCGCCCTGGGTGATGCGCAGGAACACGATCAACTGGTAGATGGCGTTCGCGCCGTAAGCGAGCGACGCGGTGAGCGCGGCGCCATGCAACCCGTAGCGGGGGATCAACAGGAGGCCCGCGCCGATGGTCATCACCGTGCCGAGCAGCGAGCCGATGGCGTTGTGCCGGTTGCGCCCCGTGCCGCTGTAGAAATGGCTGAAGGCCTGCGAGGCCGACATGGCGATGATGCCCGGGGCGAGAAGGGCGATCAGCGGGAACAGCCCCACGATCTCCGGGCCGAACAAGGTGCTGTAGAGCACGCCCGGCAGCACGAGCAGCACGGCGATCACCACCGTGGCGGCGAGCACCGCCAGCTTCATCAGGGCGAGCGTGAGGTCGCGCTGGCGGTCCTGCTCCTCCGTGTTGCTCACGGTGCTGTACAACACCAGGCCCAGGCTGCGCGGCGCCAGCCAGGCGCCCTCGGCCAGCTGGTTCGCGACGGAATACACGCCCAGCGCGGACAGTCCGCGGAATGTTTCGATGAGGTAGTACGCCAGACGGTAGTTCAGCAGCTGCAGCAGGTTGGCCGTCTGGATCTGGGTGCCCTGGCGGACCATCCGGCGCAGCACGTTCTCCTCGGCGGTGAGCAGTGCGGGGGCCTTCACGCGCAGCAGGGCGATGGTGCTCAACAGCAGCGTGGTGCCGAACGCCGCGTAGCTCGCCTGCACGTAGCGGTGTGCATCATGCGGACCGGGCAGGCGTATCGCCATGATGAAGGCCACGAGCAGCACCAGGCCCTGCAGCGCGGTGATGCGGTTGAAGGTGCGCAGGTGCTGGTGGCCGACCAACAGGTTGAGGTGCACGTTGTAGAGCGATTGCATCAGCGCGAGCACCACCACGTGCGGGCCGTAGCCCTCCGGCACCAGGGTGGGCCCCGACCCGTTTCCAAGGTCGGCGGCGAGGTGCAGGCCCACCCCGGCCAGACCGGCGGTGATCAGCGCCCAGGCGTAGGCCGGCCATAGCAGTTCGCGGCGCGGTGCGCGCGGGGCCAGATACACCAGGGCACCACCGCCCACCAGGTTGTTCACCAATTGCACGATGGTGATGCCCAGCACCACCAGGCTGATCACCCCGAGCCCTTCGGTGCCCAACGCATGCCCGGCCACCATGATCACCAGCAGGCTCGACCCCGTGGTCCAGGCGCGCGTGAGGAAGGTGCCGAGGATGGGACGGATCATGACCGCAGGCGTTCCTTCAGGCGTTGCACCTTCCGGCTGCGCACCTGTTCCTGCCGGGCGGGTACGTGCACCATGCGCTTGCCGTCCACCAGGGTGATGTCGCCGATGGCCGTCAGCGTGTGCATCCCTTCGCACCAGGCCGAGCCCGGCACCGGACCGATGTACTTCACCAACTCCTCGTTGTAGGCCGTGGTGCTCAGTTCGGTCACCCGGTTCAGCGCGATGCGTCCGCCATAGGTGCGGCTGCTGTCCTGCGCGGGCCGGTAGAGCACACCTCCGTCCATGAAGAAGGTGCCGCCGGGCCGGGCACTGCGCACGTCCGTCTTCACGGGGTTCATCACATGCGGCACGTACGGACCCTCCAGCCGTTCGCTGTGGTAGAGGTACAGTTCCGTGTTGGACAGCGGCGGCCGTGTGCCGAAGAGCCACCAGCGTCCGGCATGGTGCACCAGGGAGGGGTCGAACAGGGGCACTTCCAGCAGGGTGGTCACGTGGTCCATGATGGAGAGCTGCGCATCGCTGCGGTAAAGCTCCACCCGACCGGTGGAGGCGCTCTCGGGCACGACGTACACCGCTCCCGCGTGCCGCACGATGAAGGGGTAGGAGAGGTGCGTGCCCGTGGCCAGGATGCTGCGCGAGCGCTTCAGCACGTTGTCACGCTTGGGGCGCAGCCGCGAGATCTCGCCCAGCCCCGTGCGGTGGTCGTACTTCTCGTACAGCACGATCAGCTGGCCCTCTTCGTCCAGGATGCCGAAGGGGTCCGCGCGAAAAGTGTTCTTGCCCGGAGCGGGCAGCCAGCGTACGTTCAGGCTGTGCACCTCCTGCAGCAGGCTCTGCACCGGTTGGTACAGTACGCCGATGTTCCACTCCTCGTGGGCGTTCAGCTCGCCGCGGTGGAAGCGCCATTTGTTGGTGAGCGTGCGCAGCAGGAAGCGGAGGAACATCAGGTTGCGCGGATAGCGCAGGATCGGCGCCGAGGTGGTCGCGGGAGCGGTCGGCAGCGCACGACCCTGGAGGAGCGAACGCATCACCTGGGCCGGCCAGATCGCACTGTGGTGCAGCACCTGGTCCACCGTCTGCGGCAGGCTGTGGTCCACCACGGGGAACCAGCCCTTCCGCAGGATGATGCCGGCGTCCAAGGTGTCGGTCAGCCGCTGAAGGATCGCCCCGACGACGGGTTCGCGGTGCATGATCTCCCAGAAGCCGGGCGGTCCGCCGCGGTAGTGCTGCTCATCGCCATGGTGGAAGGACCACACACCGTGGGTCGGCACCTCGAGGATGGCGCCGCGGATGATGCCGAAGCCGAAGCGCAGCAGCACATCGGGGCGGTGCCCCCGGATGGCGTCGAGGTCCGCATCGGAGAAATACTCCCCGTGCCCTTTCCGGGTGGTGGTGCAGACCACCGTCGGTGCCCCGGCGATCCGGTCCCGGATGTCCACCTCCCGCATCGCCGGCGGACGGAAATGACGGCGGCGGTAGCGCAGGTAGAGCGCGATGCGCCAGGGATGTCGGAGGATCCGCTGCGGCAGGGACGGTCGTGGTGCGGCGGTGTCCGTCTTCCGCACGCACACCACCAGCTGCACGCCGGGCACGTCCAGCACGTGCTGCAGACAGTCCGCCTGCCACTGCTGGACCACCGGCCCGTCCAGCATCACCCCCACGCGGAGGGTCGGGGATCCGTCAGCCATGGCCGGTCGCGGTTCGGTAAACGTCCATCAGGCGTTGCACCACCACATCGGTGGAGAAGCGCGTGGCCAGGTCGCGGCGGATCATGGCGGGGTCGTAGGCGGCCGCGTTGCGCATCACCTGCCGCATCGCATCGGCCAGCGCGGCGTCGTCCTCCACCGGCACCAGGATCCCGTTCTCCGGAGTGAGGAAGGCTTCCGGACCACCGCACCGCGAGGCGATCACCGGACGGCCCGATGCCAGGCCTTCACCGGTCACCACGCTGAAGGTCTCCACACGGCTGTTCACGACCACACAGAACGCCCGGGCCATGTGTTCCAGTACATCGGAGTTGGCCAGGCGCCCGAGAAAACGCACGTGGTCCCGGATGCCGAGCGTCGCCGCCAATGCCTCGAGCGCCCGCCGGTCCGGCCCATCGCCGATCACGGTCAGCTCGGCGCGCGTGTCCGTCGCACGTGCCGCCGCGAGCGCGCGCAGCACGCCGCTCACGTTCTTGGTACGGTCCACCAGGTCCGCCACCACCAGGAACGCGCCCACCGGTCCGGGGAGCGGCAGCGGACGGTCGAGCCCGGGAATGGGATTGGGCACGACGGTGTAGTGATCGGCGAGACCGAAGTCGCGCATGGCCTGGCCCAGGCGATCGCTCACCACCGTGAGCGCGCGGGCGTCGCGCACAAGGTCCCGCATCAGTCGCAGTTGCACTTTCGGTCGGGTGGCATAGGTGCCGTCGAGGTACTGGCTCGACTGCTCCGACACGATGTATGGCGTGCCGAACCTGCGCATCCACCGGCGGGCGAGCAGCGCCGGGCGCACGAGGATGTAGGCCTGCACCAGGTCGATCGGTCCCCGTGCCTGCAGCACGCGCCGGCGACCGGCCCGGGCCGCCGCGGTATATCGCCGGAGGTTCACCAGTTTCCGCCAGGGTGCCCAGGATGCGCGACTGGCGCGGTACCAGGCGAACAGTTCCCAGAGGTCGCCGTCGGTGTGTTCCTCGAAAAGGCGGGTCCGTTCGAGGCCTTCGAGCGGATGGATGAAGAGGACGGAAGTGCGGACGGAGCCCGAAACGGCCAGGGCCTGTTTGCGGATGAAATCACCCAGCTGGGGATCGTTGCGGCCGGGGTACCATTTGGGGAGGAAAAGCACGTGCATCGCCCGGCGCAAAGTACGGAGGATGCGATCGTATATTTGCCGCCCGTTCGGCCCATGCCGGGCGGTCGTGGTGGATGTAGCTCAGTTGGTCAGAGCGTCGGATTGTGGTTCCGAAGGTCGCCGGTTCGAGCCCGGTCTTCCACCCTGAAAGAGGCCCCGCACATGCGGGGCCTTTTCATGCACCACCCCCGAACGACGAAAGGCCCCGAACGGGACCTTTCGCATGGAGGATGGGATCCGGATCAGGCCGGTTCCAGTTCCTTCTTCGCCAGGTAGAAGTCGACCATTTCGAGCGACGTGTCCTTGACGCGGGCCTCCAGTTCCTGCAGGGTCTTGGGCGGCGGCACGATCACTTTTTCACCCTTGCGCCAGTTCACCGGTAGCGCGCATTTGTAGGCGTCCACGGTCTGCATGGCCTCCAGCACGCGCTTGATCTCGTCCATGTTGCGGCCCACGTTCAGCGGGTAGTACATGATCAGCCGGATGATGCCCTTGGGGTCGATGAAGAAGACGGCCCGCACGGCCTCCGTGCTGTGGGCGTTCTCGTGCAGCATCCCATAGAGCCTCGCCACCTTCATGTCGATGTCGGCGATGATGGGGAAATCCATGTACACGCCGGTCTTCTCCTTCACGTTGTTCACCCAGGCCACATGGCTGTGGATGCTGTCGATGCTCAGGCCGATCAACTTCGTATCGTGCCCGGCGAACCATTTGCCGTTCTCGGCGAAGGCGCTCAGTTCGGTGGTGCACACGGGGGTGAAGTCGGCCGGATGGCTGAAAAGGATGGTCCAGTGGTCCTTGATGTAGTCGCTGAAACGCAGGACGCCGTGCGTGGTGTTCGCCTCGAAATCGGGAGCCTGGTCGCCGATGCGGGGCATTGGGTTCATATTGTCCATGGGGTTCTCGCTTGTTGCAGGCACAAAACTAGACCCGGCCCGGGCGCGGCATCGGTGATGGATGTCACGCGCGGGCGCCACCATCGTCATCCAGGCCATGTTTCGCGTTGGCGAGCACCGTGGCGAGGGTCCAGGTGACCCTACGGCGGAAGGCCTGCTTACGCACGGGGCAGTCGTCCAGGGCGCAGATGGCGCAGGAGGTCGGCAGGCAGGGGTCCATGTGGATGAACAGTTCCACGTCCCGGTCGTAGCGCGCGTTCACCAGGCGTTCCATCAGGGCGATCCGGTCGTGGGCCTGTTCCAGCGGGTAGTACCAGGGAAGGGTGACGTGGCAGTCGATGTGGAGGGTGGTGCCGAACTTGATCACGCGGAAGTTGTGCAGGTCCACCCAGTCGGGGTGCCGCTCCTGTTCCAGGATGGCCACCACCTCGGCGGCCACCACCATGTCGGTCTCGTCCATGATGCCCGCCACCGACCGCCGCAGCACGCGCACGCCCTGCAGCAGGATGAACGCGCCGAAGGCCAGGGCGAAGAGGGCATCGAGCCATTGCCGGCCGGTGAACAGGATGAGGAGAAGCCCGATGAGCATGGCCCCGCTGCTCCAGGCGTCGCTGAGCAGGTGCGCCCCGCCGGCCTCGAGGGTGATGGAACCGGAACGACGGCCACGGTGGCGGAGCACCAAGCCCATCACCAGGTTCACCGCGCCGGCCAGCGCGATGAGCACGATGCCGTCGCCCAGTTCGTGCACTTCGTGTCCACGGACCAGCGCCAGCACCGCACGGACGAGGATGGCGATCCCCGCGATGCCGACCAGCGCACCCTCGATTCCGGCGCTGATGAACTCGACCTTGCCGTGGCCGTACGGATGTTCCCGGTCCCGGGGTTTGGCGGCCAGCACCAGGCTGTACAGGGCGAAACAGCCGGTCACCACGTTCACGATGCTCTCGAAGGCATCGCTGAGGACGGCGTTGCTGTGGGTGATGCGCCAGGCCAGGAACTTCAGGCCCATCAGGGCGGTGCCGACCACCACCACGACCACCTGGATGCGGATGTTCCCGTTCGTCCTGGGCACCGCGCAAGTTTAGTCCGGACGTCCGTTATTTTCGGGGCCGATGGACGATCTGTTGCTCGCACGCAAGGCGCTGCCCCTTCTGGAAGGCGAGGTGGTGGAAAGGATGCTGGCCGCCGGCAAGGTGGTGGACGTGCCCGAAGGCACGATGATCCTGCACGAGGGGGGCTACGTGCGCGAGCTGCCGATCCTGCTGCAGGGCCTGGTGCGGGTGTTCACCGGGAACGACGAGAAGGAGCTGCTGCTGTACTACATCGAGCCGGCGCAGAGCTGCGTGATGAGCTTCGCGGCGATGATGGACCACACCTCGAGCAGGATCAACGCGGTGACGGAGATGCCCAGCAAACTGCTGATGCTGCCCGAACCGAAGATGCGGGCGCTGGTGGCCGAGAACCCGTCGCTGATGCAACTGCTCCTGCAGCAGTACCAGCAGCGCTACAACGACATGCTGAACACCGTGCAGCAGGTGGCCTTCGGCGACCTGCCCTCGCGCCTGTTGCTGCACCTGCAGCGGTTGGCGGAGGTCACGGGATCACGGACGCTGGACGTGCGGCATGTGAAGCTGGCCCAGGAACTGGGCACGGCCCGGGAGGTGGTGACGCGCACGCTGAAGAAGCTGGAGCGCGAGGGCCGATTGCGGCAGCAGGGGCGGTCCATCGAACTGCTGGGGTGACCTGGGTCACCGAACGACGGATCGCCGGCCGGGAACTTTGAGCAATGAAAGGGGGTGGAATACCGGCCGCTTCCGTTCGCAAAGACCCGGAGATCATGAAAAAGAACATGGGAAGTGTGGATCGCATCGTCCGCATCATGCTGGCGATCGTGTTCGGTGTGTTGTACTACACCGGCGTGGTGGGCGGCACGTTGGGCGTCATCCTGCTCGTGCTGGGCGGGGTGTTCCTGGTGACGGCGTTCGTGAACTTCTGCCCGCTGTACCTGCCGTTCGGCATCAGCACGCGGGGCAGGAAGAAGTCCTGAGCGTCGCGCAGGGCGTGCGGTGGCGGGGATCCGGCCGATGAATGGCGCAGCTTTCGTAAGCTTGCGGCCTTTCCTCGACCCTGTCCATGTACATCCTTATCGCGCTCGTCTTCGTTCTCGGCTACACGGCCATCGCCCTTGAACACCCGCTGAAGATCAACAAGGCGGCCACGGCCGTGCTCACCGGCATGCTCATCTGGACGATGATCATGCTGGGGCATCACCTGCTCTTCACCGGCGAGCATGGGGGCACCGAGCATCTGCTGGGGGAGTTGATGGAGCACCTCAGCGACATCGCAAGCATCCTTTTCTTCCTGATCGGCGCGATGACGGTGGTGGAGCTGATGGACGCCCACGAGGGCTTCCGCGTGATCACCGACAGGATCAAGAGCACCAACCGGCTGCTCCTCCTCTGGGTGCTGGGCTTCATCGCCTTCTTCCTGAGCGCCGCCCTGGACAACATGACCACGTCGATCGTAATGGCGGCCCTGCTGCGGAAGTTCATCAAGAACAAGGAGGACCTCTGGACCTTCGCGGGCATGGTGATCATCGCGGCCAACGCCGGGGGGGCGTGGAGCCCGATCGGTGACGTCACCACCATCATGCTCTGGATCGGCGGGCAGGTCACCACGATGAACATCATCGTCAAGCTGATCCTGCCCAGCCTGGTCTGCCTTGTGCTTCCCCTGACCTGGCTCAGCTTCACCTCCCGCGGCAAGCTGGAACTGCTGAGCGTGCCCGACGATGAACTGGAGAACGATCCGGCGAAACTGACCAAGGGCGAGAAATACCTGGTCTTCTTCCTGGGCCTCGGCACGCTGCTCGGTGTACCGATCTTCAAGAACTACACCCATCTGCCGCCGTTCATGGGCATCATGCTGGGGTTGGGCGTCCTGTGGGTGGTCACCGAGATCATCCACATGCGTCATCCGCGGTGGCGTGAGCGCGACCGGATGACCGTGAGCACCGTGCTGAAGAACATCGACCACAGCAGCATCCTCTTCTTCCTGGGCATCCTGGTGGCCGTGGCGGGTCTGCAGGTGGCGGGGCACCTGGGCGACCTGGCGCATTTCCTGGACACCAACCTGAGCAACATCTACGCGATCAACGGGATCATCGGTGTGCTGTCGGCCATCGTGGACAATGTGCCGCTGGTGGCCGCCGCGATGGGCATGTATCCGATGACGGAGTTCCCACAGGACCATGCCTTCTGGGAATTGCTGGCGCTCTGCGCGGGCACCGGGGGCAGCATCCTGATCATCGGATCGGCGGCGGGCGTGGCGGTCATGGGCATCCTGGGCATCGACTTCATCTGGTACCTCAAGCGCATGAGCATCCCTGCGCTGCTGGGCTACCTGGGTGGCATCCTCACCTTCTGGCTGCTGTGGTGACCACCCGACCGGTGATGTTGACGATCCCCGGTACATAAAATTTCCGCTCATGTGGTGAACAAGGGATCGGGGCGACCTTCACCTTTGACCCCATCTTTCACCCTCCACTTCCACCATGTACACCCTCATCGCGCTGGTCTTTGTGATCGGTTACGCGTGCATCGCCCTGGAGCACCCGCTGCATGTGAACAAGGCCGCTTCCGCGCTCATTACCGGCGTGCTCATCTGGGTGTTGCTGATGATCGGGGCCGAACATTTCGTGGACACCCAGGGTGCGGCCTTCCTGGCCTGGAGCGGACAGCATACGGCTGTGGGCACCATGGACCCGGCACACGCCTTCATGGGCTACGAGCTGCTGGAGCATCTCAGCAACATCGCGAGCATCCTCTTCTTCCTCCTCGGCGCCATGACCATCGTGGAACTGATCGACGCGCACGAGGGGTTCCGGGTGATCACCGACCGCATTACGGGTTCCAGGAAAGTGCCGCTGCTCTGGATGCTCAGCATCATCACCTTCTTCCTGAGCGCGGCCCTGGACAACATGACCACCGCCATCGTGATGTGCGCGCTGCTGCGCAAGCTGATCAAGGACAAGGAGACCCTCTGGGTGTTCGCCGGCATGGTGATCGTGGCGGCCAACGCCGGCGGTGCCTGGAGCCCGATCGGTGACGTGACGACCATCATGCTCTGGATCGGTGGCCAGGTGACCACGGTGAACATCATGATGAAGCTGGTGCTGCCCAGCCTGGTGTGCCTGGTGCTGCCGTTGCTCTGGTTCACCTTCACGCTCAAGGGCACCATCGAGCGGCCGCACCTGGCGGACGATGCGCACGTGGTGAAAGTGACCCGCAATGAACAGCTGCTGATCTTCTTCGTCGGTCTGGCCTCGCTGCTGGGCGTGCCGCTGTTCAAGACCTACACGCACCTGCCGCCGTACATGGGCATCCTGCTCGGCCTGGGCATCCTGTGGTTGATCACCGAGATCATGCACAAGGAGGGGGCGGAGAACGGCAAGGGTTACCTGATGGTGACGTCCACCCTGAAGCGGATCGATTCCGCCAGCATACTCTTCTTCCTGGGGATCCTCACCGCGGTGGCCGGTCTGGAGACGGCCGGACACCTGGAGGACGCCTCGCGCTTCCTGAACGCCCACCTTGGCAGCATCTACACGATCAATGGCATGATCGGCGTGCTCAGCGCCATCGTGGACAACATTCCGCTGGTGGCCGCGGGCATGGGCATGTATCCCCTCACCGAGTTCCCCCCGGACAGTCCGTTCTGGGAACTGCTCGCGCTCTGCGCGGGAACGGGTGGCAGCATCCTCATCATCGGCTCGGCCGCCGGGGTGGCCACGATGGGCATCCTCGGCATCGAGTTCATCTGGTACGTCAGGAAGATCGCCTTCCCCGCGGCGCTGGGCTACTTCGGCGGCATTCTGGCCTTCTGGCTGATCTGGGGTTGAACCCTACATCGTGGCGATGCCGTGCAGGCGGCAGGTCCAGCTGAGGTGGCCGCAATGCAGCCCCTCGTGCCGGATGGCGTGCATCAGCACGTCGCGGACCTGGTCGGTGCCACCCAGCCGCATGCGGGCGGCATGGGGCTCCGCGAGCTGATCGTCCGAGAGGGTGCGGATGTGCGCCAGGCTGCACGCATGCACGTCATCGAACATGGCACGCACCTCATCGAACGGCGGGAGCTCCTTCGGATCGGGCGGCGCGGTGCCCATGTTGAAATGCTTGGCCCAGCTGAAGCGTTGCATCGGCCCCCCGGTGGCGCGCAACACCAGGAAGTTCTCCGAGGAGGCCAGATGCGCAACGATCCAGTACATCGAATTGAGCGCGACACCGTTGATCACGAAGCGGTGGTGCGGGTCGCGGCCCTCGAGTTGCTTCAAATGATAGCGGGTGTATCCTCGGGCGCGGTCGAGCGTGGCCGCGAGGACCTGGGCTTCCTGGCTCATTCGGGCAAGTTAGGCGGGGCGACAGATCAGACCAGTCCGAGGAGCAGTTCCTTCAGCCGGGCGCCGGTGGTGCGCCAGTTCAATCGGCCGTGGTGTTCCGCGAACGAACTGCGCACGAGGTCCAGGTAGGCATCGCGATCCCGCATGGTGCGCGCGATCACGTCCGCATACTTGGAGGCGTCCGCCTTGAGGGGCAGGGTGAAGCCGTTCACGCCGTCCTTCACCGGACTGCTCGTGCCGCCGACGTCGGTGGTGATGCAGGGCACGCCGAACGCGTTGCATTCCGAATACACGATCGGCGTGCAGTCCGCGCGCGTGGGCAGCAATAGGAAATGCGAGCGGGCGATCAGGGAGGCTAGCTTCCGTTGTCCCGCGGGCGTGCGCTTGGCGATGAAGGTGTGCACCTCCATCTGGTCACGTGGGATGTCGTCCGGGGGTTCGCAGCCCACCACGGTGAGGCGCGCGGGGATGCCGCGGGCGTTCAACAATTCGGTCGTGCGCACGGCGAGGTCCCCGCCCTTGCGTTCCCAGCTCACTCCCAGGAAAAGCAGTTCGATCCGGCGCTCGTTGCGTGCCTTGGCGAACCGTTCCACCTCCTTGGCGCTGGGGTGATCGTCGAGATTGGAGCCGAAGGGGACCACGCGCACCTTGTCCGGTGAGGCACCATAGTCCTTGATCGCGCTGTTGGCGGCCCACTCGCTGGAGTAGATGCAGAGTTCGCTGGTGGCGATCGCCTGGCGCTCGAGGTAATGGCCCTCCTCGATGTAGCGGCGCGGATAGCGCCGGAATTCCGGATAGAGTTCGAGGATGCCCGAAAAAGTGGCATCGGTATAGAACGCCTTGGGCCGGTCGGTCGCGAGCAGGGCGATCGGGATGCTGCTCGGGGAGAATACCACGTGGCTGCCCGAGTTCGCCAGATGCTCACCGATCTGCTCGGCGAAGCGCTGACCCAGTTGGATCGTGCGCTCCACGGGATAGATGCTTCCGGGGGACCACCAGTTCCACATCCGATTGATCGCCTTGTTGAGCAGCACGCGCCCCTTCTGCAGTTCGCCCAGGTAGTCCATGTCCACGCCCTGGTCCTCCAGTGACTTGGCGATGAAATGCACGGTCCCGCTCCAGGCACGCACGTCGTGCGGATCCATGCTGGTGGCATAGGTCAGGTGCAACGGCCCCTGGAAGGGCGGTCGTTTGGCCTTGCGTTGTGCGCGGGTCGCGATGAGGTCCATGGTCGGCCGTAGGGTCGGCACGGAACGCAAAGATCACACCAACGGACCCGAAAGGGCAAGCCGCGGTGTTCGGCACGCCCCGTCCGCACATCCGTCTACCTTCGCCGCATGCCCGGCAACAGCTTCGGCAAGATCTTCCGGCTCACGAGCTTCGGCGCCAGTCACGACCCCTGGATCGGTGGCGTGATCGATGGCTGTCCGGCGGCTCTCCGGCTGGACCGCGAGGCGATCCAAGTCGAGATGGACCGCCGTCGTCCGGGTGGGAATCCCCTGGGTACCGCGCGGAACGAGGCGGATCACGTGGAGCTGATCAGCGGCGTGATGGATGGCACCACGTTGGGCACGCCCATCGCCCTGTTGATCGCCAACAAGGATGCACGGCCCCGGGACTACGATCATCTGAAGGACACTTTTCGTCCCGGACATGCCGACCGCAGCTGGGAGCAGAAATACGGCGTCCGCGACCACCGCGGAGGCGGGCGGTCCAGTGCGCGGGAGACCACCGTTCGGGTCGCGGCGGGCGCCATCGCGCGGCAGCTGATCGCCACCGCGGGCATGCGGGTGAACGCGTTCGTGACGCAGGTGGGGGAGGTGCGGTTGGAGGCCGCGTACGACGCCCTGGACCTGTCCGCCACCTGGAACGAGCCGGTGCGCTGCCCGGATGCGGTCACCGCAAAACGCATGACGGAAGCCATTGAGACGGTGCGCGCGGAGGGCGACACCGTCGGTGGTCGGATCACCTGCGTGGTCTCGGGCATGCCGCCCGGGCTGGGTGAGCCGGTATTCGACAAGCTGCATGCGGACCTGGCCAGGGCGATGCTCGGCATCAATGCGGCGAAGGGCTTTCAACTCGGGGAGGGGTTCGCCGCGGCCGCCATGCGCGGCTCCACCTACAACGATGTTTTCGTGACGGACGACTCCGGAGGGGTGACGACCTCCACGAACCACAGTGGTGGGATCCAGGGCGGTATCAGCAACGGCAAGGACATCGTGTTCGACGTGGCCTTCCGCCCCGTGAGCACTTTGATGAAGGAACAACGAACGGTGGACCGCGAAGGCCGGAGCGTGGTCCTGGAAGGCAAGGGACGGCACGACCCCTGCGTGGTGCCCCGCGCCGTACCCATCGTGGAGGCCATGACCTGCCTGGTGCTCGCCGATCACTGGCTCCGCCAAAGGACCGCCCGCCTATGACCGAAGGAAGGAAGAAGAAAGGCATGACCCTGCCCGTGCGCATCGTGCTCGGCTTGATCGCCGGTGTGATCTGGGCGCTGGTCTCCAGCACGCTCGGCTGGAGCCGGTTCACGCTCGATTGGGTGGCGCCGTTCGGCGACATCTTCATCAACCTGTTGAAGCTGATCGCCGTGCCGCTGGTGCTCTTCAGCATCATCAGCGGCGTAAGCGGATTGAGCGACCTGGCCAAACTGGGTCGGACCGGCCTGCGGATGGTCGTGCTTTACCTCGGTACCACCGTGCTGGCCGTTGCCCTGGGCCTCACCTTGGTGAACCTGACCAAGCCGGGCAAGCTGGCCGATGCCGATCAGCGCCTGCGCAACCGGATCGATTACGAGCTGTGGGTGAACGGAACGGCGCACATCGACGTGCCTCTCGACGGCCGCTGCATGCGCTGCGACAGCGCCAATGCGCAATTGGTCCAGGAAGTGGCCGAGGTACGCCGCACGGCGGTGCCCGACCCCACCATCGCCGACCGCATCGGACAGGCGGGCAGGACCAGGGAACGCGGCCCGCTGAGCTTCCTGGTGGAGATCGTGCCGAGCAACATCTTCCTCTCCTTCAACAACAGCCTGATGCTCCAGGTGATCTTCTTCGCCATCTTCTTCGGCATCGTGCTGCTGATGATCGCGAAGGAGAAGGCCGCGCCGGTGGTCGCCTTCATCGACGGGATGAACGAGGTGTTCATGCGCATGGTGGACGTGGTGATGATCGCGGCGCCGTATTTCGTCTTCGCCCTGATGGCCGGCACGGTCTCGCGCATCGCAGGCGACGACCCCGGAGCGGCGCTGCAGTTGTTCAAGTCGCTGGCCGGGTACAGCGTGATCACCGTGATCGGTCTGGCGCTGATGGTGTTCGTGATCTACCCCACGCTGATGTCGCTGCTGCTGCGCCGCAATGTGTTCATGCGGTTCCTCCGCGCCATCAGTCCGGCGCAGCTCCTGGCGTTCAGCACCAGCAGCAGCGCGGCCACCCTGCCGGTGACCATGGAATGCGTGGAGGAACGCATCGGCGTGAGCCGGGGCACCACCAGTTTCGTGCTCCCGATCGGCGCCACGGTGAACATGGACGGGACCAGTCTCTACCAGGCCGTGGCCGTGATCTTCCTCGCGCAATACCACATGGTGGACCTCACCCTGGTGCAACAGTTGAGCATCCTGCTTACCGCCACGCTCGCCAGCATCGGCGCTGCGGCCGTGCCCAGCGCGGGCTTGATCATGCTGATCGTGGTGCTGGGCGGCCTGGGGCTCGATCCCGCCTGGATCGCCATCATCCTGCCCGTGGACCGCATCCTGGACATGTGCCGCACCGTGGTGAACGTCACCGGTGATGCCATGTGCTGCACGGTGGTGGCCAGCAGCCAGGGGGAGACCGTTTTTCCGCGGGAGGCTCCCCCGACGAACTGACCGGATCGTACACACGCTTGTCAGCAAGACCCTGTTCATCCGGGCAGCGATCCCTGGGCGCAGCATCATCTTTGCAGGGCGGAACGCACATCACCGAAAAGCATCGCTTCCATCATGGGCAAATGGTTCAAACGGATCGTGATCGCAGGGGCCATCCTCCTGTTGCTGTTGATCGCCGCCATCATCATCCTCCCGTTCGCGCTGAAAGGCAGGATCGAGCCGATGGTGAAGGAGCAGGTCAACGCCAACCTCAACGCCACCGTGGAATGGGGCGATTGGGACATCACCGTGCTGAAGAGCTTCCCCGACCTGACCGTGCAGGTGGAGAACGTGAAGGTGTGCAACAAGGCGCCCTTCGAGGGGATCTGCCTGGCCGACATCGGCGAGCTGGTCCTCACCGTTGACATCTGGAGCTTGTTCGGTGACCGGATCGACATCAAGAAGGTGGGATTGGTACGCCCCGTAATCCATGCGAAGGTGCTCGAGGATGGAACGGCGAACTGGGACATCACGCTGCCCAGCGAGCCGACGGAAGTGGAAGAGCCGGCGGACAGCACCAGCGGTTTCCATGTGGCTCTCCGCGACTATTGGATCGAGGACGGTCGCGTGCTCTATGACGATGCCTCCTTGCCCATGCGCATGCTACTTGCCGGCCTCGATCACAAGGGCTCCGGCGATTTCACGCAGGACATCTTCACCCTCAGCACCACCACGCACGCCGACACTGCGGACGTGGTCTTCGACGGCGTGCGCTACCTGAAGAACGCCACGGCCGACATCAAGGCCGACCTGGACATGGACCTGCCGAACATGAAGTTCACCTTCAAGGAGAACGAGGCCACGATCAATCGGCTCGCGCTGGCCTTCGACGGCTGGGTGGCCATGCCCAAGGACGACATCGACTTGGACCTGAAGTGGGACCTGAAGCGCAACGACCTGGCGGCCCTGCTCTCCCTGGTGCCGGCGGAATTCGCGACGGACCTCAACGGCGTGGACATGAGCGGGAACGTGGCCTTCAATGGCTATGTGAAGGGCACCTACAACGACGAACAGATGCCCGGCTTCGGTGTGAACATCGCCGTGGACAACGGTCGGTTCAAGTATCCCGACCTGCCGAAGAGCGTGGAGAACATCCTGGTGAAAGCCGCGATCACCAGCCCGCAGGGGAAGGACCTCGACGGAATGGTGGTCGACGTGCCCCGATTCGCCATGACGCTGGGCGGCAACCCGGTCGATGCCCGCCTCCACCTCACCACGCCGATCAGCGATCCCGACATCGACACCCAGGTGAAGGCCCGCGTGGACCTCGGCGGATTGAAGGACATCGTGCCGATGGAGAAGGGCGACGATCTGCAGGGCACTTTCAGCGCCGACGCCAAGGTGAAGGGACGCATGAGCGACATCGAGGCACAGCACTACGACAAGTTCACCGCCGAGGGCCAGGTGAAGCTGCAGGGCATGATCTATCGGAGCGACTCGTTGCCGTATGCGATCGGCATCACCAACATGGACCTCGCACTGAGCCCGCGCTATCTCGCGCTCGGCGGGTTCGATGGCACGGTGGGTGGCAGCGACCTGCACGCCAGCGGCCGGTTCGACAACTACCTGCAGTGGTGGTTGCAGGACAGCACGCTCACCGGCACCTTCACCATCAGCAGCAACAAGTTCGACCTGAACGAGCTGATGGCCGACAACGGCGGGGAAGGAGCGAGCTCCAGCCAGGCAGCGGACACTTCGGGCCTCTCGGTGATCGAGGTGCCGAAGCACATCGACTTCAAGTTGAACGCCAGCGCCGGACAAGTGCTCTACGACGACCTCGCCCTGACGGACCTCCGCGGCAATGTGCACGTGCATGATCAACGTGCCGATCTGAACGGCATGTCCTTCGGCCTGTTCCAAGGCCAGGTAGGGCTGGACGGCGGCTATGACACGAAAGACGCAGCACACCCGCTTGTTGACCTTCGATACGACATCCGCGACATGGACATCGAGAGCACCGTGAAGTACGTGGAGACCATCCAGAAGGTGGCGCCGATCGCCAAGACGTGCAAGGGCCGGTACAGCACCACGCTCACCATGCGCGCGAAACTGGACCAGCACATGGACATGGACCTCAACAGCCTGACCGGCCAGGGAACGCTGAGGACCAAGAGCGTGCGCGTGGACGGCTTCCAACCGCTGGTCGACATCGCCAAGGCCCTGAAGGTGCAGGGGATCGAGAACACCACGCTGCAGGACGTCAACTTCAGCTACGAGTTCCGGGATGGCAAGATGATCACCAAGCCGTTCGATGTGAAGATCGATCGGGTGAAGGCCAACGTGGGCGGCAGCACCGCCTTCGCGGACCAGGCGATCGACTACGACATGAAAGCGAAGGTGCCCACGGACATCTTCGGCGCGCAGGCCAACCAGTTCGTGGCCGGTCTGCTCGGGCAGGCGAACCAGGCATTGGGAAGCAACTTCCAGGCGCCGGCCGAGATCGACGTGCAGGCCAAGATCACCGGAACCATCGAGAAGCCCATCGTGAAGCCGGTGTTCGGCGGGGGACAGGGTGGGGGGAACCTGATGCAGACGGTGAAGGAGGAGGTGAAGCAGGAGTTGAACGAGCAGATCGACAAGGCCAAGGAGGAGGCCATCGCCAGGGCCCGCGAAGAGGCCGCGAAGCTGATGGCCGAGGCCGAAAAGCAGGCGCAGAACATCCGCGACCAGGCCCGCACCAGCGCCGATCAGGTGAAGGCACAGGCCTATGCCGCGGCGGACAAGCTGGTCACCGATGCCAAGGACCCCTTCGCGAAGGCCGCCGCCAAGCTGGCCGCCGACGCCGCCAAGAAGGAGGCGGACAAGCAGTTCCAGAAGGCCATCGATGCGGCCGACAAGCAGGCCGACAATGTGCTGAAGGGCGCCCAGCAGCAAGGCGATGCCTTGATCAAGAAGGCCGAGGAGACGAACACCACCATCAAATAGTATGGATCTGGGTCGTTGGACGTCGCATACCGACCGTACCCGTAGCATCGACCCATCGGGTCGACAACGAAGGATAGGCCGTTGGCGTTCACCTGTTCCATTCGTACTGTTCGCTGTGTTGGTGACGTTCCAGGCATCCGCACAGGACGATGCCGCGCCGGGTCCATGCGATCCGCCGACCGACAAGAAGATCGTGAAGCTGCTGGCCGATGCCGAAAAACAGAAGGATCCCGCCGAGCGGCATCGCAAGCTCAAGGAGACGCAGGAGATCGATCCGGAATGCGCGGAGTGCCTGTTCCGGCTCGGGCGGTCGGCCTACGAGCGCGCGAAGTCGACGGGGGCCGGATCTGACGCATCCATCGGCTATTTCGATCATCTGCAACGCATCTGCCCGCACTACCACAGCGACGTGCCCTACACGCTGGGTGCCATGTACTACGGGGAAGGCAAATACAAGGAGGCTGCCGTCGCCTTCCAGGAGTTCCTGCATTTCCCCACGGACGATCCCACGCGCATGAGCAAGGACATCGACAAGAAGACCGCCGACGTGGAGGAGATCCTGCCCGAGCTGCAGTTCTATGTCGACTTCTACAAACGCGCCGGCCCCTTCGATCCGGTCGTGCTGGCGAACGTGAGCACCGCGGCGGATGAATACCTCCCCATGCTCAGTCCGGACAACGACCTGCTGTTCTTCACCCGCAAGAGCAAGTATCAGGCGAAGGGCGACATCGTGGCGAAGGATGTGGAGGAACTCACCGAAAGCCGACGGGAAAAGGCCGGTGACGGATACGACGGTGGCACGGCGCTGCCCGATCCCTTCAACCTGGGTGACAACTATGGCGGCGTGACCATCAGCCTGAACAACAAGGAGATGTTCGTCACTGTGTGCAAACCGGTCGGTGGCGGTTACAACAACTGCGATATCTACCGGAGCCACTTTGACAACCACATGGACTTCGCCACGGGCCGGCAGGTATGGGAGTGGACCGGCCTGGAGGACCTGGGCCCGAACATCAACACGCCGGACGGATGGGAAAGCCAGCCCACCCTGAGCGCCGATGGGCGCACGCTCTACTTCGCCACGGTGCGCCGCGACAGCCGGGGAACCGACATCTACTCCAGCACGCGGGACGACAAGGGGGAGTGGAGCCCCGCGAGACCCGTTCCCGGCCCGATCGATACCGACGGTGACGAGAAGGCCCCCTTTCTGCACAGTGACAGCCACACGCTCTACTTCGCCGCGCGGCCCACGCAGGGCGCCGATCCGAAGGGGCACCGCAGCATCGGCGGATACGACATCTTCTACAGTCGCCTGCAGGACGACGGCACCTGGGGCAAGCCGGTGAACATCGGCCATCCGATCAACACCGAACAGGACGATCACGGTCTGATCGTGAGCGCCGACGGCCACACGGCGATGTTCGCCAGCAGCCGGTTCCGCGGCAAGGGAGGCCTGGACATCTACACCTTCCCGCTGCCCAAGGACGCAAGGCCGGAGGATATCCTGGTGGTGAAGGGCGACGTGCGCGACGAGAAGGGTGACGTCGTGAAGGACGCCCAGGTGGAGATCACTTACATGGATACGCGCAAGACCGAGGTGATCAACGTGGGGGCCGACGGTCGCTATGCTACCGTGGTGAACCTGAAGCCCGGCAACGACGTGGTGATGACCGTGAAGGCAAAGGACCATGTGTTCGACACCAAGGCCTTCTCGGTGGAGGATACCGCGCGGGGGGGCAGCGTGGAGGCCGACATGCTGGTACAGAAGATCGAAGTGGGCAGGAGCTACAAGGTGAACGACATCAAGTACGCCACGAATTCCGCTGAGATCACCGAAGCGTCGGAGCTGATCCTGGACCAGTTGATCGGCTTTTTGAAGGAGAATCCCACGGTACGTATCCGGATCGAGGGGCATACCGACAGCGTGGGCAAGCCGGAGGACAATATGGCCCTGAGCAATGACCGTGCGTTCACCGTGATGCAATACCTGCAGGAGCATGGCATTGCTGGCGGAAGGCTGGCCTTCAAAGGCTACGGCCCGACGAAACCCATCGCCAGCAATGACGATGAAGCCGGTCGTGCAGAGAACCGCCGGACCGAATTCGTGATCACCGGAAGGTGAGCGGGACTGCTTGTTCCACTTCGCGTAGGTGCTTGGTATCCAGTCGAATGATCATCAGCAATGCCCTACCTTTGATCAATACTGTTCCGATGCGGCTGCCCCACTTCCTTCTTTTTCTGCTCGCGGTCCCCGCGGCGGAGGCCCAGGTCGCCCATGGTGGTCGACCGATCGCCTGGGGTGGACCGCTCGACATGCGCGGTTGGTCGGAGGACCGGTTCGTCGGTCTCGACAGGGAGGTATTGTTGCAGACCGCAGTGAGCAGCATGCCCGGTGGGGAGCGTTATGGCGTGCAGCGCTTTACGAGCGTGGATGTGCCCGCCCAGGGGACCTGGACCACGACGGATGATCAGCGAAAGGTCTGCCGCATGGTGATGCGGAGTCCGGGTGCGGTGATGTTGAGCGTGCAGTTCGACGTCTTTCAACTCGCACCGAGCGCGCGTGTGTATCTCTATGATACGGACCGCAACTACTTCATCGGTGGTTTCACGGCCGCGAACGCGCAGCCGGACGGGTCCCTTGCCACCGCTGTCGTGCCAGGCGATGCCGTGGTGATCGAGCTGGTGGAGCCCGACCCGCCCCAGGGCGTCAGCCATTTGCATGTGGCCAGCATCACCCATGGGTTCCGTGATATCTTCCGTTTTGGTGAGCAGGGCTACCTGCGCGACTATGACCCGGGCTACCAGAGCGCCGCGTGCCACAACAATGTGACCTGCCCCATCGCCTCCGATTGGCAGGACCAGAAACGCGGGGTGGCCATGTTCCTGCGACCGGACGGGGACGGATGCACCGGCACCTTGATCAACAACACCCTGCAGGACGGTACACCGTACTTCTACATGGCGAACCATTGCTACGTGGCCACGACGAGCCAATGGGTCTTCTACTTCAACTACGAATCGCCGTCCTGCGTGGGCAGCAGTGGCCCGACGAACCAGACGATCTCCGGGGCCACACTGAAGTCCAATTACTACTTCGACGATTTCGTACTGTTGGAACTGAACAGCACTCCTCCGCAGAGCTATGGCCCCTACTACAATGGCTGGGACCACAGCGGGTCCGTGCCACAGACCGAAACGGTGATCCACCATCCGCTGTACGATGTCAAGAAGATCACTTTCGACTATCAGCCGGCGACGAGCTACACGGTGGTGCCTTACTCCGGTGCGCCTGAAACGGTCAAGTGCTGGAAGAGCTTCTGGGACAGCGGCATCGTTGAACCGGTGAGCAGCGGATCGCCCATGTTCGACCAGAACAAGCGTGTGATCGGCCACATGTACGACGGTTCGCAGACCTGTGCGAACGCATCCTCCGTGTATACGGGGTGTCCGAAGTTCAGTGAAAGCTGGGATGGCTCTTCCGCATCAACGCGCCTGCGCGACTGGCTGGACCCGGCCAACTCCACCACCGCATTGGACGGGTACGACCCCTACATGTCCAGCAATCCCGAAGTGCTGGTCCGCCTGAAGGTCTTTCTGGAGGGGCCGTACAACAGCAACAACAACCTGATGAACGGAACCCTCCGCAGCAGCGGGCTCGTGCCCCTTGCGGAGCCTTACACCGGGATCGGATACCCGCACGTAGGCGGCGGCGGGGAGAGTACGACCCAGGGCGTGCTCAATGCGTCCGGCACTGCATCGGTGGTCGATTGGGTGGTGCTGGAATTGCGGAACAAGAACGACGCCTCCCAGGTGCTCGCCACGCGCAGCGCTCTCCTCCTTCGCAATGGTTCCATCGTGGACGTGGACGGATCCAGCGACGTTCCGTTCCCGATGCCCGTTGACGATTATTACATCGGTGTGCATCACCGGAACCACCTTGGGATCATGACGCAGGACCCGCAGCCGCTCTCGGCCAGCGCTGTTCTGATCGACCTGACGGATGGATCGGTCCCCTTGAACGGAGGCACCTTGGCCACGGACGGCATCAACGGGCGACGTGTGATGGTCAGCGGGGATGTCACCCGTGACCGGCACATCAAATATTCCGGGACCACGAACGATCGCGACCCGATCCTGACACGCGTGGGAGGTGCCGTACCCACGGCCACGGTCAACGGTTACTACCTGGAGGACCTGAACATGGACGGGGTCGTTCGCTATGCCGGCACCAGCAATGATCGGGACATCATCCTGACGGTGATCGGTGGCACAACGCCCACGGCCACCCGTTCGGCTCAGCTGCCCTGATCGTCCGGATGGCGGCCCCGTTCCCGCCGCATGCGCAGGTTCAGGGCCTCCACCAGTACGCTGAACCCCATGGCGAAATAGATGTAGCCCTTGTCGATGTGACCGCCGGTCCCTTCCACCAGGAGCGAGACCCCGATGAGCACCAGGAATGCCAGCGCAAGCACCTTGACCGTCGGATGCCTCATCACGAAACGACCGATCGGTCCTGATGCCCACAGCATGATCAGCACGGCCACCACCACGGCGATGATCATGATGAGCACGTGCTCCACCATGCCAACGGCGGTGATCACGGAATCAAGGCTGAACACAAGGTCCAGCACGAGGATCTGCAGGATGGCACCGGAAAAGGAAGCGCCCTTTCGGGACGTTCGCGAGGGATGTTCCCCGCCTTCCACTTTCGTGTGGATCTCGCGCGTGGCCTTGTAGATCAGGAACAAGCCACCGAACAGGAGCACCAGGTCCCTGCCGCTCACATCGTGACCGAGGACCGGGAACAACGTCGCTGTGAGCCCCATGATCCAACTGAGGGAGAGCAACAGCAGGATGCGTGTGATCATGGCCAGTGAAAGCCCCAGTCTACGGGCCTTGGCCTGCTGGCCTTCGGGAAGCTCACCCGCCAGGATCGAAATGAAGATGATGTTGTCGATACCCAGGACGATCTCCAGCACGGTCAGCGTGAGCAGGGCGATCAGCCCCTGGGAGGTGAGCAGCGGAGAGAGATCGTAGTCCATCGGCCCGCGAAATTACCCGCATGCGAAGCCGCCTTCGAAACCGCTCCGGATCATGGACCAGGGCCACTGCTCACGGCCGCTCCAATCGCGTGACCACGATCGTTTCGTTCCGGTTCACCGGATTGAGCCAATGCACCACACGGTCCACCAGGCTTGGGCGTGCCTCGCCCTCGACCCGGAGCGGGCCCAACTGCCGTTGCACGCGGGCCATTCTTCCGTTGAGGTCCTCCTCTCCGATGAACAGGACGTAGTTCGGTCGTACGGCAGGTATGAACCCCGCACGCAAGGCACACAGGTCCGTGGTCGTGTCGGTGACCCAGGCCTGGCCGATATCCCATCGGCCCATGTAGTAGAGCGGTAGGAGCGGAGCCTCACCTTCCGCGCTGTCCTCCTCGATATAGCCATGCACTTCAGGCAGTCCGCCCAGCATCTTCATGGCTTCCACACGACCACGTTTGCTATACGTGAATGTGAGCACCACCAGCAGGAGCACGTTCAGCGCCCAGGTCGCGCCCATGATCCAACGCCAGAGGACGGCACGCCTTGACCACCATTCGGAGGCGGTCCTCCATCGCTCCCAGGCGGTGGACCCCAGGACGAGCACGAGCGGCACGATCGGAAGGATGAACCGCTCCTGCTTGTTCGGATGCCAGCTGTGGAAGGCCAGGAAGGCGAACACGGCGAGCCAGGGCACCAGCGGGCGCCAGCGACGGAAATATCCGAAGAGGACGAACGGTCCGATGAAGAGAAAGATGCCTGCAAGGACCAGCAGGTAATTGTACCAGGGCTGGTCGAAGTAGGTCGTTGCATTCGCGGCGTTGTACCGGACGTACTCACCTATCTCTGCGAACGGCCTGCCCCAGATGAAAAGGTCGATCCCCCCTTGCAGCAGCACGATCGGGAGTGCAACGCCCAGTGCGAACGGTACCACCTCACGCCAACGTCGCTCCAACAGAAGACCGCTACCCGCCCCTGCGGCGAAGAGCATCGTTTGGAAGCGCACGTTCATCGCAAGTCCCAGCCAGATGCCCGCGACCAGGGCGCTTCGCCAGGGTGTGCCATCCTGCCGCATCAGTGAGCGCACTCCCAACATCAGGAAGGGGATGCAGGCCACCTCGACCAGGTTGCGGACGGCCAGGAACGGCATGAAGTAGAAGAGCGCGAGGAGCAGGCCGATGCGCCAGGCGATCTCCGCGCCTCCAAGTTCAGCGGCGATGCGGTAGCCGGTCCGAACGACCACAAGGCTCCACAGGGCATGGAGCAGGCGGATGACGATCATGGCCCCTTCCGGATCGTGCAGGCCGAGAAGGTGAAAGAGCTTGAACAAAAGGAAATGCAGACCAGGGTAGACCATGCTATGGCCGCTGGGGGTGGGGGTCCCCGTTTGGTGCCACGGCAGCCAGTTGTTGTAGTCCGATCCATCGGCCCAGCTCGCGGCAGATTCGATCACGAGGAAGTGGTCGTCCTGGGCGAAATACCCGCCCGAGAACAGGGCGGCCAGCAAGCGTGGCACCAAGGCGATCAGCGTGATGGCCAGGAGCGGATCCCGAAGGATGCGGGTCGGACGCATGCGGAGGCCAAAAATACCCGCCTCTCCGCGGTCCACGGGAAGGGATCCCCCTACTTTTGCCTATGACCTTGCGTCATCTCCTTTTTTCCGTGCTGCTTACCGCCAGAGCCGGCGGCGATGTGCTCGGGCAGGTCCCGGCCGTGGTCCTGGCCGATGATCACGACCTGGCCACCAGTGTCCAGCGCTTGGACCGCCTTCGCGAGCAGGGTATGCACGTGGCCGTTGTCGCGGGGCCCGGTGCATTCATCGGGACCTTCCCCGACATGCAGGCCGTGGAGCCCTTCGAACGGTCCACCGGACTTCTGGTATGGACGGGATACGTTCCAGATAATTATTTAGATCAACTAACTAAAGAACAGCATATTGCAGTATTGTGGTTGAATGAATTGTTGAATGGGGATTTGGAAGGCCCGTCCGCATCCGCCACCATGGATTGGTCCGCACATCCGGAGCCCGATCGCGAACCCGCGGATGGGGGTGTCTCGGGCACGTATCCGGCAAGGGGAGGAGGTTCCGGTCCGGTATTGAACTGGACCTGTGGCACGGGCCAGAACAGTGAACGTATGGCCGGGACGGTGGCCGCGTGCGTGTTCTTCACCGAGAGCGATGGCACCATCGATCCGGACCAATACACCTGGACACAAAGCGCCATTGATGACGTGCAACTCCAGCTCATCGATGCGTGGTCGATCTGGTCCTACACCGCCTCGCTCTACGGGGCCAACGTCACGGCCGTGATGGACTGGTATACTCCTTCCGGCGGTGTTCCTGTCCAGGGGTACGAACCGATCCAGCATCCCAGTTACGACGATCATCTGTGGATCGAGGCTTGCATGGCACACCTGGGCTATGCGACATCCAGCGCCTCGTCGCGGCTCAATGCGTTCCACGTGGATCGCCGCGCCGCCCTGGGCACCGATCACGCATACAGCTGTTTCATTGCCTACAACCCTCCGGCACAGGGCGCTCCGAACCAGATGACGGATGGGAAGATCGGCTACGCCTATCTCGGAGGGCCCTATACCCAGATCCTATACAAGGCCAACGGTTGGAGCACGGGCCAGATCAACCGGGTCTACGGTCATGAGACCGGGCATATCTTCCATGCGTTCGACGAGTACAGTTCATCGTCCACGAGCAATTGTGGCCGTTCGTTCAATGGCGCGCCTAACCAGAACTACCACGGCAGCACTTGCAATGGCGCCGCAGCATGCGTCATGGTGGACAACAGCTACACCGGGTCGGGCGCCACCCGCCACTGGAACTTGTGCATGCACACGCCCGGGCACTTGGGTTGGGGGGCGGGCCTTTCGGAACCGCAGCTCACCGCACCGGTGAACGACAGCATCATCAGCAGCGTTCCCTTCGTGCTGCGCTGGTCCCCGGCCATTCTTCCACCCGGTGTGACGGGATATGCGCAGGTCTTCGACCGGAACACGGACCAGCGGGTGTATTGCGGATATGTGGGAACCAGTGACACCCTGGAGCTTTCCCTGGTCAATGGTGACTATGCGTGGGTCCTGGGTCGAGGCAACGGCAGTGTGTCCAGCGGCTACGCCGGCATCTTGTCCGCCGTGGGGCGATTCTCGGTGAACGCGGCGCTCAATGCCGACTTCACTTTTTCGCCGGATCCCATCTGCGCGGGGTCCAGTGTGCAATTCACCGATGCGTCGACCGGGCTCCCGACGTCCTGGGATTGGGAGTTCCAAGGGGGGGGGCCGGCAACATATAGCGGACAGGCACCGCCTCCTGTCGTGTATGGTGCGCCAGGGAATTTTGATGTCCGCCTGGTCGTGGGCGATGGCGTCACCACCGACACCCTCTCATTGGTGGCGGCCATCGGTGTGGAGGGCGGGCTGGCGATCCCCTACGAGGAAGGTTTCGAGGTGGGCTTCTTCCCACCGGTGGATTGGACGAACACGACCTACGGTGGTGGGCAAGGCGGTTCATTGGCCTGGTCGGCCGACGCTTTCGCCAGTTGCAACCTGCCGACCGTGGCCTACGTGAATGCGCACGCGTTCAGTGGGACTTTCGCCATGCCCGAGCTGGTCTCGCCCCGCATCGACCTGACCGGCGCGCATTGGCCCTACCTCCGATTCCGCCATGCCTACGCACAGGAGAGTGCGACGGTCACCGAGACGCTGGATATCATTGCGCGGAGTTGCGACTATCAGGTGTTCGAGAACGTCTTTCAGGCTTCCGGAGCGGACCTGGCGACCAATGGAGGAGGCTACGTGAGCGGAACGGCGTGGTCCCCGGCAAGTTGTGCGGACTGGACCACGACCTGGGTCCGGCTGGATAGCCTGATCGGCCACGTGGCCCTGCTCGATCTGCGGTTGCAGACCACCGGAGGCCAAAACCTTTATGTGGACGATATCGCGGTTTTCGATGGTGTACTGGTCAGTCCACGGATGCTCCTTCAAGGTGCGTACGATGGCAATTCGGGCTTGATGCGGGACGACCTGCGGGCACAGGGCCTGATCCCGTTGAACGAGCCTTACACCGCGGCCGGATATGTCTTCACGTGCGAAGGCGGGGGGGAGACGACGACGCCGGACGTCCTGACGGTCACCGGTCCGGACGCCATCGTGGATTGGGTGGTGGTGGAGCTTCGTGATGCGGTCGATCCCACACTCGTCGTTTGTGATCGGGCCGCATTGTTGCAACGCGACGGTGACGTGGTGGACGTCGATGGCACTTCTCCGGTGCGGTTCGCGGCACCGGAGGGCAACTACCGTATCGTGCTGCGCCATCGGAACCATCTGGGCGTGATGACCGCAATGCCTGTATCCTTGGGTTATCTGACCACCGTGGTCGATCTGAGCCTGCCAGCCACCGCGACATACGGGACCAATGCGCGGACGATCAACGGCGCCAAGGCCCTGTTGTGGGCGGGCAACACCAACGGCAACAGCAGCTTGAAGTACACGGGGGCGGCCAATGACCGGGATCCGATCCTGGTGGTCGTAGGGGGGCTCATCCCGACGAATTCGGTCAATGGTTATCTGCCCGAGGATGTCACCATGAACGGTGTGGTCAAATACACGGGTGCAGGGAACGATCGGGATCCCATCCTCGTGAACATCGGTGGTTCCGTGCCGACGAGCTTCCTGAACGAACAGATACCCTGAAGGCCCGGCCTCCGGTACTTCCCTTCGCCCATTAGTTTTGAGCCCCTTTTCGGTACGATGAACATCGTCGTCCTTTCCCGCGATACGAAGCTCTACAGCACGAAGCGCCTGGTGGAGGCCTGTGAGAAGCGCGGCCATGATGTCCGGGTGATCAACCATGTCAAATGCGACATCGTGATCCAAAAACGCCGACCTGAGGTCATCTACAATGGCGAGGTGGTGACGGATGTCGATGCGATCATCCCCCGTATCGGGGCATCCGTCACCTTCTATGGCACGGCCGTCGTCCGCCAGTTCGAGATGATGAAGGTGTTCACCACCACCGAGAGCCAGGCGTTGGTGCGGAGTCGCGACAAGTTGCGGAGCCTCCAGATACTCAGCCGCGCGGGAGTGGACATGCCCAAGACCGTTTTCACGAACTACAGCAAGGATGTGGCCACCGTGGTGGACAGCGTGGGAGGTGCGCCGTGCATCATCAAATTGCTCGAGGGTACGCAGGGGCTGGGCGTGGTGCTGGCCGAGACGAAGAAGGCGGCCATTGCGGTGATCGAAGCGTTCAACAGCCTGAAGGCACGCGTCATCGTCCAGGAGTTCATCCGGGAGAGCAAGGGCATCGATGTGCGCGCGTTCGTGGTGGATGGCCGCATCGTCGGGGCCATGAAACGCACCGGCCGTGAGGGTGAGTTCCGTAGCAACCTCCATCGGGGAGGCACGGCCGAACTGATCGAACTGAGCCGCGACGAGGAGGTGGCCGCCATCAAGGCCGCCAAGGCACTAGGGCTTCACGTGGCCGGGGTGGACATGCTCCAGAGCGACCGCGGACCGTTGGTGATCGAGGTGAACTCGAGCCCCGGCCTGGAGGGTATCGAAGGGGCCACCGGCCACGACATTGCCGGCGAGATCGTCAAGTTCATCGAACGGCACGTCTGACCGTTCCGGGCAACAGCCCGAACTCCTGCGCCACCACGTAGGTGGAATGAAAGCCCACATCCCGGCTCACCCAGCTCGTTCGCCCACCATCCTGCGGTCCATCGCCAGGATGCACGGGTAGCTGATGACCCAGGCCTTCGATCCTGTAGAAAATGACCGCGGTGTGCCCGTCCGGGTCATCATACCGGGTGCGACGCACGGCGGAAAGCCCTTGGAAAGCGCGATCCACTGTCTCAGGCACGGTGTCCGCTCCGGCCACGTTGGTCCATTGCGCCACCAAGGCCATGCCATGACCGATGTTCACCACACCGTCCTCCGTTCCGTGCATCACGATCAGGTGCGGATAGGGGGCGGTCCTGCCGGGGTGAACGGCCCGGACCAGATCGCCCCATTGCGAAGGTGTCAGTTCCTTCGGGTCACGGATCACCATCCGCGCGTTGAGCGTATTGTCCGCGGCGCGATAGGGGCCGCCCGCGAAGATGGCCACGCCCTTGAACAGGTCCGGTTCGCAGGCCATGAGCGCCGAACAGAGGGCACCGCCGGAGGACACGCCATAGAGGAACACACTGTCCGGGTCCACAGGTAGCTCGGCCAGTGCATACCGCACCATGTTCGTGATCGATCCGGTCTCGCCCTCACCGGGCCGGATGTCGTCCTCGCGGAACCAATCGAAGCAACGCAACGAGTTGTTGATCGGGCGTTGCTGGGCGTACAAAATGTAGCAGTCAAGCCGGTCGGCCAGTTCGTTCCAACCGCTCAATCGCGCGATGCGCCTGGCCTTCTGTGTGCAACCATGCAGTACGACGATGAGCGGCCTTTTTCCGTTCCCGTCCAACGCCTGTCGCGGCGCGTGCACGAACATCCGCAGGTTCCCCGGGTCAGGGCCGAAATCCTTCACCTCGCGCATGTCGCTTTGTGCATGGACGGATACCATTGCCAGCAGGCACGATACGGTAAGGAAGGCTCCCCGCCACATGCCGCCAAGCTACATTGGTAATGCTCCGCTTCTTTTATTCGCATCCATGCGCCGCACGATCGTCCTGCTCTTGGTCACCCTGGTCGTTGTTCCATTGGTCTCCTACCTGATGGATGCGCCCTTGACCGACCTGCAGTGGAGCACCCTGCGCACGCTGATGGCGATCTACCTGACCTTCTCGGCCTTGACCTTCGCCGTTTCGCAAGCGACTGGCAATTGCAGCCAGGTGGACAAGCTTTGGAGCATTCTACCCGTGCTCCATGTCTGGGTCATGGCGGATGCGGCGGGATATACCCCAAGAGCGCTGTTGATGGCCGGCCTGGTCACGCTATGGGGAATTCGACTGACCTACAATTTTGGTCGACGCGGAGGTTATAGTTGGCGGTTCTGGGCAGGTGAAGAGGACCATCGATGGGGCGTCCTGCGACGTGATCCGAACCTTTCGCGGCCGTGGGCATGGACGTTGTTCGATCTGTTCTTCATCTCGTTCTATCAATTGGGTCTGGTGCTTCTGTTCACCCTGCCCATGCTCCTGGTGGTGGGCGCCCCGGGTAACCTCGGTGCAGGGGATATCCTGCTGGCGACGTTGTTCCTTGCCTTTCTTTCGATCGAGACCATCGCGGACCAGCAGCAGTGGGAATTCCAGAAGGAGAAGCATCGTCGCTTAACGGTAGGGGAACGGCTCGATGGCCGCTATGCGCTGGGGTTCGTTCACGACGGGCTCTGGTCCTACGTGCGGCACCCGAACTATGCGGCCGAGCAGGTCCAATGGACCATTTTCTATGGATTCGGTGTGCTGGCCACCGGCCGGCCGATGAACTGGAGCCTTTGTGGCGTCCTTCTCCTGGTCCTGCTATTCCAGGGAAGTTCCGACTTCGGTGAAAGGATCTCCACTGGGAAATACGCGGGATATGAGGAATATCGCCGCCGGGTACCTCGGTTCCTGCCCCGGGTCGGCGATCGCACCGGTCTTTCCGGATGATGCCGTGAGCGGACGACCGAACTTTGTGCCCATGTCACGCTTGGCGCAGCCTGGAGGACCGTTCGACGTCATCGTCATCGGGGCGGGGATCAGTGGCCTCACCTCTGCTGCGATCCTAGCGCGGGCGGGGATGAAGGTGTGCGTGCTCGAAATGGATGCACGCCCCGGAGGCTACCTGGCCGGATTCCGCCGCAAGGACTTTCGCTTCGACAGTGCGATCCATTGGCTGAACCAGTGCGGACCGCGCGGATATGTCACGCGGGTCTTCGACCTGATCGGCCGTGATCATCCCCGGGCCCGGCCCCAAACACGCATCCGGCGCTGGAAGGGAGGGACCATCGATGAACTCCTCACCAACGATCCAGAGGTGTTGAAGGCGAGGCTCATCGCGGATTTCCCGCACGAAAGGAAGGGGATCGAACGGTTCTTTCGCGATGCCAGGGCACTGGGCCGTTCCTTCGACAGGTCCGCCGGATTGATCCGCACACAGGAGACCATGGGGCCGCTGGAACGTATGGCCTTCAACCTGAGGCGTCTGCGGTTCGCCCTGCCGTTCATCAAGCACTTGGGGTATCAGGGTGATGCCGGCGTGAAGAAGGGGCTCGATCGCTATTTCAAGGACCCCGGCCTGCACAAGCTGTTCAGCAGCGAACAGGAGCTTCTGGCCTGTCTTGTGCCGATCGGTTGGGCCTATTTCGGGGACTACCAAAGCCCGCCGAGAGGAGGTAGTCAGGTCTTTCCGGAATGGCTGGCGCATGTGATCACCTGCCTCGGGGGGTGCATCCATTATCGCAACCGGGTCGACCGAATACTACTGGATGGCGGTCGCTGCCTCGGGGTCATGGTCGAGCATCATGGTGAGCGGGTCGCGGTCCGCGCGGACCAGGTGATCGCCGCCTGTGACGTGGAAACGCTCTACGAGCGCATGCTCCCGCCGGACGTGGTGCCGGAGAAGCTCAAGTGCAAGCTGCGCAACGCCGAGTTGTACAGTTCATCCGTCACGGTCTCGCTCGGACTGGACGTGCCGGCCGAGGACCTTGGCTTCAACGAGGAGCTGATCTACCTCCATCGCGACGACGTTCCTCGCGAGGCGCATGGTGGCCCGGATCCGCGCCAGGCGGGCATCAGCATACTTGCGCCCAGTTTGCGTGACAAGAGCATGGCACCGCCGGGGATGGGTACCCTCACATTGTACATACCGGCCCGGTTCGCACACAACGCCGAATGGGGCACGGAGAGGGACGCCGGGGGAGGGATCGTGCGCGGTGAACGCTATGAGCAGCTCAAGAAGGAGGTGGCCGACATCCTGATCGATCGGGTGGAAGAGGCGCTCGCCCCGGGTCTGCGCAGCCATATCATTTGGTGCGATGTCGCCACGCCGATCACGCACTGGCGATACACCGGCAATCGCGATGGCAGCATGATGGGTGCGAAGCCCGGCAAGGCCAATTTCAAGGCCGGTATCGCACACTACCGCACGCCTGTCCCCGGCCTGCTGCTCGGCGGACATTGGGCCGACCTTGGTGGCGGTGTCCCCATCGCGGTGAAGTCCGGCGTCAACACCGCATTGATCGTCCTGAAGGACCGCCACCATCCCGCATTCCACACCTGGCGTGACTACCTTGACAAGGACCTGTCGGTCGACCAGGTGTTCAATGGTCCTGGTCTTGCGCCGTATGCAGAGGACTGGGTCCAGGCCTTGACCCCGGCCGAGAGGAAAAGTGCCCAGGAGGACAGCGCTGCCACGAAGCGCTGAGGTGAAGAGGCACGCTCCGGTCGGATCGCTCCCCGGTGCGTGCTGCCGTCGACCTAACCCAATAGGTCCCTTCCCGTCACGTCCACAAGGAACCTTCCCCGCAGGAACTTTCTTCCCAGAAGCACCTGGTACTTCATGTCACTGCGGTCGAACAACGTGAACTGCGTGCGTACGCGATGACCGTTCAGCCGCACGGTGGTGGCGATCAGGTAGCGGCGGGTCCGTTGCCCGGTGCTGCTCTTCACCGTCACCCGTTTGAAGTGCTTGAACACCTTGGTCTTGCGCAGGCCACCCATCTGAAAGGAGACCACGAGCTGTTTTTCTCCGCCGACGGTCCGTGTGCGAATGCGTTGGTAGTGGAGGGCGCTGCGGTAGGCTCCCGTGTCGATCTTGGCCTGCACGCGAGGGATGCCGAGACCGGGCAGCGCGATGTACTCGAGCCGTCCGATAAGCACCTTGGGCCGTTGGAGCATGGAACAAAGGTGCGTGGCATGCCGTTCCATACGCAGACATTGAGAAGGAAGCTTTCAGTGCCCCTGCGTGAATTGCGACCGGTCCATCCCCCGTCCATCCATGGGGGGAACTCCATCCTTCCCCGGCCCGTCGCGACATTCGATCTCCGACCAGGCGAATACGGCCGCGATGGCCCGACTTTTGCCGAAAGCCTGCCGATCATCATCCACGTATTCACGGATCCTTCCGAAATTCGCACAGAACGTTCGACCATGAAGACGACAAAGACCCTGTTGCTGGCCTGCACCACATTCCTGACCACCGTGGCATTCGCCCAGACACCGGCGCGCAATGCATCCGGTTCGGCCGTGCCCATGAAGAGCTACGGCGAAAAGATCGTCCCCGATGGGGCCGTCTCGGTGGTCCAATTCACCAAGATGATGGATGGCAGGGACAGTCTCCGGACCAAGTTGGCCTGTGAGGTGATCACCAGCTGCACCAAGAAGGGCTGTTGGATGGATGTGCAGCTGCCCGAGGGAAAGGTGATGAAGGTCCGATTCAAGGATTATGGGTTCTTCGTACCGACCCACGGCCTGGAGGGCAAGACCGCCGTTCTTGAGGGGACAGCCTACCGGGAAACGATCGATGTGGCCACACTGCAACACTACGCGCACGACGCGGGCAAGAGCGAAGTAGAGATCGCACAGATCACGGAGCCTCAACAGTCCATCACCTTCACCGCCGACGGTGTGCTGATCGGTGACTGATCCTTCTTGGAACCGATCGACACGGCCCGGGGCTCGCCTCCGGGTCGTTCTTTTTTGCGCGCTGCTCGGCCCATGGAACATCGTGGCCAAGGCGCAGGATGCGTTCCACCTTGACGCGGGACGCGAGGCCGCCTTCCTGGGCGGAGGGCTCCTGCTCAATGGTGCGACGATACTGCTGCCGGTCGATGCGGATGCATTGTGGTCCCGGTACAAGGAAGTGGATCGGGCATCGCTTCCCGCGTTCGATCGCGCGGCCGCCTTTCGATGGTCTCCCCGGGCGCACCGGGCGAGCAATATCCTGTTCTTTTCGGCCCTCGCTCTGGGAATGGGAGGTTCGGCGTTGGCGGCTGGTGGTGGAAACGTCCTTCCTCCATTGGCGATCACCACCGAGAGCTTCCTGCTATCCGCTGGATCGACCGGGATCGTGAAGGTCCTGGTCCATCATCCACGCCCCTTCGTGTTCGACCCGGATGCACCGATGGACCTTCGGCGTTCACGGGAGGCCTACCTCTCGTTCTGGAGCGGACATGTGGCGAATACCGCTTCGTTGGTCCTCAGTTGCGCCGCGCTGGTCGACCGGTCCGATGCTGACCCGGGCACGAAGGCGGCCGTTTGGACAGGTGGAGTGGCCTTGCCTCTGCTTATGGCGTGGCTGCGTGTGCGCGCCGGGCGCCATTTCCCCAGCGATGTGTTGGTAGGTTGCGTGGCGGGGGCTTTGGTCGGCCTGGCCGTGCCCTACTTTCACCGCCCCGAGAACGCACGTTGAGCATGTCACAGGAACAGAAGGTCGCCCTGGCCGTCCATGGCGGTGCAGGTACGATCGCCCGCGCCGAGATGACCCCGGCGCGCGAAAAGGCCTACCGCGAGGGATTGGAGGACGCGTTGCGTCGTGGACATGCGTTGCTACGCTCCGGCGGGTCCGCGCTCGATGCCGTGGAAGCCGCCACGAAGGCCCTGGAGGACTGTCCGCATTTCAATGCCGGCCGGGGGGCCGTGTTCAACGCCGACGGGCAGCATGAGATGGACGCGGCGATCATGAACGGTGCGGACCTACGCGCAGGTGCTGTGGCGTCCGTGCACAACGTGAAGAACCCCATCGCCCTGGCCCGTCGTGTGATGGAGAAGAGCCCGCACGTGCTGATCAGCGGCATGGGCGCCTTCGAGTTCGCTCATCGGGAGAAGGTGGCGCTCGAGGACGATCAATACTTCTTCGATCAGTTCCGATACGACCAATGGCAGCGTACGCGTGGCACGGACGTGTACCAACTCGACCATAGCGACGGCGAGCGCAAATTCGGCACGGTGGGGGCCGTGGCCCGGGATGCCGAAGGACATCTGGCGGCGGCCACCAGCACCGGTGGCATGACCAACAAACGGTGGATGCGGATCGGCGACAGCCCCGTGATCGGCGCCGGCACCTACGCCAATGATGCCAGTTGCGCTGTGAGCTGCACAGGCCACGGAGAGAGCTTCCTTCGCGCCGTCGCCGCCTTTGATGTGCATGCATTGGTGGTCTATAAGGGGCTCTCCCTGGAGGAGGCCGTGCGGGAGGTGGTGCACGTGAGGCTTCCCCCGCTCGATGGTGATGGGGGCCTGATCGCGGTGGATGGGAGCGGGCGTATCGTGATGGACTTCAATTGCTCGGGCATGTATCGCGGTCATGTGGACGCCTCCGGTGGGATGCACACGGCCATCTTCCGTGATTGAATCGCCGCTCATCCGGCCCGCGCGCCGGTCGGCCCGTCCGGACGCGTTCCCTGTGATCCCTTCACGGTACGTTCCGAACGTGTTCCCATCTTTGTGGCCAACTTTAGGACAGACCCTGACATGAAGAACAAAGGCGTATGGATCTTCCTGGGTATCGTGGTCTTGCTGGCCATATACCTGGTCTCCACTTTCAACAAGATGAAAAAGGCGGAGATCGCGGTGAACGGCCAGTGGGGCCAGGTGGAGGTGGCCTACCAGGCACGAGCCGACAAGACCAAGAACCTGGTGGAGATCGTCAAGGGATCGGCCGACTTCGAGAAGAGCACCCTCACCGACGTGATCGAGGCACGTTCCAAGGCGACCAGCATCAATCTGAGCGGTGACAACCTGACCCCGGAGAACATCAAGGCCTTCGAGGAGGCGCAGTCCCAATTCACCGGGGCGCTGAGCCGATTGATGGTCACCGTCGAACGCTATCCCGACCTGAAGACCACACAGGCCTTTCGTGACTTCCAGGCCCAGTACGAAGGCATGGAGAACCGGATCGCGGTGGAACGACGCAAGTTCAATGATACCGTCGGCGCCTACACGTCCATCACGGAAACCTTCCCGGGCAATATGTTCGCGAGCATGTTCGGTTTCAAGCCCAAGGGCTTCTTCGAGGCCAATGAAGGCGCTGAGAACGCTCCGGACATCAGCTTCAAGTGACCACGACCACCGCGGCGGAATTCCTGACCGATACCGAGCGGGAACAGGTCAAGCTGGCCGTTCGTGAGGCGGAACACGCCACCAGTGGCGAGATCCGTGTGCACCTGGACGATCGCATCGTGGAGGACACGCTGGACCATGCGGCCTTCGTCTTCGAGGAACTGGGCATGCACCGCACGGAGCAGCGGAACGGAGTCCTGATCTACGTGAGCGTGGCCGACCACCGCCTGGCGGTCCTGGGCGACAAAGGCATCAATGCCATCGTGCCGAAGGATTTCTGGAAGGACGTGATCGCCGTGCTGCGCCTGCATTTTGCCGCGGATGAACGTGCACAGGGACTGAGCGAGGCCGTGCGACTGGTCGGGGAGAAGCTAAAGACGCATTTCCCCTACCGGAAGGACGATCGCAACGAGCTCCCGGACGATATCAGCATCGGACAATGATCGGATCATGGTCAGCGGTGCGTGGTGCCCTGTTCGCTACGCTCTTGGTACCCGGTCCAGTGCGGGGCACGGCCGGTGATCCCTGCATGCCTCCCAGACCGAACGATGAGACCCATCTGGTCTGGCAGTTCGCACGATCGACCTTTTTGGACGCTGCCGAGGCGGAACGATTGGACAACAAGCTGACCCGCTTCGCCCAGGAGACCAGCAACCGCATCGCGGTGATCGTGGTGGATACGCTATGCGGTCTTCCCGAATCGGACTTCGCCTTCGAGATCGGCGAGGACTGGGGCATCGGAGGGGCCGAGTTCGATAATGGCGTCGTGGTCCTGGTGAAGCCCACCGGTCCGCCCGGTCAGCGCAAGGTGTTCATCGCCACGGGCTATGGACTGGAAGGCGCCATCCCTGATGCCACGTGCAAGCACATCGTGGACCAGGAGATCATCCCCAATTTCAAGAACGGCGCATATTTCCAGGGACTGGACCAGGCCACGGACGTGCTGATGGCACTGGCCAAAGGCGAGTACAATGCCAAGAGCTATGACGAAAAACCCTTCCCATGGCCGGTGCTGGTCTTCGGGCTGGTGTTCGTCATCATCATGCTCACCAGTTGGCGACGGAGCGTGAGGCGCTATGCACGGACCAATGACATCGACTTCTGGACCGCGTTCTGGTTGATGCAACAGGCGAGCAGGCGGCATTCCGGCCGTTGGGGAGGTTTCTCCGGTGGCGGCGGTGGTTCCTGGGGCGGTGGCGGTGGTTTCGGTGGTTTCGGTGGTGGTGGCTTCGGCGGTGGCGGGGCCGGCGGTTCCTGGTGAACGGATGAGCTTCAACAAGTGGATCGGCGGCGGATTGGGCTGGGCCTTCGGTGGGCCCATCGGTGGGCTCGTTGGCTTTGCACTGGGTGCACTGTTCGACGGCATGTCCACCCAGGCTCCGACCGCCCAGCACGCGGGACGGTCCCCCCATGCCACCACGGGAGGCGACCTGGCGCTCAGCCTCGTGGTGCTCAGCGCCGCTGTGATGAAGGCCGATGGCAAGGTGACCAAGGCCGAGCTGGATGTGGTGAAGCGCTTCTTCCGCCAGCAGTTCGGCGAGGAGCAGGCGCAACAGCTCCTGTTGGTGATGCGCGACGTGCTCAAGCGCGAGATCCCCGTACATCAGGTGTGCATCCAGGTACGCCAGTACATGCCTCACCCCGCGCGCCTGCAGCTCATGCACTACCTGATCGGGTTGGCCCATGCCGATGGCCGGGTCGATCGGTCGGAGCTCGACATGCTTCGCAGGATCGCAGCAGGCCTGGGTGTGAACGAGAAGGACCTCGGCAGCATGAGCGCGATGTTCGGCCGGGGTGATATCGAAAGCGCCTATCGCATCCTGGAAGTTGATCCGAAGGCAAGCGACGACGCGGTGAAGAAGGCCTACCGGCGTATGGCGGTAAAGCACCATCCGGACAAGGTGGGCCACCTCGGTGACGAGGTGCAAAAGGCGGCCGCCGATAAGTTCAAGAAAGTGCAGCAGGCCTGGGAGCGGATCAGACGGGAGCGGGGCATCAACTGACGGCACACGGACCGCGCGTCCGCGGTGGGCGCAACGTCACAAGAGGCTTCCGTAACTTCGGCATCGTTCTTGTCCAAACCCACCGCTGAACCGTTCATCCATGAAACGACTGTTGTTGGGAGGCCTCCTCCTGCTGAACGCATTCACCAGCCAAGCCCAGAAGCACGTCTATGAGGACCTGCTTGTGCTCTATGTCGACGAGAACTACGAGAAATGCCTGGGCAAAGCGGAGAATTATACGATGAGCGATGCCACCAAGAAGGACCCGCTCCCTTATCTCTACATGAGCATGTGCCTCTACGAGATGAGCAAGATCGAGAAGTACAGCGAGGACTACCCCAAGGCGAGCCGTGATTGTCTGAAGTATGCGGAAAAGTTCCGCAAGAAGGACAAGCAGAACGAGTACTTCGCCCAATATGAGGACTACTGGGCCGACCTGAACACCATGGCGATGGAGCAGGGCGAGAACTATTACGAGGACGGTGCCTTCAGCAAGGCCAAGCAGTTGTTCGACAGCATGACCGGTTACAACCCGGAGAACCCCGGGGCATGGATGATGCTCGCCTTGGCGCAGTATCGTTCGAACCTCGTCCGGGAAGGTGACGAGAACATGAAGCAGTTCTCGAAGACGTTGCTGGCTGCGGGCGATATCTCCGATCTGCCGAAGGACAATCAGAAGCTGCTCAAGAACGCACTGATGCGCTACTCGGAATACCTGGATACCAAAGGCATGAAGGACAGCGCGCGATCAACGCTGGACATCGGAAAGGACCGGTTCATGGAGGAACCCGACTTCAAGACCTTTTACGAGAGCATGCACTGAAGCCCCGCTCGTCATGTTCGATCGGCAGGAAGCGGGCTCAGGTCCGCTTCTTTCGTTTGCCCCTGCCCATGTTGCGGTTCAGGAAGACGCCCACCAGCAGGAGCGCGACGATCATCAGGAGCAACCAGAGGACGGCCATGGACGGGATCCTTTGATGCAACAAGATAGTGATCAAGGGCCTCGGTCACGCATCAGGCTGCGCACCAGCACGGGCAGGAGCAGCAGGTCGGCCAGAAGGGCCACGAACAGCGTGATGCTGACGAGCAACCCCATGTAGTGGACGCTGGCGAAGTCGGAAGCGATCAGCGTGATGAACCCGCTGCAAAGCATGAGGCTGGTGACGATCACGGCGCGGCCCGCTGACAGGTACGCGCGCTCCATCGCTTCGGGCAGCGCATGGCCCTTCGCACGCTCGATCCGCAGTTTTCCGAGCAGATGGATCGTATCGTCGACCGCGATGCCGAACGCGATGGTGAAGATGATGGACGTGCTCACCTTCAGGTCGATGCCGGTGAGCCCCATCACCCCGGCGATCACCACGAGCGGAAGGATGTTCGGCAACAGTGCGATCAGCGTGACACGCACGTTGCGGAACACCAACCCCATGATCAAGGCGATCAGCACGAACGCGAGCGAAAGCCCCAGCAGCAACTGTCGACTGAGCGTTTCATTGTTCCGGTCGATCAGGTAGGCCATGCCGGTCTGGTGCGCCAAGATGCCCGTGCCGGTCAACGAACTGTCGATCCAGGCGTTCATCGCCTTGTTCTTGCCCCGATGTACATAGCCGCCTTGGTCCTCCATGCGTCCTGTGAGGCGCGCATGCCGGCCGTCGGCGGATACGAACCCCTGAAGTGTGGGACCACCGGCGAACCTTTGAAGAAGTTGCTCGGCCCGGGCGAGTTCAGCCGGGTCTTCCGGGATGTGGCGGTATGCGGTGTCACCCGCGTTCATCACCTGTGCGGCGCGCGCGACCAGGGTCGCCGGCGAGGTGATCCCATTGGCGCCGTAGGTGTGTTCCGCATAGTGTCCGATGTGTTCAATGACGTCCAGCACGTCCGCATCCCAGATGCGCCTGCTCGTATCCGCAAGTGTCACCTCCATCTCGAAGGGACGCACCCCCCCGAAATGCTCCTCGAAATAGTGGAAATCCACCTTGTGCGGATCGTCCTCGGGCCAGTCCTCCAGCAGGTAGTTGTTCACCTTGATCCGTGGGACCAGTAGGGCGCAAGCGATGAACAGGACCGCGAAGACCCACAGGATCTCGCGTCGTCCGCGCAGCACCCTGCCATACAGCGCTTGAAGGAACGGGGTCCATCCGGAGGTGGTCGTCGCATGCTTCCTGGGCGGTGCAGGTACCAGCACGAGCACCGCGGGTAGGAGCGTGAAGGCCAGCAAGTAGGCAAGACCCACGCCCAGAGCGGTGTAGGTTCCGAATTCACGGATCGGCTGGATCGCACTGGTGTGGAGGGTCAGGAAACCGACGGCCGTTGTCAGCGATGTCAGGAAGGTGGCCAGCCCCACCTCGTGCATTGCCAATGCGAGCGCGCGCCTCTTCTGGTGACCGTTCCCCAATGCTTCGCGGTAGCGTTCGAGGATGTGAACGACGTCCGACATCCCCACCACGAAGAGGATGGTGGGCAACAGCATGGTCAACACGCTGAGCGCCTTGCCAAGGACCGTCATCAACGCCACCTGCCATAGCACCGTGAGGCCCACCACGCAAACGGGGACCAGCACGCTCCACCAGGAACGGAAAGTGAACGCGAGCACCACCACAAGGAGCAGGACCGATGAGCTGAAGAAAACGACCAACTCGCGCTGCATCTCCTGGATGTAGTGGTATTGACCTTGGATGCGCCCGGCGATCCGGGCGTCGGCCAGGCCGGTATGCCGCAGCGTGCGTTGCACGCGCATGAGGAGACTGTCGCTGCGCATCTTGGACAGGCCGGGTGCCGTGCGCAGGAGGACCAGCATGCCATCGCCTCGTCGCGTGAAGAACAGGTCGCGCACATCTCCGTCTCGCCAGATCCGTGCGGAGTCCGCCTTCACCAGACTGTCGGCCCCGGTGCGGAGCCAGGGGATCCGGAACAGGCCGAACGGAGTGGCCCGTGGCTCGCTGGCGATGGTCGGCGCCTGGACCTCCTCCACGTCAGGGATGCGTTCGAGACGGTGTGCAAGGCTGTCGCTGCGCACGAGGAACGACCGTTCGAAGACGGAAGGAGCTTGTTCGAGTCCGATGAGCAGCAGGTCCGTATCGCTCCCGAACCGATCGCGGAATGCGAGATACCGGTCCAGTTCGGGATCGTCGGTGGGAAAGAAGCGTTCAAAGTCGAAGTCGAAACGCACCTGCCGGGTGATCATCACGGCACAAACGGTGATCAGGGCAACAACACCCAATACCACGCGGGCATTGCGTCGGGTGAGCAGGCGTTCGATGGCGGCCGTACGGTCCTTCATCCACGATCGGTTGGTCGGGAACGTGCGCAAAGGTCCGCAGCATGCGTTGAACCTGATCGTATTTTGGCCGATGATGCACCCGTCGATGCGCATGCTGGCATTCATCGCCCTGTCCACGTTGGCCCATACCGCGCTGGCGGGCAGGCTGGACAAGGCCTTCGAAGCGCTCCGGATCCATGATTACTTCAAGGCCCGGTCGCTCTTTCAGGGGCAGGTGAAGCAACACCCCGCCGCGGCGTGGTACGGATTGAGCGTGATCGCGGGAAGGAACGACAACCCGTTCTATCAACTGGATTCGGCGTATGCGTTCCTGATGCGCGCGGACCTGGCGTTCGATCGGGCGGACGATCGCGAGCGGCGTTCCATCGGACGGGTGGGTGTGGACCAGGTCGCGCTGAACGACCAGCGCGCGCACATCTTCGAGGTGGCTTGGGACCTTGCCAGCGCGGAGAATACGATCGGTGCCTATGATCGTTTCCTGAGCAGGTTCGCCCATAGCCCGCAGGCACAGGACGCCGAACGCGTTCGCGACCACTTGGCGTTCCAACAGGCCCGCGAAAAGGACTCCGCTGCGGCCTATGCGGAGTTCATCGCGCATTACCCGCGATCACAACAGATCTACGAGGCCCGATCACGGCTCCAGGAGGCGACCTACCGGGAGGCGACCTCGGGCGGTGGCCTGGAGGAGTTCGAGCGTTTCATCAGGGACCATCCGGACAGCCCCTACGCAGCAAGCGCCGAGGACGAGATCTACCGACTGAGCACGCCACATCGGTCGATCCAGGAAATGCACGCGTTCATCCTCGGCCATCCGGACAACCACAACGTGCCGGATGCCTGGCATGCGCTCTATGAACGCTATACGGCGGACCTCAGCGTCAGTGCCATCACGGAATTCCTCCGTGCATATCCGGATTATCCGTTCATCCAGGAGCTTGTACAGGATTACAAGGTGGCAAGCCTGGTGCTCTATCCCTTCCGGCGCGATGGGAGATGGGGCTTCATCGATGAACAAGGTGTGGAGCGGATCAAGGCGGAATATGACTGGGTCGAGCCGTTCATCAACGGGCAGGCGCTGGTGGGCCGGGATCAGGAGGCGGGCACCATCAACAAGACAGGGAAGGAGGTCGTACCGATCACCTACGATGACGTGCTCGATTTCGTGGAGGGGCTCGCGACCGTGGAAGCCCATGGCATGGCCGGTGCCGTGGACCGCAACGGCGACCTGGCGGTACCGCTGGCTTTCGGTGAGGTGGGGGAATTCAATAACGGCATCGCCTATGCGTCGAAGGATGGCAAGTACGGCTTCATCGATGCACGCGGCAACGTCGTCATCCCGTTCATGTACGATCTGGCCAGTTCCTTCCACCACGGATTGGCGGTGATCGAGAAGGACGGAGCGAACGGTGTCATCGATACAAAGGGCGAATTGGTCGTGCCGGTCAAGTACGATTGGATCGAAGGGTTCGAGCGTGGGGTCTCCCGCGTAAGGGAGGGTGGCAGGTTCGGGGTGATCAGCCCGTTCGGCGATGTCCTCCTTGAACCCGTCCACGACCATATCGGTGCGTTCGCGGACGATCTTGCGCTGGTCGTGGACAAGGGCAAATGCGGGTATGCCGATCGAAAGGGGACCATGGTGATCCCCCAGAAGTACGAGGCCGGGGAGGGCGTGGCCACCTGGGGCGAGTTCCGAGGCGGTTTTGCCGAGGTGAGGTCGGCGGGCAAACAAGGCCTGATCGATGAGCACGATGCCACGGTGATCCCCTGCCAGTTCGCGGACGTGGGGATGATGACAGGCCCGTTGGTCCCTGTGAAAAAGAAGACCAAGTGGGGGTACATGGACCGTTCCAGGACCCTGAAGGTGGACTACAAGTACGATCTGGCTTGGGAACTGCACCACGGGTATGCCCGGGTGGCCATCGGTGGCCGAACCGGGCTCATCGACAGCACGGGACGCGAGGTGATCCCGCCGCGCTATAGGGCGCTGACCGATGTGCGTGGTGGATCGTGCGTGGCCACCACCGATGCGGGCACCGGCCTGATCGACCTGAAAGGTGAGGTGGTCCTGCCCCAGGTCTATGATGCTGTGGAGCCGCTCGACGACCACGTGTTCAAGGTGGAGCGGAACGACCGGATCGCTTACTTCCGACCGTCCGATCGTCGATTCATCTGGAAGGAGGAAGGCTTTGACGCCGAACCATCATCGGAGTAGGGTGACGTGCCCGATAAGGCGGTCCTGCTTCACCCCATCATGCGCCACCGCCTTGTACCGGAGCTGCCAGACGTAGACGCCGTCCGGCACAAGGCTTCCGGCCAAGGTGCCATCCCAGCCTTCCTCGGGAGAGGTGCTGCTGAAGATGCGCTCGCCCCAGCGATCGAATATGTCAAAGGCATAGTCCAACAGAGGTCCGTCGACCACGGGTAGGAACGCCTCGTTCATGCCATCTCCATCCGGCGTGAACGCATTCGGTACGTGGATGTATGGTCCGCAATCGACAAGTGCGACATGCACCGAATCCATCGCGGATCCGCATTCTCCTGTGATGGCAATGAGATAGGTGCCCGCCCGATCCACATGGATCTGTGCGTCGTTCGAGCCGGTGCTCCAAACGATATCACCCAGCGCGGGATCGACGCTGAGCAGAAGGTCCTCTCCCTCGCAAAGTTCCATGTCCGGACCAAGGTCCACATGGGGTGGATCGACGAGCGTGACATCCACGAGGTCCGTGATCGGGCATCCATCCCACTCGGCCTGTACGGAATAGGTCCCCGCTTCCGTCACCGTCATTTCTTGTTGCGTGCTCCCATCGGACCATAGGATGTTCACCGCCGTGGGTGGAAGTTGGAGCACGATGGTATCGCCCGGGCACTGGTCCAGGTCATCGCCAAGGAGGCCTGAAGGCACGTTCACGTAGTCCACGTCGATCGCATCGCCTGCTGTGCAGCCGCCCACGTTCACGGTGACCGAATAGTTCCCGGTCATGTTCACGATGTGGTCCGGACCGTTGCTGCCATCCTCCCATGTGATGGTCGTCCCTGGTGCGATCACGGTCAGCAGCAGGGTCTGGCCCGGGCAGAGCATCGTGTCCGGGCCAAGGTCCACTGATCCCGGGTCGAGCATGTTCACGATGACGGTGTCCGAAGCGGAACATCCCTGATAGCTTTCCTCCAACCAGATCGCTCCGGGTGCGAGCACGTCGAAGGTCGGTCCGGACGAGCCATCGGACCAGTTGTGCACGGCACCGGGCACCAGGGTGCTCAAGGTCAATTGGGCTCCTGTACAAAGCGTGGTATCGCTGCCAAGATCGATGTTCGGGAGCGGGATCATTGACAACAGGAACGCGTCCTGGGCCATGCAGCCATTGAGGTCCACTGTGACCATATAGTTGCCCGCAACGCTGACCGCCCGGATCGGGGTGGTGATCCCATCCTGCCACAGGTAGGTCGCACCGGGGGTCGTGGCATCCAGGACCAGCATGTCCCCATCACAGATTGTCGTATCCGGCCCCAGGTCGATCACGGGGGTTGGCAAGATGTTCAGGACCATGGTGTCCGTGACCAGGCATCCATTGAGCGACACATCGACCCAATAGGTCCCTGCTGTGGAGATGGTGAGGGTGGGCGCATTGGAACCATCGCTCCAGAGCGCAATGGATCCCGGAACGTCCGCATCAAGCGTCACCACGGACCCTGAGCAGAGGGTCTGGTCCGGTCCGAGGTCGAGCGGTATCGCCTGCAGATACGTCACCGTGGTGGTGTCGGTCGCGGAACAGCTGCCAAGCGTAACGGTGGCCCAATACGTTCCGGGTGCGCTCACCAGCAGATCGCTACCGGAGCTTCCATCGCTCCATACCACGCTCGCACCCGGGAGGTTCACATGCAGATCCAGGTCCGTGCCCGCGCAAAGCGTGGTGTCATTGCCGAGATCCAGGACCGGTGCGGCGACCACGGCCACGACAAGCGTGTCGGCCACGGTGCATTGTCCGATGGTCGCTTGTACCCAGTAGGTCCCTGCACCACCGACAGTGACCGACGACCCTGACGAGCCATCGGACCAGAGCAAGGCCGCGCCGGGTGCGTTCGCCGTGATGGTCGTCTGATCACCGGCGCAAAGCTGGATGTCGGGCCCCAGGTCAACGGCCGGCAGGGATACGACGTCGATCGTGACCGTATCGCTGACCGAGCAGGATCCCTGTCCGACCTGCACCCAATAGGTCCCCGCCGACTGGACCTGGATCGTGGATGAGGTACCTCCCGTGCTCCACAGATAGGTGGCACCGGCAAGTGTGGCATCGAGCATGATCGAAACTCCCGGGCAAAGGGTGACATCCGGACCCAGGTCCAATGCCGCAGGTTGCGCGTAGCCGACGTCGATCGCGTCCGTTCCTGTGCAACCGAACGCATCGGTCACCTGCACCGAATAGATCCCGGCGGATTGCACCGGATGGGTCGGCGCCACGGTGCCGTCCTGCCAGAGGTAGCTTCCCCCGGTCGCCGATGCGTCGAGCAGTAGGACCTCTCCGGGACAGAGGGTGGTGTCATTACCAAGGTCGACGGTCGGCGGTGATGTGAGGGATACCTGGATGGCGTCGCTCACGCCGCAGGCTCCCTGCTGGACCGTGACGCCGTATGTGCCGGCACTTCCCACCAGGATGCTGCTGGTGGTCGCTCCATTGCTCCAGAGGTAGGTCGCACCGGGCAGGGAGGCATCCAGGAGCAGGCTCGCACCGGCGCAAAGTGTCGTGTCATTGCCCAGGTCGATCGCATCCGGCGACGCATAAGCCACGTTGATGGCATCCGTTCCAATGCAACCGTTCAGGTCGGTCACCGATACGGAATAAGTGCCTGGCGCATTCACGAAGAGATCGTTCGCATTGGACCCGTTCTGCCAGACCACACCCGAGTTCGGCTGCGTGATGGTCAGCGTCAGGTCCGTCCCAGGGCACAGCGTGGTATCGCTGCCCAGGTCGACCACGGGCAATGGATCGAAGCTGACATCGACGGCGTCGCTGCTGGTGCATCCGTTCACCGTGACATCCACGCTGTAGGTGCCTGCCGTAGCGACGTTGAGGGTGGCGTTGGTGCTGCCGTCCTGCCAGAGGTAGGTGCCGCCGGGTTGTGTGGCATCCAGCAGGACCGGATCACCGGCGCAGAGGGTCTGGTCCGGTCCGAGGTCGACCACCGGCAATGGATCGAAACTGACATCGACCGCATCGCTGCTGGTGCATCCGTTCACCGTGACATCCACGCTGTAGGTGCCTGCCGCAGTGACGTTGAGGGTGGCGTTGGTGCTGCCGTCCTGCCAGAGGTAGGTGCCGCCGGGTTGTGAGGCGTCCAGCAGGACCGGATCACCGGCGCAGAGGGTCTGGTCCGGCCCGAGGTCGACCACGGGCAGTGGATCGAAACTGACATCGACGGCATCGCTGCTGGTGCATCCGTTCACCGTGACATCCACGCTGTAGGTGCCTGCCGTAGCGACGTTGAGGGTGGCGTTGGTGCTGCCGTCCTGCCAGAGGTAGGTGCCGCCGGGTTGTGTGGCATCCAGCAGGACCGGATCACCGGCGCAGAGGGTCTGGTCCGGTCCGAGGTCGACCACCGGCAATGGATCGAAACTGACATCGACCGCATCGCTGCTGGTGCATCCGTTCACCGTGACATCCACGCTGTAGGTGCCTGCCGCAGTGACGTTGAGGGTGGCGTTGGTGCTGCCGTCCTGCCAGAGGTAGGTGCCGCCGGGTTGTGTGGCGTCCAGCAGGACCGGATCACCGGCGCAGAGGGTCTGGTCCGGCCCGAGGTCGACCACGGGCAGTGGATCGAAACTGACATCGACGGCATCGCTGCTGGTGCATCCGTTCACCGTGACATCCACGCTGTAGGTGCCTGCCGCAGTGACGTTGAGGGTGGCGTTGGTGCTGCCGTCCTGCCAGAGGTAGGTGCCGCCGGGTTGTGAGGCGTCCAGCAGGACCGGATCACCGGCGCAGAGGGTCTGGTCCGGCCCGAGGTCGACCACGGGCAGTGGATCGAAGCTGACATCGACGGCGTCGCTGCTGGTGCATCCGTTCACCGTGACATCCACGCTGTAGGTGCCTGCCGTAGCGACGTTGAGGGTGGCGTTGGTGCTGCCGTCCTGCCAGAGGTAGGTGCCGCCGGGTTGTGTGGCGTCCAGCAGGACCGGATCACCGGCGCAGAGGGTCTGGTCCGGTCCCAGGTCGACCACGGGCAGTGGGTCGAAACTGACATCGACGGCATCGCTGCTGGTGCATCCGTTCACCGTGACATCCACGCTGTAGGTGCCTGCCGTAGCGACGTTGAGGGTGGCGTTGGTGCTGCCGTCCTGCCAGAGGTAGGTGCCGCCGGGTTGTGTGGCATCCAGCAGGACCGGATCACCGGCGCAGAGGGTCTGGTCCGGCCCGAGGTCGACCACGGGCAGTGGGTCGAAACTGACATCGACCGCGTCGCTGCTGGTGCATCCGTTCACCGTGACATCCACGCTGTAGGTGCCTGCCGTAGCGACGTTGAGGGTGGCGTTGGTGCTGCCGTCCTGCCAGAGGTAGGTGCCGCCGGGTTGTGTGGCATCCAGCAGGACCGGATCACCGGCGCAGAGGGTCTGGTCCGGTCCGAGGTCGACCACCGGCAGTGGGGTCACGTTCACCTGCACCGTATCACGGAGCACGATGTTCCCGCTGATGGAAATGTCATCCAGGCCGAGATCGTTCCCGATCCCCCAGCCCGAAGTGATGCGGAGGCAGAAGTTGGCGAATGTCTGGTTCGGCCCGGCGGTCCAAGTGGTGTTGTAGGTATTCCATTGGCCCTGAACGTTGCTCGCCGTAACGGAGCCGAACGCCGTCGACCAGTCCACCATCCATTCCACCGTGCATGGCCCTGTATTGGCCAGATTCGCCATCCGGAACGACAAGGTGTAGGTCTGGCCTGGGCACACCGTCACACCCTGGCACCAGGCTTCCATCCACGCGAACGCGAACCCGCTGTTCAGCATGAGGAAGTTGCCGTTTCCGGTGCAGCTCCACTGCGGATGGTAGGTCTGTGCGTTCGTGCCGATGTAGTAATTGCCATCCACCTGCAGGTTCGGTGAGTAGGTATAGGGCGTCCAGAACCCGGCGTTACCGGCCGAGAAATCACCGTTGTAGACCAGGTTGCCGGAAGGATAGGAGACCTGCCCCCAATAGGTGCCCGAGGTCCCGGTCGTGATGTTCTGGCCGGTCGCTCCAGTGCTCCACAACATGTTCGTATAGCCCGAAGGCAGCGTCAGCGTGGTCGTTCCGCCGGCACAGATCGTGACGTCGCTACCCAGGGAAATAGCACAAGTAGGCTGGGCCATGCTCGGAATGGCCAACCCGATCAGGGCGATGAGTAGACAGATGGACGATCCTGCTCGCATGCCGAACGAAGGGCGCTTCGGACCCCAAATTTCGGGCCGCGGGATGGTTCCTCGAACGTGTGACATGTCACGTTTTGGACCGTGCAATGAACACCCGGTTGAGCGAATTGTACACGAAGACGTCCACCGCATCGCTCCATTGACGCATTTCGGAGGCTATTCGGCTGCTTTGCGTCGCGCTCTCCTCGTCGTGTGCGATCGTGTTGAAGACGATCCGGCCGCTTCTGGTGGTGAGCCTTTGGATGTCCTCCTGGAACTGGGCGGTGGCCGCTTCCGCAGGCACATCAAGGTCGATGAACAGGTCAACGACGACCAGGTCGAAGGGTTCCACTTCGGCCGTCCTTGCCCATGCGACGGCATCGGACAGGATCACCTGGACACGTTCCTGATCGAAGGCTCCGAGCGGACGTGCGGCCAGGTCGAGCATCACAGGGTCGCCCTCCACACCCACCACAGAGCAGGGCAGATGCAACTCCGAATGCAGGATGGTGGCCACACTGCCTCCACCGAAACCGAGCACGAGCACCCGTCCTGGTGGGTCCTGTCGGAGCTTCATCCGGCGGAACACGGCCCGCCACAGGTGGTGGAGCGTTCCAAAGCATTGGTTCGCACGGGCCGTGTTCACCACCAGCCGGCCGCGTTCCCATGTCAGTTCGAGCGGTTGGTAGTGCCCCGCGATCCGCTCAACAGGTATCGGCCACAGGTGGCTGAGCAGGCGTTGCAAGCCGGACATACGACAAATATGCCGATATCGGGGCGGGCGAACACCGGGAGGGCACCGGCTATCTTCGCCGGCCATGACGAGCATTACGCGTTACAAGTTGCGGAAACTGTTGAAGTACGCGCTGGTAACGGCCGCGGTCGCGGTGGTGCTCACGCTTTTCAGCGGTGATCCCGTCCCACACTATCTGTGGGCCTGGGTGTTGCTGGGTTTCTGGACCGGTGTCCTGGAGGAGTTCCTGTTCGGGCGCAGGTTCCGGGCACTGGCCATCCCGCTGCAGTTCCTGGGTAAGATCCTCGCCGTGAACCTGCTGACGATCGCCTTGGTGGCGCTGGCGTTCGTTTTCGACAGCCATGCGGACCTGCCCGGTGAAGCGGATCCCGGCGGTGGTTTCGCCCGCATGTTGATGATGCCCGGTTTCTTCAGGTTGGTCCTGCGCGTCTTCGTGGTCACCTCCATGGCCATTCTGGTGGTGCAGGTGGAAGAGTTGATGGGCCGTCGGATGTTCCTCGGTTCGCTTCTGGGTCGCTATGAACGGGCCCGATCGGAGGAGCGCGCCATGTTGGCGATCGATCTGGTTGGATCGACCGCGCTGGCCGAACGCCTTGGTGACATGCGCTATTTCCGGTTCCTCAATCTGACCTACTCGCTGATGACGGACGCGGTGCTGCGCAATGAGGCGGAGATATACAAGTACATCGGGGACGAGGTGATCTTCAGCTGGCCGATGCGCAAAGGCGTGCACTACCTGAACTGCCTCGACCTTTATTTCGACATCATGGAGCGCATCAAGCTGCACGAGAACGACCTGCAGCGGGAGTTCGGTGTGGTCCCGAGCTACAGAGGGGCGGTCCATGGTGGGCGCGTCATCAGCGCCCAGATCGGCCATATCAAGCGTGCGATCGAGTTCAGCGGCGACGTGATGAACACCCTGTCGCGCATGCTCGGACTGAGCAAGGAGATCGAAGGGGGGATGCTGGTCTCGGCCGAACTCCTGCGGCGGATGCCCGAAGCGAAGGACCGATTCCGTATCGGCCCCCTGACCGTTCTACCGGTCAAGGGCCGCCGTCGCGAAGTTCAGGTCCATGCCATCGAGCGGATCACAAAACCTTGAGAACGATGAGCCATTCGAATCCGGTCATCCTGGGGCTTCTGGTCCTGACCTCAGGCCTGAATGCCCAGGATATCGTGCCGTTCACCACCTACAACGACCGGTTCTATGTCTTCGATCAGGGCAGCTTCACGGAATTGGAGCCGCGCCGACCACGTTCCGTGGTGGTCAGCGGTGATCGGTTGGCGTACGTGACGGACGGTGGTGACCTGAAGATGTACTCCGACGGACGTGTTGATCTGCTGGAGCGCGGAAGGGCTACCGAAGTCCGGGGTTCCGATCACCTGATCGCCTTCCGCATCGGGGATCTGCTCAAGGTGGCCCTGCCCGGCAGGCCGAAGGTGTTGAGCTACAATTGCACCGACTATGAGGTGCAGGACAGCCTGATCGTCTATCACGATGAACAGGAGCACATGCTGGACATCTTCTGGAACGGACAGATCGTTCCGGTGGCCAACATCCTGCTCGACTCCGGAAGGCCGCAATGGAGCGCGGGCGCCAATACCGCGGTGTTCTTCGACCACGATGCACGGACCGTGTACCTCTTCTATCGCGGCAGCACGCATGTTCTGTTCGACGGAGCGGATGCGGCACGGGTGGCGTGTGGTGGGGATATCGTGGGCTACGTGGACGAACGGGACCAGCTTCTCCGTGTATTCGACCATGGCGTGGACTATGACCTGGAGCCCTTTCCTCCAAAGGACATGCAGGCCGGTGATGGTTTGTTGGCGTACACGTCGGTCAGCGGAGCCTTGAAATGCTACGTGGATGGGAACATCCATACGGTCGCGGAATTCGCCCCGACGACATACACCGTCAAGGACAGCCTGCTGGCGTTCGTGGACCAGGGCATGTTGAAGGTGTTCGATCGGGGGGAGGTCACGATCGTCGAACGGTTCGTGCCTGAGCAGTGGAGCATCCGTGGTGGCATGCTCGCCTATCTGGACCTGAACCGGCACGTCCGGCTCTATCATCACGGCGCGCGCATCGAGGTGTCGCGCGAAGCCGGTGTCGAGGAGTTCCGGTCGCAGCGGAACGCGATCTACTACCGGAGCAACACCGGCGCCGCCAGGGTATGGTGGAAGGGCCGTTCCTACGAGCACTTCTGAATCAGGCCACAGCGTCGGCGGAAGGCACCGCTTCCGTTCCGAGCCGCACATGCGAGATGGTCCAAAGGCTCACTTCCTGCCGCTTCCCTTTTAGTGGGATCTCCCCGATATGCCGGGTGCGATAGGTATCCTCCGGAAGGCGGAGTATGTCGAGCAGTTCCTTGCTCACGAGGACGTCGACGTCGTGTGCATTGCAGCTGTTCTGGATGCGTGCCGCTGTGTTCACCACATCACCTGAGAAGATCACCTCCTTCTTGACCAGGCCCACCTCGCCCGTCGTCACCTCCCCATAGTGGAATCCTGCCTTGAACTGGGGGACAAGACCATAGTGGTCCTGATAGTAGCGGGCTCTGGAGGCCAGTTTGCGCTTGATGTCGAAGAAGCAACGTATGCAACGCTGGTCCTTGAGGCCGCGCCGTAGCTGCCATGTCACGCTGACCTCGTCGCCCACGTACTGGTAGACCGTTCCACTGGAATAGACAACGGGGTCGGTGATGTCGGCGTAGACGTCGTTCAGGAGTTGGAAGTACTTCACGTGTCCGAGCTTTTCCGCGATGGTCGTGCTTGAACGCATGTCCAGGAACATGAATATGCGCATCTCACCGCGCGGTCGGGCGTAGCGCCCGGTGAGGTAATCCAGCCCGCCGCTGCCATATTGGTCGTTCAGGCGGACCATCAGCATCGTGCCGCCCATGAGCAGGGCCCAGTAGAGGTAGCGGCCCAGGAAGGACAGGCTGAACAACCGGCGTGCGACCTCCGCCATGGGATGGTCCAGGGGAAGCGGGAACAGCGCCTGGGCCGTTGCAACGAACAAAAGCACCAGCGCGGCCATGGACGCGAAGGCACGCATGAAGGGAAGCCGGCGGAGGAAGTCCCGGAGCAGGAAGATGTAGACGCCCCCCCCGATCAGACCGGCCAGGAGCGAACGCCAAAGCGCCTGCTGAATGGCGGGGATCAAAGTGGCCTCGAGCCCGTTCTCCTCCAGGACACGGCCCTCGAGCATCGCGGCGATCGCCCCAACGGCCATCCAGGCCGCAGTGATACGGAACGTTCTACGGAGTCGCAGTCGTGTGCGGCCCAGGCCTTTGTCCTGCATGATGGGGATGGGGGCGGTCGCTCGCCGGACGAACGTCAAAATTAGCCGGGTCGCGTTCGCTTATGTGAAACCAAGGTTAAGGGATCGTGCCTTCTGAGCGCGCGACAAGGACAACGAGTGGTCGTTCGTGCGGTACCTTTCGGGCATGCATATCCTGATCAGCGTCCTGCTGGGCGCGTTGGCCGGTTGGATCGCAGGCCGGATCATGCGGGGGTCCGGTTTCGGACTTCTGGTGAACATCCTGCTTGGCATCGTGGGTGGATTCGTCGGGGACCTGTGCTTCGACCTGCTGGGCATAGAAGCCACCAATTGGATCGGTCGACTGCTCATGGCGGTGGTGGGGGCCGTCCTGGTCATCCTGCTGGTGCGTGCCATCCGGAGATGAGCCGACGCCTGATCGTCGTCCTTCTCCTTGGCCTGTCCGTGTCCGTGGTCCGGGCTCAGCCGGAACGGTTCTATGTGAAGTTGTATGGCATCGTGACCGAACACTGGTCCGGGGAACCCATGAAAGGCGTGCTGGTTCGCGTCCTCAAGGACAGTCTGCCGCTGGACCAGAACGTCACCGGCCGCAGTGGTCGCTATGCCTTCTATCTTGACCGGGGTGCGGTCTATACCGTCTGGTATTCCAAGGAAGGGATGGTGACCAAGCATGTTCGGATCGATGCCACGCAGGTGCCCGTTTTCCCGGACGTTCCCTTCTATGAGATGGATGTGCAGGTCACCCTTTTCCCGTGGATCGAGGGCATCGATTATTCCATTTTCGACCGGCCGCTCGGTCTTGCCAGCTACAAGCATTCGGTGCGCACATTGTCCTGGGACGTGGAGTACACCGAGCAGCTTCGCCCCATCCTTGCCGAGAAGATGAACGAATATGAAAAGCTGGTGAAGCACTACAGGCCGAAGCGCACTGCGCGGCCCGATCGCCTATGAACGGCGGCCGGCCCCGACCAGGTGCACGGCTTCGACCGCTTCGCGCACGTCATGTACGCGAAGGATGGATGCGCCGCGCATCAATGCGATGGTGTTCAGCGCCGTTGTTCCGTTCTGGGCCTCCGCCGGTGTGGTGCCCAGCACTTCATTGATCATGCGCTTTCGCGACAGACCTGCGACAACGGGCGCACCGAGCCGGGTCAGTTGGCGCAGGCCATGCAGCAAGGCATGGTTGTGGGCAGTGGTCTTGCCGAACCCGAAGCCTGGATCGATCATCACGTCGGCGATGCCCGTGGCGTGTGCGGCCGTCAGTCGTCCACTGAGGAAGCGGGTCACCTCCTCGGTCACGTCGGCGTACTGAGGATCATGCTGCATGATGGCCGGCGTACCCCGCATGTGCATGGCGATGTACGGCACCCCAAGGCGGGCGACGGTGGTCAGCATGTCCGTATCGAGCAAGCCCGCGCCGATGTCGTTCACCATGCCCGCACCGGCCCCGACCGCCTCGCCGGCCACAACGGAGCGCCATGTGTCAACGCTAAGGAGTGCTTCCGGAAAGTGCCGATGAACGTCCAAGATCGCCGGAATGACCCGCCGGAGCTCCTCCTCCAGGGGGACCTCCGTGGCACCGGGTCGTGAACTCGCACCGCCGATATCGAGGATCGCCGCGCCCGCTTGCAACATCACTTCAGCGCGGCGCAGCAGCTCGCCCGGTCCGACACGGCTCCCGGAATGGAACGAATCGGGCGTGACGTTGAGGATGCCCATCACCGCCGGGACCTGGAGCGTGATGAGCCGGTCCCGCACGCGCCAGGCGGGAAAGGGGCTGGTCGTATCTTCGGCGCCGCGCATGGAAGGCCCGAAATTGATGGAAAGAAGGGGGATGGACAAAACGCTGACGGAGTATGATGCCGTCACAGAGGAATGCATGGGCCTTTTCATGCGGAAGGCCGGCGACTATGGAACGGCATGGCGGGTGTTGCGCGTGTCCTCGCTCACGGACCAGATCATGATCAAGGCGCAGCGCATCCGCACATTGCAGGAGGTGGGGGAGAGCCGCGTTGGGGAGGGAGTGCGCCCCGAGCTCGTCGGCATTCTGAACTACGCGGCGATGGCGCTGGTGCAGTTGAAGTTGGGCGTGGTGGACAAGCCTGACATGGACCCGGAGCATGCCGTTGCCGAGGTACGCGAACAGGTCGGATATGCGCGTGAGCTCATGACGCGCAAGAACCACGATTACGGGGAGGCCTGGCGCCAGATGCGGGTCAGCTCTTTGGTGGACCTGATGCTGATGAAGCTGCTGCGTATCAAGAGCATCGAGGACAACGCCGGCCGCACCGCGGTAAGCGAGGGCATCGATGCCAATTTCCTGGATATCATCAATTACGCCGCGTTCGCGCTGATCCAACTGGAACCTCGGAGCGCCGGAAGCTGAGCCTTTCCCGTTAACATGCCGTTAATGTCGGGCGGTGTCCACGACCGGGATCCTATCTTGGTCCGCAACACCGACCGAATCCTTCATGCGCTTGCTCCTCTATATATGCCGGGTCCTCGTGGGCTCCCTGTTCATCGTCAGCGGTCTGATCAAGGCGAACGACACGCTCGGGTTCAGCTACAAGCTCCAGGAGTATTTCGAGCCCGGTGTGCTCGGATGGACCTGGCTGGAACCTTATGCCCTGCCGATCGCAATGCTCATCTGCGTCGGTGAGGTCGTGCTTGGTGTTGCGGTGGTCCTCGGTGGCAGGATGCGGATCAGTGCCTGGTTCCTGCTCGGCCTCATCCTTTTCTTCACCTGGCTGACCTTCTATTCGGCCTACTTCGACAAGGTGACGGACTGCGGCTGCTTCGGTGATGCGATCAAGCTGACCCCCTGGCAGAGCTTCAGCAAGGATGTGGTATTGCTGGTCCTGATCGTTCCCATCTTCCTGTTCCGGCGACGCATCACCTTCAACACGCTCCAGGAGGACCTGGGCATGATGGGAGCTTCGCTCGTGCTCATCGCCTTGTTCGCGTTCGGCATGCTCGGCTGGGGCTTTCCCGTAATGTTCACGGCGGTGGTCTATGGGCTGGCATTGGCGGTGAAGCAATTGATGAAGCACACGCGATCGGAATGGATCGTGGGCGGTGTCGCTACGCTCGCCTGTGTCCTGTTCGTGCACAGGACCTACGCGCATCTGCCTTTGAAGGACTTCCGCCCCTACGCCATCGGCAAGAGCATACCCGAGGAAATGAAAGTGCCGGAGGGTATGGAAGGGGATATCTATGAAACGCGACTCACCTATCGGAACAAGGGCACCGGTGAAGTGAAGGACTTTTCCCAAAGCGACTACCCCTGGGATGATCCGGAATGGGAATGGGTCAGCACGGACAACACGCTCGTGAAGAAGGGCTATACGCCACCGATCCACGACCTGCAATTCCTGGACGAGGACGGCGTGGACAACACGGCATCGATCCTCGAGGAAGCCTCCCCCATCCTCCTGGTGATCGCCAAGAACACGGAGGACACCGATGCCTCCGTGCTCCCTGCCATCAAGGCATTGGCCGACGCTGCGTTCCGGAAGGGGTGGTACGTGTACGGCCTCACCGCGAGCCCTTATGAACATTCGGAGGACCTTCGGCACCGGTACCAGTTGCCGTTCGATTTCCTGCAATGTGATGAGACCACGCTGAAGACCATCGTTCGCAGCAACCCCGGCATTCTGCTCCTGCAACAGGGCGTGGTCCGTGGAAAATGGCATGCGAACGACGTGCCCACGCTCGCGGACGCAGAGCTTCAGGTGGCTTCGTGATCCGGCGGACGATCGCCTCGTATCAGCGACCTTTGGACCGGTCATGCTTCGCTATTTCTTACGACGCATCTGGAACGGCCTCCTTGTCCTGTTCGGGGTGATCACCCTGGTGTTCCTGATCTTCGGTCTGAAGCCCGGTGACCCGGCGCGCATGCTCGCCGACCAGCGGAGCAGCCCGGAAGCATTGGCCGCCATCCGGAAGGACCTTGGGCTGGACCTGTCACCGGGGAAGCGCTACCTGCTCTACCTCAATGACATTTCCCCGATCGCTTGGATGCAGGACCGCGATCCAGCGGCCGCCGCCTACCTCGACACCACCCGTTATTCCGTGATCGGTGCGGTGCACCTCGGTGTCCACGTCCTCGTGTTCAAGGCGCCCTATCTGCGCTACAGCTACCAGAGCCGAAGGGGCGTCGCGACCATTCTGGCCGAGGCCTTCCCCAATACGGCGCTGCTCGCGATCGTGGCGATGTTCTTCGCGGTCGTGGTCGGGGTCGGGATGGGCACGATCGCCGCCGTGCGCAAGGGTACACCTGCCGATGATGCGCTGCTCTTCATTTCCGCGCTGGGCATGGCGGGTCCTAGCTTCTTCATGGCCGTCCTGATCGCCTGGCTTGGAGGCTATGTGTGGTACGCCCATATCCATCTGCCGGTCATGCTGGTGCTGCCTCTCGTCATCTGGGTCCTGTTGCAGGCGTGGAACGCACACGGGGAGAGGCGGGTGAAGGACCGATGGGCGTGGGGCCTGCCCATCGCCCTTTTCACTATCTGGGTGGGTGCCGAGATCAGAGGCCTGTCATGGGCCTCCTTCGGACCTACGCTACCGGGTACGGGTTTGCCCATGACCGGTGGGCCGGTCGACGTCGATCCGTTCCGCGGCGAGGTGTTCCGGCTACGGAACCTGGTGCTTCCGACGATCGTGCTGGGGATCCGCCCATTGGCTGTTATCGTGCAACTGACGCGAAGTTCACTTCTCTCGGAACTGGAACGCGACCACATTCGCACCGCCCGTGCCATCGGGCTCGGCGAGCGCGCCGTGGTCCTGCGTCATGGTCTTCGGAATGCATTGATGCCGGTGCTGACCGCCGTGAGCGGCTGGTTCGCCTCGCTGCTCGCGGGTGCGGTCTTCATCGAGTACGTGTTCGGCTGGCGGGGCATGGGTCTGGAAGTGTTCAATGCGCTGGAGCGTGAGGACCTGCCGGTGGTGATGGGCGCGGTCCTTGTGTTCGCGACGATCTTCGTGGTGATGAACGTGGTGGTGGACCTGCTCTACGGTGTGTTGGACCCGCGTGTCCGGACGGTCTAACGTTCCTCCTCCCGTCAGCGGAGCAACTCTTGCAGTATGGGAAATATGGCCCTTGCGGCAGCTGCGTGGCCCCGGTCGTTCAGGTGAAGGTCCGCCCTCCAGTAGTAAGGTCCGTCCAAGGGACCGGACCAGACCTTGCGCAGATCCACGATCGGAATTCCCATCGCGGCGATCCCCTGCTCCACTTGGTCGACCATGGCCTGTCCAGCGCGCAGGTCGTCCCATGTCATGCCCATCATCTCGAGGACCTCCGCGATCCGCGAGCCGTCCCGTTCGGGCTCCACGTCGAGCGCGGTCGGAAGCAGCACAACGGCGAAGGCGATCCGGTGCGAGCGGCAGACCTCGCGCATCTCGGCGAACGTGCGGAGCGTGATGGCAACAGCCGTGTCCCGGAATGTTGGGAACGAGCGGAAGAACTTGACCTGGTTGATCACCTGACCGGTGAAGCCTGGGTGCGTCCCATCCACCGTCCAAAGGTCCTGATAGTAATCGTCCTTCCGCTCGGGCACCGCCAACCGGCCGTTCTCCGCTTCGATGCGCACGGCATCGAGCAGGTCGTTCCCGGTGTATAGCGTGGCGATGAACGCATCGGGGGCCAGGTGGATGGAACGCCGGAGCACGCCGAGGTAGTTCTGCGGACCATAGTATCCCGCACCCGCGTTGATCACCTCCACCGATGGCGCTCGTGCGCTTGTGTCCCACATCGCCTCCAACCGGTTCGGGAACGACTCCTCGTTATATACGACGCCATCCACGTGGGAATCGCCGGTGACCAGGACCCGCTTGAAGCCCTGTTGTTTCTCGGTCCGTGTCGGACCATCCTCGCGGAACCCCATGTTGTTGGTGGCCTGCACGATACGGCCAAGGGGGTGTTCCACCCATTGGAACTCGCGCCTGGCATCAGGCTGATGCACGTGGCCGGCCAGGGGATCGGCAAGGTAGTAGTCCTCCTCGCCCTCACCGAAATGAGGCCGCAGGTCCGCGACATCGCCCGTTGACGATGCTTGGGGCGTGCATGCCGCGGCGCATGACAGACCCATCATCAGGATGGTCGCTCGGGGCACCGGTGGAAGGGATAGCATGGGCTGAAAGTACTGTGGCTTGAAGCATCTTTGCGGCATGCGCACGATCATCGCCGGAAATTGGAAGATGCACAAGGACAGGAGGGCCGCAGCGGACCTGCTCGCCGAGGTGGTGTCGGGCCTGCGATCCAGCCCTTCCCGGGTCGAGGTGATCGTGGCGCCCGCGTTCCCGTTCCTCGAGATGGCCGCTGCGATGGTGGCTGAGGAAGGTGTTCGTGTGGCGGCGCAGAACTGCCACCAGGAGCCCCAAGGGGCATATACGGGTGAGGTGAGCGCCGCGATGCTCCACAGCATCGGCGTCGACCATTGCATCGTGGGGCACAGTGAACGGCGGCAGTACTACGGCGAGTCCGATGATGTCGTCGGTAGGAAGGTGGCGGCACTGGTCGCTCAGGGGATCACACCGATCTATTGTTGCGGAGAGTCGCTGGAGGAGCGGGACCGGGAGGCTCAGTTCGATGTGGTGGCCACCCAGTTGCATGCGGCATTGGCCGGACAGGATCACCAGGTCTACGGCCGGCTCGTGGTGGCCTATGAGCCTGTCTGGGCCATCGGCACGGGTCGGACCGCCACCGCGGCCCAGGCCCAGGAGATGCATGCCTTTATCCGATCCGAACTTGTCACGGTCGCCGGGGAAGAGGCCCATGACATACCCATACTGTATGGCGGTTCGTGCAAGCCGGAGAACGCCCCCGAACTGTTCGCGTGTACCGACGTGAACGGTGGGCTGATCGGAGGCGCATCACTTGAGGCATCCTCGTTCCTGGAACTGGTGCGGATCGCCGAGACCGTGATGGCTTGAACTGGACGCGACCTGGCCTTGTCGCTCCGAACCCCGGGAACGAATGCCCCATACCGAGATCGAAATGCGCATCGACCCGCTGGACCCCTGGCGGGACGTTCTCGTCGCCGAGTTGAGCGAGCTCGGGTATGAAGCCTTCGAGGAGATCACGGGCGGCTTGAAGGCCTACGTCCGGTCCGATCGCTTCGATCGCCAGGCCCTGCGTCGTCTGATCGCCTTCCGTGATCCCCATGTCCACGTGTCCTATTCCGTGCGGGAGGTCCCCGACACCAACTGGAACGCGCTCTGGGAGTCCGGGTTCGAACCGGTGCGCGTGGGAAGCGACGTACTGATCCGCGCAGCGCATCATCCGCATGAACAAGGGTTCCGGCACGAACTGGTGATCACGCCGCGCATGGCGTTCGGCACCGGCCATCACGCCACCACACGCTTGATGGTACGTGCCATGCTGGACCTGGACCTGCGTGGGAGCACGGTCTGTGACCTGGGCTGCGGAACGGGTGTGCTCGCGATCCTGGCCATCCGCTTGGGGGCCGCCCATGTCCGGGCCATCGATATCGACCCACTGGCGGTGGAGAACGCGCGCGACAATGTCCGGCTCGATCATTGTGAGGGGATCGTTGTGGAAAAGGGGGATGTGGACCTCATCGGCCCGGGGTCATGCGATGCTATTTTGGCCAACATCGAACGCAACACCCTGCTCCGTGACATGGCACGTATGGCCCGGGCATTGCGCCCTGCCGGTCGGCTGCTGATGAGCGGTTTTTTGGTCGATGACATCGGCCTGATGCGCGCAGGTGCGGAGGATGTGGGCCTGCACTACGTGACCGAACTGTGCGAAGGTGGTTGGGCGCTCCTTGGCCTGCGTTCCGAACCAACGCCTCCGAATGTCTGACGGACTTCTTCGCCCTTGCCACCGGCCGTTGGACCGTTCCCTGGTCGGGACGTGCATGCGTCACCTGATGGATCCGGGACCGGCCGTGCTCTTCATTTCGCTGCTGCTGTCCGTTCCTGGGCGCGCCCAGACCAAGGCGTTCAGCACCGACCCGAACACCTTCCTGCAGGAGGTGACCGACATGATGGTCGGGGCGGACAAGAAGGAGGGCAAGCCCTTCATGGAGGAGGTCTTCGGTCCGGTGTGGAACGGTGCGTACTATGATGATGCCCAGAAAGGGCAGGTCATCGATGTGGCCAACGGAATGCTGAAGAAGCGTTTCCAACCGTATCCTGACTTCCTGGACTATCTGAGCGCCGTGGCCGCTTTCGCGAACGGTGGTCGCAGTTCACAGGAATTCTCGGCGTGGATGCAGAGCATGGATGCCGTGATGAAGAGCGGCCGCAAAAAGAACTTCGCCGACTTCATCAGCATGTGCGGCGGATTGTTCCGCGACAATGCGATCTATCAGAGCGCAAGCACCAAATGGCAGGCCGGCAGCAAGGCGTTCACCTTCGCCTATGACACGGTGCCGAAAGTGGTCTTTCCCAAGATGGACCTGCGTTGCCTCGCCAAGGGCGACAGCACGGTCATCCACGGCACGAGCGGGGTCTATTTCCCAACGCAGCAGGTCTGGCGGGGCCGCGGCGGAAAGGTGACCTGGGAGCGAGCGGGGCTTCGGGCCACGGCCACTTTCGCGGAATGGGACGGTCGTTACGAGATCAAGATGAAGAGCTCCGCGTACGAGGTCGATTCGGTCCATTTCAACGATCCCTATTTCGAGCGTACCCTGCTGGGCCGCCTATCCGACAAGGTGCTGGCCAATGTGGACGAGGACAATGCCAGCTATCCCCGGTTCGAGAGCTATGACCGGCGCATGCACATCCGCGATATCGTGGAAGGGGTCGATTTCGAAGGGGGTTTCAGCATGCAGGGCGCCAAGTTGCAGGGATACGGAACGCGTGATGAACCCGCGTTCCTGACCTTCTATCGCGAAGGCAAGCCCTTTATCATCACGTTCGGATTGTTCTACAGCATCGAGCCGGAACGGATCACCAGCGAGGATGTCGCGGTCCGCATCCATCTCGCCAACGATTCGATCTTCCATCAAAGCGTGAGCCTGCGCTTTCAGCGCGACAAGCGGCAGCTCAGCCTCATCAAGAAGGAGGAGGGATTGAGCAAGGCGCCGTTCTACGATACCTTCCACAAACTGGACATGTACTTCGAGGTCCTGAAGTGGCGCCAGGGTGATCCGCTCGTGGAACTCGGCACCCTGCAGGGAAGCTCCCAGAACCGGGCCTCGTTCGAATCGTTCAACTTCTTCAAGGAGCAGCGCTATGACGCCATGCTGGGCATCGATGCGGTGCATCCGCTCTCACGGTTGAACGACTTCGCCAAACAGGCCGGGAACGTCTTCACCGCACAGGATTTCGCCGTCTTCACGCGTCTTCAGAAAAGTACCGTGGTGCCCATGTTGATCGACATGGCCAACAAGGGTTATCTGGACTACGACGTGGAGAACGAGGTGATCACCATACAACCGCGGCTCAGGCAGCACATCCTGTCCAGCGCCGGCAAGGTGGACTACGATGTGCTCCAGTTCAACAGCAACTCACCCGACGGGGTGAACGCTTCGCTCAACCTGTTGAACAATGATCTCACGCTGAAGGGGGTGGCGCGCGTGATCGTGAGCGACTCACAGGACGTGAAGATCTATCCCAGCGAGCGAACGGTGGTGGTGAAAAAGGACCGGGATTTCACGTTCGGTGGCATGGTGCAGGCGGGCAAGCTCCAGTTCCATGGCAAGGAGTACTACTTCCACTACGATCCCTTCGTCATCGATCTATTGAACGTGGATTCGGTGAGTTTTTATGCGGATAGTTTCGAGTTGGACGACCAGGGAAGGAGCGATCTGGTCCGGGTCAAGAACGTGTTGGAGAACGTCACCGGGAGCCTGGAGATCGACCAGCCCTCGAACAAGAGCGGCCTTCTCCAGGAGAAGTACCCCGAGTTCCCGAAGTTCAACAGCACCAAGGAGTCGTTCGTATTCTACGACAGCAAGCGGATCCAGAAGGGGGTCTACGACCGCGATCGCTTCTATTACAGGAGCGACCCGTTCCAGATCGACAGCCTCGACAATTTCACCAATGCCGGCCTTTATTTCGACGGCACACTGGTGTCCGCCGGCATCTTCCCGGATATCCGGGAACCACTCCGTCTGCAAAAGGATTATTCGCTCGGTTTCGAGCGGTACACGGGGGATGGTGGACTGGCGCTGTACGGCAAGCGCAGCAAGTTCGCCAACATGGTAAGCCTGAACTACGATGGCCTGCAGGGCGAGGGGGAACTGGCGTACCTGACGACCATCGCGAATTCCAAGCATCTCATCTTCTGTCCGGACAGCACCTTCGGAGTGGCCGATACGTTATACAACGCCGCGGGGTCGGCGGCGCTCGAGGTACCGAACGTCCAGGGGGCGGATGTCTTCGTGAAGCTCGAACCCGCCCTGGAACGCCTGCACGCCCAGGTAACGCGGGACCCGATGGTCATGTACGACGCTCAGGCCTTTCTTTATGGGGGAACGGACCTGACCCCAAAGGGTATGACGGGTGCCGGTCTGGTGGATTTCACCAACGCCACGCTGCGAGCGGATCTCTTCAAGTTCCACACCATGCAGTTGCAGTCGGATACGAGCGATTTCCGTCTGACGGAGGGCGATACCGCCAGCATCGCGTTCCGGACGAACAACGTCAACGCCACGGTGAAGCTGGATGAGCGCGTGGGCGAGTTCGTCAGCAACGGCGATGAGACCAAGGTCGAATTCCCGGTGAACCAGTACATCTGCTATATGGACCGGTTCAAATGGTACATGGACCAGGGCGACATCGAATTGGAGAGCGACCGCACTGCCGAGGCGGCCTCCGAGGACCTGCAACTCTCCGGCTCGAACTTCATCAGCATCCGGCCCGATCAGGATTCGCTGAGCTTCATGGCCCCCAAAGCGCGTTACGATCTCAAGAAACACCTGATCACGGCGAACGAGGTGCAGTACATCCAGGTGGCCGATGCACTGATCACCCCGGACAGCATGCGGGTGCGCATCCGGAAGAACGCCGAGATGGACCCCTTGACCAACACGGTGATCACGGCCAATTACGTCACCAAGTACCACCGTATCTACGATGCGACCGTCAGCATCAAGGCGAAACGTCAGTACAACGGGTCCGGCATCATCGACTACGTGGACGAGAACAAAAAGGCATTTCCGATCCACCTGCAGAACATCAACGTTGACACGGCCTACCAGACCTACGCCTTGGGTCGGGTGAGGGAGGATGACGGCTTTCAGCTCAGTCCCGCGTTCGACTACTTCGGCGATGTGAAGATGGAGGCCAGCATCAAGGAACTTACCTTCACAGGGAGCACCCGCATCCAGCATGGCTGTACCGGTCTTCCGCGCAACTGGATGGGCTTTAAAGGGCGGATCGATCCATTGGAGGTGTTCATTCCCGTAGGGGATTCGCTCCGCGATGATCAGGGATTGCCCATCGGCAATGGCGTATTCCTGACCAACGACGATCCGTTCCGGACCTACGGCACCTTCCTGAGCAGGAAGAAGGACAAGAAGGACGTGGCGGTCATCTCCGCCAAGGGCCTCCTTTTCTACGACAAGGCGAAGAAGCAGTACATGATCTCCAACAAGGAGAAGATCCTGCAGGCCGACCTGCCGGGCGACCTGGTGAGCCTGGGCACGGAGGACTGTCGGATACGCGGTGATGGACGGATCCACAGCGGGCTGGACCTGGGGCGCGTCGATCTCGACGGGGTGGGGACGCTGGAGCACCTGCCCGAGGAGGCCCTGACCATGGGGGAGGTCGTGATGCTCGTGAATTTCTTTTTCCACGACAACGCGCTCGAACGCATGGCCGAGGAGATCAATGCCTATCCTGACGCCAAGCAGGTCGATATCACAAAGACACCCTACGAGCGGGCGCTCCGGGAGGTCCTTGGGCTGGATCGATCCGATAAGCTTATTTCCGAGTTGAGCCTCAAGGGCGAGATCAAACGCCTTCCGGACGAACTGGTGAAGAGCCTGGTGCTATGCGATGTGGGACTGAAGTGGGACAATGATGAGCAGAGTTGGACCAGCGACGGGCCCATCGGTATCGCAACGGTGCTGAAGAAGCCGGTGTTCCGTTACGTTAAGGGCAAGATAGAACTCCAGCGCAAGCGCAGCGGCGATAGTATGACCATCCTGCTCATGCTGGACGACCAGACCTATTACTTCTTCCAATACACGCGCAACTACCTTTATGCCTACAGCAGTGATCAGCAATTCGATACGATGCTGAACGAGCTGAAGGAGGACAAGATGAGCCTGGAGGGCAAGAAGGACCAGCCGCCCTATCGCTACATCCTCACCAACAAACGGAAAGTGGACGAATTCCGCGATCGGTACGGACTATGAGCACGGAACTACCCTGGTGGTACCTGGCCCTGAGCGCGATCATCGCATATGCCGTCGGCAGCATTCCCACGGCCGTATGGTGGGGCACCGCCTTTTTCGGTACCGATGTGCGGGAACACGGAAGCCGGAACGCCGGCGCCACCAATACCTTCCGGGTCCTGGGACCGAAGGCCGGTGTACCTGTTCTCCTGATCGACATCGCCAAGGGTTTCCTGCCGGTGCGCCTGCTACCGGAGTTCAGCGGGCTTGAGCCCTACAGCAATGCCTGGGTGATGTTCCGCGTGGCATTGGTGGTGATCACGGTGATCGGCCATCTGTACCCGGTATTCGCCGATTTCCGAGGAGGCAAGGGGATCGCCACCTCCCTGGGTGGTGTCCTGGCCGTTCATCCGGGCGGCGCGCTCATCTGCGTCGGCGTTTTTCTGGCGGTCTTCCTGGCGTCGCGCTACGTATCCCTGGGGTCGCTCGCGGCCGCCGTCGCCTTTCCCATCGCGGTGCTTCTGCTATTCCACGAGCGGTCGGCGGTACTGATCGCGTTCTCCATCGTCATGTGCCTGCTGGTCTTCTACACCCATCGCCAGAACATCGGCCGATTGCTGCGAGGAACGGAGAACCGCATCGCATGGGCTGGGCGGAACCCGGATGGCCCATGAAACCAGGAGGGGGCAACTGCGGTAAAAAGGCGCGCTCTCGGATGTTGACCCGGACCGCGGCCATCGGACTAGGCCTGTTGACCGGCCTTATCGCCCTTGCCCAGGGTGGAGGCGATCAGCAGCTGCGCACCAAGGCGGACGCCCTCTTCGCGGAGGAACGCTTCGCCGAGGCGATGCCCCTGTACAGCCAGCTTGTGAGCCTGAGCCCCCGGGACCGTGACCTGAACTATCGTTTCGGTACCTGCCTTCTCCACACCGGTGACGACAAGGAAAAGGCCACGACCTACCTGAAGTTCGCCGTGCAAGATCCGTCCGTGGCATCGCTCGCCTGGTACTATCTCGGCCGAAGCTATCATCTGACCTATCGGTTCGCTGAGGCATTGGACGCCTTCCAGCGGTTCCGGGGTACAGGTGACAAGAAAGCCCTGGCCACGCACCCGGTCGATGCGTTCGAACGGCAGTGCCGCAATGGCCAGCAATTGCTCGAGAACCTGAAGGAGGTCTCCGTCCACAGCAAGGTGCAGGTGGCTGCGGACGATTTCTTCCGGTACTACGATCTGGCGGGGATCGGCGGTCGGATCGTTGTCACGCCGGACGAGCTTCGCACCTCTCTGGACAGGAAAAGGGATACGCGGTCCCTGATCCATCTTCCCGAAAAGCCCGGTCCGATCTATTTCAGCAGCTATGGGCGGGACGGAAGGACCGGTAAGGACATCTATCGGACCGAACTCCTGCCGACCGGCCAATTCGCGGAGCCTGTACGTCTGGCGGGTTTCATCAATACCGACGAGGACGAGGACTATCCTTTCATGGCTCCCGATGGCAGGACCTTCTATTTCTGCTCGAAGGGGCACAACAGCATGGGCGGGTATGACGTCTTTCGCAGCACCTACGACAAGGGGATGGATGTCTTCGGACCACCGGAGAACATGGACTTTGCGGTGAATACGCCGGATGACGACATCTTCTACATCGTCGACGCCAGCGGTCAGGAGGCCTGTTTCGCCTCGGCCCGTGATAGCCGGCAGGACATGGTGCATGTCTATCGTATCAGCACGCAGCAGGTGCCGGTGACCATCACCGTATTGAAGGGCACATTCGCATCGGACTTCGACCCGGCCGACCGCAAAGCGCATATCGTGGTGGAGGATGGTCTGACCCGCGAAGTGATGGCCGATGTGCGGACCGACATGAACGGGACCTACCTCATCTCGCTTCCGCGCAGTGGCCGCTACCGCTTCCTGGTGGAGGCCGGCCCGAGCGGGCGCACCCATGCCGGCATCGTCGAGGTGCCGCGGAGCGATGTGCCGCACGCCTATCGCCAGGAACTGCAGCTCGTTCAACAGGATGGGCAGGAGAGGCTGGTGATCAAGAACTACTTCGACCGACCGCTTGATGACGATCTGATCGCGCTTTCATTGGACGAGATCAAACGCCGGGCGAAGCTCGATGTGAACGACGGACAGACATCCATGCCCCAGGAGGTCGCTGCCAACAGCGATGCAGCGACGGGTGATCTCATGGTCCAGGCCGGGTTCAACGCGGACCTGACCCCGGCCGACGCGATGCGGATGGCGCGCGATGGTGCCGCCACAAGGACCAGCGAGACCGCGGAGCTCAAGGCACGCGCCAGTAACGCCTATGCACTCGCACTGGAGAATGCCGACCAGGCGGAACAGGCATCCCGGGAGGCGGGCCGAGCGGTGGATGAGGCCGCCGCGACACCGGACGGGCCGGTCAAGAACGAGCGGATGCTCCAGGCCGCGGAAGCACGACAGCGGTCGCGTGACGCGAATCTGCGGGCCCGCGCCGCGCTCGAGGTCGGACAGGACCTGGAGGCCGAACAATTGGCGGTCGCGCGGTCCGCGGCCGAGTTCGAGAAGGTGGCCGAGGACCTGGGGGCCGCCATGCAGGCCGGGGATCGACAGCGCGTGCTCACGGCCTTGGTGCGGCTCAAACAGGAACAGAGCACCCTGACCGGTCCAGGCGCCACACCCGGTGTGGATGAACGCATCCGTCGGTCGGCCACCGCCAAAAGGGAGGAAGCCGCGCGGGCATTGACCGCCGCAAATGCGAAGCGACAGGAGGAGATCGAACTGAACGATCGCATCGTGCGGCTCAGGAACGAACTATCCTCGACCCGGGCGAACGGGAGAAGGGACGAGCTGCAGCGGCAGATCGATACCTATACCGAACAGTTGGGTTACGTCAAGGAGGAGGGAGATGCCGCCTTCAACAAGGCCGGGTTGATGGAGCAGAACGCGCGTGTGGGAACGGCCAAGGCCGATCTGATGAGCGGATCGATCACAGCGGGAACGAAGACCGAGGTCGCGTTGGACGAGAACGCCATCGCCACGCTAGGGCGACGCATCGCGGATAATGAGGACCGGATCGGTTCCATCGCCATCGATCAACGATTCGTGGCACAACTGGCCGAAGCACAAAACGGGGTCACCCGCGACTCCTTCGATTGGGAACTCGCGGAGAACAGGTTGGCGGAAGATGCGGATCGTACGAGCACGCGTGCGACCATGGACAACGCGACCGATGCCGGGCAGGAGGACCTTCTCCAAAGTCATGTTCTCCATGATCCGGATGGAGCCAGCCCGAATGAGGTGGCCGAGCGCGAAGGGACCCGGGTCCAGGACCGGACGGAGAACGACGCAGCAGCAACGAAGACGAACACGACCGTCCAGGGGGACGCTGGGGATGGCGATCGGTCACAGGCGGAGATCGGGTCGGAGAATTCGGAACTGGCCGATGTGGCTCCGACCGGGCTGACACCGGAGCAGGTCCGCGAGGGGCAGCGCGAGGAAGGGGCCACACAAGACACGGAGTTGAACGTTGATCCCGTGGGCCGGGCGGAACATGACCGCTTCCTGTTGGAGAACGAGCTCGCCGAACTGGAACAGGTGCGCGAGGCGACCCGTGCCCGAAGTGTGCGGGACAGCCTTGACCTGCGGATAGCCGCGAAACGTCAGGAACTTGCATCTGCGGAGGACGCGCTGGCCGAAGCGCGGGGTCGACAGGATCGCACACAGCAGTCGGCAGCAGGGGGATCACCTGCGGGCCAACAGGGACCTGGACCGGCCGCACGCACGTTCGACGCGCGCGCGAACGAGGAGGCCATCATCGCGGAACTCTACCCCGGCTTTGCTCAGGATGAATCGCGCGCCCAAGAAATGACCGACCAGGACGAACGGATCTCCGACCTCATCGGATTGAACGCCATGCTGTTGGATAGCATCCATGCCGAATCGGATCGGCAATTGGCCCTGCTCGAAACCACCCCGGACCAAGCGAACGTCATACTTCCACGCGTCCAGCGTCTCCGCGACATGGGACGGGCCCGCGAGGAGCGGATCGCAGATTACCGTGATCAGGCGGCGCGCGGTGTGCAGGACCTGGCGAGCGCTGCGGATGCCGTCGGCGTGCCGGCGAGCACGACCATGCCTGAAGACCAGGACGGATCCACCACGGAGCGCTATGTCGCCATGCCTTCCGACCCCCTCTCGATCTATGATGCCGAACTTCAGGTGCGGTCCCCCAAGGTCGGTGAGGCCGTGGCGACCTGGACCCGGGACCTGGGCCGCGTGGAGACCATGGATAGGGAGATCGACTCCCTTGAAGCGGTGCTGGATACGATGATCCGCGGCCGGGAATTCGACAAACTGAGGAAGCGGACGGACCGCATGATCGACGACCGACTGATCCTCACGATGGAAATGGGCCAACGGTCCGAGTTCATTACGCGCGAGGAGACCAAGGTGATGCGCGACAGTCTGCGCACCATTACCGCGCTTGTGGACCGGAAGGGTCTTTCTCCCACGGAACCCCTACTGGCCATGGCCGATAGGAACGCGGCCGATGCACAGCGGACACTTGATACGGGCGCCCGGCTGCGCAAGGCGGCCGATCGCACGGAGGACATCATCGCCAGGGACAGTCTCTTCCGAACGGCCTACACGCATGAGCTCGAAGGTCTGCGCCAGCTCGATCGGGCGATCACCATCAGGAACTACATCCTTAGCGATGATTTCCAGCGCGGTCAGCGACCGACCTATGCCGAAATGGAGGCCAGGCTGTTCCCCGAAGGACCTTCGGCCACCGACCTGGCCGATGCCGGGATACCTGCACCGGGGACCGTTACACGCATCGCGGAGGGAGAAGAAGCGGGAACTGTGTCGTTGCCCAGGGACGGGCGGGAAGGCCTGAAGGTCCAGGATGCTGCCGTTCCGACAACAGTGAGGACGGATAGCGTGGCTTCCGGTCGTTCCAGGGAAACCGCGGACACGCGCAAGAGCGGTGAGGCCGGTATGGCGCGAACGACCATTGGAACGGATGCAACGGACAAGAGCCTTGCGGGCAACACCGGAAAGGCCGAAGGTCAGCGAACGGGCGAGGCGCTCCAGCACGCCGCGGAAGACGCGATGTCCCGGTCGAAGCAGCAGGAGCGTCGTTCCCTGGAATTGAACGATCGGGCCGTTGCGCTTCGCGACAGTTCGACCACGGTCCGCGCTCGCGACAGGGAGGAGGTGGGCAACATGGCGCTGCGTGCGGCTGCCTTGTCCGATTCGCTCCATGCGGCTTCCGTGGAAAGTGCGGAGGAAGCAATGGCGCTTGAGCAAGAGGCACGCGATGCCGCGCAAAAGGAAAGGCTCGCGGAGGACCTGCGGAAATATTACTACCTCAGTGACGAGGACTATCGTCTGGTGCTGGACCATACCGACCATAGTCAGTATTTCGGGGCCAAAGTGAAGGCCCTGGACCAACAACGGGCCGCGCAGGAAGCGGAAGAGGCCGCGGATTCCAACCGGGGCCTGGGCCGCGACCTGGTCCAACAGGCACAACGGATCATGACCCTTCCCCCGGGAGCGACAGGACCTGTGACCCAGGAGGACCTGCAACGTGCCAGAGCGTTGAACGATCAGGCCGTCGTGCTCGATCATCGTGCGGATTCGCTCAGCGCGGTGGCTCAGCGCCTGCGAAGTGCGGCGACCCTGAACGATGGTCAGGCTGCGCTGATGCTCCAAGCCGTAGCTGCGGATAGCGCGTCGGCGATCATGGCCATGGAACAGCGTGCACGTCGGGAGGAGCCCATGCTCGCGGAGGTCAGGGCGAGCAACCGAATACCTGCGGTGCAGAAGAGGGATGCGGTCGAAGGGGCGGTCCGCAGTGAACCGCCATCCCACGCGGCCCAGGACCGCAATGGCGGGACCGTTGCACAGCGCAGTACCGAATTGCCCGGGACCGATCAGGGAATACGCGCGGGCACCAACGAGCGATCCCGGCCCGCTGAGGCACGTGGAGGAGTGGACCACCAGCCATTCGATTTCCCCATGCCGGAGGAGCTGCGCGAGGACATCTTCTCGTTGGTCCCGACGGCACGTCGTGAGGAGCCGATCCCGATCGATGCGCCCATGCCCAAAGGGCTGGTGTACAAGGTGCAGATCGGTGCCTTCCGGAACCCGATCCCCAAGGAATTGTTCAATGACATGAGCCCCGTGATGGGTGAGTCAACGGACAATGGACTAGTGCGTTACTCGGCGGGTCTGTTCACCACTTTCGATGCGGCCGATCAGGCCAAGGCCAGGGTGCGCGAACGAGGCTATCGGGATGCTTTCGTTGTGGTGTATCTCGATGGCAAGCGGATCGCCCTGCGGGACGCGCGTGACCTCCTGGCCGCGGAAAGTGGAGCGCAGGAGGAGAATGGCCCGACGGTACAGGCGCCTACCGAGCGCGGGCCGGAGCGGACGGAGGTTCCACCGACCCCGGCCCCGATCACCGTGCCGAGCGGCATTGTCCCACCCGCTGCGGTCGTCTCGACCGCCGATGCGGAGACATTGTCCAAATATCCGGACAGTGCGGACCGTGTTCTTGCTGCGTTCACCCCCCCGACGGATGCCACCAGCTATTACAACGATCCGACCGCCGCACCTGCGAAACAGGTGGAGGTGGTCCGCGGCCTTTTCTTCACGGTCCAGGTCGGCGTATACTCCAGACCCGTGCCGTTGGACAAGCTCTTCAATATCACCCCCTTGAACACCGAACGGATCGATGGTGGCAAGATCCGTTACACCACCGGCATCTACAGGGACCTTGACCGGGTACGTGCGCGGAAGGACGAGACCGTTGTTTCCGGCGTCCAGGATGCGTTCATCACGGCCTATCTCAACGGGAAGCGCATCCCGATGACGGACGCCCGCGCACTGCTGACACGGTTCGGCGCGCAGGTGCTCGTGGATCCGGAGCAGGTCACGCCGTAGAGCGGTCCTCGCTGCTCCGCCTTAGCTTTGTGGGGCAGATAGTGACCATGAGCCGTTCGATCCGTCCAGAAGAAGCCCTCTTGGAGGAAGTGCGCCTCGAACAGGGGTTCATGCGGGAGATCATCCTATTCAATGACGACGTGAATACGTTCGACCATGTGATCGAGAGCCTTGTCGAGGTATGCCAGCATGATCCCGTACAGGCCGAGCAATGTGCCTGGATCACGCACTACCGGGGCAAGTGCAGCGTAAAACGCGGCACCTTCGACACGCTCGAACCGCGGTGCACGGCTTTGCAACAACGGGGGCTCTCGGTCGATATCCAATGATCATGATGCGACGGACATTCCTGATGGCGATGCCCTTGCTGGTCATGGCGTGCGCCAAGGTGCCCATCACAGGCCGATCCCAGCTCAACCTGTTGCCGGAAAGCGAGATGATGGCGATGAGCCTGTCCTCCTACCAGGACTTCCTTTCCCAGAACGCGCCGCTGCCTGCAAGCGATCCGAAGGTGGCCCGCGTTCGCGCTGTGGGGGAGAAGCTGGCCAAGGCGGCCACTACATACCTGGACCAGGCGGGTGCTGGAGATCGTGTTTCCGGCTTTCAGTGGGATTTCAATGTGGTGGATGAGCAGACGGTGAATGCTTGGTGCATGCCCGGCGGTAAGGTCGTGGTGTACACAGGGATACTCCCGCTCACGCAGGACGATCCGGGACTGGCCGTGGTCATGGGCCACGAGATCGCGCATGCCATCGCCAGACATGGGAACGAGCGCATGAGCCAGGGTCTCATGGTCCAGGCGGGAGGTCTTGCCCTGGACGTCGCGTTGTCCCAGAAGCCGGATCTGACGCACGATCTCTTCCTTCAATCCTACGGGATCGGATCGCAGCTGGGCATGCTGGCCTACTCCAGGAAGCATGAGAGCGAAGCCGACAAGATGGGGCTGGTCTTCATGGCCATGGCCGGCTATGATCCCCGGACCGCTCCGAGCTTCTGGGAACGGATGGCGGCCCAGGGTGGTGCGAAGCCCCCGGAACTCCTCAGTACGCACCCGAGCGATGAAACGCGGATCCGCGATCTCGAGGCGTACATGCCCGAGGCTTTGAAGTACTACAAGCCCTGAGTTGCAGCGGACCGATCGACATGATGCGATCGCTGACATTGCTATCTTTGCGGCCTCATTTTTGAGCAGGACCCGTAGCTCAACTGGATAGAGCATCTGACTACGGATCAGAAGGTTTGGGGTTCGAATCCCTACGGGTCCGCAAGCATGTCGCCGCTTTCCCTGAAGTATAGGGGAGGGCGGCGATCCCGTTCCAGTGATGCCCCTGTTCGCCAGCTCCGGCCGGGCATACTTTGGATCTTGTCGATACCCGTCACCGCACTATCCTTGCCGGATGAAGCGCTTCCCCCGCGCCGTATGGCTTCTGGCCTGGGTGAGCCTGTTCACCGACATGGCGAGCGAACTGCTCTATCCAGTGATGCCGATCTATCTGCAGCGGATCGGGTTCTCGGTGCTGCTGATCGGGGTGTTGGAGGGCATGGCGGAGGCGCTGGCCGGATTGAGCAAGGGTTGGTTCGGGCATTGGTCGGACACCCTCGGTCGGCGCGTGCCCTTCGTGCGCGCGGGCTATGTCTTGAGCGCGTTGGCAAAGCCGTTGTTCGCCCTCTCGGTGCTGCCCGTCTGGGTCTTCCTTGCGCGTACGCTCGATCGTCTGGGCAAGGGGGTGCGCACAGGCGCACGCGATGCCTTGTTGAACGCCGCCGCCTCCGATGCCGACCGGGGCCGCGTGTTCGGATTGCACCGAGGCATGGACACGCTCGGCGCGGTGATCGGTCCGCTGCTGGCCCTGCTCTACCTCCGATCCCGGCCGGATGACCTGCGCACGCTCTTCCTGCTCGCCTTCGCACCGGGACTCGTCGCCGTGGTGTTGACGTTCCTGTTGAGGGATCCGGTACGCAGGGCGCCGAAGCGGGCGGACCTGGGCTCCATGTTGGCCTTCTGGCGCGGTGCACCGCGCGACTACCGGGTGCTGCTGGGTCTCTTGTTCGTGTTCGCGCTGGCGAATAGCTCGGACCTTTTCCTGTTGCTGAAGGCGAAGGAGGCCGGGTTCGATGACAGCACGGTGATCGGCGCTTACATCGGTTACAACCTGGTGTTCGCGCTCACCGCTTATCCTGCCGGTGTTATTGGCGATCGGATCGGGCTTCGGAACACGTTCCTGGTCGGCCTCTGTTTTTTCGTCATCACCTACCTGGGACTTTCAGGTACGTTCCGGACCACCACGTTCATGGCAGTATTGGCCGGATACGGCATTTTCGCGGCCTTCACCGAGGGGGTCGGCAAGGCATGGGTCTGCTCCCTGGTCGGGGCGGACAGGACCGCGACCGCCGCGGGTCTTCATGCCACAGTGATCGCGCTCGCGGGAACGATCGCCAGCCCGCTGACCGGGTGGATCTGGTACATGTACGGCGCACGGACCGCCTTTCTGGTTTGCGCATCCGTGGCTTTGGTGGTGGGCATCCTGCTGATCGTCCGCATGCCGAAAGGCGAACGCCGGCCATCGGGGTATCGACCCTGAGGACCGGCGTTCGATCGATCCGGGACCCGTTCAGCGGATCACCAGGCGTTCGGTACGACTTCCGCTCTTATGGTCAAGCCGCACGAGGTAGACGCCTGGCGCCAGATGGCCCCTATCCTGGCCCAGTGTGAACGAGCCTTGGTCGCTCACCGGGAACGAACGCGTCCAGACCGAGCGTCCCTGGGTGTCCAGAACGGACAGGTCCACACCGCTGCTCGCGGCCAATTCCCACGAAATGGTCACCTCTCCGGATGACGGATTGGGAGCCAGGGTCAGGCTGGCCTCGTTCGTTTGATCGGAAATGCCGACCACACCGGAGATCTGGATATCGTCGAGGTACAGGTCTCCTGAAGCGTTGCTGGAGATGTAGACGAACTTGAAGCGCAGGTCGTCCGAGGCCGTGCTCGAAGGGAGGTTCAGTGTCTTCTGCGCCCATTCGGAGGAGGCTGGTGTGAATCCGCCCTGGGCGATCCCGGCGGTGATCAGGTCGAACGCGTCCATCGTCGTGCGAAGCACCCAGGTCTTGCCGCAGTCCGTGGATGTGTAGATGCGCAACGTTTCTCCGAGGTCGTCCGCCTGGGTGCTCTGCACCGAATAGGCATACCAGAAGGAGAGTTGGATGCCGGAGACGTTGCTCAGGTCGAGCAACGGGCTCACCAGTACGTCCAGGTCATTGTCGCCGGTATCGATGAAGTCCAACAGGCTCTGGTGTTCCGAGGTGTTCAGTTTCATGCAGCCGGTTGCACCATGCCCGGCGGCATTGGTCCAGGTCCATGCGGTCTGGTTCTCGTCCAGGTTGTCCACGAACCAGCTATCATCATCCGGTTCCGCATCGAACGGTTCGTTGAACGTGCCATAGCTCTCGGGGTAGGGTGCGCCGACGAAAATGGCTTTGTGCACCGTGCGCGTGGCGGCCCCTTGTGTATTGCCGGCCGTCAGCGTCACGCTCTTCCAGCCCGGAGAGTTGAAGGATACGGTCGGGTTCTGGTCGGTCGCGGTCGATGGCGAACCGTCGGGGAACTCCCACAGCCAGTTCGTTGCGGTGGCTTTGTGCGTGTTGTCATGGAATGTGACCGGTGCTCCCTGGCATACATACCGGTCCTCTGCATAGAGGTCCGGGTCAGGGGTGCACATCATGTCCGTGACACCGTCCACCCCGGCGAGCGCGAGGTTCTCCGGTTGCCAAAGGTTCGATCGGCTGGCCGTGGTGTTGTTCAGGGTCGCACGCATGCGGTCCTTTTGTCCGTTCGTGAACATCACCGAGCAGTAGGAATAGTCCATGTAATTCTGGTAGTTCTCATAGACCCCCGGTTCGCAGACATCGCTGTTCATGGGGGCGGGGCAGAAGTTCCAGCCCTTGGTGATCGGCGTATCCATGACGCCATCATCACCGCACTCCACGCCAGGGTCGTTGGTGCTGCCCCAGGGGTGTTGCAGGTTGAGGGTATGGCCGATCTCGTGGGTCAGCGCGCGCGAATGTCCGATGCTGCTCGTGCCGATGCTGCCGATGTAATCGTGCCGGATGATCACACCGTCCGCGAGGGTCATGAACCCGGAGCCGACCGCTGAAGGGTAGTAGGCGTATCCTGCGACGCCGTCGTCCATGTCCGCGACCACCCAGATGTTCATGTAACGGAACCGGAACCAGTAGTTCAGCTTCGACCCATCGTCCCCGACGAAGGTCTCGGTGGTCTTGATCCGATCGATCCCGTTCGTGCAGTTGCCATAGGGGTTGATCGTCGCGAGGCGGAATTCCAGCTTCACGTCGGCCGCGATGGTGTCGAACCCGAAGACGATGTCCAGTGTGTCCGGATTCAGTTTGCGGTAGTCGCGGTTGAGGATGCTCACCGCATCGTAGATCTGCTCGTCGCTGATGTTGGCGTTGAGCCCCGAGCCGTAGGCGGTGGCTCCCGCACTGGGGATGTCCGCGTCGTTGTACAGGATATGGAACACCAAGGGGATCACGTACACCGGATCCTCGTCCGCGCGGTCGTTCCTGTGCGTGGTGGTGTATTCTTCAGTGAAGCGCTCAAGATCCCCCTGTCGCTGAAGAATGCCAGGGTCGTTGGTGACCGCCCTTCGGAATGCCTCATCACTGCCGCATGGGCGATGGTCGGATGATTGGGCCGATGCTGTCAGGCTCGGAAGGGCCAGCAATGCCCCAAGGGTCAACGGGTAAATCTGCTTCATTTTTCGTTGGTGGGATCGGTGCCCAAGATAGTCGCTGTGCGGAACGGGGAACGCTCTTCCAGGAGCCCTGGGGCGCTGCCCGGACATGTATCCGGCCGGATACATGTCCGGAGCTCATCCCAAGGCCAGGACGTACAGAAAACGCCCCGCACGGGTGATCTTCAGGCCCGGACCTGTGATCCAAAGCTTTGAAAAGGCATGCACATGGTCATTTCCGGCCGGTCGCCAAACGGAAAATACCCGGTAGGGAGAACAGGAACCAGGCCGCCTCGAGGATGATGAAGCCCCATTGCAGCGCCCGGACCGCGTCGATCAACAGCAACAGCGAGCCAAGCGCGTTGAGCACCAGATAGAGCAATGTATCCGGTCGTATCCGACCGGTCTGGGTCAGGGCGTAGCCGATCAGCAGCGCTCCGGCGCCGATCAACTGGGGCAGTTGGTCCATGCCGCGAAAGTATCCATGTCCGCTCCGGCCTGCGACCTTCCGTCCCCGGCGAGCGGAACAGACCGGTGGGGTTAGAGGACAACGAGGTTCGCTCACTGCGCCATCCGGTGCGGGTGCATCGTGTGGCGGTGATCCGTCGTCATGGCCGCAGCGGCCTTCAGTTCCAGTACCGGAAGGACAAGCTCCTCGAACTGGTCATCTCCTTCCGTCAATCGGAGTGGTGCGTCCATGGGCACGTCGATCCAGGTCTGCACGATCCCGGTGGTGGGCCAGGTCACCTCGATCCGCATGATGCGGTCGGCATTCCCCAGGCCGATCTCCTGCCGGATGGAGGAGCAACCGAAGCTGCCACCGGTGCCCACACGGACATGGATGTCGCGTTCACCTCCGTCAGCAGCGACGGTCACCCGGATGCGGGCGCCGACCGCGCTTCTGGCGCAACGCACACCCACAAGGAACAGGGTGGTCCAATGGTTGCCCATGCCGGGGTTCTCGTACAATTGGTTGTGGTAGGTGTCGCCCTCGTATGCCCCACCGAGCACCACGTAGATATCCTGATCACCATCGTTGTCGATGTCGCCGAACGAGATCGCGTGGCCCTTCTGGATGTTCCCGAATCCGCCGGCCGTGGTCACCTCCTCGAAACGTCCATTGCCCAGTCCGCGGAACATACGGTTCGGAATGGCCGAGCGCAGGTCGGGCTCGCCCGTGCCGAGGAAGATGTCGGGACGGCCATCGTTGTCGATATCGCCGAAGTTGCAGCCCATCGTGAACAGCGGCAGGTCCAGACCGGAGCCGACCGTGGCATCGCGGAAGGTGCCGTCGCCGTTGTTCAGGTATAACCGGGGCGTGGTCTCCTGGGGAAAGGGCAGGCCCAGGTAGGAGGCACAGGTGGCAGCAGCGAAGGTGGCATCCTCGCGCAGGGGGTAGGCACTGACGAACAGGTCGAGCCAACCGTCGTTGTCCGCGTCGAAGAACCAGGTCGGAAAACTCTCACGTGGTCCGTCGGCACCCGCGGCTTGCGGCGCTTCCTGGAACCGATGGCCGCCACCGGCCCCCTGGTTCAGGAAGAGATGGTTCGGCCCGCCTAGGTCCGAGATGTACAGGTCCTGGTCCCCATCGTTGTCCACATCGCCGAAGGCTGCGCCTTTCACATAGCCGATGTAGCGCACACCCATGTCCAGGCTGACATCGGTGAACGTCCCGTCCCCGTTGTTGCGGAAAAGCGCGGACGGGTAGTTCTCGCCGTTCACCGACTCGTTCCCGACGAATACGTCCAACAGGCCATCGTTGTCATAGTCCGCCCAGGAGGCGGTTTGGGTGCGGTACTTCCTCAAGAGGCCGGCGGCCTCGGTCACATCCTCGAAACGTCCGTTGCCGAGGTTGTGCAGCAGCGAGACCGGTTGTTCGCTCTTGGTCAGCCAGGCGCCCCGGAGCACCAGGACGTCCATCAATCCGTCATTGTCATAATCGGCGTCCGCCATGTTCAGACCACCGGTGATCCCGGTGAGGCCGGAACGCTCGGTGGCATCCGTGAACGAGCCATCCCCGTTGGCCAGGAAGAGATGGATCTGGTCACGCAGGGACCAGGATGAGCATAGGATGTCCAACAGCCCGTCGTTGTTGAAGTCCTCCATGCAACCACCGCCCGATAGTCCCATTTGGTCCAAACCGAGGCGCATGGCCACGTCCGTGAAATGCGGGAAGCCCGTTAACGGCCCGAAGGCCCTTTCAGGGATCAGCCATTGAGCGGGAACGCCGCCGGGATATTCACCCAGGGTCATATAGGCGACGTTCATCAGCCAGCGTGCGGTGAGGTCGTCCGGAATGCGTTCCAGGATGCGCGTGTACACCGTGATCGCCTTGCGTGATCCTTCCTGATCATGATGCCGCCCGTCCGGGCCAATGGGTATGATGCAGGACCCTGCCGTATGGCCTTCCAGGCAATTCACTTGTTCGCCAAGCCGCATGTAGGCGATGGCCAGTTCATGATAGAGCCCGAGCGTGTTCTGTGGTGGCATCCGGATCTTCCCTTCCTCGACGCGGGCCATGAGCGGTTCGAGCAGGGAAATGGCCTCGACCGTCCTACCGGCGTTCACCAGTTCGAAGATCCGGTAGATGGTGTTCAAGGCATATTCCTGTGGGTTCGAAGCGGTTTGCACCTTGCGTGCAAGGTCGTCGGCGCGGGCATTGTTGAAGTACGGGTCGCCGCTCATCCGCTCCTTGCGGGCCACCTCGGCCAGCAACGCCGCCATCTTTCGCGTGCTCGATCCGGAAGAGAGCGCCACCGTGTCCTCGGCCTTGCCGGTCCGCGTCCGGGCATCCGCCTCTTCCGTGCGGTCCTGGCAGGAGGTGGTGGCGATCGCCGTGAGGAGGATCAGGATCGGTGTGGTCCGCATGGTCCGGTGACGTGGCGGAAGGTATGGCGGTCTCCCCGGGTGCGCGCCCGTATCGTTGGCATCGGTCCCCAACGGATGCACATCGCCATGGTGCCGCTACCTTCGCGGCCCGAAACGACGATCATGGGGCTGAAGTGTGGCATCGTGGGCCTGCCGAACGTGGGCAAGAGCACCCTGTTCAATTGTTTGAGCAACGCCAAGGCGCAGGCGGCGAACTTCCCGTTCTGTACCATCGAGCCGAACATGGGCACCATCACCGTGCCTGACGAGCGGCTGAACAGGCTGGCCGATCTGGTGAAGCCGCAACGCGTGGTGCCCACGACGGTGGAGATCGTGGACATCGCCGGTCTGGTGAAGGGCGCGAGCAAGGGGGAGGGGCTCGGCAACCAGTTCCTCGGCAACATCCGCGAGTGCGACGCCATACTGCACGTCCTGCGCTGCTTCGATGATCCCAATGTGGTGCATGTGGACGGCAGCGTGGATCCGGTGCGTGACAAGGAAGTGATCGACATCGAACTGCAATTGAAGGACCTGGAGACCGTGGAGGCGCGGATCGCCAAGGTGCAGAAGCAGGCCACCACCGGTGACAAGGATGCGAAGAAGCGTTTCGACCTTCTGACCAGGATCAGAGAACACCTGCTCAAGGGCGAGAGCGCCCGCGCAGCGCTCACGGTGAACGATGACATGGCGCTCGTGTCGGAGTTCCAGCTTCTGACGACCAAACCCGTACTGTACGTCTGCAATGTGGATGAACGGAGCGCGAAGGCCGGCAACGCCCACGTGGAACGCGTGAAGGACGCGGTGAAGCACGAGAATGCGGAGGTGATCATGGTCACGGCCGCCATCGAAGCGGAGATCGCCGCATTGGATACCCCGGAGGAACGGGCGATGTTCCTTGCCGACATGGGCCTGGACGAACCGGGGGTCAACAAGCTGATCCGCGCGGCCTACAAGTTGTTGAAGCTGCAGACCTATTTCACCGCCGGTGAGAAGGAGGTGCGGGCCTGGACCATCCATCAGGGTGATACCGGCCCGCAAGCCGCCGGGGTCATCCACTCCGATTTCGAGAAGGGATACATCCGCGCCGAGGTGATCGGCTATGATGATTACATCAAATACGGGTCGGAGTCCAGGGTGAAGGAGGCGGGCAAATTGAGGACGGAGGGCAAGGAGTACGTGGTGCAGGACGGGGATGTGATGCACTTCCTTTTCAACGTCTAGGGAGGGTGATGGTGACGATCGCGAACGTGCCATGCCTTGTTCCACATCCTACCTTTCGGCCCCTTTTGGAAAGACCATGTCCCGTACGACCATTCTCGCCCAACTTGCTTTCGTTTCGGCCCTTGCCGCCTGTGAACAGGCTTCTGCACCGACGACGGACCAGGAGGGGCCGAACGCCATGAACCCGCTCATGACCCGAAGCGACCTGCCTTTCCAGGCGCCGCCTTTCGACAAGATCAAGGATACCGACTTTCGCCCGGCGATCGAGGAGGGCATGCGCCGGCAATTGGAGGAGGTCAGGACCATCGCCATGGACCCGGACGCACCGACGTTCACCAACACCATCGAGGCTTTGGAACTGAGCGGGCGCGATCTCAACCGTGCCACGGCGATCTTCTACAACCTGACCAGCAGCGCGACCAACGATACGTTGCAGTCCGTGAAGGCCGCCCTCGCACCCAAGCTGGCCGCGCACGCGGACGCGATCGCGCTGGACCCCTCGCTGTTCGTGCGTATCAAGGCGCTGCATGATGACCAGGCCGCTCTGGGGCTCGATCCGGTGCAGGGGCGTCTGCTCGACCGCTATTACACCCGGTTCGTGAGGGCCGGTGCGCTGCTCGATGATCCCGGCAAGGAGCGCATGAAGAAGTTGAACGAGGAGGAGGCCGATCTGGTCACCAAATTCCAGGACAACATCCTGAAGGAGCGCGCCGCGATGGCCATCGTGGTGAACGATCCGAGGGAACTGGAGGGGATGGGCTCCGAGGCGATCGAGGCCGCCGCCGCTTCGGCGGAGGCCAAGGGCCACAAGGGTGCCTGGCTCATCGATCTGCGCAACACGACCACGCAGCCCGCCTTGAGCGAATTGAAGGACCGCGCCTTGCGCGAGCGCATCATGCAGGCCTCGCTCACAAGGAACGGCCGCGGGAACGAATACGACAACAAGGACATCATCACGCGGCTCGCCCAGCTCCGCGCCGAAAAGGCCCATTTGCTCGGCTTCCCCACCTGGGCCCACTACGTCATGAACGACCAGATGGCCAAGAGCCCCGATCGTGCGCTGAAGTTGATGGCCGACATGGCGCCCGCCGCCGCAGCCAACGCGAAGAAGGAGGCGGCCGAACTACAGGCGATCGTGGACCAACAGAAGGGTGGGTTCGAGGTCGCCTCCTGGGATTGGGACTTCTATGCCGAGCAGGTGCGCAAGGCCAGGTACGATCTGGATGAGGCAGCGGTGAAGCCTTACCTCGATTTCGAGAACGTACTCCAGAACGGCGTCTTCTTTGCGGCGAACAAGCTGTACGGATTGACCTTCAGGGAGCGGCATGACCTGCCGGTGTACCATCCGGACGTGCGGGTGTTCGACATCATCGACACCAACGGCGCCGCGATCGGGCTCTTCTATGGCGACTACTATGCACGTGACAACAAGAACGGTGGCGCCTGGATGAGCAGCTTCGTGGACCAGAGCACGCTGCTCGACCAGCACCCGGTCATCACCCAGAATTGCAATTATGTGAAGCCCGCCGAGGGTCAGCCTTGCCTCTTGAGCTGGGACGATGTGACCACGCTGTTCCACGAGTTCGGTCATGCCCTTCATGGCATGCTCTCGGAACAGAAATATCCCAAGTTCAGCGGCACCGCCACAAGTACCGATTTCGTGGAATTCCCCAGCCAGGTGAACGAGAACTGGGCGTTGGTCCCGGAGGTGTTCAACAACTATGCGAAGCATTGGAAGACCGGCGAGGCCATGCCCGCCGACCTGGCCGGGAAACTGCGCAGGGCGAGCAAGTTCAACCAGGGTTATGCCACCACGGAGTATCTGGCGGCGGCCTTGCTGGACCTCGAATGGCACAGTCTGCCGTTCGACGCGCCGCGCGTGTCCGATGTGGACGGCTTTGAAAAGACCGCCCTGCACAAGTACGGCCTCGACCTTCCCCAAGTGCCACCGCGCTACCGCAGCTGCTACTTCAGCCATTGCTGGACCGACTACGCGGCGAACTACTACGCTTATTTGTGGAGCGAGGTAATGGACGCTGATGCGTTCGCCTGGTTCAACGAGAATGGCGGGATGACACGCGCCAATGGCGATCATTTCCGGGCCACCGTGCTGTCCCGGGGGGGCAGCATGGACGAAGGTGAGATGTACCGTGCGTTCCGAGGGCGTGATGCCCGGGTGGAACCCCTGCTGGTCAAGCGGGGTCTCAGGTGATCACGCGGGCCCGCGTGGGGAAGGGGCATCCGTTCGGATCCGAACAGGCGGAGCCGGCCACCGGGCTGTCGTGATGTGCCCGGATCGTTGAAAACTAGCCCGGATCGTTGAAAAGCCTGTGGAAACCCGGCCGGATGCCGATCGGGTGACGGGACTATTTTCGCCCCATCTTTAGGGAACCCGCGCAGGGCAAGGTCTTCCGGCGGTCCACGAACACATGAGCGAGGTCAATTACAGCGAGGAGCATATCCGGTCGCTCGATTGGAAAGAGCACATCCGGCTACGGCCAGGCATGTACATCGGCAAGCTCGGCGACGGCAGCAGCTACGATGACGGTATCTACATCCTGCTCAAAGAGGTGCTCGACAACTGCATCGACGAGTACGTGATGGGCTATGGCAAGAAGGTGGAGGTGCGGATCGAGGAAGGAAGGGTCGAAGTCCGCGACCTCGGTCGGGGCATCCCCCTGGGAAAGGTGATCGACGTGGTGAGCAAGATCAACACCGGCGCCAAGTACGACAGCAAGGCGTTCAAGAAGAGCGTCGGCCTGAACGGCGTGGGTACCAAGGCCGTGAACGCGCTCAGTACCTACTTCCGGATCGAAAGCATCCGCGATGGTCAGATGAAGCGGGCGGAGTTCGATCGCGGCGTTCTGCGCAAGGACGAGAAACTGACCAGGACCGGGGAGCCGAACGGGACGCGCGTGGTCTTCGAGCCCGACGATCAGATGTTCAGGCACTATCAGTTCCGCGATCAGCACATCGAGAGGCTGTTGTGGAACTATTGCTACCTGAACACGGGGTTGACGATCGCATACAATGGGCAGCGGTTCCAGAGCAAGAACGGACTGCTCGATCTGCTGACCACCAAGATGGACGGAGAGCCCTTGTATCCGATCGTCCATCTCGTCGGCGAGGATATCGAAGTGGCGCTGACCCACGCCCAGCACTATGGCGAGGAGTACTACAGCTTCGTCAACGGGCAGCACACCACGCAGGGCGGCACGCATCAGGGAGCGTTCCGGGAGGCCGTGGTGAAGACCGTCCGTGACTTTTTCAAGAAGGACTGGGACGCGAACGACATCCGTACGGGCATTGTGGCCGCGATCAGTGTGAAGGTGATCGAGCCGGTGTTCGAGAGCCAGACCAAGACGAAGCTGGGCAGTCAGGAAGTGGAGCCGGGAGGGCAGAGCATGCGCAGCTTCATCGGCGACTTCGTCGGCAGGGAGTTGAACAACTACCTGCACAAACATCCGGAGGTGGCCGAGGTGATCCAATCGCGCATACTCCAGAACGAAAGAGAGCGAAAGGAGCTCAGCGGGATCCGCAAACTCGCGCGGGAGCGTGCCAAGAAGGCGAGCCTGCACAACCGCAAGCTCCGCGACTGCCGTGTGCATTTGAACGACCCCAAAAAGGACGATCGGAAGAACGACACCACGCTCTTCATCACCGAGGGGGACAGCGCCAGTGGCAGCATCACCAAGAGCCGCGACGTGAACACGCAGGCGGTCTTCAGCCTGAAGGGCAAGCCGCTGAACTGCTATGGCCTCACCAAGAAGGTGGTCTACGAGAACGAGGAGTTCAATCTGGTGCAGGCCGCGCTCAACATCGAGGACGACATGGATGGACTGCGGTACAACCGGATCGTCATCGCCACCGATGCGGACGTGGACGGCATGCACATCCGGCTGCTCCTGCTCACGTTCTTTCTGCAGTTCTTCCCGGACCTCGTGAAGAACGACCACCTGTACATCCTGCAGACGCCGCTGTTCCGCGTGCGCAACAAGAAGGAGACCATCTATTGCTACAGCGAGGAGGAAAGAAGAAAGGCCATCGCGAAGCTCGGCCGGAACCCCGAGATCACCCGGTTCAAAGGCCTGGGCGAGATCAGCCCTGACGAGTTCAAGCATTTCATCGGTGAGGACATGCGCCTGGAGCCGGTGATGATCACCAAGGATGCGGTGGTCCACGATCTTCTCGGGTTCTACATGGGCAAGAACACACCGGAACGACAGGATTTCATCATCGGCAACCTGCGTGTGGAGAAGGACCTCGTGGAGGAGGATGAGGGCGGTCCGGTGAGGCCGACGAACACCCTGGAACGTGTCAAGGCCATTGCGCAGAAACTGCAGGAGAACGAAGTGGAGGCGGGAGTTTGATCATGCGTGCGTCCATCCACATCAGCGCGCTCGTCCTTCCGCACCTGCTATATCTTTCGGGGGCGGCCCAGACAACCGGCACGCTGCGTCTGCTGATCGATCCGGGCCACAACTTCACCTTCGTGGTCGACCACCAGTACCGCATGCAGCAGCGCGAGGTCACCCTGACGGAGGGTCCGCATCATTTCGCCTTTTGGGCGCCCGGACGCATGGTCGTGGATACCACGCTGGAAGTGGTCCCCGGTCGCACCATCGAATACCTCCTCCATTTGCCCGAGAGCCCCGCATACAGGACCTACGTGCAGGAATACCAGGCGTGGCGTACCCGAAAGCGCTGGGTGAACGCCGCACCGTTGGTGGCGACATTGGGAGGAGTGGCCTGGAGCACGGTCGCCTTCCTGAACATGCGCCGGGCCTACCAGGACCTGAAGGACGACCAGGACCATTACACCCATGGCAATGTTCCTTCCGACGTCATGATGCTCAAGGAGGGGACGATCCCGGCCCATGAGGACGCCTTGTCCCGCAGGCGAACGATGTTCGGCATCGCGGCCGGCACCACAGTGCTTGCGGCCGGTGCGACCTACCTCGTACATCGCATGACGCGCAAGTGGCAGGCTCCCGTCTTCGATGACAGGGAGAAGCTCAAGTTCGACGGCTTGACCTGGTGGCCGCAGGGGGCGGATGGTGTATGGTGCCTGCGTTTCACAATACCCCTGCAATGAGCACGCATTGGACCATACTCATCGCTGGTGTGTTGCTCGGGTCGTGCTACAAAAGTCCGATCGTACCGGACGAACTGCGCAACAATCCCTTCGACCCGGACTATGACGGGCCGGCCGTGTTCACCCTGGAAGACCATCATGTCGACGTGGTGATCAATGGGGCCGATACGAATCGCGTCCTGCGTTGCGAGGTCCGGGTGCACGAGGAGTACTTCCTGAACCCCACCACCTACGTGGTGCACTATGCGCTGCAGGGCGACACCTTGGCGGGTACCGTGCAGTCCTTCGCCATCGCCGACGAGGTGTTCACTACGTCCATCCAGCGGGTCACCATCGGACAGGAGTACTGCATCGATCTTCGCCTGGGCAACACCGGGAGCTTTGCGAGCCCGGTCGCCCTGTGCGCCATTGCCGAGTATTGAAATGAGCGACGAACTGGAAGGGGTCGACCCCGGGGACCCCGGAACCGAGAACGAAGGTGAACATCGCAGCGCCCCCGGGACAGGCGGCGGTGCCTTCTCCGTGAGCGGGATGTACCGGGATTGGTTCCTGGACTATGCCAGCTACGTGATCCTGGAGCGCGCGGTGCCGGCACTGTCCGATGGCCTCAAGCCCGTGCAACGCAGAATACTGCATGCCATGAAGGAGCTTGATGACGGGCGCTACAACAAGGTGGCGAACATCATCGGTCATACCATGCAGTACCACCCGCATGGCGATGCGAGCATCGGCGATGCACTGGTGCAGTTGGGTCAGAAGGACCTGCTGATCGACACCCAGGGCAACTGGGGCAACATCCTGACCGGTGACAGCGCGGCCGCGCCCAGGTACATCGAGGCGCGACTCAGCAAGTTCGCGCTCGACGTGGTGTTCAACCCGAAGACCACCGCATGGCAGGCGAGCTATGACGGACGCAACAAGGAACCTGTCCATCTGCCGGTGAAGTTCCCACTGCTCCTTGCGCAGGGTGGGGAGGGCATCGCGGTGGGCCTGAGCTGCAAGGTGCTGCCCCACAACTTCAACGAGCTGATCGACGCGAGCATCGCCGTGCTCCGCGGCAAACGCGTCCAGGTCCTGCCCGATTTCCCGACCGGCGGAATGGCCGACGTGGAGCAGTACAATGAAGGTCAGCGTGGGGGCCGCGTCCGTGTCCGTGCAAGGATCCGCAAGGAGGACAACCGGACGCTGGTGATCTCGGAGATCCCCTTCGGCACCACCACGACGGGCTTGATCGAAAGCATCATCAAGGCCAACGACAAGGGAAAGCTCAAGGTCAAGCACATCGAGGACAATACGGCCGAGAACGCGGAGATCATCATCCACCTGCCGGCCGGTGTCTCTCCGGATACCACCATCGATGCGCTGTATGCTTTCACGGACTGCGAGCTCAGCATCGCACCGAACGCCACGGTGATCGAAGTGGATGAGGATGGCAGGGAGGCGCCACGGTTCATCAGCGTCAACGAGCTGCTCCGTACCGGTACGCAACACACCCTTGAACTCCTGCGGCTCGAGCTGGAGATCAGGCGGTCCGAACTGGAGGAGCAATGGCATTTCAGTTCGTTGGAACGCATCTTCATCGAAAAAAAGGTCTATCGCAGGATCGAGGAGGCCGAGACCTGGGAGGAGGTGATCGCCTTCATCCACAAGGGGCTCAAACCGCACATCCAGGTCCTCAGGCGGCCGGTCACCGATGAGGACGTGGTACGCCTGACGGAGATCAAGATCAAGCGGATCAGCAGGTACGACAGCTTCCGCGCCGACGAGCACATCCGCTCACTGGAGGAACAGCTCGCCGAGGTGGCCCACAAGCTCGATCACCTCGTGGACCATGCCGTGGACCATTTCAAGGAGCTGAAGAAGAAATACGGCGCGGGCCGTGAGCGGCGGACCGAACTGCGCACGTTCGACACCATCGTGGCCACCAAGGTGGCCGTGGCCAACCGCAAGCTCTACGTGGACCGCGCGGAGGGTTTCATCGGATGGGGGCTTCGCAACTTCGAACAGGTCGATGAATGCTCGGATATCGATGACATCATCGTTTTCCGGGACAACGGGTCCATGGTCGTGACCAAGGTGGCCGACAAGAAGTTCGTGGGGAAGGGAATCCTTCACGCCGGCGTTTGGAAGAAGGGCGACGATCGCACGATCTACCACATGATGTACCAGGACGGCACGAAGGGCGCGTACTTCATGAAGCGGTTCGCCGTCACGGGGATCACGCGCGACAAGGAATACGACCTGACCAATGGCACCGCAGGGTCCCACGTGGTCTACTTCACCGCCAATGCCGATGGTGCGGCGGAGGTCGTCCAGGTGCAGTTGCGGCCCCGCCCGAACCTGAGGAAGACCAAGTTCGATATCGACCTGGGCAAGATGGCGGTGAAGGGGCGTGGCAGCAAGGGCAACCTGCTCACCAGGCACATGGTGGCGAAGATCACCCAGAAGGAACGGGGAGGGAGCACGCTCGGTGCGATCCCGATCTGGTTCGATGAGACCGTCCGACGCCTGAACGACACCGGACATGGACGCTACCTGGGCAGGTTCTCCGGGGATGACAAGATCCTGTGCGTACTCTCATCGGGCGGTTATCAATTGTTCCCGTTCGCACTCAGCACGCACTTTCCGGATGAGGCTGTCACCGTCATGAAATGGGACCCGAAGGCGGTGATATCCGCGGTTTATTGGGATGGTGAGAAACAGCAGTACAACGTCAAACGATTCCTTCCGGAGCCATCCAAGGACCCTGTGCGGTTCATCTCGGACCATGCCGAAAGCAAACTCGCCCTTCACAGCATGATGCCACATCCGAAGGTCCGGGTCAGCTTTGACAAGCGCAGCAGCGATCGGCCCGATGAAGAGATCGATCTGGAGGCTTTCATCGCCTTGAAGGGCGTGAAGGCGATGGGCAACCGGTTGACAGCGCACAAGGTGAAGGACCTCGTTCTTCTCGATCCCGTTTTCGTGCCCATGACACCCGAGTTGGAGGAGGTCCAGGGCATGCTGATCAGCGAGGAGGAGATCGGCAACCTCGGATCGCCGGAAGTGGAGGGGTTGGAGGAATCGCCCGTGAAGCGGTTCAAACGGATGCAGGTATCCGCGGACGAGGTCGATCGTGATCCGGACGATCCCTTGGTCGGCTATTCTCCAGGCAAGCAGATCGAACTCGGCCTGGATTGATCCGTGGATGCGAAGGCTGCCGACCGACGTCAGGCTAATTTCGCAGCACGGCCCCCATGCGCTTCCTGGCTTCCATAGCGATCGGTCTGTTGATCATCGGAGCTCCTGCACGGCTGCTGGCTTCCGGGCCGCACGCGCCCATGCCCAGGGGCTCGCTTTTCCTCTATTGGGGCTACAACCGATCCGGATATGGCACCAGCGATATCCATTTCAATGGTCCGGGCTACGACTTCACGCTGCACCGTGTAAAAGCAGTGGATCGTGCCGTGGCTTTCGAGGCGAAGACCTATTTCTCGCCAGCCACGATGTGGGTGCCGCAATACAACTACAGGCTGGGTTGGTTCATCACCGACCGCTTCAGCCTGTCCCTGGGGTTGGACCATATGAAGTACTTCCTGGTCACCGGTCAGGAGGCACGAATGACCGGCAGCATCGATCCGACACGGTCCGAACAGTATGCGGGGGATGATATCGACCAGATGGTGGTGCTGGCACCCGACCTGGTCCAATATGAGCACAGCGACGGTCTGAACCTGTTGAGCGTCGACCTCGATCGCTACGATCGGATATGGAGCGGGACCCTGGGTAGGATCATGGTCCATGCTTTCGAGGGAGTGCATGTCGGTCCGGTCATTCCCCGTTCCGATGTGCGCTTGTTCGGGGAAGGGGTGAACAACCGGTTCCATCTGGCCGGATTCGGCCTCGGTGTGCAGGCCGGTGTTCATGTGACCATCCTCAGGTACGTGTTCCTGCGCGTCACGGGTCGGGCCGGGTGGATCGACCTACCCAACGTGCTCACCACGGGCACTTCCGAAGATCGTGCCCATCAGAATTTCCTGTTCTATCAGGGATCCGCCGAACTCGGAGCCCAATTCCGGTTCTGAAGCCCGGTGCGCTACCTCGCGACGACAAGTCGCGCGGACAGAACGACGTCACCGCGCCTGGCGCGCAGGACGTATCCACCGTTGGCGACCCCGTCCAGGGCGATCCGTGTCGGCAGGTTCCCACCCTCCTGCGACAACAGCACACGGCCGAGGGCATCGACCAATTCGATCGCCCAACCCGTTCCTTGGGGTCCCACGACCCATAGGGCGTCGGACGCGGGATTGGGTCGAACCTGCAGGGGTTGGAGAGAGGGGGCCTGCATGGCCGTGGGTAGCAAGACCACCAACGTATCGGTCGATGACCCGTCGCAGGGCGTTCCGTCCACCAGGTACGTGATGGGGTAGGTGCCCACTCCCCAGAATGCCGGATCGAAAACGGCCAGAAGGGTATCATTGAACAGGTACTGTCCTCCTCCTGGTGATCCGCCGGACAAGTTGAGGGGCGGGCTGGTCGTGAACAGGGTGTCCGTCCCCAGGTCCAGGGTGGTCGCAGGCGGTCCGAAAACGGCCACCAACACCGAGTCGGTCCCTCGGCAGTAGCCCGGTAGGCTGTCCGTCAGGGTGGTCCAGAACGATCCGATGCCGAGTTGCTCTGGATACACTGTGGCTGTTGTTCCATCGCCGCTCGCCGCCCCTCCCCAGGTGCCGCCCGTTCCTGAGATATCACCGATGGTGTCGGTCACGCAGAACGGGGCCGGAGAAAAGATGTTCACGGGTGTGGAGGCGCGCACATGGAAGGTCGGGCCGACGGTCGCACATGACCCGCCGGTCGCATCGATGTACGTCGCGGTCACCTGTCCATCGAAGGGAAGTGTGCCGAGCATACCGGGGTCCAGCGTGCCCTGGAGCGTATCCAATGGAGAGGACCACCCGCAACCGGAGGGGCTCGATGACCAGGTGATGGGGCCTTCCGCCGAGCAGAACCAACTGCTGTCAGCAGGGCCTTCGATGCCGGGCCCATCGATGGCCACCATGATCTGGACCAAGGAATCCCGGCAACCGTTCGGCGCAACGAACAGGTAGCTCAGGGGATAGGCGCCGGCTTCCGTGCTGTCGACATCGAACTGATCGTTGACGATCCCGGAACCGGTCCAGATCCCGCCCGCCGGCATCACCAGGCCACTGAGCGGGTACGGTCCGGAAGCGGCGCAGAGCGTATCGAAAGACATCCCCACCACCGTGGGTGCCTGCAGTACCTCCACCGTGGTGAAGAGACTGTCCGGGCAACGCCCCGGACCCGTGGCGAACGCTCCGAAGGTGTAAAGGCCCGGCGGCAGGGCCGTGTTGAAATAGCCGACCACCTGTGAAGGGAGGGGGTAAGCGAGGCTGTCCAAAGGCCCTGTAAGCGTGACGCTTCCATTGGACGGCCCCATGGCGTGGATCTCCTGAACGCCGAGGTTGGAGCAGTAGGTGCTGTCGGACGTGAGACCGACGGAAGCTTTGGGTAGGAAACTGAAGAACGGCCCGAAGGAGACGCAGGTGGCACCGGTCACGTCGGTGAAGAGATAGACCAACGGCCCGCCCCACGGACGTGGTTGGGCGTCCGCGTCCACCACGCCTGATGCATTGGCCACTCCGTCCCAGATCCCACCGACAGGTTGGGCGGTAAAGGGAAGGGGGCCGTCCGGACAGGTCAGGGAATAGCCCGAAGGTCCGCTCACTTCCGGATGGTCGATGAGTTCCAGGGGCTGCGATCCAGCAATGGGACATCCGGAAGTATCCTGAACGGCATAGGCCGGGTGGTAGGTGCCTTCGAACTGCCCGGATGCCACGAAATGATCGTTCTCCACAGCGGTCCCGCTCCAATGACCACCCGCGGGGGTCGCACCCACCAGCGGGTAGCTGCCACCGAACTGGCAAAGTGTATCGAACGGTGCGAAACCGATCACGGTCGACGGCACCACATTGCTCGATCCACCGGCATACCAGCCGATCGAATCCGTGTACGCCACGAGAAGGTCCTCACGCCCATCGCCGTCCAGGTCCGCTATCACCAGCCCCACACCTTTCACCACGCCCTCCAGCGGCAGCGGAGGGGTCATCCCGCCGAACGCGGTGTCGTAACGGCTCCAGAGCGTCGGTAGCGTGTCCTGTGTGGGAAAGAACACGGCGAAAGCCGTTGGGCCGCAACCAAGGTGGCCGAATCGCCCCGCACCGGCGCGGGGAATTTCGGCGATAACGGTCCGGTCGAACTCCGGGAAAGGATCGACACCATTGCTGCTGTTCGGTGCCCAGGCCACCTCCGCGAATCCGCAAAGGCCGATGTCGGTGTCGCTGTCCCCATCGATATCCATCAGGTCGGGTGCGAATTCCGGCGTGATCGGACCGGAAAAGAGCGTGTCGGGGATCCAGGTCGTGGCGTTGCCCGCGAAGTTCAGGCCGGCCACCACGAGGTCGTTCACATTGTTGAGCAGCACATCGTTGGACCCGTTCCCGTCGATATCGCCGATGGCAAGCGACCGGCTGACCGGACCGCCCTGGATGCCCGGAGCCACTTGACGCGGCCCGAAAGCACCATTGTCGGACGCATACCAGATGAAGCTTGGAAAGGCGGGGTGTATCAGTAGGATGTCGGCCGTGCCATCCCCGGTGATGTCCGCGCAACGCAGGTCGATGAACGCCGGCGGATCCTGCACGGCAGGTAGCGTATCGATCGGAAGCGGCATGCCGAAGGTTCCGGTCCCGTCGGTGTTCTCGATCCAGTAGACGGTGGTGTCACCATCCTGGGCGAAAGCAATATCGATATCCAGATCGCCGTCGAGGTCGGCCGCGTCCATCGCCATCGGGCCCTGTCCGGGATGCACCATGATCGCTGCGGAGAATGTTCCAAGACCCATGTTCCGGTACCAGACCAGGGTGTCGTTCCGGGACCCGAGCACATCCTGAAGACCATCCTGGTCCAGATCGATGGCCTTCACCTCCTTCAGTTCCGCATGGTCCAAGGGGCTGTACAGCCCGAATTGTGCTGCGCAGAACAGGGGTGCAACGGAAGCGATGAGAAGAGGGAAGGACCGCATTTGCCGGGATCGGACCGCAAAGGTACTCGGTCCCCGATCAGCAGCAGAGCACGGGTATCAGCGCCTCGTTCATGAGCATGCGCTCCTTTTCGGCTTGTGCGATATAGCGGTACTCCTCCGACGCATGGGCCATGATGGCGATGAGCCCCGCACCGACCTTCTGTGCGTGCGCAATGGTCTGCTGAGCGAAACCGATCGAGTAGACCGTGGGCTCTTCGCTCACCTCCTTGTGACGTACGCCGGCGGTTGTGAGCCGCTCGCGCATCCGGGCCTTGTTCGCGAGCAGATGTTCGCTCGGTGCTTCGCCCGGCCGGTCGACCTGATAGATCTCCACTTCGGCGTCGAAGGCCGTTGCCAGATCGACCACGGCATCCACCAGCGCATGGATGTCCGCATGTCCAGCGACGGGCATCACGATCCGATCGAAGTTCCGCACGGGCGAATCCTTCTGCACCACCAGGGAGGGAATTCCGGCATGTTGCACGAGGTCCAGGATGTCCGCGCCGAAAAGTTTTTGACGCAATCCGCGTGGCCCGTGCGTCCCCGCGACCATAAGCGCATGACCATGCGCCGCTTCATGGGCGATCGCGGGCAAGGCCTGCCCGTTGACCACCATGTGCTTGATGGGGACCGTGTCCTTCACGCGCGCCATTTCATTTTCGAGCACCTGTTCGACATGTGCGGCGGCCTCACCTTGCTGTTCGGAAGGTCCCGCCACATGCAGGAGCGTGATGGAGGCCTGCAACGCGGCGGCGATGTGCACGGCATGGTCCAGCGCGATCGAACCAAGCTCGGAAAGGTCCGTGGGACAGAGGATATCCTTCATGTTCGGCGGAAAATTAGGCGATCCACTGTTCGTGCCCGGCGAAGATCTTCCTTGGGGCTCCGATCCTGCATGGGAGATGTGACGAGCACGGTTTGGCGGATGAGGCCGTGAGCAGCTACTTTGCGCTTTCCCATTCCTTACGACCATGCGATCATCCCTCAGGTTCCTTGCGGTCCTGTTCACGCTATCGGTCCTGCCGCTCACGGCACAGGTCAACATGGCCCTGGTGGGCCACCTGGACTATCAGGCGTTGCACAACAGCGACGTCAGCGACATCTGGGGCTATGTGGACGAGGATGGGAACGAATATGCCCTTGTCGGGGTTGACGATGGGGGCGTTTCCGTGGTGAGCCTCGCCGATCCCAGTGACCCACAGGAGGTCTTCTACTATCCGGGTGTCAGCAGCATATGGCGCGATATCAAGGTCTGGAACGACCATGCGTACATCACCACGGAGGGCGGTGGTGGTCTGGCGATCATCGACCTTGGACCGCTGCCGCAGAGCAACAACCTGCCGGCGCACAACTGGCAGGGCAGCGGTTGGACCTCCGCACATGATATCTACATCGATGAGAACGGCATCGCCTACATCTTTGGCGCCAACAGAGGCAACGGAGGTGCGATCTTCCTTGACCTCAACCCTGATCCGGACGCACCGGTGGAGATCGGGGAGTTCGACACCTGGTACATCCACGATGGCATGGTGCGCGGTGATACCCTCTACGCCTCGCATGTCTACGAAGGTTTTTTCTCTATCGTGAACGTGAGCGACAAGCAAGCTCCCGTGATCATGGGTACACGGAACACCGCGGACAACTTCACGCACAACTGTTGGCCCTCGGACGATGACCAGTATCTGTTCACGACGGACGAGGTGAGCAACGGGAAGATCGGCAGCTACGATATCAGTGACCCGGGCGACATACAAGAGCTTGACGAGACCATCTGTGATCCGGGGTCGGGCACCATCCCGCACAATACCTTCTACATCGATGGATTCCTGGTGACCAGCTACTACAGGTACGGCACGGTGGTGCATGATGCTACGCGCCCAGCCAACGTGATCGAAGTGGCCCACTATGATCATTCACCCTTCTCGGGCAATGGGTTCAATGGCGCCTGGGGCACCTACCCTTACCTGCCGAGCGGACTGATCATCTCCTCGGACATCGAGGGTGGCCTTTTCGTGCTGCAGCCGACCTATGTTCATGCCTGCTGGTTGGAGGGTACCATCACGGACCAATCCACCACGATGCCGGTATCCCAGGCGCAGATCACGCTTTCCGGCGTGGCCGCGGATACCCAAAGCGGCCTCGATGGTCACTATGCCACGGGCTATCATCAGGCCGGTTTCTACGACGTGCTCGTTTCAGCCCCCGGCTATGAGGACCAGGCGATAGCCGGGGTCTCCCTCCAGAACGGTGTGGTCGCACAATTGGATGTCGCCCTGGTGCCGCTCACTCCGTTCGCTTGGTCGGGCCAGGTGCTTGAGACCGGGACCAATGCTCCCGTGCCGTTCGCGCAATTGGCGATGGAGAGCGCGGACTATTCTTTTCAGACCGTGGCGGATGCCAACGGCGTTTTCCAATGGCCGGCGCTGTACGCCGACACCTATACCATCAGCGCAGGACAATGGGGATGGCATACCTACTGCACTTCAGGGGCATCGATCGACCAGAACACACCTCCCTTGACGATCAACGTGGATCCCGGCTACATGGACGATTTCAGTTTCGATCTGGGATGGCAGATCGCCAGCACCGCCAGCACGGGAGCATGGGAAAGGGGAGTGCCTGTTGGCACGTTCCTCAACGGGTCGCCGAGCAACCCCGACGAGGATGTCGCCGGAGACTGCGGTGAGGAGGCCTATGTCACCGGAAACGGGGGCGGCCAGGCCGGTGACGACGATGTGGACAATGGCAGCACCATCCTGATCTCCCCGGTCTTCGATGTTTCCGGTCTCGTGGCTCCCCGCGTGGAATATCAGCGATGGTTCTTCGATGGCGGTGGGAATGGAATGCCCAACGACCGCTTGGATATCTCCCTCACGAACGGCACGGACACGGTGTTGGTGGACCATGTCGATCCGAACACACCCGGGATGTCCACCTGGCAGAGCGTATCGATCCTGATCAGCGATCATCTACCCCCCACGAACACCATGCGGCTGATCGCGGAGGCTGCTGACGACTCCCCAGGCCATGTGGTCGAAGGGGCTTTGGACGATCTCGCAGTGGTCGGGTCGCCCGTGGCGGTCCATGGGCACATCATGGAGGCGGGGCCGCTGATCGCGCCGGTACCCAACGACGGTACCTTCACGGTCCGCTTTTCCGGAGCCGCCTCCGGGGAGCTTGCGGTCCTTGATCTTGCCGGGCGGGAACTATATGCCCATGCGGTCCGGGCCGCTCAGGAGGTCCGGCTGATCACCGGTCTTGTGGCCGGGACCTACCTGCTGCATTTCACCGACCTGAACGGAGGCGATTCCGTCACGACGTTCATCGTCGACTAGGTTCCTGGCGGCGCTCCCTGGGCAGGTTGTTGCAATGCTCCTGGATCAGGGCATCAACGTCGTCCACTCCACCCAGGATACGGGCGAGGGATAGGTCGGAGCAGGCCTTGTCACGATCTCCTTTGCGCAACCGCAGCAGGGCCCGTGTGCGCAGGGCGAACGCATTCGCCGGATAGTAGCGCAGGCTCTTCTCCACGTCCTTCATAGCCTCGTCCTCGCGCCCGAGCTTGAGAAGGGAATATGCGCGATCGCTCAATGCGACGGGTTCGTCCTTGTCGATATCCAGGGCCTTCGCATACATCGCCAGTGCGTCCTCATGGCGATCCAATGCCGCCAGCTCGAACCCGCGATTGGTCCAATGCCCGACGTTCTCCGGCTCCAGTTCGCACAGATGGGCCAGCACCGGTAGTGCGCCCTCATGATCGTGCATCTCGTCCAAGACCCGTGCCAGTGTGGCGTTGGCTTCGATGTCGTCCGGCCGTGCCTTGAGGCCTTCCCTGAGGTCCTCCGCCGCTGATATGCCGGAATGCAGCTCGGCGCGCGTCTGCCCGCGTAGCAGGAGCAATTGAGTGCGCAGTGCCGCATCCTCCGCATTTTCGAGCCCACGGGTGGCATATCGTTCCGCAGAGGGGAAGTCCTCGCCCTGATAGGCGTAGAGAGCTCGTTGGTAGTTCGCCTCGGCGTACATGCTGTCCAAGGCGATGGCACGCTGCACATCGGATACGAACCGGTCGATCCGGTCCATGGCGAAATAGGCTCTGGCCCGGGCCGAATAGGTAGCGGCGCTCGGGGCCACCTTCACCGCCTCGTCGAACGCGTCCAGTGCCTTTTGGTAGTGGCCGGTCCTGATCAGGCTGTCACCCGTGGACAGGAGCGATGCGGGATCCTGTCCTTGACCGGACAAGGCTGGGAGTACAGAACAAAGAAGCAGGACGTGCCGCAGGTTCCACATCGGGCCAAAAATAGGCGAAGGGTCGCGTGCCATGTTCCGTTCACACTTTCGGTGGGCGCGCATGAGGCACCACATCGAGCGGGGCCACGATACCCGCATGCAGTAGAAAGCGGCCGGCGGTGGCGATCATGGCCGCGTTGTCGGTGCAGTATTCCGGTCTTGGGAAGTGAACGCTCCACTCTCCGGTATCCGCTGCGCGCAGCATTTCCGAGCGCAGCGCACTGTTCACCGATACACCTCCCGACACACCGACCCGGGTGCACCCCGTGCGTTCCACGGCTTCCTTGGTACGCTCAACAAGGATCTTCACGATCGTGTTCTGCAAAGTGGCCGCGAGGTGCGCACGCTCCTCGTTCAGGCGCTCCGGGTCACCCCCGGACACGCTTTGGACCAGGTCGCGGAAAGCGGTCTTCACCCCGCTGAAGCTCATGTCCAGCCCATCCATGCGCGGGGTCGGAAGTGCATATCTCTTCGGATCCCCCTCCCTTGCCCATCGGTCGATCAGCGGTCCGCCTGGATAATCCAGTCCGAGGAGCTTCGCCCCCTTGTCAAAGGCCTCTCCCGCCGCATCGTCCCTGGTAGTACCGATGACCTGCATATCCAACGCGGACCGGACAAGGACCAAGCGGGTATGCCCGCCGCTCACGGTCAGGTTCAGGAAGGGAAGTTCCGGGGACTTACCCTGGCCCGGAATGAAATGGGCCAGAACATGGGCCTGAAGGTGGTCCACGGCGATCAGAGGGACGGACAGCGCCTGGGCCAGGGAACGGGCGAAACAGGCCCCCACGAGAAGGGCGCCGATCAGGCCCGGCCCTTGGGTGAACGCCACGGCCGTCAGGTCGGAAGGGCCGATGTTCGCGAGGCGCATCGCTTCGTGCACGACGGGCACAAGATTCTCCTGATGGGCACGGCTGGCCAGCTCCGGTACCACCCCGCCCCAACGGCGGTGCACTTCCTGCCCTGCGACCACGTTCGCACGCACATGGCCGTCCACCAGCACGGCCGCAGCGGTATCGTCGCAGGAGCTCTCGATACCGAGCACCACTTCCGGGGTGGATCCCCGCTCGAGGTCAGCGGCTAATTTCGCCATCCAGGCCTGGTTGTTGCGGAACAGCCGGCAAAACTACGCTCACGCTGGCCAGCCCGGGGATCGCACGATGGACGAAGCGCCTGTTACGCTGGGCCGGATGGTCCATTTTCCTGCTGCTCATTCTTGTGGTGCTCGGTCTGGTGGTCCTGCCGTCCGCCTCGGTCCAAACATGGATCGCGCAAAAAGTGCTGTCCGCGATATCCGATGACCTGGGCTTCCGGATCAAGGTCGACCGCCTCCGCATCGGCATGTTCGGTCCGAGCCGTTTTGACGGTGTGCTGGTGACCGATCTCCAGGGGGACACCCTGTTCGCTGCCGGCCGGTTGAAGGTGGATCGCTGGAGGGTCCACCCGCGCTCCCATCATGTTTCCGTCGGGGCCCTGTTCATGAGGGATGCCCGCTTTCGTCTGGACAGACCGGGGGGCGCAGCACACAGCAACCTCACGGATTGGATCGCCGCTTTGGGCAGCGGGGATACCACCGCATCGGGCCCGCCTTGGGTGATCCAATGCAGGACCTTCGATATCCAGCGATTCCACTTCAGCTATGACGACCACGGCGAAGGACAGATCCCCTACGGTGTGGACTTCGACCATGTGGACGTGCACCATGCGGACGTTCGCGGTCGGGACCTTGTGGTCATCGACGATTCGGTGCGGGCACAATTGGACCATGTCGCGTTCAAGGAGCGCAGCGGTCTGGTGTTGGACCACATGGACGGCAACGCGCAGGTCAGCGGTCGTGGGATCATCGTGGACGGCCTTCAAATGGTGACACCGAACAGCGCGGTGCGTGGTGACCTTGCCTTCCGAACGATGGACTGGTCCGACTACGACCGGTTCACGGATGCGGTCGACTTCGATCTCGCGCTCGATACCTCGAAGGTCTGCTCAAGGGACATCGCCTTTTTCGCTCCGCCGTTGGAAGGACTCGATGTGACCATGGAGGTCCGGGGCGATTATCATGGGACCGTCGCCGATCTGAAGGGACGCAACGTGGATATCGGGTATGGTCGGGAGACCCGTTTCACAGGCTCCATTGAAATGAACGGATTGCCGGTGATCGCCAACACGTTCATCATCCTGGACATCGATCGGCTGACAACGGTCCGGTCCGATATCGCCTCGCTACCCATTGCTCCGTTCACCTCCGGGGAGCACATGCAGGTGCCTGCGGAACTGGAGGCCCTGGGCCCGATCGTTTTCCGCGGGAACTTCACGGGCTTCATCAACAGTTTTACCGCTTTTGGGCGGGCAAGTTCCGATCTGGGCATCCTTCGCGCGGACATCAGCTTCGATCGCGACACGATAAGTCGGGTGTTCGAACTGGAAGGTGAACTGGCCACGGACGGCTTCGACCCGGGACCGCTCCTTCGGGATCCCACGCTCGGACCCATCGCCTGTGACCTGCGCCTCCATGCCAAGGGGAACGACCTGGCATCCATGCGTGCCGACCTGGACGGTAAGGTGCCGATGCTCACCGTCAATGATCACGTCGTTTCGGGGATCCGGCTGAACGGCCGACTGGAGCGGAGGCTTTTCAATGGCCATCTGGAGTGCGACGACCCGGTTGTGCAGCTCGTGTTCGATGGTCTTGCGGACCTCCGCGGTACCTGGCCGAAGGTGGATTTCACCGCCACGGTGTCCCGCGCCGATCTCTACGAACTGAAGCTCCTGCCACGAGCCCACCTGGGCGAGGTATCGTTCAGGATGAAGGCCGATGGTGAACTGGCCCCTGACAGCTTGAAGGGCACGCTCCAGATCATGGGCCTGGAGTATTGCGACGAGGATAGCACCTACTTGTTCGGGGACCTGGCGCTCGCCAGTGGTCGGGTCCAGGGAATGCAGGCGCTGCAACTCCGCTCGGGCCTGGCCGATATCGATGTGCATGGGGATTTCCTGCCCACGCGTCTTCCAACGGCCTTGCGCAGCGTGCTCTTCAGTGTCTTTCCCGCCCTGAGCGATCAGGTCGAGTATGCGCTGGACGACCAGCGCTTCACGTTCGATGTGCGGGTGAAGGACATTGACCCGTTGCTGCACCTCACCTTGCCCGACCTACGCCTCGATCCGGGGGCTGTTTTCGAAGGGCGATTCGACAGCCGGACGTTCGACGTGGGCCTGACGGCGGATCTGCCATATATCAGCTATGCCGGCCTGGGTAGCGATTCCGTACATGTGATCCTGGACAAGACACTGGACGTCCTCGCGCTCTCCTTCCGCAGCAAAAGACAGGACCTGTCGGACAGCACCTACATCACCGGGATCGACATCACCGGGAAGGCCTACCAGGACGAATTGGAGCTCCGCATGGCCTGGGCCGGCAGTACCAACAACACCAGTGGTGAACTCGACCTGCAGGGGCAGGTCCTCGGCCCGGACAGGGTCACCATCGACATGCTTCCTTCACGGCTCTATTTCGGGCGCGGGGTCTGGCGGAATCCGCAGGTGGCCACGTTCCTTCTCGACAGCAGCGCACTGCACATCCAGGGCCTGGAACTCGTTGACGGCCGGCAGAAGGTACGTGTGGATGGCGCGTTGAGCCGGGACCCGGCTCAGGCCATCGCCTTCGAGCTCCACGATTTCCGGTTGGAGAACGCCCGACCTTTCTACACGGGTCCCACCGCACACGGAAGTCTGAGCGGTGATGGTCGGTTGTTCGATCCGTTCGGAACACCGTATTTCTTCAGCTACTTGTGTCTGGACAGTCTGGCGGTGAACGACCGTCCTGTTGGCGACATCCGCTTCTCCGCGCAATGGAGCCGGAGCGACAGGGCCATGCAGGTGAGCGGGCAGGTGTTGCGCGATACGTTGAAGGCGCTCGATTTCAGCGGTCGCGTCGTGCCCACCAGTGAGAAGGAGCAGCTCGATCTTGAATTGGACCTGGACCAGTTCGATCTTGCTTTTCTGGACCCGTACCTGCCAGGGGAGATCAGCGACATCCAGGGGCAGGTCACCGGCAAGGTCCATGTCGGTGGCACTTTCGCCGTTCCCCTCGTGGAAGGCAACGCCTTCCTGAAGGACGCCGGTCTGCGCATCGCCTACCTCAACACGTTCTATCACTTCACGCACGAGGTCCGCATCCTTCCGGACATGTTCACGCTCGACTTCGTCAAGCTTATCGACGAGGAGGGTCATGAGGCCAGCGCCATCGGTACGATCATCCATCACGGGTTCACCGATTGGAACTTCGACATCACGCTGGGCATGGACCGTTTCCTCTGCATGAACACGACCGGGTTGGACAACGAGCTGTACTATGGGAAGGCCTACGCCACGGGTGACCTGCAGGTGAGCGGATACACGGACAACCTGCAGATCACCCTGGACGCCAAAGCGGACAAGGGCACGGTGATCAGTTTGCCGCTGGGAAGCAGTACCGAGGTGAGCGGGATCGATTTCGTGCGTTTCCATGCGGGGGATCTCTGGACCGATACCGCCGATACCGCTGTGGACCTCTCCGGGATCGACCTGGACATGAACGTGGAAGTGACACCTGACGCGCGGTTCGAACTGATCTTCGATCCCACCGTCGGGGATATCCTCTCGGGGAGCGGCAGGGGAAACATCCAGATGCAGGTCACACCCAGCGGCGAGTTCAAGATGCGGGGGGATATGGAGGTGACGGACGGCCAGTACCTGTTCACATTGAGACGCGTGGTGAACAAACGGTTCGATGTGGAACCCGGTGGACACATCACCTGGTATGGCGACCCGTTCGATGCACAGCTGGCCCTGGACGCGGTGTACCGCCTGCGAGCGCCCCTCTATGACATCATCCCCGACGAGCGCACCGACGCCTACACGAAACGTGTTCCCGTTGAGGTGCTCATGCATTTGACGGACCGCCTGGAGAACCCGGATATCGGCTTCGACATCCGCCTGCCGAGCGTGGACGAAGGCACGCGCACGCAGGTGAACAGCCTTTTGAGCGACAAGGACGAGCTGGATCGACAGGCGTTCGCGTTGATCGTGCTGAACCGTTTCCTGCCCGTGGACCGCTTCGGTCAGGGCGATGCCAATTCAGCCACGGGTTCCAACGTGGTGGGTACCACCGGGAGCGAATTGCTGAGCAATCAGGTGAGCAACTGGCTGAGCCAATTGAGCAACGACGTCGACCTCGGCGTGAACTACCGTCCGGGGGATGCACTTACCCAGGATGAGCTCGAGCTTGCCGTCAGCACCCAGCTTTTCAATGAGCGACTGCTGCTCAGCACGAACGTCGGTGTGCAGTACGGAACACGATCGAGCGCACAGGGGAATACGCTGGTCGGTGATTTCGCCCTGGAGTATCTGCTGACCGACGATGGCAAGCTGCGGTTGAAAGCCTTCAGCCAAAGCAATGATCGGAACCTGAACCAGGTGGACCAGGCACCCACGACCCAAGGGGCGGGGCTGACCTACCGCGAGGAGTTCGACGATGCGCGCGACCTCTGGCGGCGCTTCAAGAGCATTTTCACACGCCGGAAGGACACGATCGGGGATCAATGACCCCTGCGTCCCAGGCTCAGCTGATGGCCGAGTTTGAGCTTCTTGGTGAGGAGGTAGCCCGCATTGTGTTCATTGGGCTCCACCTCGATGGGCAGGTTCTCCACGATCTCCAGCCCGTAGCCGATCAACCCCGTCCGCTTCCGTGGGTTGTTGGTGAGCAGGCGCATGCGGCGTACTCCGAGATCGTGCAGGATCTGGGCACCTACACCATAGTCCCTGGCATCCATGTCGAATCCGAGCATCAGGTTGGCCTCCACGGTATCGTGGCCCTCCTCCTGCAGCTTGTACGCCCTCAGTTTGTTCACAAGGCCGATCCCCCGGCCCTCCTGCTGCATGTAGACGAGAACGCCCTTTCCGGCCGCTTCGATCTGGCGCATGGCCGCATGCAACTGCGGGCCGCAGTCGCAGCGATGGCTGCCGAAGATGTCGCCCGTCACGCATGAGGAGTGCACGCGGACGAGGACCGGTTCATCGGGTGCCCATTCCCCCTTCACCAACGCGAGGTGCTCCTCATCGGTGGTGGTCTGTCTGTAGGCGATCAATTGGAAGTCCCCATGCTCGGTAGGCAGCTTCACCTCCACCTGACGTTCGATCAGCCTTTCCGTGCGCATCCGATAGGCAACGAGGTCCGCGATGGAGATCAACTTGAGCCCGAACCGGTCAGCCATTGTCCGCAGCTCCGGCAAACGGGCCATCGTTCCATCATCGTTCATGATCTCCACGATCACCCCGGCGGGTTCGAGACCGGCCAGGCGGGCCAGATCCACCGCTGCCTCGGTATGGCCCGTGCGTCGGAGTACACCGCCCCTCTTGGCTTTGAGCGGGAAGATGTGCCCGGGTCTGGCCAGGTCGTCGGGGCGGGTGGTCGGGTCGATCAGGGCTTCGATGGTCCTGGCGCGGTCGCTGGCCGAGATACCCGTCGTGGTACCACGGCCCTTCACGTCCACACTTACGGTGAACGGGGTGTTGTGCAGGGCGGTATTGTCGCTCACCATGAGGTCCAACCCCAATTCTTCGCAACGTTCCTCGGTCAGGGGGGTGCAGATCAGTCCGCGCCCGTGCTTGGCCATGAAGTTGATCACCTCCGGTGTGGCGTTATGGGCGGCGGTGAGGAGGTCCCCCTCGTTCTCACGGTCCTCATCGTCCACCACGATCACCACCTTGCCGGCACGGATGTCGGCGATGGCTTCCTCGATGGGGTCAAGTGCTTCTTCCATGGTCCGGGATGGGCCAGCAGCGGTGCTGTGCCCCGTCCGCAAAGTTAACCCACCTGTGCAGGTGGTTGCTCCGTTCCGGCCGGAAGGGTGGCACCAGCGATCGCCCGGTCGAGGACCTTCGCGGCGCGTTGCCAGTCGAAATTGGCGAGAACGAACCGGTGGCCGTTGCGCGCGATGCGCATGCGCTCCTCACCATCGTCGAGCAGGCGAAGGATGTGTTCCGCATACTCCTCGGGCTCTCTGCCGATCAGGATGGCCTCACCCGGAGGGGCGCCCACCGCATTGTTCGCGAGGGACGAGGTGATGCATGGAATGCCCATGGCCATGGCTTCGAGCAACTTGTTCTGGAGTCCGGTGCCGATCTGCATAGGGGCTACGAAAAGACGCGCCGATGCATACGAACCACGGATGTCGCGCACCCAGCCGGTGACATGCACATGCGGGTCCCTGGCGGCAAGTTCCCGGATACGTGCACCGGGTGCCACACCCGAGATCACCAGGTCGGTGTCCGAGCGCCTGGCGCGTACGAGCGGAAGCACCCGCTGGACGAGATAGAGCACGCTATCGATGTTTGGCGGATAGTTCATGTTCCCGGTGAACACCAGGTCGTGGACGGGTTCCTGGTCCATCGGACGGAAGAACGCCGTATCGACCCCGTTCGGGATGACCACCATTTCAGCGCGTTTCGGGTGATAGATGAAGTCACGGTCCTGAGCGGAGATGATGATCCTGTTGTCGAAGAGATCGAACATCAGGTTCTCATAGGCGATCAATCGCCGGGTCTCTGCATGGAGGAGGGGACGGAAGGGCCAGGGGGCCGTATCCGCTCTGCGCTCCATGCCCTTGCTCAAGGTGTCCATGTAATCCAGGGTCTTGGGCGTGCCGTATTGATGCCGAACATACTCGGTGGTGCGTACCAATTGGCAGAGGATGTGATCCGGGCGGAAATCCTCCAGGGCGGCATCGATGCGCCGCTGTGCCTGCCGGTGGTGGAAATAGGCGACCTGGTAGGGTAGGCGTCCGAATGTGGCCAGGACCAGTTTCAACAGGATCCGCCAGCGCGCAAGCCGCACCACTTGAAGGTGATGGCAGAATCCGCGGAGATGTTCCAGGTGCTCCCTTTCGATCGGCTGGTCGCTCAGGCAGAAGAGGTACACTTCATGCTTGTCGGCCAGGTGCTTGATCAAATGGTAGGCACGCAGCTTGTCCCCCTTCTCCAGGGGGTAGGGGACCCGGGACAGGAGAACGAAGAGCTTCATCCCTTTTGCAGGCTCCGGAGGAAGGCGAGCAGGTCCTTGATCGTTCGCCGGGTATCGTAGCGTTCACGGATCAGTTCCCTGGCCGCCGCGCCGACCCTATCCGCAATTGCCGGTTCGCGAAGGATGGCGCCCATCTGTTCCACGAACTCGGTCATGTTCCGGGCCAGTAGGATGTTCCTGCCGTCCGTTGCTTCGATCCCCTCCGCCCCGATCGGCGTGCTGATCACGCATTTCCCCATGGCCATCCCTTCGATGATCTTGACGCGCATGCCACCGGCGGAGAACAAGGGGACCACCATCACATGGCGATCCGCCATGTAACGCAATGCGTTCTTCACACGTCCTTTCACCTGGAGGCCATCGGAACGAAGCTCCATCAGATCGCGTGGCATGCGATTGCCGGCGAGATGCAGATGGGCGTTCGGATGTTTCCTGACCAGTCGCGGCCAGACCGACCGGAGAAGCCACCGGACGCCTTCTTCGTTCGGAAGCCAATCCATGCTCCCCAGGTGGAAGAATGTGAGCGGACCCTTTGCCGGGGTCGTGTCGTATTCCGTGGGATCGACGCAGAAGGGAATGCTGGCGATCGGTGTTCGTGTTCCATGCCCGATGAACTTGTCCCTGTCGGAGGGACTGATCGCCGCCACCCCGTCCACACGGTCGAGCACCTCCATCTCGTAGTTCTTCAACTGCCGGGCAAGGAACCTGCGGTAGGGTCTTTTCAGGATGTTCCGTTCCCCGCTCGCGATCCGTTCCTGGATCACATGCTCCAGATTGTGGGAGCGCAGGACCACCTTCGCCTGGCTGTAGCGCCGGATGGTGGCGATGTAGGGTGTCATGAACAGACTTTCGAGCAGGATGAAGTCGAATCGTTCGGACGACAGGAGCCGGATCAACCGGATGTCCATGTCCGGGGAGAAGAAGCGGCTGATGTTGTAGTTGTCCGCCGTCACCAGGTCGGCGAACGCATCGACCACGTTCAGGGAGGTATCGACGAATACGCCCTCGATGCCGCTCTTCTCCACGAGGTCCTCCGGCATTTCACGCGTGTCCAGGTCATGCTTCGGTGTGGTGATGCAGATCACCTTGACGTGGTGGCCGGCCTTGATCAGGCCGCGCGTCAGTTCGTACATCGCCTTGCTCCCGCCATCGATGGGGGGGAAGGGCGGTTTATTGCACAACTGGAGGATCCGCATGCCGCGGTTTACGGGAACGGGATACCAATCGGTCCCAGCCGCGATAATACGCATCGCGGTCCAGCAGCGGGCTATCGGTGGCGGCCTTCCAGGTCAGGAAAAGCCCGACCGGGAGCAGGACCATGGTACTGATCCACATGCCGGGCCAGGCCGGGAACTTGTCAGAAACCACCAGCTTCTCGGTACTGAAGCTGAGGATGTGGAAGACAAGGAAGAAAACGATGGCGAAAACGGTGGGTGCGCCCATGCCACCTTTCCGGATGATCGCGCCCAAAGGTGCACCGATGAAGAAAAAGATGACACAGGCGAAAGCGAGCATCCATTTGCGATGCCACTCCACCTGGAAACGCGCCAGTTGCTCGCGTCGCTCGCGCCGCTCCTCCAGGGACCTGTCGATGTAGTTGATGTTGTTCCGTACGATGTTCATCGCCAGATCGTACAGACCGGCGCGCTCATCGCGGCCCAGATCGCGCATGTAGCTGCCGCGGTCGACGAAGGGACCTTCGGGCCGGTCGGCGACACTGTCCCGGGTGATGAACAGTGCGTTCCGCAGATAATGCTCCTGTGTGGCCACGCGTTCGGCGTAATGCGCGTGCAAACTGTCCTCGGCGTGCTGGAGCTGTCCAAGCGTCAACATCTTGTAGTTGCTCTTGAAAAGCTCCTCATCGGTGCGGTCCAGGCCAAGGCCGGTCAGGTCCAAGCGGATCACATCCGTGCGAAAGGTCCCATGGACGAGCGCATGGCCGCGGTCGTCGGGGTCCGTCGGGTCCCGTTCGTCGTAGAAGTGCCCGTCGTTCAGCGTGAGCAGGAGGAAATGCCCATCGGTGGACCTCTTCATAGAGCCCGTGGCGGCGTGCACGACCGTACGGTTCCCCGCCAGGGGTGCGCGGTGGTCGTAGATGAGGACATCCTTCAGCACACCATCGTCCGCATCCTTCTCCTTGACACGGATGCTGAACCCGTCGATGCCATTGTAGAAGACGTTCGGTCGGAGGTTCATGGCGGGCTTCTTCCGCGTGACATCCCAAAGCAGGCTCTGGAATTTGAGGTTGGCAACGGGAAGTACGTTGTTGCTGAAGAACAGGCTGAAACCCGCCAACAACAGGCTCACGAGCATCAGTGGCCTCAGGATGCGGAAAAGGTGGAGCCCGGCGGAACGCATGGGAACGAGCTCGCTGTTCTCACCGAGCCCACCCAGGGTCATGATCGAGGACAGCAAAACCGCCAGAGGTAGCGCCAGGGGTACGAAACTGGCCGTGGCATAGACCATCAATTGTGTAAGGGTGTACCAGGGCAGGCCCTTGCCCATCAGATCGTCCACGTATTTCCAAAGGAATTGCATGGACAGGATGAACAGGACGATGATGAACGTGATCACCAACGGCCCCAGGTAGGACCTGATGATCATGAGGTGCAGGCGTTTCATCGCATCATGGGAACGCCGCGCGAAGGTAGGTCCGTGTTCAGGAGCCGATCACGCGCAACAGCGTGGCCACCTGGCTTTCCCACAACATTCGTGCACTTTCCAGGTCCTTGGGCCAGGCATGGTCGGTCACCACCAGCGCCACGTCGTTGGTCATGGGGTCTACGCGTATGCGGAGCTCGAAATAGGCGCCCGGGTCCTCATCATCCTCCCATTGGAACCGGATGAGCTCCTGGTGCTTGCGGCCGATGCAGTTCGCTTTTTCCTCCTCGCCGTTCCAGATGAAGGCGAACTCGTCGCCGCGCACGTTCACATCGTCGCAGAACCATTCGGAGAATCCACTGGGTGTGCTGATGAGGTCAAAGAGCACATGGGGTGTCGATCGGACCTGGAACTCGATCTGGTAGCGTTCCTTCAGGGCCCGTTTCAGGTTTCGCGGTGGTGCGTTCAGCGGCTGCAATCCGGTGATCGTGGCCTTCACCGCACTTGTGTGCTCTTCGGTCGCGGGTGCCGGTCGCTTCTCGACGCTTTCACGGCCCGTCCGGGCGTCCTTTCCTTTGGCACCCTTTCCGGACCGCTGTCGGGCGGCGGCTGACGGCTGCTTGGGCCGCTCCTTCGACCTGTCGGAGGATGATGGAGGCGTCGTTCTTCCCTTGGTCGGTGCTTTGACCAAGGCCTTCTTCGGTGTGCTCTTCTTCGGCGTGGTATTTTTGGCTACCGACTTGTTTGCGGATGTCTTCTTCGCTGTCGCCTTCTTCCTGTTCGTAGGCCGGGAGGCGGTCTTTTTCCTGGCGTTGGTCGTCCTGGGGGAGCGATCCTGGGCCGGTCGACCCTTGCCGGCCGATCCCCGCGTACCGGGCCGCTTGGTCTTGGCGGAGGAACTGCTGCTCTTGACCTTCCCTGCCGTTCCTGACCTCACTGCCTTGGCCTTCATGGTGGATCCCTTCTTCCCCTTGTCCGCTTTTTTGGGCGTCGATCGGGCCTTCGGGGCCTTTCCACCGCCTCGGGTGGCGCTCGCGCGCCTGTCCGCGGATCGGGTGGTGCCGCCCTTCCGGGCCTTCGGTCTCGCTTTGGATGCCATGTCGGGGAAAGGTAGAGAATTCGACCACAGCGACAAGGCTGAGGACCACACGGACGCTGGAGGCCGCTCCCTATATTTGCCGCCCGTTCGCGACGACGGTCGCGACATGGCGCGGTAGCTCAGCTGGTCAGAGCGCATGATTCATAATCATGAGGTCGAGAGTTCAAGTCTCTCCCGCGCTACTTCCCTGGCCTTCCTGCCATCATTCCTCATGCCATGCAGGGAGGGGATGGGACGTCCTGAATGCGACACCCGGTCCTCCTTTCGATCATCCTCCTCGGTGCGACGACCTGCAGCGTCCCCGGATCCGGATCCGTTCAAGCGATCCGCGACGTCATGAACGCGCAGGAAGCGGCCTGGGACCGGGGTGATATTCCGGGATTCATGGCCGGCTATTCCGACACGGCCTGCTTCATCAGTTCGCGTGGGACCACCTGTGGAAGGGAGGCCGTGCAGGCTTCCTACCAACGGTCATACCCGGACAAGGCGACCATGGGTGATCTTACGTTCGTGATCGGTGAGGTCCTTCCGATGACGGATGGCCGCGCGTGGTGCACCGGCACCTGGCGCCTGACGCGGGCCGAGGATACCCTTTCCGGAGGGTTCACCTTGCTCTGGGTGCGCACCGCCGAAGGGTGGCGGATCGCCCGCGACCATACCTATTGAGGCCGCGCCTATCTTCGGCGCGATGTCCGCCACGCTCGGTATCATCCTCATCACGGCCGTGGTGTCGGTATGGGCGTTCAATGATGCACGGATCTTTACGCTTCTTCTCTTCGAGCCGTTCGTGATCCGGGCGCGGAAGGAGTATTTCCGGTTCGTCACCCACGCGTTCGTACACGCCAACTGGCCGCACCTTTTCGTGAACATGTTCGTGCTCTATGCCTTCGGTCGCTCGGTGGAGGTCCTGTTCGGGTCGATCAGCGGCCTGCCACCCACGGCGGTCTACCTCACCCTTTATTTCTCGGCCATGATCGTGGCCTCCGTTCCTGGCTATTTGCGGCACATGCGTGATCCGAACTACAGGTCCGTCGGCGCTTCCGGTGCCGTGTCCGCAATCCTGTTCGCGCACATCCTTATGATGCCCACCCGGCCGATCTACCTGTTCCTGCTTCCTGTTCCGATCCCATCGGTCCTGTTCGGCGCCTTGTACCTCGGTTACGAATGGTACATGGACCGCCGGGGTGGGGATGGCGTTGCGCACGACGCACATTTCTTCGGTGCGGTGTACGGTGTGTTGTTCACCGCGTTGCTCCAGCCCGATCTGCTGCTCCATTTCGGGCGGTTCGAGAACCTGCTGGGAATATGAGCCGGCGGTCGGCATTGTTCCTTGATCGCGATGGCGTGATGAACCGCGAGAGAGGCCGACATACGTGGAGGTTGGAGGATGTCGAACTGTTACCCGATGTGGCGGAGGCCGTGCGTGCCGGCATGCGGCATGGGTCGCGGATCATCGTCGTCAGCAACCAGAGCGGCGTGCAGCTCGGGCTGTACACCAAGGCCGATGTGGAACGGGTGCATGTCTATCTTCACGATCTGCTGGCGAAGGCGGGCGCCCGCATCGACGCGTTCTTCTATTGTCCGCATCATCCTTCGAAAGGGCGTTGCCTGTGTCGAAAACCAGGAAGCCTTCTCCTCGAGAAGGCGATGGCGCGGTACGAGATCCGAACGGAGGGATCGGTGATGATCGGTGACAGGGAGCGCGACGTGCAGGCGGCCGAGGCGGTGGGAGTGAAGGGGGTGCTTGTGATGGCCAATGAACCCTTGATGCCGGTGCTGCGAGCACTCGGATGGACCTGATCGGATGGAGAACTACGTATACCTGAACGGTCGTCCGGTCCCTGCGGACCGCCCGGTGATCACCCTGGACAATCGCGCATTCCACTATGGTGATGGTTTGTTCGAGAGCATCCGTGTCGTCGACGGGCGGCCGTGTTTCCTGGACGCGCATTGGGCGAGATTGATGGAGGGTTGCAAGCTGCTGCGGATCGAGATCCCCGAGAGTCTCGGTCTCGATGCCTTGCATGCTGCAGTGGTCGACCTGGTCGAGCGCAATGGTATCAGTTCCGCGCGTGCGCGGCTGACCGTGTTCAGGGACGCGGGCGGACACTATCGCCCCGAAGGCCACAAGGGTGGCTACACCCTTGAACTGACGCCCCTGGAGAATCCGGTGTACCAGTTGAACGAGCGTGGTCTGACGGTCGACATCTATCCCGAGATGCGCAAGCCGGTGAACGCGCTCGCAGTGCACAAGACGTTGAACTGTCAGTACTACATCATGGCGGCGCTATGGAGCACCGAGCGTGGTCTTGACGACTGTCTTCTTCAGAACGACCGCGGTAACATCATCGAGAGCAGCAGCGGCAATCTTTTCATTGTGAGCAACGGGGTGCTCTATACACCGTCACTTTCCGATGGCTGCCTGGGAGGGGTGATGCGGATGCAATTGATCAATCTCGCCCTCGACAACGGGATCAAGGTCTATGAGTGCTCGCTGAACCCACAGAACCTTCTCGCCGCGGATGAACTTTTCTTCACCAATGCGGTGCGCGGCCTGCAATGGGTGGGCATGTACCGCACCAAGCGCTATGCGCATCGACTTTCGCAGCAACTGACGTCGATCCTTGTCGGCAAGGTGCTCAGTTGAGCGAAGGATCCTCCGGGAAATTGGCCAAAGGAGCGAACGTACGGCCCATGCTGCGAAGGGTCTCTCCCCAGATGTCCTCGATCTCCGTGCGCATGATCCGGCGTTTGTTCGCGGGTCCGATCAACCATGAACGCTCCTCCAGTTCCCGGGCGAGTTGTTCCTCGCTCCATCCGCTGTAGCCCACGAAGAAACGGACGTGGCGGGCCAGCTTCGGATCGGCTTTCAGGATCGCGCGCAACTGCTCGATATCACCGCCCATGTGTACGCCATCCACCACCGGAACGCTTCCTTCCACCCGTCGTCCGAAAGTGTGCAGGTAATAGAGGTTCCCGCTCTGTACGGGACCGCCGATGCTGACGCGTGATCGAATGGGCGGCATGTCCTCCATCAGGTCGCCGATCTCGATATCCAGAAAGCGGTTCAGGACCAGACCGAACGATCCCTCGTCGTTGTGCTCGCACAGCAATACGACCGTCCTTCGGAAATAGGGATCGCTCAGGAACGGTTCCGAGACCAGTAATCGTCCGCGTTTCGGTGGAAGCCGATTATCGGGATCAAGGTCGAGCGGATCGTGTGACATGTCGGGTACGGATCGCGATGGGACAAATTAGTGCACGGCACCCTTTGGTACAATGAACGCCGGTGCGCTACGATGCTTGCGCAGGCATCGGATATCTTCGTTGCCGATCCAAAGTGGTCCATACGATGGGAACGCACAGGGAGGTCCGTCAACGCATTGATTACACCAAGGAGACACTGCTGGAGGAAAGGGCCGGGAGTGATCCGTTGGCCTTGTTCGCCGAATGGCTGAAGAATGCCGAGGACGATGGTCTGCCCGAACCGCATGCAATGGTGCTCGCGACGGTGGGCAGCTACAGTTTGAGCACGAGAGTGGTCCTCTTGCGTTCGTTCGACATGAACGGATTGGTGTTCTACACGAACTACAACAGCAGGAAGGCCATGGACATCGAGCGTGACCCCCGCACGGCGCTCACGTTCTTCTGGCCTGATCATGAGAGACAGGTGCGCATCGAGGGGCGGGCAGAGCGGACCACGGCGCAGGAATCGGACGCATACTTCCGTGAGCGGCCAAGGGAAAGTCGCATCGGTGCGTGGTCGAGCGATCAGAGTCGCGTGGTGGAGGGACGTGCGGAACTGGATGCACGGTTCGCGCGTTGGACCGAACGCTTCGCCGGTGAGGAGGACGTGCCTCGTCCATTGCATTGGGGGGGCATTCGCGTGCGCCCCGTGCGCATCGAGTTCTGGCAGGGACGTGCCAACCGCATGCACGACCGCATCGTGTTCGAACACTTCGATGACGGTTCATGGTCGCGGGCGAGACTTCAACCTTGAAGGAAAGGGTCTGAAAGCAGAAGACCCCCGACTTGCGGGGGTCCTTGCTTCTGTTGGTCGAGCGCCTTACTTCTTCTTGGCGGTCTTCTTCTTGGCGGCTGCCTTCTTCTTCGGCGCGGCCTTCTTGGCGGCTGCCTTCTTCCTCGGTGCGGCCTTCTTGGCGGCTGCCTTCTTCTTCGGCGCGGCCTTCTTCTTGGCGGCTGCCTTCTTCTTCGGCGCGGCCTTCTTCTTGGCGGTCGCCTTCTTGGCGGCGGCTACCCTCGACTTGCGCTTGGCAGGGCGGCTCTTGCCACGGCTGCCGGCGGTGCGCTTGCCTTTTTTCGACTTCATGTCACCTTTTCCCATTTGATGGAGTGTTAAGGGTTCGACCCAAAAGTATCCGGGAGGTGTTACGCGAACCTCTTATCGGAGGTTGCAATTGTCAACGGATCTCTGTTGAGAACGACCATGCGCTTTCGCTGGATCGATGCGGCTCCGCGTGATGTGTTGCTCGCGAATGCCGCGCAGAGTAGGCGATGTACGATGTCCTGCTTGTGCGGCACAGCATAGATGCGGCCGCGGTGAGGTCATGGAGGATGTGCGTTCAAGTGTGTGTACGATCATCACATGCATCGTCGCGCAGACGACGTTCGATGCGTTCCGCATCACGGAGCGATGCGCGCACCCAGCGCAACTTCAATGCGAGCTGTTCATGCGCACCGAGCGCGACCTGTTGGCCGGAACGATGGATGCGTTGCATCACGGTGTACAAGATGATCGCGGCGGACACGGAGATGTTGTAGCTCTCCGTGAACCCATACATCGGGATGCGCAGTGACATGTCAGCGCGCTCGATCAATGCGGGGCTCAGGCCGTGCAGCTCCGTGCCGAAACAGAAGGCGAGGGGGCGGTCGATCGGGATGTCGTCAGGTGTATGACCATGTTCGTTCGGCAAGGTGACCACGATCCGGTAGCCTTCCGCATGCAGGTGGTCGATGCAGTCGCCAACGGGATCGGCAGCGTCCCGATAGCGCATCAGGTCGATCCACTTGTTCGCGCCAAGCGATACATCGGGATTCATGGTGAACCGGTTCCGCGATTCGATGACATGCAACTCCTGTATCCCGAGCAGGTCAGCGGTGCGCACCACGGCGCTTGCGTTCTGCGACTGATGGATGTCCTCGAGCACTACTGTGACATGTCGCGTGCGCAATGGTGCCGATCGATCGAAAAGCGACCGACGGTGCGGGGTGATGAACGCAGCGAGGCGCTCGTACAGTTCGTGATCGTCCATCGGCGTGAGCTATGGTGCAAAAGAAAAGGTCCCTCGCGAAGAGGGACCTTTCCGATCGAGTTGTTGGGGATGCTTACTTCACCTTGTTGGCGAGGTCGGCACCGGCCTTGAACTTCACGACCTTCTTGGCCGCGATCTTGATCTCCTTGCCCGTTTGCGGGTTGCGGCCTTTGCGGGCTGCACGCTTGGAGATGGAGAACGTGCCGAAGCCGACGAGCGCCACGCGCTCACCCTTCTTCAGGGCCTTGGTGGTGTTGTTCACGAAGGCGTCGAGGGCGCGCTTGGCATCGGCCTTGGAGATCTTGGCTTCAGCGGCGATCGACTCGATCAGTTCTGCTTTGTTCATGCCCATTTTCGTTCGATTTTTGGTTGTTGAGGTTGAGTGAACTCGGGAGCAAATGTATTCCCGGTGCCGCGTCTGTCAAGGGTTTCCGGGCGGATGGCCGGAAAATGTTGAAAAAACAGGGGGTTTGTTCATAACTCGGCCTGTATCCCGCCCCCAGCAAGGGTTTCCGGAAACGCGCCCTGGACGATCCCGCGTGCCGTTGGTCCAACGGTTCCCAAGGGTGCGTGAGGGGCGTCAACGGAACCGGAAGGACCTTCGCTGTCCCAATACGAAAGCATGACCGGTCATCTGATGCCGCCCTTCCGGACGTACCTCCAGGAGTTCCACGGAACGGTCTCCGCAGTGCATCACCGGTCTTCCATCCCTGAGGTCGACCGTCCCTGGGACACCGCTCACGTCCACCAACCGTGTCCGAAGTATCTTGAAGATCGACGTCCTACCATCCTCATCGACAAGTTCCGCCCAGGCGCTCGGGAAAGGACTACAGCCGCGTACCAGGTCGTGCACATGTTGTGCGCCAGCGGACGGATCGATACGACAGGTCGAAGCGTCGAGCTTTGGTGCCTGATGCAAGCGACCGATGTCCCGGTCGTCCTGCGGAACAGGTTCCAGAGTGCCGCCGGCGATGCCCTCCACCGTCCGGACCAGGAGGTCCGCACCAACGGACATCAAGCGGTCATGCAGTTCACCGGCCGTCTCGTCCGGACCGATGGGAACGTCCCGTTGCAGGAGCAGGTCGCCCGTGTCGATCGCGTGTGCCAGTTCGAACGTCGTTACTCCGGTACGCTTTTCTCCATTGATGATCGCCCAGTTGATCGGTGCGGCACCCCTGTAGTCGGGCAAAAGGGATGCGTGGAGGTTGATGGTACCCAGGGGCGGACGGCACCATACCACTTCAGGCAGCATGCGGAACGCGACCACCACATAGAGGTCGGCCCTTGTCCTGTCCAACGCATCGAGCAGGTCGGGTGAACGGAGCTTCTCCGGTTGGAGGACGGGGAGCCCCAGACCTTCGGCGCGCAGTTTGACCGCGCTCTGCCGAAGCTTCAACCCGCGTCCGGCCGGACGGTCAGGGGCGGTGATCACGGCGGCGATCGGTATGCCGCGTGCGTATAGGGCTTCCAGCGAGGCGACGGCGAATTCCGGCGTTCCCATGAAAACGATGCGCGGAAGTTCCATTTCAACCGCGAAGTACGCGCTTGTCGGTTAGAAGGAAACGATACGGCCGCTTTGCATCGCTACCTGCATATTCGACACCGATCCGCGGGCCGATGCGCACTGCATCGTCCGGCACGTGGATCCGTTCGTCGGAGATCCAAATGACATCCGCTGTCAGGTCGCATCCGGTGTGCTTCGTGCTGATGCCGAGCGCTTGTGCGCAGGTCCCCGGGCCGTTCGTGGTGAGGGGGCGGGCCGGTCCACGCAGCTGTCGCATTACTTCCGTTCCCTCCATCGGGGCAATGCCCCGGACCAGCACCGCGTGCGGAACACCTGCCACGTTGGTTACGACATTGAACAGGTGGTGTATGCCATAGCAGAGATAGACGTATGCCGTTCCTCCCCGTCCGAACATCACTTCGGTCCTTGGTGTCCGCCGACCGCCGAACGCATGCGACGCCCGGTCCATGGTCCCGGCGTACGCTTCCGTTTCAGTGATGATGCCCGACGTGTGCATGCCTCCCAGCGAAGAGTGCAGCACCTTGCCCAGCAGGTCACGGGCGATCCCGACCACGTCGTCCCGTTCATAGTATGACCGGTCAAGCTTCATCCATGTATCCCATCCGGACGGGCTCAGCTTCCCTGATCGATCGCCCACCGTCTTTCTGCAAGGTCCGATGTATCCAGTGGTCCCGGGCCGCTCGCACGTGCCCGCTGGCGGCAGCGATCGCAGCGACCGCACGGAGTCGGATCGGATCCACCGAAGTAGGCGAGCAGTTGCTGCTCGCGACATGGGGCGTCAGGGTCGAAATAGGCGATCATGGCCTCCGCACGGTAGGACGCACGTGCTCTTCGATCGGACAGGGCATTGCGGTCGAGCATCATGATCGCTGCATCACGGCGGGGCACGAAAAGGGTCACGAGGGGCGAATCATTGCGCGGGCGATGATCGATCACGTCCTGTGCGTGCAACTCCTTGAGAAGCGATCGTACCTGCGCCAACGGCTTTCCCAGAACACGTGCGATCCTTTCCTCCTCCACGATGGTCGGTTCCTCGTACAGACCTCCGTACAGTCGGAGGAGTGCTTCCAGCAGCGACCCTTTCCGCGCGTCCTGCAGTCGTATCGCATGCACCGTTGATGGGGGTGCGATTATCCGTATGCGCGACGGCGACCGGGCGCCCTCGGACAATGCGATGGTCCCGTCCAGTTCCAGTGCCTTGAGTGCGTTCATGACCATCGCCGGGCGCTCCCCGGTGCGGTCGGCCAGCGCGCGAACGTCCAACGGATAGGACTCCATCCGGCCCGCGCCGATGGCGATGTGGTGCATGTCGGCGAACCCCTGGTACACCCGACGCACCTGGGCAAGTGTGGGGAACGATTCCTGGACGCGCTTGCGCAGTTGGTCGGCATCCCGCGCGTCCACGAGCAGGATCGCGTGCGCATCGCGCCCGTCCCGTCCTGCCCGTCCGGCTTCCTGGTAGTAGCTCTCCGGATCGGGGGGTGGAGCCAGATGAACGACGACCCGAACGTCGCCCTTGTCGATCCCCATGCCGAACGCGTTCGTTGCCGCGATCCAGCGCAGCCTGCCGCTCATCCATTCCGCCTGGACATGGTCACGTTCCTCGTGGGAAAGTCCGGCATGGTAGGCCCCTGTAGGAACACCATGTTGCTCAAGGAGACCGGCCATGCGATGGGCCATGCGTCGCTCGCGCACATAGATGATCCCGGAACCTTCGGTGTGCGTCGCGATACGCAGTAAACGACCATGCTTGTCCTCCCCCCGGGCGACCCAGAAGGTCAACTCGGGGCGATGGAACGGACCGCGGCGGACGTTCGGTCCCCGAAAGGCCAGGCGGTCCTGGATATCGGCCACCACATCGGCCGTCGCTGTCGCGGTAAGCGCAAGTACGGGAGCCTTGGGATACAGGGGCCTCAGATCCGCGATGCGTTGATATGCGGGACGGAAATCGTACCCCCATTGTGAAATGCAGTGTGCCTCGTCCACCACGATCAGTTCGACGGGGATCCGGCGTGCACGGGCCTGGAACAGTTCCGTGCCGATACGCTCCGGTGCGATGTAGAACAGTTTGAAGCGTCCCTGTGCAGCATCCTCGAGCACGTTGTCGATCTCACGGGGTGTCATCGCCGAGGTCAGCGCCGCTGCCGTGATGCCGCGGGCGCGGGCATGCATCACCTGATCATGCATCAGGGCGATCAGGGGACTGATCACGATGGTCGTACCGCCCAATGCCACCGCCGGCACTTGGAAGCAGAGGCTCTTGCCGCCTCCCGTCGGCAGCAGGGCCAGCGTATCCTTCCCAGCGAGCACGTCGCGGATGATGGGCTCCTGCAATGGCCGGAACGAAGCATACCCCCAATGGGTCCGCAGCAGGTGGTGGATGTCGTTCACCATCGAGGTTCTCGATCGGTCGGTACCCCGCGACCGGTCGGCCTTGGCGGGGGATCCACGGAGATCGGTTTGGTTACCTTTGGACGCATCCATTCCCTTCCCCACGCATGATCACTGCCGGCCAAAAGATAGCGATACAACGTACCGCGAATTCCCGATTGCCAGGGACCGACCTGGAGAACGTGAAGTTCGGGAGGGTGTTCAGTGACCACATGGTGATGATGGACTTTGAGGATGGAGCCTGGAAGGACCCCGCCATCGTTCCGTTCGCGGACCTGGAGCTGAGCCCTGCCGCGCTCGTATTGCACTACGGCCAATCCATATTCGAAGGACTCAAGGCGTACCGCGCGAACGATGGCACGGTGAACATCTTCCGCCCCAGGGCGAACATCGCACGCATGAACCGGAGCGCCCTGCGCATGTGCATGCCGGAGATCCCGGAGGATGTTTTTTTGGACGCGCTGGTCGAACTGGTGCGCGTGGACAAGGATTGGATACCCGGGGGCGAGGATGCCTCACTTTACATCCGCCCGTTCCTGTTCGCATCGGACGAGTATATCGGCGTCAAACCTTCGGACAACTACAAGTTCATCATCTTCACCTGCCCGGTACGCGGCTACTACAAGGAGGCCGTGCGTGTGCGGATGGAACAGTACTACAGCCGCGCATTTCCAGGTGGCACGGGTGCCACCAAGTGCGCAGGCAATTATGCCGCGGCCCTGTATCCTGCCAAGCTGGCCCAGGACGCCGGTTATCACCAGCTTCTTTGGACCGATGGCATGGAGCATAAGTTCATCGAGGAGAGCGGTACGATGAACATCTTCTTCAATATCGGCGGCACGCTTGTTACGCCGGCCACGTCCGGAACGATCCTCGAGGGCATCACCCGCGACAGCATCGTCCAGATCGCACGTGCTGAGAACATACCCATGGAGGAGCGCAAGGTCGGTGTGGCGGAGGTGGTCGACGCTCTGCGCGCAGGCACGTTGCTGGAGGCTTTCGGAGCCGGGACCGCGGCGACCATCGCTCCCATAAAGAGCATCACCGTGGGTGATGAGGAGTTCGACCTTCCTCCGATGGAGCAACAGGAGGTGGCGTTACGCGTAGGCAAGGTGCTGGACGACATCCGACGCGGTCGCGCCGGGGATCCGTTCAACTGGCTCGTGAACGTCCGCGACTGAACCGTTCGGCATACATGTAAGGAAGGCCGGGTCCTCCCGGCTTTTCTATTTGGACCGGATCGCGTTCCAACTCTCAGGCACCACCGTCAGTCCGGGCAGACTGAAAACGAGCAGATAGGCGGGCCATCCGTTCAATGCGATGCCCGTGACCGTTCCGGTGAAAAGCACCGTACTGAAAAGGATCCCCGTGAGGTGCAATCCGACATAGGCCCAATGCCGATGACCCTCCTCCCGTGTTCCGAACGACGCACGCGAACGCATGCGTGCCGCGATGTCCCGGGGGTGGCCGTACATCGGCCGTGATGGTCGGCAAAGGTCCAACTGCCTGTCGAACCGAGATCGAGCGTCCGGATCCCGTAACGTGGCATAAGCGCGGTTGAGGAGTTGGAAGGCCTCGGTGGCACGTGGGGATGGGTTCCTGTCGGGATGCCATTGTTTGGCCCTGCGCAGGAATGCCGCGCGGATCTGTGCCGGTGTGGCCTCGCGACCGACACCCAACACCTTGTAATGATCATGGGTCAGCGCGCGTGACATTTCGGACATGTATAGGCCACCAACGAACCATACCCGACCGAGCGTATGCGATCGGCCGGTGACGCGTATCTTCTATGTGGCATATGCACCATCAAGCAAGGTACATCGCACTGGCGGCCATCATGGCCTTCCCCATGGACATGACGCTCCTGGCGCAGGGAACGTTGCTGCCAGGCATCGTCCTTGATAAGGAGAGTGGGCATGGAGTGGAGGGGGTGCACATCATCCGCCGCGCCGGGGAACAGGGCACTGTCACGGATGAGGAGGGTCGTTTCGCGTTGGACATTCCTGGGAACAGGTCGGTCGAACTGGTGGTCCGGCATGTGAGCTATGTGGGTGTCGATACGGTGGTCCGGCCAGGCGACGGCGTGTTCGAGTTGCGACTTCGAAGACGGGTCATCGAACTACCGGACGTGCAGGTCCGCCCTTCCGGACCTGAGATCGTGTTCCGGCCGGTGGTCCGGCACGTGGCCGATCATGTACCCACCCGCGAAGGCATCTGGGTGCTCGCGTACGATCATTCTCGTTTCGTCACCAGGGTCGAGGATATGGATCGAAAGCCCCTGCGTGATGTATGTCTGCACCTGCTGGATGCCTGCATGCAGGACCGTGCGTCCATCGTGCTTCCGGGTGAAGTGGTCCGTTTGCATCCGGCGCGGGATGGTGGCGTTCATGTGGAGGGGATGGATATCGCCTACCATGTCCGCTATCGACATGGCGGACCGGACGTGCGACCTTTTCCGCTCGATTCCCTGTTCCGTGCGGTCCTGCCTTGGACCGATAGTCTTTCCGGCCGCCTTGTGGGCAACGATCGCGTACCGGACTTCCCGGCGTTCGATCACTTGCTGATGGATCCGCGCACCGGTGAACGCCAGGTGGTCTGCAGTGTGGAGGATGCCCATACCATGGCCCTTTTCCGGAGCCAGTACAAATACATGAGCGGTCCGGACAAGGTCGTGGCCATGCGTCTTGGCGAGGAACTGGGCGTGGACAAGGAGGTCGTTGCCGGCTACATGACCGGGTTCCCTGCGGACATCTATTTCCATTGCCCGGAGGCTCCGCTTTTCGTCGTGCACGACACGTTGTGCGTGTTCGATCGCGATGCGGGACTGCTTCGCAGGTTCGCATCCGATGGACGTGGACTTGGTATCGCGCCGCTGGCGGCCTGTGAACCCAGGGGTTGGGATGTCCATTACCTGCAGGATGCCATGAGCGGCGGGGTATATGTGCTTTCGTCGCGGAACGGGCGCAACGTCGTGCGTGCTGTGGATGTCGCCACGGGTCTGCCAGGTGCGCCAACAGAGGTGCCGCAGCGTTTCGCAACGAAATTGAAAGTGCGGGATGGGCAGCTGTACTTCCTTCATCGCACGCCTGGATCCGATGAGCACATGATGCTCTATCGCCTGCGGCTGCGGTAGGGATCAGGTGGTCCGCAGTTCGGGGTGCTGTTTCGGGTGGTCCATCCAGGCCACATGCCCAAGGGCCATGCTCACCTCTCCCCAACGGTCCACATCCAGGTCGAGCCGGACTGTGCAACATGTCGGCATATGGCCAACGTCGGTATCACCGAGGTAGTTCACCAGGTCGATCAATCCCGGATCATGGCCGAACAGCATCACGCTTCGCGCGTGATCGGGGAGTCCGTTCACCAGGCGCAACAGTGTCCGGTGATCCGCCAGATAGATCTCGTGTCGCTCCTGGATGCCGGACACCGGCATGCCAAGCCTTGTGGCGAAGGTCCTTGCGGTCGATAGGGCGCGCACCGCGGTGCTGCTCACAAGAAGGTCCAGGGGTTCGCTGCGTCGCTCGTAGACCTCGGCCATGAACGGCGCATCCCGCTCCCCCCGACGGTTCAGGGGTCGCTCATGGTCGGTCCCGTTCGGATCGTCCCAACTCGATTTCGCGTGGCGTGTGAGATAGAGGATGCGCATCGAGGTACACTGCCAAGATACGCGTGCGCAGCTGGGATCAGGCGATCACCATCTGCTTCATGCCATCGATCAGCCCGAACAACAGGACGTTGGGATCCATGGTCACCGGCAGACGGAACGTGAACATTTCCGCGTCGCTGAACTGGTGCATGCGACGCATCGCCTTGGAGACGGTCAAATGGAGGTGTTCGGGGTAGTGTCCGGTGAAATGCAGGAACAGGGTGCGGCCACCGCTCAGGTGCAGGCGGAACAGCGGGAAATGGTTCTCCTCATCCTTCCACTCCTCGTCCTGTTCCAGCACATGCCCTTGTTCGCGCAGGTCGGCACCCCACTCGTCCATCACGTAGAGGAGCACGTCCTCGACGAAGATCTCCGGGTCGTCGGGTACCACCTGTTGCCCCAGATCGAGCGGGGCGAGGAGACGCGCACGGGTGCGGCGCAGGGTGGAATTCATTTCATCCAATGCGTGGTGCAGGGTCATCTTTCGCTTCTGTCCTTGATCGGGAGCAAGCTAGGTCCGTTCGTCGATGTGGGCCGTGACCCGACGCATGGGTTTTTCACGATCGATCCCACGATCGCGGTGTTCCCCTGACGGTCACGACCGGACCGGTGGAAAACTCACATCCGCCCACCCCAGGCACTTCATGAACGGTCCTCCGTCGCGGCCTTGGACCGGTTGCGCTTCCTGGTTCCGCCGTTCTCCCTGCCATCGATCGGCTTGCGGAAGACGATCTTGCCGTCGAACACATCGATCACCTGGGACTTGCCCATTTCAAGCGTGCCGGCGATGATCTGCTTGCTGAACTCGTCCAGCAATTCCTTCTGGATCATGTGCTTGATCGGACGGGCACCGAACTGTGGGTCGACACTGTGTACACGAACGAGAATGGGGCGGACCAATTTCGCAGCGGGGGCCTAACTTCATTGCGCCATGCGGTGCAAATACGCGAAACCGATCGCTCTTGGATCGATCATTGTCGCAACAGCCATGGCCTGCCGCAAGAACGAGGAAGGGGCGTCTGATCCCTACGAGCAGGGCTGTGGTGGCATGGGAACCGTGATCGATGCCGATGGCCATGGCTATTCGGTGGTACATGTCGGTGGTAGGTGCTGGATGGCCGCCGATCTGCGGACCACCCACTTCAGGAACGGCTCGCCGATCCCCGAGGTGACGGATAACAGTGTTTGGGCGGACCTGTCGACCGGTGCATGGTGCAACTATTCCAATGCCCCCGCCAACGATGGCATCTATGGCAAGCTTTACAATTGGTACGCCGTGGAAGACCCCGCCGGCCTCTGCCCCCAGGGTTGGCATGTGCCTTCCGATGCCGAGTGGAAGCAACTGGAGGTCAGCTTGGGCCTGATGGTCAGTGAGTCGGACCTAACGGGCTATCGTGGCGAGATCCAGTCTGTGGGCGGAAAGTTGAAGGCAGCCACGCTCTGGTACCCGCCGAACATTGGGGCGACGAATGCGAGCGGTTTCTCTGGCTTCCCTGGTGGTTACCGCAATCTGAACGGCAGCTTCGGTAACATTGGTCTCTATGGCTACTGGTGGAGTGCATCAGAGAGCGGAGCGGACACTTGTTGGTTTCGCCACTTGAACTACAACAATGCAGGCATTGGCAGGAACAGCAACGAGAAGAAGCTGGGTCTCTGTGTGCGTTGTATCAGGGATTGAAATAGCCGGATCCATGGCACCGGTCCGGTTCGGACCGGGTTCTGCTGGAAAGGGGCTCACAGCTGGCTCTTCGCTTTCTTGACCTTCCCGTTTTCGCGCTCCTTGCTACCTATCGGCTTGCGGAAGACGATCTTGCCGTCGAACACATCGATCACCTGGGGCTTGCCCATTTCAAGCGTGCCGGCGATGATCTGCTTGCTGAGCTCGTTCAGCAGTTCCTTCTGGATCATGCGCTTGATGGGGCGCGCACCGAACTGCGGGTCGAAGCCCACGGTGGCGATGTGGTCGATCAGCTCGTCGCTCGGGATCAGGTGAACGTCCTTCTCCTCCAACTTCCGCAGGAGCGCATGCAGTTGCATCTGCACGATCTCGCGCACGTCCCTGCGGCTCAACGGGTGGAACATGATCACCTCGTCCACGCGGTTGAGGAATTCCGGTCGAACGGACTTGCGCAGCAGGTCCATCACTTCCTTCCGGGTCTTTTCCACCACGGCCTCCACGTCCTTCTTCTCCAGACCTTCGAAATTCTCCTGGATGATGTGCGAGCCGATGTTGCTCGTCATGATGATGATGGTGTTCTTGAAGTTCACCACCCGGCCCTTGTTGTCGGTGAGGCGCCCATCGTCGAGCACCTGTAGCAGGACGTTCCATACATCGGGGTGGGCCTTCTCGATCTCGTCGAGCAGCACGACACTGTAAGGTTTGCGGCGCACCGCCTCTGTGAGCTGGCCGCCCTCGTCGTAACCCACGTACCCCGGAGGTGCGCCCACCAGACGGGAAACACTGTGGCGTTCCTGGTATTCGCTCATGTCGATCCGCGTCATCGCGTTCTCGTCGTTGAAGAGGATCTCGCTCAACGCTTTGGCCAGCTCGGTCTTGCCCACGCCGGTGGTACCCAGGAAGATGAAACTGCCGATGGGCCGTTTCTCGTCACCAAGGCCACTGCGGCTGCGTCGCACCGCATCCGCCACTGCGCGCACCGCATCATCCTGCCCGATGACGCGTTTGTGCAACTCGTCCTCGAGCTTCAGCAGCTTGGTTCGTTCGGCTTCCATCATGCGGGAGACCGGGATGCCGGTCCATCGGCTCACCACTTCGGCGATCTCCTCCACGTCCACCTCCTCCTTGATCAACTTGCTCGTCTCCTGCAGCCGGGTGAGCTCTTCCTTGGCCTTCGCCAATTCATCCTCCGTCTCCTTGATCCGGCCGTACCGGATCTCCGCCACCCTTCCGAAGTCACCTTCTCTTTCGGCCTGACCTGCCTCGAACTTGAGCTGATCGATCTGCTCCTTCGCGGTGTTGATCCGTTCGACCAGTCCGCGCTCGCTTTGCCAGCGGGCCTGCAGGCCGTCCCGTCTTTCGCCCAGCTCGGCGAGCTCCTTGTTGATGTCGGCGAGTTTGGCCTCGTCCTTTTCGCGCTTGATCGCTTCGCGCTCGATCTCCAACTGCATGATCCGTCGGTCCACCTCGTCCAGCTCCTCCGGTTTGCTGTTGATCTCCATGCGGAGCTTGCTGGCCGCCTCATCGATCAGGTCGATGGCCTTATCCGGCAGGAAGCGGTCGTTGATGTAGCGCGTGCTCAACTCGACGGCCGCGATGATCGCACCGTCCTTGATCAGCACCTTGTGATGGTTCTCGTACTTCTCCTTCAGGCCACGAAGGATGCTGATGGCGTCCTCACGGGAGGGTTCGTCCACCATCACCTTCTGAAAGCGTCGCTCCAATGCCTTGTCCTTTTCGAAGTACTTCTGATACTCGTTCAGGGTGGTGGCGCCGATGGCGCGCAACTCCCCACGCGCCAGTGCGGGCTTCAGGATGTTGGCGGCATCCATGGCGCCTTCACCACCGCCCGCACCCACCAGGGTATGGATCTCATCGATGAACAGCACGATGCGGCCCTCGGCGGACACGACCTCTTTCACCACGGCCTTGAGACGCTCTTCGAACTCGCCTTTGTACTTGGCACCGGCCACGAGCGCACCCATGTCCAGGCTGAATACTTTCTTCTCCTTCAGGTCCTCGGGTACGTCGCCGCTGACAATGCGTTGTGCGATGCCTTCGGCGATCGCGGTCTTGCCCACGCCGGGTTCACCGATCAGGATCGGATTGTTCTTCGTGCGCCGGCTGAGGATCTGCAGCACCCTGCGGATCTCCTCGTCGCGCCCGATCACGGGGTCGAGCTTATTCTCCTTGGCCAGTTGGTTCAGGTCCTTTGCATACTTGCTAAGGGCATTGTAGGTCTCCTCCTGGCTCTGGCTGGTCACGTGTTGCCCCTGACGCAGTTCCTTGATCGCCGAGATCAGGTCCTTTTTAATGACACCGTTGTCCTTCAGCAGTTGGGCCACGGTGTCGCCGCTCTCGAGGATACCGATCAACAGGTGCTCCACGCTGGCGAACTCATCGCCGAATTCTTTCAGCGCGGCGAGGGCTTTGGTCAGGGCGTTGCTACTGTGTCGGGACAAGCTGATCTGGCCACCCTGCACCTTGGGATAGCCCTCCACGATGCGGTCCAGCGCCTGGGTGAGGATGGGAACGTTGACGTTCAGCTTCTTCAGCAGGAACGGCACCACGTCCTGGTCCACTTCCAGGATGCCCTTCAACAGATGCCCATTCTCCAGGATCTGATGGCCATGCCCGGTTGCGATGGTCTGCGCCTGTTGAATGGCTTGCTGCGATCGTATGGTGAATTTGTTCAGGTCCATGATAAGATCATCTGCGCAGGGTCCATCAAAGGGGATACCGTGTTCCCGGACCGGACCGATCGGCACGTTGGATTTCGGACTTGTGCCGATCCGTCAGCCTTGCATCCCTGCACGCGACCGATCGTCATCTCGCCCGGGAGAGCCGGAAGTGCATATCGCCCCGGGATATTTCCAAGTTGTGGGACGCAGGCCAGGCAGCGGAATGGACGGAAAGGGTATCTTCCAAGTGAAGTCGTTCCAAACGACCACCCAAGGACATGGGTCCGAACGCCATTCATCGGGTGCTGTTATGCATGCTTTTGCAGGTTGCAGGAGTGGCGATGGTCGAGGCACAGACATTTTGGGCAACTGATATCGGTGGCCCGGGAAACGATCACGTGTCGGATGTGAAGTCTGATGCCGCGGGTGACATCTACCTCACAGGAGAGTTCAGTGGCAGTATCACATTCGGCGGAGTGGTCCATCAGTCCAGCGCGGGCATCGATGTATTTGTTGCGAAAATGTCGCCCGTCGGCCAAGTGATCTGGTTCAGACAGGGTGGGGGGCCTGGGATCGATCGCGGTATCAAGCTCGCTGTTGGCAACGGCCAGGTCGCCGTAGTCGGCGAATTCATGTTCACCGCGGACCTGATGGGGCAGTCGCTCACGTCAGCCGGTGGCCCCGACATCTTTTTGGCCCTTCTGGATGCGAGCACCGGCAACTTGGTCTGGGCGACAAGGGGCGGGGGTGCCCTGTCGAGCGACCGTCCTTATGGTGTGAGCATCGCACCTGGCGGTGGCGTCACCATGGCCGGGGAGTTTCGCGGGACCGCGGACATCGCGGGAAGTTCGCTCACAAGCATGCTGGACCCCAATTCACTTGATCCAAGCGTCGATGTCTTCATCGCCTCCTATGCAGCGGGTGGCACACCTCTTTGGGTGGTGCAGGGCAGCGCGAAGTTCACCGACCGCGCGATCGACGTGGTGCATGATGGAGCCGGTAACGTTTACGTGGCAGGTCAGTTCAGTGATACGATCCAGTTCGTGTCCACCCATCCGAACGCCATGTACAATGCGACCTTTCTGCTCAAGCTGGATCCTGCCGGCAACGAGGTGTGGTTCCGGAGAGTGGGCGGTGCGGTCTTCGACCATGTGCGCGACATCCAATGGTCGAGCATGGACGATCTGCTCCTGGTCGGTGATCTGCAGGGGACGATGATCTTCCTGGACAGCGTTCCCGACCTGATCTCCGCGGGCGCTCCCTATGCGTACTATCTCCTCCGGGTCGACGCCAACGGCCAATTGACGGCCGACACGGTGGTCACCTCCGAGGGCCTGATCAGTGGTCGGGCCTTGGATGAGCGCAACGGTATCGTAAGCGTGCTGGGCCAGTTCAGTTGCAGCTTCACCAGCAGGGTGGATAGCACCCACACTGGACAGTGGATGGCGACGGGCCCTCAGGACCTGTTCCTCCTTCAGCACGATCTGGACAGTCTCTACGTCATGGGTGGTCAGCAATTCGGTGGGCGGGAGGAAAAGCTCGCCGGTCAGATCACCACACTTCTGGATGGCTCACCGGTCTTCTGCGGCAGCTATGAGGACCTGATCGTATTTCCGTGCAAGGACGTTTTCACCGCGGACATCACCTCCTTCAGCGGTCCGCATCTCCTCATGACGCCGAACCCGTCGGGATACTGCGGCGACCCCCACTACGGGAATTTCGCCGCCGATACCAGCAATGGATTGAAGGATGGGTTCATCGCGCGCGGTTACGTACCAGGTAGGGCGCCCTATGACTGGTGGGAGCGCAATGGCCCACCGTGCAGCTACATGCCGGGTGGGTTGTGCCTCGGCGAGGGTCCCATGGCGTTCTCCTGTCCGGACACCATCAGTGTCTGCGGCGGAACGATCATCGGTATCGATCCTGCGTTCTCTTTCCACATCGATCACCGTCTCTTCTTCGTCGGTCCCGATCTGGACTTCGCATGGAATACGGGTGACACGACCGACTCTCTTTATGTGGACACCACGGGCACGTATGCGGTCACCTGTACATCGAGCAGCGGTTGCCTCGTCCTGAGCGATAGCATCCATGTGGCGGTGCACCCCTGGCCGGCGCAGCCCCTGCTCTCGGATGACGTGACACCGGTGAACGATTCGCCATTGCCATGGCAGGCGAGCATTTGCGATCCGGACAGTGCGCTGCTATGGTGCAGCAACGCGGACACCGCCACCACCTTCTTTTGGCATTGGCCTGGGGGACAGGTGTTCGATGATTCGCTGGTGGTCGATACCGGTGGTACCTATACGTTCACCATGGTCACCCCGTTCGGTTGTACCACCCAGAATCATGTCCAAGTGATCGATCTGCCCACTCTGGCCATTCCGAACATGACTGTGGAACTTGTGATCAGCTATCCCCAGGACACCGATCAGAACGATTCCCTCGACCTGTGTCCTTACCAGGGCGTGAATGTTCTGGTCACGCCCACGTGGTACCTGAACGGATCACCCTATACACCGCCCAATGGCCTGCAGTATGTGTACATCATCGACGGTGGTGTACACCTTTCCCTGGACCCGGGTCCTTGGGCCGCGCCCGTGGCCGCGAACGCGGATGGGTGGAGCCATGATTGGGCCAGCGTTATTGTGTTCAACGGTCCTTGTGGTTCGGATTCGTTGCAGCTGCCTGACATCGCCGAGGACAGTATTCATGTCCACCTGTACCCGGCCACACCGGTGGATATCGTGTTGGACGCGCCCGACCTGATATGCCCCTCGGATACGGCATTGTTGGTGGCCGCCTGTGACAGCTGCGACGCCATTGCCTGGTCGGGAGGTGGGATCCTCGCGCAATGGAGCGATAGTCTGCTTGCCTTGGGCGGAGGCTTCTATCAAGTGACCGGTACGGTCGTCGACACGAACGGATGTTCCTTCTCGGAAACGGCCTGGCATGTGATCCAATTCCCGGATGTGCCCGAGCTGGACGTTTTTCCATCCGATGGTATCATTTGCCCGGATTCCATTGCCACGGTCTATACCAACGCATTGGGTAGCTACGATTGGTATGGACCCATTGGGCAGATCGCGATCAACAACGACTCGATCGACGTGACATGGCCAGGTGAGTACTATCTGGAACTGATCGATACCAATGGTTGCTACCTCATTTCGGATCCGATCCTCGTCACTGGATATGCAACGCCGTTCCTGAACGTGTTGCCCGACGGTGTGCTTTGCGTCGATGAGGATCCCGTTCTTCTGCAGGTGGTCACCACGGGAGCATCCTCGCTCGCATGGGATGCACCCCTGAGCGGCAGCGACCTCGAGCAATTGGTCGACCAACCCGGCACCTATTCCTGCAGCGTCCAGGCCTGTGGGATCACCACGCTGTTGAGCGTGGATATCATCATGGGGACCGCCCAGGCCGAGGTCGTCGACCCGGGTCCCTTCACCCTTTGCCCGGGTGATACGCTCGATCTCCTCGCACAAGGTGGTCAGGCGGCCTACCTCTGGATGCCCGGAGCCGTTTTCGGAAGCACCTTGACGGTCACCGAACCCGGCAACTACACATTGGTCGCTTTGGATGGCAACGGGTGCACCGATACCAGTGCGGCTGTCCTGGTCTCTCTTCATGATATGGGCGGACCGTTGACCATCTCGGATATCACCGTCTGTGCGGGCGATCCGGTCGTGTTGGAGGAGACGGCCCCTGGGGACCTGGCCTGGTATGCGGACAGTGCGCTCACCCAATTGATGGGGTTCGGGGCGCAACTTGATCTGGGTATGCCGATGGACACCTTGATGCTCTACTTGGTGCGATCGGACAGTGCGTGCACCAACCCGGCCTGGCCCGTGGTGGTGAACGTGGTGCAGCCACCTGATATCGACCTGGCGATGGTCTCCGATACGGTCTGTCAAGGAGGAACGGTACAATTCGTGACCATGGTGCCTTCACCCTTCCTGGTGGAATGGAATACACCGCAGGGCCTGTTCGCCATGGATACGTTGCAAGTTGGACCTTTGGGACCTTCGGATTCGGGTTGGTACATCGCTATCGCCGGTATCGCAGGATGCACAGGCGCGGCGGATAGTGTTCATCTATACGTGCATCAGCCGGCACCGATCGACCTGGGTGCGGACACTGCTTTGTGCCCGGGTTCCACTCTTTATCTCGACCTTCCAGTTGGTTACACGGATCCCCAATGGTCCGATGGAAGCATGGGACCTTTCCTGATCACCGATCAACAGGGCGTGGTAGGGGTGACGGCCACCGATCCGTTGGGATGTGCGGCTCAGGGTGATCTGTACTTGACGATGCTGACACCGACCCTTCCCGTGGAAGGGGAGGATGTGACCATCTGCCAGGGTGCTGATGCCATGCTTGAGGCCATTGGCAGCGGGAGCCTGATCTGGTATGCGGACCCGGCACTGCAGATCCCACTGGGCATGGGCGGCAACCTCGTGATCAGTGCACCGACGGACAGCTTGTTCGTCTACCTGGTCCAGGAGGACATGGGCTGTACCGGTCAGCCGTTGTCGATCGCGGTCAACGTGGTGCCTGTTCCGGTGGATGTGGTGCTCATCGCACCGGGCCATCTCTGTCTGGATGCCGTGGATACGTTGTCAGTGCAAGGCCCCGCGGGCCTTGCGGTGGATTGGTCGACACCGATCGGGGGCTATTCCGGGACGGTGCTCGTGGTGGGTCCTGCGCAACCGTCGGATGAGGGCTGGTATGGTATCGTGCCGGCGGTGAACGGCTGTACGGGCGCAGCGGACAGCGTCTACCTCGAAGTGTATCCACCGACCCCTTTCGATCTGGGTGCTGATATGACGCTCTGTTCCGGATCGGTACTGGTATTGGAGGTCCCATCGGGCTATTCGGGTCCGATCTGGAATACCGGCGATACCACCACGAGCATCACGGTCCAGAACGGCGGGACCTTCAGCGTTTCCGTATTCGATGGCAATGGCTGCCCGACCGCCGACACGCTGCTCGTGCAGGAGATCGACTGTCCTCCGGTCGCGCCGAACGTGGTGACCCCGAACGGGGATGGCACGAACGATACCTTCTCCCTGGGCCTTGTGGGCGCTATCGGTGGGGAGGTCAGGATCTATGATCGCTGGGGTGTGTTGGTCCATTCGGGCGATCCTGTCAACGTGCCTTGGGATGTGACCTACGACAGCACGCACGAGCCAGTGCCGGACGGTACATACTACTATGTGCTCGAAGTACGCGATGTCCAAGGCCACATGACCACGCTGAGGGGATACTTCACCATTCTCCGATGATCCCTTTCTGGGGATGGTCCTTGGGAGTTGATGGTCGCATTGCGAACTTTTCCGTGTGAAACGTCACCATTGCTTCGGATCGGGGAGGGTGTCGCGCGTTTGCATCGCTCCTATTGTGATCTTTTTGTTGCACGCACATGGCATCGCCCAGGACCACTGGGCGATCGACATCGGTGGTCTTGGCGCCGACCACGTGGCCGACATCCGGATCGATCCAGGCGGGAGCATCATCGCGACCGGTGAGTTCAGCGCCACGATGACCGTGGGGGGGATGGCCTTCCAATCCGCAGGCCAACGGGATGTATTCGTAGGTAAATGGGAGCCGGACGGCACCCTGGACTGGCTCGTGACCGGTGGAGGCAATGCGATCGATCGCGGCACCAGGATCTTCCCGGCAACGGACGGCAGCATCCTTGTCTGCGGGCAGTTCATGGGCACGGCCGTTCTGTTCGATTCACTGGTGTATTCAGCTCAAGGCACTCCGGATGTTTTCGTGGCGAAGCTCGATGGAGCGAGCGGACAGCGTATCTGGTTGAACACCGCGGGAAGCACGGCGGGCGGTGAACGACCGTACGGGATCACCGTTTCCCCCGCAGGACAGGTCACCGTGGCCGGTGATTTCAAGGGCCAGATGTGGTTCGACAACACGTCGATCACCAGCATGCCCGACCCATTGACGTTGATGCCCGGCTTCGATGTGTTCATCGTGAGCTACGACCAGTCCGGTACCCTGCTTTGGGTGCGACAGGGTGCCGCGAAGTACACCGACCGCGCGATCGATGTGGTATCGGACCCTGTTGGAGACATCTACGTGACAGGTCAGTTCAGTGACACCATCACCTTCGATCAGCCCCATCCCAACGGCATCTACAACGCCACCTTCCTCGTGAAGTACAGCGCCGCGGGGCAGGAACAATGGTTCCTGCGTTACGGTGGTGCCCTGTTCACCCATGTGCGCGACCTAGTGATCGCGCCTGGCGGTGATCTGCTGCTCGCCGGCGACGCCCGCGGTGATCTGTTCTACCTGGACGATCAGCCCGACGTCGTGCCCATGGACGGCGACCATGCCTGCTATGTGCTCCGCACCGATCCGGATGGCCAGCTGTTGAGCGCTGTGTCCATCGGTTCGGATCATCCTGTCTCCGTGGGCGGTATCGCGCTGGCCGGTGACAGTCTGGCGATGCTCGGTACGTTCCAGTGCGCGTTCAGTGGCATGCAGGACCATTATGGGACCGGTCCGTTCACGGCTACAGGTCAGCAGGACCTTTTCATCGCACGGTTCCACGGCGATGACCTCCAGTTCACACAGGCGCAGCAGTTCGGTGGGCAGGACGCGAAGCGCGCAGGCGGCATTCTTTGGACGCTGGATGGGGAGCTGGTGTTCAGTGGTTCCTACGCGGACCACCTGATCTTCCCATCCGGCGGTCTGGTATGGCCGGGCACGGTCCCTGCCTCATCCGTGAACGGTGGCCTGCCGATCTATTGCGATGATCCGGAGTACGGGTCCTTCGACGCACTGGCATCGAACGGTCAGCAGGATGGTTTCGTGGCCAGGGCGTTCGTCGACGGACGAGCTCCGTACGACTTCTGGCAACGCGAACAGGGTGGTGCATGCGTGCGTGACGCGCTCACGCCCTGCATTCTCGCGAACGACCTGTTGCCTTGCCAGGACTCGGTCACGATCTGCTATCCCCCCGCACCGGGAGGAACACCCTCATTCCTCAACGTGGAGACATTCTCGGAATGGTCCCAGGCGGGCACGCCCCATCCGGCGCACAATGGTCCCGCGCTCGAATTCCACTGGAACACCGGGGAGACCACGCCCACCATCACGCCCACATCCACGGGTTGGTACAGCTGTTCCATCACCGTGCCTGGCGGATGTCCTGCGTTCACGGACTCGGTGCACGTGACCGTGTCCCCGTATCCCACGGTGTTGTTGACGGACGGTCTGGGCATCAACGTGGACGTCGCCTTGTTCGAGGGAGTGCCGATCCAGATCTGTGGTCCACCCGTTCCCATATGGCCGTCGACCTTGATCGGTGTGGACAGCTTGCAGTGGTATGTCAACGGCGTGCCTGTGCCCGGCGATACGGTCTGGGCCGACACGACGGCATTCTATACCATCTCCGTTTTCAATGCGGCCGGATGCGGAGCGGTGAACAGCATACCCGCGATCTATGGCGGTGCGCTCGATATCCCGGACCTGACAGGCGCCGACTTCCAATTCTATTACGGGGGGGTGCCCCTCGGGCAGGATTCGGTGGTGATGTGCGACCTGATCGGCTGCACGGGAGGTACGCTGACCATCACGTGGTACGAGAACGGGGTGCCGGTGGACCTGCCGACCGGTACCACCATACAGGCCAACACCGATCTGGGCTGCCTGCCGAGCACCGTCTACGCATCGGATTCCATCTCCTGGTCCGTCGGCGCTTTCACGGACGGATGGGTCCCGTTCACGGTGAACATCAGCGTGAGCAATGCGCCATGCGGGTCGGAGCAGTATTTCTTCTCCGCCTCGGACAGCATCTTCGTTTTCCGTGTCACCCTGCCCACCTTCGATCCTCCCAGCGACCAGCTGATCTGCCAGGGGGATACGGTCCTCCTGTTCCTCTCGAATTGTATGGACTGCGATTCCGTGATCTGGTCGGGGACCGATCTGGCGGGTGTCTTCGGGACCCCGGATACCGCGCTGGTCGATCTGCCTGGCATTTTCTTCTACCAGGCCCTGCATTACGATCAGGGCATCGGCTGCGGCTGGCCGACGCCTCCCGGTATCGTGTTCGTCGATACCCCCTTCCCACCGACCATCACCATGCAACCGAGCGATGGCATGGTCTGCCCGGGAGATTCCGTGCTGCTCACCGTGCTGGAGCCCGGGACCGGATTCCAATGGTACGGGCCGGATGGCGTTCTTCCGGATACGTCCGCATCGATCTACGTGCAGGAGCCGGGCGAATACGGTGTGGACATGGTGAGTGCCGAGGGGTGCGCCGTAAGCGCTGCATCCGTCATGACCGGGCAGTACGGCACGCCTTACCTGGACACGGGTATGGAGGACAATGTGCTCTGCGCCGGTGAACTCGTCACCGTGACCGTTGTGGCACCCGCTGCCACGGCCATTCAATGGCTGCCACCGCTTTCCGGTAGTGCCCTGTCGCAGGTCATCTCCGACCCGGGCACCTATACCTGTTCGATCACTTCATGCGGCATCGTGGATCTGGCGCACATCACGGTCCTTGCCGGAACGGCCGATGCGGAGGTCCTCGATCCCGGACCGATCACCCTGTGTCCCGGCGACACCACATTGTTGGAGGCCCTGCCGGGACAGGCATTCTACTTCTGGGAGCCGGTCGCCGTACCGTCCCAGTTCCTACAGGTCACGGGACCAGGAGCTTACCAGGTGATCGTACTCGACGATCTGGGTTGCGCGGATACGAGCGATGTCGTGATCGTGGAAGAACATGCGTTCGCGCAACCGTTGACGGTGTCGGATACCAGTGCATGCGCGGGAGACCATGTGGATCTGGATGCCATGGGCTCCGGTCTGATCGAATGGTTCACCGATCCGGGATCCGGTCAGCCGATCGGCACGGGCGGTCCGCTCACCGTGGGGCCCTTGGTCAACGACACGATCTTCTATGTGTCCCAGAGCGACGCGATCTGCAACGGCCAGCCCGTACCGGTCCAGATCACCGTATACCCCCGCCCCGGTCCGCCCCAGCTCGATGGCCCCTGGCAGGCATGCGTGGGTGGCACGATCACGCTCACTGCGGAGGTCGAGCCCGGCGCCGGAACGATTTGGAACACGCCCGTGGGCACGATACTCGGCCCATCCGTGGAGCTGGGACCCTTGGACGGTTGGGAGGCCGGGGTATACAGCTGTGTCGCGGAACTTGCGGGCTGCAATGGGGATCCTGCAATGGACACGTTGATCGTCCTGCCCGGGCTGGTCATCGACTTCGAACCGGTCCTGGGTTGTGCGGGAGCTGCATACACCATCGTTCTTCCGGATGACCTCTCCGACGTGCTCTGGAGCACTGGGGATCTGGGCGGGACATTGACCGTTACGGAGGATGGGGCGTATTCCTTCCAGGCGCTCGATGCCGATGGCTGTGGAGTGAGCGGCACGCAGAACGTCACCTTCGGTCCTTGTGAGGTCGCGGTGCCGAACGTGTTCTCACCGAACGGCGACGGCAACAACGACATCATCGAATTGGATGCTCCGGATGGCGCCGCCTTGCACTTGTCCATCTTCAACCGGTGGGGCGAACGTGTTCTCGAACGACAGGCTGCCCATGTGGCCTGGGACGGCCGAGGTGGCATTTCCGGCGAACGCCTGGTGGAAGGCACGTATTTCTATGCGCTTGATGTGATCGGCGCGGACGGCGAGGTCCGAACGCAGTCGGGCGCGATCCTGCTCCTGCGCTGAAGCCCCGCTATCTTCGGCCGCGTTCATGAGCGCAGAGGAATTCCAACGGATCGCCGCCGGTGACGAAAGCGCCATGGAAGCCCTGTTCCGGGCGCACTACCGACCGCTCTGCGCCTTCGCGTATCAGTACCTCAAGGACCGCGATAGCACGGAGGACCTGGTCCAGGAGCTCTTCTTCAAGCTCTGGGAGGACCGCGCCCGGCTGAACATCACGACCTCGATGAAGGCATACCTCTTCACGGCCGTCAGGAACCGCTGCCTGACCGCATTGAAGCAAAGCGCACGGCTGGTCCCCCTTCACTCCGAGGTGCAGGAGAAGGGACAGGAGGAGGCGGTCGATGAGGCGGACCATGCGGAGCGGGCCGCACGTGTCCGGGCCGCGATCGCCGACCTGCCCACCGAACGCCGGAAGGTCTTCGAACTGAGCCGCTACGAGGGATTGAAGTACCACGAGATCGCGGACCGGCTCGGCATTTCGGTGAAGACCGTGGAGAACCAGATGGGCAAGGCACTGAAGACACTTCGTACCGAACTCGCCGACCTGCTGCCGGTGATCGGCTGGTTGTTGTGGTGGAACGGATAGGGGTATGCAAAGGGATGCTTGTCATAGGTATGCGGACCCGTGAACGGGAAAGGGGAAATAGCGAGCGAACAGCTGGCGCGCTTCGTGGCCGGTGAGGCGGATCCCGCCACCACCACCGCGGTGGAGCGTTGGGCAGCGTCGCATCCGGACAATGCATTGGAGCTTCAACGCATGCAAGTGCTTTGGTCCCTGGGTGCCGATGGTGAGGATGCGCCTGAGGTGGATGTGGACAAGGCCTGGGCGACGCTTTCCGCACGCATGCGCACCGGCCGAGGTCGGGTCATCGGCATGCGGCGGATCCTGCCCTGGGCAGCGGCCGCAGCAGTGCTCACGGGGGTCTTTTTCGCCGTGCGGCTGCTCATTGCACCTGCCACCGATCGGTTCGCAGCGATCGATGCTTCGCTGGACACCCTGCTCCCGGACAGCAGTCGGATGGTACTCGCGGAGGGATCACAGGCCACCGCACGGATCGGACGCACGCGAGAGGTGGAGGTCCAGGGCAAGGTCTATTTCGAGGTGGCACATGATGCGGAACATCCCTTCGTGGTGCATGCACAGGACATGGAGGTCACGGTGCTCGGTACCATGTTCGAGGTCACGGCCTACGATACCTCCGACCTCCGCGAGGTGCGTGTGCGGACGGGAAGGGTCCGGGTCGTGGTGCCGAAGGATACCGTTGTGCTGATCGCGGGAGAGACCGCGCGCTATGGTCGGACCACGGGCATGCTGGAACACATGCGTTCGGCATCCTTCCAGCGTTGGGGAGAGCGGATCCTGCAATTCGATGATGCACCCCTGGAGCAGGTCGTGGAACAGCTTTCGATCCTCTACTCGGTGCATGTCGCGCTCGCATCACCGGAGCTGGGCCGTTGCCGGCTCACCGCCACATTCGCGGACGAACCGATCGACGCCGTCTTGCAGGTGATCGCGAACACCTTCGGCATGCGGGTGGAGCATCGCCCGGACGGCTCCTTCCTCCTCGATGGCGATGGGTGTTGAGCGTTGGCAATGGTTCGTGGCGGTACTGGGGGGCCTCCTGATCGTGACGGCCCTTCCGGCCCAGTCCATCCTGCGGCGAACGGTGACCGTGCAGGCGGGCAATGTCCGTCTGGCGCGTGCGCTTGAACTGGTCGCTCTGGACGGTGGTTTCCGGCTCAGCTACAATTCACGGATCCTTCCGGAGGACAGCCTTGTCTCCGTCAACGCGCAGGGCGGCCGGGTGGATGAGGTGATGCGCGGGCTTCTGCCGGAGGCCATCATCATGCGCGAGAGCGGTGAGCACCTGATCCTGGCGCGGCGCACCGAGGACCGCACCAGACATCCGCTCAGCGGACAGGTCATGGATGCGCATACCGGTGTTCCCCTTGGACGGGTCAGTGTGGTGGAGGTGCGTCGCTCCAACGGCGTCACCACCGGGCCGTCCGGGCGTTTCGAACTCACCCTGAAGGGAGAGGAGGAAGGCGCCGCCTTGCTGTTCTCACGCGTGGGATACCTCGACACCGTTGTGTTTCCGGGTCATATGGGCCAGGAATTGTTCGTCGCGATCCGCCCGCGTGAAAAGGTCGAACGTCTGGAGCCGATCTGCCTGCATGATCGGTGCGGGGTGGAGGATCTCGGCGTGGCACGGCTGCTGGTGCCCGCCGGTCAATTCGACCAGGCCGCCAACCTCGGTTTCGTCCATCGTGCGCCGTGGCAGGTGACATTGGTCCCGGGAGTGGGCACGAACGGCGAAGTGGGTGCCGCCACGGTGAACACCTTTTCCTTCAATGTGTTCTGCGGATTCGCGCGGGGTGTGGAAGGGGCGGAGATCGGGCTCGGATTGAACATCGACACCCGCGATGTGCGGGGTGTGCAACTAGCGGGACTGGCCAACCTTGTCGGCCGTGAGGTGCACGGTGCGCAGATCTCCGGTGGCATCAACCACGCGATGCGTTCCCTGCAGGGTCTGCAGCTCGGCGGTTTCGCCAACGTCGTCTGGGATACGCTCGCCGGCGTGCAGATCGCGGGCGGGGCCAACGTGGCCAAGGGGCGCATGCGGGGCCCCCAGGTCTGCGGTGGGGTGAACGTCGCACTTTCCGATGTCGACGGTTCACAGACCAGTGGCGGGGCGAACGTGGCGCTCGGCGATGTGCGGAAGGCCCAGTTCTCCGGTGGGTTCAACTTCGGGCGGAACATCGAAGGTGTGCAGTTCACCCTCGGGATGAACGCCGCCCTGGGTACGGTGGGTGGCGGCCAGATCGGCTTCGGTGCGAACTACGCCAGGGAGGTCACCGGCGGCCAGTTCAGCTTTGGGGTGAACGCGGTCAGCGGCACGGTCCGCGGTGGACAGGTGGGCGCCGTGAACTTCGCCCTGCGCAGCGAAGGCTCGCAGGTCGGCTTCATCAATCTCAGCGACACGATCACCGGTGTCAGTATCGGCGTACTGAGCGTGGCCCTGCATGGTTATCACCGCCTGGACGCCATCAGCACGGACGTGCTTCCCCTCACGCTCTCCCTGCGCACCGGCACCCGTGCCTTCCACAACATCCTGGGGTGGTCACCCCCGGTCGGGGAGGACAGCACCTGGGCTTTCCACTACGGCATCGGTACCGAACCACGGATCGGCAGGCGTGGTCTGCTGGACATCGCCCTCATCGCCGAACAGGTCAATGAGGGATGGTATTGGGTCGACGCCGTGAACATCGTGGGCAGGCTGGAGCTTACCTACGGCTATGCCTTCTGGGACCGGCTCGTGGTCTCGGCCGGGCCGGTGCTCAACGTGCTCATCTCCAACTGGCGCGATCCCGACACCCACGCCTGGCTCTCCGCGCTCGCGGCGGACCGGGCGTTCGATCAGCAGGAGCATACGGACCTGCTCACGCGCGCCTGGGTCGGCTGGCGGGCGGGGGTCGGGGTACGGTTCTGAGGTGGCCGCTAGTCCTTGCGGAAGAACAGCCGGGTGATGAAGATGCCCTGGCCGTCATCCTTGCCGGCGTCGCTTTCCACACCACTGGCCACATGGACCAACTCCCAGCCCTCGGCGGCCAGCTTGTTGATCTTGTCGGTGATCAGCGCGTCGTTGGAGGCGATGTTCTGGAAGTTGATGCCCACCACGCTGAAAAAGTTCAGCAGCTTGGTCTCCTTGAAGTTGTCCACCTTCAGATCGCCTCGTTTCACGTCCCCCTGATCGCTGTCCTTGCCGTTGGTGCGCTCTGTGGTGGCCGCTTCGGAATCGATGTCGCTGGTGGATTCGATCATCCGCGACCGGCCGGTGCCTGCAGGGATGATGCTTTCCACGATGGTCACGACCTTGAATTGCTGGGCCATGCCATCGCCGGCCGTCAGGGCGAAGAAGGCGAAGAGGATGGAGAAGCGCATGATGGAGGGGGTTTGATCGAGGGAAGATATCGCACGTGGAGCGTCCGCCAATACCCGCGACCCGGGTCCGGTCCCGGTGGGTGACGAATTCTTTTCCGATCGGATGGGGGTATTCCAGGGGATGGCCGTCCTACTCCCGGAAACCCAAACACAGCCCTCCACATGCATCCCTTCCGATCCACCCTGACCATTGCGTTGCTGCTCGCCCGGACCGTGCTCTCTGCACAGGACCGGCCCGCCGTTGCGGAGGGCACCGTACGCGGCACGGTCGTCGACCTCGACACACATCAACCCCTCTTCGGCGCCACGGTCGTTGTGGTGGGATCGGAACCCCTGCTCGGCGGCACGACCGATATGGACGGTCGATTCGTCATCGCGGATGTACCTGCCGGTCGCATCGACCTCGATGTGCGGATGCTCGGCCACGAGGAGCAACGGCTTCAGAACATCCTGGTGAACACGGCGAAGGAGACGGTGCTGGAGCTCCGCCTGCAGGAGTCCATCGTGCAGATGCAGGAGGTGGAGGTGACCAATGCCCGCCGGAAGGGCGAATTGCGCAACGACATGGTCCTGTTGAGCGGACGGGAGATCAGCGTGGAGGAGACCTCCCGGATCGCCGGGGGCATCAATGATCCCGCCCGCATGGTGAGCACCTTCCCGGGCGTGGCGGGTGATCCGGCCGGGGACAATACGATCATCGTTCGTGGCAATTCCCCCAAGGGTGTGCTCTGGCGCATGGAAGGTGTGGAGATCCCCAACCCGAACCACTTCAGCGAGGAGGGATCCACCGGCGGGCCGATCAATGTGTTGAACAGCGATGTGATCGACAACTCCGAATTCTACACCGGGGCCTTCACGGCGGATTACGGAAATGCCACCAGTGCGGTCTTCGACATGCGTCTGCGGAAGGGCAACGACCACAAGCGGGAGTACACGCTGAAGGCGGGTGTGCTGGGCACGGACCTCACGGCGGAGGGTCCGCTCGGCGCCCAGGGCGGATCCTACCTGGTCAATTACCGCTATTCCACACTGGCCCTGCTGGACCAGGCCGGCATCGTGGACTACCAGGGCGTGCCGAAATACACCGACGGGGCCTTCCATGTGCACCTTCCGACAGGTCGCGCCGGCACCTTCTCCCTCTTCGGTCTGGGTGGCCTCAGTCACATCCTGCAGGAGGATCGCGGTGTGGTGGAGGATACGCTCTTCAGCCGGGCCGACTTCGGATCCTACATGGGCGTGGCCGGTCTGACGCACACGCTGCTCATCGGAAAGAACAACTACCTCTATTCCACCGTCAGCCTGAGCGGGAACGGGAGTTCCACCGATTACAAGGAGGACCCCGCACCCGGCGAAGGGGCGCTGGAGGACCGCGCCATCGACGCGCTGGACAAGTGGACCGTGCGGGGCACCACCGTGCTCAACACACGGTTGAACGAGCGCCTGAAGGTCCGCAACGGGATCATCGTTTCCGTGGAGAACTACCGCATGCATGGCCAAAGCTGGGAGCCTGATGCCCAGCGACTGGTCACCCAGCTCGATTCCCGTGGCGCCGCCACCACGCTGCAGGCGTTCACGAGCTGGAAGTACCGTTGGACCGAACGATGGACGGTCACCGGTGGTCTGCATGCGCTCCACTACGCCTTGAACGGAAGCACCAGCATCGAGCCGCGCATGGCGGTCCGCTGGCAGCCGCGGCCCGAACGGGCCATCAGCCTCGGAGCGGGTCTCCATTCGCGCACCGAGACGATCATGACCTACCTCGCGCAGGATGTCGATGCGGACGGGACCACATACCGACCCAACGCCGACCTGGGACTGTCACGCGCCGCCCACATCGTCCTGGGCTATGAGCAGCAACTGGCAGAGGATGTCCAACTGAAGGTCGAAGCCTACCACCAGTATCTCTATGACCTGCCGGTGGAGAACGATCCCAACAGCAGTTTCTGTCTGGCGAACTACGACGGTTGGTTCACCACGCGTGATCTGGTGAACAAGGGCACCGGCCACAATACCGGTCTGGAACTGTCCGTGGAGAAGTTCTTCACCCATGGATGGCATGCCCTGGCCACTGCCTCGGTGAGCAGCGCCGAATACAAGGCATTGGACGGCCATTGGCACCATTCCCGTTTCGATCTGGGTGTGGTGGGCAACGTGCTCGCCGGCAAGGAATGGAAGCTCGGCCGCGCCGGCAGGGACCGCGTGCTCACCACAGGATTCCGGTATTCCGTGGTCGGCGGGCAATACCGCACCCCGATCGATCTCGCGGCCAGCCAGGCCGCCGGTGAGGAAGTGGACGCACCTTCCGCGTGGAGCGAGAAAGGGGACGCGGTGCACAAGCTCGACGTGGTGATCGCCTACCGCGAAGGTCGACCGAAGACCAGTCACGAGATCAAGGTCGATGTGCAGAACGTGCTCGGCGGAAGCACCACGGTATACCAGGACTACGACCGTACGAAGCAACGCATCGTGGATGTCCCACAGCTCGGGCTGCTCCCCGTGCTGCAATACACATTGCGGTTCTGAAGCGTGACAGGATCCAACGGGCTACAGCACGCGCCGGATCAGCCGCAGTCGGTGCGAATACCGTTGGCGCTCCGCATCGAAGATCCCCTGATGGTCCAGCTTGTCGATGCGAACGCGACCGCTGGCGTGGGCGATGCGGTGGTCGGGGAGCACGATGCCGACATGGGTGATGCGGCCCTCGTCGTTGTCGAAGAACGCAAGGTCCCCGGGTACGGCGAGGTCGACCAGTTCCACGGCATCGCCCTCCTCGGCCTGCTGGTGGGCGTCGCGCGGCAGATAGATGCCCATCAGGATGAAGAGCATCTGCACCATCCCGCTGCAATCGACGCCACCGGGCGTTCGGCCACCCCAGAGATAGGGCGCCCCTAGGAACGGATGGAGGTAGAGGTCCAGGAGTTCGGCCCGCTCACCATCCGCACGCTGGTTGGTCACCGCCTTGACCGGTATGCGTCGCTCGCCCCAGAGGATCGCGCCGTCCGCGTAGAAGGGCAGCACGCCACCATAGGGGAGGAGCACCTGACGATCGCCGAGGTCCAGGATCGTGGTCTGATCGATCACGCGCAGGTCGGGGTCGTAGTTCGGAGTGTCGCAGGCGAGCACCTGCTTGTCGTCCACCCAGCCGGCATAGCCATCGTGGTCGAACTTCACCAGCGACCATCCGTCGCGTTGTTCGATGCGTTCACCCGTTTCGCCGAAGAGCCATTGCGAGACCATCTCGCTGCGGTCGCCGGGTTCCCTGCGCACCGGTACGATGGAGAGGGGACAGATGACTGGGCTCGAACGCGCGGTATCGGTCATAGGCAAGAAGTGCAGCGGACCTAGAGCACCTCCACGACCATCGCGCTCGCGCCACCACCGCCATTGCAGATGCCGGCGGCACCCCGCTTCAGGTCGCGCTGCCGGAGGGCGTTGATCAGCGTCACGATGATGCGGGCACCGCTGCAGCCCAACGGATGGCCGAGGCTCACCGCACCGCCGTTCACGTTCACCTTTGCGGGGTCGAGCTTCATCTCCCGGTTGTTGGCGATGCCCACCACGGAGAAGGCCTCGTTCAACTCCCACAGGTCGATCTTGGCGGCGTCGAGCCCGGCCTTCTGGAGGGCCTTTGGCAGGGCCTTGCTCGGTGCGGTGGTGAACCATTCCGGGGCCTGTGCGGCATCGGCGTAGGAAACGATCCGGGCGATCGGCTTCAAGCCCAGCTCCCTGGCCTTCTCAGCGCTCATCAGCACCAGGGCCGCCGCACCGTCGTTCAGGGTGCTGGCGTTCGCGGCGGTCACCGTACCGGCCTTGTCGAACACCGGCTTCAGTTGCGGGATCTTCTCGAAGTTCACGCTCTTGTATTCCTCGTCCTCGGCGAACACCAGCGGATCCCCCTTGCGCTGCGGCACTTCCACCGGGACCACCTCCCCCTTGAACCGGCCCTCCTTCCAGGCGGCCGTGCTCCGCTTGTAGCTCTCGATGGCGAACGCGTCCTGGTCCTCCCGGCTGATCTGGCACTCGCGCGCGCAGAGCTCGGCGGCATTGCCCATGTGATAGTTGTGGTAAACGTCCGTCAATCCGTCCTTCACCATGCCGTCGGTCAGCTTGATGTCCCCGAGCTTCTGTCCGCCACGACCGTTGAGGTAGTGCGGCACACTGCTCATGTTCTCCATGCCACCGGCGACCACCACATCGTTGTCACCACTGAGGATGGTCTGGGCCCCGAGCATGATCGCCTTCATGCCGGACGCGCACACCTTGTTCACGGTCGTGCAGGGCACATTGGGACCGATCCCGGCGAAGATCGAGGCCTGACGCGCGGGCGCCTGACCAAGATCGGCTTGCAGCACGCAACCCATGAACACCTCGTCCACCTCCTTCGGATCGAGACCCGCCTTTTGCAGCGCGGCCTGGATCGCGGTGGCCCCGAGCCTGGGCGCGGGAACGGATGCGAGCGAACCGAGGAAACTGCCGATGGGTGTGCGGACGGCGGATACGATGACGACTTCACGGGCCATGTGCAATGCGTGTTTTGAAGGGGGCAAAGGTAGGCCCGCGACATTGCATCACGGGCGCTCCGGCGCTGGGCGCAGGCCGCGCCATCCTTGCTGTTCGTCGGGGTGGTGCGATTCGAACGCACGACCCCCTGCTCCCAAAGCAGGTGCGCTAACCGGGCTGCGCTACACCCCGAACAGGATTTCAAGAGACCATCGCTGGCTCCTTTCGTGCTCCGATCACCTCCGCATGTGCGCGGCGACCGGGAGCGGAGAGGGGGGGATTCGAACCCCCGGTACCCCTTACAGAGTACGGCAGTTTAGCAAACTGCTGGTTTAAGCCACTCACCCACCTCTCCAGGCTGGGACCCTTCGGCCCAAGCGGGCGGCAAAGATAGCAGGCGGTGGCAATGCGCCCATGCCTTCCTCGGACGTGGATGCCCATGGGGAACGGATCCCCCGTTCCGTGGACCGGGGTCACACTATTGGCAAGGCACGTTGAGGGGGCGATGCCCGGCCCACATGTGCCCCTCGCGCACGTAGTTCAGACTGTCGAGGAACCCCGGTCCGATGTCGTCCGCGGCACGTGTGGGGGTGCACCGGTCCGTCCGCCAACGTTCTCCATCGCGTGTCGCGAAGACCAGGTAGCGCCGACCGGTGATGAAGCGGAACATGCGATCGTTGTCGACCATTGCCGTGTTCACGACCATAGGATAAGCGGGGCCGCCCTTCAGCAGCTTGTCCACCTCGAAATGAACGCCCACGCGGTGGAAGGGGTCCGTATCATACTTCTTCACCTCCCCGACCTGAAAGACCGTATCGGCGGAAACGGCCGTCCCCTCGAACACCAGGTCAGCAAGGCACCAGGAATCATCCAGGCGCACGTTCGCGCACTGGCAATCCTTCATGGCGGTGCTTTGTCCGGACAGGTGGAAAGGAAGGCTCGAAGCGAAGAACAGGAAGGTGAGTGCTGGTGTCATCGATCTTTTCATGATAAGCTCATTTGCCCATGGATGTACAACGACCACGCCAGCGCGCATTGCATTCCGACTCGTTCTCCGGCATGACATATGTACCGGACAAGGCTATGCGAAAGCTCGTCCATGAACGGATCTTCGGCTACGCACTGTGGGTGGTCGGCCTGTGTGTTTTCCTACCTCGGGTCTATCTGATCGACACGGGTACCACGGGAAGACATTTCCTCATGTTCATGCTCATGTTGGTCTGCCTGATGGGTGGCTACCTGCTGGTGGATGCCGCCAACACGGCGATCAAGAGGCGCCGCCATGACCACGGTGCATGAACGGAGCCGATCACGCTGCCTTGACCCTGGTCCGTACGACCGGGTCCGGAAAGGATCCCGTCCTGCTATCGGATGATGAGCCGGAACGTCGTGGGGCCATCCGCCAGGCGCAGCAGGTAAGCGCCAGCACCTGCCGATGTGAGGTCCAGCTCCATTGTTGAGGAGGTGACCGTGCCCTGTTGGACCGGGCGACCCATGGCATCATACACCTGATAGGTCCCGGAGGCTTGCAGCAGGGTGAAGCGTCCGTCCGATGGGATCGGATAGACAGCGACGTTCCCCTGGACCCCGTGCGACAGACCGGTACTGATCAGCATGTACGGATCGGAGGTGCTGCTGCAACCGTTCGCATCCGTGATCGTCACGGTGTAATCACCAGGAACACCGGTGAGCAAAAGACTATCCGTTTCCCCCGGCAGTTGTATCCCATAGAGCGACCATTGGAAGGTTCCATTCCCGGAAGTGAACAGCGTATCCACCGATTGGGCGATCACCGGTTGGGTCGGCAGTGGATGCACCGTGACCGTTTCGGGCGCGGAGGTGGCCATGCAGCCGTTCTGGTCCGTGATGGTCACGGAATAGTCGCCGCCATCGGACACCACCACCTGTGTCGTGGTGTCGTTCGGCAGTGGCGCTCCGTCGAGCGACCATTGGTAGCCGGCTCCTGGAACGAGGTCGGTGACCAGGCCAACGGAGGCCCCGGCACAGAAGGCGGTGGTGTCCTGCGCCAGGATCACCGGTGCGGGGATCGTATCTACGTCAACGGACACGGCATCCGTCGTGTACTGGCATCCGGTGTTCGTATTGGTGATCATCAGCGTGTACATCCCCTCCGCCATGGCCTGAAGATCGATGGCGGTGCCACCGGGGACCGGCTGGCCGTCCAGCAGCCACTGGTAGCTCAACGGGGACTGACCGGATACATCGATGGCCGAAAGAGCGGCGGCGATGCCGGCGCAGGTCGTGATCGTGGTGGTGTCCAGGGTGTGCTCGGGTAGGTCGTTCACCTGGACCGCGACCATCTGGGACGTATCTGTGCCGCAGGTGTTCGCAATGATCACGGTGTAGGCGCCGGTCGTGGCGGCGTCGTACGTGGCACCGACAGCGCCTGGTATGTCCGTGCCTTCCACCTGCCACTGCCAATCGACGCCCATGTCCGGTTGGGCCTGCAGGGTGATGTGATCGCCCGCGCAGAGATCGGTCGGGGCGTTCACCATGATGCCGGCGACCGGCGCAACGCCGATGGCGATGTCGAAACCGTTGTCCGTGCCGGTGACCGAGGGACTGTCACTGATGACGCGGATCCGGTATCCCGTTCCGAAAGGTGTTCCGAGTGGTATGGTTACGGTGATCGTGCCGTCGACGTTCGAGGTCACCGAGCCGATGTCCACCGCGTTCGAAAAGTCGCCACTGGCGTCCGAGAGTTGTGCGATGAAGTGATTGGCCGGGATCAGGAGGCCACCGGCATTGTAGGCTCCAGTGGCATCGTAGGTCACATCCAACGACTGTCCGGGACAGAGCGAAGCGGAAAGCGGCTGCACGACCTCGATCGCGCGCGGCTCATCGTAGAACCAGATGTCCGTGACCAGTTCGGCACCGAAGAGTTCGAGGGTGTTCACCTGCAGCACCGGCACCCGGTGGCCCGGCGAAAGCCACTTGTATTCATGCACCGTGGGCCTGTCGATGGTGAACCCCACGCTCAGTGTGTCGATGGCGATCGTGTCCTGGCCCAGAAGGGTGGTGCGCACGCGGATCGCATCGTACGTGCCCGAAGGGGTACTGATCGTGCCCCAGCCATCGACCTCGTTGTGCCGGTCCTGCTGATATCCGTAGTACGCCAGGTTCGGCACGTTCACCTGCCAGGCCGAATGCGAATCGCTCGTGTTGCCATAGTCCAGGGGCAGCTCATAGATCACGTCCTTCTGGTCGAAGATGATGGGGGCGGGAATGCCGGCGATCTGCGCTCCGAAACCCACTTTCTTGAATTCGTCCTGACTACGGTAGAAGAAGGTGTACGGGTCGGTGATCGGCAGCAATTGGTAGAAGGGGATGTCCACCCCGGCGGTCGCCACGTTGGCGCGGTTGGGGTTGAAGAACAGATCGGCGTAGATCAATGCGTAGACGATGTTCGTCGAGGACACATCGAGCTGATCCGACACATCCTGGGTGTTGGCCTGCAGATAGGCATAGTCCCAATTCGCCCCCGGCCCTGTCGTGGCGATGTCGATGAAGGGGGCCAGGAAGGCCCGGGTCCTCACCGTTTGGTCGCCGGCATGGGGCATCTCATTGTCGGTGATGGTGACCTGCGCTCCGGCGAACGAGGCGCAGAAGAGCGACAGAAGAGCGGGTAGCGTTCTCAGGTGCATGGCGGTGGAATGGCTGGGGAATGCCCCAATTTATGGCGATCCCATGATGTGTGTCGAGCGGCCGTCCCCTGGTCGGTGGTCCCGCTATAGCCCTCGCGTCCGGCGGCCAGGTCCGAAATTCGCCTTCGCGGTGCGGAAGGAGGATACATATGGCCTGCAGAACAGGGTGCGCCTGCTCTGGGATGCGGCGGCCTACTTCGAACGGCTTGTGGCCCGGATCGACTCCGCCCGGGAGGTGGTCCATTTCCAGGTGTACATCCTCGCCAACGATCATACCGGGCACCTGGTGATGGATGCGCTTATCCGGGCGGCACGCCGCGGGGTGCGCGTGTTCGTTCTTCTGGACGCCTTTGGTTCCAGTGATCTGGATGAAGGATCCATTGAGGCCATGCGTGCGGCCGGAGCCCATGTGCGGTCCTTTCAACCGATCTGGCGCTCACCCCGGTTCCGATTTGGTCGGCGTCTGCACCACAAGGTCTGCGTGGTGGACGACCACATCGCCTTCGTCACCGGGCGCAACGCAGCGGACCGGTACAACGACATCGGCGGAGCGCCCGCATGGAGGGATGTGGCGGTGGAGGTGGAGGGTGAGGCCGCCTGGCGCCTGGCACGCGTTTGTTGTGGGATCTGGAACGGTGGGCCGCTGAAGATCGGTGGGAATACCCGGTGCGAGCCACCGCGGGCGGGTGTCCGACGTGCCATCATCACTTCGTTCGGGCAGGGCCGGATGTGTCCTGTGCGGGTGCGTCGCAACGACCGGCTGAAGGGCCGGAACGAGATCACCCGGAGCTATCGGACACTGTTCCGGGAGGCCGAACGCGAGGTGCTTCTCATGGGGAGCTATTTCCTTCCCGGACCCGGCGTACAGGGTTGGATGCGGCAGGCGGTCCGTCGCGGCGTCGATGTGCGTGTGGTGCTCGCCGGCCCGAGCGACATCTGGTTGAGCAAGTACGCGGAGCGTCATCTCTATGCGCGCCTGTTGGAGGGTGGTGTGCGCCTCTACGAACTGCTGCCCACGGTCCTCCACGCCAAGGTCGCGGTGCGTGATGCGGCCTGGTGCACGGTGGGTTCGTTCAATGTGAACCGATTGAGCGACCATGCCTCGATCGAGCTCAACCTGGACATCGCCGACGTTGCGTTCGGTCAGTCCCTCGCGCAGGAGATCCACGATGTGATCGCCGATCAATGCCGCGAGGTGACCCGGGAGGAATTGGCCCGGGCGCACTGGTGGTCGCGCCTGGGGTGCTGGTCGGCCTATGTGATCGCACGGGCGCTGCTCGCCGTTTTCGCGGTGCGCTACCGCCGCGATGTGGCCTGATCGCCCCTGATCCGGCGGATGAAGGATCGCATGCCGGCCTTGTCCCATCCGGTGAAGCGTCCGCGTTGCACGGTGAGGCGGTCCTGTGACCCGGTGAGCGACCAATGGAAGACGAACGGGCCCCCGGGGTCGCGCCATCCCATGATCTGCCCGAACCGGAGGTCATTGAACACCAGTTCGTCGCCCCGCCTCTCCACGGTATCGAATCCCTGTGCGAAGCGGCGCAGCAGACGCACCTGGGGGTCACTGGCGATCGGCCCCAGCGCCTCCATGTTGCGCGAATGGGCATGCATGATCAACGTGTCCGCACGGTCGAGGACGGACCGGAAGCCGACCCGGCACACGCTGTCGTCCGCAGTGACGATGTACCAAAGCCAGTTGTTCAGCGGAGTGGGTGTCACGAGCAGGCGGTCGTAGGTGATGCCCTGGACCTGGAGCATGCGCCGCACCTCGCGTTCCATGCGATACTTGTGCACCGCGCACAGGGCGAGGTAGGCGGCAGCGATCACCAGGGCGAGGCTCGGAAGGACCGCGCGCCACCGTTGCCGCCAAGGTGGGACCAGTAGCACCAGAAGCGCAACACCAGGGGCGATGGCGAAGAACGGATCGGCCACATAGATCACGTTGAACATCACCCGCTCATGGGAGAACGGCTCGAACCAACCGGTGCCATAGCTGTTCAGCGCGTCGAGGCCGATGTGCAGGAGGATCTCCGTACCGAAGAACCAGGCGAACCGGGAGAAGGGGATATCCTGGGCACGGTGCCAGTGGTGTGCGATCAGCGCCATGAACGGTGTGGTCAGGGCCGCGAACAGGATCGAATGGGTGAAGCCGCGGTGGGCGAGCAGGTGTTCCGCAGGACCGGTCCAAAGTGCGCTCACCACGTCCACATCCGGGATGCTTTGCGCCAGCGCTCCCCACAGCAGGGCTTTCCGACCGAGCTTCCCGCCCAGGAAGATCTCACCGATGCACGCACCAACGGCAATGTGTGTCAGCGTGTCCATCGCGGTCAATGTACGATCGCCCTTGGGATCGCCCAACGGCGGGCAACACGGGCGCGTCCTTCCGCGAAGGCCCTTCCGCCGCGGCCCTGTCCTGCTTACGGACCGCGGCTACCTTTGCCCGCACGGTCCCGTAGCTCAGCTGGATAGAGCATCTGCCTTCTAAGCAGACGGTCACAGGTTCGAGTCCTGTCGGGATCGCAGAGCGGCGGCCATCGCCGCATCATCAGGGTTCGTTGACCGGATCGTTGAAGACCGGAGCCCGTTCCACGCGGACCGATCCACTCAAAGCCGCCGTCCGTTGCTCCCGTGAGCATATCGGTCGGGTGTCGACCGCCATCGGTCGAATTGTGAAGACCAGAGCGCTGAACCTTAGCGTATTAGCAAGGTGTTCGTCCCACTTTTGCGATCGTCCGTGACCAACCTGCATCAATCCCACGCGATGGACAAGAACCTGCGTCATCTTCTCTGCGCCCTGCTCACGTTCGGCTGGCTTGGTGCCGGAGCCACGGTGTACTATGTATCGCCCTCGGGCAACGACGCGAACAACGGCACATCGCAAAGCACGCCCTGGCGAACGCTCACCCGTGTGCAGCAGGCGATCTACGCGATGAACCCGGGCGATCAGGTCCTGTTCCAACGTGGAGGTACCTTCCGCGGGTCCTTCTCCGTCGACAAGAGCGGAACCGCAGGGGCTCCGTTGGTGTTCGGTGCCTATGGATCGGGTGCGTCCCCGGTCATCAGTGGCAGTGTGACGGTGAGCGGCTGGACCGACCAGGGTGGAGGCAAATGGAGCACTCCCCTGACGAGCACACCCACGTATGTGTTCCAGAACGGTCAGCGCATGACGCTGGCCCGCACGCCCGACAGCGGCTGGTATTGGTGCAACAGTGGGAATGCGACCTCGTTGAGCAGTGCCAACATCACCGATCCCTCCGGGACCTGGACCGGTGGCCAGGCCGTGATCCGGGGCGCGATGTGGGCCTATGATGTCGCGAACATCACCGCTCAGAACGGCACCACCCTGAACTACGGCACCATCTATGACAACCTCATGAACATGAACTGGGGGTTCTTCCTCCAGGGACGGATGGCGGCCCTCACCGCTCAGGGCGAATGGTACTATGACGCCACGCAACAGAAGCTCTTCGTGATCCCCATCGGCGGCGTGGCTCCGAGCAGCCAGACCTTCGAGGTGGCGGTGACCCAGAAGGGCATCATCACGGGCTGGCAGCGGAGCTACATCACCATCCAGGACCTGGATTTCCGGCACCAGACGGTGTCGTCCGTCAGCACGGAGGGGTCGAGCTATGTGACCGTTCAGAATTGTCGGATGCAGCAGGCGTACATGGCGATCAACAGCTATGGCACGAGTTGTCAGTTCCTCAACAACAACATCCTGGAGATCTATGCCACCGGCATCCAGATCCTGGATATGGGCACGCGCATCGAAGGCAACACCATGGACAACATCGCCATGGTGCCGGGACTGGGACAGAACAACTGGGGCTACTTCGGGATCCGTGCCCAGGGCCAGAACAACCAGATCGTGCGCAACCGCATCAACACCGTGGGATACAGTGGCATCGATGCCAAGGCGAACACGCTGATCCAGAACAATGTCCTGTCCAACACGCTCGCCCTGCTGAACGACGGGGGAGCGATCACCTTCGACGACGCGGACGGCATGGTGGTGTCCGGCAACATCGTCTCTGACGTGCTCGGCAACATCGAAAGCGCGGCCACCCAATTCAACAGCTATCACAGCATCGGCATGGGGATCTATTTCGGGAACCACATGGTGAAGAACACCGTGGTCACCGGCAACACGGTCAGCAATTGCCCCAGTGTCGGCATCCACGTGGATCATACGATGCTGAGCGTGAACGACCAGATCACCAATAACACCATCTTCAATTGCGGCATCCAGGTCCGGTTCAGCGACTTCAGCAACAACAGCGGGAGCGGGGCCGTCTACCCCTACTATGTGCCGGCGTACAACGACGTGTTCACGGGCAACATCCTGGCGTCCACCAGTGAGGACCAGTCCTGCTTGGACTGGCAGCAGGTCTATACCTCCGCGTGGTCCGATTTCGGGACCTTCAACAACAACGTCTACTTCAACCCCTACAACGCCCAGAGCATCACGGTCACCGACGTATTCCAGGGTAACAAGCTGCACCGCTACACGCTGGACGACTGGCGGGTGACCATGAACAAGGATTGGAACTCGGTGAGCACGGAGCGCCGCCGGTCCAACAAACTGGTCACCGGGTACACCTCCTCCGAACTGGTGACCAACGGGACCTTCAACAGCAATGTGGCCAACTGGCAGTTCTGGCCGCCGGAATGCACCCTGGTGAACACACCGAACCAGTTGGACGGGAACTGCATGGAGGTGACCTACCTCAACACGAACACCTACCCCACCATGCGGGTGGATCCCGTGCCTGCTTCACCGATCACGGCCGGGCAGTGGTACGAGGTCAAGTTCAGCCTGAAGTCGAACACGAACGGAGAACTGCGCATCGGTTTCAAGGGTGACACCCAGCCGTGGAACACCACCTTCACCTTCGACCGGTACTTCCCGTTCGGTCCGACCCGGCGCGACGTCAGTTACATCTTCAAAAGCACCCTCAGCGACAACGGACGGCTCTTCTTCTACCAGACCTTCGACGATCCGCATTACTACATCGACAACGTGAGCATGCGTCAGGTGACCGTCACGGACGATGATCCCCTGCAGCGCATCATCCTGCTGGTGAACCAACAAGAGACCTCCCAGCAGTTCCCGCTCTCCGGATGCTACCGCGATCCGCAGGGGAACGACTTCAGTGGCACGGTGGAACTGGAACCCTACTCGTCGCTCGTGCTGGAGCGGCTCGACCCCGATGAGTGCACGATGACCACGCCCACCGATCCCTTTTCGTTGAAGGTGATGCTGGAAGGGCCTTTCGATCCCAATACCGGCCTGATGCGTGACGACCTGCGTGCGCAGGGGTTGCTGCCGAACACGGAGCCATACAGTGCTTTGGGCTACACGGTGAACAATGCCGGTGCCGCTCTCCAGACGAGCCTCCTGTCAGCCACCGGGGCACAGGCCATCGTGGATTGGGTCCTTGTCCAGCTGCGGTCGACCGATGCCGGCTATTCGGTGGCCGCGGCCAAGGCGTGCCTGCTGAAGGCCAATGGGGAGGTGATCATGCCCGACGGGAACACCGCTGTCGACCTGGGTATTGCGCCGGCCGGCTACCATCTCTGTGTCCGGCATCGCAACCATTTCGGGGTGATGACGGCCGCGCCCGTGACCGGGAACACGTTCGATCTGACGAACGGCGGGCTGGCCACCTATGGCAGCAATGCGCAGAAGGTGGTGGCCGGGAAGCGGCTTCTCTGGGCCGGCAACTCACTTGCCGATGCGGTGATCCGCTATGCAGGTTCCCAGAACGACCGCGACCCGATCCTGTCCGTGATGGGGTCCTACGTGCCGACGAACGTCGTCACGGGATACTACCTCCAGGACCTGAACCTGGACGGCAAGGTCAAATACGTCGGTTCGGATAACGACCGGGACATCATACTGGTCAACATCGGAGGCGTAGTTCCTACCGCGATCCTGCAACAGCAGCTCCCCTGAACGGGGCACGGCGATCAGATCCTTTCGATCGCACGCACCGGCATCCAGCCGACGTTCCCGTTGGCCAACGCCACTTCGGCCCATCCGGCCTCCTCCTTGCGCACCGTGACCTTCGTTCCTGCGTGCAGGAGGAATAGCGCCGTTGAACCTACACGCGGCTCGCTGGTGACATCGACGCGTGGTGCCATCACAATGGCGCCGTCCGGATGTCGCACCTCGTGCGTGCGCGTTCCCGCCAGCACCACCGCTCCAATGGCCACAACGACCGCGATGCCGGTCAGCACCTGCAACGACCGCTTCAGGAACAAACCCGTAACGGCCATGGAAAGCGCGAACAGGAATAGCGCAGTGGCCCAGGTCCACAGTGAGCGACGGGCCCATTGGTCCACATCGTGTCCACCCCGCCAGCGTTCCCATGTGCTGCCCAACTGAAGACCGGGCAGTTCGTTCACGCGATCCAGCGTCTGCTGACGTGCCAGTTCCAGGTTCGACCGGATGTCATCAGCGCCAGGTTCCCGAAGAAGCGCCCTCTCGTAAAAGAGGATGGCGTGCGGTATGTCATTGAGCTTGAAGTGGCAGTTGCCGATGTTGTACAGCAGCGCCGCCGAGGTGTATCGCGTGTTCGCCGAATCGTACAGGGCCAGCGCTGTCCTTTGATCGCCCGCGGAATAGGCCCGTTGGGCGCGTGCGATCAGGCTGTCCGCTTCGGTGCGCTCCATGGCGTGCGCTCCGAACGGGAGGATCACGGTGGAAAGGAGGAGGGATGCGAAGATGCCTTTCATGGTTCACGCGTTCTCGATCTGCCGGATCGACCGCACGGCTTCGGCATAGAGCTCCTTGCGCGGCCGTCCCTCGATGGGTGCGTACCGGGCCATCTCGCAGGTGGCGATAAGATCGCTGATGGATCGGGCCAGTTCCCCGTCATCCGCGCGATCCGCAAGTCGGGTGGCGATCACTTCGGGCGTGATCTCCGCGACCCCCAGTCCGAAGCGATCGGCGAGGTATCCCTGGAGCGCTTTTGTCATGGCCGCGTAGAACTGTTCGCGGTCGTTGCTGGTAAGTGCCTGTTCGGCCTCTTTCAATCGTTTGCGCGCCACCCGATCGGCCCTCCGGCGCCGCTGACCGGTCACGTCCTGCGCGCGCGCCTCCCGCTGACGGCGCCACCCCATGAAGAGCAGTAAAGCCACGACCGGAGCGGCCATCCCGCTGATATAGGCCCATGAGCCATAGAGGAACCGGTCCTTTTCCCGCAGGCCTGGATCGCCTGTGCGCAAGTAGCGGATGTCGTGGTCCAGCATTTCCACGGTCTCCTTGCTCGGGCGCGACGATCGGGCCGAGGCATTTCCCGATCCCGGTCCGACATGGATCGCGATGGGCTCGCTGTTGAGGACCTGGTAGCGGTCCTTCTCGGTGTCGTAGTAGCTGATGGAGTAGGGGCCCAGTGTGATGTCGCCCTCGTGGCGCGGGATGATCAGGTACTTGAAAGCCCGTGAGCCGCTCATGCCGCCTCCGGTGACGTTGATGTGGTCCTCGACCTTCGGGTCGTACGACTCCACGTCGGGCGGGAAGGTGAGCTTGGGCGCGTCGATCAGCTTCAGGTTGCTGCGACCGTTCACGCGGATGGTAAGTTCGATCGCTTCGTTCGCCTTGACCTCTTTGCGATCCACACTGATGTCCATCACCAGCTGGCCCACCGCACCGCAGAAGTCCGCCGGCTTATCGGATGGCAGGGCGGTCACGTCAACGGTGACGGGTTGGCTGCGGGCTTCCACGCGTGAACCCCGGTTGAAGAAGGACCGGTTCACTGTGCAGGTCAATTTCACCGCACCGATGGTCAATTCTCCCGGATGTTGCGGGAAGAGCAGTTGCTTCTTAAGGACGGCCACGCGGTAGTTCAGCCCGTTCACTGCTCGGAGCTGGTCCTCCCAACTGGTCTGTCCGATATCGATCTCCTCGGCCCAGAATCCGTTCAATTCAGGGAGGTCGTAGTTGGAAACCTCCAGGTTCGGGTATCGGCTGTAGAGGGTGTAGGTGGCGATGATCTGTTCGCCCACATGCACATGCTGGCGGCTGAGCGTGACGCTGACGAAAAGGTCCGGGTTGCTCGACTGGACGTTCTGAAGCGACCTGTCGCTCGGTGCGGCGCTGCCCTTCTCCACGTGCACCGTGATCGGATCCGTGCTGATCGTGCCGCCGCCAACGCGGGCCTTGGCCGGTCCTATCGTGAAGTCGCCGGGACGGGTGGCCGTGAGTGTGAACGACCGGCTCACCGAACTGCTCATCCTCCCGTTGATGTAATTGAAGCTGCTGCTCTCAAAGGGGCCCTGGACCACCACCAATCCCCCAAGGTCCGGCGTGGTGATATCGCCCTGGCCATTCGTGAGCGACAGTGTGAGCCGGATGTTCTCGCCCACGGCGAAATCGTTCCGGTCCACCTTGGCATCGAAGGTGATCTCCTGGGCCAGCGCACCGGTCGAGATGAACAGGACACATGCGGTGAGCAACGTATGGATGCCGTGCCTCATCTCACCAATCCTTTTCCACGGGCACACGACGTCCCTTGTGCTGTTCGGCCTGCACTTTCTGTTGCACGTTCTTCTCCTGTTGCTGCAAGGCCTCCAGTATCCGTTCGGCATCCTGCTTGCTGATCTTGGCCTCCTGGGGTTCGCCTTGGTCCTGCTGTTCGTTCTGCTGCTCGTCGTTGTTCTTTTGCTCCTGCTGCTGTTCTTGCTTCTGTTTTTCCTGTTGCTCTTGCTTGTCCTGCCCTTTCTGCTGGTCCTGCTTGTCCTTGTCGTCTTTCTTGTCCTGGTCCTGTTGTTTTTGTTGTTCCTGTTGCTGTTTGAGCAGGCGCTGGGCGTAGGCCAGGTTGTACCGTGTATCCTCGTCGGTGGGATCGCGCATCAAGGCTTCCTTGTAAGCCTTGACCGCACCCGCCGCATCCTTCTGTTCCAGGCAGGCGTTGCCGAGGTTGTGGTAGGCGCGTGCCTGGGCGTTGGGGTCCTTGGCCAGGAGAACCGCCTGTTCGTAGCGCGTCTTCGCATCGGGGAAGGCCTGCTGTCTGTATTCGGCGTTGCCCAGATTGAAAGTGGCGCGAACATCCTTCGGATCGGTCCGGCTCGCTTCCTCGTAGGCGGTCGAGGCGTCCTTCGCATCGCCCTTGCGATAGGACACGTTGCCCTTGCGGATCAGATCCTCTGTCGCTTCGTTCTGTGCGAAAAGGGCCATGCGCGGTAACGATACCATGGCCGCCAGGATCGAGTGAAAGAGTAGCCGGTTCATGCGGTGTGGGGGATCTTGATGTGACCGGAGCGACCGCGTTCAGGTACCAGCAAGGATAGGATGAACAGGCCGATCGCGATGGCGAGGGGCAGCGCGTACTTGTCCTCGTGTCCTGCGAAACGGTACGTGCCGATCTCCGTCTGGTCCATCTTCCGGAGCTCGTCCACCAGTTCGTTGATGCCGGTGCTGGTCTGGGTGGCACGCACGAAAGCGCCCTTTCCCGCGGCGGCGATCCGCTGCAACATGCCTTCGTCCAGGCTGCTCACCACGGTGTTGCCGTCCTTGTCCTTTTTGAAACCGGACAATTGTCCGCCGCGACGAACAGGGATCGGTCCGCCCTGCACCGTGCCCATGCCGATGGTATGGACCACGATGCCCTGCTCCATGGCATGCCGTGCAGCGCCTTCCGCATCGTCCTCGTGGTTCTCGCCGTCGGTGATCACGATGATCGCCTTGCTCGTGGGACTGTCCTTGTCGAAGCTCCTCGCTGCCAGATCGATCGCGGCGCCGATCGCCGTCCCTTGTGTGGGGACCAGGTCCGTGCCCACGGAAGCGAGGAACAGCTTCGCGGCCGATCGGTCGGCCGTGATGGGAAGTTGGACGAAGGCATCGCCTGCGAACACCACGATGCCGAGGCGGTCGCCATGGATGTGATCGATCAGTTGGGCAAGCGCCCGCTGGGCCAGTTCCAGGCGGTCGGGCCGCAGGTCTTCGCAGAGCATGCTGTTGCTGACGTCCAGACACACCATCACGTCCACGCCTTTGGCCTTCACCTCCTCGATGCGGGTGCCGAACTGCGGCCCTGCCAGGGCGATCACGAGGAACAGGAGGCCGAGCCGGAAGAACAGGTAGCGCAGGAAGCTGTTGCCGAACACCACGCCCGGCACCATGCGGGGCAGCATCGCCGTTCCGGCGAACCGTTGGAGCGCCCGCCAGCGTCGACGGAGGTCAAGCAGGAACAGGAAGAGCACGACAGGCCCTGCACACATCGCCCACAGCACTTTCGGACGCTCAAAGCGGAATGCGGGCACCTGATGGAGCACGAAGAAGAGGATGGTGAGCATCACCGCCCACAACACGAACTCCACCAGGATGCTGGCCAGGACCACGGGACCGGTGCGTGAGATGCGTTGGTTCATGGGGTCAGGCGCAGAAGGCCGTTGTCGACGCTGAATGCCAGCAGCAGAAGACATCCACCCGCCAGCAGGAAGGGGAAGTACTCCTCATTGCGACGGCTGTGCTCGGTGACCTTGATCCGTGTCTTTTCCAGCTTGTCGATCTCGTCGTAGATGTCGGTCAATTTGTGCTCGTTGGTGGCCCGGAAGTACTTGCCACCGGTGATGTCCGCCACCTGTCGCAGCATATCCTCATCGATCTCCACATCCACCATGTCGAACTTGTACTGGCCGTTCGGATAGATGGCCACGGGGCTCATCGCCTTGCCGCGTGTTCCCACGCCGATGGTATATACCCGTACGCCCATCTGCTTGGCGATCTGAGCGGCGTCCAGAGGTTGAACGGTGCCGGCGTTGTTCACCCCATCGGTCAGCAGGATCACCACCTTGCTTTTCGCGGTGCTCTCGCGCAGACGATTCACGGCCGTGGCCAGGCCCATCCCCACTGCGGTACCGCCCTGGATCAGCCCCGAACGTGTTTTGGCGAAGAGGTCCTTCAACACGTCGTGGTCGGTGGTGAGCGGACACTGGGTGAAGGCCTCACCCTCATAGACCACGAGGCCGATCCGGTCGTTGGGACGCTCATCGATGAACTTCATCGCAACGGCCTTGCTGGCGCTGAGGCGGTCCGGCTTGAAGTCCTTGGCCAGCATGCTCGCGCTGATGTCCATGGCGATCACGATGTCGATCCCCTCGGTCTCCACGTCCTGCCAGGCATCGCGGCTTTGCGGACGGGCCATCGCGAGCAGCATCATACCCAGACCGGCCATGCTCAGGGCGAAGGGCACATGACGCAGCCGTGTCAGCATCCCCTGTGGGGCATGCAGGAAGGCCTGCCAGGTACTGATCCGCACGGTCGGGCGTCGGGCGTTGCGCCACCAGAGATGACCAGCAAGCAGGACGGGCAACAGCAGCAGCGACCAGCGCCACTCCGGTCGTGCCCATTCGAAGCGACGGCCGATGTAGACCATGGCGAGACCCACCCCGAACATCGCGATGACGCCCCAGGCCAACGCTTCGATCAGGTCACGATCCCTGCGCATCGCTCAAGGGGGCTTGTATGGGCGTGGTCTCCTGCACGAAGCGCCGGGCGGTGGCCATGGCTGCCTCGTTCTCGGTGGGGGTCGGGTGCAACTTGGCGAACTTGGCCAGGTCGGCCATGCGCAGCACGCTCACGAGCATCTCGCGGTGCGCGGACGACATCGCACCCAGGGCCAGCCGTTGCATCAGCTCGTCCGTCGTGCTTTCCAGGGCCGGCACGCTGCAACGTTCCTCGATGTATTCCCGGAGGATGGTGGTCAACTCCACATGGTAGGCCTTGATCTGTCCCTGCTGCCAGAGCTTCTTCTTCTCCAGGACGTCCAGCGCATCCATTGTGCGCACGGCGAGAGGGAGGGTGGGCTCTGGAACGTCCTTCGGTACCGGTCCCCGTCTGCGTCGGCGGCGCACCTCGCGCACCAACAGCAGGATCGCGGCCAGGGCGGCGACCCCGCCTGCGATGTACGGCCAGTTCCGCTTCAACCAAAAGCGCCAGCTGAACGGCACCTCATAGATCTCCTTGATGTCGCGGAAGGCTTTGGTCGTGTCCACCTCCACGGTATGCACCGTCAGCAGCAATGGACCGGTCTCCGCGGTGTCGCCGTCCAACACGAAGCGGAAGGGGGGGATCGCCCAATAGCCGCTGTCCCAGGAGGTGATCGTGAGCATCCTGCGCTGGGCGAAGAGGTAGGGATCCTGGTCCGGATGCAGCAGCACGGTGTCGATCCCGCCATCGGCGACGAGGTCCACCTTGGTCCCCACGGAGTCGGCGATCGCCGGCCAGGTGATGCGCGGGCTGTGTCCCTGATCCACGCGATAGGTCACCTGAAGGTCCAGGTGTGCTTGTTCACCGATGCGGATCGTGCTGGTGTCAAGGCGGGCGCTCACCTCCGGTGCCTGCCCGTGAAGGAGCGTCGGGACCAGGCCGATCAGGGCTATGGTGGCACGCAGGTTCATGCGCGATCCCGCTTGCGGAACAATTCCATCAGGGGCCTGACATAGCCCTCGCGCGTATCGATCACGGCATGGTCCACACCGGTGCGCCGCAGCAGGTCGCGTGTGCGGGCCTGGCGCTTCAGGGCTTCCGCGCGATAGGTCTTGCGAACGCGGGCGTTGCCGGTATCCACCCACCGCTGCGCGCCGGTCTCCGGATCCACGAACTGGACCAGTCCGATGTTCGGGAGTTCGTTCTCGCGGGGGTCGCCGGTGCGGAGCACCACGAGGTCGTGCCTGCGGTTCGCGATCTTCAATGCATCCTCCATGCCCTCGTCCATCATGTCGCTGATGAGGAAGGCGATGCTGCGCTTCTTGATCACGTTGTTCAGGTAGCGCAATGCGTCGGTGATGTCGGTGCCACGTCGATCGGGGCGGAACTCCACCAGTTCACGCACGATGCGTAGGATGTGGCTGCGTCCCTTTTTCGGGGGGATGAACTTCTCCACCCGATCGGTGAAGAGGATCAGCCCCACCTTGTCGTTGTTCTTGATCGCGCTGAAGGCCAGGGTCGCGCAGACCTCGGTGACCAGTTCGCGTTTGCTCATGTCGGTGCTCCCGAAGTCCTCGGACCCGCTGAGGTCCGCCACCAGCATCACGGTCAGTTCGCGCTCCTCCTCGAACACCTTCACGAACGGCTGTCCGAAACGCGCCGTCACGTTCCAGTCGATCGTGCGCACCTCGTCACCCGGGCTGTACTCGCGCACCTCGCTGAACGCCATGCCACGTCCCTTGAACGCACTGTGGTACTCGCCGCTGAAGATCTGGTCGCTCAGACCGCGCGTCTTGAGCTCGATGAGGCGCACCTTCTTGAGCAGTTCCTTGGTATGGTTGGCGGATGTCATTCGCTCCTATCCGTTCATCCCTGTGCGGGTCACACCCGGCAAGCGTGCGTGCGTCAGCACGATCGTCCGTTCGGGCGTCACCGGGCGTGGTCAGGGCACCTCCACCGTGTTGAGCACCTTGTCGACGATCTCCTTCACGGTGATGTTCTCGGCCTCCGCTTCGTAGGTGAGACCGATGCGATGGCGGAGGATGTCGGGGCATACGGCACGCACGTCCTCGGGTATCACGTAGCCGCGGCGCTTGGTGAACGCGTAGGCCTTCGCGGCCAGGGCCATGTAGATGCTCGCGCGTGGGCTGCCGCCGAAGCCGATGAGGGAGGTGAGGTCGTTCATGCCGTATTGGTCCGGCTGCCGCGTGGCGTGCACGATGTCCACGATGTACTGCTCGATCTTCTCGTCCATGTAGACCTCGCGCACGAGCTTGCGCGCGGCGAGGATCTCATCGGGGCGCACCACCTTCTGGAGCTCGGCCATGCCGCCGGGACGGACGTTCTGCCGGATGATCAGTTTTTCCTCCTCCTTGCGGGGGTAGTCGATCACCACCTTCAACATGAAGCGGTCGGTCTGGGCTTCCGGAAGGGGATAGGTGCCCTCCTGTTCGATGGGGTTCATGGTGGCCAGCACCAGGAAGGGTTCCGGCAGGGGATAGGTGTGCTGGCCGATGGTGACCTGCCGCTCCTGCATCGCCTCCAGCAACGCGCTCTGCACCTTGGCCGGCGCACGGTTGATCTCGTCGGCAAGGATGAAATTGCTGAAGATCGGCCCCTTCTTCACACTGAATTCCTCGGTGCGCTGGCTGTAGATGAGGGTGCCGATCAGGTCGGCGGGCAGCAGGTCCGGCGTGAATTGGATCCGGCTGAAGGCCACGTCGATGGTCCTGGCCAGCGACTTGATGGCCATGGTCTTGGCCAGGCCGGGAACGCCTTCCAGCAGGATGTGCCCGTCGGCCAGCAGCGCCACGAGCAACTTCTGCACCATGTCCTTCTGGCCCACGATCGCCTTTTCCATCTCGGTCTGGACAAGGTCGACGAAGGCGCTGGCATGTTGGATGCGGTCGTTCAGCTGCCGGATCGTTTCCGAGGTGATCGTTCCGGTGGCATCGGTCAGTGTCTGCTCCATGGGGCGTGGCTTGACTATTCTCTTGTTCCTGCAACGCAAAGTTGCGGCGGGTGTTCCATGTGGCCCGGCGGCATGGAGTTAATATCTGTTAACCGCGCCGATCGCGGGTTTGCGGCCTTCAGGTACCTTCGCGAACATGGGAACCAGGAATGCTGAATTGTCCTTGTCGGAGGCCATCGGCCACGTTCGCGAATTCCACGATGCGTTCGGGATACCGAACGCCCAAGACCCCCTGGCCGACATCGGCGATCGGGAGGCGCTGTTGCGCTACAAGCTGATCCGCGAGGAGAACGAGGAATACCTCGATGCCGCGCTCCGGGGCGACCTGGTGGAGGTGGCCGACGCCCTTGGGGATATCCTCTACATCCTCTGCGGCACCCTGCTCAAGCACGGATTGCAGCACAAGATCGATGCGGTGTTCCGTGAGATCCAACGCAGCAACATGAGCAAGCTCGGCGCCGACGGCCGGCCGATCTACCGCGAAGATGGAAAGGTGATGAAGGGACCGGGATATTTCCGACCGGATATCGCCGCCATCCTCGAGGAACTAGTGTGACCCTCGATTGCCGTATCATTCATTGACCGCAGACAAATGGACCTCACCGCACTCCTCACCCGCGCCCGCACCTCCCGCTTCAGCCGATGGTTGCTCCAGCATGTGTTGAACGACCGCATTCCCTTCAACCGCCCCCACGGCTTCCGCGTGGAACCCTTGCTGGGTGGTGGTGTCCGGGTGCATGTGCCCTACTGGCGGATCAACCAGAACCACATTCGGGGCATCCATGCCTGCGCGCTGGCCACGGCGGCGGAGATGGGCAGCGGGCTCAGTGTGCTCGAACGCCTGGATCCGCGCCAATACCGCTTGATCATGCGCAGCCTGCACATGGACTATCACTATCAGGCCAAGCAGAACGCCGCGGCGACCGCCATACCGGACGCGGATGCCTTGGAACGCCTGGAGACCGGGTTGGCGGACCAGGACAGTGCCGAATACACTTCGGTCGTTCGCGTGGAGGACAAGGCCGGAAACCATGTGGCCACAGGGACCGTCGTGTGGCAGGTGAAGCCATGGACCAGGGTGAGGACCAGGGCCTGAGGGCGATCGTGTCCACGGCACGGCTGTGGATGCGGGAGGTCCTGCCACAGGACGCACCGGTCATGTTCGCCATGAACAACGATCCGGAGGTGATGCGCTTCACGGGTGACCGGCCTTTCCCATCGCTCGCCGCTGCGGAGACGTTCATCCGCGCCTATCCGGACTATCAGTTGAACGGCTTCGGCCGCTGGGCGGTGATCCTGAAGGGGGAGGAGGTCCCCATCGGGTGGTGCGGCCTCAAGCGTCACACCGATGGCATGATCGACCTGGGCTATCGGCTGGTCCGCCCCCATTGGGGGAACGGCTATGCCACGGAGGCTTCACATGCCTGCTTGGACTGGGGTTTTCAGCGCGTGGACATCCACGAGGTGCTGGGTCGAACGGCCAGGGAGAACCGTGCTTCCGTTCGCGTGCTGGAAAAGATCGGTATGCGGTACTGGAGATCGGAGCCATGCGAGGGCATTCCCGACTCGCTGATCTATCGCATCCGTCGCAGCGACCCCCGGTAGGTGCGCTACTTCTGGAAATAGTCCGGTGACTCCGGATCGTCCTCGGGCAATTCCGGCTCCTCGGCCTTCTCCTTCGGCTTGTGCGGGATGTAGAACGTGAGGTGCGTGCCAATGACGAAGAACTGCGGTTGCGCCACGGTGGCGAAGGGGTTGAACGTGGATTGGGCACGGAATTCCACCGCGAACCACCTCTTCTGGAACCCGATCCCGAACGCACCGCTGATGCGCAATTTGCTCGTGGTGCCCGTCTCGTAGCTGCGCGAACCGACCTCGTTGCCGTTCTGCCAGGTCTTCACGGTGCCCTTGAACAGATATCCGGGAGCGAGTCCGGCATCGAGGAACATGCCACCGGGTTCCTTGCTCATCCAAAGTTTCAGGAGCAACGGCACCTCGACCACGTGCAGATCGATCCGTTCGGTCTTGTCGATCGTGGGGTAATTGGCCAGGCTGCCCTTGGCGATGTACATGGGCTCCACGAGAAGCGCCGTGCGCTTGCCGAGTGACATGTCGAAGCTCCAGCCCGCCAGTGGTCCCGGCTTCAGCTGGCCGCTGCCTCCGCCACCGATGGCGGTGATCGAGGCAAGACCGAGCCCGATGCGGGGCCCCATGTGGGTCTGTGCCATGATCGGCGTTGCGCTTAGGAGCGCAAGCCACGCCAGCAACGAGCGGTTCATTTCACCGTGGTTCCTTCGTACAGGTTGGTGAACACACTGTCCATCGGTTCCCAAAGTTCGAGCTTGTTGCCCTCGGGGTCCATCACGTGCACGAACTTTCCATATTCATAGGTGGCGATGCTGTCGGTCACCGTGGCGCCCGAGGCCTTCAGTTCGTCCACCAGCGCTTCGATCCCCTTCACGCGGTAGTTGATCATGAACGGCTTTTCGGATGGAGCGAAATAGGTGGTCTTCTGCGAGAACGGGCTCCACTGCAGGTACCCGATGCTCCTGGGATCCGCACCCTCGCGGAACTCGAACATCGCTCCGTATTCGTTCGTCGGCATGCCGAAATGTTCGGCGTACCAGGCCTTGAGTTCCTTCGGGTCCTCGCTCTTGAAGAAGATGCCCCCGATGCCCGTTATGCGCGGTCCGGACGGTCCTTGGATGGATGAGGTAAGCCGGCCGGCCCCGAAGCCGATCAGCGCGGTGAGACCGATCACCAGTATGCTCTTTTGCGTGTGCGATCCGGGTGTTGTGTCCATGGTGTCCGCTTTGGTCCGACCAAGCTCGTCAACACGACGCACTTGCACCCGCATCCGACCAGGTGCATCGCGAACGGACCATGGTACGGTGCTGATCCAGGAAGCTATTCATCGACAATATCGACCCATTGATAGGATGAAAACAATGATTCGTCCTTGACAAGCGGATCATATCGACCCATTTTTGCCCCTGCCTTACGATCAGTGGACCTCTGGGCACTTGGACACGCCCCTCTAACGAATCGTTCGCTGACCATGTGGCCTGTACAGACCCTGACCCTGCTGCTCTGCCTGACGGATGACGAGCAGCTCTACGCCCGGATCCAGCCCGATCCAATTCCGCCGGTGACCATTGAGCAGGCCGCCGCGCCTGCATGCGAGGAGGATGCAAGTTGTATCGCCCCTTTCGCGCAGAAGGACGAGGTGGAGAGCTGAGCCGGTCGAACGTTACCGCGGCCGGGTGATCGGTGGGCGGTGCGGATAAACAGCCGTTCAACGGCGGCGCGTTCTTCGTCCTGCAGGCGATCTACATTCGCAGGGAACCCTGCTGATGCGATCCATCCATCGACGCGTGATCCTGGTGGGGGCGGCCACGGTCGCCACTTGTACGCTTCACGCCCAGCTCCATATGTTCGAAGGCGACACCACGCCGTCGTGGGCCGCGACCATTGCGCAGTACCAGGAGTTGGCCGATCGCCATCCGCGCACGGCGAAGTTGACCGAGATCGGTCGTGACGACGATGGTTCGCGGATCCATCTGTTCATCATTAGCGATGTGGGCACGTTCAAGCCCAGGGAAGTACGCGAGCAGGACAGGAACGTCCTGTTCATCCTGAACGGCATCCATCCCGGGGAACCGGACGGTGTGAACGCCAGCCTGATGCTGGCCCAAGGGTTGCTGGAGAGCGACCAATTGATGGGCCTGCTGGCCACGACCACGGTAGCGATCGTACCGATCTACAACGTCAGCGGAGCGCGTCAACGCAGTGCATCCACGCGTGTGGACCAGAACGGACCCGTGGTCTGCGGCTTCCGGGGCAATGCCCGGGACCTCGACCTGAACCGCGACATGGTGAAGATGGACAGCCGCAACGCCATGGCACTGGTGCAGGCGCTTCGTTCCTGGGACCCGGACGTGTTCATCGATACCCATGTGAGCGACGGTGCGGACCACCGGTACCTGATGGAACTGTTGACCACGCAGAAGGACAAGCTCGATCCCGATGTGTCCGCGTTCATGACCCGCACGCTCGTCCCGGAACTGTATGCCTGGATGGAACGGAAGAAGGTGCTGATGTGCCCCTATTTCGAGCTGCGCAGGCAGGTGCCGGACAGCGGACTGGTCGGATTCCTCGATGGACCGCGCTATACGACGGGCTACACGGCCTTGTTCAACACCATCGGCATCATGGCCGAGAGCCACATGCGCAAGCCGTTCGCCGATCGCGTGAACGCCACCTACCAATTGTTGCTGGCCACGCTCGCCGTGCTGGACCAGCATGGCCGGGAACTGCGCGATGCGCGACAACGGGCCGAAGCGCGCACCCGTTCGATCCAACGCCGACCAGTACGCTGGACGTTGGATACCACGGTCGTGCAAAAGGAGGAATTCCTTGGATACCGGTCGGAGATGCGACGCAGTGCGGTGAGCGGTCTGCCCCGGCTGTTCTATGATGGATCGCGACCGGTGGACCTCACTGTGGACCGCTACGATCATTATGTGCCCGCCCTGGTGATCGATCGGCCGAAGGCATATCTCGTACCCCAGGCCTGGCGCGAGGTCATGCAACGCCTAGCGCTGAACGGGGTGGAGATGGAGCGGCTCAACAACGACACCAGCTTCGTGGCCGAGATGTACCGCATCGGGGAGATGCGGACGACGTCCTCCCCGTACGAGGGGCACTACCTCCATTCGGACGTGGAGGTCGGTGTGGAGCGCGACACGGTGCAGGCGCATGCGGGCGACATGCTCGTTCCGATGGGCCACGCGACCGATCGCTACGTGATGGAGGTCCTGGAGCCACAGAGCGACGATGGTCTGTTCGCATGGGGCTTTTTCGACAGCATCCTGCAGCAGAAGGAATGGTTCAATGACTATTCGTTCGAGGAGAAAGCGGCCGAACTGCTGGCAGCGGACCCTGAACTGGCGGAGGCCTTGGAGAGGAAGCGTGAAGCCGACCCCGGGTTCGCCGCGGATGGCTGGGCGCATCTGGCCTTCGTTTTCCGACGGTCGCCATACATGGAACCGAACTATCGCCGGTATCCCATCGCCCGTCTTCTCCCATGAGCCGCATCTTCAAGACCAGAGGTCAGCGCACGGAGGATCCCGGCATCGGCCTGTCCTTCGAACGACCGGTCGACCGCCTGCTCGGTGCGGACGGCAATTTCCGCGTGGAGCGCATCGGTGGGATCAACACGGCCCGGCAGATCTTCCTGTTCCTCACTTCGCTGAACAACCGCAGGTTCGTCGGCCTGGTCCTGGCGACCTACGCGGTGGTGATCCTGGTGTTCGCCGGTCTGTACATGCTGATCGGAGTGGATCAGCTGCAAGGAGCCGAACTGGTGTCCATCGGCGAACGATGGCGCAGCGCGCTCGGGTTCAGCGTGCAGACGCTGACCACCGTGGGCTACGGCAACATCGCTCCGATGGGATCCGGCGCCTGGGTGCTGGCGGCGATCGAATCGATGATGGGGATACTCGGTCTGGGCCTGGTCAGCGCGATCACGTATGCACGGATCGCCCGCCCGAACGCCAGGCTGCTGTTCAGTGAACGCGGCCTCATCGCACCTTTCCGCGAAGGATGGAGCTTCCAGGTGCGGCTGGCCAATCTGCGCAGCACCCTGATGATGGACGTGAAGGCCCGCATGATGCTCGTGCTGGCCGACGTGGACGGGCAGGGTGAACGGCTGGATTACTATGCGCTGCCTCTTCAGTTGAAGGAGATCACCTTCATGCCCCTGACCTGGACCCTCGTGCATCCGATCGATGGTGAGAGCCCCCTTGCCGGCATCAGCGAGCAGGAACTTCGGGAGCGCCGCGCCGAGGTGATCGTGATCGTTCAGGGCATGGACGAGGCCTACGGGCAGAACGTGCATTCCCGAAGGTCCTATCGTTGGGACGAGATCGTGTGGGGTGCGCGTTTCGAGCGGGCCTTCCGTCCATCGGACGATGGAGGCATGCGGTTGGAACTGCACAAGGTACACCACCATGTGCCGCATGTCGCCCCCGAGCACCTACCCGGTTGACCTTCCGGAGCGGCTCATGGGGGCCTGTCCTTTTTCCTTCCGCTTGCGTTGCCCGTTCCCTCGCTCCTTCAAGGGACCTTTGCGAAGTTCCAGACCGTATAGGTCGGTGCGTCGGTCCCTGAGATTGCGCACCGCACCATGTGCGTTCAACTCCTTCAGCAGGTCCCGGTCCACGTCCACGATCAGCGTCATCTCCGTATTGGGCGTGGCCTCACTTTTGACGCCATTGGTCGGGAAGGCGAAATCGCTCGGGGTGAACACCGCGCTCTGTGCGAATTGGATGTCCATGTTCTCCACCTTCGGCAGATTGCCCACACTGCCGGCGATCGCCACATAGCACTCGTTCTCGATGGCGCGCGCCTGGGCGCAGCGGCGCACGCGCATGTACCCGTTCTGCGTGTCCGTGAGGAAGGGTACGAAGAGGATCTGCATGCCCTGCAGGGCCATCAGGCGCGCCAGTTCAGGGAACTCCACGTCGTAGCAGATCAGCGCACCCACCTTCCCGCAGTCCGTGTCGAACACACGCACTTCGTCACCGCCCAGCATGCCCCAGTACTGCACTTCATTGGGGGTGATGTGCACTTTCTCGAACTTCTCCCACGTACCGTCGCGACGACAGAGGTAGCCCACGTTCTTGAGATGGTCCCCATCGATCCACGGCATGCTCCCGGTGATGATGTTGACATTGTAGCTGATGGCGAAGTCGACGAATTTATCTCGGAGCCTCTCGGTGTACTTCGCCAGCGAGCGCATGGCACGGGCTTCGTCCTGGTCATTGAATTCGGCGAGCAACGGCGCATTGAACAGCTCCGGGAACAGACAGAAATCGGCCTTGTAACTGCTCACGGCGTCCACGAAGAACTCCACCTGGTCGTACAGCGACTGCAGGCCCCGGAAAGGGCGCATCTGCCATTGGACAAGGCCCAGGCGCACCACATCGTTGGCCCTTCCGGCGATCTTCGGACGCTGGTCGTAGTAGATGTTGTTCCACTCGATCAGCGTTGCATATTCCAATGAACTGGTATCCCCTTCCAGGTAGCCGCGCATCACCTTCAGCACGTGGAAGTCATTGCTCAGTTGGAAGCTCAGTGTGGGGTCGTAGATCTCCTTCAGCCGCACCTTTTCGATGTACTCGCGCGGCTTGAGCTTGTCAGCATACTTGGCGTAGTTCGGGATGCGACCCCCGGCCACGATGCTCTTCAGATTGAGCCGCTCGCAGAGTTCCTTCCGCGCTTCATAGAGGCGACGGCCAAGACGCAGTCCACGGTACTCGGGATGAACGAAGACATCGATCCCATACAGTACGTCGCCTTCGGCGTCATGCGTACTGAAGGTGTAATTGCCCGTGATCTGCCGGTAGTTGTGTTCGTCGCCGAACAGGTCATAATCGACGATGATGCTCAGGGCGGCGGCGACAACACGACCGTTCACGGTGACGCACAATTGGCCTTCGGGGAACAGCTCGAGAAGCCTCCGGATGTGGTCCTCCCGCCAGATGGCATTCTCCATGTCCGGATAGGCCTTCATCATGGATTCGCGGAGCGAGATGTAGTCCTCGAACTTCAGGTTCCGCAGCCGGATGCGCATGTTCTTCCCCATGGGCCAAAGGTAGGGGCGCCCCCAGAGGGGATCCCGATCGGCACGGCTTTCGGGTGCATTGTCTTATTTTGAGGCGGGATGCCTGGCAGCCCTTCATCATATCCAAATGGACAAGCGAAGAGACAAACAGAGGGTGCTGGATGCGGCCAAACGGAAGCTCAACGAGATCCTGGCCGAATACCGTGAGCGGATCGACGAACTGCGTGCCGTCACCGTGGAGAACGACCTGGCGGAGACCGCAAGCCAGACCGAGGGAAGGCGCGATGCGGACATCGAATTGATGAACAGCATCGGCGAGAAGATGGAACAGGTGCGCCGCGACATGGACACCCTTGAGCAGGTGGACCCTTCGATCGTGCATGAGCAGGTGCAGTTCGGCTCGCTGGTCAAAACCGACCAGCGCAATTTCCTGATCGCCGCCAGCATCGAGGACTTCGATGCCGATGGAACGGAATACCTCGGTCTCAGTGTCCGTTCGCCCCTGTACAGGACGCTCAGCGGCCACCGCAAGGGCGATTCCGTGGAGTTGAACAACACGATCTACGTGATCGAGACCGTCGCATGAGCAACGAGCTGTACGACATCGGGATCGGCGCCCGGGTGAAGCATCCGACCATGGGTGTGGGGGTGGTGTACGCCATCGATCCGCGCACGGTGCATGTGTTCTTCCGGGAGCACGGTGAGCAGCCCATCGCCCGCTCTTTCGAGGGTCTGGTGACGATCGCTCCCGGGCCGGACAACGTTGGCGAAGAGGCCGTCCTGGACGTGGATGCGGTCAAGGATGCACTTCGTGAGGTGCTTGAGGAGATGGCCCTACCCGATCGTCCGGTCGACCTGGCACGACGCTACGAAGGCGGCAGCCTCGAGATGCATCCCAGGGACCCCGCTCTCAAGAGCAGGTCCCTTCCGATCGAGGAGTTCTTTCACAAGATCGTCATGATCCGCGACCGCTTCCGCGTGCTGGAGCAGAAGATCAATGCACACGACAAGTTGAGCGAGGCGGACAAGGTGGAGTTGCAGCAGTACATCACCCGATGTTACGGCACGCTCACCACGTTCAATGTCCTGTTCGAAGAGAAGGAGGACCACTTCGTCGGGCAGCGCGGCGAGTAGATCGGCGCAGCGGTCGGAGCCGGTCAGGCACCGGCATTTGCGATCGGCGCAGTGCGGCATTACCTTGGTCGTACCATTCGTTCATTGAGGCCCAAGGGCCTGCACGATACGGCCCACGCAGGATCTGTTCGAGAAGCTAACAAGACACCCTCAGGGAGGGTCGCTTTGATGAGCAACGGCGCGCCCCGGCGTCCACACCGGCCTGTCCGGACGGGCGTTCCACCTTCGGGTGGGGAGCGGGGATTACGGAACCCATCTGATCCCTCCCGCTCATGTGACCCATGAGTTTCTTTTGAACTGTGACCTGCGTGGGCTTTTTTTTGGGTCACCGATGCGCGCCTCCTCCACATTGAAATCCCCCGCCTCGATACCTGGGGCATCGGGCGGACGCCTGCCCGTTATGGAGACCTTCGCCAGCATCCAGGGGGAAGGGGCCTTCACCGGTCATGCCGCCTGGTTCATCCGCCTCGGCGGTTGCGATGTCGGTTGTTCTTGGTGCGACGTGAAGGAGAGTTGGGATACCAATGTCCATCCGGTCCGTGAAGTGGACGAACTCGTGTCCGAGGCGCTCGGCCAGCCGGCTCGGATCGCTATCGTGACCGGTGGCGAGCCTTTGATGCACGATCTCGGACCACTGACCGACGCATTGATCGCAGCGGGCTTTCGCACCCATATCGAAACCTCCGGCACACATCCACTTTCCGGCACCTGGCACTGGATCTGCCTCAGCCCGAAGAAGTTCAAGGAGCCGGTGCCCGGCACCCATGAACGCGCCGACGAATTGAAGGTGATCGTGTACCACAGGAGCGACCTGGATTGGGCGGAAGGCCATGCGGCACGCGTGCGTCCCACCTGCCGGTTGTTCCTGCAGCCGGAGTGGAGCAAGCGGGCTGCCATGTCACCGCTCATCGTCGCGCGCATCACCGGTGATCCCCGCTGGCAGATCAGCATGCAGACCCACAAATACCTCGACATCCCTTGAGCATCCTACGCACGCTTTCGGTTTTCGGTCTTGTCTCCGTCGCGCTGGTCTCACAGGCCCAGATGCGCGATTACACGACCAAGGACAAGAAGGCGATCAAGCTCTACGAGACCGGCCTGGAGGGAATGCACATCCGGAAATGGGATGCCGCGGAAAGCGACCTCAGGAAGGCCGCCGGCTTCGATGCACATTTCGTGGAACCGCGCTTCGCCCTTGCGGAGTTGTACGACATGCAGGGAAAGGATGCGGATGCCATGAAATGGTACCGTGAAGCCCTTCAATTGGCGCCACGCTTCTTCCCGAACGCCTACCTCCATCTGGCGGATATCGAGTTCCGCAACCAGGAGTTCAGCTCCGCAGAGCAGCACTACAAGGCCTATCTGGACCTGGAGGACGAACCCGTACGCCGTGCAAGGGCAAAGCTGGGTGTGGACAATTGCACTTTCGCCGAGCGGGCCATCAAGCAGCCCGTGCCGTTCGAGCCGAAGAACCTGGGCCCCCTCGTCAACTCTCCATACGGCGAATACTATCCCTGCGTCACGGCAGATGACGCAACGCTACTCTTCACACGGGACGTGCCGGACGATCGTTCCCCCTGGGGCCACCAGGAAGACTTCTATGTCAGTACGCGGGGTACGGACGGAAATTGGACCGAAGCGCACCCCGTGCCCGGTGTGACCACCGCTGCCAACGAAGGGGCCGGCACGCTCTCCCCCGACGGGCGATTCATCATTTTTACGGCCTGTGCCGGCGTGGACGGCGACTATGGTTCCGGCCGCAAGGGCATGGGCAGCTGCGACCTGTTCATCAGCCGGCGGATCGGTGACCGTTTCGGGCCTCCGGAGAACCTGGGGCCACCGGTCAACTCGAGGAATTGGGAAAGCCAACCCAGCCTGGGCAGCGATGGGCGCACGCTCTACTTCGTGCGCGGTCAACAGGCCCAGGACGGGATCAAGAGCATGGACATCTACGTCAGCTCGCTTCAGGAGGACGGGACGTTCAGCCGACCTGAGAAGCTGCCCGAGACCATCAACACCCCGTTCCAGGAAGAAAGCGTGCAGATCCATCCGGATGGCCGCACCCTTTATTTCAGCAGCGATGGTCACCCGGGGTTCGGCGGGTCCGACATCTACGTCAGCCGCAGGCAGGATGACGGGACCTGGGGCCCCGCATTGAACCTGGGATGGCCGATCAATACCGGTGGCAATGAGAACAGCCTGCTCGTGTCGGCGGACGGCAGGATCGCCTATTTCGCCAGTGACCGGCCCGGTGGTCAGGGGGATCTCGACCTCTACAGCTTCGAGCTCTATCCGGAAGCACGCCCCCAGCCAGTCAGTTATATCAAGGGTCGTGTAAGCGACAAGGACACCGGCAAGCCGATCGAGGCTGACGTGATGTTGTACGATCTGAAGGAACAGCGCTTGGCTACGGCGGCTTACAGCGACCCTACTACGGGCGAGTTCCTGGTTTGCCTTCCTACCGAACGAGCCTATGCGTTGAATGCCGGAGCCGAGGGGTATTTGTTCTTCAGCAGGAACTATGACATAACGGGGAGCGGTACGGCCATCCGACCTTACGTGCTGAACATACCGATGAGCCCTCTGCAAAGCGGTGGCTCCATTTCCCTTCGGAACGTGTTCTTCGCCTCTGCGAGCGCGGAACTGCTTCCGGAAAGCCACCTGGAATTGGACAAGGTTGTGCGGCTGCTATTCGTTAATCCGACCGTTCGATTGGAAGTGGCTGGGCACACGGACGACGTAGGCGGCGAACAGGACAACCTGGACCTTAGTCAACGTAGGGCGGCAGCCGTTCGCGATTACCTCATTGCCAAGGGCGTTGCAGCGGACAGGCTCGAAGCCCGAGGCTATGGCGAAACCAAGCCAATTGCTCCGAACGATTCCGAGGAGGGGCGCGCGCAGAACCGTCGCACCGAGGTGAAGGTCTTGTAGGAGCGGTCGATCGTTCTTTGCGCTACGTTCGCGCTCCATACATACCGCAATGTCCTGGACCGCGGACCAATGGGTCCTCCATTTCGATCGTTTGGCCGACCAGGACTTCACGGTAGTGGACGGTGCCTTCCCTGACGGGGAAACCGAGCGGCTCCTTGCGTTCGCCACATCCCACGTTCATGCCGACGATCTTCACGATGCCGGGATCGGTGCGGACGGTGACTTCCAGATGGACCGGCGTGTCCGGAGCGATCGTGTCCTCTGGTTGGAACCGGAAAGGGACCGGTCGATCTCGTTCTTCTTTACCCGCATGGGCGATCTGATGCGCCTCTTGAACCAACTCTGTTTTCTCGGTCTTTCGGGACACGAGTTCCACCTGGCCCACTATCCCCGCGGGACGTTCTATCGCCGTCACATCGATCGATTCCGCCATCGCAACAACCGGCAGATCAGCGTGGTGGTCTATCTGAACCCGGCCTGGCGGCCAGGCGATGGAGGGGAACTCGTCCTGTACCAGGCCGGAGGGAAGAAAGTGGTCGAACCGCTCTTCGGGCGCATGGTGCTTTTTCGCAGTGATCGCCTGGAGCACGAGGTGATGGAGACGCATGTGGACCGCCTGGCGATCACCGGGTGGATGCTCTACCAGCCTCCCGGTCTCGGCTTTCTCGGATGATCGGATCGTATGTTCGTGTCATGTCCGAACGGAAGTACATCCGCGACGGCCGTGCCCCGGTACCCCGGCATTCCCGAACGAGCGCGTTGATGAGCAGGATCCGCGCGAAGAACACCACGCCCGAGTTGATATTGAGGCGCGCCCTTCGGCTGGCCGGTCTCAAGGGGTATCGGCTGCATTTTGCGAAGGTTCCCGGTCGGCCGGACATCACCTTCGTTGGTCCGAAAGTGGCCGTGTTCGTTCACGGGTGCTTTTGGCACGGTTGTCCTTATTGCCGCCCACGAAGGCCCAAGACCCACAAGGGCTTTTGGAACGACAAACTGGACCGGAACAAGGTGCGTGACCGCCGAAAATCCAAAGCGCTGCGCGCGGCAGGCTGGCGGGTCGTTACCATCTGGGAGTGCCAGGTGGAACGGGACCCGGACCGGCAAGCGGGCAGGGTGGCACGCGCGCTGGATGGAAGGTCACCTTGACCGGAGCCATCCGAACACGCGCTTCAGGAGCCGCTTTTCGAACGCCCAGAAGAAGCCGAATTGCCCGAGCAGCAGGCCATAGATCAACAGCAGAAGATTGTAGACGGGCAGGATCAGGAAGTAGTACAGTACGGAGAATATGACCGGAACCTGCCCATCACCTGCGACCCGGTCCAAGAGGGGGCGTTTGATCAGGACGACCGTGGTTCCCGTGCATGCGAACACCAGAAGGACCACCAGGGCGCGACCAGGCGAGATCTTCCAGCGCCTGGCCAAACGCTGGAGCCATTCGCCCCGATGTGCATCGTTGCGCATTTCCCGCGAAGATCGCCATGCGCGCTCTTTCATGATCGCCTATATTCACATAGCTCAAAACCGTTCACGATGGTCCGACACTACGCACTTCTTGTTGCGCTTGTCCTTGTTCCCTTGGGGACCTGGGCGCAGTGCGCCAACATCGACACGATCTACTTCAGCAGCTTCGAGACCGATGATGGGGGCTTGGTGGTCGGTGGCTACGGGGACTGGGAGTGGGGCATCGTTCCCACGCTGCTGACCGACGGAACCTGTGATAGCCCGCCATATTTGGATCCTCCCGGTGCGCACTCGGGCAACAACGGCTGGGCCAACAATCTTGATGGCTGTTACGACAATTCAGGTCTGGAGAGCACCCTCACGCTCACGGTGGACCTGAGCACCCCTAGCTTCACCGAGGCGACCTTGGAGTGGTACCAGTGGTTCCAGGTGTTCGTCAACTTCGATTGGATCTATGTGTCGGTCAATGGCACACAGGTCTACTTCAATGACACTACCCAGTCCGTGGTCGGTTGGCAGGCGCGCAGTGTCGACCTGACGCCCTATCTCGGACAATCGAACGTGGCCATCGCCTTCGTGCTGCATGCCACGGCGGTGGTGAACAAATCGGGCTGGTACCTGGACGATATGCTCGTATCGGTCTGCGATCCGCCTGTGGGCATCACCGATGCCGGGACGATCCCGCTGCGCGTTTGGCCGGACCCGGTGGGCGAGTTGTTGCACGTGTCCCTTTCGGACGCACATGTCGACGGGTGGGAGGTCCTCGACGGCATGGGAAGGGCCATCCGATCCGGTACCGATCCGCTCACTGATCCGCTGGATGTGTCCGCGCTGAGACCCGGTGTTTACATCCTTCGTGTCAGGAGCACGACCGGTCTAGCGATCGGTCGCTTCCTCAAGCGCTGAGTCGGGCAGGTCCTGCCATTCGGCGAGGAACAGATCGGTCTCGTGGGGGGTGCTCCCATGGCGATTGCTGCTGAACACGAGATACCGGCCGTCCGGGCTGAATACCGGGAAGGCGTCGAACATGTCGCTTTCGGTCACCTGCTCCAAGGCGTTCCCGTCAAGATCGACGAGGTACAAGGTGAAGGGGAACCCGCGGTCCGTTTTGTGATTGCTGGCGAACAGGATCTTCCTGCCGCCGGGATGCCAGTATGGTGCCCAATTGGCCTGACCCAGGTGTGTGATCTGTCGGGCATCGCTGCCGTCCGCGTTGGCGACGAACAATTCCATCTGTGTGGGCTGAACAAGGCCCTCGGCCAGCAGGTCCTTGTATTCCTTCACTTCCACTTCCGAGGAGGGGCGTGATGCGCGCCAGACCAGCTGGGTGCCATCCGGACTGAAAAAGGCGCCGCCATCATAGCCCAGTGTATTGGTGATGCGCTTCACATCGCTGCCATCGATGTTCATCGTGTAGAGGTCGAGGTCGCCGTCGCGCATCGAGGTGAACACGATGCGATCACCTTTCGGGGATACCGTGGCTTCCGCATCATATCCAGCGACATCCGTGAGCTTCCGGCGGACCTGTCCCTTGAGGTCACTGACGTAGATGTCGTAGGTGGCATAGATCGGCCACACGTACTTGCCCCCCGGCTTCCGCTCCGGGACCGGCGGGCATTGTGCGCCGTCCGCGCTCGTGCTTGCGAACAGCACCAGGCTATCGCCGGGCAGGAAGTAACTGCACGTATTGCGACCACGCGCAATGCTGAGCGACCGCGGAGGGCCTTGTCTCAGGTCATCGTGGAAGGGGTCGAAGATCCGGATCTGATCGCAGGTGTCGCCCCAGGCCATATTGGTGACCTGGAAAGTGAGCATGTCACCACCGAAGCTCCAGTAGGCCTCCGCGTTGTCACCACCGAACGTGAGCTGCTTCAAATGCTTGAAATGCTTGTGTTCCAGGGGGCGGATGAGCGAGTCGTCCGGCCAGGTGCTCTGAAGTGCAGTGGTCTTGGTCGTTGACTTCTGTTCCATGGGCCGCTCCCCGCATGATGCGAGTGCGATGATGGCAGCCAGGGGGATCAGGGGGATCTCGGAAGGGCGCATTCGGGTGGGGCGTAGTTCCGTTGTCGGGGTCGCGAAATTAACCGAGCGATGCGGGCATCGTGTCAGGGAAGATCAAGGGTTCGTGATCCGACACTATCTTCTGCACATGCCGATCGACGGAAAGCCGGTCAAGGGGCGCGGTGCGGAGGAACAGGTGAGGAACCGGTTCCTCCGGCAGCAGTACGGTGTGGTGCATTGGGAAGGCATCGATGTGCCTGATGACCCACATCAGGTGACCCGCTTCATCGAGACCTTCCCGAAGACCATCGTGAACCAGGTCCGCTCGCCCGACCTGCCGTTCGCAAGAAGCATGAATCCCTACCAGGGATGTGAGCATGGGTGCAGCTACTGCTACGCACGGCCGACACATGAATATTGGGGTTACAGCGCGGGTTTGGATTTTGAGCAGATCGTGCTTGTGAAACGCAATGCACCGGAGCTGCTCGTCCGAACGCTTCAAGCACCTTCCTGGCGACCGGAACCGATAATGATCGCCGGTGCTACGGACCCCTACCAGCCGGTCGAGCGGAAAGAGGGCCTTACGCGGAAACTGCTGCAGGTCCTGTCGGCCCATCGCCACCCGGCCGGAGTGATCACCAAGAACGCGCTCATTTTGCGCGATGTCGATCTGCTGGGTGAAATGGCGGAACTGGGTCTTGTTTCCGTGGCCATCAGCCTGACCACGATGAACGAGGACCTGCGCCGGAAGATGGAGCCACGCACGAGCACGACCGTGCAACGATTGCGGGCGATCCGGACGCTGGCGGATGCGGGCATCCCCGTTCGCGCGATGATCGCACCCGTGATCCCCGCATTGAACGACAAGGAAATACCCGCCTTGCTGGAAGCGGCCGCTGAAGCGGGTGCAAGGGCCGCCGGCTACACCGTCCTTCGCGTCAACGGTGCGGTGAAGGACGTGTTCGTTCGCTGGCTGCGGACGCACCTGCCCGATCGCGCCGCCAAGGTGATCGCACAGACGAGCATGGCGCATGGAGGGTCGTTGGCCGACGCGCGATCCGGTCGACGCATGCGCGGGGAGGGTGCCTTTGCGGAGAACATCGCCGACGTTTTCAGGATCTTCTCGCAGCGCTACTTCCAGAGGCGCTTTATGCCGGAATTGGACCGTTCGCGGTTCCAAAGGCCCACGGGTGGGCAACTGGACCTGTTCAACTAGGGGGAGCCGGGCATATCGCGATGCCCGATGGGTCCGTCAGCGCCGGATGATGAACCGGTCAAAGCCTTCCGGAGGTGTTGGGGAGGAGTCTACTTCGACCACATTGGCGCTTGGCGGTCCTGTTCCACACCAGTGAAGGAACTTCTCCAGCGCTTCTGCCGCACCCTCCGCGTGGATGAGCACGCTACCGTCGGGTTCGTTGCGCACCCAGCCGCTCAACCCAAGCTGCTCCGCTTTTTCGGCCGTGTGCTTGCGGAACCAGACCCCCTGCACCTTGCCCAACACGCGTATGCGGGATCCGATCATCTCCCGGTGGATCGGCATGTCTCCAATGTACGTATGCATTGACATTTCGTCGACGAGCGCGGTATTTTTGTAGACGAATTTCAAAAAGTCCTCCATCCATGCGTGTTTATTTGCCGGGTGGTACCCGCCTTGCGGCCTTGATACATATTGCGCTGGTCGGCCTCGGATCGCTTTTCCTGCGTCCCCTGAGATCGAACGCACAGACGGTCCCGACGGATTTCGCGGATGTCAGTGTGGTGGGTGGATTCGATGAGCCGGTCGGTGCGACGTGGGACGGCAACGGTCGCATGTACGTGTGGGAAAAGCGAGGAAAGGTGTGGATCGTGATCAATGGCGTGGTGCAACCCACCCCGCTTATCGACATCAGCGAGGAGGTCGGGAACTGGCGTGATCATGGCATGCTCGGATTCGTGCTCGACCCCCAGTTCCTCAGCAACGGTCGCTTCTATTTGATGTACACAGTGGACCGGCACCACCTGATGAACTACGGCACGGGATCCTACAGCCCGACCACGAACGACTATTTCTCCGCGACCATCATGCGGATCACGCGCTACACGGCCCTGGGTCCGAACTACAATGCAACGGACCTGAACAGTCGGACCGTGCTGCTCGGGGAGACGAAGGAGACCGGAGTCCCTCTACTTTTCGAATCGCACAGCACCGGCACGCTCCTGTTCGGTGCGGATGGCACGCTCCTGGCCAGTTGTGGCGATGGTGCGGACTACCTCACCGCGGACGGGGGAAATGATGGATCTACGTACTATGCGCAGGCCCTGAGCGATGGGATCATCCGGCCTGCCGAGAACGTCGGTGCGTTCCGATCGCAGTTGGTGGATTGTCTCAACGGCAAGGTGCTTCGCCTCGATCCGAACACCGGTGATGGCGTCGCCAGCAATCCCTACTACGATCCCGTGCATCCACGTGCGCCAAGGTCGCGGATGTGGGCCATGGGCCTCCGCAACCCCTATCGCATGACCTTGCGTCCGGGTACGGGAAGCCCCGATCCCGCTGCCGGGGATCCAGGCACCCTCTACATCGGTGACGTGGGTTGGAACACCTGGGAGGACCTGAACGTTTGCACGGAGGGAGGGATGAATTTCGGTTGGCCGTTGTTCGAGGGCATGGGGCCGCAACCGGACTATCAGGCGCTGGCGACGGCCGACCTGGATGCGGTCAACCCACTGTACGACGGCGTGAACTGCACGCAGCAGTATTTCAATTTCCAGGACCTCTTGAAGCAGGACGACCTGGACCATCTGAACAAACACCCGAACCCTTGCAATCCGGCGGCGCAGGTGCCGGCCGGCATTCCCCATTTCTTCCATGCCCGTCCGGCGATCGACTGGATGCATGGGAATGAATCGCGCTGCGGAGCTTACAGCGGGACCAATGCCGTCACCTATGACCTGGACGACCCGAACTCGCCGGTGCCCGGTCCGCGCTTCGGCGGATATGCTTCGCTGGGCGGGATCTGGGTCGATGGGACGAACCTGCCGCAAGGCTATCAGAACGTCTATTTTCATGGGGATTATGCCGCGGGTTGGATCAGACGGTTCGAATTCGATGCCAACGATCAGCCGGTCGAAGTGCACGATTTCGCCTCCAACCTGGGACCGCTGACGTGGATCGGTTCCGGTCCGGACGGATGCATCTGGTACATCAACTACCTGAGCAACACGCTGCGTCGGATCTGCTACACGCAGGCGATCGACCTGCCGCCGGTGGCCATGGCCACACAAAGCGTGCAATATGGCCCCGGTCCGCTGCTTGTCTCCTTCAACGGTAGTGCATCGTACGATCCGGAGGGGGGGCCTCTGACCTATTCCTGGAATTTCGGCGATGGCGGCACCAGCACCCAGGTGTCACCGGGCCACACGTTCAATGCGGCCCCCAACACGCCGACCACCTATGATGTAACACTGACGGTGACGGACACCGGGAACCAGACCGGTCAGTTCCATCTCATCGTGAGCGTGAACAACACGCCGCCGGTCGTTGCCATCACGAGCATCGTGAACGGCAGCATGTACCCCGTCGGGATCGATACGATCTATGTGCTGGAGGCGAACGTGACCGACGCGGAGCACAGCGACCCCCTGCTCACCTACAGCTGGCGCACCATCCTGCACCACAATAGCCATACGCATCCGGAGGCCACCGACCATGATCATCTCACATCGACGGTGATCAGCGGAGTGGGTTGCGATGGGGAGACCTACTACTACGAGATCACCCTTACGGTCGCCGATCCGGGTGGGCTGTCCGCAACGGCGACGAAGTACATCTATCCGCGTTGCCAGGCGATCCCTCCGACCGCGCTCATCCAGGCGGATGTGCAGTTCGGCCCCGGCCCCCTGCTCGTCCACTTCGATGGCGGTTCGAGCTATGATCCCGGGGGTATCGCCTCATATGCCTGGGACTTTGGGGACGGTGCTACCGCGAGCGGGCCGAACCCGTCACACACCTTCACCGATACCGGAGATCACCAAGTGCTGCTGACCGTGACCGACAACGATGGGCTCACGGGCCAGGCATCCACGGTGATCGGTGTGGTGGGTCTGGCACCCCCGCAATGTGTCGGACCCACGGGCTCGGTGCTGCGTGAGTTCTGGTACAACATCACCGGATCCTCGGTCAGTGATCTGCTGAACGCACCCACCTATCCCGACTCACCGAGCGGTTCCACCTACCCGACGCAGTTCAAAGGCCCGACGAACTTCACGAACAACTACGGTACAAGGATCCGGGGATACATCATCGCACCGACCACAGGCACATACTACCTCACCGCCACTTCCGACGATGCGAGCGTCGTATATCTCAGCGCGAACGCGGAGCCGAAATACAAGCAGGTCGTCTGCTCCATCCCTGGCTATACGGGTGAAACGCAGTTGAACAAGTATTCCTCCCAGCGCAGCACAGCGCTCAACCTGGTGGCAGGTGCCTACTACTATGTGGAAATGCTACAGAAGGAGGGGAGCGGCGGTGACCATTGCGCGCTGTGGTGGGAGCGACCGGGGGCTCCAACGCCCACGATCATCGCGGGCAGCTATCTCGCGCCCTGGCAGGACTGTCCGCCCAGCGTCACCGTCCGTGTGTTGTTGCAGGGTGCGTTCGATGTACAGGCCAACCTCATGCGTGATGCCTTGCGCACCGGTGGTCTTCTGCCCACAACGGAGCCCTACACAGGACTGGGCTACACCCAGGCAATGGGTGGGGGAGGGGAGACCGCGTCCGGGTCGATGTTCACGGTGACGGGGGCCAACGCCATCGTGGACTGGGTATTGGTGGAGCTTCGGAACAAGAACACGCCTTCACAGATCGTCGCCACGAAATGCGCCCTGTTGCAACGTGATGGCGATGTGGTGGGCGTTGATGGTTATCCCCGACTTCTTTTCAATGTGCCTGCGGACCAATACTACGTTGCGGTCCGGCATCGCAATCATCTCGGTGTGATGACCTTCGCGTCACAGACGCTGAACACAAAGGAGCGGGCGATCGACCTCACCCTGGCGACCACCCTTGTACATGGGTCCAACGCGCGCAAGCAATTGAGCAATGGCCGATATGCGCTTTGGAGCGGCAACGTAGTGAACGACGGAGTGCTGAAATACGCGGGCGCCGGCAATGATCGAGACCCGATCCTCGTGGCCATCGGTGGCCTTGTTCCGACCGCCACGATCAGCGGCTATCACAGGTCGGATGTCAATTTGGACGGCTTCGTCAAATACGCGGGTTCGAACAACGATAGGGATCCGATCATCGCCAATGTCGGAGGAACGGTCCCAACGGCGATCCGCAGCGAACAGCTACCCTGACCGGCCCGTCCTTGGTCCGATATCCGCTGACCTGAAGGCTTTGATGTAGGCCTCGATCGAGCGGCCACGAGGGGCGCGCAGCACTTCGTTCAAGAGCATGCGTGTGCGCAGGTCCAGCACGCGGCCGAGGTCCTTCCTGTCGAACTTGCCGTGTTTGCAGCGTCCTATCGTCATGGTCGTGGGTTGATCCGGGACCGAAGGTCCCGTCCCATCATGCGCGAGGCAATACCTTGATCGCGGTAGTCCTGGTCCGCTTTTCGAACACGTGATCGTGCGGAACGATCGGAACTAATCGCCTGAACCGTCCCTTCGCACCACCCAGGCCTGATGCCCGAGCGCACCCATGCTCCAGCCCGTGGCCAACACCCCGTTGGACAGTGTGATCACACTGCCCAGATGATCATAGGGGCCATGGTCCATCGTGCGCTCCCAGATCGGTGTCGCGGCCGGATCGATGCGCATGAGGAGCCCGTCCCGATCCACCCCGTCCACTCTTTCCCCTGCCACGTACAGGTCACCATTGGGGATACTGCTGAGACCATATCCCGCACGGTCGAAAAGGGTGTCGCCGATGGCCCGGGTCCAAAGCGTATCGCCATCGGCCTGCAGCCCCATCAACCATACGTGCCGGAAGCGATGCCCGAGATATGTAGTATCGCCGTAGCTGTCCGTGAAGCCCACCGCCACGAAATAACCACCGGGTGTGATGGTGACCGCGCGGAACGATTCATCCTTGATACCGCCCCAACTCGTTTCCCAGGCCAGATCGCCATCGAGGTCGAGGCGGGCGAGATAGGCATCACTGGTATTTCCGAAGTTCATCTGCCGCCCGACGACGAGCGCCCCGTTCCCATCCACGGCGATGGCGTTCCCCTCTTCGTCCAGCGCACCCCCCAGGGTCGTTCGCCAGTCCACTCCGCCGTTCAGATCGAACCGCATCACGAGCACGTCGTGCTTCGTCGTCGTTCGTTCCACGCCCGTGGCGATCACGCTGCCATCGGGTAGCAAGGCGACCCCGAACAATTGCTGGTCACCGGGCAGGTCCTCAGTGGCCGTCCAAACCACGCTGTTCGTCGCCGTCAGCCTCACGAGGAGTGCATCATGATCACTGCGACCATCGGGAATGGTGCTGCCCAGGAGGTAGGTGCCCGACCCCGGTGCCGGCGCCGTGGCCTGGATGAAGACCCTTCCGGGAAGGGATAAGGTGAGCAGTTGCGTTTGCTGTCCCGATCCCGTCAACGCGATGACCATTGCTTCGTGTGAAGCACCCGCGTGGTCGTAGTGCGTCGCCACAGATCGGAACCCGGCGGCGGTGGTCATGGTCCCCACCGCGAACTCACCCGTTCCGCTACCATAGGTCCCGTCGAAGGACTGCGACCACAGGGGATGCGATAGGAGTGCACCGATCATGAAAAGCTGGGGACGCACGGTGTCGAATTTAAGACCACAACGCGCGGTGCGCTCTACATTTGGCCGCATGCATCGTCGGCGCAACGTGCTGCTCTTCCTTCTCACGGCCGCAACGCTGGCGATACCTCCTCTCCTTGGACTCTTGCGCCTGGGTAAACTGGGTCTTCATCAGGCCGTGAACGCAGAACACCCCTCCTGGTTGGACCCGGTGATGCATGTTTCCACGAACGTGGCGGATGGTCTCGTACCCACTGTCGTTGCGATCCTTCTGCTCCTTGCCGGCCGGTGGAGGCAGGTCCTGATGGTGGGTGTCTCCGCTGCAGGCAGCGGGTTGCTTGTTCAGTTATTGAAGCGCAATGTGTTCGCCGGGTCCGATCGGCCGGCGGAGTTCCTTGACCGTATGCCGGAGGTTCGATTGGTGGAGGGGGTGGTCCTTGACCATCATTTCAGTTTTCCCTCCGGGCATGCCGCAACGGCGTTCAGCCTTTGCCTGGCAATGGCCGTGATCGATGGGCGCCGCTGGACCGGACCGTTCTGGTCCATGCTGGCCGCTGGAATTGCGTTCACGCGGGTCTATCTGTCGGAACATTTCACGGGCGATATCCTGGCGGGTGGAACGATCGGTGTGGTGGTGACGACCGGCGTGTTCCTGTGGCTGTATTCGCCACGGTCCAGTGATCGCGCCTGGTTGGACCGGCGGCCTTTGGGACTATTCCGCGGCTAGCGATCCCGTTACCGGGTGAATGAGATCCGATAGATGGCGCCAGCAGCGTCATCGCTGACGAGCAGGTCCCCCTCAGGTGTGTTCAGCACGTCCACGGGCCGGCCCCAGGCGCGGTTCCCCCGCAGCCAACCTTCGGCAAAGACCTCCGTTTCCGCAGTGCCGTCGGGCCTGGGAAATGCCACCGCGATCCGGTATCCGATGGGTGTGCTGCGGTTCCAACTGCCGTGTTCGGCTATGAAGATGGCATGATGATATTTTTCAGGGAAGCTGGTCCCCCGGTAGAAGCGCATCCCCAGTGCAGCCACATGTGGTCCGAGCCTGGCCGCCGGTGCGGTGTAGTCCATGCAATCATGACCTTTCCCGAACTCCGGGTCCGGCCAGGTGCCCTCGTGACAATACGGGTAGCCGAAATGCTCGCCCACGGCTGTAAGGTGGTCCAGTTCATCGTTCGGCCTATCGTCGCCCGCCCAATCACGACCATTGTCGGTGAACCATAACGTGGAGTCCTCCGGCGACCAATCGAACCCCACCGTATTGCGCACTCCACGAGCAACGATCTCCCTTCCATCGCCATCAGGACGGATGCGGGTGATGCTCGCATAGATCGGGTCCTCGCTTTCACAGATGTTACACGGTGCTCCTACGGGTACGTATAGCCGATCGTCGGGACCGAAGGCGATGAACTTCCAGCCGTGGTGGGTCTCTTGCGGGAGATCGTCCGTGACGACGACGGGTACGGGCGGGTCATCGAGATGATCCTCAATGGCATCGAAACGGAGGATGCGGTCGATCGCGGACACGTACAAAGCACCCTGTCTGAATGCGACACCGGCAGGCATTCGCAATCCCCTGGCGATCGTCCACCGGCGATCAGGTGTCCCGTCCCCATCAGTGTCCCGGAGTGCATGGACGATCCCTGCATCGCGTGAACCGACGAAAAGCGTCCCCCGGTCCCCCCAGCACATGGCCCGGGCGTTCTCGACACTGTCCGCGTACATTTGGATGGCGAAGCCAGGCGGTAGCCGGACATCCTCAAGCCGGGGGGCACCGCCGCGAAGCGAGGGCATACAGACCGCCCCCGTGCAGGACCAGACCAGGAAAGGCAGGAACGTGTTCCGTGGCCGGGCCCATCGGTCCCCGGTCCTCATTGGTTTCCGCGTGCGGGGATGATCATCACGGGAACCTTCGAGCCGGAAAGGACCTGTTCACAGACACTACCTACGAGCGCCTTGAACAACGCCCCGTGGCCGTGTGAACCCATCACGATCAGGTCCGCTTTCAGATGGATCGATTCACCGAGGATGGTCTCGGTGGTGGGACCCTGCACCAGGAGCCCCTCGGCGTCCACCCCTTGTTGGCGCGACCGCTCGGCCATGGCCTGCACTTCAGTATGCTCATGGCGCAGGATATCGGCGCGGTGCGTGCGTACATACCGCGGACCTGCGGAAAAACCCACAAAATCGGGATCCGGGGCCGCCACATGCACGATCCATAGCTTGGCATCCAAAGCCTTCGCCAACAGGCCGGCACTTTCGATCACGGACATGGATACAGCGGAGAGATCGATCGGCGCGAGTATGTTCTTCATGGGATGCCGTTGACGTCGGGAAGTTACGGTCGATCCCCGCTCGCCAGGGGTATGCGGCTCCGGGTGCAACGAAAAGGGGGCGCTCTCGGCGCCCCCTTCGGTCGTATCGTCCGGTCAATCCTTGGTGCTCAGCACAAGGCGGTGGAGATGTGTGCGGCGCAGTTTTCCGCTCGTGTTGAAGAACCACTCTTTCAGGCCATAGTGGAAACCACGTCGCAGACCTGTGTGGTGCTTGCCGAGCACCCCGCGTTTGCCGCTCAGCTTTTGCAATGAACGTGTCAGGTGGGCATCGATCTCCGCGGCGCGGACCTTCGGCTCGTTCTTGGCCGCCCATTTCTTGAGGTGCACCAGGAGGTCCGCCTTGGGGAGCAGACGCCCGGTCGTCTTGATCGCACTGACCACGGCATTGTCCCAATCATTGAGGCGATAGCCGCCGTCCTTTACCGTCCGTTTCTTTTTTCTTCCGGGCTTGCGGCCGCGGCGTCTCGTTGTGCCGGTCGCGCTGCTCGTGCGGCGTCCCGATGTCCTGGCATCGGATGTTTTCGATCCGCGGAGTTGCTTGATGGTCCGGCGGATCTCATCCAATTGGAAGATAAGCTTGCGCCTTTCCGACCGGTAGTGGCTCAGTAATTCCTCGAGATCCTCATCAGAAAATCGTCTTTTCGGCATATCAGCAGATTTTAGCAGGTTGGGTGCCGGTCTTACGGCCGACATGGTCGATGTCAAAATTACTACGTTCGGTTTTGTTCAACGTGGTCGTTCCATCGTTCATGGCCGCGATGGAACGGAAACGGAAGGCCCGGTGCGTGGCGGTCATCGCACCTGGACCGCACTGCGCGACCCTCGGGCCTCGAAGCGGCCGATGACACTGCAGGCCACACCCTGGTCCTTCAGCATCCCAAGCACCTCATCGCCTCCGTTCGGGTCGAGAGCGAGCAGGAGCCCGCCGTTGGTCTGTGGGTCCGAGCCCACCATCATGGGCGCGAGCGCTTCTGCTCCGGAGACCTGGTTGTGATAGCTCTTCCAGTTGCGCAATGCGCCATCCGCATAGCACCCGCTTTTCAGGAGGTCCTGAACGCCTTCCAACAATGGTACTCGGTCGTATTCGATCACCGCCGAAAGCGTGCTCGCGCTCATTTCGAGAAGATGGCCGAACAGTCCGAACCCGGTGACGTCCGTCATTGCCGTCACGGAGCGGGATCGCCCCAGTTGAGCCCCGATGCTGTTCAGCGCGCTCAAATGCCGGATGAATGCCCGACTTTCCTTCTCCTGGACCAGACCGCGCTTCATAGCGGTGCTCAACACTCCTGAGCCGAGCGCACGCGTCAGTACGATGAGGTCGCCGGTCTGGGCCGTGTCGTTCCGTTTCAGATGGTCATGGCCGACCCGTCCGGAGACGGCCAATCCGAAGAACGGTTCCGGTGAATCAATACTGTGCCCTCCGGCTAGGACGATCCCGGCTTCGGCGCATTTCTGCCGGCCTCCCTCCACGACCTGACCGGCCATCGCGGCGGGAAGCTTTTCCACTGGCCAACCCAGCACGGCCACCGCCATGAGCGGAGTGCCACCCATGGCATAGACATCGCTGAGCGCGTTCGCCGCGGCGATGCGGCCGAAGTCCATCGCATCATCCACGATAGGGGAGAAGAAGTCGACCGTGCTGATAAGTGCTTCGCCATTGCCGATGTCGTAGACGGCCGCATCGTCACGGGAGCCATAACCGACCATGAGGTGGGGATCATCGAAGGGAGGGCCACCGACCCTGAGTATGGTCTCCAGCACGGCCGGGGCGATCTTGCATCCACAGCCGGCGCCGCTGCTGTAATGGGTGAGGCGGATGGGGGACGGCGTATTGTAAGGCATGGTCCGGTGGTAGGTCGGCGAAGTTGGCGAACCGCACTGGACCGCGTCGGTCAACGCGCGATCTGGAAACGCTTCATGATGGACGTATCGGACCTTCGCAGTTCCAGCAGGTAGCCCCCGTTCGCGAGGTCGCCCACGTCAAGGACAAGGGAACCGCGAGGCGGGGTGTTCCATTGTCGAAGGATGCGTCCGCTCTGGTCCATCAGGTCCACACACCTTGTATCGGCGGGGAGACCGGACACGGTGATGCGATCGGTCGCAGGAACGGGTATTATCAGGACCTCGGTGCCGGCATCGGCTGCGATCCCGGTGATGACCCCAGGCTCCAATGCGGCTACGTACGTGGATTGCGCCTGGATGTCCTCCACACCGGTGCAGAAGAGGCGGGATCCAGAACATGCAAGGTCATCGATCGTCTGGCCATAGGTGTACACATCGGTCAATGTCCCCGAGGCATCCGTACCGATGAGCATCCCCTGAGCGATCCCACCGGATGTCGTATTCAAGCTGATCCAAAAGGCTCCTGTTGCATCCATGGCGATCGCGGTCAATTCGGGGGACATGCCGCCAAGCGGCATGTTCTTGTTCCATAACATCGTTCCGCTCGTATCCACAGCGCCGAAGCCGATGCTGTTGTCATCGAACAAGGTGGCATAGTGTACGATACCGTTCTTCTGCAACATCCTGTTGGAAAGCGCCATGCCGGAAGCGGGCACGATCAGGTCGGGAAGCATGGCAAGGTCCGACCGGCGCAGGACCTTGAGGTCCGGCGGCCCACCACAGATCACCCGGTCCGGTGCCACGACCATGCGTGTGCATCCGACGGCGGGCACCCTCTCCTTGGGCAGGCCGGTGGGGCCATAGGTACGCAGGTGCTGGTCCGTAAGCACCAGGGATCCTTCCGGTAGGTGCCTCGCGTCCAGGGTGGGCGTGCTGCCGCTGCCCAACAACCTTCCCGGATCACCATTGAGCGGATAGATCGCCGTCCAATGGTATTTCTTTTGCTGGGTGGAATCATCGAACAGCCGCATCACCACGAAAAGAGTGTCATGGCGTGCGTCCAAATGGCGCAATTGGTTCACCAGCGTACCGTACGCATAGGGTGATCCCTCGATCTGGAACTGTGGTGTGGGTGTCAGGTCGTTGCCATCCACATCGAACACTTCCACATCGAAAAGAAGACTGTTCACCGGGTCCGGGTCCAAAGCACGATAGAGCAGGCCGCTCGCGGTATCCAAGGCCAGCTTGGTGGGTGTACGGGTGCCGGATCCGTCCACGTGCGACCAGATCGGGGTCAGGGCCGTCTGACCATGCACGAGCGCTGTGCAAAGGATGGTGGCGAGCGAAAGGAGTTTCTGGCGGATCATTGGATCGAAAGGGATCAGGGGACCACGTGGGCCTTCAATACATAGTTCGTTACGCCATCGGTGGTGCCGGTGAATGCCAACTGGTCCCCGAGCATGTCGATGTCCTCGATCGTCCCTGGGAAGGCATAGGTGGAGAACGTGCCGTTCGCGCGGTCGATCCAGATGAGCTGGTCGTCCGCCGCCGTCCAGAGGCGTCCATAGGGGTCACCGAGGAGTTCCAGGGGAGGAGCGAAGATCGGAACGGTCACCTCCCAGACAGGCCCCACGCCGTATTGGTACCGCCCCACGTGGATCCCGTTGCCGTCGTAGCGGCTCGTCCAGAAGAGCGTATCCCCATCCATGAAGGTGTATCCATCGCTTGCGTTCGCCCCGGAATAAAGGTCGAAGGAACCTCCCTGGGTCCCAGTGGCCACATCCACCTTGGTCACCGTAGGAAAGCCAATGGCCAGAAGGGTATCATAATGCAGTTCCAAGGATCGGACGTTCGATGGGATGCAGGTGCACCAATCGCATTGGGACAGGGTGGTCGGATAGGGTTGTTTGAAGAGCCGCAGGTCCGGACAGACGTCGGAATTCGCGGCCACGTAAAGGGTTCCCTGTTCGGCCAGGAACGCATGCCCATCCGAGGCATACTCGTAGGCGATGCCCCCACCACAATTGAGCGTATAGGGTTCGTTGTAGAGGCTCTGATAGACATTTGTCACGTAGATATCGAAATCGGATCCCTGGAATACATCATAGATGCTGATGTTCTGCGGGTATAGTGTGGTGACGTAGGTATCCGACCAGAGGAAATCGATGCACCCCAAGCCCGCAGGGAAACCGCCTGCACTGAAGCTCGCGCGAACGGGCGAAGGAGCGCCGACACATACGTAGGGGTTGTTCAGGTCGTCATGGATGATCATGGACGTCGCCCCATTGGTGTTCTTGATCTCCACACGGTCCTTGTACCAGGCTTGGTACCAATAGACCTGGTCGTGGTACCAATCCACTGAGAACGGGGGTTGGGCCGCAGCCGGGAGCGCCGTGGCGAGCAAGGCGCCAAGTGCGAAGAAATGCTTCATGCGCAATGAGGAATGAGCCTTCTGTGCTCTAGACGGCACCATCCCTTTCAGGTTGTCCGTTCTTCTGTTCGCATGGGTCGCGAGGGGATATCACGGATCTCGGTGGCCAGTGTTCCGGGCAGGGTCGTCTGCGGGGACACGCGCACCACCGTTGCCGGATCACGATGCGCAAGCCCGTGCGCATAGGTCTTGTCGTAGTAGGTCAACGCGATCAAGGCCGCGCTGCGAAGATCGTCGTTGTCGAGCGCCTCCAAAGCCGCTTTGGCGTGCTGCGGACCGAGACGTTTGCCGATCCGCTGGATGGCTTCGGCCAGTCCATTGCGGTCCGCCCCCCCGTAGATCGCCACCAGGTGGTCCGCGCGTTGTTCCTTCGGAACGTCGAGGAAGACCACTCGGGATCTCCGGATCGCGTCGTACAGCGCATCGGGGAGCTTCACTCTGCCTATCATCATGCTCTCGTCCTCGATCCATGTGATGCGGGTGCGGTCGAGCCGGTGCAGGGCGTGCCAAAGCAGATTCTCGAAATGTTCCGTGGTCGGTTGGGGGGGGCGGCCGAGCGCACCGAACGAGGATCCGCGATGGTTCGCCAGCCCCTCGAGGTCCACCACTTGCTCGCCCTGCTCGCGCAATGCGTGCAGCACGTCGGTCTTTCCGCTGCCCGTGAAGCCGCCCAATACGATGGATCGAGGCGGGTCCGTGAACGAGGCCAGGACATGGTGCCGGAATGCCTTGTAGCCCTTCTTCAGCGTGACCACCTCCGCGAAACCGGCCTTGTCCAGCAACCAGGCCACGCTGCCGCTGCGTTCGCCACCCCTCCAACAATGCACGGCGATCCGTCCACCGGGTGCCACCTGCCGCGCCTGTTCCACGATGCCGGCGAGCTTCGGACCCACGATGCGCAGGCCTTCCAGCACGGCCTGCTCACGACCCTTCTGCTTGTAGAGCGTTCCGACCACCGCGCGTTCCTCATCGGAGAACAGGGGGAGCGAGTGCGCACCAGGGATGTGTCCACGTGCGAACTCTCCGGGGGACCGCACATCGATCATCGGCAGATCACCATGAAGGAACTCCGTGACGTCGCAAGGCCGGACCATCGCACCGAATGTAGGAAGGCCGACAGGTCAGGGGCCGACCAGGCACTTGACCACAACCGCCAGGCGCGGACCGTGGACGATCAGGAGGTAGGTCCCTGGAGGAAGATCACCGTACCATTCGACCTGCACTTCACCGGGTGCCCCGTTGCACGTGCCTCTTCTCAGTTCACGACCATCCAGTGCGAAGAGACTGAAGGGATCGCCTGGGCGCAATGATCCCGATCGCACTACGACATGGTCGAGGGCGGGCTGGGGGTGTATGGAAGGTCGGTCGCTGTCCTGTCCCGGGATGACCGTCCCCAGGCACGGCGCCGGATCGTCCGCCAACGGCCCCCAGAACGCGGCGAGATGCGCGGCTCTCAACGGAACGTTCGCCATGAAGTGGTAGCTGCCATTGTTCGCGTAGCGAAGGCATTCGAAGAGGGCGATGTTCGTGTCGAACGGATCACAGGGATCGAGGTCGGTCGTCATCACGGGAGGGTCCGTCAGTGCGGCGAGATAAGCCGCGACCCGTCCGCTGCCTTTCATGGTGGGGTATTGATAGTGCCAGGGCGTGGCACCCAGATTGCAGTTGGCGGAAAGCGTGGTGTACGGCTTGCCGGAATGGAACAGGACGATCCCGTCGCAGGTCTGGTGGTAGAGGTAGGTCGCCGGGGTGTCCACGCCCTGGATCCAATCCTGTGTGAATGCTTCGTAGGGCATGCCCCCGAAGAAGTCGGCCACGCCGATCACGGAGGCATCGAAGCCGTTGAGGTTGAGATCGCCCGCTACGGGTCCGAGGTCGGGTCGATGCAGCGTGGTGCTGTCCACGGTGTAGGTGGTCCGTTGACATTCCAGTTCGGTGGCGTTCAGGAGTGCGGAGTAGGGTGGAGGGGCATCCGGGAGGGCCATGCACGCTTCCGGCTTCTCGTCCGGCCGGTCCAGGAGCCCAACGGCCAGGGCCACGAAAGCCCCTGCGCTTTCACCGCCGACGAAGACCTTATCCGTGCAGATGCTGTCCTGATCGGCACGGGCCTTCAGCCAACGGATCGCCCCTTTGACGTCCTGCATGCCGCGGTAAAGTGCCCGCTTGATCTCGGCGCTGTCGGCCGGGTACAGGGCCAGATAGCCATCGGGCCAGATCGGCGGGCCCGCGGGTGTCTGCACGAAGTCGTCCTTGTGCCAGCCAAGACGATAGTCCACTGAGGCCACGACGTATCCACGTCCGGCGAACTCGCGCGCGAGCGGCACCACGCCTGAAGAGGGGTCATTGCGACAACCGCCGAGCCAGGTGCCGCCATGCACCAATACGAGCAGCGGGCGATGTGCCTCGCTGGTGCCGATGGGCTTGTACAGGTCCAGGCGCAGGGTGTCGATCGCGCCGACGTAATTCGTGTCCCATCCGTAGACCAGGCCGCTGTCCACCGTGAAGGTGAACTGGCCGGGATTGACATGGTCCTGGGCATGGCTCGACCGCGGAAGCAGGCCTGTAACTAGCAGGAAGGGGAGAATGGGTGTCCGCATGACGATCGTATCCAGCAAGGTAGTGACGTACCGGACGATCGGGGTCACAGGCTGCATGTTCGAGATCGGCGACCTCTGGACCCCATGGAACCGCGACCTTCGTGGCCATGGACGAATTCCGCTTCCCGGTGCACCTGCGCTGGGCCGACATGGACCCCAACTTCCACCTGCGCCATGATGTGTACTACACGTTGGGTGCCCAGGCGCGTGTCGGCTGGCTTTTCGCCATCGACCTTACCCCGGCCAAGATGCAGCAGGCGCATTTCGGGCCGATCCTTTTCCGCGAGGAGTGCATCTTCCGCCGAGAGATCCGGCACACCGACACGATCGTGATCGAGCTGCGGCTAAGCCGCTGCCGCCCGGACGGGTCCCGCTGGAGCATGCGGCATCATTTCCTGCGTGACGATGGTACGCTGTGCGCGGAATTGAACGTGGACGGCGCATGGATCGATACGCAGGCCCGGAAGCTCACCACTCCACCCGCCCACCTGATGGAGGACTTCCTCGGACTGCCGCGCACGGAGGATTTCGAGGAGTTGGTGGTGAAGAAGCAATAGCGGACCTAGGCGCGGGCCTTTACGCCGTTCCCCGCCACTTTCTTCTCCACCTCCGCGATGGCCTTGCGTGTCTTCAACAAACTGTCCGGGGTCACGCTGATGGAGTCGATGCCGAGCTCGACGAGGAACTGCGCGAAGTCCGGATGGTCGCTGGGGCCCTGGCCGCAGATGCCCACCTTGGTCCTGGTGCGCTTGGCCGTTTCGATCAGCATGCGCAGCATGCGCTTCACGGCCTCGTTGCGCTCGTCGTATATGTGGGCGACGAGCGAGCTGTCGCGGTCGAGACCGAGGGTGAGCTGGGTGAGGTCGTTGCTGCCGATGGAGAAGCCATCGATGTGCTGGGCGAACTCCTCTGCGAGGATGATGTTGCTGGGGATCTCGGCCATCAAGTAAAGCTCCAAGCCTTCCTTGCCACGCTCGAGACCGTACTCCCGCATCACGCCTTCCACCTGTTTGAGCTCCTGGATGGTGCGGCAGAAGGGGATCATCACCACCACGTTCTTCAGGCCCATCTTCTCCCGCACACGGCGGATGGCCTTGCACTCGAGCCCGAAGGCCTCCTTGTAAGTGTCACTGTAGTAACGCGATGCACCGCGCCAGCCGATCATCGGGTTCTCCTCATGCGGTTCGAAGTGCTCGCCGCCGAGCAGGTTGCGGTATTCGTTGCTCTTGAAATCGCTGAAGCGCACGATCACCTTGTTGGGGTGGAAGGCCGCGGCGATCTTGGCGATGCCATAGCTGAGGCGCTTCACGAAAAAGGTCTCCTCGTCCTCATAGCCCGTGATCAGGTAGCTGATCTTGCCGCTGAGGTTCACATCGCCCAATTCCTTGTGTTGCAGGAGCGCGAGGGGATGGGCCTGGATGTAGTTGTTGATGATGAACTCCTCGCGCGCCAGGCCCACGCCGGCATTGGGCAGGTGGGCGAACTTGAAGGCGAGGTCCGGGCTGGCCACGTTCAGCATGATCGGCGTGCGCACGTCGGGCAGGTCGTCCAGACGGGTTTCTTCCACACGGAAGGGGATCTGGCCCTGGTAGATCACGCCGGTGTCGCCTTCGCAGCAGCTGGCGGTAACCTCCATGCCGGTCTCCAGCAGGTCGGTGGCGTTGCCGCAACCCACGATGGCCGGCACGCCCATTTCCCGCGCCACGATGGCGGCATGACAGGTGCGCCCCCCCTTGTTGGTGATGATGGCGGCGGCCTTCTTCATGATCGGCTCCCAGTCGGGATCGGTCATGTCGGTCACCAGCACGTCACCGGGTCGGAAGTCCTTGCCGTCGGTGCTGCCGTCGCGGCCGTCGAGGGCGAACATGACACGCACTTTGCCGGCACCCACACGATCGCCGATGGCGATGCCGGTGGTGATGGTCTTGTAGTCCACTGCGCCATCCATGGATCCGTTGCCGGGCTTGGGATGATCGAGCTTGTATTCCACCACCACATCCTTGTCCTTCTGGCTGTGGATCGTCTCGGGGCGTGCCTGCAGGATGAAGAGCTGCTTGCTGAGGCCGTCCACGGCCCATTCCACGTCCATCGGGCTCCAATGGCCTTTCTTGTCACTGTAATATTTCTCGATCGCCGCCACACTGCGTGCCACTTCCAGCGCCTGCTCGTCGGTGACGCAGAAGCGGTTGCGCATGGGGCGCTCGGTGGGGATGATCTGCGTGGGCTTTCCGGGCTCCACACCGTAGATCATCTTGCGGTCCTTGTTGCCGAGCTTCTTCTCGATGATGCTGCTGAAGCCTTCCGCGAGGGTGGGCTTGAACACGATGAACTCGTCGGGGCTCACGGCGCCCTGCACCACCATTTCACCAAGGCCGTAGCTGCCGTTGATCACCACCACATCCTTGAAACCGCTCTCGGTGTCGATCGAAAATGCCACGCCGCTGGCGCCGAGGTCGGAGCGGACCATCTTCTGCACGCCCACGCTGAGGCCGACCTGGAAGTGGTCGTATCCGAGGCTTTGCCGGTAGACGATGGCGCGGTCGGTGAAGAGCGAAGCGAAGCAGTTGCGCACCGCACTGATCAGGTCCTGCGGGCCGCGTATGTTGAGGTAGGTCTCCTGTTGACCGGCGAAGCTGGCATCGGGCAGGTCCTCCGCGGTGGCGCTGGAGCGCACGGCCACATCGGTATGTTCCTGGCCGTACTGCTTGCTCATCTCGTCATAGCGTTCCAGGATGCCTTTCCAGATGGCTTCGGGGAACTTGCCGTTCTTGATCAGGGTGCGGACCGCGAGGCCGGTCCGGCGCACGTTCTCCACATCGTCCACGTCCAGCTTCGCCACGATGTCGCGGATCTTCTGGTCCAGGTCGTTGTGCGCGATGAAAGCGTGATAGCTCGCCACGGTCACCACGAATCCGCCGGGCACGTGCACGCCGAGGTTCTTCAGATTGCGGATCATCTCACCGAGGCTGGCGTTCTTGCCACCGACGGTGTCGATGTCGCTCAGTTCGACCTCATCAAGCCATTTCAGATAGGAGGGAGTGCTCATGTTTTGCGAAGGAATGCGGGTGATCGAACGTCGCTTTTAACGGAATGTCACTGCAAAGGTTAATTGCCGGACCTGCTGGTGGAACGACATTCGTCAGCCCCGTATGGGATCGTCGCTGCCTTCAGGGGTGTGGTGGAAAACCAAAGAGCGGGCCCCGTGGCCCGCTCTTCAAAGGATCCGCCCCGAACACCGTTCATTCCTTCACCAGGCGCAACACCTTGCCGTCGCCGATCCGTATCAGATAGGCTCCGGGCGGGAGTGGGGCAAGCGTGACCAAGGCCTGCCCGCCGGTGACCTGGAGCTTTCGGGCAAGCACCCTCCGTCCCATCACGTCATCGACCTGCACAAGCATTGGTCCGTCGTTCAGTCCCCGCAAATGCAGCAGACCTTCCGCCCCGACGGGGTTAGGGGCGATCATGATCTGTGTTCCGGTGGTCTCTTGGACGGACGTCGTCCCCGAAGTGGTGAAGAAGCCGAACGGATCGGCCGCATAGTCCAGGTCAGCGAACGTGGTGTGCAGGGCATCCACGGTCACATGGTAGTAGCCCAGCATCGGCAGGCCCGGATGGTCCATCAGGATACGGTACTCACCGAACGGAACGCTGCTGAACGCGTAGTGGCCGGAGGCGTTCGTGCGGGTGTAGGCCACCAACTCCCGTTCCGGCCAGCGTTCGAGGATCACACCCACACCGGGCCAGGGATCGCCCTCGGTGGAACGCACGATGCCAAGGTCCCCGAGGAAGCCCGTGAGATACCCTGAGCCGTTGAGGTTCCCGTAGCCCACCAGGGTGATGTCGGCCTGGAGGACCGTGTCGCATACGGAATTCAGGACGTCCGCATACTGCCAGTAGTATGTGCTCTCATGGTAGGAATCGGCCTGGCCGGGGTAGAGCAGCGTATCCACCACCGCACGGACCAGGTACTGGCCGTTCGGGTAGCCGGTGAAAGCGAATTCACCCTGGGTGTTCACCGCAGTGGTGTTGAGAAGCGTGCTGCTCTGGCTGTTCAGACCATACTCCCAAAGTTCCACGGTCCCATCACTGATCGCTGTGCCGGTGCTGTCGAATACGATGCCTTGGATACCCAGCGATGCGGATGGGCAGGGGACCAGCCACAACTGCAGATCACGCCGGGTTCCGCCGATGTATACCCCGTTGCGGTATTCATCGACCTGGAATCCCACGACAAAGGCTCCTACGGCATTGGGTGTGCAGCACAGGTTGCCGGTGGTGGGGTCGAAGGACAATCCGTTCACGGTCGGGAAGGGATCGGTCGGGGAGAAGGGCGAGAAATAGGGGGCGGGGTTCAGCCAATTGCCATCGTACACAGCGGTCATGCTGTACACCAGTGAGTCACCGTCCGGCTCATAGGCCGCGTTGTCCAGGCAGAATGGCACGCCGTTGCAGACGAATGGGAGCTGCAGCTCCTGGAACACGGGAGACGAGTTGTCGGGTGCGTTCACGTTGTCCAGGCGGGCTTCGAGATAGGAGCTCAGGGTGGTCGGGTTGGCCAGGTTCATGATCGCGCCGTTCCGGCAACACTGGGTCCACCAGATGCGCCAATCGTCGCAGGCCGTCGCGATGGTGATGGTGTCCGTATAGTAGTAGACCTCCATGCCCGGTGCTTGACCGCCTTCGCAGGTCGTGAGCATGTTCGCGCAGCCTGTGGTGATGGTCACCGTGTCCGCCAGAAACAGGCTCGCATTGAAAAAGGTCGCGCAGTTGTCCGATTGCACGGTGATGGATTCCACGGGGTTCACCGGTATCCCCGCACAATCCCGGTAGAGGACCAGGTCCACTTTGTAATCGTTGCCGCCGAGATGCCGGTAGGTCAGTTCGCCGCCCATGATGTGGGTGGCCGATAGCGGTAGGGTCGCGATCGCAAAGCCGATGGCGAGGAAAAGGTCTCGGGTCGTGGTCCGGGTCATGGTGATGGGCTTTCGGAGGATAGGACGTATTGCAACGAGCGGGCGGTTGCCCCGAAGGTCGGGAACCTACCGGTCCACGGATCGGGGGCGGGCACCGGCAACAACGAGCGCCAGCAGAACGACCCCTGCCGGAAGCACCAGCACGGCCATTCCGGCAAGACGGTCGATGGGGAACAGGCGCACATAATGCGAGGCCAGATGAAGGGGTAGCGCAGCCGTTCCCCATCCGAACAGTCCAAGTCCGGCCCGCGCAAGGAAGGGAGGATCCCTTCGCGCCCCGGGTAGGTTCGAGGGCGGTCCCGGTCCCAATGGCCAGTCATAGTCGGAAAGCATCCGTTGTATGACCAACCTGGCGGCGAATGCGATCGCGAACCCGAGCACGAGCTCGTAGAGCACAAAGGCCACGGAGCCGAGGATCAAGGCAAGCATGCTGTTCATGTGGTCCGCTTCAGAGGATCTTCAACCGCTCGCGCACGGCCGCCTGATACGTGCCGCCGATGGGGATGCGCGCGCCGTTGGGCTCCAGCACGATGATGCCTTCATGCACCACCTGGATCCGTTCGATCCGGACGATGAAGGAGCGATGCACCCGCATGAAATCCTTTCGGGGCAAACGACCAGCAAGGGTCTGCAGGGTGGCGTGCACAACGAACCGACGGTCCGCAAGGTGGATGCCCACATAGTCGCGCAAGGCTTCCAAATGCACGATCCCTTCGATCGGACAGCGTATCAGCACCCCTTTGTGCTTTACGAAGATGGAATCCTCACGCACACGTTCGGAGGCCAATTGGAAAAGGTGCCGCCGTTCCTCGATCAGTCCGCGGTCCCTGACATGCTTGTACATGGCGATCTCCATGGCCGCACGTAGAGCGGCATCATTGAATGGCTTGACCAGGAATCCGTAGGGTTCCGCGGTTCGAGCGGACATAACGGTGGCCTCGTCGGAGTTCGCGGTGAGGAAGACGACGGGACGGTGGAGTTCGCGATGGATGGCACGCGCCGCGTCGATGCCGGTATGCCCATCGGTCAGATGGATGTCCATGATGACGACATCAGGTAGCAATGACCGGGCGACCACAATGGCTTCGGAACCGGAGCGGGCGGTGCCGATCACCCGGTACCCCAACTGCTCCAAACGATGCACGATGTCCTTCCGGATGATGGCCTCATCCTCGACCACGAGGACGCTTCGGCCGTGATGCTGTGCTTCGGGCATGCCGTCAATGATCCAAGGTCCTGTGTATGGAGGTCGCGACCAAGATGAAGAGATGTCCGTGAGGCCCCCCGTTCTTTTCGGCGAACACGAGGGATCCATCGATGGGGTCGATGGCCCGGGCGATCGTTCAAAGGGCGCGTGAAGTAGGGCTGCACCATATTGGGATATGGTCCGCGTTGGTCCTCCCGCATTTCGTGGATGGTGGGCATGCCCCTTGTCCGGATCGCGGAGCTATAGGTGGGATGGGGGTATTTCGGACCGTGATGGTCTTTGTTCCAGAAACACACAACAGATCATGACCCGATACGTCATCACCCACCTTGTCGTCTGCTTGCTCTTCCCGGAACTTGCCCGGTCGCAGGGTTCCACGAGCCCGGAGGAGCCCGGGATGCATACACTTTTCGGCCAGGGCCGGCATGTGGCACATGGCGGCTGGGGGGCACCCGCGGCCGCTTTCACCCGCATCCTTGACCAGGACGCCATGCTCGCCGGTATCAAGGCGGGCTGGATCATCGATCATCGGTTCACGTTCGGTATCGCCGGGTACGGACTGGTCACCGACGTGAAGAGTCCGGGATACGACGGATACCTCGCCGGTCAAGGCATCGAGTCGCACCGGCCGAGCCTGTTCAGAGCGGGGTACGGCGGGCTGCTCCTGGAGCCGGTGATCGCTTACCGCAGCCCGGTGCATGTCAGCCTGCCGATCATCCTGGGTGCGGGTGGATGCGGACATCAATACACCACGGACCGGCGACCGGGGGGCGATCAGGGCGATTTCCGGTATGGTGAGGATGGGAGAGCCTTCTTCCTGGCCGAACCTGGCGTGGAGGTCGAGGTGAACCTGTTGCGCATCGTACGATTGGGTCTCGGTGCTTCCTATCGATTCACCAGTGACCTGAACATCCAAGGCGTGCCGGACAATGCCCTACGCGGGTTCGATCTGACCGCGAGCCTGAAGGTCGGCGTATTCTGACCGGAGCGGTAGATCCGCGTTCACGGGCCCGGCCAGTACAAGGCCGGGCCCGTGGTCTGCAACCCGCCGGCCCGCCCCGCCGTTCAAAGCTCCGCGTCGGTCGCGATGCACCACCCACATGCGCCTCCATCTTCTCGCCGGGACATTGATCCCGCTGGCCGTTTCGGGCCAATCCATCACCTGGTCCTGGCTCAACGAGCCCTGCGCCATGATGCTCAGCTGTGACACGGGGTGCACGGCCTGTAATGTCCCCAGCAATGAAAGTCCGCAGTTCATGGGGACCAATGTGGCGATGATCGGCCTTGACGTCTGCCCTTTCCCCGTGCAGGTCAATGACAATGTTCTGCTTACCTATGGATGGTCCGATGCACCGCAGCCCGGTCACCGCGTGGTGCTCAGTGGTATCGCGCTGGTACCCGTTCATATCGACAGCCTGTTCGTCCGTGGGATCGGGATGGCGGCCGGGCCGCATCGCATACGTGTGGACCTCGCCATGAACAACGGCACACCCGTTCCGATGGCCGACCAAGAGCTCGTCGAAGGCTCAAGCACGTTGCTGCTGGATGACCTTGGGACCGTGCAGGCCGATGAGACCATGGTGTTCGGCACCTTCCAGATCACATTGACCGCCTACCAGGGTAGCGCCGGTGCATGGGGGTTGGACGAGGTGCGTGTGGTCGGTTCCCCGGCATCGCTCAGCACCTCCGTTCCGGAGGGCTTGCAAGCGACAGGGACCACTTCCGCGATCCCTGAATGCGACCTGCTGGGCCGTGCTGTGCGGTCGATGGCCCCGGGCCCTCGGTTGCACGCGGGAGCGATCCGCATGCAGGTGCGCTGAATGCACCTCACCGACCGGGGAGGCCTCGGTACGCGACCGCCCCGCCATCGGGGCGTGATCTCCACGATCCGCACGATGCTGTTCCGGTGGTCAATGGTGCGGGGTTCCTTGTTGGTAGCGGTTTTCCGGCTGGGTCCGGGTGCTCTGGCATGCCGGTGGACCATGTCGGCATGTGGCCGATCGATGGCCGAAGGACCAAATCAACATTACCATGAGAACCACCCCGAGATATCGAAGTCTGGAGTACATGGCCGTGCTGGCCATCGCAACATCGCTGTTCGCGGCGTGCCAGACCGGCCCCAGCGCTGAGCAACTGACGATCGAGAAGAACAAGGCCCTTGCCGAAAGAGCGCAGTTGGAGGACGAACTCCGACAGCGCGATTCGCTCATCGCGGCGATGACCCTTTCGTTCGATGACATCGAGAAGAACATCGCCCTGATGGACGACCAGGGCAAGGTGCTCCATGCCAACGTTGATGAACTGGAAAAGGGCGGGGACAAGCGACAGAAGATCCTAAGTGACATCCAGTTGATGAACGGCCTGTTGCAGGAAAGCCAGGACAAGGTCGCCGACCTTCAGAAGAAGCTGGACCGGTCGAACTACAAGACCTCCGACCTACGCAAGAAGCTGGAGGCGATCCAAGGGGAACTTGCGGCACGCGATACCGCGTTGATGCAGATGCGGGACCTTCTTGCCGAGCGCGATTTCACCATCGACCAGGTGAGCAAGCAACTCTCCGACTTCCAATTGGACATCGCCAAGCGGGAGGCCACGATCGAGCAGCTCGAGAACGCGATCAACACCGCCTACCTGGCCACAGGTACCTACAAGGACCTGGAGCAGAAGGGCGTGTTGACCAAGGAAGGTGGCGTGATCGGTATCGGGCGTCACGTCGCGCTCAACGAGAACGCCAGGTCGAATGCCTTCGCCGCCGTCGATGTGCGCGAATTAAGAACGGTGCCCTTGAACGTGCATAGGGCCACGCTGGTCACCGAACATCCCGAAGGCTCCTATGAAATGGTGAAGGATGGAGGCGATGACATCGCCTACCTGCAGATCAAGGATGCCGACCGCTTCTGGCAGATGAGCAAATACCTGGTCGTCGAGGTGAAGTAGTCCGATGAGGTACGGGTAAAGGGGGGGTGCTCGGAAGACACGCCCCCCTTTTCGTTCTTGTCTCCCGGTCCTTGCGTCGGGGGGTCTTGGAGGGTAAGCCCTGTGCGGGTCGGCGGCCTGCGATGCACCAGGCATGGCGGCGGGATCCCGCGCGAAGCGCGCGTTGCACCTTAGCTTCGCGAAGAACCATTTCCCATGGCCATGCGACGTATCCTGATCCTCTTCGGCACCCTGATCGCATTCCTGGAGGTCGGGGCGCAACCCTTCCAGTACGGTTGCCACTACTTTCGGAACCGGCCATCGGTACCGCGGTACGCGACGGATGCGGAACGGACGGCCATGAACGCGTCCATCGCCAGGAGCGACACGTTCGATATCCTGCACTACGACATCGCCATCGACGTGACGCGGTACGATGCCGAGGAGATCCTCGCCGCCACCACGATCTCCTACGTCCCGCTCATGGCGGGCCAGACGTTCATCCGGTTCGACTTGTATCAGCTCGCCATCGATAGTGTGATCGGAGAGAACGGCCCACTCGTTTTCCATTACGATGGCGCGATCATCAAGGTGGATCTTGATCAGGCGCCTGCGATCGGATCGACCCATGAGATGACCCTTTACTACCACGGCGTTCCGCATCGCGATCCCGATTGGGGGGGCTTCTATTTCGAATCCGGGTACATCTACAACCTCGGCATCGGTCTGACCACGATCCCGCCGAACTTCGGAAAGGTGTGGTATCCCTGTTTCGATTCCTTCGTGGAGCGTGCCACCTACACCTATCACGTCAAAAGCGCGGGTACCTATCGCGCGCACTGCCAGGGGACCGATATGGGTGAGACGATAGTGAACGGTGATACCGTGGTGCACACGTTCTCCCTCAACGCGAACATCCCCACCCACCTCAGTGCCATCGCCGTGGCGAACTACCAGGATAGCGACCGTGTGCACACCGGAGCCTTTGGTGACATCAACGTGCGGCTCACGGCGAAACCGAACCAATTGAACGCCATGGTGAACAAGATGGTCGATGTGGATGATGCGATCGACGTGCTGGAGTACTGGTACGGTCCCTATCCCTATGAGCGCGTGGGTTATGTCCTGACCACGGACGGGGCGCTGGAGATACCGACCAACATCGCCTATCCGGATTTCATGCCGGGCCAGACCCTGACGAGCAACAGGGACCTGCTCACACACGAGTTGGGCCATCATTGGTGGGGCGATCGGATCGCTCCTTACGATCACAGCGACATGTGGTTCAAAGAGGGGCCGGCCGAATACGCCACGCACCTGATCGCCGAATGGCAGGGCGGACAGGAGGCTTTGGAGGAGGCCGTGAAGGACAACATGCTTTATGTTCTGGAACAGGCGAACGTGCAGGATGGCGGGTTCCAGGCCCTGTCGCCGATGCCCGATCCCTACATCTACGGATTGACCACCTACTACAAGGGTGCGGCGGTCATCCACAATCTTCGCGGTTATCTGGGGGATGCGCCCTTCCGACAGGCGATGACCGCGATCCAGGCCGATCACGCCGACGAAAGCATGAGCGCTGTGGACCTCAAGAACGCGCTCGAGGCGGAGACCGGTCTTGATCTGGACCCCTTCTTCGACGCATGGGTCTTCGCGCCCGGCTTCTCCGTTTTCGTGGTGCACGAGATGGACGCGCAACCGAACGGTACGCAATGGGACGTGCAGCTGACCCTCCGGCAGGGGTTGCGGGGAACCACGGCGTACCACCATCAGGTGCCACTGGACCTGACCCTCATCGGGTCGGACTGGCAGCGTCAGGAATATCAGGTGGTGGGCGATGATGAATGGACCACGGTGAACGTTCCGTGCGATTTCCAACCGGCTTTCGCCGTGCTCAACGGACACGCGCGCCTCAACCAGGCCCGAATGGACCATGAATTCACCATCCGCCCGGGACAGAGCTTCCCCTCCCTGCTGCCGTGGGTCGACATGCGCATCTATACGGACAACGTGCCCGATTCGGCGCTGATGCATGTGGAACATGTCTGGTCGGGGCCGGACAATGATCAAATGGGTTGGGGGATCGATCAGATCAGCAGCACCCACTATTGGCGAGTGGAGGGCATCTGGCCGGCCGGCCTGCAGGTCCACGGAAAGCTCTACTATTTCGGTTCATTGACCACCGACCTGGACAACGATCTGTACGGGGTCACCGAACAGGATGCCGAGTTGGTCTATCGTGCAAGACCAACGGACCCGTGGGAGGTGTACGGTGATTACACGCTGAACGCGGGCAGCCTGAACAACGGCGTCGGCAGCTTTGACATCGATTCCCTGCGCAGAGGGGAGTATGCCTTCGCCAAGGGCCAGTTCGCGGCGATGGTGTCCGGATCCGCTGCGATCGCAGGGAGCGCCCTGTCCGTCCATCCATCCCCCGCGAGCGATCTTGTGCAGGTTCAGGGTGTCGTCCATACGGCCCAGAAGGTCCGGTTCGAGATCATCGCGGCGAACGGGGGGCTGATGAAGCGGGTGGTCCGACAGGTCAGCGGTGCCTTCGATGTGCATTTGGATGTAGCCTCGCTAGCGTCAGGTCCGTATGTGATCCGCATGATCGGACCGGATGGACGGCGCCTCGGCGAGAAAGACCTCATGATCGCACGATGAAGAACGGGGAACATTCCACCTGGTGCTGGATGAAAGGCGCGTTCACAGCAATGGCCGCCTTGCTCGTTGGCATTCCCATGGGCCGGGGACAACAAACGCTGCAGGTGGACCTGGTGCCATGGGCGCAGAACATCGGGCAGCCGGTGAAAGTGACGCATGCCGGTGATGATCGCCTGTTCGTGGCCCTGCAATGGGGGGCGATCTACATCATTGCGGACAGCATGGTCGTGTTGCCGACACCATTCCTCGACATCAGCGGCCAGGTGCTTGCCTTCGGTGAGCAGGGTTTGCTTGGACTCGCGTTCGACCCGGACTATGCGAACAACGGCTTCTTTTACGTCTATTACACCACCGGCACGGGCAACGGGACGAACAGGCTGTCCCGGTTCAAGGTATCCAGTGATCCCGACCTGGCCGACCCCAACTCCGAGGTCGTGATGCTGTCGATCCCGGAGCCCTTCACGTCGCACAACGGCGGGCAGATCGAATTCGGCCCGGATGGCCACCTGTACATCGGTGTCGGGGATGGTGGCAGCGGCGGGGACCCGCTGAACAACGCGCACGACCTCAGCACGCCGCTGGGATGCATCCTGCGGATCCATCCCGAAACGGACGGCACCTACACGATACCCGCGGGCAACCCGTTCCGCATGGCGGCGCCCGATACCCTGCCCGAGATCTGGGCCTACGGGCTGCGGAATCCTTACCGGTTCGGCATCGATCCGGCGACCGGCGACCTCTGGGTGGGTGATGTCGGTCAGGAGAGCTATGAGGAGCTCGACCTGCTGAACATCGCCGATACCACCGGACCCGACCTTGGATGGCGCTGCTACGAGGGGAACGCACCCTACAACACGCTCGGATGTCCGGACAGTTCGCTGATGGTATTTCCGATCAGCGTTCATGCCCATGCGCTGTTGGGTGGCACTTGGTGTGCCATCATCGGCGGGCGCGCATACCATGGCTCCGCTTTTCCACACATGCAAGGGCGGATGTTCTACACCGACTATTGCAGCGGAACGGTCCGCTCGGTGCGTACGGACGGACTCGGCGGTTGGCTCGATGAAGAGGTGTCGGTCAGTGGCTCCCCGGGTTTCAGCGATGTGGGTGAAGGGTCGGATGGTAGCCTTTACATCAGTGGACAGTTCCAGAACAAGGTCTACAAGCTCGTGGACCATTGTCCACAAGAACCACCAACGATCTCCACCGTGGGGGATACCTTGTTCGCCACGACTGCCGCGACCTATCAATGGTACTTGAACGGCCAGCCACTGCTTGAAGACACGCTGCAACAGCTGGTGATGTCCGTTTCCGGGTACTACCAAGTGGGCGTGACCTTCCTGAACGGGTGCACGTTCCTTTCGGATACGATTTTCGCGGGCCCTGTCGGTATGGCCGAGCACATGTCCGTATTCGCCGTGGTGCCGAATCCCGCCCGGGACGAGATCACCATCATCGCCTCTGCGCCTTGGGGCGTCGGGTCGCGGTACCACATCGTTGACCTCCTGGGTCGGGTGGTGCAGGAGGGGGCCGTTGGAGATGGTTACCTGCGGATACGGCTCGAAGACCGGGCACCGGGCATGCGCTGGTTCATCGTGCAGGATGGGAGCGGTGCCGTGCGAGGCATGGCACGTTTCCAGGTGGTGTTTTGAACGATCGGACGATCGATCGTCCATAATTCCTTCCCCGGGAGAACGGCGGGGGAGAGCGGTACGGGTATTTTCGGCGTTCCGGAACAAACCAACACCCGGCGTACTCATGTCCCATATTACTCTTCAACCCTTGGCGAACGCCAGGGCGCTCCTACTACCAGGCGCGCTCTCGTTCGCACTCATGGCGCCTGCTCAAACGGCCCAAAGACCGAACCATAAGGCCCGGTACATGGCACCGCTTCACAGCAATGCCGAACACTTGACCCGCACGCTCCACAAGCCTGCCAGTGGCATGCGCCGCGGTGTGCAACACGGAGCGTTCCGGGGAACCGGACCCGTGAACGACGATTGTGCCGGTGCGATCCTGCTGACGCCGTCCACGTCCTGCAACCTGACGGTCACAGACGTGGCAGGGGCCACGCAATCGCTCGCCGCGATCACGTGCAATACCTACACAGGCGTGGCCGACAACGATGTATGGTTCAAGTTCGTGGCCACTTCCGCATCGCACAACATCATGGTCACCGGTAGTGCCGACTTTGATGCCGTGGTCGACCTGCGCTCCGGTGCTTGCAACGGTACCAACATCGCTTGCGCGGACGCGACCGTGGAAGGGGAGACGGAAACGATCAACGCGACCGGACTCACCATCGGGGTGACCTACTATGTGCGGGTCTATGACTACTACTCCGGCGATCCGACGACCACGGATGTCTCCATCTGCGTAACGACACCTGGCGCTGCTCCTCCCAACGACCTTTGCAGTGGTGTCTCCTTCACCTCGCTGCCGGTCGGTGGCGCCGTCGATTTCACGGGCGACAATACCGGAGCGACGATCGCGGGGGACTATGGCCCCGGTTCCGGGCTAGAGGCATTGGGCCTGGCCAGTGTCTGGCATGGTTTCACGATTGCCTCCTGCGCGAACGTCACCGTGACCTACTGCGGATTGAACCCGGCCTGGGGTGACGTTTGGATCGTGCTGTCCACGGGGTGCCCGGCGGATGACAACAACGTGGTGTTCAACACGGACTTCAATGACACGGATTGCGGGGATGGCAACTTCACGATCAATTACGTGAATCTGCCGGCCGGGAACTACTACCTGCCCGTGATGCTCGACCCCGCGCTCGATGCGGAGGGCCCCTACACGGTGCATGTGAGCGCGACAGCCTGTGGGGCTGGTCCCGCCAATGACGACTGTGTAAACGCGATCCCCCTCACACCTTCGACCAACTGTGTGCCCGTGGCCGGTGATGTACAGGGTGCGACGCAATCGCTGCCCGCGATCACATGCAACGGTTTTCTGGGGAATGCGAACGATGATGTGTGGTACTCCTTCGTTGCCACCGCCACATCGCACATTGTTCATGTGGATGGCGCGGACACGCTGGATGCCGTCGTGGAGTTGCTCACCGGCACCTGCGGTAGCCTGACCAGCCTGGATTGTGCCGACGCCACGCTCGGTGGTGATGTGGAGGAGATCAATGCCACAGGGCTCACCATCGGACAGACCTACTACGTGCGCGTGTACGATTGGTACACCGGATATCCGATCGCATCCACCTTCACCATCTGCATCCTCACGAGCGGGGGTGGCACACCCGTCAACGACCAGTGCGGCGGCATTCCGACCCCGCTGCTCAACGTGGGCGGTTCATTGAATTTCTCCGGCACCACATCGGGCGCCACAACGACCAATGATGCCGTTCCCCTGTCCGATATGGATGACGGCATCCCCAAGGTGTGGCATGCCTTCACTTTGAACGGCTGTGCGGACGTGACCGTGGATTACTGCGGCACGACCCCGGCGTTCGATCAGGTGTACATCGTCGTAACGGCCTGTCCGGCTTCGACCTTCACCGCAGGTACGTACGACTTCACCACATGCGTCGATGGCAACGCCACGATCCATTTCACGGCACTTCCCGCTGGCACGTATTATCTGCCTGTCGGTCTGTTCGGAGCCGGTTCGACCGGTTCCTACCAGATGACGGTGACGGCCACCGCCTGCGCTACGGCACCGCCGAACGATGATTGTGCGGGTGCCATTCCGTTAACGCCTGCGGGTACATGCGTACCCGTGGCCGGCGACGTGCAGGGAGCCACCGAATCGCTGCCCGCGATCACCTGCAATGGGTTCCTGGGCAATGCCAACGACGATGTCTGGTATTCGTTCGTGGCCACGGCCACCACGCACATCGTGCATGTGGATGGTGCGGACACCCTGGATGCCGTGGTCGAGATCCTGGCCGGGACCTGCGGCAACCTCACGAGCCTCGATTGTGCGGATGCCACTCTTGGTGGTGGTGTGGAGGAGATCAATGCCTCAGGTCTGACCATCGGTCAGACCTACTACGTGCGCGTGTACGACTGGTACGGCGGCTATCCGATCGCTTCCACCTTCACGATCTGCATCCTGACACCGGGGGCGGGTCCCGCGAACGACGAGTGTGCCAATGCCATCACCTTGCCGATCAATCTTCCTGCGGATTGTCCGGCGAACGCGGTCACGGGAGACAATACCAATTCCACCGTGACGCTCGACGACCCCGACTGCGATGCCACGACCGATGGCTATCAGGACGTCTGGTACACATTCAACTCCCTGGGCAATACCGCGGTGACGGTCACACTGGATTGGGGGACGGCAACGGACCTTTTCATCGAGGTCCTCGACGCCTGCAATGGGAACTCGGTCTTCTGCGACGTGGGAACGGCAAGCCCCTATACGGTGAACGTGACGCCGAACACGGACTATGTGGTCCGGGTGTTCTCGAACAACCAGTACGGCGTGGGTGGGGTGTTCACCATCTGCCTCAGCGGTGCCATCAGTACCGCGGTGGGAACGCAGGTCGGTGCGACATGGTCGGTCTTCCCGAACCCGAACGAAGGCCGTTTCAGCCTGCGATACGCCGGTCCGTCGGGCGATGCCATCATCGATCTTTTCGACGCCACGGGACGTGGTGTGTATCACGCCCGGACCTTCCTCAACGATGGAGGCACCTATGCTGTGACACCGGCCAGTGGTCTGGCCAAAGGAGCGTACACATTGCGCGTTACAACGGTCGGATCGACCTTGGAAGAACGCATCATGGTGCGCTGACCAAGGTCACAAGGAACCCAAGGAGGAGAGCGGCCTGCGGGCCGCTCTCCTGCGTTCCAGGGGTGCCTGTTCATCCGGTTATCCACATCGGCCTGTTGGCCGATCGCTCTGGAAAGGGCTTGCGCGGCCTTGGATCCCCTGGGTCACGATCCTAGTTTCGCCACCCGGTCGGCCAAGGCAATACCGACCGCTCAGGAACCATGAAGAAGCACCTCTTACCAGGGCTGTTGATGGTGGCGATGGGTTGGCGAACGCCGGCCCTCGCCGCCCATCTCCGTGTGACCGGGATCGTCACGAGCAAGATCACGGCGGCGCCCGTTCCGGATGCGCTCGTCCGCATTTACAAGGATGGTGTGAAGCAACACATCCTCCACACGGGGCCGAACGGCAGATATGACGTGGTCCTCGACAACAATGCGGACTATGTGATCCGCTTCAGCCTACCCGGCCAGGTCACCAAATGCTTTTCGGTGGATACCCACGGTCCTGCCTGGGAGGGGGACAACACCATCAAGGAGGTCTTCGTGGAGATGACCCTGTTCGATGTGATGCCGGATATGGATCTTTCCTTCTTCGATCTGCCCATGGGCATGGCCCGCTTCGATCCAATGACCGGCTATCTGACCTGGGACGAGGAATACGACGAGCGCATCCGACCCGAAGTGCAGCGGCTCATGGATGCGTACGAGCGCATCCTGCTCGAGCGGACCGTCGTCGCACGGAACTATCCCTGACCCCGGCGGGAGCGGGGGTGGAAGCGCAGGATGTTGCTGCGCAGGTATTCCCGATCGAGGTGGGTGTAGATCTCCGTGGTGGTGATGCTCGCGTGCCCTAGCATTTCCTGTACAGCGCGCAGGTCGGCCCCACCTTCCACCAGATGCGTGGCGAAGCTGTGGCGGAAGGTATGAGGGCCGATGGTCTTGTGGATCCCCGCCTTCAAGGCCAGTCTCTTCACGATGTTGAACACCGTGATCCGCGAGATGCCTCCGCCGCGGTTGTTCAGGAACAGTGTGTCGGCCGCTTCGGGCACCGTCCGTAAGTGTGGTCTTTCCGCGGTCCGGTAGGCTTCGATCCAGCGCAGTGCCTCCGGGCTGATGGGCACCAACCGCTCTTTGTCGCCTTTTCCGATCACCTGGATGAAGCCCTCCTCCGGATGGATCTTGCTGATCCGCAGACCACAGAGTTCGCTTACCCGCAGTCCGCAACCATAAAGGGTCTCGATCATCGCCCGGTCGCGATGGGCGAAGGGGCGGCTCATATCGATCGCACCGACGATCGCATCCACCTCCTCGACGGTGAGAAATACAGGCAGGTGGCTGCCCAGCCGCGGACTTTCAAGCAGTTCGGTCGGATCGTCCTTCAGGGACCCATCAAGGCGCAGCGCACGATAGAAGCTCCGGATCGCGCTCAACAGCCGGGCCTGGCTGCGTGCACCCATCCCGCCCTTTGCGACGCGCGTCAGAAAGAGTTGCAGGTCCTCCAAGGTCATCCCCTCCGGCGCGATCGGAGGGTCGCATGCCTCGGCGAAGGCGCGGAGCTTGGCCAGGTCGGAACGGTAGGCTTCAATGGAACGTTCGCTCAATGAACGCTCGAGCTTCAGATAAGCGCGATGGTCCCGAAGGGCGGCCTCCCAATCCACGACCACAAAGATGCCCTTTCGTTATTTCGCGTCGATGGCACGTATTCTGGTGATCAATGGCCCGAACCTGGGCGCGCTCGGACGCAGGGAGCCCGAGTTCTACGGACCGGGCACGGTGGACGAACTGATGGAAGGGCTTCGGTGCTCCTTTCCGGACACGGCGATCGACCATGTACGGACCGATCTGGAGGGCGAGATCGTGCAGGCGATCCAGGCCAGTGAGGGAGGATATGATGGGGTGGTCCTCAATGCGGGCGGCTACACGCACACTTCGGTGGCGATCCGGGACGCAGTGGCCTCGGTCCGTGTGCCGGTGGTTGAGGTGCATCTCACCAACCTGCTGGCGCGCGAGGAGTTCCGACACCGTTCCCTTATCGCACCGGTATGTGCCGGCTGCATCATGGGTTTCGGCCACGACGGCTATCGGATGGCCGTTGACCATCTCCTGCATCGCGTTCGATGAAGGCGGCCGGGTCGAGGTCGGTGAACCGCCGATGGCCGAGGATGAAGCGGTCGTAGGCCACGCTGCGCCTGTACATGCCCGTGAGGTCGGGTGCCTTCCACTGGTCCTTCGAACGACGTCGCTCCCGCAGGACGGCGGGTAGGCGAGCGAAGAAATGGCGGTGCGCACGTCCGACCTCCCAGCAATGGCGGAAGTGGCCTTCGAGCAGGAATTTCGCCGCCGCGAAACCATCCAGCACCAACCGTCGCACAAGTCGGTAGGGCAGGTGGTCGCTTTGGATGTTCTTGGTCAGCACGATGAGGCTGTTCCTGAAGTTCAAGTACGTCTTGCGCGGTGATCCGTACCCGAGCGTACCACCACCGGCATGTTCGATCACCGACCGGCTGGTGAAGCCTATCCGCCAACCCCGTAGGCGCATCCGCCAGCAGAGGTCGATCTCCTCCATGTGCGCGAACAGGGACGCGTCGAAACCACCGACCTCCCGGAACGCGGCCATGCGCAGCATCATGCAGGCGCCGGTGGCCCAGAACACCTCGCGCTCGTCATCATATTGCCCCCTGTCCTCCTCCGTGAGTTCGAAGATGCGCCCTCGGCAGAACGGATAACCGTTGCGGTCGATCATGCCCCCGGCGGCCCCGGCGTGTTCGAAACGCTGTGGGTCGTTCAGGGCGAGCACCTTTGGTTGGCAGGCGGCCATGCGCGGGTCGCGTTCCAAGAGCGCGCGCAAGGGGGCGATCCAACCGGGACGCACCTCCACATCGGTATTGAGGAGCACGACATAAGTGGTGTCCACCTGGGCAAGTGCGGCGTTGTACCCGCCTGCGAATCCCATGTTGTGGCCCAGATCGATCCGCCGGACGTCGGGGTACGTCCCTGCCAACCAGTCGGACGAGCCATCGGTGCTGCCATTGTCCGCTACGATCACCTCGGCCTGGTCGACCGCGGAGGCGAGAATGCCGGGCATGGAACGCTCCAGCCAATGCTGGCCGTTCCAGTTCAGGACGACGATGGCGATCGTGCTCATGCCCAGGCCTTGCGGGTCGGGCAAAAATGCGGGAAATGGTCGGACGCGATCAGCGGGGGTCGTTGAAGAACTCCTCAAGACGCTCGCCGCTGTAACTGTCGGGTCTCGCTGTATTGAGGACGTTCTGTGGGGTGTTGCGCGAATGGATGACCCGGTTCCAACCCGTGTTCTGGATCTCACCAGGCACCTCGGAGTGTAGGAGCTCGTAGTCGTTGGTCACCAGGTCCGGCTGATAGAAGACGAAGCGTCGGTTGGTGTACTTCCCCGCGCGGTAGTAATGCCAGATCTGGTAGGGGTAGGCATCCTGGTCCGCCGGCCGGTCCGTCACGGAATTGGGGGCGCCGTACTTCAGCCAAACACGTCCGCGATCGGTCTCGTAGCCCCGCTTGATGCGGGTCCCGAAAAGCCGGTTCACCTTCATCACCTGGGCTTCGTAGGTCTTGAACACACCGCCGGGGTCGTAGCTGTTGCGGTTGAACCAGAAACTGTAGAGGAATCGTTTCATCTGGTCCGGGTCCCGATCGGTCACCTGTCTGTCGATGATCCCGCGTTCCAGGTCGTCGGCCACAGGGCGCATGCTCAGCAGATATTCCGCCAGCGTGTCCGGATCGTCGATCGGGTCGACGAACGTGCCGTTGAGCCCAACACCGTTCAGGTCCTCCAGATCGTAGGAGATCGGATTGTTCCGCTGGATGAACTGTTCCCGCCGGGTGAGCGATCGCCCCTGCCGGTCACGGGCCTCCACCGCCAACAGGTAGTTGCCCGAGGGAAGTTCGCTGATGTCGAACCGACCGCTGAGGGGCTCCAGTGCGTGCGCGTGCATCCGCGACATGCGTTGGTAGTTCCCAAAAACTTCATGGCCTTCGAAGGATTCGATCGCCGTGGTGAGAAGATACAGGCTGTCACCTGCCAGCGCCCGATCCATCTGATAGAGCTCGACATAGAATGCGAGGACCCCTACGTCGCTGGGATAGTAGGATCCCGTGTAGGGCACCGGTCCGGCGCCGTCCTTCCGTTCGATGGTCGGGTCGATGAGCAGGAGGTCCGAGAACGCGGCCCCATCCGGCATGGCGGAAACCGCAAGGGGCAGCCGGTAGGTGGTATCCGCACCGTTCAGGTCGTGGATGCCCACCTCCAAGGCGTATGCACCTGGCTCCAATGCGAACCGCTCCTGGTGGATCAGGTCGGGCGAGCGTCCGTGGTGAAGTGGTGGGCCGTCGAGCAGGGCTTTTCGGAAATCGATGATGCTGCCATCGCGTTCCACGATCGTGGTCACCTCCAACCGGGCCGGTGCTTCCGCCCCGGCATCCGACGGATCGGTGATCAGCGTGCTTCCCAGGATGGAGGTGTTCACCTGCACTACCGGTCGCTTGTCCGGCGTGTAGAAGGTCCGTGTCGCTATCACCGCTTCCGGATGCAGCTGGGCGGCAAGCGATCCTACAGCAACCGCGGACATGCTCAGGAAGGCCGGTCGCAGATGGCAGCGCATGATCCAAAGATACGGGTCGGTCATGCCGGGGTGGGGCCGTTGCCTGGCCGATAGCGGCCGTTCCCGGAAAGTGGCGGTCCTGACCGCGAAGCCGCAGGTCCGGAACATCGGTGCTCACATGCACGACGCACCGTTGACAGGTCGCCCGATGCCGTTCGCCCACGAAGGCCTGTGGCGGAGAGGGAGGGATTCGAACCCCCGTTACCCTTGCGGGTAAAGCGGTTTTCAAGACCGCCGCATTCGACCGCTCTGCCACCTCTCCCTGGTGCGCGAAAATACGCGTGATCCACGCCTCAAAGCGTCGGGGTAATTTCGCGTTGCACGAAGATGGTCCTCGAATTCCTCGGTACGGGCACCAGCCAGGGCGTTCCTGTGATCGGGTGCACCTGCATGGTCTGCAGGAGCGGCGATCCAAGGGACAAGCGGCTCAGGACCTCCGCGATCGTCTCCCAGGCCGGTCGCCAGGTATTGATCGATGCCGGGCCGGACATGCGCCAGCAACTCCTGCGTGCGGGCGTGCGGCGTTTGGATGCCGTGCTGCTCACGCACGAGCACATGGACCACATCGCCGGCCTCGACGAGGTCCGGGCGTTCAATTTCATTCAACAGCGCAGCATGGAGGTACATGCCAATGCCGCGACATTGGATGCGGTACGGCGAGTCTACAGCTATGCCTTTGCACGGGATCGCTATCCAGGCGTTCCGGATCTGGATCTGCACGAGGTCGGTGATGCACCGTTCCTGGCCGGTGGGCTGTCCGTCGATCCCTTCAAGGTGTTGCACCATCGCATGCCCGTGCTCGGTTTCAGGATCGGGGGGCTGGTCTATGTAACGGACGCCAAGACCATTTCCCCGGAGGTCAGGGATCGGATCCGCGGTGCGGAGGTATTGGTGCTCAACGCGTTGCGGAAGAAGCCGCATATCAGTCATTTCAATCTCGATGAGGCATTGGAGATGGTCGAGGAGCTTCGTCCGGGACAGGCCTACCTGACCCATGTCAGTCACCTCATGGGTCTGCATGCGGAGGTCGAAGCAGGTCTGCCGGCGCATGTTCGGATCGCCGTGGACGGCCTCCGTGTGGAACTCCCGGATGCCCCGACCGACTGAACGGTTTCCAAGAGGAGCCGTGATCGAGGCTTGGTGCGGTCCCCGTCATTGTCGAAATTCGACGTTCCATTGTTGCGCCATGCGATATAGAACCCTACTCCCCGCGTTCCAGATGTTCCTTGGCATCGGAGCGCTCCAGGCCATCGGTCCGGTCACTTTCATCAAGGACGCCCAGCGGTCCCCGGATGCGGCGATCCAGTGGCAAATGCGCCATGGTGCCGCCTGGCAGCAATTCCTGGCCGACCACGGTACGTGGTACGTTGAGTTCAACGAAGCGACCGGGATGCCACATCGTGCCTTCGGCAGGCCTGTGGGCACCGAGGGCGCCGACCCCGAGGCACGGGCCTGGTCGTTCCTGCAGAACGACCTCGAAGGTTTCGGCCTGCCACTGGGTGAACTGTACGTGTCCGGCGTTGCCACGACGGGCAAGTACGAGATCGTCCATTTCGAACAAGTGCATGATGGCGCGAAGGTGTTGTTCGCACATGCACTGGTGAAGTTGGATCATCAGGGTCGCGTCATCTCCTTCGGATCGGATGTCCATGCCGGTATCGATCGTTCGATGGTACCGATGATCGCGCAGGGTGTGGCGGTCGCCTCCGCGATCCAGGGCCTCGACCACGTCACTGGCACCGCGGTGGCCGGGGATCTGCGGATCCTGCCGGTGCCCCTCGACCGCACGGTCCAGTACCATCTCGTTTACGAGGTAATGGTGCATGTCCAGGATGGTGATCGTCCCGGCCGTTGGCTTTGCTGGGTCGACGCCGACAACGGCGAGCTACTCTACCGGCAGGACCGCGTGGTGAACGAAGCGCCACCGGCGGGGGCGGAGATCACGCTGACCGGTGACGTCGAGGATAACCCCTGGTTGCCAAGCTTCAATGTGCCGATGGCCCACGCGCAAGTGGTGGTGAACGGTAATACGATGGAGACCGATGGCCAGGGTCAACTCAACACGGGCATAACCGGACCGGTGAACGCGACCCTGAGGCTTCAAGGGCCCTGGTCCACCGTGCGCACGGCGGGCACGACGCCCACGATGAACGTGACCTTGCAGGAGGGACCCAATGCGATGAGCTTCAACGCCGGTGCCAACGTGCGCGAGCGGAGCGCCTACTTCCATGTCAATACAGTGCATGACCACATGAAGAGCTGGATGCCCGCTTTCGCCGGCATGGACTTCAGCCTGACCACGAACGTTGACGTGGGCGGGAACTGCAATGCCTTTTATGATGGAAGCTCGATCAACTTCTATGCGGAGGGCAACGATTGCCAATCCTATGCGCTGATCGGCGAAGTGGTGTACCATGAGTACGGACATGGGATCAACGACAATTATTATCAATCATTGGGAAGTTTCTGGGTGAACGGAGCAATGGGCGAGGGATACGCCGATCTCTGGGCGTTGAGCATAACGGAGGACCCGATCCTGGCGGAGGGAAGTTCCCTCAGCGTCCCGGACGATTTCATCCGCAGGTACGACATCGATCCAAAGGTCTATCCCGTGGACCTGGTGGGTGAGGTGCATGCGGACGGTGAGATCATCGCCGGCGCCTGGTGGGACACCTATGTGGAACTGGGCAACGACATGAACGCGATGTTCGGGCTGTTCATCGAGGCTTATGCGGGTCTTCAGGCCGAAACGCCGGATGGCAACGAAGGGCAGGCTTTCCGGGACGTGTTGATCGATGCGCTGCAGGCGGACGATGATGATGCGGACATCACCAATGGTACGCCCAATGGGAACGCCATCGTGGAAGCGTTCGGCATCCATGGCATCACACTGCTGAGCAATGCCGAACTCCAGCACAGCACGGTGGAGGCATCCGCGGAGAACACATCGATCGCCATCACTGCGGACCTGGTGCTCACCTTTCCGTTCACGAACTACATGCAGGAGGTCCAGCTGAACTACCGCATCAACAATGGTGCGACCTGGAACACGATCGCGCTCGTCAATACCGGAGGGAACAACTACGAGGCCAGTATCCCCGGTCAACCCCGGGGTACGGTGGTCGCCTACTACCTGGGTGTGCTCGATATCTTCCAACAGTTGAGCGGAGTGCTTCCCGTGGCAGCTGCCCAGGCCGATCCGAACCTGCCCTATTTCGTGCTCGTCGGATATGACCTCGAGGCGACGGAGGATTGCGACAACCTCAATGAGCTGGGGAACTGGGAGACCGGAATTCCCTCGGACAATGCCACCACCGGGGAATGGGAACTGACCATCCCGATACCCTCCTACGGTACGTTCGGCGATCCATCCACGATCGTGCAGACCGATGCACCGCACACCCCGGGAGGTGAGCTTTGTTTCGTGACCGGCAATGCCAGCAGCGCCACCGCATCCCTTGGTGAGAACGATGTGGACGGCGGAACGACCACGCTGCTCGGGGACCCCATCGACATGAGCGACATGGACAACCCCACGTTCACCTACTGGCGGTGGTACACCAACAATCCGCCGAGCGGTGCGAATCCGGGAATGGACTGGTGGCAGACCTTCATCAGCAATGACAATGGAGTTACCTGGGTGCCCGTCGAGGAGACCCGTACCAGCGACCGGAGTTGGCGGCGCATGGCATTCCGCGTCCAGGACTATGTGACTCCCACCAACGTGGTCCGCTTGAAGTTCAATGCGTCCGACAGCATCCATACCGGCGAATACCTTGACGGTGGCAGCCTGATCGAGGCCGCGGTCGACGATATCCAGCTCTGGGTAAACGCCGAGATCGTGGGGATCCCCGAGCACGGTGGTCCCAGCGGGGTGTCGATCTATCCTGATCCAACCTCGGATGTGCTGAATGTCGCTCCCATCACCGGGTCCGAACGGATCATGGGTTGGGCCATCATCGATGCGACCGGGCGTGTTGTGATGGCCTCCGGGGAGAACGGGGCCGTTCGCAACGGACCCTTCACGATCACCGTCCGGGACCTCGGCCCAGGAGCCTACGTGCTTCGCTTGCAGCGGATGAACTCCTCGGAACAGTATCGCTTTCAGGTCGCTCGCTGACCGGTATCCTTTCCAGCTTGGAACGGCCCCGCTGCAATGGAGCGGGGCCGTTCACATTCAAGGCCTGAGGAATGGAAGGACCGTTCTGGAGCCCGGTGTGGCCAGGCAGATCAGGTGATAACCGGGTGCCAGTCCGTCCAGGTCGTAGGTGGTGCACGAAGGTGTGAGCACATCCCTGTGTTCCAGGCGCCCGAGCATGTCGCGGACCTCCAGGTCGACGACAACACCCGGGGGCAGCCCGGTCAACAAGCCGTTCGCATGGACCAGGGCGGACAATGGGTCCGGGACGGAGGTCGCGATCGATCCAATGACCAGGTCGATCACCTCCGATTGTTCGAGCGCGCGGTCATAGATGCGCACGTCATCCAACCGGCCGAAGAAGGTTTGCGAGCCGTCCGAGAGCGACCCCATCGTGGCGGGTGCCTGGGGATGGTATCCGAGCAGTCCCGCGCCGCTCATGCTGGCCACCTGGGCGCCATTGACGTAGAGGACCAGGTCCATCCCGTCGTAGGTCGCGGCCACATGATACCAGGTACCCGTGAGCACGCTCGAAGGTGAGGAAGTGAGCTCCAGGGTGGAAGCCCCGGTGCGCACGCGAAAGCGAACTGCGCTCACGTTCACCACGCTCAGGGACCAGATCATGTCGGATCCGGTGTTCCCGGTGGTCTTGGCCAGTAGCATCTTCTCGTTCACGCTGGCAAGGTCCGGACGCATCCAGCAGGCCAGGGTCAGGGCATCACCCGTGCCTGTGGTGATGTCACATGGGCCCATTTCAACACGCGCACCGGAGCCATTGAAATGCAATGCACCGGCATGATGTCCACCGGTCGGGTCCCATTCGCAGGGCCCCAGGAGCGCTCCGGGCGGGCCTCCGGCAAGGTCGGTCACCGTGGTGCCCGATGTTTCGTCCAGGGGCCAGTAGTGCACGAGGTCGGATTGCGCCGGGCAAAAGGTCGGGAAGAGCAGGAGGGGAAGAACGAGTCGCGGATCCATGGCAGCGGGGATCGTTCTTCGGGGTTACGCGTTCAACGTGCCATGGTTCGGGACATTCGACCGGTCGCCTTCCACTGGCTCCGAAAAGGGATGGATGATCGCCCAGGACCCGCGTCAGAAGGAGGCCAGGACCTCCTGGAGGGATCGATCGAGGCATTCGGTGATGGCCGCGCTCATTCGCGCTCCGCCCTGCACCGTGTGTTCCTGGTTCACTTCCAGTTCCATTCCGACGTAGCGGTGGCGATACTTGCGACGAAGTGCCGTGGTCAAGCCGTCCGAGATACCCCTGTACGGTGCGTTCATCCGGACGCGGAGCCCCGGGCATTGGTCGCGGATCGCTTCCGCCCAATGTTGCCCGAACCGGGCCTCCGTGCGGCGCGACGGGTCATAGAGCAGCCCGATATCCATCACGCGTGCAACGCCGTGAAGAACGGGCGTGAACGAATGAACGGAGATGTGGAGGACCCGTTCGCCGTGTCGTATGTGCCCATCGATGAATTCCGCGACCTGTCGCCTGTAAGGGTCATAGTGATCCCGAAGGATCGATGCCCGGATGCTCGGGGGCAGTGACCTCGTCATGTCGGAGAACAGGCGTGGATGATGGGGTGATCGGTTCAATTCGACGAGGAGCCGCGTGGTCGTGGAATGGAACGCACCGGCTGCATGGTGTCGCAATGCCCTGTACAGGCCAAGCGCACCGGGATCCCAACCCCGATGCGATCGGAGCAATTCCTTCCTTCCTAGGAACAAATGCCGGTATGCGGAGGGGACGTCATGACCGCCGTGCTCACAGGTCAGCAGGAGCAGCGTCATGCAAAGGGCTCATTGCGTTCCAGGTGGTCCGCCAGGCGTGCATAGACCTTGATGATCCCTTCTCGTGAAGGGGCCCTGCCGACCCGCTTCATGATGCGCTGGGCCAGGCTGCCATGCTCCAGTATATGCGCGATCACCTTTCGCGCGCCGGGGCTGAGCTGACCGCCCAGCTCCCGGAAAAGGTGCTCCCACAGCTTCTGCGCGGGCATGCGATCGGCATCCATAACACCGAACATCACGAGGAAATCCTTATGGGGGATCACGGCCTTGCCCGCATCCTTGATCGTCCGCATGAACACCGCGAGCAGGTCCGCTTCGTGCCAGGCCCGTTGAAGATAGGTGCTCACCCAACGACCGTTCACCAGCGCCTTGACCACCGCCACGATCAGTTCCGCGATGGCCAGGTCCGCGGCAGGACATTCCTGGATATCGATCACCCGCAATTCGATGGCGCCCCGGTCGAACCGGGCGATCGCACCCCTGGAGTTGGCGAAATGATGGTCCATGACATGCGCAGTGTCGAACGGGGCCAGCGCTCTGCCGATCGGATCGAAGACCACGCGGTAGTATTCCTCCTGGGAGAACACGGCTTCGGGGATCAGGGAGCCCATCAGCTCCGGAAGTCGTTCCTGATGATGCAGATAGGCCTCCATGCGGCTGTCCATGTATCCGGTCGGCCTGCCGTCCAGGATCGGCGAACTGGCCGCCAGGGCGGGAATGAGCGGCAATACCAGTCGGACGGCGGCGTGCAGCTTTCCGAACTCCTCATCGTTCGCGAACGGAAGGTTCAGGTGCGTGCTTTGCAGGTTGCTCCAGCCATGCCCCCGGCAGTCGAAGATGCTGTTGTAGAGCGCGTAGACCTCGTTGTGTGCATGCGGCCAGATCACCGTCTCGGTGTACGGGTCCATGAGCGGATGCGCGGCCGTGGGCAGGAGCATCGCATTGTGCTTTTCCAAGGCCGCATTTATGTAGTGCACTTCGCGGGCGAAGGCCGGCCCTGCGCTCGCGATGCGTCCTGTCGGCCGTGCGGTCTTAAGCTCGAGCACATGGCTCACCAATTCATTGCTCCATTCGATAGCTCCGCGCGCCACATCACTGACCACGCGACCGGCGACGTCCTTGAAAAGCCGGTCCACCATGGGGAGCACCCGGAGCGTGCCACGTTCCACCACCATGTATTCCAGCTCGATACCGGTGACCTCGAACAGTCGGTATTTCCTTCGTTCGCTCATGTGCTGATGCCGATCTTGCGTTCGATGTCCTTGAGCAGTGATCCGATGACGGCCTCGTACAGAGCGGGTCCCATCACCTCGTCCTCCACGCCGTGGTCGATGTTCGGACATTCGTTCACCTCGATCACGTAGGGTCTGCCTCCGACCTCCTTGATATCGACACCGAACAGCCCCTTTGGCCCCACGATCGCCAGCACGGCCTGCAGCGCGGCGTCCACGATCGCCTGCGGTGCCTGGTCCACGGGCATCGTCTTGAAATCTCCGGTCCGGTCCCTCTTGGTGCTGCTGCTCCAGTTGTAGATCTGCCAGTGTCCGCGCGCCATGAAATATTGGCAAGCATAGAGCGGCCGTCCGTCGAGCACGCCGATGCGCCAGTCGAAATCACTCGGCATGTACTCCTGCGCGATGACCAGGTCGGACACATCAAGCACCTTGTCGAGTTCGTTGCGCAGTTCCTCCGCCGTTCTGGCCTTCACAACGCCCATGCTGAAGGTGCTATCAGGAAGCTTCAGGACCACGGGGAGCCCGAAGCGTTCGACCACCTCGTTCCGGTTCTCAGAATGCACCACCAGAGTGCGCGGAGCAGGAACGCTCGCCGCGGTCATCACTTCCGCGAGGAAGACCTTGTTGTTGCATTTCAGTATGGAGTCCGGCGCATCGATGACCGCCAATCCTTCGCTTTGGGCTTTCCTTGCGAAGCGATAAGTGTGGTCGTTCACACGGGTGTTCTCTCGGATGAGCAGGGCATCGTATTCGCCGACACGATCGATGTCGTTCGGCCCCAGGATGTCCACCGCGAACCCCATGCGTTCGGCGGCCTGCCGGAACAGGACGATGGCCCGCTTGTTCGACGGTGCTGCCTTGTCCTCGGGGTTCACCAGGATGGCCAGGTCATATCGGCTTCGGTCCGTGCGTGCCCTGTCGTACCGCTTCTTCGCGAAGTACTCCACAGCGAACCTGCGCAGGTACGGCAGGTGCTCGTCGGGGATCTCGTTGTATGGAATAGGTCGAACGGACCGGAGCTCCCAGTGCTCCGCGTTCCGGCCGAAGCGGGCCCGCAGCAGGGGGGCCTGGAACACCTTGTACAGCTCACGGGCCAGCCGGTCGTACCGGCGGTTCACATTGCGGCCGAAGTAGATGCTCAGTTCGAACCGGTCCTTGGTCTTGTGGGCCAGGTGCTGTTGGATCGATCCCTCAAGGTCGCGGGAGAGGACTTTCACCAGGCTTGGCGACCTTAGATCGATGATCGTTTTGGCGTCCGGGATCACTTTTTGGCCACGGGCTTCAGCCAGCAGGCTGACATAGTACCCCCGGCTTTGATAGGTGTAGCTGTTGGCGAGGTTGAACACACGCGCCTTGCCGCCTTCCGCGAACCGAGGGTCCGTGAGGTAGGCTTGCGAGGAGATCACCTCCACATCCTTTATGTCGAAGACCCATTCCCGGGGGTCGTGCAGCACGATGATCTTCCTCATGGCAGCGATGTTCCTCTGGAGATCACAAGGATGTTGGCATCGTAGGTCACGATACCGAGCATGATCGAATTGATGAGTCGACCCACGTGTACCTGATAGCGATGGTCGGCGCTGTACGGATTGTCGCGATACGGATCGGCGATGAGCACCTGGTCGCCATCCATCCCCCCAAGCACCACGAAGTGACCCATCGGTCGACCTTTCAGGTCATCAAATACGCTCTGCCCCCGATCGTTCGTCCGTTCGCGCCTGCTTCGGTACAAGTATGTGGCGCTCAGTCCGGCCAGCACGGGAAGTCCGGCTTGGAAATACCCCCGGAAAAGTGCCGGGGTCGGGTCATCGAACCGGATCTCGCCACCCAGCTTGAGGAACCGGGAATAGGCCAGGCTGGCCGTGCGCAGCTTTTTGCCATCCTTGACACGCAATTGGGCCAGCAGTTTGGCCCGTAGTTCTTCGGTGGGGATCCCATCCCAGGAGGGGTCGAACACCCGGAGGTTGTAGCTGTGAATGCGCGCTTGGAAACCGTTCTTCAAGGCGTGCAGCCCCAGGTATACGGCGAGGGTGCCGCCGTCCTCAAGGTGGTGCACTTCGCGGATCACCCGGTCGAGCGAAAGGTCCAGTCCCAAGTAACCGTAGACGGCATGCAGGGCCGTGGGTCCGCACGTGCTGTCGTCCGGCTGGGGAAGGATGCGGATGGGGCGCATGCACGGTGGATGGGACGGGGACCGGACCGGTCGCCGGTGCAAAGGTGAAGAGCAGGAACGTCACTCATGCGGATCGCGATGGGCGCAGAGCCGACAGCGCCTTGTTGGCGACTCGGCTCAGGGCGTCCAATAGGACCGGCTGCGGAACATCCGCGGCAGCTCCCGGGTCATGTCGAAGTGCATGACGTTGCCCGGATTCAGACTGCTGGTCACTACGAATCCGCCCACGGTGGGATACACGTTCACCTCGATCGGATCGGGCCGTGAACGGTCGATGAGCTCGAGTTGATGCGTCGGAGTGCGTCCGGAGACGTCCACGGTGTCGGCGAAGCTCTGCGCCTTTGCACGCGCGAGGCCGGAGAGGTACGAACTCACTTTCCCCTCGTCGGCCGGTGCGCCATCGACCGTCCATACGGTGCTGTCGCGCTCCAGTACGTAACTGGTATCGGTGCTTGAGCGGAAGGTCAGCTTTTGGAAGTCCGAAGGGTCTCCGCTCACTAGCGTCCGTGGCCGCCATTCGTTGGGGACCTGTGCGGCCAGCATGGAAGTCGTGCTCTCCACGGCGAATACGTCCCTGTCGCCGTCCAGGTTCACATAGGACCACATGCCCACATCGCCGGGCGAGAACGTATTGCGACCGATGTTCAGGCTTTCCTGGACACCGTTCACCAGGTCGAAATGGAGGTCGGTCCGCGCACTGTCCACGAAGCCATAGCGATCGCGTACCAGGTCCAGGCCACCCACCATCCGCTTCGGGCGCATGCGAACGAACGGGGCAAGGAATTCACGGACCTTCTCCTGGTCCGCGGAGAAAACGTGGCCATCGTAGGTCATCGTCCAGCCATGATCGTCCCGTTTGAAGAGCAGTTCCTGATGGCCCGTGCTCGGAGGGCTGAGGGTGAAGGAAGTGACCGCGGCGGTATCGAGCGTGATCACGGTATCACGGAACGTGCGGACACGCGCTCGCGGGCTCCAGAGGAAGGATACGGCATAGATGATGGCCAGCACCGCCACCACGATCATCAATGCCTTCGTGCTGGATCTATTCCACATGGCCCGGCGTCATGCGTTCATTGCGTTGGCGGCGACGCCAGTTCGCGCGTACCAGCCCGATCCCGATCACGAGCGCGATGGGCAGCAGGAGGTTCAACCACTTCAGGGAGGTCCGCTTAGCATCGGACAGCTCGTCCAGCGGACGGTAGTCGACGCCCTTGTTCCGCAGTTCGATGAGCCCGGTCCTGTCGGTGACCCAGTCCACGGCGTTCACCAGCAGGTTCACATTGTCCGGGTTCAATTGGTCCTGTCCCTGGCCGTTGACGGCGAAGTTGCCATTGCTGAACACCACCATCTTCGCCCCGGGACCACCGCCGAAGGGACCCTCCAGAGCCACGCCCATGGTCTGTTCCCCCATCGGGAAGTCCGCGTCGGTCCATTGCTTCTGGATGTCGATGTACACCGGGGACGCAAGCGCGTTGCTCTTGTCCGAGGTCGTCAACAGGGGGGTGATGGTGTAGGCGCTGTCACCGGTGGTCTCGATGGGTGTGGCGAACTGGAACACCACCGCGTCAAGACCGGCACTCGCCGGGTGGTCCGCGAAGTGCGTGATCAGTGGGAAATACGGGAACGCGATGGCCGTCTGCATGTTGAAGAAGCCGCGACGTTGCATCACCTGCACCTGTCCGCAACTGGCATCCGTGATCACCTTCGGGGTGAACCGCACGCCGAACCGTTGCAGCCATGCGTTCAGGCCGGCATCCTTGATCTCGGCAGTGGGGGAGTTCTGCAGGTCGCTCTGCACTTCGGAACATGCGAGCACGACCCCATGACCCTTGGCCATGAACCCCTCCAGACGCTGGAGCTGTGCGGGCGGGATGGTGTCCTTCGGATCGATGATCACGATCGTGTTGAACCGTCCATGGATCGGCAGCGTGTCATAGATCGCCATCGGTTCGATGTTGTAGAGCACGCTCAATCCGAGTTCGAATTGCCCCAGTTCGTTCACCGAGGGCTCACCATGGCCTTGCAGGATGCCCACCGTGGGCTTGTCCGTCACGCTCACCTGTTTGATGCGCGAACTGAGCTCCCATTCCAGCGCTGAACCGCGCTGCACGACGGGGATCGATGCCGTCTGGTCACCCATGCGCACCACGGCACCCATGTATGCCTTCATCTGCTGGGCCTTGTCCTTTTCACGGGTGTTCACCAGGAGCGGGCGAATGCCGTTCTGTAGTGCCTGCTGTTCCAGCGAGTCCGCACTGTTGGGGTCGACGAACTCGTACACCACTCTGCCCTGGGAGCGCTGCGCATATTCGATCAGCAGGTCCTGGAACTCATCGCGGGTCACCGCCAGGTCCGGTGGCAGGTCTTCGGTGAAATAGGCCGAAACGGTCACCGCCTCCGGCAGCTCGTCAAGCATCTCGAGCGTCGCCTTGCTCAGGGTGTAGCGCTTGTCACTGGTCAGGTCCCAGCGTATGCGATAGCGCGTGCCGAGCACGTTGACCAGCACCAGTGCTGTGGTGAAAAGAAGTGCGAGGCGGACGACCTGTTGCCGGGATCTCATGGTCGCGACATCATTTGCCAGTGAACGAGCGTTTCGCCAGGTTGAATTCGGCCATCACCAGGCCGGCGAGGGCGATGCTCAGGAAGTAGATCACATCACGACTGTCCACCACCCCGCGGGACATCGAGTCGAAGTGCTGACCCGTACTGAGGAAGTCCAGCACACTTCCGATCGTTCCCGTGAAGTTGGAGGCCATCACTTGGAACAGGATGTGAAAGAGCGATCCGATCATCAGCGCCAGAAGGAAGGCCACGATCTGGTTGTTGGTGATGCTGCTCGCATAGATGCCGATGCCGGTGTAGGCCGCGCTCATGAGCAGAAGCGCCATGTATCCGCCGATCACCGCTCCATGGTCGATGTTCCCGATGCTGGCGATCGTGAAATAGTAGGGCAGGGAACACAGCAACGCCACCGCGATGAGCAGCAGGCTCGCCAGGAATTTGCCAAGGACCACCTGTTGGTCGGTCAGGGCCTTCGTCAACAGCAGGTCCAGCGTGCCGCTCCTGCGCTCTTCGGCGAGCGATCGCATCGTCAGCGCCGGTATGAAGAAGAACAGCGTCCAATAGGCGATGTTGAAGAATGCGCTCAGGTCCGCCTGGCCGCGCATGAAGACGTCCGTACCGTAGAGCCAGGTGAAGAATCCGCTGAGCCCAAGAAAGACCACGAGCAGGATGTAGGCGATCAATGAATCGAAGAAGGATGCCAGCTCTTTCAGGGCGATGGTCCAGGTCTTCCTCATCGGTCCTCAGTTCAGGGTCAGGTCGCGGAAAACATCCTCCAGGCTGGATCCCATGGAGCGCAGCTCGGTAAGCGTCCAGCCACGGTCCACACAAAGGCGGAACACCTCACGAGCGACCCCATCGGGGGCCTCACATTGCAGGTCGAAACGGTCCTGTGCCCCCACCACGACATCCGCCAGGGTCACCCCAGGCAACACACCGAGCGCCTTTTGCACCGCATCGCTTGCGCCGTCCTCGATCCGAACGCGCAGAAGGGCCTTCCCCTGCGCCTGCTGGCGGAGCTGCTCAGGTGAGCCGTCCGCCACGATGCGCCCCTTGTTGATGATCAATATCCGGTCGCAGGTGGCCTCCACCTCGGGCAGGATGTGTGTGCTGAAAATGACGGTCTTCGCGCGGCCCACTTCCTTGATCAGCTCACGGATCTCCACGATCTGGTTCGGATCCAGTCCGCTGGTAGGCTCGTCCAGGATCAACACCTCCGGATCGTGCACCATCGCCTGGGCGAGCCCGACGCGCTGGCGGTAGCCCTTGCTCAACTCTCCGATGCGCTTGTGCTTCTCGGGGTCCAGACCGCAGACATCCACCATTTCCCGGATGCGCTCGTCGGTCCTTCCACGGTCGACCCCCTGCACCTTGGCGGTGAACCGCAGGAAGTCGAGCACGGGCATGTCCTCGTACAAGGGGTTGTTCTCCGGGAGGTAGCCGATGTGACGCCGAACGGACCCGGGATCGTCCAACACCGACCGGCCACCCACCTCGATCGTGCCACGGTCCGGAGCCAACAGACCGCAGATCATCTTCATCGTGGTGGATTTCCCGGCCCCGTTCGGACCCAGGAACCCGAGCACCTCGCCGGTCCGCACCGTGAAGGTGATGGCATCGACCGCGGTCTGTGGCCCGAATCGCTTGGTCAGTTGATCGATACGAATGTCCATGCGGGCTGTCTCTGCGGCGGCAAAATTACCGGCACGGACCACCGGGCATCAGAACGCGATCAAAAAGATGTTAAGCCGAAGCGGACCTCCTCCGGATCACTTGGTGAACAGGTCCTTGGGGAGCGCACCTTCGTGCTGAAGGAGCCAGTGCTTGCGCCACAATCCGCCCACATATCCGGTCAGGAGCCCATCCGCGGCGATCACGCGATGGCAGGGTACGAGAAGCGGTAGGGGATTGCTGCCACAGGCCTGTCCGACGGTGCGCGCGATGGCGCGCCCACCGATCTCCGCGCCGATCTGGCCATAGGTGCGGGTCGTACCGAACGGAATGTCGTCGATCGAGTTCCACACCATCCGTTGGAACCGGGTGCCCAATTGCTGCAACGGCAGTTCGAAATGCTTCCTGCGCCTGCGGAAGTACTGTTCCATTTGCCGGGCCGCATCGGTCAATACTTTTGGAGGTCTTCCGCCACGCCCGCGCAAGGCGGAATAGGACGTCCGTGTGATTAGCTCTCCATCGCTTTCCACCCATATCCTGCCGATCGGGGTGTCCACCTTGAGCACATGGGCCAGGGTGAAGAGCTGAGGTTCGTTCGAGGGGGTGCGGCCGGCCATGTGCAGGGTATCTTGGCAGCAAATTAGTGCAGATGGCCTGGTTCGCTCCTGACTTCAACCGCTTCTTCAAGGACCTCGCGGCCAACAACAACAAGGAGTGGTTCAACGCGAACCGGACACGCTATGAGCGGTCCGTCAAGAAACCCTTTGAGGAGTTCGTGGCCGAGATGATCCGTCGCATACATGCGGTGGACAAGGATGTGAACATCGAACCCAAGGACGCCATCTTCCGGATCAACCGCGACATCCGGTTCAGCAAGGACAAGACGCCCTACAAGCTGAGCCGTGCGGCGATCATCTCACCCAAGGGACGAATGGACCATGGGATCCCCGGCATCTATTTCGAGATCGGGCCGGAGGCGATCCGGGTCTATGGCGGCCGGTACATGCCGGAAAAGGAGGATCTGCAAAGGATACGTGAGCATATCGCTGCCGATCCGAGGAAGTTCCGAACACTCCATCAGGCTCCCGGGTTCGCACGTGCGTTCGGAGAGGTGCTCGGTGAGAAGAACAAGGTGCTTCCGAAGGAATTCAGAAAGGCCGCCGACCAGGAACCGCTCCTGTACAACAAGCAGTTCTATTACGGAGCTGAGCTACCAGCCGGGAAGGTGACGGACCCGGGACTTGTGGAGACCTTCATGGACTACTATGCGGCAATGCGCCCCATGAACCGCTTCCTGATGCTCGAGTGAGCAGGTGGTCGAAAAGGAAGGGGAGGCCGCACGGCCTCCCCTTGCATACGTTCGATCGCTGATCGTTGTCAGTTCGCCAGCGCGCTGATCATCACCTGCAGGGTCACGTCGTTGCTGATCACCAGGTCCTTCATCGGCATGTCGAAGGAGACGCCGAATTCCTTCCTGTTGAAGGTCAGTTCCGCAGAGGCTTCGAGCAGACCACCCTCCTGCGGATTGATCTGGACGTTCCGCAGGGGCACCATGGCCGCATGGTCGCGGATGTGCAGTTCCACCATGGGCTCGCCATCGGCACCGGGCTTCAGCACTGCGGAGGCCATGGGATAGGTCGACACGTCAAAGAAGTCGGGGGAGCCGAGGTGCTTCACGAGCTTCTCCTTGGTCTGCTCAGCGGTGTAGGCAGAATCCGTCGGTGCGATCGTGGTCATGTCCACGACCACCTTGCCACCGGTCACTTTGCCATCGACCAATGCCAACGAGCCCTCCTTCACGTTCAGCCGGCCATGATGCTCTTTCACCCCGAGCATGATACCGGTCCAGAGCACGGTGCTCTTTTCGGGGTTCACGGTGTAGGTCGAGGACAAGGCCGGGGTGGCGGGCGCTCCATCGGGCGTGGAGGTCGCTTCCTGTGCATCCTGAGGGGCGTTGGCGCAGGCGGCGAGGAACAGCGCGGCGGCCACATGGGCCGTCCAAGGGGTCAGGGTCTTCATTCTTGTGTTGTTTCGGGCTTTTTCGGGTGCAAAGATGTATAATTATTTTCCATGGAAAATAGATGACGCATCAATGGAAGCTTCCACCGTCCTTCACCATGTTCCGAAGAAGGGGAGAGGGTCTGTAACGTTCCTCGCCGTATTCGTCCTGGAGCAATGCCAATGAACGGAGGCAATGGTCGATCCCGAGCGCATCGGCCCAGGCCAGCAGACCTTTCGGATAGTTCACGCCTTTGGTCATGGCCAGTTCAAGGTCGTCCCGGCTCGCGATCCTCAGGTATAGGGCGTCGGCGGCTTCGTTGATCAGCATCACTGTGATCCGCCACCAGATCTTCTCCAACAGTTCAGGGTCATCCTTGGGTGCGGGTCGCTCTTCGGTGTCGTAGCGATAGTAGCCCCGACCGCTCTTGCGCCCGGTCCGCCCGGCCTCCACCATCCGTTGTTGCGTAAGGCTGGGGCGATAGCGTGGGTCGTAGAAAAAGGCCTCGAATACTGTCCTCGTCACCGTGAAGTTGACGTCGTTGCCGATCAGGTCCATCAGCTCGAAGGGGCCCATCTTGAAGCCGCCGACCGAGCGCATCGCGTGGTCGATCGTGGCCATGTCGGCGAGACCTTCCTCATAGATGCGAAGCGCTTCACCATAGAAGGGACGCGCCACCCGGTTCACGATGAAGCCGGGGGTATCCTTGGCCACCACGGGCACCTTGCCCCAGGTCCGCATCCGGTCAACGCTCTGTTCCGCGAGTTCCGGGTCCGTGGCCAGACCAGGTACGACCTCCACCAGGGGTAGCAACGGCGCGGGGTTGAAGAAGTGAAGACCGATCACGCGCTCCGGCTTGGTGCATGCGGCTGCGATGGCGGTCACGGGGAGGGAAGAGGTATTGGTGGCCAGCACGGTATCCGGAGCGACCAGCCCTTCCAGTTCGGTGAACACCTTCTTCTTCACGGCCAGGTCCTCCACGATCGCCTCGATCACAAGCCCGCAGTTCGCGAGCTCCTTCAGGTCGCCGGCCGGATGGATCCGGGCCAGCAGCGCATCGGCCTGTTCCCTGGTGAGCTTGCCCTTCTCGACCAGCCGGTCGAAGACCTTCCGTAGCGCAGCGATGGCCTTTCCCACGGACTCTTTCCGCGTGTCGAACAGCCACACTTCATGTCCGGCCTGCGCGGCGACCTGGGCGATGCCGCTGCCCATGGTGCCGGCACCGATCACACCGACGTTCATCGTTGCATCCATGCGTTGCGTGCCGAAGCCTGTTGGCGAAGGCATGGGCACGAAGATCGGGGAGGCGATCGGAAGATCAGAGAACGAGATGATCAGCACCTCGGGCGATCCGCACGGGTCGCGGATGCGAACATCCGTGTCCATCCGTGTGTATCCGCGGTTCCGAACACCGCAGGTCGACCCCGAGGGTCGAGGCAACAGGTTCACCCCAACGACCTATTCACCGCGGTAGACGGGTTTCCGTTTCTCCAGGAAGGCCTTCACGCCCTCGTTGTAGTCGTGGCTGTTCCCGGCGATGGTCTGCAGTTCCAGTTCGACGTCCAGCTGCCCGTCCAGGTCGTTGTGCTGGGATCGGTTCAAGGCCTCCTTGGTCAGGGCGATGGCCTTGGTGGGCATGGTGGCGAGCTTCTGTGCCAGAGAGGTGGCTTCGTGCATCAGTTCGGCGTCCGGCACGGCCTTCCAGATCATGCCCAGCGCTTCGGCCTCCTTGGCGTTCACTTTGGGTGCGAGGATCATCTGTCCGAACGCACGTTGCATGCCCACCAGGCGCGGCAGGGTGAAGGTGCCGGCGCTGTCCGGGATCAGGCCGATGTGGATGAAGCTCTGGATGAAATTGGCGCTCTCGGCCGCCAGCGTGAGGTCGCACGCATAGGCGATGTTGGCCCCCGCGCCGGCCGCCACGCCGTTCACCGCGGCCACCACGGGCTTGGGCAGGTTGCGGATGCGGCGCACGATCGGGTTGTACTGTGCCGTGAGGATCTCCTCGATCCGAGTACCCGGTGCGATCGCCTCGGCCAGGTCCTGCCCAGCGCAGAAGGCCCGCCCCTCACCCGTCAACAGCACCGCACGAACGCTTGCATCCTCCTTCACCTGGTCCAGCGCGTCGATGGTCTCCAGCGCCATCTGCCGGTCGAAGCTGTTCAGCTTGTCCGGACGGGCCAGGGTGATCACGGCGACGCCGTCGGCGATGGAGAAGTGGATCTTGGAGTAGGGCATGGTACGAAGTTCACAAACACTTGAACTGATCGAACGGTTCCTGGCAGGCGTTGCACTTCCAGAGCGCTTTGCAGGCCGTGCTGCCGAAGGGGGAGAGCATCGCGGTGTCGGTCGAGCCGCAATGCGGACAGGCCACGACGGGCGCCGCACCTTTCAAGGCGCGGATGTCGGCGGTCCTCTCCGGTGGTGCGATGCCGAACTCCTTCAGCTTGCGCTTGCCCTCCTCCGTGATCCAGTCGGTGGTCCACGCGGGTGACAGGACCTGCTTCACTTCCACGGTGGGCACACCGGCTTCCAGGAGTTCCTTCCTGATGTCGGCCGCCATGACGTCCATCGCCGGGCAGCCGGTGTAGGTGGGGGTGATGGTGACGATCACCTTGCCGTCGGGCCCCACCTCCACCTGGCGCACCACGCCCAGCTCCAGCACGTTGATCACCGGGATCTCAGGGTCCTTCACATAGTCGAGCAGTTCGAGGATGCGTTCCTTGGTGATCATGATAGGGTCCTTTTCACCGCAATGACGCAACGCACGCCAAGGAGGGATCGGACATGGCGCACGCGCTTTGCATTCTTCGCGCCTTTGCGGTGATCCTCCTTACCACTCCGCTCCTGGATACGCCCGTTGCAGATACTGCATCTCTGCCAGGATGTAGCCCAGGTGCTCGGTGTGCCGGCCATCGCGCCCACCCTCGGCCATGAAGCCGTCCTCTGGGCGCTTGAGCGTGGCTTCCTTCAGTACTTCGTTCACGGTGCTGTCGAAAGCCGCCTTGATCGGACCCGATGCCGGAGCGATGCCGGCCTTCTCCAATTCCTTTTGCACGTCGTCCTCCACGAAGAGTTCACCGGTGAAGGTCCATAGGTCGTCCAGGGCGGTCTGCGCGCGTTGGTGGCTCTCGTCGGTGCCGTCGCCGAAGCGGACCATCCATTCGCTGCTGTGGCGCAGGTGGTAGGTGGCCTCCTTCACCGCCTTGCCGGCGATGGCCACGAGCTGATCATCCTTGCTCTTCAGCAGGGCATGCATCAGCGGCAGGTGGTAGGCGTCGAACAGGAAGTTGCGCGCGATGGTGTGCGCGTAGTCGCCGTTCGGCTGTTCAACGAGCTTCACGTTGCGGTACTGCCTTTCGTTCCGCAGGAAGGCCAGGTCGTCATCGCTGCGGCCCTGCCCCTCGACCTGTCCGGCGTACTGCAACAGGTTGCGGGCCTCGCCCAGGTGGTCGAGCGCGCGGTTCGTCAGCGCGATGTCCTCCTCCAGCACCGGGCCATGGCCGCACCATTCGCTCAGGCGATGGCTCAGCACCAGCAGGTCGTCGGCGAGACGGAGCGTGTAGGTGAACAGCGCGTTGCTCATGGTGAACGTCCGTATCAGATGTACTTCGCCCCCTCGGGCATCGTGTAGAACGTGGGGTGCCGGTACACCTTGTCGTCGGCGGGGTCGAAGAGGCTCTCGGCGTCCTCGGGGCGCGAGGCATGGATGTGCTCCGCCTCCACCACCCAGATGCTGTTGCCTTCCTGGCGGCGGGTGTATACGTCGCGTGCGTTCTCGATGGCCATTTCCGCATCAGCGGCGTGCAGACTGCCTACGTGCTTGTGCTCCAGGCCGCGCTTGCTTTGGATGAAGACCTCCCAAAGAGGCCAGTTGTTGGGGTTGTCGCTCATTGTATGTCGGGTGGGTTCCTGGCGTAGGTCGACCCGGTGTGCCGACGCTACGGGTCATTCGATCAAGCGGCTTGTTTTTTCCTGGCCTTCTTGGAGGCGTATGCCACCGCGGCCTCGCGCACCCAGCGCCCGTTCTCGTGGGCCGCGATGCGCGCCTTCATGCGTTCGTGATTGCATGGGCCGTTGCCTTCCACCACGTTCCAGAACTCCTTCCAGTCGATCTCACCGTGGTCGTAATGGCCGCGTTCCTCGTTCCATTTCAGATCGGGATCCGGCACCTTCAGGCCGATCACCTCGGCCTGCTGCACCGTGCGGTCGATGAACTTCTGGCGAAGCTCGTCGTTGCTCTCGCGCTTGATCTTCCACTTCATGCTCTCGGCGGTATGGGCGCTCTCGCCGTCGTGCGGACCGAACATCATCAGGCTCGGCCACCACCACCTGTTCAGCGCATCCTGCGCCATATCCTTCTGTTCCGGCGTGCCCTTGGACAGCACGGCAATGATCTCATAGCCCTGGCGCTGGTGGAAGCTCTCCTCCTTGCAGATGCGCACCATGGCCCGGGCATAGGGGCCGTAGCTCGTGCGCGTCAGCATCACCTGGTTCATGATCGCGGCGCCGTCCACCAGCCAACCGATCGCACCGATGTCCGCCCACGTCAGCGTGGGGTAGTTGAAGATGCTGCTGTACTTGGCCTTTCCGCTCAGGAGATCGTCGATGGTGCTTTCGCGCGTGACACCGAGCGTTTCGCATGCGCTGTACAGGTAGAGCCCATGACCGGCTTCATCCTGCACCTTGGCAAGAAGGATGGCCTTTCGCCGCAGGTTGGGGGCGCGTGTGATCCAATTGCCCTCGGGGAGCATGCCCACCACTTCGCTGTGCGCGTGCTGGCTCACCTGGCGGACCAGGTTCTTCCGGTATTTCTCCGGCATCCAGTCCTTGGGTTCGATCTTCTGCTCGGCATCGATCTTGGCCTGGAAGAGGGCTTCGAGGTCCTTCACTTCGGTCATCGCTTCCGTACTTGTGCCGCTAAATTAGGCCAAGGGTCGGTGCATCTCCTGATCCTGGTCAGCGCTGCCGGTCCGCCACGATCCCCTTCGGACAGTGCGTCGATCCTGAAAAACTAAATTTGCGGCCGCTCCAAAAGGACGATGCGGCCCATGGCACGGTTCCATAAGTTGAAAGTGATGGACGTGGTCCGGGAAACACCCGAGGCGGTGTCGATCGGCCTGGCCGTGCCTGAAGCGCTGAAGGAGGATTTCCACTTCGTTCATGGTCAGTACCTCACGCTGAAATTGCAGTTGAAAGGGGAGGAGCTTCGTCGCTCCTATTCCATCTGCAGCAGCCCCTTCGAGGAGGGCGTGATCCGGATCGCGGTGAAGAAGGTGGACAGTGGACGCGCCTCGACCCTGCTGGTCGACAGCCTCAAGCCAGGCGACGAGCTGGAGGTCATGACCCCGATGGGCAACTTCCACACACAGCTCGAGGCATCCCATGAGAAGCATTACATCGCCTTCGCCGCCGGCAGCGGGATCACACCGATCCTGAGCATCCTGATGACCACGTTGCGTGTAGAGCCGCGCAGCCGGTTCACCTTGTTCTACGGCAACAGCGATGTGGACCGCATCATCTTCCGCCGCAAATTGGACGATCTGAAGGCCCACCATGGTGACCGTCTGCAGGTGCACCACATCCTGAGCCGGGGACGCGATGAGGACATGCTGTTCAACGGACGGATCACCACGGACAAGGCTGTGCGGCTGATGCAGCGTTTCGTCACCGATCCACTGCACCGCGAGTTCTTCATCTGCGGACCAGAACAGATGATGGTGAACGTCAGCGAGGCCCTGGAGAAACTTGGGGTGGACAAGAAACACATCCACATCGAACTCTTCTCCAGTCCGGTCTCGGTAAAGGAGGAGCGGAGGCAGGTCCCTCCCACGGACGGAAAGCTCAAGGGAGCTTCCGAAGTGGTCGTGATCCTCGACGGTCGGGAAACGCGGGTGGAGGTATCGCCCAAGGGGCCGGCCATTCTGGATGCGGCCATCGAAGCCGGGTTGGACGTGCCTTTCGCTTGCAAGGGCGCTGTCTGTTGCACCTGCAAGGCGAAGGTGATGGAGGGACAGGTGGAAATGGAGATGAACTATGCCCTCACAGACCAGGAAGTGGAGGAGGGGTTCGTGTTGACATGCCAGTCGCATCCGCGATCCTCACGGGTCGTGGTGGATTACGATCACATTTGAGCCGGAACGGGAAGGGCGGCCCCCTTTTGGGGTACCGCCCTTCACCTGTGAGGCCTTTCGTGTTGTGGGCCCCGGTGTGGTCGCTTCAGAAACTGGCCTGGGCCACCCCCGCCAACTTGTTCTGGATGTGCTCGAGGTAATGTTCGCTGTGGTAGAAGCCGCCCATTTCCTCGTTGTAGCGGACTATGGCCGAAGGGAAGTCCGAGTAGAACGCATCCACGGTCCTGTTGCCCTCGACGGGCGTGAGGCTCACGAAGCATTCATAGTCCGGATAAGTGACCAGGTCGGCGGGTAGCGAGGTGTCCAGCAGCACCAGTTTGTCCTGGTACCCGTCCTTGTGGATGCGGACCATGAAGGTGTTGTCGATGTCAAGATCGAGTTCGAACTTTCCGTTCTTCTTCACCGCGACCTCCCCAAGTCGCTCGCCGTCCTTGAAGAGTTCGATCCGGTAATCATTGATCCGTTTCCCATCGACGAGCACCTCGCCGTGAACGGGGAGGTACCAGCCTTGGGCCTGGTCGCGTTCGTCGACCAGTCGGCGGCCTTGTGCAAGCGCAGCACTGCCCACGGAGAGGGACAGGCAGGTCAGCAGGATGTATCTGTTCTTCATGGGTGTATGATCGGTCGTCCGGTCCGATCAAAGGCCTAGAGTTGTTCCGTCCTACGCAGATCCGCCTCTCCGGGTTTCACTGGTCAGGAGGCGAAAGGCAGGGCTTGTTCCACCGCGCCCGCTCCGGGGATGCGCACCTGGATGGTGGTCCCTTGTCCGGGGCGGCTTTCCGCCCAGACCTCGCCGCCATGCTTGTTCACGATGCGCTGAACGATCGCGAGACCCACCCCGTTCCCTTCGAACTGGTCGGTGCGATGCATCCGCTTGAACGCGGCGAAGACGAGCTTGCTGCCGCTGTTGTCGAAACCGACCCCGTTGTCCTTCACCCACAGGCGATGCCCATCGGCCTCCTCCTCGAGTCCGATCTCCACGCGCGGAGAGTCAACGGTCCGTGTGAACTTGACGGCGTTGGAGATGAGGTTTTGCAGCAATACGCTCATCATGGCGCGGTCCACCTTCACCACGCGACCTTCGGCGATGGTGTTCACCAGGGCGGGTGCGTGACCGGCAACGGGCAGTTCGGAAATGAGATGCTCCACCAGTTGGTGCATGTCCACCTCTTCGCGCTGAAGCTCGCGCGTATTGGTCTGGGCGAAACGCAGGAGGTCATCGACCAGCTGGATCATACGCTCGGCACCGCGATGGATCCGGTCTGCCAGGTCGCGTTCCTCACCATGTTCCGGGAACTGGTCCAACTGCAGGTCCGAGAGCGCCAGGATGTTCTTCAGCGGAGAACGCAGGTCATGGGCCACGGTATAGCTGAAGGACCCAAGGTCCTCCAATGCTTCGAGCAGTTGCTTCGTCCGTACGGATACACGCCGATCGAGGTCATGGTTCAGCTTCCGGAGGCGTTCCTCCTCCTGTTTTCGATCGGTGATGTCCTTGATGATCGTCTGGTACAGGCGCTTGCCGTCGGCGGCGTTGCCGAGCAGGGAAACGGTGAGCAGGCAGTCGATGGTACGCCCGTCCGGGGTGTTCAAGGTCAGGTCCACGTTCTGGAACGACTTGCCCTTGCGTCGGCCGCGAAGGGCTTTGCGCAGGTCGTTTATGTCACTGATCAGGCCGGTGAGGCCGCCTTGCATCAACACTTGGCGGTCCGATCCGATCAGCTGTTCCAGGGCCGGGTTCACTTCGATGATCCTGCCATCCTCGTTGACGATCACGATGGGGTCACCGGAGGCGGCGAAGATCTGCTGGTAGCGGCGGAGGAGCTGCTCCTTGTCATCCCGAAGCCGGAACACTTCATAGGCCTGTTGGATCCGCAGCTTCAGGTCGCTCGGATCCCAGGGTTTGGTGGCGTACGCATAGATTCGTCCACGGTTCACGGCATCGATCACGGCCTCGATGTCGGCGTAACCCGTCAGCAGCATGCGTATCGCGGAGGGATGCTTGTCCTTCACCTGCGCGAGCAGTTCGGCGCCGTTCTCCCCCGGCATGCGCTGGTCCGAGATCACCACGTGCATCGGTTCCCGGGACAGTAGTTCCATGGCCTCTTTTGCGGACGCGGCCAGGTGCACATCGAAATCCCTTCTGAAGTTCGCCTTGAACGACCGGAGATTGCTCTCCTCGTCATCCACGTACAGCACTTTGATCGGTTCGTTCTTCATGGCTTAGGCCCGTTTCTGTGCGGCCAAGGGTTGTCGCAGGGGCAGGATCACCTGGAACACGGTGCCTTTGCCCGGCGTGCTCTCCACATCGATCCGGCCATGGTGTTTCTCGATGATGCCATAGGCGATGCTTAGCCCGAGGCCGGTGCCTTCACCAACGTCCTTGGTGGTGAAGAACGGCTCATAGATGCGGGCGAGCACCTCCGGGGTCATGCCGGTCCCATCGTCCTCGATGGCGACACTGACCTCCTGGTCGATCACCCTGGTCCGTACGCGGATCCTCCCTTTGCGTTCGCCGCCATAGCGTGCACGGGTGGCCTGTACGGAGTTGTTCAGCATGTTCATGAACACCTGGTTCAGCTTTCCCGGGAAGCATTCCACCTGGGGCAGCGGTTCGAGGTCGAGGTCGATCTCGACATGGTCCCGCAATTCGGTGCCCAGGACGGTCAGGGTCGACCGGATGCTCTCGTTGATATCGGCGGGCTTGAGGCTGTCCTCATCGAGACGACTGAAGTTGCGGAGCCCGCGAACGATCTCCGTGGTGCGCTCCGCGCCCTCCTCAATGCTCGCGATGATCTCCTGGATCTCATCCACGGACAGGTCGAGGTCAAGTTCGTCGGCCTTCGCCGCGATCGCCTGGAGCTGCTCGTCGGACGCTTCGCCGTCCAACGCGCGGTAGGCTCCGAGCACTTCGAGCATCTCACCCAGGTTCCTGCGCAAGGGTGGGATGTTGCTGGTGATGAAGTTCACCGGGTTGTTGATCTCGTGGGCGATGCCGGCCGTGAGCTGACCGAGCGAGGCCATCTTCTCGGCGTTCACCAGTTGCGTCTGGGTCCGCTTCAAGTGTTCGTTCGATTCCTGGAGCTCCTGCGTCCGTTCCTTCACCTTTTGATCGAGGATCAGGTTCTGTTCACGAATGATGCGCTCGTTCTCCCGGGAGATGCGCAGTGCCTCGGCCTGGGAACGTTCCTTCTCACGGCGTAGGATGTTGATCCGGTCCGCCAGACCGAACGAGAGCAGCACACCCTCGATCGCGGACCCGATGGGCATCGTGTAGATGGTGAACGCGTTGTAGGGAAGGATGCCCATGTCCTTCATTACGAAGACCATGGTCCCGGTGAGGAAGGCACTCCAGGCAAGCAACATGAAACCGGCTTGACGGACGCCTTTGCGCCAAACGGATAGGATCATACCGAGGAGGGTGAACGCAAAGATCCCCGAGGCCACCTGTGCGGTCTTGTAGCCCATTGTTGGGCTGAGGAACACGTAGACCGCGATGTTGGCAATGAACAAGGCGTAGAAATAGGGGATCGCCTTGTCCAGTTTCGGAACATGGTCTCCGGTACGCAGGAAGGAGCGGATGAATTCGCTTGCCGCCATCGCTGTCAAGAGCGTAAGGATCAAGGATGCCTTGCTCGAAATCCAAACGCTGCCTGACCAGACATAGAAAGGGCCGATCCCGATGAATGCCAGTTGTGTCAGGCAGACCAGCAGTATGTAAACAACATAGAGGAAGTAGCTCCGTTCGCGGAACGAGAAGAAGACGAACAGGTTGTATAGGGCCATGACCAGCATGATGCCGACATACCCACCGAGGAAGAGATTGCGTCCAGCACGGTGCTGATCGAACTGTGCGTCCGATGTCAGAATAAGCGGAAGCTGCAATTGTTTGTTGCTCTCCGCTCGCAGCAGGATGGTGCGCGCAGAATCCGGTGCTATCGGAAGCCTGAACGTGAATTCTGGATCCGACCCTATCCTTTTTCCTTCCGGAACGCTTTGCCCGACATGTGCTAGATGGAATGGCCCGGTACTCTCTAGTACATAGACGTCGATCATGTCGATCTCCGGATGAGGCAGCGATAGGATTACGTCACGCTGAGCATCGGAGGTATTTCTGATAACGGCCCTCGCCCAGAATGCGGAGTTCGATGTCCCAAGGTTCGGAACGGCCTGACCGAGAGGAGCATACAGGTCGGACGAGACCGCCTCGGCAAGGGTCATACGCCGTTCCTTGTCCTCCAGGAATTGGAAGTGGTTCCCTATTGGATGTTCGGATTCCGCGGGGAACGTGATCGTATCCTGGGCCTGATGGACAGCCCCGAGGGGGAGTATGGTCAGGGCATGGACGCCCAGGCGGACCATTGCATGCATGGCCCGGCTGATACGGGAATGCGCGAAGGATTGTTTCGCCGGCTCAGGCGCTATAGCGCATGCGCTCGGTCTTTATGCTCTGGTAGGCATGCAGGTCGAGCACGTTCGAATTGACACGCAGGTCGTATTGGACCAGGATGGGTTCACCACCGGAGTATTCGACACGTTCCTGTTCAGGCCGCAGACGCAGGCTGAAGATCTGCTGACGTTGTTCGTCCGTGGCATGTTCCAGGATCATCGTGTCCGGATTGACCATCGCTATCGCTGTGATGCTGGGGATCGGATAACTGAACTTTCCCGTATCCCCGACCCCTTCTATCACAATAAAGCCGTTCCTACGGGGATGCCTTTGGGTATAGTGCGCCACCAAGCACACCATGCGCCGTGCATTGGCCATTACCGAAATAGCTGTAACGGCTTTGCTCAGCAGGATCGGAATGCCATGGTTCGCGTAACGATTGGCGTTCCAGAGTCCGCAGACCTCGCCATTGCCGTATGACTTTAGGCCATGGAGTACATTGACGATCCGCGGGTCCAGCTTGCGCAAGGCTTCCTCCATGGGTAGGGGCTCGTCGGATTGGATCTGGAGCCGAATTCCCCCTACCATTCCTTGTTGGGGATGGAGGGCCACGATCACATAGGTATTCGGGTCCTTCGTCCAGCGATCATTGTTCGTGGTCACCTGGGAGATGCCGAAGTCTTCGAGCACCTTCCTATGCTCTCGCAGGAACTCGTCGCAGAGCCTGGGCTCTTTCGGTGCCGAAAAGGCGTAGAGCTTGATGGTTTCCATGTCTTTTCGCTCCAGATTTATTTTTCGGTGAGCGATCGGGTCGTGTCCAAGTTCGCGCTGGTATCGGATCCGGGAAGTATGTCATTCCACCATCTCCCGGATGGTTGATGGATGCCAAGCAACACGCGGCGCGCGACCTCCGCGACGATCGACCCACCGAGAACGACCCCACTGGCCAACTGCGGCCAGGTCACCAATGTCTTGCCAACTTCAGGTAACGACTGCTTCATCCGATCACTGAGCGTTTCCATCCCGACCATCCTGCCGAGGAGGGGCATTTTCTCCAGATTCGTCATCGGACGCTCGATCACGGTAAGGTCCAGGTCCTCGATCAACCCGTGGAGAATTGCCCGGTCCGGTTCCAGGTCGAAGCGCTCCACATCAACGAGCCCGCGGTCGCTGGTGTCCATGACGACCGGTATTCCAAGACGTTTCGCATGCTGGCGCGCATAGATCTTCACGTCCACGCTGTCGCATTCCTCGATCAGGATGTCAAGATCTCCGCCGCCCGTAAGGAATGCGTTGATATTGTCCCGATCGATGCCTTCGGTGAAGCAAACGACCTTCAGAAAGGGGTCGATCTCCGCGATCTCGCGGGCCACGTTGATCACCTTGTTGTTGCCCAGGGCATGCAGACCCGTCCGGATCCGGTTCAGATTGCTCAGCTCCAGGTCGTCGAAGTCGGCCAGGCGGATCTCCCCGAAGCTCCGCTCCAAGGTCATGGTCAGGGCGACCGATTGGCCCACCGAAAGGCCGATCACTCCGACCTTCTTCCGGGTGAGCTCCCGCTGTTCCTCCCGGTCGATCTTGTTCCGGTTCCTGTCGGTGCGCACCATGGCGAACTCGGCTTCGTCCAGCAGGTGCACCAGTTGCAAGCTCCAGGGGTAGTAGACCCAGACACCATACACCGATGGGTCGGTGCCCTTGAGGTGTTCCCGTGCCGTGCGATCGAGGTCTTCCTCCGAAAAGGACCGGTCCGGGGATAGGGTGCGCACCAACTCACGCAGTTGTTGGTGCAACGTGTCGTGCACACGCATGCCGGGTACGGTCAGCAGGGAGACGAGGCGAGCGCACTCTTCCGTCCGGTCCGGGCGGAGGATCTCCGGTCGGTAGGTCCCGTCATCCGCGCGCGCGGTATTGGCCAGGGCATCGGCCAGGTTGTCCATAGGTCACTGAAAAGGTCCGCGAAGGACCACAAGGTCCCGCGCCGAGGTAAAGCTAGTCAACTTTGAGTTATTAACAATTTTTCAACAGGTCTATCCAAGGGGACGTAACCCGGGCGGGTCCGATCCCGTATGGAGGTTTTCCAATCCTGTGGAACCCATGGCCACCCGCATGTTCGACATTCCCAAGCAAGGAGAGCGCCCCACGGTCCTGTTCGTCGATGATGACGCTCCCAATCGTCAGGCCTTCGCCGCTGCATTCGGACGTCATTTTCACGTATTCACGGCTTCCGGCCTGGAGGAGGCGTGGTCGTTCCTGGCCACGGACCGTGTGGATGTTCTGATCACCGACCAACGCATGCCCGGCACGCCGGGCGATGAACTGCTCCGACTGGTCCGGGAGCGGTTCCCACGCGTACGGCGCATGTTGATGACCGGCTACGCCGATCTTCAGGCGGTGGTCGCGGCGGTGAACCAGGGCGGCATCTCCCACTACATGGCCAAGCCCTGGGACGCGGGGGAGTTGATCGAAGCAGTGAACAAGGCCTACGCGGAGATCCGTGCGGAGGAGGAACGGAAGGTCCGGGAGCAGCAGTTGATGGAGGCCAACAGGCAATTGGAGTTCGCCCTGCGGCAGCGTCTCCTTTCCTGAGCGGCGCCCGGCACTCTTGTTGCCATCTTTGCCGCATGTCCCCGGTCAACTACCGGCCCGGTGCGCTGGCGGCCGGTCTCTTCACATTGATCCCGTTGCTCAGCGATGCGCAGTGTGCGCGGTGGCAACAACATGTCCGTTGCCAGTTGACGGTCGAACTCGATGAGCGGACCCATCGCTACCACGGCACGGAGAAGCTCACTTACGCGAACAATGGACCGGATACGCTCGATGTCCTCTACTTCCACCTGTATCCGAACGCGTTCCGGCCAGGCAGCGAAATGGATGTGCGTTCCCGGACGATACCTGATCCGGATCCGCGCGTGGGCAGCCGGATCGCTGCATTGTCTCCCCAGGACCAGGGTCGCCTGTCATGCAGTGCCGTGGACGTGGACGGGATGGCCGCCCGTCTGGAAGAACTGGGCACCATCCTTCGCGTCCGACCGACCCGACCGGTGCTGCCCGGCGCAAAGGCCGAACTGGTGATGACCTTCGAAGGCCAAGTACCGGTGCAAATAAGACGCAGCGGTCGCGACAATGCGGAAGGCGTGGCCTACAGCATGACCCAATGGTATCCGAAGATCTGCGCTTATGACGACCGCGGTTGGCACAACGACCCGTACGTCGCTCGCGAGTTCTATGGGGAATGGGGGGATTTCGACCTGTACGTGACACTGGACAGTTCGTTCACCGTGGCCGCCACGGGCGTGCTGCAGGAACCGGCTTCCATCGGCCACGGCTATGCACGGGTGGATCCCGCCCGCCGCCGGATCGATCGCCAGGGCCGGCTTACCTGGCATTTCAAGGCCGACCAGGTACACGATGTGGCTTGGGCGGCGGACAGGGCGTTCACGCAGATCACGGCCCAGGTCCCTGAAGGACCGTTGCTCCGTTTCTTCTTCAAGGACGAACCGGACCTGCGGCCCGTTTGGGAACAGCTTCCCGCGTACATGGTGCGCTCGTTCCAGTATATGGATACCACCTACGGGCACTACCCATGGCCTGTGTATTCGTTCGTGCAAGGTGGCGATGGGGGCATGGAGTACCCGATGTTGACCTTGATCTCCGGTAAACGTCGGCTGGGCAGCCTCGTGGGCGTGAGCGTGCACGAGAGCATCCACAGTTGGTTCTACGGACTGTTGGCGAACGATGAGAGCCACTACCCTTGGATGGACGAGGGCTTCACTGAGTTCGCAGGCGAGGAGGTCATGCGATCGCTCTTTGGTGCGAAGGGCGCACCGCACGCATCCGCGTTTGCGAACTACGTCGCCTTGGTGGGGCGTCCGGACCATGAGCCGATGCGCCTCCATGCCGATCACTATCTGACCAACCGGGCCTATGGCATCACCGCATACAGCATCGGAGAGATGTTCCTCCAACAACTGGGCTGCGTGGTCGGTGATCGGGAGTTGCACCGCGGACTTCGGAACTACTATTCCGCATGCCATTTCAAGCACCCGCGGCCCGAGGACCTGGAGCTCGCATTGGAGAAGACCACGGGCCTCGACCTGTCCTGGTATTTCGATGAATGGCTGAACACCACGCGCACGGTGGATCATGCGGTCGACACCGTTGTGACCGCTGGGGACAGCACCCGGATCATCATCCGAAGGTTGGGGGAGATGATCATGCCGGTGGAGGTGGCCGTTCTATGGCCCGATAGTGAGATGACGGTCCTTCACATCCCGACCTCATTGGAACTCGGCGCGAAATCAGCTGACAGTGAGGGTTACCGGTTCACTGTCCTTCCCGCCTGGCAGTGGACGGATCCGACCTACAGCTTCGCCCTTCCTGTAAGGTCCGGTCCGCCGCTGCGGGTCGTGCTCGACCCGACGCAGAGGTTGGCCGATATCGATCGGTCCAACGATGCCTATCCCAGGAGGGAGCAGGAGGAAGGGGACGAACCTTCGCAGTAGGCCGGTCAATCCTGGCCTTCCTGGATGGCGGCGACGAGCTTTTCGCTGGTGCCGGTGGTGGCTTCGCGCTCCACGATCCTTGCCAATTGCTGGAGAATGTGGTCGTGTCGTTTCACGAAGGGGTTCTTCTGGTCCCATACATAGCCCGCCAGCACCGAAATGATCTGCTCCTTGATCTTCTGGTCGATCTGCGGGGAAAAGAAGATCCTTTGAAGATCGCCGTTGTACCAGGCCTTGATGTAAGATCCGAACACGGCAGCGCCCTGGCGGATGTGGGAGCCATATTCCGCATCCCAATCCACCGCTCCGCCTTCCAGGATCCGCTGCACCAATTGTGCGGCCAGCAGACCCGATTCCGTGGCAAGGGCGACACCGCTGGAGAACACCGGGTCCAGGAATCCGGCGCAATTGCCCGTGAGCACGTAGTTGTGCCCGTGCAGTTCCTCGTTGTAGTGGGTGTAGTCGGTCAGGTAATGGGGCTCGAATAGGTGCTCGAGCGGGAGGGTGCGTTCGCGGAAGTTGGCGGAACGCTCGATCATCTTCCGGAAAGCTTCACCGCGCGAAATGCCGCTCCGGAACGGCGCGAAATGCCGCTCGTCACCGACGAAGCCGAGCGAGGTGGTCCCATCGGAGAAGGGGATCACCCAATACCAGAGGTCCACGTCCAGGATCTCGAAGCTGATCTGCATGGGGTCGCGGTACCGGTCCCGGTCCGTCTCGCGCACATGCGTGAACGTCGCTATCCGGCCGGTGCTCATCCGCTCGTCCCTAAGGCCGAGGAGCTTCACCAACGACCCGCCATAGCCGCTGGAATCGATGATGAAGCGTGCGGTGAACGTGCGGCCCCCGGCCTTCACCGTGACCCGCTCGCCGGTGCCAAGATCAACGTGCTCGGCCGCATGTCCATACAGGATGGTGGCACCCTGTTCGGCCGTGGCATCCGCAACCACCTTGTCGAAATGTGCCCGAGGTACCTGCCAGGTCCATGTCCATCCTTCCGTGTAGTTCTCAGAGAACCGTAGGTCGATGCGTTCATCGCCACGCAGGAATCGGGCGCCGAGCTTCGGAGCATACCCCTGCCCTTCGATCGCCGGGAGGAGACCGGTGCGGTCCCAGTGCTCCATGCTTCTTGGCAGGAGGCTTTCGCCGATGACGAACCGGGGGAACACGGACCGCTCCAACACGACGACCTTCCTGCCCGCGCGTGCCAGAAGTGCCGCCGCTACGCAGCCCGACGGGCCTGCGCCGATGACGATGACGTCGAACTCTTCCATGATCGGTCGGATGTTGGAGGGCGTGGTGGTGGGCCTGCTCAGGCAAATTTCGTTCAATACGTCTTCCTGCCCATGAGCACGCTCATGCATCCAACAGATCGACCATGCGATCGGTTCAGATGGTGATCGCTTCTTCCTTGTGTTCGCCCACCAGTTTCTGCTGCAGTTCGTGCGGCACGGGCTGGTAGGCAAGGAACCGTTCGGAATATGTGCCACGGCCTTGGGTCAGGCTTCGGAGCGTCGTACTGTACCGGTCCAGTTCCGCAAGGGGCGTATGGGCCTTTATCACCTGGAAGCGTCCCTGGCCTTCCACGCCCATGATCACGCTTCGTCTGCCCTGTAGGTCGGTCATGACCTCGCCCATCAACTCCTCCGGGACCCGGACCTCGATCTCCTGCACGGGTTCCATGAGTTGTGGGTCAGCGTTCGTGAAGGCCTCCCGGAAGGCCATCATGCCCGCGATCTTGAAGCTGATATCGTTGCTGTCCACGGTGTGCATCTTACCATCATGGACCATGACGCGCACATCGCGGGCGGGAGAGCCGGTCAATGGCCCCCGCTCCATCTTCTCCATGATACCCTTCAGGATACTGGGCATGAACTTGTTGTCGATCACCCCGCCGACGATGCAATTGTAGAAGACGAGCTTGCCGCCCGTGGTGAGGTCATGCTCCTCCTTGTGCCGGACGCTGACGCCGGCGGGTTCCGCCGCATCAGCGCTCCACGGCTCGATACGCAGGTGCACCTCGGCGAACTGCCCGGCGCCGCCCGTTTGCTTCTTATGCCGGTAGCTGGCTTCTGCCGGACGACGGATCGTCTCACGATAGGGGATGCGAGGCGAACCGAATTCGATATCCACCTTGTGCTCATGCTCAAGGCGCCACTTCAACAGGTTGAGGTGCAGTTCACCCTGTCCACCAACGACCTGCTGGGCCGACTCGCGCATGTATCGTAGCACGATGGTCGGATCCTCTTTCTGTATCTCCAGCAGGGCAGCATGCAGCTTCTCCTCCTGTTTGTTGTCCGCTGCCTTGATGGTGAGCCGTAGCCGGGGTTCCGGGAACGCGATCGCCTTGAGTTTTACGGGGCGGCCGGGCGGGTGGAGCGTATGCGCGGTGGCGGTGTCCTTCAACTTCAAGGTCGCACCGATATCACCGGCCTCCAGCGCTTCCACTGGCTTCCGCTCCTTGCCCTCCACGATGAACAATTGCCCGATGCGTTCGGTGGAGCCGGTGTTGTCGTTCACGAGTTCCATGCCGGGCTTCACTTCACCGCTCATCACCTTGAACAGGGTGATCCAGCCCGTGCGTGGTTCGAGGATGGATTTGAACGTGAAAAGCACCGGTGGTCCATCGGCCTTGCACGGCAACGCATCACCGTCCTCCAGCGGAGCCGGGGGCATTTCCACGGCGCTCGGAGCCACATTATCGATGAAACCCATCAGGCGGCCGCTGCCCATGTTGCGCAATGCGCTCAGGCAGAACACCGGGAAGACCGACCGTTCCATCATCCCCTTTTTCAACCCCTGGCGCAGTTCGTCCTCGTCCAATTCTCCTTTCTCGAAATAGCGCTCCATCAGGGTCTCGTCGTTCTCGGCCGCTTTCTCCACCAGTTCCTTGTGCAATGCATCGGCCCTTTCCCGTTCGTTCTCGGGGATGGCCTCCTTCTCCGGTTTGCCTCCGTCGTCCTTGAAGGTGTACATCATCATCTTCAATAGATCGATGATGCGGTGGAATCCCTCACCCTGCTCCACGGGATACTGCATCACGGTGACGGCCCCGCCGAAGTGCTCCTTCGCCTGGGCGACAGTGACATCGAAATCGGCATTGGGATGGTCGAGCTGGTTGACGGCAATGATGACCGGCCTGTCGTAGCGCTGCATGTGGGTCCAGACAAGGTCCGTTCCTACCTCGACCCCATGTTGTGCGCCAAGCAGCAATACGCATGTGTCGGCCACACGCAGCGCAGGGATCGTCTCCCCGACGAGGTCGTCGAGCCCCGGGGTATCGATGATGTTGATCTTGTAGTTGCGCCATTCGGTGTGCAGGCAGGTCGATCGCACGGAACTGCCCCGCTCGTGTTCGAGATCGGTATGGTCGCTCACGGTGTTCTTGTCCTCCACACGACCCCGTCGTGTGATCAAGCCCGCCTCGAAGAGCATGGTCTCGGCCAGCGTGGTCTTGCCGGATCCATGACTCCCGAGAAGGGCGATGTTCTTGATGTGTTTTGCATCGAAGAGTTTCATGGCGCTGTAGGGATTCTAGGATGAAAGGAACGGGATGAAGTTAGGACCGGGCCACGCCAAAAGCAACGCACCCCGCAGCTTGGCGGGGTGCGTTCGTGCAGGTCCTTTCCGGGGTGCTCAGTTCAACAACTCCATGGCCCGATCGCCTTGGAGCCTTTCGAAACGACGCACCACCTCCTGGTAGTTCTCCGGAAGGTTCAGGTCCTTCATCGGATCCAGGTCGGGGAGCTTTTCGCCGTACTCGGTATAGGAACGCTCTTCCTTCCCCTCCTTTTCGGGCTCCCGCTCTTCAGGGGATGCAGGGGTCGATCCGTTGTCCATCACAGGTCCGTTCGCTTGCAGGTGATACAAAGGTAGGGTACCATGCGAGGATCGTCCACCATTGTATCGTGGAAAATGGGACCGAGGTCCCGGCAAGCGGCTTGCCACCACGCACACCGGCCCGCGTGGACCTTGCCATTGCCGCGTTCGTGTTCACGACATGCCCCGCGTGGCTTTCCGAGGATCGGAAGGATCCGGTCGGCGCCGGCTTAACTTGCGGCAATGCGGATCCTCTCGGAACTGGTCCGGCGCTCGGGGCTGATGCTGGTCGGTCTTCTCTGGAGCGTCGTCACCTCGGCCCAGGTGAACAAGGCGGGTACGGTGCATCTTGGCCTATCGGGCAGCCTCGGCCTACACGCCACCACGTACGTGGAGAAACAATACCTGGGCATCCTCGGTCTGGTCCAGGAGTCCACCACGCATGATGGCGCTGTATCCTGGACCTTTCCGATCGATCTGCAGGTCGGCGTGGCCAAGGTCCTTAGCGCGGGCCTCTATCTCGAGCCCGGGGTGTATCTGGACAGCAGCGCGGCGAAGAGCAATGCGATCTTCATCGCCGGACTGGCCCCCCGTTTCTACCTGGTGAACACCGATCATTTCGCATGGACACTACTCCTGGGTGGAGGGATCGGCACTTTGCAGATCGAAGAGCGTTATTCCGGCGGGAATGCAAGGACGATCTATCTGAGCGGTGGACAGCTACGTATCGGAACCGGGGTGCTCGTCATCTTCGGGCGTCATGTCGGCTTGCAGGCCGGGCTGAAATATGCCTATTACGATCTGCCGCTGCGAAAGAGCGAATACAACGGCCAGGAGGAGTCCTTGAGCAACTACGATGGCCATCTCACCGCTTCGGGGTTCCACGTGGACCTTGGTTTGGCCGTGCGGATCGGCAAGTGATCAGAGCGTGTCGAAATCAAAGGCGTGGAACCGGACACGCCCCGCCTCCAACTTCCGGTCGCGGCCGCTGAGGTCCTTCCAGATGAAGTTCAATGGGGAGGGCCGGAACCGCATCGGCACGTTCACATAGAGGGATCGTCGCCTGTCGATGGCGGGGTCAAGGCCGATGAAGCTCCTGAGCAGCGGCATGGGTTCTTCCGGCAGCGCATCCGCAGCATGCCCGCCCCCCTCCACGCCCAGGATGAAACGCGCACCCTTCAATGTCCTTTGGGAAAGTATGAAGGTCCGTCCGCTTTGCACGGCGCGTGTGTAGCGATAGGCGGGATGCCGGAGCCGCCAGGCCAGCTTTGCAGGATCGTGCACCGGTGCGAATCCCGGGAGCGACGGGTCCTCGCTGAATGCGATCCTCCCGATGCCGACGAGTGCCGGAAGCGGGCCAACGGCTTGAAAACCAAGCTTGTGAGTGAACCCGTGCGTGCTGTTCGTATTGGCCACACCCACCACGAAGCCAAACCCCCTTTCCGCTGCGGTGGCATAGGTGGCGTTCGCCAGACGTGTGAAGAGGCCCTTGCCCTGGTGCGCGGGGTGTGTGGCGGTGTTCAGGGAGAGCAGGCCCAACTCCTCGCGGTCTTCCACCTGCGCGCGCAACGGGATGGTGACATAGTGCGCCGCGAGCATGTTCCCGGACCAGGCGTCGTAGCCCACGGCCTGCCCGTCCGGGTTCTCCACATACTGCCATCGCAACACCTCCTCGGTGAAATGTCGGGCCCCGGGGAACACTTCGCGCAGCAGACGCGCGATCGCAACGATGCCCGCGTCGCCCAGGGCGATCGGCCGCAGTTCGTGCAGGGGGTCGGCCATGGACGGCCAAGATAACCGGGCGCGTGCGGACCGTTACTTTCGCCCCCTGCGATGGTCGCGGCGTATCCCCGCCGGGCGAAAAGGGAATCCCGTGCGAACCGGGAGCTGTTCCCGCAGCTGTAAACCCCTGCCATCCCGGGGCCGATGCCACTGTCCGCCGAAAGGGGGATGGGAAGGCGTTCCGGGTTGGGGTGAGCCAGAAGACCTGCCATCGCATATCGTTCCTGCCTTCGGGAGAAAGGCGGCGCTTGCGGTACAGGTGCCGTTCCGCGCCCGAAGGTCCATGTTCAACCCCGCCCGGTGAAGGCGGAAAAATCCGATGACCATGTACCGTTCTTCCTTTTCCATGTTCGCTCTCCTCGCACTGCTTTCTTCCTCACGTGCGCAGACGGAGGTGCACCAGGTCCTTGTGCTGAACGAGGGCTACTACGACTTCAACACGCAGATGCAGATGGTGCCCGTGACGCTGGGTAGCTACGACCCGCTGGGCATGACCTATCAAACGGTGGCCACCATCACCGGCGCGCGCTTTGCAACCGACGTGCAGGTGCACGACGGAGCCATCTACGTGGCCGCCGACGACCAACTGCTGAAGTACGACCCCGACACCTACCAGCTGCTGGGCCAGGCCGCCGTCACGGGCATCCGGAAACTCGCCTTCTGGAACGACCAGGTCCTGATCACCCGAGGGGAGTCCGGGGGGCTCGACCACTATTTCGAGGTGCGCGATGCCACGACCCTCGACCCGGTCTACAGCATCGACCCGGCCGGTGGGCTCATCCACTCGGCGGAGGATGTGGAGGTGCTGGGTGACAAGGCCTATCTCGCGGTGAACAACGCCTTCGATTGGGACGACCTCGTTGGCTATGTGGGCATTATCGATCTGCAAACGCAGAGCTATATGGGATCGATCGACCTCGGTCCGGACGGCCTCGACCCCGAGCACATCATGGTCGCGCCCACCGGCATGTATGTGCTGAACAACAAGGACTTCACCAGTAGCTCCATCAGCCGTGTCGACCCGGCCGGCGAGCAGCTGCTCTTCACACAGAACGTGGCCCTGAGCTCCGGCTGCGGTGCTTCGGCGCTGGGCGGAGAGAAGATCTATTTCATGGAATACGCCGTCGGGCACCTGGCGCGGTGGGACCTTACCACCGAGCAGGTCGCCGACACATTGCCGACCTCGCCGGCCTCCTACGGGCTGATCGCCGATCCGGTGAACGAGGTGCTCTACGCCACCACCACCGATTTCACGACGACCGGCGATCTGCACGTGCTCGATCCCGATGGCAACGAGATCACGTCGGTGGCCGTGGGTGTGGCTCCCGGCAATCTGGCCCTGGACCTGCGTGCGGCCAATGGTATCGCCGGAACGCAGCACCCCGCGTTGCAGGTGCACCCCACGATCGCGGAGGACCTGGTGCAAGTCGATCACCTGCGGCCAGGACAACGCTATGAAGTGATCGACACCGCGGGCCGGAAGCTGGCAACGTACACCGCCACCCCCGGGGGTACCTGGCAGATCGACGTATCGGGCTTTGCCGCCGGCACGTTCTTGTTGTGTACGGAGGGACGGGATGTGGGTCGCTTCGTGAAGCGGTGATCCGACGGCGTTCCGATCGGTGCCGTTCGGTACATTTGCAACCCTTCGCGGCCGTCGCGCCGCGGTGGGCAATGCCTCCTTAGCTCAGCGGTAGAGCAGCTGATTCGTAATCAGCAGGTCGTCGGTTCAAATCCGATGGGAGGCTCCGGTGAAGGGTCGGGGCGTTCCCCGGCCCTCTTCGTTCAAGCGCGACCGTCCAGCAGGTCCGCCGCCTTTCGCGCTACACGGATCCCGATCGCCACGCCCATTCCGCTGAGGCGGACCGCAGCGACCACCCGGTCGGAGATCCGTTCCACCAGGGGCGATTTCGTCCCCGTTCCGAATCCCATGGTCCCGCTCCAGCGGTGCTCGATCGTATAGGTGTGGCCCGTTAGGATACGATCGGATAGGAACCGTTCCAGGTGCTCCTGGACCATCGGGGTCGTCGCATCGTCCAGCGTTGTTTCTCCGCTGATGTCCAGGTTCCGTGCACCGCCAAGGAGTATGCGATCGCCCAAATCCCTGAAATAGATGAAGCCCTCCTCCGCATGGAAGGTGCCCTGTGGGATCGTGCCATGTAGTGGTCCCGTGACCAGGACCTGACCCCGGGCAGGGTGCACGTCAATGTCCGGTAGGAGCTGGCGGGCCCATCCGTTCGTGGCCACTACAACACGTTCGGCCATGATCCGTTCTCCGTTCGCGCATTCGACCATCATCCGGTCGGCGCTTTCCTCCAGGCGTTCTACCGCGATGCGGGTCCGTACCTCCACACAGCCAGCACGAGTGAGCGATAGCAACCGTGTGGCCAACCCACCGCTATCCAGAGCGCCTTCAAGTTCCGTATGGGCAAGATGATCGAACCGAAGACCCATCCGGGTGGTGAGGTCATCCTTCCATGTGAATACGGGCCTGCCGAAGATACCCTTGAGCAGGTCGTTCAAATGATCGAACCCTGTGGCGGTGCGGGTGTACAGGTCATCGTGCAGGAACACCTCGTTCCCTCCGCAAGGGATGAACCCGATGGGCCCGTCGCCCAGTTCGGTACGCAATTCCCGCAGGCCGCGCCAGCGTTCCTCCACACGGGCCAGGGCGACGGCCTCGCCTTCGGCCGCGATGTCGGCCAACAGTTCGCTCGGGCTGCCGAAGCAGGCGAAGCCGGCGTTGCGCGTGGTAGCCCCGTCCGGAAGGGCGCCCTGTTCGAGCAGGAGCACGCGATGTGCAGGAAAACGGCGTTTGTGGAACAGGGCGGTGAAGAGCCCGACAATGCCCGCACCGACCACCACCAGATCCGCCTTTTCAGGGAAGGATCGCTGCGACCAAACGCTTACCGTGCCCATCGTAACGTTCCGGGGGATGGTCAAAGATGTCGTAAATTGCGGTGTTTTCCGGGCGGCGGGAATGGGTATGCCATATCCCTGGCCCTGAGGGGAATGCAGACGATCCGCAAGCTCATCGCCGGCCTATCGGTCCTGACCGCACTAGGGCTCCAAGCCCAGGTGGACAATGTGTACGTGTACGGAACGGTGAAGGACTATTCATCGGGCAAAAAGCTCGATGGGGTGAACGTGGTCGTCTACAAGAACGGTGCGAAGCTCACGGAGGTGGTGACCAATGCGAGCGGCAAGTACGAGTTCAACCTCGATTACGGTGCGGACTACAAGATCATGTACGGCAAGTCGGGACTGGTGGGCAAGAACATCCAGATCGACACGCGGAACATCCCGGAGGAGGAAAGAGTGGGCGGTCATGGGATGAACATCGAGATGACCTTGTTCAGCGAATTGCCGGGCATCGACTTCGCCGTGCTGGACAAACCGATCGGGAAGGCCAAGTTCGACCCGTCCACCAAAGAGGTGACCTGGGACTTGGATTACACCGAGCAGATCCGCAACGAGATCGCCCGGTTGATGAAGGAGTACGAGGACAAGAAGAAGCGGGAGGCCGGACTGGAGGAGGATTTCGCGAAGGCCATGCAACAGGGTGATGCGGCCATGAACGAGTCGGATTTCAAGAAGGCCGTGGAAGCGTATTCCGGCGCTCTGGCGATCAAGCCGAACGAACCCGTGGCCACGGCCAAGCTGAGCGATGCCAGGATGCGTCTGGACGACCAGGAGAGCGAGAAGAAGAAGAACGAGCAATACGCCGCATTGATCAAGGAGGCGGATGGGCTTTTCGGCAAGAAGGACTTCGAGGGGGCGCGAAACAAATACCAGAGCGCTTCCGACGTGAAGGACCAGGAGGCCTATCCCAAGCAGAAGATCAAGGAGATCGAGGGGATACTGACGGACCTTGCGAAGAAGGCGGAGGAAGAACGGAAGGCAAAGGAACTCCAGCAGAAATACGACGGGGCGATCGCTGCCGGTGACGCGGCTTTCAAGAGCGAGAAGTACGAGGAAGCCCGTACGAAGTACACCGATGCCTCGGGACTGAAGCCGGATGAGAAATATCCGAAGGACCGGATCGCCGAGATCGACAAGAAGCTCGAGGAACAGGCCAGAAAAGCGGAGGAGGAACGCAAGCAGAGGGAGCTCGATGCCAAATACCAGGCGGCCATTACTGCCGCCGATGCCGCGTTCAAAGCGGAGAACTTCGAACAGGCCCGGACAAAGTACACCGATGCGTCCGGGTTGAAGCCGGACGAGAAGTATCCGAAGGACCAGTTGGCGGCCATCGACAAGAAGCTCGAGGAGCTGGCCAAGAAGGCCGAGGAGGACCGCAAGGCCAGGGAACTGCAGGAAAAGTACGATACGGCCATCCATGCAGCCGATGCGGCATTCCAGGCGGAACGCTACGACGAGGCAAAGGGGAAGTACAACGAAGCGCTGGGCCTGAAGAAGGACGAGAAGTACCCGAAGGACCAGTTGGCCGCGATCGACAAGCGCCTGGAGGAACTTGCGAAGAAGGCCGAGGAGGAACGTCGTCAGAAGGAACTGGACGCGAAGTACCAAGCACTCGTTGATGAAGGCAACGAGTTCTTCCGGAAGGAGGAGTTCGACAGGGCCCGATCCAAGTTCGAGGACGCCTCGGGTCTGAAGCCGGCCGAGCGCTATCCGAAGGACCGGATCGCGGAGATCGATGCGGCGCTTGCGGAGATCGCGCGTAAGGCGGAGGAGGAAAGGAAAAGGGCGGAACTGGAGGCCCGCTTCGCCGAACTGATCACGAATGCGGACAGGTCATATGCGGATGAGCAATGGGCCGCTGCATTGAACGATTACAAGGATGCGCTCCAACTGAAGCCGGCGGAACGGCATCCTCAGGAACGGATCGCGGAGATAGAGGCCAAGCTCGACGCTCAGGCGCGGGAACAGGCGGAGCGGGAGCGCCGTGAAAGGGAGGAACGTGAGCGGGAGGCGCACTACAAGGAGTTGATCAGCAAGGCCGACAAGGCCATGGGGGCGAAACAATATGACCAGGCAAAGGCGGCCTACTCGGACGCTTCGTCACTAAAGCCTGAGGAGCAGTATCCGAAGGACAAGCTGGCCGAGATCTCCTCCATCCTCGGTGAGATGGCGCGACAGGCGGAGGCGGACCGATTGGCCGCTCAGCAGGCAGCCGATGAGAAGGCAAGGCTGGACGAGTTGGAGCGCAAGCGCAGGGCCGAACAAGAGGCGATCGAACAGCAATATCGCGAACTCATCGCCGCTGCCGACCTGGCTTTGGGCCAGAACGACTACGACCAGGCGAGGGACAAGTACACGGAGGCACTTTCCGTCAAGCCTCAGGAGCAATACCCCAAGGATAAATTGGCGGAGATCGAGGATCTCCTGGCGAACATGGAAAAGCGCCGTTCCGAGGCCGAGCGGCTCGCCGAGGAACAAAGACGGGCGGAAGCCGAACGGCGGCGGAAAGCCGAAGCGGACGCAGAGGCCGCCCGGCTGGCCGCCGAGGCCGAGCGTCGCCGACTGGATGCGGGCAAGGCCCTGCAGGCGCGATACGATGATGCCATCGCCAAGGCCGACCTGGCCTACGCTGACAAGAACTACACGGATGCCCGGTCGCTCTACGCGCAGGCCTTGGACCTGAAACCCGACGAGACCTATCCGGCTTCCCGGATCGAGCAGATCGACAAACTGCTCGCCGCGGAGGAAAGGAAACGCCGCGAGGCCGCCGAACTTGCGGTTCGCAGAACGGAGGAGGAGACACCCCCTCCATCACGGGACAAGGGCAACTCCATCGATACCAGGAAGGAACAGGAAGCGGAACAGTTCATGCGTGAAGCCAAGCTCCGCGAAGAGGCCGAGAAGTACGAGCGGATCAAGAAGCTGAAGAACGACGTGAGCGAGGAGGAGAGGAGCAATGCCGATGAAGCGCAGGAGCGCAGGGACAGTGGGATCCGTATCAAGCACCGGCACGAGCGCGACCGTGAGTCCCTTTATCAAGGAAGCGAGGAGCAGCGGTTGGCGAACGCCGAGGCCGTGGCGGCCTACAAGGATGCACTTGAAAAAGCGGAAGCCGAACGGCGTCGCCTGGAGCAGGAGCAGCGTGAGAACGCGTATCAGGCGAAAGTGCAACAGGAAGACGGTCTGGCGAGGCAGGTGGCCGATCGTTCCAAGGCCCATCAGGATGCCGTTGATGACGCGGTCTCGCGGGCCGGAGCGATCCAACGCCAGCAGGCTGACCTGGTGGGCGCTGGCCGCCAACGGAACGAGAATGCTCGTGAGGAGGCCATCGCCCAGGCCGAAAGGCAGCAGGCCATGAAGCAACGCGGGGATGCGATCGCGAAAGGCAACCAGGAAAAGGTGGCGCTGGACAAGCAACTCACCTATACGCGCAGTTCGCAGCTGGCCGAAAGGAGCACCGATCAGCGGCTTGCCGAGCGGGAACGCATTCAGAGCACACCCCTCAACCAGCCCAAGGACTTCGCCGACTACAATCGCAGCAAGCTGGCCCAGGAATACCCGCAAGGGGTCACCGAGGAAAGCTATACCGAGGGGAACAAGGTGATCATCCGTCGCGTAGTGGTCAACGGCAACAAGGCCGATGAATACAGCAAGGTGATCGCGAAGTGGGGTACCTACTACTTCAAGAACGGCCAGAGCATCACGGAGATGATCTGGAACACGGAGACCGAGGGCCGCTGATCGGCGCTACTGCCTAAGCTTGTCCCGTTCACGCAGTCGTGTCACGAGGTCCTCGATCTGTTCCGGCGTGAGCTGTTTGCCGACGATCGTACGCTCGGGTCCGATCAGGAAGAGTTTTGGTGTGGCGTACACGTCATACGTCTCCGAATAGTTGAGACTGGCCAGCGTCGTATAGCGTGGGATGAACTTGGACGCCTGTTTCTTCGCTTCGGTATAGACATGCCAGGTGAGCCCGACGTTGACCCAGTCCAGAGCGTTCTCCACGATGAACTTCTTCCAATCGCGGAAAAGGAGGCTGTCCGTTGCCTTTGCAACGGCATACACTTCGATGCCCATGCCCCGCATCTTCTCCGCGTAGTTCTTGTAGAGCGCAGGGATCTCCTTCTTGCAATGCCCGCAATGGGGGTCCCAGAAGACCAGCACGATATAGTCGTTGGGAAGCTTGTTCATGGAGATCCAATTCTCCTCGGTACTGTCCGTCAGGATCAATTCGGTGGCCGGTGCCCCGATCACGAGGGGGGCCAGTTTGTCCGCACGTTCGCACAATTTGTCAAGCTTGTCCTGGGCCATCCAGAACGCCCTGCTCTTTTCTCCCGGCTTCGGGCAATAGTAGGTCTGGGCCATGTGCACGAACACTGCGTCCATGCCCATGATGTCGCTTGTTTCGTACTTGTAGCTGATATTGTTCACAGCGAACTTGAAGAGTTCCCTGTTCCCCGAGAGCCGTTGGATGATGTCATCGGCCAGTGTGTTGATGGTGTCCGGTATCTGGGGGACGACCTTGCCGATATACTCGTCGAACTTGTTCTGGAACACGGGTGTTCCAAGGATCCGCTCATCCTTGAGGTCCACATTGTCCCAGAAGTGCGCGCGGTACTGGTAATAGGAGGCCACACTGTCCACTTTTCCGTCCGCGGTCCTCACCTGAGGCAGGTCGGCCGGAAGGCTCATGCGCACGATCTCGCTCACGAAAAGGTCCGGTGCGTTGGAGATCAGGTCGTTCTGATAGCCCTTGACCTCATTGTCCAACTCTTCCAGATCAGCGCGCAGCGCCACCTTCCGGGGCTCCAGGTCCGTGCTGTCCAGGAGTGTTCGGAGACTGTCGCCCACCGCCTTCTTCCGGTTCAGGAATTTGATGTAGGCGAAGAACCGCTTGTTCTCTTCGCTGCGGTCCACCACCATCCGCCCCATAAGGTCCTCCAACGCGGTGTGCAGTTCGACCTCCGGTTCGTTCAGGATGAATTCGAAATACTTCGGACCGGGCACCACGATGGCATAAACGCCCGCTTTGTAGCCCTTGGGCCTCGCGAAGGTGACCGCTCCCTTCGCGTTCGCCGTGGCCGTGTCCGCATAGAACAGCTTGTTCCCATAGTAATTGGCCAGGAAAATGGTGTCGTTCTCAGCACCCTGGATGCGGGCGGTGATCTTGCGTTGGTCCTGGGACCAGATCGGTGTGGCCATCAGGACGAGCGATGCAATGAGCAAGGGACGGGTCATGCGATCAAAAGTAGGAGCGTCAGATGCGTTGAGGAAGGAACGTTAACGATCCTTTTAACAAACGACGGGCCGATCGTTCCCGCTTGCGCTTCAGGCAACTTCGCCTGCTGGTCCGCGTCTATGGAACGACGTATCTTTGATACGGATAAACGCATTTGACCCACCATGATGAAGCCGCTCATCACGATCGCGTTCGTCGCCCTGACCTTCACGGCCATGGCGCAAGGGAAGGATGTCTCGGTGACGGACACCCCGGAAATGATGGCCAAGGCCAAGGACCACACGGAACTGGTCGATCGGACAGTGAAGCTCTCGCCGGAGCAGCGTGAGCTGGTCCAGGAGTTGTACATGGAGGTCGAGCGTTACAGCAATGCGCTCGAACAACGCTTCGACGGGCAACCGGAGGAGGTTCGCCAAGCGGACATGCCCGCTCAGTATGCCAATATGGATGCCCATGTGGATGCCCGTCTGGGAGAGATCCTACGGCCGGAGCAATATGCCGTCTGGAAGGAGGCGTCCAAGTAACCGTCTCGGAAATGAATGACAGGAAGGGCCGCACCAACGGCCCTTTCATGTATCGGCCAGCGCGGTCTTGAATTCGCTGGTCGTGTGGAAGGTGATCTCGGGATTGTTCCGCCGCTCCAGGTCCAGGATATAGGCGGAGGGGGCCATGAAGACCCGATTCCCGTCCTTGTCCAGCACGATCTGTCCCGCCTTGATGCGGCAGAATTCGTCCAACACCTGAGGATCCTCACTGGTCAGCCAACAGGCCTTGTAGGCCGGTATGGTGTGGAACGTGCACTTGGCGCCATACTCGTTCTCCAGCCGGTACCGGATCACTTCGAATTGAAGCTCGCCCACGGTGCCAACGATCTTCTTGTTCCCCTGGGTCTGTGTGAACAACTGGGCCACGCCCTCGTCCGTGAGCTGGCGGATCCCCTTGTCCAGCTGTTTGCTGCGCATGGGGTCCAGGTTGGCCAATTCCCGGAACAGTTCCGGGGAGAACGCGGGGATCCCGCGGAACTGGAAACGGGCACCCTCGGTCAGCGTATCCCCGATCTTGAAGATCCCGGTATCGAACAGACCGATGACATCACCCGGCCAGGCTTCGTCGACCACGTTCTTGGATGCAGCGAGGAAAGAGGTGGGGTTGGCGAAGCGCACAGACCGGTCAAGGCGCACGTGGTGGTAGAACGTGTTGCGCTGGAACCTGCCTGAGCAGATGCGTAGGAACGCGATGCGGTCCCTGTGATTGGGGTCCAGGTTCGCGTGGATCTTGAACACAAAACCACTGAAGGCGGGGTCTTCTGGCGACACCAGGCCCTGGTCGGTGGGCCTGGGCTGCGGTGGAGGGGCGATCTCGATGAAGGTGTCCAGCGTCTCTTTCACGCCGAAGTTGTTCACCGCGCTCCCGAAAAAGACCGGCGCGACCTTGGCCGCGAGGTACGTGCTCCGATCGAACGGGTCGTATACACCATTGACCAGGTCCGCTTCTTCGCGCAGCATATCAGCGGCCTCCCTGCCGATGTGCCGATCGACCTCAGGGTCGTTCAGGTCCGCGATGTCCACCGCCGTGGATTCCACTTTCGTTTTGTCCGGTTGGAACAGGCGAAGTTTCCGTCGGTGCAGGTCGTAAACGCCCTTGAAAGTGGCACCGATCCCGATGGGCCAGGTCATGGGACGCACACGGATGTCGAGCTTCTCCTCCAATTCATCCAGAAGTGAGTAGGGATCCCGGCCTTCCAGATCGAGCTTGTTGATGAAGATGATCACGGGCGTGTCGCGCATGCGACAGACCTGCATCAAACGCTCTGTCTGCGCTTCCACGCCCTTGACGCAATCAACGACCAGGACCACGCTGTCCACGGCGGTGAGCGTGCGGAACGTGTCCTCTGCGAAATCCTTGTGGCCCGGAGTGTCAAGCAGATTGATCAGGCGGCCTCCGTACGCGAACGTCATGACCGAAGTGGAGACGGAGATGCCGCGTTGCCTTTCGATCTCCATGAAATCGCTCGTGGCACCCTTCCGGATCTTGTTGCTCTTCACCGCCCCGGCCGTCTGGATCGCACCGCCATAGAGCAGCAGCTTTTCGGTCAGGGTGGTCTTTCCAGCGTCGGGGTGGCTGATCACCGCGAACGTTCGCCGGCGTTCGATCTCCTCGTGAAGTCCCATTCGGCGCGCAAAAGTAGGTGGCTCGTGCCGCACATCGATTCCGGTCCCATGGACCGGGCTACCGGTACATTTGGGCCATGCTTACGATGAAAAGACACCCACTCCTTTTCCTTACCGCGCTCGCTGTGGCAGGCCCGGGCAAGGCACAGAACAATGTCCAGGTCCAGCTTGTCCCTTGGGCCAATGGCTTCACACGTCCCGTGGATATCGCCGAATGTGGTGATGACCGCCTTTTCATCGTGGAACAGGCCGGACGGATCAAGATCATCACGGATAGCATGGTGGTCCAGGCGACACCCTTCCTGGACATCACGGCCCAGGTGAACGACCTGCAGAACGAACAGGGTCTGTTGGGAATGGCTTTCGACCCCGATTATGTCAACAACGGGTTCTTCTACGTGTACTACATCACAGGCAGTGGGAGCGGTACCAGCCGGATCGCCAGGTTCAGTGTCAGTGCGGACAGCAGCCTGGCCGATCCGAACAGTGAGGTGGTCCTGTACACCTGGCCCCAGCCGTATACGAACCACAACGGAGGTGACCTCAGCTTCGGACCCGATGGCTACCTCTATTGTGGGTTCGGTGATGGGGGGAGCGGGGGTGATCCGCAGAACCATGCGCAAACATTGTCGGACCCCCTGGGTTGCATGATCCGGATCCGGCCGGAGGTGGACAGCACCTACTCGATCCCACCGGATAATCCGTATGTGAACGCTGGGGCCGATACCCTGCCCGAGATCTGGGCGAACGGTCTGCGCAACCCCTGGCGGTTCGGCTTCGACCGTTCGACCGGCGACCTGTGGATCGGGGATGTGGGCCAGAACGCGCATGAGGAGGTCGACTTCTGGCCGGTGGGTGACAACAGCGGCCCCAACTTCGGCTGGCGTTGCTATGAAGGTGATGCCACCTACAATACTTCGGGTTGCCAAGGCATGGGTGCCTATGTCTTTCCGGTAACGACGCACGACAACGTGGCCATTGGAGGCACATGGTGTTCCTCAGTGGGTGGAAGGGTCTATCGCGGGTCGCAATACCCGCACCTTTACGGACGGTACTTCTACACGGACTATTGTGCTTCGGAGATCTGGAACATCTGGCCGGACGGCCAGGGAGGCTGGAACGATGCGCAGGCAGGCACCTCCGCGACCGGGTATGTCTGCATCGCGGAGGGGATGGACGGGACCTTGTACCTGTCGAACGAGGTGAGCGGCCAGGTGAGGAAATTGGTGGACAAATGCCCCATGGACCCACCTTCGATCAGCAATGATGGCTTCATGTTGACCAGCTCCCCGGCGAATTCCTACCAGTGGTACGGTCCTGGAGGGCTGATCCTTGGTGCTACGCAACAGACCTATACACCGACCGTTGGTGGCGACTATGCCGTACTGGCCAATTTCGGGAACGGATGTGTCTTTCTCTCCGATACCACCACGTTCATCGCCACGCTGGTGAGCGGAAGCGGCGCAGTTCAGGGCGTGGTGCTTTATCCTGTGCCGGCCAATGACAGGCTCGTGATCCGCTTGGAGGCGCCCATATCAAGCGGCCGACTTCTATTGACGGACCTTACCGGGCGCGTGGTCCGGGAGCGAACGATCGCAGGGTCGGGACACATCGCCATCGACGTATCCGATGTGCCCGAGGGTGCCTATTTCGTTCACGTCGAGAACGGCATAGGGAATGTGATCTGGCAGGGCACCCTGCCCATTGTGCATTGAGCGAGATCCCGGGACGTCATTGGAACGAAGAAGGCCGCCCATCCGGGCGGCCTTCTTTGCATACGATCCGAGCAGGAGCGGTTAGCGCTGGACCATCAGTCGCTGGCTGTTCGTGCGCTCGTCGGTGGTGATATGGACCATGTACATGCCGCTTGCCAATTCGTGGTCCAGAGGCAGCGCTGCGTTCATTGCCGGGCCTTGGGCCGGCATGTCGAACGCCTGCACCAGTTGGCCGAACACATCGATCACGTCCACATGTACGGTGGTCTCGCGCTCCGTAAGTCCGTTCAGCAGGAGGTATACCCGGTCGCCGTGCGTGGGATTGGGATACACCTGGGCCTGGAAGTCACCCGAGGCGATGGTGAGATCGCGTGACTGCGCCATTGCGGGGACCGAGATGGTCACGAGGCAGCTATCTCCCCAATCACACCAGGTGTTGCCACCATCCTTGCTGATCCGTGCCAGCACATCGTAGCTCTTGCCGTCCTCCAGCGGGTAGGCCACCCAGTTGAGGGTCACGCTCGGGGTATTGCTCGCGATGTTGCGCATGAAGCCCTCGGCGAATATCCGGAAGCTGAACTGGTACTTGTTCGCGCCGCTCCGGGGGTAGCAGTACACCTTGTCGGACCCCCCGAACGTGCGGGCGACATCACAAGAGTAATTGCTGTTCCCGGGGTCGTCGATCAGCTTGGTCGTGGGGCACGCGATGGGTGCGTCGATCATGCGGAACCGGGAAGCGGGTCCGAACTCATCATACACGCCGTTCACCCGGGCGCGCACGCGCACGTTGAGCAGTACGTTGCTCGGCAGGGGCAAAGTCACCCAGGAGTTGATCTGGAGATGGCAGGCGCGGGTGGCGCTGGCCGGGCCGAACCCGCCGCTGGTATTGTGGCCGCGGAAGATCCTCCGGCTGTAGCCGCCATCGGGGTCGAGGAACCAGAACTGATAGCCGGTGTTGGCGCTCTGTGCGCTGTTCGGCGCGTTCGGTATCCACACCGCGCTCACGTTGGGGTCCTCCTGGCAGTTGATGAATTCGCCGGAAAGCCAGTCCTCGCGATCGCGGTCAAGGAACACCAGTTGCTCGGCGCCGATGGGTACACAGAAAGCCTGGTCCGCGGTGCCCACGTTGGAAAAGGTCCCGTCGCTGTCCAGGATCCGCTTGCCGTTCGGGTCGCGGAGGATGTATCCGCCTGGAGCATCGATGCCATCGCCGAAGCTGTCGAAGAACACCAGCTCATAACAACCGTCCGGCAGGCAGCAGGTCTCGATCACCGTGCTGAGTTGTTGGTAGTAGGAACTGCTCGTGCAGACCGGTGAGCCGCCCCCCGCAGGCTGGATGAGCCAGGAGATCTCGGAGGGATAGGTGTCCGTATTCACTTGCACGCTCACCTCATTGTCGAAACAGGGTGGCGGCGGTGCGCAATTCTTGGTGATGCCGGCCACGACCACATCGCAATCGCTGTATTGGTCATGGGCCACGGTCACGGTAACGACGTCACCACTGACATAGGGTCCGAGAACGTACGAACCGACACCAGCCCCCAACTCCTGATAGCCATAGAGATCGTCCGTGATGTCCACCGTCGCGCTACTGCCGAGGGCGGTCACCACCACGTTGATCTGGTACAGCAGCTGGTCGATGCAGGTCGGGTAGATCTGCACGGTCGGGGGTTCGCAGAGGCAGAACTGGCTCGTGGAGAGGTTGCTCGCCCCAGGGCTGATGCAGCGCAGCGTGAAGTCGGCATCGTTGTCGTCCGTGTCGTTGCCGTCCGGCAGGCGGCTCAGACCAAGACCGATGTCCGTATTGTCGGCCGCGGTGGTACCGGTGCCTTCCGTGTAGCCCGGAACGTCACCCTCGTAACTGAGGGCGTCCAGGATGTTCTGGTCGGGGTCGAGGAGCGCCATCGCGTCCGGTGCACCGTTCTGGATCCAGTTCGTGGCCGGCGTCACTTGCTGGTCGCAGTTGGGAACGGTGTTGGCCGTGGTGCAGATGACATAATAGTCGCCCGCGGCCAGCATCACACTGTTCAACGGGATGGTCTCATAAACGCTGTTGTTCGAGCCGTTCACCAGCACGACGCTCAGGCCGTTCAGGGGGAGATCGAACGCACCGTAGTTGTACAACTCGATGAACTCGGAATCATCGGTCCCGGCCTGGTCATAGTCCACCTCGTTGATCACGATGGTATAGACCAACGGCGGCTCGCAGAGCGGCGCGTTGCCGGTCAGGGTCACCTGATCGCAGGGCGAGGAGAGGGCCACGTCATAGTTGTCGGTCTCGTTGATGCCGCTGATCACGATGGTGCCGTTCGCCACGGTGGCGGGGTCATCGCCACCCACGGTGCCACTGCCGCTGTTGTTGATCACGGTCACTCCAGGCTGCATGCCGCTGTACGGGATGGTCAGGTCGTAGGTGTCGCCGGGACCCGGATTCGAACTGTTGCACGTGGCGGTTTCCGTCAGGAAGTTCATCGTGCAACTGCAATACGGGTTATCGAGCCCGGGGCTGTCCAAGCCACCGAGGATATCAAAGGGTCCAATGAACCAGACCGAGGAGCAGCGGTACACATGTGACGGACTGAACAATCCATCCGGGCCCACCTGGTCAGTGGCGTACACATATTCGCCGGAAGCTGGAATATCGGTGGTCTCGATCAAGGCGACCGAGGATACCACGGAACTCCAAGGCGTCACGTCCAGTACACCGTCGTCATTCGTGTCCAGGTCATCCCCATCGAGTCCGGTGAAGTCGGCCACCAGCAGGTGGGTCACATTGTCACTGTTCTCGAAATTCATGGTAGTGACAAGGTCGGCTGTGGCCAGGGTGAAGGTGCTCTCTGCGGCAAGAAAGAACCCATCGGCCGGGATCGTGCTTCCGGTGAGGTCGGTCACGGATTCGATCACTCCGCTGCCCCCGACACCGTCACCGATCACCAGGTAGGTCAGCCCGTCGAGGGAGGTTCCAGCAGGACCGGCCAGTTCGAAGTACTCGTCGTTGTCGGCCCCGGGTTGGTCGACACGGATCTCATTGATCACGATGGAGGGGGGCGCAGAGCTGGTCTCGAAGTAGAAATCATCGATCATGATCCGCTCGGTGGTACCGGTGGAGGCCACACGCACCACGAACTGGCCCGCTGCCACGGCGGCAGGGGAAGGAATGGTGTAGCTGAAGGTCGTCCAGTCCGATGTATTGTTGAGATAGGTGTTGTCGATCGTCTGCACCGAGGCGGAGAAGGTCGAACCACCGTCGGTGCTGTAGCTCACTTCGAAAGCGGGGCTGGGGCTTCCGTCCCAGCGGCGCACCTTGAAGCCGAACACATCGATGATGTCCGTTCCCTGCCAGGTCGCGCGCCAATCCACCGTCGCCACGTTCTGAAGCCTCCAGGAATAGGTGCCGAACGCGCCCGGGAACCCATCCTGGGCCGCGGTTCCCTGACGCAGGGCCGGGCCACCTGTGAAGGACCAATCGTTCGATGCGTACTGGTGATCGGAGGCATAGGAGGTCAGCGCCACGGAACCCTGGGTCCAGTTGTTCACGTCATCGAAGTTGATGATCGTGCCCGCCGGGGCCGGTTCGCAGGAAGGCGCGGCTCCGCTCACGCTCAGCGCACCGCATGGCGCACCAAAGGTCACGTTGTAGGCATTGTCCTCGCTGATGCCGCTGATCACGATGGTGCCATTGCTCACGGTGGCGGGGTCATCCCCGCCAACGGAGCCGGAACCGCTGTTATTGATCACCGTGACTCCCGCTTGAACACCGTTGTAGGGAATGCTCAGGTCGTAGGTATCATTACCAGCGCCGGAGGTCATGCTGTTGCACACGGCGCTCTCCGCATTGAGCGTGATCCCGCAGGCCGGTCCGGAAGGAGTAAGGGTTCCCCCGATCGCCAGACCATAGGCGCCTGAGGTGTTGGAATAGAACCCCCAGCCACCCGTGCCGGTCTGTCCAGTGGCATAGAACCGGAGGGTGATCGTCACCCCGTCCGCCACATTCTGGAGAGCCGGGATGCCTGTGACATCGATCTGCGGAATGGTCTGGTTCGTGCCGATCACCACCGCAGGCGAGCCGATAAGCGAGAAGGTCGTGCCATCAAGGCTGTACGCGAATTGGTTCGATGCACCAGGGGCTGCGGAATACGAGGATGTTCCGGTCAGTCGCGCATCGATGGTGCTAAGTGAAAGGGTGTAGCCAGTTGATGCGCTCAGTGTGATCTGGAAATAGTCCAGATTGGCCGTGGAGATCCCATCGTTCTGGAAACCCTGGGTGCGGAATGAGTTCGTTCCAGAACTCGCGGGTGCGTTCACACCGCGCGTGACGAGGTTCGATGCATCCATGTTGGCATCGAATACTTCCGCCGTGGAAGTGGCCACGGTATTCTCGCCGGTAAAATCCCATGCGGCGATTTGCGCGTCGACCCATGCCGGGGCCATTGCCAGACCGAGCATCGCCAGCCACGGTCTTGAGTTTCGACTTCGGTTCTTCATCTGCTGTAGGGGTGTTGGATTCTTCGGAACAAAGTGAGGGAGAGCAAGTTAGCCGGGATCGAGGAAATGGTCACGCGATCGTTAACATCTCGCTCCATTTTGGCCCGTTGTGCGCGATGAGCGACTTGCGGGGGAATGAGGTCCGCACTAGTTTTCCCATCCCATCCATTCGCCACATGCGCACGACGATCTACGGCCCGGTCCTGCTTCTGCTGCTACCATCCGTCCTCATCGGGCAGACGACCCTTTTCTTCGAGGACTTCGAGGGGTCCGGTGCGGCTTTCACGTTGAACACGACCGATGCGGGCTCGCAGGTCGGTGGCGCGAACACCTGGTTGGTCAACAACAGCTTCACGGGCGGTTCCGGGGATGTCATCTGTCTGGGCTTTCCCTTCAGCTACACCATCGCGAACACCGCGGCCCAGCCGTCAGGGGTGTTGACCCCGAACGGGAACTACATGCACATCACGAGCACGGAAGCGATCGCGGATGGCATCACCAATTGCTGCTTCTCGGCCGCCGATGGTCTTTGCACACCCGCTGGAACGCATTTCACACGGATGACGAACGATATCAGCACGGTGGGACAGAGCGATGTCACCTTGTCGTTCTGGTGGATATGCGCGGGAGGCAACAACAGCTACGGTGAGGTGTACTTCAGCACGAACGCGGGGGCGACCTGGACGCAGGTGACCACGCCGTTCGCGCAATACAGCGGCCAATCCAGCTGGGCGCAACAGGCGATCGTTTCTCCTTCGTTCGATGGGCAGTCCACCCTGAGGTTCGGGTTCCGGTTCACCAACGGTACCTCCATCAATGCGCAGGACCCCGCGTTCGGCATTGACGAGGTGCGGATCGAGGGCAGTACGACCGTTCCAGCCACGATCACCACGAACAGCACCGGGGCTCCGACCTATTGCCAGGGCGCCACGCTCACCGTGGACTATTCGGTCACCGGAACGTATGGTCCGGGCAACGTGTTCACGGCGGAGCTTTCGGATGCGAGCGGTTCTTTCGTGACGCCCACCGCCATCGGCAGTGTGGCGGCGACGGTGGCCACGCCGATCCCGGCGATGATACCTCCGGGAGCGCAGCCGGGTGCGGGCTACCGTGTGCGTGTAACGGCCAGTGCACCCGCCACCGTGGGCACGGACAACGGGCAGGACCTGGCGATCGTTACGGCACCGGATGCGGGCTCCGACAACAATGTGACCTACTGCAAGAACACCGGGTCGTACGATCTCTTTGTGGAATTGGGCGGTGCGCCCGATGTGGGAGGGACCTGGACCGCGCCCGGAGGCGTGCCGCATTCGGGGTCGTTCGATACGGACATCGACAACGGTGGGGCTTACCAATATGTGGTCGGCGGCGGTGTCTGCCCGGCCGATACGGCCGTGGTGAACGTGGTCCTGGACGAGGGGCCGAACGCGGGGAATCCGGTCAACTACGCCGCTTGTACCAATGGGTCGCCGGTGTCGTTGCTCGGCTTGTTGAACGGAGGGGATCCCACGGGGATCTTCTGGTACGGGGGAGCACCGATCACCCAAGTACCTTCGACGCCGGGCGTTCATGCCATCATTTACGTCGTGTATGGCACGGCCCCTTGCGTGAACGATACCGCACCCTTTACGATCACTGTGGTGGAAGCGGCCGATGCAGGTTCGAACGCCACCTTGACCATCTGCAACACGGCGGGACCGACGGACCTTTTTCTCGCCATCGGAGGTGCACCGGACCCGGGCGGATCCTGGACGGACCCCAATGGACTCGCGCATTCAGGCACCTTGCAGCCCACCACGGATCCCTCTGGGCTCTATACTTATACAGTGACCGGTACGCCACCATGCACGGATGACGTTTCAGCGCTCGCCGTGCTGATCGAGAACTGTCTGGGGCTGGAGGATCCCCAGGATCCTGAAGCCCTTTCGATCGCGGCTGGAGGAGCAGGTTCGGTCCGTCTCACCTCCGGCGGCCCCCGCCACCAAGGAGCATTGATGGTCCAGGACATGCAGGGGCGGACGGTGTTCGGGACCGACCTGCGATGGTCCGGGCAGGTGGTCGTGTCCATTGGAAGTGTTGAGGCGGCGATGTACCTGGTGCGCTGGGTTCCGACGGAAGGTGCGGCTACGTTCCAGCGGTTGTTCCTGGGCTGGTGAACCGCTGTTCGTTGATGCTGTGCACAAGTTGTGCATAAGGCACCTCACGGAAAATTGGCACGGCCACGGATGCCGGATACTTTGGTCGTACCAAGCGTGATCCACGTGCGGTGTGTAAGAGCGAAGTGGCCGACTGGAAGTGACCTTCGGGACGCATTCGGTACCTGGTAAGAGGTGAGGCCGCGGAGCGGGGCGGTGTGCCAGCCACGCATGACCCCACCACCGCGCAGGCAGCGACCTGGTGACGGCGGCAACGCCGGGAACAAGGGCGATGCGACGAAGTGGATGAGCTAGGCATCACGAACGGGTCACGGCCCGAACGGATGGGAGCGGGGGTCACCGTCATGGTCGGCCCCCGCTTCGCATTGAAGCGTATTCCATTGGGTGCCACGCCTCGATCGACTTCGTCCGCTCGACACGATCGATCGTGAATAAGTGTGCACGGCGTACAACGAGGCCCGGTCCGGCCCTCCGATACATTTGGCCACTACCGTTCCTTGATCGGATGAAGAAAGAGCGCAAGATCTTCGTGCTGGATACCTCTGTTATCCTGTACGACCACTCGGCCATCAAGAGCTTCGAAGAGCACGACGTGGCCATTCCAATAGAAGTCCTCGAAGAACTCGACACCTTCAAGAAAGGGAATGAAACACTGAACTACGAAGCCCGGGAATTCATCCGGCTCATCGACTCGGTCGCAAAACGCGAGTTGTTGACCGATTGGATCCCATTGAACGGCGATGGTTCCGGCAAGATCAAGGTGGTGGCGAAGCATGACCTCAACGGGGTCGATGCCACCAAGGTGTTCGACGATGACAAGTACGACCACCGGATCCTGAACGCTGCCCTTACCCTGAAACGGGCGAACAAGGCGCGCCGTGTGGTGCTGGTGACCAAGGACGTCTGTCTGCGGTTGAAGGCCAAGTCCCTGAACATCGACGCGGAGGATTACCTCACCGGCAAGGTGCACGATGTGCGTCAGAAGCTCTACACCGGGCGAACGGTGGTGGAGGACATGGACGAAAGCCTGATCGATGGGCTGTTCGAAGAGGGTAGCACGGATGTGGACCGGCTGGGCCTGGAGCGCCCGACCGGCAACCATTTCTTCATTCTCAGGCACAAGAAGAAGTCCATCCTGACGAAGTACGATCCGCGCACCGCGCAGGTGAACCGGGTCGAAAAGCAGCATGTGTTCGGCATAGGACCGCGCAACGCGGAACAGGCGCTGGCGATGTCGGCGCTGCTCGATCCGGAGATCCGTCTCGTGACCCTTCAAGGCACGGCGGGTACGGGAAAGACACTACTGGCCCTCGCCTGCGCGCTCGAACAACGCCGTCTGTACCGTCAGATATATGTCACCCGCCCTGTGGTGCCGCTCAGCAACAAGGACATCGGCTATCTGCCCGGTGATATCCAAAGCAAGCTGGACCCATACATGCAGCCGCTGTGGGACAATCTGAAACTGATCAAGGGCCAGTTCGAGAAGTTCGACAGCACACCGAAGCGGATCGATGAGATGCTCGAGAACGAGAAGATCTCCATCGCACCGCTCGCCTACATACGCGGGCGCAGCCTCAGCAATATCTTTTTCATCATCGATGAGGCGCAGAACCTGACCCCGCATGAGATCAAGACCGTCATCAGCCGTGCGGGCGAGGGGACCAAGATCGTCTTCACGGGGGACATCCATCAGATCGATACCCCCTATCTCGACGCCGAGAGCAACGGCCTGAGCTACCTGATCGACAAGGCGAAAGGCGACCCGCTCTTCGCGCACATCACCCTGGAAAAGGGTGAACGCAGCGCATTGGCGAACCTGGCGAACGAATTGCTCTAGGGGGAAGGAACGAACGGGCGCGGGCTAGAACAGCTCCGCCACCTCGATGATCCGGAAATCCATCCGGAACAGATCGCGATAGTCCTCACCGGTCTCGGCCATCTCCTCGTCACCTGTCTCATAGTGCCAGTTCACACTGACCTTCTGACCGCGCTCGTTGACCGCGCTCAGACGCTCAAAAATGTTGTACAGGTGCTTGGAGGAACTGGTGTCCAGGTAGTCCAATCGCATGTTCACCACCGTTTCCGGACAAGGAGTGCGGAGGTAATCATCGAGCCAGCGATACACGCGGGAGAAGAACTGTTCTGAGTTGGCGGGAAGGGAGCGCCCGATGAACTCGAGCCGGCCATGCTCAAGATCGAGATCGATCTGGGGAGATGTGTCGGTGCGGTCGATATGCAGCAGTCGGGTCGCCATGGTGCTCGGTCTTTGCACAGGTCGACCAAGCTAGTGGGCATGGGGTCGTGCCCTCGTGGAAAGGGAGGGCACGTATTCAACATGCATGTGTGAATGACGAAAGGCCGGCATTGGCCGGCCCATATCGCCAGCACGCTAGGGTCACTTACCCCGGTACTCGGTGATGATCTCCTGGTCCGAAGGCAGGATGATCTCCGTATCGTTCAAACGGCGGACCCAATAGAGGTACTTGCCGGATCCATGACAGGCAAAGGCCTCCAACTGCTCGTCCGGGACGAGCACTCTGACGGGAAAGGTGCGCCAGGTCCCATTGTCCTCCTGAACGGCCACCTTCACCTCCATCGTCTCGCTGCAGACGTTCTTCAGCACGATCTGGTAGGTGCCGGAGAAATCACGTTTGTAGCCCTCCTTGTAGTATTCGCATTTCTCGCAGGGCTTGCCCCAGGATGAGCCGGCCTTCACAACGCAGTCCGCGTGATCACGGTCCTGCGCCGGTGCCCGTGTACCCATGAACAGGCATGCGGCCAGCAGAAGGATCGAGCGGTTCATTTGCAGCGGTTGTTGTTCAGGATGATCTTGGCCTCGGCATTGCCCATTCGTTGACTGGCCTTCCAGTCCTTGCATGCGCCCTTCGCGTCGCCCATGCCCTTCTTCGTCCATCCCCTGTTGTTGTATGCTTCCTCGTTCCGTGGGTCCAGGCTTAGGACCGTATCGAAGTCCTGAATGGCCTTGTCGTACCGTTCCAACTTGTTATAGGCGCTTCCCCGGCTGGTGTAGGCCCAGATGTGGTCGGGCTTCCGCTGGATCACTGCGGTGAAGTCGTTCACGGCCTCCTCATATTCCTTGTTCAGGCTGTGACAGAACCCACGGTGCAGGTAGGCGTTGAGATCGTCCGGGTCCATCGCCAGTACCTGACCGTACAGTGCGATCGCATCGGAATAGTCGGCCCGTTGATAGGCCTTCTCGGCCTCCTCGTATGTCTTTTCCGCGGCCGTTGCACCACCTGCCGCGCTGGCCAGGTCCTGGGCCTCCAACATGGTTCCGGAAAGAACGAGCAACATCGTCCAGGTGTACTTCATGGCAATCTTTTCTTTCTTGAGCGGTCAGTTCTTACGCTTGGGACGTCCTGGGGTTTCATTCGTCCTTTCCGCTTGTGCCAGTTGGACCCCGCGCACCAGTTGCCGGAGCAGTTCGATCGCCCGTGCGCCCTCCGGATCACCGGGTGGAACGGGAAGCGTGCTACGGCCGGTATGACGGATCACGTTCGATTTGAAGACCTCCTTCTCGATGCATTGCGGGTTCGCATCACCGCATTTCAGCACAACGGTGCTCTCCTCCGGGCTGAAGATGAACGCCTCCGGATCGAGGTACTCGATGTAGACCACGTCCTCCCGGTAGTGACCACCCTCATCGAAGAGGTCGGCCACCAAACGCTCATCCCGATCGATGCGGAATTTCACGGTCCCGGCGAACAGGTCGTCCAGGGACCGCAGATCTTCGGCGCGACCCTGGGCCATCGCTTCCGATGCGAAGGTCCCGATACACAGGGACAGGCCCGCGATCATCATTGGTGTCTTCATGGTCGGCAACTTCTTGGGGCCTTGCTACGTAGCATGGGCTTGTAGGTTCCAAAATGGGACCACGCACCCATGGCCGTGAGTACGAGAGATCTGTTCCTGACCGCTGTATTGATCGCGTCGTTCCTGTCCAAGGCGGAAGCCCAGCGCGGGTTCCCGATCACGGGGCGCACCAAGATCGAGGGCGGCGGGCTGGACGGAGCCCGGATCGTGGTCTACAAGGACGGCGAGAAGGAACGCACGTTGTCCGATGGTGTCGGAAAGTTCGACTTGGAATTGGATTTCGGTCACAAGTTCATCCTCTCCTTCGAGAAGGAGGGCTGGGTGACGAAGAAGCTCGTGTTCGACACGCATGCGCCGGGTGAGGCCATCGCTAATGGTTTCACGCCGTTCGAGTTCGCGGTGTCCTTGTTCCGGCAGTATGATGACATCAACATTGTCGTCTTCAATCAGCCCGTGGGAATGATCCGCTATGAACCCAGTGTGGACGACTTCGACTACGACACGGATTACACAAAATCCATCCAGTCCCAATTGGAGGAGGTAATGGAGCAAGTGGCGGACCGGGAGAAACAAGAGGAGAAGAAGGCGAAGGACCTTGCCAAACAGAAAGCGCAGGAGGAGAAGGAGCGGGCCAAGGCCGCGGCGGAGGCCAAGAAGCAGGAGGAAGCGCGCATGCGCGAAGAGGCCGCACGTGTGGAAGCCGCGCGCAAGGAGAAGGAACAGCAGGCACAGGCTGCCAGAGCGGCCGAAGAGGAACGCAAGGCGGCCGAGGCGGAGATCAAGGCGGAGGCTCCCCTGCCCGTTCCAGAGGAAAAGATCAGGAAGGAACCCGCACCGGCCCCGGAACCCCGGCTCATCGTTCGAAATGGAACTACGGCACAGGCGAATCCTGGCGAGGATGGCCGGAGGGCCAGCGGGCCGATCTCCGATTCCGAGGCCTCACCCGTGAGACCGGCCGGGGCGAATCCGGCGGATGAGGCTCCCCCAGCGGCCCGCGAGGAGGTGGTCGAGGTCGTGCGCGACGAGGAATTGACCGTTGAGCCGAACACATTGACCACGCGGATCACACTGACGCGTGCCGGAGTGTCGACCGAATATCGCCGGATCGTGCACAAATGGGGTGGTGTGTTCTATTTCAAGAACGGGGAGAGCTGTTCCAAGGAGGTCTACGAGAAGGAGGCGATGGCCGGACACGTCGAGGCGGCGATCGCAGGTGCCACGCGCTGACCGACCGGTAGATTTGCATGGCCATGTGGCCGATACTGATCATCCTGGGCCTGTTGCTCGTGCTGTACACCGGGCTTTGCGCGGTCTACTACCTCATCCAGGAACGCCTCATCTTCGTCCGGTTCATCGTCGACCGGAACCACCGGTTCAAGTTCCGTGGGGACCATGAGGAGGTGGAGATCTCCCGTCCGGACGGCGCTCAACTCCATGCCTTGCATTTCCATGTGGCCACGCCTCGGGGTGTGGTGCTCTATTTCCATGGCAACACAGGCAGCCTACGTCGGTGGGGAAAACGCGCACCGCGTTTCACCAAACAAGGGTGGGATGTTCTCATGCCGGACCCACGCGGTTATGGAAAGAGCCGAGGCAGGCTGTCGGAGCGCGCATTGATCGACGATGCGCATGCCTGGTACGCACATCTCCAGGCGAGATGGCCGGAACGCGACATCGTGCTCTATGGACGGTCACTGGGAAGCGCGTTCGCCGTGCCGGTGGCCGCCACTGGATCTCCACGGGCCCTTGTCCTGGAGTCCCCCTTCGCCGATCTGATCGATGTCGCCCGTCACTACTTCGCCTATCTGCCCTATGGCGTTCTGCTGAAATACCGGTTCGACAATGCGACATGGGCGGAGCGGCTTCGTTGCCCGACCCATATCTTCCATGGGATGCGCGATCAAGTGGTGCCCTACGCAAGCGCACTTCGGTTGTATTCGGCGATCCCCGCAGGCGTGCCCCGGGAAATGATCTCCTTCAGCAAGGGACATCACAGTGATCTGGCGCGCTTTGCGCGGTTCCACCGCGTGCTACGTGCGGTACTGCGTGGAGAGGAGGCGGGCGGGGAATGACGCACTTGGTCCCGGGGGCGCTCCGCGAAGCTGGCGCGGTCCTGGACCGGTCATGTGCATGGTGGTGCGCTTCTTTTGGGTACATATTTCAGCCAGGGCTTCTAACTTCGCGCCCCCAAACACCGCACCATGCGCACACGCACCACCTTCCTGGCCCTTCTTGCCATCCTGGTATCCGCTTGCACCAACCAGGTCACCGGTCAGAAGGAGCGATCGGCGGCACTGGTGAACAACGTGGACTCCGTGAGCTATGGCATTGGCACGGACATCGGACACAACATGCGATCGTCAGGCATGGATTCCCTGAACGTGGAGGCGATGGCCCAGGGGATCCGGGACGGGCTGGACAGCACGGAGCGTTTCGACATGGAGGCCGTTCGGCCGCTGATCCAGGCCTACATGCTCGAGGCGCAGAAGAAGGTGATGGCGAAGGAGCAGGCGGAAGCGGAGGGCAACCTCCGGAAAGGTGAGGAATGGCTGGCCGAGAATGGCAAGAAAGCCGGGGTGGTCACCACCGAGAGCGGTCTGCAGTACGAGGTGCTGCAGGCAGGCAAGGGGCCAAAGCCGCAGGCGGCCGACAAGGTCACCGTCAACTACAAGGGCACCCTCATCGATGGTACCGAGTTCGACAGTTCGTACAAGCACGGCCAGCCGGCCACGTTCGGGGTGTCCCAGGTGATCCCGGGCTGGACCGAGGCCCTCATGATGATGCAGGAAGGGGCACGCTGGAAGTTGTACGTGCCTTCCGGCCTGGCCTATGGCAATTCGCGCGGACCCGGTGGCAAACTTCCTGCGAACAGTGTCCTGATCTTCGAGGTCGAACTGCTCAAGGTGAACCCGGAGCAAGGGGGAGCCCAGGGTCAGTGATCCGGCGGTGCCGGCAGCGGCCGCCAATGCGTGACGTCCTCGAAAAAGTGGTTGCTGGTGCCTTCGCCGGTCCAGAAATGTATGCCACGTGCCTTGCCGGTCTTGCTCGCGTTCTTCAGGAAGTAGTCCTTCAAGAACCGCAGGATGACCGTGTGCCTTTCTTCCGTGGCCCCTGACTTGCCGGGCAGGTAGACCGTGTTCCGGGGCAGCCAGCAGAGCACCCGGTCCCCATCCTCGGGAAGGCGCTCCGCGCAGGGGATCCAACCTTCGCTCATCACGGGTCCAAAATAGCGGAACACATCAGGGCAGCGCGATGTCACAGGCCGGGCTGCCGGCGACAGCGGCCCTTACACGTGGGTCCATCACACGGCGCCATAGGGGGGGTACCAGGGCCAGCAGCACCATCGCCGGGTAACCGGCCGGGAGCTGCGGTGCTTCCGGGTGGGTGTTCAATGCCTGATATTTCAAGCTTGCCTTGTAATGGTGGTCGCTGTGTCGGGTCAGTTCGAAAAGGACCACGCGCCCCAGCACGTGATCGCTGTTCCATGAATGAACGTGCTGGACCCTTACATAGCCACCACCAGGCTTTTCAGCGCGTTGCAGACCATAGTGCTCGATGTAGTTGATGGTCTCGAGAAGGAGGATCCCGAGCAGGGCTTCCGCGAGCACGGCGAGCAGGGCCATGGGGCCGAATAGGAGCAGAACGATCGATAGGAAGCTGGCTTCCCAGGCCAGACCGGCCAGTACCCCGTTCCGCGCGCTCCAGGTGGCAATGCCGATCCGCTCCAGCCGCGCGCGTTCGATCGCCCAGGCGGAGCGAAAGGAGCCGACGATGCTGCGGAACCAGAAGTAGGGAAGCGGTTCACCGAACCGGGCGCTCGCCGGGTCGCGTGGTGTGCCGACGTGCCGATGGTGACCGTGGTTGTGCTCCACGATGAAATGCGTGTATAGCGCGGGAACGAGCAGCATGCGTGCCATGATCCGTTCCCCACGCTTCACGCGGTGGCCCAACTCGTGGGCCACATTGATGCCATAGACGCCACAGAGCGTTCCCATCGTCAGGATCCGTCCCATGACGTCGATGATGGGTTGGTCCGGCTGCACGATCCGCCACGCGTACCAGAATGTCAGGCCCCAGAACATCGGTACCATGAGGTAGAGCAGGATATCGAACAAGGGTTCGCGCAAGGCGAGCGCCACCTCGGTCTCATTGAGACCGCTCCGGTCGGGGGGGACCACGGCCTCCAGGACCGGGATCACCACGAAACCGAACACGGGCAGTGCCCAGCACCAGATGCCTTCCGCGTAAAGCCCGGCTCCCGCCAGGACCGGTCCGAGCCAGGATCGCGCATACAGCAGCGCACGCACCCGCAAGCGGGCGATGGATCGAGCGTTCGCTGGCGCTCCCATGGGTCCGAAAATACGCGTGGCCAAGCCGGTCCCGGGCAAGGATCGCTAGTTTTGCGGCCCGCCCCAGTGGCCGGACTTCTTTCGACATGAGGACCCTGACCTTATCCCTAGCATCGGTCATGACCACGATCGCGGCCCAGGCGCAGTTGCGCGAGATCCAGTTCACGGAATTCGACCTGGACAACGGCCTGCACGTGATCCTGCACGAGGACCACAGCACACCCATCGTCGCCGTCGGCGTGATGTACCACGTCGGCAGCAAGAACGAGCCGGATGACCGACGGGGTTTCGCCCATTTCTTCGAGCACCTGCTCTTCGAAGGGTCGGACAACATCGCCCGGGGCGAGTTCAGCAAGTACGTCGAAAAGGCCGGCGGGGTGCTGAACGCCAACACCACCGGCGACCGGACCTATTACTACGAGGTGCTGCCCTCGAACCAGCTGGACCTGGGGCTGTGGCTGGAAAGCGAACGCATGATGCACGCCAAGGTCGACCAGAAGGGGATCGACACGCAGCGCGAGGTGGTGAAGGAGGAACGGCGCCAGCGCTACGAGAACCAGCCCTACGGAAGCATACTGATCGAGGTCCTCAAGCGGGCGTATCGGAAACATCCCTACCGCTGGCCGACCATCGGTTACATGGAGGACCTGAACGCGGCGACCGAGCAGGACTACGTGAACTTCTACAAGACGTTCTACGTGCCCAACAATGCCGTGCTGGTGGTGGCGGGCGATGTCGATCCAAAGGAGGCCCGAAAGGGGGTCGAGGCCTATTTCGCTCCGATCCCCAAAGGGCGGGCGATCGTTCGCCCGAACATCATGGAACCCGCGATGGACGGGGAGGTGCGCGATGTGGTCCACGATCAGGTGCAGCTTCCCGCCGTGGTGGAGGCCTACCGGATCCCCGCCTACGGATCGCCGGATTTCTATGCGGTGGACATGCTGAACCGCCTTCTGAGCCAGGGGAATTCCTCCCGATTGCAGACCAATGTGAAGGATCGCCAGCAGAAGGCGTTATACGTGGGGAGCTTCACCCTGCCTCTCGAGGACCCCGGGCTTTCCATCGCTTTCGCGGTCGCGAACGCCGGTGTTCCTCCGGACGAGTTGGAAAAGGCCATGGACGCCGAATTCGCGAAGGTGCGCGACCAGATCGTGTCCGATGCGGAATTCAAGCGGTTGCGTGCACAGATCGAGACCGAGTTCGTCACCGACAACGGTCGGGTCGCCGGAATCGCGAACAACCTGGCCTCGGCCTATACCTTCCTGGGTGACGCCTCCATGATCAACAAGGAGATCGAGCGCTACATGGCGGTGACCCCGAAGGACCTGCAGGCCGCAGCGATGAAGTATTTCGTGCCCTCCAACCGGGTGGTGCTGCACTACCTGCCCAAGACCCAACAGCAGTAATGGATACCCGCAGCAAGCTCCGGAAGGGTCCTTCCTTCGTTCCGCTCATTCTCGCGCTCCTGCTACCCGCACTGATGGACGCCCAGATCGACCGCACCCAAGCCCCCAAGCCCGGACCCGCGCCCGAGGTCAAGTTGGGCGACCACAAGACGTTCACGTTGGACAACGGAATGCGCGTCATCGTGGTGGAGAACCATAAGCTCCCGCTCACGAGCGTGCAGGTCCGTTTCGATGTGCCCATTTTCCTTCAGGGTGACCTGATGGGGGTGACGGACATGACAGGTGACCTGCTCGCTGCAGGCACGCCCGGCCGGACGAAGGAGCAGATCGATGCCCTGGTGGATGGCATCGGAGGAAGACTTTCCACCTCGAGCGACGGGCTGTACGCCAGTTGTTTGAAGAAGGACCTCGATACCTTGATGCAGGTGGTCCAGGACGTGGTGTGCCATCCGACCTTCCCCGAAGCCGAGATCGAGCGGGTGCGCAAGCGCACGCTTAGTGGCATCCGCAGCAGGAACGACGATCCGGACGCGATCGCCAGCGAGGTGGGCCACATGCTCACCTTCAGCCGTGGATATCCCTATGGGGAGATCGCCACGGAAAGGACCGTGGGCAACATCCAGCAGAAGCACATCAAGGGCTACTACGATCGTTTCTTCCGTCCGGAGAAGGGCTATGTGGTGTTCGTGGGTGACATCAACGAGAAGGAGGCGCGCTCGTTCGCTGAACGGGCGTTCGGGAACTGGAAGGCCGCCGTGCCGTCCGGGGCGAAGGACAAGAGCGGGGTCGAGGTGGTGGAGGGACTCGGCACGGTTCGCTATCCGCGCAAGGAACCTGTTGCAGCCCGCACCCGACGCATGGCCCTTGTAGACCGACCGGGTGCACCGCAATCCGTGGTCCGTGTGGTCTTTCCCGTGCAACTGCGGCCGGGCGACGACATCGCCATGGACGCGCAGGTGATGAACACCGTGCTGGGCGGTGGCGTGTTCAATGCCCGGTTGATGCAGAATCTGCGTGAGGACAAAGGCTATACCTACGGTGCGTATTCGAACCTCAACGCCGATCGCTTCTGCGGGAGTTTCAGCGCTGGCGCGAGCGTTCGTACACCGGTCACCGACAGTGCCATCACAGAAGCCATGTTCGAGATCGAGCGCATGACCCGGAAAGGTGTCAGCAAGGAAGAGTTGCAGCTCGCGAAGAACTACATGGCCGGGAGCTTTGCCCGTTCATTGGAGGATCCGCGCACCATTGCACGGTTCGCGCTGAACACCTATCTGAACGATCTGCCACAGGATCATTACGCCACATACCTGAAGCGCTTGGATACGGTCACGGTCGATGGGGTTCTGCATGCCGCCAGGGCCCTGCTCGTGCCGGACCAGGCCACGATCCTGGTCGTTGGCGACAAGGAGTCGCTCTACAATCGACTGACCCAATTGAGCTTCGATCAGCGGGTCTTCCAGTTCGATGAGGACGGATCACCGTATCGGGAAAAACTGGAGGGCGCCCCGGCGGGGGTCACCGCGAACACCGTGCTCGACGCCTACTTCAAGGCGCTTGGTGGGCGTGAGGCCGTGGAGAAGGTCAGGAGTGTGAAAATGGTGTTGTCCGGAAGTCGGGGCGACAAGCCGGTGACCATTACGCGCTACAATGCGGAACCCAACAAGTACGCCAGCGAGACCGTGGTGGACGGCCGACTGGAGGAGAAGGTCGTGCTGGACGGGGCGCGTGCGCAACGCATCGGTGAGGAGGGCACGGAGGAGATCATCGAAATGGAGTTGGAGGACCTGATCCAGGCTGCCGCTCCTTTCCCGGAGCTGCATTACAACGACCTCGGCATCCGCCCGGTGCTCAGCGGGATCGCGGATGTCGGAGGACGGAAGGCCTACAAGCTGACGATCGCCACGGACAATGGCGGCGTCTATTTCGACTACTTCGATGTGGAGACCGGCATGAAGGTCCGACACGAGGAACGTCGCGCCTACGATGCGAGCGGGATCACTGTCGTGACCGACTATCAGGACATGCGGCCCGAGGGCGGCATCATGTTCCCGCATCTGATCGTGGAGAAAAAGCTGAGCACGGTGGCCTACGCCGTGTCGGAGATCACCGTGAACGGACGGATCGATGCGTCCGTCTTCACCGTGGATTGAGGTGGTCCGCGATGGCGGGCGGGGCCAATGGTTCGCTCCGATGGGCGCACATCCTTCGCGGGACGGAACGTCTGACGGCTTCTGACAGCGCGTCCAACAGCATGCGACGGGCGAACGGCCGCCGGGCCACCAGGCTGATCTGGCGGACCGGCTCGGGTGCGGTGAAGCGCCGGGCGTAAGGGTCGTTCGCGGTCACGCTCAGTTCGGGGACCAGCGTCATTCCGCTGCCATGCTGCACGAACTGCTTCAACGTCTCAATGCTGCCGCTCTCATAGACCACATTGGCATGACCGGCGGCTTTCGGGCCATCGCAAAGGTCCAACGCCTGTTCCCGGAAACAATGTCCCTCACCCAGCACCCAGATCGGTTCATGCTGTAGGTCGGAACCGCTGATCCGGGAGCGTCGACGAAGGGGGTGTCCCTTGGGCAGATAGGCCAGGAACGGTTCCCGGAACAGCGGTATCTCCTCCAGGTCCGGCGCGTTCAGTGGAGTGGTCAGGATCCCCAGGTCCAATTCCCCGGTACGCAGCCCGTGCACGATCCGGCCGGTCTTCCGTTCGTCCAGCACCAGCCGCACGTCCGGATGCGCCGCCGCGAACCGGGGGAGCATCAGGGGCAACAGGTAGGGCGCAAGGGTGGGGATGATCCCGAGGTGGTAGCGACCCGCGATGCCCCCATGGAGTTCGAGGGCCAGGGAGTGCAACGCCTCGGCCTCGCGCACCACGATCCTGGCCTGGGCGATCAATCGTGCGCCTTCCGTTGTCGGCCGAACAGGGTGGGCCCGGCGATCGAAGAGCACCACGTCCAGTTCCTCTTCGAGCTTGCGCAATTGCATGGTCAGCGTCGGTTGCGTCACATGGCGGGCCTCCGCGGCACGGCCGAAATGCCGGTGTTCGTCCAGGGCCACTACATACTCCAACTGTTGCAAGGTCATGATAGATCCGATCTATTCGTACATCAATACTATTGATTTGTTCTATGGTGTGTTCGTTGATAATTTCGCGTGGTGAGCAAGAGATCGACCTCGAAAAAGAAGGCGGTACGCGGCCCGGCGGGGCTGAACAGCCTGGGCTTGGACGCCCGAAAATGCATGACCCTGGTGGAAGGATTGAACGGTCTTCTGGCCTCCTACCAGGTCCACTATCAAAACCTGCGCGGCTGTCACTGGAACATCACCGGCCCGGCGTTCTTCGAACTGCATGTGAGGTTCGAGGAACTGTACACCAAGGCCCAGAACGTGATCGACGAATTGGCCGAACGGATCCTCACCCTGGAGGGACGGCCGCTGCACACGTTCTCGGCCTACCTGAAGGCGAGCAACATAAAGGAGCAACGTGACCTGACCGGTCCCTATGAAACGGTGCGTAGCGTGATGGAGGGCATGAGCAAATTGATCGCCCTGCAACGCGGCGTGCTCACCCTGGCCGACGGGGCCGGTGATGAGGCCACAGCCACCCTGATCGGGGACAATGTCACCGTGATGGAGAAGGACCTTTGGATGTTGCGCGCTTACAGCGCGAAGTAGTGATGACGAACGGTGTGGGGGCCGGGGCCGCGAGGTCCCGGCCTTCGCATGTCCTGAGGGGGACGGAGAGGTCAGGGGTCCGGCTTCAGCCCAGTGCCTTCACGATCCACGCGGCCAGGACCGCCTCCAACAGGCTGAGCGGCACGGCGAACACCAGCAGCCCGAACGGCAGCACGCCGAGGTTGCCGAGCGCGACCCACATCAGCACGAAGCCCGCCAGCCAGGCGATGCCGGTGGTGGCCGCCAGGGAGAACCTCCGGGCCAGCAGGAAGATGAACAGCGCGAACAGCAGCGACCACACGCCCCATAGCACGCCGTTGACCGGTGCGTCGGGGAAGGTCAGGCCGAGACCGGCGAAGTGGTCCACCCAATAGGCCTTGAACAGCAGCTCGTTGCGCACGAATTCCGAGATGCTGATCCACACGGTGGCGGCGAGCACGGCAAGAACGGGACGCATGGGCGGGTTATTTGTGCGTCCGAAACTAGCCGGAACATCCCACCCGCGATCAGTTGTTCACCAGGATGTACGCGTTCAGTGAGATGGCGATCAGCAGCCAGAGAGAATAGGGGAGTACCAACAGGCGCCAGACCCGGAGCCGCGCCGGCACCCGGAACAGGAACAGGGCGATCACCACCTCCAGGGCCACGATGAGGACCAAGGCGGGGAGCACCAGATGCCATTGAAAGAACACCGGGTTCCAGGCCACGTTCAGTACCCATTGCGCGGCGAAGAGGAGCAAGATCCGCGGACGCAGCCGCGCATTGGCCGTGATGCGGGCCATGAAGAAGGCGAAGCACAGCATGAGGGTGCTCCACGCTGCGCCGAACACCCAGCCCGGCGGCGTCCATGGGGCCTTGGCCAACCCGAGGTACCAGCCGGAGGTGGCACCCGGACCGGTGAACAACCCGCCGATCGCCAGTGCGCCAAAGTTGAGCAGGAGAAAGAGGACGGTGCGGTTGCGCATGGGGCTTCCCTCAAGGAACAAGGAAGCGCGGGAATGGTTCGGGAATAGCGCGTTGCTAGCGCGTGATGAAGCCTAACGTTGAAGCTATGCGCAGCGCCTTTTTAGCGTGGGTTCGTGTGCGTCGGGAGGCGTTGCGCATAGCGCTTGTTGGGGTACGGCGGCGTCTTCGCATTTGGTCCCGCCCATTGCTGCAAGGTAGTGGCTTGCTGTCAGTGGACAAGCGGGACTCAGAACCCGGCCCGGCTGTTCGCATTGAGGCTTTGAAGGTTAGGCGCAGTAGGCACCATTGCGCTGCATTGGGGTATCAACGTTGGGCTGTGGGAACCAACGCCGCCAAGCGCTTTGACCATGGCGCTCATGTGAGTAGCTTGCCCGGCACAAGGTTGACGGAAATTCTGACAAGCAGGACATGGCTAAGGCTATCAAGAAGAACGGCAACAAGGTGAAGTCGAGCAGTGCGACAAGCGTGAGAGTGTTGCCCAAGCAGGGAACGCACGGGTTGCGGGTTGCTTCCTTCTTCTCTGGCATCGGTGGTATTGATCTGGGCTTCGAGAGGGCTGGTTATAGCACCACATTCCAGTGCGAGATCAACAAGTACTGCAACACCATTCTCAACCGGCATTGGCCACATGTGCCCAAGGCAACGAACATCAAGGACATCAGCAATGCAGACGTACCTCTTTCAGAAGTTTGGACAGGAGGATTTCCATGCCAGGATGTCTCTCTGGCGCGGATGGGCACAAGAGCAGGGTTACAAGGGGCCCGTTCTGGACTCTTTCATAAGTTCGCTCGAATCCTTGGCGAAGGACGCCCCAGAGTTGTTCTTCTCGAAAACGTTCATGGTCTCCTTAATTCCCACAGAGGAAGAGACTTTGAAGTCGTCATACGAACGTTGGCCGAACTCGGGTATGCTGTTGGATGGCGTGTACTTAACAGCAAAAATTTCGGAGTCCCACAGTCGCGCCAGCGAGTCTACATTGTCGGATGTTATAGAGACCCACGAGGTCCATCCCAAATACTTTTTGAGCCCGAGCGCGGCCCGTGGGATACTTCGTCGAACGGATCGGATGAAGCGGAATCTCTTTCCCCCTTTAAGAGAGTCATTAGAGTTGCTCGCGGCGAGCGACCAGTAGTTCAGGGAATGGCATATTGCCTGTACGCGACTTCTGCACGGCACACAGGAACTGACTGGAGCAGAACCTACGTCACGTATCCTCATAAAGGAGCTGTTAGGAGGCTCACGCCAACCGAGTGTGAAGGTATTATGGGCTTCCCGGAAGGCTGGACCATTGGTGATGCACTTGACGACAAGGTGAGTGATGTGGACTCATTGCGGTATCACGCATTAGGTAATGCAGTAACACCTCCGGTCGCCGAATGGATTGCTGGGCGAATAGCGAACTACTTGATAAACGCGGACAAGGCCGTCTTGGAATCCTCAATGGTCAATGAACCACTGGCTGCATGCGTATAGCGCTGCGTACCAGTGGTGGCAGGGGTGAGTACGAACTTGCTGGGAGGCAGGGAGATGTCAGTTCGTCTGATTTATTTGAGAGGGACCACTTCTATGAGCTGACCCCTCAGATAACTATTCCCGGCAGAGCCAGGGTTCGAGTGAACCGAAACCAAGGCAAGCCTCGAATCAGATTAGACGAACAACGGTCCACCACGCATCTGTACAGGCTGCTAGCCGCCGCGCTTCTGCTACCCAAGCCGAAGCGAGAGTTTGGCGAGACGCATGGTCGCTATCTAATGGAGCGCGATGCGTACTCCGTAATGGCGATCAAGGTTGATGTGGCTTCGCTCAAACAGGATTCAGTTACCCTGCGCCCTACTGATCTGTTACTCGAGAATGCGGACCATCTCACTGGGCGTGTTGATGTAGCGGAGCGAATGGCTCGAGTTGCCCGACTATGGGAACGTGCTGAGAATGTTGATAGTCAACTCGCGGAGCTTCTTCGGGAGCATCACGCTCTTGTGACAAGCTCTGTTGACCACAAAGAGATTGAGGATTCTGCCGAGGCCATCGCCAAGCACTTGAACACGACTGGCGATCCACTGCCGATTGCAGAAACGACTATTGGAATCGAAGACGGTGCGTTTGGAGAGGTCGCCGAAGGGACACGGGCCGAAGATGTCCCGAAGGATTTTGGTGAGTTCGACCCCCTATCACAAGAGCAGGCGAGGATCAAAAGGGTTGTTCAGTGGCGGAAAGTTGCTGTGCGTGGTTCAGATGGGGCACAGTTCAAGAGGCGTATTCGTACGGAGTACCGTGATACGTGCCTTTTTACCGGTGACAAGCTCCCAAAACTGGACGTTACGCCTAGTGCGGGAGTAGACGCTGCACATATTCTTCCATGGTCAACACACGGCATCAACTTGGTTAGTAATGGCATTTGCTTGAATAAACTTTGTCACTGGGCATTTGATTCTGGGTTATTGAAGATGACATTCGATAAATCGGAACATGTTTATGTGTTGGAAATCCCAAGTGAGTATAGAGATTCGGCAAAGTCTAAGGGATTCAGTTTGGATTACTTTGATCGTATAGCAGGTGTTATTCCACGTGATAGACTGCCGCAAAATCACGCTGAATGGCCTTCGCCAAAGTATCTGTATGAATTGAACAAATTTGTTTACGGGGAGTGAGCCTATCCATCTTCAAGTCCTTTCTGGCGGAGCCGGTTCTTTTTCTTCAGTCCTCCGAAGTTCTCGGGCGGCATTGGCTGCCGCCCTTTTCTGGGTTCTCAGCCGGGCCGGGTTCTGTATTCTTTTCAGTGCGTTGGCCTCTTGCGGTGGGCTTTTTTCGCCGCTGTACCCCAACTATGGGATAGACGCCACTACCGTTGTTGTTATCCCAACCGTTGGGTCAACGGAAAAGTTATTGAAGGAGCGGGAGATACCCATGAAGTAACCTTTTGCTTTCGTTACTAGCGTTAACGCGGATCAAAGATCCATCAGCACCACCTGCGTGCCCTGCTGCTCGGCCCCGGAGCGTAGCGAGACGAAATATACCCCCGGGCGTAGCTGCTCACCATTGTCGCTTCGACCATCCCATGTCAGGCTGTGCTCCCCGCTGCGGAGCGATCCAGCCACGAGCTTGCGCACGATGCGCCCCATCTGGTCGACGATCACCAATTCGGCGGGCCCTGCGGCCGGCACGGTGTAGCGGATCGCGGTGCTCGGCCCGAAGGGGTTCGGAGCGATGGTCAACTGGAGCCCCTGATCGTTCGGCACCGGCTGTTCCGTGATGCCGGTCACTTCGTCCGGGGACACGCTGCTGAGGATCACGCCCTTGTCGCCCGTGGCCCAGATGTTCCCGTTCGCGGCGTACTGCGCTGCGAGCAGGATCTCATTGGAGATGTCGTATTGGCGTTGCCAGGTGGATCCTCCATCGAACGAATGGAACATCACACAGCTTTCGCCCACCACGGTGATGGTATCCGCTCCGTGGACCGCGGCGGCCAGGAAGTTCCTGTTCACCGCCAGGGAATGGTCGCTCCAGGTCGCGCCCGCGTCGTCGGTCAAGTAGATCACGCCATTCCAACCGACGATGATGGCATGGTCGGGATCGATCACGGTGACCTCGCGCAACTCGCCGGAGATGACCATCGGGGTCCAGGTGGCACCTGCGTTGGTCGTGCGCAGGATGACGTTGGACCCGGCGATGATCCCGGTGTTGGCGTCCAGGAACGCGATGGAGAAGAGCTGGTTGGTGACGCCCGAGTTCTCGATCGTCCAGTTCGCACCGCCGTCGGTGGTGTGTACCAACGTGCCGGTATGGCCCGCGGCCCAGCCGGTGTTCGCATCGGTGAAGAACACATCGTACAGCACTTCCGTGGTGCCACTGGTCTGCTGGGTCCAGGTGGCCCCGGCATCTGTGGAATGCAGGATCGTGCCCACCCAACCCACGACCGTGCCGTGGGTGGCATCCGGGAAGTGCACGCTCACCAGATTGTTCGTGGTCCCGGAGGGGAGGAGTTCCCAGTTCTTTCCGGCATCCTCCGTGCGGAGCAGGGTGCCGTTGAACCCGCAGGCCACGCCCAGGTCGTTGTCAATAAAATGCAGTCCGCGAATGGACTCGACGGCTCCGGTGACGTCGCTGGTCAGTTCATCCCAGTTGTCGCCACCATCCGCGGTGCGGTAGATCTTCTGTTCGGTGCCCTGCGTGCCGCCGATGAGCAGGCCCACTGCGTTTGAGAAGAAATGCAGGGCCCAGGTGGTGGCCCCGGAAAGGGCGGCATGCGTGGTCCAGGTAGCGCCGCCATCGTCCGAGCTGAAGCTGGAGCTGAAGCTTCCCGCGATCCAGATGTGTCCCGGGTCCAGCATCTGCACGGTGTAGAGGTGATTGGTGATGGAAGTGCTGAGGGTGGTCCACGTGTTCCCGCCGTCGTTGGTCTTCACGATGGTGCCGGAGTTCCCCACGGCGAAACCGTTGTCATCGTCGAAGAAGTCGACGGCCCGAAGCTGGCCGGCGGTGACCGTTTGCGGGTCCCAGGTCGCGCCCCCGTCCGTGGTCCGCAGGATGAGCGCGTTCGGGCCGAGGTCGCCCACGATGGTGCCAACGAGGGCGGAGGAGAAATGGATGCCATAGAGGTAGCCGGTCGTGCCACTGTTGATGGCGTTCCAGGTGACCCCGCCATCGGTGGATCGCAACACCATGCCCGACCAGCCGACCGCAATGCCGTTGTTGGCATCGGAAAAGTCCACGCTGGCGATGCGGCTCGTTGTGGCAAAGGAATGATCGGTCCAGGTCAGGCCGCCGTCGTCCGATCGCAGGATCGTGCCGGTGTCCCCCGCGGCCACATAGGTGGCGGGGCCAAGGGCACAGATGGAATTGAGGTGGCGGGGGTGGACCGTCACCGGTGGGCTCCAATGCTGACCGGCGTCGCTCGTTCGGGTCACCGTGCCGTATTCGCCCACGGCCACCCCATGGGTCGGATCCCCGAAGGCCACGCCCAACAGGATGTTGCCCGACGGACGCGGGTTCTGCCAGTACCACGTGGGCTGGGCGGGCAGGAAGAAGGGGATGGCCAGGCAGACCAGGACGTGCGGGAGGCGGTATCCGATCATGGCAGTGGAAGTTGGTCCTCCGAAAGTAACCCTCCCGTCCGGGTCCCCGTCCCTGGTGGACGTGCGATGTATCGATCACTTCCGACGATACGCGCAACTTTGCATCGGCCTCCAACCTTCAAGTTTCAACTTTCACCTTTCAGCTATCGAACTCCCCATGCTCGGCCTCCGACTTCCCACCGATCCCCGATGGACGGCCCTGGTGAACAGCGACCTGAGCGAAGTGCTCACGGACCACGCCTGGTGCGAGCAGAAGGCGGCCAGCAACGCCATCAGCCTGATCGTGAAGCACAGCGAGCTGAGCGAGCTGGTGGAGGCGCTCACACGCATCGCGCAGGAGGAGATGGCCCATTTCGGTCTGGTGTTGGAGAAGATCAAGGCCCGCGGCTTCACCCTGGGTCCTGAACGCAAGGACAGCTATGTGAACGAACTCGTGCAATTCATGCGGAAGGAGGGGAGCCGCGAGGAGCGCCTGGTGGACCGCCTGCTCTTCGCCGCGATGATCGAGGCCCGCAGCTGCGAGCGCTTCAAGCTATTGAGCGAAAGGGTCGGGGACGAGGACCTGCGCGCCTTCTACCGCGACCTGATGGCCAGCGAAGCGGACCATTACACCACGTTCCTCGGTTTCGCCCGCAAGTACGGCGGCCGCGTGGATGTGGACCGGCGTTGGAAGGACTGGCTGGAACACGAGGCGGGGATGATGGAGCGTTACGGGAGGGAAGCGACGATGCACGGGTGAACAACGGTGGCCTGTTCACCTCACCTGCGGTGTCGACCCAGTGGGTCGACCGATCGCCGAACGATCCGATAGGCACGCCGATCTAGAGAACAGCGACCTTTGCTGCCCATGAGCACCCGGGAGATCACCGCGGAACTGATCAGCATCGGCGATGAACTGCTGATCGGGCAGACGATCAACACCAATGCGGGGTGGATCGGGGCGGAATTGAGCAGCATCGGCATCCGCACAAAGCGGGTGCAGACGATCGCGGACGATGCTGCGGCCATCACTTCGGCCCTGGACGATACCACATCGGATATCGTTCTGATCACCGGGGGGCTGGGACCGACCAAGGATGACATCACCAAGCACACGCTCTGCACGTATTTCGACACCCGACTGGTGCGGCATCCGGACATCGAGGCGCGCATCGTGGCCTTCTTTGAGCAACTTGGCCGGGACCCGCTGGAAAGCAACCGCGCCCAGGCCGACCTGCCGGAGACGTGCGAAGTGGTCCCCAACGAACGGGGCACGGCCAGCGGGATGTGGTTCGCGAAGGGGGAGCGTGTATTCGTGAGCATGCCCGGTGTGCCCTACGAGATGAAGGCAATGATGCGGCAGGAGGTCCTTCCGCGGCTGCGCGAACGGTTCCGGCCACCCACCATCATCCACCGCACCCTGCTGACCACCGGTCTGGGCGAAAGCCACCTGGCCGAGCGTATCGCGGCCTGGGAGAGCGGTCTGGCGGCCGACCGGATCAAACTGGCCTATCTGCCCAGTCCGGGCATCGTCAAGCTCCGCCTCTCCGCCTATGCCGAGCAGGACCCCGTGGCCACGCGCGGTCGGGTCGATCGCCAGGCCGAGGCGTTGTACCGGCTCGTTCCGGAGTTGATCTTCGGGGAGGGCGAGGACCGATTGGAGCAGGTGGTCGGGCTGGCCTTGAAGGGGAAAGGTCAGACGCTGGCGCTGGCCGAGAGCTGCACCGGGGGGTATGTGAGCCATCTGATCACCTCGGTCCCAGGGAGTTCGGCCTATTACACGGGCGGTGTGGTCAGCTATGCCAACGCGGTGAAGATGGAGGAGCTGGGCATCCCGAGCGACATGTTGGAGCTGAACGGGGCGGTGAGCCGCCCGGTGGTGGAGAAGATGGCCGCTGGCGTGCGACAAGCGCTGCATACCGATTGGAGCATCGCGTTGAGCGGGGTGGCGGGCCCCGAAGGGGGAACGGCGGAGAAACCGGTCGGAACGGTGTGGATGGCCGTGGCAGGTCCCGGTGGCGTTCGCTCCGTGAAGGGCTTCTTCCCGGGGACCCGTGACCTGGTGATCAAGCGGAGCGCCCTGGCCGCGTTGAACATGCTCCGTCTGGCACTGCTCCGCGGTGAAGAGGCTTGGAAGCAGGCACCGGTCCCGCAGGAAGGCGATGAGCTTTGAACCGACCCCGTATGTGTGTGGGTGTGCAGGCATGTGGAACATCGGAACTTTGTCCTACCTTTGCAGCCCGAAATGTGAAGTGTCATGTCCAAGGTCTGTCAGATCACGGGTAAGAAGGTCGTCACCGGCAACCGGGTGTCGCACTCGAACATCAAGACCAAGCGCAAGTTCGAGCCGAACCTGCAGGACAAGCGGTACTTCCTCCCGGAGGAGAACAAATGGGTCACCCTGCGGGTGAGCGCCGCCGGGATGCGCACCATCAACAAGATCGGCATCGGCGAGGCCCTCAAGCGCGCAAAGGCCAAGGGATACCTCACCGCCTGAACCAACGACGAACATCCGCTGACCCATGGCCAAGAAAGGGAACCGCGTCCAGGTGATCCTCGAGTGCACGGAGCATAAGACCTCGGGGCAGCCCGGCACCAGCCGCTACATCACCACCAAGAACCGGAAGAACACCACCGAACGGTTGGAACTGAAGAAGTACAACCCGATCCTCCGGAAAATGACCATTCACAAGGAGATCAAGTAATCCTACGGGACCATGGCCAAGAAGACCGTTGCATCGCTGAAGAAGGCCGACGCCAAAGTGTTCACCAAGGTGATCAAGATGGTACGCTCCGACAAGACCGGTGGGTACCAGTTCGTGGAGCAGGTCCTGCCCGCCGAGGACGTGGACAAATTCCTGGCCGACAAGAAATAATCACGTCGAGGAAAACCATCGGAAGGCCTCTGTGAAGCAGGGGCCTTTCGTGCTTCCTGACCCTGCTGAGAACCGATGTTCGGACTCTTTTCGCGCGACAAGAAGGTCTCCGAGGCAAATGCCGCCAAGCTCGAGCAGGGCCTGGAACGGTCCCGCAAGGGCCTGTTCGCCAAGCTGGCCCATGCCGTGGCCGGGCGCAGCACCGTGGATGACACGGTGTTGGACGAACTGGAGGAAGTGCTCATCGCCAGCGATGTCGGGGTGGACACCACGCTGAAGATCATCCAACGGATCCAGGCCCGGGTGGCGCGGGACAAGTACGTGGGCACCGGTCAGTTGAACACCCTGCTCCGGGAGGAGATCGCGGCCCTGATGAAGGATCCCGATCCCATCGACCCGGCCATCAGGCCCTATGTGATCATGGTGGTGGGTGTGAACGGGGTGGGCAAGACCACCACCATCGGCAAATTGGCCCATGCCCTGAAGCAGGAGGGGCGCAACGTGGTGCTTGGTGCGGCTGATACTTTTCGCGCCGCGGCAGTGGACCAGTTGAAGGTATGGAGCGATCGCGTGGGCGTGCCCCTGGTGAGCCAGGGTATGAACGCCGACCCGGCGGCGGTGGCGTTCGACACCATTGAAAGTGCCAAGGCCAAAGCCATGGACGTGGCCATCATCGACACCGCGGGTCGCCTGCACAACAAGGTGAACCTGATGAACGAACTGACCAAGGTGCGGAACGTGATGCGGAAAGTGGTCCCGGAAGCGCCCCACGAGGTGCTCCTGGTGCTCGATGCCAGCACGGGCCAGAACGCCATCGAACAGGCGAAGCAATTCACAAAGGCCACCGACGTGACCGCGCTTGCCCTGACCAAGATCGACGGCACGGCGAAGGGCGGCGTGGCCATCGGTATCAGCGATCAATTCCAGGTACCCATCAAATATCTCGGTGTCGGTGAAGGCATGGACGACCTGCGCGTCTTTGACAAACACGCGTTCGTGGACGCGCTCTTCAAGGAGGACCAGGCGCGCAGCTGATCGTTCGCCTCAACCCGGACCGGTGTCGTGGGCATCGAGCAGCCGGCCCAGTTCGATCACGGACGTAATGCCCAGCTTGTCGAACGATCGGGCCTTGTAGGTCGCGACGGTGGAGGGGCTGAGAGCCAATCTATCGGCTATTTCCTTGATCCCCAGTCCTTTGGATATTTCATACATGACGGCCAATTCCCTTGCACTGAGGGAGGAGAACGGGTCCTGGCGCGGATCGTGCGCCTCCTTGTGCAGTTGAAGGATCGAACGTTGTTCCGCGCTCATGTACATTTCACCACGCAGCACTTGGGCCACGGCACGAAGGACTTCGGTCTCCTCCGCGTTCTTGCTCAGGAAACCGGCGCATCCCACGGAGATCGCACGGCGGAAGAAGAGATGCTCGGGCGCCATGGAAACGATGAGCAAGGGTGTTCCTTTCAAGGCGCCCATGACCGCCTCGATATGATCGAACAGGTTCCCATCGCCAAGGATCAGTTCCAAAAGGGCCAGATCATAGCGGAAAGCCCCGGCGCATGTGAGGATCCCGTCAATGGATGGCGTGTCATCGACGGAACAGAACGGATACCGCCCCTCCAGCACTGAACGTATCCCCTTACGTATGATGGCGTGGTCGTCCGCGACCAGGAAGCGCATCATTCGGTCCTCCTCCTTCTCCATATCACCCTGACAAAAATGGACAGGCTTCGGTCTTGGATCGTAGCAATTCGGCTACAAGGATCGACGAAGGTCGGAGCGTATGGTCACACGTCCAGGACGGAGAATGCCCCCATGCGGGTGCACGGATCTACTTTTGACGCCTTGCAATGAAGGTCCGGACCCGCAAACGAACGAAGGTGAACGTCGTCACCCTGGGCTGTTCGAAGAACAACTTTGACAGCGAGGTGCTGATGGCCCAATTGAAGGCCAACGGCATCACCGTGGACCACGAAGCGCCGCATGACGACCACAACGTGGTGGTGATCAACACTTGCGGATTCATCGAAAATGCCAAGCAGGAAAGCATCGACACCATTCTGGCCTGGGCCGGGGCAAAAGAGCGGGGGGAAGTGGACAAGGTCTATGTCACCGGCTGTCTGAGCCAACGGTATGCGCCCGAGCTGGAGGCGGAGGTGCCCCAGGTCGACGCCTGGTTCGGCACGCGTGACCTGCCGCGCCTGCTCAAGACCCTCAAGGCGGACTACAAACATGAACTGGTCGGCGAGCGGTTGCTGACCACACCCGCCCATTTCGCCTACTTCAAGATCAGCGAGGGCTGCGACCGGAAGTGCTCTTTCTGCGCGATCCCGTTGATGCGGGGGAAGCACGTCAGCACGCCGATCGAGCAGTTGGAAGCCCAGGCGCGATCACTGGCCGCGCAAGGGGTGAAGGAGCTGGTCCTGATCGCGCAGGACCTCACCTACTACGGCCTGGACCTTTATGGGAAGCGGAACCTGAGCGAATTGCTCGCCCGGTTGAGCGACGTGGAGGGTGTCGACTGGATCCGCCTGCACTATGCCTTTCCCAGCGGTTTTCCGATGGATATCCTGGATGTGATGCGGGAACGTTCGAACGTCTGCAACTACCTGGACATGCCGCTGCAGCATGGAAGCACATCCATGCTCACGCGCATGCGCCGAGGCATCACGCAGGAGAAGACGGAAGCGCTGGTGGATACCATCCGCGACAAGGTGCCGGGCATCGCCATCCGCACCACGTTGATCGCCGGATTCCCCGGTGAGACCGACACGGACCATGCGGACAACCTGCGTTGGATCGAGCGGATGCGTTTCGACCGCCTCGGCTGCTTCACCTACAGCCATGAGGAGGATACCCACGCATTCTCCATGGACGACGATGTGCCGGCCGGGCTGAAGGAGCAGCGTGCCCAGGAGATCATGGAACTGCAAGGCGGCATCAGCGCGGACCTGAACCGGCAGAAGGTCGGAAAAGTCTTCAAAGTGCTGGTGGACAAGGCCGAGGCGGGCCACTACATCGCCCGCACGGAGCACGATTCACCTGAGGTGGACAACGAGGTGCTGGTCCCGATCGAAGGAAATTATCTGCGCATCGGGGACTTTGCGGAGGTGCGGATCACCGAAGCTCGGGAGCACGAACTGATGGGGGAGGTGCTTTAAAAGCTCCACTTCACCCGCGCATACGCCGCGTCCCCGATCCCCCTGAAGCCGAGCGTGGGCACCTCCTGCCAGTAGCCTTGGTAGAAGACATCGAGCTGCCAGTTGTTGGCCAGGCTCACCGACAGGCTGGGGAAGAGGATCAAGGCGTTCGGGCCGGGCGATCCCAGCACCGCGAGACTGCCGGAGATGATCGGGTTGAAGGCATAGGTCACGCTGACCATGCCCGTGGATCGGAACGGCATGAGGTTCTTCGGGGAGACCTGTCGTGCGATCACATCGCCGCCGCTGACCTCCGCCGGCGTGGCGGCACCGTTGCTGTTGTACAGCCCGCTCACGATCAGGTACAGCCCGTTGCGGAACGAATGGTCGACGGTGGAGGTGAAGGAGATGCTGGTCGCATCGGTGGTGTCCTGGTCGGTGGGGATGAAGACCGTCGTTTCGCCCTTCAACCCGCTGCCGCCGAGGTTCCCGGCCCAGCCTGCTCCAACGGCCGCATCCTCGCGGTATTGACCGCCGATCACCTGCAGATCGTAGCTGCCGACGTGGAACCGGTACATCCCCGCGGCAACGCGCTGGTCACTGCTGTCGGCCTTCACGGCCAGTTCGACCTGCCCGGAGACGCCTGTGAAATAGCGCAGGCTGATCGCGTCGGAACCAGGGCGCTCCTCGTAGTCGAAATCCAAGTAATTGAACGCGTTGAAGATGTCGTTCGGGTTCCACACCAGGTCGAGGCCCCAGTTGATCCGCTGGCGGCCGGCGCGTGCGACGAAATGCCCCCGCTCGTATTCGAGCCAGGCCCGGTCGATGATGGTGTGGCCCACAAAGGCATCTTCCTTCAGCCACACCCAGCTCATGTCCACTAGACCGGGGTCCATTTCCAGACCGTGTGCCAGGGTAGGGTCGTCGCGCACCTGGCCGCCAACGAAGACACGGTCGCGGAATTCCACGCCGGCCCGCAGCCCACGCAGCAGGTCCGCATGGAAGTTCAACCGGTTGTGCAGCAGGCCGGAGACCGCGGTCGTGTTCAGCAGGGGCGACCAACTGACGCTGGGCATGCCCTTCACGTAACCGTTGAAATGGAGCGCGGGCTTGAACGCCGTGGTGTCCTGGCCGCGCGCCGTGAAGCTCGTGATCGCCAGCATCACGACGAGCGACCGCATCATCCCCGCTTTTCGTCCTTCACGATGCGCCCGTCCTCCAGGGTCACCACACGACGGGCGCGGTCGATCACACGCTGGTCATGCGTGGCGAAAAGGAAGGTCATGTTGTCCTTCCGGTTGAGTTCGGCCATCAGGTCGATCAGGTCGTTGGTGGAATGGGAGTCCAGGTTCGCGGTCGGCTCATCAGCCAGCACGAAGCGCGGACGCGAGGCCAGGGCACGTGCTACCGCCACCCGCTGCTGCTGTCCCCCGCTCAGCTCGTTGGGGCGTTTGTCCAGCTTGTCCATCAAGCCGACGGACGCGAGCAGTTCCTGTGCACGTTGCTGGCGTTCCCTTTTCTTCACGCCCTGGAGCAGCATTACGAAGGAGACATTCTCCAGTGCGGTGAGGACGGGGATCAGGTTGTAGGCTTGGAACACGAAGCCGATGTGGTGGAGCCTGTAGGCGATCATGGCGTTGGCGCTCTTGTGGCCGATGTCCTCGCCATCGATCAGCACGTGACCGGCGGTGGGCTCGTCCAGTCCGCCGATCATGTTCATCAGGGTGGTCTTGCCACAGCCGCTCGGGCCGATGATCGCGGTGAACTCGCCCTTCTCCACACGCAGGTCGATACCGTTCACGGCGTGCACGGGCACGGTATCGGCGTCGTAGGTGCGGGTGAGGCCGCGTGTCTCGATCACGGGTGTCTCCATCAGATCTTGCGTAGGGCCTCGGTCGGCCGCATGCGCACGGCCTTCCAGGCGGGGTAAATGGCGGAAAGGATCGCGGCGGCGATGCCCAGTCCGGCGATCTCCAGGTAGAAGTTGGCGGCGAGCGCCGGATGGATCACCGCGTCGAAGCCGTAGGAGGACAGGCCTGCCGCGAACGCCGTGAGATCGATGCCCGTGCGCCCGACGACCTGGATGCTGACCCAGGCGAGCAGCATGCCCAGTGGCGCGCCGATCACGGCCATGTACACGGTCTCCCACATCACCATGGCGAACACGCGGCGGCGCTCCATGCCGATGGCCATCAGCATGCCGAGCTCGCGCGTGCGTTCGAGCACAGCCATCAGCATGGTGTTCACAATGCCGAACATCAGCGCCAGCAGGATGATGCCGATGAAGATGTAGGTGTACTGGCTGAAGGAGTCGACCACCAGGCGCAGTTCCGGCGACAGCTCCTTCCAGCTCTCCACGCGCATGTCGGGCCGCATCGCCTGCATCTTCCGTTGCACAGCATCAAGATCCTTTTCATCGGTCAGCAGCACGGCGATCTCATTGGCCGGGGTGCCCAGGTGCATCTGCCGGGCGAGGTCCTCGCGACGCACGTAGACGGTGCCCTCCTCCAGGGCGCTGTTGCCGCTGTGGTAGAGACCCACCACGCGGAAGCTCATCGCGACCAGGGAGTCCTGCGCATTCAGGAAGCTGATCACCGTGCGGCCGCGCAGGTCGATCTTGAGTTTTTGGGCCAGCTTGGCGCCCATCACCATCGGCGCGCTCTTGGTGCCGGTGAAGTAGGTGCCATCGGTCAGCCGGTCATGGAGCCCGGTCACCTTTTCCTCGTCCTTCGGGTCGATCCCGAGCACGCTGACTCCCGCGCTGTTGGCCGTGCTCTGCACCATCACGCCGGGCAGCACGATCCTTTCAGTGGCCGCCTTCACCCGCGAGTCGGTGCGGATGCTGTCCAGGAGCACGTCGGCTTCGGGGATCCCATAACGCCCATCATCGTCATCGCGGAAACGGGGCGCGTGCACCTGGATGTGCGACACCTGGTCGTTGATCACGGTATCGAGCTGGTGGGCATACATGCCCCACGATACGGCCATGAAGAAGGTGCCTCCCCAAAGCCCCACGGCGATCGACAGCGCCACCAGCAGGCTCCGCAACCGGTTCCTCCACACGTTCCGCCAGGCGATCAGGGGGACCATGGTTCAGGCGCGCAGGGCCCGGATCGGTACCAGGCGGAGGATCTTGAGGGTGGGGTAGAGGCCGAGGAAAAGCGTGATGCCGAGCACGATCGCGGCCTGGGCGGCGAAGATCCAGGGGTCGTTCATGAACGGGATGATGGGCTCGAAACCGTAGGTCTCGTAGACCTGGGCCAGTTCGCCGGTGAAGCGGATCGGGTTGGCCTGGAAGTACATCACCACGGGCATGGCGGTGAGCCCGCCGAGCAGGGCCCCCAGCAGGGCCATGATGGCCGATCCCAGAACGAACACCGTCGCCAGCCGACCACGGCCCATGCCCACGGCGGTCATCACGCCGAACTCGTGGATGCGCTCGGTGTACATCATCAGCAAGGTGCCGAAGATCCCGAAGGCGATCACGATGTAGAGGATGGCCAGGGTGATGAGGGCGAAGGAGTTGTCCACTTCGATGAACTGCACGAGCTCGGGCACCAGTTGTTTCCAATCCATCACCTCCCACCGATGGCCGTCCGTTCCCCGGCGGATCGCATCGGCGATGGCGGTCGCGTCACCGGGCCGGTCGGTGCCGATGACCAGCGAGGTCGCGAGATCGTCCGCACCGTACAGCTGGCGTGCGGTCCCCAGCGGCAGGAAGACGGCGCGCTTGTTCAGGTCCGGCGACCCCAGATCGATCAGGCCCTTCACGCGATACTTGCCCGCCGCGAAACTGCCGTGGTAGCCCGAGCCGAGCAGCACCACGCTGTCGCTCACACCGAGCCCCAGACGGTCGGCGAGGTCCTTGCCCAGCAGGGCGGCTTGCTCGTCGATGGTCTCCAGGCGCGCACCTTGCGTGATGCGGTCCGCCGTGTTCCGGATCGCCGGTTCGTGCGCGGGGTCGAAGCCGACCACCAGGGCACCGTTGGTCTGATCTCGCGAGGCCGCCAGGGCGAAGGACTCGAGCCGTTCGGCCACATCGGTGACACCCTCCACGGCGCGTACGGCACGCAGCAGGCTGTCGCTGGAGGGGAAGGCATTGTCCAGGGTGCGGTCGTCCCAGTAACCGGCCTGGTGCACCTGCACGTAGCCCACGAAATGCCCCACGCTGTTGCGGATCATGTTGTCGTAGGCGCCCATCTGCGCGGATCGCATGATGCAGGAGAGCAGCACGGCGAAGAAGATGGCCGCGAGGGTGATCAGCGTGCGGCGCTTGTTGCGCCAGAGGTCCCGCCAGGCGAGCAGCAGGTACATGTTCACTTCACGTTGCGCATCTGCTGGACCGTGAAGAAGTCATCGCTGATCGGTATGTCGTATTCCAGATCAGTGTAGGTGATCACGGTCTTGTGGCCCGGTTTGTCGGCGGGCGTCATTTCCATTTTCGCGGGGATCGTGCGCCCGCCCATGGTCCTTATATCGGAGTTCACCATGGTGTTCACCAGCGCACCGTCCTCGTCGTAGAATTCCGAGCGCAGCTGCAGATAGTCCTGCTGATCGATCCAGACCAGCACGTGGTCCCAGACCACGCCGGCATCCTCGTGCGGCGTCATGCGGATCTTCCAGCACTTGCGGCCCTGCTGGTCCTCCTCGCCTTCGATGCGGTGGTCATAGTCGTTCTTCACGTTGGCCTCGCGCACCAGGTCGTCGTTGGTGAAATCGGTACCCATCCAGTTCTGCGACATCATGCTGGGCGGCAGCTTCACATTGCGTTCCACCGCGGGCACCCAGTTCCAGAGGTCCTTGCCGCGCTTGAGGAAGGCCGTGCCCGCGTCCTTGGCCGGAGAGGTGACCAGGATCATGAACAGATCGTCGCCCTTGCTCCAGGTCTTCATGGCCATCTCGCGGCTCCACTTGGGCCGCACGATGGAAATGGTCATATCGGCCCGTGAGGTCTTCCCGCGCAGGTGGTCCTCGCTCCTCGTCACGATCTCCGCCGCATCCTGTGCGCCTGCAAAGGCAGGTGCAAGCAGGGATCGAAGAAGAAGAAGGCCGACAAGGTGGAACGAACGCATGGTCAAAGATGCACGATCCCCTGCCGGATCCGGACCGCGGGGCCTAATCGGCGTGGTCGCGGTCCGCGGCGCCGGGACCGCGCAGGCCGCTGAAGAAGTCGATCAGCACCTTCCGTTGGGCGTCGGTCAAACGCGCCTTTGGATGCATCCAGGTGTAGGTGGGCAGGGGCATGTCCCCTTCGCCGATCTCGTCCGGAGCGTCCTTCAGAAAGTGGTCCTTGCGCTTCTGTGCCAGCGTTCCCCAAATGCTCAGATTTCCATGATGGCGTGCCTCCTCGACATGGTGGTGCACCCACCAGTTCACAGGGGTGATCCGGTCGTACCACGGGTATTCACTTTCGTAGCTGTGGCAGTCGTAACAGGCCGCGCGCACGAGTTGTTCCACCTGGGTGGAGGGCTTTGTCATCGCCAGCAGGTCCTGCGCCGGATCGTAGGCGGGAACCGAGGTATCCGGGCGAATGAACTGGGCGACCCCCAGCAGGACGATGAGTATGAGCAGCCAGCGCTTCATGTCCCCAAAATAAGCGCTACTCAGCGTTTGTCCAGCTCGAGAACGATGGCCAAGGCGTTCCGATCGGTGGAACAAGTGGCGCCGATCGTCTCTCCGTCCGTATAGCGCACCGTGGTCTGCAACTCCTCGCCAAGGACGTCGCGCAGCTTGCCGGCCAGGTCGCCTGCCCGGGAGGCGTTCAGCCCCTCCTGCACTTTGTTGTAATCGAATGGCTGGTTGGTCACGAGCACGGCCATCACATCTCGCGAACCCACATCGTCGGCCATCAGGCTGTGGTCGTGCGGGAACAGGCGTGTGCCGGTGATACCGCAGTAAGGCGAGTGCTTCGGGGTGTAGGGAAAGAGCACGTAGATGCTTCCGTCCGTCTCCTGGCCGAAGAGATAGGTGTAGCATTCAGCGTTGTTCGTCACCTCCACCTTGAACTTGCTGCCCTTGGCGATCGGTTCCACCGTGCGGAAGATGCCGTCGCCCGCGGAGACCAGCCTGATGTTCCGCTTGGTCGACTGGTCCTGGAACCCGAACCGGATATCGAATTCGGCGGGCCTTTCCGTCGGGTTTTCGCCCATGGGATAGACCGCGTAGGCCTCCTTGCAGAAATAGTCGAAGGCGTCATAGGGCACCCAGGCCAGCCCGTTCGCTCCCCATTCGGGTCCCCAACTGTTCATGAGCAGGAAGCCGCCCTGGTCGCCGAACTTGTAGTCGTCGTAGCCCACGACGCACATGGCGTGCCCGCCGAAACCAGGCATGTTCGCATCGTTCTGCGTGGGGGTCCAGGCCTCGCGCCCCTCCATGTCCTGCATGAACGTGCCGCCGACCATCATGCCGATCACCACGGGCGATCCCTGGCTGAGGTATTGTTTCATCGCGAGCATGTCCACGCGTTGGTCGTCCGCGCCGAGCGTGAGCCGCTGGAAGCCTTTGATCCGGTACTGTTGCGCCTGCTGCTTGTCACTGCCGCTGGGCTGTTTGCTGCAGTCCTGGTCGGTATACCCGAACCGGCTGAAGGGAAGGACACCACCCTGCAGCATGGTCTCCATCGCCCGGTAGATGTAGCTGCCCTGGCAGCCGCTGTTGGGGATCTTGATCTGATTGTAGAGGTAGCTCGGACTGAAGGCCTCCTGGCTGGACGGTGTGCGCTCGGCGGCCCTGGCCTGCACGATCGTGCGTGCGGCATAGGCGCTGGCCCAGGCCACGCAGCTTCCCTGCTGCCCCTGGTTCAAGCGCGGCGGGCAGTACCGCTCGAGCGTGATCCGCTCCGGCAGGGGGTTCTTCACATTGTCCGCCAACGGCTCGTACACTTCGGCCTGGTCGTACAATGCGGGATCGAATTCCGCACCGGTGGTGAATCCGGCCAGTTGCGAGATCATGTCGTCGCCACCCGGACCGGTGCAACTCTTCATTCCGCCGAAGAAGTAGAACAGAGCGAAGCCGATGGCCAGCACCAGCAACAGCTTGGGCCGTTTGATGAGGAACCCCAGGAGCAGCGGGATCAGCGAGCCGCCACCGGCCATGCCGGTACCGGACGAACGGCGACGCAGGGGTCCGTTGGATCGGGAACTTTGTTCATTGCCCTCATCGGGCACCATGCGGATGGGCATTGGATGGAGGTCTTGGCGGTCGTTGGACGAGGATGGGAAGCGGATGTCACTCCTGTTCTCCGCTGAATTTCCGGCGGCCGGTGATCAACTCGAAGAACAGGACGAAGTCGGAAGCGAGGCTCCAGAGCGGATACCGGAAGGTGGCGGGCTTGTTGTGTGCGAAGAAGAAATGGCCGATCCAGGCCAGACCGTATCCGGCGGCCGGCACGCCCAGGAGCCACCAGGCATTCCGGTCGAAAAGTGCCAGAGCCATCCAGAACGGGATGAGGCCTGTGCCGATGAAATGCAGTACCCGGGTCACGGGATCCCGATGTTCGGACAGATAGTAGGGGTAGAAAGCGCGGAACGAACCGATCCGCTCCCCGGGTCGGGCCTTGGATGCCATGTGCACGTGAAGGTATCGGTCAGCGCAGGACCTGGACACGTGCGGACATACGCGCATCCTCGCCGTTCAGGACCACCGTGTATAGACCGTTCACGAGCCCACTGAGGTCGAGCATGGTCCGGTCCTGACCGTGCATTTCGAGTGTGCGACGCAACAGGTCACGGCCCTGTGGGTCGACCACGCGCAACGTGACCGGCCCCTGCAGACCCGTGGTGGACATCGTGCAAGGGCCCGTGGTGGGGTTGGGGGAAAGTAAGAGCGTGGCTGCAGAGGCCCGTTCGGCGATGCCCACGAACCCGTTCAGTGTGAAGGCCCATTTCAGATCGCGGCCGAATTCGGTCTCGAAGCTCTTCAGGGTGCTCCCGGTCAATCGCTTGAAACGGAGGAAGCCCGATCCCTGTCCGGGATCCGCCCAATAGGTGAAACCATCGTTGCCGCTGTCCGTCACCTCGAATTCGTAGCAGCCATCGTACAGCGACAGGGTGTCGGCGTAGGTCGTGTTGTTGGTGAGGTTCGTCCTGCTGTACACCGCGTTGCCATATACATCGCGGATGGTCAACGTGTTCTCGTTCGCGCGGTTGTTCGTTTTGAAGTACACGATGAAGTTGTCCGTGTAGGTCACAGGCAGCTCGAAGTGCGTGGTGTAGCTGTCGTTGTCGGCGTATCCATCGGTGCCCCCGTTGGGTGCGCTCACGGTCACCGTAAAGTGCTGGTCCGCATCGCCCAGCCAGAACGATCCGTCCGGGATCGGCAGCGTGACCTCGGCGGTGGCCATGTGCACCAGGTCCCCCGTCCAGGTGTAGGTCTGCTCCGGCCCCCCGCTGATCCCGTAGGTGAAGGTGGCGCTGGTGAGGTCCGTACCACCGGCGTTGCGCAGTACCACCACGGGATCGAAGCACATCGGGTTCACACGTGCGTGGTAGCCTTCATCCGACGGACGTACCACATTGTAGACCTCGGCGTCGAGCGCATGCGCGGCGGGACCATATTCGAACAGGTCCACGTTGGTGACGTAATTGCCGCCGCCCATCCCGGGGTTGTTCGCCGGCACGGGTGTGATCCTGTAATCGAGGTTCACCGACCCATTGCTCACGTATGGTGTGATCGTGGTCGCATGGTCGCGCACCACATCACCGGGGCACCAGCCTTCGCGGGCATACAGCCAGGTGCCCCCCTGGGGATAGACCGGGTTCAGCGCGCATTCGTTCGTCCTCCAGATGTGCCAGTCGTCCACCTGGGATCCATTGGCGTACCAGTAGTGCGTGTTGTCACGGAACTCACAGCATCCCTGGACACCTGGGATACTGGTCTGGTCCCCATGGCCCGTCAGTCGGGTCCGAAGCTCCCATTGCGTGGCATCGGGCGCCAGCGTGATGTCCATCGGTTCGAGCCGTGTGTCGTTGTCCAATGCATTGAACGAGTAGCTCGCCTGGGGTCCCCAGGGTCGTTGATGGCGCACCAAGGGGCGCGGAGCCGTGCCTTCGATCATCTCGAATTCCAGATCGATCAACTCCTGCTGGTTCCCGGCACTGAGGTCCACACTGTCATGGAGCAGGTATTGATAGTCCGTGACGTCGTACGTCCAGGTGAACCCGTTCGGGCCCAAGTTGAGTTGAATGCCGTAGGGCGTGATATACCTCCCGATCTCGAATTTGTCGACCACCTCGAAGGGAACGCCGAAATAGTTGAGCGTGTCGTTGTGAAAGGTGATGCCGCTGCTCAAGGTGCTGTCGATCGCCACGCCGGTCGGGTCGTAGGTATAGGTGTATCCCGCCGACCAGGCGAACGCGGTGTCCACGGGCACGGCGGCATTGCCCATGATCTGGTAATCCTCCTTGGAGACATAAGCCTGCACGTCCGGGTCCGCCACGATCGACGTATCGAACTGGTCGGAGTAGGTGCCCTGGACGAAGGTGAGATCGGGCCGGATGGCCGAGCTGATGGGTGAAGCACTCAACGCGGTGGCGTGGCGATAGCCGCGCTTCACCGTGCCCATGGGCCACGCCGGGTCGGAGGGCACTGCGCTGTTCTCCAGGGTGAAGTCCGTCGGCAGCTCATCGAAATGATACGAATAGAGCAGGTCCGGTGCGTTCGGGTGCGTGTTGTCGACACGCCTGTCGGACCAGGCCGCGATCGTGGCACCGCTCACTTCGGTGCCGAACACATTGAACTCGTCGATCAGGCCGGGGTAGGGGTATTCGCCGTTGCGGCCCGATCCGATGCGGAACTTCACGATGCCGTTCATGGGCTTGGTCTTGCCCGTGCCGCTGTGCCAGAGCGTACCGTTCAGATAGATCTTCATCTGGCCGGTGGTCGCGTTCTTCACGAAGGCCCAATGGTTCCATTGCCCCTCCACCTCCGCGGTCTGGGCCGCCTTGTTGATCCGGTCGTAGCCGGCGCCGTCATTGCCGGCATCCCAATACACGCTGCCATCGCTCCAGGGCAGATGGATGTTCAGGATCCTGTTGTTGTTCGCATCGACCGCCTCCAGCATCGTGGTGTTCACCGGAATGCTGGAGTCGCCGTAGGCCCAGAACGTGACCGTCACCTGATCGCCGAGGGTCGCAAGACCATTGGGTGCCACACCGATGAAGTCGTTGTTCATTTCCAGATAACCGTCCACACCGAGGTCACGGATCGTCTGGGTGTTGCCCATGTCGGTGGCGGCCAGCTCCGCGCCACCCCATTGCATCTGCTTTTCCATGGCGAACTCCACCAACAGATCGGAGCTGCCGTCCCAGGTGAAGGGTGAGGTCAGGTCGAGGGTGTTGGTGCCCGTGGTCAGATCCTGTGCATGGTCGTACACCGTGGTCAGGCCGCTGTTGTCGAAGGCGTTCAGGTTGTTGAACGACCCCAGCTTCATCCGCACGATCAACCGGTCGACCATTCCGCCGTTGTTGATCACCTGGAAGCGCAGGCGTTCGACCGGGGCGCCCACGCCCAGACCTGCCGCATTGAGCTCGGCGGCGGTGAACGCGAACTGTGATCGCGCAGGTCCCTGGGCCACGCCGAAGGTCTGGTCGTCCGACGCGTTGTCCAGGCCGACGGAATGGTCCGTCTCGCTTTGTGTGCCGGTGATCGTTCGGGTCACCACCTCGCGCTGCCGCAGGTCGATGGGCATCACATAGGTCAGCTCCACGCTGTCCGGCGCGGCGGTCCCCACCAGGAAATGGGCATGCTCCTGGGCTGTGCTGTCCAACACACCCGTGTGATCGTACACGAACATGTAGGTCAGGTAGTCCCATTCACCACAGGCGTATTGGTCCTGGGTGGTCTGGGCATCGCACTTCAGGGTCTGGTGCATCAGCACCTTGCGGAAATGGTGGGTCGTGTCCGGAAAAAGCCATGTGCCGCGCCGGGTGGTGATGGAGTCGAAAGACAGGGTCCGGACGTGGATCGTGTCCTGGGCGATCAACGCGCCGGAGAAGAGGAAGAGGGCCGCGGCCAGCGAACGGGATGGATGCATCGTACCGTGTTTGGGACGCGGAATTTAGCGGGATCCGTTGGGAGGCCCGCGCCTTCCGGCACGTGGGATCGACGGCCCCACGCGGCTACCTTTGGCCGCGAACCATGGAGCGAAGCACGGTCCCCTATGCGGATACCGGCCATTTCCGGCCGATCGTGCTCGACCATCTGGCCGGATCCGCCGGCATGGAGGCGTTCTCCACCTTCCCGTTCTCGGAAACGGGCATCAGTGCCGCGGCGGCGGGCCGCACGTTCGATGCGGGAGCACGTGACATCCTCGTCCAAGCGTTGGAAGGACAATACGCCGGCCTCGATCCGCATCCGGCCGCAAGGACATCGCTCGATCGATTGCGGGATCCGCGGGCGCTGACGATCACCACGGGTCACCAGCTCTGCCTCTTCGGTGGACCGCGCTACGTGCTGTACAAGATCCTCAACGTGATCCGGCTCGCGCGACAATTCCACCGCGACGATCGTCCGGTGGTGCCCGTGTTCTGGATGGCTTCGGAGGACCACGATCTGCCCGAGGTCGATCATGTTCATCTGCGCGATACACGTCTGCATTGGTCCGCGACCGGAGGGGGAGCGGTCGGACGCCTTCCCCTGAAGGGCATCATGGACGCGCTGCATCAGGCCGGTGATCTTCTCGGTGTTTCCCCGGGTGCATCCGCCCTGCGGGAGGACCTGCAGGCCGCATATCGCCCCGAATACACCCTGGCACAGGCCACCCGGCATTTGATGAACGCCCTTTTCGGGCGGTATGGACTGGTGGTCATCGATGGTGATGATCCCGCGCTCAAGCGACTCTTCGTGCCGGCGATGCGGGAGGAACTGCTGAACCAGGTGGTGGAACGCACCGTGCGGTACGCGGATGAGAAGCTGCCGAAGGGATACGGTGGTCAGGCACATGCCCGGTCCGTGAACCTCTTCCACCTGCGCCCCGGACATCGCAGCCGCATCGAGATGGACGATGAAGGGTACCGCGTCCTCGATGGTGGACCCCGCTTCTCCGCTACGGAAATGGTCGCGGAGCTCGAACGTGCGCCGCAGGACTTTTCACCGAACGTGCTCTTCCGGCCGCTCTATCAGGAAACGATCCTGCCGAACATCACCTATGTCGGCGGGGGTGGGGAGGTGGCCTATTGGATGCAATTGCGATGGGCGTTCCAGGCGTTGCAGGTGCCGATGCCCGTGGTCGCGCTTCGTACGTCGGCGTTGCTCATCGGGCCGGAGGAGGCGATAAGCCTGCGGGATACCGGGCTCACGGACAACGACCTTTTCAAGCCGCTCGAGCATCTACGCACCGCCTGGGCGAAGGACCATGCCGGCTTCGATACCGAGCTGACGGATGAACGCGGACGCCTCGACGCGGTCTTTCAGGAGATCATCGGGCGCAGCGCGGCGATCGATCCGACGTTGGAGGCTTCGGCCAAAGGAGAGCGGATCAGGCTCCACAAGCGATTGGACCATCTTGAAAAGCGGCTGTTGCGCGCGGCCAAGCGCCGCGAGGCCGTGCGCATCGCACGCATCGAACGGATCCATGCACGCCTTTTCCCTGGTGGTGGATTACGCGAACGGCGGGAGGGATTCCTGACGGTGATCGCCGATCACGGCCTGGAGGTGATCGATGACCTGCTGGAGGCGCTCGATCCGCTGGAAGAACGCTTTTCGGTGATCAGGTTCCCCGGATAGCGGGGTCAGTGGATGAAGCGACCGCTTTCGGTCCCGGATGCGTCCGATGCACGGAAGGTGTAGGCGCCGCTGGGCAGATCGGAAATGATCGCGATGGTCCGTCCGGATCCGTCCAGCGCACCCTGGCGCACGATCCGACCCACCGCGTCCAGCAATTGCCAGGTGCCCGGGCCGGTCAGGTGATGGTCCGCCAGCACCTGTCCGTCCGTCACGATGATCGTCGTTCCGGTGGCGGCCTGGTGCATGTAAACGCTCACCACCTCGCTGCGTGTGATGGTGCCGTCCAGGTCGTGCTGTGCAAGGCGGTAGTAGCTGAAGCCCGACAACGGGTCCCGGTCGGAGAGGGCATAGGTGCGCATCTCCTGGCTGTTGACCGCTCCGGGCACCTCGCCGATCGCCGCGAAAGCACCGGCATCGGCACTGCGCTCCACGATGAATTTCTCGTTGTTCACCTCCGTGGCGGTGGCCCAGTCCAACACCACTTCACGCTCCTTGGGCGTGGCCTTGAAGTACAGCAGTTCGATCGGCAGCGGGTTCTCGGCGCCGCTCACGCTGGCCAGGGTCCAGGGACTGAAGGCGGTCTGCTGTGCCGCAGTGATCACGGTCCCGGCGGTGGTGTTCCCCGTGGTGCCACCGTTGCCCCGGTCCCGCCAGACGGCACCGTCGTAGCGTGCCACGCGCAGGTCGGGCAGGAGGGTCACCCCGCAGCTGGCCGGTGTGTCCCAGCTCAGGCTTACCGAGGCGTCCGGGGTTCCGGCGCTGCGTTCCAGGGTCCAATACTCACAGCTGCTGATGTGGTCCAGCGTGGGGTCGAGGGTGTTGCCGAACAACCCCTGTGGGTCCGTGGCGAAGTACTCCGCGGTGAACGCATCCGTGGTCGCGGCGGTGAGCCCGGAGATGGCGATGGTGCGCAGGGCGCTGCCCTTCCCGACCGGGAACACGAAGTTGTCGTTGCCCACCTTTTCCAGTGCGCCGTTCACGAAACTGGCGTTGCTGTAGTTGATCGCCGTCGCGTTGTCCAGCAGGCTCACCAACGCAGCGTTCATCACACGGCCCTGCTGGAGGTCGAGCTGGGTGCGCACCCCGAAACCATCGGTGACGAACACGTCGTTGGACGGCTTGTTCACCCGCAGGGTGCCGAACAGGTCGATGAACGTGGGACTGTTGATCGTCTGGGCCGTGCTCCCGTCAAGGACCACCGTGCCCTTCGCGTCATCGAAATCCGTCTCCCCGGCGTTGTTGTTGAAATCGCCGCCCAGATAGAGCGTGCCACCGGTCACGGCCCCGTTCAGGTCCAGGTAGCCACCGGCTGCGATGGTCAGGCTACCGGCCACGTCGGCCGTCGCGGCGCTGTTCTCCGCCTTGAGGAACGCGTCCTGTACTCCGGCGGCCGTGCCGATCAGGTCCACCTGTCCCGCCACGTTCAGCAGGCTGCTCGGTCCGAGCGTGATGCCGATCGCCCCTGAGCCGGCGGTCCGTTGCACGAGTACGTTCCCGCCCGCGTTCACCTGGCCATTGGTCACCGTCAGGGTGCGCACCAGACCGGTGCTGAGCACGCTCAGGTCGAAGCAGGTCGCCGGGGTGGCGTTGGTCACCACGCAGGTCCGGATGGCGGATTGGTCGATGACCACGTTGGTGGAGGCCACGGGCACCTTCGCATCATCCCAGTTGCGGCAGTCGAACCAATCGGTGGTCTTCGCACCGGTCCACAGGCCGGGCGTGAAACCGGTGATCGAGATCGGCAGCACGGGGGCGCTCAGCCAGTTGGGCGAACCGCTGTTGTAGTTGGTGCAGCTGCCATAGTTGGAGGTCCACAGGTTCGCGTCGTCGAAATTGATCAGCCAGCCACGCTGTGTGTTCGTCGTCATCGGCCCGGTGTACTTCGCATAATCCGTGCTGGACGTCGGGGCCATGCTGAAGCACTCCATGCTGAGGGGCAGTCCGCTCTGCTGGGTGCTGTTCCCGAAGCTCAGGAATTGCCCGTTGGTGCTGAAGCCGTAAAGGATCGTACCGCTGTAGGTCGCGTTGTGCGAACCGGTGGTGCCGTTGTTCCACACCCCGCCCTGCATGAAGAAGAGTTGGTCACCTCCACTATTGAGCGCAACGGAAGTCCCACTCGGAGAGATCATCGCGCACGTCCATTGATTGTCGGGAGCAACGGATTGAACGTTCGTGGTTCCGTAGGTCTGGTTACTTCGGAACGTGATCACGGTGCCTTTCGGGATGGTCAGGCCGGTGCGCGTCATGCGCACGACGCCTTCGGAATTGCCCCATTGGCCCGCGTTCGTCCGCTCGTAGCCGTTGTCGGTCATGATGATCTGCGTCCCAGGCCGGATGTCCTGGAAGCAGACGAAGCTGATCTCGTCCTGTCCTGTTACTCCGGAGCAGGAACCGTTGTTCGCATTGATGCCCACCACGGCCAGATCGCCCTGGGCCAGGATGGTGGCGTTGTCGTTGTCCACGATGGTGAAGGTGGACACCGAGGTGGGGCCGATGCTCATGCCGCCCGTGACGCCGGTGATGGTGAACGTCGCCGTTTCATCCGCCTCGGTGATCGCATCGTTGTAGTTGTAGATCGAGAACGAAGCGGAGACCGCGTTCATCGCGAAGGAGATCGTGATGAAACCGCCCACCGCCATCGGGTTCGACCAATAATCCTGACCGAAGCCGAACACCATGCCCGGACCATCGGTGAGCTGGATGGTGATGCTGCCCGCGGCGGGCGCGGGGGCGGAGAAGTTCAGCTGGAAGACCTGTGCGCCGGGCGTACCCTCCACGATGGTGATCCCCACTGTTCCGAAATCGACCGTCTGCCCGGCGACCTGCAGCCCTGAAAGGAGACCCACAGATGCCATACCAACCCCCTTGAGGGCCGCGCGGAACACGTTCCGGGACGGAGGCTTCGCTTTCACGTTGCAAATTTCGCCAATTCCCCGACCATTCAAGTTATCCGATCGTGAAGCCGGATCGATCCTTCCGACCACCCTGGGAGCCTTGTCACGGATCCGGGCCACCATATCCTAATGACGAGTGGACCGCCTGAACGTCAGGCCACTGCGTCCGAAGTTTTCCACGATCCATTCACGATCGCCCTGCTCCGGAAGGTGCCCGGTACTGGATACTTTTGCGCTTTCTTCGCCGAACCAACCCCCGCCGGTGCACGACAAGATCCTGATCCTCGACCACGGCAGCCAATACACCCAGCTGATCGCCCGGCGGGTGCGTGAGCTGAACGTCTACTGCGAGATCCAACCGTTCAACAAGGCTGGTGAGCACCGCGATGATCCCGACCTGAAGGGGGTGGTCCTGAGCGGCAGTCCCTTCAGCGTGCACGACGCGGACGCACCGGACACCGACCTGACCGGCCTGCTGGGTCGGGTGCCCGTGCTGGCCGTTTGCTATGGCGCCCAGCTCCTGGCCAAGCGGGCGGGTGCACGGGTGGAGCGCAGCAGTGTCCGCGAATACGGGCGGGCCTATCTGGATACCATCCACGTGACCGAGCCGCTGTTCAACGGGATCCATCCCGGCACACAGGTCTGGATGAGCCATGGCGACAGCATCACCAGCGCGGCGGACACCATGGAGGTGATGGCCAGCACCCATGCCGTGCCCGTGGCCGCATACCGCCTGAAGGACGGGCCCACCTTCGCTGTGCAGTTCCATCCGGAGGTGTACCACACCACCGAGGGCCTGCAGCTGCTTCACAATTTCGTCCTTGGCGTCTGCGGATGCTCCGGCGATTGGACCCCGAAGGGGTTCGTCGATAGCACCATCGAGGAGCTCCGCACACAACTGGGCACGGACCAGGTGGTGCTGGCCCTGAGCGGTGGCGTGGACAGTTCCGTGGCGGCCCTCCTGTTGCATCGCGCCATCGGTGAGCGGCTGCACTGCATTTTCGTGGACAACGGCCTGTTGCGGAAGAACGAGTACACCGATGTGCTCGATAGCTACCGCCACATGGGACTGAACATCACCGGGGTGGACGCCCGTGAACGGTTCTACGTGGCGCTGAAAGGGCAGGAGGACCCCGAGGCCAAGCGCAAGGCGATCGGGCGCACCTTCATCGAGGTGTTCGACGTGGAGGCCCATCGGATCAAGGACGTGGCGTGGCTCGCCCAGGGCACCATCTATCCGGACGTCATCGAGAGCGTGAGCGTGAAGGGGCCCAGTGCGACGATCAAGAGCCATCACAATGTGGGTGGACTTCCGGAGCGGATGCATCTGAAGGTGGTCGAACCGCTGCGCAGCCTGTTCAAGGACGAAGTGCGTCGGGTGGGCCGGGAGTTGGGCCTGGATCCGCGGATCCTGGGCCGCCATCCGTTCCCCGGGCCCGGCCTGGCGATCCGCATCCTTGGCGAGGTGACCCCGGAAAAGGTGGCCCTGCTCCAGGAGGTGGACCAGCTTTGGATCAACGGCCTGCGTGAGGCGGGACTGTACGACGAGGTGTGGCAGGCCGGCGCGATCCTCCTGCCCGTCCAGAGCGTGGGCGTGATGGGTGATGAACGCACCTACGAGAAGGCGGTGGCGTTGCGCGCTGTTACCAGCACCGATGGCATGACGGCCGACTGGTGCCATCTACCCCACGAGTTCCTGGCACGCATTTCGAACGCCATCATCAACCAGGTGAAAGGCGTGAATCGCGTGGTGTACGACATCAGCAGCAAACCGCCCGCCACCATCGAATGGGAATGATGCGGTCGCGCCTCCTCCTCACTTTCACGTTCCTCCTGCTGTTCTGCAGTGCGTGGACACAGGATGTGCGCACCATCGAGGGGCGCAAGTACACGGTGCATCACGTGCTGGCCGGGCAGACGCTCTTCGCGTTGAGCAAGCATTATGCGGTCCCCATCGAGGCGATCGTCAGGGCCAACCCTTCCGCGGCGCAGGGGCTCAGCATCGGACAGGAGCTGCTGATCCCCCAGGATGCCGTGGTGAAGAAGGAGGCCCGGTCCGCGCCGGCGCTCTATGAAGGCGAACTGGCACATGAGGTCCAGAAGAAGGAGACCCTCTTCGGCATCGCCCGACGGTACGGCCTGGAAGTGGCCGACCTCGTGGAGCGCAACCCCGAGTTGGCACAGGGGCTGAAGGTCGGCGAACTGATCATCATCCCCGTGGCCAAGGTGGTCACGGCGAACCCCGCCTATGTCGAGCCCGCGGGCAGGGACGATCAGGACCTGCACGTGGTGCAGCCCGGCGAGACGCTCTATTCCCTGGCGCGGTCGGCGGGGGTGGACCCCGAGGCCATCCGCGCTGCGAACGGCGGGCTGCCCGAAGGATTGAAGGCCGGTCGGACCATCCGGCTCCCGAAGGCGACGCCTGTGGTCGAGGAGAAGGAGGTGGCGCCCGCCCTTCCTCCCGGCACGCGCTACAAGGTGGGCCTATTGCTGCCCTTCGCGCTGGAACGCAACGACAGCCTGCACCAGAACGACCTGAACGCGCGCGGACTCTATGAGTTGACCGGTATCGCTGCGCAATTCTATGCGGGCGCACGGATGGCCATGGACAGCCTGCAACAGGAGGGACTGAACGCCGACGTTTACCTGTACGATACGGGGGAGGACGAGCGGACCTGGGGGGCGAAGCTGCGCCAGGGGGAACTGCGGCAGATGGACCTCTTCATCGGTCCATTCCACCGGGCGGCCGTGGAGCAGCTGGCGACGCTGGTCAAGGACGTACCGATCGTGGTGCCGGCCCCACAGAGCAACCGGGTGATCCTGGGGCACCCGGGCGTGGTGAAGGCCATTGCCAGTCGGAGCGATCAGGTGCAGCAACTGGCACGCTACGCGGCCACGCGCTATGCCGGTCAGAACATCGTGCTGCTGCGCCCGAACATTCCCGGCGATCGGGAGATGCAGGACCTGACGGCACGCATCCTGCGCCAGTCACTGGCCGTACGCCCCGATCGCCTGCGCGATTCGGTGCGTGTGGCCCGTCCGGACCGGGCGGGTCTGAACGACCTTGTCGCGCAATTGGACCCCGTTCGTGAGAACATCCTGATGGCACCGAGCGAGGACGTGGAATTCGTCGCGGGGTTGATCACCCGTCTCGTGCCGATGACCGACAAGTTCCGGATCAAGCTGTTCGGTCTGGCCAGTTGGAACGAGATGGGCACGCTGGACATCGTGGACCTGAGCAAGCTGGACGTTCATGTTCCTGCGGGATACTTCATCGATCGGAACGACCCACGGGTGCTGCGCTTCGTCCATGCTTTCCAGTCGCGGTTCAACACGGAACCGGGCCAGTACGCCTTTCTCGGGTTCGACATCGGGATGTACTTCCTGAAGGGTCTGCTTGCGTTCGGTCGCGAACTGCCCGCACATTTCAATGCGGTGCGTACCGAGCCCTTGAGCATCCACCTTCAGCTGGTCCAGGCCGGCCTCGAGAACGGCTACCGCAATGAGAGCGCGGTGGTGCTGGAGCATCGCGACCTCGGGTTGCGCCCCGCTCCATAGGTCCAGGTCAGCGCAGGATGCCTTCCCTGTCCCTGTCGGACCGCTTGGCGATCCGCCGATAGTATTCGAGGTACCGCAGGCGTTCATCACGCACCTCATCGGTCACCGCCGGCTCGTTGTGCATGAGCACCACGAGACTGTCCAGCCGCTGTTCCGCCAGCCGCCGACGCTCGGGGGTCACCAGCAGGTCGTAGTCACCGATGCGGGCATCGAGCAGGTCGGGGCCCGTGGGACCGCAGGCGACGCGGAAGCTCACGTTCTCCCGCACCAGGCTGTCCTGGGCGTTGTGGGCACCGATGAGACCGGCCACGTGGAACTCCCCGTTCACATCGATCTCGGCCACAAGGTCGTAGGTCGCTCCATCGGGAACGAGCAGCCGGTCGCCGATGGTGGCCCGCACATGCTTCAGGATGTTCTCCTTGGAGCAGGGATCCGCATGGGGTGGAACGGACGGCCCCGAAGATGGCGTGCAGGCGCTCAGCAGGAGGATGGGAAGGATGAGGCGCATCCGGACGTTCCGTTGGAGCGCCAAGATCGGCAACCTCGCTGAAGTTCCGGAAAAGCCTAGGGGGGCGGGGGCTTCAACCGCGTTCGATGGCCACGGGTGCCTCGAAGCTGCGCTTCTTCAGGCTGTACCGATAGCCCTTCGAGATGATGTGCATGATCATGTTCTCGATGCTGATCGGCGCGCCCTCCTCGATGTCGGCGATGTTGGTGTGGCGCAGCTCGTGGCCGTCGAAGATGATCACCTGGCCACTGCCGATCGTCTCCATGTGGTCGCCTCCGGCGATCACCACGCCGGTGTCCTCGCCCAGCCCGACGCCCGTGCAGGTGGGGTTGGCGGCCACGGCCTGGGTCAGCCGGCTGAAACGGCCCCGTGCCACGAAATGCGAATCGATGATCACGCTGCCGATGAACGCCAGGCCCGTGGTCATCTTCACCTCGCCCTTGAACAGGCCGGTGCTGCTGTGCCCCTGGTAGATCATGGTGTTGCTCATGCACATGGCGCCCGCGCTGGTCCCGGCGATCACGAAGCCCTCCTCCTCCTGGTAGCGGCGCGACAATTCATCCAGGAATCGGGTACCGCCGAAGATGCTCGTGAGCCGCAGCTGATTGCCGCCGCTGATCATCACGCCGTCCGACGCCAGCATACGCTCCACCATGGCCTCGTTCACGTCCTTGCGGTCGCGGATGTCCAGATGGTCGATGTGTTCCAGCCCCAGTTTGCCGAAGGCCTCGATGTAGTTGCGTCCCACCTCGCGCGGAATGCTGCTGGCGCTGGTGATCACCGCCAGGCGCTTGTCCGTGCCGCCGATCTCGTTGACCACCCGGCGCAGGATGCCGTCCTCGATGAAGTCGTTGCGGAACACCCGGTCGCGGTGACCGCCATCCGCTTCGCCACCCTTGTCCTCGTTCCCGCCGATGGCGATGAGCTTGCCCTTTGGTGTCATGCTGTTCGGTCTGCCCCCGCCCCCCCGGTCGCCCATCCCCACTCATCACTCATCACTCGCCACTCCACACTCTGCACCCTGCACTCCACACTCCACACTCCACACTCCACTCGCGACCACCGCGAAAATAGACGCCTGTTCACTGAACGTCATCTCCGCCTGAAGTTTTGTTGAACACGGTCACTGGCATATCTTCCCCTCGTTCCGAAACCTCTTACCCATGCGGATATTGGACCTGCGGGCGCTGCGCGGCCCGAACTACTGGTCGGTGAAGCGGCCCCACCTGATCGTGATGCGGCTCGACATCGGCGAACTGGAGGATCGGCCCACCGACAAGATCCCCGGGTTCTTCGAGCGCATGAAGGACCTGCTGCCGTCGCTCTACACCCACCGCTGCAGCGAAGGACACGAGGGCGGCTTCTTCGAACGCGTGGAGCGGGGCACGTGGATGGGTCATGTGATCGAGCACATCGCATTGGAGATCCAGACGCTGGCCGGCATGGACACGGGCTTCGGGCGCACGCGTGGAACGGGAGAGCACGGCGTGTACAACGTGGTGTTCAGCTATTACGAGGAAAAGGTCGGCCTCTATGCGGCCAAGGCGGCCGTGGGGATCGCCGAGGCGCTGATCGCCGGCGCGGTCCATGACCTGGACGCGGACATCCAGGCGATGCGTGAACTGCGCGAGGAGACCCGCCTGGGACCCAGCACCGGCAGCATCGTGGAGGAGGCCGAGAAACGCGACATCCCGTGGATCCGGCTCAACAAGCATTCGCTCGTCCAACTGGGCCATGGCGTCCATCAAAAGCGGATCCGGGCCACCGTTACCAGCCGAACCAGCAACATCGGGGTGGAGATCGCCTGCGACAAGGAGGAGACCAAGGACCTGCTGGAGAGCTACGAGATCCCCGTGCCGCGCGGCCGCGTGGTGCGCACGGAGGAAGGCCTGATGGAAGCGCTGGAACGCGTGGGCTTTCCCTGCGTGATCAAGCCCATCGGCGGCAACCACGGAAGGGGTGCCACCATCGGTGTGAAGACCGAGGAGGAGGCCAAAGCCGCGTTGGCCAAGGCCAGGGAGATCAGCCGCAGCGTTATCGTCGAACGCTTCATCACCGGGCTGGACCACCGGCTGCTGGTGATCGACCACAAGTTCGTGGCCGCCGCGAAACGTACGCCCGCCTGCGTCACCGGGGATGGCAGGCACACCATCCAGGAACTGGTGGATCAGGTGAACAAGGACCCGCGCCGCGGCTATGGCCACGAGAAGGTCCTCACGCAGATCGACATCGACCCGCCCACGCTGGGGCTGCTCGCACGCAGTGGGCTCACGCCCGAGAGCGTTCCGGCGCAAGGGGAGGTGGTGTACCTGAAGGCCACGGCCAACCTCAGTACCGGCGGCACCGCCACGGACGTCACCGAGATCGTCCATCCGTACAACGTCTTCCTCGCCGAGCGCATCAGCCGCATCATCGATCTCGACATCTGCGGCATCGACGTGATGACCGACGACATCACCAAGCCGCTGCACGAGACCGGCGGCGCGGTGCTCGAGGTGAACGCCGCGCCCGGCTTCCGCATGCACCTGGATCCCACCGAGGGCCTGGGCCGCAACGTGGCGGAACCCGTGGTGGACATGCTCTTCCCGCCGGGCAGCCCCAGCCGCATCCCCATCATCGCGGTGACCGGCACCAACGGCAAGACCACCACCACGCGCCTCATCGCGCACATCATGCGGAACGTGGGCTTCAAGGTGGGCATGACCTGCAGCGACGGCGTCTACATCATGAACCGCCTGCTGATGAAGGGCGATTGCACCGGACCGGCCAGCGCGCAGTTCGTGCTGAAGGACCCACTGGTGAACATGGCCGTGCTGGAGACCGCCCGCGGCGGCATCCTCCGCTCGGGTCTCGGCTTCTCGTATTGCGATGTCGGCATCGTCACCAACGTCGCGGCGGACCACCTCGGTCTGCGCGACATCAACACCATCGACGAGCTGGCGCACGTGAAGAGCGTGGTGCCGCGCAGCGTGCGCGCCGACGGCCACGTGATCCTCAACGCCGACGACGATCTCGTGATGGCCATGCGCAAGAACGTGGAGGGGAAGGTGGCCCTGTTCAGCCTGGACGAGAACAACCGCCTGATCCGCCAGCACTGCAAGCTCGGCGGCCTCGCCGCGGTGTACGAGAACGGCTTCATCACCATCAGCAAGGGCGAATGGAAGCTGCGGATCGAGAAGGCCGTGAACGTGCCATTGACCTACGGCGGCAAGGCGGTCTTCAACATCCAGAACATCCTGCCGGCCGTGCTCGCGGCGTACATCCGTGGGGTGAAGGTCGAGGAGCTCCGCCAGGCCCTGGGCACCTTCGTGCCCTCACCGGCGCAGACGCCCGGCCGCCTCAACCTGTTCCAGTTCCGCAACTTCCAGGTGGTGGTGGACTACGCCCACAACCCGCACGGCTTCGAGGCGCTCGGCCGCTTCATCAGCAAGGTGCCGGACACGCCCAAGATCGGTGTGATCGCCGGCGTGGGCGACCGCCGCGACGAGGACACCGTGAACCTCGGCCGTCTCAGTGCGCGCATGTTCGACGAGATCATCATCCGCCAGGACCGCAACCTGCGCGGCAAGAGCGATGACGAGATCATCGCCCTGCTGGTGAAGGGCATTCAGGAGGTGGACCCCGCCAAGAAGTTCACCGTGATGAAGAAGGAGGAAGAGGCCATCCGCCACGCCATCGGCACCGCGCCCAAGGGGGCCTTCGTGGTGCTCTGCAGCGACGTGGTGCCCGATGCCCTCGAGCTCGTGCTGAAGCTGAAGGAGCAGGACGAACAGGTGCCCTTCAGCAAGGAGGATATCCCGAACCGGAACAAGGAGTTGGTGGGGTGAAATGGTTCAGGTCAAAGGCACAGATCACAGATCCGCGCCAGCCAGGGGTTAGATATTAGGGGGGCTGCGTGATGAAGCAGATCATAGGGGTAGTTTGTTTAATACTGGGTATACTTTGTTCGCGTTGGATAAAATCGATAGGAAAATTTAATGAAGGCAATAATGCATTCATATATGTGAATACTATAGCGCTGATGATGATTCTTCTGGCATTGGGTATCCTGTTACTGGCCAGAGTTCTATAGATCTAGGTTCCATCCCCCGCTGGGTCTGCCATAGGCGACCATGCGGAACCACCCGATCCAACCTCCCGTGCCCGTTCTATCTTGTCGGGCTTCTTTCAAACGATTCCGGAGCAAGCTATCATGACTACGGACCGAGCGGGAACAAGGAGTTGGTGGGGTGAAGAAGGATCGGGTCAAAGACACGGATCGAAGATCCTCGCCAGCGAAGGGGGCAATCCAGGCGTTGATGTTGATCGTCAGCTACAGCGTACAGAATGATGAGAACAGGGGTCCGTGTTCTTGTCGGCCTAGCCATACTGGTGGTGATTTATTGGATCGTCAGCCTGTTACTCATGAACAACAATCCCCATGTATTTCACTTCTATGGCTATGACAGTCTGGAGTCTGCAAGGGAACAAGGAGCGCTAGTGCAGGACAGTATTGGGTACTCCCTAGAGGGATTTGATGACGATCAAGCTCAAGCTCAAGCCATCGCTGACAATATCCGGATATACTCTGCTCTGAGCCGATATGAGGAGTACTATGGCTTCTTGATTAGAATCAAGGGCCAGGACAAGAGCTTGTTACGGCTCACCCTCGAAATGAAAGACGACAAGGCCACCATACCTACCTCATTGATTGGCAAAGAACTCGTCCTTGACGGAATTAATGAAGGCAGCTTGACCTACGCTTCGTTTGATGTGCCAGTGAATGCCCGCAACGTCTGCCTAGAAGTGTTTGAGTACCGGAACAAAGAGAGGATGAGAGTCGGTTCCATCCTAGTGCATCTCCCCCGCTAGCGTGGATGTTCGCTGGTTCGGATCTGTGATCCGGCCCGCCGCGATCAAAGTGCAGGCCCCCAAACTGGCGCAAGTGTTCGGCAGGCGGAGCTACGCGGAGCCTGGCGGCCACTTGTGCCTGAGTAGTTCCATCCCCCGCAGGGTCTGCCATGGGCGACCCTGCGGAATACCCCGCCACCTGCACCGCCCGTCCTATCTTGTCGGGCTTCTTCCTCACGATGCCGGAGCAGGCGACCACGGCGGCGGGCTCTTCCCACGGTCCGCAGCCTTCCCATCGGACGGGTGGTCAAGGTGCGTTCCACAGCGCCTTCGGCCGGGCGATCCGTCCGTTCCAGCTGGAGGTGTGGAACTACGCGCTGTTCGGCGCGCTGTTCGGCCTGTGCTTCCCGCTCGTCGCCACGCTGATCGAATGCGCGAACCAGGGCCTGCCGCTGGGCTGGTCCGGCTATACGGCGGTGCAACGCGGATCGGTACTGCTGTGGATCATCGATACCGCTCCGCTCTTCCTCGGTCTGTTCGCCGCGTTCGGTGGGGCGCAGATGGACAAGCTGCGGAAGCGTCACCAGGAACTGGAGGAGCACGCGGCCCAGATCGAGCGGCTGCGCGACCTGGCCGAGGCCGCCAACAAGGCCAAGGGCGATTTCCTCGCCAACATCAGCCACGAGATCCGCACGCCGATGAACGGCATCATCGGCCTGACCTTCCTGGCCTCGCGCACCAACCTGACCGAACGCCAGCGCGACTACATCCAGAAGATCGACCGCTCGTCACGCTCGCTGCTGCGCATCATCAACGACCTGCTCGACTTCTCCAAGATCGAGGCGGGCAAGCTCGAACTGGAAACGACCGTCTACGCCACGCAGGACATGCTGGACGGCATCGTGGACATCGTGAACGCCCGCCTGGCAAAGAAGAACGACGTGGAGTTCATCATCCGGCGTTCGGCCGATCTGCCCGAGAAGCTCGTGGGCGATGAACTGCGCCTGAAGCAGGTGCTGATCAACCTGCTGGACAATGCCGTGAAGTTCACCCAGAAGGGCGAGGTGGTGCTCACCATCGGGTTCCAGGCGATCGACCAGCGGCGCGGTGCCCTCACCTGCGAGATCACCGACCAGGGCATCGGCATGAGCCCGGAACAGCTGGCGGGGCTCTTCGATCCCTTCAGCCAGGCCGACGTCTCCCACACGCGCAAGTACGGCGGCACGGGCCTGGGGCTCACCATCTGCGACCGCATCGTGCGCATGATGGGCGGCCGCATCGCGGTGGAAAGCGAGGCGGGCCAAGGCAGCCGCTTCCGGTTCACCGTGGAGCAGGCGTTGAAGGGGGATCATGGCCCGCACACCTTCCACCTTCCCTTCTTCTCCCGCACCCGGGCGCTGCTGGTCGACGATTCCAGCACCGCGCTCACCGTGCAGGGCGAGATGCTCACCAACATGGGCTTCGACGTGACCCAGGTGAGGTCAGGCGATGCGGCCGTGGAGGAGGTCCAGCGCAGCCTGGAGCAGGACGATCCCTTCGCGCTGATCGTGATGGATTGGAAGATGCCCGGGTTGAACGGGCTCGACGCTGCGCGCATGATCAAGCAACGCTACCGCAGCGACGCACCAACGGTATTGATGGTGACGGCCTACGGACTGGAGGAGGTGCGCTTCGCGGCCCAGGAGGGGCAGATCGATGGCTATCTCGTGAAGCCCATCGCGCCGTCACTGCTCTACGACACGCTCAACGTGATCTTCAAGTTCGACATGGAAGGCGTGCGCAGCCGCACCAAGGAACAGATGAACATGGACCTGGTACGGCGCATGCTCTCCGGCAAGCACGTGCTGCTGGTGGAGGACAACGAGATCAACCGCCAGGTCGCTTCCGAGCTGCTGAAGGACGCGGGCATCGAGGTGGGCCACGCCACCAACGGGCAGGAGGCGCTGGACCGGTTCGCCGAACGACGCTATGATGGCGTACTGATGGACATCCAGATGCCGGTGATGGACGGCCTGAGCGCCACCCGGGCCTTGCGCAAGCTACCGTCGGGTGCCGAGGTGCCCGTGCTGGCCATGACCGCCCACGCGATGAAGGGGGAACGGGAGAAGAGCCTGGCCGCCGGCATGAACGACCACCTGACCAAGCCCATCGATCCGGTGGTGCTGTACAAGAGCCTGATGCAATGGCTCTGCGGCGCGGACGAGGCACAGTTGCAGGCCGTGATGAGCACTACGACCACCGCTGAAGGACCCGTGCCGCTCGAGATCGACGGACTGGACACGCGTGCCGGGCTGGCCCGGGTGGCCGGCAAGCCCGAGGCCTACGATCGGCTCCTGCAGGCGTTCGTGAAGGAGTGGAGCGATCTCGGCGAGCGCTTCCGGTCCCTCTGGAAGTCGCGCGACCGGGAGGCCCTGCGGACCACAGCGCATACCCTGGCCGGCTCGGCGGGCAATCTGGGTGCCATGGAGCTTCACGCCCTCGCCAAAGCGCTGGAGGTCCTGGTGCGGGATCCCGCACAGGAAGGGAGCGACGAAGGGATCGCAGGGACCATCGAACGGATCGGTCCACTTGCCGAACGGATCCTCGCCGCGGTCCGAACGCATCTCAGCATCGCGGGAAAAGCAACACCCGCTGCACCGGCGAACAACGCGCTCGACCCGGAGGCCATCGCGGAGGTCCTCGAATTGCTGCGCAAACAGGATGCATCCGCCGTGAAGGCCCTGCGCGAAATGCATCTCGACGGATCGGACGCGGCCGTTCGTGAACGGGTCCAACAGGCCCTGGCCCTGGCCGAGGAGTGGGAGTTCGATCAGGCCGATCAGATCCTTCGATCCCTGCTGGCATGAGCGTCGGCGACCGCATCTTCAGCCCGGGCGAACGGACGGTCCTGATCGTGGACGATTCACCGGAAAGTCTCACCGCCATGGTGGAGCTGCTGGGTGATGCCTACCGGGTGAAGGTGGCCAAGAACGGCGCAAAGGCCCTGGAACTGGCGGCAACGGCGCCCCAGCCCGACCTGATCCTGCTGGACGTGATGATGCCCGGCATGGACGGCTATGAGGTGTGCCGCCGTCTGAAGGAGGACGCCCATACCCAGGACATCCCGGTGATCTTCCTGACCTCATTGAACGATCCATCGGACGAGGCCAGGGGGTTCGAGCTGGGCGCGGCGGACTACATCGCCAAGCCCTTCGAACCGGTGATCTTCACCGCCCGGGTCAGAACGCAATTGGAGCTGGTGCACGAACGCAAGCGCACCCAGAGCCTGCTGACGAATTTCCTGCCGCCGCGGGTGATCCAGGAGTTGATGCGCACGGGCACCTGCAAACCGGAGCACGTGCAGGAATTGAGCCTCCTCTTCGCCGACCTCGTCGGGTTCACGCGGATCACCGAACAGATCTCCAAGGAAGGGCTTCTGGACGGTCTGTCGGCGATGTTCAGCGCGTTCGACGCCATCATGGAGCGGCACGGTGGGCAGCGCCTGAAGACCATCGGTGATGCCTACGTGGGCGTCGTGGGTCTCGATCACCACATCCCCGATCACGCGGATCGCGCCGTTCAGGCCGGGTTGGACATGATCGCCCACATGCGTGGCTTGGTGAAAGGAACGGGACCCGTCTGGGAAGTGCGCATCGGTGTTCACACGGGTTCGGTGATCGCCGGCGTGGTCGGGGAGAGCCGTTACCAGTACGACATCTTCGGCGACGACGTGAACATCGCCGCGCGAGTGGAGGCGGCTTCGGAACCGATGCGGCTCACGGTCACCGCTGCCACCCGGCGCAGGCTTTCAGAACAGGGTCTGGTGATCACCCCCCGTGGCATGGTCGACCTGAAAGGGAAGGGGCAGCGGGAGCTGTTCTTCGTGGAGCGGGCTCCGTGGTCCGCCACCTGACCGTTGTGGTTCCCATCGCATCCACTCCTCACTCCTCCACCTTCACCACCGACCCCGGTGCCAGTTGCACCGTGCTGGAGGCGAACTTGATGCGACCATCGGTGGCGGCGATGTCCTTCAGGATGCGCTCGAACAGCGCGCTCTGAGTGCTGCGCCTCAGACGGAGGTCCACGGTGTAGCGCAGCACGTACTGCACCCAGTTGTCCGTGGCCACCAGGCTGACGATGGGATCGGTGCTGGCGTCCTCGATCAGGTACTTGCGCACCATTACGGCCCATTCCTCACGCGCCTGTCGCGCGTAGTGCCCGACGATGTCCTCCGCGGCGGCCAGCAGCAAGGCTTTCACTTCGGCGGGGTCGGCAGTGAACTGGATCGGCAGCCGAAGCTCGTCCCAGACGAAGGGGAAATCCGCGGAGTAGTTGAAGACGGGTTCCTTGAAGACGAAACTGTTGGCGATGCGCACGATGCGGCCGTTGTACAGGTCGCCGTCCACCCACTGCCCCAATTCCATCACCGTGGTGCGCAGTACGCCGATGTCGATCACATCGCCCTTGATGCCGCCGAGCTGCACGCGGTCGCCGGTGCTGTAGAAACCGCCGAAGAGCACGGCCATCCAGCCGGCCACGCTGGCGATCACCTCCTGCAACGCGAAGGCGATGCCCGCGCCCGCAACGCCCAAGGCCACGCTCAAGCCGGAGAGGCGGTCGCTGAAGATGCCGATGCCCAGCAGCACGATCAGCACCCAGGCCGCGAAGGATGCCGCCTTGTTGGCATGGTAGCGGGCGCTGTTGTCGCGGATGCGGCGGAACAAGGTGGCCCGGAGAAGCCGCACCAGCAAGAGGACCCCCACCAGCACTGCGACCAGTGTCACCACCCGGTCAAGGCCATGGTCACGCAGCCAGGTCCATCCCCCGGTATCGGCCATGCCGAAAAATAAGACGCCGACCTATGCCGTTGACGTATGCACGTCCATCTGCGGGAAGGGGATGCTGATCCCCGCAGCGTCGAAGCGCTTCTTCACCTGTTCGGTCGTATCGAAATGGACACCCCAGTAATCCGCACTTTTCACCCAGAGGCGCACGATGAAGTTCACCGAGCTGTCGGCCAGTTCGCTCACGGCCACGAAGGGTGCGGGATCCTTGAGCACCCGCGTGTCTCCCGCGATGATCTTGTCGAGCACGGCACGCGCCTTGTCGATGTCGTCACCATAGCCGATGCCGAAGGTGAGGTCCACCCGGCGCGTGGGTTCGGTACTGAAGTTCACCAGGGCGCTGGTGCTTACCGGGGAATTGGGCAGGATCACGGTCTTGTTGTCCGGAGTGGTCAGGATCGTATTGAAGATCTGGATGGCCCTCACGGTGCCGGCATGCCCCTGTGCCTCGATGAAATCGCCCACCTTGAACGGTTTGAACACCAGGATCATCACGCCACCGGCGAAATTCTGGAGCGTGCCGCTCAGGGCCATGCCCACGGCGAAGCCGGCGGCCCCGAGCACGGCGATGAACGAGGTGGTCTCGACTCCCACCATCTGGATGACACTGATCACCAGCATCACTTTCAGCAGGATGTTGGTCATGCCCTTCAGGAAGGGGATCAGCGAGGGGTCCACCTCGCGCTTCTTCAGCACACGCACGAAGGAACGGGTGATGAGCCCCACGATCCAGAGGCCGACCACCAGTACGATGATCGCGAGCAGGGCCTTCGGGCCGTAGGTGGTCAACAGATGCAATGCTTTGTCGGAGAGGATGTCGATCTTGTCCATGGTCGTTCGTTCGATGTTCCCTGGGAGGAAATGTGTTGAAGGGATGCTTGTTCGTTCGGGTGATGTGGGTCCGGCAGAAAAAGCAAAAGGCCCCGGGTCACGGGGCCTTGCCGATATGGTTGAACGGTGTCAGCCTTCGGTGACGGCCTGGCGCTTTTCCTGGATCCGTGCGCGTTTGCCACGGCGCTGACGCAGGTAGTAGATCTTGGCCCGACGCACCGCGCCGACCTTGTTCACGTCGATCTTTTCGATGAAGGGGCTCGATATCGGGAAGATCCGTTCGACGCCCACGTTGTTGCTGATCTTCCGCACCGTGAAGGTGGCGGCCGTGCCGCTGCCCTTCCGCTGGATCACCACGCCTTGGAACTGCTGGATGCGTTCCTTGTTGCCCTCCGTGATCCGGTAATGGACCGTGACCGTATCGCCCGCCTTGAACACAGGATGTTCCTTCGTCGGCGTGTATTCCTTCTCGAGCTGCTTGATCTTGTCCATGGCGGTGGGCTTGAACGGGCTGCGCCCGCGCTTTTTCGGGCCGCAATATTACGAAGAAGTTACGCTCCGATGCTTCGGACACCCGCTTTTCACCCCTTGTCCAACAACCCCGGACGGCGTTGCCGGGTGCGTTCCACGGCCTGTTGATGACGCCAGTCCGCGATCCGGGCGGCGTGGCCGCTCTGGAGCACCTCGGGAACCTGCCAGCCGTTGTATTCCGAAGGGCGGGTGTAAACGGGCGGTGCAAGCAGCCCATCCTGGAACGAATCGCTCAGCGCCGAGGTCTCGTCGTTCAGCACACCCGGGATCAATCGGATCAGCGCATCGCTCAGGACCGCGGCCGGGAGCTCGCCTCCGCTGAGCACAAAATTACCTATGGATATTTCTTTGGATATCAGGTGTTCACGTACTCGTTCATCAACTCCTTTGTAATGTCCGGCAAGGATCATCAGGTTGGTGTGCGTGCTCATCCGGTTCGCCATAGGCTGATCGAGCAGATCGCCGTCCGGGCTCATGTAGATCACCTCATCGTAAGGCCGCTCCTCCTTCAAGTGGACGACGGCCCGATGGATGGGCTCCACCATCATCACCATGCCCGCACCTCCTCCAAAGGCGTAGTCATCGATCCGTTCGTGCTTGTCCGTGCTCCAAGTACGCAGATCGTGCAGATGCACCTCGGCCAACCCCTTCTTCCGGGCCCGGAGCAGGATGCTGTCGTTGAAATAGCTCTCCAGCAGGGCGGGCAGGGCGGTAAGGATGTCGATGCGCATCGCAGCACGAAGATCGGTGCTTCAAAAGAGCACGGCGGAGTTCATGTAGCCTGAGACCCCACGTCCCGTTGGCGACAACGGACCGAACAGGTTGGTGGATCCCAACTGCAACCGGAGGGACCGTCCGGCGGAAAGTTCAAGATGCGCTCCCATGCGCAGGCCGCCGAATCCGCCATATTGCCCGCTGAGCCCGAGCGAGAAGTGCTTGCCGAACCGCTTTTCGGCGCGTAGTGCGAACAGGGGGACATACCCGGGTAGCGCCCGCTGCCAGAGGTCCAATTGGGCATTCCAACCCTTGTCGAAGTCGACCCGGTACCCGATGCCGACCCGGTAGGCGACCAAGGTGCTGAAGGCGCGCTGCTCCCCCCTCAAGCCAAGGGTGTCCTGCACCGCTTCCGCACCGATGGCCACGTCGCCCAGATCGAAAATATTGTCCACCTGGATCCCCCTGTAGTTGTAGGTGCTGTCCTTTTCGATCAGGCGACTTCGGCCGTTCCACCAGATGACGCCGATATCATCCACCCGGAAGCGAAAGGTCTGGCCGCGGTTCCACCGTCCACGATCGGAACGCCAGGACCATTGGTAGGAGAGGGCGACCCCTGCGCCATGGAACGCATCGATCCCTTGGGATCCGCTGGTATCGCTGAATTGGTAGGTGCCCCGTACCGTGGCGTCCAGTGCGCGTCCGTCGTCGGCGGTGAAAAGCGTGGCCTCCTCCAGGTCCGCACCCGCCATCTGTTGTCCCTTGACGAACTCCAGCTGCAGCCAACTCCCGGCCGCAGCCCAGTTGAGGCCCAGCCCCAGGGTCTGGAAGCGTTGCTGGAGATACGCACAACCTCCCAGGTCCGCGGTGGTCCCGGCGTAGTTCGCGTTGCCGAAGAAGGCGAGGTCGTATGCGTCCGGGGTGAACCGCACGCCGAAAAGGTCCTGGTGGGACACGGTGACCATGGCCTGTAATCCGGGCCGGTGGAAAAGGCTGTCCCCCAGGATGACACCGAGCCGTAGAACGAATTCCTGCCCCAGTCGGTTCACCGGCCGAAGCGCATCACTGCTGCGCTGCCGAAGGTCACGGTCCAGGAAGTCACGCCCCGTCAGCCCCTGGAGCATTTCGTTGTAGATGCTGTTGGCGTCCGTGACATAGGTGCCCTCGACGAAGACCTGCCCATGGGTCAGTGTATCCGGCGTGGGGAAGAGTTGCGCTGGAACATGAAGGGCCCACAACGAGGCGACACACCCGATCGCCACCCTAGTCATCCCCGTTCACGATGTAATTGGCGGCCGCGGTGATCTGCAGGTCGAGCCGGTAGGAGTCGAGCAATTGCAGGTGCTGCGATTGGTCACTGGTGTTGAAGATCGTCCGCAGTCGCAACCGCGTGTCGGCATAGAGCAGGTCGACCTGCGCATCGGTAAGCTCGGCACGAAGGTGCGAGTCCGTCCGCATGTCCACCGTTCCGTCGCTTCCAACGTGTCCCGAGGCCACTGTACCATCAACAGGTATCGAAGTGAGGACGTTGCCATCGGGGTCGATCACGTCCATCAGGATCGCTGCGGTGAATGGGAAGCCGTTCGTTGCGAAAAGATGGAGCGTGCCGTGCTGCAGGCCGTGCGTTCCGGATGTTCCGGGCAGGTCGGGACGCACGATGCTCTGCAGCGTCAGGTCGGTGGTGATGAGCCGCAGCGGCACCGAGACGTCCAGGTCCACATGCAGTTCGCTGTCATGGTAGAGGAAGTCATGGCCGTTGCTGATGTCGCCCAGGGGGTTCACCTCCAGATCAAGGGCGTAGGCCAGCCGATCGGGTAGAAGCTCGACCAATGCGTCGATGTTGCTGTTCCCGTTGTCGAGGACGATCTGATGAACGCTGGATTGGAAGCTCCCGTCGAGATCGATCGCGCGGTCCAGGTTGATCGGACCACCGACGATCGCGTGTTGCAATGTCAGGGCCTGCCCGGTATGGGTGTTGGCGGCGGACAGTTCGTGCAGGACGATCCGCGCGTCCACGCCGATGCCGTTGGTCAAGGTGATTGTGGCCGTCACCTGGTCCAGGTCCAGTATGCCGGAGATCACGTCGTTGAAAAGATCGATCCTGCTCGTGTCCGGCCCCACGTCGTAGGTCGGTGCTCCGAAATATCCCAGCGCATATTCGGGTACGATCCCGCGGTAGTAGGCCACGGCGATCACACTGTCCTGGTCGGTGAGCGTGGCTCCGCCGCCGTTCGGGTCCAGTTTGAAGGTGAGCGCCGTGGTCAGCGTGTTCACGGTGTTCAACTGCGGACCGCGCAGGTCGAAGTGGTAGCCGGACAGGTCGCTCGAAGCGCTCTCGGTGGTGGGCACGCCGGGCGTGCCCGCGGGAACGTTCCGTTCGACCGAGAGCGGCATGCCGTTGAGCGTGGCGGAACCTATGGTGAACGTGCCGATCGTTGGGCTGGCCACCATGCTCGTGATCTCGAGATCGAGCGCGCCTTCCCGGACGTCCAGGAACCGCAACTGGACCTCGTCCACCCCGAGTTCGGTCGTTTCGTTGTTGGTGAAGAATGTCGCCCCCGCGGGGAGGTTGAGAGGGCCGGGGAAGGGTAGTCCGAAGCGGTAGCTGAAGGAGGTGTCCGGGAGGTCGAGCAGGGTGTCCAGCCGGATGCCGAAGAGCTCATTGCGGTAAAGCAAGGTCAGGGAACCATCGCCGGCCACATCGAGCAGGGAGTCGGCGAGAAGGTCTCTTATCGTGAAGGACGTGGTGACCAGCGGGGCGAGCAGATCGATATCCCACCGGGGATGCGCCGGTTCCTTGCGGCATCCTGTGGAAAAGAGCAGCGTGATCGGGACCGCGATCAAGGCAACCCTCCACCAGGTCCTAACGTTCTTCATGCAGGGGTGTAATTTAGCCAAGCCCATGTTCGGCGACATGTTCCATCGCTCATTCCCGCAGGATCCACGCTTGCCGTCATGATCTGGAGACGCGGTTTCCTGGTACCCTGGCTGCTCTCCGCAGTGGTGATGTTCGGACTATCCTATGTCTGGCATGGGATCGCGCTGAACGATCTGCAGGAGATCAAGGTGCCGCTGGAGTTGTATTTCTCATTGGCCGGGCTGGTCTACCTGATCATCGGCATGGGGGTCACGATCGCCGTTCAGCAGGCCTTGCAGCACCAATGGATCGACCTTCGGAAGGCCTTCCCGTTCACCAGCATGCTGGTCGGCGCGATCATCGGCTTCCTTGTCTATTTGTTCGTTTATGTGTTCGGAATGTCGTTCACCATCGGGAACGACATGATGCACATCGCCGTGGACGTGGTCTGGCAGATGGTGGAACAGGCGCTCGGTGGCCTGATGGTCAGCCTTGGGATGATCTACGACATGCACAAGCGCTTCCTGGAGGCCGAACGGGCTACTTGACGGTCCGATCCGCGTCGGAAGTGTACTTGTCCCCCCAGATCTTTCGAAGTCGTTCGTCGATCGCCTCTTCCCGCCCGTTGTTCGCCGGTCGGTAGAAGGTCGTTCCGCTGATCGCCTCCGGCAGGAATTCCTGTGCCACGAAATGCCCTTCACCATCATGGCTGTAGGCATATCCCGCTCCGTGGCCGAGGTCCTTCATGAGCTTGGTCGGTGCGTTCCGCAGATGGAGGGGTACGGGCAGGTCACCACTGCGCTCCACCTCGCCGAGGGCAGCACCGATCGCGAGGTAGGCACTGTTGCTCTTGGGGGCACAGGCCAGGTGGATCGCGCATTGGCTCAGGATGATCCGCCCCTCAGGCCATCCGACCATCTGCACGGCCTGCATGGTGGTGGTGGCCAGGAGCAATGCGTTCGGGTCGGCCGCGCCGATGTCCTCACTGGCCAGGATCACCAGACGTCGGGCGATGAATTTGGGGTCTTCGCCCCCGGCGACCATGCGCGCCAGCCAATAGACCGCGGCTTGCGGATCGCTGCCTCTGATGCTCTTGATGAAGGCGGAGATGATGTCGTAGTGCTGGTCACCCTGTTTATCGTAGCGGGCCGTTGGCCCCTGTACCACCGCTTCCACCAACTCGTCGGTCAGGACGATGTCCCCCGTGCCGGCGGCCTTTACGCAAAGCTCGAACGTGTTCAGAAGTCGGCGCGCATCCCCACCTGATGCGCGGAGCAAAGCACCTGTTCCCCGAAGATCGATGTGCTGCTTCTTCAGGAGATCATCCTTTGACATGGCCCGTCGAAGCAGATCGAGGAGCTGATCCTGGTCCAGGGGATGCAGCACATAGACCTGGCAGCGGGAGAGGAGGGCTCCGATCACCTCGAACCCCGGGTTCTCCGTGGTGGCACCGATGAGCGTCACGGTCCCCTTCTCAACAGCACCGAGCAGGCTGTCCTGCTGGGCCTTGCTGAATCGGTGGATCTCATCGATGAACAGGATGGCATTGCGCGAGAAGAGCCCCTGTCCGCTGGCCTTTTCGATCACCTCACGCACGTCCTTCACACCGGAGTTGATCGCGCTGAGCGTAAAAAAGGGACGGCCCATTCGTTCGGCGATCAGTCGGGCAAGGGTGGTCTTGCCCACCCCGGGTGGCCCCCAGAGGATCATGCTCGGGAGCATTCCGGACGCCAAGGCCTTGCGCAGCACACCGTCCGGGCCGATCAGATGCTCCTGGCCGACCACTTCGTCCAATGCGTGAGGCCGCATCCTTTCGGCGAGCGGTGCATCGCTGTCCATGGCGGCGAAGGTATCGCGCAGCGGATGGTACCAATGAGCGGGGGCCGCTGTTGGGCGGCCCCCGTCATCATCGTCCGGCTGTGGGATCAATGGGTACGGACGATGCGCATGAGCGTGTCGTGGTCCCCAAGGCGCAATCTCACCAGGAACACCCCGACCATGTTGCTCTTCGTGTCGAAATGCATGCGGTAGGTACGGCCGGCCTCCACCGTTCCTTCGAACAGGTGGGCCATCGGTCGGCCCATGGGGTCGAGCACGTCCAGCATGGCCCGGTCGTTCCGGTCCGGCGTGAAGCTGATCTCGGTGTCGAAGACGAACGGATCTGGCATCGCCTTTAGCGCAACACCGGCGGTCGGTTCCTTCTCGCACAGCACATGCACCACCTGCACCACCTGGGCGGTGTTCCCGCAGTCGTCCGTGGCGGTCCAGGTCCAGGTCAGGTCCCAATTGCCGTCCACGTCCGCACTGGATTTCTCCTCCTCGAACTCCACGGGCACCTTGCCGGCGCAATTGTCCGTCGCCGTGCATTTCTCCGGCTCAGGCACTTTGCCGCAGGTCACCGTGATCTCCGCAGGCTCACAGTCGAACATCGGTGCTTCGGTATCCTCGACCGTGATGGTCTGTGAAGCGGTGGTGGTGTTCCCGCAATAGTCCGTCACGGACCAGGTGCGCACGATCACCGTGTGGCAGGGGTCATCGTCGGCCAGGGTCTCGTCCGCATCCACGGCCCAGGTCCAACCGCAGTCGTCCACGCTCACTTTCGGCGCCTCCGGCACGTCAGAGAGGCACTGCACGTGCATGTCGGCGGGCACATCGGTCAGGACCGGTGCCACGGTGTCGACCATGGTGATCACCTGGGTACAACTGGCCACTTGTCCATCGAAGTCCCCGACGGTCCAGGTCCGCGACAGGACGATAGGGCAGGTGCCACTGTAGACGTCGTCCCAGGTGATGAACTCGATGCCCGGGCATTCCTCCTGGGTCTTGGTCGGGATGAAGGGCTCGCCCACGGACGTATAGTCCACGCTTGCGCCGCAGGCGATGGTCGTGTCGTTCGGACAGAAGATCTCGAGCTTGCAGGGCTCATTGCAATTCGCATGGGTCACCGCCACGGTCATGCTTGCCGAACAGCCGTTCATTCCCGATACTGTCAGGGTGTAGAATCCGGGGTCGATGACGTAGGGGTCCTCCAGAGCGCTCGTGAAGCCGTTCGGACTGCTCCAGAAGAAGGTGGCGCCGATGCTGGTGGAAGAACCGTCCAATTGAACAGGCTGCTCATCGCATTGGATCTCGCCGCCCGTGGCGTTCACATTCGGCAGGTCGGTGTCCTCATCCACCACGGCGGTGGCCATGCTGGTGCAGCCGTTGGTGCCGGTGACCGTCAGGGTGTAGGTGCCCGCGGTGCAGACCGTGGGGTCCTGCTGATCGCTGGTGAAGTTGCCCGGCCCGCTCCAGCTGTAGGCGCCGTTGCCCGAACCCATCAGGGTGACACAGGCGTTGTTGCAGGTGATCGTGCCGCCGGAGGCCTGTGCGCCCGGCAGGTCGGTGTCCTCATCCACCACGGCGGTGGCCATGCTGGTGCAGCCGTTGGTGCCGGTGACCGTCAGGGTGTAGGTGCCCGGAGCGCAGACCGTGGGGTCCTGCTGATCACTGGTGAAGTTGCCCGGCCCGCTCCAGCTGTAGGCGCCGTTGCCCGAACCCATCAGGGTGACACAGGCGTTGTTGCAGGTGATCGTACCGCCGGAGGCCTGTGCGCCCGGCAGGTCGGTGTCCTCATCCACCACGGCGGTGGCCATGCTGGTGCAGCCGTTGGTGCCGGTGACCGTCAGGGTGTAGGTGCCCGCGGTGCAGACCGTGGGGTCCTGCTGATCGCTGGTGAAGTTGCCCGGCCCGCTCCAGCTGTAGGCGCCGTTGCCCGAACCCATCAGGGTGACACAGGCATTGTTGCAGGTGATCGTGCCGCCGGAGGCCTGTGCGCCCGGCAGGTCGGTGTCCTCATCCACCACGGCGGTGGCCATGCTGGTGCAGCCGTTGGTGCCGGTGACCGTCAGGGTGTAGGTGCCCGCGGTGCAGACCGTGGGGTCCTGCTGATCGCTGGTGAAGTTGCCCGGCCCGCTCCAGCTGTAGGCGCCGTTGCCCGAACCCATCAGGGTGACACAGGCGTTGTTGCAGGTGATCGTGCCGCCGGAGGCCTGTGCGCCCGGCAGGTCGGTGTCCTCATCCACCACGGCGGTGGCCATGCTGGTGCAGCCGTTGGTGCCGGTGACCGTCAGGGTGTAGGTGCCCGGAGCGCAGACCGTGGGGTCCTGCTGATCGCTGGTGAAGTTGCCCGGCCCGCTCCAGCTGTAGGCGCCGTTGCCCGAACCCATCAGGGTGACACAGGCATTGTTGCAGGTGATCGTGCCGCCGGAGGCCTGTGCGCCCGGCAGGTCGGTGTCCTCATCCACCACGGCGGTGGCCATGCTGGTGCAGCCGTTGGTGCCGGTGACCGTCAGGGTGTAGGTGCCCGCGGTGCAGACCGTGGGGTCCTGCTGATCGCTGGTGAAGTTGCCCGGCCCGCTCCAGCTGTAGGCGCCGTTGCCCGAACCCATCAGGGTGACACAGGCGTTGTTGCAGGTGATCGTGCCGCCGGAGGCCTGTGCGCCCGGCAGGTCGGTGTCCTCATCCACCACGGCGGTGGCCATGCTGGTGCAGCCGTTGGTGCCGGTGACCGTCAGGGTGTAGGTGCCCGCGGTGCAGACCGTGGGGTCCTGCTGATCGCTGGTGAAGTTGCCCGGCCCGCTCCAGCTGTAGGCGCCGTTGCCCGAACCCATCAGGGTGACACAGGCGTTGTTGCAGGTGATCGTGCCGCCGGAGGCCTGTGCGCCCGGCAGGTCGGTGTCCTCATCCACCACGGCGGTGGCCATGCTGGTGCAGCCGTTGGTGCCGGTGACCGTCAGGGTGTAGGTGCCCGCGGTGCAGACCGTGGGGTCCTGCTGATCGCTGGTGAAGTTGCCCGGCCCGCTCCAGCTGTAGGCGCCGTTGCCCGAACCCATCAGGGTGACACAGGCGTTGTTGCAGGTGATCGTGCCGCCGGAGGCCTGTGCGCCCGGCAGGTCGGTGTCCTCATCCACCACGGCGGTGGCCATGCTGGTGCAGCCGTTGGTGCCGGTGACCGTCAGGGTGTAGGTGCCCGCGGTGCAGACCGTGGGGTCCTGCTGATCGCTGGTGAAGTTGCCCGGCCCGCTCCAGCTGTAGGCGCCGTTGCCCGAACCCATCAGGGTGACACAGGCGTTGTTGCAGGTGATCGTGCCGCCGGAGGCCTGTGCGCCCGGCAGGTCGGTGTCCTCATCCACCACGGCGGTGGCCATGCTGGTGCAGCCGTTGGTGCCGGTGACCGTCAGGGTGTAGGTGCCCGCGGTGCAGACCGTGGGGTCCTGCTGATCGCTGGTGAAGTTGCCCGGCCCGCTCCAGCTGTAGGCGCCGTTGCCCGAACCCATCAGGGTGACACAGGCGTTGTTGCAGGTGATCGTGCCGCCGGAGGCCTGTGCGCCCGGCAGGTCGGTGTCCTCATCCACCACGGCGGTGGCCATGCTGGTGCAGCCGTTGGTGCCGGTGACCGTCAGGGTGTAGGTGCCCGCGGTGCAGACCGTGGGGTCCTGCTGATCGCTGGTGAAGTTGCCCGGCCCGCTCCAGCTGTAGGCGCCGTTGCCCGAACCCATCAGGGTGACACAGGCGTTGTTGCAGGTGATCGTGCCGCCGGAGGCCTGTGCGCCCGGCAGGTCGGTGTCCTCATCCACCACGGCGGTGGCCATGCTGGTGCAGCCGTTGGTGCCGGTGACCGTCAGGGTGTAGGTGCCCGCGGTGCAGACCGTGGGGTCCTGCTGATCGCTGGTGAAGTTGCCCGGCCCGCTCCAGCTGTAGGCGCCGTTGCCCGAACCCATCAGGGTGACACAGGCGTTGTTGCAGGTGATCGTGCCGCCGGAGGCCTGTGCGCCCGGCAGGTCGGTGTCCTCATCCACCACGGCGGTGGCCATGCTGGTGCAGCCGTTGGTGCCGGTGACCGTCAGGGTGTAGGTGCCCGGAGCGCAGACCGTGGGGTCCTGCTGATCACTGGTGAAGTTGCCCGGCCCGCTCCAGCTGTAGGCGCCGTTGCCCGAACCCATCAGGGTGACACAGGCGTTGTTGCAGGTGATCGTACCGCCGGAGGCCTGTGCGCCCGGCAGGTCGGTGTCCTCATCCACCACGGCGGTGGCCATGCTGGTGCAGCCGTTGGTGCCGGTGACCGTCAGGGTGTAGGTGCCCGCGGTGCAGACCGTGGGGTCCTGCTGATCGCTGGTGAAGTTGCCCGGCCCGCTCCAGCTGTAGGCGCCGTTGCCCGAACCCATCAGGGTGACACAGGCGTTGTTGCAGGTGATCGTGCCGCCGGAGGCCTGTGCGCCCGGCAGGTCGGTGTCCTCATCCACCACGGCGGTGGCCATGCTGGTGCAGCCGTTGGTGCCGGTGACCGTCAGGGTGTAGGTGCCCGCGGTGCAGACCGTGGGGTCCTGCTGATCGCTGGTGAAGTTGCCCGGCCCGCTCCAGCTGTAGGCGCCGTTGCCCGAACCCATCAGGGTGACACAGGCGTTGTTGCAGGTGATCGTGCCGCCGGAGGCCTGTGCGCCCGGCAGGTCGGTGTCCTCATCCACCACGGCGGTGGCCATGCTGGTGCAGCCGTTGGTGCCGGTGACCGTCAGGGTGTAGGTGCCCGGAGCGCAGACCGTGGGGTCCTGCTGATCACTGGTGAAGTTGCCCGGCCCGCTCCAGCTGTAGGCGCCGTTGCCCGAACCCATCAGGGTGACACAGGCGTTGTTGCAGGTGATCGTGCCGCCGGAGGCCTGTGCGCCCGGCAGGTCGGTGTCCTCATCCACCACGGCGGTGGCCATGCTGGTGCAGCCGTTGGTGCCGGTGACCGTCAGGGTGTAGGTGCCCGGAGCGCAGACCGTGGGGTCCTGCTGATCGCTGGTGAAGTTGCCCGGCCCGCTCCAGCTGTAGGCGCCGTTGCCCGAACCCATCAGGGTGACACAGGCATTGTTGCAGGTGATCGTGCCGCCGGAGGCCTGTGCGCCCGGCAGGTCGGTGTCCACGTTCACTTCCGCCTCATCGGTGCTCGTGCAGCCGTTGTTCGGATCGGTCACGGTAAGCAGGTAGATACCTGCATCGGACACGTTGATCGTGGCATCGGTGCTGTTGAAACCGTTCGGTCCGGTCCAACCGAAACCCACCCCCTGCGTTGGGCTCGTGCCGTTCAGATCACCGGATGTCGTGTTGCAGTCCAGGTCGAGGTCGGCACCGGCCGATGCACCCGGTGGCGTGGTGTTCACCGATACCTCTGCCACATCGCTGTTCTGGCATTGGGTCTGCGGGTCCGTGACGGTCAACGTATAGGTCCCGCCGCTGTTCACCGTTGGGGTCGGGGTACCACCACCGTTCACTATCCCGGGACCGCTCCAGGAGAAGGTCGCTCCAGGCGTCGAAGAGGAGCCGTTGAGCATGATCTCCGGACCACTGTTGCAGTCGATCACCCCGTCCACGCCGGCGTTCACATTGGGTAGTCCGGTCGCACCCACCTGGGTCTGAAGGTTCAGCATGCATTGGTGCGCATCTGTGATCGTCACGTCGTACGGTCCGGCACCAAGGCCATTGATCATGGCGCCGGTGGAACCCGTGTTCCACAGATAGGTGTAGGGGGTTGTTCCTCCCGAGGGGATGACCGTGATGCTGCCATCCTGGTTGGCGCAAGTGGCGTTCGTCACGTTGAACAGGCCGCTCAGTGCATCAGGCTGGCTCACATCGAAGGAGTTGGTCGCGCTGCACTGGTTGGCATCGGTCACCGTGACGCTATACGTACCCGGCACCAGCCCGGTGGCCGTTTGGCCGGTCTGGTTGTCGCTCCACTGGTAGGTGAAGGGGGCGGAGCCATCGGCCATGGCCATGATGCTGCCATCCCCGTCGCCGTTGCAGGTCACGTTGGTCACGGTGCCCGTGACGCTCATGATACGCACCGTGACCACCTGATCGGCGGCACCTGCCAGGATGCAGGCATCTCCGCCGATGATCCGCCGGATGTAGGTCGTTTCGAAGATCGGACCGATCGCACTGCCGCTCAGGTCCTGGCTTGTTGCACCCGGGATGTCCGTCCAATTCAAACTATCGGCGCTGATCTGCCATTGGTAGGTCGTGGCCGACCCAAGGCTCGGGTAGGCGGAGGCCACGTTGTTCCGGACGATGGTCGGAAGGACGTAGCTCGGCAACGAACCCTGGATATCGCCCGGCGTGGTGCCTGCACAGATCGCCGTGCCTGTGTAGTTGATCGTGTTGCCCAGGAGGTCGGGCGGATTGGCCCAGACCACAAGCCCAGGCTCGTAGATCGAACTGCTGCTGTTCTTGGTCGTGTTCAGCGCACCCTGTGTCAGCGGCAGGTTGTTGCTTTCCGAGGTCACGATCGTATAGATGCGGCAGTTGCTGAACTTGATGCCGCGTTCACCCACGGGGTCGTAGTCGTCCTGCGATCCACCGAAATAAGTACTGAAGAGCAGGGCGCTCAGGTCATGTTCCAGCTTCAGGAACACCTTGTCGTTGTTCCCCTGATTGCCCGTCTGGAGGGGTACGTTCGGTGCGCTGCTCGTCGGAAAGTTCGTGCTGCCGGTATAGCCGAAAATGAACACATCGTTGTTCTGGTCGGTGTTCAGGCCCATCATGTTCACCTCATTGCCCGAGCCACCGATGTAGGTGCCGGCGATGAAGGTCTGGTCGATGCCCATCCGCGCCACGTAGAAGTCATTGCTTCCATTGTGGCTGGTATCGTAGGATCCCGTGGTGATGTTGGCGCTGTTCAGACCTTCGGTCACACCACCGAAGTAGATCTCGGAACGATCGGTGTTGAAGGACATGCACAAGAGGTTCGCATCATCACCGGAGGAGGAGGAGAAGTAGGAGGACCAGGTGATCGCCGCCGTACTGCCGGACATGCGTTGAAGGAAACCGGCGGAACTGCCTCCCCGGGTGCTTTGCCGTGGATTGACCGTGGGGAAGTTCGTGCTGCTCGTGTTCCCGCCGAGGAACAGATCATCGCTGACCGCGTCGTACAACATGATGCTTGCTTGGTCGGCGCTGGAGCCACCGTAGTTCCGCATCCACACGATCGAGCTCAGGTCCTGCGTGATCCGGAAAAGGAACACGTCCGTACCGCCGTTGTTGGTATTGCTGGCACCGCTGCCCGCGTTCAGTGTCAGCAGGTTGGTGCTGTTGGTGCTTCCGCAGACGAACACGTCGCCGTTGGCCGCCAGCCGTACATCGAAGTTGTCGTCCGATCCATTGCCACCGACCACGGCGGCCTTGATCGAGTTCCCTATCGTGTTGATCTTCAGCACGAACACGTCCGTGCCCGATTGCGCCTGTTGGTCGACACTGCTGCCGCTGAACACCGGTCCGCCGAGGAGCGGGAAGTTCGTGCTGCTGGTATACCCCGTGATGTAAAGGTTCCCATCGGGGCCTTGTTCCATCGCATAGGGGTTGTCGTCACCATTGCCCCCGATGTAGGTCTGCCACACGCGCGTGCCGCTGTCACCGATGTTGGCCGGCTCGAAGTACTTGCCGACGATCATCTCAAGGTTGCCGTTGGCGGTCTCGTCGAACGCACCCACCGTGATGTTGTCGGTGGTGCCCACCACACGGGCCACCACATAGATGGCGCCATCGTTGGGATCCACCCAGATGCAATGCCCGTGGTTGTCACCGGTACTGTTGGTGTTCACCCATGTGGCCCAACGCAGGGCGATGGGGTCGATGATCAGCGGCCGCGTGCGGTCGTATGTGCCAAGGGCGAAACGCACCGTGTTGCCACGGACCACGTAGCGGGCCTCCACCGGACGCTCTCCCTCCTTGTCGCCCTGATAGACGATCGGTGCCGGGAATTTCAATTCCCCAAGGCTCGTGGGCAGGATCAGGCCACCGTCCTCGGCCACGCGCAGCTTCTCGATGCCGCGCAACTCCAGTTGGATCTCCCGGGGTTCACTACCCGGACGGCAGATGATATCGTACTCCAGGGCACCGTCCTCCGCGGCGTAGTAGCGCACGTCGGTGTTGGCGTACACCTCCTTGTACCAGACCTCGCGATAGTTGTGCACGTCCTGGGCATGGTCCTCCTTCGCCCCCAGGAAGTAGTTGAACGTATCGTCATGCGCACCGTCGCTTTCCACGTGCATCAGGGGCGAGGCGTTCACGAAGTGGAGCATCCAGCCGTGTCCGCGCTCCTGCCAGCGCAATGGACGCGCCGGCTTTCCATCCTGGACCTCCTTTTCGATGCGCATCCCTTCGGCCTCGCGCTCCGCCACGGCATCCGGGTCGTAGGCCTTCACGAGCATGCCCTCCGGAGTGGCCAGGGCCTGGCCGAGCGGAAAGTCGGCCCGAAAGAGCACACCGTCCGAGAACTGGCCCTTGTTCTCCGTGAAATACAGCTGATGCGCGTAGCGGTGCAGCAGTTCATCCACCCCTCTGTCCAGACCATCGTGTTCAGGGGGGGGACCTTCGCCGCCTTCGGCAATGGCCGGAAGCGGGGTGAAGGAGGCAAAGAGCAGGACCACGGCCATCAGAGCGCGGACCAGTGAAAGGGGTATCGGCGAATGTCTCATGGGATCGGTCTTGGTATGGGAATGCATTGTACCCTGGGCAGGGTCGGGTTCTAATGGAAAAGGACCAACAGCACGCCTACGATCAGCATGCACCATAACTCACCATCGGCCAGTGGATGCTCCGGCTGAGTTCCTGGGCGGTTGGAGGGCATCCGATCAAGTGACGCACCCCAGGTTCGCAATTGCTTCATCGTTCTTCCGGTAGGTTCTTGTCCAAGTAGCCCCCGGCCGATCGAAGCGACGCTCCGCAAAACAAACAGGATCACCCTGTGCGTGTCAAGTATCGTCGACAAAAAGAAGGCCTTCGTCGACCGCTTTGGGCTTCCTGCAGGTCTTGTGAGCCTGTCGTGAGAGGTGGTCGGAAGGCATTCTGTTGAAAACTTTCTGCCGTATTCTTTGGCGATCCCATATCGCTGTTGCTTAATTGCTCGGCGATGACGTGACAGATAAATCGTCAAGGACGGGTCGGAATGAGCGGATGTAATTGCAACGCGTACGTATCCCGGCCCGGAGGGATGAGGACCTTGATGGACATCGACCTTGTTGCATGTCACAGCGCCAAGGTGTCAGGCGAACGCAGGTGAACGACGATCACATGAGCAAAAAGGAACAAAAACCAACATCCATGGCCGCGGAAGTCAACAAGGAGAAGCTGAAGGCACTTCAGCTTACGATGGACAAGCTGGAGAAGACCTTCGGCAAGGGGGCCATCATGAAGCTCGGGGATGATGCCATTGAGCAAGTGGACATCATTCCGAGCGGCTCGATCGGTCTTGACATCGCTCTTGGGATCGGGGGGTATCCCAAGGGCCGGGTCGTAGAGATCTACGGTCCGGAGTCATCCGGGAAGACCACCCTTGCCATCCATGCGATCGCCGAGGTCCAGAAGCGCGGAGGGATCGCGGCGATCATAGACGCTGAACATGCGTTCGATCGCTTCTATGCCGAATCCCTGGGTGTGGACACCGAGAATCTGTTGATCAGCCAGCCGGACAATGGTGAGCAAGCCTTGGAGATCGCGGACAACCTCATCCGATCAGGCGCCATCGACCTGTTGGTCGTTGATTCCGTGGCGGCGCTCACCCCACGGGCGGAGATCGAGGGGGAGATGGGGGATAGTGCGGTGGGCATGCAGGCCCGTCTCATGAGCAAAGCACTGAGGAAACTGACCAGTACCATCGGGAAGACCGGGTGCTGCTGCATCTTCATCAACCAGTTGCGCGAGAAGATCGGTGTCATGTTCGGGAATCCGGAGACCACCACCGGCGGCAACGCGTTGAAGTTCTACGCCAGCATCCGCCTGGACATCCGCCGCTCGAGCCAGATCAAGGACGGCGAGAACGCGATCGGCAACCGCACCAAGGTGAAAGTGGTGAAGAACAAACTGGCACCGCCATTCCGCAAGACCGAGTTCGATATCCTGTTCGGTAAGGGCATCAGCAAGACCGGGGAGATCATCGACATGGGTGTGGAGATGGGCATCATCAAGAAGAGCGGCTCCTGGTTCTCCTACGAGGACAATAAATTGGGGCAGGGGCGCGACATGGTGCGTCAGTTGCTCGACGACAACCCCGAGTTGTGCGAAGAATTGGAGCGCAAGATCAAGGAGGGGCTCACATCGACCGCTCCTCAAACGACCTGAGCCGGCGGTGGACCTACCGGTCTACCTTTAGGGCCCCTTCTTCGGGAGGGGCCCTTCCCATGTCCGTTCGTTCGTCCATCGTGCCCCTGACCCTATGTCTGATCGCCTGCGGAAGCGACCGGTCGGAAGGGGAGCACGCCATGATCACGGGTACAGGATCGGACACGTTCCCGGAACAATTGCTGGAGATCGAATCGCGCATCGTGGACCATCCGGACGACGCCGCGCTTTACGCGGAACGTGCCGCGCTCTACCGCTCCGTGGACAGCGTGCGCCAGGCTACGAACGATTGGATGCGGGCCGTATCGCTCGACAGCACGAACGCCGCATACCATGTTGCGCTGGGCGATATTTTCTATGCACGTTCGATGGTCCAGGTGGCACAGCGCGAGTTCCGGAAGGCCATGGACCTCGATCCGAGCTCGGCCGAGGCCCATCTCCGTTCGGCCGAGATCGAACTCGTGCTGCGCAACTATGGCAAAGCGTTGGACCTGGTGAACGAGGGTCTGCGGATCGATCCGCACGCTGCCCAGGGCTATTTTCTAAAGGGATGGGTCTACAAGGAGACGGGGGATACCGTTCGGGCCATCTCCAGCTTGCGTACGGCCGTGGAGCAGGACCCCGGCTTCTACAACGCATTCGTGCAATTGGGCTACCTGTCCGCCGCGCGACGGGATCCTCTCGCGCTGCAGTACTACAACACCGCCCTCGAGATCAGGCCCAACAGTGTGGAAGCGCTGTATGACAAGGGGATGTTCGCGCAGGAGAACGGCATGGACAGTCTCGCGCTCGAATGCTATGCGCGGATCCGGTCCATCGACCCGGAGAACGCGCTGGCTTGGTACAACTCGGGATGGGTGCGCATGGAGCACCTGGGCGACCTTCGACACGCCATCGGCGATCTCAGCGAGGCCATCCGGCTGGAGACCAACTACTACCAGGCGTGGTACAATCGGGGCGTTGCCATGGAGCGGCTCGGTTCATTGGACAGCGCTGCCGCGGACTATCAGGTGGCCTTGATGATCCGGCCCGACTATGACCTTGCGGCACAAGGCCTTCAGCGTCTCCAGACCAAGGGAGCCTACATCAAGCTCTTCGACAAGGAGCGGAGCGGGGCTCAGCGCTCGGGTACGACCAGCGGCGAATAGGCGCTGCCGCTGAATGTTCGCACATGTACAGTATACCTTCCCGGCGGAATGTCCGAGAGATCGAGCCTTTGCGCTCCCTTGATCGGCCCTGAACTGACCAGGAGACCGTTCGCGTCGATCAGCTCGATCAAATAGGCGTCCTCCGGTGTCACGATCCGGATCGTCGTGCTCGCGGGATCCTCATAGATGGCGACCTGGGGTCGCGCGGATCCCGCATTTCGGAATGCGGTCATCACCGCCAGGTCCTCCTGTGCATGCAGGGAGCCACCGAGGACAAAGCCAATGATCGGGAGCAATAGGCGGCGCATCGTAGTGGGTTTTGGCCCATGTCTACGCGGAAAGCGGTGTGAGGGTTCTCCGGTCCCATGAACGGAAAGATCTCCGAAATTCGCCCCCGTTCCTGGGGCAGTAGCTCAGCTGGCTAGAGCGCCGCGTTCGCAATGCGGAGGTCGGGAGTTCGAATCTCCTCTGCTCCACACCCCGTTGGTCCTCCGGAATACACACGAAGGGCCTGGCTTGATCATGCGGTTCCGCACATGCTTACCTGTTCCCTTGCTCCTGTCGGCCTGCACCAGCATCGGTCAGCCGCCACCGGGATACTATGACAGCGCGCAGGGGTTGTCCGGACAGGCGCTGCGTCAGGCATTGCATGACATCATCGACGGGCATACGGTGCAATCGAACGCCTCGCTATGGACAGCCTTCCAGGCAGCGGATGCGCGGCCGGACGGATACGTTTGGGATATCTACAGCGATATCCCCGGGGGGACACCGCCCTACCTGTTCACGTTCGTCACCGACCAATGTGGCACCTACAGCGGCGAAGGAGATTGCTACAACCGCGAGCATACGTTCCCAAAAAGCTGGTTCAATGATGCCCCTCCGATGGATACGGACCTCCATCACATTTTTCCGACCGACGCTTGGGTGAACCAGCACCGCGGCAATCTTCCCTACGGTGAGGTGGGTAGCGCCGACTGGACCTCCCAGAACGGAACAAGGGTCGGTCTCAACACGTTCCCCGGCTATTCCGGAACGGTCTGCGAGCCGATCGATGCCTACAAAGGCGACCTCGCCCGCACGTACTTCTACATGTTGACGCGGTACATGGACCAGATCGGGTCATGGAGCAGTCCGATGCTGCAGGGTACGGACCTTGCCCCTTGGGCCGAGGAAATGCTTCTGCAATGGGCACAGGATGATCCGGTGAGCACCAAGGAGCAGGACCGTAACAATGCCGTGTTCGCGATCCAGGACAACCGGAACCCATACATCGACCATCCGGAATGGATCACGGCCATCTGGGGCCCCACGGCAGGCATAGTGGACGGGCAGGCCACAGGGGCGTTCGTCTATGCCGATGAAAGCGGGGTGCATGTACGTTTGGATCGTCCGGTGAGCGGTACGATCACATTGTCCGATGCGATCGGCCGAACCATTTGGACGGGATCCATCAACAGTGCGTGCTATGATGGGGGAGGCACGCTCCAGGTGCCGGGAGTGTATCTCGTCACTTTGCACCAACGCGGCGCCACGCTGGTACGAAGGGTCGTGTTCTGATCAGCGTACCCGCCGCAGCAGATTGATCTCCTTTTCGGTCAAATGACGCCACTTGCCTCGCGGTAGGTCCTTCTTCGTCAAACCCGCGAACACCACGCGGTCGAGCTTCATCACTTCATAGCCGAGCGCTTCGAACATCCTGCGCACGACCCGGTTGCGGCCGGAATGAAGGCGGACACCCACCTGCTTCTTGTCCGCGCCCACATAGCTGGCCTCGTCCGCATTGGCCGGGCCGTCGTCCAAAGCGACCCCTTCCACCAGCCGATGCACATCGGCCTGTGTGACCGATCTGTTCAGGAACACATGGTACAGCTTCTCCACGCCATGCCGAGGATGCGTCAGCCGTTTGGCCAGGTCCCCATCGTTCGTCAACAAGAGGACACCGGTCGTATTCCGATCGAGCCGACCGACAGGATAGATCCGTTCCGGGCAGGCATGGCCGACCAGGTTCATCACGGTGCGTCGATCCCGCGGGTCATCGGTCGTGGTGATGAAATCCTTCGGTTTGTTCAGGAGGACATATCGCTTGCGTTCCATGCTCAAACGTTGCCCGCCATACACCACCACATCCCCTGGTCCGACCTTGGTGCCCAGTTCGGTCACGACCTTGCCGTTCACCTGCACCACACCCGCCTGGATCAGGTCGTCGGCTTCGCGCCGGCTGCACACGCCACTTTGGGACAGGTAACGATTGAGGCGTACCGGACCTGTGGCCGGATCGTCCTTTTCCGGGGCAGCGCTGTTCTTTCGGACCGGTCGCACCGAGCGTGCCGGGGTCCTTTTCAGTGCACGTGGGTCGCGCGGACCATTGGAGCGGCGGTCGCCGCCGCGTTCCTCGCGTCGGCGCCTGCCTTTATCGTTCCTGCGTTCAGCCATCGTTGGTGGGGTAGAATGCCTCTGCGATGTGGCGTATCCGTGCCTCCGCGCCTTCAAAGATGACGGCCACCACGTCGAATCGTACCCGAAGGTCCTCGTCGACCTCCTTATCCAAATATGCCTCGGCGGCCCTGAACAATCGTTCCTGCTTCGCCTGGTCCACGGCATCCTCCGGAAGGGCCACCCGTTCATCCCGGCGCGTTTTCACCTCCACCACCACAAGGATATCGTCCATTCGGGCCACGATATCAAGCTCATCCCGACCGTGGCGCCAGTTCCGGGCCAGAATGCGATAGCCGGCCCCTTCCAGGAACCGGCACGCCGCTTGCTCTCCCTGTTCGCCCGTTCGCAGATGTTCGGCCATGTTTGAAACACGGATCGTGCGTAACCTCGCCGCCTTCCGTCCGTTCAAGGGGCTAAAATTGGGGAACTTTCACCCTTGTCCGCGGTAACGCCAAGACCATGATGATCCTCCACCGTACGCTTCTCGCCGCCACCCTCTCGATCACCGGTGCCGTTCAGGCCTGGTCGCAGTCGTTCGAAGGGGTGATCGAGTTCACCAAGACCACCGGACCAGTGGTCACCACCTACAAGTATTACGTGAAGGGCGACCATGTCCGGATCGAGGAGATCAGCGCCAGGGGGGATGTCCAGGGGATCATGCTCGTGGACAATCGCGACAGATCGGTGGTGGCCCTCAGCCCGGAGCGCAAGCTGTACATGGACGTGCCGAACATGCGCCTGCCCAAGGATGTGGAGACCCAGGTGCAGAAGAGCGGTGAAATGAAGGATATCGCCGGCTACAAGTGCGAGAAATGGGTGGTCCGTAGCAGCAAGGAGGATCGCATCCTCACCTATTGGGTCGCCCAGGACGCTTTCGACTTCTTCATTCCCCTGCTGGAGACGCTGAACCGGAAGGACGAACAGGCCGTGTTCTTCCTGGAGATCCCCAACGCAGGAGGCGTATTCCCGTTCATTGGGATCGAGCAGAAGATGGATGGTGCCGAGGTGAGCCGTCTGGAGGTGACGAAGGTGACCAAGGAAACGCAAAGGTCATCCCTCTTCGAGGTACCGGCAGGATTCAACAAGTTCGAGCGCAACTGACACGCTCGGCCGGAAAACCCGGCATTACGCTCGATCAAAGCGCAACACCGCGCCTTCCCTGGTGATGTCGAGCGTCGCGTTCCGGCCAAGGACAAGTGCTCTGTTGTCCGCGATATGGCCCACCGGCATGCCGCAAGCCACCGGGATCGCTGATCCGGACAAGGCATCATGGATGATGGTGAGGGCATCTCGTCCGAACGGGTCCGCCGGATCCTTGTCCCGCATATCGGTCATACCACCAACGACCAGTCCTGCAGCGCGCGTGAACCATCCGCCCGAACGGATGTTCTGGACCATGCGGTCCACGTGGTAGCGCAGTTCGTCCAGGTCCTCGAGGAAGAGGATCTTGCCCCCGGGGTCCAGATCGTACGGTGTGCCGCGCAAACTGAGCAGAACGCTCAAGTTGCCTCCGACCACCGGGGCAACGACCGTCCCCTCCTTCCATGGCCCCTCTGCCGGGCGGTCCCAAGCGATGGGAGGTGCGGTCCCGAACAGGGCATCGTGAAGCGATGTCCTGCAGTGTTCCGTCTTCCCGGCAATGGCATAGGGCATCTGCGCATGCAGGGTGGCTATGCCCTCCCCGTGGATCCGGTTGTGAAGCACCGTGATATCGCTGAATCCGATGACCCATTTCGGACGCGCGCGGAAGCGCGTAAGGTCGAGACCTTCCATGAGGTGCACCGTACCATACCCTCCGCGCGCGCACCAGACGGCCTCGATCTCCGGGTCGTCCAGGGCGGACTGGAGGTCGGCAAGGCGTTCGGCCGACGTTCCGGCCTGCTGGAAGTCCTTGCGACCCACGCCCGCACCCGACCGCACCCGCAGCCCCCAACTTTCAGCGAGCGCGATGCCTTCCCGTAATTCGTCCGGGGAGATCGCTCGCGCGGTCGGTATGATCGCGATCGTGCTGCCGGGCCGTAAGGGAGGGGGGGTGGCGGACATGCGGCTGTAAGGTCAGGAATACGGCGAGAACACCGCTGCATCACTTCAACCGCTCGAGCACGCCCCGCCGTTTGACGATGTTCTTGTAGTCCCACTGGATCTCCCGAGCCTTCCGCAGCCAGGTTGCAAGTTGTTCCGTATCGACCTGCGCGGCCCGGCCGTAGCGGACCTCGGCCGCCTGGAACTTGCCCTCCTTCTTCAGGCCCGGTTCATTGAACGATCGACCGCTCCAGAAAAGGAGTCGGACGCAGTCCTTCAGCTTGTGGTAGCCCACGATGGGATTGCCCGCCAGGAACCATACCGGATGCCGATGCCAGATCTTGTTCTCCGCTTCGGGCAGGTGATGATCGATCTCCCGGGCCAGGATCTCGCAGATCGCCCGGTCCTCGGGAGCGAGATGGGAATTATACGCGGCGGTGTCGGCATGCATCCTGCAAAGGTGAACGATCCGGCAGGTCGGTGGAGCGGATCCTCCCGCGCCGACCCTGTTGATGGCTGTCACGGGCGGGGACGGCTTGATAACTTCGCCGGCCCATCGGAGTTCCATGGTCGAGCCCAAACGACATACCGTTACCGCAGCCTTGCCTTATGCGAACGGACCACTGCATCTAGGGCATGTCGCCGGCGCCTACCTTCCTGCGGACATCTATGTGCGCAACCTGCGGCAACGCGGGAAGGAGGTCCTCTTCGTGTGCGGTAGCGATGAACACGGGGCGGCGATCACGATCAAGGCGATGAAGGAGGGGACCACGCCCCAGGCCGTGGTGGACAAGTACCACGCCATGCTCCGCGACGCGTTCATCGGCTTCGGTATCCACTTCGATATCTACCACCGCACCAGCAGTGACCTGCATGAACGAACCTCCCAGGATTTCTTTCTTGAGCTGCATCGGCAGGGCGTTTTCGTCGAGAAGGAGGAGGAGCAGTATTTCGATGAGGAGGCGCACCAGTTCCTCGCCGACCGATACATCACCGGCACCTGTCCGAATTGTGGGAACGACAAGGCATTCGGTGATCAGTGCGAGAAATGCGGGAGTGCGCTGAGCCCGAACGACCTCATCGATCCGAGGAGCACACTGACCGGAACGGTCCCGGTCAAGCGTCCCACCACGCATTGGTACCTGCCCATGGACCGGCACCAGGCGATGATGGAGGAGTGGGTGAACACAGGGGTGCTCGATGGCGTGGAGCAGCACGACCCGAGGGAGTGGAAACCGCAGGTGCTCGGACAGTGCAACAGCTGGTTGAAGGAGGGCCTGCGCCCACGTGCCATGACCCGCGACCTATCCTGGGGGGTTCCCGTTCCACTGCCCGAGGGGCAAGGGAAGGTGCTTTACGTCTGGCTCGATGCGCCGATCGGCTACATCAGCGCCACGAAACAATGGGCTGCCGACAATGACCGCGATTGGGAGCCTTGGTGGAAGGCCGAAGACACGCGCCTCGTGCACTTCATCGGCAAGGACAACATCGTGTTCCATTGCATCATCTTTCCGATGCTGCTGGAACTGCACGGGGGGTACCAACTCCCACAGAACGTACCCGCCAATGAGTTCCTGAATCTGGAGGGGCGGAAGTTGAGCACCAGCCGGAATTGGGCGGTCTGGATCCACGAATACCTCGAACGCTGGCCAGAACGTCAGGACGAGTTGCGTTACTGTCTGACGACGATCCTTCCGGAGTTCCGGGACAGTGAATTCACCTGGAAGGATTTCCAGGACAAGAACAACAACGAACTGGTCGCCATCCTGGGCAACTTCGTGCAGCGCGTCTTCGTGCTCTGTGACAAATTCCACGAACGCCAAGCGCCGTCGGGCGGGGCCAGCACGGACCAGGAGGTAACGATGTGGAGCACGGTCCACGCGGAGGTGGAGTCGATCGCGCGGCATGTCGACGATTTCCGGTTCCGCGATGCGCTGGCAGCCGCGATGAACATCGCACGCGCGGGCAACAAGTACCTCACGGACACCGAACCGTGGAAACTGCAGAAGACCGATCCTGCACGGACCGCGACGGTATTGCTCCATGGAGCGAACCTGGCGGCCGTGCTCAGTATCGTCTTGGAACCCTTTCTGCCTTTCACTGCGGAGAAGCTGCGCCGCATGCTCGGCATACCGCGGTTGGGCTGGTCGGAGGCCTTTCGAACGGATCTCATCGGACCAGGTCAGGAACTCGGCAGGCCGGAGCACCTCTTCAAGCCGATCACGGACGCTGAGATCCAACCGGAGATCGATCGTTTGCTGGCGGGTACGGTAACGCAAGCGCCGAACACCGATCCGGATCCCGGACCAGCGGAAGCGCCACCTGCGAAACCCATCGTTCAATTCGAGGAATTCGCCAAGCTCGATCTGCGCGTCGGGACGATCCTGAGCGCCGAAAAGGTGGCCAAGGCGGACAAACTCCTGAAGCTTGCGATCGACATCGGAGAGGCCGTTCCACGAACGGTGGTGAGCGGCATCGCGCAGCACTTCTCGCCTGATGAACTCGCCGGTCAGCAGGTGGTTCTCGTGGCCAATCTGGCGGCGCGCAAAATGCGTGGCGTCGACAGTCAGGGCATGGTCCTGATGGCCGAGGACAGCGATGGGCGGCTCCGGTTCGTCAGACCTGCCGAGGCCATGTCCCCTGGCGCGGAGGTCCGATGAATCAGTGCTGTGGCAGGGAAGCAGGGATCCGTTCGGAGAACACACCCTCGGCCACCTTGATCAGACCTTTGTGCGGACCGGCGGGCACGAGACCGCCCACAGGCGTCATCGCATCCACATCGTATCCGTAGACCTCCCAGTCGGGCGGCCATGTAAAGATCTCCCTATCGGTGGGTTGGTTGGCGGCCTTCGCGGCGATCGGTTCAGCATCCTTCTTCAGCCATGCAGGTCCGGGGGCCTGGGGGAAACGTCCCTCTCCGAAGTTGGTCCTTGGCTTCGCCACGACCTGATAGTCGATGGGTCCGCTGTGCGTCCCGCCGTTCAATTCCACGATATCGAACCCGGTGGAACTCTTGTTCATCACGGCGGCACCATTGAACCACGGCATGTCGACCGGAGTGCAGAACACGCGCAGCGGGTTCTGTACATCCACCACGATGATGTCCGCCAGGATGGGGTCGAGCTCCACATGGGCGCGACCGTTGACCAACTGGACCGTGCCATAGTCCTGGTACCAATATTCCGGTGACTCGGGACAGGTGAGCTTGATGCGTCCGTGATCGGTGGTGGGAACGATCTCGGCCACCGTACCCGTACCGACGATCTTGACCGCGGTGACACCGTTCGTTGTGCCGCCCACATAGGCATAGCCTGAATTGACACCGGCATAGCTGTTGCCCTCGAAATACCCGCCGATCCGCAGATTGGCGTTGCTGTATGCGAGCCCGAACGTCCCGATGGCGTCCTGGCTCGATGAATTGGCAAGACCCTGTACACCCACGCTGTAGCCCGGGTTGCCCGCGGTCGTCCCGCGGTTCATGAAGCCGCGCAGCGCGATCTGGAATCCGCCCAGGGCCGAGTTGGTCACGTTCAGCTGGTTGTAGCTCGCTGAGGGGTTCACGGTGGAGGATGCGTTGTCCACGTATGTGTACTGCCCCATCCAAACGTTCGAGTAGTTGATGTTGGCCGCTACCGTCGCCCCTCCTGTGGATTGGGCATAGACGGAAGTATAGCCGGCGGCCGGATTGCTCGCATAGACACCGGCCCCCAGCACGGTCTGGACCGGATTTCCGAAGGTGATGTTGGTCTCCCGTCCCAGGTAGCCCCCAACGTTGGTGCTGTGCCCGTAGATCGCATCGGCGGCCCCGCTGGACACCTCCAGGAGCGTGGTGGGTGCGGCGGTACCGATACCGACGCGTCCCGTGGCGCCCATGACGCGCATGCGCGCAGCATTGTTCGTTCGTACCACCAGGTCCACATTATTGGTGGTGCCCAGGAAGTTGTTGGTGGCATTGGTGTTCGCATTGCCCAGGATGGCCCAATCGTTACTGGCGGTGCCCATCTCCACCCATTGGGTGCCATCAAAGTACCAGAAGGTGCCCGTCGTCGTGTCGTAGACCAGGAGACCGGTGGCCGGGGTGGGGATCACGGTCCGCTGCCCGGAGGTCATCCGTGGGATCAGCAGTCCCTTCTTGTTGTTCGCGGCCAGGCCTGCTGCGTCCACGTCGAGCAGGGCGCTGGCATCCGGAGCAGCCCCATTGACATTGATGCCGATGTTCTGGGCGTGTACCTGTGCGACAAGGAGCATGACGAGCACAGAGAGAATGAGGGGACGGACCGCGGTGTTCATGGCCAGAGCGTATCGATCGATAAGAAAAGGTAGCGGGCCGGTCGATCCGGAAACGGTTGATGGACGGCTATGTGCTGCTCCTCCACTATAAGGAGGATCCTCTCCGGCGCCATGGGGCCGCTTTATCCTATGACGTACACACCCCTGTTGGGGATGCCTCGGAGGGACAGGGATCAAAAAAAGGGGGACCGAACGGTCCCCCTTTCAGATCCTCGTGGGATCGGATCCCTACTTGATCTTCTGCACGATGGCCTTGAAGGCCTCGGCATCGGCGTAAGCGATCTCGGCCAGCGCCTTGCGGTCCAGGGCGATGTTCGCCTTCTTCAGCTTGTTCATGAACGTACTGTAGCTCATTCCGTTCACGCGGGCGGCCGCATTGATCCGCTGGATCCACAGGGCGCGGAAGTCGCGTTTCTTAAGGCGGCGGCCATCGTAGGCGTGGGTGAGGCCTTTCTCCACGCTGTTCTTGGCCACCGTAAGCACGTTCTTTCTGCGGCCGAAGCTGCCCTTGGCGAGCTTCAGGACCTTCTTGCGGCGTGCGCGGCTGGCAACTTTGTTGGTACTGCGAGGCATTGTCGTTGGTCTTTGGGCGCAGGCGACCGCGCGACGGCGGTACTTGGGTGCACTGCGTCCTGGTGAACGCTACCTATTCCACCCGGAGCGTTTGGGTGCTATTTCAGCAGATCAAGGACGTTCTTCTCGTCCCGGGAATGCACCACGGCCATCTTGGCCAGGTTGCGCTTCCGCTTCTTGTGTTTCTTGGTGAGGATGTGGTTGTGGAAGGCGTGCTTGCGCTTCACCTTGCCGGTGCCCGTGAGCTTGAAGCGCTTCTTGGCTCCGGACTTGGTCTTCATCTTGGGCATGGCCTCTGGGTATTGATCGCGTTGGGTTATTGCGGTTCGGCGTTCGGCCTATTTCTTCTTCTTGGGCACCATGATCATGATCATGCGCTTGCCTTCCAGCTTGGGCATGCTCTCCACCACGCCGAGCTCCTCCAGGGCCTGGGCGAACTTCAGCAAAAGGATCTCGCCGCGCTCCTTGAACACGATGGTGCGTCCCCGGAAGAAGACGAACGCCTTCACCTTGTGGCCCTCGTTGAGGAACTTACGGGCATGGTTCAGTTTGAAGTTCAGGTCGTGCTCGTCGGTGTTGGGCCCGAAACGGATCTCCTTGAGTTCGGCGGTCGTGTTCTTGGCCTTCAGTTCCTTCTGCTTTTTCTTCAGATCATAGAGGAACTTCTTGTAGTCGACGATCCTGCAGACCGGTGGCACCGCCGTCGGGCTGATCTCCACCAGGTCAAGACCGATCTCTTCCGCCATCCGCAGGGCCTCCATGAACGGATAGACGCCCGTGGCGACGTTCTCACCCACAACGCGGACCTCGTTGACACCACGGATGTTCATGTTGATGCGGTGTGGATCTTCCTTTTGGACTCGTCCACGGTACGGACGGCGACCGCCGCCTGGTCTTCTGAAAGGGGGTCCTGCCACTCGGTATTCGCGCTTTCCTTTTCGCCTTCGTTCAAAGGCCGCCCAGTTGCTCCCTGACCCGATCGTTCACCATTTCGGCGAACGCTGCCGGGGTCATGGTGCCCAGGTCGCCCTGGCCATGCTCCCGAACGGATACGGTGCCCTGTTCGGCCTCCTTTTCCCCGACAACGAGCATGAACGGGACTCTTGCCAGCTCCGCATCGCGGATCTTCCGGCCGATCTTCTCGTTCCGTTCGTCAACGGAGGCGCGAATATCGGAATCTTTCAGCGATCGGACGACATTCGCGCATGCCCCGAGATACTTGTCGCTGATGGGCAGCAGCAGGGCCTGCTCCGGTGTGAGCCAGAGCGGGAACCTGCCGGCATGGTGCTCGATCAGCACGGCCACGAAGCGCTCCAGCGAGCCGAAGGGCGCCCGGTGGATCATCACGGGGCGGTGCTTCTGGTTGTCGCTGCCCACATATTCCAGTTCGAACCGCTCGGGCAGATTGTAGTCCACCTGGATGGTCCCCAGCTGCCATTTCCGCCCCAGGGCGTCCTTGATCATGAAGTCCAGCTTCGGACCATAGAAAGCCGCTTCTCCGTACTCCACCTGCGTTGGGAGGCCCTTTTCCTTCGCCGCATCGATGATGGCCTGTTCGGCCTTCTCCCAGTTCTCCTCACTACCGATGTACTTGCTGCGATCCGCCTTGTCGCGCAGGCTGACCTGCGCTTCGAAGTCGTTCAATTCCAGGGCTTTGATCACCTTGAGGACCAGGTCGATCACCTTCATGAACTCCTCCTTCACCTGGTCCGGTCTGCAGAAGAGGTGGGCGTCGTCCTGTGTGAAGCCGCGCACGCGGGTGAGTCCGTGCAGTTCACCGCTCTGCTCGTAGCGATACACCGTGCCGAACTCGGCAAGGCGCAGGGGCAGGTCCTTGTAGCTGCGGGGACGGCTCGCGTAGATCTCGCAATGGTGCGGGCAGTTCATCGGCTTCAGCAGGAACTCCTCACCCTCATGCGGGGTGGTGATCGGGCGGAAGCTGTCCTTGCCGTACTTCTCCCAGTGACCACTGGTGATGTAGAGCTGCTTGCCCCCGATGTGCGGAGTGATCACCGGGACGTAGCCATCCTTCTCCTGGGCCGCCTTCATGAAATCGATCAGACGCTGGCGCAAAGCCGCGCCCTTCGGAAGCCAGAGCGGAAGCCCGGCGCCGACCTTTTCGCTGAAGGTGAACAGGTCCAATTCCTTGCCCAGCTTGCGATGATCACGCTTCTTCGCCTCCTCGATCATGGTGAGGAACTCTTCGAGCTCCTTCTGTTTCGGGAAGGTGATCCCATAGATGCGGGTCAGCTGTTTCCGTGTCTCATCACCACGCCAATAGGCCCCGGCGATGCTCAGGACCTTCGAGGCCTTGATGGCCGAGGTATCCGGGATGTGGGGGCCGCGACAGAGGTCCACGAAATCCCCCTGCCGATAGAAGGTGATCTCGCCGTCGTTCAGGCCATCGATGAGCTCGAGCTTGTATTCGTCGCCCTTCCCGGTGAAGTACTTGATCGCGTCCGGTTTGCTGACCTCGGTGCGGACGTACACGTTCTTCTTCGCCGCCAGTTCCTTCATCCTGGCCTCGATGGCCGGGAAGTCCTTGTCGGTGATCACGCGATCGCCGAGGTCCACATCATAGTAGAAGCCATGTTCGATCGGCGGACCGATCCCGAATTTGACCCCGGGATACAGCGACTCCAACGCTTCCGCCATCAGGTGGGCGCTGGAATGCCACATCGTGGCCTTTCCCTCCGGGTCGTTCCATGTCAGTAGTTGGAGCGTGCAATTCCCGGGCAATGGACGATGGGCGTCGCGCACTTCGCCGTCCACCTTGGCGGCAAGCACGTTCCGTGCGAGGCCTTCGCTGATGCTTCGCGCCACGTCCATGGCGGTGGCGCCTTGCTCGTACTGTCGAACGCTTCCGTCCGGCAGGGTCACGTCGATCTTCATGGTCTTGCTTTCACCACCCTACGAATGGTGGGCGAAAGGGGCGGCAAAGGTAAGTGGAAGGGATGCAGGTCGATCCAGGATGGTGTCATGTGGACCGCATGGGATGGACCGTGCCGGCTGAAAATGGACCGGGGCCAAAGTATTGGCCCCGGCACGGTCGGATCGCCGAACGGAGGATACGGCGATCGGAACGCTTTTCTAGAAGCAGTAGATCACGAGCAGTTCCGCGACACTTGGATCGCCCATATCATAGGCCTTCTGCAGATCGGGGCATGCATCGCTCTTCCGGTCGAGGGCGATCAGAGCGATGGCACGACTGGCGTAGGCCATGACCAGGTCCGGGTCGAGCATCAGCGCCCGGTCCAGATCGGCCACGGCTTCAGTGTTGCGGTCCAGATGGCCCAGTGCGATGCCCCTGTCGCAGATGGCCTTCGCGTCGTCCGGGAACTCCCGCACCAGTTCGTCATAGATGGTGTAGGCCTCATCGTAGCGGTCCTGGGCCACGTAGGCCTGGCCGATGGTGAATCGTGCATGCACCGCGATCGGACTTTCCGGATCGAGCTCGATCACATGCCGCAGGTCCTGCATGGCCCGATCGAACCGACCCGCACCGATCGCCATTTCACCGCGCCGGAGCAGGATGTTCGCATCGTTCGGAGCGAGCGCCACCGCGCGATCCAGATCGTGCTGTGCCCCGGTACGATCTCCGGTGGCCTCGCGGCTCAGGCCCCGATAGAGCCAGGCACGGGCTTCGCCGGGGTCCAGAGCGATGGCATGTGTCAGCGCTTCGATGGCCTTTTCATGGTCCTCGGCGCGAACGGCGCTCAGGCCGTCGCGCATGTATGCGACCTCGTCCTGGGCGGCCAGCGTGCCCGCGAACAGGACAAGGCCCGCTGTGATCGGGATGTGCCTCATGGCGGGACCTTGAACGGGTCCGCACGAAAAAAGGTTGCCATGCACGCCGGATGGTGGAAAGATGCGTGGACCGAGGTGGCAGGGGTGGGCGCTGGGCGGCTATGTTCGCAACGATCACCAGACCATGCTCTTCAATTCACGCCCCATCGCGGCCGATCTCGGCCTGCTCGTCCTTCGCATCAGCGCCGGAGGCACCATGCTCCTGCAGCATGGCTGGCCGAAGCTTGCGCATTTCGCCGACCACATGGAAGAGTTCAGCGACCCGCTCGGTATCAGCGCACCCGTATCCCTGGCGCTGATCGTGTTCGCCGAGTTCTTCTGCAGCATCCTCGTGGTGCTCGGTACGTGGACACGAGCGGCGCTGGTCCCCTTGCTCATCGGCATGGGCGTGATCGTGTTCGTGGTAAAGTCCGGTCAGGCCTTCGGTGATCGGGAGTTGCCTGTTCTCTACCTGTGTGCCTTCCTCACCCTGTTCTTCACGGGCAGCGGCCGGTACAGCGTGGACAGGATCTCGTTCCGGTAGAATGCGCGCCCCGATCCTTCCCACCAGACCGCGCGTTCATTGTGCCGGCGTATCGGCAGGTCCAGCATGGCATCCGGGTAGATCGATGATCCACCGAAAGCGCGACCTCAGGAACTAGAACCTGTCCAGCAGATCGCTCTTGCGGCCCCGGGCGAGCGGTACGGTGCTGCCGTCCTGCATCACTACGCAGCCGGGGTCTCCGCGCAACAGGCGTTTGATGCACCGCACGTTCACCAGGTGCGAGTTGTGCACGCGGCAGAAGCCCATGCCGTCCACCATCTCCTCCACGAGCTTCAAGGTCTTGCTCATCAGCAGCGGACGCCCTTCGGTCAGGTGGATGCGCGTGTAGTTGCTCTCCGCCTCGAACCGACTGATGGTATCCACCGAGATGAACTCGAGGCTTTCGGCGGTGGGCACCACGATGGTGCGCAGATCGGGGTCCCTGCGGCGCATCTCGCGCAGGAGGAACTCCAGCTTTTTCTGGAAGTGCTCGTGCCGTTGGGTGCTATGCACTTTGTCGATCACGCGCGCCAGCTCCGCTTCGTCCACCGGCTTCAGCAGGTAGTCCAGGGCGCTCACCTCGAAGGCGCGTACCGCGAACTTGTCATAGGCGGTGGTGAATATCACCTGACCGTCGATCGGGCCGGCATATTCCAGCAATTCGAAACCGTTCATGCCGGGCATCTCGATGTCGAGGAAAACGAGATCGGGTTTCATCTCCTTCAGCAGCCGCAGGCCCTCTTCCGGGCCGTTGGCGGAGCCCACCAGCTCCACCTGGTCCTCCACGAGCTTCAACTCCCACTCGAGGGCCTTGATGCTTCCGGCCTCGTCGTCGATGATCAACGCACGCAGTCGTTCCATCACAGGTCCAGGGGAATATGGATGCGCACCTCCGTACCAGCAGGTGCGCCCTGGGCATCGTGCAGGTCCTCCACCTCCACGCCGGAACGGCCGTCCGTGCGCGTGCGCTGGATGACCTCCGCCGTGATGGACATGCCCAGCGAACGATGGGGTGTTGCGGAACGCGCACGCAGGGCGCGGGCAGCTTCCCGTCCGATCCCATTGTCCCTCACGGTGATCAATAGGTCGGGTCCGTCCGGTACCACGGCGATGTGGAGCGTACGGGCTCCCTCCTTGTGCATCAGGCCATGCCAGATGGCATTCTCCGCGTAGGGCTGCATGATCAGCGGAGGTATGCGCACCTGTTCCGGATCGATGCGCGGATCGACATCCACCGTGACCTGGAAAGACTTCTCGAATCGCATCTGCTCCAGTTCAAGGTAGAGCTTCAGGGCCTTCAGCTCGCTCGCCAGCTCCACCACGGGGCGGCTACTGTTGTTCAGTATCGAGCGGATCAGCTGGGAGAACTTGTTCAGGTACCGCGTGGCGGTGCGCGGCTCGTTCGCGGCGATGAAGCTTTTGATGGAGTTCAGGCTGTTGAAGATGAAATGGGGATGCATCTGCGCGCGCAGTGAGCGCAGCTCGAGCTGGGTGATGCGCAGGCCATAGGCCGTCCGCAGCTCGGTCTGGGCCCGCACGGCGCGTACGCGCAGCCACATGAATCCGAGTCCGATCCCCGCTATCGCGGCGGTGACGAGCAGATAGAACCACCACCTTCCCCAGAACGGCGGCCGTACCTCCACACGAAGCGCCATGGTGAACGGTCCGGTGGGCGCGAAGCCAAGTTCGATGCTGTGGCCGCCTTCGGGGAGCGCCTGGAACAGGATCGGATCGGCACCGTCCACGAAACGGACACTGCCGGGCTGCCCGTCCAGCCGCAGATATGCGCGTGTGAACGGTGGTGTGGTGTGGTGAGCGCGACCCATGTGCAGGGCGATGCTGTTGTGCTCGTGGTCCGTCCGCCATGTTGAGCCGAACGCGAGGTAGGGCACGCCCGGCACCCGGTGCCCGTTCACGGTGAGGTGTGTGATGGACAGGCCTGCATCATCGGTGCGCACCAGATCGCGTGTGCGAAAGCGCGCATAACGGTCGGTGAGTCCCAGGACCAGTTCACCGGGCGCGGTCATGTTCATATACCGGTAGTAGAGGTTGTCCAGCGGAAGGACATCATCTCCACGGAGCATTGTCAGATCGCCGTGGTGCAGGTCGATGACGACCAGGCCTTCACGGCTGGTGGCGTACACATGGTCACGGCCGTCCCAGAACACGTCGCTGATCAAGAGGCGGTCCGCGTTCATGCCCAAGGGCCGGTATAGCGAATCGCGAAGGATGTCGTAGAGGAAGATGCCGTCGACGAATCCGGCGATCACCACCAGCGTGTCGGCCACGACGCATCCGCCACCTGCGCGGAAATTGGGGCCGAAGCGGAAGGAGGGCCATCGCTCCTGTGCCGGAACGATGGGTCCAGCGAAGCCATCGGCGATGAACTGGCCGTGCTCCGCGAACACGAGGCCCTGGTCACGGCCGAACGGCGCGATCTCCACCACCAGGTCGATGCCGGAGAAGGTGCCCTCGGGCTTCACGTCGCGTACGGCGGTGCGTCCGGTGCGGGGGTCGAAGGTCACCAGCATGTTGTCCTTGGTGCCGATGTACGCGAATCCCTGGCGCTCGTCCATCGCGAAGTCATTGATGCGCCGGTCGCGGGTGCGGTCCGCCAGCACTTCGTCAAGGTCCAGGATACGCTTCACGCGGTCCGCAGCCTTGTCGTAGCGATAGACGGAACGGGGACCATGGAAGTAATGTTCACCGTCAAGAGTGTGCCATTTGGTACCACCGATCGGTGCTCCGGAGGCGTCCTGCCGGAACCAGCGCAGGTCCTCATCCGTGGAGATCCGTTGTACCAGAAGCCCCTGGTCGATCGAATACACGAACCGCCGGTCCGCCACGGTGTCGTCCACCACCTGGGTGACCTTGCCCAGCCCGGTGACCACATCATGCAGGTCGAACACGGGATGCCCGATATCCACGAGCACAAGCCCGTTTCCGCCCAGCACCCAGATGCCGTTGTGCGGATCGTACACCAGGCGGCCCTGTTCACCGGGATCGAAGCGGAACAGGTTGGAATGGCGTCCGAAGTTCAGGTCGATCGCATGTTCGCCGGCCTGACCATGCATCAACAGCCATCCGCTGTCCGCCAGCTGCACTAGGGCGCCTTCGGGCAGGGTCAGCTTGCGGGGTGCGGTCGCATCGGCCATGTGCACGGGGGCGATCACCGCACCCGCGATCGGCACCCGCACGTCCCCCTGGTCCGTGGCGACCTGGAGGCCCAGCATATCGGCGCCCCGAAATGCGGTGAGCCGGCGGTCTTCCGGAGCGGACCAGAACAGCTCGGGGTCACCGTCCACCAGGCAGAACACGGCGCGTTCGTCCAGCAGCCACGCATGGCCGTTGGCATCCACGAGAAGGTCCAGGGGCATGCGCATACCGCCCACCGATAAGGGGAAGGCCGTGATGCCCCCGGGGACGAAGGGCTGCGCCTGCGTTCGGGCACCGAGCAACGCCAGTGCGCAGAGCACAACGACCTTCCTGCTCATGTCCACAAGGTAGTCTGGTGGCTCGTGGCAAAGCGGCGTTCACTGGGTCACCGCGTCCTCCATTACGGAGCGGAAGATCATCGGCGTGTCCAGCACCGTGCCCGGTGGTGGTTCCGCATAGGTACCGCCGAGGAAGTACACCTTGCTGTTGGCCGGAGCATATTCGTCGGCCTGTTCAATGCTGGAATAGGGAATGTCGCCGGTGCCGGTGGTGTTCCCGGACCCCTGCAGGATGTATTCCGTGCCGGCTTCGTAGGTCTTCAGGAACAGCCCGCCATGGCCATAGGTCATGTCGTTGCCCGGTGTTCCCCAGTCCTTGAAGAGTTCGGCCTTGCGCAGGAGTAGCTGCCGGATACCATCAGCGGTGTAGTCGGGATGGGCGCTCCATAGCGCGGCCGCGGCTCCCGCGGCATTGGGGGTGGCGCAGCTCGTACCGGAGAACGCCCCGCCATAGGCGAACGTGGTGGTGTTGGTGGCGCCGCACAGGTCGGGCAGCAGCATGCCATCGTTGGAAGGCCCAAGGCTGGAGTAGCCGGCGATCACCGACGATCCCGCAGGATCACCGTAGTCGCCCCATGGCACCGCCCCGCAGGCGATCACGTTGGGTTCGATGGAGTTCGCCGGGCATGCCGTGGAATTCTCCGGCGTGAAGTACAGCAGGTTCCGTGCGTTCAGTTCGAAGATCTCGAGGTCGTTGGCGTCGGTCCCGGCCTGGACGATCTGCACCCCCACGGTGTGTGCCACGGCATTGTTGTTGGTCCACGATACGCCTTCATAGGCCGTGGACGAGAGCGACGAGGCCACCAGCAACGCATCGGTCAGGTCGTACAGGTACAGGTCGTAGTCGTCCGAGGAGGGATCGGGATCGTCGGCCCATTGAAGGCGCACATCGACCTCGCCTCCTGCGGGCACCGAGGTGGTGTTCAGTTCGTTCTGCCCGGCCCAATTCAGGATGCCGTCGTTGTCCGGATCGCTCCAGTTGCCCTGGTAGTGATCGCCGGCAGCGTAGTTACCGGCCGAGGTGAAGCAGAGGATGCCGTTCTGCGCGGCCAGGTCGAACGCGGCGCAGATCGGGCCGTCATCGTCGTGCCATCCTTGGTTGAAATAGGCGAGCGAGTTGGTGATGACGTCCACGCCCGCATTGATGCAGGCGTTCACCGCGTCGCCGACGTCCGCCGCACCGCCCACCCGGTGCAGGTAGTATTGAGCACCCGGCGCATGGTCGAAGGTGGTCTCCAAACAGGCGGTGCCGTGCCGGGGGCCGCTCTCCAATCCGGTGCCGATGTGGTCCGTGTCCACGGTGGTCATCGGGACGACACCGGCGGCCTTGGCCTCGGTGAGCGTGTCGAATCCCAGGTCGAAGACGGCGATCCGCAAGCCGGTGCCGTCCGCTCCTGCGATGGCATAGGCGGCCGTATTCATTGCCGCGGGACCCTCGTTCGTGGTCCTTCCCGTGTCCGTACTGCGCAACCGGTAGGGGTTGTCCGGATCGTTCATCAATTCGGCCATTCCGGCCAGGCCGATCCAGGCCGTCGCCCGGTCGCGCCAAACGCTCCGCAGTTCGATCGCCGACCGGTCCGCACGCGACCTGTCGAACGCCGAACCGTTCTTCATGATCAACTCCACATAGAGCGCACCGTCGTCACGCTTGAGCAGCTTCATTTCACGTGCGTGGCGCAGCGCTTCGTCCGGAGCGACCTCCGCGAGTCGAATGAGCTGGTACAGGTTCCCGCTGATGTCCATCCGCGCCGGCACCTTTTCGTTCAGGATGCGTTGCCAGTTGTCGTCCTGGGCGCTCAATGCGCCGGCGAGGATCATCAGGGATAGGCCTATGAAGTGGCGCATGGTCCGTGCTATTGGAGGTTCACGAGCACCAGCACCAGGCCGGTGCCGCTGTCCAGGGTGGTCATGGCCTTGCCGATCACCGTGCCGGAGGTGCGTTCGGGGTCGGAGGCCTTCATTGCGTGGCCGGCCCTGTCACTCGAGGTAAGGAGGTCGCCTGGAGCGATCGGGCCGTAGGTGGCATCGGCCCATACGTACACGCGACCGTTCAACGCCACGGGCACTTCGCCGTCCGCGGTGGTTCCTTCCTGGCGCAGCGTCAGTCCGGGCATCACGCCGTTGGCGCCGCTCACCACGCCCGCCACGCGATGATCATAGGGCCTCGTGCTCGGCACCAGACGCCCCGAACCGTCCTCCGCGATGGACACCAACATGCCGGGCTCGACCAGGCCTTCCGCATCGATCACTTCGAAATGTTCCGCCAGGTCCGCGCCGCCTTTGATCTCCAGTTCGTCGGTGATCACCCGGCCACGGTCGTTGGTCTGCACCAGCATGGTGATGCGGGTGGTGCCGCCGTCATCCTTCAACAACATCCGCGCTCCGCCGCTCGCTGTGTATTGCGCGGTCAGGTCCACCGTGCCGGTGCCTGCCGCATTGGACATGTACATCCGAGGTGCCCCGTTGCTGGAATAGGTGTAAAGCGTGCAATGGTCGCCGAGATAAAGCTGGGAGGCCGTACCGTTCACGCGCACGTCGCCATCGAATTGGGCGGCGCTACCGCTGGTCTGATCGGCCACCCCATGGATCGCGATGCCGTTCGCGTCCGGTGCATAGCCGAATACGCCGGTATTGGCCCCGTTCGCACGGCCATAGACCCCATAGCCGTTCCCGCCGTTGGTGGCGCTGGCCAGGCCGTACACGCCGTATACGTCCGAAGCGGAGGTGGCACCCGCCGTACCATACACGCCATACGCGCTGGCGGTCCCGCCGCTGGGCGCATTCGCCACGCCATGAAGGGCGTAGCGCGTGCCGGTGCCGGTGGACCCCACGGTGCTTTGCAGTCCGTAGGTGGCCAGACCGCCACTATAATTGGTGGTCGAGGCCAGGGCAATGGGTGCGCCGCCGTTGTTCAGGTTGAGGGACGCGAGCGGCGAGGAACCCGTTCCGATGCCCACGCCGTCCGCGGAGTAGCTGATGCCGTACGCGTCGTCCACCCATTGGCTGGATCCCGCACCTGCGCCGAGTTGCTGCCATGCGCCGCCGCTGTATTGCATCGTCTTTGCGAGGTTGGTGTCGTACACCAGCAGACCATCCGCAGGGGTTGAGATCGCCGTGCGCTGCGCAGTGGTCATACGAGGAAGCAGGAAGCCTTTGTTGGTGCTGTATACATCGAGCACCGCGCTGGGATCCGGGCTCAGGGTGTTTATGCCCACGTTCTGGTCATCGCCCTCCACGACGAGCAGTTGCGTGCCGTCCACGTAGAGGCGCCATTGGTCGCTCACCTCATCGAAGTAGTGCCAGGCGCGCGTAAGACCGTCGCTGGCATACCCATAGAAGGGCTGACCATTGGTGGCGCTCGGGCTCTCCACGTACATGCCGCAATAGCCTGTGCTGTTCAGGGAGCGGATGGTGAGGTCGCTGCTGCCGAGCACGCCCTGGCGGTTGATCCCGATCTTGCCCGCGTTGTTGATGTGCATGCGCTCGATGTCGTTCGTCCATAGCGACAAGGCGGCGTTCTCGCGTTGGCGGAGCTGTGCTTCGCCGTTGCCCTCCACGCGCAGCTGAAGGCCGTCGGAGCTGGTGTTCCCGGAACCGACCGTGGACAATTGGAACACGCTGGGTGTGCTTGACGCAGGCTGATGGACCTGCAGGCCATATTGGGGCGAGACGGTCCCGATGCCGACGTCTCCGGCTGCGTAGTAAATGTCGCTGCCGTTCGCGCTCCACAGGCCACCACCGCCACCGGCCACGGTGCCGGGCACCCACTCCAGGCCGTTGTACTGCAGCACCTGGCCCAGGGCGGGTGCGGTATTGCCCACGTCGGTCAGGTCCGAGAGCTGCATGTGCGTGGCCTTGTAGCTCATCGGCACGGCCTCGAGCCGCTGAGCGGGAAGCCCCGCACCATTCACATAGACCACCAGGTAATAGTCCGTTCCGGCATAGTCGAGACCCACGAGGCTGCCGGCCACGGTGCCCTTGCCGATCACCACGTTCACCAGACCACGGTCGTTGGTGCTCGTGGCGTGGGTGTCGGTGAAGACGATGGGCCCCACGGCGCTGCCCTGGCGCACGTTGAAGGTGAGCGTCACAGCCTGGTTGGTCATGGGGTCGCCCTGCGCATCGCGCAGCACCGCCTGGTAGTTCATGCCGTTGAAAAGCTGGGCCTGCAGTGGCCCGTTGGCCAGCAGGGCGAAGCAGGGGAGAAGAAGGAGCCGGAAGTGCATGGGAAAAAGGTTGTTGCGGCGTGCCGTATCCTCAAGGAAGCACGACCGTTCCGGTCGTTCATGTGCCGATGAGCGGATCGCCGGAGGGAATGAGCGATCGACGCGTCGGTAGTACGAAGGGGCCGGTCACGGGTCGTCAGGACGGCCCAAGGACCGACGTCCTCATCAATGCAGATCGATGAGCGCCAGGACGAAGCCTCCCGCATCGGGTACGCTCAGGGCCTTGCCGATGATCGCGCCCCACGAGGCCTCGCGGTCGGTGGCCTTCATGGCCATTCCCGGCTCGTGCGCGCTGGTCAGCAGGTCACCGGCAGCGATGGGGCCATTGGCGAGGGAGCAGCGTACGTACACGCGACCTGCGATCGCCACGGGCACATCACCATGGGCCACTGTGCCGTCCTGACCCATCCGCATGCCGGGGCGGATACCGCGGGCCCCGCTCACCACACCCACCACCAGGCGGTCGTAAGCGCCCTCCGAGGGTCGGATGCCTTGCGTAGCGGGGTCGATGGTGACCACGGTGCCCGGAACGATCGTCGTTTCAGCGGGCGCTGCGAACAACTCGGCGAGGTCGGACCCTCCGGTGATCTCCAGTTCATCCGTGGTGACACGTCCCACGCCGCTGTCATCCACCTTGAGCATGATGCGCGAAAGCCCGTTGATGTCGTTCACCCAGATGCCACCGGCACCGGAGGCGCTGTTCATGCCCTGCAAGCGTACGGTGGGTGCTGCTCCCAGAGCGGCCGACAGTTCCAGTACCGGTGACGAATTCACGCCTGTAGGCCGCACAACGAACAGATCACCGACGTGCAGCTCCGATGCGCTGCCCTGCAGGGTCACATCGCCCACGAAAAGCCCGGCATTGCCCGAGGGGTCGGTATTGTAGCCGTACACCGCCGCGCCATACGGGCCTGTGTTCTTTCCATAGACGCCATAGCTCGGAAAGAGCGCCGCTCCGGAACCCGCCTCGCCGTACACGCCGATGATCGTCGTGCCATTGGAGGGGCTTTGGTTGGCCTTGCCGAACACGCCGTAGATGGGCGGCGCACCGTAGATGTTCGGTGCGTAGACCTCACCGCGTACGCCATACAGGTTCGTGCTCGCGGCCGCCGTCACGACGGCGGACAGGCCGTACTTCGCACCGCCGCCCACGCCGGACCAGTTGCTCACCACGTCGATCCCCACGTTGTCCCCGGTCCCCGTGAGGACACGGAGCGTGGTGTTCGATAGAGGCGAAGCGCCGACCGCGACGTTCCCGCTGTAGGTGATGCCGTCCGGCACCACCGCCCAGGGCGACGTACTGGCGCCCAGCGCCTCCCAGGCCCCAAGGCGGAACTGCATGGTACGGTGCAGGTCGGTGTCGTAGACCAGCAAACCTTCGGCCGGTGAAGGGATCAGGGTTCGGCTCGCGGAGGGCATCCTTGGCAGCAGCACCCCGCGGGAATAGCTCTGCACCTGGAACACCGCGCTGGGGTCCGGGGTGATCGCCGCGGGATCCAGATCGTCCACGCCCACCGGCCCCTTGAACCAACCGGCTTGGCCGGTGAGGTTCTGGCCGAACACGCCCACGCCGTTCGGGCCGGAAGCGCGACCATGCACGCCCACCTGTGGCAGACCAGTGTTGTTCGTGGCAAGGCCGTACACACCATAGGTCTTCGCTGCCCCGGTCCCCAGGTTCAACGCGAAACCCAGCGTGCCGATCACGGAATCCACGGCGGCACCCACGGCCACCGCCTGGCCGAAAAGACCCACACCAAGACCGTCGTTCATCATCGTGGCCTGGCTGCGCATGCCGAACCCGTTCACCACACCGTGGTAATTGTTCTCCGCATACACCGCGCTGGTGTGCGTGGAATCGTTGTTGTACACGATCAAACGGTCGTCCGGAGCCGCCACACCACCGATGCCCACCGCGCCGGAGTGGTTGATCCCTGTGAGGTCCGGCACCCAATAGGAGCCGCCCCCCGCCGCGGTGCCCGGCACCCAGGCACTGCCGTTCCATTGCAGCACTTGGCCCGTTGTGGGCGTGGCGCCGTCCACATCGGTCAGGTCGGACAGTTGCATGTCGGTGGCCTTGTAGCTCATGGGCACGGCTTCCAAACGCTGCGCGGGCAGGGGTGAACCATCCACGCTCACCAGCAGGTAGTAGCTCGTGCCGGCAAAGTCCAGGTCCGCCAGGTCGCCGGATACCGTGCCCTTGCCGATCACCACGTTCACGAGTCCACGGTCGTTCGTGCCTGTGGCATGGGTGTCGGAAAATACGAGCGGGCCGGCCGCGCTGCCTTGGCGCACATCGAATGTCAGTGTCACCGCCTGGTCCGTGATGGGGTCGCCCTGTGCATCGCGGAGCACGGCCTGATAGTTCATGCCGTTGAAGAGCTGGGCCTGCAGGACGGGGGCTGAGCAAAGGAGGAGGGTGAAGAGCAGGACCCGAAAGGGCTTGGGGCGTGATCGGTGCATGGCGAGCCGGTTGATGCACTGAATCAAACGAAGCGCGATCGGAGTTCCACGTGCAGATGAGCGGATCGCGCTGGTGGATGAGCGGATCGCAAGGGATCCCTCCGTCCCTTGCGAGGCTACATTTCGAGCAGCTGCCACTTCATCGCGTACAGCACAAGGCCGGTCTTGCTCTTGACCCCCAGCTTGTGGAACAGGGCGGTGCGGTAGTTCTCCACGGACCGGGGCCGCAGTCCCATCCGGCTGCCGATCTCCTCATAGGTGTACTCATCCTCATGGCAGAGCAATTGGAGGAATTCCAATTCGCGATCGGAGATCGATCCGAGGATACGCTCACGTTCACGGACGTGGCGGGTGGCCGACATGGCCTCGGGCGGTGGTTCATGCTCGAGCCGCTCCGTTTGGAAATAGCCGGTGAGCACGATGCTGTCCAGGGCCAGCTTCAGCACCGGTGGTCGCGCGCTTTTCCCCAGGAAGCCACGTGCCCCGAGCCGCACGGCGCGGGCCATGGCCTCGTCGGTGGCATCGAAGGTGAGCACCAGGGAGCGCACCTCTGGGCGATGGTCCGCCAACCATTCCAGCACCTCATAGCCGTCCATCACGGGCATGTTCAGGTCCACGATGGCGATCAAGGAAGGGTCGTCCTTGGGCAATCCCTCCACGAACTGCCTTCCGTTGGAGGCTTGATAGACGACCTTGTAATCATCCAGCCGATCGATCATGTTGGCCAATGCGGTGCGCATCAGGTCGTGGTCGTCGACCAGGGCGATGTTAAGGGGCATTTCCGGCGGTGGGTGTGAAGGTCCAGGTGGTGCCTTGGTCGGGCGCGGTGACCAGCCGTGCATCGAATCCGATCAATGCACAGCGTTGGCGTATGTTCAGCAGACCACTTCCGTTCGCCGGGGTGTGTGCATCGAAACCTCTGCCATTGTCCGCGAAGTGCATGGTGAAACCACCCACATCACCGATCCGGATGTGCATTTCCGATGCCCGACTGTGCCGCAAGGCGTTGCTCAACACTTCCTGAAAGGTGCGAAAGAGGATCGTCTTGGCGTCGGCGCCGGGCTCCCGCGGATGACCTTCCACCTCCACGTGCACCTTGATCCCGGTGATGCGTTGCACACGCACGGCCTCATCCTTCAGGGCATCCAGAAGACCGCGTTGCTGCCACAGATCGCGGTTGAGGGAACGCCCGAGGCGGCGCACCTCGTGGATGCCCTGCTCCAAGGTCTGGAGCGCGGTGGCCACGGCCGGATCATGTTCGGCCTCCTGTTCCAACCTGTCCAGTATGCCCATCTGGGCCACCTGCAGCAATTGGCCGGCATTGTCGTGCAGTTCGCGTCCCACATCGGTCAGGGTGTGCCGGGTGGCCTCGCGTTCCGCCTCGCGCACCTGTCCGTCCCGCAGCATCTGTTGCTCGGCCAGTTCCGCACGATGACGGTGGCGTCGGTTCGCATTCACCACCAGGAGCAGACCGACGAACCCCACGAGCACCACCAGAAGTATCGTGGCCACGACAACGACGATCACGATCTGGTCCGTCCGGTCCATCCTTCAGGTGCCGGCCCTTCGACGTGCCCGTTCCATCGAGCAGGCTACGGCCGCGAGAAGATAGCGGATGGCGCCCAACACGGGCATGATCAGGTACGCGCGTGCGGCCAGGTGCTCGTCGATCTCCAGCAGATAGGGCGTCAGTCCGATGATGGGGGCCAGGCCGCCGAAATACACCAGGAGCCCCATGAACAGCCAGAACATCGGAAGGCGCTGCAGGGGCACTTTGCTATGCTGGGCCAGGTCCCACAAGAGCGCCATGAGCAACAGGGTCATGGTCAGGGCGTACACCAGGATCACCGGCGTGAGCAGTTGTTCCAGGGGCGCATAGCGCGTCATGCTCCATCCGGTGGCCACGAGCACCAGGCCGCCCGCTGCCAGATACCACTTGCGCAGTCGCGGTCGGTGCGTGTCGAACAGCAGGAGCAACAGGGCCAGCTCGAGCAGGTTGTAGAGGTTGTAGGCGTACGAATTGGGCACCGTGGGCCGATAGGCCAGGCACCAGGTGCCATAGCTCTCCACGAGCAGCGCCATGATCAAGGTGATGCCGAGCAGGTCGAATAGCCGGCCCCTGGGACGCGGGATCCGGGCCCAGGCGACCACGGCCAGCAGGACCCCGAAGAGGACGATGATGGCGCGTTCCATGGCGGAAAGTTGCGGCGGCTCCTCTTTGTCAACAACCCGGACGGCGCGGAAGCCCGGTCGTGCGCAGGACCACCCCGGCCGCCGCACTTCCCGGCGGGATGGTGACGCCCATGTCCGCCGCCTTGTGCAGGAAGGGCTGCGTGTAGGTGTCATCATCCAGTTCCTCCTCCGCCCCGAGCCAGACCACACTGTGGTGGAACCCCTCCTGGGAAATGGGGTCCTCTTCCGCGCTCCAATGCGTGGGCTCGCTCATGCACTTCAATTCCATCAGGTCGCCATTTCCCATGTCATTGTCCGCGATCAGCTGTTGCAAGCAGCCTTCATAGGGGAACACCACGGACCTCACATCCACCTCGGCGTTGAACGCGGACCAGTCGGGTCCGTCGGTGCGGCGCACCACCATGTTGGCCATGTAGCGGTCACCACGATCGTCCAGCCAGTCCTCCAGTGTGTCCGTGGCGGCGATCAGCTTGTCCGTGCCCACCGTGTAGTAGTTCTCGGGTACGGTGTAGGTGTAGGTATCCTCCTCCTCGGTGGGCACCAGACAAACGAACTGGATGGCCACATCGAACCGGTCCGATGGGTCCAGCCCCAGATGTACCACCACACCGCGGATCCATCCCTTTTCCGGTTCGCACGTCGCCGGGTCGACCAACGCCGCCAGCAGTTCGGCCACTTTGAAGCGCAAGGACCGGATGCCCATGTCCACGGGCGCCGTCAATGGACGCAGTTTGATATGGTCGGTGAAATCGCGCGTGATGCAGTTGAATTCCTGGAGGGGGACGTAGCGTTTGAAGGTCATGGGATCGTTGGTGTTGGATCGGGTGCCAAAGTATCCGGCGCGATGGGCTCCCACCAACGTGGAAATACATGGTCAGGGTATGTATTAATACATGGTAGGGGTATGTGGAAATACATGGTGGGGGTATGTAGAAATACATGGTCCGGGTATGTATTTCCACGTAGGAAGTCCACTGCCCACTGCTCCAACTTCGTCCCGGCGCTGATGCCCGATCGGTGCGCAGCCGATCGCCAGAAGGAGATCACCATGTCCACGGACCTCACCACCGATCACCGGAACGCCAGGAATGGTGGGTCGGGTGCGCAACGTATCGAACCTCCTGTGCGGGGTCCGGAACACCGCCAGTCCCCAGGTCACCAGCAGCAAGCCGGGTCCAGCGGCCCGAGCAGAGTATTGGTCGTACTTGCTCTGCTGGTGGCGGGGCTGGCGCTGGTGGGTCTGGCACTGTGGGGGTAGGGGGTTCCGGAGCACGACAGGTCGCCCTCATGGTCCGGTGATGCGACCACCCCGGACCCCTCCCTTCTGTACCCGGGCGTAGCGTTCCGCATGCATGCGGACCCTCAGTGCACCACCAGCTCCCGCCCCATCACCCATTCCATCCCGGCATGGTCCAGGTCATGCCCGATGGGTTCGGCGCGGCCCCCGAGGGCCTTTGCCAGCACCTGTTCCCCCACGGCCCAGAACGAGATCCAGCTCTCCGGGTCCCGATAGTCGTGGCCCTCGTCGGGATAGAAGAGGTAGATGACGTCCTTCCCGCTTGCATGCAACGCCTCCGCCATGCGGTCCATCTGTTCGCGGGGCACGCGCTCATCACGCCCGCCCATGGTCAGTAGCATCGATGCGCGCACCGTGTCCACGGCGTTGATCGGTGAGCCCTCACGCAGCAGATCAAGGTCCTTGTGGTCGTTCGGGTCGCCCACCCGGGAATGCCAGAAAGCGTTGTCCGCGAACGGCGTACGTGCGAACGCCACCTGATCGCTGATACCGTACATCGCGAGTCCCGCCGCATACAGCTCCGGGTGGAAGGCCGGGCCGGCCATGGCCATGTAGCCACCGAAGGACCAGCCCCAGGTGGCGATGCGTCCCCTCGCGGCGATCCCCTGGTCGATCGCCCAGTGCGCCACGGCCGTCTGGTCCTCCACCATGCCCGTGCGCCAGGCTTTGTCGCCCTTGTCGGTCATCGCCCTGCCCAGGCCCGAAGTGCCACGGAACTCGTAGTTCACCACCGCATAACCGCGGTCGGCCAGCAGCTGGTAGTTGCGCCAGAAGAACGGCGTGCTCCATTGCACGATCCCCACCCAGGGGCCACCGTGGGCGTACAGCACCGTGGGCAGCGGCCGGTCCGGCACGCCGTCGCCATCCGCATCGCTGCCGTGGGGCAGGTACACGTGCACCGGCAACTCGGTCCCGTCGAAGGAACGGACCACGAACGCGTGACGCTCGGCGAGGTCCTGCTGCGGCGCATCGGGTTGTTCGGAGCACAGGGGGCGCAGCGTGCCATTGCGCCGGTCGTAGAGGAAGAGGGTGGAGGGACCGCCACGCAGCCCGCGGACCAGCCAGCGTTGGTCGTCCGATGAGGTGGCCACGAAACTTGGATCGCCCGGCAGTATGGCCGCCACGCGCCGCAGGTCGGGCGCCCAACTGCTGTCCAGCATCACGCGGATGGTGCGTGCGTACAACCCGACCACCGACGTGGGGTGGCCGGCATGGTCCAGGGAATGGCCGAAGGGCAGCAGGTCCACCCGCGGGTCGGTGGCCTGCTCGGTGATGCGCTTCGTGGTACGGTCGTAGCGGAACAGCGCAGACCTGTCCCGATCGCCGTTGCTGGTGAAATAGATCGCGGTGCCATCCGCCGGCACGGCGATGATCTTGGAAAACCCGCCGAGGAACTGGTCCACCGATGTCGTCACCACCTGCACCGTGTCCCACCCGTCCGCGTAATTGGCGATCAGCATGCCGCCGTTTTCCGTGGGCACCTGCCCCGCGCACAGGTGGAGGCGGCCATCGAAGAAGAGGTCGCGCATCGGTTGTGGGCCGTACGTGCGCGTGAGCACACCTGAAGCGGGATCGAATGTGTAGAGTCCGTCCACCGCGGTGTCTGCGCTGGTGATGTCCAGCATCAGCCGTTCGGCGCCAATGGTGGAGGCCGCGACGATGCGCAGGCCCGTGCAACGCGCGGGCAGGGTGTACGTCCGGCTGCCATCGGGTGTGCGTTCACGCAGGTGCACACCCAGGGGATCGGTCCAACCGGCGAGCACGCCAAGCCGCGTGGGCCGCCATGTGGTGAGCGCGGCCGGGAATCGCAGTGTATCGACCCGGTCGGGATCGTCCACGGGGATGCGTTCCAGCATATCCCTCGGGCCGTGGTGGCAATAGATGTAGCGCAGGTCGGGGTCCGCTGCAACGCTCGTGCGCTCCGAGAAGGTGAACCAGGCGCGGCGCGGTGTCAGGTCATGCCCCACGGTGTCGTTCTCCTGCGCACACGCTTGAAGGACCGTGCCGATCGACAAAAGCAGGGATGCGGTAAGTGAGTGCATTTGATCACGCGCACCAAGCAACGGACAAGTTCGCATTTCAAAGACGCACCACCGGACCACGCGGCATGAAAAGTTGGGGAGGGGACGGATGGCGAGGGTATTCCCGGACCGGTCGTTCAGGTCGGCGATAACCGAACGGATCGTACCGGTATCCACCTGTGGACCTGATACCGGACCGGAATGATCACCCTGCAGCACATCACCACTTCCGCGCGAATGGAGGAGTACCACCGCTTCCGCCACCGCATCTACCGCAACAGCGTGCAAGCCGGCTTCCTGAGCGACGAAAGCGGAGTGGACCGCGATGCCTATGACGCAAATGCCATCCACCTCGGTTGGTATGCGGGCGAGGAGCTGCGCGGCTGCGTCCGCTTCATCCGACCGATCTCCGGGCCACAGCCGCTGTATTGTCTCACGCACATGCCGGTGGAAGCCGCAAGGCAAGTATGCACATTGATGAGCAGCTACCTCGAGCAAGGCCTGCCCTTCGTGGAGGTGAGCCGTATCTGCATCGACCCCGCATACCGCGACCTGGCCACAGTGAAGGAATTCACACTCACGATCATGGCCATGAGCCACGTACTGGGCCTGGACCAGGCGGTGTTCACCTGTTTACGGCCCCACATGCCTTTCTGGAGGCGGATGGGCTTTTCCATCCTCGGTGGAGCCGAAGGATTCAGCTGTACACGCAGCCTCGAAAGGTCCTATGCCATGATGTATCGCCATGCGGAACTGCCACTGGCGATAAGAGAGCAACTGCCCACGCGTGAGGATCGCATCAGGAACATGGAAAAAGCAGCGTGACCGATAACCACGAGACCTACCTCGGTATCAACCTCAAAACAGAGTGACCATGCGTATACGAACGGACCATACACGAGCATCGCTGATCGCACTTGCAGTGCTGGCATTTGCTTCCTGCTCCAAACCCTGTGCGGATAGCAACTGCGGTCCGGGCTATTGCAGTGATGGCACCTGCATCTGCCCGGATGGTTACTACGGGAACCATTGCCAATACGGTGGCCCCGCCGGTTCCGGTCAAGACCCGATCGGGTTCCGGATCGACAGCATCACCATCTCGAACGTGCCACAATGTTGGAGCACCGGTACACCGATAGATGGGTCCAGTGAACCCGATCTCTATGTCGAGATCCGCCAGGGTTCGTCGACGTGGTACACCGGAGTGGCGAGCAATGCCACTCAAGCATCCTTCGGACCCTTCAACTGGGTGTTCCACGACCTCACGCAGAATTGCTTTCTCAAGGTCTATGATGTGGACGGCGCGGCACCACCGTACCAACTCGACCTGATGGTGAACATCGGCTTCAACGGTCAGACGTTGATGGATGAACCGGACAATGCCTTCAGCACCCAGATCCAGAACAATTTCTCCTCGGACTGTTATCCGTATGGAAACCCGTCCTGGGTGCGCGTATGGTTCGAATTGCTCTACTGAACCGTCCATTCCTTGGGAACAATGAAAAAGCTACGCTCCATCATGACCTTCCTGGTCGCGCTCTACGTGCTGCCTTTGCTGCCGGCGCCGGAATTGATGCTCACCTGGCCGGTACTCTACGCCGCGTTGATCTGCACCGGACTTCTCGCCACCCAGCCGGTGATGAGCGCTCAGGAGAGCGTCGATCACCGCAGCACCGACCGCAACACCATGTGGCTGATCCTTGCCATGAGCGCTTTGGGCCAGGTGGCGAGCGTGGTGGAATGGGCCTACTTCGCAGATGCGCCCTCCGAGTTTGACGCCATCACAGTCACGGGCATCGTGCTCATGCTCGGCGGTCTGAGCTTCCGGGTCTGGGCCATCCGCACCCTGGACCGCGCCTTCAGCGCCACGGTACAGATCAAGAAGGACCAACAGCTGATCACCAGCGGTCCCTACCGTTGGTTGCGCCACCCCAGCTACACCGGTGCCTGGCTGCTCATGGTGGGCGTGGCCCTGCTCTTCCACAGCTGGGCTGGCGTGCTGATCATGGGACCCGGCATGCTTGGGGTCTATGCGCGGCGTATTTCAATGGAAGAAATTACCTTGGAGAGGGCATTTGGCGAGACCTATCAAGCGATGAAGAACACCACCTGGCGGATGTTGCCGTGGTGGTGAGTGCAAGAACCATTGAACTTCCGCGACCATGAAAATTGCGACCACAATACTTTCCGTCCTCTTTGCCGCAACAACAACTGCCCAGTCCCTCACCGACAGCCTCATCGCCCATTTCCCATTGGATGGCAACGGCGTGGACACGATCGGAGGCCTTGTTCCGATCATTATTCAGGGCGCCCCTTTTGACACCACCGACCGTTTCGGAAACTCCGGGGGTGCGCTCTGGTTCGATGGTGCATCCTACTTGAGCTATGGGGATGTGTTGGACATGGACACCAGTGCCTTTTCCCTTTCATTTTGGATCATGGTGGACACCGTGCATGAAAGGTTTGATATCGGCGGCAACTATTGGGATGAGGGAAGTCTCGCGATCGGGAAGGGAACTACGATCGCTGGCACACCGGAGGCAAGCGGATATTCCGTAGCCCTCCGGCAACCGGTCCCTGGCGAGTTCATCATTCGCGGAACCACCGGGGATTCGAATTCACAAACGGTTGGTCTGGTGGAGGGTATTCAACTGGACCAATGGAGGCATGTGGTTCTATCCAGATGCGGAACGCTCCATGAAATGTACCTGGATGGGAGCCTGGTCGAGGATAGTACGTCAAGTAGCGTTCGGGACCTCAATACGAACATATTCTTCACGCTAGGAGCAATGAACAGGGACCCCACGCCGGAACCCGATACCGAGTACTTCACCGGCGCCTTGGATGATGTTCGGATCTACAAAGGACGGTGCTTGTCGAGCTCGGAGATCGTCGCTCTGGCATGTACCGGAACGATGATGTCCATTGACACAGCATCGTGCGATCCGATCATGATCGGAGACACCTTGTTCACCACATCAACCATGGTGATGGAGACGTTGGTTTCCCTCGGCGGCTGCGACTCCACCGTCATCCACAACATCACCATCGTTCAACTGGACACGACGGTGCTGTTCGATCAAGGCACATTGTTCGCATTGCAGGACAGCGTCAGTTACCAATGGATCGATTGCGGCACGGGCCTGCCCATCGCAGGCGAGACCGGTCAGTCCTTTACGCCCGGCACGGACGGGAGCTATGCCGTGGAATTGGACAATGGGACCTGCACGGCGCTGAGCGCCTGTGTGCTCGTGACCGGCATGCGGGAGCATGTCCGCTATGCGATCGCGATCCGGCCCAACCCATCGGACGGGACCTTCACCATCAACCTTCCACCGGAGCTGGCCGGCGTGGAACTGCGGATCACCGACGTCACGGGGCAGGAACGGCAACGCCTGCGCGCGGTCCGCGGTCCGCGATGGATCGTTCTGGATGTGGCCCCGGGCGTGTATTTCCTGCGAACGACCGATGGCGGTGCGATAGGCAGGATCCTGATCGTCCGATGAGGACCCCGTCCTTCCATCGATCTCCGCGGCCGTTGACGCTGGTCGTGTTGCTCCTCGCCCAAGGTGCATTGGCCCAGCCGGGCACCTTCGATCCCGCCTTCGGCAGTGGCGGCGTCGCCACCTTCGGCATGCCCAACGTCCAGGAGACCGGCATGGCGATCGCCCACCAAAGCACGGGAGACCTCATCCTGGTGGGAACCTCCACGGACACGAGCGGTACCCGTTCCTGGATCGCGCGCTTCCACGCCGACGGCACACCGGATGCCACGTTCGGTACCGGCGGGTCGCAGGAGCTGAACATCGGCCCGGGTGATGCGATCGTGCAGGATGTGGCGGTCGACACCCTCGACCGCATCCTCGTGACCGGCACGACCCTGTCCGACACGGTGCCCCATCTGTTCGTGGCCCGGTCCACGCCAGATGGAACGCCGGACTTCACATTCGCCGCGGACGGGACCTACGTGGAAAGTTTCGAGGCCCTGGGGAGCGCGGGCCATGCGATCGCGGTCCGTTCCGATGGTTCCATCGTGGCAGCGGGCTCCGCGAGCGCGTCGGGCGGCATCGCTTACATGGTGGGCTTGAACGCTTCCGGCCAACCCACCGCTTTTGCCATGCAGTTCGGCTGGAGCACCGCCCCGGACCAATCCGTGAGCGACCTCTGCAGCGCGAACGACTCGACCCTGCTCTTTACAGGAAGCGCCACGCCGGACACCCGGGACATGTTCCTCCATGCGCGGGACGGCGCGCTCTCCGTGTCGGGCGCGAGCTATTTCGGCACGAACAGCGTGGTGCATTTCGAGATCCCCGGAACCGATGAGGAGGCTCGGGCCATCGGCATCCAGAGCGATGGACGGATCGTGATCGCCGGCACGAGGCACGATAGTCTCTCCCACCATGATCTGGTCCTTGCCCGCGTCATGCCCGATGGGGCCGTGGATGGCAGCTTCGGCAATGGGGGTGTGCTCATCGAGGATCCCGGACCGCAACTGAGCGCCGCGGACCTCCTCGTGCTTCCCGATGACCGCTTGCTCGTGGTGGCTTCCACGGTGACAGCGGGCCCGTCACCCATCTATTTCTTCCAATACCTGTCCGATGGAACGCCGGACCCCGACTTCGGCACGGGAGGCATGACATACCTGACACCGCTCGCCACGTACAACTTTCCCACGCGGGCCTTGACGGTCGATAGCTGCCACGTGCTGGTGACCGGCCTGGTGGGCTATGGACCCATCCAGCAGGCCCTGCTCGCTTCGGTGCAGGTCGGTGCATGTGGTGTGCTCCCGACGGGTCTGCCGGATACGTTGCCCTCGGAACCCGACGTGCTGATCTACCCCAACCCGGCAAAAGACCGGGTCACGGTGGAGATGACCGTTGCCGGTGGCCAGGAGGCCTCCTATCGGATCACGGACCTCCAGGGCCGGGAGGTCGTGGCGGGCCGGTCCAGCGATCGGTGGACGACGTTGGACCTTGACCTGTCCGATGGTACCTACCTGGTATGTATCATGTTGCCGGACCGATCATGCCGGTCCAGGCTTGTGGTCGCGCAGTAGCGACAAGGGATCCATTGGATCGGCCATCTTTGGGATCATGGCCGTGCGCGCCTCCCGTTTGAATAGCTGTCTGTTCGGTATCCTGGCTTTCACGACGGGCCATGCACAAGGTGATGGCATCTGGTGCGACCGGGACAGTGTCGAGCAATTCATCGGTGGATTCGTCAAGTACGAAGCTGGGAGACCCGAACGCGTGGAGGCGGCCTATCTCCACTTCCGACAGTGCATCCGTGACGACTCCCCTCCGATAGACCATCACTTTCTTGTGCAACTCGGTGTCGCCTACCTGCATGCGCAGGGAACGTTCGACCAGTCCTTGTTCGATACGCTCTGGACCATGGCCGGAACAAGGAACGACGGATACGGCATGGCCCTGCTCGTTTACCAGCGTGCGGTCATCCAGAAGAAGAGCAGGTTGGAACGTGGACTTGCCTTCGTGGCCGCACTGGACCACCTGGCCCGTTCGGACAGCAGCGAAAGCTGGATGGCCGCGAAGCTCGAGGCGAACGTGGCGGTCTACCGGGTCAGTTACGGGCTTGAAGGTGATTGGAAGCCCGCGCATGAGGAGGCCATGCGCCTTTTCCTGCGCAACAAGGATCCGGCCACTGCGGTGGACCATGCCGTCCGTCTGAGCGAACGCCTGGCCGTGAAAGGAGATACGGAACAGGCCTTCCTACTGGCCGATCAGGCCATGGCGATCTGCGCGGAGAACGATGAACTGGATCGCCCCATGGCCTTGAAGGCGAAGGGAATGGTCGAATGGTCCGCTGGGAAGAACGCAACTGCCCTTGCTACATGGAAGAATGCCGCCGAACTCTGCCTTGATCAGGAACGTTCGGGAAAGTACTGCAAGGACTGTGGGGACATTCTGGGGAACTACCTCCACATGAACGGGGTCGGAGAGGATGATATCGCCCTGATGTCAACGTATTTGCCAGCACTTCACCGGTTCGTGGAGGACGGGGACGGCACCGAACAATGCTTCTACCTGCTGATGCAGGCGGAATATGCGGTGGCAAGAGGACATGCGCACGCTGCATTGACCTACGCACAATGGGCCGACGCGTGTTACCTGAGGACACAAGGGGAGGAACACGCCCAGAAACTGCAACTCTGGGATGTGCAACTGAAGGCGGCGGATGCACTGGGGGACATGGTGTTGGCGCGGGACCTCGCCGCAGAAGCTGCTGCCTATCACCAGGCACACAACGACCCGGCCGAATGGAACAAGACCTGGTCCAATCTGGCGATCACCCTGCGGAACAACGGCCAGTACCAGCAGGCACTTGCATTAATGAACGCCGATAGCATCCAATGGGAACCGAATTACAACAACCTCGAGAACCTCGGTGTCCTGCTGGCGATCGCCGGCGATCGGGAACGATCCGACTCCGCGTTCCGGGCGGCATTGAGCGTGACCACGGCCGATCGGTACAAGGCCAAGGTCCATGCCTGGATGGCCCGGAACGCAATGGCACGCCGTGACCTCAACGGGGCCCAAGACCATTTGAACGAAGCGGTAGCCCTGTTCCATGCACATGCCATTCCCGCAACGGATCTCCGATCGAACGGAACGCTCCTAAATCGGCTCAATGGCGAATGGGATATCGTACTGCAGGTACAGGCCGAGATCGACATGGAACGTTACCGGGCCAGCGGTGAGGAACGTGATCGGGAGCAAGCGTTGGCCATGTTGGACAGCCTGCAGGATCAGTTGGACCTGCTGCTCCGCAGCGGTTTCGCGAGCCCGGCGTTGCAGGGACGGTACGAGGAACTGCAAGCGATGCGGCTGTCGGCGATGGACCAGGCCGATCTTGCGGCCCCGGACCGTCAGCAGCAACTGCTCAGTGCCATGGAAAGCATGCGCAGCCGTGGATTGCGCAACACGCTGCTCCGGAATTCCTTCTCCCGAAAACAGGGGCTGCAGGCATACGACAGCTTGGCCGCCCACTTTCATGCGCGCGTCATGGCCAGCAACAAGGCGCTCCATGCTCCATCCCCGGCGGAATATGCCGATCTGACCGAGGAAATGGCGCGCTTGCATCAGGAGGACCAGCGGATGCGTACGAACCTCGCTCTTCCCGGTGTGTCGGATGATGGGCCCTGGGCACGCTTGGGAACCATCCAGGAACAGGTCCACGGAGCGCACACCCATGTGATAAGCTATCTCCAAACGGATGATGCGTTGCGGATCCTGCTGGTCGGGCCTGAAGGCACCAGCGACCTTGTCCGGCCGATCACCAGATCAAGGCTGGACAGTTTGGTCGCCCGGCTGGATCGCGATATGACCAAGGGCGGGGATGCGCTGGAGATCACCCTTGAATTGAGCGGGATCTTGATCCCGGAAGCACTGTCTGGCGGCGGCGGAGAACTTTTGGTGCTTGCCGACGGGTCGATCGACCAGGTCCCGTTCGAACTGCTATTTGCGGGAATCGGAGGCGAGCGTATGGTCGATCATTGGGGCGTCCACTACGGGTACTCGTTCCAGCAGGCTTTCACGGTCGAACAGGGCCGGGGTGAGGGACTTGCCAGCTTCGCCCCCTCCTATGGTCCCTTGGTATCCGACAGATCAGCGGATGGTGTGGCCCATGACCGATGGCTCTTTACCCGATCGGCCGATGCCAAGCGACGTTGTGTTCCGTTGCTGAACAATTCGTTGGAAGCGGATGCCATCGCAAGCATGTTCGATGAAGATCCGGTGCTTGGGGTCGGGGCCACCGAAGCGGCCTTCCGCGAGCAGGTGAGGGGAAGGCGCGTGGTCCACTTCGCGGGTCACGCTTTTGCATTGCCGACCGACCCCCTTCTCTCAGGACTTGTTCTCTCCGATGGGCTTGGTGCCGATCCGATCTCAGAAGTCGATTCCTTCGACCCTTCCTTCTTCCAGGACGATGGTGTCCTTCACGCGTTCGAGATCCAGGACATGGATCTGCCGGTGGATCTTGTGGTGCTGAGCGCCTGCCATTCCGGGACCGGCGCACGACAGGCTGGTGAAGGGACCTTGTCGCTCGCTCGCGCCTTCATGCTGGCCGGCGCACGCAACGTCATCATGAGCCTCTGGAAGGTCGATGACCTGGCCACGAAGCAGATCATGATCAAGTTCTATGAGAAGCTCGCCGATGGCCTGGGCAAGGCCGATGCGCTCGCCGAGGCCAAGCGGTGGTACCGCACCGAATACCCCAACGAACCCCCGAGCAAGTGGGCTGCCTTCATACTCATTGGTGACAACGAGCCTGTACAGCTTCGGAGACGATCGCCGATGCTGCCCTGGGCGGTCGGTGGGGGGGTCGCCGTGATCGCTGCCGCCGCCATGGCCCGTCGGCGGCGGAAGCGCCGGGTGGGCGCTTAAGGCTCAAAGTTCCTCGAGCAGTTCGCGGGCCAGGTCCTTTTCCTGGCATCCGGACCCCTTCACCTTCTCCAGTTCCGTGCGCGCCGCGCTTTCCTTGTGCTGCATCAGCCGGGCCAGTGCGGTGAACCATTGCAGCCGGGCCGTGTCGCAGGCTGAAGCGGGTTCCGCGGCTTTCATCAGATCCAAGGCGCGGTCCGGGTCATGCGCCAGCAGGGCCTCGCGCACGTTCGCCAGGGCGTCCGTTGCTCCACCCTCGCCACGGACCTGCGCCTCCGATGCCCGGGCATACGTCATTGCCAGTTGGTCCATGTCGGGGTGTGTCAGATAGGGCAGGGCGATGCCCACCACCGCGATCGCCACCACGGCCGCCGCCACCACCCAGCGTACCGCCGGACGCCGCCAGAGCGGGATCACCGGCGTCCCAGCGACCTCCCGGGCCTCCACCTCCGAAGCGACATCGCGCAGCAACCGGTGGAACCGGAACACATCCTCGCGCCCTTGCGCCTCGCGGAACAGGTCCTCCATGCGGGGGTCCAGGTGTTCGTCGCTCATGATCCCTTCAATTCGGCGTAGCGCGGATCGGCCTGGATCAGCTGCACCAGGCTGTCCTTGCACTTGTGCCGTTTCACTTTCACGGACCCAGGGTTGCTGAACGCCAGTTCCTCCTGGATCTCGGTCTCAGCCCGTTCTTCGAACGTCATGCGCAGCAGCTTTTGGCAGTCGGCGCCCAGCCGCTCGAACATCTCCCAGAACAGGCAGATCCGGTCCGCCGCCTCCAGGTCGTCGAGCACTGTGCGCGTTTCCGCCTCTTGATACCGGATGCTCATATGCGGTTATCGGGCTTGTACCTTTTCTTATACCGCTCGATGTGCTTCAGCCACAGGTGGCGGCCGATCCCCTGGATGTAGGTGCTCAATGCCGAGGTCAGCGCGAAGTCGGGCTTGGTGATGTTCATGTAGGCCGCGAGCATGGCCTCCTGCACCACGTCCAGCGCCTCGTCCTTCGTGCCGCTGTTCTGCTTCACGTAGCTGATGATGCCCGCGCGCACCTGGGCGTACACCGCTTCCACCACTTTCCGGTCGTGCCGCCGGAGCCCATCGATCAACTGCGCATCGTCCATGCCCCGGAAAATTAACGGGCCTAGTGATAACTCCGATCCCGGTCCGGGTATCCACCATCGGACGGCGACGGTCGTCGTTCGGGCGGATGCCGAAAAGCCCTTGAGAGAGTAGGCCGAAAAATGAAGAACGATGCGTACTTCCCTTCATATCCTTGCCATTGGGCTCTTTTCGATGATGATCTCCTGCAAAAAGGAAGATCTGGTCGCACCGGGCTCGGGTTCGTGCACGACCGGGACACTGCATTGTGTCAACACCTCGCTTCACACAGTACAGCGCATCCTGATCAACAACACCAACTACGGCAGCTTGGATCCCGGGGGGTCCATGGATATCGAACTTGCCCCGGGGAATTGGACCGTTGAATTCGTCGGTCTGAGCGGAGGAAGCGGCTGTTCTCCGAGCTCCTTCAACATCACCGCCTGCCAGACCGTCGGTCGGTCTTGCAGCTATTGATGTATTGGCCGTCCTAATGCGGTCTTCGGCTCCGAGAGCGGTCGATCGAGATCTCGATCGACATGCACAGAGAAGGGGGTAGGGGAGTGTTCCGCTAGAAATGCAGTTCTGGAACCACCCTGATCCCCTCCTTATGCACACTGGTGAATGATCCGCCCTCAGGAGGGCAACTGGTCCCTACGACTCACGGACATCATCCACAATCCGTCATCGCGAGCAGGACCGCGCATTAGGCGGTCTTCGAAGCGATCTCCCCGCGCTTGAAAGGATCCCTTGCGCCCGTCTCCCGATCATGAGATCGCATTGCACGCCATAGCTTCAGCGGCGGCGGGCCGCGGACGGCCTGACCCGACCGGCCTCCGGCCTCACCGGTCCGCGCTGATCCTCGCGATGACGGATGGGGTGGTGTGTGGGATACGCGGATGGATCACGCGATCATCATCCAATGCCATCATCGAGAGCAGGAGCGGCGATCTCCTTCGGTACCGTCATCGCGAGGGATGCTGGGCTTTTGCCAGCGCCCGAAGCGATCTTGTCAGGCTTGGTAGGATCTCCAGCTGCCATGGACCATCCTCCCGCCTTTTGGAAAGGACCGATCAGCGCAACAACGTCACATGACCGACGTGCTCTTCCTCCTCATATCCGCACTGGAGCCGGGCTTTCAATTTCCATACGTACACACCGTTCGGGCAGGGTTGGCCACCTATGGTCCCGTCCCAGGATGGTGTCCTGCCCTTCACCTCATGGATCAGGGCGCCCCAACGATCGAAAATGCTCAGGTGAACGCTGCTCGGTACCAGGTCGGCGCCTTGGATCACGAACTCATCGTTCAAGCCGTTGCCGTCCGGGGTGAAGGAGTTGGGTGCCCAGATCCGGAGGTCGCGGGGCACGGTGATCACGTGGACCACGGTATCCCTGCATAGGAATTCGTTGGTGGCCACGAGCGTCGGACTGAAAGAACAATCCTCCTCGGTGTGGTAGATGTGGAACGGATCCAGGTAGGTGGACCCCGATCCATCGCCGAATTGCCATACATAGGCTACCGCACCGGTCGATCCGTTCTCGAACTGGACAGGCAACACCGGTTCGGGAGTGGTCGTGATCGCGTAGTCGAACACCGCGGTAGGGATGGGATGCACCACGACGGTGGCGGTCGTTGAATCGGTGCAACCGGTCAAATTGAGCGCGGTCAATCGGATCAGGTAGGTACCGGCGCTGTCGTAGAGATGCATGAGCGTGCCGCCTGAGGAGGTGTTTCCATCACCGAGGTCCCATGAGGCATAGCCGCCATCGATACTCGTCTCGTTGAGTTCCACCCAGAGCGGGGCGCATCCATCGCTCGGCGTCAGTGTGAATGCGGCAACAGGTGTGGTCAACACCTCTACGTTGTGCAGTACCGTATCGATGCACCCGTTGAGCGTGGAGGTCACCGTAAGTCCAACTCCGTATGTCCCAGGCGTAGCAAATGCGTGTGTGGGGGCCGTCTGGTTCGATCCGGAACCGTCGCCGAAGTTCCAGGTCAAACCGGAAATGTTGTTGCCCGAGGGTTGAAAGGAAATACTCTCATCAACGCAGACACTATCCGGCATTGCGGAGAAATCGAATAGGGGCAAGGGCAGCACCTCGACCTCCTGGACTATCGTGTCGGATGCACAGCCGTTCGTTGCGAAGAACACGACCTGGTAGGTACCAGGGCTGAGATAGGTGTGAATAGGGTCCAGCATGGTCGATTGCCCTCCATCCCCGAACTCCCAGGTCCATTGGGTGATGCCCACCGTGGACTGGATGAACTGCACCGGCAGCGGCGGGCATCCCACCAGGGGGTTCGCATTGAAAAAGGCCTCCACCGTGTTGGGCAGCACGGTGATCGTATCGGACGTACTGGCGGTGCCGCATTGGTTCGTGGCCGTGAGCATCGCCACGTACTGCACGATCAGCGAATCCGTGGTATACAAATGGCCCAGGTGTGTCGACTGGGAATTGCTGCCCGTGGCATCACCGAACGTCCATGCATAGGTGGTGTTCCAGGCACATGTGGTGGTGTTCTGGAACAAGATCGAGTCCGGCGAACAGATCGTGTTCGTATTGGTCAGGAACGCCGGTTGTGGCGGGGCGAAAACTAGCACGGAATCCGCCTGTGTGCCACCACCGCATTGATTGTATGCAGTCAGGGTGATGCCGTAGTAGATGGAGTCGCAGGGCGGAGGGGGGAAGAGGACGGGACCGGGCTGGGCCTGGGATGAGGCACCGAACGTGTCGATATCCCAGGCATAGGAGATCGGCACCCCCTGGCTGTTGTTGACCAGGTTTACCAACAGGGGGCCACACCCAGAGGCCGGCCCGAAGGTGTAGCCCACCGTTGGTGCTTCGATGATCGTTATCGACATGATCAGCGTGTCCGTGCATCCCGATCCCGATGTGGCGATCAGCGTAACCGGGAACGTGCCCACGGACAGATACATGTGGAGCGGATCGGGGTCCGTCGAGCTACCACCATCACCAAATGTCCATGCGTAGCTGCACAGGCAGGTCGTCAGGTTGTTGAACTGCACGTTCGCATTCACGCAGGCAGTATCCGGCATGCTGAACAAGGGTACCGGAACGCTGTCCACGTTCACCACGATACAATCGGTGTTGGTGCATCCGGTGGCGGCTTCGGTGTAGGAATAGCACCACATGTTCGGCCCGGGGGCCAGGGTGTCGGGATCGAAGATGTACGGTAGGTCCCAGGCGCCTCCGGCGGGCATGGCCTGCAATTGCTGGACAGGCGCGTCCTGGCAGATGCTGTAGTCCGGACCTGCGTCCACCATCGGCAGGGGCAGCACGTGCAGTTGCATCGTGTCGCAGCGTTCGCAATTGGCCGTGGTCAGGCAGTTCACTAGCAGGTCGTAACCGACGGCCATGGGTGTGTACAGCCCGGTGCTGGTGATGGTGCCCAACGCACCAGGCAGGAGATGCCAAGTGCCCGGCGGGTTCGCCACGAATTGCTGCGGCCCGGCATTCACACAGAGGGAATCGTCCGGTCCTGCATCGGGCATGACCGGCGTCACCACCTCGATCTGCAGGGTATCCGTGTCCGTGCAACCGGAAGCATCCATGTAGGTGAACACAAGCACGTCCGTTCCATATCCGTTCGGTGTGTAGTCCGCATTGGTCAGGCCGGCGTTGGTGCTTTGGGAGAGGAAAGCCCAGGATCCAGGGCCCGGAATCGGGGCGAATACGAAGGGCACCGGCTCATCGCACAAGATCTGGTCCGGACCGGCGTTTGCCACGGGCAGGGGGTCGACCGTCGCATCGATCACATCGGAGTTCATGCAGCCGTTCGCGTCGGTCCAGCTGTAGATCAGCTGGTAGGGTCCGCCCACCCCGGCCAGGCCGGGATCGAACGAATAGGGTCCGCCACCGGTCACGCCCGTGCCGCTCCAGTCGCCTCCGGCGGGGTTGCCGGCCAGGGGCGCCGGCATGCCGTCCACGCACACATGGAAGTCGGCGCCCGCATCCACTACCGGTAGGGGCAGCACGGTGATGCGCACGGTGTCGCACCGCTGGCAGTTCGCCGTGGTCTGGCAGGCCACCAGTTCATCGGTGCCCACGGCCACCGGGGTGTACACGCCGGCCGACGTGATCGTGCCGGAACTGCCGGGCGCGGCGCTCCAGGTGGCCGTGGCCGGGTTGGCCACCAGTTGCATCGGGGGCGTGTTCAGGCATACCGTTTGGTCCGCACCCGCATCGGGCATCACGGGGTCCACCACGGTGATGCTCACCTGATCGGAGGCCTCACAACCAAAGGCGTCCATGTAGGTGTACTCCAGGATGTCGGTGCCCGTACCGTTGGGGGTGTATTGGCCGCCGTTCAGCGTGGCCGTCGTGTTCTGCGAGACGAAGGTCCAATTGCCGGGCGTCGGCGTGCCGCCCAAGGGATAGGGGGTCGGTTCGTTGCAGAGCGTGGCGTCCGGACCGGCGTTCGCCACGGGCAGGGGGTCGACCGTCGCATCGATCACATCGGAGTTCATGCAGCCGTTCGCGTCGGTCCAGCTGTAGATCAGCTGGTAGGGTCCGCCCACCCCGGCCACCGCCGGATCGAACGCATAGGGTCCGCCACCAGTGACGCCCGTACCGCTCCAGGTGCCTCCCACCGGATTGCCCACCAATGGGGCGGGGTTCCCATCCACGCATACGTGGAAGTCCGTACCCGCATCCACTACCGGTAGGGGCAGCACGGTGATGCGCACGGTGTCGCACCGCTGGCAGTTCGCCGTGGTCTGGCAGGCCACCAGTTCATCGGTGCCCACGGCCACCGGGGTGTACACGCCGGCCGACGTGATCGTGCCGGAACTGCCGGGCGCGGCGCTCCAGGTGGCCGTGGCCGGGTTGGCCACCAGTTGCATCGGGGGCGTGTTCAGGCATACCGTTTGGTCCGCACCCGCATCGGGCATCACGGGGTCCACCACGGTGATGCTCACCTGATCGGAGGCCTCACAACCAAAGGCGTCCATGTAGGTGTACTCCAGGATGTCGGTGCCCGTACCGTTGGGGGTGTATTGGCCGCCGTTCAGCGTGGCCGTCGTGTTCTGCGAGACGAAGGTCCAATTGCCGGGCGTCGGCGTGCCGCCCAAGGGATAGGGGGTCGGTTCGTTGCAGAGCGTGGCGTCCGGACCGGCGTTCGCCACGGGCAGTGGGTCGACCGTCGCATCGATCACATCGGAGTTCATGCAGCCGTTCGCGTCGGTCCAGCTGTAGATCAGCTGGTAGGGTCCGCCCACCCCGGCCACCGCCGGATCGAACGCATAGGGTCCGCCACCGGTCACGCCCGTGCCGCTCCAGTCGCCTCCGGCGGGGTTGCCGGCCAGGGGCGCCGGCATGCCGTCCACGCACACATGGAAGTCGGCGCCCGCATCCACCACGGGCAGGGGATGCACCGCTACGACCACACTGCTCGACGCGCTGCAACCTCCGGCCCCGATCGTCAGGGTGTACATACCGGCATTGGTCCAGGTGGTGGCTGCGATGTACACGTCCTGTGTTGTCACCGTTCCCTGTGGGGTGTCCCAGGTCCAGGTGGTGCCAGCCGGTCCGGACAGCATCAGGGCTTCACCGGCGCATAGGTCCGTCGCGCCGATGATCACCGGTGGCGGGGGCGGGGCCACCACTTGGAGCGTGGCGTTGTCAGAGGCGGTCCCGCACGAGTTGGTTACCGTGATGTTCACGGCGAAGTTGCCTGCCGTAGCATAGCAGATCGTCCCTGGTACGGCGGTGTTCGCGGACCCGGGCGTTCCGCTCGCGAAGCTCCAGGAATAGGCCGTTAGCGGATTCCCGCAATCCTCGAAGTTGGCGGCGGGGCTCACGCAATCTCCTTCGCAAATGGCGGCCAGCGGGTCCAGCGTCACTTGTGGGGGCGCCAGCACGATCACCTGCTCGGTGGTCGGGAAGGTCCCGCAGGAGTTGATGGCGTTCAACGTCACGTCGTACGTCCCGGGGTCCGCGAAGCTGAAGTCCGGCTCCAGGTCCGTGGGCCCTGTGCCGTTCAGGTAACTGAAGCTGCCCGCAGCCGGACAGGCCGTGGCGCTGAACGCCACGCTCCACAGATAGGTGACCCGACAGGTGTTCTGGGTGGTCGTCAGGTTGTCCGTGGCGGGTTGCAGTGGCGCACAATCCTCGTCCGGCAACAAGGTGAAGTCGGGCACGGGTGGTCCTTCCACGCAAATGGTACGGGAGATCGCATCCTGGCCGCAGATGTTGTTGCCGACCGCATCAGTGATCATATAGCTCCCGGGAGCGTTGAATTGCACCTGCAGTGCGGCGGACCCCGTGGTCCATAAACTGGGCGTGTTCGGATTGCCGTTCATGCTGCCCAGCGTTGTACCTCCAAGCAACGTGTACGTCGCTGGAGTGATCGACCACACATGGTTGGGCGTATTGCACTGCGGCGCCTGGGCTCCCGTGCTGTTGTCCGTGGCCGTCAGGGGCATATTCACACACACGGTGTCCGTTGAAAGGGCGAAGTCGGCCGTAGGCGTTTCCGAGACCCGTACCTGGTTGAACTGACCGGTACGCGTGTCGCACGGGTTGGTGATCTCATAGTTCACCGAATATTCACCATTGGCCTGAGAGCAGGAGGACACGGTGTAGACATGGCTGACAGTGGGCGGTGGAGGATGGGAATACGTGGCCACCGTACCGTCTCCCCAGTCAACGATGTAGTTCGTTCCGGCGGGATTGTTGCCTATGGCCGTCCAGCTGAGTGTGATCGAGTCACCCACGCAGATCGTGGTATTGCCGTTCGCCACCGCGCCCCCATCCGGCACATCGCCCATGAACACATTGAAGTCCATCACGTCCGAACATCCGTTCTGGGCATTGATAACATATGAACCCGTGTAGAAGCCCGTGCTGTAGTTCACCTGTTGGTTCCATCCTGTTCCGCTCGGATTGAACGGGGGACCGATGCCCCAGTTCACGGAATAGGAGGAATTGGCCGGCGCCGTGCTCTGGTCGTTGAAGTCGAAGGCGAAACTGCCCACCGTACACAGGTAGTAGGTCGGCAACCCATTGAAGATCGTCTGTTGCACAGGTGGTGTCGCGTTCAACACGATGTTCGGAGTGGATAGTACTGTCACGGTCACCTGATCCGTATCCACGCAGCCGTTGCTGTCGGTGATCTCCAGGGTGTAGGTCGTGGTGGTGTTCACCGTGCAGACTGGGTGCGCCAGAGTCGGGTCGTTCAGCCCGGTGGCGGGTGTCCATGAATAGGAATAAGGCCCCTGGCCTCCGGATGCCGCAGGGGTACCGCCGAGCATCGCGCTTTCGTTCGCGCAAATACTCAAATTGGGACCAGCATCCGCCGTGCATTGAGCGTTAGCCTGCAAAGTGGTGAAGCCCAAGGCCATAAGGGCACAAATGGAGACCGATCGCATTCGCAGATGTTCGCGAGAACACGAAAGTAGCGAGGCCACCCCCCTGGCGCAAGGCGTTTTTATTCTGTTATCAACATCTCGGATCATCCCGCCGATCTGGCATTTCCACATCACATATCATACGACCGCTAAAATTCGAACAGCTTCCAATATCGCATTTCGTCCGCCCCCCTCACCACCCATACACCATCTCCGGCCGCCAGGGGAGGGGCGCGCCCCGCACCAGCCGAACTGCATGCGGCTCCGGCACATACCCCTGCTTCACCAGATGCGCATGCACCTGCTCCTGTCCGGCGGGCAGGGTGATGTGGTCCCGCACCGGCAGCAGCCAGCGCTGCAGCTCCAGACCGATGTAAGGTGCATCGGCGATGATCAGCCCATCGCCCGCAAGGGGCAGCAGGAAACCGCGCACGCGGCCGAGCTCCAGCCACACCTTCGCCAGGTAATCGTGCTCACGCAGCCAGCGCGACCGGTCCTCGCCCGTGGCGCGCCGGTCCAGGTGGCAGATGCCCAGCCAATGCTCGGGCGCCACGGACACCACCTCCTGCAGCGCGGCCTGCACGTGCCGTCCGCCGGTGTAGCGGATCAGATCGCCCTCCGCGCGGAAACCGAAGCGTTCGAAGAACCCCAAGCTTTCGGTGGGTGCCAGCACCACCTGCGCGGTGGCGCCGTTCCTTTCCATTTCGGCAAGCAGTGCGCGCAGCAGCGCCGTGCCCACGCCTTCACCCATCCAGTGCGGCGGCACCACCAGGTCCGTCCCGTGCGCGCTGTGCGCATGACCGATGGTCAGTGCATACCCCGTCAGTTCCTCCTTGACCCATGCACCGACCGCTCGCGCATACGGCGTGTGCAGGTACCAGTTCAGCCGCCCCAGCGCCTCGGGCTCCTCCGGCGTCAGCGCCGCCGCCGCTTTCAGCCCTCCCGCCTCCAATGGCTTGATCGTGACCGTTCGCCCTTGCATTTCCCTCATTTCTCTCATTTTCTCATTCTCTCATTTCCCACGCCCGCAGCCCCGGCCCCCGACGGTTTCCCATCGGAGCACCGGGGCCTTGGTCATGGCCCGCACGATCAGGCGGCCTTCGCGGTGGCGCTGTCGCTCATCTTCCCTTCACCGGCGGCGCCGATGGCCTGCACACGGAAGTAGTAGGCCTTGTCGCTGTCCAGGCCGGTCACCGTGTGGAAGTTCTTGCTGGTCTGCACCAGCTCCTGCCACGTGCTCTCGTCCTTGGGATCACCGGAGGTGATGAACCCGCGGTACATCAGGCGACCGTACACGCCGTCCCAGCGCAAGTGCACTTCGCCCGGCAGCCTGCCACGCTCGGCGCGCAGGTTGCCCGGAGCGTCCAGCACGCCGATCGGGCTCGGCACGCGATGGGTGGTGAAACCCGTGCTGGCGATCTTGCCGGCGTCATCACCGCACTGCGCCTGCACATAGCCGGCCAGCTGCCGCACCAATTCCTGCACCGCCGCCACCTGCAGGTTCCGCGTCAGCACGTCCTGCCGACCACCGTTGTCGCGCACGGCGATGTTGTCGGCCTGCAGCGTGTCAAGCGCCGTGGTCATGTCGGTGAGGAAGTTCGCCGGCAGCGTCAGGTTCGCGTTGCCCGTGCACTTCTCCACCAGGTTCCGGCCCTTTTCCACCAGGTCCGTGGGGGTGAGGCCTGCGAGGCCCAACTTGACTTGAAAAACGTGTGTCATCGAACTGAACTTTTTGTTCGCCGGCGACATTGCCGACGGCCCTTTGTTCGAGTGCGGGCCCCCACCGGTTCCAGCCCATCATCCCGTATCCCCGGGATGTGGTCATCCCGTGCCCACGGGACCGCCATCGTCCGAAATCCTTGCCGGACAAGGCCTTGCGACCATCGGCCGGATCCCCCGTTGCGCACGTCCATCCGGGACCGTCCCGGGCCCCGGATCACCCATCCTGCTGTCGTGCGCGTCCGTCGTGCACCCGCATGAGCGTGTCGTGATATCGCAGGACGGCGTCGTGCAATACCACGACCGGCGTCCGCATGTGCACGCGCGCATTCGGAGGCATCACGCCCCGCGCCTGTACGTGCACGCCCACGGCGTGCGGTCGTGCGCATCGGGCGTGGTGGTGCGTGCCCGCGTCCTGCAGGCGCACGGACCGGCCACGGACCCGCACGCGCAGCGTCCGCTTGTGCACGGCCGTGTCCTGCAACAGTGCCGCCGGGTGCTGGTGGTGCAGGGCACGCGCGTGCGGCCGCAGGCTTCCGGCGAACGCCCGCACCCTGCGTGCAAGCATGCACACCGGGGCGGCGTGCACCAGCGCGGACCGGCGTTGCTGGCGCGCGTCACGCACGTGCATGAGCGGAACGCGGACGCACGTGCGCACGCTCGGTGCGCACGACCGCACGAGGGGCCCGTCCGTCCGCCGATCACCCCGCCAGCACCCCGAAGCGGATCGCCGTCAACACCAGTTCCATGCGGCTGTGCACCCCCAGCAGCTCGTAGATCTTCTTGCGGTGTTCCTCCACCGTGTGCAGCGAGATCCCCAGTTTCATGGCCACCTCGCGCACCGTGTACCCCTGCGGGTCCAGCAGCAGCAGGAAGATCTGGTACTTCCGTCCCTTCAGGGTGCGCTTCAGCTTCGCGTGCAGCTGCTCCCGATCATCCCCCGCGTCCCATGGCTTGCCCGCCAGCGCCACCAGCTCCTGCGTGATCGCGTTGTGGTGGTGGCCGGTCAGCCGCACATCGTCCAGCGCCTTCCGTAGCTCCACCGTGGTGGCCGATTTTCCCAGGATGCCGCACGCCCCGGCCGCCAGCACCGCCTGCGCGCGCCGCGGCTCCGGCCGGGCCGTGATCACCAGCGCCCGCGTGGCCTGGCCTGCGGCCTGCATCCGCTGCAGCAATCGCACCGCATCACCGTCCGGCAGCTTGAAGTCCAGCAGCACCAGGCTCGGCGGCCCGTGGCGCGCGATGCCCGCCTCGTAGGCACTGATGCTCTCCGCGGTGAACAGCAGCCGCCCGTGCGGCCACCCCTTCAGCATCTCCTCCAGGCCCAGCCGCGCGCAGGGCTCGTCCTCCACCACCACCAGGCGCTCCTTGGCTGCTCGCGACATCCTTCTCCTCGCTTTGATGGTGGCCTCCTGCCGGTACCCGCCGATCGGGCCGGGGGAGCGTCCGGTGCAAAGCAGAGCATGCGGACACGATCCGCACAACGTGGAAATACATGGTCCGGGTATGTATTAATACATGGTAGGGGTATGTGGAAATACATGGTGGGGGTATGTAGAAATACATGGTCCGGGTATGTATTTCCACGTAGGAAATACGCTACGGCCTCCCGGAATTTGGCACCCGGAAATGCCCCCAAGGCGTCCGGCCCGGCCCATGCGACCGGCAGCACGAACACAGCAGACCGACTTGCAGGTTGGGCGCGATGTCCCTTTCCTGCCGGTGGCCGGGCCGGCGCCAGGGGTGTTCCACCGGACCCTGAACCCCCAAGACCCCATGGACCTGACCGGCTGGCCGATCCGCGTGAACGAGGAAGTGCTGCACCGCGTGCTGGAGGAGCGGAAGCTGGCGCTGGGGGGAGGGGGAACGTGTACCACAATATGTGAAGCATGCGCATCAGGGGTTGAAGTTGCCGGAGGTCAGGAGGGGCGGAGCCAAGGAGTTCGGGCAGGTCTCATGGACATGGCGACCAGCGGTCCAAGCACAAGAACACCTTGTCTTCTTGGTTCTTGGGGTATTTGGCCAGAGGTTTCAGGCGGATCGACCATTTCGAGGGTATGGCTCAACTCGTGCTTCCGCGACCCCATCTGCTTTCATACACAACAACACCGATCACCCATGAACACACGTGCATTCCGAAAAGATGGGCGAAGGTCCCTTCTATGGTTTTTTGTATTGACCTACCTGCATGGCTACCGTGCATTCGGCCAAGGCATGGAACTAGCCTTGGTTAACGACTCTGTGTGCTTCACGAAAAGTTACTTCCACGAGGATCTATTCTGCACGCCTGTTCTGCTGTCACCCGAACCCGTCATCACCACAAGTGTCGCACCCGACAATGCATGGGTGGGTGCCACGCTGGCCTACAATATTCAGGATGAGGCCAGCATCGATAATGTGATCGGATCCACCCGCATCGTGATCGCACCAGTTGAGAAGTTCATCAACAAGAAATTCAACCTTGCCGTGATCGGCAACATCGGCCGGATCGCCACATTGGATCGCGACAGTGCGGTCGGCTCATTAATGAGCCTGGCCCAGAGTTCGCAGGGTTTGAGCATCGGTATCGCGCCGATGTATCGGCTCAGCTTGAACAAGGGTACCGAGATCCAAGAGGCGAATGAGATCCTCAAATTCTATCTCACGGCGAACTACCGAGCCAACAAGTACAAGGTGGGTATGGAGGATTCGTTGGTGGAACGAACTTTGAACCAGGCCCGATTCACCCTAGGGTGCGAACTGGAGGGATTCAAGGTGAAGAACGGCCGCACCTTCACTATCGGCGAGGAGGGATTCCTTTCCTACCATGATGGGCGTACGTTCGAATCCGTATTCGGCCAATACAAGGATGCGACCTTTGGAGTGGAGGCTACCTTGATCGTTCCCTTGGGAGGCGTGTTCGGGTTCCTCATCAACGGCACCTATATCCACGGAGATACGCCTATCTACCAAACGGGACTTATCGTGGGGATCGAGGGGTCCACGCGAAGGGACGAAGAATGACCGATGACCAATGCTCCACCATTGCCATGCGGGCCGGTGGAGGACCAGGAACGGTCGATCGGTCTTGGTCCAAGTCAGGCCTGCTCTCTATCAACAGTCTTGCAAACGATCGCTCACGATAGATGGTCAGAAGAGCCGTTCGATCTGGCTGGATGGCCTCACTTAATACCCAACGACAAACCCTTCCGCCGCGCGCGCGGCGGCCTACCGACCTCCTGACCTGATCACCCAATTCACCCAAGCAAAAGGCGAAATGACCCATGGGACCCACCGCGACCGCCGACTTCGGATGGGTCCATCCTCCTAATTTCAGGGCCAGCATGACCACCGCCTCCGACCAATTGAACCCCGAACAGAAGGCCCGCGTCGCCATCGACGCGCTGCTCGTGGCGTCGGGTTGGGCGGTGCAAAGCATGGATGGCCTGAACCTGGCGGCGTCCACCGGGGTCGCCGTGCGGGAGTACCCCACCGATACTGGTCCGGTGGACTATGTGCTGTTCGTGGAGAAGAAGCCCGTGGGCGTGGTGGAGGCCAAGAAGCCTGAGGAGGCCGAACGCTTCACCGTGCACGAGGAGCAGGCGGAGGAATACGCCTCGGCCAAACTGAAGTACACCATCGGGGATGCCGAGCTGCCCTTCTGCTACCTGACCACCGGTGAGGTCACCAGGCACTGGGACCGCCGCGATCCCAAGCCGCGCGCCCGGGAGGTGTTCACCTTCCACCGGCCGGAGACATTGCGGGAATGCCTCAAGGAACCCAGCCTGCGCACGCGCCTCACGCAGTTCCCGCCCCTGAACACCGCCGGCCTGCGCGATTGCCAGATCAACGCCATCACCCACCTGGAGGAGAGCCTGGCGCAGAACAAGCCCCGGGCCCTGGTGCAGATGGCCACCGGCAGCGGCAAGACCTTCACCGCCATCACCAGCGTGTACCGCCTGCTGAAGCCGCCCGTGCGCATGAAGCGCGTGCTGTTCCTGGTGGACACGCGGAACCTGGGGCGGCAGGCCGAACAGGAGTTCCAGAGCTACACACCCAACGACGACCCCCGCAAGTTCACCGAGCTGTACGCCGTGCAGCGGCTCGGCAGCAACTTCATCGACGGTGGCGCGCAGGTGTGCATCAGCACCATCCAGCGCATGTACAGCATCCTGAAGGGGGAGACGCTGGACGAGGAGGCCGAGGAGCACACCGGCGGGGAGGTGGAGCACCTGCTGGGCAGACAACCGCCCGCGCCGGTGGCCTACAATCCCGACCTGCCGCCGGAGTTCTTCGACCTGATCATCATCGACGAGTGCCACCGCAGCATCTACAACCTGTGGCGGCAGGTGCTGGAGTATTTCGATGCCTTCCTGGTGGGCCTCACCGCCACGCCCGACAGCCGCACCTATGCCTTCTTCCACAAGAACGTGGTGAGCGAATACCCGCACGAGCAGGCCGTGGCCGACGGCGTGAACGTGGGTTGCGACCTCTACCTCATCGACACCGCCATCACCCAGGCGGGCGCCACCATCCAGGCGAAGGAGCAGTACGGCACCCGCGACCGGCTGACGCGCGCCCGGCGCTGGGAGCAGAGCGACGAGGACGTGAACTACACCGGGAGGCAGCTGGACCGTGACGTGGTGAACCCCGACCAGATCCGCACCGTGATCCGTGAGTTCAAGCGCGCCGTGGAGCAGGAGATCTACCCGCACCGCCGGGAGCTGCCCAAGACGCTGATCTTCGCCAAGAGCGACAGCCACGCGGACGACATCATCCAGGTCGTGCGCGAGGAGTTCGGCGAGGGCAACGACTTCTGCCGCAAGGTGACCTACAAGGCCGACAGCCCGGACACCGTGCTGGCCAACTTCCGCAACAGCTACAACCCGCGCGTGGCCGTGACGGTGGACATGATCGCCACCGGCACCGACGTGAAGCCCCTGGAACTGCTGCTCTTCATGCGCGACGTGCGCAGCCGCAACTACTTCGAGCAGATGAAGGGCCGCGGCACCCGCACCTTCGATGCCGACCCGCTGCGGAAGGTGACGCCCAGCGCGCACAGCGCCAAGACCCACTTCGTGATCGTGGACGCCGTGGGCGTGAGCCGCAGCCTGAAGACCGCCACCCAGCCCCTGGAGCGCAAACGCGGCATCAGCCTGAAGGACCTGATGCTGGCCGTGCACATGGGCGCGCATGACGACGACACGCTCAGCAGCCTGGCCGGCCGCCTCTCCCGCATGGAGAAGCAGATCAGCGCGCAGGAGCAGGATACCTTCCAGCAGAAGGCCGGCGGCCGCACCATCCAGCAGGTGGCCGGCGCGCTGCTGGCCGCCAACGACCCCGACCAGGCTGCCGCCACCGGCAGGAGCAACGCCCAGCTGGCCAAGGAGGCCACCCTGGTCTTCGACGATGCCGCCTTCCGCGACTTCGTGGAGAACGTGCGCCGCAAGTACCAGCAGATCATCGACACGGTGAACGTGGACGTGGTGACCGCTTCCGGCTTCAGCAAGGACCAGCAGGAAAAGGCCCGCGCCACCGTGCAGCAGTTCCGGGAGTTCCTCGCGGCCAACAAAGACCAGCTGGTGGCCCTGCAGATCTATTACAGCCAGCCCTACCGCCGCCGGGAGCTCACCTTCCGCATGGTGCAGGAGGTGGCCGAGACCCTCCAGCGGCCGCCCTACAACCTGACCACCGACCGCCTGTGGGCCGCCTACGAGCGGGCGCTCGACCTCAAGACCGAGGGTAGCCAGCAACGTCTGCTCACCGACCTGGTGGCCCTGATCCGGTTCGAGCTGGGCATCGACGCCGAGCTGCGGCCCTATGCAGCAACCGTGCGGAAGAACTTCCAGGAGTGGGTGTTCCGCAGGCAGGCGGGGCACGTGAAGTTCACCGAGGCACAGATGGCCTGGCTGCACCAGTTGCGCGACTTCCTGGCCGAGAGCGTGCATCTGGACCGCGACGATCTGGAGCTGGTGCGGCAGGGGGGCGTGGCGCACATGCACCAGCTCTTCGGGGAGGAGATGGACGGGATCATTGCGGAGTTGAATGAACAGTTGGCGGCATGATGGCGGCGAAGTGGGACCCCATCCAGTACGTGGAGGACGATGATTTGCCGGTCATGGAGATAGGCCCATGGGCACAGAAGAAATTCAAGCTCGTTGGGAAGTACTGCGACATCTTCACCAAAGGGATGAAGGGCAAGTGGAACCTCATCTACATGGACCTTTTCTGTGGGCCGGGCTTCGTGAGGAACAAGGTCTCCGGTCAGCTGATGCGGAACTCCGCGTTGATCGCCATGTCGACGCCCGTACCATTTGACCACTACATCCTGAACGACTTCGATCGGGCCGCCTTTGAGGCGATGAAGGCAAGGGTGGATCGCCTGCATCCGGAGCTATCCGTCCAGTACTCCTGTGCCGATGCGAATTCCTGCGTGGAGGAATTGCTAGCAGGGCGACCGACCTTCTCGAACAGCAAGCAGACCCTGACATTCTGCTTTATCGATCCATTCTCCCTCAACCTGGATTTTGAGACGATCCGGATCCTGGCAAAGGAGAAGGTCGACATCCTGATGCTGCACGCCTTGCAGATGGATGGCAATCGGAACAGGGGGCGCTACTGGCAGCCGGATCACGAGCGGGTCGCTCGATTCACCGGTAATCCGGATTGGCGATCGAAGTTCGCCGATGATCGGATCCCAGTGCATAGCTTCTGCAAGTTCCTGGCTGACGAATTCGACGTCAATATGAAGGCGCTTGGGTATAGGTTGGATACGAAGAAGGAACCGATCTCCATGGGGTCAAGGCGGATCATCTACTACCTGGCGTTCTATTCAAAGCACGAACGAGGCAGCGAATTCTTCGGGAAGATCCAAAGAGGCAACAACGATCAACTTGAACTCTTCTGACCCATGGCCCAGAGCAGCATCGAATGGACCGAGATGACCTGGAACCCCACCACGGGTTGCAACAAGCTGAGCGCGGGCTGCAAGTTCTGCTACGCGGAGGTGATGAGCCGCCGCCTGCAGGCCATGGGCGTGGAGAAGTACACCGACAACTTCAAGCTGCGCATCCACGAGAAAGAACTGGAGCTGCCCTACACCTGGAAGAAGCCCAAGGTGGTGTTCGTGAACAGCATGAGCGACCTCTTTCACAAGGAGGTGCCGGTGGACTTCATCCAGCGCGTGTTCGCCGTGATGAAGGACAACCCGCAGCACGTGTTCCAGGTGCTCACCAAGCGGGCCGATGTGCTGCTGAAGTACGACAAGCAGGGCCGGCTGCACTGGCCGCACAACGTGTGGATGGGCGTGAGCGTAGAGGATGGCCGAGTGCGGCACCGCATCGATGCCCTGCGGCAGACCGGCGCGCGCGTGAAGTTCCTGAGCTGCGAACCGCTCATCGGCCCGTTGCCGGACATGGACCTTGCGGGCATCGACTGGGTGATCGTGGGCGGCGAGAGCGGCCGCAAGCCCCGCCGCATGGACCCCGACTGGGTGCTGGACATCAAGGACCAGTGCGACCTGGCCGATGTGGCCTTCTTCTTCAAGCAATGGGGCGGCACCAACAAGAAGGCGGCCGGGCGAGAGCTGGAGGGACGTGAGTACAACGAAATGCCGGAGATACCGGAGTTGGTGTGATGGAAGCAGAAGTTGAACCAGTGAAGAAGGAACTGACGGGCCTGCCGAAGGGTTGGTCGTGGCGCGCGATGGAGGATGTGGCCGATGTGATCGGTGGCGCTACTCCGAAGACCGGCGACCCAGAACATTATGAAAGCGGGAACATCGCCTGGCTTACACCAGCTGACTTGTCAGGCTACACGGAGAAGTACATTGAGGAGGGCGCGCGCTTCATTACCAAGAAGGGTCTTGAATCGTGCTCCACGAAGCTGCTACCAAAAGGCACAGTTCTATTCACATCACGCGCGCCGATCGGTTATGTAGCGATTGCCAGTGGTGAAGTCTGCACTAACCAAGGCTTCAAGAGTTTCGTGCTTGACGAATCACAGGTCACTTCTGACTACGTCTACTGGTGGCTGAAAGGAGCCAAGTCCATGGCCGAAGAGGTTGCAAGTGGAACGACCTTCCTGGAACTCTCAACCGCGAAAGCCAAGAAGCTGCCTATACCTGTTGCCCCCCTCCCCGAACAGCGCCGGATCGTGGAAGCGATAGAGCGGCAGCTGGGGCGGCTGGATGCGGCGGTAAGCCGCCTGCACGCGGCCAAGGCCAAGCTGAAGCGGTACAAGCAGGCGGTGTTGAAGGCGGCGGTGGAGGGTGACTACGCAGACACTCCGCAGGAAGAATGGAAAGAGGCGGTCCTTGGCGACATCGCGGTTAGCATCCGCAATGGATACTCAAAGAAGCCCGATGCTCAAGACGGCATACGCATCTTCCGGATCAGCGCAGTACGTCCGCTCGAACTCTTTGTCGATGATGTGCGCTACCTAGACCCGAAGACGAAGGACCATGAAGCGAGCCTTGTTGCACCGGGGGATGTGCTCTTTACTCGCTACAATGGAAGCCGCGACATGGTAGGCGCTTGTGCACTTGTCCCTGATGACTGTCCGCCTACAGTGCATCCAGACAAGCTTATCCGAGTGCGGGTTCCGAACGACGAGTTGCTCCCTGGGATGCTCGCAATACTCGGGACGGTCGGAGAAGGCCGCGACTACATCGAATCCAAGATCAGAACAACAGCTGGCCAGTCGGGTATCTCTGGAGGCGACCTGAAGAGCTTGCCGCTTCGCTATCCGCCAGTGAAGGAGCAGAAGCGGATCATTCGCGAAGTGGAGTCACGACTGTCTGGAATGGAGGTACTGGAATCCACCCTCGACGCGCAGCTGCAGCAGGCGGTGCGCTTGCGGCAGGCGGTGTTGAAGCGGGCGTTCGAGGGGAGGTTGGTATAGCAGATATCCCACCACATGAAGCCAAGCATATTCATCGGATCAAGCACGGAAGCACTTCCCATCGCGAAGCTGGTGGAGAAGGAGTTGTCCAAGCACTTCGACGCCAAGCTCTGGAAGGATCACCTGTTCGAGCTTGGTGAAGACACCCTGAACAGCCTGCTCATATTCATGCAGTGCTACGACTTCGCAGTGTTGGTGGTCACCGACGACGATACTTCGGTCGTGCGCAAGAAGAGAAGCGGTACACCTCGCGATAACGTCATCTACGAGCTGGGACTTTTCACAGGGGCATTGGGACGCAGGCGGACTTTCGCCGTGGTGTCCCAAAAGAGCGTCAAGCCGAACGGGAAGAAGGCATCGCCAAAGCTCCCCACCGACATACTCGGCAGCAATACAGCGCGGATCAGCGACATGTCTTTGGACAAGCTGAAGCGTCACATCCATAAGGACCTGAAAGACCTGGTCGAAACGATCCAGGAGCGCTCAGAGCAAGCAACCCTACAGCTTCTTCCTTCGACCGGACTTGCTACTGGGTACGTCCAGAATTTCGTTGTGCCGGTTTGCAAGGGGCTGGCCGATCTCAAGACCATCCAAGTCGGCGGGAAGACCGTGGATATCAGCAAGGGGAACTTCGACTTCACGGTGGTGTTGCCCAAGGACTTGACCAAGGCTTCAGTAGAAGGTGCAAAAGCCTATGTGAAGTCCAAGGGATTGCAGGACTTCATTTTGACTCTCGGCAATCGCCAGTATCCGTTCTACGTCGGCGCGGGCGTTTTCAAGGGCAGGGTGCATTTCTATGACTATCCCACCACGTTAGGTGCGTCCCACAAAGCGGTGCAGATGGCTCTTTCCGGACCCTACATCGGCTTTGGGAAGTACCACACGATCCTCGACCAGAAGGAGATCGCGAATTTCAAACGCGCCATCGAAGCGCTGCTCACGGAGGCGGGTGTATCTGGAGTGCGGGACAAGGTGAAATTCACTCAAGCCAAGTAATAAGATGCGAGTATCGGCCCTTAACAATCTCCGCGCCCGTAGGAATCCGGAACAGCGCCAGCTGCAAGAGGCGTATAGTCAAGTCCAAGAGGATGCGTCGGTCCAATATCTCGTAGGAGCGATGCAACCTGTTGAGGCGGGCTATACTCAGAACACCCTTGCCGAAGCAGATCGAGTGTTCAATCAGGTCTTTCAAGGGCTCTGGAGGAATGGTCTTTCCGCAGAGAAAGGCTACCAGGGTTCAGTAACGAAGAACACACACATCCTCGCCCATAGCGATATCGACCTGCTTGTTGTTGAGCAGCGATTCGAGGATTGGCAGCGACCCCAAGTGCCGCCAAGCCCATATGCCGGTGATCCCTTGGCGGATCTACAGCAGCTGCGCTCGATAACCACCTCAACACTTCGTTCAGCATTCTATGCAGCCACGGTCGACGACAAGCCTACCAAGTGCGTCCGAATCTCAGGAGGCTCTTTGACCCGAACGGTCGATGTTGTGCCCTGCAACTGGTGGAGGACGAACGATTATGCACAAAGCGGGAACGAGGTCTATCGAGGCATTGGCATACTAGACATCTCGGTTCCTGAACGGCAGTGGGACCAACCATTCATACATGGCGCACTTCTGGAGGCAAAGGACCAACGCACTGCAGGCAACACAAAGGCGTTGGTGAGGCTCCTCAAATCGCTTAAGTATGACTCGGAAGGACGTTGTGACATGTCCAGCTACGATATCGAATCGGTCGTCTATTCCATGCCTGATTCAAAGATGGCTTGGAGCATTGGTGATGAGATTCTCTTGGCTGTCGCGTGCAAGGATTGGTTGGTCACATTGGAGTCCGATGCAACACTGAGGAATAGCTTGGATGTACCGGATAGCAAACGCAAGATCTTCACAACGGGCAAGGCGACGCTAGTGCAACTCACTTCACTTCGTCGTGAACTGCAAGGGTTGCTTGAGGACATCGAGAACAGCCTGCGCCAAAGTGCACGCAGACTGAATGAGGCCAAGGTCCGCTGGCCGGGTGGTGTAAAGCAGACCCCATGGTTTGTACCGCCACAAAGGAGGATGTAGGAAGAATTGCATCGGGGTATTCGCTCAGATAGAACCCTTCAGAACGACAAGACAACCAAACTCCAAACAATGGCTTACAACATAGTTGTGTCCCACAACGGGCAAATTGAACAGGCCACTCTTGACGTGACCGAAGTTTCAGAAAGGAACATGGGCGCTGATGCAACATGGGAGGTCTCATTGGATTCTGATGACACCGTGGTCATGACCATCGCTGAATATCCAGAAGGGGAATTCACGGAGGTGAGCAAGCACCCTGATCTAGAAACCTCAATGGGCGACATCGTCGATCATATCCTCAGAGACAGGGAACCCAAGGACCCACCTACTGCCTAGTTGGCGACCTAGGATGTTTCTAGTGGCGTTGGAACAAAAGGCCGAATGACATGAGTAAGGTCCACTACTTCCCCCGTTACAGCCAGCGCGAGAACGTGATCACGAACAACACGCTTCTGCTTCTGAACCTATTCTACAAAGAGAGACCGAGCCTATTCGAGGATGTTTTGAACAGCTTGCTCGGTGAAGAGGCCGAGATATCCGTCGGAATCGATGTTGTGCAACAAGGTCGCATTCACAAGGGAACGGTGCCTGATGCGAACATCAGCCAGTCAAGCTTCAGACTAGTCCTCGAAACAAAGCGGGGAACGGACTTCACCAGGGATCAGCTGACCGGACATCTCGAAGCCTTTAAAGCAGAGTCGACAAAAATCCTGCTGCTGTTGAGCAATGAGCCACTGGATGAGCACACGCTTGCTCGACTGGTCGACCCAAGCGCATTGACCGCTGGGGTGCGGGTGGTCTCGAGATCGTTCGAGGACCTAATACAGGCGGCGAAGGCAAGCATCAACGAGCGCGAGTACGAGCTACTTGAACTCGTTGATGACTATCGGCAGTTCTGCGATACAATGGATGTTTTGCCCTGGTCCAAGTACTGGCTGCGTGCAAACACAGCGGGATGGAGCTATGCTGAGAATATGAAGTACGGCGTGTATTACGAATCGCTCGACAAGGGCACCTTCGACCATCATTACTTCGGGCTATATGCGGACAAGGAGGTCTGCGCCATCGGCAAGATGGAGAACTCCGTACGGGCTGAGCTGGTGGACGACGAGTTGGTGAATGTGGAATCAGACAAAGGCGTGGAAGTGACGCCCGAACAGCGAGAACGGATCAAAGCCATCATTCATGCAGCCAAGCTTGGACGCGGCCGATATGATGTGAGTAAGGGGTGCAGGTTCTTCATCGTGGACAAGTTCTTTGAGACCAGCTTCAAGAAGTCCACGCCCTACCCGATCAGAAAGTGGCGTGACTTCGACCTACGCGACTACCTCGGTAAGAACCTGACCGAAATGCCGCCGACGGAGGTAATCGCTGAACGATTGAAGAACAAGACTTGGGAAGAGACCCTATGAAATGCAGACGCAGAAGTACAGCATCCAACAGCCTTTGATCGAGAGCCTATTGGCCTGGGTTAAAGAAGGCGAGATCGCCATACCGGAGATCCAACGCCCCTTCGTGTGGGACAAGAGCAAGGTGCGCGACCTGATGGACAGCATCTATCAGGGCTTTCCGGTGGGCTACATCATCACCTGGAAGAACCCCGACGTGCGCCTGAAGGACGGCACCCTGGGCGGCGGCAAGAAGATCCTGATCGATGGGCAGCAGCGCATCACCGCCCTGCGCGCCGCGCTGATGGACGAATACGTGGTGGACCAGGACTATGCCCGCATCAAGATCAAGATCGCCTTCCACCCGCTGGAGGAGCGCTTCGAGGTGCGCACGCCCATCATCGAGAAGGACAAGGCCTGGCTGCCGGACATCAGCATGTTCTTCCAGTCCGGATTCAGCCTGATCAAACTAAACCGGGACTATACGGCGGCCAACCCCGATGCCGATCCGGACAAAGTGGAGACCAGTCTCGGCCAGCTCGCCAACCTGGCCAAGCGCCAGATCGGTGTGATCGAGCTGAACCACGACCTGGACATCGAGACGGTGACGGAGATCTTCATCCGCATCAACAGCAAGGGCGTGGTGCTGAGCCAGGCGGACTTCGCCATGAGCAAGATCGCGAGCAACGAGCAGCACGGCGGCCCGCTGCTGCGCAAGGCGATCGACTACTTCTGCCACCTGAGCCGCGAGCCGCAGTACTACGACCACATCCAGGACCACGACCCGGAGTTCGCCGCCACGGACCACTTCCGCAGCATGAAATGGTTGAAGCACGAGACCGAGGACCTGTACGACCCGGATTACACGGACATGCTGCGTGTGGCCTCCGGCGTGGAGTTCGGTCGCGGCAAGATGAGCGATCTGGTGGCCCTGCTGAGCGGCCGCGATTTCGAGAAGCGCACCTATGAGGAGTACATCGTGCAGGACAGCTTTGAACGGCTGGATGCCGGGGTGACGCGCTTCATGAACGAGAGCGATTTCAAGTTCTTCACGCTGATCCTGCGCTCAGCAGGCTTCGTGCACAACAAGTTGATGCGCAGCCAGAACGCGATCAACTTCGCCTACCTGCTGTACCTGCACCTCCGTCGCCAGGGCATGGACCGTGGCGATCGGCTGCAGAGCCTGGTGCGTCGCTGGTACGTGATGAGCATTCTGACCGAGCGCGCCACGGGCAGCTTCGAGAGCCGCTTTGACCGCGACATCAAACGCCTGAACGAACGTGATGCCGCCGAATACCTGACGGAGATCGAGGCCGGCGACCTGAGCGACGCCTTCTGGAACTCCGTGCTGCCGGGCCACATGGAGAGCCCGGTGATGAGCAGTCCCTTCTTCGGCCTGTATCTGGCGGCCCAGGTGAGCCATAGGGACCATGGCCTTTTCAGTCGCCACCTCACCATCCACGACATGTTGCTCACGCGCGGCGACATCCACCACATCTTCCCGCGCAACCTGCTGAAGAAGCACGGCATGGGCCGCAGCCTCTACAACAAGCTGTGCAACCTGACCTTCATGGACCAGCCCGGCAACATCAAGATCGGCGACCGCAGCCCGGGCGAATACTTCTCCGCCGTGGCCGCCAAGATCGATCGCGACGTGACCCGACCCGGCCGGATCGACGGCGTGCGCGGTCTCCGCGACCGCAACGATCTGCTGGAGAACATGCAGGAGAACTGCATCCCCGCGTCCATCTTCACCATGGACGTGGACGACTACGCTGACTTCCTGGCCCAACGCAAAGGGCTGATGGCACAGAAGATCAGGAGGTGGTATGAGGGGTTGTGAGATCGGCACATAGGTTGCCTGGCACAAAGTCCGATACCACACATCATGGACGAGCAGCAACCCAACAATGACCAACCGCTGAGCGGCAAGGACCAGATCGAACTAAAGAAGCTTGAGCTTTGGAAGAGAGCTTTGAGCAAAGTCGAGCTCTATTTCCAGTTCAAGATGGCCGAGCTCCAGGAACACGATGTGCCGGTGTCGAAGCGCACCCTCACAGGTCTTTTCTGGATGACACTTGTGATCGTGATCGCTGTGTCGCTGTTGGTGTCCTTCGGCAAGATCACGGAGTCGTCCTTCACCTTCGTGATGGGTACCGTCCTGGGCTTGATCGTGGCGATGGGGAAGAGCTTTTTCGGTACGGAAGAGTGAACGTTCTTGCTAGCGACCAGGCGACCATGACCTGCGCCGCCATCGTCAAAAAAGTCTGGAACTTCTGCCATGCCGGGCCGTCGCCAAAGTGTGATGGCGCGTCTGCGACCTACGGGATGATGGGGTGTGATGCTAACTGAACAGGTCCGGTTCAGCGCGTTTGTAGCTCTTTCTGCGTCCGATCGGTGGCTCCACTTTGTGCAGCTGCACGAGGTGTTCGAGAATTTGCGCGATGCGATCTTCCGCCATTTCCAAATGCTTGGCCAGTGCCCCAAGCGTCATTGGTGTCGCCAGCGCCTCGAGAACGATCTCCTCATCATGCTGGGGCGAGCGCAAGATCGGGCCACTGGGTGCTTCGGGTTCCGACATTCCTGTGGTGATCAATGGCGGCAGAGGTTCATGGACCTCGTTGGGATGCTTCTGAAAGAGTTCGCGTGGGTCAAGCGAATCTTGCTCGAGGTCCTCCATTTGGAGCAGATGCGGATCTGCATTCGGCAGGGCCAAGGCCCCATGTTCCAGCAACGCCCTGTTCCCGGAACTGCTGTCCGGATGATGCCTGACCCATACCCGCACCCATTTCTTGCGCAGATCCTCCGTGGCGCCCGCCCAGGTGCCCCCCTTGTTCCTGTCCGTGCAGACTACTACGGCGGCCCGGCTGAGGCAGTATACGTATTTGTTGCGGGCCATGGCATTGGCCCCGCGGAACCCGGCCTCCGGATGGAACGACGAAAGCAGGACGATGTCACTGCGCTGGATGGCATCCCTGTATTTGCTGCTGGTGGCGGTCTTCAACAGACTGTCCGATACCACACCGATCACGGTTCCCCTGGCCTCGATGGCCCCGCGCATGGAAGCCTCGTCCACACCGCGTGCGCCACCCGACACGACTGACCAACCCTGGGCTGCGGCGGCATGGCCCAGGAGCCGAGCGTATTGAAGATCCTCAGGACCCGCGTTGCGGGAGCCGACCACGGCCAGTGCCTTTGTGTCCAACTTCTTCCGGTCGCCCGCACCATAGAATAGGGGAGGGGCCTGCCCGGCGAGCTTTTCCACCAGGCGCGCCGGGTACCCGGGTGAAGCGCGCGTCAGCATCCAGATGCCGGCACGGTGCCATTTATCAAGCAACAGGCTGGTCTGGAAACCACGGTCCAGCAAGATCTGTATACGATCCACGGTGATCGATCTGTCCTGGAACGACGCGAGCCGGGATGCCGGGTCGCCCACCAGCAGGTCACCCGGATGGAGTGCCTTTGCGGTCAGCCAGTCGGATAGCCTGCTCCATTCTCCCGCCGCGAGCGGTTGCGCCTGACCGCCACCCGGTAGATGTGCCGTGAGCATTACGATCACTTGATCATCGGGGTGCAGCTGCATGGATCAGGTATGTGCGGTGCTGGCGAGTGCCACGGGATAGACCATATTACTTCCGGCCTCACGGAGCCGCGCCGCGAGCAAGGCAAAGGTCCAGCCGGAATCGACCACATCGTCCACCAGCAGCACGGGACCTTCCAACAAGGGCGCGTCGATCCGGAATGCGTGCTCCAGATTGGTGCATTGGTGAAAGCGGTTCTGCATCAACTTCTGGGGCTGATTGTGTTCCACCTTGACGATCACATCGCGATAGGGCAGGTCCAAAAGCTTCGCCAGCCGCCGGGCAAGCTCCGGAACCAGTTCTGGATGGTTCAGGGAGGGTACCGCGGTGACCCACGCGGGGGCCGGGTCGGGTTTCCAACGTTCAGTGATCATATCAGCGAGCGCTTGGACGAGGTCTTCCTCGAGGTGACCTGCATGCTTCTGGTCCCGGACCAGGGCACCATATCCTGCATGACCCCAGCGGCTGAGTATTCGTCCTTTCTCCGCCCTGAATTGCGGGAGGATCTTGCCTCCTTCAACCAGGTCCGTGAGTGTTCCTGGCGGTACACGTACGGGACAGGTTAGGTCGAATACGGCCTGTTTCAGGAATTCCGCGGCCTCAGCGGTACTCGGGGCCGGTAGATGGTCCGGGAAATGTTTGCCCATGCAGTTGGCACAACAGCCGCAGGGGCCATCCACCTGGTCGTCCAATGCGTGCTGCAGGGCGTTCATCAAACAACCATCGGTGGTCAGGTATTCCTGCACCTGCGCCCATTCAGCGCGCCGCATTTCAGTGAGCCTTTCAATGCGTTCCGTATCAAGAGCGAAAGGCACCGCAGTCCGTTTCCAATCCAAGCCATCCTGAATGATCGGCGCGGGTTCCACCATTGAGAGGAACTTCAGGGTCTTCGTGATCTGGCCGGTACGCAGGTTGAGATTCTGTTCCAACTGCCAATGCGCAATACCGTCAGCACCTTCGATCTGCTCCAATACGGCCGCAACGTTGTCCGGGGTGGGGAAGGCGCTGGTCTGAAAGTAGGTATGGATCTCCTCATCCTCTGTACCGGCGAGGAGGATCCCATACGCCTTGTCGATCGCTCGCCCCGCGCGTCCCACCTGTTGATAGTAGGCCACGATGGAGGCAGGGGCTTGGAAATGGATCACGAACCCAAGGTCCGGTTTGTCGAACCCCATGCCCAATGCGGAAGTGGCGACCAGGACCTTCAAGCTGCCGTCGAGCAAAGCATTTTCCAATTCCACACGACGATCACCGTCGCGGGATTCACCGTACGAAATGCCTGCATGGTATGCCTCGGCGGAAATACCCTTGTGTCGCAACCACTCCGCCACTTTGTCCGCATCCCGGGTGGTCAGCGCATAGATGATGCCTGAAGCCGGAAGCTTGGGGATGTAGTGCGCCAGCCAGGCTAATCTTTCGGACTGATCTGGTAGCCGCAGGGCATCCAGGCGCAAACTCGTGCGGACCAGTGACCCCCTTTGGATCTCCACATCACCGACCTGGGCCTGCAGGTCCCTGATGACCCGGTCATTAGCCGTGGCCGTCGTGCACGCTACCGGCATGGTGGTCGGCAGACGCCTGAGGATTGAGATGATCCTTCGGTAGTCTGGCCGGAAATCATGTCCCCAGTCGCTGATGCAATGGGCCTCATCGACCACCAACATGCCTATCCGGGAGGCGATCGGAAGAAGGACCTGGTCTATGAACCTTTGGTTGGCCAATCGTTCCGGACTGATCAGGATGGCATCGACATCATCGTTGAGCACATCGTTGATCACAGTTCCGTGTTCATGGGCATTGGAACTGTTGATGGTGACGGCCTGTACCCCCATCCTCTCCGCGGCAAGCAGTTGATTCCGCATCAACGATAGGAGCGGACTGATGATCAGCGTGGGCCCCGCCCCCTTCAGTCGCAAGAGTTTCGCTCCGATGAAATAGACCGCGCTCTTGCCCCAGCCGGTCCGTTCGACGATCAACAGTCGCTTTCGGTCCCGAACGAGGGCAAGGATCGCTTCCAACTGCCCACCCCGAAAATCAGCCCCGGGGTCACCTACGGCCTTCCGGAGTAACTGAAGCGCGTTCGACTCGATCCCGGGCATTCGGCCAAGATATTTTGATGAGGGATCTCGGACAGTGCAGATCTTGCAATACAATAACCTGAAGAATGACCTCCGCCACCATCGTCAACAAGGTCTGGAACTTCTGCCACACGCTGCGGGATGACGGCGTGGGCTACGGCGACTACCTGGAGCAGCTGACCTATCTGCTGTTCCTGAAGATGGCCGATGAGTACAGCCGGAAGCCCTACTTCCGAGATACGCACATCCCCGAGCAGTTCAACTGGGAGAGCCTGCGCGGCAAGAGCGGCGCCGAGCTGGAGAGCCACTACGTGAAGCTGCTGGATGCGCTGGGCCGCCGGCCCGGTATGCTGGGGCAGATCTTCGTGAAGAGCCAGAACAAGATCAGCGACCCGGCCAAGTTGCACAAGCTGATCCAGCTGATCGACGGTGAGAGCTGGGTGCTGCTGGGCGCCGATGTGAAGGGGGACATCTACGAGGGCCTGCTCCAGAAGAACGCCGAGGACACCAAGAGCGGTGCGGGCCAGTACTTCACCCCCCGCGCGCTGATCCAGGCCATGGTGGAGTGCGTGCGGCCGGAGCCCCTGAAGACCATCGCCGATCCGGCCTGCGGCACCGGCGGCTTCTTCCTGGCCGCGAGCGACTTTCTCACCACCCACCACAAGCTGAACAAGGAGCAGCTGAAGTTCCTGAAGTACGCGACCTTCCACGGCTGGGAGATCGTGGCCAGCACCGCCCGCCTGTGCCTGATGAACCTGTTCCTGCACAACGTGGGGGACATGGACCACGACAGCCCCATCCACCGCGACGACAGCCTGCGTGCCGCCCCGAGTGATACTTATGACTACGTGCTGACCAATCCGCCCTTCGGCAAGAAGAGCAGCATCACCGTGACGAATGCGGACGGGGAGGAGGTGCGCGAGAGCCTGACCTATAACCGCCAGGACTTCTGGGCCACCACCAGCAACAAGCAGCTGAACTTCGTGCAGCACATCCGCAGTATGCTGAAGATCGGCGGCACGGCCGCCGTGGTGCTGCCGGACAACGTACTGTTCGAGGGCGGGGCGGGGGAGACGGTGCGCCGGCAACTGCTGAAGAGCACCGAGCTGCACACCATCCTGCGCCTGCCCACGGGCATTTTCTACGCCCAGGGCGTGAAGGCCAACGTGCTCTTCTTCGAGAACAAGGCCGCCAGCAAGCACCCGCACACGAAGGAGGTGTGGTTCTACGACTACCGCACCAACATCAAGCACACCCTGAAGACCGACCCGCTGAAGTACGACGACCTGAAGGACTTCATCGCCTGCTACCACCCGGAGGATCGCCACAAGCGCAAGGCCACCTGGAGCGAGAAGAAACCCGACGGCCGCTGGAGGAAGTACACCTACGACGAGATCATGGCCCGGGACAAGGCCAGCCTGGACATCTTCTGGCTAAGGGATGACAGCCTGGAGGACAGCGCCAACCTTCCCGAGCCGGGCATTCTGGCCGCCGAGATCGTGGAGGACCTTGAGGCGGCGCTGGAGCAGTTCCGCGCGATCGCGGGGGATCTGAACAAGGAATAGATCCATCGATACATGAAGGACCTGGACCGGATGAGCATCGTGCAGTATGGACAGGTGGCGAAGAAGTTCTTTACGGGGGTGTGATCACGCGCCTCGAACAGACCTTGGTAACAGGTCCATGGCCATCAGGACCTTATCGGCGTATCCGTCGTGCCGTTACTGTGCAAGCAAACCGGACGGATCGGCGCTCCGAACTGCCGGCAGTGCTCCGGCAGCATGAAACAGGCGTCCCGAACGCCCATGCCCGCATGCGCCGCCCTACCGATCACCGAATATTCTGGGCGAGGGGCGCGCTGCCGGTCGCAGAAATGGCGGCCGCGTCCTCGAGGGCGGGATCCGGCCGTGGCATCGGATAGAGCGCGCGGGCAAGGGTGATGTCATCCGCCGAGAGCTTCGTGTTCCAAGCCACGCCGTAGCCGTCCGTGGTGTGGTACGGGCTGATGGCGTAGATCATGATGGACAGCGGGTCGAACTCGGACAGCACGTTGGTCTCCGCCTTCCGGTACCGGCGGAACACGAAGTCCTCGATGTCCTGCTCCGGCCAGCCGAGGGTGTCCCTGTAGTAGCGCACCACGGCCTTTCTGTTCCAGTGCACGGCATGTTGGGCGTTGGGCGATTGGTGTTCGTGTATGAAACCCATGGCATGGCCGAATTCATGCAGCACCACGCGATCGTACTCGGCCTGGTCGGTGCCCGGCCGCAGCCAGCCCAGGTTCATGCTCGGGCAGTGCTTGCGGGAATCCTTCCCGACGTAGGACCACGATCCCTGTTCCTTGAAGGAGATCCGGATGTCCGGCAGGGGGGAGGCCTGATCGAACTTGAAGCGGATGCCGCAGACCTGCTCCCACTTCCCGGCCGTTTCCCTGACCCTGCGCTGGGTCACGCTGTCGCCGTCCAGGAACTGCACGGTGAGGAACCGGCTGTTCCATTCGGTGCCGTTCAGGCCCACCAGGAAGATGGAGTGCTGATCGCCCGGGCCGATGGCCATGGATCGGATGGCACGGCCCTTCACCATGACCCGGGCCGTATCCTGCACGGCATGGTGTTCGATGGAGAGGAAGAGGGTGTCGTGGTCGCGATCGAAGCGTTGGGAGCAGATGCGCAGCGGTCCGCCGGTGCCGTCAGCGGGCCGGGGGCCGGAGCAGGCGGCCAGCAGCGCGGGCAGCAGGAGGGGGATGCACGCCCTCATGGCAGGATGGTCATGGTCAATTCGCTGATGCCCGTTGTGGCCACATCCACGCTGTCGGTCGCGTTCACGGCAACGCCGTTCACCTGTTGGTGGATCCGGATGTAGTAGCGCCCGTCGGCGATGTTGAAATGGGCGGTGGCGCCGTTGGCCGCGGTGGCCCCGTCTAACGTGGCGTTGGTGCAGGTGGTGTCGTTGACCAGGTATTGGCTCAGGTAGGCGCACACCTGCACATCCCGGATGGGTCGGCCCTGGGCGTCCACCGTCCGGACCACCAGGCCGTTCTGGCCTTGCTGGTCGAGCTCCAGCCGCAGGGTCACATCGGTATCGGATGCTTCGGTCTCCTCCACGCCCGTGAACCGCGCGCCGTCCACCACTTTCTCGGCGAAGACGACGAACGCGCCGTCGTCCAGGAGATGGAAGGTGCAGGCGCCCTCCTGGTCGGTGGGCAGGGCGTAGAGGTAGGCGTCCGTGGCGGTGCCCCGGTTGATGCGGACGCTGAGCCCGGGGACGGGCTTGTCCAGGCCGGTGCCGGTGGCATTGTTGCGGATCACGGCATGCACCGTCATGCTGCGGTCGCCATCGAAGGCGTTCTCGATGGAGCACGCCATGAGGAAGAGCGGGACAAGGGCGAGGAGGGTCCGGTCGGTGGTGCGCATGGTCAGAAGAGGGTCTTGATCAGTTTTGCGAAGAGGCTGGCATCGATGCCGATGGAGCCGAAGGCCACGGGCTGGTAGCGCCAGCCGGTGCGGCGGATATCACCGTTCCGCAACTCGTAGGTGAAGGAGCGGTAGAACTGTGCGCCCAACCCCAGGTGCACCCCCGGCACCACATCCAGGCCGGCCCCGGCGTAGAGGTTGTCCAGCGGTTTGGGGATGCTGATGCCGGCGAACAGGCTCCACCGGTGCCGGTTGATCTTGAAGCCCTTCTCGAACAGATCGCCGCCACAGGGGTACCATTTGATCGCGGTGAAGAATTGCAGCCGGTCGTTCACCACATCGGGGGGCAGCTTGCTGGCATCGGTCTCCTCGGTCACCCGGTACAGGGGTTGGAACGACCATGCCAGTCCGGCGGTCACCTGCACCGCGGCGTAACGGAAACGGGTGTAGGTGCCACCGAGCACCTCCTTCTTCTCGTCCTTCTTCGCGCCGGGTACGCTCAGGGTGTAGGTGATGCGCACGGGCGGCTTGGGCCTGGCCGTGGGTGCCACTTCTGCGGTGTGCAGCGCCGGTCGGCCGATGCGGGTGGTCTTGCCGCGGAGGTCCAGGATGCTGCGGATGGTATCCATTTGGGCCAGCAACGGCAGCAGGGCGTCCAGTTGCTGTTCCAGTTGGTCCGCGGCTTCATGCAACACGTTGAGGATGGCAACCTCGGGATGCGCGAACAGCCGGGCCATCTCGCCATCGGACGTTGCCAACAGTTCCTTCGGGGACAGTTCCGTGCCATCCCGGGCGGCGATGCCGAGCGGTGCCTCCGGCTTTTCCTGCCGCGGCAATGGGAAGGAGTTGGGGATGGCGCCCGAAGGGAGTTCATCCATGGTGCCCAAGGCCGCATTGAGGTCGGCCACGAAGGGTGGGGCCAATGTGACGGGCTCCGTCGCGATGGTCACGCCGAGGTCCTCGTCCTTCCCGGCGTAGTTGTGCACGAGGATATGCTCCTGTTCATTCTCCAGGTATTCCTTGCGCAGGGTCGATGCCAGGGGCACGTAGTTGCGCGTGGCGTCGTGGTGGCGGAGGAAGTGCACGTCATCCTTGCGGGCGACATGAAAGACCACCTCGTTCAAATTGCGGCTCGCGATCAATGCATTGGTCCGCCGCAAATTCCGGGCGGCCACCATATCCTGGCGTTCCGCGATGGCCTTTTGCCGGGCATGGATGGTGGCATGGATGTCATTGCGCTCCTTGATCCATGGATCGAAGTCGCTGATGGGGCGGTCGAGCTCGTGCTGGTTGCGGAGCGTGGCTTCGATCGCCGCAAGACGTGCGCGTAGGAAGGGTAGGGCACTGGTGTCCACCGCGGGTGGCAGGTCCGGCCCGAAGGGGTCCAGGCGCTGCTGGCCGGCGGTGTACCATCCCCACCCGAGCATCCATCCGTCGATGATCCCCTGGTCCTGCTTGTGCGCATCTTCCAGCTGGGTCGATCGGTCGAGCATCTTTTTCAGAAGCGGCCTCCAGGTGTTCCGGCCGGCGGCGGCTGCCTCCAGGGCCTTTTCCCATTTGGCGAGGGAATCCGCAGCTACGCGATGGACGGAACGAGCGGACGCCAGCGTCGGACCATGCGTCGCCTCGAATCCGTCCATCACCTGGACGAGCAGGGGAACGAGGGCCGGCTCCGCATCCATGCGCAGCGTCAGCCGATGCTGGACCGCAGCAGGGATCTTGAATGAAACGATGTCCGTGGTGATCGGTAGCGTGTCGGACCAAGGTGTTCCCTGCACCTGGTTCTTTCCGGCCAGTATCAGGCGGTAGGTCATCGACTTCGCCGACCATTTTCCCGCCACTTCCTTGGTACTGAACAGGACCGGTGAGCCTGGGGACCTTCCGTTCATCAAGGAATCCAGTTCGGTCAGGATGTCCGCTTTCAATGTGGTGTAAGCCACACCGCGCGATGCCGCGAAACTGCTGATCACATCCTTCCATGCCTCCGCGTTGATGCTATCCCTGAACTGCTGGAGGCGCTTCTTCAGGGCGACATCCATCCGGGGTACGTCGCCCTCCAAACCGACCTTCACCTCACAGTCGGCCCGCATCACCTCGGGGATGCCGTCATGGAGCGTTCCATCGGTCGCAAGCACGATGTTCGAATTGCACGCCGACTTCCACTGGTTCCAATGCGCGTTCTGGGCAAGGATCAACGGCGCTGGAAGGTTCAGGATCGCGAACAGGATGGGGTGGAGGCGCTGCATGGGGTGGGGATCTGGTGCGAAGTAAGGCGCGGCGGACCACCCACACCAATACCTGGAAACCATGAGTTTTTCGGCCCGGACCTCCGACCAACGGTCGAACCGGTCCATACGGCATGGTTTGCATACCGGTGCCGGGTCGCCCCGGCTCCTGGGAGGGTCACTGACTCCAAGACAGGCGCCACTTCAAGGACCTGGGGCG
>JACJZJ010000003.1 GCA_020635675.1 Flavobacteriales bacterium | reverse complement strand
AGACGCTGAAGCTGGTCGACGGCACCAGCCCCTATGCCCTCACCGGGGCGGTGTTCGCCCGGGACCGCGCGGCGATCATGCAGGCCACCGAGGTGTTGCGCCAGTCCGCCGGCAACTTCTACATCAACGACAAACCCACCGGCGCTGTGGTGGGTCAGCAACCTTTTGGTGGCGCACGCGGCAGCGGTACCAACGACAAGGCCGGCAGCTATCTCAACCTCATCCGCTGGATCAGCGCCCGCACCATCAAGGAGAATTTCCTGCCACCGACGGACCACCGGTATCCCTTCATGGGATAGATGGAGAGATGTGGCCGGACGCACAGCTTTCCGGCAGCTGGCTCCGGGGCGGTACGGGGCGTGACGCACCCGTTTGGCGGCCAGTGAACACGAGATCGTGCATTACCCGCGTTCCACTCCAGGAACGGCATGTGCCATCCGAACGCACCTTTGGGAGATGAAGAGTTTGCTGGGCCGTATTCCAAGCTGGCTGAGGAACCGCTACGGTGTGGCACTGCTCGTGCTCTTCGCCTGGATCGCGCTGTTCGACGAGTACGACCTGTGGACCATGTACAAGCTGCGCCGGCAATTGGGCAAGATGCGCACCGAGAAAACGTGGTACCAGGACCAGATCATCGGTACGCGGGAACAGTTGCACGAACTCACCAGCGACAAGGCCCTGCTGGAGAAGTTCGCCCGAGAGCGCTACCTCATGAAACGAAAGGACGAGGAGATCTTCCTGCTGGTGCCTGAGAAATAGCTCAGGGAGCTATCCCTCGTGGAACGTACGCGCCCCCTCTTCAGTGATGGTGACCGTCCTCGCCATGCACATGTCCGTGCGATAGCTCCTCGGGCGTGGCCTCGCGCACGTTGGTGATCTCGACGTCGAACTTGAGCGTGACCCCGGCCAATGGATGGTTGCCATCGAGCAGGACCTTCCCATCCTTCACCTCCTTCACCGTGAAAATGCCGTGTTGTCCGGCCTGGAACTGCATGCCGGTCTCCACGGTCTGCTCCCCGAACTTGTCCAATGGCACCTGCTGGAGCAATTGCATGTTGAAGTCACCGTAACCCTTCGCCGGGGGTACCACCGCCTTGAACTTGTCGCCCACCTGCCGGCCTTCCAATTCCTCCTCCAGGCCGGGAACGATCATTCCCGTTCCATGCAGGTACGCGAACGGTTCATGGCCATGCGAAGTGTCGAGCAATTGTCCGTCCTCGTTCGACAGGGCATAATGGAAAGTGACGACGGCATTCTTGGTGATCTGCATGTTCCGGAGGTTGAACGGCGAAGGTAGGGCATCACCGATCCGAGGCGACGATCGATCAGGATCCCCTGGAACGACGGCGCCCGGCACAATGGCCGGGCGTCGCCTGCTCATCCAACTGCACTTCCGCTCACAACAGGGTGGTCGGCGCCACGTACGCGGTGGTGGGCACGTCCATCTGGCTGATCGCACCGAAGCCGCCCTCCACGTCCACGAGATCGTCCCACCCCCGTTGTTTCAACAGGGAGGCGGCGATCATGCTGCGGTAGCCACCCTGGCAGTGCAGGATGATGGGCTTGTCCTTCGGGATCTCCGCGAGGTGCTGGTTGATCCGGTTCAAGGGGATGTTCACCGCCCCCTCCACGTGCTGCGAGTCGTACTCGCTCTTCTTGCGCACATCGATCACGAGCGGTTTTTCGCGGAATTCACGCGCGAACTCTGCGGCGCTGATGCGTTTCACGCTGTCGACCTCCTTGCCGGAGACCTTCCAAGCGTCGAACCCACCCTTCAGGTAGCCGATGGTGTTGTCATAGCCCACGCGGCTCAGGCGGATGATCGCCTCCTCTTCCTGGCCCGGGTACGTGATCAACAGGATGGGATGCTTCAGGTCCGGTACCATCTCTCCGATCCACATGGCGAAGTTCCCTTCCAGTCCGAAGTTGATGCTGTTCGGGATGAAGCCCTTCGCAAAGTCGGCCGGTGTTGCTCATGTCGATCATCGGTGGCATCTCCTCGTTCAACAAGGCAGAATGGAAAATAGCGTCGGCGTTCTCGGTGATCGACATGGTTGGAGGATGTGTTGGTCCGGTAGGGCAATCGCCGGTCCGAGTTCCTTGATGCTGGTCAGCGCCGATAGGCGTGGAAAGCATTCCCTTCGTGCCGAACTTCGCATTGAACTTTCGAACATGTTCTCAAGGGCCTGTGAATACGGCATCCGTGCGATGATCTGCATCGCCAGGGCCACTGCCGAGGGGCAACGCGTCACGCTCGATCAGGTGGCCAGCAAGACGGCCTCACCGGTCGCGTTCACATCCAAAGTGCTGCAGAAGCTCGCCCGCGCAGGTCTAGTTTCCTCGACCAAAGGACCCGGAGGGGGCTTCGCCCTGCCACGGGCCCAGGCAAAGAACGTGCTCTTGTCGGACATCGTTTCAGTGATCGATGGCGATGCGATATACACTGCCTGCGGTCTGGGTCTTCCGCATTGTTCCGCCGACAAGCCCTGTGCTCTGCACGACCGTTTCATGGCCGTGCGCGAAGAACTGCGGAACATGCTCGAAGCGACCTCCATGAACGACCTGGCCACTCAAATGGACCTTCCCGGAGCATCGTTCCGGTGTTGACCACTTCCCATTCCGCACAACAAAGGCGCCCCGTGGACGCCTCTGCTGTCTTTCACCATCCACACGGCAGTATGGACAGTACGATGCGTGGATCTATTTCGCCGGGGGCAATAGCACCTTGTCGATCACTACGACAAGGCCGTTCGAGGCCGGCACCGAGCCGAGCACTTTCGCGTCATTGATCATCACCGTGCCATCATCTGTCACCGTATAGATCACATTGTCCCCGTTCGCCATGCCCATGTGCATGCCGTTCTTCATGCTTTCAGGCTTCAGGACCCCCAAGGCCACATGGTACTCAAGGATGTTCTCCAGCTTTTCCTTGTTCTCGGGCTTCATCAACTCGTCCAGCGTACCGGCAGGCAGGGCATTGAACGCCGCGTCGGTGGGCGCATAGACCGTGAACGGGCCGGCGTTGACGAGCACATCCTCGTAATTCACATGTTGCACTGCCGCCACCAGCGTCCTGTGGTCCGGTGAAGCGACTGCGATCTGGACGACGTTCTTTTGGCTTTCGTTGTCGACCACGGTGGATTGGCCGCCTCCGAGGGATCCTGGAACCGCCGAGGCGGCGGACAGGTCCTGATCACCCTCTCCGCTCTGGCAAGCGATCATCAGGGGCAGGGCGAATAGGGGAAGCAACTCGCGCATGGTTGTTCGGTCTCTCATAAGTGGTGGTAGTTCCTTGTCGGACAAAATTGTCCGTTTGTTCGGATCGGAGTATGACGGCGATCAGTATTTCGATCGAAGACATCCGACACACTTGGTCTTCACAGGTCCTTGCCCCGAAAGGTCCTGAACGCGAAAGCAATGGGCACGACTATCCAGAGCATCAGGGTCCCGAGAGCCACCGCCATGCCACCGGTCGAACCGAAGAACTCCTTGTATAGGGCACCGCTGTAGCCCATCATGGCTGCCAGGTCCACCTCGAGCATCACCATGATGCGCGCCAGGTCGATCGGATCCAGTGCCGCAAGCGGCACGACCCAGGGTTCGATCGGGCGGTCGCTTAGGGCGAACATCAGCCACATCAGCAATGCATCGTACACCAATACGAAGACGAACCATACGCCCAGACCGATGCCGACGCCTCTCGCCTTCTCCCGCTGGGACAGGGCGATGAGCGTGCCCAAAGCCGAAAAGACCAGAACGAGCGCTGAACCGGTGACCGTCAATACCAATGCGACCCGCGTGGGGAAGTGCACGAGGAGGGGAAGACCCAAGCCAAAGCCCTGTGCCAACAGCAGGGAAACGGAAAGCGCGAGTACCTGCCCTCCGAGGATGGCACTGCGGCCAATGGGCTGCACAGCGAGCAATTGGGTGAATTCCAGCACATCATATCCGTAGACGATGGTGAACAGCATGGCGATCAAAGGCACGAGCGCGATCACGACCTGCACCAAGCCGAGAAAGGCCTTCATCGGATCGCCCTCCAGTTGGAACAGCCCTTCTGAAACAAGCAGCAGCAACAGGGCATAGCCCAACATGGCCCGGTTGCGTGCCAGATCGATCAATGTGTATTTGAACACCTTGATCACACCGGAACGGTTTTGGACAATAGAACGGGTATGGCGCGGGATAGGCGGTCCTCCCCAGTGGCCTGGAAGATCTCTTTCATGGGGAGCAGGAACCGCAGTGAGCCGTCCTGGATATAGGCCACGCGATCCGCCAACGCTTCCACCTCCTCCATCAGGTGGGACGTGACCAACACCGTTCCTCCCTCGTTCCTGACCCGATCGGCATGGCGCAGAACGGTCCGCGCCGCCAGGGGATCCAGCCCCGCCGTAGGCTCATCCATCACCAGTATGCTCGGCCGGGAGCGGAAGGCCAGCACCGCGCTGACCTTTTGCTCGGTGCCACCCGACAGCGCCGACAAGCGCTTGTTCAGCTGAGTGTCCAGCCCGAGCTCCTTGATGAGGGTATCGTCCACTTCCGCCGGCCCAAGCCCCCGTATATCCTGCATCATATGGAACAACTGACCGATGGTGAGGGCAGCGGGGAATTGCGAGATCTGTGGCATATAGCCGATGACCGTGCGATACGATGGATCGCCGCCGATGATCTTTCCGTCCAAGGTGATCGCGCCTTCCGTGGGATGCACCAGACCGAGGAGGCATTTGATCAGGGTGGTCTTTCCCGAACCGTTCGGACCGATCACCATCACCACTTCACCGGCGCGGAACACCGCATCCACATGGCGCAGCGCCCACGTCGGGCCGTACCGCTTGCCCACACCCGTGAACGCGATCCTATCCATTGGGCATGCGCATGAGCGGATGGTCGTCCTTCATCGCCAGGGGCGTAAGCGTGGGGATCAGTCGCTCCGCTTGGTCCAACAGGGCCACGAGCAGGCTCCGCGAGAACACCATGGCGTAGGGCATCCGTTCCACCAAAAGCCCGAAAAAACCGAGGGGACGATAGGGTACATCCCCATAGCCATCCCGGTCCAGATCGTAACCCACGTATCGATCCCAATAGTTCCCATTGATGTCGTTGAGCATCAGATCGCCATTCGTGCTGAGATCAAAGGTGTTGCCAACGAAAAGATTGCGGGTAATGACGCATGCCGTGGCATTGGCGAACAACCGCAAGGCCCAGCCGTTGGCTCGGAAGGAATTGTCCACTATCCTGAACCGGTTGCAACCGTCCACCAGCAGACCGGTGGTATTGTCCGCGAATTCGTTGTCCTCCAGCACCCCATCATTGATCTCCTTCAAGAGCAGACCATAGGAACTGGCGCCCCGGTTCGAAAGGAAACGATTGTGGCGCATCTCCATGTGATGGGAGTACATGACGGCGACCCCCGCCCCATTGTCCTGGAACCTATTGTAGGAATAAGCGTTCCTGTTGGAGAACATGAAATGCAGGCCATACCGCAGGTTGTTAAGGCTCTTATTGCGCTCGATGCGCGTATCCGTGACGAATTCGAAATAGATCCCGTCGCGGTGATCGCGGACCAAGTTGTCTAGGATGCGGACGTTGTGGCAATGCCAAAGGTGGATGCCATTGCCCATCCTGTTCTCCCGTTGAGGATGTCCCACCACGCGATTGCCTTGCACGACCGCGTCGCGGGACCCGCTCAGGTAGATCCCGAAGAAACAACCGTCCAGGAAATTATCCACGATATGGGCCCGTGCGCGATCCAGCACCTTGATCCCCGCGTTGTCGTGCATATCGCTGATCCGGCTCCCGCGCACGGTGAACCCCTGCACCGTTACGTCATCTGCCGTGATCACCACCACATCCCCCGCATCATCACCATCGATGACGGCACCCGCCGCACCGATCAGTGCCATGGGACGATCGATGGTCAAGGTCCCTTCACGCACTTCACCACTGACCAGTATGGTATCACCGGGCAGTGCCTCCTTCAGACGCTGCGTCAGTGGCACCGCACCGTTGGCGGCATGGGGGACCACTCGCGCCATCATGGTCGCGACGAACAGGATGAACGGAACGACAGTGGCGAACAGGCGCTTCACCGGGCCAGTTGCTTCCTGGCGTCCGGCCAGTCCATGGGATCACCACCAAGATCCTTGACGGCTTTGTCGCGGTCCACCTTGCTGGCGAACGCCGCAACATCGCCACGCATCGGGCTGCGGAAAGCGGGGCCATGGACATAGAGGGCCTTCGTGGCATCGAGAAGGACGCTTGGGTGCTCGAAATCCGACACGTACCATTGAGCGACCTCCGCTTCGGGCAGCGACCCCTGCGTCACGAAGGAGACCATGCATTCGGGTCCGTCAAAGGAATACTGCCGGCCTTTGGTGGTCATGATGACGGCAGCAAATCGAGGATCGGAGACGTTCATTCGGCAGTGCGCACACTCCACTTCGCCCAGGTCGATATGCGGTGTCTGTTGACCGCAGGACCCAAGGACAGCGAACAGGAGCGCACAAAGAGCGAGAGAGCGGGCCATGATGTGCATGGTTCAGGTCTTGGACCGTTTCCTGCGCAGTTCGCGCCATTCCAGGAAATACACGCCGGCCAGGAGACCCATCACGCCGAAGAGCACCCATCCGCCGATGTCCGGAGCGGACCACGCGTTGAAGTTGAGCAACTGTTTGTGACCGATCAGTGGAGGTTGGTATGCCATGCCTTCGATCTTGATGGCCGCATGCGGATCAAGATCGTGACCGTAGTGGTATCCCCAGGTATACATATCGTAGAGGGCCCACAGTCCGAAAAGGGTCAGCGTAATCAAGCCAAGGACCAACAGGATGCGTTTCCCCCAGAGGGAGGCGACCAACCCCAGTACACTGAGGGCCACGATCACCTTGGGGAGATAGGTGAACTCCGGGAACATATCGTTCTCGATATGCGCCATTCCGATGTAGTGGTTCAATCCATTGATCTTCTCCACATCACCGGAGAAGTGATCGGCATGTATCTGCATGGTCATGCCCTCCGGATATTGTGGAGCGGTCAGGTCGATGCGCCAGATGGGCACGAACAGGAGCACCAGCAAGGCCAGCGCGGAGATGGCGATCATGATGCGCGAAATGGGCCTCATGCGTTGCGGGGATCTTATCAAGCGCATCCGGCACCTTGGGGAGGATGGCCTGCTCCAAGGTGTCGGATGGCATCATCGTTCATCCACTAGCTCGCATCAACGCTCGAAGTGGAAGCTTTCAGCGTCACATTGCTCCCTGCCGGGGAAACGCGGATATAACCCTGCATTTCCTGATGGAGCGCCGAGCAAAAATCCGTGCAGTAGAAGGTCTGCACGCCGATCCGATCGGGTGTCCACTTCAAGGTCTGGGTCTCACCGGGCATGATCAGAAGCTCTGCTGTGCCGGCACCGATCACCGCGAACCCGTGAGGCACATCCCAATCCTGCTCCAGGTTGGTCACGTGGAAATAGACATCGTCACCCATCTTAACGCCTTCGATGTTGTCCGGCGTGAAATGAGAACGGATCGTGGTCATCCAAACATGAACCTCCTTGCCCCGGCGCTCCACCTTGGTCTCCTTCTCTCCCTTCGCCGCGAAGGGATGCATGTTGTCCTCAAGGCGGAAGAACTTCACCGAACGCTCGCGGATGGGTTCCGCCGGGGTGGCTTGAGCGTAATGCGGCTCACCGGTGGTCGGAAAATCGAGCAACAACTCCATTTTATCACCTTCGATACTGTACAACTGCGCGGATTGCGTCAATTCCGGACCAGTAGGCAGGTAGCGGTCCTTGGTGATCTTGTTATAGGCGATCACGTATTTGCCATACGGCGTCCTGCTGTCGCCACCCGGAATGGATAGATGCCCAATGCTGTAATAGGTCGGGATGCGGTCCAGCACTTCCAAGCTTTCCAGGTTCCACTTGACGATCTCTGAGCTCACGAACATCGACGTATAGGCGTTGCCATTCCCGTCGAATTCGGTATGGAGCGGACCCAGGCCGGGCTTTTTTACTTCCCCATGGAGCACGCTTTCATACTTCAGGACGGGGATCCCGTCATATTCACCCTCGTAGTCCTTGGCCGCAATGGCCGCTTGGATCTTCTCGAAGGAGAATACGGGCAAAAGGGCGGCGAGCTTCCCGCTTCCCACGATATACCGACCACTGGGGTCCACGTCACAGCCATGCGGTGATTTAGGACACGGCATGAAGTAGATCAGGTCGCCCAACTCGACCGGGTCCAACTGCAATACCTCATTGTACGTGGTGTTCTCCGCGGAATGGGTAGATCCGTTCCACCAGTTCGAATAATACTTGCCTGCGACCTTCTTGCCTCTTCCCTCCTTCGCGTACTGTTCGGCCTTCTTCCAATTCACGGCCATGATGAAGTCCTTGTCGTTCTGACTGGCATTGACCTCCAGCAGGCTATGGGCCTTTTCCGTGTTGTAGCAACTGAAGAACATCCATCCCTCTGAAGGACCCTTCCCGCTATGCGCGAGATCGAAGTCGATGCCGGGCGTTTTGATCTGGAACGCGATGGACATCTTTCCCGTTTCCTTTTCGGGATGGATGAAGCTCACCGTGCCCTTGAAATTGGCCTTATAGCTGTCGATCGGCACATCACGTTCGGCGTCCGTGCCCATGGGTATGCTGAACCGGGTACCCGCCACGACGTACTCGGTGTTGGGCGTGGAGAACGGCGAGGAGTGGTTCCCAGCGCTGTTCGGGATCTCGATGATGCTCTTGGTGCGGAAGGTGGTCAGATCGATCAAGGCCACGCGGGGCGTGTTATTGCCGTTGATGAACACCCACTTCCCGTCGTGGGACCCATCGGTCATTGACATTTCAGGATGGTGGGCATCATCCCACGGGATGAACCCGTGCGAGGTCATCAACATGGGCTTGGTCTCCTCGCTATAGCCATATCCCGTCTCCGGGTCTTGCGAAAAGACGGGGATCCGTCGCAACAAACGGCCCGATGGCAGACCGTACACGGACATCTGGCCGCTGAAGCCACCGCTGACGAAATCATAGAATTCGTCATACGACCCGGGCTTGACATAGACCTTTTCCGCAGCGTTGCCAGTGACCATGGCCTGCGTGGTCTTGGGCTTGCAGGAAGGAAGCGCGTTCATCAGGAAGAACCCGGACCCTACAGCGGCCAGAATCCCTCCGGTCATTAACAAAGGACGTTTCATGGAAGTGATCGTTTCGGGGTCTCGTTTCTGGTCAAAGTGTGCGCATGAACTCCAGGACCTTGCGTCCTTCCTCCTTGGACAGCCCTTGGTTGGGCATGCGGACGAGGCATTCCTCGAGCGCCTTCTGCGCCGTGGGGTCTACCTCCAGCATGGCCTCGGTGTGCAGTATCATGTTCATGATCCATGCGGGCTTGCGCCGGTCCAGGATCTTGGCCCATCCAGGTCCCACCACGCGGTTCGGCCCCGTACTATGGCAAGCTTGACACTTCATGTCATAGATGGCCTTTCCAGCATCCACCATTCCACTATCGATCGCCCCAAGCGTGATATCGGCATCGGCGATCATCAGGACGGCCGACTTCGATGATACCGCATCCGTGCTCGGAGGCGCTCCGCTGGTACCCGGAGGTCCTGAAGGGGCCTCCCCTCCTCCTCCGCATGCGAAGAATAGGAGGAAGAACGATCCAGCGAGGATCGTGCCGATATCATACTTCATGATCTTCATGGCGATGGAACGGTTTGAGGAGTTGGTGACAAAAGTCAGCGGACAGATCTGTCCAATATATGACGTTTGTCACCCGATCACCTGATCGATGACCGATCGAACCTCCACGACCTTCATGGAAGCGCTTTCAAAGCCCCGCACCTGGTTCTTGATCGCCTTGTCGAACCTGTTGGTGGCCGGATCGATCGGCACTATGCTGCGTGTGATGTATGTGGCGGAATTGCCCTTCGTGCGTTTTCGCCCGTGGCTTGAAAGTCATTCGCACACTGCCCTTTTCGGATGGATGTTCATCGGTGCCACGGCCGTTATGTTGCATGAGAGTGGTATGCAACGGTTCGGTCGAAAAGTGCGCGTCCTGTTGGTCATGTTGCAATCGATGGTGTTCATCATGCTCATCGGCTTTCCGCTCCAAGGCCATGGCGTGGTGCCGATCACGGCGTCCATGATCCAAATGGTCCTGGCCTATTTTCTACTGGCGATCCTCTGGCGCGCGACCATGCAATGGCCCACGAATGGAAGCCGGCCACTTGCCCGGCTGGCCATCCTGTTCTTCGTGCTTTCCACCTTGGGGGCATGGGTGGTCGGTCCCTTCGTGCTGGTCGGCTCAAGTGGCATGGAATTCTACTATTGGGCTGTGCAATTCTTCCTGCACTTCCAATTCAATGGTTGGTTCTGGTTCGCGGCCATGGCCATCGGTACGCGCTGGGCGGAGGGCCGTGGCATGAACATGAGATTCGACCACCTGACCCTTACCCTTTGGACGGTCTCAGCGGTGCTCACCTATGCCTTGGCCATCGCCTGGTCGGAACCCCATCCTGCCGTATTCACGACCGTGACCATTGGTGTGGTCCTTCAGCTTTGGGCCACACTGCGCACCCTACGGATCATTTGGGCACAACGCCTAGCAGCCCATGCTCAACTGGCCAAGTGGAGCCGTTGGACCATTGGTATCGCGCTTATGGCAATGGCCCTGAAGGTCCTTGTCCAAGGCGCGGTCGCCGTTCCCGTCTTGGCCCGCATGGCCCTGACCATCCGGCATTTCGTCATGGGCTTCGTCCACCTGAACACCTTGGGCCTGATGACGATGCTAATGCTGGCCTATGCCATCCAGCAGGAATGGCTTCGTAGCGACCTTCACCTCGTTCGCACGAGCCTGGTCCTGGTGATCGCAGGGACGGTCGCCACGGAGGGCATGCTTTTCCTTCAGGGTACGCTGTTCTGGATGGGTCAGGGCCTGATCCCCGGACACTACTTGCACATGGTCATTGCTTCGGCCCTATTGCCTTTGGGTGTGGCCTTGTTGCTCATCTCCGGCCTGCGACCATGTCGATCGCCGAACAGGGTATGACCGCACCTCTAAAAGGAAGCATTGTAAACTAGCCCTGTTGGAAATGCTCCTTCAAAGCAACGTGGTCGGTGCCACGTATGCGGTGGTGGGCACGTCCATCTGGCTGATCGCGCCGAAGCCACCCTCCACGTCCACGAGATCGTCCCACCCCCGCTGCTTCAACAGGGAGGCGGCGATCATGCTGCGGTAGCCACCCTGGCAATGCAGGATGATGGGCTTGTCCTTCGGGATCTCCGCGAGGTGCTGGTTGATCCGGTTCAAGGGGATGTTCACCGCCCCCTCCACGTGCTGCGAGTCGTACTCGCTCTTCTTGCGCACATCGATCACGAGCGGTTTTTCGCGGAATTCACGCGCGAACTCTGCGGCGCTGATGCGTTTCACGCTGTCGACCTCCTTGCCGGAGACCTTCCAAGCGTCGAACCCACCCTTCAGGTAGCCGATGGTGTTGTCATAGCCCACGCGGCTCAGGCGGATGATCGCCTCCTCTTCCTGGCCCGGGTACGTGATCAACAGGATGGGATGCTTCAGGTCCGGTACCATCTCTCCGATCCACATGGCGAAGTTCCCTTCCAGTCCGAAGTTGATGCTGTTCGGGATGAAGCCCTTCGCAAAGTCGGCCGCCTCCCGCGTGTCGATCATCAGCGGCATCTCCTCATTGGCCACCACTTCGAACTCCTTTGGGTCCAGCGCACGTTTGCCACGGTCCATGATGGTATCGAGACTTTCGTACCCCTGGATGTTCATGAGCACGTTCTTCGGGAAATACCCTGGCGGCGTGGTCAATCCCGTCAGCAGTTCCTTCACGAATTCCTCGCGCGTCATGTCCGGGCGCAGGGCATAGTTGGTCCTTTTCTGATGCCCGAGCGTGTCGGTGGTCTCTTTCGCCATCATCTTTCCGCAGGCACTGCCTGCCCCGTGGTTCGGGTACACGATCAGGTCGTCGCTCAGGGGCATGATCTTGTTGCGCAGTGAATCGAAAAGATGGTTCGCCAACTTCTCCTCGGTGAGGTCGGCGATCACGTGCTGCGCCAGGTCCGGCCGGCCGACGTCGCCGATGAAGAGCGTGTCGCCAGTGATGATCCCATGCTCCCTGCCCTCCTCATCGATCAGCAGATAGCACGAACTCTCCATCGTATGGCCCGGCGTGTGGATCACCTTCACCTTGGCGCCACCGACTTCGAACACCTGGCCGTCCTCGGCCACGATGGCCTCGAAGCCGGGCTTCGCGGTGGGTCCGTACACGATCTTGGCGCCGGTCTTCTTGGCCAGGTCGAGGTGACCGCTGACAAAGTCCGCATGGAAATGGGTCTCGAACACATACTTGATCGCAGCCCCGTCGGCCTTCGCACGATCGATGTAGGGCTGCACTTCACGCAGCGGGTCGAAGATCGCGGCCTCCCCGTTGCTCTCCAGATAATAGGCGGCGTGGGCCAGGCATCCGGTATAGATCTGTTTGACTTTCATGGTGCGTTGTCTTTGGGTGATCGGCAATGCCTCCGATCCACGATACAAAGGTCCGTCGGTGCCTACCCACCAAGCAGTGACCAATGTCACGACACATTGGAACGCTGCGTCACTGGCACATGGCCGCACCACAGTGCATGCACTTCATACAGCCTTCCTCGTAATAGAGCTGGTCGGTGGCCCCACACTCCGGGCAGGCCTCGCCGATCGCTGCCGTGCCCTCCGGGATGTAGCGCCGTAGCGCCCGCACCACGCCGTTCTTCCAGTTGTTCAGGCTGCGGTCCTTTAGATGCAGGCGGGTAGTCAGCTCAACGACCTCCGCCACCGGTATCCCCTGGCGCAGCAGTCCACTGATCAGGATGGCGTAGTTCCAGAACTCGCGGTCGAAAGCACGGCTGAGGCCTTCCGCGGTGACCTTGCGGCCGTTCACTTCAGTATAGACAAGGTCGTACCGCTTGGCTGGGCCGATCTGGGGGAAGTGCTTCACCACCTTACCCTGCGTCACTTCGAGCGGCAGGTCGAAGGCTTCCTCAGCGCGACCGGTGAAGATCTCATACGGACGTCCGTTCCACAGGCCCACCACGGCGAGCCAGGGCTGATCGCCGTTCATGAACCGCAGGATGTCCGCCTCCAGCACGTCCGGCCTGTGCTCCGGCGGCCTGACGTCCGTCGCGTGCTTCGCCTCCACCAGCACACCGCTGCGCGAACCGTCGCGGTAGATCGTGATCCCTTTCACGCCCGATCTCCACGCCTCCAATAGGATCGCGCCGATGCGTTCCACGGTCGTATCCTCCGTCAGGTTGATCGTACTGCTGATCGCGTGGGTCGTGTACTTCTGCACGATCGCCTGCAGTCGGATGCGGTGCTCCCACGCGATCTCCGCGGCGGTGGCACCGGCATATGGGCTCTTCGCCGGATCCTGTTCACCCGCAACGGACATCCATTGCTCCAAGCCCGGATGCTTCACGGTGAACTCCTCCCAGCGATCGCCCAGGGCATCCACGAACGTGGCGTCATCATTCGCGGTCTGCTCGGAGATCTTCCTACGCCGCACGTATTCCAAGCGGTACACCGGCTCGATGCCGCTGCTGGTGCGGGTGAGCAAACTGATGCTTCCCGTCGGGGCCACCGTGCTCAGGCTGATGTGGCGCCGACCGTGCTCCATCATGCGCTCGTGCACATCGGGGAATTCCTCTTGGAGCATCTGAACGAATTCGGACGTCGCCTCGACCGCCGGATCGAAACCGTCGAACGCGCCCCGCTCGATGGCCAGGTCGATGCTGCAATCGAACTCGGCCCGGCACTTGGTACGCAGGATCGCCTCGGTGGTCCCGCAAGCTGCATCGCTGTCATACTTCAGGCCCAGGGCGGCCAGCGCATCGGCCAGGCCGGTGAAGCCGAGCCCGGTGCGGCGTCCCTTCCGGCCCATATCGCGGAGAAGTATCCAGGTCTCCCGCTCCACCTGCTTCACGACTTCCGGTTCGGGGTCGGCGGCGATCTTCTCCAGGATGCGGTCGATCCCTTCCAGCTCCAGATCGACCAGGTCGTCCATCAGGCGCATCGCCTCGTAGGTCACCTCGGCGAAACGCGTGTGATCGAACCGCGCTGATGCAGTGAAGGGATCGCTGACGAAGCCCATCAGGTCCAGCGCCATCAGGCGACAGCTGTCGCCGCCCTGCATGGCGATCTCGCTGCAGGGATTGGTACCCGCGTTGCGGAAGCCGGGATACACCGACGAGGTGGAATAGCGATGGTGCCGGTCCCAGAACAGCAGGCCGGGCTCGGCGGTGTGGTGGGCGCAACGTACGAGCAGGTCCCACAGCTCGCGCGCGCGGACCTCGCGCCGCACAACGGGATCTTCCGCGTCCAACGGCCAATGCAGGGTGAACGGTCCATCCTTCTCAACAGCCTCCATGAACGCATCGGTGATCCGCACGCTGATGTTCGCGCCGGTGACCTTGGTGAGGTCCTGCTTGCTGGCTATGAACGCGGCGACGTCGGGATGGGCGATGTCCAGGGTGAGCATCAACGCGCCGCGCCGGCCGAGCTGCGCCACCTCCCGCACGGTGTGGCTGTAGCGGTCCATGAACGAGACCGCACCGGTGCTGCTCCGGGCGGCGTTGCGCACGGGTGTGCCGAGGGGTCGCAACGTGCTCAGGTCGAAGCCGACACCACAACGCCGCTTGCACAACTGCGCCAGCTGCTGGTCGGTATACAGGATGCCGCCATAGGAATCGAACGGCGGGGGTAGCACCACGCAATTGCTCAACGACGCCAGCCGGAAGGGATCGCCCAGCGCGGCCATCACACTGCCCTGGGGCACCACCTGCCGGAACCCATCGAACAGGTCGAAAATGCGGGCTTCGTCCAGCGGTCCGCGTTGCTGGCCGTAGGGCGAAAGGAGCGCCTTCTTCTTCGCGGGCACGGGTGCATGGCTTGCCTCCACCCGCGCGAATTCCTTCGCCATTCGCCGGTGCATGTCCGCGGGCGTGCGCTCGACCAGTTCACCCTCCCCATCACGCAAGGCATACTTACGCAGCCAGGTCGTGGCCGCCAGCTCGTCACCCTGGAAATAGTCCCGGGTGGCTTGCAGAGCGTCGGCTTCTGGCATGCGTGCAGGTCTTGTCATCGATCATGGCCCCAGTGTTGGCCCGGAAGCCCAAAGTTCGTCAACGCCTGAGGCCGTTGAGCATCGAGCTTCAGGTCACGCCGCGGGACCATGCTCCGGCCAGTGCCGATCTTCGCCACATGAGCGAGCACCTGTTCGACGCCTTCCCCGCGCTGGGCCGTGACCAATGGGAGGCGCTGATCCGCAAGGAACTCAAGGACCGTGACCCGGCGACCATCGAAGTGGAGGTGGACGGCCAACGGCTGCGGCCCTTCGCGACACGGGAGGACGTAAAGCCGGCATCCTCCTGGCGGCGTGGCGTGAAGCGCACCGGCAACCCCTGGCGCGCCACCATCGGCGTGGACGCCACCGATGCCGACGCCAACGACAAGCTGCTCGAAGGCCTGATGGGTGGCGCCGACGGCGTGGAGATCTACGGTCATCTGTCGGAGCTCTCCCCCGTGCTCGATGACGTCCTGCTCGCCGGGATCGACCTGCAGGTGGACGGCGACGCGAACCTGCTCGTGCTGCTGCTCGACAGCGCGAACCAACAAGGTGTCGCACCCGAGGAGCTGAGCCTTTGCCTTGGGCTGTCTCATGATGCCGATGTAAGCACGCTGAGAGAGCGCATCGCGAAATACCCGCGCGTCCGCCTCTTTAGCATCAGCGACAACGCGTTTCATCTTTCCAGCTTCAGCTTTCAACCTTCAGCAGACGCTCTCGATCAAGGCCGATCCATCCTCCAGCACCTGATCGCTCAAGGATATGCAGTGGACGATGCCTGCGCCCGCATCCAGTTCCGCCTGCACCTGGGCGATGACCTTTTCCTGGAAGCCGCCCGCCTGCGCGCCTTCCGTGAAGCCTGGGCCGCCGTCGTGGATGCGTTCGAACCGGAGCATGACTGCTCGCACAATACCTGGGTCCAGGCGGTGCTCACCTACCCCACGATCGATCCCGTGTTGGCCCCGATCGAGCCGCAACCATCTCCCTACGACAACCTGATCCGTGCCACGCTGCAGGCCGTCGCCGCGATCACCGGCGGTTGCGACGGGCTCACCATCCCCACCCCCGAACTGCCGGAAGGCGATGCGCTGGCGCGACGGGTCGTCCGGAACATCCACAACCTGCTGCGCGATGAGAGCTTCCTTGCCCGTGTGGCCGATCCGCTGGGGGGGAGCTACACGGTGGAACAGCTTACATCAACGATCGCCTCAAGCCTCAAGCAGCATGCCGGCTTATCCGCGCATCAGCTTGGGGCCAGCAACCTGAAGCCTATAGCCGACATTCCGAATCGCGAGGAGATCCCCCTCCGGTCCTTCTACACCCCCGTCGACACCAACGACCTCGAACACCTGAATTTCGGCGCGGGCGCTCCCCCCTACCTCCGCGGACCCTACGCGAGCATGTACACCGCGCGGCCCTGGACCATCCGCCAGTACGCGGGCTTCAGCACGGCCGAGGAGAGCAACGCCTTCTACCGCCGCAACCTCGCCGCCGGGCAGATGGGCCTCAGCGTCGCCTTCGACCTGGCCACACACCGCGGCTACGACAGCGACCACCCGCGCGTGAAGGGCGACGTGGGCAAGGCCGGCGTGGCGATCAGCAGCGTGGAGGACATGAAGATCCTCTTCGACGGCATCCCGCTCGACAAGATGAGCGTGAGCATGACCATGAACGGCGCCGTGCTGCCCATCATGGCTTTCTTCATTGTCGCAGCAGAGGAGCAGGGCGTGAAGCCGGAGCAGTTGCAGGGCACCATCCAGAACGACATCCTGAAGGAGTTCATGGTGCGCAACACCTACATCTATCCGCCGGGGCCGAGCATGCGCATCGTGGCCGACATCTTCGCCTATTGCGCCGCTCGGATGCCGAAGTTCAACTCGATCAGCGTGAGCGGCTACCACATGCACGAGGCCGGCGCCCCGGCCGACCTGGAGCTCGCCTACACGCTGGCCGACGGCATCGAGTACGTGCGCACCGGCATCGCGGCGGGGCTCGACGTCGACACGTTCGCGCCGCGCATCAGCTTCTTCTGGGGCATCGGCATGGACCTTTTCATGGAAGTGGCCAAGATGCGTGCAGGGCGGCTGCTCTGGGCGAAATTGCTGCACGAGGCCGGCGCGAAGGACAGGAAGAGCCTCGCGCTGCGCACCCATTGCCAAACCAGCGGCTGGAGCCTCACCGCGCAGGACCCCTTCAACAACGTGGCGCGCACCACGGTAGAAGCCCTGGCAGCGGCGCTGGGTGGCACGCAATCGTTGCACACCAATTCGCTGGACGAGGCCATCGCACTGCCCACCGACTTCAGCGCCAAGATCGCGCGCGACACCCAGCTCTACCTGCAGAAGCAGAGCGGCATCACGAAGTTCATCGACCCGCTCGGCGGCAGCTACTACCTGGAATGTCTCACCCACGAGCTCGCACACAAGGCCTGGGCGCACATCCAGGAGGTGGAGGAACTCGGCGGCATGGCGAAGGCCATCGAGAGCGGACTGCCGAAGCTGCGCATCGAGGAGGCCGCCGCGAAACGCCAGGCCCGCATCGACACCGGCCAGGACCGCATCATCGGCGTGAACGCCTTCGTGACGGAGGAGAAGACCGACATCGAGCTGCTGGAGGTGGACAACACGAAGGTGCGCGAGTCGCAGGTCGCGCGGTTGAAGAAGATGAAGGAGGCGCGGGATGAGGGGAAGGTGAAGGAGGTGTTGGAGGCGCTGGCCGAAGCGGCCAAGGGTCCAAAGTCTCAGGTCCAAGATCCAAAGCCGGACGCGGGATCGCCATCAGGCCTGGGACCTGAGGCCTTGGACCAACGACCTGCGCAGCATACCAACCTTCTGGAACTCGCCGTACGCGCCGCCCGAGCCCGCGCCACCCTCGGAGAGATCAGTGACGCCCTCGAAAAAGCATTCGGCCGCTACCACGCCGTGCCGCGTGCGATCAGCGGGGTATATTCAGCAGCAGCCATGGACGACCCGGAGATGCAGGAGGCCATGCGCCTCGCCGACAAGTTCGCGAAGCAGGAGGGCCGCCGCCCGCGTATCCTCGTGGCCAAGATGGGCCAGGACGGCCACGACCGCGGCGCCAAGGTGATCGCCACCAGCTTTGCCGACATCGGCTTCGACGTGGACATCGGCCCGCTGTTCCAGACGCCGCAGGAGGTGGCCAAGCAGGCCATCGAGAACGACGTGCACGTGCTCGGCATCAGCAGCCTCGCCGGTGGCCACAAGACCCTGGTGCCCGAGGTGATCAAGGAGTTGCGCGAGACCTGGAAGCGCCCCGACATCCTCGTGGTGGCCGGCGGTGTGATCCCACCGAACGACTTCGACTTTCTGAGGAAGGCCGGCTGCTTCGACGTCTACGGGCCGGGGACGAAGATCCCGGTGGCGGCGAAGGGGATCATTGAGGCGTTGATGAAAAAAGCCTGATCTCTTCCCCACCACCTGTACCGTGGACCCATTGGGTCGACCCAACAGGAGCATTCCCACCTTCGCGCATGGCTGCGCACTTCCACAAACACCCGCGCCTGCGCGATCGCGACTATACGCGCGGCGCGTACTTCGTGACCATCTGCGCGAAACGACGTGGCGAGATCTTCGGACGGATCGCCGGGCACGGCGCTGACGCCCGGATGGAACTGAATGATACTGGCCGCATCGTGGAGGAATGCTGGCGGGCGATACCTGATCATTTCCCGCACGCCCGCCTTGACCAATTTCAGATCATGCCCGACCATTTCCACGCGATCTTGATCCTGGCACCACCGGCCATCGATGCACCTGTACCGTCGACCCAATGGGTCGACCCTACAGAAGCCCCGGCAGCGACCCTTGCAAATGGCCCTCGCCCGGGATCATTGGGTGCGATCCTCGGCGCATTCAAATCCGAAACGACCAAACAGATCAACCGATTGAACCGAACCGACGGGGCGCAACTGTGGCAACGCGGTTACTATGAACGCACTATCCGCCGACAGGGCGGCGAATACGGACGCATCGCGCAATACATCGCCGAGAACCCGGTGAGATGGCGATGAAATACAACCATCTCCGCCATTGAGATCCAGCGCACCATCACCATCCCCCATGCTCAAGCAACACCTGCTCGACCTCTTCCGCCACACCGATGGCGCCAACCGGAAGCAACTGGGGGCCATCCAGCAATTGCCCAAGCCGGATGAGGCGGTGAAGCTTTTCAGCCACCTCATCACCGCACAGGACAAGTGGATGAACCGGATCACGAAGGAGAAGGACGATGCGCTCCTGACCTGGTTCGGTCCGGTGTTCCCGATCGGGGAACTGGAGCAACGGTGGAAGTCGAGCGTGGGCCAGTGGATCGCGCTGGTGGAAAGCAAGAGCGATGAGGAGTTGGAGCAGGGCGTGCACTTCGCCCGCCAGTCGGACGGCAAGCCCATGGCCGTGAAGTTCCGCGACCTCGCCCTGCACCTGAACTACCACGCCATGCACCACCGCGGGCAGATCGCCACGCTGATCCGCGTGCAAGGGCTGCAGCCACCGCATTTGGACTACATCCTCTCCGCGATCCGCGAAACGTGAAGCGGGCTTCGATACACCGGACACAGCCATCCGGTTCCTTCGCCGGCGAAAATTCCGGACCGTGGATCTCCACTTGTTAGAGTGATCGGCACACCCTGTTCGTCCACCTTGTCCGGGAGGCGTTCCTTTGGGGCGTCGTCCACACCCGATTGAACGATCCCTTGGCCCTCCGCCGATCACCCACCGCCCGCGCCGAGCGCACGCCGAACGCCACCCGCTCCCGTCTGCGGGCGGCGCAGGCCGACCTGCCCCGGCCGAAACACCGGATGCCGTTCAAGGAGGCCTTCCGCCTCTACATCTGGCCGCGGCGCCGCCATGTGCTGATCGGGCTCGTGCTCATCACCATCAGTCGACTGGCGGGGCTGGTGATGCCGGGCGCCTCGAAGTACATGATCGACAACGCCATCGCCAACAAGGACCTCCAGCTGCTGGGCTTGCTGCTGGCGGCGGTCGTGGTGGCGATCATCATCCAGAGCATCACCTCGTTCCTGCTGACGAAGTTGCTCAGCGTCGAGGCCCAGGCCATGATCAGCCAGCTCCGAACGCGGGTGCAGAAAAAGGTGCTCTCCCTGCCCATCGGCTTCTTCGACGGCACGAAGAGCGGCGAGCTGGTCAGCCGCATCATGACGGATGTGGAAGGCGTGCGGAACCTCGTTGGCACCGGCCTGGTGCAACTGGTCGGCGGCACGATCACCGCCGTGCTCTCCCTGGTGCTGCTGATCCGGATCAGCCCCATGATGACCCTGTACACGCTGGTGCCCCTGGGCCTGTTCGCCTTCATCGCGTTGAAGGCCTTCGGTCGTATCCGGCCCATCTTCCGGACCCGGGGCCAGATCAATGCGGAGGTGACCGGGCGTCTGACGGAATCCCTGAACGGCGTGCGCGTGATCAAGGGCTTCAACGCCGAATTGCAGGAGAACCTGGAGTTCGAGCGCGGCGTGCAGCGATTGTTCGAGAACGTAAGGCAGAGCCTCACCGCCACGGCGATGATCACCAGCAGCAGCACCTTCCTGCTCGGCCTGGCCAGCGCAGGCATCATGGCGATCGGCGGCTGGCAGATCATCCGCGGCGACCTCACGGTGGGCGACTTCCTCGCCTTCATGCTCTACCTCGGCTTCATGATCGCACCGATCGTGCAGATGAGCAACATCGGCAGCCAGCTCACGGAAGCCTTCGCCGGCCTCGACCGCACCGAGGAGCTGATGCGGATGGAGCCCGAGGACAAGCCCGAGGAACGGCCGGTGGTTTTGGACCGGGTGAAGGGCGACATCCGCTTCGACGATGTGCATTTCGCCTACGAGGAGGGCCAGGAGGTGCTCCACGGCATCTCGTTCGAGGCGCACGCCGGCAGCGTGATCGCGCTGGTGGGCAGCTCGGGCAGCGGCAAGACCACCATCGCCGGGCTGGCCGCCAGTTTCCTGAAACCCACATCGGGCCGGGTCACTATCGATGGCCACGACCTGGCGGAAGTGCGCCTATCGAGCTACAGGCAATTCCTGGGAGTGGTGCTCCAGGACGATTTCCTGTTCGAGGGCACGATCCGCGCCAACATCCTCTTTCCACGACCGAACGCCACGGAGGATCAGGTAAAGCGGGCGGTCGAAGGGGCCCATGTGAACGAATTCACGGACCGGATGCCCGATGGACTGGACACGGTGATCGGTGAGCGGGGCGTGAAACTCAGCGGCGGACAACGCCAGCGTGTGGCCATCGCCCGGGCCATGCTCGCCGACCCGCGGATCCTGGTGCTCGATGAGGCCACCAGCAACCTTGATACCGAGAGCGAGGCCCTGATCCAGCGCAGCTTGAACGCATTGGTGAAGGACCGGACCACGTTCGTGATCGCGCACCGATTGAGCACGATCCGTCAGGCGACGGAGATCCTGGTGGTGGAACAGGGCACCATCGTCGAGCGCGGCACACATGCCGAACTCATCGCGAAGGAAGGCCGGTACTTCGACCTCTACACCTACCAGGCGCGGATCTGACCGCTTAGGCGGCCCGTGGTCCCTCCTCCTCCTCCGCCACACGTTTCAGGCCCACCAAGGCTTCCACCCACCGCCTGCCGGCCTCACGGGCGCGGCGGACATCGTTGGGAAGGCCGGCGAAATCGCCATGCCAGAGCTTCACCAGCGTACGTCCGTCCGGCTCCTCCTCCATGCTGATATCCACCATGGTGTAGCTGTCCGGCGTGTCCGGCAGTCCGCTGTCCAATGCCAGTTGCGTAAACCGCAGGCGGTGCGCGGGCAGACTGGCCATCAGCGTACCCTTGGCGCGCTGCACCAGGTCATTGCCGACCCGTTCCTCCCACCGTACCGGCTTTCCGCGCTTCCAATCGGTCCGGATCATCCAGCCATCCATATAGAGCTTGGTCAACTCCGGTTCGGTCAGTGCCCGCCAGATCGTCCTCGGGGAAGCCTCCACGTACATCGTACGTTCGATCACCGTCTCCTTTTCCATGCACTCCTGATAACGCACGAACCATGCCGAATGTGCGCTCCGGCCAGCTTGTCAGGACGCTATCCCTGGGTTCCTTCCGGTCTCGGCGGTGCGCGTCGGCCCTGATCCTCCTGGCGGACAGGAACGCCTGGGCGGGGGCCATGGTGTCGGCACTGGTGCCCGCCATCGGGCCAGTTCCGGAGAATGTCTGGCGTCCGTTCCTGTTCTGGGGTTGGAACCAGAGCGGTACACCCTTAGCGACATCCATTTCCGGGGCGAAGGTCATGACTTCACACGGCACGACGTAAGCGCGCATGACCGACCGACCCGGGTGACCTGGGATCACCTGAACCCACTGCGATCGACCAACCCCCAGACCGATCTCCGGTTGTGATGGGAATTCCACCCCCACTACAGTGTCGCATTAGGGTCGATCACATGAAGTGCGTGATGGACCAGGACCAGGTGGTGCATATCACGGATCATATCGATGCGCTGACCGGAATAACACCTGAGAGCGATGAAGGCATGATCACGCTTTCCCGGGAATTGCTGACCTGCGAGCATTCGGATGGTCTCAACTTCATCCATCTCGAACTGGCACGGTACGACCGTATCGCGCGCATTGTAAGCCTGCGCTCGGAAATCGTATCCACAGAAAGCTTGGCCGTGTGGATGCTGATGCCCAGGACCGCCTGCCGCGTCCAGGCAAAACCGCTCAGCGACGAATACAATGTGTCCGGCTATGGGATCATGGCGAAAGCGGGCAGCGGGCTTGTGCTCTTCTGTCATGCCCTGGTGGCCTTCGAATTGAAGGGCGGTCACATCGGTCTTCCCGACGTACGCACGTCAAGTGACCGCCGCGGCAGGGCCAAGCAGCGTTTCTGGACCACCGAAGGCAACATCCTGTTCGGTGGCTCCATCGGACTGCCGTGGAGAACGGGGGCGGGGCGGACCTGGTGTTGGCACACTGTGATGGGGCATCAACCCCACGCTCACAGGCCGGGATCGGGTGATCCTTTCCCCGGTCACTGACCGAGCGCAGCAGGGAAGTACGCCTGGCATGGGGTTGGGGACAGTGATGGCAAATGTCAAGAACCATGAAAAAGACCGCCATCGCCCTATTGCTCGCCGCGTGCACCACCGCAGGTGTTCACGCACAAAGCACCCCGACGAACAAGGAACACATGGCCACCGACGGGACCTGCCTCGGTCTAGCCTCGTCCTCCACCTGGGAGGAACTGGGGTTGACCCCGGAACAGACCAAGCGTGTCACCGACATCCAAATGCGCTGCAACAAGGAAATGGAGATGCACAAGGACATGGGTGCGGATGGTAAGATGGTCGACAAGTACGAAGGGGAATTGAAAGCCGTGCTCACCGACCCTCAGTTCGAACAGTACAAGGCGTGGTGCGCAGGCCGCTCCCAGAAGCCGATGGAAAAGACCGATCGATAGACGGACAACACATGCAAGAAGACCCCGCTGCGCGGGGTCTTCCTGCATTCCACCCCAGCGGTCAGGGGACTTGTGGCACCGCTTTGACGTGAGCCCGGATGGCTGCGCCGTTCACGGTCGTTTCCGTTCCGGGCTCCACGAAGGTCAAACCCTTGATGTCCCGCAATTCTCCGTGTGGGCTGATGGACTTGACACCGAGCAGCTGGCCATCCGGCGCGATCGCCTTGATCGATAGCACCTGACCGGTGCCGGTGACGGCCTTCACGTCGGACCGCGTGCCATCCGGAAAGATGGCCTTTATCGCATAGATGTTCCCATCCGCACCAATGGCCTTGACCGGCAGCTGTGCGCCTTCCCCCGGGACCACCTTCACCGGCACTTTGCGTCCGTCGATCAGGGCCTTCACATCCATCACCTGTGTGTTCCCGTCCTCGACGAATGCCTTGACGGCATGCACATGGCCTGCCGCGTCGACCGCCTTCAGGTCGATGGGGTGGCCGTCCATGCCGATGGCCTTCACGTTCCAGATGAGATCCTCGAGATCACCCCCCACCTGGGGCAGTGCTTTCACATGCGCGGCGACCGGCACATTCCCGACCTTCATCTCCACGGGATCGTCCAGCATCTTCACACCCTTCACATCATAGAAACGTCCGTCCGGGGCGATGGCCTTCACACCGAGAAGTTCTCCATCGGTGGTGATCGCCTTGATGTGGAAGATGCGGCCTGACCGCGCCACGCCCTTCACATCAAGTCGGTCCCCTGCGGGCGTCAGCGCCTTCACCTCCCACAACCGACCGTCGGGCCCGATGGCCTTCACCGGTGCGAACGCATCGGCACTGACGATCACTTTGACCGGACGGAGCGCTCCACCATCCAGTGCCTTCACGTCGAGCACATGGGGATCCCCTGAGAGCAGGGCCTTGACGTCGTGTCGACCTCCTTCGGGATCGAATGCCTTCACGTCCAAAGTGTGCCCATCGGGAAGCACGGCCTTGATGTTCCAGATCATCTGGCCGTCCTGGGCCGAACAGATGAATGCGGTGGTCACAGAGGACACTGCCAGAGCAAGGGCGATCGCACGTTTTTGCATGGGATATGGGATCATGGGTCATCCGAAAATAGGCGATCACGGGTCCATCCCCGCCTCATCCCCGGTCGTGACGGGAAAGTGATCATTGCGGCACAAAGCTTGGCTAGGTTTGCATCAAGTTCAAGACAACCGTGAAGACGCAGGTGAACATCAGGCTGAGGAAAGGCGTTCTGCTGAGCGGGGCGCTGATGCTCCTGGCCTGCGGTATCGGCCCGCAAGGCACACACCCTTCCCGAAATGCGATGGACCAAGATCCGAAGAACCCCTACTATTCCCGGACGGACACCTCCACCTTGCACGTGAGCGACGCCGAGTGGCAACGCGTACTACCGGACAGTGTATATCGGATCGCCCGGGAAAAGGGGACGGAACGGGCGTTCACGGGCAAGTACTGGGACTTCGAAGGACTGGGCACCTACTATTGTGCCGTTTGCGGGAATCCACTGTTCCGGTCGGATTCGAAATTCGGCAGCGGCTGCGGCTGGCCCAGCTTCTTCGCTCCCATCCGCCCGAACAGTGTACACTACCAACGCGACGTGACCTACGGCATGGTCCGCACGGAGGTGCTCTGCGGGCGCTGCGGATCGCACCTGGGTCACGTGTTCGATGATGGCCCACCACCCACCGGCAAACGGTTCTGCATGAACTCCATCGTGCTCGAGTTCGAACCGGACGAACACTAGGGCCGCCCAACGGATCCCGTACCTTCAAGGACATCATTCCAACCCCGATCACCATGAAACAGCTGATCTTCATCTTGATACTGGCTTTGGGTTCCACCACTGCCAGGGCCCAGGACACCCCGTCCACGAATGAGGGAAAGACCATGCAGGCTGCGGCCAAGGAGCATGTGTGCACCGAGGCTTGCAAAAAGGCCGGTCATCACGTGTATGCCCACGGTGAGAAAGGTCATGTTTGCAGCGAGGAGTGCATGAAGATGCATGCCGATGGAGGACAGCGTGATCATGTCTGCACGGACGCCTGCAAGAAGGCCGGTCATCACGTGTATGCCCACGGTGAGAAAGGTCATGTTTGCAGCGAGGAATGCATGAAAATGCATGAGGGCATGGAGAAGAAAGGAATGGAGAAGAAGGAGAAGACGGAGACCATGTGAACCTTTGAACGGATGGGAGCAAAGGAGCGCCGTAAGGCGCTCTTCTGCTCTTCAGATGGCTCGGTAGCGATCCCTTAGCTTCGGACCATATCCGCTTCCGACCATGCCCAGCTTCGACATCGTATCCAAGATCGACCTCCAGACCCTTGACAATGCCGTGAACACGGCGAAACGCGAGGTGGACACCCGGTACGATCTCCGGGGGTCCAACAGTTCGATCGAATTCGACAAGAAGGCGCTCACCATCAAGCTGTCCACCGAGGATATGATGAAAATGGACGCGATCGAGAAGATCCTCCTCGAACGCAGTACGAAGCAGCACATCGATGTGAAAGCCTACGACCTGGGTGGTGAGCCGCAACCCAGCGGCAAGCAGGTGGTGCGCACCATCAAGGTGCGCCAGGGGATCGAGCGGGAAACGGCCAAGAAGATCGTCAAAGTGATCAAGGAGAGCGGGTTCAAGGTGCAGTCACAGATCATGGACGACATGGTGCGGGTAACGGGCAAGAAGATCGACGACCTGCAGGGCGTGATCACCCTGTGCAAGGGCAGTGACCTCGACGTCCCGCTGCAGTACGAGAACATGAAGAGCTAGACGCCCCCAGGCAGCGGACCGCTCCGTTCCTCCGTCATCCGAACGGAACCGATACAAGATCATGAGGAACCTCACCACCCTATTGGCGCTCATCCCGCTGGCATTGTGCGCACAGACCTACTACTATATCACTGGGATCGATGTCAGCCCGGCCTCACCGACGGACCAGGATGCGATCACCCTCACACTGCATGGGGACCTGAGCAGTTCCGGTGCCTATATCGTCAGTTCCAGCGCACAAGTGTTCGGTGGAGTATTGCAGATCGACGTGACGGCCGATGATCCCGGTGGCCTGGCCATCCTTGTGCCGCATGACGAAGTGATCGCCGTGGGTACGTTGCCCGCGGGAGGCTACCAGATCACCATCAATGGCACCCATGTTTCCGATGGCGCCCCGAACGGCGACCACCTTTTGAACGTGTCCGGTGGCGGTTGGCCCGCCTGTGACAGCGTCGAGATCCTGTCACTGCGTTATGCCGCGTTCCACTCCGATCAGCTCGTGGTGACCGTTCAGAACGGCAGCTCCGAACTTTTCGATTATCCGAATTTCATCCTCTTCGACAACAACCACGATACGGTCGCCATCGAGACAGTGAACTTCTTCGGCATCGGGGGTGTTCAAGACCACTATCTGACGATCAAGCCGGGGGTAGTGCTCGGTCCGGGGAGCTTCTCCGGCACACTCGAACTCTGGACCATGTTCACCCAGTTCCATGGCTGCACCGTTCCCATCGCCGCCGACCTCTGCCCACCCGGTCCATGCAGCATGGTGTACATCAACGTGACCAACACGGGTGGTGCCATGGTGAACGCCACGATGGAATGGACGATAACGGCGAGCGGACAGACCATGGGCAGCGGGCAGATCGTGCTGGGCGCCCTCCAAATGGGGACCGACAGTCTTTGCCTACCCCCGGGCGAATACACGTTGGGGATGACCTCCATGCCCGCGACACCTGGGGGGCAGATCTATTTCAGCGTTTCGGAAGACCAGTACTTCGGGGGGGACCAGCTTCAGGCACCCTTCGTTCAGAACGGTGGAGCGAACACGCTCGACGTCCCTTTGTTCACCTCGTGCTCCGGGCCCAATGGGGTCGGCTACCCCCCTTCTGATGACCGGACCCTGGTGCGGATCACCGCCAGCAACGTCACCATCGAAAGAACGGACGGGGCACCGCTCGGCAATGTCCGGCTGATCGATGCCACCGGTAGGATCGTGGGGGCCGATGCCGGAAGGGACCAACGGGTAGTGATCGATCTCGCCATGATCCCCACCGGCCTCCTTCTCCTGCATGTCGAGGACGCACCGACCCGCCGCATCGCGATCGTCCATTGAGGAACGTACGGATGCTCCCGATCCGGTACAGCTAGTTTTGTCCGGACCGTAACCCCATGCAATTCGATATCCGCATCTTATCCTCCAGCGTTCGGGATGGACGCAACAGTCACCGGGTGGCCTTGTACTTGCAAGACCGGATCCGGGCCATGGGCCGCGACCGGGCCTCGATCCTCGACCTGAAAGCGCTGGACCTACCGGTCTTCCACGAGCGGTTGCGGTTCATGCAAGATCCGCCGGACATCGCGCGGACCGTATCACGGTCCATCGCCGAAGCCGACGGCGTCATCATCGTGACCCCTGAATACAACGGTGGCTACCCCGCCTCATTGAAGAACTTCATCGACCTGCTCTACGACGAATGGCACCGGAAGCCCGTATCCATCGTCACGGTGTCCGATGGTGCCTTCGGTGGCACCCAGGTGATCACTTCGCTGCAGTTCTCGCTCTGGAAGATGCGGGCCTGGACCGTGCCGGCCATGATGCCTGTGCCGCATGTGCAGGACGCCTTTGACGAAGCGGGTGTTCCGACCGATGGTGGCACATGGAACGCACGGTCCGATCGGCTGCTGACAGAGCTTACCTGGTGCATGACGGCCAGACGGTCAATGGACCGGCAGGAGGCCGCAAAATGAAGGAAGCACGCCTTACGGGGCGTGCTTCGTTCTCATCCCGATGTCGGCTTACGGGCCGAAGGGGGTTTTTGGCGCCACTTGGCGAATACCCCTTCACCGGGCAATCTCGGAGGCCTTACGGGGCCTTGTTCCATCCGACCTTACGGGGTCGGCAATAGGTTCAACGCGGAGAATGGGCAGGAAGTTTCATCGTTTGCGTTCCGGATCGCAAGGGCAAGGCGAGGTCGTTCCTTCTCCAACAGCCATGGAGCAGGACCGGACCGATCGCATCCTACCGCCCTAAAAGACCCGCTCGCCCTGCAGGAACAGGACGAAAATGAAGGTCATCAGGAAGTGATGCATCAACAGCAGCAGGGAGGCCAATGTGAGCACCGCTTTTCCGCTGCCCTTCAGCTCCGGGAAGAGCCTCTTGTTGTTGACGGCGATGATCGGGAGCGGCACGGTGGCCAGCAGGAACGTTATCGCCAATGCCTTGAACAAGAAAGCGTTGTCCAGGAGCCCAAAGAACAGGTGGGCATAGTAGAACACGAAGCCGGCAAAGGACAAAAGGCCCAGCCTGATGAAAAGACGCGCTTCGGCTACCATTTTCGTTTTGGGATCCATGGCAATAGACGCACGGCTTGTACGAGGTTGTCCGCTGTGGGTTACTCCTTTTTTCAACATTAGCGGGGGTCACCGGACGGGCGACCTTCGCTCCGGCTTGTGTACCAATGCTTTCCGGATGCCGATGACGGCCAGCACAGAGCCCAGCGTAAAAAGCCACCAGGGGAAACTTGTGGGTACATAGCCACCCAGCCCGTTCAATGCTCCTCCGGTCTTCGGAGGCAGGGTCCATACCCCGCCCCCCCGGACCATCATGTATTCCAGAGGGTCCACTACGAACGACGCGAGAATGGAACATGCCCCGGTGATCAGCAGGAGCCAGGCCAGGGGACCGAAGCGATGCCCGCGGTCGTGGGCAGGACCATCGAGCAGAAGAAGACCAAAGACCGCGGATCCAAGAGAGACAAGGCAGGGCGCCAATACCGGGCCCACCCAAGGTGTGGGTATCAGGAAGAGGATGTCCGGGGTCAGAAGGCCTTCGGGCCAGTCAAGGAGGACCTTCAGCCAGACATAGTAGAAAAGGTCCCAAACACCGAACAGTACACAAAACCAGGCAAAGCGGCCGATACGCCGTCGGGTGAGCACCGCGCCCGGAGCGAAGAGCATGACCAGCGTCGCCGCTTCACGACCGAGCTCCGCGAGCGCCAGGCGACGATCGATAGGTACCAGGGGAAAGGCGAAGCCGTCCGGATAGTACAGTGCCCGGAGATAGACCACCACAGCCGATTCAAGCCAGGCCATAGCAATGGCAAAAGCGAGCATCCAGGGCACATGGCGTGTCCAATGGTCGGTCCTTTTCATCGCCTGTGGGGATCGGAAAGCAGGCCATTGGATGGGGCGCGGGTATCATTTTGCATCGGCGAGCCCCATCTTTTGCAATTGTGCGAACGTGCGTGCTTCGGCCCAGCTCCAAGAGGGCCAGCCCTGTTCGGTATGGCGTTCGATGAATCGCCGGCGCTTGCGCTCCAGGTCGCGCAGGAACCCCTGCGGATCCAAGTGTTCCACCCAACGTACCGGGTTCATCCTATGCTTCGCCATCTGCGCATCCACCTTCGGCAGATCGGCATACAAGAGCGGAATGACCTTGTCGCTCATCTCGAGATAGTTGTCCACGTCGATCTGCCCCTGGTTCCAATGCTGCAGGTTGTAGCGCACGATCAGGCTGTCCCAGTCGAACAAGGCCAGGAACAGGAGCATCACATAGGCTGCCCAGGCGTTCACGCGCAAAACATGGAACATACTTCGGCGCATCTGGATCTTGCGGAACAGGGCGATCAAACCGACCAACACCAAGGCCAGGAATACGATGACACCGATCCGTTTGTAGGCCAGTCCATGGAAATCGATGTAGTGGTAATTCCGGAGAAAGACCGAAACACCAAGGACGAAATTCTGCATCACCCAGGCCAATGCAAGAACGCGCAGCATTCCGGCCCTCGGATGGAAATTCAGGTTACCGCGGAACAGGTGGAAAAGAATGCCCATGCTCAACAGGATGCTCAGGATCAGCAACCAGGTCCCCTCATGCACGAATTGCTTCAGATCGAATCCGACCGGCACCGTGAAATCGAACCAGAGCCAATCGATGTCGATCACGTTGACCACCAGGAGCAGCCCGTTCATGACGGCGAGCAGCAGGATCCCCCGTTGGCGTTCCTTTTCGAGCGGGTCCAGCGACCCGGGAGCCAGCCAATGCGGCCGTCGCTTTCTGACGCGCACCAGAATTTCGGAGCGACCGGCCTCCCAACGCGCGATCGACCCCGTGGTCATCCGGCGCAGCAATGCGGTGCACAGCACCACCGCGAAAAGAAGGAACAATGCATGTGCTGTGAGCACCTCGCTGAAGAGTTGGTGCAGCCAGATCGCGATCCGATCGACCACGCCCGACGTCAGCGCGTCGAAGCGCGGATCTGCCGCTCGGTAGATCGATAAATACAATACCAGCGCAAAGAGCGGCAGGATCGACAGGCGCAGCCACTTCCAACCGCGGGCCGCCATGGGTCTGTTCTCCAGCACCGCGTTCACGGCAACGATCGCACTGAGCGGTACACGAAGGAGGTTCAACGACCACTCCAGAGCACCTCCAACGAGGCTGCGCAACGCGGCCCGCTGTGCCATCGCTGCAAAGAGGCATATGGAAGACCACGCCGCGATGGTGGCCACGACACTGTCATGCACCACGACCATGCAGGCCGCCAACACCGACCCGAAGCCGAGCCACCGGGCCGAAGGGGAAAGCACCGAAATATCCGAGCGGACCAAATGCGCGGCGACGACGAGGATGATGAAAAGCAGCACGTTCACCCCCATGCCTTGTTGCCAAAAAAGCCGGTCGAAGAGGACCGTGGCGATCGCGACCACCAGGAATCCGGCCGCGACACCCTTCCGCCCAGGTGATATTGGAACAGAGCGGTTCATGTCCTTTGGGTCCGGTCGATCAATCGGGCGATGGCATCGATGTGGTCACGAAAGGCATTCGTTCCAACGGTGGTGGACCGGTAGCTGGTATTCGGGCGACGACCGATGAAGCGCTTCCGGACCTGGATGTAACCCGACCGCTCGAGCGCAGCGAGATGGCTGGCGAGGTTGCCATCGGTCACTTTCAACAACTCCTTCAATGTGGCGTGCCCCACCCAATCGTTCACCACAAGAACGGCCATGATGCCCATGCGCACACGGCTTTCCAACGCCTTGTCCAATCGCTCGATCATTTCCTTTCGTAGCGCAGGTACATGAGCAGCCCGTAGACGATATGCAGTAGGCCGAACCCGATGGTCCAAAGGAGCAGTGCGGCCTCGGGCCAGTAGCAGGCGATCAGCCCCAGCGCGATCTCGATCGCACCGAGCCAGCGCACTTCGTCGAGCGTGTATTTCGATGCGTTCAACAGGGCCGTTCCGTAGAAAACGAGCGTGGCAGGGGCGACCAGGAATGCGTCGTTATGCCGGAACAAGGCGAAGGAGAACAGCCCGCCGGTGGCAAGGGGGATCGCCATGTTGATCAGCAGACGCCTTGCGGAGGCATCCCAAAGGCTCTGACCGGTCCGTCCCGCCCTCCTTCTCGTGAACCACCACGCGCCCAGCAGCGCGACAAAAAGGACCACCAATGCATCCGCAAGCAGAAAACCCACATGGTCCGCATAGGCGGGGTCCAGCATCGCAGGCCCTCCTTCCTGCAAACGGGCGATACGGTCCTGCGATCCGATGGCCGCGTAATGCACACGGCCGGCTGCCGCTCCCGCGATCGCCACGGCCCCCGCGAAGATGCCGCTCGATCCGCTCAGGGACAGGAAGCGGGTGCTTCGGTCCATCAGCCCTCGGATACGGGTCAATTCGTCCAAATGAGAGGATGTTGCCATGGTACAAAGTACTTTGAATTACAAAGTTAGTACATGTGAAAGGAACGATCATTGTCAACAGGGGGGATCTTCAGTGCACCGCCAGAAAGGCAAGGCCGATACCGACAAGCACCGCGACAAAGCGCTGCCGGTGAAAACGATGCTCCGGAGCGCTTTCGAATATGATGGTGGTACTGATGTGTAGTAGCATGCCAATGGCGAGCGCGAGCGCATAGAACAAGACCTCAGGGGCGGCGCTTCGACCCATCGCCGATCCCACAGCGATGCCGACGGGCGCGGAGACCGCGAAGAGGAGCAGGTAGGTCCAGGCGCGGCGTGGCGCCACCCCGGAACGATCCATCACCGCGGCCAGGGCGAGGGCCATCGGGACCTTGTGGAGCAGTACCCCGAGCACGAAGGGAATGTCCATTGCAATGGTCGGTGCTGCAAAGGGGACCGCCTCCACGAACGCATGAACGCAAAGACCGATCAGCGTCACGAGGGGAAGGGTCTTGCCGGGCAGGAGATGCTGATGGCCGTGCTCGATCCCTTGACTGAAGAACTCCAAAAGGACCTGTAGCAGGAATCCGCCAAGCAGCCACATCCCGATCACCGCCCCACCTTCCGCATACAGTTCCGGCAGCATGTGCATCACGGTAACGCCGAGCAGGAACGCGCCGCCGAACGAGAGGAGCGAGCGCGACCAATGTGGGCCGGGGCGCCAGGTCCGCACCACGAACCCGGCCATCAGGGGGACCACCAGGAATAGCAGCGCGATGGTAGCGGTCATTGCAGCGGTCGTCTGGCCCAGAGCACGAAGCGGTCGGAAAGAACAGGATCGAACGGCGTCGGCCGGGGCCCGTCCGTGCGGTCCACAATGGAGGCTCCGGCCCGTGTCACCATCCGCTCGAGCTCCTCAGGCACGATCGCCTCGACGCGCTCCTCGAAGTGGTGCGTGCATCCTTTATCGGTCACGTCGATCATCTTGAACACGAACCGGCCCCGAACGACCCTCCGGATATGGAACACCACACCGTTCCGCCGCACTTCCTCCTCGGGCACGAGTTGTTCCAGCATGCGCGGTGTGTTCATAAAGTCCACCACGAACCACCCACCCGGTCGAAGGGCCTGCACACAGGCGTTCACCGCCCGCTGGTCGTCCTCAGGCTCGGTAAAGTAGCCGAGGCTCGTGAACAGGCTGACGACCAGATCGCACCTTTCGATGGCGAATGGCTCTCGCATGTCATGGACGTGGAACCGGCCTTGCGGGACCAGGGCCTGGGCCTCGGCGATGTTCTCAGGGCTGATATCGATGCCCTCCACCTGCATGCCGGCCTGCGCGAACCAAAGGGCATGTCTACCGCGGCCACAGGCCACGTCCAGAACGCAGGACCCGGGCCTTATTCCGGTGCGGTCGATGATGGTACCGACCCAAGGGCGCGCTTCCGACCCATCGCGATGCCCATAGAGCATGGCGTAGTAGGGTGTGCCGAACCAGTCCCTGTACCAGGTCATGTGAGGCGGTCGCACAAAGTAATCCATCGCTGCGGCCCGTTGCGTCGGGCAGGGTTGACAAAACCGTGGATAACTAAAGGCACGAACGCCCGAGGTCCGGGTGGGGCTTGCGCACTTTTGCGTGGACCTGTCACAAGACGGAGCAAGGCATGAGCATGCTCGACCGCATCTATGACATGTATGACGAATTGGAGAGACAGCGTGTGATGCTCTCCTTCAAGGGCTTACTTTCCGATGAGCTCATTTCCGCGCTGTTGGGCCTTGTCGAACGCAAGATGCTCGTCATCGAATCGGACCCGCGGGTCCGAAAACGGGTGTTCAATGTGGTGATGGAATGCCTCCAGAACCTGTTCCATCACAATGCCCGCAAGAAGCTCACCGACGGTCGCGCGGTACCCACCAACGAACCGCATGGGATGGTCATGATCGTGCACCAAGACGATGGCTACTCGGTCCTCACCGGCAACTTCATGGCCGGCGGCGAGGTCGATGCGATGCGCACCCGGTTGGACCGGATCAACGCGATGGACCATGACCAACTGAGGGAATTCTACAAAGAGACCCTCGCGGACGGTCGTTACACCGAGAGCGGTGGTGGAGGACTGGGCATCATCGACATCGCCAGGCGCAGCGGCAACAAGCTCGAATACGGGTTCGTACCGTTCGATACGGACAGCGCCTTTTTCAGCCTCAATGTGAACGTGACCAATTGATCACACCATGTCCCCCCTGCATATCGAAGGCACGACCAAGACCCCACAGGTGGACCTTGACCCGACCTCGGGCAAGCTCGATCTACGGGGCCGCTCCATTCCCGAGAACTCCATCGAGTTCTACAAACCATTGATCAACTGGGTGGACGAGTACGCACGCACCGCGCAACCACGCACGCTGATGCACGTGCAGCTCGAGTACTTCAACACGAGCTCGTCCAAATGCATCCTGGACCTGTTCAAGAAACTTGAGGCCATCCGGTCCAACGGCAAGGACGTGGTGGTGCATTGGCATTACGAAGAGGACGATGAGGACATGCTCGAGGCCGGTGAGGACTATCAGGCCATCATCAACATCCCCTTCAAGATGATCCAGATCGAGGAGGTCGACGGGAATTGACGGACCACGCGTTCAGCAAGGGTCGCCATTGGCGGCCCTTTTTTGTTCATCCCGCGCGCCTCAGCAGCAACGGCCTGACCGAACGCGCCAGTAATTTGGGGAACAGCTCGAGGCGCAGGGCCCAACCAAGCAATGCGGACATCACCCACAATACCAGGATGTTCGCCCAGAACGTGGGAATGCGCAGGCCCAGGGTGTATTTCGCGGGCGCATAGAACTGGGCACCGAAGAACCCCCTGCCCCGGGGTTCCACGTAGATGGGGTCGCTCTTCTGGACCAGTTCGCCGTCCGCCTCCGCGATCAGGTCCACATCGTTCTTGTTGGTCACCACGTCCGCCAGGTCATCGTTCCTGTATGCATTGAGCAAGGTGAAATAGTCCGCCCGCAGTTCAGGCGACGCCGTCATTGCGGCGATGATGCGCTCCTTCTCCTGCTCGGCCTCCTTGTAAAGCCGTCGATAGTGGTTCGTGAGCACCCTGAGCTCGTCACGAAGGACGTGCAAAGCACTATCGTTCACCGTGGCCGGCATGAGGCGCTCCGGCGCAAGGGTACCGAACCCTTCCAGATCGCGCGACTCCCGGCCCAGTTCGTGCCGAACAAGGGCAAGATCGTAGGAAAGTTCCGCGGCATCCTCCCTCCCCTTCAGTTCGCGATCGATCCGGTCGATCCTGTGTTGCAGTTCCTTCACCCAGAGATCCTTCTTCCAGTTGGCCGTGCGCATGCGCTGATCGAACGGAAAGAAGATGCGCTCGTATGCGTTCTCCTTGAACTGGGTGACCGCCAGTGCTTCATACGCCCAGCGGCTCGCCATGATGTTGCCGATCCAGGGCACATGTTTCTCGGAGGCGAAGAAAGGGTGCAGCTTGTCGAATTTGACAATGATGCCGCTGAACAACAGCTGCGGGATGATCAGTACCGGGATCATGATGTAGATCACCTTCGCCGAATTGAAACTTGCACTGACGTTCAGTCCGAGCACGTTGGCGAAACAGCTCGTGCTGAACAGGACGGCCCAATGCATGAACCCCATGCCGTGTATGTTCAACAGCAGGCTACCCACCAGAACGAACAAGAGCGACTGTACGGCGGAGATCATGAACAGGATGCCCACCTTGCTGGTGAGGTAGCTCGACCAACTTAGTGCAAGGAACTTCTCGCGTTGAAGTATCCGACGGTCACGGATGATCTCCTCGGCGGCCACCGTCAGACCCAGGAACAGCGCGACGATCACGGCAATGAACAGGTATTGCGGGACGTTCGTGTTGGTGCGGAACACATAGCCGCCCGTGGCATCGTGCGCCACTTTGTGGTAGCGGAGGAAGAAGGCCATGATGAACGCCAGGGCAGGTGCCTCGATCATGTTGATGAGGACATACTGACGGTTGGCCAGTTTGGCCAGAAGGTCGCGTTTGAAATAGACCTTGAGCTGACGCCACCAGCCGGGTGCGCGGAATGTGCTCTTCGGCACGGAGCGTTCCTCCTGGGCCAGGGCCATCCGACCTTCCATTTGCGCCCGGAAGACCTCGTTCCAGGCCTCTGGGCCGATCCGCCGCTGGTCCGTCTCGTTCCCGTATTCATCCACCAACCTGGCCTCCAGGATGTTGAAGATCTGCTCGGGGTTCACGTTCCCGCAGGCGTTGCACTGTCCGACATCGCAGTTGACCTGTCCGGTCACCCGTTTGAAATACACCACCGCCTCGACCGGATCGCCATAGTAGACCGGATACCCTTCCTGATCGATCAGGAGCAGGCGGTCGAAGAGCTTGAATATGTCCGACGAGGGCTGGTGGATGACCACGAAAACGATGCGCCCCTTCAAGGCAAGTTCCTTGAGCAGGTCCATGATGTGCTCCGAGTCACGGGAGCTCAGCCCCGATGTCGGTTCGTCCACGAACAGCACGCTCGGTTCACGGATCAGTTCCAAGGCGATGTTCAATCGCTTCCGTTGGCCCCCACTGATCGTCTTATCCAGGGTGCTGCCGACACGCAGGTCCTTGATATCGAACAGACCGAGCGTATGCAGCAGTTTCAGTACACGCTCGGTGATGCTGGCATCGTTCAGGTCGCCGAAACAGAGCTTGGCGTTGTAGAACAGGTTCTGGAAGACGGAAAGTTCCTCGATCAGCAGATCGTCCTGACTGACATGTCCGATCACCCCGCGTATCCGGTCGGCCTCCCGATGCACATCGATACCATTGATGGTCACGTGACCCTCGGAGGGTAACAGGTTCCCGTTCAAGACGTTGAGCAGGGTGCTCTTTCCGGAGCCGCTGCCACCCATGATACCGATCAGCTTGCCTGAGGTCTCCACCAGATCAAGATCATGCAGCCCTCTTCGACCGTTCGGGAAACGATAGCCGATCCGTTCCGCCTTGAACACGATGCGTTGTTGGGCGCGTTCGCGCATGAAACTCCCGAGTATGTCGCTGTAATAGATGGGCCTTCCCTCGGGCGGTCGCAAGGAGGCTCCGTTCGAAAGCACGTAGTGATGGTCGTTGCCCATCACCTGGCCGTTCAGCAGAATGCGGTCCGTGCCGAGGTAGCGCGCGATATAGAGGTCCACGCTCGGAATGTGCAGCACCCTTACTTCACCATGAAGTCCATGGGCATGCAAATGCCTCGCCTGTTCCATTTCCGCCGATGTAGCGGCATCCACATAGAGCAAATGCGGCGAATCCTCCCGCGCCCTGGCCCGGTGGTCCACGAACGCCAGACAGCGCGTGAACTCCTCCGGTCCGACGTTGAACGTTTCCGCTACGGTCCTGACGAACTCATGCTCCTGGTCGGTCACCTCATCGTTCGCGAGGATGAACTCGAGCAGGTGGACCAGCACAACGAACTTCTGGCGCTGGTTCAACTCCTCATTGACCTGCACGCAGATCTTCAGGACCTTGACCGAGTTCAGGGAAGTGCGCTTGCGACCGTCCTTCCGCGCACCACCATGGAACTCCTCCACGTAACGGTCGAAGGTGGCCATGTGCAGGGCGACGAACTCGGGACTGAACTGCTGGTGAAGGAAACGCTCCAGGATCCCACGGCCCGTTCGCCCACCGGGTGATGTCGATCGATCCGTGTTCGCCAGGATGGCGAACAAACGCAGCAGGGCCTGAAGGATCTTCTCGCTCATGGAACACCCGTTCCCCGGCACAGTGTCCGGGGACCAGAACGGGCTTTTGAACGCGAAGGACCTCCGAAGGTTATACCCGGTCGCGCGCGCCCTATTGTTTGAAGCCGATCAACAGGACGGCACAACCCGAACCGGCCTTGGTGCGGTCCAGTTGTGCTTCAACGGAAACGTCGATGGTATTGGCCACGGCAAGGTCCCAGTACGGATCATTGTCGTGCTCCCGGTTCGTGAAAAGCAGATTGTGCTGCTTGTCGTACACGGAGAATTGCAGAGCCCCATCCGAGAGACCGGTGCATGCGGCGATGCGGTACGTGATGCCACCGAAGAGGGTCATGTCGAACTCGGCGATCTCGTCCTGGTACAATAAGGCCCGGTAGAACTGCCCGTCCGGGATGTACTCTTGGGTGATATGCTTGCTGCAGATGTTGGCGATGGTGTCGCACACGTTCTGGGCCCTTGCCTGGCCCCCGATCAGGACCACCGCGACCAACGCGGACCGGAACAGGAGGTTTCTCATGGTCAGATCATGTACTTGTTACGCAGCGCGGTCACCTGTTCGCCGATCGTAGCGATCTGTTCAGCGGTGATGGTGACCTTGGTGTTGCTGTTGATGTAGGTGATGCGCTTCTGGGGGTCGGTTACCGGCTCCTCGTACTTGTAGTCCATTTGGATCGCAGCGAATGCCTGTTGCAATGTGCGCAGGTCCCCGCACAAGGCCGCACAGGCCTTTTCACGATCGGCTGCCTCCAACATGGCGATCAGATCCGCCAGGGTGTTCTTTTCGCTTCCGATCTGGATCGCCATTTCACCGTTGGGGTCCGATCGTGCGAAATCGGCGGACAAATGCAGGGACTCGATCCACCCACCCGTAAGCACGAGCGCCGAGAGGTCCTCACTGCCGTCGTTCTTCATATACCGGTCAGCGGCCCGGAAAGCTTCTCCACTGAGCCGCAGCAGACTATCCTGTCGGTCGATATTCTTCCGGCAGCGTTCCAGAAGCCCCGGACCGAAAGCATGGGTCAGCCCGAGCTTCTCGCGCAACACCTCGATGGCCTTGAGCATGTCCGCCCCTTTCACAGGGTCCTGGTTCATCGTGGCGTAGGCCAGATCGGCCCCGAAAGCCCCCATCGCAAGCGCCTGACCGACGCGGGAGGTGAGCATGTCCACCTTGGCGGCATCGGCCATGAGATCGGCCCGATACTCCGCGCCAGAGCGTCGGAGCAGCATGGCAGTGGTGGTGGGCGACGGGATGCTGAACATCTTGCCGGCCACGTTCAATACACCACCTCCATTCTCCGTCCCCGTCTTCAGGGTGTCGGCGTTCTCCGCGTTATCCGAACCCTGCCCGCCCCCTTCACCGCAACCCGCCAAGGCGGCAAGAAGGACCAACATGGCCGTGTTCCGCGTGGTTCTGATCAATGACATGATAGTAGGATTCAACCCTTGACAGCTGGCGAAATTAACTGCCACCCGCCGGGGGCTCCGGCCTGTCCGCATCCACTTTTCAACATTCCAAGGGCACAATACCCTGAGGCCCATCGCACAAGGCCCGTCGCCCTATCGTTCGTGGACCAATCGCCCCTCGGCGGTCACGCTGCCTTTGACCCGATAGAGGTAGGTCCCCGGCGCAAGGCTGGAACCGTCCATGGTGAACTGACCGTCCGCAGGGCCATGATGGGTACGAACGATGCGCCCCTGGACATCGGTCATCTCCACATCGATGGTGCCTCCAGGCACGGGTGGATACACGAACCAGGCAGTGTTGCGGAACGGATCGGGATAGACCGAAACCCCGGAATCGCGGGAACGCGCCGCCAGACCGGTGATCGCGATGCAGGCATCCTCGAGGAAGGTCAGTGGGGCATGATGGTCCTCGTTCACCACATCGATCACCTGGTCGATGCATATGGTCGGGGCGGGCGACAAGTAGTGGATGCGGCACAACGGTACGAACACATTGTTCCGGTCGATGAGCGAATCGACGAAGGACACACCCATGATATGCGAGGAAACAGCATTGAACGCCGGTGTGATCGGGTAGGCCAGGTTGTTGTAGAGATTGTCGACACCGGTGATGGTCAGCCCGCTCATGGTGAACTCGTAGCCGATCTGCTTGCGGTTCGGGTTCCGGATGTATACGTCCAGGTATTGTTGCACGGGATCGAGGTGGCCGATCGTGAAGGTCACCGTGTCGAAGATGTCCGTGAAAGCCAGGACCGGGAACGTGCAGAGGTCATCGATCTCCTGGGGATCCCCACCGATCTGGGCAAGCTGGCAATGTGCCACGTTCGATACGTCCGTCACGGTCAGCTCTCCGTCATTGTCCGTATCGGTGCAGGGCGCCACCTGAAGACTGCCGTCCAAAATGCCGTCCACATAGGCCTGGGCGTCCACGAAGTCGTTGTCCTGGTCCATGTCCAGGTCGCCGATGAGCCGGGTCCCCGCACAAACACCCTCACAATCGAACTGAGCGCTTCCATAGATCTCTCCCAGACAATCGACGTACGGTGTGCAGTTCGGATCGAGCGCCACGGTGATGTTCGGTGTGTGGCTGATCTGGATGCAGGCCTGGGCCCAGTTGTTGTTGTGGTCCAGTTCATAGCGCCCCAAAGCATCCGGATCACCATCCCAGTTGGTCCGCACCACGAGGGTGTAGCGACCGTCCGGCACACCGGTCACATCGATCCACTGGCAGGCCAGCCCGCTGCCGTAGATGTCCCCGCATCCCATCGAGATGCCCATGTTGGCACATCCGAACTGTGCCGAACCGCCATTGCTGCATTCAAGGTCCAGCACGCAAAAGCCGTTCTTGAAGCCCTGGGCCAACTGCTGTCCGGTGCTGTCGTAGAGCAGGTATTCCGCATAGCCCTGGTAGTGCCAATGATTGTGACATGGACCCCAGACGAACTGGTCCGGGTTGTCCGTAGGATTCCCGATGAAGTAGTCCGTGGTGCCGATGTTCTGGATGTGCGTAGTGAAGCGGACAAGGTCGCGCGAGCCATAGCCCGACAAGCATCCCTCGCTGATGTAGCAATCGTTCGCGTTCACCACCATCGTGCTGGCATAGATGGAGTTCTGAAGGTCGTTGCTCAAGACGATCAGATCGGGGCCCATGGTGCAATCCGGCGAACCCCAGGGGATGCAACTTCCATCGTCCAGTGATGCGAGCGGGTCGTAGTTGCAGGCGGTCGGGTCGGTGCATCCGCTGATCGGCCCCTCGTAGGTAATGGACCAGTCGATCGGCATCCCACCGCAGGCTCCGCCGGAATCACCCACCCGGATGTAATAGGTCTGTCCTGCCTGCAGCATGGCGTGAACCTGGGCCTGTGGTCCGCACCCCCCTCCATTGTCATCATAGTTGAGCGTCCCGATGTTCGTCTGGTCCCAGATCAGGTCGGTGCAATGGTCGTACACCCAAAGACGGGTATCGCAGTTCGCAAGACCACAGGTCGTGATCAGATAGAGCCCGTTCACTGCCGGCACGAACGTGTACCAATAATCCGCGTTCGGTGCGGTATGTTGTCCTTCCACGACCGGATCCCCCGTGCCGCAACTGAACCCTGGCGGGCAGTGCATCTCCACCCGGTCCTCATGCCCGTAGTTGTAGCCATGTGCCACGAACTGACCATCATAGTAGATCCAATACCCGCCAGGCGCGAATATGCCGTCCCCATACGTATCGTGGATGGTGAACACGATACATTGCGAGGTATCCACGCAGGTGCTCTGACCGGACGAGCCGCCGCTCATGATCACCGTGCCATCGGCGAGCGTCAGGTCCCAGCTGATCTCGTTCGGATAGTTGTCCGGAACGATGTTGACCTGCACGGGTACTTCGTTCGCGGCACACAGCGGTGGCGGTGGTGGCAGATTGGCGGTCAATTCCCAGATCACGGTGTCCCCGGCGCAAGCGTTCTGATAGTCCCCAACACGGATGTAGATCTCCTGTCCTGCGCTCAGGTCCATGGTGATCGTGGACTGCAGGTTGCAGGCGTCGTCGTTGTATGCCAGCGCGTTCAGCCCTTGCTCATTGACGACAAGACCCGTGCAATGATCGTAGGCCCAAAGCTTGGTGTCACAGGAACTGAGCCCGCAGGTCGAGGCGGTGTACTCACCAGTGGCCTGCACCGTGAATAGATACCAGTAGTCATCCGCGGGTGCCGTATGCACACCTGTACCGACCGGAACGGCCTGATCACAGGATGCTCCCGTCTGGGCTTGAAGGTTCGCGCTCCCGAACACCATGGCCAGGAGCAGCGAGTGAGCGGTTCTCATGTTGGGAAGGGGCAGGTAAGGCGGAAAGATAGATCGCCTTTGCCCCGCTCACCAATTCAGCACTTTCTTATAGTACCTGGGGAACCGGACCGAACGGCGGACCTCCCGGTAGTACTTGTCCCAGAGCGGGGTGCTCAGGTCGTAAAGGGGGGCGTCGGTCTTCTTTTTGTTGGTCTTCTTGATCGACATGGCTCGTGAGGCGCCGTGTTCCATCTTGAAGACACCCTTCGCCGGAAAGATGTTGCCTGCGTCCGGGACAATGGTGTCGGGGATATACAGGTCCGAGCACGATCAATGCAGCACGGTAAGGGTGCCTGTCCCGCTTTCAACCTCACCCACCAAGGCCTTCACCCGGTACTGGTAGACATACACCCCCGATGGGACCATGGAACCAGCGTATCCTCCATCCCAGGTCTCGTTCGGATCCTCGCTTTCGAACAGGAGCTCTCCCCAGCGATCGAAGATGCGCATCCGGTATTCGCGCACTCCGATGACCGATGGTCGGAAAAGGTCGTTGATCCCGTCCCCGTTGGGTGTGAAGCTGTTCGGGATGTACATTTCGAACTCCGGCTTGACCGTGATCGTGCGATAGGTCGTGTCCCTGCAGCCGAGGGTGTCCACGATGGCCAGCATCACATCGAACTGACCGGGCTCCGGATAGATCGGATGTGGGAATTGCTCGGTGCTGGTCAAACCCGGCCAGCCAAAATCCCAGGACCAGCTGGTGGCACCGGAACTTTGGTCCAGGAATGCGATCGGGAAATTGTTCACCCATGTAGTGCCATCCCAGGCGAACGCGGCCATCGGCGCGTTCACACCCACACCAGCCTGGTCCATGGCCGATATGCCACAACCGTCGGTCACCGTTACCGCATAGATCGTGTTGTGCTGCGGCCAGACGGGCAGGCTGTCCGCGGTGTTGCCCAGGTCCCAGAGGTACTGGTACCCCCCCCACCCCCTGGAGGCCAAAGCCCACAGGACGATCGTATCGTTGATGCAGATGGTGGTGTCCGGTGCGATACGGACCTCCACGGTATCGTAGGCCACGGTCACCGTCACCACATCGGATGTGTCGCGACCGCATACGTCGGTGACGGTCACGGAATAGCTCTGCGTCGCGGCCGGCGCGACATGGGCCGTGTCCGCCGTTCCCAAACCGTTGCTCCAGAGGTAGGTGTAACCGGGGTCCCCACCCTGCACCTGGGCTTGTAGCGTGACACCGGTCTCGGGGCAGTGGACCACGATGTCAGGCAGCGCCTGGACCACCAACGGCGGTGGTATGGGCACATTGATGGTAACGCTCTCCGTGCTGCTCACCACGCCGCAATCGTCCGTGACGGTCAACGAGTAGGTCGTCGTCTGCAAGGGGGCCACCCAACCGCTGTAGATACCATCGGGAACACCCTGGTCCCAATCGAGGTAATAGGATCCGAAACCACCCGTGACAGTGGCCGTGATCAGCGCACTGTCACCGCAGATGACCGTGACACCATTGCTGAGCACCACATCGATCGGAGGCGGTTCCTCGATCAGGATCTCCACCTCCGCGGTATCGATCCCGCAATTCCCTTCATGGATCGCGAACAGGACGATCGATTCCTGACCCTCGGTGACCCCGTCGAAGAACGCGTCCAGAGTGAATGCGATGGTGTCCTGGCCCGGCGCGAAGTACAGCATGGGTGGAACGACGGTGTAGTCCACACCCGCGGTGGCCGTGCCCGCGGTCACCAACCGCACCGAATCGGGATCGGTGAGCGGTGCCCCCCGAACGAGATACAGCGTGGCCGATCCGCACCCCTCGTAGAAAAGGCTATCCACGCCACCGGTGACGATCTCCGAGGCCAGCGTCACCTCGTTGCTTTGGAAACTACCCGCTTCGAGGAACACTGCGCTGTCCCATACGGTATCGTTCGCGTCCCCCACGACGAGCTTGATGTGATAGGTCTCACCGCAGATCACCTGTGCGGCCGCCGTCATGACGACCGTAAGACCATCATATTGGACGTAGTACGGATCCGAGTTGTAGGGCGCCGTGGTCCCGTTCCCGTTGTCCACATAGTAGCTCGAATTGGAAGTGGCGTTCACCGAATTGATGGTGACCGGCATGGTGGTGCCCGGGATCAGTGCGATATTGGCGGCATTGTTGGAAAATGGGCCGCTGATCCCCGGACCGCTGAGGAAGAATCCGAATGCATCGTTGATGCTGTTGACGAACTCGAGGTATTCGTCCGATGCGAACACGAAGTTGAACTTCAGGGAATCGCCGGTCACCGTGAAGTCGAACTCCAGGACGGCCGCATCATTGATGCTGGTGACGTTCGTTCCGGTCGATTGGGCCAAGGCCAGCAGATCGGGATCCCCCTGACCGAGGTTCCCCCCGCCCAGGCTGCTGCTGCCACTGTTGTTCGGGCCCAGCGCGTTCATCACATTGCCCGTTGCCAGGATCAAACCCGAGGCTATCCCCACGTTGGCATTGGTACTGTTGAACTCGCCGACCTGCTCCGTGACGGCGTTCGCAGGTAGGCCATTGAACATGATGTTGTTGGCCACGATGCCATTCCCCAACAGAACGTTCTGCACCAACTGCGCCGGAGTTTGTGTATTCGTCACGACCAGTTGGGCGGGAAGCCAATGCGCTCCGCTCAGGGTCGCCAAGAGAAGAATGTGGCGCATCGGGAGCATGCCTTCGCAAATTACACGTTGCTCGGCATCAGGACGCAAGGGGGGACCGCCGAGTTGCCCTTTCGCTGGGGATCCTGGGTAAACTTGCCCGGCCATGGACCGCACGGTGACCTTCGTTGAAGTGGTGCTACCGGCCGCCGTTGAAGGTACGTTCACCTACGCGCTACCGGCATCACTGCCTTCCGTGGTTCCAGGCATGCGCGTGGTGGTCCCCTTCGGTCGCGGAAGGAAGCTCTATGCCGCATTGGTCCTGCGAACAGTGCAGCATCCCCCGGAGGGAAGGCGGACCAGGGAGGTGCTCTCCGTGCTGGACGCGCACCCGATGGTGACGCCGGTCCAGCTCGATCTCTGGGGAACGATCGCCGGCCACTATCTCTGCTCCCTCGGTGAGGTGATGTTGGCGGCCCTGCCACCCCAGCTGCAATTGAGCAGCACAACTCGGATCGTCGCCACCGCCGGAACCGCCACTGCGATGATCGCCGATCAGCGCTTGACACTGCTTCTCGAGGTACTGGAGCGCGAACGCGTGCTTTCACTGGCGCAGGCTGGGGACCTCCTTGGTGTCAAGGACCCCATCCGGGTGACCAAGGAACTTATCGACAGGGGCGCCGTAGCGCTGGAGGAGCGGCTCGAGGGGGATTTCAAGCCGCGCATGGAGAAGTATGTCCGCCTGGCGGATGGTGAAAGCACCGAGGAGCGCGTGCGCCATTGGTTCGCAGCGCTGGAGCGTGCGCCCAAACAGCTTGCGCTGCTGATGCGGTTCATCGAACGCTCGAAATGGTCCCCCGGCGCGCCCGCGGAAACACCAATGGCCGCCTTGTTGAGCAGCAGTGATGCAGGCCGGTCCGCTATGAACGCCTTGGTGAAGAAAGGGGTCCTCGCACTTGAGGAGCGCCCTGCCGACCGGTCCGGTCCGGCATCCGGTCCATCGAACGTACCGACGCTATCGCCCGCACAACGGGAAGCGATCACCGGTTTGAGGAGCGCGATGGGTGCGCATGGGACCACGCTGCTCCAAGGGGTCACCTCCTCCGGCAAGACCGAACTGTACGTACACCTTATCGAGGAGGCGATCGACAGCGGGGGGCAGGTGCTCTATCTGCTCCCGGAGATCGCGCTCACCGGGCAATTGGTAGCACGATTGAGCGCCCGGTTCGGGGAACGCGCGACGGTATTCCACTCCCGGCTCACCGCGCGCCAGCGCACGGAACTTTGGATGACCCTTCTGGAAGACCCGGCACGCCATCCCCTCGTGATCGGCGCCCGCTCGGCGCTGTTCCTGCCTTTCAGGAAGCTCTCGCTCATCATCGTGGATGAGGAGCACGACCCCAGCTACAAGCAACAGGATCCGGCACCGCGCTATCATGCGCGTGACATGGCCATCGTTCTGGGCGGGCAGGTCGGCGCGCCCGTTGTGCTGGGCTCCGCCACCCCGTCACTCGAGAGCCGTTTCAATGCCGATACGGGGAAATACGGTCTGGTGCGGTTGAACGAACGCTATGGGGACAGCGTTCTGCCGGAGATCGCCACCATCGACCTGCGCCGTGCCCACCAACAGCGGCGCATGCGGGGTCATTTCACCCCGGAGCTCCTGGAGGCCATCGGCCATACGGTGGAACGCCGTGAACAGGCCATCCTGTTCCAGAACCGACGTGGCTACGCGCCGATCTGGCAATGCGAACAGTGCGGGCATGTGCCGGAGTGTGCGCACTGTGACGTCGGGCTCACATACCACAAGCGCGACCATGTCCTTCGCTGCCATTACTGCGGGCGGTCGTACCCGCCTCCTGCGTTCTGCCCGGAATGCGGGTCGGCACGCCTGCGCATGATCGGCCTGGGCACCGAGCGGATCGAAGAGGAGCTGGCGCTCCACCTGCCCGAGGCCCGGATCGCCCGGCTCGACCAGGATACCGCCCGCGGTCGGCACGGCCTCGATCGGATACTGGGCACTTTCGCCGAAGGGGGCATCGATGTGTTGATCGGTACACAGATGGTCACCAAGGGGTTGGATTTCGAACGCGTCTCCCTCGTCGGCATCCTGAACGCCGACCGCCTGCTGAAGTTCCCCGATCTGCGCGCGCATGAACGCGGGTTCCAGCTGATGGCGCAAGTGGCCGGACGGTCGGGGCGCCGCGGTCAGGTGGGACGGGTCCTGGTGCAGGCGTTCGATGTGGCCCATCCGGTCATCGGTTTCGTACTGGCCCATGATGTCGACGGATTCCATCGGTATGAGCTTGAGCATCGGCGGGCGCATGGCTATCCGCCCTTCAGCCGGTTGGTCAGGTTCACCTTCAAGCATCGTTCGGAGGAACGTGTCGCGGCCGCCGCGGCAGCCCTCATGGAGCGGCTCCATCCGTATTTCGGCGATCGCGTGCTCGGACCGGAGGTACCTGCCGTGGCCTGGGTCCGTGACCAGCACATCCGGAACGTGCTCGTGAAATTGCGCCGCAGCGACCACACCAGGGAGAAGCACAAGGTCCAGGAGGCCTATCGTGAACTGCGCGACGCACCCCTTCATGGGGCCGTGCGCATCATCGTTGACGTGGATCCCGTCTGAGCTCAGCGGACCACGACGAGCGGCAGACGGGCGACCTCTCCATCGCCGGAGATCAGTACGACGTAGGTGCCTACCGCAAGTCGATGAACGGGCAGTTCCACTTCCCGAACACCCTGACCCGCATACAAGGACCTACCCGCCGGATCGACGATGGTCCATCGGATCGTTGATGCATCGCGACCACGGAGCACACAATGATCGACCGCCGGATCCGGCACGAGCCGCCATGAGGGACCGGACCGTTCAATGACCCCGTTCCAGGTGCAATCCGCCTGCTGTTGGTCGAACCAATACTTCACGGCAAGCAGTGCGGGGAAGGCACATGAACCATGATCGAGCAGGCCCATATCCTGCTTGCTGACATGTGTTGAGCCGTTCGTCAGCATGGCCTGCTCCGCCACGATCGTGTTCGTGTAGAAGACATGGTCATCCCCACTGCAGTAGTACATGCGCAAATTCGCCTGCGGGGCCCAATGGTAGGTATCGTTGGCTTCCAGGGCCAGGCGGAAGGGATGCTGTGGATCGTTCGCGAAGGCCTGGAGCACGCTGTCCTGGAGCACCTGGCTCGGGACGCTGGGCATCAGGGCGTCCACCTCTCCCGATCCATGCGTTCCGTCGAAGAGCGGCGGAAGAAGCGTGTCCCATGGCGACTTGAACACCTCGTTCGGCTGTGTAAAAAGACCCGGGTAGATGTCACGGTAGGCCAGTACGATGTATGGCAGGTAGTATGGCGCCGGATAAGGGACGGTGTCCACCATCACCTGGGCCTGCACACCCGAGGCGTCATAGGGGCCCGAACAAGGCGCGCTGGCGACCACATTGAACTCGTCCTGGAATTCCTCCTGGATGAGCCGGTGGGTGGCCATGCAGGCATGGCCACCCTGGCTGTAGCCCACAAGGAACACCTGCCCGTTCAACATCACGGCATGTTGGGTGCACCATTCCCGCGCGGCCCGCATCAGATCGATGCTGGCCATCGCCTCGCTCCGTGCGTGGATGTACGGGTGCATCCCCGGGGAATCGCCAAGACCGACGTAGTCCGGCAGCACCGCCAGGTAGTTCGACGCGCCGAGGTAATGGCCCACGGTGATCTCATTGCTCAACCGCGACGGGACAGCCTCCTTATCCAGGATGGTCCCGTGCATGTAAGTGACCAACGCATGATGGCAACTGTCATCGGTGGGCACCACCATGGCCCCGGACGCCACGATGGGGGCGCCATGTGCGTCCTCGGTCCAGTAGCGCAACTTGTGGATGGCGATCCCGCTTTCCGCGTTCCCGATCCCCTCACCGATGAGGTCCTGGACCGAGAGCGTTTGCAGCAGCGAATCAGCAATGAGGACCTGGGCGTTCGCGGATACGATGGAACAGGTGAGCAAGAGCGGCAGACAACGAAGGGAGCGCATGCAGGCCAAGTTAGCCCCGGACCCTCAATGCACCACAACGAACCGACCATTGCCGGCACCTCCGGTCCATGACGCACGGAATGCATACGTACCGGCGGACCAATCGCTTGTATCGATCGTCCGGCGACCGCCCAGCAGGTCCTCCTGATCGAGCATGATGGCTCCGGACATGCTGATCACCAGTAACCGCAGCATGGTGCGGTCGTCGATCCGGAACAACAGGGTGACCCGGTCCGCCACAGGGACCGGCAGGACCAGTTGCTGGCTCTGGACCAGGTGCGTGACCTCCACCTGCTGTACGGAGGATGGCCCGTTCAGACCGAGGATCAACCTGTAGTACAGCGTCACCAGTTCCGGCGGGTCCGCATCGGTCCAGGTGTACGAAACGGGCTGGGCGATGTCCCCGCATACACCGGCGATGTGCCCGATCCCGGTCAATTGTTCCGGATCGGTGCCACGCAGGATATCGATCCCCTCGCAGGTGCTCCCGGCGACCATGGTCCAATCCAACTGCACCACGCCCTCCTGCTCGGTCACCTCGAAGCCGGAAAGGAAAGGATGCTCCTGCGCAAGACCGGCCGCATGGATGCAGAAGGCGAACAGGAGCCCGGGTATCCGCTTGCACATCATCCTTCTTTTGACACTTCCGGGCGGTACGCATCGAGCAACGTGTTCCAAAGTGGACGATCGGGCGCGGGCGCCAGGATCTCCATCCTCTCCGCCCTTGCCGGATGGTCGAAGGCGATGCGCCGCGCATGCAGTGCGATGGAGCGGTCCTTCTCTCCGCGCCGTGCACCATACTTCACGTCGCCCTTCACCGGATGTCCAGCTGCCGCAAGCTGGGCACGCACCTGATGGAACAGTCCTCCGTCCGCGTCGGCGCGAACAAGGGTGTACCGCTCACCATGTACGAGCGGCACGACCTCCAGCCGGGCCCCTTCACCCGCGGACACCCGCGCCTTCCGTGCACGCGGGTCCTGGCGCAATTCGTTCCGCAGGACCTGACGGCCGTTGAATACGCCCTCCACGATCGCCCAATAGGTCTTGTGCACGTGATGCTTCCGGAAAAGCTCGTTCATGCGGGCCAGATGCTCCCGGCCCAGCGTGAACAGCAGCACCCCGCTCACCGGCCGGTCCAAACGATGCGGCAGCCCGATGTTCGGTAGGGACAGCATACGCTGAAGATGCTCCAACAGTCCGGGGCCCGTCGGGTCGGCCTGCGATGCCATACCACAGGGCTTGTTCACCGCGAGCAGGGCCTCGTCCCGGTACACCACCTCCGGGAGAGCGCCGTGGTCAATATTGTTCGTCCTTGTTGGGGAAGTCACCAGAACGCACGTCTTCGATGTAGCGTCCCACGGCACCGGTGATCGCCTCATGCAGATCGGCGTAGCGACGCAGGAACCGGGGGTGGAACTCCGTGTTGATCCCGAGCATGTCGTGCAACACCAGCACCTGGCCGTCCACGCTCCCGCCGGCGCCGATGCCGATCACGGGTATCCGCACGCTGGCGGCCACCGCGGCGGCCAGTTCCGCAGGGATCTTCTCCAGAACGATCGCGAAACATCCGGCCTCCTCCAGCAGAAGGGCGTCCGATCGCAGGCGCTCCGCTTCCGCCTCCTCCTTGGCGCGCACCACGTAGGTCCCGAACTTGTATATGCTCTGGGGCGTCAGGCCCAGATGCCCCATCACAGGAATGCCCGCCGTGAGGATCCTTCCGATGCTTTCGATCACCTCCTTCCCACCTTCGAGCTTTACGGCATGTGCGCCGCTTTCCTTCATGATGCGGATCGCCGATCCCAGGGCTTCCTTCGAATTGCCCTGATAGGTCCCGAACGGCAGGTCCACCACCACCAGGGCTCGCTCCACCCCCCGCACCACGCTGCTCGCATGGTAGATCATCTGGTCCAGGGTGATGGGCAACGTGGTCTCATGGCCGGCCATGACGTTGCTTGCGGAATCACCCACCAGGATCACATCGATACCTGCATGGTCCACCAGTCGGGCAAGCGAGTAGTCATAGGCGGTCAGCATGGCGATATTCTCACCCGCCGCCTTCATCTCCTGCAGCACATGCGTGGTCACGCGTTTGGCCTTGCCTGCCTGGGTCATGCTGAGCGTGCATTGGTCATGGGCATCAAAACTAAGGATCGGTCCAGGGCCGTTCAGCGGTCAGGCACCGCCGTTCCTCGCCGTGTCCGGTCCCGGTCGGCGCGCACGCCTATCTTTGACCGCCATTCCGCAAGGCTTCTTGATGATGAACGTCCGCATTCCGACCGCGTTGCTCGCACTGTCACTTATCATGGGTTGCAGCACCGAACTCGATGTGAACGCCCCCTACAAGAACATCACCATCGTGTACGGTCTGCTTTCGACCGCGGATGCGGGTGACGTCCATTACATCAAGATCAACAAGGCCTTCCTGGGCGATGGGGATGCGTACGTGTTCGCACAGGTGCCGGACTCGAACCTTTATCCGTACGACCAACTGCACGCCAAGATGGTCCGACTGATCGACAACTATACGGTCGATCTGGACACGGTGCATGTCCCGAACCGAGACCCGGGTACGTTCTATGGTCCGGACCAAGTACTGTACAAATACTCCGCACCGCTGGATGTGAACAGCACCTACAAGCTCATCATCGACGTGAAGGACCAGCATGTCGAGGCCACCACCCCCATCGTCGGTGAGGTGATCCCCATCAGCAACTACCTCACGAACCAGGGGTCCGGAGCCAATCTTTTCCAGGCCGGACAATACAAGGAGCCTTCCCTCAAATTCCGCAGTGCGGCGAACGGGAAACGCTACGACGTCTCATTCGAATTCCGCTACCGCAACGTCCACACCGGGGCGGACACCTCCGGGGTCATCAGCATCAAGCGCAAGGTCGGCTCGGTCATTACCACCTCCACCGCCGGCAATCAGCAACTGGAACTCACTTTTTCGGGCGAGGATTTCTTCCAGAGCATCGCCAACGCCGTACCTGTGGATCCCAGCGTGATCAAGCGCCTGGTCGATGGGATGTCGATGATCTTCGAAGTGGCCGGAGAGGAGTTCAATACCTACCTGAGCCTGGCCGAGCCGGTGAGCGGGATCATCGAGGAGCGTCCGGACTATACCAACGTCACCAACGGCTATGGTTTGTTCTCCAGTAGAAAGGTGGACATCGCCACGCTCCGGATCAATGATGATTCGAAACTGGAGTTGGTCGAAGGTTACTATACGGGAAGCCTCCTTTTCTGCTTCCCCGGCAGTTCCGGAGCGATCGGCTGCAACTAGGCTGACGATCTGACAGGGATCAAGGACGCGTCCCACGGGCTTTTGCGAGCGATCGGCAGGATCGGGGCCCGCTGCGTCCAATGGCACGGTGATTGACCGGAGCGGGCGTTACCAAGAACCGCCAAAGACCAGCAAGCATGAGCAAGATCATCGGGATCGACCTGGGCACCACCAATAGTTGCGTCGCCGTGATGGAAGGCAACGAGCCGGTGGTGATCGCCAACAGTGAAGGCAAACGCACCACCCCCAGCGTGGTGGCCTTCGTGGAAGGTGGCGAGCGCAAGGTGGGCGACCCCGCCAAACGTCAGGCCATCACCAACCCCACGAACACCATTTTTTCCATCAAACGCTTCATGGGCAATTCCTACGACGAATGCAGGAAGGAGATCGAGCGCGTGCCCTACGAAGTGGTGAAGGGCGAGGGCAACACACCTCGCGTGAAGATCGGCGATCGTCAATACACACCGCAGGAGATCAGCGCGATGATCCTGCAGAAAATGAAGAAAACGGCCGAGGACCATCTGGGTACCAGTGTCAGCGAGGCCGTGATCACCGTACCCGCCTATTTCAACGATGCGCAGCGCCAGGCCACCAAGGAGGCCGGCGAGATCGCCGGGCTGAAGGTCCGACGCATCATCAACGAACCCACCGCGGCAGCACTGGCCTACGGGCTGGACAAGAAGCACAAGGACATGAAGATCGTCGTGTTCGATTGCGGCGGTGGCACCCATGACGTGAGCGTGCTCGAACTCGGCGAGGGTGTCTTCGAAGTGAAAAGCACCGATGGGGACACCCACCTCGGGGGCGACGATTTCGACCAGGTGATCATCGATTGGCTGGCCGAGGAGTTCAACAAGGACGAAGGGCTCGACCTCCGCAAGGACCCCATGGCCCTGCAACGTTTGAAGGAGGCCGCCGAAAAGGCCAAGATCGAACTGAGCTCGACGACCAGCACGGAGATCAACCTACCGTACATCATGCCGGTGAACGGCATTCCCAAGCACCTGGTCCGCAACCTGACCCGGGCCAAGTTCGAGCAGCTCGCGGACGCGCTCATCAAGCGCACCATCGCCCCGTGCGACAGTGCCTTGAAGAACGCCGGTCTCAAGACCAACGACATCGACGAGGTGATCCTGGTGGGTGGCAGCACACGCATTCCCGCGATCCAGGACGCCGTGAAGAAGTTCTTCGGCAAGGAACCCAGCAAGGGTGTGAACCCCGACGAGGTGGTGGCCATCGGCGCCAGCATCCAGGGCGGCGTGCTCACCGGTGAGGTGAAGGACGTGCTCCTGCTCGATGTGACCCCGCTGAGCCTCGGGATCGAAACGATGGGCGGAGTGATGACCAAGTTGATCGAGGCCAACACCACCATCCCGACCAAGAAAAGCGAAACGTTCAGCACCGCCAGCGACAACCAGCCGAGCGTGGAGATCCATGTGTTGCAGGGTGAGCGTCCGATGGCGAACGCCAACCGGACGATCGGCAGGTTCCATCTCGACGGGATCCCGCCCGCACCCCGTGGCATGCCGCAGATCGAGGTCACCTTCGATATCGATGCGAACGGCATCCTCCATGTCGGCGCAAAGGACAAGGCGACGGGCAAGGAGCAGAGCATCCGCATCGAGGCCAGCAGTGGCCTCAGCAAGGACGACATCGAACGGATGAAGCAGGAGGCCGAGGCGAACGCCGACGCCGACAAGTCCGCACGCGAAATGGCCGACAAACTGAACGCCGCCGACAGCCTGGTGTTCCAGACCGAAAAGCAGCTGAAGGAGTTCGGCGACAAGATCCCGGCCGAGAAGAAGAAGCCGATCGAGGAAGCGCTCGAACGCCTCAAGGACGCCCACAAGGCCCAGGACCTCGCGGCCATCGACAAGGCCATGGAGGAGTTGACCACCGTGTTCCAGGCCGCCAGCGAAGAAATGTACAAGGCCACCCAGCAGGCCCAGGCCGAAGGCGGAGCCTCCAACGGATCGTCGGACGGCGCGTCCGACCAGGAGGTCACTGACGTGGATTTCGAAGAGGTGAAGGACAACGGCAAGTGACCCGACCTACGGAAAGGAAAAGCCCCGGCCGATCGGCCGGGGCTTTTTGTTGCAGCCTGGTGGGTCGTCAGTGAAGGTCCACGGTCTCATGCACCTTGCCATCCACATAGTGGTCCTCGCGGACCGCATGGCCATCCGCATCGTACGTCGTCCATGTCCCGACGCGGCGCACATCATGCAGGGAGGGATCGAACATCGCCTCGCCCTGGCTCCTTTTCCGACCGTTCGGGTGGTATTCCGTCTGCAGGAATTTGACGTGCTTCCGGTCCGTCAGCTCCAGTGTGCTGATCGGTGAACCGTTGGGGTCGAAGAGGTCCATCCGGGTGTAGTAGTCCCCGCTTTTGTGCTTCTCCTCGGCGTAACGCAGCTGGCCGTTCCGGTAATGCTCCTCGTAGCGAACGGCCATTCGTTTCTGGTAGCGCGCCTGCGTCCATAGCGTTCCGTTCGTGTGGTAGGTGCGCAAAACGCTGCGCAGGTCATCGATCGCACGGAACTCACGTTCCAGCGTACCGTCCGGGTAGTAGTTCTTGTAGATCACGAGCCGCCCATCATCGTAGTAGCCCTTGTGCTGCAACACGCCGTCGGGATAGTGATCCTCCACCCATCCGATGCAGGGTCCATTGGCACCCATGCGCACCGCTTCTCCACCGATCCGCGGATTGTAGTCGTCATAAGCAACGATGGCGAGGGTCGCATCCGCGATCTGCTCTTCGTCGATATGGAACTCGTCGGAGGCCAGCAACGGCTCATCCTGAGCCTGCAGGACAGGGAACAGTAGACCCGAAAAGGCGATCAGCCAGGCGCGTTCGCATCTCATTCGCCCTCATACGCCGGAGATCATGCCGGGGTTCCATCCGCTGGTCCGGGAGTTGGTGCCGGGATCCGGGCGATCCGCCACCCCAGGGCGGCTTGCAGGATGCTCATGCAGGGGCTGATGAGATTGAAGAAACAGAAGGGCAGATAGGTCAGGGTGGCCACCCCCAGTACACTGGATTGGTAGGCACCGCAGGTATTCCAAGGGACCAGCGGCGAGGTCACCGTGCCGGCATCCTCCAGCGAACGGCTCAAGAGCTTGGGATCCAGCCCGCGCTGCCGGTAGACCGGCGCGAACATCCGACCAGGTACGACGATCGAGAGGTACTGGTCGCTGGCCGTCACATTGACAAAGATGGCACTGACCACAGTGGTGGCCACCAGCGAACCCGTGCCGCGCGCCCATCGGAGCACCGCCCCCGTGATCCGCTGCAGCAGTCCGGCGCCTTCCATGGCACCGCCGAAGGTCATGGCACAGAGGATCAGCCAGATCGTCGGGAGCATACCTCCCATGCCTTTGGAGGTCAACAGCTCGTCCACGATCGGATCACCGGTGATCACTGCCATCGAGGAGGTCATCGCGTCGATCATCAGGCGGTAGGCCCCCTCGAAGGGTCCGGTGGCCTGAGGCACCAGTACAGGCAGCAATTGCGGCTGGAAGAACACCGCGAACAGGCCACCGAGCAACGTGCCCACCAGCAGCGCGGGCAGGGCGGGCACCTTCCGCCAGATCATCAGGATCACCGCCAGCGGCGGTATGTAAAGCCAGGGACCGATGTGGAACCGTCCTTCGATCGCATCGAGCATGGGCCCCACACCATCCACGCTTCCGTGCGGAACGAGGAAGAGACCGATCCCGGCGAAGGCGAGCATGGCGATCGAGATGGAGGGCACCGTGGTGTTCATCATGTAGCGGACATGGCTGAACAGGTCCGTTCCTGCCACGGCCGGTGCCAGGTTGGTCGTATCGCTCAGGGGGCTCAGTTTGTCCCCGAAGTACGCCCCGGAGATCACCGCGCCGGCCACGAGGCCTTCGTGGAAACCCATCGCCCTGCCGATCCCGAGCAGGGCGATGCCCACCGTGGCCGTGGTGCTCCATGAACTGCCCGTGGCAAGGCTCACCACACAGCACACCAGGCAGGCGGCCACGAGGAAGACCCTGGGTGAGAGCAGGCGCAGCCCGTGATCGATCATCGCCGGCACGATCCCGCTGATCATCCACGTGCCGGCGAGCGCACCGATCAACAGCAGGATCAGAACGGCTCCCAGGGCGGTCGCGATGCTGCGCACGACGTGGTCGAGCAGGTCGTTGAAGCGATGGCCATGGAGCGCCCCGATCCCGAAGGCGACCGCTGCCGCCAGCAGCAGCGCGAGCTGGTTCGGCCCACCAAGACCTCCATCACCATAGACCAACACATTGTAGGCCAACAGCGCGATCAACACCACCATGGGCACCAGAGCGACAATCAGGGATGGGGCGCGAGGCTGCGATACGCGGGCCATTGCGTGGCAAGATAGGCCGCTCCCACGACCCCGTTCTGCCTATCCGGGTACGCGATCCGGCTTATGGGTTGCCTTGTGTTGAAAAGTTTATTATTACCCATTAGGTCGTGTGATCTTTTTACATTACCGCGTCGAAAGTTCCTCAACCCTGAACCCTACGATCATGTTCCGTCCGTACCCAAGGGCCTCTCTGAAGAGGTCCGATCGTCCGCGCATGGCTTCCGTGCTGGCGACCCTCTTCGGCCTGCTGCTCCTTCCGGCACTGCAGGCCCAAACGCTCACCACATCCGGTGATGCCAGCTTCACCGGTGACAATGGCGTCAGCGGCAATGGCGTCATCACGTTCGTTGTGGAGAACAATTCCGGTGGCGATGTCCTCCTCACCGACATGGAGAGCTACTGGCAGACCGCCAGCAACGGCGCGATCCCAACGCTTTGGGCTTCCACGGTTTCGCTCTCCGGTCCTTACTTCCCTTTCAATCTGCCGGATTGGACGCAGGTCATCATGGGATCGCCGATCTCGGTCCCGGCGAACGGTTACCAGCCGACGCTTTCGGGGATCAACTACCTGATCCCGAACGGTGCCACGGTGCGTTTCCTTCTGGAGTCGGACAATGCGATCCGGTACAGCGGTCTGGGCACGTCGCCCGGCCTGGCCAACACCTTCACGAACGCCGGCCTCACCCTTCGGCTGGGCGATTGGCAGATCGCAGCGCAGAACGTCGGCTACGGCGGGCTGTTCTCGAACACGGGCAATACGCCGCGCTTCTTCACCGGAACGCTCAATTTCATTCCCGCTGCGGCATGCACGGGCATGCCGACGGCAGGCACCATCAGCGGCCCTTCGTTCGTGTGCTCGGGCGGCAATGCCAACCTCCAGGTGAACGGGAGCACCCTGGCCACGGGGATCACTCGTGATTGGTATTCGAGCAACGTTCCCGGCGGTCCTTACAACACGTATATCGGTTCCGGCATAACGGTGAACACCGGGCCGGTGGTCAGTGACATGTACTATGTATGCATTGTGACCTGCGGACCTTCGTCCATGTCGGACCAGACCCCGGAATTCCATCTGCCTGCGACATCCGGCGTCAGCGGTCCCTACACGATCGATGCCGGAGGGGGCGGAGACCTGCTGAGTTTTGCAGAAGCCATCAGCCTGCTCCAATGCGGCATCAGCGGTCCGGTCACGTTCGACGTGGCCCCGGGCAGCGGCCCCTACAACGAGCGGATCGTGATCCCTCAGGTCACGGGGTCGAGCTCCACCAATACCATCACGATCAATGGCAACGGAGAAACGCTCCAGTATTCGCCATCGGTCTCGGCGGACCGCGCGGCGGTCCTGCTGGACGGCGCGGACTATGTCACGATCGACGACCTGGTGATCGATGTGAGCGGAGGCACCTATGGGTTCGGTGTCCACCTGATGAACCAGGCCGACCACAACACGATCAGCAACTGCACCATCATCAATCCGGACGCCACGTCCTCCGCGAACTACGCAGGCATCGTGGCCTCCAGTTCCACGACGAGCGCGACGGGCACGGGTGACAATGCCAACTTCTGCACGTTCGATGGCAATACCATCCTCGGTTGCAGTGGCTCCTACAAGCTGCGTTTGAACGGTACGAGCGCAGCCTCGCCCGCACAGGGCAACCAGGTCCTGAACAACCAGCTCATGAATGGCTACAGCTATCAGGCCTACATCTACTATCAGAGCAACTGCCTGGTGAAGGGGAATGACATCAGCCGTCCGGGGCTGACCAGCACCACCACCTTCTACGGGGTGTACCTCAATGGCTGTGAGAGCACGACGGTCGATGGCAACGCCATCCACAATGTGAACGGCACGAGCACCGCGTATCTCTACTACATCACCGGATCGGACCCGCTGCCCGGTTCAGAGAACGCGTTCCAGAACAACATCGTCTACGATCTGAACAACACCAGCACGGTGTATTCGCTGTACAACTCTGGCAGCGACAATGCACGCTACTACCACAATACGATCCTGCTGGACGACCAGATCACCACGAGCGGATCCGCCTATGGCGTATACCAGACAGGCGCGGCTTCGGGTCTGGAATACTTCAACAACATCATCGTCATCAGCCGTTCCGGTACGGGCACGAAGCGTTGTCTTTACTTCCTGACATCGACCTCCACGTTCGGCAGCAACAACAATGTGCTGCGCATGACATCCACCGGTGGCACGACGAACCAGGTCGCCTACTTCAATTCCACGGGCTATGCCTCGCTGGCGGATTGGCAGGCGAGCAATGGCAACGTCTATGACCAGGCTTCGTCCGAAGCGGACCCGATATTCCAGGACCCCCTGCTGGGCAACCTGACACCGCTTTCGGGCACGATCAATGACATCGGCGATCCGAGCATCGGCGCCCTGGTGCCGTTCGATTATGTCGGCACGGCGCGACCCTTGGGCGCGGCCCCCGATCCCGGCGCGTTCGAGTTCGACCCCGCCGCATGCAGCCAGCCGGCCGGCACGGCCACGGTGTCCTCCAACTGCCTGCCGCCGAACAACAACTTCGGGATCAATGTCGAGGTGACGGACCTTGGCGACGGTGCTTCGGTGAACATCGTGTACGACGACGGAAATGGACCGGTGACCGTGGGTCCTTTCGGCCTTGGCACCGCCCTCATCGGACCCTTCCCTTCCGGCACCAGCGTGCTGGTGACGATCGCCCACGAAAGCGACGGACTGTGCGATGTGACACTGGGTTCCTATACGAGCGACTGCCCGCCGGTGATCGACCTGTCGTTGGGCGCCAGCTGTGAGGATTTCGAGAACGCGGACCTGTGCACACCCTCCTCCTGCACGTCCAGCACGGCCTGCACATCCACCGCGTTCGACCCCATCGGCTGGCAGCAGGACACCAGCGATGATGGCGAATGGTCAGTGGATGAAGGTGGCACGGGTTCTTCCAGCACTGGTATCCAGAACGCCACGACCGGTGTACCGGACTACGTGCCCGGCACCGCCACCGGCAACTACGTTTACCTCGAGACCAGCTCGCCTTGTTTCGGGTCCAGCCAAACGGCGATCCTGCTCTCGCCCATCTATGATGTCTCCGGTCTGTCCAACCCCAACGTACGCGTACAGATGGCCTACGCCATGTACGGACAGACAATGGGCACGATGAGCATCGACATCGAGGATCCCGCCCTTTCCGGGAATTGGACCAACCTGTGGAGCCTGAGCGGCGACCAGGGAGAAGGCTGGTTCCTCACCCCTGAATTGGACTACGCCTATCAGAACACCAGCGTGCGCTACCGCATCGTGGGCGTTGCCGGGTCGGACTTCTACAGCGACATGGCCTTCGACTATTTCTGCGTGCAGGAAGGTCCGTTGTGCACCGCACCCACGGCCACGGCGACGGTGGTGCCGTCATGCATTCCCAACTCCGAGTTCAGCATCGATGTGGACGTGACCGACCTCGGTAGTGGTGCCTCGGTGGACATCACCTATGACGATGGCAACGGTCCTGTAACGGCCGGTCCGTTCGGTACCGGCATCCAGAACATCGGCCCCTTCCCGAGCGGGGCGAGCGTGAACGTGGTCGTTGAGCATGGAAGTGATGCGGCCTGCGATGTGAACCTCGGCGACTACACTTTCACCTGCCCCGCAGTGGTGAGTTCCTTCCCCTATTGCGAGGACTTCGAGGCCGCGACGAACTGCCTGCCGACCACGTGTACTTCCGTGCTCGCCTGCACGTCCACGGCTTTGGATCCCGTGGGTTGGGAGAATGCCACGGACGATGGGAACGGCAACTGGTCCGTGGACGAAGGCGGCACCTCCTCCTCCGCGACCGGGATCGCCAACTCGACCACCGGCGTATCCGACTACGTGCCTGGCACACCCACTGGCAACTACGTGTATATGGAGTCGGGCAGCTGTGCGGGTAACACCATCATCGCCAATTCCCCGGTGTTCGACGTCTCCGGATTCACCAACCCGGTGGTCCGCGCCCAGACCGCCTATTCGATGTACGGTGCCACCATGGGTACGATGGCCATCGACATCGAGGACCCTGCGCTTTCCGGCTCATGGACGGAGATCTGGACCCTCACCGGCGACCAGGGTGAAGGCTGGTACCTGACGCCGCAGCTCGATCATACCCTGATCGGCACTGCGGTGCGCTATCGCGTCCGCGGGATCTCCGGGTCCAGCTTCACCAGCGATATGGCTTTCGATTACTTCTGCGTGAAGGAGGCACCGACCTGCACCAACCCGGTGGCGACCACCTCCACCACCGCCGACTGCGGGGCGGGCACGTTCAGCGTGTCGGTGAACATCACCGATCTGGGTGACGCCAACACCGTGAGCCTGGTGCCCGACATGGGCTCGCCGATCACGGGCATCAACAGCACCGGGACGCAGGTCCTCGGACCCTATCCGTTCGGCACGGTGGTGAGCGTCATGCTCAACCACGACGACAACAGCGATTGCAACGTGGACCTCGGCTCCTTCACCGGGGATGATTCCGATCTGGGCACCTGCTACGCGGTGGACACGTACCACATCACCAGCAGCACCTGCATCGACCTCCCCTACTGCCTGAGCTTCCCCGGGACCCAACTGGGAGTTGACGCGTTCGTGCACAGCGTGGACTTCGTGATCGCCCACACATACCACGCCGATCTGGACATCTCATTGACCAGCCCGAGCGGTGTGACCATCGACCTGACGAGCGACAACGGAGGCACCGGGGACGATTACGGGATCCCGGCCAACTGCCCGAACGACCTGTTCACCCTGGCCGACAATGCCGGCACGCCGGTAACGAGCATGCCCACATCGGATGGTGTGGTCGGTTCGTTCATCCCGGAACAACTGCTCTCCACATTCCACGACGGATCCGACCCGAACGGGATCTGGGTGCTGCACATCTGCGATGATGCGGCAGGCGATGAAGGCGATCTGCGGTACTTCCAGATCAACCTGGTCGATTGTGAATCACCCAGCGCCACGGCCACGGTGGTGGATGACTGCCTGAACAACCAGTTCACCGTCGAGGTGAACGTGTTGAGCACCGGCAACGGTGCCACGGTGGATATCCTCACCGACCTCGGTGGACTGGCTTACGATGACGTGGACGGCTCGGGCAATCCGTACGTGCTGGGGCCCTTCCCCCCGGGTGCCGTGCAGGTGACCGTGGCCCATGCGTCCAACCCGGTCTGTGACCTGGTGATCGACAACCTGTACAGCACCTGCCCCTGGGTCATTTCGAACTTCCCCTACTGCGAGGACTTCGAGAATGCCGAGGACTGCCTGCCCTCCACATGCACATCCTCCCTGGCCTGCACCAGCACCTCGCTGCTGCCGGTCGGCTGGGCGAACAGCACGACGGACGGTTCGGGCAACTGGTCGGTGGACGAAGGCGGAACAAGCTCGCTGAACACCGGTATCGCCAACGCGACCACCGGCGTTTCCGACTACGTGCCTGGAACGCCCGCAGGGAAGTATGTGTACATGGAGTCGGGGTCCTGTACCGGCAACACCATCGATGCGCTGTCCCCGCTGTTCGACGTGACCGGGATGACCACCGGCAAGGTGCGGGCCCGGATGGCCTATGCCATGTACGGTGCCACCATGGGCACGATGTCCGTGGAGATCGAGGACCCGGCCAACTCCAACAACTGGACGACGCTTTGGTCCCTGAGCGGCGACCAGGGCGAAGGTTGGTTCCTGACGCCCAAAATGGATCACACCTTCACCGGTCCGATGGTGCGCTACCGGGTGCGGGGCGTGTCCGGCTCGAGCTTCACCAGCGACATGGCCTTCGACTACTTCTGTGTGCAGCAGGGGCCGCTATGCGACGATCCGGTGGCGACCGTCACCAGCGTGAACTCACCGGACTGCAACCTGGGCACCTTCAGCATCGACGTGGACGTGACCTCGATCGGTGATGCGACCAGCGTGACCGTCCAATACGCTTTGAACGGCGGTGGATGGAACAACGGCTGCACCCTGAACGCGCCGGGTCCCTGCCAGATCGTGGCCGGTTCCCAGGACGTGGTGACGATCCGTGTGATCCATGACCAGGACGGCGACTGCTATCAGGACCTGGGCGATTTCGTGGCACCGGGCACCACCTGCATCACCTGCGGCGATCCCGCGTACCAGGCCACCTATTGCTACGTCGCGGACGACAGCCAAAGCTGGCACTACGTCAGCGATGGCGGCGGCACGTTCATCCTCCGCTTCATCCGGGGCACGATCGAGTCCAGTAGCTTCGATCACGTCACGATCTACGACGGGCCGGACAACACCTACCCCGTGCTGTTCACCAACCCCGCCAACACGGGCAATCTTGGCCCGGCTGGCAGTGCGATCAACAGCACCGATCCCGACTTCTACGACGTGAACGTGACCGCCACGGGCAGTGAGCTGTACATGGAGATGAGCTCCGACGGCAGTGTCCAGTGTGCCACGAGCACGGCCTACGATCCCTGGGAATGGGAAGTGATCTGCTACGACTGCACCTTCCCGGTGGCCACGGCCAGCGTCCAGGATGATTGCGACAACAGCCAGTATTACGTGACCGTGGACATCACCGATGCCGGCAACCTGGGCATGGTGGACATCGTGAGCGACCTGAACGGTGTGGAATCCAATGGTAACGATGTCGGCGCGGGCATGTACATCGTGGGACCCTATCCCAACGGCACGCCTGTGAACCTGACCCTGGTACATCCGGGCAACACCCTGTGCAACTATGACCTCGGCCTGTTCACCGACTGCTGCAGCGGGTCGTGCTCCACGGCACCCAGTGCGAACGTGGGTATCAACACCAACGGCGATTACGACTGCGGTGTGCCCTCGAACGCTTTCCCGAACGGCCAGGTGCCGACGGCCGCACGCTGGTGGAACTACAACGTGCCGGTGGACAGCCGCATTTCGGTGAGCGCGTGCGACCCGGTGAACACCACGAACCTGGACACGTACGTGACGGTGCATGAAGGTCCCTGCAACAGCTCCCAGCTCTATGGCGGTGATGACGACGATTGCGGCACCCCGACGTACGGATCGACCTACACCTTCTTCGCCTACGGCGGATCGGAGGTCCAGGTGGAATGGGACAATCGCTGGGGCGACAACAACGGGCATGATTGGGAGATGACCTCCACGCCCTGCGTGACGCCGCCGAACAACCTCTGCGCAGATGCGAACCCCGCGGCCAACCCGTTGACGATCGCCACGAGTCCGCTGGTGTTCAACGGAAACCGGGACTGTGCCTACAAGGACGGATCGATCCCGCGCACCACCTTCGCCGGCACGGGCGGTTGGGTATGGGAGAGCTTCCAGCTGAACGATTGCGCCCACGTCACGATCGACTACTGTGGTTCGATCGGCGGCACCGGCACCGGTTCGCTGAACATGTACGGTGACTGCGGCAGCATCTTCATCAACTCGCAGTCGTACGACTTCACCACATGCGGTGACGGCAACCTGACCATCGACTTCGGCGACCTGCAGCCCGGCGACTACTACTACCCGGTGCTTTGGGACGAGAATGCCGGTGCCTCCGGTCCGTACACCCTGCGTGTGTTCGCCACAACGCCTTCCGAGGCCTGTCCGACGAACATCACCTGTGCGCTCGCCACGCCGATCACCTGCAATGCGACCGTCGTGGGCGACGTGACCAACCTGTTCTCCAGCCTTCCGGCCAATGCCTGCCCCTACCCGAACAGCCCGCAGAGCGGTGGTTCACTGTGGTACAGCTACACGGCCATCCAGGATGAGAACGTGATCCTGAGCACCTGCGGTGCCGCGACCACCTTCGACACGCGCATCAGCGTGTTCAACGGGCCTGACTGCAACAACCTGAGCTGCTATGCCTTGAGCGATGACAAGGGAGGCGCCTGCACGAACCGGTCCCAATTGGAGTTCTACGCGCAGAACGGCCAGACCTACTGGATCGCGGTGCATGCACCCACCCCCTACATCGACGGTGTGTTCGAACTCGCGGTCGGTTGCAATGCGGTGTGCCCGCGTCCGGGGAACGATGATTGCACGGGTGCGGCGTTGATCTCGAGCTACCTGCTCGATGGATCGGGCACGTACACCGATGGGGACAACAGCTGTGCCATGAACGATGCCTATACCAGCTGCTCCCAGACGGCGAACGACCAGGGGATGTGGTACAGCTTCAGCAGTGGCATGAACAGCATCCATCTGCTGGACCTGCTCGCGGTCGACCAGGATGGATCGCTCACCGCCAGCACCATGAACTACGCGGTGTTCAGCGGCAGCTGCAGCGGTCCGTTGCAAGCCTCCGGCGAAGTGGATTGCGCAGTGGACGGCGATGGTTACGACATCCCGCTGAACGGACTTACCCCGGGCAACGACTACCTGCTGTATATCTACAATGCGGGTGACATCGGCGTGGAAGGTTCCTTCCGCTTACGGGTCCAGCACCCGGGGCTCAACGATGCGGGCATCAGCCTGGTCAATGATCCGGAAGCCGGGCTGCTCTGCACCTCGTCGATCACCCCGCAAGTGGAGCTGACCAACTACGGGGAGAACACACTGACCAGCGTGGAGATCCACTACGACATGGACGGCCTGAACCCACAGGTGTACAACTGGACGGGCAATTTGCCTTACCAAGGCACCGAGATCGTCGATCTGCCGGCGTTCATTTCTCCGTACGGCATCCACACCTTCAATGCCTACACGGCGTTGCCCAACGGTGGCACGGATGACATCCCAAGCAACGACGCCGCCGCCCTTCCGGGCGTGGACGTGACGGGCGAGTCGGTGTTCGTGGACATCTTCACGGACAACGATCCATCGGGCATCTACTGGGAGATCTATGATGCGAACTTCACCCTGCTGGCCTCCGCACCGACCTATACCACGCCGAACAGCCTGCAGGTGGTGTCCGCGTGCCTGACCACCATCAATGGGAACCACTTCATGTTCTTCCTGTACGATTTCCTGGGTGATGGTCTGAGCAACACCGGCAACGGCAACGGTTACTGGCGTTTGCGCAATGAGGACGGCGGCACGCTGATCGGCGACAACTTCGATGGTACGATCGACGGCTTCGCTTCGCCGACATTCTCACCGCAGACCGCCATTTATGTGAACGGCCATGAGTTCGATCTGCCCAGCGGCCCCAGCAACATCCAGCCCAGCGAGTGCAACGTGTTCACCAACAACCTCCAGAGCAAGGTGTACACCTCGCCCGTGGGTGGCGTGGCCGGTTACCAGTTCGAGTTCGCCAACCCGGACGCCGGCTTCATCCGCCGCATTGCTCGGCCCTACAACTGGGTCAAGTTCGGTGACATGGTGACCTATCCGCTGCTGCCCGGCGTGACCTACTTCGCTCGGGTGCGTGTGGACCAGGGCGCCCCTGGTTACGGGGACGACCATTGGGGAACGGGATGCGAGATGGGCATCGATCCCAACCAGGTGCCCGGCTGCACCGGTCTGATCGACGACATCGGCCTGCCCACCCACAGCTGTGGTGTGACGCGCGCCTTCGGCGGCAGCGACAAGGTCTGGGCCCAGCCCGTGGTGGGCGCCACCCAGTACCGGTTCCGCTTCGTGAACATCGGCGAGGGCTTCACCCGGACGATCGCCAAGCCGAGCTACGCGCTGGTGCTCAACTGGGTGACCTACCCGCTGCAGGACGGCGTGACCTACGACGTGGACGTGAACTGCCTGGTGAACGGCCAGTGGAGCGGCTATTGCGGCCCGGTCTGCCAGGTCACCATCCAGAACCCGTCGAGCGCCCTGGCCAACCGTTCCGAGATGCTGCCCGATGGTTCCGAGCTGATGCTCTGGCCCAACCCGGTACGCGACGGACAGGTGAACCTGCTGCTCAACGGCCTGACCGATGACACGCAGCGCGTGACGATCGATGTCTACGACATGTTCGGCAAGCGCGTCCGCAGCATCGAGCAGGACAACAGCGGAGAGGTGTTCAGCACCGTGCTGGACATGCAGGGCGTGGCCAGCGGCATCTACCTGGTGAACGTCACCGTGAACGACAAGCTCTACCAGCACCGCGTGAACGTGCAGTAGGCCCGTTCGAACGGACCATCTTCCCTCAACGAAGCCCCCGCGATCCGCGGGGGCTTCGCATTGAGGTGCATTCTTCATCGAATTTTCATCGCGTTCCCATTGCCTTCACCTGGATCATGACACTACTTTGTGTCCGTTCCGAGAACGGGACCCGGCAGGCGACCGCCGGTGTTCCCAGCGACACCCAACCCGGCCCGAGCAGACCCATTCGCGAAAGACCCGAAGAACGCAGGCGATCACGGCAAGAGGCCGTCCACGCCCAGGCATCCTGACCCCACCACAGGGCGAACACAGGCACCTCCCGGCCACTTCCCAGCCCTGGTCCGCAAGGACACCCTCTCACCACCCTTGACCTCACCCTGTCGGTCAACGATCCGTCGATGATCGTTCCAACTGTGCCTCTCGCAGGACCGACCTCATGCACCCTGAACGGGTACCCATTGCTGACCCACGGCGATCGCTGACGCACATGCGTTCGGCCATCGAACCCCCGACCGCGTTCCTCGACACGGTCGAGCACGGGATGAGCAGCCCCTGCCCCCCGACCGCCGTTCCCCTTTCCGGACGCACTTGCCTCCGAAGGATCCCATAACACCACCCTTCCTTTCATTCCGGAAGGGCCCATCCGAAAAACCAAAACCCCCAACCATGGACGAACCTAGGACCCGACATGAACAGCGCTCTCCGCTCTGGCGTCGCGCATTGGTGCTGCTGACCAGTGCGGTGATGTTCGCTGCGGCCAGCGGCCAGACGACCGTGACCGTCGGCACGGGCACGACCACGACCACCGGATTCCCGATCACCTCGTGCTACGGGTATTCGTACACCCAGAACCTGTACCTCGCCAGCGAGATCCTCTCCGGCGGTGGCTTCGCGGGATCGATCTCCAAGATCCGCTTCTACTATGCCACGGCCATGGCCACGCCGACCACTTCGAACGCGTGGACCATCTACATGGGCAATACGCCGAACACGTCCCTGGCCATTGCAAGCGCCATCCCCACCTCCTCCATGTCACAGGTGTTCTCCGGCACGGTGACCTATCCTGCCGCGGGCAACTGGATGGAGATCACGTTGACCACACCGTTCGTTTGGAACGGGACGGACAACCTGGTGGTGGCCGTGGACGAGAACGCGCCCAGCTACTCCTGCTCGGCGGGGTGGAGGTACACCAGCACGGCGGCCACCCGTGGCATCCGCTGGTACAGCGATACCGCCAACCCCGACCCGACCTTGCTACCCGGAACCTACTCCGGCTCCACGGGCACATTGGCCGGTTACCCCAACATCCAGGTCGACGTCACGAGCCTGTCCGCCTGCGCCGGCACACCCACCCCGGGCAACACCACGGGGCCGACCGGCGCCTGCAGCGGCATCTCGTTCAACCTCGGGCTTCAGAATGCAACGACCGGCAGTGGTGTCACCTACCAATGGCAATACGACAATGGCGGCGGCTGGACCAACTTCGGACCGAACCTGCCCTCGGCATCGACGTCACAGACGGTCGCCACAAGCTACCGCTGCATCGTGACCTGCGCCAACGACCCCACCCCGGGGATGTCGAACCCGCTGGCCGTGCCGATGAACCCGTTCTACACCTGCTACTGCAACTCCGCATTCACCTCCGTCACCTATGAGTTCATCACCAACGTGACCTATGCGGGGATCAACAACTCCAGTGCAGGCAATACCGGAGGTCCGGTCAACTACACGAGCCAGGTGGCGACCGTGTACACGGGGACCAGCAACCAGATAGCGGTGACCGTTGATCCCGATGCACTGGACTACATCTACGCCTTCATCGATTGGGACCAGAACGGCATCCTGAACGACCCTGGAGAGGTCTATACGATCGCCAGTTCCATCAACACGGCCGGTCCGCATACGCTGAACATCACCGTGCCAGGGACCGCGATGACCGGTCAAACGCGGATGCGGGTGATGATCGACTACAACAACGCCACACCCAACCCCTGCCGCAACGCCACCTATGGCGAAGCCGAGGACTACACGGTGGACGTGCAAATGGCGACCTGTACGCCGCCCGTGGCCACGATCATCCGGGACGACAGCAACTGCCCGAACTTCACCCTTTCCGCCGACATCACCTCGCTTGGCAGTGCCACCGACGTGAGCGTGAGCTACTCGGTGAACGGCGGACCGGCGAGCTCGGTCGGCCCCTTCTCATCGACGGGTGTCCAGACGATCGGCACCTTCGGCACCGGCCAATCCGTGGCCGTCACGCTCGTTCATGACCAGGATGCACAATGCAACGTGGCGTTGGGCACCTTCAGCCCCTTGGGCCTTTGCAACGACTTCTGCAGCAACGCGACACCGATCACCTGCGCCATGTCACCCGTGTCGGGGACATCCGTGGGATCCACCCAGGACCCGATCCCCTGCACGCTGGCGGGCAACACCTTCAACCAACTGCAACAGGCGGTCTGGTACAAATACGTCGGTGACGACCAACAGGTGACCCTGAACACCTGCGGCACAGGTACCCTGACGGACTCCCGCCTCACGGTGTTCGATGGAACGTGTGGCAGTTTGAACTGCGTGGCAGGCAACGATGACATGGGCGCGGCCTGTGGCATCGGAACGCTGCACTCGCAGGTGCAATGGAACGCCTTCAGCGGGAACACCTATTACATCGCGGTGCATGCCTATGGTGCCACCACCACCGGCACGTTCACGCTCAACCTGACCTGCACGCCGCTCTGCCTGCCCGTGCCGGTGAACGACGATTGCGCCAACGCCATACCGTTGGCCGTCGGCAGCAGTTGCTCACCCGTCGCTGGCAGCACCCAGTGCGCGTCGGCCTCGGCCACCGCGAACCCCACGTGCATCAGCACCTTCGCCACGGCACCGGACGTGTTCTACAGTTTCACCGCCGGTGACGTCACCCAGATCGCCTCGTTCGGCAACATCACCGCGGGCAACCTCGGTCTGGCCCTTTACGATGCCTGTGGTGGGACGAGCCTTTACTGCCAGGCTTCCTCGGTCAGCGGACAGGACATCATCCTGCCTTCGTTGACGATCGGCAACATGTACATCCTGCGGGTGTTCTCCCTGTTGACCCAAGAGGGCGGATTCGACATCTGCCTGCGCAATCCCTGCCAGCCCCCGAGCGTGAGCGTGACCCCGACGTACTCGGATTGCGCCAGCGCCACCCCGGGTCAGACCTCGGTGATGGTGGACGTGACCGCCGTGGGCACCGACCCGACCCTGGACATCGTGGTCAACGGGTCCACCGTGCAGTCGGGCGTGGGCGTGGGCAGCTATGGCCCCTACGCCTATCCCAGCGGCACGCCGGTGACCGTGAACGTGGTGACGGACGACAGCTTCTGCGATCAGAGCTTCGGGCCCTACATCAACACGAACAACTGCGTGGTGTGCGATGGACCGATCCTCGACTACACCTTCTGCTATCCGGACAACATGAACCAGAGCTGGTTGTTCGAGAGCGATGGCGGGGGCGGGAACTTCGCGCTCCATTTCATCAGCGGTACGATCGAGAGCTCGTCCTTCGATCACCTCACGATATATGATGGTCCGAACAACACCTATCCCGTGCTGTTCAACCATGCCAGCGGCACCACGAGCCTGGCCGGTATCACCGCGATGGCCACCGGCACCAACATCTACATGGTGGCCACCTCCGACGGGTCCGTCAGCTGTGGCAGCGGTTCGTTCTCCGGCGACCCCTGGCATTGGCAGGTCTACTGCCTGAGTTGCGATCTGCCCCAGGCCAGCGTGGTGGGCACCGATGTCGACTGCCTGACAGGCACCTACACCGTTGATGTGAACGTGACCAGCATCGGTGATGCGCCCGACGTGGACATCGTCAGCGACCTGAACGGCCTGGACCCCAACGGCGATGACGTCGGGGTGGGCGTCCATACCGTGGGGCCCTTCCCAGTGGGCACGCCGGTGAACCTGTCCGTGGTGCACAACGGGAACAATGCCTGCAACATCACGTTGCCGGCGGTGAACCCGAACTCGAACTGCATCGCCTGCAACAACACCCCGCTCGCACAGACCTATTGCTACGGACCGAGCGACGCGCAGAACTGGAGCTACACCAGCGACGGCAACGGCACGCTCGTCCTCAGCTTCCAGAGCGGATCGATCGAGAGCAGTACGTTCGACCACCTCACGATCTACGACGGCAGCTCGAACGCCGCGCCCATCCTCTATGATCACGTGGGTGCCACCGAGAACCTTGCCGGTCTCATGGTCGTGGCCACGGGTAACGCGCTGTACATGGAGATGGACTCCGACAGCAGCGTGCAATGCTCCACCAATCCGGCATGGCAGTGGAACTGGACCGTCCAGTGCGTCGATTGCACCTTCCCCCAGGCCACGGCGACCCTGCTGTCCAACTGCGGTGGCGGCAACTTCACCATCCAGGTGGACGTGACCAATGCGAGCAACGCGGGGAACGTGAACATCACCACCGACTACATCGGTGACACCGAGCCCACCGGCGTTGGCAACGGGACCTATGTGCTTGGGCCCTATCCGCTGGGAACTGTGGTCCAGTTGGACGTGGCCCATCCGACGAACGCCTTCTGCACACTGGACCTCGGTGAGTTCACCGATTGCTGCAACGGCACGTGCGGCGGAGCCACCCAGGCTATCCTTGGTACGAACACAGCCGGCAAGCTGGATTGTGGCAATGGCGCCTCCAACCTCGGTACCGACGAATACGGAGCCTCCACCGGAGCCACCAACGCCCGCTGGTTCTACTATGATGCGACCCAGACCGGCACCCTGCTGGCCACCTCCTGCGCCTCCGGCATCGACACCCGCGTGAAGTTCCACGATGGCAATGGTGGCTGCGGCAGCCTCGTTCCGCTCAGCGCGAACGATGACGACTGCTTCCCATCCTCCACGACCGGCTACTTCGTATCGCCCGGCGATCACGTCCTGATCGAATGGGACGACCGTTGGAGCGATTCCGGCTTCGATTGGGACCTGAGCTTCGCGCCGTGCACGCCCGATCCGAACCTCGACCTCTGCAGCACCCAGAATCCGGCTTCACGCCAGGTATCCATCGGCAGCGGCGAGACCTGGACCGGTACGCTGGACTGCCTGAGCGCCGATGACATCATCCCGAACCCCTACAGCAACACGTGGGGCTGGGGCTGGGCGGCCTTCGAACTGACCGAGTGCGCCAACGTCCGCGTGGACTACTGCGGCACCGCCTCCTTCGGCTTCGGCTCGCTCAACATGTACGGCGACTGCGGCAACCTGTTCATCAACTCGCAGAGCTATGACTTCAGCACCTGCGGCGATGGCAACCCGACGATCTTCTTCAACAACCTGACGCCGGGCTTCTACTATTACCCGATCCTGTGGTCGCCGCCGAACAACGCGGTGGGTCCGTTCACCGTGAACGTGAGCGCCTTCACGCCGACCGTGGCATGCGCTTCCAACCTCACGGCCTGCAGCGCGACACCGGTGGCCTGCAACGACGTGGTGACCGGCAACACCGACAATCTGTTCCCCAGCCTGCCCGCGAACGCCTGTCCGTTCCCGAACGGTGCGACCAGCGGTGGTTCGCTGTGGTACAGCTACACGGCCACGCAGGATGAGAACGTGATCCTGAGCACCTGCGGTGCCGCGACCACTTTCGACACCCGCATCAGCGTGTTCGAGGGTCCGGACTGCAGCACGCTGAGCTGCTACACGCTCGGTGACGACAAGGGCGGCGCCTGCACGAACCGCACCCAGATCGAGTTCTTCGCCCAGAGCGGACAGACCTACTGGATCGCGGTGCACAGCACCAGTCCCTATGTGCATGGCACGTTCGAGCTGGCCGTGGGTTGCGATGTATCCTGCCCGCGACCGGTGAACGACAATTGCATGACCGCACTAGGCATCACCAGCTTCCTGGCGGACGGTTCGGGTACCTACACCTTCGGTGACAACAGCTGCGCGATGAACGACGCCATGTCGAGCTGCGTGCCGCTGCTGAACAACCAGGGCATGTGGTACAGCTTCTTCAGCGGTAACAACGGCATACACTACCTCGACCTGCACACCCAAAACGAGGATGGCTCCCTGACCGCCACCACCATGAACTACGTGGTGTACAACGGCGGGTGCAGCGGTGCCCTCCAGGCTTCCGGTCAGGTGGCATGCACGGTCGGCGGCAACGGCGACTATGTGCTGCTGAGCGGACTTGCACCCTCGACGAACTACCTGCTGCGCGTGGACAACGCCGGTGACGTGGGCTTCGAGGGCACCTTCAGTCTGCGTGTGCAGCACCCGGGCCTGAACGATGCCGGCATCACCGTGGTCACCGACCCCTTCGGTCTGCAGTGCAGTTCCACCCTCGTGCCGCATGTCACGCTGAAGAACTTCGGCGAGGCCACCCTGACCGGCGTGGACATCCACTACGACGTGGACGGCCTGAACCCGCAGGTGTACCATTGGACGGGCGCGCTGCCCTACCTCGGTACGACGGCGGTCGCGCTGCCCGGCTTCGTCTCGCCCTATGGCGTGCACACGCTGAACGTGTACACCGCACTGCCCAACGGTGCTCCGGACGAGATCGCCGCGAACGACCTGGCCACCAGCAACGTGGACGTGACGGGTGAGACCGTGATCGTGGAGATCACCACGGACAACGATCCCTCCGGCATCTACTGGGAGATCTACGATGCGGGCTACACGCTGCTGGCGGATGCCTACACCAACGGCCCGATCTACACACCGAACACGACCACCCCGGTCACGCTGTGCATCACCACCATCGGCGGGAACCACTTCTACTTCTTCCTGTACGACTTCCTGGGTGATGGTCTGAGCAACACCGGCAACGGCAACGGCCGCTGGCGCCTGCGCAACCAGAGCGGTGGCACCTTGATCGGCGACCGTTTCGACGGCACGATCGATGGCTTCGCCACGCCGACCTTCACGCCGCTGTCCGCGAGCTACAACAACGGCCATGAGTTCGATCTGCCCAGCGGCCCCAGCAACATCCAGCCCAGCGAGTGCAACGTGTTCACCAACACGCTCCAGAGCAAGGTGTACACCTCGCCCGTGGGTGGCGTGACGGGCTACCAGTTCGAGTTCTCCGATCCGGACGCCGGCTTCATCCGCCGCATCGCACGGCCCTACAACTGGGTCAAGTTCGGTGACATGGTGACCTATCCGCTGCTGCCCGGTGTGACCTACTTCGCACGTGTGCGTGTGGACCAGGGCGCCGCCGGCTACGGGGACGACCATTGGGGAACGGGGTGTGAGATGGGTATCGATCCCAACCAGGTGCCCGGCTGCACCGGTCTGATCGACGATATCACCCTGCCCACCCACAGCTGTGGTGTGACGCGCGCCTTCGGCGGCAGCGACAAGGTCTGGGCCCAGCCCGTGGTGGGCGCCACCCAGTACCGGTTCAAATTCGTGAACATCGGCGAGAGCTTCACCCGGATCATCACCAAGCCGAGCTACGCGCTGGTGCTCAGCTGGGTCACCTTCCCCCTAACGAACGGCGTGACCTATGATGTTTCGGTGGAGTGCCTGGTGAACGGCCAGTGGAGCGGCTATTGCGGCCCGGTCTGCCAGGTCACCATCCAGAACCCGTCGAGCGCCCTGGCCAACCGTTCGGAGATGCTGCCCGATGGTTCCGAGCTGATGCTCTGGCCCAACCCGGTGCGCGACGGACAGGTGAACCTGCTGCTCAACGGCCTGACCGATGACACGCAGCGCGTGACGATCGATGTCTACGACATGTTCGGCAAGCGCGTCCGCAGCATCGAGCAGGACAACAGCGGGGAGGTGTTCAACACCGTGCTGGACATGCAGGGCGTGGCCAGCGGCATCTACCTGGTGAACGTCACCGTGAACGGCAGGCTCTACCAGCACCGCGTGAACGTGCAGTAGGCCCAGGACCGACCATTGGGAAAGAAGCCCCCGCGATCGCGGGGGCTTCTTTCGTTCGGGACGAACGGAACAGCTGGGGATGGACCGAAGGACTTTTCAACCTCCCCCCCTTCCACCCGCCACGCGAAAAGCATTGACATACAGTCATCTATGGCGATCACGCCATCGTGCAGGACGAGCTATCAACAGGTTTATCAACATCCGACTTGCGTCGCATGCAGCGCTTCCTCTACTTTGCGTGTCGCGATGCTCCAACATCGCGTGTCCTGTTCCGAAACCGAAAACCAAAACCCTGTCCTGATGAATTGTCGAAACTCGAAGGGGCCGCGTCGTGCATGGACGTGGCTTACAGCGGGTCTGTTCGGCGCCGTGCTGGCGTTGGGCGGTTCCGACATCCAAGCCCAGACCATCTGGGATGGTGGCAGCCTGAACTTCACCAATACCCCCGGTGGTGGTGAGCAGGATGCCATCGCGGCGCAAACGAGCCTCACCCGCGACGCCTCGGGCCCCATCTACAACACGATCTGCGAAGGCTCACCGGGTGGGGCCGGTTGCGGATACCTGGGCCCCTGCAACACCGAATGGGCCATTGGCACCATAGCCAACTGGAACACGTACACCTACGACACGTGGGTCAATACGAACGGCTGCGCTCCGCCGACCATGGTGGGGCAGGCGTGGGTGTGCCACCTGATCGCCGAGGACATCTACCTGCAGGTCAACTGGACCGGCTGGGGATCGGGCGGATCGGGCGGTTTCACCTACAACCGGACCACCATGCCCCTGGTGGCTTGCGACAACACGTTGAACGGTGGGCAATATCCCAGCAGTGCCGTTCCTGCCGGAGCGGAAAGCGTGGTCACCACCATCGCCACTTGCAGCTTCGAGCAGGAATACTCGGACATCACGGGCATCACAGCCGGGCGTGACTACGAGTTCACCACCTCCACGGGCGGTTATATCACCGTTTACGAAGGCACCTCGAACGGCACCCTGTTGGGCGCGGGCTATTCGCCCCTGACAGTGACGGCCGGCACCGGCGCGGACCTGTTCGCCCACTGGAGCGTGGACAACACGTGCGCCACGGCGGCCAACTGCATCACCACCACGGTGGAACTGCTGCCCATCCCGCCGTCGTCCTGCACCAACACCTCGCAGTACCCCTCCTCAGCGGTCACGCCGAACGGCGAGACCGTCACTCAGATCTCGGGCTGCAGCTATGAGGAGGAATATTCAATCATCACGGGCGTGCAGGCCGGCCGGGACTATGAATTCACCATATCCACCGGCGACTACATCACGGTCTACCAGACCTTCAACGGTGGCACCCTGTTGGGCGCCGGTTATTCGCCCCTGACCGTGACCGCGGGGAACGCGGACAACATGTTCGCGAACTGGACGGTGGACGACCAGTGCACCACCACCACGGGCTGCGTGACCACCACCGTGCAGATGCTGCCCCTGCCTCCGTGCGACAACTCACCGAACCAATATCCCGGCGGAGCCATCACCCCGCTCCCGGATGGCTCGGTCACCACCATCAGCACGTGCAGCTATCTGGAGGAGTTCTCGCAGATCACCGGCATCGCGGGTGGCACGGACTACATCTTTGACATCGATGGCGGCGCCGGCTACTACATCACGGTACGCTCCGGCACCTCGAGCGGTGCCGTGGTGGGCGTGGGCTTCGCCCCGCTGACCGTGACCGCGCCGGACGGCAACGACCTCTTCGCTCACTGGACCCTCGATGCCACCTGCGCCACGCAAACGAACATCTGCCACACCACCACCGTGCAATTGGTGCTGCTGTGCACGCCCCCGACGGCCACGGCCACCATTTCGCCGGATTGCAGCAATGGCCAGTACACGGTAGAAGTAGACCTGACCGACCTGGGCAACGCCAGCTCGGTGGATATCACCTCTGATGTGAACGGCGTGGAACACGCTGCGGTGACCACCACGGGGATCTACACCATGGGCCCCTATCCGAGTGGTACCCCTGCCACGATCACCGTGGTGCACAACGACGATGCGCTCTGCAACCTGGGCCTCGGCACGCAATCCTATACCTGCCCGGTCGTCATCAGCAGCTTCCCGTACTGCGAGGACTTCGAGGGCTTGACGAACTGCACCAGCACCTGCCTTGGTGCACCCTGTGCCTCGACGTTCACCGCGGTGGATTGGCAGCAAGGCAGTGGCAACGGGGACAATGCGAACTGGGGCCTCAACAATGGTCAGACACCCTCGTTCACCACGACCGGACCGACCGTGGACTATGTCCCCGGCACTTCCGCTGGCAAGTACGTTTACCTGGAAAGCTCCTCCCCGTGCTTCCCGACCGGTGTGGCGGACCTGCTTTCACCCGCCTTCGACATCTCCGGCATGACCTCGACCAACGGCTACCGGACCTCCTTTGCCTGGCACATGTACGGCCAGTCGATGGGGACCATGGAACTGGCTGTCTCCGAGGATGGTGGACCCTGGACGCCCCTCTTCACCATGTCCGGTGACCAGGGCAACGTATGGAACACGTTCTCCGTGGATCGTCCGCTGGGCGCCAGCCAGGTCCAATACCGCATGCGCGGCATCGTCGGCACGAACTTCTACAGCGACATGGCCTGGGACTACTTCTGCGTGAGCGAAGCCCCGCTGTGCACGCCGCCAATGGCCACGGCCAGTGTGGATGCCACCAACTGCCCGGACTTCAATGTCGACGTCGATATCACAGACCTGGGTGATGCCACCGATGTGAACATCAGCTACACCGTGAACGGCGGTACGCCGATCGATATCGGTCCCTTTGGTACCGGCATCCAAAGCCTTGGGCCCTTCACTTATCCTGACGTGGTGAACGTGACCGTGGTGCACAACGGTGACGCCGCCTGCAACCTGCCCCTGGGCAACTTCAGCGGACCGGCCCTTTGCAACGATTATTGCACGGGCGCCACCCCGATCAGCTGCGCGACCGTGCAGCTGACCGGCACCAACGTCGGTGCCACGGCCGATGGCGTTCCCAGCCAGGCCAGCGGTGGTGAGGCCACCGTGGACAATGGCGTGTGGTACGTCTTCGCCGGCGACGACAGCCAGGTGACCCTGCAGACCTGCGATGCGGGCACGACCTTCGATACCCGCCTGCACGTGTTCTCCGGCGCCTGCGGCTCCCTGGTCGGCGTGACCGGCAACGACGACAACTGCGGTACGCGCTCCCTGGTGGTGTTCAATGCCTATAACGGCACGGATTACTACATCGCCGTGGAGGGCTATGGTACATCGAGCGGCACGTTCGTGCTGGACATTGCGTGCGCAGCCCTTTGCGTGCCCGTGCCCACGAACGATGATTGCGCGAACGCCGAGACGTTGACGCCCGGTTCCGGCTGCACGTCGGTGCCCGGCAGCACCAATTGCGCGAACACGTCCGCGGGCACGAACCCGTCCTGCATCAGCACCTTCGCCACGGCTCCGGATGTGTTCTACAGCTTCACCGCCGGTGATGCCACGCAGATCCTGAATTTCCTGAACGTGACCGCCGCCAACCTGGGTTACGCCCTGTACGATGCATGCGGCGGTGCCCAGATCACCTGCAACGCGGGCGTGGTCGATGGCGCGGACAACGTGCTCAGCGGCCTGACGACGGGCAACGTGTACGTGCTGCGCGTCTTCTCCCTGGTCGGTCAGGAGGGTGACTTCGACATCTGCATCAAGAACCCCTGCCAGCCGCCAGCCGGCCTGGTCACGCCCACCTACTACGATTGCGCCAGCGCCACGCCGGGTCAGACCGACGTGACCGTGGACGTGACGGGCGTGGGTAGCGATCCCCTCGTTGACATCGAGATCAACGGTACGGTCGTGATGAGCGATGTGGGCGTGGGCACCTACGGTCCTTTCAGCTACCCGAGCGGCACGGCCGTGACGGTGGTGCTGGTGACCGATGACAGCTTCTGCGACCAGACCTACGGTCCGTTCATCAACGCGAGCAACTGCGTGACCTGTGACGGTCCGGTGCTGAACTACAGCTTCTGCTACCCGAACAACATGAACCAGGACTGGCTCTATGAGAGCGACGGTGGCGGTGGCAACTTCTCGATCAACTTCATCAGCGGTTCGATCGAGAGCAGCAGCTTCGACCACCTCACGATCTATGACGGTCCGGACAACACCTACCCTGTCCTGTACGATCACACGATCACCGCAACGGAGGACCTTGCCGGTCTACTGGTGACGGCCACGGGCAACAGCCTGTTCATGCACGCCACCTCCGATGCGTCGTTCTCCTGCAGTGACAACCTGATCCCGGGACCGTGGGTATGGCAGGTCTATTGCCTCAGCTGCGATTTCCCGGTGGGCAACACCTCCAACACCCAGGTGGACTGCCTGACCGGCACCTACACCGTGGACGTGGACGTGACGGACCTCGGCGATGCTCCGGACGTGGACATCGTGAGCGACCTGAACGGGCTTGAGCAGAACGACGTGGGGCTCGGCACCTACACCGTGGGACCGTTCCCGACAGGCACCCCGGTGAACATCACCCTGGTGCACAATGGGAACAACGCGTGCGACATCACGCTACCCACGGTCAACCCGAGCTCGAACTGCATCGCGTGCGACAACTCGGTGCTCAACCAGAGCTATTGCTACGTGAACAACGATTCGCACAACTGGAGCTACACCAGCGACGGCAACGGCACGCTGATCCTCAGCTTCCAGAGCGGATCGATCGAGAGCAGTTCGTTCGAACACCTCACGATCTACGATGGCCCGGACAACTCCGGTGCGATCCTGTTCGACCACACGACGTTCGCGACCGTGGACCTGGCCGGACTGTTGGTGGTGGCCTCGGGCAACAGCCTGTACATGGAGATGACCTCCGATGCGTCCTTCTCCTGCGATGATGGCCTGATCCCCGGACCGTGGAACTGGACCGTCCAGTGCGTGGATTGCACCTTCCCGGTGGCCTCGGCCGCGGTGATCGAGAACTGCGGTGGTGGCGACTTCACCATCCAGGTGGATGTGACCGATGCCAGCAACGCCGGCACGGTGAACATCACCACGGACTACCTGGGTGATGCCGAACCCACGGGTGTGGGCACAGGCACATACGTACTGGGACCCTATCCATCAGGCAGCATCGTGAACCTACAGGTGGCCCACTCCAGCAACCCGATCTGTACGCTCGATCTGGGCGACTTCAAGGATTGCTGCAACGGGGTGTGCTCCGGTGCGACCGCCGCGGTGGTCGGCACGAACACCACGCCGGCGCTGGATTGCGGTGCTGGTGCGTCGAACCTCGGCACGGACGAGTACGGCGCCTCCACGGGTGGCACCAACGCGCGTTGGTTCTACTGGGACGCCCCGGGCAACGGTACGCTGGAGGTGACCTCCTGCCCCTCGGGTGTCGACACGCGTGTGAAGATCCACAACGGCAACGCCGGTTGCGGCAGCCTGAACCCGGTGGCCGCGAACGACGACGCGTGCTTCCCCTCCTCGACGGCGGGCACCTTCGTGACCCCCGGCGATCACATGTTGATCGAATGGGACGACCGTTGGAGCTCGAACGGCTTCGATTGGGACCTGAACTTCACGGCCTGCACGCCCGACCCGAACCTTGACCTCTGCAGCACGCAGGATCCGACGGCCCACCAGGTGTCCATCGGCAGCGGCCAGACCTGGACGGGAACGCTGGATTGCCTCTCACCGGACGACATCGTTCCGAACCCCTACTCCAGCACGTATGGCTGGGGCTGGGCGGCCTTCGAACTGACCGAGTGCGCCAACGTGACGATCGATTACTGCGGCACCGCCTCCTTCGGCTTCGGATCGCTGAACATGTACGGTGACTGCGGCACGATCTACATCAACTCGCAGAGCTACGACTTCAGCACCTGCGGCGATGGCAACCCGACGATCTTCTTCAACAACCTGACGCCGGGCTTCTACTACTACCCGATCCTGTGGTCGCCGCCGAACAACGCGGTGGGTCCGTTCCAGGTGAACGTGAACGCGTTCGCACCGAGCATCGCCTGCCCGACCAACCTGACGGCCTGTGCGGCCACGCCGGTGGTCTGCAACGACGTGGTGACCGGCAGCACGGACAACCTGTTCCCCAGCCTGCCCGCGAACGCCTGTCCGTTCCCGAACGGTGCGACCAGCGGTGGTTCGCTGTGGTACAGCTACACGGCCACGCAGGACGAGAACGTGATCCTGAGCACCTGCGGTGCCGCGACCACCTTCGACACCCGCATCAGCGTGTTCGATGGTGTGGATTGCAACACCCTGAGCTGCTACACCCTCGGTGACGACAAGGGCGGCGCCTGCACGAACCGCACCCAGATCGAGTTCTTCGCCCAGAACGGGCAGACCTACTGGATCGCGGTGCACAGTGCATCGCCGTTCATCCACGGCACGTTCGAACTGGCCATCGGCTGCGGTGCGACCTGCCCGCGACCGGTCAACGACAACTGCACGAGCGCCGAAGGCGTCACCAGCTTCCTGGCGGACGGTTCGGGTACCTACACCTTCGGTGACAACAGCTGCGCGATGAACGACGCCATGTCGAGCTGCGTGCCGCTGCTGAACAACCAGGGCATGTGGTACAGCTTCTCAAGCGGTAACAACAGCATCCACTACCTCGACCTGCATACCACCAACGAGGACGGTTCACTGACCTCCTCCACGATGAACTATGCGGTGTACGACGGTGGTTGCAGCGGTGACCTGGTGGCCTCCGGTGAGGTGCTTTGCTCCGCTCCGGGGAACGGTGACTACATCCTGCTGTCCGGTCTGGCCTCCTCCACGAACTACATCCTGCGCGTCGGCAACGCCGGTGACGTGGGTGTGGAGGGCACTTTCAGTCTGCGTGTGCAACACCCGGGCCTGGACGATGCCGGCATCAGCGCGATCAACGATCCCGAAGCGGGTCTGCTTTGCACCTCGACGATCAACGCACAGGTGGTGCTGACCAACTACGGGGAGAACCCGCTGACCAGCGTGGAGATCCACTACGACATGGACGGCCTGAACCCGCAGGTGTACAACTGGACGGGCAACCTGGCCTACCTGGGCTCGGAGGTCGTGGACCTGCCCGCCTTCGTTTCGCCCTACGGTGTGCACACGTTCAACGCCTACACGGCGCTGCCCAACGGCAATGCGGACGAGATCCCGGCCAACGACGCCTCGGCGGTGCCCGGCGTGGATGTGACGGGTGAGACCGTGATCGTGGAGATCACCACGGACAACGATCCCTCAGGCATCTACTGGGAGATCTACGATCCGAGCTACACGCTGCTGGCGGATGCCTACAATGATGGTCCGACCTACGTGCCGAACGCCACGCAGTCGGTGACGTTGTGCCTGACGACCATCGGCTCGAACCACTTCTACTTCTTCCTGTACGACTTCCTGGGTGATGGTCTGAGCAACACCGGCAACGGCAACGGCTCCTGGCGCCTGCGCAACGAGAACGGCGGCACGCTGATCGGCGACAACTTCGATGGTACGATCGACGGCTTCGCTTCGCCGACATTCTCACCGCAGACCGCCATTTATGTGAACGGCCATGAGTTCGATCTGCCCAGCGGCCCCAGCAACATCCAGCCCAGCGAGTGCAACGTGTTCACCAACACGCTCCAGAGCAAGGTGTACACCTCGCCCGTGGGTGGCGTGGCCGGTTACCAGTTCGAGTTCGCCGATCCGGACGCCGGCTTCATCCGCCGCATTGCTCGGCCCTACAACTGGGTCAAGTTCGGTGACATGGTGACCTATCCGCTGCTGCCCGGTGTGACCTACTTCGCACGTGTGCGTGTGGACCAGGGCGCCGCCGGCTACGGGGACGACCATTGGGGTGCGGGTTGTGAGATGGGCATCGATCCCAACCAGGTGCCCGGCTGCACCGGTCTGATCGACGACATCACCCTGCCCACCCACAGCTGTGGTGTGACGCGCGCCTTCGGCGGCAGCGACAAGGTCTGGGCCCAGCCCGTGGTGGGCGCCACCCAGTACCAGTTCCGCTTCGTGAACATCGGCGAGGGCTTCACCCGGATCATCACCAAGCCGAGCTACGCGCTGGTGCTCAACTGGGTGACCTACCCGCTGCAGGACGGCGTGACCTACGACGTGGACGTGAACTGCCTGGTGAACGGCCAGTGGAGCGGCTATTGCGGCCCGGTCTGCCAGGTCACCATCCAGAACCCGTCGAGCGCCCTGGCCAACCGTTCCGAGATGCTGCCCGATGGTTCCGAGCTGATGCTCTGGCCCAACCCGGTGCGCGACGGACAGGTGAACCTGCTGCTCAACGGCCTGACCGATGACACGCAGCGCGTGACGATCGATGTCTACGACATGTTCGGCAAGCGCATCCGCAGCATCGAGCAGGACAACAGCGGGGAGGTGTTCAACACCGTGCTGGACATGCAGGGCGTGGCCAGCGGCATCTACCTGGTGAACGTCACCGTGAACGACAAGGTCTACCAGCAGCGCGTGAACGTGCAGTAAGGCGACCTACGGAACGATCCAAAAAGGGCGAGGCCCCCGCATTTCGCGGGGGCCTCGCCCTTTTTCGGGGTGCAACACCGTTCATTTTTGAACAACGTTTGCATCACATGGACCTGCTTGGTACCTTACCAGCTCAACTCACCCTAACCCCCCGTCCGTCCGTCGTCGAATTTCCATTGTTCAGCGATCCAAGGACCTGGGGAGCATCTCCCATCCGAAAACCAAAACCCTGATCCTATGATGAGAAAAAGTCGAACTCGAAAAAAGGCAAAGGGCCGTGGCATGAAGCCGTGGCTCGGTGCATTGGCCTTCGCACTGCTTGGTGCGGGTGCCGCCTCCGGGCAGTGCCTATCGAATGTTTACTCCAGCCCTTATCCTTCGGGAACGTTCACCCCGGTTTGCACCGGAAGCGCGGAGAACATTACTACCTGCGCATACGCGAGCGAATATTCCAATGTGGCGCTGACCGCCGGCGTGTCCTACACCTTCACCAGCTCCGCGGGCTACTTCATCACCATCAGTGATGCGTCCGGTACGACACCGTATGCTTGGGGTGTATCTCCAGTGGTGTACATGCCGACGACATCCGCCACGTACCGCTTCTACCGGCACTCCAGTGCAGCTTGCGGAAGCATGAGCGGATGCACCACGGTGAGCATCACCTGTGCTCCACCACCACCACCGGCCAATGATGTATGCCCGGGCACGGACCTGGCCACCTTGACCAGCCCGATCAGCGCCTCGACGTCGAGCGCGACCGACGATTACGCCCCCAGCTGTGATGCGAATACAGCAAATGACGTGATCTACTACATCGATGTGCCCGATGGCAGCCAATTGACCATCGGCCAGACGGTGAACAACTATGACTCCCAGGTGGAGGTCGCCTACGGTGGCTCCTGCCCCGGCGCCACATCGATCGCCTGTTTCGATGACCCGGATATCCAGGACGTGATCTGGATGAACACCACGGGCACCACCCAGACGGTGTACTGGCTGCAGGACGGTTATGCCAGCAGTTCCGGCACCTACACGCTCGCCTGGAGCGTGGTGGCCTGCACCCCGCCCTCCGGTACAACAGCCCAGGTGGTGGATTGCGGCACGGGCACCTTCACGGTGGAAGTGACCGTGACCGGCACCGGCAGCGGCGCCACCGTTGACCTGAGCAGCGATGAGAACGGCGTCGAATATTCCGCCGTGGACGGTTCGGCCAATCCCTATGTGATGGGCCCGTATCCGATCGGCATATCCGTGGCCCTGACCATGTTGCACGAATCCGACAGCGATTGCGACCTCGCACTTGGCTCCTTCTACGGCGCTGGCGTGCTCTGCAACGACGATTGCAGCGGAGCGCTCGATCTGCCCAGCTGCTCCGGCGGTGATCAGGTGGTGAGCGGTACTTCGACCGGCAGCACGATCGATGCCGGGTGGGCGGACTGCGGCTCCGGCGGCACCGTTGGCCAGCAGCGCGGCGTATGGTACCACTATGCCGGCGATGACAACGAGGTGACGATCACCACCTGCGATCCGGGTGGCGTGGGTTACGATACGCGCTTGACCGTGTACGACGGTTCCTGCGGCGTATTGAACTGCATTACCGGCAATGACGACATGACCCCCGCCTGCGCGACGGGCTCCTTCCGCAGTCGTGTCGTGTTCAATGCCTACAGCGGCACGGACTACTACGTGTTCGTGCACGGCTACCAGTCCGGTGCGAGCCCCAGTACCACAGGCGACTTCAACCTGCACCTGACCTGTGCACCGCTTTGCCTGCCTGTGCCGACCAATGACGACTGCGCCGCCGCCATCGGCCTCGGCGTGGGACCCATCTGCGCACCTGTCGCCGGCACGAACGATTGCGCCGCGGCGAGCTCCCCCAATCCGGGTTGCTTCAGCCCCTTCGCCACCCTGCCGGATGTGTACTACTGGTTCACGGCTCCCGGAACACCTTCGGGTGACGTGGTCCTGAACATCACCGAAGGCACGGCCTCGGGCATCGGCTACGCCCTCTACGAAGTGGGATGCGGCGGTGCCGAAGTGGAATGCAACGACACGTACACGAGCGGCACCGATGTGCTCATCGATACGGACCCCGGCGTGACCTACTACGTCCGAGTGCTTACCGGCGAGTTGAGCACCGGCACCTTCGACATCTGCGTGCGCGAGGCCTGCTCCTCCCCGACGGCGACCCCGACCCTGGTGCCCGACTGCGCGAACGACCAGTTCTATGTGAACGTGGACGTGACCAGCACGGGCAATGGCGCCACGGTGGACCTGAGCAGTGATGTGAACGGCGTGGAGTACGCCGCCGTCGATGGTTCGGGCAATCCCTACCAGATGGGCCCCTACCCCAGTGGCAGCTCGGTGGACATCACCGTGAACCACGAGAACGACGCCCTGTGCGACCTCGACCTGGGCAGCTTCAGCTACACCTGTCCGCCGCCCAATGACGATTGCGCCAGCGCCATCGCCGTGAGCTGCAACAGCGTGACCCTGGGTTCGACCACGGGCGCCACCTTCGATGCGGACGCCCTGGCCAGCTGCGGCACCACGAGCGGTGCGCCGGGTGTCTGGTACACCGTGACCGGTTCGGGCGGCGACATGACCGTCTCTCTCTGCGGCTCCAGCTACGACACCAAGCTCCACATCTACACCGGTAGCTGCGGCGGCTTCGTATGCGAAGGCGGCAACGATGACGACTGCGGACTGCAGAGCCAGGTGACCTGGGCCAGCACCGCGGGCACCACCTACACGATCCACGTGTTCGGCTACGGCGTTGCCACGGGCAACTTCGTGATGGAGGTGGCCTGCGCCGGCAACATCGTGCCGCCCTGCGTGGACAACAACGTGACGGTGGAGATCGGCACCGACAGCTACGGCAGTGAGACCAGCTGGGAGATCGTGCCCTTCGGCCTGAGCACCCCCGTCTGCACCGGCGACGGCTACGGCGACAACATGAGCTACGCCGAGGCCTGCTGCCTGCTGGACGGTGACTATGTGCTGACCTTCTTCGACGGCTTCGGTGACGGCATGTGCTGCTCCTACGGCAACGGCGGCTACCGCCTGAAGGCCGCCAACGGTGATCGCATCATCGACAACTGGGAGGATGGCGCATTCGGATCCAGCAGCTCCACCGGCCTGCCCTTCCATGTGCCCATCGGCTCCGACCACGTGATCTTCCAGGATTGCGACCGGGAGGACTGGACCCCCAGCGAGTTCATCGTGGCCAGCCCCAACCCGGCCGTGAGCGCCGAATGGGGCGTGGGCGACCAGACCGACGACGGCTATCAGTTCTGGTTCCTCAACCCCGATGGTGGCTACAACCGCCGCATCTTCCGCAACCATGCCACCTCCGGTGGTTACGGTCCTCCGGGCCCCACGCGTGCCTGCCACCTGTTGCTGAGCTCCATGGTGACCTTCCCGCTGCCCTACGACGTGCTTCTGAACGTGCGCGTCCGCAGCCGCGTGAACGGTGCCTACAGCCAGTTCGGTCCGGCCTGTCGCTTCATGCTGGCAAGCACGCCTCCGGCCTGCCCCACCACCATGCTGATCGACAACCCCAACAGCCCCAACTACAGCTGTGACGTGGACCGCACCTTTGGTGGATCCGACAAGGTGTACTGCTACCCGGTGAGCGGTGCCAACAAGTACCAGTTCAGCTTCCGCATCTTCGCCGAGGGCTTCACCCGGAACATCGCCAGCTCCAGTGCAGGCGTGATCCTCAACTGGACCAACTATCCCCTGGAGGCGCCCAAGAGCTACGACGTGCTGGTGCGTGCCAGCTTCGACAACGGCGCCACCTACTGCGCCTTCGGCGACAGCTGCAAGGTGACCATCGTGGACCCGCCCGCCGCGCAGAACCGCGATGCGGTGCTGACCAACGGCGATGCCGGCATCACCCTCTTCCCCAACCCGACCAACGGCGAGCAGGTCTACCTGACCATGAACGACCTGCCCGAGGGTGAGGTGAACGTGAGCATCGAGGTCTACGACATGTTCGGCAAACTGGTGATGACCCGCAATGTGGGCGCCCAGGATGGTACCCTGAACACGGTGCTGCAGCTGGACAAGGAGCTTGCCAGCGGACTCTACACCGTGAACGCCACGGCCGCCGGTCACACCTGGACCCAGCGCCTGGTGATCAACAGGTAGGCCCATACCACCTTCTTCGAGGAAAAGCCCCGGCAATGCGCCGGGGCTTTTCTTTTCTCATCCCAATGACAGGAGCGGGCCATGCGTTCCGGATCGTCGAACCGAACGCACGCCCCATCCCTTTTCATCGATCTTTCATGCGTTCCACGGAACAGGGTGCGATCAGGCTCCGTAGCAAGCGCAATAGACCCGATCATGCGCATCGCCTCCTCCTTCGACCATGCGAACGGAACCATTCGGACCGTAGGTCCATTGCCGTTCACCTGCCTTGCCATCGCCCTGACCATCGGCCCGGCCAGGGCCCAGGTGGCGAGCTACACGATCCAGAACACCTTGGAGAACTACGCTCCACTGAGCGGCGGCACCGTGCTTTGTTCCGGCGCCTTCGATGACGCCGTGTACGCGGTGGAGCTTCCGGGACCGTTCTGGTACGATGGAGCCTACCAGACCAAGGTATACGTGAGTACGAACGGCTTCATCACGTTCGGCTCCGCACCCGCAGTGGATGTCTATCGCCCACTGAACAGCACGGCCGGAAGCGCTGGTGCGATCGCTGTGTTCGCCGCCAATCTGCGGAACAATGGTGACATCTCCATCGTGCGCCAGGTGTCCTGGTCCCTCAGGGGACAGGAGGCCGTGTTCGAATGGCGCGGGATCCGACGCTATGTCGGTGGTACCCAGGAGCGCCTCCAATTCCAACTCGGCCTTGACCTCGCGACGGGCGCGGTCCGGATGACCTACGGGAGCATGCAACAGGTGAACCCGTCCAACAGCCAGTTCCCACAGGTGGGGTTGCGTGGTGCGGGCGGCACCCTGCCCGACGACCTCAACGCGCTGACGTGCAGCGCGGGTCAGGGGAGTTGGGCCCTTCCCGATGCCGGTACGCAACCGCAGAGCACCATGCGCTTCACGAGCGCTCCGCCCGTGGCCTCTCCTGCAGCAGGCCGCACCTACCGGTGGCTCCCGACCTGTGTGCCGCCTCGGTTCACGCAGGCCTTCACGATCACGGACTGCATCCATGGTCAATTCTCGGTGCAACTGGCCTTGTCCGCATTGAACGCCGCCTCCGCGAACGTGGAATTGGTCGGCGGCGGCGTGGTGGCCACCAACATCACGCCGGGCGTCCGGCTCGTGGGGCCGTTCGCCGCAGGGACCGCGGTCCTGCTCAGGATCGTTCCCAATGGCACAGGGGCCTGTACGGGGATCCTGGGACCCTTCTCCGCGCAGAACTGCCTGGCGAACGGAGCTTGCGCGGCTCCCGGGATCGCGATCCCGGACAAGGGGTGCCTGAACGGAGAAGCGGCGCACGCGGAGGTCGGCGTTTCGGGTGTCCCGAACACGCTGGGGCCTGCTCCTCACCAGGCCTTTCTGGCGGGTATCGACCTGATCATCGAGCACACCGACCGCTCGGACCTGCGCGTGGTGCTGACCTCCCCGGGTGGTCAAACGCGCGACCTGGTCCTGAACCGCGGCGGGCATGGGGACAACTACGGTGCCCCCTCCTCCTGTCCCGACCATGTCTTCCGTCTGAGCGATGGAGCCCCTCCTCTATCCAGCCTGCCCGCCAACCCCGGGAACGATCTGACTGGCACCTATGCACCCGAACAAAGCCTGGCCGGTTTCAGCGGAGATCCCAATGGCGTCTGGACGCTGACGGTATGTGACGATCACCTCGGCGAGCATGGCAGGGTGAGACTCGTCCGCATCGATATCCTGGAACGCGATTGTGCCGGAACACCGGGTGGCACCGCGTTCGAAGGCACGATCTGCGATGACGGGGACCCGAACACGGTGGGCGATACCTGGGACGCCGATTGTGTATGCCTGGGCACGCCCCTGGGCTGCTCCCAGAACGAGGTGGTCCTGGACCTCACGACGGACGGCCAGGGTTCCCAGACCAGTTGGGTGATCGTACCCGCTGGCGGAGGCGCTCCGGTATGTTCCGGCAGCGGCTATGGCAACAATGTGACCGTGACCGAGGCTCGCTGCCTTCCGGATGGCTGCTATCGACTGGTCGTTTCCGATGCCTTCGGTGACGGTATGTGCTGTGACTTTGGCAATGGCGGGTACGTGTTGCGTACGGCCGATGGCGACAGGATCATCGACAACGGCGAGGCGGGCCTGTTCGGCGCCACCAGTCAGATCGCCAATGGCGGGGAGTTCTGTCTGCCGCTGGGTACGGACCGCATCAAGCCCAGCCGGTGCGACCTGATGGACCTTCTGCCCACGGACTGGATCGGTGCGGTGGAGAACGCGACCGTGAGCGCACAATGGGGTGTGGGCGACCAGACCGATGACGGCTACCAATTCTGGTTCTTCGACCCGAACGGTTCCTACAGCAGAAGGGTGTTCATCAGCCATGCGACGAACAACTACCTCTTTCCTTTTGGCCCTGCCCGGTGCAGCTATATCCGGTTGAGCAACATCATTTCCTATCCGCTTCCGCATAACCTGCTGCTGAACGTTCGGGTACGTACCATGGTGAACGGCGTCTACAGCGCCTTTGGCCCGGCCTGCCGCCTGATGATCGACACCTCCCCGGCCAACTGCCCGACGACGCAACTTGTCGACGATCCGGGCGATCCGCACCACAGCTGCAACATCACGAACGTGGTACTGGACGGCAGCCAACACCTTTGGGCCGATTATGTGAGCAGCACGGTGCTGTACCAATTCGAGTTCTACGATCCTCTGAACGCCTGGACACGCCGGATCTCGAACCCGGGGTCCGCCCTGCTCCTGACCCAATGGGCCAATGCCCCCCTGGAATACGGGCGAATGTACGAGGTGCGCGTTCGGGTGAGCTACGACAATGGCGCTAGCTATTGTCCATTCGGCCCGGCCTGCACCATCATGACCGCTTCCACCCCCCCATCCGCACAACCACGCAGCCTCACCGCTGACACGGCCCCTTCCCCCATCACGCTTTGGCCGAATCCGGTGCATGACGATCGGCTGTACCTGTCCGTCAACGACCCGACGAGCAGCGAGACCACCGTTGCGATCGAGATGTACGATGTGCTTGGTGCACAGGTGATGGCCCGGCGCGCCATCATCCGGAACGGCAGGCTGGATACGACACTTGAGCTGGCCCGCTCCCTGAACAACGGCATCTACACCCTACAGGTCCGTATGAACGGCACTGTCGGCGTGCATCGGATCGTGCTGGCGCGCTGACAGCCCAGGCAGACATGAAAGGCCTCCCGCGTAGAACGCGGGGGGCTTTTCATTTCCCAAGGTTTTAAGTACGTGCTGCCGTCCAGTAGGTACGGTCAGATCGCATGAATACCTGTCCATCAGGCACTTACAATTGTCATGGATCGATCAAGCCACATGATTCATCGATAATTCATGGAAGTTCGTCTACGATATCTATTGACTCGACGATACCGATAGATCAAATTTTGCATAGCCGGTCGCCGATGGGAACGCGAAATGAGCCTTTGAAGGCTTGGGCAACCCCACTTCTCCCACCACTCACCATTCCAAGACAACCAAAACACCGACAATGAAAACAAGACCACGCATCCGAGGTACGCCCAGAAAGGTGCGCGTACCCGCCCGCGCGAACGGACCGCATGTTCGTTCGGGCTCCATGATCCTGGCCCTTTTATGGGCCTTTTTCGTAGGCACCCTTCTTGCACCGGCGGATCTCGCCGGACAAGTAAGCACCGCCTACGGCTTCACACAATCCTCCGGGAGCTACTCGGCCATCACAGGAGGTACGCTGCTGTGGGGGGACGCCCTCGGTCTTACCAATTTCGATGACGAAGTCTCCTCCGCCCAGACCATCCCCACGTTCAATTTCGCTGGGACCGCGCAAACGTCCATGTACGTTTCGGTGAACGGGTTCATCACGTTCGGCAGCGCCCCTTCGGGCACGAACTATGCACCATTGAGCTCCACCGAGACATACAGCGGTGCGATCGCGGCTTTCGGCACTGATGTTCGCTCCCGGTCCAGTTCCTTCGTCTCGAAGGATGTTCGCTGGCAGACCGTGGGGAACGAGATCGTCGTGCAATGGCGGGGTGTACGTCGCTACAACGCCGGATCCGAGAACTGGAGCTGCCAGGTGCGGATGAACACCAGCACCAGCGAGGTCAAGCTGGTCTATAGTTCGGTCTCGAATCTGAACAGCAGTACCGCGGACCAACCCGAAGTGGGCCTGCGCGGTCCGAACAACAACTTCGCGCTCAACGTCCTGAACAGGCGCGTGGGCACGGGGTCCGAGAACTGGGCGACAAGCCTTTCGGGGACCGCCAACAACAGCAAGATGCGGTTCACAAGCAATTCGCCGTCGAAGTCCTTCACCAACGGCCTGACGTATACGTTCGCGCCCAGCTGCATCACCCCTGCAGCCACCGCCACCTTGATCCCGGATTGCATCAACGATCAGTTCAGCATCCAGGTGCAGGTGACCGCGCTCGGCGACGCTCCTTCGGTGAACATCAGCTCACCTCCCGGCTCGGTGGTCCACGCGCAGGTCGGCCTTGGCACCTACATGGTGGGGCCTTTCCCGAACGGGAGCCCCCAAGGTGTCGTCGTCGAACACACGGTGAACGGAGCCTGCGACCTTGACCTCGGCCAATACAGCGGAGTGAACTGCTTCTCCAATGGTGCGTGCGTGGTCAGTGGCCCGGCCATCCCGGATAATGGATGCGCGGGCAACAATGTCCTGGATGTGGGCATCGCCATGAACGGCCTTCCGACCACTCTGGGCGCATCACCTGGACAGGCGGTACTACAGAGCGTTGACCTGATCATCGCGCACACGTACCGGGGTGACCTCCGCATATCCCTCATCTCGCCTCAAGGGCAGGCTCGTGACCTCGTGCTCCAGCGACCCAGTTCATCGGCCGGAGGGAACAACCTCGGCAATGTGAACAACTGTCCGAACGCGCCTTTGACATTGATCGATGGGGGTGCATCCCTCTCCACGATGAACGCCGGCACCACCAACGCTGCCATCGGTCAGTTCGCGCCGGAGCAGAGCCTGGCCGGGTTCACCGGTGATCCGAACGGGGTGTGGACCTTGCGCATCTGTGACAATGCCGCGCTCGACGTGGGCGATCTCCGCCATGTGAAGCTCAACTTCCAGGTGATCGATTGCCTGGGCGTCCCCGATGGGGCGGCGCTTCCAGGATCGGCCTGCGATGATGGCGATGCCTGCACGGTGGGTGACGTGTTCGATCCGAACTGCAACTGTGTCGGCACGGTCCAGGACTCGGACAACGACGGCATCTGCGATGCGACCGACAGCTGCCCGTTCGTCCCCGGCCAGATCGGTGGCCCATGCGATGATGGTGACGCCTGCACGGAGGGTGACCTGCTCGACGTGTACTGCAACTGCGCCGGCACCTATCAGGACAGCGACAACGATGGCATCTGCGACGCGACGGACAGCTGCCCGAACACGCCGGGGCAGATCGGCGATGCCTGTGACGACGGCGACCCGTTCACCTCGAACGATGCGATCGACGCAGGATGCGTGTGCACGGGGATACCGGTGCCGTGCGCCAACTGGATGCTGGACATCACCACCGACGGTGCCGGCTCCGAGACCACCTGGCAGATCCAGGATGCGAACGGGCCATTCGTCCTGGCCTCAGGCGGGCCCTATGGCAATAACAACACCTTCCACGAAAGCGTCTGCATCCCGGAGGGAAATTGCTTCAAGCTCACGGTGCTTGACAGCGGCAACGATGGGATCTCCGGTGGCGGTTACGTCCTTAGGAACCAGAACGGCGACCGGGTGATCGATAACTCCGGCAATGGTGGTCTGTTCACTGCGGCGAGCACGCTCGTTCAGGGATTCTGTGCCTCCACCGGTCCGGTGAAGCTCACGCTCGTCAATTGCGACCGGGAAGACTTCCTGATCACGGAAAGCGTGGAATGCACCTCGGACCCGGCGGTATCCGCCGAATGGGGAACGGGATCACAAACCGACGACGGCTACCAGTTCTGGTTCTTCGACCCGAACGGTGGATACAGCCGACGGATCCTACGCGACCATGCCTCCTCAGGGGGCTTCGGCCCTCCCGGCCCCACGCGTGCCTGCCGGCTCCATTTGGGCAGCATGGTGACATTGCCGCTGCCCCTGGATGTACTGCTCAATGTGCGGGTGCGTCCATTGGTGAACGGGGTCTACGGTGATTGGGGACCAGCGTGCCGCATGCGCGTGTTGAGCGTGGCGCCCACCTGCCCCTTGACCAAGCTGGTCGACGACCCGACGAACCCGAACTTCAGTTGCGGCGTGGTGCGTGCCTTCGGCGGATCGGACAAGGTGTATTGCCGACCCGTGAGCGGTGCGAACAGGTACAAATTCCGGTTCGAGAACGTGGGTGAAGGGTACCTAAGGAACATCACCTCCACGAACCCGGGCCTGGTACTGAACTGGGTGACGCTGCCTTTGGAGAACGGGGGCAACTATGATGTTACCGTGGCGGCCAGCCTTGACAACGGCGCGACCTATTGTCCCTTCGGGAGCACCTGCGTGGTCACGATCCAGGACCCGCCGGGTGCCCAGGCCTTTCGGGTCGATCCGGTGCACGACGCGTCCGAACTGCTTCTGTGGCCCAACCCGGTGCGGGACGGTCTGGTGAACCTCCGCCTGGAGGGTCTCATCGACCCTGAACAACGGATCACGATCGACGTACATGACATGCTCGGAAAGCGGACGGCCCATTTGGAGACCGATCATGCCGGCGGCTCCTTCAGTACGACGCTCGATCTGGGTGGATCGCCCAGCGGTATCTACCTCGTCCTCGTCACGACCAACGGACAGGTACTTCAGCAGCGTGTGAACGTCGAGTAGGTCGTTCCGAAATCCATGCGTTCCTGGACCGGCCCCCTGCCCATTCGGGTGGGGGGCCGGTCCTTCAGGGGCCGGGATAGAGCAGATACCGGGCACGGACCGGCCGGAACTCCTCCAGGTCCTTTTCCCAGGAGGCACGGATCCGATCCTCATCCCATCCCTGCTGGACCTGCTCGCGCAGCCTCGGGCCACCCGCCAGTTTGTCGAAATAGGAATTGAAGAAGTGGTCCTTGTCGCGCGCGTTCCGGTACATTCCGATCAACCAGAACAGTTCCAGACGCGGCGCAAGTCGTGAGTAGAAATCGCCATACTCCGCGAGATCGAGACCACGGCATTCAAGATCCTTGTAGGGAGGGTCCTTGGCTCCCGGTTTCGACCGCGGCGTGAAAGTGTACGTGCCGATCGGACAATCGGGATAGCCGATGCATTGGAACGGCCTGTCCGTGCCCCTTCCCACACTGACGATGGTCCCTTCGAACAGTCCAAGTGCGGGATACAGGTAGATGGAGGCCATGTCCGGCAGGTTCGGCGAGGGTCGCACCGGCAGCGTATAGGATACGGAATGATCATAGCCGGCGCAGGGCACCACGGTCAGGTCGCAGTGTGCACCGTTCTCCAGCCAGCCTTCGCCGTTGACCATGCGGGCGTATTCGCCGATGGTCATGCCATGCACAAGAGGAACGGGATGCATGCCCACGAAGGAAGCGTACTTCGGGTCCAGCACAGGTCCGTCCACATAGAACCCATTGGGATCCGGCCGGTCCAGAACGATCAGGGGGTCCCCCACCTCCGCGGCCGCCTGCATCACGTAGGTCAGTGTGCTGATGAAGGTGTAGAAACGGACGCCCACGTCCTGGATATCGAATACCAGAACGTCCAGGTCCCGAATGTCGTCCGGATCCATGCGCTTGCTGGCACCGTAAAGTGAAACGACAGGTAGGCCGGTCACCGGGTCCTCCCCATCCGAAACGGTCTCACCGTCACCATACCCACCCCGGAAGCCATGTTCCGGTCCGAACACGCGCACGACCTTGATACCGGCATGAATGAGCGAATCCACCAGCGAGACCTCACCGATCCGGCCGGTCCGGTTCGTGATCACACCCACACGCACACCACGGAGCTTCGGGAAATAGAGCTCCGTCCGTTCCGCTCCGACACGGACTTGCGCCGGAGCCTCCAGGACCATGGCATCCTCCTGTCCGATCGAGCATGATGGCAGCGCAGCACCGGCCAGCGCGAACGCCGCGGCTATCTTCGTCGCGAACCCGATCGGCATCAGGCGCTTGTCCATCGCCCATTTCATCGCAAGGCGCATCCTGGTCGACGAGGACCGGCAGGACCGCTTGTCCCGCCCGATCGTCTCCATCGCGATACTAGGCATCATCCTGGGAATGGCGGTCATGATCGTCACCGGGTCGGTCACCCGGGGATTCCAACATGAGATCCGGGAGAAGGTGATCGGCATGGGCGGCCATCTGCAGATCACTTCCATCGGGCAGACCGACCCGAAGGAAACGCCGCGGACACTGAAGGACCGCTCCTTCTATCCGGTGCTCGACAGCCTTCCCGAGGTCGATCACATCCAGGTCTTCGCCACCTTGCCCGGGATCATCGAAACACCGGATGAGATCCAAGGCGTGGTGGTGAAGGGGGTCGGTGCCGATCTGGACCCGACCTACCTCCAGGATCATCTCGTGGAAGGCCACCTGCTCGAGCTGGACCGCGACGAGGCGCTGAACGAGGTTGTCATCTCCACTTATCTCAAGGACCTCCTGCGCATTGCGCTGTCCGACACGATCACGGTCTACCTGGTCCAAGGACGCGAGGAGATCCGCCCGAGGCGCTTCCGGATCGTGGGCATCTACAGCACAGGATTGGAGCAGGTGGACCACCAACTGGTGTTGATCGACATCCGGCATATCCAGCGCTTCGCCCAGTGGGGCCTGCAGGCACAGATCGCCGTGGTGGACAGCTGTGGAACAAATGGTGTCCAGGTGGAGGGGCGCGCGTTCGGAGGAGATCGGGTCTACGATATGGAATGGACCGGCACCGACCTCCGCGGGCCTGGTCCTCATGCGGTCTGCGTTCATGGGGACACCACCCTGCAATTGGTGGTCCACGATGCGATGCACACCCTACCGGACACCGCATGGTTGCACCTCCGCCCACGGACCACTGTCATCGGGTGCCCGTGCACGGATGAGCTCACCATCGAACTGCACACCAGTGGTGGCAGTGACAAGGACTATGTCGGTGGGTTCGAAGTGGCCCTGCACGATCTGAAGGACCTGGATCGCATGGATGACGTCATCTACCGTGACCACCTGGATCCCGACCTGAAGAGCGTGAGCATACGTGACCGTTATCCGGAGATCTTCGCCTGGTTGGAACTGCTGGACACCAACGTAGTGGTCGTGATCGTGCTGATGGTGGTGGTGGCGATCATCAACATGACCTCCGCGCTGCTGATCATCATTTTGGAACGCACCAGGATGATCGGTGTGCTGAAAGCCCTCGGAGGAACGAACGGACTCGTGCAACGGATCTTCCTGATCGATGGGGCCTACATCCTCGGGGTCGGCCTTTTGTTGGGGGATGCGCTCGGGATAGGCATCTGCCTGGTGCAGCGCTGGACGGGCCTGGTGAAGCTCCCCGTGGAGACCTACTACCTGTCCATTGTACCCGTTGATATCTCGTTCTGGCCGATACTGCTGCTCAACATCGGCACGCTGCTGACCTGCGTGACATTCCTGGTTCTGCCCTCCCTCTGGGTGACGCGCATCGCCCCGGCACGTGCCATCCGGTTCGACTAGTGCGACCGTAGCCGTGGACCAGGCTCCGGCTACCTTCGCACCGATGAAGATCCATGAGAACATCCTGAGCACCATCGGGAACACCCCGCTGGTGAAACTGAACCGGATCACCAAGGACATCCCGGGTACGGTGCTCGCCAAGGTCGAAACCTTCAACCCCGGCAACAGCATCAAGGACCGGATGGCCCTGAAGATGGTGGAGGATGCGGAGAAGGCGGGACTGCTGAAGCCCGGAGGCACCATCATCGAGGGCACCAGCGGGAACACGGGCATGGGCCTGGCCATCGCGGCGATCATCAAGGGCTACAAATGCATCTTCACAACCACCGACAAGCAGAGCAAGGAGAAGGTCGACGCATTGCGCGCCTTCGGTGCGGAGGTGATCGTCTGCCCGACGAACGTCGACCCGGAGGACCCCCGCTCCTATTATTCGGTGTCCAGCCGGCTGGTGAACGAGACCCCGAACAGCTGGAAAGCCAACCAGTACGACAACCTGAGCAACGCCCAAGCACATTATGAAAGCACGGGGCCGGAGATCTGGGAGCAGACCGATGGCAGGATCACGCACCTGGTCGTGGGCGTGGGCACCGGGGGCACGATCAGCGGCACGGGGCGTTACCTGAAGGAGAAGAACCCCACGATCAAGGTGTGGGGTATCGACACTTACGGGTCCGTGTTCAAGAAGCTGAAGGAGACCGGCGAGTTCGACAAGAACGAGATCTACCCCTACATCACTGAAGGCATCGGCGAGGACTTCCTGCCCAAGTGCGTGGACATGGACCTGATCGACCACTTCGAGAAGGTGACCGACCGCGACGCCGCCATCTACACGCGGAAGATCGTCCGCGATGAAGGGATCTTCGTGGGCAATAGCGCGGGCGCCGCCATGGCCGGCCTGATCCAGCTCAAGGACCGGTTCAAGCCGGAGGACGTGATCGTGGTGATCTTCCATGACCACGGCACGCGCTACCTCGGCAAGATGTTCAACGACGACTGGATGCGCGAACGCGGCTTCCTCGTGGAGGAGAAACCCACCGCGGGCGATCTGCTGAAGGGCAAGGAACTCGGACTGGTCTCCGTGGAAGCGGATGAGCCTGTGCTCAACGCCATCGATCGCATGCGCAAGCACAACATCGACCAGCTGCCGGTTATGGAGCAGGGCAAGCCTGTGGGTACGATAACGGACGCGCGTCTGTTCGATGCGATCCTGGAGGATGCCGAAGTGCGCACCCAGAAAGCCCGCGTGGTCATGGGTCCCGCCCTTCCGGTGATCGAGCCGGACGCCCATCTGGAAGAGATCTCGAAACGGCTCGGGAACGGCTCACCAGCGGTCCTGGTGGAATTGAAGAGCGGCTATGGGATCCTCACCAAGCAGGATATCATCGGGAAGTTGAAGTGATCAGACGATCAGGGATCAGATGATCCGGGAACGATGATGAAGATCCGGTATCCTGCGGCTGCTCTTCTCCTTATTTCGTTCGCGGCATTCCTGGCCTGGGCCTTCTCGAATTGGGCGCTGGTCAATATCGGGATCGACCTGAAGTACATGGGATCTGAAACAGACATGCATTTGGCAAGACAAGCCGAATGGATCAAGATCCGATCCGGCGCCGGCTGGACCTTGATCATTTCCATGATCATCCTTTCCATTCTGCTGGCCTACCGATGGTTCTTCGTTCCAAGTAAAGGCTGAAGAAAGCATCCTGCCGTTCATTTGATCATCTCACTATCCGAACTTCCGATCCATGCTCACCGCCGACCAGATGGGCCGCCAGGTCACGGTGCCGGACCTTCCCCAACGCATCATCTCCCTCGTCCCTTCCCAGACCGAACTGCTCCATGACCTCGGCCTCGGTGAGCGCGTGGTCGGCATCACCAAGTTCTGCGTGCATCCGGAGGAATGGTTCCGCAGCAAGCCGCGTGTGGGTGGAACGAAGAAGGTGGACATCGAAAAGGTGCGCGCGCTGAAACCTGACCTGATCATCGGCAACAAGGAGGAGAACGAGCGGAAGGATATTGAACAGCTTGAAAAGGAGTACCCGGTCTGGATGAGCGACGTGCGTGACCTGGAAGGTGCGCTGGATATGGTCCACCGTGTTGGTGACCGGACCGGAGCACGCGAAAAGGCCGCGCGCATCGCCGACGGGATCGAACAAGCCTTCAGCACCCTGCGACCGCTCCCAAGACGGCTCCCGGCGGCCTATTTGATATGGCGCGATCCGTGGATGGCGGCAGGCAGGGACACGTTCATCCACGACATGCTCGGTCGGATCGGGCTGGTCAATGTATTCGCTGAAAGGGATGAACGCTATCCGGAGATCTCGATCAATGAAATGCGGGAGGCCGCACCGGAGATCGTGCTCCTGTCCTCCGAACCCTATCCGTTCAAGAGCCGGCATCTGGAGGAGGCCCGGGCGCTCCTCCCGCAGGCGACCATCGCCCGGGTGGACGGCGAGGCCTTCAGTTGGTACGGCAGCCGACTGCTACATGCACCGGCCTACTTCAGCGGGCTGTTGGCGGGATGGACGGACTGACCCACCGTAGCGGTCGGCCCTACCTTTGGCCGCCACCGCACCGATGCGTTCATTCCTGCTGTCCATGGCCCTGTTGCTGTGCCTGCCCGGGTTGCGTGCCCAGCGGGTAGGCCTGGTACTGAGCGGAGGAGGCGCCTCCGCGCTGGCCCATATCGGTGTGATGGAGGCCCTGGAGGAGAGCGGTGTTCCGATCGATTTCATCACCGGGAGTTCCATGGGCGCCCTGGTCGGTGCGCTCTACGCTTCCGGTCTGAGCCCCTGGCAGATCGATTCCTTGTTCCGGACCGTCCGCTACCAGACCATGGCACAGGGTGGCATCACGGACGAGGACGTGATGTACTTCAAGAACAACACGCTCGATGCTTCCCTCGTGAACGTGAAGATCGACCTGGACACCTTGCTCCAATACTCCCTGCCGACGAACCTGCGATCGCCCGCCCTCCTCGACCTGGAGCAGATGAACGTGTTCGCCGGGCCCACCGCCGCGGCGAAGGGAGGAATGGACAGCCTCTTCGTCCCGTTCCGATGTGTGGCTTCGGACATCACCGCACAACGGATGGTGGTGTTCGATCATGGCGACCTGGCGCAGGCCGTACGCGCGAGCATGAGCTATCCGTTCTATTACAAGCCTATTCGCGTGCACGGTCACCTGATGATGGATGGTGGCTTGTACAACAACTTCCCAAGCGATGTGATGTATGATGCGTTCTTCCCGGACATCATCATCGGCAGCAACGTATCCAGCAATTCACCTCCGCCCAGCGAGGACGACCTGTTGAGCCAGCTGAAGGCCATGCTCCAGGAGCCGACGAACTATTCCGTGCTCTGCGAGAACGGCATCATCATCGAACCCCGCACGGACAACTCGCTCTTCGACATCAGCGATGCCGCGCGCACGATCCGACAGGGGTATTCCGCGACGATGGCCCGCATGCCTGAGATCAAGGCGGCGGTGGGTCGTAATATCCATCAAGAGGACGTGGCGGCAAGGCGCGTTGCCTACCGTGCCAAGTTGCCCGACCTGCGCTTCGGCCGGATCCAGGTGGATGGATCGAAAAAAGCCGGTTCCCCGTATGTGGAACGCGTCATGGATAAGGACCGCGTGCCCCAAGGGCCCACTGAGGTCGAACGCCGGTATTTCAGGCTCTACCAGGACGTGAACGTGTCCTCCCTCTATCCACGGGTCGTATACATCCCTGAACGGGGCGACTACGACCTGCACCTCCAGGTGAAGCCTGAAAAGGACCTCGAAGCCCAGTTCGGGGGTTTGTTCTCCTCACGACCGATCAACACCGGCATGGTGGGTTTGCGGTACAACCTGTTCGGACGTTCGAGCTCTTCGTTGCGAGCGCTCAGCTACTTCGGGAAGTTCTACAGTGCCGGACAGGTGAAGTTGCGGACCGACCTGCCTTCATCCACGCCGATCTATCTCGAGCCTGTGTTCACCATACACCGCTGGGACTTCTTCCGCAGCTTCGCCACTTTCTTCGATGAGGTGAAGCCGTCCTATATCGTGGTCCGCGAAACTTGGGCCGGGATGAACGCGGGTATGGGACTGGGCATGAAGGGGCTGCTCCGGGCGGACGTGAAGTACGGACAGAACCGCGACAGTTACTACCAGACCCAGGATTTCGCACCGACCGATACGGCCGATGTGACCGAATACTTCCATGTGACCGGTGGCCTCATCCTGGAGCGGAACTCCCTGAACCGCAAGCAACATCCGAACGCCGGGGAGTGCCTGCGTCTGGAAGTGCGCTACATCGGTGGGGAGGAAAGGACCACGCCGGGATCCACCAACACGGAACGCGCCGTCTACAAATCCGAACACGACCAGTTCCTTGCCAAAGTGACGCTGGACAAGTACTTCATCCGACGCGGTGTCGTGCGCTTCGGTGGTCTGCTGGAAGGCGTCTACAGCAACTATCCGTTCTTCAAGAACTACACCGCCACGATGATCCGTTGCCCCGCCTTCCAACCCACCCCGGAAAGCAGGACGTATTTCCTGGAGAATTTCCGGGCGCCCCAATTTGTGGCGGGGGGCATCCGTGCGATCATGGCCGTCTGGAAGGAACGATTCGATCTGCGGCTGGAAGCATATGCGTTCCAGCCGTACGAGGCTATCGTCCGGGGTCCGGATGATGCGCCTCGGACCAGCACGCCGATCAGTGACCGGGCATTCCTCGCCTCGGGATCCTTGATCTACCAGAGCCCCATCGGTCCGATCTGGTTCAACACGAGCTACGTCGATGGCCTCGCCACGCCCTGGCAGTTCAGCCTGAACTTCGGATACGTGATCTTCGCCCAGCGGATCCAGGAATAGTTCCGCCATCAAAAGCGAAGGCGGCCCTGAGGCCGCCTTCGTTCCTAAAGACCTTCGTCGATCAGGCCTGTGCTGCGGGTCCACCGAAGTTCATGGGCACGTCGGGCAGGTCCGTTTCGCGGATCTGTCCGTGGACGGCCTCGAACTTCTGGATGTTGTCCGCCAACGCTCGCATGAGCCGCTTGGCATGCTGCGGGGTCAGCAGGATACGTGACCGCACCTTGGCCTTCGGTACGCCGGGCATCACCCGGACGAAGTCGAGAACGAACTCGGAGTTGCTATGGGTGATGATGGCCAGGTTGCTGTAAATGCCATCGGCGACTTCCTCGCTGATCTCGATGTTCAGTTGATTGCCGCGTGGCTTCTCACTGTTCTGATCGGACATGTTCTTCGATGTTCTCGGACGATCACTCGGGGATCTCCAGTTCGGTGAGGCGCTCGGCCATGAGGCGGGCGTACTCGTCCTTGTTATAGACCAGGTCGTTCTGGAAGCGACGTATGCCGGTACCCGCGGGTATCAAATGACCAACGATCACGTTCTCCTTCAGCCCGAGCAGGTGATCCTCCTTGGCGTTCACGGCCGCCTCGTTGAGCACCTTGGTCGTCTCCTGGAAGGAGGCCGCACTGATGAAGCTGTCCGTCTGCAGGGAAGCACGGGTGATACCCTGGAGCAGCGTCCGGGCTGTCGCCGGATGGGCCTGACGGGCCTCCACCACCTTCTGGTCCTTCCGCTTCAGCACGCTGTTCTCATCACGCAGCTTGCGCATGGTAACGATCTGGCCCACTTTCATGGTGGCGCTGTCACCGCCGTCCGTGACGACCATCTTGTCGAAGATCCAGTCGTTCTCCTCCATGAACTCGGTCTTGTTCACGGCCTGCCTCTCCAGGAACCGGGTATCGCCGGGATCCTCGATCTCGACCTTCCGCATCATCTGGCGCACGATGACCTCGAAGTGCTTGTCGTTGATCTTCACGCCCTGCATGCGGTACACCTCCTGCACCTCGTCAACCAGGTATTCCTGCACCCGCGTCGGGCCTTGGATGTCAAGGATATCCGTGGGACTGATCGATCCGTCGCTCAGGGGTTGGCCCGCCTTCACGAAATCGTTCTCCTGCACCAGGATGTGCTTGCTTAGCGGCACCAGGTAGTATTTCTTTTCGCCGGTGCGGCTCTCGACGATGATCTCCCGGTTGCCACGCTTGATCTTGCCGTAGCTGATGATGCCGTCGATCTCGCTGACGATGGCCGGATTGCTGGGGTTCCGAGCCTCGAACAATTCGGTGACACGCGGCAGACCGCCGGTGATGTCCCCCCCTTTGCCCGATGTACGCGGGATCTTCACGAGCACATCGCCTGCCTCGATCTTCTGGCCCTCCGTAACGATGATATGCGCACCCACAGGCAGGGAGTAGCTCTTGAGCTCCTCCTTGCCCTTCGTGTCCATGATCTTGATCGTCGGGTTCTTCTTCTTGTCGCGGCTCTCCACGATCACCTTCTCCGCAAAGCCGGTCTGTTCATCGATCTCCTCCCGATAGGTCACGCTCTCCTCGATGCTCTCGAATTCCAGCTTACCCGCGAATTCGGAGATGATCACGGCGTTGTAGGGATCCCAGGTGCAGATCACATCGCCTTTCTTCACGTCCTTGCCACCGTGCGTGTAGATGAACGCACCATAGGGGATGTTGCTGGTGGTGAGCACGATGCCGGTATTGTTGTCGATGATGCGCATCTCCGTGCTGCGGCTGATGACCACTTCGGCATCCACGCCCTTGCGGTCCTTCTTCTTCACCGTGCGCAGTTCATCGATCTCCAGACGTCCGTCGTACTTCGCCTTGATCTCGCTTTCCTCCGTGATCTTCCCGGCGACACCACCCACATGGAACGTCCGCAGCGTGAGCTGCGTGCCGGGCTCGCCGATGGATTGTGCGGCAATCACACCGACCGCTTCGCCCATCTGCACCATCCGGCCCGTGGCCAGGTTGCGCCCGTAGCATTTTCCGCAAACGCCCTGCTTCTGTTCACAGGTCAGCACGCTGCGGATCTCTACCTCCTCGATCGGACTCCCATCGATCGCAAGAGCGATATCCTCCGTGATCGACCCGCCGCTCTCGATGATCAATTCACCGGTCTGGGGATGGTAGATGTCGTGAACGGCCGTTCGACCAAGTATACGGTCGAACAGGGTCTCCACCACCTCCTCGTTCTTCTTGAGCGTCGTGGCCACCAGACCGCGCAGGGTCCCGCAATCCTCGGCCGTGATGACCACGTCCTGTGCCACATCGACCAAGCGCCGGGTCAGGTAACCGGCATCGGCGGTCTTCAGTGCGGTATCCGCCAGGCCCTTCCGCGCACCGTGTGTGGAGATGAAGTACTCGAGAATGGATAGACCCTCCTTGAAGTTCGATAGGATGGGGTTCTCGATGATATCCTGGCCTCCCCCACCACCGCTCTTCTGGGGTTTGGCCATGAGGCCCCGCATCCCGCTGAGCTGACGGATCTGCTCCTTGGAGCCCCGGGCGCCCGAATCCATCATCATATAGATCGAGTTGAAGCCCTGGTTGTCGTGCTTCAACCGCTCCATCAAGGTGAAGGTCACCTTCGAGTTGGTATGCGTCCAGATGTCGATGGTCTGGTTGTACCGCTCGTTGTTGGTGATCAGGCCCATGTTGTAATTGGACGTGACCTCGTCGACCTCGCCTTGTGCCGCTTTGATCAACTTCTCCTTCTCGTTCGGAACGACCACATCGTCCAGGTTGAAGGAAAGCCCACCGCGGAACGCGCTCATGAAGCCAAGCTCCTTGATATCGTCAAGGAACTTGGCGGCCTTCGCGGTACCCGCCACCTTCAGCACCAGTCCGATGATGTCCCGCAGCGCCTTCTTGGTGAGGACCTCATTGATGTATCCGCATTCGTCGGGCACCACCTCGTTGAAAAGCACACGGCCGCAGGTGGTCTCGATCATCCTGGACCGGCCGTCCGGTGCCGTCCAACGCAGCTTGACGTGGGCGTGCATGTCCAAACGACCCTCATTGTAGGCGATGATCACCTCCTCCGGACTGTAGAAGGCCATGCCCTCACCCTTGACCGGATGTCCTTTCTCTCCCTTCCTGCCTTTCGTGATGTAGTAAAGGCCGAGCACCATGTCCTGACTGGGCACCGCTATGGGTGCACCGTTCGCCGGGTTCAGGATGTTGTGGCTGGCCAGCATGAGCAGTTGGGCCTCAAGAATGGCCGCGTGGCCCAGCGGCACATGCACGGCCATCTGATCACCGTCAAAGTCGGCGTTGAACGCCGTGCAAACGAGCGGGTGCAGCTGGATGGCCTTGCCCTCGATCAGTTTGGGCTGGAAGGCCTGGATCCCGAGCCGGTGCAGGGTCGGGGCCCGATTGAGCAGCACGGGGTGGCCCTTGAGGACGTTCTCCAGGATGTCCCACACCACGGGCTCCTTCTTGTCCACGATCTTCTTCGCGCTCTTCACCGTCTTCACGATCCCCCGCTCGATGAGCTTGCGGATGATGAACGGCTTGAAAAGCTCCGCGGCCATGTCCTTCGGCAGGCCGCATTCGTGCAGCTTGAGCTCCGGACCGACGACGATCACGGAACGGGCACTGTAGTCGACACGCTTTCCGAGAAGATTCTGGCGGAAGCGCCCCTGCTTGCCCTTGAGCGAATCGCTCAACGACTTCAATGGACGGTTGCTCTCGCTCTTGACGGCGCTGCTCTTGCGACTATTGTCGAACAGGCTGTCGACGGCCTCCTGGAGCATGCGCTTCTCGTTCCGGAGTATCACCTCGGGCGCCTTGATCTCCATAAGACGCTTCAACCGGTTGTTCCGGATGATCACGCGACGGTACAGATCGTTCAGATCACTGGTCGCGAAACGACCGCCGTCCAAGGGTACGAGCGGGCGAAGCTCGGGCGGGATCACCGGCACCACCTTCACGATCATCCATTCCGGATGGTTCTCTCGCCGCTGGTTGGCCTCACGGAAGGCCTCCACCACCTGGAGCCGCTTCAACGCTTCGTTCTTGCGCTGCTGGCTCGTCTCGGTATTGGCCTTGTGGCGCAGATCATAGCTCAATCCGTCCAGGTCCAGTCGTTTGAGCAGATCATGCAGCGCATCAGCGCCCATCTTCGCGATGAACTTGTTCGGGTCGGTGTCCTCGAGGAATTGATTGTCCTTCCCGAGACTGTCCAGGATATCGAGGTACTCCTCCTCGGTGAGGAAGTCGAGGTACTGCACCGGCTCGCCCTCCTTGTTCATGGCATTGCCGGCCTGGATGACCACGTAGCGCTCGTAGTAGATGATCTGGTCCAGCTTCTTGGTCGGCAGGCCCAGGAGATAGCCGATCTTGTTCGGCAGGCTGCGGAAATACCAGATATGGGCCACGGGCACCACCAGCTGGATGTGGCCCATGCGCTCGCGGCGCACCTTCTTCTCGGTGACCTCCACCCCGCACCGATCACATACGATCCCCTTGTACCGGATGCGCTTGTACTTGCCGCAATGGCATTCGAAGTCCTTCACCGGACCGAAGATGCGTTCGCAGAAGAGCCCGTCACGCTCGGGCTTGTAGGTGCGATAGTTGATCGTCTCGGGCTTGATCACTTCCCCGTGGCTCCTTTCCAGGATCAGCTCGGGGGAAGCGAGACTGATGACGATCTTGTTGAAGTTGCTGTTCAGCTTGACCTCCTTCTTCATGTTATCGCTTTGCAATGCGTTCGACCAACGTTACCGAGCGCTCGATCACTCGAGGCTCACGTTCAGGGCCAGGCCACGGAGCTCGTGGAGCAGCACGTTGAACGATTCGGGGATCCCCGGAGCGGGCAGGGGTTCGCCCTTCACGATCGATTCATAGGCCTTCGCGCGGCCGACGACATCATCGCTCTTGACGGTGAGGATCTCCTGTAGGATGCTGGATGCACCGAAGGCCTCCAACGCCCAGACCTCCATCTCACCAAAACGCTGGCCGCCGAACTGGGCTTTGCCGCCCAATGGCTGCTGAGTGATCAGGCTGTAGGGACCGATGGAGCGCGCGTGCATCTTGTCGTCCACCATGTGCGCCAGCTTCAGCATGTAGATCACACCCACGGTCGCAGGCTGGTGGAAACGTTCACCGGTGCCCCCGTCGTATAGGAAGCTCTTCCCACTGCGCGGAATGTCCGCCTCGTCCGTTTGCGCATTGATCTCATCGATCGTGGCACCGTCGAAGATCGGCGTGGCGTATTTCCGGCCGAGCTTCAAACCGGCCCACCCCAACACCGTCTCATAGATCTGCCCGAGGTTCATCCGGCTGGGCACGCCCAACGGGTTCAACACGATATCGACGGGCGTGCCGTCCTCCAGATAAGGCATGTCCGCGTCCCGCACGATACGGGCCACGATGCCCTTGTTACCGTGACGACCGGCCATCTTGTCGCCAACGGTGAGCTTCCGTTTCGCCGCCACGTACACCTTGGCCAGTTTCACGATGCCCGCGGGAAGTTCATCGCCGATGCTCACTTGGAACTTCCTGCGCTTGTGCACCCCGCTGACATCGCTGTGGCGGATGTTGTAGTTGTGGATCAACTGTCGGACAAGCTCGTTGACCTTCTTGTCCGTCGTCCAGTTGGTCGGATCCACCGTCACGTAGTCGATGCCCTGGAGCACCTTGGCGCTGAACTTGACACCCTTCTTGATCTGTTCCTCCTTGTACTTGTTGAATACGCCCGCGCTGGTGGTCCCCCCTACCAGCTTCATCATCTTGTCCACCAGGACGTTCTTCAGCTCTGCCATCTCCTTGTCGAATTCCTTGTCGAGCTGTTCGAGGACCGTCTTCTCGTTGGTCTTCGTCTTCTTGTCCTTGATGGCCCGGCTGAAGAGCTTCTTGTCGATCACAACGCCCTTGGTACTGGGTGGCGCCTTCAAACTGGCGTCCTTCACGTCACCGGCCTTGTCACCGAAAATGGCACGCAGCAGCTTTTCTTCAGGACTCGGGTCGGTCTCCCCTTTCGGGGTGATCTTGCCGATGAGGATGTCGCCCTCGTTGATCTCCGCACCGACACGGATCAGGCCGTTCTCATCGAGGTCCTTGGTGGCCTCCTCGCTTACGTTCGGGATGTCCGCCGTGAGCTCCTCGAGCCCGCGCTTGGTATCGCGGACCTCCATGATGTACTCATCAATATGGATGGAGGTGAAGATGTCCTCCCGCGCGACCTTCTCGCTGATCACGATGGCATCCTCGAAATTGTAGCCTTTCCAGGGCATGAAGGCCACCAAAAGGTTGCGTCCGATAGCCAGTTCACCGTCCTGGGTACCAAAACCCTCGCACAACACCTGTCCACGGCTCACCTTGTCCCCCTTGGTCACGGTAGGCCTCAGGTTCATGCAGGTGCTCTGGTTCGTCTTCAGGAACTTGGTCAGGCGGTATTCCTTGTCGTCACCATCAAAGCTGACCACGCGGTCCTCCTCGCTGCGTTTGTATTCGATCACGATGCGCTCGGCATCGACGTACTTCACCACGCCATCACCTTCCGCGGTGATCAGCACACGGCTGTCCCGGGCAACGAGCTCCTCCAGGCCCGTACCCACGATCGGGGCCTGCGGCCGCAGGAGCGGCACAGCCTGACGCATCATGTTGGACCCCATCAACGCGCGGTTGGCATCGTTGTGTTCCAGGAAGGGGATCAGGCTGGCCGCGATGGAGGCGATCTGGTTGGGCGCCACGTCCATCAGATCGATCTCCTTGGGCTCCACCACCGGGAAATCGCCCATCAGACGGGCCTTGACCCGCTTGGTCTCGAAGTTGCCCCCATCGCTGACGCGCGCATTGGCCTGCGCGATCACCTTGTTGTCCTCCTCTTCGGCGCTGAGATAGATCACATCGCCCTTGAGGTCCACCTTCCCCTCCTTAACGGGACGATAAGGCGTCTCAATGAACCCCAGGTGATTGATCTTGCTGTACACGCACAGGGAGCTGATCAGACCGATGTTCGGCCCTTCCGGCGTTTCGATGGTGCATAGGCGACCATAGTGCGTGTAGTGGACGTCCCGCACCTCGAAGCCGGCACGCTCCCGGCTCAGACCTCCGGGTCCCAGGGCGCTCATGCGGCGCTTGTTGGTGATCTCGGCAAGCGGGTTGGTCTGGTCGAGGAACTGGCTCAACTGGTTCGTTCCGAAGAAGGAATTGATCACCGAACTCAGGGTCTTCGCATTGATCAGGTCCGTCGGGGTGAACACCTCGTTGTCACGCACGTTCATGCGCTCCCGAATGGTACGCGCCATACGGGCGAGGCCCACGCCGAACTGGGCATGCAGCTGCTCGCCCACGGTGCGCACACGGCGGTTGCTCAGGTGGTCGATGTCATCGACATCGGCCTTGGAGTTCACCAGCTCGATCAGGTAACGGATGATGCTAATGATGTCCTCGCGTGTCAGCACACGCACGCTCAGCTCGCTTTCCAGGCCGAGTTTCTTGTTGATGCGGAACCGGCCGACCTCGCCCAGGTCGTACCGCTGCTCGCTGAAGAACAGTTTGTCGATCACGCCCCTTGCGGTCTCAAGGTCGGGTGGTTCGGCGTTGCGGAGCTGGCGGTAGATCACCTCCACGGCCTCCTTCTCGGAGTTGGAGGGGTCCTTCTGCAGTGTATTGTAGATCAAGGCGTAATCCGCCGCGTTCACCCCTGCCTTGTGCAGGATGATCGTCTTGGCGCCACTGTCCAGGATCTGCTCCACGTGCTGCTCCTCCAGGATGGTCTCCCGGTCGATGAGCACCTCGTTCCGCTCAATGGACACCACCTCACCGGTGTCCTCGTCCACGAAGTCCTCCACCCACGTCTTCAGCACGCGCGCGGCGAGTTTGCGGCCCACGGCCTCCTTCATGGCCGCCTTGGTCACTTTCACTTCATCCGCAAGACCGAATGTCTCCAGAATGTCCTTGTCGCTCTCGAAACCGATGGCGCGCAACAAGGTCGTGACAGGAAGCTTCTTCTTGCGGTCGATATAGGCGTACATGACGCCGTTGATGTCGGTGGCGAATTCGATCCACGACCCCTTGAACGGGATCACGCGCGCGCTGTAAAGCTTGGTGCCGTTGGCATGGCGGCTCTGACCGAAGAATACGCCCGGGCTGCGATGCAACTGACTGACCACCACCCGCTCGGCGCCATTGATGACGAACGAACCCTTCGGGGTCATGTACGGGATCTGTCCCAGGTAAACGTCCTGCACGATGGTCTCGAAGTCCTCGTGCTCGGGGTCGGTGCAATACAGCTTCAGCTTGGCCTTCAGGGGCACGCTGTAGGTCAGACCGCGCTCGATGCACTCCTCGATGGTGTATCTCGGGGGATCGATGAAGTAGTCAAGGAACTCCAGCACGAACTGGTTCCGCGTGTCGGTGATCGGGAAGTTCTCCATGAACACCTTGTAGAGACCCTCATCGACCCGGTTCTCCGGGAGGGTCTCTATCTGGAAGAACTCCTCGAAGCTCTTCAACTGGATATCGAGGAAGTCGGGGTATGGGGTCGGCAGGGGATTGGAGCCGAAATCGATACGCTTGCTCTTCTTGGAAATGGTCTTCGCCTGGGCCATGTTGTCGGGAACGTAGTGGAAGGAACGAGTAAGGACCGGACTTCACGCGCGAGCCGCCCCACATGAGAGCGGCACCGTGCTTGGGAATGCGGAACGACGCGATCCCACGGCACAGCCGGAGAGGCCCCTTGCGGGGGCCTTTCCGGGCTGCTGCGGGATCTGGTGCGTCGTCAGGGGCTTTACTTGACCTCTACTTCGGCACCTGCTTCCGTGAGCTGCTGCTTGACGGATTCGGCCTCCTCCTTGGAGACGCCTTCCTTCAGCGGCTTCGGGGCACCGTCGACAAGGTCCTTGGCCTCCTTGAGCCCCAATCCGGTGAGCTCCTTCACGAGCTTCACCACGGCGAGCTTGTTGGCACCGCCGGCCTTGAGGATCACATCGAAGCTGGTCTTGGCCTCGGCGGCTTCGCCACCTCCGCCACCTGCGGCCGGACCGGCCACCGCGACCGCAGCCGCGGCGGGCTCGATCTTGTATTCGTCCTTGAGGTACTGAGCGAGCTCGTTGACCTCCTTCACGGTAAGGCCCACCAGCTGATCGCCCAGGGATTTGATGTCTGCCATCTTGATCGGTTGTTTTCGGGTTCGGGGTATGTGGAGTGCGTAACGCGTTGGGTCGGTTCTAGGAGGCACGTTCCTCTAGGGCCTTCACAAGGCCGGCGATCTTGTGCCCGCCACTGCCCTGTAGGCCGCTGATCACATTCTTGATCGGGCTCTGGAGGAGTGCGATGATGTCGCCGATCAGCTCCTCCTTGCCCTTCAGGTCGCTCAGCACGGCCACTTGATCATCACCGATGAAGATGGCCTCGTCCACCCAGGCGCTCTTCAGCACCGGCTTCGCGTGCTTCTTGCGGAAGTCACGGATCACCTTGGCGGGGGCGTTGCCCTTCTCGGCGAACATGATGGAGGTCTGGCCGGTGAGCGAACCCATCAGTTCGCTGTAGTCCCGGCCCTCGATCCGCTCCATCGCCTTGCGGAGCAAGGTGTTCTTCACCACGCGCATGCGGATGCCGTTCTTGTGGCAGGCGCGACGCAGCTGGCTGGTGCTCTCGGCGGTCAGTTCACTGGTGTCCGCGAGGTAGAAAACGTTCGTCGCCTGGATCTCTTCGATGAGCGAGGCGATCTGCTGGTCCTTTTCGTTCCGTGTTGCCATGGTATGGGCTCGGTTGTGATCAGGCTTGAACGGCACGCGTATCGACCCGGACACCGGGGCTCATCGTACTGCTGATCGCGATGCTCTTGATGTAAGTACCCTTAGCGGTGCTCGGCTTCAACTTGATCAGCGCCTGGATCAGCTCATTGGCGTTGTCACTGAGCTTTTCCGCATCGAACGATGCTTTGCCGATCGGGGCGTGGATGATGCCCGCCTTGTCCACCTTGAAGTCGATCTTGCCCGCCTTGACCTCATTGGTGGCCTTGGCCACGTCCATGGTCACGGTGCCCGTCTTGGGGTTGGGCATCAGGCCCCGGGGACCCAGCACACGTCCTAGAGCCCCCACCTTGGCCATTACGGTCGGTGTGCAGATGATCACGTCCACGTCGGTCCAACCGTTCTTGATCTTCTCCACGTACTCGTCCAGACCGGCCATATCGGCACCCGCGGCCAGGGCCTCTTCGCACTTGGCGGGGTCCGCAAGCACCAATACGCGTACCGTGCGGCCCGTCCCATGGGGCAGGCTCACTGTACCGCGTACCATTTCGGTGCTCTTTTTCGGATCCACACCAAGTCGCACCGCGATGTCCACGGTGGCATCGAACTTGGTCGAGCTGATCTGCTTGATGATCTGTGTCGCCTCCGCGAGGTCATAGGACCGGGAGTTATCGTACTTGGCCAGGGCGGCCTTGCGCTTCTTGCTCAGGGTCGTCATGGCCTCAGGCTGTTTGGAATGGTGCATCACCGCTCACTGTCACGCCCATGCTGCGTGCGGTGCCCGCCACCATGCGCATGGCGCTCTCCACTGTAAAGCAGTTCAAGTCCTCCATCTTGTCCTCGGCGATGACCTTCACCTGGTCCCAGCTGATGCTGCCGACCTTCTTCCGGTTCGGCTCGCCACTGCCCCCTTTCAGTTTCACGGCCTCCAGGATCTGAACGGCTGCGGGCGGGGTCTTGATGATGAAGTCGAACGATTTGTCGCTGTAAACGGTGATCACCACGGGCAGCACCTTTCCGGCCTTGTCCTGCGTGCGCGCGTTGAACTGCTTGCAGAACTCCATGATGTTCACACCCTTGGCACCCAGTGCGGGGCCGATGGGCGGTGAGGGGTTCGCGGCCCCTCCCTTTACCTGGAGCTTCACGAGCCCCGAGATCTCCTTGGCCATTGTTCCTTTTTTGTGTCCTTGTTGGCGCCTTCCCGGAGGTCGGCTTGGACGGTTGTTCGCTTTCCTTTCTATCGATACGGTCGGACCTCGTCCGCCATCAAACCTCCTTTTCCACCTGCATGAAGCTCAATTCCAGCGGGGTTTTGCGACCAAAGATCTTCACCATCACCTTGAGCTTCTTCTTCTCGTCGTTGATCTCTTCGATCACGCCATTGAACCCATTGAACGGACCATCGATCACCTTGACGCCTTCGCCCACATGGTACGGAATGTGGATCGCCTCCTCCGTCTCCGCCAGTTCGTCCACCTTGCCAAGTATGCGATTGACCTCGTTCATCCGGAGGGGAACGGGGTCCCCCCCTTTCTCCGCTCCGAGGAACCCGATCACGTTGGGCAGGTTCTTGATGCTGTGGGCGATCTCACCGGTCAGGTCCGCTTCCATGAGGACATAGCCCGGGAAGAAGTTGCGTTCCTTGCTCACCTTCTTGCCATCCCTGATCTGGTAGAACTTCTCCATGGGGATGAGGACCTGACTGATGTACGCCCCCATGTTGGAACGCTTCACTTCGCTTTCGATCAACTCCTTCACCTTCTTCTCCTTGCCGCTGATCGCGCGGATAACGTACCACTTCTTGTTGCTGAGCACTTCCGCCATGGTCGTCATCCGATGAGTTTATAGATGAAACCGAGCAAACCCTTCCAGAAGCTGGCATCCCCCATGTTCTGCACCCCGAAGACATAGTCCATCAGGAAGATGATGACCGACAGGAGGAGCGCCGTCACCAACACGATGATGGCGCTGCTTTGAAGCTCCTTCCACGTGGGCCAGGAGACCTTGTGCATGAGCTCGTTGTAGCTCTCCGCGAAATATGTTCTAATGCTCGCCACTGCAGCTTATGCTTTGCACGGGTGGCAGGAATCGAACCCGCAGCCTACGGTTTTGGAGACCGTCGCTCTACCAATTGAGCTACACCCGTTCATATCTGGTCTCTTTCGGCGGCGAAGGCCGTCCCGCTCACGCGGGACGGCCCCACCAACACGGGTCGATATGCTTACTTGATCACTTCGGTCACCTGGCCGGCACCCACGGTCCGTCCACCCTCGCGGATGGCGAAACGGAGGCCCTTGTCCATGGCGATCGGCACGATCAATTTCACATGGATTGTCACGTTGTCGCCCGGCATCACCATCTCCCGGCCCTGCTCCAGCGTGATCTCGCCGGTCACATCGGTCGTGCGGAAATAGAATTGCGGACGGTACTTGTTGTGGAACGGGGTGTGACGTCCGCCCTCCTCCTTCTTCAGGACATAGATCTCTCCCTTGAACTCGGTGTGCGGCGTGATGCTACCGGGAGCTGCGATGACCATGCCGCGACGGATCTGGGTCTTCTCGATGCCGCGCAACAACAGGCCGACATTGTCGCCCGCCTCTCCGCGGTCAAGGATCTTGCGGAACATCTCCACGCCCGTGCAGGTGCTTTTGAGCTTTTCCTCCTGCATGCCGATGATCTCGACATCATCGCCGGTCTTGATCACGCCGGTCTCGATACGCCCGGTGGCCACGGTACCCCGGCCGGTGATGGTGAAGACATCCTCCACGCTCATCAGAAAAGGCTTGTCGGTGTCGCGTGGCGGCACGGGGATCCATTCGTCCACGGCCTTCATCAATTCCATTACGGTATCCACCCACTTGGCCTCCCCGTTCAGGGCACCCAGCGCACTGCCACGGATGATGGGGGTATTGTCCCCGTCATACTCATAGAACGACAGGAGTTCGCGGATCTCCATTTCGACCAGGTCGAGCAGTTCCGCGTCGTCCACCATGTCCACCTTGTTCATGAACACGACGATACGCGGCACTCCGACCTGACGACCGAGCAGGATGTGCTCGCGGGTCTGGGGCATGGGGCCATCCGTGGCGGCCACAACGAGAATGGCACCATCCATTTGCGCGGCACCGGTCACCATGTTCTTCACATAGTCCGCGTGGCCCGGGCAATCCACGTGCGCGTAGTGACGGTTCTCCGTCTGGTACTCCACGTGCGCGGTGTTGATGGTGATGCCCCTTTCCTTTTCCTCAGGGGCATTGTCGATCGAGTCGAAGCTGCGGGCCTCGCTCAGACCCTTCTCGTGAAGGACCTTGGTGATCGCCGCGGTCAACGTCGTCTTTCCATGGTCCACGTGACCGATGGTGCCGATGTTGACGTGCGGCTTGGTACGCTGGAATGTCTCCTTTGCCATTGTCGTTCGGTCGTTTGTTGTTCTACTTTGACTATCGGTCCTTTTCCTTTCTGTACCAGCCGTTCGCTCGATGCTCCCAAGCCCCGATCGGGATCCGTTGAGCCTTTGAGGGGAATTGAACCCCTGACCTCTTCCTTACCAAGGAAGTGCTCTACCCCTGAGCTACAAAGGCTGATCGGGCGAGGACCCTTGGTCGTCCACTTCGGCCGGATGGCGAGAGCGAACAGAGCGGGAGACGAGACTCGAACCCGCGACATTCAGCTTGGAAGGCTGATGCTCTACCAACTGAGCTACTCCCGCTAGGTGCCGTTGGATCCTCATCCCGCCAGGTCGGTTCCCTGATCGGCTCCGTTCTGGTGGGGAGAGCAGGATTCGAACCTACGAAGTCGTATGACAACAGATTTACAGTCTGCCCCCGTTGGCCGCTTGGGTATCTCCCCAGGTCAACGCACGGAGCCAATGGAGGGACTCGAACCCCCGACCGGCTGATTACAAATCAGCTGCTCTGGCCAGCTGAGCTACATTGGCAGGTACAGCAAGGAAAGAACGCACTTCCTCCCCCTTCCGGGACACCTGCCCCGGAAATTGGGCCTGCAAATGTAGAAAGAATACCATCCGCTACAAACGATCGGGGCTGCGAAATTCCGCAGCCCCTGATCCAATGCCGGATGGTCATCCGACCGACCTCTGGAGATCGCTGTCAGGACGCCTTCCGGAGTCGGGGTTTTGCCCGAAGCAGCTGGCGACGCAGGGCTTCGGCGGCGTGGTCCGCAGCCTCCTCGAAACTTCTGCTCTGGCGCTTGGCGAAGAGTTCCTTGCCCGGGATGTTCATCCGGACCTCCACCACCTTGTTCTCGCGGTTCTCACCATCGTGCTCGAGCCGGAGGAAGACCTGTCCATCGATGATGCGATCATGGAACTGGTTCAGCTTGTCCAGCTTTTCACGAATGAAGTGTTCCAGTTTGGCATCAGCGTCGAAATGGATGGAATGGACGTTCAGGTTCATATTCATTGCGATTTTTAGGTTCGTTCGCTTTCCCCGCCCCCCCTCGGGTGGGCCTGGGCATGCACGCTCCGCAATTTCTCGACCGTATTGTGGGTATACACCTGAGTGGCGGCCAGTCCGGCGTGGCCCAGCAACTCCTTCACGGCGTTCAGATCGGCGCCGTTCTCGAGCATATGCGTGGCGAACGTGTGGCGGAGCACGTGCGGACTTCGTTTTCCCTGTGTGGTGACCCCTCGAAGGTAATGATCCACGAGACGTTGTACGCTCCGTCGGGATAGGGGTTTCCCGGAATCGCCAAGCAGCAGGGGTTCCCCGCTTTCCCGAGCTCCTGCGTAGGCAGGCCTGACCCCCTCATAGGCCTGCAACGCTTCCAGGACCACCGGTCCCACAGGAATGAACCTCTCCTTGTTGCGCTTGCCGAGGACTTTGATCGTTCCCCGGACCGGATCGATGGACGAACGTTCCAAGCCGAGCAGTTCAGCAAGACGCATGCCGGTGCCGTACAACAATTCCAGGACCAGCCTATCGCGGATCGTCCTGGCGTCCTTTGGGTCCTCGAGGGCTTCGAACAGCTCGGAGAGGCGCGGTCCCGTGATGAATTCCGGCAGCCTGCCCCCCGACCTGGGTGGATCGATCATGGCGGTCGGGTCCGCCGCAATGCTCCCCGTTGTCCGGGCGAACCGGTAGAATGCGCGAAGAGCGCTCAGTTTCCGGTTCACCGTCCGGGCCTGGTCGCCGGCGGTCATCAGATGCATCATCCATCCGCGGACCGCCTTGTGGTCCGCGGATCCCGGGCCCTCGACCCCCAACTCGCCTGCCAGATACCGCGTGAATTGCTCAAGGTCCCTACGATAGGCCTGGATCGTGTGGGGACTATAGCGTTTCTCGTAGGTGAGGTGTTCCAGGAAGCGCCCCAAGAGCATGGCAACAAAATAGGCGAAAAGCCCACGGGCCCCTCGCCTATGCTACGAACGATACGAACCGACTATTGCTCGTCGGACTGCATCCTGACCTTGTAGGCCGCGCGGATGACCTCCTTGCGCCGCTCCACGGAGGCCTTGGTATAGCTCTGACGCTTGCGCAGGGCACGCATCGTGCCGGTGCGCTCGAACTTCTTCTTGAACTTCTTCAGCGCCTTGTCGATGCTTTCGCCTTCCTTGACGGGGATGATCAGCATGTTCCGCGTTTCTTCTTAAGGGGCTGCAAATGTAATGGGATCCGGAGAAGTTGCAAAATCAGTGAAGGGGCACTTCGCCCCCCTTGCTAGACCCCTTGGAGCACCTGCCGACCGATGACCAGTTTCTGGATCTCGCTGGTGCCCTCCCCAATGGTGCAGAGCTTGCTGTCGCGGTAGAACTTCTCCACCGGGAAGTCCTTGGTGTAACCATATCCGCCGAAGATCTGGACAGCCTCGTTGCTGGCCCATACCGCGACCTCGCTTGCGTAGTACTTGGCCATGGCGCTCTGCTTGGTGACCCTTTGTCCCCGGTTCTTCAGATCGGCGGCCTGGGTGGTGAGCAGTTCCGCGGCCTCGATGCGGGTGGCCATGTCGGCCAGCTTGAAGCCGATCGCCTGGAAATTGGCGATGGGCTGGCCGAATTGCTCACGCTCCTGGGCGTATTTCAAGCTGGCATCGAAAGCGCCCTTCGCGATCCCCAGACTCAAGGCCGCAATGCTGATCCTGCCACCGTCCAACACCTTCATCGCCTGTTTGAACCCCTCTCCCACCTTGCCGAGCACGTTCGCTTCAGGCACACGGCAATCCTCGAAGATGACCTCGGCGGTCTCGCTGGCACGCATGCCGAGCTTGTTCTCCTTCTTGCCGGCCTTCAGCCCCGGGGTCCCACGCTCGATGACAAAGGCTGTCATGCCATTGCTGTCCAGCAGTTCGCCCGTGCGCACGATCGCCACCACCACATCGCTGCTGATCCCGTGCGTGATCCAGCATTTCGTGCCGTTCAGGACCCAATCCCCACCATCCCGTTTTGCAGTGCATTTCATGCGCATGGCGTCGCTGCCGGTGTTCGGTTCTGTGAGCGCCCAGGCACCGAGCCATTCGCCCATGGCCAGTTTGGGCAACCATCGCTGCTTCTGGTCCTCATCACCGAATTGAAGGATATGCCCCGTGCAGAGCGAATTGTGGGCGGCCACGCTCAATCCCACGGAGCCGCAAACACGACCAACCTCGGTCAATACCGACACGTATTCGTGGTATCCCAGTCCCGCACCTCCGTAAGTGTGGGGGACGAGCACGCCCAGGAGTCCTGCCGGTCCGAATTGCTCCTTGAGCAGTTCGACCGGCAAATGTTGGGCTTCATCCCACTCCATCAGGTGAGGTCGCAGGTGCTTTTCCACCAGGTCGCGCGTGGTCTGCTCAACAAGCGTACGGTTCTCGGATGCGGTCAGGTCCATGGATCAAAAGGAAATGAGCCTGTGAATGCCCGCGTGAAAGGGCTCCAGGCGTTCGGCGCCCCCAAGGGCGGTCAATTCGATAAGGAAGCTGAACCCGGCAAGCTCACCTCCCTGCTGGCGGATGAGCTCGGCCGTCGCGGCTGCCGTGCCACCCGTGGCCAGCAGGTCATCGTGCACCAGGACGCGCATCCCGGGCCGCACGACGTCCACATGCATCTCGATCTCTGCGGACCCGTACTCGAGTTCGTATTTGTAAGCCACCGTCCGATAGGGCAGCTTGCCCTTCTTCCGGACCGTGATGAACGGTACGCCCATTCGGAGCGCGAGCGGCATGCCGAAGAGGAAGCCACGGCTCTCGATACCGGCGATGGCATCGACGTGCTCTTCTTCCAGCGCCTTCAGGAAGCCATCGACCACGGCACGGCTTAGCCCGGGATCCTCCATCACGGGGGTGATATCCCGGAACAAAATGCCCGGCTTGGGAAAGTCGGGCACCGAGCGGATCGCTTGCTCCAATCGACTGCGCAGGTCGGTCACTCCAATGAAAAATAGGGCGCAAGTTTACGGAACCGCTCCGGATCCAGGGCCTTGCAGTTGCGGACCTCATCCAATGTATGAAAGGGGCCGTGCAGTTCGCGATAGGCGATCAGGGCTTTGGCAAGCGGCCACTTGACATAGGGGTGGGCGGCCAACTCCTCCACGCTGCATCGGTTGAGCGGGATGGTACGAATGGCGGATGTGTCGATGGCCAGGTATGGAATGGATCGCTCGAGCATTTCCTCCCTGCCCTGGATCACATACACCTCACGGAGCTGGTCGATGTCGTGGTATCCGCCCAGTCGATCGCGATAGCGCAGGATACCGCGGGCGAAGGCCGGGCCGATGCCGGGCAGTGCCACCAGGTCCGCGCTATCGCAGCTGTTCAACTCGATCGGTGCAAGCGTTCGGGAGGTCCGCTCATGGTAGTCCCTGGTACGTGCCGTATCCCGGCGAGCATCACCCTGCCCGTAGCCCCTTCGTCGCTCGAGGGACGCCTCATAGTTCGTGATGCGGACGAACGGGCGCAAACGCTCGACCTGATCGGGATGGAGCGCTCGAAGCCGCCCCAGGTCTTCCGGTCGCCGGAAAACCCCTCCTGCTTCCCGATAGCGTAGGATCGTCATGGCTTGTTCCTTCGAAAGCCCGAAGCCCATCCATCCGGCCACATCGATCGTATTCGGGTCGAACGGAAAGGGTTCCCATGCGCGTGCGGAAAAAGGAGCCTCCTTCCCGGGCGTACGCTGCTCCAAGCTGTCCGCACCGGCGCGGTCCGCGTTCCAACGCTCGACGCGCGCAAGGACCTCGGTCATTTCGGTATCCTCCGGCAGGCGGTCCTCGGCCCGGATGATGAGATACACCTGGACCAGCAGGATCGCCACCAGAAGCATGGCGCCCTTCCGCTCCGCGGTATGGAGGGTCAGTACATCCTTGATGCGTTCGCGCAAAGCCATCCTCCTCGATATCGGGCGTGGACCGCCTTGATCAGCGGGGCTCCTCGTCGTTCTCGCTGTAGCTGTCCGGCTCGGGTTTGGGCTTGGTGGTGAGCACCCGGTAGAAGAAATAGCCGGTGATGCAGATGACGGTAACCTGGACGATCACCATCAGGGTCATGGCCGGTCCTTTCATGCTTTTACGGCTTTCGCGGCCCTGCGGCGCGCAGATAGGAAGACCAGGAGACAAAGACCCAGGAACGTGGCTGTGAGGATGCCCCGGGCCAGGTTGGCGAAAAATATCCGTTGGCGAATCCCTTCCGCCACCACCGGATCGGTGGCGGCATGCAATTGGGCATAGAGACCCGCATTGGTGATCTGCTTGATGATCGACGAATTGTCCAACGACCAGCCATTCCCGGCAAGCAAGCCGTCGAACGCACCCTGCCAATCGTTGTTCAACGGTGTGAAGAGAGAGCCGAGGAACACGAACGCGAGCAGGACAGGTGTGATGTACTTGATGATGTAACGGTAGACGACGGGCACACGGATATCCGCCCCTTCGTTCAGTTCCTTCCATCCCCGATCCATGCCCAATATCCAGGCGAAGAGCACGACCTCCGCCAGCGCGAACACGACCAGGCTGACCGTGCCCGCCCAATAGTCGTATTCGTCGAACACACCCTGCTGGAAGAAGAACACGGTCGGCAGGCCGAGCAGCAGGACGATAAGGCCGAAGCTCCAGGCCCCCCGCTTCCTTCCCCAGTCGAACTCATCGCGCATGAAACCCATCCATGGCGTGCCCATCGCCAGGGAGGAAGTGATCCCCGCGAAGAAGAGCAGGCCGAACCACATGACACCGGCCATCATGGCAAGGAACGTCCCCCATTTCTCGAACAGGAAGGGCATCGTTTGAAAAGCCATGCCGAAGCCGGCGTTCTCCTTCACCCAATCGAGTCCGAGGTAACCAGCGGCGATCGGGATCACAATGGAACTGCCCAGGACGACTTCAACGAACTCGTTCATGAACCCGGCGCTCACTGCGTTCAGCGCGATGTCGTCCTTGCTGCGAACATATGCGGCATAGCAATGGATGGTGCCCATGCCCACGCTGAGCGTGAAGAAGATCTGCCCGGCCGCCGCGAGCCACACCTTGGGATTGCTGAGCGAATCGAACTGGGGTGTCCAGAGAAAATTGAGCCCGTCCCATGCACTGGCCGTGGGCACTTCCGCGCTCGCTCCGGAGGTTCCGAGGGTGAGACCGCGCAAGGCCAGGAACGCACCGAAGGCGATCAGCAGGGGCATCCCGATCTTGGCGGCCCTTTCCACACCCTTCAGACCGCGGCTGAGGATATAAGTATTCAGCGCCAGACAGAGGATGTAGAAGATGACCGCCTCGTAGGGGATCCCGGTGGTGGAATGAGCCACGTCCACGTACTTGGTGAAGAAATCGGCCACCTCCGTCTGGGAAAGACCACGAAATGTGCCCATGATGCTGTGCAGCACATAGCTCATGGTCCAGCTTTCGATGTAGCAGTAGTAGGCCGCCACGCCGATATTGGTGAAGATGCCGAACACGCCGAAGTACTTCCAGAAGTTGCGACGCGTCATACTGTCCAGGATGTAGGGCGTGCTGTGATTGCCCTGACGCCCGCCGAAACGACCCATGCTCCATTCCACCCAGAGCAGGGGGATCCCCATCAGGAGGAAACAGACGAGATACGGGATGATGAATGCTCCTCCGCCGTTGTTCACTGCCTGCACCGGGAACCGCAGGAAATTGCCCAGGCCCACGGCATTCCCGGCCATGGCCAGGATCAGACCGACGCGTGTTCCCCAGCTTTCCTTCTCTTTCACGGCCATCGTTCGGTTTTGGAAAAGGCCAATATAGAAGTTGTTGATCGCAAGGGCGGAACCCGCCGGAGGCGGTACAAGGTCCAACGCACTAGCGATCCACCCCTTCCGAGGACCCCAACTGGGTCTTCAAGACCGCGAGTCCCTCCTCGAAGGTGCGGGGTGAATAGCCCAGTTCACGACGGGCCTTGTCCAACACGAACCCTGTTCGAGGCGGACGTCGCGCCGGTTGACCGAGCTGGTCACTTCCCACGGCTTCGATGATCCGCGTGTCCGATCGAAAGAAATGCCCGACCCTTTCCACGAGTTCGAGGATCGTCATCCCATCCGGGCCTGACAGATTGAAGATACCCGTGACACCTCGTTTCGCGATGCGAATACAGCCATCCGCAAGGTCCTCGGCAAGTGTGGGCATCCGCCATTGATCGTTCACCACACGGATCGGTGCTCCTTTTTCCAAGGCATCCTTGGCCCACAATACCACATTGCTCCTGCTGAGCCCCGGTGCCACCCCGTAAACGATGATCGTGCGCGCGACCGCCCATTTCTCCAGACCGCTGTTCATCACGATCAGCTCACCCTCCAATTTGCTGTGCCCGTATACGCTCAAGGGTGAAGGGAGCGCCTCCTCGGTATAGGGGCCTTGGGCACCGTCGAAAACAAAGTCCGTGCTGAGGAATATGAAGTGCGCGCCCACATCCTTGGCCGCCTCGACGAGGTACTGCGTGGCCTGGACGTTCTGACGATGGCACGCAGGAGGGTCCAATTCACAGGCGTCCACATTGGTCATTGCTGCCGTATGGATGATCGTGGTCGGGCGGGTGGAGATGATCACCTCGCGCACCGAATCCGGCTCGGTGATGTCCAAGGTGTGGTATCGATCACCCAGTGCCTGTGGGGTGCGGTCACCACCCCGGCCCGTTGCGATCAGCTCCACCTCGGGATCGTTCCGCAGAGCGGCGACCAGCTTCTGCCCCAGGAGGCCATTGCTGCCTGTAATGAGTATGCGGAGCGGCACGCGGTGAAGCTACGACCCTCCCCTCACCGTCGGACCCGATCAGGTCCTTCTGTCCCCCTGCTCGAAATAGCCGCGCTTCATGCCGAAGGAGAACACATTGATGAACAGGACGATGTAGCTCAGGTAGAAGAGCGACTGGGCCATCACCAGCAGTTTGCCTCGCGCGGTGACCGGAAAGAGGTCGCCGTACCCGATCGTGCTCGTGGTGACCAGACTGAAGTAGATCGCGTCCAGCCAGTGAAGGATCGGTTTGTTGAGGTCCTGACCAACGAAATAGATAAGGCCAAAAGTGAAGACCACTTCCAGGTAGTTGAAGAACAGGAGCATCTTGCTCCGACGGTAACTCCTTGGCGTGGGAAAAGCGTCGGAGGCGAAGATGAGCGTGGGGATGTAGGTGACGGTCTCCAACATGAACCAGACCGCTAGCCAGAACAGGACCATTTTGTTCTGCCAACCCTCGTACATGATGATCACAGGCAGGCTGGTCTTCACAAGCACGAAGAGGTCGACCGCCAGGTCCTGGTACATCGGACCACGGCGCCATAACAGATGGCGGACGTAGGTGCCGGGGAACACCAATTGCGAACAAGCCAGGAGAAGTCGCACAAGCTTCTCGAGACCGGCGTCCTCCTCCAGGTCGTTGTTCCAGATCGCACGGATGTTTTCCAATCGCCTATGGATGGTGCTGTGGCGCGGAACATCATCGCCCTGGCCGCGGCCCATCATCAACTTGTGAATGGCCCGTTTCATGTCAGGTCCATGAAGATCCCGGATACCGGAGCGCCCGATGTCCCTTTTTGCGGATGGGCATGCCCCAAGATCGATGCTACAGCTCCCACACGGTGCTCCGTCGACGCAAAGGCTGTTTGATCCTTTCCTTGTGCTTCAGCACAAATGCCATGATCAGATAGACGACGAGATGCAGACCGGCCGTGACGAATGAAAGATAGATGAAGGAGAGCCGGACCTGTTCGGTCTTGATGTTGAGCTTGTGCGCCCACCAGTCGCACACACCGAAGGCCTGTGCTTCGAACCAGGTCTTGATGCGGTCGATCATGTGCGGTGGGCCACTGAGCGCTTCAGAAGATCGCGTCCGATGCCGCAAAATAAGCACTTCCGTGGCGTGCAGTAGAACTCCTTCAACTCCAGCAGCGCCTGTCCGCGACCGGCGGAATCCGCTTTCAGGCCCATCGCGGCCCACCGGTCGAGCACGGTGTTCCTCTCGGCGGGCAACTGCTCCAGCAGCGCCATGGCGCGCTCACGATAGGCGGCCTTTCCCTGCAAGTACGACAACGCGAAAAGGACGGGGACCACCGCATTGATGATCAGCCCGTCCGCAGCGGCCCGACCCAGGAACTTGGGGCGCATCGCCGCGGCCCGGTCGAAGCGGTAATGTGTATTCCAATAATCCGAAGCCTGCACGTCGAGGGCCCGACGCACCACGGAAACCTCATCGGCCATGAGCAACGGGTCGAAAGAACCGCCGAGCCGCATGAGGACCTGGGCCAATTGGGCGATGCGGACGGTGGGGAAATTCCCGGGCCGCATGCGGGCGAAGCGCCAAGCCGCCAGAGGAGCGGGGTGCAGTGCGTGCAGATGTGCCAGTGCGGTGTGTTCCTGCTGAAGTCGTCGCGGATGATCATCGATGAAGTCGACGCTCAGAAGACCGGCCTGACCGAACAGGAGCGCCTCCGTCCGCAGCTCATCATCCCTGTATCTCCACAGCGTGCGCAACGGCAACGCATTGGCCAGCATACCGAAAGGCTCGGCGTTCACCTTGGAGCCAAAGGCACGGGCCAGCATGTGATATGTCGTGGCCTGCGCATCACCGCCCAGCGATCGGAACACTTGTTCGACGGCCTTGGTCTTTCGAATGAGCCTCTCCACCAGCACGCTTTCCAGCCAGGGACCGATCCGACCCGCTCCGACCCGATCGACCTGCGAAGCGCAAGGGACCCAGTTCCGTTCCTTCATCAAGGCATCGTACATACCCAGGCTTCGCGTCGATATCCGTGCACCGATCTGAAGCGTTGGAAGAGGAGTTCCACGGTGCGTGATCGCCTGCCGATCGTTCTCGAAGACCACATGCAGGACAACACTGTCATAGGCCGGATCCCGATGGTGCCCGTGCGCAAACCACTCGCCGGCAAGCACGTGTACCTCTACAGAACCCGCCCAGAGCTGCCCATCGATCCGGAGTTGCGCATCCACAAGGTCCGGCCCCCCATCGGATTGGATGCGCCCCGGTCGCACCACTTCGATCGGCCGCCCATCAACGGTCCGCAACTCATGTCCATCGAACAACTGCTGCTGCCAAATGAACTGGAGCAATTCCTCGCGATAGGGGAAGCGGGGGTCGAAAAGAACGGGGGGCGGCAAGTGTCGCAACACCTGAGCGTAGGAGTTCCCCAGGGACGATGCAGTGGCGGGAAGTATGCGCATTGTCGATGCTGATCGACGGATATCATGTCGATCAATGGACACAATATATATCAAGGGTCGTGCTCTGGAGCCAGCACCCGCAAACAGGGCCTCAGATCACTCCACGTGCAAGGAGCATCCGCTCCATTTCCTGCTGGAGGATGATCGCCGCCCTGCGCGCGGCCGGTACGGCATCGGTGCCCTCCCCGGCATATAGGATACCCCGGGAACTGTTGATCAACAGTCCACCATCCTTGGTCATTCCCGCATCAAGCACGGCCTGCAGATCACCCCCCTGGGCGCCAACGCCCGGGACCAGGAAAAAATGCGAGCGCGCGGCCGCCCGAGCCTGCGCCAGGACCTCGGAACGGGTAGCCCCGACCACGAACATCAGTTCATCCGGACCACCCCATTCGACCGACCGTTCCATCACCTTCTCGAACAAGCGCTGGCGCCCGCCATCCACAGGGAGGAACTGGAAATCCATGGCCCCTTCGTTGCTGGTGACCCCGAGCACGATGGCCCATTTCCCTGGACGACCTAGGAACGGCATCACCGAATCGTGGCCCATGTACGGAGCGATCGTTACCGCATCGACATCGAGCTTGTCGAAGAAGGCATCCGCGTACTTGCGGGCCGTGTTGCCGATATCGCCGCGTTTGGCGTCGGCGATGATGAAATGCTCGCCTTGGGCGCGGATACAGGCGATCGTTGCCTCCAGATCGAGCCAGCCCTGATCGCCCATGGCCTCATAGAAGGCCAGGTTGAGCTTGTAGGCAACGGCCTTGTCCCGTGTGGCATAGCAGATCGCCTCGTTGAAGGCGCGCACCGGATGGCTTTCACTCCGGAAATGTCCGGGCAGCAACTCCTCCTCCGTGTCGAGGCCCACGCAAAGCAGACTTCGACGTTCCCTGATGAGGCGCACGAGATCACTGCGAGTCATGTCACGAGGCGGTCCCCGCCTTGAGCTTTTCGGCACGATCGGCCATCTGCAGCGCCTCGATCATAGCATCGAGATCACCGTTCAGCACATTGTCCAGGTCGTGCACCGTGAGGTCGATACGGTGGTCCGTGATCCGACTTTGAGGAAAATTGTAGGTGCGCACCTTGGCCGAGCGATCGCCGCTGGCCACCTGGCTACGGCGATGCGCGGAGACGGCCTGCTCCATTTTCCGCACCTTCTCATCATAGAGTTTGTTCCGAAGCATCTGCATGGCCTTCAGTCGGTTGCCCAGTTGGCTCCGTTCCGTCTGGCACATCACGACCACACCGGTTGGGACGTGCGTCAGGCGCACTTTCGTTTCCACCTTGTTCACATTCTGCCCCCCCGCCCCACCGCTTCGTGCGGTCTCCATCCTCACATCGCTCTCCTTCAGGTCCACGTCGTATTCCTCCGCCTCCGGCAGTACGGCCACGGTGGCAGCGGACGTGTGGATCCTCCCGCTCGCCTCCGTTGCGGGTACGCGCTGCACCCGATGGACACCTGCCTCGTATTTCAAAGTGCCATAAGCGCCTTCCCCGATCACGTTGAAAACGATCTCCTTGTAGCCACCGGCCGTACCCTCGCTCACATCGACCACCTCCACCTTCCACCCCCTCCGCTCACAGAAGCGCTGGTACATGCGGAACAGGTCGCCCGCGAACAAACTCGCCTCATCACCACCAGTGCCAGCGCGCACCTCCACGACGCAATTGCGTGCATCATTGGGGTCCTTGGGCACAAGCAGGAAGCGCACCTCCTCATCCATCGCCTCCTGCCTGGACCGCAGGTCATCCTGTTCCTCACGGGCCATGTCGAGCAGGTCGGGGTCCTTCTCCGTTCGCAGGATCTCCCTTATCCCCTCCAACTGCTCGTGTAGACGCCGGTAGCTCTCGTACGCTTGCTCGATAGGGCCGAGGTCCTTGTATTCACGGCTCAACTGGGCAAAGCGCTTTTGGTCCGCGATTATGGCCGGGTCGGCCAGGGATTTGCCCACTTCCGATCGGCGCTCATGGATCGCGCGCAGCCTGTCCAGAAGAGCGCTCATGATCAGCTGTAGTTGAACTCACCGTTCGGTGTGCGCAAGACGACCTCCCTGCCTTCCATCCGCTCGACATGGCCAATGACACGCCCCTCCACACCGAAAGAAGCCGCGATGTCGGTGATCTCCTCGGCAAGTTCTTCCGGCACATACAATTCCAGGCGGTGGCCCATGTTGAACACGCGGTACATCTCTGACCAGTCCGTTCGGCTCATGCGCTGAATGGCCATGAACAGCGGCGGCACAGGAAATAGGTCGTCCTTGACAACGCGCAGATCGTCGATGAAATGGAGCACCTTGGTCTGGGCACCGCCGCTGCAATGCACCATGCCGTGCACCTCGTCGCGCATTCGTGCAAGCACCTCCCGCACCACGGGCGCATAAGTACGAGTGGGTGAGAGCACGGCCCTTCCCATGTCCAGGGGTGTACCCTCGAGCGGGTCCGTAAGCGACGCATCACCGCAATACGCCAGCGATGACGGCGTCCCTGGATCGAAGGTCTCCGGCCAGGCCTGGCCCATCGCCTTGTTGAACACGTCATGGCGTGCGCTTGTCAGCCCATTGCTCCCGATGCCGCTGTTGTAGGTCGTTTCATAGGTCGCCTGACCAGAACTGGCCAGGCCAACGATCACGTCGCCATGGCGGATCCGTGCGTTGTCGATCACAGAGCCACGGTGCATGCGGCATACGACCGTGCTATCGACGATCACCGTGCGGACAAGGTCGCCCACATCGGCCGTCTCACCTCCGGCACCCCGGATCCCCACGCCCAGGTCCCGCATACGCTGCATGAACGCCTCCGTGCCTTCGATCAAGGCCTTAACGACCTCGCCGGGGATCAGTCGCTTGTTACGGCCGATCGTGGAGGAGACCAGAATGCCGTCCGTTGCTCCGACGCAGATGAGGTCGTCGAGGTTCATGACCAAGGCGTCCTGCGCTATACCATGCCAGACGTCGATGGCCCCGGTCCCCCTCCAATAGGCATAGGCCAGCGCGGACTTGGTCCCGGCCCCATCGGCATGCATAACAAGACAATGCTCAGGACTACCCGTGAGGTCATCGGCCACGACCTTGCAAAAGGCCTTGGGAAAGAGCCCCATTTCCAACCCGGCAATGGCGGCATGCACATCCTCCTTGGACGCGCTCACCCCCCGCTGTGCATATCGGCCTTGTGGTTCCATGGTCAACGAAAAAGGCATCCACCAGCGGGCGGATGCCTTTCCCAGAAAGTCCTTTCGCTAGTTCTGCGGCTGTTCCTGTTGCATCTGGTCCCTGGGCACATAGTCGAAATTGAGCACCCGGAATTCGGTGCGACGGTTCTGTTGGTGGGCGGCCTCACGTTCCTCCTCGGTCTTCATCTTGGCGATCTCCGCATCGCTGATCCTGGGTTGGGTCTCGCCCATTCCTTTCGGTACCATACGCGCCGGGTCGATGCCTTTGGTCACCAGATAGTTCACGCAACTGCTGGCGCGCTTCTGCGACAGCTCCATATTGTAGGCATCCTTGCCCCGTGTGTCGGTGTGAGCGAGCAATTCGATGGTGATCGTGGGGTTGTCGATCAGTGTTTGGTACAGCGTTTCGAGCGAATCCTTCCCGGCCTGGGTCAAGGCATACTTGTCGAATTCGTACTGCACCTCCGGCAGTTTGATCACCACGTCCTTGCGGGCAGGTTGCAGGAAATATTCCTTCACGAAGGTGGTGCTTTCGTCCAGTCCTACCGTGGTGACCTGATCGTTGACGTTCAGGTATTCATCCTTGGAGCACCTGATGGTGTACGTGGTGTTCTCCTTGATGAAACGGTCCTTGCCGTTCTCCGCGAAGGAGAATCCACCGTTGTCATCGGTCAAGGTGCTGAAGCTGCTTCCGTCGGTGCCAACGACCTCCACCTTGGCGGCCGGCAGCACTTCACCGGTGACCTTGTCGTAGGCCGTGCCCTGCAGCGCAAAGACCAGATCGGGCATGTAGAAACGCCAGATGTCATCCTGGCCCTTTCCACCTGGGCGGTTGGACGTGAAGTAGCCACGCTCCTCATCACCATCGAATATGATACCGTAGTCGTCCATTGAGCTGTTGATGGGCGACTTCATGTTCTCCACGTGCCCCCAGGAATCGTCGCCGGTCTTCTCGGCCCGGAAGATGTCGAGACCGCCCATGCCGGGATAGCCGTCCGAGGCGAAATACAGACTACCGTCGCTCCGCATGAAGGGGAACATGTCGTTCTTGGGCGTGTTCACTTCGGGTCCGAGGTTCTTGGCGACACCAGTGGGTTTACCGTCCTTGTCCAGCCGGATCATCCAGATGTCCTTACCACCTCGACCGCCTTTCATATTGCTCGAGAAGAACAGCATGGTCTCGTCCGGTGAAAGGGCTGGATGCCCACAGGTGATCACGGTGGTATCGTCCTTTACCGGCGCAGGATGGAGCACGAGCTGCTCCGGCTCGGCATAGTTCGACCCCACCTTTTTGCTCATCCAGATGTCACACCCGTGCACCTTGTTCTTCTCGTGCGGGCAGCGCGTGAAGTACATCAGGTTCCGCTTTCCGTTGAAGGTGGCGGCCCCTTCGTTCGCAGGCGAATTGATGCTGGGCGGCAGTTTCACGGGCTCGCTCCACTTGCCCAGTTTGTCACGGCTGCTGCTGAACAGGTCCGAGAAGCTCTCCCCGATGATGGCATCTGTCTCGGTTCCCGTAGAAGCCGGTCGCGTGCTCGAGAAGACCACGTCCTCGTTCTTCTTATCAGCGAAGGTGGGTGAGAAATCATACTGCTGACCGTTCAGCAGCACTTCCGGATCCACGCTGTACCGTGAGGGGCTGTCCTTCCACTGCTGGGCCACCTGGCAGGCGCTGATACCCGCTTCGGCACGCATGTCCCCGGGGTTCTTCTCCTTGTATTTGTTGTAGGCGGCGATCGCTTCCGCATATTTCCCCTGCTCCTTCAGGCTCTCACCGATGTAGAAGTAGGTGATGGGGTCCGGGTACTGGGCCTTGTTGGCCTTCTCGTACCAGACCTCCGCCTGCTGGGCGTCACCCAGTACCCGATAGCATTCGGCCACCTTGTAAATGAGGACCGCTTTCTCGCTGGCCTTCTTTTCTGTCGTGTAGGCCTTCTTGTAAAGCTCGATCGCGTTGAAGTAGAACCCCTTCTTGAAGGCGTCGTCCGCTTCTTCGCCGAGCTTCCCCTGGCCCATGGCCATGGTGGTCAACAACAAGCCCGCGGTCAGGCAGGCCAGGATCTTGCTGGTACGCATCGGGTGTCGCAGGATGGGTCGGATATTCGGTTCCGGGCGAAAGTAAGCAAAGTCCCCGGACGGTTCGCCTGCACCTTTCCGGGGTAAATGAACGTCCGAGGCCCATTGTCGCTCGGGCGCGACCCTCCATCAACGCACGAAGAGCAGCTCGCGAAGTTTGGGCAGCGGCCAAAGCTCATCATCGATCAGGAGCTCCAGCTTGTCGCTGTGGTAACGGATACGATCAAGGAACGGCCGCACGTCATCACAATAGGCGATGGCCTTGGTCCGGGAGTCCTCGATCTCATTGGCCTTCTTACGCGCCTCGAGCATCTGTTCGCTGAGGTCCATGATGACGCTGATGTGATCGCTGATCTCCTCGAGGAGCCGCACCTGCGTCGCCGCGGCCTTTTTCGCCTTTTCGGCCCCGAGAACCTCGCGAAGGCCACGCACGTTCTCGAGCAACCGGTTCTGGTAATTGATCGCCGTCGGAACGATGTGGTTCCTGGCAAGATCGCCACAAACCCGTGACTCGATCTGGATACGAAGCGTGTAACTGTGCAGTTCGATCTCATGGCGCGCCTCCACCTCTCTCGGGGTGAGCACTTCCAGTTCCTCGAACATGGACTTCACCTCCTTCCTGCTCCATACGTCCAAGGCACGTGGTGTGTCCTTGATGTTGTTCAACCCACGCTTGGAAGCCTCCTTCACCCACTCCTCACTGTACCCGTTGCCTTCGAAACGGATGGGGCGGCTGGAGGCGATCTCCTCGCGCAACACCTGCAGGATGGCCTCATCCTTCTTGACCCCCTTCCTGATCAAGGCATCGACCTCCCTGCGGAATTTCCGGAGCTGCCAGGCCACAATGGTGTTCAGCGCCGTCATGGCCGCCGCACAATTGGCGCTCGACCCCACGGCACGGAATTCGAACTTGTTGCCTGTGAAGGCGAACGGGGATGTCCGGTTCCGATCGGTGTTGTCACGAAGGATCTGCGGAATGCGACCGATGTTCAGCTTGATCTCCGTCTTGGCCTCGGCGCTCATCCTTCCCTTGATGTCGCGCTCCAGTTCATCGAGAAGTCGACCCAGTTCATCCCCGATGAACACCGAGATGATCGCGGGCGGTGCTTCGTTGGCCCCCAGGCGATGGTCGTTCCCCGCGCTGGCGATGCTGGCGCGAAGGATATCGGCATGTGTGTGGATCGCCTTGATCGTGTTCACGAAGAAGGTCAGGAACCTGAGATTCTCCTTCGGGGTCCTCGAGGGTTTGAGCAGGTTCAACCCGGTGTTGGTGGCCAGGCTCCAGTTGTTGTGCTTTCCGCTGCCGTTCACCCCCGCATAGGGCTTCTCGTGGAGCAATACCCGGAAATCATGCTTCCGGGCCACCTTCTCCATCAGGTCCATCAGGAGCACATTGTGGTCGACCGCGAGGTTGGTCTCCTCGAATACCGGAGCGCATTCGAATTGGTTGGGCGCCACTTCGTTGTGACGCGTCTTCACTGGGATCCCGAGCTTCAGCGCCTCGGTCTCGAAATCCCGCATGTAGGCCTGGACGCGTTCGGGAATGGACCCGAAATAGTGGTCCTCCAATTGTTGGCCCTTCGCGGGAGCATGGCCGAACAAAGCCCTGCCCGTAAGCATCAGGTCCGGCCTCGCATAGAAGAGGGCCTTGTCGATCACGAAATACTCCTGTTCCCAGCCCAGGGTCGGAACGACCTTGGTGACGTCCTTTTCGAAGTACTGACAAACGGCCGTGGCGGCCTCATCCACGGCATGCAACGCCCGTAACAAGGGCGTTTTGTAGTCCAGGGCATCACCCGTATAGCTGATGAAAATGGTCGGGATGCAGAGCGTCCGGCCCATGATGAACGCCGGAGAGCTCGGATCCCAGGCGGTGTAGCCACGGGCCTCGAACGTGTTGCGGATACCCCCGCTGGGGAAACTGCTCGCGTCCGGTTCCTGCTGCACCAACATGCCGCCCTCGAACCGCTCGATGCTGCGCCCCCCCGGTATGGGTTCAAAGAAGGCATCGTGCTTCTCCGCGCTGAGGCCCGTAAGCGGCTGGAACCAATGCGTATAGTGCGTCGCGCCCTTGCTGGCCGCCCATTCCTTCATTCCGCTGGCCACTTGATCGGCCATTCCTCGGCTGATCCGTTCGCCCTTGTGGATCGCCTGTTGAACGGCCAGAAAGGCGTCCTCGGAGAGGAACATGCGCATGGCGTCCTCATTGAACACCTGAGCGCTGAAATATTCGGAGATCTTGTTGGCGGGGGGTTCCACCTGCCTCGGTGCACGATGGAGGACATCCTCCATGGCCCGGTTCCGGAAGAGGGGGTTGGACATGAAAAAGGGACTATTCTGCCCGCGAAGGTATCCTTCCGAAGGGGGGTATGATCCGAAAATCGCTCCTTTTTCTTTCAACACCCCCTTGATATCCCCCCCTGACTACATCAACCCCTATTTACCAGATAGTACACATATCCAAAATAAGCGGTGAGCAGGACCGCCCCCTGCCATCGACCGATGCGTCGGAAGAATCGCGCCAGCGGATAAAGCACGAGACCAGTGGCCAGCATGACCATGAGATCAGGAAAGAAGGCCAGGTGGTCCGCTTGAAGGGGGCGCACGAGGGAGGTGGTCCCCAGGATCCCGAGCAGGTTGAACACGTTGCTGCCGATGATGTTCCCAAGACCGATGTCCGGTTGCTTGCGGAACGCCGCCACCAGTGACGCGGCAAGCTCGGGCATGGAGGTCCCCAAGGCCACCACCGTCAAACCTATGAGCTGCTCACTGATCCCCAACTGCCGGGAGAGGTCGGAGGCACCCGAAACGAACCACTCCCCCCCCTTTGTCAATCCCGCTATACCTATGAACAGGAATACGGCATCGCGCCAGATCGGACCGGACACCATATTCACGGGACCGCGGAGATGCTCCCTACGCGAACGCCGGACCATCCACACGACGTACGCAAGAAGCATCAGGACGAGCACGAGACCCTCCCCACGACCCAATCGGTCGTTCTGCAACAGGGCAAGCACCAACAGGGAAGCCACCATCATCACCGGCCAATGGATGCGGTATGCATCCCGGTCCGGCTCCATGGGAAAGACCAGTACGCAAAGCCCCAGGATCAGAGCGATGTTGGCGATGTTGGAACCGATCACGTTCCCCACGGCGATCGAGGGACTTCCATGGAACGCGGCCGAAAGACTTACTACGAGCTCGGGGGCCGAAGTACCGACACTGACCACGGTGAGACCAACGACCAGTGGAGAAAGATTCGCTCGGAAGGCTACGTTCACGGCACCGCGAAGAAGCAGTTCAGCCCCGACCACGAGGACCACAAGGCCGACGAGGGTGATCAGTAGCGACATGTCACACGGACCTTTCGTCCGTCTCTGTCGGAGGGGGCTGTGTCGCGGATGTCGCTCTTGTGCCCTCGGGAGGCCCGGGACCCGTTCGTTTGTTGGGGCGGGGCCGTTCATCCGCGTCCAGACCATGCTGGATGTCCGAAGCACCTTTCCTGATCTCGCGTTGCACATCGTCCGTGGCGTCCCTTAGCTGACGCATGGCGCGACCCATTGTCCTGGCCACATCGGGTATGCCCTTGCTTCCGAAGAAGAGCAGAACGAACAGCAGGATCACCAGCAACTCGCCACCGCTGATGTCGAAGAGAAGCGTTGGGTGCATATCCGGGCCAAAAGTAGGACCGGCCCGGAATGGTCCGGGCCGGTCGGTGGATTGGGTGTGTTGTCCGCGATCAGGCCTTGGCGCCGGCCGGCGCCACCTTGCGTTCGCGCAGCAGATCGACGGTCACCGCGGAAGCGACGAAGATCGACGAGTAGGTCCCGACCAGGATGCCCATGAACAGCCCGAACACGAAGCCCTTGATCGACACACCACCGAGCAGGAAGATCACCAGCAACACCACCAGGGTGGTCGCCGCGGTGTTCAGGGTCCGTCCAAGGGTGGCGTTGATCGCCTGGTTGAAGACGGAGATATTGCTGTCACGCTTGTGTTCACGGAGATATTCGCGGATCCGGTCGAACACCACAACGGTGTCATTGATCGAGTAGCCGACCACCGTCAATATCACCGCGATGAAGGCCTCATCGATCTCCAGGCTGAAGGAGACCACGCCGTTCAACAGGGAGTACAATCCCAAGGTGAACAATGCGTCGTGTGCAAGGGCCAGCAGACCTCCCAGGCCATACTGCCAACTGCTGAAACGTACGGCGATATAGATGAACATGAAGATCAACGCGAGGGCCACGGAGGTCCAGGCCGAGGTCTTGATGTCGTCCGATATCGTTGGATCGACTTTGTGCGACTCCAGAACGTCGAAGGGCACGTTCATCTGCTTCAGCGCATCGCTGACCTTGCTGTCCACGAGTTCATCCGTCTCCGGGTCCTTGCTGTTGACGAGATAGTTCGTGGTGATCTTCAATTCATTCGCTCCGCCATAGGATTTCACCTGCAGGGTGCTTTGTTCGGTCTCCTTGGCGAAGGCATCCGTCAGAATGCTCCGGACGCTTTCAACGGATACACCGTCGTGGAACTTCACCACATAGGTCCGCCCACCTGAGAAATCCACCCCCAGATTGAAGCCACGGGTGACCATGGAAAAGACACCCGTGCCGATGATCACTGCTGAGATGACGTAGAATATGCGGCGTTTGCTCATCCAATCCACCTTGGCGTTCACCAGGATGTTCTTGCTCCAGTTGTTCCAGAACGAAATGGACCTGCCCTTCTCCAGTCGGCGGGTGATGACCAGTCGGGAGAGGAAGAGGGCGGTGAACAGTGAGGTAAGGATCCCAAGGCCGAGCGTGGTGGCGAAACCACGGATGGGGCCGCTGCCGAAGAGGTAGAGGATGACAGCCGTGACGAAAGTGGTCACGTTCGAATCGATGATCGCTGAGAGGGCCCCTTTGTAGCCGAGGTCCACTGCGGACTTTATCATCCTTCCATGTCGCAGCTCCTCGCGGACGCGTTCATCGATCAGCACGTTCGCATCGACCGCCATACCCATGGTGAGCACGATACCGGCAATGCCTGGCAGTGTGAGCGAAGCCTGAAGGGACGCGAGGGAACCGATCAGAACAAAGAGGTTCACGACCAGTGCGAGGTCCGCCACCCATCCCGCGCCGGCGTAGTAGAGGATCATGTACAACATGACCATCAAAAGGGCCACTCCGAACGAAATGAGCCCCTTGCTGATGTTCTCCTTACCCAGGGAGGGCCCCACGACGGTCTCTTGGATGATCCGGGCGGGTGCGGGCAGCGCCCCGGCCTTGAGGATATTGGCCAGGTCCTCGGCCTCCTGGATCTGCTTGTTCAGATCACCGGAGCCCAAGGTGATGCTGGAACGTCCACCGGGGATCTCGCCGATCACGGTCGGGGCCGAATAGACCAGGTTGTCCAGGACGATCGCGATCGACTTGCCGACGTTGTCCCCCGTCATCACCTTCCACACCTGGGCGCCCTCCGCGTTCATCTGCATGCGCACTTCGACATCGCCCTTCATGTCGAAATCCTGGGCCGCGTCAGTGATCACCGAACCGTCCAGTTTGGGCTTTCCTCCACGGGGCACGCGCATGGCGTAGAGCGTCAGTACATCGGACCCTGGCAACGGCTTGGCACCCCACAGGAAGTGCACATCGCTCGGGAAAGCCCCGCGCACGGTCGGCTTTCGGAGTTCCATGTTCACCACGGCGGTATCGCTCACCCGGGCATTGCCCACGGCCGGTCCCTTGGAAAGCCGGTAACCACCACCCTGTGCACCGAACACCGATGGACGGAGCACGGCGAACAAGGGGTTCTTCTTGGTGAAATCCGCCTGTCCCAACGTATCCGCTGGGGAAGTGGACGTTGAATCGGAATCCCCGGACAATTGGGACAGGAGGTCCTCCGATCGGGCATTTCCCTTGTCCAGCACGCGAAGCGCCATTCTGCGATTCTTGGCGCGGCCCTCCTCGGTGGCATTGCTCGCGACCGGATGCTGCGATCCATATCCCTCCGCCTCCAGGCGCGTGCTGTCCACGCCACGGTCCTCCAGTGCGGCGACCACCGCTTCGGCCCTGGCTTGGGAAAGCTTGAGGTTGGCTTGTTCGTTCCCCGTACTGTCGGTGTAGCCACCGATCTTCAATCGGACCTTGGGATAGGCCTCCAGGATGACACCCAGGTTGTCCAACTGTCCCTGCGACGAACTTTCGTCGATCCGCGAACTACCGCTCTCGAAGGTCACCCGGTCGAAATCGAACCAGGTGGTCTTGTCCACGGGTGCATCGCCCTCAAGGAATCCGATCAGGCCCTGCTCCACACCGTTGCCAGCGCCGCTGACGATGCCTCCATCAGGAAGCTCATGGCTGTAGGTGGTGGCATCCGTGCCCGCTCCCCCTTGTGTGGTATCCGCCACCCCACCGAGTGCGGCACCGAGCCGCTTGTTGGCCTCCTCGAGCATGGGGTAGATCTCCGAGTTGTCATAGGTCTCCCAGAATTCCAGGTTCGCCGTGCTCTGAAGCACCTTGCGCACGCGGTCCTTGTCCTTCACCCCCGGAAGTTCGATCTGGATACGGCCGCTGAACTGCTGCTTCTGGATGCTCGGTTGTGCCACACCGAACTTGTCGATCCTGGTACGCAGGATCTTCTCGGTGTTGTTGATCGCCGCACGCGCCTCCCGTCGCAGTGCGTCGATGATCTCACCGTTGTTCGCCTCCCGGGGGAACATGTCCTTCTTGTCCGCCGAATGGAATACGGCGGCCAACTTGGCGTTAGCGTCGATCTTGTTCCATTCCTCCTCGAAAAGGCTGATAAAGTCCTCGCTGCTCGAGACCTGACGTGCCCGAGCGTTCGTGACGGCCTGGGTGAACTGGGGATCGTCAGAATTCTCACTGAGGTTCACGACCAGTTCCGGGATACTGACCTCCAAGGTCACGGCCATCCCTCCCTTCAGATCAAGGCCAAGGTTGATCTCCTTCTCCTTGCACTCGCCGTAGGTATAGCCGAACACAGGATAGATCCGTTGCTCATTGTGGTCGCGCAGGTATTTGTTCTCGTACCGGAGGTAGACCGAGTCGGCATCCAGCCCGGCGTTACCCGGCACGGCCAGGACGGAATCCTTCTGCTGACCGGCGATATCGCGAGCCTTGCTCTCCACGCGGGAGGTGAAGAAGGAGAAGGAAAGCTGCCAAAGGCAGGCAAGCGCCAACAGGATGGTGAACACCCAAAGCGCTCCTCGATTCTGCATGACCGGTCGGGTTTTTTCGTGAAAAGAGCGGCAAATATAGAAAGTCGGTCCGGCCGATCGGGGGGCGGCGGCAAGGGTCGCAGGGGCGATGGGGATCGGGTGTGGTGCAAAGGCAGGTCGGCAAGTAGCTTTGCGAACGACCATCGCCCGGTCCCAGGCAACGCATCGGGTGTTCGCATCGTTCAGTGGATGACTATGACCCACCTCGCTCTCAAGCTCCTGCCGGCGTTCGCGATCGCATCGATCCCGTTCCCGTCCCAGGCACAATTCCTCCTGCACCTGGACCAAACCGTCCCAGTGACCTGGAACGGGGTGCAACTGGCCATGCCCTGGGCCGGCGGTATGAACTTCTGCCAGTTCTCGCCGATCGACCTGGATGGGGACGGCGACCAGGACATCTTCGTGTTCGATCGGTCGGGGAATGAGGTGCTTGCATTGATCAACGATGGGGGTGCGAACGAGATCGACTACCACTACGACCCGGAGATGAGCAGCGCCTCGCCCTTCAATGACCTCCAGCAATGGGCACTTCTTCGCGATTACAATTGCGATGGGAAGGCGGATATCTACACCTATACGACAGGTGGGTTCGCAGTATGGAAGAATACCTCCGACCAGAACGCCCTGAGCTTCGAACGCGTCGATACCTTGGTGCGATCGAACTACGTGCCCCAGAACGCCAACCTGTATGTCACTCAGGTGGATCTGCCCGGCATCGCGGACATCGACGGTGACGGTGACCTGGACATCCTCACGTTCAGCATCTTCGGATCATATGAAGAGTACCACAAGAACCTGAGCATGGAGTTGTACGGCACCTGTGACAGCCTCGAGTTCGAGGTACGGAACCGTTGCTGGGGTGATTTCTACGAGAACCTGAACAACAATTCGGTCACGCTCGATCAGCCATGCCAGTTCAACGTGCCCGACCCCGAGATGCCCGTGTTGACCGGAGGGCTTGAGGCCGATGGAAGGGATACCGGGCATGGACCGGGAACAGGTGTTGACGACGGGTCGGGGGACCGTGCGCATACCGGGTCGACCACAATGGTGTTGGACCTGGACGGGGATGGTGTGATGGACATCGTGCTCGGGGATGTATCCTACAATACCCTGGTCGCCCTCTACAATGATGGTACCGTGGTCGACTCCCACATCGCAAGCCAGGATACGTTGTTCCCGAGCTACGACGTGCCCGCCGAGATGCCCATATTCCCCGGGGCCTTCTACCTTGATGTGGACAATGATGGGATCCGTGACATGCTCGTCAGCCCCAACGGGACCTCGCTCGCGGAGAACCATCAGAGCGTTTGGTTCTACAAGAACGTTGGAGCGGACGATGCACCGGTCTTCCAATACCAGATGCCTGACCTTTTCCAGAAGGATATGATCGACGTGGGCGAGGGGGCCTATCCCGTACTGTTCGACCACAATGGGGATGGCCTGATGGACCTGGTGGTGGCGAACTACGGCTATTACGAGCCGGGCGGGGACTATCCATCCCAGTTCGCCCTTCTGGAGAATACAGGGACCACGAGCCAGCCCGCGTTCGCTTTGGTGGATGCGGATTGGCAGGATATGTCCCAGTCGGGCATTGGGAACGGCATGTATCCCGCATTCGGAGATCTGGATGGTGACGGGGACCTGGACATGATGGTCGGCAGCGAACAAGGATTCCTTTACTACTACGAGAATATCGCTAGTGGCCCCGTGGCCGACTTCCAATTGAGCACCCTCACCGTGCCCAACGACCAGGGCCAAGCCATCGACGTGGGGCTCTTCGCCACGCCACAGTTGTTCGACGTGGATGGGGACGGTCTACTGGATATGGTCATCGGCGAGCGGAACGGGAACCTCAATTACTACCATAATGTTGGTACCATGAACGAAGCTTCATGGCATTTCGAGACCGATTCGCTCGGCCATGTCAACGTAACGGAATGGTGGAACGTCACCGGTTACAGCATTCCCTTCATGTACCTGAACAGCGATGGAGAGCGGGAACTCCTGGTGGGCTCGGAGTCCGGGTGGATCCATCGATACAAGAACATCGACAACAACATTGGTGGCACCTTCACGGAGTTGGACAGCACGTTCGGTGAGATCAAGGAGGGCAGGAACAGCAGCATCGTGCTGAACGACATCGATGGCGACGGTCACCTGGATGCCTTCACGGGCAACTACCGCGGGGGGATCGGATATTGGCACAACGACATCGCTGCCTCTGTTGCGTCGCATCCGTATGCTGCGCGTAACCTGAACGTGATGCCCAATCCGACGGACGGCCTCTTCACCATCGCTGTGGAAGGCCCGACGGGGAACATGGACACTTACACGATCGTGGACACGCAGGGGCGGGTCGTTCGGCAGGGACCGCTTACCGGTTCACACACCTTGGTCGACCTTTCAGGTCTTTCGGGCGGCATCTACATGGTCCATGTTCAGCGTCCGGGTGTGGCCGCCGGCCGGACACCGATCGTGCTGGCACGTTGAGCCATCGGCCGGCCCGGCCGCGGTGAACCGCATGGACCGGGCGATCCGGAAATGAAAGAAAGAGGCGCCCTGCAGGGCGCCTCTCGACTTGCATACTTCCGAGGACCTCACGCGGTCGTCACGCTCATGCGGTCGAGCACGTCCATCACCTCGCGTACCGCCTTCGCGCTGTCGTGCACCAACGTCATTTCGTCGCCGGTCAGTCTTAGCTCGATCACGCGCTCCACACCACCTTTCCCCAGAATCACGGGCGCCCCGAGATAAACGTCCTTCAGACCATATTCCCCCTGTAACCATGTACAAACAGGGAACACGCGTTTCTGGTCACGAACAATGGCGGCCACCATTTGGGCGGCGGCCGTACCCGGGGCATACCATGCCGATGTACCGAGCAGGTTCACGATCTCCCCTCCCCCCTTCTTGGTCCGCTCCACGATGGCATTCAGTTCGTCCGTCCCGATCAGTTCCGTGACCGGAATACCGCCCACCGTGGTGTAGCGTGGGAGAGGCACCATCGTATCCCCGTGACCACCCATGAGCACCGCCTGGATGTCCTTCGGCGATACGTTCAACGCCTCGGCCAGGAAAGCGCGGTAGCGTGCCGTGTCCAGGATCCCCGCCATGCCGAAGACGCGCTGGCTCGGGAACTGGCTGGTGAGATAGGCGCAATAGGTCATCACGTCGAGCGGGTTGCTCACCACGATGAGGATCGCTCCGGGTGAAGCCTTGATCACCTGCTCGGTCACGCTCTTGACGATGTTCGCGTTGGTGGCTATGAGGTCATCGCGGCTCATTCCCGGTTTGCGGGGCAGCCCGCTGGTGATCACGACCACATCGCTGTTCGCGGTCCTGCTGTAGTCGTTCGTTGAGCCCACCGGCCGGGTATCGAACAAATTGATCGGACTCGTCTGCCAGATGTCCAAGGCCTTCCCTTCCGCGAAGCCTTCCTTGATATCCAGCAGCACCACCTCGTTCGCGAGCTCCCACCTAGCTACCGCATCGGCGCAAGTGGCCCCGACATTTCCTGCCCCCACGACTGTGACCTTCATTTTGTTGCGTGCGTTTTTCGGTTGTCTAACGGACTTCGGGCGGCTAAATTACCATCGCGAGCGTCTCACCAAAGGAACGCGGGGAACGGGCCGATCGGACTTGGATAAGCGGGAACGGTCGTCTAAATTCCCCCCGTCGAGAAAAAATGGGACATCCCCAAGCGGCAACCGATCAGAAGGTCATCCGTCTTGACCCTACATGGCAGGGCATGGATGGGGACGAGGAGCAGGCCTATACCGAACTCATCGACGGCTGTCTGGCCGGCGAAAGGCGGAGCCAGCAGCGCGTTTATGAGCTCTTCTATGGAAAGATGATGGCCGTATGTCTGCGCTACACCAAGAACGCCGACCAAGCGAAGGACATCCTTCAGGATGGCTTCATCAAGGTGTTCCGTGGCATGGACAAGTTCAACAGGGATGGGAGCTTCGAGGGTTGGATCCGTCGCATCATGGTCAATACGGCGATCGATCACTTCCGGCGCATGAAGAACTCCTACCTCCTGCTGGGAGCCGAACGCTCGATAGAGGATTTTGGGGACATGGACGAGGAGGACGTGCTGGCCGACGGTACCGAAGAGGAGGGCCTGGACCTGAAACCCGCGGATGTGATCAATGCCATGCAAAAACTGACCCCGGCCTACCGGACGGTCTTCAATCTGTACGTGTTCGAGGAGATGACCCACAAGGACATCGCCGAAACGCTGGGCATCAGCGTGGGCACCTCCAAGAGCAACCTTGCCAAGGCCAAACATAACCTGCGGAAGCTGCTGAAAAAGGAGCATAAGCTTCCATAGACCACTACAGGATTCCTCATGGATCGGAACATTGCCTTCGAACAACGCATCAAGGATGCACTGGAACAGTTCGAGGTCCCCTACAATTCGGCGGACTGGGCCCAGATGGAACGAACATTGGATGCCACGGAACGCTCGGGGCGCTGGGGAGGTTCCGCATGGATCGCAGGCCTTGCTGGTGTCGGCCTCCTGACAGCGACCCTGATGTATTTCCTACTTCGACCTGACCTGACCCCGATCGGATCGACGGAGATACCCATCGTCCAAAGAATGGACGCCCCCTTTGAGAAGCCCGGACCCGTTACCCCGAAGGCCACGCAGGACGGTGGGGCGAATGTGCTGGAGCCGACCCCTGCACGGTCGATCACCACTCCTGCCCTCTCCAATGAGGAGGCACCACCGCAGAACAGCAAAAAGAACGTCGAGAGCGGCTCCAACGATCATCCGGAGATCTCCGCCATCGTGGTGAAGCGCGCGGACGGGACCATTGAAAGGACCACCATCGGCGGACCCGCCGGACCACCACACCCTACACCAAAGAACACGACCGAATTGACCTTCCGCTCCAGCACCACGGAGGGCTGCCCCGGGTCCACGATCAAGTTCAACGTGGACAACATGCCGGAGAACGGAATCTATCTCTGGAACTTCGGTGATGGAAGCTTCAGCAACAAACCCGACCCTGAGCACACCTTCGCCAAATCCGGCAAGTTCGAGGTGATGTTGTCACTGTCCAATAGCGGTGGCGGGAACATCCGCAACAAACCGTCCAGTGACCTCATCGTCATCCATGAAGCACCAGCGGCCAAGTTCAACGCCTTGAAACAGGATTTCGCAGGCCATATCCCTTCCGTGCATTTCGAGAATCGCTCGGAAGGCGGGGCGAACTATTTCTGGGACTTCGGAGATGGCACGACGTCCACGATCGCGCACCCGGACCATGTCTTCCGCAAACAGGGCGTCTACCACGTCGAACTCTCGGTGACGAACGAGAACGGATGCGTCGACCAAAGCATGAGGGACGTGCGGATCGAGAAGGACTACAACCTGGACGCCCCCGGCTCGTTCAGTCCCAATGGTGATGGGATCGATGAACTGTTCATGCCAGAGGCCTTACGCACGCTCGGGGTGCGCTTCCATCTTGCGATACATGACGCCACCACAGGAAGGAAGGTGTACGAGACGACCGACGCCAGCAAACCTTGGACGGGCCGCTATGACAACAAGGGGGAGCTCTGTCCTGCCGGTGATTATGTCTGGATGGTCGAGATCAATGAGGCCGCCCACCTGGGCGATATCACCTACGATGGTAAAGTGAGCCTGGTCCGCTGAAAACCCTACAGGGACAACATGCTCAGTGAGAGCCCCGGCGATCGTCGGGGCTCTCCCGCTTGTTGGGCTTCCGATCGTTGGTCACATCCAAGCCGATCATCGAGTGGTAGGTCGGTCGGGGTTCCGAAATTCGCGGAGCGGACGCCGCTAGACGCCGCGTTCTCGTCTTGAAGGCAGGCTCTTCCATTCCACATTGATGACCCCTGACAAGCTCCCCACCTCCGTTCGCACCTCGCTCCTCGCGTTCGCCGTTCTTTCGCTTGCCAACGCATCGTCACCGGCCAAAGCGCAAGTGCTCCAAGATGAGGTCAGCTACGAAGCCTGGAAATCCGGTCTGACACCCGTGGCCATCCAGGGTGGTCGATCGGCGTCCGCCCAACATCTGAATACACCCGACCTGCGCGGCGGCGGTGGAAGCGGGACCTGTGACTGCTGGGTGGCGCCGGATGCGAGCTACACCACGGTGAACAACAACACCCAGTGGAACGCAAGTGGGTTCCAAAACGCGGACGACGGTAGCTACGGGCCGATCAACCTGCCGTTCCAGTTCTATCTATATGGCCAATACTGGAGCACGGCATATATCAACATCAACGGGAACGTCAGCTTTGGGAATTACTACAGCACGTTCAGTTCGACCGGATTCCCGATCGCCCAATACACCATGGTGGCCCCCTTCTGGGCCGACGTCGACCTGAGGGGGCCTGGTGCCGGGAACAACGTGGTCCAATACAAGCTTACCCCGACGGCCATGTACGTGAACTGGACGAACGTCGGCTATTACAGCCAGCACGTGGACAAGGTGAACACCTTCCAGCTGATCATCACCGATGGAACGGATCCCATCATCCCCAACGGCGCGAACGTGTCCTTCTGCTATCACGACATGCAATGGACGACCGGTGACGCCTCTCAGGGCACCAATGGGTTCGGGGGAGTGGCGGCCAGCGTAGGCGCCAATCAGGGGAACGGTGTGGACTACCTGCAATTCGGCCGGTTCGACCAACCAGGCATCCTTTACGACGGGCCGTTCGGAAATCCGGACGGCGTGGACTGGCTCGACAACCAGTATTTCGCGTTCTCCACCGATATCACCACGGCCAACGTACCGCCCGTGGTCGCAGGACAAAGCATCTGCGATACGCTGATCCTGTGCGTGGGGCAACAATCGGACCTGTCGGTGACCTTTTTATCCCCTGAGCCGGTGCAGACCACGGTACCGACCGCCGCTTGTCCCACGCTCAGCAACTTCACCATCATCAGCGCGAACAGCGGCCTGAACGCGGATATCACGGTGCAGGTCGACCCTGTTCTCGCGGACACCGGCTACCACTACGTGGTCTTTCAAGGCACGGACGATGGTACGCCGGTACTGACCTCCACTGTCAACATCGTCGTGCTCGTACAGCCCTCGGACCTGCTTCCCGACAGTAGTGGGGCCGTCTGCGCCGGCGATCCAGCGATGGACCTTTATCCGCTTCTCGGAGGCCAACCGACGGCCGGCGGCTCCTGGACCGACCCCAACGGGAATGCATTCTCAGGGACATTCATACCAGGCACATCGATCGATGGGCCTTATGAATACACGGCAAGTGCCCCTGGATTCTGTACGCAGGTCGGTCATGTGCTGATGACCACTTATTCCGTGTCCGATCAGGTCCTGATCATGGACGCCTCTTGCTACGGGAACACGGATGGATCGATCGCTGTGTCAACGACAGGAAATGGCGGTCCCTGGAATTACATCTGGACCCTACCTGGGGGCGGCATCGTACAATCGACCCTCGGGGCCAATGGGGATACCTTCATCGGTGGCGACGGCACCTACACGGTCGTCATTTCCGAGGGCGCGAACGGCAATGCTTGCGGGGATACCCTGACGGCCACCATTCAGGAGCCGCCACCGGTCATCATCTCCTTGTTGACGAACGATACGACCATCTGCAAGACCGGTCAGGCGGTGATGGACGCATCCGCCGCAGGGGGAACGGGGGCTGTCACGGAATACTGGTCCAACGGTCTTCCGAACATGGGTCCACAGACAGTCAACCCGAATACGACCACGACCTATACCGTGTATGCCCTTGACGACAACGGCTGCTCCTCGGACACGTTGGACCTGACCGTAACCGTGCTGCCTTCCCTTCAATTCGCGTTGGCCGATACGCTCACTTCCTGTCCGGAGGTCACCAACACCTTGGCCCCGACCAATGTATCCGGAGGCGATGGCCAATATGCGTACGACTGGGGCAGCGGATCCTCGGCGCAACCGGACCTGACGGTGGCGCTTACCACCTCTCAGGACTTGTGCATGACGCTGAGCGACGGCTGTGAGACCCCTCCGGTCACCCATTGCATCCATATGGACATCATCCCCATACCACCGCTGGTCCTTACGGTCGACAGCGGATGGGGATGCGAGCCGTTCGCCGTACAATTCACCCTGCAGGACACTACGGGCGGAGCCCAGGTCCAATGGGACTTCGGGGATAACGTGACCACCCCGGGGCCACCCAGTGTCGGCCATACGTATGCCGATCCAGGCGGATATGACGTCGGCGTCATGGTCACATGGCCAAACGGCTGCCAGGACGATACGCTGGTACAGGACATGGTGGTAGTGATCGCACTACCACAGGCCGAGTTCGAATGGAACCCCGATCCCGCCAACATCCTGTGGACGACCATGGACTTCCACGAACTTTCCGGGTCCAATGCCATGACGTTCGACTGGGATTTCGCAGGACTGGGCGGTTCCACCGACCCTGACCCCACCTTCCTTTTCCCGAACAACTATGGCGCGACCTACCCGGTGACCTTGTTGGTGACCAACGAATTGGGCTGCCCGGACAGCGTGACGCACCAGGTGGAGATCGCCGATCAACTCCTGGTCTATGTGCCGAACAGCTTCACACCGGACGGGGATGGGGTGAACGACGTATTTCGCGTGGTCGGGAACGATATCGATACGAAGGACTTCGACCTCATGATATTCGACCGATGGGGCGAGATGATCTTCCATACGAACGATCCGCTGGAACCCTGGACCGGGGCCAAGGGAGGGGGCGAAGGTGGCGAGGTGCAGGAAGGCGTTTATCCCTACCGACTTCGCGTGAGGTCCACCTACAGCAAGGAAAAACGTGAATACTTCGGCCATGTGAACCTGTTGAAGTGACAGGACCGCCGTGATCCCGGTAATTTCGTCCAGGAACAACCCCAGGTCCCATGACCCGCTATCCGATCCTCCTTTTCCTTTTCCTATGCAGCACGCTGGGCATGGGGCAACAGATCACGAACGGAGGATTCGAGAACTGGGGAATGGAGCTGCAATACAGCACGCCGGACGGGTGGCAGACCGGCAATGGCCAATATCCCGGCGTGGTCACGACACAACCGGTCGGCGGCACGCCGAGCGGAAACCTGGCCGCAAGGATGGAAACGCACATCATCGGAACGGACACGCTTTTCGGGTACATCCTGCTGGGCAACATCATCAACGACCAGCCGGTTTCCGGGGCACCCTTCACCACCGCCATGAACGCGGTGGAAGGATACGTCCGGTACGACCAGCCCCTAGGGGATTCGGCGATCATTCTTGTCGAGGGCTGGCAGGCAGGAAGCGTGGTCCTCGCTGACCTTTTCCATTTTGGAGGCAGCCAGATCACCTGGGTGCCCTTCGACCTGGCCTTGCATGGTGGCATTGAAGTGACGCTCGACAGTGTGCTGATCGGCGTGGCGAGCTCTGACGCTTTCGGTGGTTCGAGCATCACGGATGGTGCATGGTTCGAGATCGACGCCTTGCGCCTGACCGCTCCGTCCGTCAGCAACCCGGACGAGTTGCCCAATTTCGACATGGAGCAGTGGACGGACGTGGTGACCAACGAACCGGACGCCTGGACGACCTTCAACGGCTGGACCTCCTTCTTCGGGATATCACCGGCGGAACAAAGCACGGATGCCAACTCCGGCCTCTACTCGCTCCGGCTCAGCACCCTTGAGGTCAATGGCAACCTCCTACCAGGGATCGCAACGAACGGCGAACTGGGGATGCAGGGGCCGTTCGGAGGGGTGCCCTATACGGATATGCCCACCATGTTGGACGGCGCGCTCCGCTACGTGCCGAACGGTCCTGACTCTGCGGGCATTGCCGCACTTTTCTATGCGAACGGCGTGCTCGTCGGAGCCGGCGTCGTACCCATCGTACAGCCCTATCCGTTCTGGACCGATTTCAGCATGCCCATCACCTTCAACCAGGCACCGGACACGATGCTGCTCGTGATCTACAGCGGTGACAGTACAGGGTCCTCGATCTGGGTGGACGATCTTTCGTTCCAGGGGATCAGCGTTGGCGTTGCCGGGTCAAAGGTGCCGGCGATGGTGGTCTACCCGAACCCGGCGGACCAGGTGCTGCACATCAAGGGCGACAGCAACGGTCCTGCATTGCTATTTGACACACACGGTCGGGTCGTGGGTGGATCCCGACCGTCCTCGGACGATGTTCGGACGATCGATGTCCACATGTTGCCGAACGGTGATTATGTGTTGACCATCGGCAGCGGGAGCACCAGGCGATCGCTGCCGGTCGTGGTGCGCCATTGAGGATCCGACGGAAAAGCCCGGCTCGCGCCGGGCTTCTCCTTTTCGTTCGTCAGCGGTCAAACGTCCAACTTGGCGTAGACCGCGTTCTTCTCGATGAACTCACGGCGCGGCGGTACATCGTCGCCCATGAGCATGCTGAAGATGCGATCGGCCTCGGCACCGTTCTCGATCGTGACCTGGCGCAGCGTCCGGTACGAAGGATCCATGGTGGTCTCCCACAGCTGTTCCGCGTTCATCTCACCCAGACCCTTGTATCGCTGTACGTTCACGCTGGTCTCCTTGCCGGCCTTGAACTTCTCGACAGCGGCCTCCCGTTCGGTCTCTGTCCAGCAATAGGTCTGCTGGTTCCCCTTTCGCACGAGATATAGCGGTGGCGTGGCGATGTAGAGGTAGCCGTTCTCGATCAGAGGCTGCATATGCCGATAGAAGAAGGTCATGATGAGCGTCTGGATGTGGCTTCCATCCACATCCGCATCGCACATAATGATGATCTTATGGTATCGGAGCTTTTCGAGGTTGAGAGCCTTGGGGTCGTCGTCCGTGCCGATATGCACACCGAGCGCGGTATAGATATTCCGGATCTCTTCGTTGTCGAGGATCTTGTGCTGCATGGCCTTCTCCACGTTCAAGATCTTGCCGCGCAGGGGCAGGATCGCCTGGAATTCGCGATTGCGTCCTTGTTTGGCGGTTCCGCCGGCCGAGTCGCCCTCGACCAGGAACAATTCGCACGCGCTCGCATCACGGCTGCTGCAATCGGCCAGTTTGCCCGGAAGCCCCCCACCGGAAAAAGCCCCCTTGCGCTGTACAAGTTCCCGCGCTTTCCTTGCGGCATGACGCGCCTGTGCCGCCAGGATCACCTTGTCCACGATCTGTTTGGCGTCCTTGGGGTGTTCCTCGAGGTAGTTCTCGAGCATCTCGCTCACGGCCATGTCCACCGCACCCATCACCTCGTTGTTGCCAAGCTTGGTCTTGGTCTGACCTTCGAACTGCGGTTCGGCCACTTTCACACTGATCACCGCGGTAAGCCCCTCGCGGAAATCGTCGCCGCTGATCTCGAACTTCAGCTTGGCCGTGGCCCCGCTGTTGTCCGCATATTTCTTCAAGGTGCGGGTGAGCCCACGCCGGAAACCGGCCAGATGGGTGCCGCCTTCGTGGGTGTTGATGTTGTTGACGTAGGAGTGGATGTTCTCGTTGAACGAATCGTTGTAGACCATCGCGATCTCCACCGGAATGCTCTGCTTCTCACCCGTCATGTGGATCACATCCTCGATCAGCGGCTGGCGCGTGCCATCGAGGTACCGGACGAATTCCACAAGACCCTCCTCACTGAGGTACGTCTCGGTCCGGAAGGTTTCGTCGTCCAAGGGCTGTCTTTCATCGATCAAGGTCAGTCGGATCCCCTTGTTCAGATAGGCCAGCTCACGAAGACGTGTGCTTAGCGTGTCGAAATTGTACTCCGTCACCTGGAAGATGGAGGCGTCGGGTGTGAACGTCTGCACGGTGCCGCTTTGGTCCGAGGTGCCCGTCTCCTTTACAGGATACTGAGGCTTGCCCATGGCATACTCCTGTACATAGCTCTTTCCGTCCCGGAACACCTCCGTGCGCATGTGCGAGCTCAACGCGTTCACGCAGCTTACACCGACACCGTGAAGACCACCGGAGACCTTGTAGGAATCCTTATCGAATTTGCCACCGGCATGCAGCACGGTCATCACCACTTCGAGCGCGCTCCGCTTCTCCTTGGCATGCATGTCCACCGGGATGCCTCGTCCGTTGTCCTTCACGGAGATCGAATTACCCGGCAGGATCCGGACCTCGATGGTATCGCAATGACCCGCCAGAGCTTCATCGATGCTGTTGTCGACGACCTCATAGACCAGGTGATGCAGGCCCTTCAGGCCGATGTCGCCGATGTACATCGCCGGGCGCTTCCGCACCGCCTCAAGGCCTTCGAGCACCTGGATGCTCTCGGCCGAATAGGAAGCGGCCGCTTTCTTCTTCTCGCTCATTTCGATAGCTGTCTCTGCCATTTTTCCTTGCGTTCGGTCCCTCGTTCGTTAAGGGCCTACAAAGATACCGGATCGGCGACCCTGGAACGCCGCATATCCCAGTATTGACAGGGGTTTATTGACATTTTGCCAACACGCGTTCGCTTGGTTTTCCGGTGGGATATTCGTATACCCTTTGGTCCCGGATGGACCGGCCGGGCCTTCGCTCAGAAGGAGTAGCTCGCGCCGAAGATCACCAGGGTGCGCTGGACAGGGTACCGGAACCAGCGTTCGTACTTGCTGGCACTCAGATTGCTCGCGTCCAGGAACACCGTCAAGCGTTTCGTGAACCGGTACTCGACCCCGAGATACAGATCGAAGAAACCCTTCAGATCGACGGTCTCAGCGGATGAGGGTGCATCGTCCAGAACGCTGGAGAATACAGGGGAAAAGGCCTTCCGCGCACCCATCAAACGGGCATCCAGCTTCAGGACGAGCTTCTCCCGCAGGCTGTACTGCGCGCCGACCGTCAATTGGTAGGGTGGAAGGTTCCACGGCTCCGCCTGGTCCTGCATATGGTAGCTGAAGATGTCCAACCTGGCATGGATCCGTGTGCCGGAACCGTCGTCATAGGTGGCATCGCCGCTCACGTCCAGCACGTTCACCTTGTCATAGACGATCGTGAACTGGTTCCCGTGGGAATAGTATCCGTCGGTAACGAAGAGCACACGGTCCTTCCAACTGCTGGTGCTCACGCGCACGTCGAACCCGATGTTCGCGCTGAAACTTCCCCTGATGCCACCGAAGATGTCATAGAGCTTGCTCGTGTTCGCAAGTTCGGGAGCGGCGATCGTCCAGGGATTCTCCCGCGTCAGGCTGCGGAGGCTGTTCCTTTCGCGCGCACCATCCGCACCGACGTAGGGCACCAGGATGTTGTCGAAAAAGCTGTAGCTGGCATATACCTGAGGGAAGAAATGAAAGGTGGTCTTCCCGAGCGCATCCACGTAGATCCCCGCACCGACCCGGACCCGGTAGCGCTTTCCTACCGTGCTCACCCCGGGGATGAGGCCGACCAGCGTACCGTTCATGTCGAATTCCGGATCGTCACCCTCGGGTACGCCATGGTAGACATTGTTGTCGATCAGGATCCCGGCCTCGTAGGTCTCGGTCCGCTGCTGCTTGCTGAGGTCCGCGGCGATCGTGAGGTTGGTCTCCCGGCTGCCAGTCGCGTTGGTATAGTGATGGGCCTCCACACGCACATCGTGGCCGATCATGCTACTGTCACTATAGAGGCTCCTGACACGGAGCCCGAACCCGATGTCATTGTATACCTGCCGTATGTCCTTGGCGCTCGGTTCCGGCAGGTCCAGTGTGTCAAAACCGATAGGGTCGTAGCCATAGTACCCGACCCGTTGCCGGTCGTACATGCCGCGACCCAGGATCTCATGCCTTTGTACAACGGCCTTGTAGAAAAGGTCGGCTGCGTTGAAGCTCAGATCGCTCGGACCTACATCGTTGATGCCACCCTGGCTGCTGAAGTGCTTGAGGTGGATGCCGTAACCGTTCTTTTTCGAGCGTGTCTGGTCATAGTACAGTTCGCCCAAGGGCGAATTGTAAAGCCCATAGCCGAGCTTGACGAAACCGTGGTACAAGCGCTCGTTGGCCTGGACCACGTTCAAGCGGACCGGAGCGATGCTATCCGCCTTCGGCACTATCGGCATCGTGGCGTTCACCACGGTGTAGGTCGGTGGTCGGTCGACAAGCAAAGTGTCCACGGGTTCCGGTCGCCGATCGATCTTTTGCACGTCGGCGATGGTCGGGTTGTAGATCCCATGAATGTAATACTCACCTCCCGGCGTTCCACCCTGCTGGGCACGCAGCGGACCAATGCGAACCAAGGTCAGGACCGTTCCGATCAGGAATATGTGCCGCTTGCTCATCGGTCGTTGCCGTTGTCGTTTCGCTGCCCGTCAGGCAGGGGCACAGTGATCTCCTCCTGCTGTGGGGGGGCCGTCTGCTGCACCTCGCTGGCCAGGATGGTATCGAGGCGCGACCTGGCCTGTTGCACCAGATCGGGTTCGGTGCAATGGTCCACCACGCTCTGCAACGTCGCCTTCGCCTGAAAGCGGTCATCCAGGCGGACATATACATCCCCCAGCAGGATGAACGACCTGGCCTTCCAGTGATCGTACGCCGGATAGGCCTGGACGAGTCCGAACACCTCCTTTTCGGCATCGCGGTAACGTTCCTGGAGGAAACGGACGTACGCCATGTTGAATCGGGCCTCTGCTCCGATAGCATTGGTGCTGGCATTGTCCACCACCTTGAACCGCGCATAGGCATCCTCCAGGGAATCGTGATCCAGCGCCGCGCGCGCGATCAACAGGCCCGCCTCGGCCTGAAGGTCGGCAGAAGCATCCTTGTCGGTCACGACCTTCTGGGCTGCTTCCGCAGCCTCATCCATGCGCCCCAATTCACGCAAACAGCGCATTTGACCCACTTTGGCGGCGAGCACGTTCTGGGGAAGGTCGGTCACCTGTTCGAGCCGGGCGAAATGTGCCAAGGCACCCTCCCAGCGCCCGTCCTTGAACAGGATATCGCTTGCTCCGAACAGCGCCGAACCCAGGAATTGCTGGCCGTTCCGTTCGATCACGGCCTCCAGATCGGGGAGCGCCCGATCATATCTCTTTGCCCGGTATTCGCAATCGCCCCTATAGAAGAGCGCGTTCAGGGCATAGGCGCCGTTGGGGTATTTGCTCAGGTAGTCCCCGAACGCCCCGATGGCCTGCTCGCATTTGTCATCGAAATAGAGCGCTTCGGCACTGCGGTAATATTTCTCATCCAGGTCCAGGTTCGCGGGATCGACGAAATCGAGCGAACGCAGGTAGGTCTCATACTCGCCCACCCGTCCCTGTTCCACATAGATGCTCTCGATCCCGGCCAGCGCGTCCCTTGCGCCGTCCATGGTCGGGTATTTCGCGACGATGGCCTTGAAGTCCTGCAACGCTTTTTCGGGATCTCCCTGCCGCTTGTGGACCAGGGCCACCTGCAACATGCTCTGGCGAACGTTCGGACTGTTGGGGTGGTCCTGGACCACCTCGGTGTAGTACCGCATCGCGTTCGCATCGTCGTCCAGGTTGATGTACGTTTCACCCAACTGGAACTTGGCGTCGGCTGCGAACCGGCTGTTCGGGCGCTTCGCGAGCAGGTCCTTCAGGACCGCGATCTTCTCCGGGAACCGGCGCTCGAGCCCATAGCAGACCCCTTTCTGGAACAGGGCATAATCACCATCCGCCGACCCGGCCCGAATAGCCTCATCGTACCAGCGGATCGCCTGTTCCTCATCCTTGGCCAGGTAGTAGCAATCCGCGATCCTCATCATGGCGTCGGAGCGTTGCTTCGGGTCCACTCCGCCAACCCCCTGGAAGCGCCTGAACGCGGTCAATGCCTCGTCGTACACCTTCTGCTTGAAATAAGCATAGCCCATGCTGTAGCCGGCTTCCTCGTAGAGTGTCGTGGCATATGCTCCGGGCGTGTTCCGGAGATCGTCGTATTTCCGCAAAGCATGGTCCAGATCGCCCTGGTGGTAATAGCTCTCACCCATCCAGAAATGGCATCGGGCGTTCATGTCCCTGTCCACGGGATACTTCAAACCGGCCTGGAAAGCGTCCGCGGCCTGATCGAACTTGTTCCCATCATACAACTCCACTCCTCTGTTGAACGCCAATTGCTGGTACACCTCCTTCAACCGGAGGTCCTTGTCCTTGATCTCGTCCAGCGCGCTCAGCGCTGCGGCATAGTTGCGTGTCTTCAGGAACACGTTGACCAGAAAACCATAGGCTTCGTTACGCCTTGGTGTGTTGGGATATTTCCGCAGGTAGTCCCTTAGTGCCGTGATCGCCTCGTTGTAGGGATCGAACGACAGCTCATAGGCCAGCTTCGCGTAGTTGAAGAGGGCGTCCTCGGTCACCTTGGGGTCCTGGCCCAGTTCATATGCCCTTTTGAACGCGTTGCGGGCATAGTTCTTCTCGTTCAGATGCAGGTAACAGTCGGCCATGTGATAGACCGCCAACTGGGCCAGGCTGTCGACCTCGTTGGTCACCAGGCTGAGCTGGGTGAGGGCCTTCTGCCAATCACCGGACCGGTAGTAGGTGTAGCCGAGCATGTACCGTTCCTCACGACCGATGCCTGCACTGCGCTGGACCGCCTTCTCCAAAAAAGGAGCCGCCTCCTCATAGTGCTGGAGCTGATAGTGCGACTGGCCCACCAGCCGATTGAGCTCTCCTATCCGGCGTGTACCACTGGGGTCGGCCAGAAGGGGCTCCACATAGGCTATCACCTCTTCGTAGTGCCCTTCACGGAACTGGATCTCAGCGATGTAGAACGGGACGATGCGACCGAAGCTCGGGTCACCTTTGATCTTCTCGAACCCGGCGAGTGCCGTTGCGTATCGCCCCCGACCGTAGTCCATGTGGGCGGTGTAATAGGTGGCAGGCACCGCGTACGGACCGTTGCCGTCCTTGACCCGTCCCATCTCGGTCATTGCTTCCTCGATACGTTCCTCCTGGAACAAGGCATAACCCTTCTTGAAATGATACTCCTCCTGGTCCTTCCCCGATAGCTCGTCGGCGTTCACCAGTTCCGCCCAGACCAGGCAATCATCCCAGCGTTTCATGGAGAAGTAGTGCCGGAAGAGTTCGTAGCGCACCGTGGGCACGTGCTGGTCCTCCGGGTGGTCCCGCATGAAGGCGAGCATGCGGAACACGGCATCCTCATTGAACAAGCGCACGGCGCAGATCGCCGCGAGATATTCGGCTTCGATACGCTGGGGGTCGTAGTGGTCCGCGACGCGCTCTGCGAGGCGATCCAATTCATACTGCGCAGCGCCGTATTTGGCCTGACCGAAGAGTTCGCGTGCATGGTCCAGCTCTGCGGTGGGCGGCCCATAATGCGCCGGGCGTTGTGCCGCGGCGACCAAAGCGAGGACCGCCGCAACAAGGGCACCGGATGAACGTCGTATGAAGCTCGTTGGAAGGTCCGCCATCGAACGGTCAAAGTTCCGGCCCGCCCTGACCACGTTCGTCCCGTCCCGATGGAATTATCCACGCGGGTCTGTTCATGTGGCGCAGGAGGTGAGCTACCCCGTTCAACGGAGAGCGTGCCTCGGAAATTTTCCACCTTTGACGCCGGAGGAGGACATGGCCGAAGGACCGATCATCCAATTGCGGAACGCGCGCATCTTCCAGCGGGAGAACCTCGTGCTGAACAACATCGACCTGACGGTGGACGCGGGTGAATTCCTCTATCTGATCGGACGCACCGGCACTGGAAAAAGCAGCCTGCTCCGCACCCTGTACGGCGACCTGCCCCTTTCGGAAGGAGAGGGCACGGTCTGTGGGTTCGACCTTCGAAGATTGAAAAGGAGACAGGTCCCCCACCTGCGCCGGAAGATCGGCATCGTGTTCCAGGACTTCCAGTTATTGAGCGACCGCAACGTGAACGCCAACCTGCTTTTCGTGATGAAGGCGACCGGCTGGAAGGAAGCGCGCACAATGGACGAGCGCGCGCAACAGGTCCTGGAAAAGGTCGGCCTCACGAACAAAGGGTACAAGATGCCGCACGAACTGTCCGGTGGCGAGCAGCAGCGCGTGAGCATCGCCAGGGCCCTGCTGAACGATCCGGAGCTGATCATCGCCGATGAACCCACCGGGAACCTGGACCCCGAGACCACGGAGGGGATCCTCGACCTGCTCTTCTCCATCAGCCGGAGCGGACGGGCGGTGATCATGGCCACACACGACTACACGCACATGAAGAAGTTCGGTTCGCGTGTTATCCGCTGTGAGGAGGGCAAGTTGCTCGAACTGGCCACCACCTAAGGGAACACGCCCTCAGCCCAGGACGATCCGCGCCAGATGTTCGGCGTTCCGTCGATTGTTGAAGCGCTCCTCGAGCACACGTGTCCTTTTCTCCAGTGTGGAACCATTGGCCGGTCGGGACATGCAGGCCAGAATGGAAAGGCGCATGGTCTCCGGGTCATCATGCACCATGCAGACCTCCTCCAGACCGGTATCCTTCACCATCGCCGTGTTGCAGACGATGTGACGCCCTGTGAACAGGCAGAGCAAGAGCTTCAGCTTGATGCCGGTGGCCTGGAACGTGGGCAAGACGTTCACCTGTGCCTCCCGGACGAGCCGATGTATCTCCTCCGTAGGTATGCCCTCGCGGAGTTCGACGTTCGGAGCTGCCTCCACGGCACGCCGCAGCTCGGTCGAAGCACCGCTTCCGGCGATGATCAGACGCACGGAGAGCCCGGGGAATACCTCACGCACCAGGAACAGCGCCGCCTGATCGTTCTCAGGTACGCTCAATGCGCCGTGGTACAGCGCGAAATCCCCCAGTCCGCCGGGCACCTCGATGCGCCCGCACGCATGGAAGGCCGGCACGTGCTCCGCCCGACCGAACCTGGACTGGAAATAGGCCTGGTCCTTCGGCGAAATGGCGATGATGTGGTCCGCCTCGCTCATGACCGGTTCGAACCGCTCCAATTTGCGCGCCTCGTTGATGAAGTAGGCCTTCCGGAACGCACTTCGTTCGGCCTTCGCCAGTGCGGCATAGTAATCGTGCTCCACGTTGTGCGCCCTTACCGCCCGCCGCCGCCCTTGCAACCGGGGATCCCCAAGGAAGTAACATGAATGGAGCCCCTCGAATACGATCGGATGGTCGTCCTGCAGCAGGCGTTCGACCAACTCCTCGTTGCGCCTGCTCACCACCACATAGGGCAGACCGCTGAACAAAAGGTGCTTGCTCGAATTCCGATGGTAATAGTCCACCGAGACGCAAAGGCGATCGAGTTCGGGCGCCGGTCGACGGCCGTACTCGAAACAATGCAGGTGCACCCGGACCCCCAGTTCGGAAAGGGCCTTCGCCTTGTAGTAGACGTCGATCACCCCTCCATAGTCGGGTGGCCAGGGTACGTCGAAGCTGACGATATGCAGATGTCTTTCAGCCAATGCCCTTCAGGAAGTCCTTCAATGCGGCATATTCGAGGCCGCCATCAAGCTTCCGGGCCGCGAAAGTAGCGTTCGCCCGCAACGCTTCCATTCGTGCGGGATCACGGCGCAATGCCTCCACCGCCTCGGCGATCTCCCGGGGATCGACCACCGGAATGACCACACCGGCATCGCACCCGCGCACGATGCGTGCCACCTCGGGCAGGTCCGAACATACAATGGGGATCCCGGCGTTCAGATAGTCGAACAGCTTGTTCGGCAGGCTGTAGCGATAATTCGGATTGGTATCCTTGTCCAGCGTCAACCCAAGATCGGCATTCCGCGTCAGGTCCATCATGCGCGCGTAGGGAAGTCTTCCGATCAAGCGCACACGCTCCTGCAGGCCGAGCATCCGCACCAGGCGTTCCAATTCCGGCCAGGCGTCACCGCCACCTACGATCAGCAACAGGCACCCGGGGAGCCGCTCCATCGCCATGACGGCCTCTTCACCACCACGGTCCACATTGATCCCGGCACCTTGCAGGATCAGGATGAAGCGGTCCAAGGGGAGGCCGAGCTCCTTCCGGGAGGGTGCAGCATCCAATACCCTTGGCATCGGGATGTTGCGCACCACACCGACCTCCACACCATACTTCTCCCGATAGATCCGCGCGATGCTTGCGTTGACCGTGATCACATGCCGCAAACGAGGAAAGATCCAGCGCTCAATGCGCAACCAAACACCCCTTGCGATGGGGCGACCGATCAATTCAGGCACCTCGGTGAAGAGTTCGTGGGTGTCGTATACGAGCGGGACGCTCCGAAATCGTGAAGCCAGGTAGGCCGCCAGCAAGGTGTCGAGGTCGTTCGCCACGATGAGTTCGCATCGGCGGAACAGGAGAAAAAGTGAACAGCGTGCGTTGAATTCAGCGTAGAACAGGGGGCCGCGTTGGAAGAACAGGCGCATCCGCCGTGTGGCATATGGCCTGTCCAGGTCCGGGCTCCCACCGAGGCGCCGCCCCAGGAGCAGCACGTCATATCCCGAGCCCTGCAGTGCCATGCAGGTCCGATGCACGCGGTTGTCCGTGGCCAGGTCGTTCGTCACGGCCACGATGGCGCGTCGTCGGGAGGGCATATCGGCAAAGTAACGGTCGGCACCTTGTAAACTTGCCCGCTCATGCGGTTGGAACACGATGCGGACCTGACCCGGCTGAACACCTTCGGTGTTCGCGCCCGGACGGCGGTTCTTGCACAATTCTCCTCCCTGGATGAACTGCGTGGCTTGTTGGCCGCACCCGAACTGAAGCAGAGACCCCGGCTGGTGCTCGGGGGTGGCAGCAACGTCCTTTTCACCAGGGACTGGCCGGGGGTGGTCCTCCTCAATGAGATCCCAGGGATCGCCCTGGAAAGAGAGGACGAAGAACATGTTTGGCTGCGTTCGGGGGCCGGTGTGGTCTGGAACGACCTGGTGATGTACACGGTCGAACGCGGGTGGGGGGGTATAGAGAACCTGAGCCTCATCCCGGGCAAGGTCGGTGCCGCACCGATGCAGAACATCGGCGCATATGGCGTTGAATTGAAGGATACGTTCAGCGCACTGGAAGCGCTGCGGCTGGAGGATGGTGCTGTGGTGGAGTTCCATGCCGCCGAATGCCGGTTCGGGTATCGCGAGAGCTTCTTCAAACACGAGGGTCGTGATCGGTTCATCATCACCAGCCTGACCCTCCGGCTGAAAAAACACGGCGCACCGAACACCGCGTACGGCGCCATTCGGGACGTGCTCGCTGAACGGGGTATCACGGATCCCACCGTTCGGGACGTCAGCGAGGCCGTCATGAACATCCGCCGCAGCAAATTGCCGGACCCGGCCGAATTGGGGAACGCCGGGAGCTTTTTCAAGAACCCAATGGTACCCATGGCACAGGCAGAGGCGCTACGCCGGAAGCACCCCGGACTGGTGAGCTATCCAGCACCTGGTGGCCTGGTGAAAGTGGCTGCCGGCTGGTTGATCGAGCAGGCGGGTTGGAAGGGGCGGTATTCAGGTGCTTGTGGCGTACATCAGGACCAGGCATTGGTCCTGGTGAATCGCGGTGGCGCTTCGGGCCAGGCCATCTATGACCTTAGCGAACAGGTCCTGCGCAGTGTGTGGGACCGTTTCGGCATTGCGCTGGAACGTGAAGTGAACATCATCTGAAGCATGACCATGGAACGTAAGCTCACACCGGTCCTCGGCCTCCTGATCACCCTTTCATTGCAGGCCCAGGAACCACTGAAGAGGCTCACGCTGAGCGACGCGGTGCTCAAGGCCCATTCCGACCTGGCACCCCAGCACCTTGACCGGCTCGACTGGGTGACCGGTAGTGGGTCCTACAGTTATCTGAAAGGTGATTCGTTGATGCGCAACGGCGTCGGAAAAATGGCCGATCGACCCGTGATCGACCTCGAAGGCCTTCGCGGATCGCTTCCTCCGGGAGCAGCCGAAATGGAGCGGTTCCCAGCGATCACCTGGCAGGACCCCGATCATTTCACGTTCAGCCACAACGACCGCGTCTACAGCATCGATCTGACGTCGCGCACCTTGCAGGAACAGTGCCAGTTGCTGCCCCACGCCGAGAACCAGGACGCGGGGCCGAATGGACGGATCGCCTACACCGTTGATAACGACCTGTACATCTCCATACCCGGAACGAGCGGTACCATCAAGGTCACCAATGACGGAGGTGATGGGATCGTGAACGGCAAGAGCGTCCATCGCCAGGAATATGGGATCGAAAAAGGGACCTTTTGGAGCCCGCAAGGAAACTTGCTCGCCTTCTATCGCATGGATGAGACCATGGTGACTCCCTACATGCTAGAGGAGATCGAGAGCAAGCCGAGCACCTTCAAGAAGATCCGCTACCCGATGGCCGGCCAGAACAGCCATGAGGTGAAAGTGGGTGTGTTCGATCTCCGGACAAAGGAGATCCTGTTCCTGAACACCGGCGAACCCAAGGACCAATACCTCACCAACCTGGCCTGGTCGACCGACGAACGCTACCTGTTCGTCACCCATCTCGATCGCGCCACCACCAAGGCCCGATTGGTCCAATACGATGTGACCTCGGGGAACCCCATCGCTGAGTTGATCTCCGACACGAGCAGCAAGTACGTGGAGCCACTTCATCCGCCACTGTTCGTGAACGGGAGCAGAACGAGCTACATCTGGTGGAGCCAGCGTGACGGCTGGATGCACCTCTATCTCTACGACCTGAAAAAGGGCCTGGTGCGCCAGCTGACCTCGGGGAACTGGGTGGTGAAGGAGATCCTCGGGCAGGATCCGAAGGGAAGTTACCTGGTGGTCGCTGGCACGGCGGACGACCCCGGGCCCATGACCGGCAGGGGATCACTGGAAACGTTCCTCTACCGCGTGGACCTGCGCTCCGGTGCTGTCGTGCAACTGACCCGGGATCCCGGCACCCACCATGGTGAGTTGAACAAGGACGCCACACAGGTGATCGATCGATGGAGCTCCACCTCGGTACCCGGACGGACCGAGATCATCGACGTGCGTAGCGGTCAGGTGCTGAAGACCCTGGTGGACGCGCCCGACCCGCTGGCGGGCTACCGCGTGGGAAGCATCGAGCTCCTGTCCATCACCGGTGAGTTCGGTGATCCATTGAACGCGCGCCTGATCAAACCCAGCGGGTTCCAGAGCCGCGCACGTTATCCAGTCATCGTTTATGTATACAACGGCCCGCATGTGCAATTGGTCAGCGACTCCTGGCTGGGCGGTGCCCCGCTCTGGATGCTGGAGGCTGCGGAGCGTGGCTACCTGGTGTTCACAGTGGACGGCCACGGCAGCGATGACCGGGGGCTGGCCTTCGAACAGGCGGTCTATCGCCACCTCGGTGCCGTCGAAATGAAGGACCAGCTCCACGGTGTGGACTACCTGCGGGGGCTGCCCTACGTCGATCGTGAGCGGATGGCGGTGCATGGATGGAGTTTCGGCGGGTTCATGGCCACCAGCCTGATGCTGAAGGCCCCCGGCGTGTTCAAGGTGGCCGTGGCCGGCGGTCCCGTGATGGACTGGAGCATGTACGAGGTGATGTACACGGAACGCTACATGGATAAGCCGGAAGAGAACCCCGACGGCTATGCCCAGGCCAGATTGACCGACAAATGCGGCCAGCTGCAGGGTGACCTGCTGGTGATCCACGGGCTGGATGACGAGACCGTGCTGCCGGAGCACAGCTACCGGTTCCTTCAGGATTGCGTGAAGGAGGGCAGGCAGGTGGACTTCTTCGTGTATCCCGGTCATCCCCACAATGTGCGGGGCAAGGACAGGGTCCATTTGATGACGAAGGTGCTCGATCACATCGACCGGGCCCTGGGAATGGCCGACGGAGCGCGCTGACCGGTCACGTCGGGATCCACAGCGTGGGTCATTCATTGACGACCGGCGGATCCATCGGTCAAGGAGATTCGCGCTTCGTTCAACCCCGACCATGCGCACCATAACCCTGCTCCTGCCCCTGATCGTCGCCACCGCCCCCGCTCAGACCACCTGGAACGTAGAGGTCGGCGGCAGCACCTCGCCCGGTCAAACGGATCCCTATTACAGTCCGCAGGACCTGACGATCCAGGTCGGTGACATCGTACATTGGAGCAATGTGAACGGCACCCACAATGTGAACGGCACTCAGACGACCTTCCCCTCCAACCCGGAATCCTTCACCAGCGGCAGCACCCAGAACGGCAGTTGGACCTATGACCACACGTTCATGGTCCCGGGTGTCTACGACTACCACTGCGATTCACAGAACCATGCAGCGACCCAGTTCGGCACCATCATCGTGCAGGGCACCACAGGCATTGAGCAGTTCACGCTGCCACCGGCCCTGAGCATCTATCCCGACCCGGCCGGCGATGAACTGTATGTCGCATTGAACGGCTGCACCGGTGCCCGAAGCATCCAGATCCGCGACACGGATGGACGGATGGTCCGCGAGGGAATGGTGGCCGATGCGCGGGTGAACCGGATCGACCTTGCCGGATGCCCATCCGGCCCCTACTTCATCGTGGTACTCGGCAGCGAAGGCCGCAAGCCGGTGATCGGACGTTTCGTCAAGTACTAAGCCCGGTCAAGCCGCCCTGCGCAGCATGGTCCGCTTCTCCGGAAAGGTGCGGCCGGTAGGGGAGCGTCCGCTCCAAGTGGCCCGAACGCGGCTCGACAGGTTTTCGGGGCCGGCTCGCCAGACGACAAGGAGCGCGATCACTGTGAAAGCGATCACGAACGCGACGACATAGGTCGGATCGCCTCCCCACCAGGCCGGAAGCACCGGAACGATGAAGAACGCGCAGTTGCTCACGATCTGCATCACCAATAGGACCAGCCCGCTGCGGGTCTCATTGTATACCCAGCCAAGCACCACCGTCAGACTGAACATGCTCAGCAGGAACACCGGCCAAGGAATGCCGTCGGGAACGCCCTCCCCCAGGATCAACATGGGCAGGTACCAACAACCCCAGCAAAGCCCCACCACCAGACAGCTCCGAAAGGCACTGTACTTCTCCTGCAACCGGGTCACGGCAAATTTCATCCACGAGGTCTCCTCGACGATCGCTATCCCAACGATGAAGGGCATGTTCTTCATCAGGGGAATGAAGAAATCCTCGGTCACGAACCCCGGCCAATGCGCCAGTCCCAGAAGAGCGACCGCGGCCATCCCGACATAGGTCACGATGAACTTCCAAGAGAATGCCAGGGCGTACCAGCTCGCCGGTACCTTCCAATTGAGGAACGCGGCGAACAAGTTGCGGATCCCGGGCATCCCCTCGAGGTAGGCCGTGATGGCTATCGCGAAGAGCAAGGGGCCGAAGACCCGCATCCGGAAGACCATATGGGCCTTCGGAAGGGCATGCAAATGCGTCCCCGGAGGGAGAAGGGCCGCTGCGATCAGAACAATGGAGAGTTGGAAGCCCAGTGTCAGCGTTATGAACGCTATGACCGGATAGCGGCGGACCGCGTGACGCAACATGGCGCGCAAGATGAGATAAGGCTGTTACGTGGGATCTTTCCCCTGGTTACGCTTGCGCGTGTTCGGTCAGAGCACCACCACCTTGTGGACGATCGGACGGTCCTTGGTCAGGAATACCACGAGATACGTACCGGGCGCCACCTGGATATCGAGCCACCTTTGGCCGCGCCGGACCAAGGGCTCCTGGACCGTCCGACCTTGGCCGTCCAGCACACGGACCCCCAGGACGTTGGCACCTAGACCCTCGATATGGATCCGGCCAGTGGTCGAGGGGTTCGGGAAGATCCGCACACCGAGCTCCATATACCCGTCGATGCCTACCGTGAGGTCCGTGTATTGGACCTCCTTGACCAGCAAAGGCTTGCCATCCGCGTCCGTATACATGGTCTGGAAGGAGTCGATCGGTGCGCTGCTATACATGAACATCTCCTCCAGCCACTTCGGCGGTACTGACTGGTACCACGCCCGTGCCGTGATCTGGACCGCACCCACGAAGCCCCCCAGAGGCACGTGGTAGTGCACGATGTCCGAACCGCTTCCCTCATCACCCTGACCATCACGACCGAAATCCATGTCGGTCGTTGGCACTCCCGCTATCAGTGTCGTGTCATAGGCGAAGTGTCCCGTACTAAAGCCGGCGGGCAGCAATCTATTGTCCTTGAGAGGAGCCGCAGCTCGTTCGAGTACGGTCGTCTTGTCGCCGTTCACATCACCCATGACCATTTCATAGATCTGGGCCTGGTCGGGGGCCGTGATCACATCGTAGTGCGGTTCATAGGAGGGGTCGTGTCCCAAGACCTCGTTGTCCGCATCAAAACCTCCCGACCTGAACAAGGTGTCGCCGGTACCCGGGTCCACGGCGAGCAATTCGACGAACAGCCTGCGAGCCGGATATCCGGAGGGGAACTTGTGTCCGGCCAGATTGACCAGTTCGACATCCACGAAGACCGTATCCGCCGTCCGGTACGCAGTGGTCGCGTTCAAAAGGAGACTGTGCGATTGCAGCATGCGGGTGGTGCGGTCGATCGTGCTGTCGAACTGCGCTTCGCTGGCGGTGAGGTCCAGTTCACTGATATGATCGCGGAGCACCTTGAGCATGAAGGTGTTCGCGCCGGCGAAATGGTGAAGGCCGAACGGGGAGCGACCCTCCAGGAAGAGATAGTTGGCCGAGATCACCACCGAATCAGGGATCTGCGGAACATGGCAACCCTGACAACTGATACCGTTCGGATTGTTGTCAGTATTGAACGTACTGTTCACCCATTCATGGTAGGTGGCCTGCTCCACGAACTCCCCTCCGGTCAGATTGCCGCTCAGATCCGCGGTCTCCGTGATCAACGTATGGCAGCTGGCGCAAAGGCCCCCGTCCAGGATATGCGCACTGTACAGTGGCTCATAGCCGATGAACGCCGACATGGGCGCACCGAACACGTTGTCGTAGGGTCCGTACAGTGGTCGTCCCAAAGTGTCGAATTTCATGTTCCCGCTGAAGAGCTTGCCCACGCTATCCGGGGATTGGATGTGGCAGGGGACGCAGGACACCCCGTCAAGGCCGATCGGATCCTGTTCCAGTTCGGCGATGGAATACAAGCCACCGCCCGTGAGGTGTTTGTCATGGCGTCCTGACGGCGCATGACAACTGGTGCATTTGTCCTCCAATGCAGCCTGATGGGCGGGATTCACCAGGCCTTCATGGCTCACTTTCGCGCGCCAGAGCGGGTCGCGCGCGCTGTTCGCCATCATCGTGCTGCGCCAGTCGTCCACCACGTTCACATCCTTGCCCTGGTCGTCCAACATGCTATGGTTCTGGAAGTCATGCCCATGGCATCCTTCACAATTGCCGCTTCCCTTGAAATAGGTGTTCTCGGCATAGGTCAGGATGTTCCCTCCGGCGCGAAAGGCCGCCAATTCGGCCGAGGTGTGGTATGCATGTGCCACAGGAGGGCCACCATCGGCCCACGCGATGGATAGAAGGACCAGCCCGATCGACCCTGCGATCACGACGGTACGGACGAACGAGGCGGATGATCTCCTCATGGCAACGAATGGGAACGGCCGCAATTTAGGGGACCACCTGCACCATGCGCATGATGTGGAACAGGTTCCTCGCCCCCATTGTTCGAACGCTGACGGCCAGAATACGGGGTCAACTCCCTCGTTGCGCCGACTTGCGCACGGTGGTGCTTTTCGCCTTCGAACCAGCGGGCTTCGCAGCTGCCGGTTTCTTTTTCTGTCCGGAGGCCTTGTGCTTCGCAGGTCGTTCTCCGCTCTTCTTGGGAGACTTGTCGGCCTGCTTGCCATCATCCTTTTGACCTGCACCGTCCTCCTGTGCTTCTGTCGGCTTGAGGTCTCCGGAATTCAAGAGGAGCTCGTACCAGGAAAAAAGCTTGCGCAGATCGCTGGCGTAGATCCTATCACGGTCCATATCGGGCAGCACGTCACCAAGGGCCTTCCAAAGGGACCCCTCATCGCCTTTCGGATCGGCGGCGCTCTTTCCGCCGTTCTTGGCGTACAGCTTCTCCAGCACGTCCTTGAGCGGGACATCCTCATTGGTGGTGAACATGCTGATCTCGTCCAGCGAGCTCACACGCAGCGAGGCATGAACAGGAATGCGTTTCCCATCAATGAGCGACTCGGCAATGACGGCCTGTCGACCCTGGGCCACCACGCGGTAAAGGCCGGGCTTGCCGGCAACGGAGATGATCTTGGAAAGGTCCATGCGAACGAAACTGGACAAAACTAGTAAAGCGTTCCGGCCCCTAGTTCGGGCACCGTTCTTTCGGAAAGAACCGTGCCCAATGCTCTATCGTCATGAGGACCACCTGCCCCTGTTCATCATCGAGACCCGTGGGCGCCAGGCTCCCTCCCAATTCGACCACCAACCCTTGCGCAGGCTCACCGCCGGCTTCTTCGAAGGCACTCTCGATATCTGCCGCCTGGGGAGCGAAGCGCACAAGGAATTCCCTGCCACTGGCACATTCCCGGAAATGCCAGACACGGGGTCGCGGCTGATAGAAGGTGCCCTTTGCGGACCGCACCAGCCGCGGAATGAGTTGACCCGGAACCAATTCCAGGGTTCCTACGGGATCCCCGTCGGCCGTGAGCGCACCATCGCCGGTGGGACGGAAATGACGGATCACCGTTCCACCTGACAGTGACACCTCCACCCCACCCTGATCATCCGAACGCCAGCGCCCCCAGCGAATGGCATCCTGCTCGGGATCCATCGCGCATCGGTCCATCATCAGGCACCCGCCGAATCCCCACAACTGAAGGTCCACCAGGGTGTCGCCACCGGTCGGGCATGCCGATCTTCCCTGGTAGTGGGCGGGAACAACGGTGAGCGTGACCTGTTCCACCGAAGGCTCCGCGACCGAAGGCGCGCTACTGGGACCACAAGCCGTGCAAAGGAGCAAGGGCGGTAGGATGAAGGTGGACCTCATGGGACCAAAATAGGTTCCCCTGATCCACCATGCGCTAGGTCTTCTGCTTGCGCTTCCTGGCCGCGGGAAAGAGAATGTTGTTCAGGATCAACCGGTAGCCGGGCGAATTGGGGTGGAGACCGAGATCCGTCGGAGGGTCACCCACCATGTGCTGATAATCCTCCGGGTCGTGCCCACCATAGAAGGTCCATTGGCCGAGGCCGAATTCACCATGAATGTACTTCACCGTTCCCTGTGCTTTGTTCTCGCCCATGATGGTCACGTTCGGCTTCACGAGTCCCTTTCGGAAAGCGGTGGTCTGCCCCATGAAGCCCTTGATCACCTGCTCGTGGTCCTGGCAAAGCATCGTCGGCACGATATCCCACTTCGCGCTGAAGTCGAAGAGCGTGAAGAAATCCCTTGTCTGGCCGATCGTTTGATGGATATCCGTGGCATCGATGTTCGAGAATTCGTACACCATGGGGTCCGTGACCAGCCTGAAGTCACGGAAGGCGAAGGTCCGGTCGAAATCGATCAGGGCCTGGCAGTTCGGATCGATGGGGTCATGATCGAACTCAGGTGCACAGATGTCCACACCTTCAGCCGACAGTGCGATGTCATAGGAATCGGTTCCCGAGCACATGGTGAACAGGTAGCCCCCACCGGCCACATAGTCACGGATCTTCAGGGCGACCGCGAGCTTCATCTGGCTCACCTTGGCGAACCCCAGTCTGGCGGCCATTTCCTCAGCCTCCTTCACTTGCGCCTGATACCAGGGAGCGTTCCGGTAGTGACCGTAGAATTTGCCGTATTGACCGGTGAAGTCCTCATGGTGCAGGTGCAACCAGTCGTATTGAGGAAGCGTGCCGGAGATGACCTCCTCGTCGTAGATCCGCGTATAGGGGATCTCCGCATAGGTCATGACGAGAGCCACCGCATCGTCCCAGGGTTGGAAGGAGGTCGGCGCATAGACAGCGATCCTCGGTGCCTTCTCCAGCTTCACCATTTCCATATTGACCTCGGGATCGGCGATCTGGGCAAGGATGTTGTCGGCCTGCGCGTCCGCGATCACCTGGTAGGTCACCCCGCGGATGGTGCATTCCTGCTCAATGGTCCTGTAGTCGTCGATCAGGAAGCTGCCCCCGCGATAATTAAGCAGCCATTCGACCGTGACATCCTGCTGAAGCACCCAGTACGCGATGCCATATGCCTTCAGGTGGTCGCGTTGCGATCCATCCATCGGTATCAGCACCTTCGCGGCCTGCCCGGTCAGGCCGCATAGGATGAAGGAAAGGAGCACGACCGTCCCGAGGGATCGGTCAAAAAGGTGCGATATCGTCGTCCGTATCGGGGTCATCGTTCATCCGGCTGGGACGCGTGATCGTGCGCATCCCCTCGCCTCCGGCCCCTCCAACGTCGAAATGGACCGGTGTGGTCTCCAGGTCCGCAAATTTAGCCAGCTCCGGGATGAACCGCAGCAGCACGGTGTCCAGTGCCCCGTTGCGGTGCTTGGCCACGATCACCTCGCCAATGCCGAGGGTGCTGCCATAGTGGTCCTCATATATCTTGTAGTACTCCGGGCGATAAAGGAAACAGACGAGATCCGCGTCCTGTTCGATCGCCCCGGATTCGCGCAGATCGCTCAATTGCGGGCGTTTGTCGCCACCACGGGTCTCCACCGCACGGCTCAACTGGCTCAACGCGATGATGGGCACGTCGAGCTCCTTGGCGATGCTCTTGATACTGCGGCTGATGCTGCTGATCTCCTGCTCGCGATTGCCGTTCCGGTTATCGGTACCGGTCGTCATCAGCTGGAGGTAGTCGATCACGATCAACTCCACGTTGTGCTGGGCCTTCAAACGGCGACACTTGGCGCGGAGCTCGAATATGTTCAGGGCAGGCGTGTCATCGATGTAGATCGGGGCCTGGTCCAGCTTGGTGATATGCTGGTGCAGGATGGCGAACTCCGCATCGTTCAGATCCCCCTTGCGCAATTTCTCCGAGGGAATGCCGGCCTCGCTGGCGATCAATCGTGTCACCAACTGCGTGCTGCTCATCTCGAGGCTGAACACCGCCACTGCCCGGCGGTGTTCCACGGCGATGTTCCGCGCCATGCTGAGAACGAAGGCCGTCTTACCCATTCCCGGTCGCGCGGCCACGATGACCATGTCGCTCCTTTGCCATCCAGCCGTGAGCTTGTCAAGCTTGACGAACCCGGTGGGGACTCCACTGACCCCTCCCGTGCTTTGCTTGGCACTTTCGATCTGCGTGATCGCGTCGCGCAGCAGGTCGCTCATCGGCTCGTAGTTCCGCTTGAGGTTGCCACTGGTGATCGCGTAGAGCTCCTGTTCGGTCTTGTCCAGAAGGTCAAAGACGTCCGCGGTCTCATCGAACGCGTCCCCCATGGTTTCGCCGGAGATCCGGATCAGCTCCCGGAGGATGTGCTTTTGGCTGATGATGCGGGCATGGTACTCGACGTTCGCACTGCTGGCGACCTTGTTGGTGAGTTGACTGATGTAGAAGGGCCCTCCGACGATCTCGAGTTCTCCGCGCTTCCTCAGTTCTTCGGTCACCGTGAGGATGTCGATCGGCTTGTCGCTGCGGAACAGGCCCTGGATCGCTCCGAAGATCTTGTTGTGGGCGTCCACATAGAAGCTCTCCGGACGAAGGATGTCGATCGCCTCATTGACCGCGTTGCGTTCCAACATCATCGCTCCCAACACGGCCTCTTCCAGCTCGGGTGCCTGCGGCGGCAATTTGCCCGGCACCATGGCCGGATCCAGAAAACCCGTGCTGGTCCTGCGTTTGCGATCGGTTCGGACGGTCGTTTGTTCGGTCATTCGGAAGAAGGAGCGAAGTGAGAGGGGGGCCAAAAATAGGCGCCGGTCCGTACGGACAAGATAACGGCGGACCAGAGTCATTCATACTCCGTTAACATTGCGTTTGTGAACAATCCAGGACGACGTCCGCGAAGCCTTTCCGGACAATGGATGGCGAAGGCCAGGGATCAACAACGCGCGTTGCTGTTCGCCTGCACGGCGGGTATCCTGCTCTCATGCAGGAAGGACGGGGACAGTACGCCACCGCTCGTCACGATCATCGCACCCGTTGATGGCGCCATGTTGCAAGTGCCGCAGAGCTTCCTGGTCCGTGTACAGGTGCAGGACGACCACTTGGTCGAAAGCGTCGGGTTCACCCTGCTCAACGCGGATCACTTGGCCATTGCGTCGGACGGGGGCCAGGTCGGTGAGCCTTCCGCACTGGTGGAACGCTACCTGAGCGTGGAGGATGAGCGATGGCCCTCCGGCCCGGTGACATTGATCGTTCGTGCGAGCGATGGGACCACGGAGACACGGGCTTACGTGCACATGCAACTGACCGCTGCTCCACTGAGGCTAAAGGCGGTGTTCGCCATCGGAGGATCCGGGCCGCTCCAGGTCCAACGCATCGACAGCACTTATCAGGTGACGCAATGGACCTTTCTGGCGCAGGATTTCGGAGGCATGGCCCTATCGTCGAACGACCAACGTCTCGTCATTGCTGGGAGCGTTTCAGGCCCGATCACCAGTGTCGACGTGAACACCGCTGGGGTCGCATGGCAGATCGCAAATACCAACAACGATCCCCAGTCATGGATCACCGCACTTGACCATCCCAGGAACGGACCGATGCTGACGTCCTTTCGCTCGGGCGCGATCACCGGGTATCATGCAGCCACGGGATCGGTAGCCTTCACGACATATGCGATGCCGGACCATGAATCACGGCGCGCCACCATCATCGAAGACCAGCTGATCTCCGATCAGATCGACCCCAATGCGGGCACACGCCGACTCGTGCGATACCAAGCCTCGAGCGGTGCGCTGATCGGGTCCACAGGAAGTGACCTGACGGTCCGGTACTTCTCTTCCCTGGGTGACGGTTGGATGTTGTTGTTCGGCAACAGGAGCGGGGATGGCGTGGTCCAGGCCCACAGGCTCGACCTTTCAGCGAACTGGGAACCCCGGGTGTTCCCGGGAGAACCGGTCGTGGACGCAGTAGGGACCTCCACTGGTGTGGTGGTCATGGCTTTGCCCGATCGACTGGTGCGATACACCTATGCGGATAATGGCGCGGTCACGATCGCCACAGGAATAGCGGCGTCGAGCATCTGCTACGATGCTGCGAACGGGGAGTTGCTCGCCCTCGACGGCCAAACGATCGTTCGCCTGGACCCGACCACGGGAACAACGCTGGGGGGGATCTCCCTCCTGGGGTCCGCGAACCACATAGGAGCGTTGTTCAATCGGGAGCCTTAGCCTTCTCGCTCTTCTTGGATCGGGAAGCCGGCTTGGCGCGTTCCACCACACCCATGTTGCAAAATTTGCGGATCCGTCTTTCGACAAGCTTGTCGGCGTCCGTCTTGCCCAGCTTGTCCAGCCACTTCACCACCTCTGCCTTGACCATTTCAGCCGCCTTGTCCGGATCCGTATGCGCACCACCAAGAGGTTCCGGTACGATCCCGTCGATCAGCTTGTTCGCCAGCATATCCTCCGCGGTCAGCTTCAATGCCTGGGCGGCCTTCTCCTTGAAATCCCAGGTCCGCCAGAGGATCGTCGAACAATTCTCCGGGCTGATGACCGAGTACCAGGCGTTCTCCAACATGAGCACCTTGTCGCCGATACCGATCCCCAGGGCCCCACCACTGGCCCCTTCACCGATGATGATACAGACCACGGGTACGCGAAGCCGCATCATCTCGAACAGGTTTCGAGCGATGGCCTCACCTTGACCCCGTTCTTCCGCTTCCAGACCCGGGAAAGCCCCCGGGGTATCGATGAAGGTCACCACCGGCCTGCCGAATTTCTCGGCCAGTTTCATAAGGCGTAAGGCCTTGCGATAGCCCTCCGGATTGGCCATGCCGAAGTTGCGGTATTGCCGCATCTTGGTGTTGACGCCTTTTTGCTGACCGATGAACATCACGGAACGCCCGGCAAGCATCCCGAACCCACCCACCATCGCCTTATCGTCCCGCACGGTCCGGTCTCCATGCAATTCGATGAAGCTTCCCTCGCTAAGCTTCTGGATGTAGTGCAGGGTGTAGGGGCGCTCGGGATGTCGGCTTACCTGCACCCGTTGCCAGGGTGTCAGGTCACCATAGAGCTCCTTGCGCACCTGCACCAGTTTCTTTTCCAGGTCCTTGAGCGTGGCGGAAACGTCCACCTCCCCTTTTTCAGCCACTTCCTTCAACTTGTCGATCTGTTCGACGAGCGTCTGGACCGGTTTCTCGAATTCGAGGAACGTCTGCATGCGGAACGGTTGGAAGGGCGAAATTAGCCCGCCGACCCCACTTCACCGAAGGAACCCAGAACCCCCATGGTCCGCTTTCCTCATGCCAAGATCAACCTCGGCCTGAACGTGGTCCGGCGCAGGAACGACGGCTATCACGATATCCGATCGGTGTTGCTGCCCATCCCCCTGTACGATATTCTGGAAGCGGTGGTCGACACGGACCTTCCCGACGGCACGGTCAGTCTGGTACGCACCGGACGGGACGTTCCCGGTAGACCCGACGAGGACCTGATCGTCAGGGCGGCCGGATCCATCCATGAGGACCTTCACCTCCCCGGTATTCGCGCGCACCTTCACAAAATGATCCCTGTCGGTGGCGGCCTTGGCGGCGGATCCAGCGATGGCACCGGAATGCTGCTGCTACTTGATGCGATGCTCGGACTGGAACTTTCGAAGGAGGCACTCCGGGGATATGCGGCCCGACTGGGCAGTGATACATCCTTCTTCCTCGAGCATCGACCGTGCCTGGCCCTGTCAAGAGGAGAGGTCCTGGAGCCGGTGGACCTGGACCTCAGTGGCCACTGGTTCCTCCTGATCGATCCAGGGATCCATGTAAGCACGGCCGAAGCGTTCGGCAACGTGCATCCATCCGGGACGGAGGTGGACCTGATCGGGATCCTTCGTCGGCCTATCCAGGAATGGAGGGACCGGTTGACGAACGACCTGGAGGTGCCGGTGTTCGCGGCATATCCTGAACTCGCAAGTATGCGCGATGCGCTTTACCTCGCCGGGGCAAGCTATGCGGCGATGAGCGGATCGGGATCGAGCATGTTCGGGCTGTTCCGAAGAGAACCGCAGCCCCTGAAAGACCTTCCAGCGTCACGGCAGTGGGTGCTTCCCGCCGCACCGGTCATTTGAGCAGACCCTTCAACTCATCCATCGCTTCAACGGCATCGTAGGGTTTGCCGACAATGCGGCGATCCTGGGCCAGCAGGAAAAAACTGGGCAGTGCTTGCACTGCGTATGCCTTGGCCGCTGGACTTCCCCAGCCACGTAGTTCCGAGAAACAGGGCCAGGTCAAGTGGTTGTCAGTGATCGCGCGGTGAAAATCCTCTTCGGATTCATCGATCGCGACACCCACGACCTGCAGCCCTTTCGCTCCGAACCGTTCGTACAGGTCCACCACACCCGGCATTTGCGCGTGGCAATGGTCGCAGGTGCTCGAATAGAAGAATAATAACGTGTAGGGGTGTCCCTGCATCATGGCACTCAGCCATGTAGTATCGTCGCCTGGAAAGGGAAGGGGGATATCCGGCCCCATCGCACCCATCGTCATGCGTTGCGCCTCCCGCACACGGGCAAGGGTCTCCTTGGATATGCCACCAAGGTCCGAGCCCTTCTCGAGATAGCGGTCCACCAGGTGCCGCAAGGCCATGTCCGGTCCGTACGTCGCGAAAAGTTCCAACAATTGCTCCAGCATGTAACTGCGGCATTCCGCGTTGCCCGAGGCAAGGTGCATGAGCGTATCCGCCGCGTTCACGAACTGTTCCTCGGATACGGCGTCGAGATTCCGTAGAAAGGTCATGACGGCCTGCGGGTAGGCCGAGCTGCGCAGCAGGGACGGGTCGCTCAGGTCGAATCCCCGCGCCACGGCCATTGGTCCCTTCTGTTGTGCAGCCTCCACCCGCTGACTGGCCGCGACGACCTTGGCGAAAAAACTTTCTGGAGCTTGGGCCAGAAGCGCGGCCAATCGGGCCTGTTTGGCCGTTCGCACATACGCTTCGATACTATCGAGGGCATGGATGCGATCAAGGTCGCGGAGTGGATCCAGTCCGCCCTTCTCGGTCTCGGAAGCAGCGATCAACGCCTGGGCCTCACGGCTGGCCGCCTTGTATTCCCACAGGCGTTGGTTCTCGACCGAGCGTTGGAACAGCACATGGTCCTGAAGCGGCGAGCCGTTCAAGATCAGCACCACTTCCGGCTCGCGTTGATCGAGGATGAGGTCCACCCGGTCGCTGTCGTTCACGGACAGTTGATAGAATCCCGTGACCCGTTGGACCTGCGCGAAGCTGAAGGCTCCTCTGCCATCCACGCGCGCAGAATCTATGACCGGATGCGCCGTGCCGCGTGTACCATGCAGCCTGATATACGCGTCCTGATGCGCGGGTGGATCGAACCGGCCATGGATGGCTTGGGCCTGGAGAGCCCCTGGAAGTGCCGGGGCCAGGAGAGTGAACAGGAGATGGGGCCTCATATCGCTGGACCGCAAGGATAAAAAAAGAGCCCCGTCCATTGCTGGACGGGGCTCAGATCGGCGACGACATACTCTCCCAGGCTTGTGGCCCAGTACCATCTGCGCTGGTGAGCTTAACTTCTCTGTTCGGAATGGGAAGAGGTGGACCTCACCGCAATAGTCACCTGAAATCGTGTGTGCGATTTCAACTTGATGTTAGACCGGACCAGACGGACGAGGGATCGTTCCACGCAAGATCGTTCTGTGTTGTAAGTCGACGGGTAATTAGTACCACTCGGCTTTGCCATTGCTGACTTTACACCTGTGGCCTATCAACGTGGTAGTCTTCCACGACCCTTAGAAGAAGTCTCATCTCGGGGTGGGCTTCGTGCTTAGATGCTTTCAGCGCTTATCCCATCCGAACATAGCTACCCAGCGATGCAGCTGGCGCCACAACTGGTACACTAGCGGTTCGTCCACCACGGTCCTCTCGTACTAATGGTAGCTCCCCTCAAACTTCTAACGCCCGCAACAGATAGGGACCGAACTGTCTCACGACGTTCTGAACCCAGCTCGCGTGCCACTTTAATCGGCGAACAGCCGAACCCTTGGGACCTTCTCCAGCCCCAGGATGTGACGAGCCGACATCGAGGTGCCAAACCATTCCGTCGATATGAGCTCTTGGGAATGATCAGCCTGTTATCCCCGGAGTACCTTTTATCCTATGAGCGATGGCCCTTCCATATGGAACCACCGGATCACTATGTCCTAGTTTCCTACCTGATCGACTTGTCGGTCTCACAGTCAAGCTCCTTTTGCCAATATACTCTACGCACGGTTACCAAGCGTGCTGAGGGTACCTTTGAAGCCTCCGTTACTCTTTTGGAGGCGACCACCCCAGTCAAACTACCCACCAACACTGTTTCCTGTATTTCTGGGATTAGGCATCAAATAAACAAAGGGTGGTATTTCAACGTTGACTCCACCACGCCTAGCGACGCAGCTTCAAAGTCTCCCACCTATCCTACATCGGTCAGCCGATGTCAATGTGAAGCTATAGTAAAGGTGCAGGGTCTTTCCGTCCCGTTGCGGGTAAGCGGCATCTTCACCGCTACTACAATTTCACCGAGCTCGTGGCTGAGACAGTGCTCAGATCGTTACACCATTCGTGCAGGTCGGAACTTACCCGACAAGGAATTTCGCTACCTTAGGACCGTTATAGTTACGGCCGCCGTTTACTGGGGCTTCGATTCAATGCTTCTCCTTGCGGCTGACATCTCCTCTTAACCTTCCAGCACCGGGCAGGTGTCAGGCCCTATACTTCATCTTTCGATTTTGCAGAGCCATGTGTTTTTGTTAAACAGTCGCCTGAGCCATTTCACTGAGACCCTACTTGCGCAGGGTACCGCTTATTCCGAAGTTACGCGGTTAATTTGCCTAGTTCCTTAGCCACGGATCACTCGAGCGCCTCAGGATACTCTCCTTGACCACCTGTGTCGGTTTGCGGTACGGGCGGCTTGCATCTGAAGCTTAGAGGTTTTTCTCGGAAGTCTGATTAGGGTCACTATCCGCTTGCCCGAGGGCTCGCGGTACTGTCAGGTTTCAGCAAGGCCGGCGGATTTGCCTACCAGCCCTATACCTACGCCCTTCAACGCACATACCGTTCATGCGCGGACCTTTCACTCCTTCGTTACCCCGTCGCAATGCAAGTCGGTGCAGGAATATTGACCTGCTGGCCATCAGCTTCGCCTGTCGGCTACACCTTAGGACCCGACTAACCCTGATCCGATTAACGTTGATCAGGAACCCTTGGTCTATCGGCGGGCAGGTTTTTCACCTGCCTTATCGTTACTTATGCCTACATTTTCTTTTCCGGACGCTCCAGCATGCCTCACGACACGCCTTCGACGCAGACCGGAATGCTCTTCTACCGCCCGTCTTGCGACGGGCCCACAGCTTCGGTGACACACTTGATGCCCGATCATTATCCATGCCGGACCGCTCGACTAGTGAGCTGTTACGCACTCTTTAAATGAATGGCTGCTTCCAAGCCAACATCCTAGCTGTCAATGCAGTCCGACCTCGTTAGATCAACTTAGCGTGTACTTGGGGACCTTAGCCGATGGTCTGGGTTATTTCCCTCTCGCGCACGGACCTTAGCACCCGCGCGCTCACTCCCGGATAATGATGTTGTGGCATTCGGAGTTTGTCCGGGTTTGGTAGGCGGTGAAGCCCCTAGCCCGATCGGTAGCTCTACCTCCACAACAGTACATCCGAGGCTGCCCCAAAAGGCATTTCGAAGAGTACGAGCTATCTCCCAGTTTGATTAGCCTTTCACCCTAATCACAGCTCATCCGAAGACTTTTCAACGTCTACCAGTTCGGACCTCCATCCCGTGTTACCGGGACTTCATCCTGGCCATGATTAGATCACTCAGGTTTCGCGTCTGCCGCCACTGACTACACGCCCTGTTAAGACTTGCTTTCGCTTCGGCTCCGGGACAGTATCCCTAACCTTGCCAGTGACGAGCAACTCGTAGGCTCATTATGCAAAAGGCACGCCGTCATCCCGTCGAAACGGGACTCCGACCGCTTGTAAGCGTACGGTTTCAGGGTCTATTTCACTCCTCTGTTCGAGGTGCTTTTCACCTTTCCTTCACAGTACTGGTTCGCTATCGGTCTCTCAGGAGTATTTAGCCTTGCCAGATGGTTCTGGCGGGTTCGGACAGGATCTCACGTGTCCCGCCCTACTCAGGATACCACTAGGTACCAAATGCATTCCGTGTACGGGACTATCACCCGCTATGGTCCAACTTTCCAGAAGGGTTCCACTATGCATTTGGATTCCACGATGTGGTCCTACAACCCCGGCACCGCCGGAACGGCACCGGTTTGGGCTGTCCCCTTTTCGCTCGCCACTACTAGGGGGATCACTGATTGTTTTCTTTTCCTCCAGGTACTTAGATGTTTCAGTTCCCTGGGTTAGCTCCCTTTTCAGGGTACCCGGTCTTCAACCGGGTGGGTTGCCCCATTCGGAGATCCGCGGATCACAGGTCATTATGCACCTCCCCGCGGCTTATCGCAGCCTATCGCGTCCTTCATCGCCTCTGAGAGCCAAGGCATCCACCGTACGCCCTTAGTAACTTTTCAACCTTAGAGGTCTCTTGCTCGGTGGACCGATCTCTCGGTCTGTCTTGGTCGGTCTAACAACAAGTCAAAGAACGATGCCCTGGATGGGCAGGCCGCGTTGTTCCGCTGGAAAGCGAAGTTCGGCGCGCCATGGTGGAGAATATCGGATTCGAACCGATGACCCCCTGCTTGCAAAGCAGGTGCTCTAGCCAGCTGAGCTAATTCCCCGTTCCCGATCCCTGGTAGTCCTGCGCAGATTTGAACTGCGGACCTCTACATTATCAGTGTAGCGCTCTAACCAACTGAGCTACAGGACTAGGAGACGGTCACGGATGTGGCACCGTTAATATCATCCATCCGAGACAGCGAAGGTCGGATCCACCCGGAGGTGAAAACGAAGACCAAGTTGACCAAATTCTCAAAAAAGGAGATGTTCCAGCCGCACCTTCCGGTACGGCTACCTTGTTACGACTTAGCCCCAGTCACCGGTTTTGCCCTAGGCAGCTCCTTGCGGTCACCGACTTCAGGCACCCCCGGCTTCCATGGCTTGACGGGCGGTGTGTACAAGGCCCGGGAACGTATTCACCGCATCATGGCTGATATGCGATTACTAGCGATTCCAGCTTCACGGAGTCGGGTTGCAGACTCCGATCCGAACTGAGACGAGTTTTAGAGATCGGCATCCGCTCGCGCGGTAGCATCCCTTTGTTCCTCGCCATTGTAGCACGTGTAGCCCAGGACGTAAGGGCCGTGATGACTTGACGTCGTCCCCACCTTCCTCACCGTTTACACGGGCAGTTCCTCTAGAGTCCCCGGCATTACCCGCTGGCAACTAGAGGTAGGGGTTGCGCTCGTTATGGGACTTAACCCGACACCTCACGGCACGAGCTGACGACAGCCATGCAGCACCTCGCACGCCGTCCGAAGAAGAGCACGTTTCCGCGCCTGTCGTCGTGCGTTCGAGCCCTGGTAAGGTTCCTCGCGTATCATCGAATTAAACCACATGCTCCACCGCTTGTGCGGGCCCCGTCAATTCCTTTGAGTTTCAACCTTGCGGTCGTACTCCCAGGTGGATCGCTTAACGCTTTCGCTAGGTCACTGACAGTGTATCGCCAATGACGAGTGATCATCGTTTACGGCGTGGACTACCAGGGTATCTAATCCTGTTCGATCCACGCTTTCGTGCCTCAGCGTCAGTATCGCCTTCGTGAGCTGCCTTCGCAATTGGTGTTCTGTGCCATATCTAAGCATTTCACCGCTACACGGCACATTCCGCCCACGTCAAGCGCACTCAAGAGCGGCAGTATCAATGGCAATTCTACAGTTGAGCTGCAGGATTTCACCACTGACTTACCGCTCCGCCTACGCACCCTTTAAACCCAATGAATCCGGATAACGCTTGCACCCTCCGTATTACCGCGGCTGCTGGCACGGAGTTAGCCGGTGCTTATTCCTCCGGTACCGTCAACCCAGGACACGTCCTGGGGTTTCTTCCCGGATAAAAGCAGTTTACAACCCGTAGGGCCGTCTTCCTGCACGCGGCATGGCTGCGTCAGAGTTGCCTCCATTGCGCAATATTCCTCACTGCTGCCTCCCGTAGGAGTCTGGTCCGTGTCTCAGTACCAGTGTGGGGGATAACCCTCTCAGGCCCCCTACCCATCGTAGCCTTGGTGAGCCGTTACCTCACCAACAAACTAATGGGGCGCATGCCCATCCCATACCGCCGGAGCTTTCAAGCCAGGAAGATGCCTTCCCGGTTGTTATGGAGTATTAATCCGGATTTCTCCGGGCTATCCCCCAGTATGGGGCAGGTTGCATACGTGTTACGCACCCGTGCGCCGGTCGCCGCCAATGTATTGCTACATCGCGCTGCCCCTCGACTTGCATGTGTTAAGCCTGCCGCTAGCGTTCATCCTGAGCCAGGATCAAACTCTCCGTTGTAGAAGTAGGATCCTTGGCCATGACGAGGTCTTCTTCCTCGATCGTTCGATCGAGAGGACCTTCTGCTGTTCTCAGAATGGACAATAGGTCAAAGAACGTTATGCGTTCCGGGCTTCCGCCCGTTGCACGATCGTCTCAAGTCAACCCTCGGTCGCCGATGCGACTTTCAAAGGGACGGCAAAAGTAAGCATGCCGTAATGATCCGGCAAACACCTTCAAGAGTGTTTTTCAACACCCCGCCTTTCGGCTACCATCCCCTCTCTGCGGGGTGCTTCAAAGAACGTTTCCGTAAAAAGCGGCTGCAAATGTAGCGCTATACTATTCAACTCCAAGCATTGGTAAAGAAATTTTTCCAGTACCTCTTCAGGGTGTGCGCGTCGATACAGGTAACACCTTGGCGTTGAAATACTTATGCCCTTCCAAGGCGAACCGCGCCACATAGCGGCCCATCTCCAAAGCGGTGAGCCCAGCCTGATGATCCGGAAATGCCTGCCTCAGCATCTCCGTATCCACCGAGCCCAAAGCCAGGCAGTTGCAGGCGATACCCCTTTTGCGCAATTCCTCGGCCAGGCACTCCGTGTAGCCAGCCAACGCGGCCTTGCTGGCACTATACCCCAACAGTCCGGGGAATTTCACACTCCCCTGCACACCACCCATGCTTCCGATGTTGACGACATGGCCCTGCGGCTCGCCCTCCAATCGATCGGCAAGGGCCTGTGCCAAAAGGAACGGTACGTGCGCATTGATCCGGAAGAGCTCCTCCAGGTCGGCAAGTGTCCATTGACCCAGGTTCCTGGTCCGGAAAAGGCCCGCGTTGTTGATGATCGCGCGCAATCGACGCTGACCCACACGTTCATCAACCCTCGGCACAGCATCAGCACTGGCCAGGTCCAGCGCCAAGATCTCCACCTTGGTGGGATCGGAGCACGAGGACGCCACGTCCGCCAAGAGTTCGCCGTTACGCGACACGAGAAGGACCTGCGTTCCATGGTCAGCGACCAAGGCACGGGCGGTCTCCGCACCGATCCCCCTGCTCGCACCAGTGATCAACACCAGGTCGCTGCTTTTCATATCCTGCTCCAAGGCCATGCCCTCTTTTCGTTCGGTCTACCTTCGCCGCACAAGGTGCCGCGCTCGCAGCACCTGCCCCCAATATTACCGAGACATGGACACCTTTTGGGAACGGACCTTCTATTCGAACACGTTCGGCGAATGGGCGATCGCCCTTGGGATCGCTCTGGGGGCCGTACTGGCCGCAAAGACGCTCTATTGGACGATCGGCAAGGTGCTGCGGAGGATCGTCTCCCGAACATCTACGCGACTTGACGACCTGTTGCTCGATGCGTTGGAGGGTCCTGTGGTCGCACTCGTGGGTGTGACCGGCCTCCGGTACGCGGTCGAGCGCCTTCACATGTCGCAGACCCTCTCGAATTGGAGCGCCGAGGCCTTCCGTGCCGCGATCGCCCTGGTACTGACCTGGCTTGCCGCCAGGGTCTCCGTAGCGTTGATCGATCACTACCTCCGGCCCATCGTAGAACGATCCAAAAGCGATCTCGACGACCAGCTACTTCCGGTGATCCGCAAAGGATCGCGTTCCATCATCTGGGTGCTGGGCGTCCTGGTGGCCCTGAACAGCGCGGGGTACAATGTGGGCGCACTCCTCGCAGGATTGGGACTGGGCGGATTGGCGCTGGCGATGGCCGCCAAGGACACCGTAAGCAACATCTTCGGCGGGATCTCCGTGTTCGTGGACAAACCTTTCATGGTCAATGACCGGATCAAGATCGAAGGCTTCGATGGGATCGTGACCGAAGTGGGCATCCGCAGCACCCGGATCCGGACCCTCGAAGGCCGATTGCTCACGATCCCGAACCACAAGTTCACCGACAGCATCGTCGAGAACGTGACCGCCGAGCCCAGTCGCAAGGTGGTCCACCAACTGGGGCTGACCTATGACACACCCGCCGAGCGCATCGAACTCGCGCTTCAGGTCCTGGAAGGGATGATCCAGGCGAACCAGGACAAGTTGGAACCGGACCATCTCATCAGTTTCAACACGTTCGGCGACTTCTCCCTGGGGATCCTTTTCATCTACTACATCCGGAAGGAACAGGACATCTTCCTGACCCAAAGCTTCATGAGCATCGAGGTCCTCAAGGCATTCAATGCGAACGGATTGGAATTCGCTTTTCCGACGCAGACGGTCCACTTGAAAAAGGCTCCGGCCTAGGGGCGATCACTACGGTTTGCGTTCCGGTGGCCCCAGATCCGTCGCCAGGACGTCACCCAGGTTGCGCATCTGTCTCAAGATCCAACCCTGACGCTTCCGCACATAGTTGGACGGACGTTCACAACTATAGCGACCGGGAGCAGGCAGCGTGGCGGCGATAAGGGCCGCCTGGGACGCGTCGAGCCGAACGGCCGGACGCTTGAAACAATGTTGGGCGGCCGCCTCGACGCCGAACAGCCCGGGACCCGTCTCGGCAACATTGAGATAGACCTCGACGATGCGTTGCTTGCTCCAAAGCGTCTCCACCAGCAGCGTGAACCACGCTTCGACGCCCTTGCGCAAAAGGTTCCTACCCTGCCAGAGAAAGACGTTCTTCGCCGTCTGCTGGCTGATGGTGCTTCCCCCGTGGATGCGCTTCCCGTTGCGCCTCGCATTGGTGCGCATCGCCTTCTCGATGGCCTCCAGGTCGAATCCCCAATGGTCCATGAACTTCTGGTCCTCTGCGGCGATCACCGCCAGTGGCATCGTATGGGCCACCTCGTCCAGATCACGCCAGGACCGTTCGACGTGCTGACCAGCGAACGCGCGCTGCCACATGGTCCATGTAACGGGTGGATCGAGCAGAGCAAGCGCCGCGACCCAAAGGAAACTGATGACGATCGACCAGAAGGCCACGGCGCTGACCATCCGAAGGAGGTTCCCCACACCGCGCATCCCGCGAAGGTACCGGGTCGAACGACAACGGCGAGGTCGTTCGACCCCGCCGTGCCCCCTTCCGTCGCTGATGAACTACCCCTGTTGCTTGCGACGAACGATGTTGTAGCTCCAGATCAGTGCCGCACCCGCGCAGAGCGTGACCGCGATGAAGTAGGGCAATGGGGAATCCTGGTCCGACATCACGTACGTGTCAAGAAGGTAACCGATGAACAGTCCGATCCCGACACCCACGGAAACCATACCCCACTTGAGCGCACGTTCCGGATCGCGCTTCTCGATCATGTCCGCAGGTGCGATCCCTTTCTCGATCATCGCCATCCGTTGCCGGTACTTGGACATGACGGCGAGATACACGATGCCGAAGATGGTGGCGAAGAAGATGATAGGTACGATGACCTCTGCTGCTGGTGAATCCATGGTATGGTCGGTCTTTTGGTCCGCTCATGTGACGCCAAGCAAGGAAGTGAGGTTACGATCCACGCGCTGTCGGTTCTTAGACCGGCCGGATGCCAGTTGCGCCGTTCATCCGAATGCCGGCCGGGATCTCCTTGCAACATTGATATTCGTGTAACCGGCAACGGGGCTGCCGCGTCACATGGCGGCACTGTCACCTTGGAAGAAGACCGGGCCATAACACTTGCACGAACGGGTGACCAACGCGCGATCGCTTGGCTCGTGGGCCAGTACCAGCACATGGTGTACACTGTGACGCACCGCATTCTCCGGAACGACATGGACGCCGAGGAGGCCACGCAGGACACGTTCCTGAAAGCCATCCGGGGGCTCCATACGTTCCAGGGTGGGTCACGTTTCAGTACCTGGCTTTACAGTGTGGCCTACCGTACGGCGATCAGTCGGTCGCGGCTACGGCGAACGGAGGACCGGTCCCTGGATGAGGTGGAAGGCCGCCCCGGAGAACCCGGATCGGAAGCCCAAGGAACGACCAGCGATCGGCGTCGGGCGTTGGAGCACGCGCTGTCCCGATTGACGCCGGAGGATGCCGCCGTCGTGACCTTCCATTACCTTCACGAGATGAGCGTGGACGAGATCGTAACCGCCACGGGACTGTCCGCGTCCAATGTGAAGGTGAAGCTGCACCGCAGCAGGAAGAAGATGCTCGAGATCCTGCAAGAACATTTGAAAGAGGAAGTATGGACGCTAAGGACCGAATGAACCCCGCGGACAGAGCGCTAGAGGACCTGTTCCAAGAGGTCGGCCCTGAACGGGCCCCCTCCCACCTTCATGCACGGATACTCGCACAGTTGGCGGACAAGGCTGAGATCCGGACCGTTCCGGCTCCGCTCCTGGCACGATGGCAATGGATCTTGATCGGTCTGGCGGCCATGGGTTCCATCCTGCTGGCCGTGATGCTGCCGGGGAACGGGTCATCGACCGGATGGATCGCCCTGTTGATGGATCATCTACCGGACATGACGAGCATTTCCAGCACACTGCGGACCACGCTCATCGGTGGTGCCGTGATCTCTGGTATCCTCTATGTGCTCGACGCCCAATTGAACACCAGGGTGCGTCCTACGCACGGTTGAACGGGGGTCGGACCAGGGCCTTCGCGGCGGACAGGGCTGCGTCGTAATCCGGCTCCCTGCCAAGTTCCGGGACCAGTTCCTCGTAGCGGATGACGCCATCCTTGTCGATCACCCATACCGCCCGCGCCAGGGTGCCCTGCATGGGTCCCTCGGCTATGCCCACGCCCCAGCCGTCGTGCATGTCCCGATATCGGAAATCGCTTCCTGTGGTGACGTTCCCGATCCCTTCCGCGACACAGAACCGCTTCATGGCGAAGGGGAGGTCCATGCTGGCGATCAGCACCGTGGCACCCAGGCCGGCGGCTCGCTGGTCGAACGTACGGGTCTCCAATGCGCAAGTCGATGTATCGAGGCTCGGTACGGAACACAGGACGACCACCTGGCCCTTCAGGGATACCAGGTCGGCATCACGGCGATCCTGAAGCACATAGCGGAAACGGGGTGCAAGCGCACCCATCCTTGGGCGGTGGCCGATCAATGCAGGTAATGACATCTCCTTTGCTCCTGGAACATCCACAACGGCTCAAGGTTCGGCCATTGCTCTTGGAACGGCCTCCTCGTAGATCCTTCGCGCATCCTCGATAAATCCGAAACGGGCATCGTCGACCACCATTTTTCCCTTGGTCGTGTGTCCGAGCAGGACGCAGGGTACCTGACTGGCGCGCATGAGGTCCAGGAATTCATCCTCCATCTCCTCGTTCACGGCCACCACGGCCCTCCCCTGCCCTTCGCCGAACAGGAAGGCGTCCGGGCGCACCTCGCTATCGGTAACGATGTCGAACCCCAACCCGTTGGGCAGGCCCATCTCCACCAGGGTCGTCCACAGACCGCCGTCGCTCACATCGTGCGCTGCGTTGATCACGCCCTTGCGGATTAGGATGAGCAACATGGTATGCAATCGAGTCTCCTCCTCGATGTTGAAATACGGCGCGGGCGATCTCGAGATGCCATGATGTCGCAGGAGGTATTCACTGCAGGCCATGTCGTCCGTGGAGCGGCCCAGCAGAAAGAGCAGATCGCCCTTGTTCTTGAGGGCAAGGCCCATGTGTCCGTTGGCGCTCTTCAGCACGCCCACCATGCCGATCGTAGGAGTTGGAAAGACAGGAACAGTGCGGTCGGCGCCAACGGTCTGGTTGTAGAAGCTGACATTCCCACCGGTGACCGGCGTATCCAATGCCCGGCAGGCATCCCCCATGCCACGCACAGCCTCGCTGAACTGCCAGTAGACCTCCGGATCGTAGGGGTTCCCGAAGTTGAGGCAGTTGGTCACCCCGCAGGGCACCGCACCTGCGCAGGCGATGTTACGGGCGGCTTCGCAAACCGCGATCATGGCACCGGTGTAGGGGTCGGCGTGCACGTAACGGGAATTGCAGTCCACCGTCACGGCCAAGGCCTTGTCACCCTCACGCAGCCAGACCAGCCCCGCATCACTGGGGGCGTTCGTGCCCATGTTGTTCGTGCGCACCATGGTATCGTACTGCTCATAGACCCAACGTTTGCTGGCAATGGTCGGGCTGGTGAGCAGGTCCAGTCCGATCGCCTTGAGGTCATCCGGTTCCGCCACCGAGGCCGCGTCGAACTTCCGGTTCTCCGCGATGTAGGCCGGTTCCCGGGCCTCCCTCACATAGACGGGGGCTCCGCCACCGAGTACGAGGCTTTCCGCAGGCACCTCTGCCACCAGGTCGCCGTGCATGAAGAAACGCAGCGTACCACCCTCGGTGACATCACCGATGTGGACGCAGTTGAGGTCCCATTTGGTGAAAATGTCCGAAACCTCCTTCTCACGTCCTCTTTTCACCACGACCAACATGCGCTCCTGTGATTCGCTGAGGAGTATCTCCCAAGGGCGCATCCCCATCTGCCTGGTGGGCACGCGATCAAGGTGCACATCCATGCCCGCCCCGCCTTTGGCACTCATTTCACTGGTGCTGCATATGATGCCCGCCGCGCCCATGTCCTGCATGCCGATGAGGGCATCCGTGGCAGCCAGCTCCAGGGAGGCCTCCAGCAGGAGTTTCTCCATGAACGGGTCGCCCACCTGGACGGCGGGCAGGTCGTCCATGCTCGTATCGGTAATGTCCTTGCTGGCGAAGGATGCACCATGGATGCCGTCCTTGCCTGTTGACGATCCGACGATGAACACCGGGTTGCCCACACCGTGCGCGGTCGCACTGATGATCCGATCGGTACGCACCACGCCCACGCTCATGGCATTCACCAGCGGGTTGGTGGAATAGCAGGGATCGAAACCGACCTCGCCTCCCAGTACCGGCACGCCGAACGCATTCCCATAGTCGCCGATCCCTTTCACCACACCGCGCATGTGCCAGCGGGCCCGGGAATCGCTCGTGATATCGCCGAAGCGCAATGAATTGAGCTGCGCGATGGGCCGTGCGCCCATCGTGAAAATGTCGCGATTGATACCACCGACACCCGTGGCGGCACCCTGGTAGGGCTCGATGGCACTGGGGTGATTGTGGCTTTCGATCTTGAAGGCGCAAGCCAGACCATCTCCGATATCGACGAGACCGGCGTTCTCCTGCCCCGCCTCGGCCAGCAGTTTCGGGCCCGAACGGGGTAGGGTCTTCAGCAACGCGATCGAGTTCTTGTAGGAGCAATGTTCGCTCCACATCGCACTGAAAATGCTGAGCTCGATGAAATTCGGAGCGCGGCCGAGGATCTCATGGATGCGATCGAACTCGTCGTCCAAAAGACCAAGCTTGCGTGCGATGTCCCTATCCGCCGCCAGCAGATCCGGGTCCGATGTTCTGGGTGTGTTCCGTGCAGCCATTCAGGCCACAAAGAAAGGTCGGATCACGGACAAGACCACCCGCGCCGGCCGATCCGGGGATCTCTAACTTCCGGCCGTGCTCGGCGCGTTCCTGGCCATCGGATATCTGGCGCTGGCCTTGCTGGTGGTGCGCTCGGGAAAGTTCTTCGACCTCACAGGGATCGGTCGAAGAGCCACGGCGATCGTCCTGGTCCTGAAATGTGCGGCCAGCTGCGCGATATGGTGGACCTACACCCATCACTATCCGGACCGTCAGGCGGCGGATATCTTCAAATTCTTTGACGACAGTGCCGTGATGTACTCTGCGTTGCCGGGTGCACCGGGAGACTTCGTACGGATGGTGACCGGCGTGGCCAATGATACGGACCACTTCACGGAGACCTACTATCGACAAATGAACAACTGGTTCAGGGAATACGAGGGTAACCTGTACAACGACTCCCACACGATGATCCGGTTCAATGCCCTTGTCCGCCTGTTCTCCTTCGGTCATTTCCCGGTCCACATGGTGGTGGCCGCCTTTCTGGGGCTCATCGGGCTCACCGCCATCCTGAGGGCCTTCCTTCCCCATTTCCCCGGCCAGGAGCGGACCCTGTTCGTTCTGGTCCATGGCACGCCTTCCGTGCTCTACTGGGGAAGCGGGGTCATCAAGGAGAGTCTTGTGTTCTTCGGCATCGGGCTCCTGTTGTGGCAGGGCATGCGATGGATGCGTGGCGAACTCCGCTGGACAGGCCTCCCCGTGATCCTGATGACCGCAACGTTTCTGTTCTTCCTGAAGTTCTATGTGTTGCTGAGCATGTTGCCGGGTTTCATCGCGATGGCCTGGTGCTTCCGAAAACCCGGGCATACCTTGTTGAAGTTCACCACCGTACTGGCCGTCTTCTTCCTCATCGGGACGAACATACAGCGCCTCCTCCCCGGTTTCGACCTGCTCGATATCATCTATTGGAAGCACCAGGATTTCATCGGTCTGGCCACCGAGGCGTCCAGCGGAAGCTATGTCCCCCCGCCTCCCTTGCGACCCGATCCCGGGAGTTTCATCCGGTTCGCCCCATACGCATTGTACATCACCTTGCTCGGCCCGCTTGTCCACCCTGCGGACGGATTGCTGGGTTGGGCGGCGGCGGCGGAGAACGTCATGATCCTTGTGGTGTTGGTCGCACTGCTGATCGGCCATCGACGGATCCTCGGACCGAACGACCCGGCCATCCTGTTCTTCCTGATCTCGTTCATCACGATCCTCGGGTTGGTCATCGGCTACACCACGCCCGTCATGGGTGCGATCGTTCGCTATCGGACCCCGGCGATCCCTTTTCTCCTCATAGCCGCCTTGATCCTGCACGACCCTGCGCGGTGGAGGATCCGGCATGTTCCCTTTCTCTTCCCACGGCCCCAATGACCCACCGCCATCTTTCTTATTTCCTGGCCTGTCTGTCCCTTTCGCATTGTGCGTACAAGGACCAGCGCGTGGACCTCATCGTACACAATGGGACGATCCATACGCTCGATGGATCGAACGATCGGGTGGAGGCGATGGCGATCCGTGATGGACGGATCATTGAGTTGGGGGCTGAACGCCAGATCATGAACCGCTACCGTGCGGACCGGACCGTGGACCTTGCGGGGAGGATCGTATTCCCGGGGTTCATCGATGGGCATTGTCATTTCCTCGGATACGGCCTCAACAAGCAGAAGGTCGACCTGACCGGTACGCGAACCTGGGATGAGGTCGTGCAACGTACGAGGGCCTTCGCGGACGCGCATCCGGAGAAGGAGTGGATCATGGGGCGCGGATGGGACCAGAACGATTGGCCCATGCCGACCGAACCCGACAATGATCGTTTGAACGCGCTCTTTCCGGACAGGCCAGTCCTATTGCAACGCGTGGACGGACATGCAGCCGTGGTCAACCAGGCGGCCATGGACCGTGCCGGGCTGGACCCGGACCGATCGATCGAAGGCGGGATGCTGGTGGAACGGGACGGAAGACCGACGGGACTGCTGATCGACAACGCGGTGTCCGTGTTCCAGCAGGTGTTCGACCAGGCGGACGAGGCCACCAAAAGAAGGGCGCTACTGGACGCGCAACAGGACTGTGTGGACCTTGGATTGACCATGGTGGTGGATGCCGGGCTCGACACGGGAACGATCGCCCTGATGGAACGCATGCAACAGAGCGGCGAGCTGAAGATCCGGATCTATGCCATGGTCCGGGACGATCGGGCAAGCCTGGCACATTTCGAACGAACGGGGCCGATCATCACCGATCGCCTTGTTGTTCGGGCGATCAAGGTGTATGCCGACGGCGCCCTTGGGTCGCGCGGAGCGCTTCTGAAACAGCCCTATACGGACCGGCCGGATCTGATCGGACTTCAGTTGGCCCCGACCGACCATTTCGCGGATATCGCGGACTGGTGCATGGCGAACGGGTTCCAGATGGCCACCCATTGCATCGGCGATTCGGCCAATTCGCTCGTCCTTCGGACCTACGCTGAAAAGCTGGGCGGAACCAACGATAGGCGATGGCGGATCGAACATGCCCAGGTTATCGATCCAGAGGACATCGACCTGTTCGGCAAGTACGGCATCATTCCAAGTGTTCAACCCACCCACGCCACGAGCGATGCACCCTGGGCGGAGGCGCGACTGGGGCCTGACCGCATCCGGACCGCCTATGCCTATGCGGGCCTGTCCGGACAGTTGGGGTTGTTGGCCTTGGGCACCGATTTTCCAGTGGAAGCGATCGATCCGCTCGGCACCTTCCGTTCCGCCGTGTTCCGGGTGGACGCGGAAGGCCGACCTCATGGCGGCTACCGCATGGAGGAGGCGCTCTCGGACATGCAGGCGTTGCGCGGAATGACGATCTGGAACGCGATCGCCACGTTCACCGAGAATGACCTGGGATCCCTGGAGGCCGGCAAATGGGCGGACTTCGTGGTGTTGGACCAGGACCTCATCGGTACAACGCTGGAACGCCTGTCACGCACCCATGTGACCGCCACCTTCATTGCAGGCGAGCAGGTCGACCGATAGACCCCAGGATCAGGGGTATCGACCCGGATGCACGCTCCGCGAACGGAACCGGGTCAGCGGGCGATCGTGAACGGCAGGACGGCAGCACCGGTGGGCCTGGGATCGATCCATAGCAAATACCGACCCGGGGCCAGTCCGCTCACGTCCACCATCATCCGGCCATCGGAGGAACCACCCGGCCGAGGCCGCCTTACGGTCCGCCCGTTCGCATCGAGGATGGCACAACGTGTTCCCACCTCGAGAACCGCTCCGGTCACACGGAGCACATCCGACGCCGGGTCGGGCCACACGGACAGGGATGAAGCACCACCGCCGTCGTACTGCATGGTGGTCACGAGTATGAAGAGCGTATCGCTATTGGCCGTACAACCATTGGTATCCGCGATCTGCACGAAATAGTTCCCGGTGAACATCGCGTCATAGGTCTGCTGATCGGCACCACCGATCGGCGTATTCTCGAAGTACCACTGGTAGGCGAATGCCGGAGTGCTTTCCAACGCGCTCCCGTTCTGGACGATCACAGGCGTCGTGGGGGTGTCGTGCATTTCGATCACGATGGTATCGGTCCAGGCCTTGCATCCGGAAGCATTCTCGCTGATGAGCCAAAGTGGTCCTCCCGTATGGAGATAGAACCCCTTCGTGGTATCGCCCGTGTTCCATGCGTAGCTCACCATATCGCCAGGCCCGGAAACAAGCACGCTGTCCCCCGGACACAGGTCGTGATCACCGAAAACGCTCAACTCCGTATAGGGGTCGCTCAAGACCAGCGCATCGAAAGCATTGAGTTTTCCGTGGCCCCAAAGCGCGTTCGGTACAACACCGGTGAATGCATCTCCCTGCGCAGAGTTGATGATCGCCGAGCGGACCTCGTTGTGGGGGGCATAGGGGCATTTCTGCAGATAGAGGGCGGCCGTACCGGCAACAACGGGCGAGGCGATCGAAGTCCCTCCGGCCCGAATATGATAGCCACCGGGAGCGACCTTGAACGGTTCCGTGGCGATCAGCGTCTGGATCCAATCCAGGGGTGCCGGCGAAAAGGTCACATCTCCGGTCGCCACCACATCCGGCTTGATCCGTCCATCACGCGTGGGACCGTTGCTGCTGGCATTGGCGATGGCACCTTCCACGCCACCCAGGTCCTGCAAGGCACCGTTGTAGTCGATGTAGACCTGTTCGTTGTTGTAGTTGCCCACGGTGATCACCTGGTCGGAGCAGGCCCAGCTATCGACGATCTTGCATAGTGTGTCCGGGTAGCGATAGAGCGCTTGATCGGGCACATAGGCCGGCACCGTGTTCTGTATGGCCGAAGAACCCAACGCGTCCGCACTCCAGACATCGAAGCGCCCCGTTCCGGTGGCATTGAACCGGAAATAATAGGAGGAACTGTCCGGCAGGGGTACGGCCACGTCCATGCGATACTGGCCTCCTCGTAGTTCGGCATAGTAGTAGGCTTCTCCCAGTCTATCCCCAGAGAACGACCAGATCGTATCGACGACCTGCTGGCCGAGCGCATCCTGCACCGTGCGCCAGGTGGGCTCCGAGCGATGGCGCACGGTTGGTAAACGGCGGTCCGCGCTCATCCCGAAGTGCACACCGTTCAGATCGGCGGTATCGGCCCAAAGTTCAAAATAGACCGCTCCGATGCCCAGCAGGCTGTTCGCCTTGTAGCGGAACCACGTGTAGCTGGTGTCCGTACCGATGGGGTAGCCGAGATGATAAGGTGGCAGACCACGACTGTTACCGGCGGCGCAGACCAATACGCGACCGGGCCTGGCGTTCAAAAGACTGTCGATCAAAAGCGCGGCGGCATCCAAGCCGTCGTGACTCCCGTAGTAGCTGCCCAGGCTCAGATTGATGGCGATCGGGCGTTCAAGCTGATCGGCGATGTCGCACATATACTTCACGGCGTCCGTCACGGAGCTGGTCCAATTGGCGTGTCCCAGATCATTGTTCACGATGATCAGGTCGGCACCGGGCGCAACACCCTTGTGCATGCCGTTCGCCAGGCCGTTCCCGCCGGCCGTGCCCGCCACGGTGGTCCCATGTCCGTATTGGTTCGGTTGATCGATGGACGGGCAATCGCCCGCGTTGATCGAGGTACTGTCGAACGCCTGCCCGTAGCCGTACGGTTGCGGCGTCCATTGGGCATCGTAGGGCAGGTTCTGGTCCCAGAGATGGAGCACGCGCGTGCGGCCTTGCGCATCCTGGAAGTCCGGATGGGTAAGGTCAAGGCCCGTATCGATGATCCCGAGGAGCACCCCATCACCCTCGTAGGGTTCATGCAGCGGACCAAGGCCCTGATGGATCTCGTTCACGTGGCACTTGACACGCATGCTATCGTTCAACGCCCGTCCCGGGGCCAGGGCGAACTCGAATCCTGCAATGGCCTTCTCGGACACCAGTGCGTTCACTTCGGACACGGGAACCGAAGCGCTCACGAGCCCCCCCATCGCCAACTTGACCACTCCGCCATGCACCGCGATCGTTCTCGCCAGTTCATCCGCATCACCGCGAACGAAAAGGTCGACGTGCTCTCCGGGTTCATGTGGTCGTTGTAGGAATCGCTGCAACTGCAGGCCGACCTTGACCGGACCTTGAGCGTGACCGGCCATGATGCCACCGGCCATGAGAAGGATCAATGCACCGCGCATGCGACAAAATTAGGCGCGGGCCGATCCCATCGTCGCATAGTCCGGCAACCGTGGTAGAAAGGTCACGGCGCCCTGCTCGTGGTCGACCAGGCAGCAATAGTGCGTCCGGCCGTTCGTGACGATCAGATACCGTACATGGAAGACCACATTGTACCGTGCGGCCTGCTCGAACACCGACCGGTCAAGTCGGACCCCTGGTGCTTTGCACTCCACCAGAAGTAGTGGCGACCCTTCCCTATCGTGGACCACGATATCGGCCCGTTTGGCGCGTCCGTTCAATCGGAGGCTTTGTTCAACACCGATCAACGCGAGCGGACAGCCCAGGTCGTAGACGAGATGGGCCAGAAAATGCTGCCGGACCCATTCCTCCGGCGTAAGCGCCACCCATTTCCTCCGCGCCGGATCGAATACCAGCGGCCCGTCGGGACCGTGCTTAGTTTTGAGCCCGTGGTCCGGCAGGTCCAATGTCGCGCCATCCCCGTTCATCCCCACAAAATTGCACACCAAGCACGAGATCGTCGCGAACTGGCTGCCCCGGTATACCGGTCTGCCGCTGGAGGCTTTCAAGCCGCATATCCTGCTTACGAACTTCGACAACTACCTCGACATCTTCTGCGAGCAGACGGGGGCCATCATGGGACCGGCCGACCGTGCGATGCGCGTGGCGATCGCTGAGGACATGGTGATGGTCAACTTCGGCATGGGAAGCGCCAATGCAGCCACGGTCATGGACCTGCTGAGTGCCATCGGCCCGCGATCCGCCCTGTTCCTTGGAAAGTGCGGCGGACTGAAGAAAAAGAACCAATTGGGCGATCTCATCCTACCGATCGCCGCGATCCGCGGAGAAGGGACCAGCGACGACTATCTCCCCGGACAGGTACCCGCCCTTCCCTCCTTCATGATCCACCGCGCGGTCTCCGGAGTGATCCGCGACCGGGACCTGGACTACTGGAGCGGTACCGTCTACACCACGAACAGACGGGTATGGGAACATGACGACCAGTTCAAGGACCACCTGCGGACCCTGCGGTGCATGGCGATCGACATGGAAACGGCGACCCTGTTCATCACCGGTTTCGCCAATGAGATCCCGACCGGTGCGTTGCTGCTGGTGAGCGATCAACCCATGGTGCCATGGGGGGTGAAGACGAGCACCAGTGATGCGAAAGTGACCAGGCATTTCGTGGAAACCCATGTACGGATCGGCATCGAATCGCTGAGGGAGATCATCAATGAGGGGCGCAGTGTCAAACACCTCCGGTTCGAATGAACACGCTGGACGCGTTCAAGAAAGTGATGGGGGAACTGCGCGGCGGGATGTATCGCCCGGTGTACCTCCTGCACGGTGAGGAGCCCTTCTTCGTGGACCGGATCGCCGGTGAACTCGAGCGAACGGTCGTGGAGGAACATGCCCGCGATTTCGACCTGACCGTGGTCTATGCGCGGGACACCGATCCCGACGGGGTGCGGGACGTTTGCCTCCGGTATCCGATGATGGGCGAGCGCCAACTTGTGGTGCTGCGCGAGGCCCAGAGCTGGCGGATCGATCAGCTGGAGAAACTGGAATCGTACGTCAACAAACCGATCCCAAGCACCATCCTGGTCATCTGCTATAAGCACAAGAAGGTGGATGGACGGCGCAGTTTCGCGAAAACGATCACCAAGAACGGGGGGCTGGTGTTCACGAGCGACCGACTGCGCGATGAGCATCTGCCCGGTTGGGTGCAGAAGTACGTGGCCCACATGGGCCGGAAGATCGGTCCGAGCGAGGCCCGGCTGCTCTCCGATCATCTGGGCAGCGACCTGGGGAAGGTGACCATGGAAGTGGAGAAGCTCTGTCTGGTGACCGAGCAGGGCGGCACCATCACGGCGGACACCGTCCAGCGCTACGTGGGCATCAGCAAGGACTACAATACCTTCGAGTTGCAGAACGCGATCGGCGCCAGGGACAGGGACAAGGCACTTCGCATCGCCCACTATTTCGGCCAGGACATCAAGGACCATCCACTACCGGTGACACTGGCGGTGTTGAACTCCTACCTGACGAAGCTTGTCCTGGCCCACACGCTCCGGGGGCGCCCTGCGCAGGAAATGGCCAGCACCATGAAAGTGCCTCCTTTCTTTTTGAAGGACTATCAGAACGCCGCGGGCCGCTATACACTGCGCAGCCTGCTCGACGCCCAGCATCTCCTCCGTGAGTACGATATGCGCTCCAAGGGAGTAGGGGGCAACGAGGCCCCGGGGGAGCTGCTCACCGAATTGCTCGTCCGCTTGATGGACGCTCCCGCTTCCTGACCGGAAGCGCCCGTTCGACCGCTCAGCCCACCGTTCGGCCATCTGACCGCTCTTCTAACAGGCATCCGTTTACCTTAGCGCCCCTGCCAAGGAAAATGCTGGTCGACATGCCCCTGAACGTGCGGAGGTCCCTATCGGTCGCGATCATTCTGTTGTCCGCTCTCAGCGCCCGGTCACAGTCCGGGACCGTACGTGGTTTCGTGTACGACGAGGAGAACGGCGAGCCGGTGATCTTCACGAACGTCTACCTGCAGGGTACGACGATCGGTGCATCCACTGATGTGAACGGCTACTACTCCATCAGCAAGGTACCTCCAGGCAACTACGTCCTGATGGTGACCTATCTGGGGTATGACACGTTGCGGCAGAACGTGGCGGTGGCGGCAGGGCAGATCCTGACCCAGAAGCTGTACCTGAAGAAGGCCGCCATCGAAATGAAGGAGTTCGAGGTCACCGCGGCCAAACAGGAAGCACGGAACCAGGTGCGGATGAGCGTGACCAAATTGACACCCCGGCAGATCAAACGTCTTCCGGCGATCGGGGGTGAGGCCGACCTGGCGCAATACCTGCAGGTTGTGCCCGGGGTGATCTTCACAGGAGACCAGGGAGGGCAGCTCTATGTCCGTGGGGGATCCCCCATCATGAACAAGGTGCTCCTGGACGGAATGGTCCTGTACAATCCGTTCCACAGCATCGGGTTGTTCAGTGTCTTCGACAACGACATCATCCGGAACGCGGACATCTATACGGGTGGTTTCAATGCGGAATATGGAGGTCGGATCAGTTCCGTGATGGACATCACCACACGTGATGGTAACAAGACCCGCCTCAGTGGCAAGGTCGGCGCCAGCACGTTCGCGGCGAAGGTCGGCCTGGAAGGTCCGATCCAGAAGCAAAGCACCGAAGGTGGCGGTTCGTCCTCATACCTGATCAACTTTCGCCACAGCTATCTGGACCGAACAAGCCAGAGCCTCTATTCGTACGTGGACAGCGCGGGACTGCCGTACGATTTCACGGATGCCTATGGCAAGCTGTCCTTCAACGGCGCGAACGGAAGCAAATTCAGCCTGTTCGGTTTCAATTTCCATGATGGTGTGAGCTACCGGAACGTCAGCGACCTGAGCTGGAACAACTGGGGGGCGGGCACGAACTTCGTCCTCGTTCCCGGAGGAAGTGCCGTACTGATCGATGGCACGTTCTCCCTCAGCAACTACACCATCACGCTCGATGAGGCCGACCTGCAGCCCCGCACGAGTTCGATAGGCGGTTTCAGCGGTTCATTGAACTTCAAGTACTTCTTCCGCGACAACGAGCTGCGCTACGGGATCGAAGTGCAGGGATTCAACACCAAGTTCAGCTTCTTCAACAGTTCCGGGCAGGAGTTCGGCCAGGACCAGAACACATCCGAGCTGGCGGCCTATGCCCGCTACAAATGGAAGCTGGGCAAATTGATCATCGATCCCGGTCTGCGCGTGAACTACTATGCTTCGCTCGCCGTGATCAACCTTGAACCTCGGTTCGGGCTGAAATGGAACATCACCGATGACCTGCGATTCAAGGCCAGCGCAGGCCGGTACAGCCAGAACCTGGTGGCCGCGAACAGTGATCGTGACGTGGTGAACCTGTTCTATGGATTCCTCTCCTCACCGGAGAACCTGCCCTCCACCCTGACCACCGAGGACGGCACCGTTCGGGAGATCAAGGACCCGCTTCAGCGCGCGAACCACTATATCGCGGGCTTCGAGATCGACATCAACCGCTACCTGACGGCCAATCTGGAAGGCTACCTGAAGGATTTCCGGCAGGTCACCAACCTCAACCGCAACAAGGTGTTCGATGACACACAGGAATTCGCCGACAAGCCGGACTACCTGAAGAAGGACTTCATCGTCGAGACCGGACAGGCCTATGGCGGCGACCTGCTGCTGAAATACGAGCGTGGTCGCTTCTACCTGTGGGCCGTGTACAGCCTGAGCTTCGTAGACCGCTTCGACGGCGTGGTCGCTTACAATCCGATCTGGGACCGTCGCCACAATGTGAACCTGGTCGTCAGCTACGCCTTCGGAAAGCATGACAGCTGGAAGGTGAACGCGCGTTGGAACTATGGTTCCGGCTTCCCGTTCACGCGCACCCAGGGGTTCTATGAGGGGGATCCCTTCACCGGTGGGATCGGATCGGATTACACCACGGCGAACGGCGAACTGACCACCGTGTATGACGACCTGAACAAGGGTCGTCTGCCGGATTATCATCGCCTGGACCTCGGCCTCACCAAGACCTGGACCCTGAGCGAGCGGTCCTCGATCGACCTTGACGTGAGCGTGACGAACGCCTACGACCGGCAGAACATCTTCTACTTCGACCGCACGCGCAACACCCGTGTGGACCAGCTGCCACTGCTGCCCAGCGCAGGGTTGAGCTGGTCGTTCTGATACGGGCGAGGGGGGACACCGGGGATCCGCCGGATCGATCTATCTTTACACCCCGTGATCGCCGAGCCAAGTTCGGCATGATCGACAGGCGATGACGGGCTCCACCAAATACATTTTTGTCACAGGAGGGGTCACCTCCTCCCTGGGTAAGGGCATCATCAGCGCGAGCCTGGCCAAGCTGCTCCAGGCCCGTGGCTTCACGGTGACCATCCAGAAACTGGACCCCTACATCAATGTGGACCCGGGCACGCTGAACCCTTACGAGCACGGAGAATGTTACGTGACCGAGGACGGGGCCGAGACCGATCTGGACCTTGGCCATTACGAGCGCTTCCTCGATGTACCCACCTCACAGGCGAACAATGTCACCACCGGGCGGATCTACCAGAACGTGATCCGCAAGGAGCGGGAAGGCGAGTACCTGGGCAAGACCGTGCAGGTGATCCCGCATATCACCGATGAGATCAAGCGCCACATCCAGGCCCTCGGTCGGAAAGGCATCTATGATTTCGTTATCACCGAGGTGGGTGGCACCGTGGGCGACATTGAAAGTCTGCCTTACATCGAGGCCATCCGCCAACTGCGGTGGGAGAAGGGCCGTGACTGCCTGGTGGTGCACCTTACCCTGCTCCCTTTCCTGCACACCACGGGGGAGCTGAAGACCAAGCCTACCCAGCACAGCGTGAAGGAACTGCTCAGTCTGGGTGTGCAGCCCGACGTGCTGGTATGCCGCACGGAGCATCCCATGCTAAAGGGCATGAAGGAGAAGATCGCCCTGTTCTGCAATGTGGACGCCAGGGCGGTGATCGAAAGCCGCGACGCGGAGACCATCTACGATGTCCCGCTCCTGATGCAGGAAGAACAGCTGGACGAGGTGGTCCTACGCAAGCTGGGCATCACCACCTTTCCGGACGCGGACCTCACCCATTGGAAGGATTTCCTGCGACGGTACAAGAACCCGGTAGCGGAGACCCACATCGCCCTGGTCGGGAAATACGTGGAATTGAAGGATGCCTACAAGAGCATCAAGGAGGCCCTTGAGCATGCCGGTGCGACCAATGAGTGCAAGGTGGACATCCATTGGGTGCACAGCGAGAAGCTCACGCTCAAGAACGTGGCCAAACACCTTGCAGGAATGGATGGGGTCCTGGTGGCACCCGGCTTCGGCCACCGGGGCATCGAGGGCAAGATCGAGGCCATCCGGTTCGCGCGCGAGCAACGGATCCCCTTCCTGGGCATCTGTCTTGGCATGCAGTGCGCGGTGATCGAGTTCGGCCGTCATGTCCTGGGGCTGCAAGAAGCGAACAGTACTGAAATGGCCCAGGACACGCCGGACCCCGTGATCGCCATGATGGAGGAGCAGAAGCAAGTGACCGAAAAGGGTGGCACCATGCGTCTGGGAGCCTATCCATGCCGGCTCCAGGAAGGCACGCTCGCTGCGCAGGTCTATAGCAGAAAGCAGGTGAGCGAGCGGCACAGACACCGGTACGAGTTCAACAACGCCTACCTGGAGCGGTATGGCAAGGCGGGGATGGTCGCCTCCGGGATCAACCCCAATGGCAAGCTGGTGGAGATCGTGGAGATCCCCGGGCACCCCTGGTTCGTCGGTGTGCAATTCCACCCGGAATACCGCAGCACGGTGGCCAAGCCACACCCGCTGTTCGTGCACTTCGTGAAGGCGACCATGGCCCACACCCTGCCCACCCCACAACGGACAAAGGAGAGGGCGGAGAAAGCCTGATCCCGCCCTACGGGACCCGCCGGTCCTGCCCTGCCGATCTCCCGAGCAAGACCCGCTGGTTCCGATATCTTTGCGGCCCTTCCATGGACCGTAATTCCATCATCGGACTGCTGCTGATCGGCGCCATCCTGATCGGCTACACGATCTGGACGGCACCCGGCCAGGAGGAACTGGCCCGTCAGGCGCAGATGAACGACAGTATCGCTCAGGTGCAGGCCGATCAGGCCCGGGCGATCGCGGAACAAGAGAACGTCCGGAGCGTTCCGGACAGCACCTTGGCGGACATCCGGACCCCTCCCGACACGCTGAGATCGGACAGCGTGCATGTCGACAGCCTGCGCAACGCGGCATTGATCGGTCGGCAGGGCATCCTCTATCCGGCCGCCACGGGCACCGACCAGGTGATCACGATCGCGAACGATGCGCTCGAGATCGGGATCCACACCAAGGGTGCGCGACCCGGCACGATCCGACTGAAGGACTATCGGACCTACGGAGGTGAGCCCTTGCTGCTGCAGGACCCCGACAGCGTGACCTATGCCTACCGCTTCTTCTTGGGCAAACTGGACCTGAGCACACAGGACTTGTACTTCGTGGTGGATGAGCAAGGTCCCGGAACGGTCCGGCTCCGTGCCTCGACGGACGACCCCGGGAAGTACATCGCCATCTCCTACCATCTTGATAGCACGGGGTTCTTTCTGCATTCCGCGTTCGAAATGGTAGGGCTGGAGAAGGAGGTGGACCCCGCCGACCTCTTTTTCCAATGGGACCTCTCCGGACAAGCGCATGAGAAGTACCTGCCCACCGAGCGGCAGAAGTGCGGTGTGTACTACAAGTATTTCAATGACGACCGTGATTACCTGAGCGAGACGAAGGATGATGAAAAGGACCTGAGCGGGCGCACGAACTGGGTGGCCTTCAAGCAGGATTTCTTCAGCGTAGCAATGGTGAGCGACAAGGGGTTCGCCGGCAGCGGCAGCAAGCTGGCCATCCGGACCTTCCCGGAGGACAGCACGCATACCAAGCGCTATTCCGCGAAGCTCTTCTTCGACAAACATGCGGACGACCGGGTGCAGGTGCCCATGCGGATCTATCTCGGTCCGAACCATTTCGGCACCCTGCGGCGTACGGGCATCGATCAGTTCGCCCGGATCATCGATCTGGGCTGGGGGATCTTCGGCTGGATGAACCGGTGGCTGGTGATCCCCATCTTCAACTGGCTCGACGGGTGGGGATGGAACTACGGCATCATCATCCTCGTCCTGACACTGGCCATCAAGCTGCTCCTGATGCCGCTCACCTACCGCAACTTCAAGTCCAGCGCACGCATGCGCGCCCTCAAGCCCGAGATGGACGCCATCAATACGAAGTTCATGGGTGGGGACAATCTGAAGAAGCAACAGGCGGTGATGGACCTCTACCGCAAGGCGGGCGTGAACCCGGCCAGCGGATGCGTGCCGATGCTGATCCAGCTTCCCATCCTCTACGCGATGTTCCGGTTCTTCCCGGCCAGTATCGAGTTGCGGCAGAAGAGCTTCCTCTGGGCGGACGACCTCAGCAGCTACGACTCGATCCTTCACCTGCCCTTCAACATCCCGTTCTACGGCGACCACGTGAGCCTTTTCACACTGCTGATGGCGGCGAGCACGATCATCTACACCCAGATCAATCAGCAGCAGATGCCCCAGCAGCAGGGCATGCCGAGCATGAAGGTGATGATCTGGATGTTCCCCATCATGATGCTGTTCTTCCTGAACAATTATTCGGCGGGGTTGAGCTACTACTACCTGCTGGCCAACGTCATCAGCATCCTCCAAATGACCGTGATCAAGCGTTGGCTCGTGGACGAGGACAAGTTGCGCGCGGAATTGTTGTCCAACATGAAGAAACCCAAACGCAAGAGCCGCTGGCAACAGCGCCTGGAGGACCTCCAGAAGCAACAGCAGCAACAGGCAAGGCGCCGCTGACCGGAACAGGGAACGGAGCGATGGCACGAAGCAAGGTCGAAGACGGAAGGACCCCTCTCCGCGTGATCGCGATCCGAATGGCAGCATTGGCCGGCCTGGTGTTCGTCGCCTGTTCCGCAGGCCGCGACACCGCGCAGGAACGTTCGCGCTACGGCGGTCCCGAAGCGGCGGATTCGCTCTTCTACCACATCGAACGTACCCCCTGCTTCGGTCGCTGTCCCGCCTACACGATCGACCTCTATCGCAGCGGATATGCCGTGTACGAAGGCCGCAGCAATGTGGAGTTGAGCGGCCGCCACACGACCCGTTTCGGCCCCCGCACACTGGAAGAGATCCTCGAAGAGGCCGAACGGATCGGGCTTTTCACGATGCAGGACAAGTACGACGCCCAGGTGACGGACCTGCCGACCACCCATCTGCACGTCGTGAGCGGCGACCGCGACAAGACCATACTTGCGCGCTATCACGTTCCCGCCACCCTGAAAGCATTCACCATTCACGTCGACTCCCTGCTGCTGCAGGCGGATTGGCGGATCGAGGAACGTTGACGCCCCGGTCATCACCATCAGCGCGCTCCATCACCCCGCTGCGCCATCCACCCGCGGCTAGCTGCTACCTTTGGCACCCCCTTCGTTGCAGACCAGAACACCACTTTTCATGAAGAAGCTGTACCTGCTGCTAGCCGCAGCGATCCTCGTATCCAGCACCGCGAGCGCCCACGAGGGCATGTGGTTGTTGAACAAGCTCCAACAGGTGAACGAGTCACAGATGCGTGAACTCGGGTTCAAGCTCACCGCCCAGGACATCTACGACATCAACAAGAGCAGTCTCAAGGATGCCGTGGTGCGCATGGGACCGGGCTTCTGCAGCGCCGAAATGGTCAGCGAGCAGGGCCTCTTCCTTACGAACCACCACTGCGGTTACGATGCCATCCAGGGCTTCAGTTCGGTGGACCACGATTATCTCACGGACGGATTCTGGGCAATGACCCGTGACCAGGAGTTGAACGTGCCCGGCCTGACCGTGAGCTATCTGGTACGGATCGATGATGTGACCGAACGGGTCCTGGCCGAGTTGAGCGCGGACATGAGCGAAGCCGACAGGGAGGCCAAGATCGACGAACTGGCGCAGACCATCCAGGGCGAGGTCTCCACCGACAACGGCATGAGCGCCACGCTCAAGACCATGTTCGAGGGCAATGAATTCTACCTTTTCGTATACAAGACCTACCGCGACGTGCGCCTGGTAGGTGCACCGCCAAGCGCCATAGGCAAATTCGGTGGTGACACCGACAACTGGATGTGGCCCCGACATACGGGCGATTTCAGCATGTTCCGGGTGTACACCGGTAAGGACGGCGAACCGGCCGACTACAGCGCGGATAATGTTCCATACAGGCCGAAATGGCATTTCCCGGTGAGCCTGAACGGCGTGAAGGAAGGCGATTTCGCCATGATCATGGGCTACCCCGGCAGCACGGACCGTTTCCTCTGCAGCGCGGGTGTGGAACTGGCTTTGGATGTCGAGCAACCCAGCCGCGTGAAGATCCGGGGCGAAAAGCTGGATCTGATGAAAGAGGACATGGATGCCGACCCGGCGGTGCGCATCCAATACGCGAGCAAGTACGCACAGGTGAGCAATTATTGGAAGTACTTCATCGGCCAGCAGCGTGGTCTGAAACGCCTGCACGTCTACGACAAAAAGAAAAAGCAGGAGGATGAGCTTCTCACATGGGTGAACGCCGATCCGGACCGCAAGGGCGATTGGGGCGAATTCCTCACGCTCCTTGACAACGGGTATGCGGAGCGCGCCAAGTTCGAGAAGGCGACGACCTACATGCAGGAGGCCGCGTTCGGCAGCGAGATGGTGATCATGGGTTTCCGGATGTACGGGCTGCTGAACCAATTGCGCACCGATCCGAACGATGCCGCCAAGGTGGCCGCACAGGTGGCCCGTGTCCAGGCGGCGGCCGATGATTTCTTCAAGGACTACCACGCCCCCACGGACCAGAAGATCACAGCAGCCATGTTCCGGATGATCCACGAGGATGTGGACCGCGACCTGCAGCCGAGCGTCATGGGCACGGTGGAGAAGAAGTTCAAGGGCGACTTCACCAAGTGGGCGGCCAAGCTGTTCAGCACCAGCGTGCTCACCGATCGGACCCGCTTGGACGCATTCCTGGCCAAGCCCAACCTCAAGACCTTGGACAAGGACATGGGCATGCAGACCATGGAGAGCTGCCTGATGCACTACCGCGCCATGCTGGGCCCGGCGGTGGATGCCGCACAGGTCGACATCGACAAAGGCTATCGCCTGATGGTGGCGGCCATGCGCGCCAAGGCCCCCCAGAAGATGTGGTACCCGAACGCCAACAGCACGATGCGGCTGACCTATGGCGTTGTCGGAGGCTATCACCCGGCCGATGCCGTCTACTATGACATGCAGACCACCTACCGGGGGATCCTGGAGAAGGAGGACAATACGAACGACGAGTTCGTGGTGCCGGCCCGCGAGCACGAGCTGCTCAGCAAGAGGGATTTCGGTCGCTATGCCAACGCGAACGGGGACCTGGACGTGTGTTTCCTAAGCAACAACGACATCACAGGCGGCAACAGCGGGAGTCCCGTGCTGAACGCCTACGGCGAGCTCATCGGCATCGCGTTCGACGGCAATTGGGAGGCGATGAGCGGTGATATCGCGTTCGAACCTGAACTGCAGCGGACAATCAGCGTGGACATCCGGTACGTGCTCTGGGTGATCGACAAGTACGCCGGTGCCGGCCACCTCGTGAACGAGATGACGCTGGTGACCAAGCCACATGAGGATGCCGCGGACGCGGATGCCGCACCGACCAATGGGGCCCAGCTTCCCGCTGGGACCAAGGCCATGAACTGAATTGTCCCAAAACATGCATGAAAGGCCGGTCCAGTGACCGGCCTTTCATGCATATTGGATATGCGAGGCGGGTGCAGGATGCGGGTCAACGGGCGTGGGTGCGATCCATGGACGGCCCTGCGTCCAGGTTCTGCAGCACGATCCAAGCACCGCTCATGATCACGAAGTTCTTGATGATGTACTGGCCGAGCAGGGTAAGACCGTAGGGTACATGCGTGAAGACCTCACCGGGGAACAGGACCATCGGCGCCAAAGTGCAGAGCATATGCCCCATCAACACGAAAAGCACCGGACGCAGGCCGATCCGGAACACCAGTGCGGCGCCAAGGACCATCTCCAGCAACGCAAGCAGCACCAGCGCACTGGTGCCATGGACCAGGCCGAGGGTGAGCGTGGCGATCGTGCGTTCAGCGATGAACTCCGCCGGGCTCAGGCCGGGCACCAACTTGAGCGCACCGAACCACAGAAAGCAAAGGCCGATGCTCAGGCGCAGGTACAGCAGCGGTGTGATCCGCAAGGCGGTTCGGCGGGAGCGCGGCCGGTCGATGGCCCGTACCAGGTTCATAGGCAGAGCAGATACGCCGTCAGGTCGTCCTTCTCCTGCGCGGTCAGTTTGAGGCCGAAGATCAGGTTGAAGAATTCGACGGTGTCGTCCAGCGTCATCAAGCGGCCGTCATGGAAATAGGGTGGCGAATCCTTGATGCCCCGGAGCGGGAAGGTCTTGATCGGTCCCTCCGGACGACCATGGTAGAAACGCTCGACCTGTAGATCGTGCAGGTAGTCGTCCGTGAAGGCCGGTCCGTAATGGCACTGGCTGCACATGGCCTTGCCCTTGAAGAGCTGCTCGCCACGAAGTTCCGAAGGCGTGCATTTGTCCGGGATGAGGCGCGACAGCGGATCGAGCTTGGGCGCGGGAGGGAAATCGATGATGGAGTTGAAGTCGCCCATCCGGTTGCTGAAGCTCCTCTGGATGCCACGCGGTCCGATGGCCGCCTGCATCGCCTGGTCCCCGTCGAAATATTCCTCCACCTCGGCGAAGTGGTCCATGCTCCTAATGCTGCGTTTGCTGCTGAGCTGCATTTCATTGAAGTTGCCGCGCATGGTCGGGGTGTCCATCCGCAGGCGGGCCAGGTTCGGGCGAGAATCCGGGGCCAGTTCGAACGCTCCATTGGTGTGCCCGTTCACATGACAACTGAAACAGGCGACCCCGACGCTCGCCTCCTGTGTGATGCGATGCGTGGTATGATTGAACCAGGTGGTGGGCGATGGGCGCAACAGCTCCTGGAGGCCCTCCATTTGTTCGGGGGTGCAAAGGCCGTCGAAGATCTCGAAGTAGTTGCTGATCGTGACCTCCACACCTTTGGTCACGTCACCGAGCTCCTTGTGCGTCGTAAGGAAAAGCGGTGGAGGGAATTCGGGCAGGTACGCGTCCGGGATGTCATGGTCCACGTCCATACGCCGGTCCTCGGGATGGTTCCGGAGCCAGTTGTCCGGGAACACCATGTGCGCGGTCGATTGGATCGGATGCGCAAGCGGTTTGTAAGGGAACACGTCCTTCTGCTTGATCTCATCCGCGCTCATGGCCGCAAGCGCCTCCCAACTCTTCACCCCCGGCGACAGACGTGACACCGGGCCTGCCATCACGGCCTTGTGGCCACCTCCCATGGTGACGCCCGGGATGGTCCGTCCGTTCAGATCATACCGGCCGGCCATGTAATCACGCACTTCCTTCATCAACTCCGGCTTCCGATCGGTGTTCATCTTCACCCACGCCTCAAAGGACATCGGCAACTCTGTGGTGGTGTAGCTGCTCTTGCCCTTGCCTGCGTAGCGCCAGAGATCGAACGGTGTCCGGTCACCCTTGTCACATTTGGGATAAGGGGTCAATTCCGTGATATAGCTATCGCCTAGCCCGTAGTCGTAGTTGGGGTCATAGTCCGGATTCACCGTGGGACGGCCCTGGAAAAGGTGCAGGTCCGGGCCGTTGCCCCCCATGGGCCCTTGGGCCTGTCCGACCTGAAAGCCGGCCATACCGGCCAGGAGACCGACGACGACCAGGAGGGAAAGGAGGATCAGAACGCGTTTCAGTGTGGCCATGATGCGAAGGATGGACCCGGAAACTACAGGACCCTCGCCCCATTACCGCCCCACACCGTGCCAGAGCGGTCGTATCCCCTGCCAACCGGCCGGGGCGTCATGTGGACCGGCCGAAGCCCAAGGCGATTATTTTGGTGCCGTGCGGATCCTCATCGTGGACGACGATCCTCTGACCGCTGATCTGCTCGAGCATCACTGCCTGAAGGTCGAACCCAAGGCCCTGGTGGAACGAGCGACGGACGGCAAAGCCGCGGCCGCAGCCGTGCGGGACCGATCGGCGGACCTGGTCCTGCTCGACCTGGACCTCCCTGGAATGAACGGTCGGGAAGTTCTGGAGGCCATTGACCCGGACCAGCCCGTGGTCATCATCACGGGCGACCCGACGTTCGCACTGGAGGCGTTCCGTTTCAATGTGGTGGACTACCTGGTGAAACCGGTGAGCTTCGAGCGATTCGCACGTGCATGGCGAAAAGCGAACGACAAACGATCCCGAGGCGTAAAGCAGGGTGAACCCGAACGGGTCTTCATCCGCACCGGCTCCGATATCGTCCAATTGGACCTGTCCCAGGTCCGGTACATCAAGAGCGAGTCGAACTATGTCCGATTCGCCCTCGATGATCGGGAGATGACCAGCCTGTTGAACATGAAGGACCTGGAGCGAAAACTTCCGGACCGGTTCGCCCGCGTACACCGGAGCTACATTGTGAACTTGGCCCATGTGGAGAAGCTCAACAGCACGGACGTGAAGATCGGACGGGACCTGATCCCGGTGAGCGAGACCTACCGGAACGAACTGATCAAGCGTCTGGACCTTCTCTGAAAAGGAGCTTTGCCCGGTGGAACAGGAACGCCCGTTCGCAGCACCGAAAGGCGTCCATGATGGGGCGAAGGTCCGGAGCGTCCTGCCCCACACCGCCGGCCAGATGGTCGAGTGCGATGATCCCCTGTTCCATGCCGAGCAATTTGAAATGGGGGCGCAGCTTGTGCCGCTCCCTGTCGATCGCCGCCCTGTCGTTGCGCTCGCTGGCTGTCCGGATCGCGGTCCGTGCACCGAGGAACTCCTTCCGATATTGGTCCAGCGCCTTGAGCACGCGCTCGGGGTCATCGTCGAATTGCGCTGAAAGCGCATTCACGTTCACCGTTTCCTCACAATACACATCGGACCGGCCCGACCAGAACGCCAGCTGCTCAGCGAGCTCGTCGACATCGATCGGTTTGGTGATCCGGTCGTTCAAACCCGCCTTGAGCGCTTCATCCGCGGTGTCGTCGTCCACATAGGCGGTTACGGCCAGCATCGGGACCGCCCTGTACTTGCGCAGGCCCCGGATGCGCCATGCGAGTTCAGTTCCCTTGGCATCCTCGCCCAGGTCCAGGTCGATCAGGAGCAGATCGAAGCATTCCTTCCTGGTCACTTCGATCGCTTCCGCGACGTTCGATGCGAGCCGCAATTTCCAGCCTCCCTCACCGGCCCAATGTTCCATCAGCATCCGGTTCGTTGTAACATCCTCGACATACAGCACCCGAAGGCCTTGGAAGATCCGCTTGTCCATCCCGGAGCGGCGCTGCACCGTTCCCGTGCCCGACCCTTCCGGGATGCGAACGGTGAACCGGCTCCCGACCCCGACCGTGCTCGCCAGATCGATCCCGCCTCCCAGCAATTCCAGGAGCCTGCTCGTGATCGCCAGTCCCAATCCGGCGCTCGGGTCATCCCCGGCACGGCGCGAAGCCTGCTCGAAGCGTTCGAAGACCCTGGACCGCTGATCCTCCGCGATCCCGGGTCCCGAATCCGATACCGTGATGATCAACCGGTCCTTGTCTTCGTGTGCCTCGATATCCACATGGCCGTGTTCCGTGTACTTCACCGCATTACCGACCAGATTGTCAAGTATTTGGTGCAGACGCAACGGGTCCGTGATGAATCCGTCCCGGACATTGCCGGGGTTCAGGCGGAGGGCAAGACCCTTTTCCTCGGCCAGGGGCCGGTGTGCCTGCGCCACGTCCTGCAGGACCTGTCGAACGTCCGTCCGCTGCAGATCGACCTTCAAGCGTCCTTCGACGATGCGCGCGCTCAGGAGGAGATCATCCACCAGTCGTTTCAGTCGGTGGGCCGACCGCTGCACGGTGGACAGGCGCTCCCTGTCCGCCGATCCCAGGCCCTCCGGCCGGATGGCGTCGCTCATGCCGAGAATGGCGTTCAAAGGTGTGCGCACCTCATGGCTCATGTTGGCCAGGAGTTCCCGTCGACGGGCATCCGCTCTTTCGGCCGAGGCACGCGCCTCTTCCAACTCCTTCACGCGTAGGTCGATACGCTCCTGCATGCGCCAAAATCCCCTTGCCAGCCTTCCGATCTCATCCTTGCGATGCACTGGCAACCCGGTCGTGGCATCGCCCGCCGCATAGCGCTCGACCTGCGACGTAATGATCATCAGACGACGTGCGATCGAGCGCGCAAATACCAGGCTCAACAGGACGAACGAGCCCGCAATGGCCACCGTGATGAGCATGGCCTTGTTCCGCCGGTCCCGCAACTCCGTGACGAAGGGACGCGTATCCGTTGAGACGGCGATGGTAAGCGGCCGCATCCGGGCATGGAGGCGAACGGTCCGGAGCGACCAGATGTGCGCACCGACCTCCAGGGTCCCTTCCTGGGGAACCTCGTTCGTACCGAGCAGGTCGGCAAGCTTGTAGCTGCCTCCGTACTCGTCACGAAAGGTCAGGGCCGTATCCGGATGAAGGATCAACTGACCGTCGTCGCGGGCGATGACCAGCTGCTGGCGCTGACCGACCGAGGCTATCAATTCGCTGAACAAGGGGCGCAGGTCGGCGTTGATGACCACCATGCCCACCAGACCGCCATCATCCCCCCGAAGCGGTGTACCCGCCCGCAACGTCGGCATCACGGGTCTCGAGATCCTGCCGTGCTCGCGATTGAGGTCCACAGGGGAGAAATAGCGTTCCCCTTTGCCCAGAACGATGGTACGCTGCACGTAATCCCGGTCGCCCTTGCTCTGAAGTTCCGGGGTCGGTGTCCTTCGGATCGTCGCGCCGTCGCGATCGAACCGGACCAGTTCCTCCCCTGCGTCGTTCGCTTCGATCAACCGGACCTGAGCGTAGAGCGACCTGCTCCGGATGAAGCTCCCCATCAGGAGCGCCACGCGGTCGATCGCTGCTCGCGCAAGCAGCGTGTCCTTCACGGACAGCGACCGCACCAGATCGTTCACCGGATCGTTGTCCGCCAGGAACCCGATATCGTCGTCCAGCGTGTTTGCGAAGGTGCTCAATCGCAAGCCGGTCAGGTCCAGGGCACGGCCGAGGTCCTCGCGGGCCATCGCATCGATCTGCTCCCGTCCCGCCCGAAAAACCAGCAAACCTGCGATCAGCGTGGAGGCGACCACGAACACGGTGAACACGAGGGTGGCCCGTGTCACGATGGAACTCCACCACGAACGCTGTGTGGGCATCGGCGTTTGCCCCCGGACCTCAACGCATGGACGGCGTCAACTCCAGGTCGGCTTCGAAGGTAGCTGTGCCACAGGGTACCGCCGGGTGCTGCTCTGTAAGTGGCACGAAGCCGTTCTCGGTGACCCGGAGTTCGAAAGGAACATCGCAGGGCAGAAAGAGCGCGAAGCGGCCGTCGCTGTTCACTTCGGTCAACGACCAGCGCTTTCCTTCGAGATCGTAGTGCTCCACCGTGGCATAGACCACCTGCCCCGTTCCTGCGACGATCACACGGCCATGGACCTGGACACGTGCCGGCCGATCTTGTCCGAACACGGCCAGATCCGCCAGGATCGCGACGACCATCAGGAGCATGCGCCACATGTCCGCCTGCATACGTTCATTTCAAGCCCGGGTTGCGACAGTCTCTCCGTGCATGGTCAATTCGGCACCGACCGCAACGAGAGGAGGCGCGATCATCGGACCAATGACCGGCACCTTCATCAGGACCGGCAGGAACGACCCGTTCGCGATCACCGCTCCGCGAAATTCATCCCGGACGAATCGACCGGACCGGAAGGGATCATGGCGACCGGTAAGCCGTTCCTCGGCAAGTGCGCTCACATGCGCCAGAACGGGAGAAAGAAGGACCAACACCACATGTTTCCCAAGGAACAGGAGCAGATAGAACAAGGCCATGCGGAGCACGATCCCGACCAACCATTCCCTGGGCGCATCGACCGACCCCAGCACATTGCTCCGAACAGCTGATAGTCCGGAGGCTGCTGGCGAAGGTGGATCGATCCACAAATACCCCTCCAACCATGTCCAGGTGACCTCGACCAGGTGACCGGTCAATGGGAACAAGGCCATGAAAGGACGACCCATAGCATCGCAGGGACCAGGAACATCCACAGGAGCCGCTCCCTGCGCATGAAACCGAGCGCCTGCAGGAAGCCTTGAGCCCCTGCGCGGATACCTGGCCCATCGTGCTGAGATCAGCAAGGGTCGTGCGGCCTCCCTTCGTGAGCCATGACCCGGCTACCTTTGCGGTACATGGAACTCGGGCCACTGACCGCCATATCACCTATCGATGGACGCTATCGGGAACGCTGCGCTGTTCTGGCGGAATGGTTCAGCGAATTCGCACTGGTGCGCTATCGCATGTTGGTGGAACTCGCCTATTTCCGCTCACTATGCGAGGTGCCGCTTCCGGAGTTGAAGGGCACCCCATTGGACCTGTTGCGGCCGATCGAAGCGCTCGCGAACGATCCACCGCCATCGGCGATCGAGGCCATCAAACGGATCGAGCAGCGAACGAACCATGATGTCAAGGCGGTCGAATACTTCCTCAAGGAACAGTTCGAAGCGGTGGGCCTCTCGGACCAGAAGGAGTTCATCCACTTCGCACTCACGAGCCAGGATATCAACAACACCGCGCTACCCCTCCTCTTGAAGGATTTTCTCTTCACACACTACCTCCCAGCGGCCATCGAGTTGCGCGATCGTCTGCACGGACTTGCGCTCGAGTGGGCCCAGGTGCCGATGCTCGCCCATACCCATGGACAACCCGCCTCACCAACACGCCTGGGCAAGGAGATACAAGTGTTCGTGGAGCGGCTTGACGGGCAGCTCAAGCTCGTCCGGGCGGTTCCCTTCACGGCGAAGTTCGGCGGGGCGACCGGGAACTTCAACGCACATCAGGCAGCGTATCCTGAAATGGACTGGCCGCGCCTGGCCGACCGCTTCGTCCAGGGCCTGGGACTCGAACGTCAGCAGTTCACCACGCAGATCGAGCATTACGATGACATGGCCGCGCTCTTCGACGGATTACGCCGCGTGAACACGGTGCTGATCGACCTGTGCCGCGATGTATGGCAATACATCAGCATGGGCTGGTTCCGGCAGCGCACCAGGCCCGGTGAAGTGGGTTCGAGCGCCATGCCCCACAAGGTGAACCCGATCGATTTCGAGAACGCAGAGGGAAATCTGGGCATCGCCAACGCGTTGTTCATGCATTTGAGCGAAAAGCTGCCGATCAGTCGTCTGCAGCGGGACCTGACGGACAGCACGGTCAGTCGGAACATCGGGGTGCCGATGGCCCACTCGATGCTCGCCATCGATGCCATCCGTCGCGGCCTTGACAAGCTCCTCCTGGAAAGGACGGCCATCGAAAAGGAATTGGACGAGAACTGGGCGGTGATCGCCGAAGGCATCCAGACCATCCTTCGGCGCGCGGGTTACCCGGAGCCCTATGAGCGGCTCAAGGACCTGACACGCGGCCAGGCGAGCATCGGAAAGGCGGAGATCCTGCGCTTTATCGAAGGGCTCGAGGTGAACGAGAACGTAAAGGAGAGCCTTCGCGCCCTCAGCCCGCACAACTACACCGGGGTCGACCTGATGGGTCGTGCACTGGGTTGACGTCACAGGAAGTCCAGGTCCCCAAATGCCGGCAGGTGGACCTCCTGGAGCAGGCTACGGGTATCCTCCTCATCCTCGCCCTTCACCAACCAGTTCAAACCACTGGAACGACTTAGCCAGGGAGCATGATCGAACCATGCCGCGGGCCAACTGCCCTCCAGAACCAGCACCGCCACGGTCCGATGCCGCCAAGCGGCGTGTCGGGCGGCCCGCAGCAAATCGGGCCAGGCACCCGGCGAGGACGGCACCAGGTCGAGGAGCACGCAGACGGGCAACCCCGCCTTGCGCATGCGCTTCAACGTCACACGACCTGCTTCGCCGCCAATGCCCGGAACGCGCAGGGTGAAATGATCGGATCCCGGATGTTCCGTGTATCTCCAGCGCATGTGTTGCGCATCCTTCCGCATCCGCCATCGACCATCGTCGATGACAGGGATACCGGGCAACGGCCCTTGCGGGGCGTCCGGGGCCATGGTTCCCGGAAGCGCCGGAAGGACCGCCAGGCGCGGCACCGGCAAACGCGCGTATCCGAAACTGCCAAGGAAGATCGGTGTGCTCGCCGCGTTCGTGATCGTTAGGAAGCGCCTGCAGCCCCGGGCCCGGCATGCCTCCTCTGCAGCGCGGTAGAGGCGACCGAAGATCCCCCGGCCCCTTAGGGAGGCGTCCGTGAGGACTTTTTGCGGCATTCCGACGAGCCGGTCCCCCACACCGTTGGTGAACACATGATCGGTGGTGGTCGCCATACCCACGATACGTCCGTCGACCCTGCCGACGATCACCGAAGCGCTTTGTCCGGGCCGCCCGAAATACCAGTGTCGCAGATAATCCGCTGAGCAGCGCTGCTGCCCCTGTTGCGCCATGAACACGGACAGGTCCTCCATGTCGTCCGGTCCGGTCCGCGCGATCACCATTCCGTCCGCGCTCATCGTTCGCCTGGCGTGATCAGCTTCATTCCTTCGAACACGGGTGGCCCGCTGAGCACCTCGTACTCGGCCAGACAGCGGTCAATGAACGGTCCTTTGGAGTCCCAAACCGCGGCGTACAGATCGCGCACATCCTCACCCATGATGTATGGATGGACCATCAATTCTACGACCTGGTCCGGGAGTGTGGCCGTGATCAATTCCCGGTACGTCGACCGGTCATAGGGGCCAGGGGATCCCAGGTCGTGCACGGAAACGAGCACATCGTTGCTCCTACCCCGGAACCGGGCACGATCGATGCGTGCGAACCGCGCGTTCATCCATTGTTTGATGGCCTTCCGCGGGCGGGATATCGCCCTCGCAACAGCGCCCTCGGGTGGATCGACGATGCGCACAGGCAGATCCTCCCGATGCAACACCTGCAACATGGCGGCGAAGATCGGCGGCACCATATGCACGTGTTGATGGCTGTCGACATGAGAAGGGCGGATCCCGAAGCCGCGCATCCGTGCGAGCTGTGCTTCCAACTCGAGATGCACGTCGCCCGCATCGATGCGACCCTGTGCGACGCGCCGCACCAGCGTGCTCCGATCCCGGAAGTTCCCTTCCGCATCCGTCAATGATGACGGACCCGTCAGAGAAGCTCCCTCGGTCAGGCAAAAGTGCAAGCCGATGGCCAGGCCCGGAGCCTCGGAGGACCTGGCAGCCGCGTCCGCCGTACCCGGCATGTTCACCATCAGCGTGGCGGAGGACAGATTGCCTGCACGAAATGCTGTATAAATGGCAGTGTTGACCGAGGGGCAGAGACCGAGGTCATCAGCGTTCACGATCACCCTGCGTTGTGCCATCGTCGATCAGGGTTTGGCCGGTCGTTTCAATGACCGTTGGAAAACGACAAGGTCGGTATGCGGCACCTCCTCCAGTCCGAGCGTGCGCATGATGGAGACCACCTGCCCCCGGTGATAGCTGGCATGATTGAAACAATGCATGAGCATCTGCCAGGCGGGCTGCCGGTGCGTGATACCACGCAGGTCCGTGTAGTTCATCTCGCGTATGAGGTCCTTCTCCTGCATCCCTGCGACCAGGTCACGGAGCAGGGCGGCATGTTTCAATAGCGTTCCGATGGCCTGGTCCTCCTCGGCGGGCCATCGGGCCTCCTTGCCGACAAGACGGGACCACCAGGTGTGATGAGCGTCCCGAACATGCAGGAGCGTGGTCCGCAAGGAAGGGTAGCTCGATGGTGTGGTGCGATCGAGCACCTCGGAAGACTCCCGGTCCAGTCGTTTCACGAAGAGGGCGTTCGCCCACAGATCGTAGGCGGCGTATTGATCGAGAAGCAGCTGGATCTGCATCCGGGTGGATAACACTGTTGATATGTCCGCAGCGATCCGGAGGACCCACCACGGTGCTCTTCGGACCTTCGCAGGGACGAAGATCACATGATCGCCACACTTTTCGGCAAGAAGCGAATATCGGAGGACAAGCTGGCCAATGTATTCGTCAATGCACTGCTCGAGCTGGTCGACAGGGGGTTCGTGAACGTGGTCGGCGAATTGAAGGAAGCGCCGGAGTTCGAGGTCGCACCGGACATCGAACAGGAGAACGAAGCCCCTTTTCTCCTGATCGTGCTCGCGGGCAATCTCATGGAAGCCAAACGCCAACTGCCACCGGGAACGGACGTTCGGCTGGCAAGCCTCGTGGTCTCCAAGTTCTCCCACGCCACGGGTTCACGTGCCATGGACATCGAACAGCGCATCGGCCGTTTGCAGGGGTCCATGTCACGCCTGAACGCACCGAGCAAGAACACCGTCTATGCGATGAGCAAGGCGGTCTTCCACCAGTACGACCTGTTCCCTTTCCAGAAGGCCTACTTCCGGGAGCAGCGGGTGCCGGACCCGATCATCCTGAAGCGTATGAACGCGCTCATGGCCTACTTCCTCTGGGACTGGGAGGAGTTCCACGAGAACTACCGGATAGGCTGAGGTTCCTGGGCGCCCAGACCGAGCCGGTCCACGGCCATCTCGACGATCGCGCCACCGATCGCGAGCGAAGCGGTCGCCGCGGGTGACGGGGCGTTCAGGACATGGATGTGCCGACCTTGCACCTCGATCCGGAAGTCGTCCACCATGGTCCCGTCCGTGGCCAGTAGCATGGCACGAACGCCGGCACGGCCAGGGCGGATATCGTTCATGGAAAGCGATGGGACGAGGCGCCGCAGCGTGCGCAGGAACAACCTCTTGCTGAACGCCCTGCGGTATTCGTTGATCCCATAGGCCATGTTGTTCATGAAAAGGCGCCATGTGCCGACGTAGGTCAAGGCATCGGCGGTGTCCCTCGGATCGAGGTCGGTCCGTCCGTATCCTTCACGGTCGAAAGAGAACACGGCATTGGGACCGCATTCGATGCTCCCATCGGTCATTCGGGTGAAATGCACCCCCAGGAACGGGAACCGGGGATCGGGCACCGGATAGATCAGATGGCGGACCTTGTGCTTCGCATGATCCTCCAGTTCATAGTAGTCCCCACGAAAACCGACGATGCGTTCCGGGAACCGCAGGCCATCGCCCTTTGCCAGGCGATCGCTCTGGAGACCACCGCATACGATCACGGTTCCAGCGCGGTGCATGCCTTTGTCCGTGCGTACGGTGCTCACACCGGCCTCCTGTGAAAGACCGATGACCCGCTCCCCGAGCCGGAAAGTGCTTTCCGTATTGCGTTCCACCGTCACTTCGGCCATCCGTTCCGTCGCCCTCCGGAAATCGATGATGCCGGTGCAACCCACATGGATCCCGGCGATCCCTGTGCAATGCGGTTCGATCTCCCTGATGTCCGCGGCGTTGACCCGACGCATCTCCTCGATGCCGTTCGCATGTCCCCGCTCCCAGATGCCATCGAGGCGTGCCAGTTCGCCCTGTTCCACGGCGACGACCAGCTTGCCACAGATGTCATGGTCCACGCCATGTTCCTGCGCGAACTTGACCAGCTCACGGCGACCATCCACGCAATTGCGGGCCTTGTAGCTGCCAGGCTTGTAGTAGATCCCGCTGTGGATGACACCGGAGTTGTTGCCGGTCTGGTGGTCCGCCAGGTGGGCCTCCTTCTCGATCAGCAACAGGCGCAGACGCGGAAAACGTTGCTGTAGTTTGTAGAACGTGGCAGCCCCGACGATGCCGCCACCCACCACGATCACGTCCCAAGGGCGTTCCTGTCCGATCATCGGCGGCGAATATATCCGGTGTTCACGCCACGGCCGGCCTTTCCCGATCGGGCACCCGGAGCAGCAGGATGGATCCCACGACGAAGAAGGTGCCGATCGCGATCACGGTATTGCGGAGGTCCCCGGTGATCTGGTTCACCAGTCCATAGGCCAGGGTCCCGAGCACGGTCCCCAGATAGTAGCTCACATCGTAGAAACTGAAATAACTGGCATGGTCCTCGGTCTCCGGCAGGAATTTGGCATAGGTGCTGCGCGACAGGGATTGGCATCCACCCATCACCAGACCCACAAAGGCGGCGAGAACATAGAATTCCGAGGCCCAGTGCGTGAAATAGGCCCCGATGCAGATCCCGACCCAAACGGCCACGCCGATCCTGAGCGCCTTCAGATTGCCGAACCGGGTACTGAGCCTTGTGAAGACCCAGGCACCGACAGCGGCCACCAACTGAATGACCAGGATGCTGATGATCAGCGCATCAGCACCGATCGGAACGGCGTTCCCCGATCCGTCCAACTGCCGGATCTCGCGCGTGGCAAAGGCCACGGCCAGGTACATGACGGTCTGGATCCCCATGTTGAATACGAAGAACGCTGCCAGATAGCGCTTCAAGCGCACAGTGCCAGCCAGTTGCCACCAGACCTTGCGCAATTCCCTATAGCCACGCACCCATGCGTTCATGTCGTCCTTCCTGAGCGCACGCGTCCGCTTCGGAAGTGCAGCGAAAGGGATCTGCGCCCAGAGCGCCCACCACACACCAACGCTCAGGAAGGAAAGTCGAGCGGCCAGACCGCCGGCATCGACCCCACCGAGCCAAAGCGCCAGGCGATCGATACCCATCACTTGCGGAGCCTGCACCATGATCAGGTTGATGATCAGCAGCAGCACGCTTCCGATGTACCCCATGATGTATCCGCGTGCGCTGACCTTGTCATGATCAGCCGGCACGGCGATCTCCGGCAGGAAGGCGTCATAGAAGATCAAACTACCCGAGAACCCCACGCAAGCAAGCATGAACAGGAGCAGACCGAAGAGCAGGTGATCGAAGGTGAAGAAGAACAGCCCCATGCAAGAAGCGGCACCCAGATAGCAGAACCCTTTGAGGTAGGCCAGCTTATTGCCCTTGCTGTCAGCGATGCCCGACAGGAGCGGTGCGATCAAGGCGACGATGAGGAAGCCAAGCGAAAGCGCATACGACTGCATCGAGTCCGCCGGGATGCCGAAGCGATCGGCGACCTTGTCGAAACCGTCCACGATGGTGATCGCAGCGTAGTAGATCGGGAAGATGGCCGAAGTGATCGTGAGCGAATAGGCCGAGTTGGCCCAATCGTACATGGTCCACGCCCGGATGATCCGGGGATCGCCCTGTTCCATGGCCGGCAATGTACGCGAAGAAAAAGGGGGCGTTCGAACGCCCCCTTTCGCTTCGTTACCGACTTCGTTACTGCGTGATGTCCACCTCCACCCGGCGGTTCTTGCTCAATGCCACCTCGTCATCACCGGCATCGGCGGGTTCATCGGCCTTACGTCCTTCCGTGGTAATCCTTTCCGCGGCAACGCCCCCTTCGATCAGGACCGCTTTCACGGCGTCCGCGCGCTCCTTTCCCAGTTCGGTCAGGTCGGGCCGCATGCGCACACGGTCCGCCTCGATCGCGTCGGTATGTCCGATCAGGTTGATACGGATGTTCGGGTCGGCCTTCAAAAGGGTATCGAGCCTCTCCACCACATCGTCCATAGCCCCGTCCACACCACGTTGAAAGCGCTTGAAATAGATCACCGATCGGGCGATCTGTTCGGTCGGAGGCAGGGTCTTGTTCACAGCGCCTTTCCGTCCATAGATGAACTCGCTCTCCGCTTTGTCGAGCTGCGTGCAGCTGCATTCGCTCAGGAGTTTGATTGGGAATACCGCGATATCGTCGATGTAGTAGTACGCCTGGAACAGTTGGGGGCCTGTCATGCCCCGAGGACGCTTGATCTTGCTGGTGTTGGTCTTTTCGTTCGATGCGAAGTTCCCGATCACCATGTACTGCTCGTCGCCCTTGGCCTCGTAAGGTCCACAGACACCCTGCCACGTGAAGGGATCCTCGTAAAGCTGTGTCTTCAGCGCGGGTACCTGTGCATCGTAGGTCAGGTTGCTCTCCTCGTCCTTCTTGATCAGCATGCGGCTCATGTACGCACCAAGCTGGTCGGAAGCGTACTTCGATCGATCCGCGAGGCTCACGTAATAACGCACACAGTACTTCTGCCCCTTGGTCAGCATCTTCTTGAACTTCACCTGCAGGTAGCTGCGCGGTTCCTTGTTCATGTAGCTCCACCAGAGCAGACCCGCATAATTGTCACCGCTCAAGGCACCCTGCTCGCCAGCCTCGTTCTGGGGTGCGCTGGCCGCACCGGAAACATTGCCGCTGTACAGATCGGCCTTGACCTCCGTCGGCGACCCCCATGGCTTTGCCATATCGATGCTGCCCAGGCGCTTCAGTTTCCCGTCGACCTCTTCAAAGCCGCCGTTGGGCACCATGTTGACGCTGTCCGGCACCTCCTGGGCGAGGGTCCTGCCTGCGGCGAGGGTGGAAACGAAAAGAACGTAATGTCTGATGTTCATGGTCGGTTCGCTTGTTTTGGTTGTCGGGTAGCGGTCTCCGAGCGACCCGGGATGCAAGGCTGCGCAAGTTAGTGTTCCGCATCCGGCAGCAACGTGCACACCCATGCGCCACGTCGGCCAGCTCCACGCAATTGCCATGCCAGGTGACCGGCGGTGTTGCATGAAGCAATGCGGGGCCGCATCTTCGCGTAACAAACGCTTTCGATCCCGTCCATGAGGACACCTATCCTTCTGGTCCTTTGCCTTGGCCTTCCCTCCTGGAGCCTGGCGCAGAAAGGTTTCAGCCTCGGGTTCCGGCTCGGGGCCTCCTACTGCAACACGCCGACCGCCGAATGGTCGACATCGACGGACTGGGCACCCGGTGGGCACGCCGGCGTCGTCGCCCATTACGGGTTCGGTAAGAAGGGGGCCCTCGCCACGCTGGTGGAAGCCCAATTCGCGCTACAGGGCTCTCGACCGAAGAACGCTGTGGAGGATGATCATGACCGTCTGTTCCTGTACTACGCGAACTTCCCGGTCCTTGCGCGCTACAGACTGAAGATGGGCCTGTTCTTCGAGTTGGGCCCTTATGTGGGCGTGCTGGTCAACACGGGTTACCGATCGGCCACACCTGAGCCGCGAGATCCGGAGGATCGGGCGGTCTACAATGAAGGCATCGACCTGTTCACGAAGAGCTTCAACGTTCTGGATTATGGGACCACGCTGGGTGTCGGGTACCTGCCTACCAGCGGTCTTGGCGCCAGCGTTCGGTTCAACTATGGAATAGCCGATATCTGGACCTCGGCCGATGCGGTCACCTTCGAAGGCCTTGGGACCATTGATGCGGGGATCACATCCAATCTCAGCGCCCAGTTGTCCTTCATCTACATGGTCAAGTATCACAAGGTCCAGCGCAAGGGGCACTTCGGTCACCGCCGGCACGTCCTCAAGCGCTGATCGAAATGAGCCGTGATCACCTGTGGTCCGACAGCTCGCCCTCCCCGGGAACACTACGCTCCCTGTCCGCTTCTGTACGACGTCATGCTTCAGCCTGGCACACGTGAGTGCGCGGGTGGCCGGGACGCACCACCATGGACCGATCTCATGGGAACGTATACGCGACCGTGGGGCACGGACCGCGGCCTGGATCGGGCAGCAGCGAAAGGGGGACTCCTGTCAACTTGGTCTGTGGCGGGCTAGCGGTCCGCGTTCAGCAGGCCTCGCTTTGATCAATTGTTCTGCTGACGGATGAGGTTCAACGCGCTGCCCGCCTTGAACCACTCGATCTGCTGGGCGTTGTAGGTGTGATCGGCCATCACAGTGTCACGGCCGCCGTCCTTGTGCTTGAAGACGAGCGTGAGCGGCCTTTCCGGAGCGAAATTCACCAGGTCGGTGAGGTCGATCCGATCGTCCTCCTGCACCTTGTCATAATCGCTCTCGTTGGCGAAGGTGAGCGCCAGCATGCCCTGCTTCTTGAGGTTCGTTTCATGGATCCGGGCAAAGCTCTTCACGAGCACGGCCCGCACGCCCAGGTGGCGTGGCTGCATGGCGGCATGTTCCCGGCTGCTCCCTTCACCGTAGTTGTGGTCGCCCACCACCACGCTGGGAATGCCCTCCGCCTTGTAGTGGCGCTGCGTGTCGGGCACCTTGCCATACTCACCTGTCAACTGGTCCTTCACCTTATCGGTCTCCCCGTTGAACGCATTGACCGCACCTGTGAGGGTATTGTTGCTGATGTTGTCCAAGTGTCCCCGGTAGCGAAGCCAGGGGCCGGCCATGCTGATGTGATCGGTGGTGCACTTGCCCTTCGCCTTGATCAGGAGCACGGCATTCGTGATGTTCTTTCCGTCCCAGGCGGGGAAGGGCTCCAGAAGCTGCAGGCGGTCGCTGCCGGGTTTCACGATCACCTCCACCTGGCTGCCATCCTCCGCGGGTGCCTTGTAGCCGGGATCCTCCACTCCGAAACCTTTCGGTGGAAGCTCCAATCCCTCGGGCTCATCAAGTCTGACCTTCCTGCCCTCCTCGTTCACCAATTCGTCCGTGAGCGGATTGAAAGTGAGATCGCCCGCAATGGCCAGCGCAGTGACGATCTCCGGGGATGCCACGAACGCATGAGTGTTCGGGTTGCCATCGTTGCGTTTGGCGAAGTTGCGGTTGAAGCTGGTGATTATGGAGTTCTTCCTGTCGGGGTCGTTGGTATGACGGGCCCATTGGCCGATGCAGGGGCCGCAGGCGTTTGCCAGCACCACCCCACCCATCGCATCGAACTTTTCCAGGATACCATCGCGCTCCGCCGTGAAACGCACCTGTTCGGAGCCGGGGGTGATGGTGAATTCGCTCTTGACCTTCAGTTTCTTATCGATCGCCTGCTGGGCCAGTGATGCAGCACGTGTCAGGTCCTCGTAGCTGCTGTTGGTGCAGCTCCCGATCAAGCCCACCTCCAACCGGGCAGGCCAGTTGTTCTTCTTCACCGCCTCACCGAACTTGCTGATGGGATGGGCCAGGTCCGGCGAGAAAGGGCCATTGACGTGCGGCTCAAGCGTGCTCAGGTCGATCTCGATCACCTGATCGAAGTACTTCTCCGGTTCGGCATAGACCTCCGGATCGCCCGTGAGGTGCTCGGCGATGGCGTCCGCGAGCTTCGCCACCTCGGCGCGACCGGTGCCGGTCAGGAACCGTCGCATGCTGTCATCATACCCGAAGGTGCTGGTGGTGGCGCCGATCTCCGCACCCATGTTGCAGATGGTGCCCTTGCCGGTGCAGCTGAGGCTTTCGGCACCAGGGCCGAAGTACTCCACGATGGCACCGGTGCCTCCCTTGACGGTAAGGACCCCGGCCACCTTCAGGATCACATCCTTGGACGCGGTCCAGCCGCTCATCTTTCCGGTCAGCTTTACGCCGATCAGCTTGGGCCACTTCAACTCCCAGGGCAGACCGCTCATCACATCGCAGGCGTCGGCGCCACCCACGCCGATGGCCACCATCCCAAGTCCACCGGCGTTCACCGTGTGGCTGTCGGTGCCGATCATCATGCCACCAGGATAGGCGTACTGCTCGAGCACCACCTGATGGATGATCCCCGCGCCAGGCTTCCAGAAGCCGATGCCGTACTTGTTGCTGATGCTTTCCAGGAAGGTGAAGACCTCGTTGCTCTTGTTCAGTGCGTCCTGCAGGTCCTGTTTGGCACCCACGCGTGCCTGGATCAGGTGATCGCAATGCACGGTACTGGGCACGGCCACCTGCTTGCGCCCGGTGGTCATGAACTGGAGAAGCGCCATCTGTGCGGTGGCATCCTGCATGGCCACGCGGTCCGGTGCGAAATCGACATAATCCTTCCCGCGCTGGTAAGCTCCCTCCGCATCACCCTGCCAGAGGTGGGCATAGAGGATCTTCTCTGTGAGCGTCAGCGGCTTACCGACCACCTTGCGGGCGGCGGCGATGCGCGAGGGAATGCGGTCGTAGACCGCCTTGATCATGTCGATGTCGAAGATCTTGGACATGGATGGCTTGCGTGGTTTTGGGGCTGCAAAGGTACTCAGGTCCCTGAAGGGTTCCGAAGCGGAGGCCGTGTCACTGGCATTGCGATCGTCCAACACCATAGAAAAAGGGGCCCGAAGCCCCCTTTCCAAATAATTCGTTCCTGTGGGATCACTCCCCCACCACCTCGAAGGGGATGGTACGCATCACCTCGCGGTGGAAGGTGACCTCGGCCTCGTAGCTGCCGATGCTCTTGATGGCCTCGCCCTTCAGCTTGATGTCCTTGCGGTCCACCGTGAAGCCGAGGGCCTTGATGGCATCGGCGATCATGATGGTGTTCACACTGCCGAAGATCTTGCCCTGTTCGCCGACCTTGGCGGCGATCTTCAGCGTAGAACCAACAAGCTTCTCGGCCATCGCCTCGGCTTCCGCCTTGAGCTTGGCCTCCTTGTGGGCGCGTTGCTTCAGGGTCTCGGCCATCTGCTTGCGGGCGCCGGGCGTGGCCACCATGGCCAGCCCACGCGGGATCAGGAAATTTCGGGCGTACCCGTCGCGGACCTTCACCACGTCGTTGGCGTAGCCCAGGTCCTCCACATCTTGTTTCAGGATCACTTCCATGGCTGTATCGTTGTGGCGATCACTTCAACATATCGGCAACGTACGGCATCAATGCCAGGTGGCGGGCCCGCTTGATCGCCTGCCCCACCTTGCGCTGATACTTCAGGGAGGTGCCGGTGATCCGGCGCGGGAGGATCTTGCCTTGTTCGTTCACCAGACGCAACAGGTAGTCGGCGTCCTTGTAGTCGATGTACTTGATGCCGTACTTCTGGAAACGGCAGTACTTCTCCTTCTTGGTCTCGATCGCGATCGGCGTGAGATAGCGGATCTCGTTGTTGTCGGCCATGGCTTAATCGTTGCGCTGTTCGACGTTCTCTTCCTTGCGGCGGCGGGGTGCGGGACGCTGATCGGCCGCCTCGGACGCATTGTCCTTGGGCTCGGCCATCTTGTTGCGACGCCTTTGGGCGAATTCCTGATGGTGCTTGTCCATCTTCACGGTCAGGAAACGCAGGACCCGCTCATCGCGGCGGTATTCGGTCTCGAGCTTGTCCACGAACGTGGCTTCGCTCTCGAACTCGAACAGGTGGTAGAAGCCCGAGGACTTCTTCTGGATGGGATACGCGAGCTTGCGCATCCCCCAGCTCTCTTCGTGGTGGACCTTCCCACTGCCTTTCTTGATCAGGTCTTTGAATTTCTTGACCGCCTCCTTTGTCTGGTCCTCGGACAAAACGGGAGTTAGGATGAAGACGGTCTCGTACCGGTTGGTCATGTGACTGCTTCGGTTAAAATGGGCCGCGAATATACAGGAAATCCGACGGTTGGCCATCCCTGGTCGATGGCATCGCTCGACACCTGGAGCTCTGGTCGGGATGCCGGAAGCACTTCACCCTCTGCACGATCGTGAAGAACTCCTGACGCCCCCACATCGCCCCCCGGCTATCTTCGTCCCGGGACCCGATGGACAAGTTCGTTGTCAGCGCCAGGAAGTACCGCCCGGCCACCTTTGATACGGTGGTGGGCCAGGAAGCCGTGACGGGCACCCTGAAGAACGCGATACGGAACGCCCACCTCGCACAGGCCTTCCTGTTCTGTGGTCCGCGGGGGGTGGGCAAGACCACCTGTGCGCGGATCCTGGCACGCACGATCAACTGCGAAGACCTTGGCGACGACCTGGTCCCTTGCGGCAAGTGCGACCCCTGCCGCACGTTCGAAGAAGGCCACAGCCTGAACATCTATGAACTGGACGCGGCCAGCAACAACAGCGTTGACAACATTCGCGACCTGATCCTCCAGGTGCAGATCGCGCCGCAGGTCGGCAGTCGCAAGGTGTACATCATCGACGAGGTGCACATGCTGAGCCAGTCGGCGTTCAATGCCTTTCTGAAGACCTTGGAGGAGCCTCCCTCCTATGCCATTTTCATCCTGGCCACCACTGAGAAGCACAAGATCCTTCCCACGATCCTGAGCCGCTGTCAGGTGTTCGATTTCCGCCGGATCACCATCAGCGACATGGTGGAGCATCTGCGGTCCATCGCGGACCGCGAAGGGGTCGAGGTGGACCCCCAGGCCTTGCATGTGATCGCCCAAAAGGCCGACGGCGGTCTTCGTGACGCACTTTCCATATTCGACCAGATGGTGAGCTTTTCCGGACATCGGCTCACCTACCAGGACGTGGTGAAGAACCTGAACGTCCTGGACCACGACCACTACTTCCGCCTGACCGAGCAGGTGCTTCGGGGTGACGTGCCCGCCTGTCTGGTCGAGTTCGATGCGATCCTGCAGAACGGGTTCGACGGTCATCTGTTCGTCAGCGGTCTTGCCCGTCATTTCCGAGATATGCTGGTGTGCAAGGATCCGCGGTCGGCCGACCTGCTCGAAGTGAGCGAGGAAGTGGCCAAGCGCTACGTCGAGCAGGCCTCGACATGCACGCATGACCTCCTTGTAAGGGGCCTGGAACTATTGGGCCAGTGCGACGTGCGCTACAAGGCGAGCAAGGAACCCCGCATGCTGGTCGAACTCACCCTGATCCAATTGTGCGGCTTGAACGGCGAAGACCGAAGTGGCAGTTCATCCAACGGAGCGACCCGGGGTTCACACCACGCGGAGACCGCCGTCGAGGAAAAAAAAAGTCCTGACGTGATCGTGCCGGCGGCCCTGGTGGCAGAGCCCGCACCGGAAGTGCCCCGGACGGAGCCCCAAAGGACCGGGGAGGAGAGGTCCTCCGCGCCGATACGCCGCCTGGCCGGAGCCGCTTCCTTGAAAGAACTGGCACGTCGTCCTGGTGAGGTCATAGCCGCGAACGACGGACCATTGCCCGCCTCGGCACCGCACGTGAGGCCAGAACCGCGGCCCGTGAACGAGAGCCTCCTGCGCAAGGTGTGGCAGGATTTCGCACTGGCCCGGAAAAGGGAGGGGCAGAACAGTTTGCACGCCACGCTCGTGGCCCATGAACCGGTAGTGGTCGGCCTCAGCTCCATACGTTTCCGCATCGTCAATGAAGTGCAGGAAAAGTACCTGCGCGAGGTAGGGATCGAACTCCTCGAACACCTGCGCAATGCGCTGGACGACCGTGCCCTGGACCTCAAAGTGGAGAAGGAAGAGGTGACCGACCTGCGCCCCCGTTACACGCCAATGGACCGTTTCAAGATCATGGCGGAACAGAACCCGGCGCTCCTGAAGTTGAAGGAGGACCTGGACCTCGACCTGGGCTGAACATCGGTCCTTCCCACTGGCGGTTCCCCCTGTCCGGCTACCTTTGCCGCGCCGTTCGCGGCTCCCAAATCCAATGCGCTGATGACCAAGATCGTGGTGAAGAACCCCGTGGTGGAACTGGACGGGGACGAAATGACCCGCATCATCTGGAAATGGATCAAGGACCAATTGATCCTGCCCTATGTGGACGTACCGATCGAGTACTATGACCTAGGGATCGAGCATCGCGATGCCACGGACGACAAGGTGACCGTGGACGCGGCGAACGCGATCAAGAAGCACCATGTGGGGATCAAATGCGCCACGATCACCCCGGACGAGGCCCGGGTGGAGGAGTTCGGCCTGAAACAGATGTGGAAAAGCCCGAACGGCACCATACGGAACATCCTGAACGGCACGGTATTCCGCGAACCCATCGTGATCGGCAACGTGCCCCGGCTCGTGCCGAACTGGACACGCCCGATCGTGATCGGACGCCATGCGTTCGGCGACCAGTATCGCGCCACGGATGCGGTGATCAGGGGGAAGGGAAAGCTGACCATGACCTTCGCTCCGGAGGACGGCACGGCCCCAACGACATGGGATGTGTATGATTTCGTCGGCGATGGCGTGGCCATGAGCATGTACAACACCGACGAGAGCATCACAGGTTTCGCGCGCAGCTGCTTCAATCTGGCCCTGCAGAAGAAATGGCCGTTGTACCTCAGCACGAAGAACACCATCCTCAAACGCTACGATGGCCGTTTCAAGGATATCTTCCAGGATATCTACGAGAAGGAATTCCAAGGCGCGTTCAAGGAGGCAGGGATCGTCTATGAGCACCGCTTGATCGACGACATGGTCGCCAGCGCTTTGAAATGGAACGGCGGATTCATCTGGGCCTGCAAGAACTACGATGGGGATGTGCAGAGCGATACGGTGGCGCAGGGTTTCGGGTCCCTAGGCTTGATGACCAGCGTGCTCATCACGCCTGATGGGGGCACCCTGGAAGCGGAAGCCGCCCACGGCACGGTGACACGCCACTACCGCCAACACCAGCAGGGCAAGCCCACAAGTACGAACCCCATCGCCAGCATCTTCGCGTGGACCCGGGGTCTGGCCTTCCGGGGAGAACGCGATGGGAACGCAGCGCTGGTCGATTTCTGCGGTGCACTGGAAAAGGTCTGCGTCAAAACCGTTGAGAACGGTCAGATGACAAAGGACCTGGCCGTGTGCATCCACGGTGACCGGGTCGGACCGGAACACTATCTCACCACGGAAAAATTCATGGCAGCGCTCCGACAGGGCCTGGAAGAGCGCATGCGTTGATCGGCCTTGGGGCAACCTCGCCTGGGAGCCCATCGTCCTGAACGGGGACCACGATCCGGAGAAGACCTTATTTTCACGGAGCCCCAGCAAGATGCGACGACCGCTCAATGTCCTTGGCCTTATGGCCGCTTCGGCGATGTTCGCGCCCGGCTCCTTGCTCGCCACTCATATCAGCGGGGTCGATATCAGCTGGGAATGCACGGGGGGGAACAATTACCAGATCACCCTCAATCTCTTCCGGGATTGCAGCGGCATCGCGATGAGCAGCACCCAGGAGATCGTGATCTCGAGCGACTGCGGCTCCTACTTCACCGTGACCCTGGGGCAGGGACCCGGTAGCGGTCAGGAGATCAGTCAGTTGTGCCCACCCATCCTGCCCCAGAGCGATTGCGGTTCGGGAGGATACCCGGGCATGGAGGCCTACAATTTCCAAGGAACGGTCTATCTGTACCCGCCCTGTGACAGTTGGACGATCGGGTGGTCGGACTGTTGCCGGAACACATCCGTCAATGTGCCGAACAGCAGCCTGGACGACATCTATGCGGAAGCGGTGATCAATACGGTGACCGCACCCTGCAACGATTCGCCGGTGTTCACCGCCCAACCCATCCCCTTCGTATGTCTGGGCCAGCCGGTGAACTACAATTTCGGGGTCTACGATCCGGACGGTGATTCGCTGGTCTACACCTTTATCGATGGCCGGATCGACGCCATCACCTCCCTTTCCTATGGCACGGGTTACAGCAGCACCGCACCCATCCCTGGCATCGCCTTGGATCCGAACACGGGTGCGGTCAACTTCACCCCCACGATCACGGGCAATTACATCGTGGTCGTGCAGGTCGAGGAATATGACGACAACGGGAACCTGATCGGCACGGTGATGCGTGACATGCAGTTCACGGTGATCAACTGCACGAACATCCTCCCCGATTCCCCGCTTTCACTCACGAACCTTACCGGCGACGCGTCCCAGACCGGCCCGACCAGCGTGGAACTCTGTTTGGGCGACCAATTCTGCTTCGATCTGGTCTTCATGGACGGGAACGCCAACGACAGCCTGACGCTCACGTCCAACGTGGACCTCGTCCTGCCGGGGGCAACGTTCATGCAGACCGGGGTCAACCCGGCCACAGCGACGGTCTGCTGGACCGCGGTGCCCGGGACCGCCTCACTGGCCTCCTTCACAGTGACCGCCGAGGACAATGCCTGCCCGGTGACCGGCCTTGCCCAATCGACCGTATGGGTGACCTTCCTGCCCACCACCCAGATCAATGTGCAGGACACCATCCTATGCTTCGCGGACGACCTTGCCGTGCTGGCCACAGGCGGCAACATCTTCGACTGGGCGGTCTTGAGCGGCCCACCCATCCAGGTGGGCGTGAACTTCAGCTGCAACCCATGCGCGGACCCGATCGCCTCACCCGCGGCCACCACTGTTTACGAAGTGACGAGCGATCTGAACGGCCAGGGCTGCGTGAACAAGGATACGCTGACGGTGGAGGTCGTTCCGCCCTTCGGTTTCGATGCGATCACGATCGACGATGCGGACTGCCACGGGAGCAGTGATGGCTCCATCACCGTGGAGCCCTGGGGAACGGCCGGACCACCTTGGACCTACGAACTGTATGCGGGCGGCAACCTGCAGCAAAGTCAGAATACCAACGGTCAGGCGGTGTTGGCCGGGCTTACCGCTGGCAGCTATGACCTGCACCTGCTCGAACCGATGGGGTGCCTGCACGACACCCTGCTCCAGGTGAACGAACCTGATGAACTGATCGCAAGCACCTCCGACACCACGATCTGTCTGTCCACCCTGGCGACACTTTCCGCGCAGGCCATGGGGGGCACCTTGCCCTACACCTTCCACTGGGACCAGGGGCTTGTTGGCAATGGGCCCCATCAGGTGGGCCCCAATGCCCCGACGGTGTACAACGTTTTTGCCACGGATGACCACGGTTGTGTCTCAGCCAGTGTGGCGGCCGCGGTGGATCTCTATCCGCCCTTGTTGGCGACCGCGCTGGCCCCCGACAGCATCTGCATCGATGCTGGCACGGTCATGAGCGTGCAACCGGGTGGTGGCATCGGCGCCCCCTATTTCTTCGATTGGACGGAACCCGGCTTGGGCACCATCGGCACCGATGACACATTGAATTACACCCCGAACGGACAGGTCAATACGTTCATCGTCACCGTAGCGGACGGATGCGGCACACCACCGGCGACCGATACCGTGCAGGTGGCCTGGTATCCGCCACCCGTGCCCCTTTTGGCACCCGATCGTTACCAGGACTGCTTCCCGGCCACCTTCACATTCACGAATCTGACGCCCCCGGGCGATGTGGGCGCGGATTGCATTTGGAATTTCGGTGATGGCCAATCGACGACCGGATGCGGACAGGTCACGAACACCTACGCAAACGTGGGATGCTACGATGTGACGCTGACCGTCTTCAGCCCGGAAGGATGCCCCGGCACAGCGACCTTCCCGGACGTGGTGTGCGCGCGTCCATACCCGGTGGCCGATTTTGACCACATTCCCCTGTCCGTCAACGTACTCGACCCGGAAGTAGCCTTCCTGAACCGCTCGATCGACGACGTGAGCTGGGCTTGGTCCTTCGGCCCGCTATGTATCCCGGATTCAGCCTTCGTGCCGGACCCCATCGTCCTCTTTCCCGAAACGGACGAGGGCGACTACCCGGTGTGGCTGCATGTCACGAACATCTATGGATGTCCGGACAGCGTGATGAAGATCGTTCATATCGACGGCGTCTTCTCGCTCTATGTGCCCAATGCGTTCACACCGGATGACGACGGCGTGAACGACCTGTTCGGCCCCCTGGGGCTGGGTCTTGCCGAGGCGGATTTCGACATGACCATTTTCGACCGCTGGGGGCAGGCGATATTCCGGACCAATAAGCTGGGCGAATGGTGGGACGGGAGCCTGGCGAACGGTTCACCCGCCATGCCGGGCGTGTACGTCTGGCAGATCGAATTCCTGGACAAATACCGGGGGTTCCACGACAAGGCCCGAGGTCACGTGACCCTTGTGCGTTAGCAGGTCCTGCCCAGCAGGCCGAACTTTGCGCCGCCCGGAGCGGTCAGGAGACCTACCGGTAGGATGCCTTGAGCGGACGCCATCCCATCACCCGACGCGACATCGACCGTTTGGCGGTGCCTGCTATCATCAGTGGCATCGCGGAGCCGATCATCTCCCTGGTGGATACCGCGTTCGTTGGGCGGTTGGGCACCGCGGACCTGGCCGCCGTGGGGATCTCCGCCAGTTTCTTCCTGTTGGTGGTCTGGGTGCTCGCTCAAACACGCAGCGCGGTGTTGGCCGTGGTGGCGCGCTACTACGGCGAGGACCGCCTGGATGAGATCCGAGGACTGGTCCCACTGGCCGTTTGGATGAACTTCGCCCTTGGGCTCGTTTTCTTCCTGGTCACCAACGCGTTGGCCGGGCCGATATTCCGCCTTTACAACGCACAGGGCGAAGTACTCGAGAAGGCGATCGCCTATTACCACGTCCGGTCGTTCGGCCACCCGATGGTACTGGCCACCTTCGCATTGACAGGTGCCTTTCGTGGCATGCAGAACCTCCGCTGGAACATGTGGTTGAGCGTGACCGGAGCACTGATCAACCTGGTGCTGAACCCGATCCTCATCTTCGGCTGGGGTCCGGTCCCTGCCATGGGCATCCGCGGCTCGGCGCTCGCCAGTTTGATCGCCCAGGTGGTGATGTTCGTCTCTGCGATCGTGATCCTGGAACGGCGCACGCCGTTCCGCATCGTACCCGTCCGCTGGACGCACCCGGAGGTCCCATCGTTACTGCTCCTCAGCGGCAATCTTTTCGCGCGGACGATCGCCCTGAACGTCTGCTACTACCTCGGCAACCGGTACGCCACCGGCTATGGGCAGGCCTACATCGGGGCGCACAGCATCGCGATGAACATCTGGCTGTTCAGCGCCTTTTTCATCGACGGGTATGCCGCGGCAGGCAGCGTGCTGGCCGGGCGACTGAACGGTTCAAGGGATTGGCGTCAATTGTACCTGGTAAGCTGGCAGGTGGTGCGCCGGAGCATCTGGATCGGCATCGGGCTGGCGGTCCTCTATGCACTTCTTTATGTCCCGATCGGCCATTTGTTCACGGCCGACCTCGAGGTGCACCGGCTTTTCGTCGGTATTTTCTGGATGGTGATCGTCACGCAGCCGCTCAATGCCATTGCCTTCGCCTTCGATGGGATCTTCAAGGGTCTTGGCGAAGGGGCTCTGCTGCGCAATGTGTTGATCCTCTCCACGGCCCTTGTTTTTGTTCCCGTGATCCTGATCGGACATCAGCTCGACGGACTTCTTTTCGCGGTATGGAGCGCGTTCCTTGCCTGGATGGCGGCACGTTCCTTGGCCCTGGCCGTTTCGTTCCAACGTCGATACCGGCCTGGGAGCGGCGTGCGAACGCGGTAATTTCGCACTTCATGCCTCGCGCTATCATCCTCTTGCCTCTCCTCCTCCTGGCATCCAGGATGGCGGTGGCCCAGACCGAGGACGACTACGTCCGCGATGATGGTGCGCCCAGTACCGCCGGCAGGGACACCACCGATGCGCCACGCTCCTGGAAGGACCGCTTCTACTACGGGGGCGGATTGGGACTTGGCTTCGGCACGATCACGAACATCTCGATCGAACCGATCGTCGGATACAAGATCACCCGGAACGGCAAGCTTTCCGCCGGCCTGGGCGCCACCTATTGGTACTACCGCGACAACCGGGACGCATACGCCTTCGAGACCAACGTTTACGGAGGCAAGGTCTTCGCGCGCTACCGCATTCTCGAACCCTTGTTCGCGCACGTCGAGTTCGAGGAACTCAATATGGAACTCTACAGACCCAATGTGGCGGGCCTTGCGCGCTATTGGATACCGTTCCTCTATGTCGGCGGAGGATATTCGGCGCGACTTGGGGGGAACAACTACCTGCTTGCCATGGTCTTGTGGGACGTGTTGCAGGATCCCCGAGGCCCCTACACCACGGGGGCGCCGCAGATCAGCATCGGCTTCGGCCTGGGCTTCTGACCCCCGCTGCACCGGCAATACCTTTGCGCGCCGGTCCTCGGGCCTTCACTCCAATGCGCTGGATCCTCCGTTCGCTCCATCTGCTCCTTGAAGCGATCATCGCAATAGTGGTGGTCGGTGGGTGCGTACTCCGGTTCGACATGCACCTGACACCTCCACTGGAGCCCGGAGAACAACTCGTGCTGCCGGAACGTGTTCCGGACGGTGATCGCGCCTGGAGGGTCGGAGCGGACCGATTGGCGCAGAACGACCGCGGTGTCTGGGAGGCCTATGTGGAAGGACCGGACCTGGAACGCGGGTCGACCTATGGTGTACTCGCACGGGACCTCATCGAAAGGCAGGAGGAATTGTTCGTGGACCGCATCCGGCTGCTGGTGCCGGACGAGACCAAGCTCGGCTGGCTGCGATACGGCGTGGCCATCTTCGATCGCAACATCGAGGACCACATCCCGATGGAGTTCCGCCGCGAGATCTACGGAGAAAGCCGAAGTTTCAGCGATGCCTTCGACTTCATCGCGCCGAAATACGACCGGGCCCTGAACTATCACGCTGCCCACGACATCGGCCACGCGTTGCAGGACCTGGCGATCGTGGGATGCACCTCATTCGCCGTATGGGGCGATCGCACGGCCGATGGCAAGCTGCTCGTGGGACGGAACTTCGACTTCTACATGGGCGAGGACTTCGCCTGTGACAAGGTGGTGCTCTTCATGCGCCCTGAGCAAGGTCACCCTTTCGCCGAGATCACCTGGGGGGGCATGATGGGAGCAGTGAGCGGCATGAACCTCGCGGGGCTCACCGTGACGATCAATGCGGCTCGATCCGCGATCCCATTTGGGGCGCGTACACCGATCTCCCTGCTTGCCCGTGAGATCCTTCAATACGCATCCACGATCGATGAGGCCATCGCCATCGCGAAGGAACGCGATGTGTTCGTGAGCGAGGCCATTCTCGTGTCCTCCGCGAAGGACGCACGTGCCGCCGTGATCGAAAAGGCCCCTGACGGCATGGGCGTGTACGATCCCGACTCGGGCGCCGTGGTCTGCGCGAACCACTACCAGAGCAAGCGTTTCCGCGATTCAGCACCCAACCTGGAGAACATCAAGCAAAGCGACAGCATGGGACGCTATCGCCGGATGTGGGACCTGCTCAACGATCATCCCCGGATGGGGCCCACGGACGCGGCGGAAATCCTTCGCGACCGCATGGGGCCGGATGGAAGGCCGGTAGGGCTTGCCAACCCGATGGCCATCGACCAGATGATCGCGCACCACTCGGTGGTGTTCCGGCCGGAGGATGGACGGATGTGGCTCTCGGTGGGCCCATATCAATTGGGCGAATACCTCTGTTACGACCTGCCTGCGATCTTTGCCGCCAGCGTGAAGGACTCCTTGCGCATGCCCTTGTACGACCCCACACGCACCATCCCCGCGGACTCCTTTCTGACCTCCCCCCGCATGGATGACCTCGTTTGGCACCGTGCCATGCGCACGGCGATCACCGATCGGATGGTCACCGGAAAGCCCTTCGCGCTTTCGGTCGATGAACAGGCCCGGTTCATCGATACCGACCCGGAGAACTACATTACTTACATGATCCTCGGGCAGATCGAACAAGCCCTGGGACATTGCGACAAGGCCGTTCCATGGTTCCAGACCGCGCTCGGCAAGGAAGTGGCCTCCGAGAACGAAAGGCAACGCCTGCATCAATTGATCGCCGCATGCGCGAAGAGCTGAGATTCGTCGCTGATGAGAGCCCCGGAAGGGTCGCGCGGATCCAAGGCGACCTCCTGCGAGCGCATTTCGCGAGACTAAGGGACCGGTCGACGTACTATGCCGAGGCGCTATCCGGCATCGACCCGGAATCGATCCGAAATGTGGAGGACATCCTTGGATTGCCGTTCACGACCAATGCCGACCTCGAATCGCGCAACGTGGATTTTCTCGCCGTATCCCGCGAACGGGTGATCGACCACGTGACCACGAGCGGCACCACCGGAAGGCCTGTCGCGGTGATGTTGAGCGAGGCCGACCTGGAGCGGCTGACCGCGAACGAAGCGAACAGCCTGCGCATGGCCGGTGTAACGGCGCGGGATGTGGTCCAGTTGATGACCACCATCGACCGCAGGTTCATGGCCGGCCTAGCCTACTACCTCGGAGCCCGCGCCTTGGGGGCAGGTGTGGTGCGTGTCGGTCCCGGAGCCGCGTCATTGCAATGGGACAGTATCCTGCGTTTCGGAACCACGACATTGATCACGGTCCCTTCATTCCTGGTCCGTTTGCTGGAACACGCCCGTCAGCAGGGCATCGATCCCGCATCCACCTCCGTGCGCAAGGCGGTCTGCATCGGTGAGCCGATACACGACGCGGAAGGCAGGTGGAACAGTCTTGCGCAGCGCATCAAGGCGGATTGGGACATCGACCTGCTGGGCACCTATGCGAGCACCGAGATGGCCACCGCATGCACGGAACGCTGGGAGGGCTCCGGCCACGCCGTACAGCCGCGCCTGGCGCTCTTCGAGGTCCTGGACGAGAAGGACCGTCCCGTGCCCGACGGAGGGACGGGTGAGGTGGTCGTGACCCCGTTCCACGTGGAGGCCATGCCCTTGTTGCGCTACCGCACGGGCGACATCTGCGCCTGGCGCTCAAAGCCCTTTTCCGGTGAAGGGCAGGGCATGTGGCTGGGACCGGTGCTCGGACGGAAACAGCAACGCATGAAGGTCAAGGGCACCACGCTCTATCCGGCACAAGTGATCGACGGCATGGCCTCCCTCTCGACGATCCCTAACTTCGTCGTGATCTGCACGAGCGATGAACTGGGCCATGACGATCTGGAGATCCTGGCCAGCGTGGAGGATGACGAAGTGGAGCATCTGCGGAACGAACTGCGCGATCGCTTGCGGGTGGCGCCCCGGATCACTCCGGTGGCCCATGCCGCGATCGAGGCGATGAAGTGGCCAAAGGACAGCCGAAAACCTCAACTCTTCATCGACCGCCGCACCAAACACATCGGTTGAGCCTGGCGCCAAGCCGGCGACACCACGATGCCCTAGAGACCGTGAACGAACCGACGATCACCCGACCCGTGGCGCCCACGGATGTACGCCCCAAAGAAATGAGCGCCGTGGAGGCGCGTGCGGAAGCCCAGCGCATCGCCTTCGGCCCGATCCTCTTCCAGGCATGCTGGTACATGCAACGCAAGGGGCTGTTCGACCTGCTCGCCCGCGGTCGCACGAAGGGCCTGTCCCGCGAGGAGATCCTGGCCACGAGCGGCATATCCTCCTACGCCCTCACCGTGCTGATCGACATGACGGTGACAGGGGGTGTGCTTTGGGAAAGGGAAGGGCGCTTCGGCCTGACCAAGGTGGGATTGATGCTGGCGCACGACCGCATGACCAAGGTGAACATGGACTTCACCGGCGATGTGTGCTATGAGGGCATGGCGCACCTGCCCGCCTCCCTGGACGAAGGCCGACCCGCGGGCCTGCAGGTCTTTGGCGATTGGCCCACGGTGTATCGCGCCCTGAGCGAGCTGCCGGAGCACGTGCGCCGCAGCTGGTTCGATTTCGATCACTACTACTCGGACCATTCATTTCCACCGGCGCTCGATATCGTGTTCCGCGAGAAGCCCGGCACCATCATGGACGTGGGCGGCAATACCGGCAAATGGGCCATCAGCGTGCTGCGGCACGATCCGAACATCAAGGTCGTGGTGGTCGACCTCCCTGGCCAGTTGAAGGAGGTGGTGGCGAACGTGACCAAGGCCGGCCTGGCCGATCGGCTGAGCACCGCCATCGCCGACATGCTCGATCCGGAGAGCCGGCTGCCGGAAGGGGCCGACGTGATCTGGATGAGCCAGTTCCTCGATTGCTTCAGCGAGGACGAGGTCGTGGCCATCCTGCGCAAGGCCCATGCGGCCATGGGACCGAACACCGCGATGTACATCATGGAGACCTTCATCGACAGGCAGCGGTGGCAAGCGGCATCGTTCAGCCTGGCGGCCACCTCGCTTTATTTCACGGCGATGGCCAACGGCAACAGCCGGATGTACAGGGCCGAGGCGTTCCTGCCACTGATCGAAAGGGCCGGGTTGCGGGTCACGGACGACATCGACGACGTGGGCATGGGCCACACCGTCCTGCGCTGCGTAAAGGCCTAGATGCCGGCTGCGTCACGCACCCTCCTCACCAAGTAAGGCTTTCCGAGCAATTCCGCGCAGGTCACCATCGCGCTCACGGTGACGCCCAACAGGCCGTGCAGGTTCGTGTTCTGCCCGGTGAGCAGCAGGTTGGGCACACGGGTGACGGGCGGAATGTAGCTGCGCATCGGGCTCTGCGCCGCCTTCACTACGCCGTACATGGAACCGTCCGGTGATCCGATGTAGTCCCGGAAACTCAAGGGCGTGCTGCTGTACATGGCCTTCGTCGCGGCGCGCACACCGGGGATGCGCTCCTCCAAAAGGTCCAGCACGCGCTCCTCCTTGCTTCGCTTGAACGCAGCATAGTCCTCCCCCCTGTCCTCGGGACCGGCCACGGTATTGTGCGTATCCGCCCACCGGGCCACCTCGGCGTACCGCATGTAGGTCATCACAGCGAGCGAATCGACGCGGGTGGGCTCGGATGCGGAGATCGGGGTGAAGACCATCAGGGAGGTCGGCCAGTCCGCTTCACCATAGTCCACCGCCTGCCATACATCGCTTACGGCGAAGTGATAAAGGTTGTGATCGCGGTACGGGATCGCGCCGGGTTCGAGCGTCAGGTGCACCGAGAAGGAACCGACGGAGTTCTCCAGTCCGGTGATCCGATCACGATAGGCCTTGCGGACGGTACCGGGCCCCAGCATCCGCAGCAGGGAGGCCGGATGGATGTCCGCGATCACACGCTTCGTGGTGAACGCATCCCCGTCTTGGGTCCGGACCCGCTGAATGCCACCCGGGCCCATGTCGAACCCGGTGACCTCCTTCCGCGCGAGGATGGTCGCCCCTTTCGCCCGCGCGTTGTGCGCCAGGTGCTTGGCGATCTGCGACCCCCCGTCAACGCAGCGATAGGCGCTTTCGATGAAGGAATTCGCCACCAGCGCATGCACGAAGAATGGCGTGGTGGCCGCATTCCCCGCATAGAGGCCATTGTTGCCGGCGAGCACGTTCCGGAGCTTCTCGTTGCTGGTGAAGGATGCGATGCGTTCCCGGGCGTTCACCCAGAGTTCCGGATCGCCGCGTTCATCATGCGCGAAATCGTTGATGTAGTACCAGGGGAATCGTTCGCATACGTCGCGCATCGCCGCCACGTACGCACGCAATGCCGCCTCCTCCCTCGGAAAGAACGGGAGCAGTTGCCGCACGAAGTTGTCCCTGCCCTGCGCGAGCGGGTATTCGCGGGGATCGCCACGGAAGGAGATGCGGTCGAAGCCATCGGGATCGAGGCGGTGCAGCTTCAGCTGGTCCATGATACCGAAGTAGCGGAAGTAGCTGTGCAGGTTCTGACCGGGATCGAGGCCTCCGACATAGTGCACACCCGTATCGAACACGCGCTTGTCGCGGCTGAACACCTGGAGACTCCCGCCGAGCTGGTTGTTCTTCTCCAACACGCATACGCCGTACCCCTCGGCGGCCAGGATGTACGCACATTCCAGACCGGCCAGGCCGGCACCGATCACGACGATATCGAATGTGCGATCGCTCATGAACGGGATGGACGGCGCAGGACGAGCAGCTGGTTCGAGGTCGATCGTTCGGTCATCACTTCCTCCACCACCAGACCAGCCTCCCGGGCGACCTCGTCAATGAAGGAACGCGGCATGAAATGCAGTTCCGTCTTGGCCTTGTTGAAACCGATATTGATGGACCAGAACTCGGTGGCCAGGGTCCGTTTGTGGAGCTGTTCATCTCCGGTGAAGCCATCACGAACGATGATGCGACCGTCCGGTGACATCCGCTCCGCGCAGGCCGATAACAGGCGTCGCTGTGCCTCCGGCTCGAGATAATGCAGTACGTCCTTGAACAGATAGGCGTCGGCGATCGGCGGCTCGTAGGTATCGAGATCCACGGTCGCATATGCAAGACCGGGTCCGCGCGAGAAGCAATTGCTTGCCACCGCCACCTTCTCCGCATCGTGGTCCACGCCCAGCACCTGCCGGTCCGGCCCGGACAGGTGCAGCAAGAGGGTCATCTGTCCGTAGCCGCAGCCGAGGTCCACCACGCTTCCTGAGCGGGGCACGAGCGCATGGATGCGTTCATGCAATTCCCGGTCGATGCGCGTCTTGATCCGCATGTACCATTCGAGCACCGGCCCCTTGTAGATGTAGTTGCGGATCAGCTGCTCGCGGAAATAGGCGGGCGTCTCGATCGCATCACGCACCTCGCGATACGTTTCCCTGAAGTAGGCCGAGACGCGTTTGGTGCGTTCCCGATAACCCCTGCCGAAGCGTTCATCGTCCGGCGCGATGGGCGGCAGGGTCCGCATGGAAAGGTGCGCGTCCTTCAAAAGGGCATCGTGCTTGCCCATGGCATAGCCGAAACCATGCAGCACCACCGGCACGACCGGCAGATCCAGCTTTTCCGCCAGATAGAACGGGCCCTTGTGGAACCGCCCGATACGCCCCGTGCGTGAACGGGTCCCCTCCGGAAAGATCACCACGGACCAGCCCCTTGCCACGGGATCGCGCAATCGTTCCACGTTCACGTCCACATCGTCCTCGCTCCGGATGAAGCCCGTGTAGCGCACCACCGCGCCGAAGAACGGCGAGTTCCAGACCCAGCGATTGGTCATCATCAGCATCCGCGGTGCCACCATGAGCATGGCCAGGATATCGATGAAGGAATTGTGGTTGGCGATCACCACGGACGGACGGCCTCGCACCACCTCCTTGAACCCGTGGATGTCCTTCCGGGTGTTCATCATGATGTAGACCAACGACCGGGTGAAATACATGATGACACGGGAGTAGATCCGTCGTTTGCCCTCCTTCGCGATGGGCAACAGCAGCACCAAGGGAAGCAACACCAGGAGGATCATGCAACCGACGAGGAAATAGACGAAAGCGAACAGGGAGATCAACAGCGAGCGCAGGGTGAACGGAAAGCGTCCCTTGGCGGCGCGACCCGTGATCATCCACCGGAACAACAGCGGTTGGAAGGTGAGCGAGATGAAAAGGATCGCGCCCATGCCCACCACGCTCAAGGTCGCGATGGACCGAAGGACGGGGTGCTCCGCAAAGACCAGCACACCGGTCCCGATGATGGTGGACACCGCACTGAGGACCACCGAGGCCCTGACCGCCGGCAGATGGTCGGTGCCATCGCGGTATTTGCCGAGTATCCCTTCGGTGGTGAAGATGCAGTAATCATCGCCCAGACCGAAGATGAAGGTGCACACCAGGATGTTCACCATGTTGAACGGGATGCCGAACAGGCCGCAGATGCCGAGGATCCAGATCCAGCTGAGCAGCATGGGCAGGAAGGTGATCAGGGTGGTCTCGATCCGGCCGTAGGTGACCAACAAGGTCACGAGCACGAGCATCGAGGTGATCCACAGGATGCGTTGCAGATCATCGCCGATGAGCCCACGGATCTGGTCGCTGATGATGCCGCGGTGCAACAACCGGATGCCCGGCATTCCCTGCGTGGCTTCCACGGCCCGTTCCACGGCGCCGCGAGGTCCACGACCGATGGCCACTTCGCGCCAGCGTCCGTCCGGCAGCTGTTCCACCAACCCGGGCAGCAGGTCCTGAAGGTCGGCGAGCGCCTGCGGGTCCGCATGGACCACAGTGCCGCCCAGGTTCTCCAGGAAGGGCGCAAAGGCATCCGCGCGGAATCCATTCGCCACCGCGGCTTCACGGAAGGCCTCTGACATGCGCGCGACCGTGGTGCTGTCGAACCGTGCGCTCCACGCACGGCTTTTCAGGGCGGCCATACTGTCCGATGGCAGCAGGTCCGATGGTGCGCTCAACGAGACAAGGCCCTCCTCCGACCGCGCACGCAACCGATGGACCGCACGCTCGAGATGGGCACGCGCCCGCTGTTCATCCCGGTCCTCGCTTACGACGAACACCGTCCACAGGTCGTCCTGAGACCCGAAGAGCCGTGTGCGGAACTCCTGCATGTCCGGACGCAGGTAGCTGAGCCTCTCCGCATCGTCCTCGAACCGCACATCACCGATGAACGGCCAGAGGCCCGCGGTGACGACCAGGATGATCAGTGGGCTCCAGCGACGGAAGAACCGGGACATGCGGGTCGGCATCCGGAAGCGTCCGCCTTCACCACGTGGGCGATCCCACGAACTTCCGGTGAGATGGGGCATCACGATCAGCACGAACAGCGCGGACGCCGTGAGCATCAGTGCGGCGAGCAGACCCAGGTCGCGCAGCAGCTTCGCGTCCATGAAGCGCAACCCGAGGAACGCCATCACGGTCGTTGCGCTGCCCAGGAGCATCGGCGTACTGATGTCGCGCAGGGTCGTTCGCATGTCCCTGCTGTGGCGCAGATGGGTGAAGAAGTGGAACGAATAGTCGAGCGCGATGCCCATCAAGGTGGCGGCCACGCCCAATGCGATCGCGGAGACGTCCGGCGCGATCCAGCCCATCACCGCCAACGCGGTCATAGCCCCAAAGGCCGGAGGCACCAGGAACAGGAATGGAAGGTGCCAGCGTCGGTAGTACCAGAGAAGCAATCCGACGATGAGCACAATGGAGATGGTCAGTGTGAGCGTGGCGTCGACCTGGATCCGCGAACGGTTGGCCAGGCCGATCGGCACCGTACCGAAGAGCGATGAACGGACATCCGTTGCGCAGGCACGCGATGCGGCCCCCGCGACATGCTCCACAAGTTCCTCCCTTTCCCGCTGCGTCAGGTCCGTTCGCGGTTCCAGCATCAGGAGGGCACAACGGCCGTCCCGCGTGGTGAAGACCCCCATCTCCGTGGAGATGCCACCCACATCACGCAATCCCTGCAGGCCCTGAAAGAAAGGTGAAAGCAGATGGGCCGGATCGCCAAGGACATAGGGCTTCCGCACCATGCCCGAAGGTGAGGTCAGGACCGCGCGCGCATCCGCCACCATACCATCGATCGTGGCCTGGTCCGCGCCGATCAAGCGGGAGGCGGCCGCACTGTCCGCCAGCACGGGCAGTTCGTCCAGGGCATGCCGCGCGAACGCATCGACCGTGCCCAGGTCCGGAGCGCGTTGGATCCGCAGGATGCGCGCACTGTCCGCGCTGGAGCGGATGGCCATCCAGGCACGCTCGGCCGAACCGATGGCGCTGTCCAGTTGTTCCGCTTCCGGAACGGTGAAACCGATGAACACACGGTCCGATGACCCGGTGCTGCCCAACAGATCGCGCAGGTCACGCACGGCACCGTTGTCGGGCATGGCCTGGAAAACATCCTCATCGAAATGCAGCCGTGGCACCGACACCGCGACGAACGCGGCCCAGATCACCAGGAGCCCCGCCCAGGTCCAGGGTCTCCCGGTGGTGCGCCCGTACAATGATGCGAACAGCCTGCCCATCCCGGAATGCCGCGTGGGGAGCGGCGGGTCGCGAAATTAGACCGCACCGTTAACTTTGCACGCCTTTTACGGTACCCTTGAGCCTCACTTCACCGGAACACGTGGCACACGCCGTTCGCGACATCGATCTGGAGCAGTTCCTGGCCATCGTCCTGAACGGCGCGGCCTTTGTTCCCGACCCTGCGGACCTCGACGGCGCCGAACGCTCGTTCGCCTTCCTGAACGACTTCGCCAAGGACAAGGTGATCTACGGGATCAACACGGGCTTCGGCCCCCTGGCGCAGTACCATATCCCGGACAGCGACCTCGACCGGCTCCAATACAACCTGGTGCGCAGCCATGCATCGGGCATGGGGCGTCCATTCCCGGATGCGGTCGTGCGCGGCCTGATGCTGTCCCGGGTGATGACCTTCCTGCTGGGACACTCCGGCGTGAGCCGTCCCGTGATCGACCGGATCGCGCTCTTCCTGAACAAGGGCATCCACCCTACCGTACCGCAGCATGGCAGCGTGGGTGCGAGCGGCGACCTGGTGCAACAGGCGCACCTGGGGCTGGCCCTGATCGGTGAGGGAACCGCCACCTACCAGGGTGTGCGACGCCCGATGGCCGAGATCCTGAAGGAACTGGACCTCGCCCCCGTGGAACTGCACATGCGTGATGGGCTCGGCGTGGTGAACGGCACCGCCTGCATGAGCGGCATCGCCGCGATCAATGTGCACCACGCCCGCCAACTGGTGGACCGCGCCCTCTCCATGGGCGCGCTGATCAGCGAGGTCGTGGGAGCCTACGATGATCACCTGAGCGCCGAATTGAACGGCGCCAAGCGGCACACCGGTCAGAACAGCGTCGCGGCCGCCATGCGGGAACGGCTCACCGGGGCTGGAAGGACCAAGAAGCGCGAGGAACACCTCTACACCAATGGTCGTGCGAACGGACAGGTGTTCGAGGACAAGGTGCAGGAGCACTACAGCATCCGCTGCATCCCACAGGTGCTGGGGCCGATCCTGGACACGGTGACGATCACCGCGGGACAGGTGCTGGACGAATTGTTGTCCGTGGACGACAACCCGGTGGTGGACCACCGCGCGGGCAGTGTGTATCACGGCGGCAATTTCCACGGCGACCAGGTCGCCCTGTGCATGGACCAGTTGAAGCTGGCGATGGTGAAGCTGAGCATGCTCACCGAGCGTCAGCTGAACTACCTGATGAACGACAAGGTGAACGGGCGGTTCCCGCCGTTCCTGAACATGGGCCGTGTGGGGATCGATTACGGTCTGCAGGGGATCCAGTTCACTGCCACCTCGACCACGGCCGAGAACCAGGCGCTCTCCACCTCCCTGTACGTCCATTCGATCCCCAACAACAACGACAACCAGGACATCGTGAGCATGGGGACCAATGCGGCATGGTCCACCACACGGGTGATCGACAACACCGCACAGGTCATGGCCATCCAGTGCCTGGCCCTCGCACAGGCGGTGGACATCGCCGGGATCGCGGGAACGCTCTCCCCGTCCAACAAGGCGTTCTATGCGGCCATCCGGAAGGTGATGCCGGCCGTCGTGCAGGACGCACCGTCCAGCGCGAAGCTCCAGGAGCTGAAGACCGCGCTCCTCATTCCGGACCTGTTCGAGCCATGAGCGAAGTGAGGAAAGTGGCGCTTGTCACGGGGGCATCCCGCGGCATCGGTCGGGCCATCGCCGCGGCCCTCGCGGAGGACCTGGGCTACGACATCCTGATCAACTACGTCGGGAATGCCGATAAGGCCGAGGAGACCGCTGAAATGGTGCGCACGAAGGGTGTTCAGGCCGACACGGTCCAGTTCGACGTAGGCGACCGGGAGGCCACGCACTCGGCTCTCAACGCCTGGTGCGAGGCGCATCCGGACACCCGCTTCGAGGTGATCGTGAACAACGCCGGCGTCACCCGGGACAATCTCTTCGTCTTCCTGCCGGCCGAGGACTGGCACAAGGTGATCGACACGAGCCTGAACGGTTTCTACAACGTCACCAGCGCGCTGGTGCAGAAGCTCGTCCGGCAGCGTTACGGACGGATCATCAACGTGGCGTCGGTGTCGGGCATGAAGGGCACGGCTGGGCAGACCAACTATTCCGCCGCCAAGGCCGGGCTCGTCGGCGCGACCAAGGCCCTGGCCCAGGAACTCGCCAAGCGCAAGATCACCGTGAACGCGGTGGCCCCGGGATTCATCCACAGTGACATGACCAAGGACCTGCCGGTGGACGACCTCAAACGGCTGGTGCCCATGGAGCGGTTCGGCACGCCCGAGGAAGTGGCCTGCGCCGTATCATTCCTCGCGTCGCCGGGTGCGTCCTATATTACTGGCGAGGTGATCAACATCAACGGGGGCATCCATTCGTGAACATGTCCGGGGAGCGTGTCGTCATCACGGGCATGGGGATCTGGTCCTGCCTGGGCAAGGACCTCACCGAGGTGGAGGCTTCCCTGCGCGCGGGCCGCTCCGGCATCGGCTTCGACCCGGTACGCAAGGAGCTTGGCTATCGGAGCGCTCTCACGGGCATCGTGGCGATGCCTGAACTGAAGGGCGTGCTCAGCCGCCGGCAGCGCGTCGGCATGGCCGAGGAGGCCTACTACGCCTACGAAAGCACGGCACAGGCCTTCAAGCAGGCCGGATTGGAAGGGGACATCTTCAAGAAGGAGGCGGTCGGGATCCTGTTCGGCAACGACAGCTCGGCGCTGGCCGTAGTGGAATCCGTCGATGCGATGCGTCGGAAGAAGGACACGACCCTGCTCGGCAGCGGTGCCATCTTCCAGGCGATGAACTCGACGGTGACCATGAACCTCGCCACCATCTTCGGTCTCCGCGGGATCAACTTCACCGTGAGCGGGGCCTGTGCCAGTGGTTCGCATGCCATCGGCATGGGTTACCTCCTTGTGAAGCAGGGCCTTCAGCGTATCGTGCTCTGCGGTGGCGCCCAGGAGGTGAACCCGATCGCGTTCGGCAGCTTCGATGGCATCGGTGCCTTCAGCGTGCGTGAGAGCGATCCCACCAAGGCCTCGCGCCCGTTCGACAAGGACCGTGATGGGCTGGTCCCGAGCGGCGGCGCGGCATCCCTGATCGTCGAGAGCCTCTCCTCGGCACGGGAACGGGGCGCGCCCATCCTCGCCGAGATCATGGGCTACGGGTTCTCCTCCAATGGCGTGCACATCAGCGATCCGGACATCAACGGTCAGGTCCGCGCCCTCAACATGGCATTGGAGATGGCCGGTATGGGCGCGTCGGACATCGGGTACATCAATGCCCACGCCACGTCCACGCCCCTCGGCGACCGCGTGGAAGCCCAGGCCATCGACCAGGTCTTCGGTGCTTCGCGTCCATTCGTCAGCTCCACCAAGAGCATGACCGGTCACGAGTGCTGGATGGCCGGCGCCAGCGAGATCGTCTACTGCCTGCTGATGATGCATGGTGGCTTTCTCGCGCCCAACATTAATTTTGAAGGAGCTGATGAGGCCTCGGAACGTTTGAACATCGTTCAGCGTACCACGGACCACCGCACGGATGTGATGTTGTCCAACTCCTTCGGCTTCGGGGGGACCAACTCGACCCTGATCATTAAACGCCACGACGGTTGACATGAGCACCACGACCTCACTTCGCCAGGACATCGAATCGAAGACGAAGGCCTTCCTTTCAGAGGAGTTCGAAGTGGATGCCGAACTGGTGCGGCCCGAGGCCCCCATGAAGGAGACCCTCGACCTGGACAGTCTGGACTATGTGGACCTCGTTGTGATCATCGAGGAACATTTCGGCGTGAAGCTCACCGCCGACGATTTCGCCAAGGTCCGGACCTTCGAGGATTTCTTCGACCACATTGAGCAGCGGGTCGCCAAGAGCTGAGGCCGCCGGCGCGGGCTGGGAAGGCCGGAGCCGCGGCACCCCCCTCGGCCACCGCATCTTCATCTTCCTGATCAAGCACGTGGGACTGGGCGCGGCCTATGCGTTGCTTGTGCCCGTCACGAGCTACTTCGTGCTCACGGCCGGGGATGCGGGACGGGCCTATATGCACTTCTTTCGCAGGGCGAGACCTGAGGCCGGGAGCGGGCGATGGGCCACGCTCTTTCGCGCGTTCCACAGTTTCGGCCAGCGCCTGATCGACAAGGTGGCCATCGCAGGTGGACTTGCCGATCGCTTCGCGCAACACCGCACCGGCGGCGAGCATATCCAGGCGCTGATGGATGCCGGCAGAGGCGCCCTATTGATCAGTGCACACATCGGCAACTGGGACATGGCCGCGCACCTGATGAAGCGCTACAAGGGCAAGGTGAGCGTGGTGATGCTCGAAGCCGAGGACGCACGCATCCGCAAGGCCGTGGAGGAGGCCACCGAGGAGAAACGCTTCGAGGTGATCCCGTTGGGCAACGACCTGTCGCATATGATCCGCATCAAGGCGGCCATCAGCGAGGGGCGGTTGATCTGCATCCACGGCGATCGCGCGATGGCGGGCAGCCGGACGGCGAAGCACGACTTTCTGGGCGCACCGGCCCGATTCCCGCTGGGTCCCTTCGCCATCGCCGCCACCCTGCAGGTGCCCGTGTGCGTGGCCTTCGTCCTGCGCGGCAACGACCGCTCCTATCGCTTCCATGCCTTCCCGCCCGATCCACCCGATCGGGATCCGAAGGTGCATCTGGACCGCTTTGTCGCCCGCCTGGAGGAGGTGGCGCACGAACATCCCGAGCAGTGGTCCAATTTTTTTGAATTTTGGATCGATGAACAGCCCGTCGCGACTGTCCGGTGAGGAGGTCCTGCGCTACCTGCCGCAACGTCCGCCGATCATCCTGGTGGACGAGATGCTTGAGCGCGGCCCGGACCATATCATCACGGGGATCACGGTGCGGCCGGACGACCTCTTCGTCGAGGACGACCACATGCGGGAAGGTGGGCTGATCGAGCACGTGGCCCAGAGCGCCGCACTGGGTATCGGCCTGTCCAAGGCGGCAGAAGCGGATGGCGCACCACCGATCGGGTTCATCGGATCCGTGTCACGCCTGCGGATCGCGCGAACACCGCGCATCGGCGAGCGTTTACGCACCGAAGTGCGCACGCAGCACCGCATCGGACCGGTGGAGGTGGTGCAGGGCCTTGTCCGCAGCAACGGCGAAGAGATCGCGACGATGGAAATGAAAGTGTTCCTGATGGACGATGGTGGAGGGGCCTGAGATCACCTGCAGCTGCGAAGTGCCGCTCACCTTCGGCGACCTGGACCCGATGGGCATCGTGTGGCACGGCAACTACGTCAAGTTCCTCGAACACGGCAGGGAGGCCTTCGGCCATGCACACGGACTGGACGGCATGGACCTGTTCCGCCTGGGCTGGTACACGCCGATCGTGCACACCCGCATCGATCACAAGGCCATGCTGGAATATGGCGACACGGTGATCGTGGAGACCCGTTTCGTTCCGAACCCCGCGGCCAAGATCGTGCTGCGATACACCCTCCGATCCAAGAACACGGGCGCGGTCGTGGCGGAGGCCGAAACGATCCAGGTGTTCCTGGACCACGACAAGAAGCTCGTGCTGCTTCCACCACCACCGTTCACGGAATGGAAGTCCCGTCACGGGTTGAACTGATCGGCCGATGACCATCTCCATCGGCGCACCGCACGTCATCACACCATTGGGCCATGACCTGGCGACCACGCTGGAAGCCATGCGCGAAGGTCGTTGCGCGATCGCACCGACACCCGTGGCTCCGGACCTGGGCGGATCGCTGCCCGCCGCCGCCATCCCACAGGGTCCCTGGGACGGCCCCTCGAGAACGGTGGACCTTGCCGCCCGTGCCATCACCCGGATATGGGACCAAGTGGACAGGGGCGCACGAGGTTCCGGCCGTTGGCGCTGGGTGCTGGCCACGACCAAGGGCGACATCCATGAACTGGAGCACGGAGATCCGGAGGCGGCGTGGCTGCCCGCGTTCGGTGAACGGGTGGCCCGAAAAGCAGGACTGGACCATGATCCGATCATCATTTCCAACGCCTGCATCTCGGGCACGTTGGCGATCAAGCACGCCGCGGACCTGGTCGCGCTGGACGTGTGTGATCACGTGTTGGTCGTGGGCATCGATGTGCTCTCCGATTTCGTGCTCTCCGGGTTCACGGCGTTGCATGCGCTCAGTGCACGACCCTGCCGCCCGTTCGACAACGACCGCGACGGGATCAGCCTTGGTGAGGCCGCTGCCGCGCTCATCGTCACACGCGATCCGAACATCTTCACCCACGGGCCACTGGCGACCTACCTCGGGGGAGGCATGGGCAATGACGCCAACCACATTTCAGGCCCATCGCGTACCGGAGAAGGTCTGTACCGGGCGGTCCAGGCGGCGTTCCGGAGCGCGGCCATCGGACCCGGCGATGTCGATCACGTGAACGCCCATGGCACGGGCAGCGTGTACAACGACAACATGGAAGCGATCGCCTTCGGCCGCTGCGGTGTGGCACAGGTCGGACTGAATTCCTACAAGGGCTATTTCGGACATACGCTCGGCGCTGCCGGGACGGTGGAAACCGCGATCGCGCTGCAGGGTCTGCGTGAGGGCGTCCTGTTGGCCAGCCTTGGTGCGACGGACACATCCGCCTATCCGGACCTCCGCGTAATGCACCGATCGGAACCCACCCAGGGACGGACGCTGCTCAAGACCTCCTCCGGATTCGGTGGCTGCAACGCCGCGATCATCCTGCGCACATGAGCGGACCGCATCTCATCGGCACCAGTGCCCTCGTTGACGGTCGGCTGCTTCAGGACGAGCAGGAGGTCGCAATTGCCGAAGGTCCGCTGGAGGAAATGCTCCGTGGTCTGTATCAGACCTTGACGCTCGATTATCCGAAGTTCCACAAGATGGATGCGGTGTCGAAGCTGGGCCTCCTGCTCACCGAGCCGCTGGTCCGTATGGCGCGTGAACATGGAGCGGATATCACCAACGACATGGCGATCGCCGGCATGGGTCGCAGCGGGTGCAGCACGACCGACCAGGAACACTGGCGCGTGCGCACCGCTACAGGCCTGGCCAGTCCTGCGGTCTTCGTGTACACCCTGCCGAACATCGGTCTTGGCGAGATCACCATCCGACACAAGGTCTTCGGCCCTTCGGTATGCCTGCTGGCCGACCGTCCGGACGCCGAACTTTTCTGGAACACGATGCGTTGCTTCCACGAGCGGGACGGCACGGCCTGGGCCATCTGCTACTGGTCCGATATCTTCGCGGACCGGTACGAAGCGAAGGCGGTCCTGATCGGCCCCGGCAGCGGAAGACCCCTGGACCAACGCATGCTTCGCACGCTTTTCGACATCCCCACTTGAATGGACGCACAGGAACTCAAGCAACAGCTCAAGGCACAGATCATCGAACAGTTGAACCTCGAGGAGGTGAAGGTGGAGGATATCAGCGACGACCAGGCGCTGTTCGGTGACGGTCTCGGCCTCGATTCCATCGATGCCCTGGAGCTGATCGTGCTGCTCGAACGCCATTACGGCATCAAGATCACCGACCCGAAACAGGGTCAGACCGTCTTCCGCTCGGTCAACACCATGGCCGAGTTCATCCAGTCGCACCAAGCCGCTTGAACCCGTCCGCGGTCGCCATTACGGGGATCGGTGCGATCTCCGCGCTGGGGGCCGGGACGGACGCCCAACTGGACGGCCTGCGCAAGGGCCGGTCCGGGATCGGGCATCTGGAGGTGCTGGACCTTCCCTTCCCGGAGCTGTTCTTTGGTGAGGTGAAGTTGTCATCGGCCGACCTCGCTGCCCGCATCGGCGACCGCGCTGATCGCTCCCGCACGGCGCTTCTCGCGATCCTTGCTGCCCAGGAGGCATTGGAGCACATCCCTGAGGAGGAGCGCCGGAACATGGCCGTGATCAGTGCGAGCACGGTGGGCGGCATGGACCGAAGCGAGCGCGTTGCGATCCATTGGTTGAACGGCGACCTCGCCCAGGCCGGCGTTGCGTTCGGACATCCGGTGGGAGATCATGCGACCCTGCTGGCGGACCGCATCGGAGCGAATGGGTTCATCACCACACTGAGCACCGCATGCTCCTCCTCCGCCAATGCGATCATGCTCGGTGCGTGGCTTCTGCGCACGGGGCGGGCCGATCTGGTGCTCGCGGGCGGTGCCGACGCGCTCTGCCGATTCACGATCGAAGGCTTCCGATCGCTGTCGGCGATGGACACGCAGCCCTGTCGTCCTTTCTCCGACGACCGTGGCGGCATGAACCTGGGCGAAGGTGCGGCCTATCTCGTGCTTGAAACGATCGACCATGCGCGGAGCAAGGGGCGCGAGCCACTGGCCCTGGTGCGCGGCGCCGCCAACACCAACGATGCGCATCACCAGACGGCGACAAGCCCTGACGGCGAGGGACCTTTCCAGGCGATGCGGCAGGCACTTGCGGAGGCCGGGCTCGCCCCGATGGCCATCGACCTGATCAATGCGCACGGCACGGGCACCGAGAACAACGACGTCACGGAACAGACCGCCATGGAGCGGCTTTTTGACGCGATGCCGCCGTTCGTCTCCACCAAATCGGCCACGGGCCACACGCTGGCGGCGGCGGGCGCACTGGAGGCCGTGTTCTCCGTGCTCAGCATCCGCCATGGCTTCATCCCCATCAACCTGCGGACCACTTCTCCCATCGCCGGTCTTCACAGCGCTCCGACGTCGGCAGTGATCGAACGTCCGATCGGCACGGTGCTTTCCACCTCGTTCGGGTTCGGTGGGAACGACAGCGCGTTGGTGATCTCCAAGGTCTGAGCCATGTACATCCACGCGGCCATCGCCTCTTTCGGTGCCTCTGCGGATCCCGCGCCCGGCATCGATCTGGTGCCCAGATCGATGGCGCGCCGCATGGGTCCCGCGCTGCGCCGTTCCGTAGGCTGCGCACTGGCCGCCTTGAAGGCTGCCGGGATCGAACGGCCCGATGCCATTTATTTCGGGACCGGGCTCGGCTGCCTGGCGGATACCCGGGAATTCCTGGAAGAGATCGACCGGAACGCCGGCAGCACGCTCTCGCCCACCAGCTTCATGCGCTCCACGCACAACACGGTCCCCGGACTGATCGCCCTGGCCATCAAGGCGGTCGGACCGAACCTCACCTTTTCGCAAGGCCTCCTATCCTTCCATGCAGCACTGCTGAATGCGACGCTGCACGTTGAACGCGATCCCGATCACATGGTCCTGGTCGGAGCGGCGGATGAGCATCTTCCCCTGCTGGATGCGCTCGCAGGAGCGCTACCGGATGTCGCCCTGCCGGAAGGGGCCGTCCTGAGCGAAGGCGCTGCGTTCCTGGTCGTGAGCGGCCGGTCGAATGAAGCACGCACATGCATTCGCGAAGCATGGGTCGGTGCCGCCGAGCAGCTCACAGCCCGGATGAACATGACCGGGAAGATCCTCACCGGCCCCGTGCTGGATGGGCGACCCCCTATCGACCCGTCCGGAGAACCCTACGCGCTCCGCACGGGGCTGCACCAGAGCGCACCGGCCCTGGCCCTGGTGATCGCACACGATGAGCTGCCGGCACAGGAACATTCGCGCACCCATATCATCGATCGGGCCGGCGAACGCTGCGGTCTGATCACCGTGGAACGATGCTGACCCATCGCCGCACCTTGTTCCCCTTGCTCGCGATGCATGTCCTGCTGATCAGCGGGGCATTGTTCGGGGTGATCGCCTGGTGGCCTGCGATCGCCCTGCTGCTGGCACATGGCACCTTGCTCGCCTACGCATCGCTTTCCCCGGGGCTCGGATTCTTCGTTCCGATCCGGGGTCGTGGACGCGCCGGTACCCTGGCGCTCACCTATGACGATGGCCCCGACCCCGCGCATACCGGTCCGCTGCTCGATCTGTTGCAGCGTGAAGGGGTGAAGGCAGCGTTCTTCTGCATCGGAAGCCGCGTGGAGGCCCATCCGGAACTCGTGCGGCGCATGGTGCACGAAGGGCATCTTGTGGGTGGTCACACCCAGGACCATCCCTGGAATTGGGGCTTCCTGAGCGAGCATCGCGCCGTGGAACAGATCTTGCGCTGCGTGGATACCATCGAAAAGGCCAGCGGCATGCGCACCACCTGGTTCAGACCACCGTTCGGCGTCACCTCCCCCACCGTGGCGGCCGCCATCCGCAGCACCGGCATGACCACCGTGGGCTGGGACGTGCGGTCCTACGACACGACCTATCGGACCGTGGCGGGACAGATGAAGTGGTTGTTCGATACGCGACCCAAGGGCACGATCGCCGTGCTGCACGACCGCATGCCCACGGCCGTGGAGACCACCAAGGCGATCATTGAGAAATGCCGCTCCCTCCATGTGCCCCTGGTGCGCGTGGACGAAAGCCTGGGACGGACCAACTGAACAATGCTTCGCCACGCCAGCCTGCTCCTGACCCTGTGCCTGTCCGTCTGCGTGAACGCGCAGGATCGTTCGCTCCGATCGGACGACCCTCTTGTCCGCCGATTGATCGCGAGCACACGCGCGATGAACACGGTCCGGGCCGATCTCGTCCAGGAGAAGCACATCGATGTGCTGAACGACGTGGTCACCGATCCAGGCACGTTCGTGTTCGAGCGACCGGACCGTTTCCGCTGGTCGATCGATGGCGCCAATGACCTGGTGATCCTGACGGACGGAGAAAGCGTGCGGGTGCGGGAGAAGGGCGAGGAGAAGAAGTTGAACCCCGGCGAGCAAAGGATGTACGGCGCGATCAACGGGATCATCCTGCACATCCTCAGCGGTGACCTGCTCGACGATGCGCAGATGGCCCCGAGCTATGCATTGAAGGAAGGTGACCTCGTGGTGACGCTCCATCCCCAGGACAAACAGACCGCGCGCCGCATTGCCGCGATGGTGCTGCGGTTCGACACGCATTCGTTCCTGTTGAAGGAAATGTGGACCGACCAGGTGGATGGGGACCGCACAGTGCTGCGCTTCACCAAGGTGGAGAAGGACGTTCCGGTCGATCCGCGGACGTTCACCGATCTTTGAGCACCATGGGACGCGCCCCCTGCCGATCGATCTTCCACATCGAACAGCTCTCACGTTCGGAGGAAGGATGGCAGGCCAACGTACGCATCGACCCACGGCATCCTGTATTCGGCGGCCATTTTCCGGGCATGCCGATCACGCCGGGTGCCACGCTGGTCCAACTGGTCCAGGAACTGCTCTCCCAGGCCCTGGATACCGACCTGCTCCTGCGGGAGGCCCGCAGCATCAAGTTCCTTGCTCCGGTGGACCCGACAAAATGGACGGAACTGATCTGGAACTTGCGGGTCCGCGAGGAGGAGGGCAACATCCTGTGTGATGCCTCAGGGACCGCGGACGACCGCCCGTTCCTTTCGATGAAAGCCAGCTTCGTCCGCGCATGACGCGACGGCGACCAGGCATCCGATCGGCCGGAAGATGCGGATAGCCATCGTTGTACCGACCTATGACAATGCCGGCACGTTGGGCAGCGTGGTCCGCGCGATCCTGGAACAGGGTGAACGCGATGTATACGTGGTCAATGATGGCTCCACGGACCATACCGCTGATGTCCTGGCGACTTTTCCCGACCTGCATGTGCTGACCAACGACCGCAACCGCGGCAAGGGGTATTCACTGCGCAGGGGTTTCGAGGCCGCCCTGGCGGACGGTTTCGACCAGGCGATCACGATCGACTCCGACGGTCAGCATGCGGCCGGCGAGATCCCGAAAATGCGCGCTGCCGTGGAAGCGCATCCCGGCGCGATGATCATGGGTGTGCGTGACATGACCGGTACGGATGTGCCTGGGAAGAGCTCTTTCGGGAACCGGTTCAGCAACTTTTGGTTCTTGGTGGAGACAGGCTGGAGGCTGCGCGACACCCAGACCGGATTCCGCGCGTATCCCCTGAAGGCGGTCTGTCGGATGCGGAGATGGACCGCCCGCTTCGAATACGAGATCGAGGTGATCGTGCGGCTGGCCTGGCGGGGTATGTCCTTCGTGCAGGTGCCGGTGAGCGTGCGCTACGACTTGCCGGACCGCGTGTCGCACTTCCGTCCGTTCAAGGATTTCATCCGGATCAGCGTGTTGAACTCCGTGCTGTTCACCCTGGCCCTTTTCGTGCACTGGCCCCGCCGGTTGTTCACGGAACGCCGTGTTTGGGAACGGTTGCGGGCGGAAGCGGTGCGTCCCGAGGAGAGCACCTGGCGCAAAGCCATGAGCATCGGGTTCGGACTGTTCATGGGCATCGTACCCATCTGGGGTTTTCAACTCGCGGTGGGCATCCCGCTCACCTTTCTGTTCCGGCTGAACAGGGTGTTGTTCGTCCTGGCCGCGAACATCAGCATCCCGCCGATGATCCCGCTGATCGTGTACGCGAGCTACAAGGTGGGCGCACCCTTTGTCGGCGACGATCGCATCCGCATCACCGACCTGTCCGGGATCACCTTGGAGGCCATCCGCTGGAATCTGGCCCAATACCTGGTCGGTGCCGTTCTGCTCGCCCTCATGGCGGGGGCGGCCGGAGCGATCGCGAGCTACTTCGTGATCGGGGCGATGCGGAGGAAGTAAGGAGCCCGCCTTCGCGGAACCCCGGGCGATGCCCGCTGCTCCGCTTCGGCGACATCCACGACCAGACCAGATGCCTGTTCATGAACGCCCGACCACTTCCGGTCTTCAGGTACTTCTCAAAAGCGAAGGCCTTGTGCTTGTCCTGGAAGCCGAACACGGCGATGCATTCCAGAGGACGCTTGTCCCGTGCATAGTGGACGAAACCCTTGTCGTGCCGATCCATCCGCCGGTCAGGGTTTTCTGTACACCCCACGTAGTAGCGTCCGTTCGAGCACTTCAGCATATACACATGGTAGGCCGACTGCACGATGCCGAAGTTGTGGTGGACCGCGTCCACCGTGGCCGAGCCGAATTGGATGGAACCTTTTCTGGAACGTGGGGGAGGCGAAGCCCGCCTTCGCGGAACCCCGGGCGATGCCCGTTGTTCCGCTTCGGCGAGGCAAAGGTGGAGCCGGAGGGGATCGAACCCTCGTCCAAACGACCGAAGAGCGGGCTTTCTACATGCTTAGCCGTTCATTGGTTTTCGACCGGGACCTGGGGATCGGCACCCTAGTTCCGGCTTAGGTCCTGTTGTCTTACCGATGCTTCGGACCACCGCACCGGCCAGTCCTCCATGGTGATACCCCTGGGCCGGGAAGGAGGTGGACGGGCCTCCCCGAGGGGCACTCGTCCGGGCTACTGTTGTTCACCCGGATAAAGCCTGTAGCCTGAGGCTATTAGGCTGCGAGAGCGTAATCTACGTTGCCAGTTACGGCTTTGAGGCACTGGGATACGAGCCGCACCTCACGCTCGACATGCTTACACGTTCCACGAAGCCGCTGTCGAATCCATGTCGGCCCCAATGGGTTTGAAAGAACGGACCGCAAATGTACGCGGTGCCCATGCCTGCGCAGATCCCATGCCCTTGCCACCATGAGGACCTTAAATTCGGCGCCCCGCATATTATGGCAGCACACTACCGCCGGATCGGCATCATTCGCGAAGGCAAGGTCCCTGTGGACCGCCGGGTGCCACTCACCCCCAGGGTCTGCAGGATGGCCTGCGATAGGTTCCCCGGTCTGGACCTCATCGCGCAGCGCAGCCCCGTTCGCGCCTTCTCGGACCAGGAATATATGGATGCTGACATCCCTTTGACCGATGACCTTGCCGATCGCGAGTTGATCATCGGTGTGAAGGAGGTGCCCGTGGACCAACTGTTGCGCGGAAAGAGCTACCTGTTCTTCTCACACACGATCAAGAAACAGCCGCACAACCGCAAACTGCTGCGCGCTGTGCTGGACGGGGGCATCACGTTGATCGATCATGAATTGCTCACCGATGCGAATGGGCACCGCGTACTGGCCTTCGGTCATTGGGCCGGCGTGGTGGGCGCCTACAATGCCCTGCGCGCCTGGAACCTGTTCCATGGCGGGCGCAGCTTGAAGCCCGCCCATGCCTGTCGTGACCTGGGTGAACTGAAAGCGGAGTTGAAGCACCTGCACCTGGCGGGTGATCTACGCATCGTGATCACCGGCCACGGGCGCGTGGGCAGGGGCGCGTTGGAGGTGCTCGCCCTGGCCGGTATCCAGCGCGTCGATCCGGCGACGTTCCTCAAAAGCTCCACGAAAGGTCCCGTGTTGACCGTGCTCGATACGGCCGACCTCTATGCCCGCGATGATGGCAGGTCCTTCGACAAGGAGGTCTTTCACCATGATCCCAGTGGGCATCATGCGGTCTTCCTCCCCTATGTCCGAAAGGCGAACATGTACCTCGCCTGTCATTTCTGGGATGCGCGCGGACCGAAGATCCTGACCCACGATGACCTGAAAGCACCGGACCTGGCCCTGCAGGTGATCGCGGACATCAGTTGTGATGTCGACGGACCGATCGACAGCACCCTGCGCTCCACGACGATAGACGCGCCCTTCTTCGGCTATGATCGGGGAACGGGCACCGAGGTCCCGACGGGGACACCGGGGTCGATCACGGTCATGGCCGTGGACAACCTGCCCTGCGAACTTCCGCGCGATGCATCGGAATCGTTCGCGAACGACCTGTATGAACGTGTACTTCCGGCCTTGTTGGGCGATGACCCATCAGGGATGATCGATCGCGCGACGATCGCCACGGACGGTGCATTGACGGCCCATTATGCCTATCTGGCGGAATATGCGGCCAGCGGGGCCCTGGATGCTTAGCTTTGGAAGATCGGTCGCCAGAACCCTTGTTGCGCTGTGTGACCCATGGAACGGGCCCTTCGGGGTCCGTTCGCTTTTCAGGCACCCGCACGATCACGTCGAACGACCTGGAGCCGCAGGTCCAGAAAGGCCTGATCGGAGGTGATCGCTACGGATGAGGCCAGGATCGGACGCTGGCATCTGCGCGCAATGGACAACAGCCCCAATCCCGCGCCGCCCGTGATGGTGCGCGAGTCGTTCGCAAGGAACTTCAGGTAGTGCTCCTTGATGTCCGCTTCATCCATCTCGTTGAGGATGTCGATCCGATGCAGGAGCAGCGCGGCACGAGCGAGCGGCAATGCATTGCCCAGATCGATCCGATACGCGGCCTCCGTGCCATGGACAAGTATGTAGCAATGGTCGTGAGGCCCTTGATCTCCGTGACGCAGGATGTTCTCCAAAGCCTCGACCAGCACGCCCACCAGTCGCTTTCGCACGGAAAGGCCATCGCCACGGGCAAGGCTGTGGGCCTCCACGCTCGCGATCACCCGCTCGAACGACGGACGATCGAGCCGGCCGGTGAACTCCCCGATCAGTTTGGCCCCTTCCAGTGCCAGCATATCGTCCCTGGCAGCGGTCATGGAACGCACATAATGGGGAACGCTCTGAGGGGACGTACCCATCGCAATGGGCTACTGATACGGATGGACCCCACGGAAGTTTCGACGAATACACACTGTTCATCGATGAGGTGGGCGCCGGCCAGGGTTCCTGGAAAGGGTGCACGCTTTGCCACGCACCGCGCAGGCATCCGTTAACTTTCGCCCTACCGAAAACCACCTGGTTCCATGATGCCGAAACCGTTCCTCCATGGGGCGTTCCTGATCAGTGCCATGCTCCTCATCCCTCCCGTGGCCCAGGCCCAGGTCACGATCGAGATCGGCACGGGCCAATCCACGAACGGTGCGAACCAATACCCCGCCCCCTATGGCAACCTGCTGCCCGGGGCGCGCCATCAGATGCTGGTGCTCGCTTCGGAGCTGGCGGCCGCGGGCATGTCCACGGGGGATATCCTGGGGTTGAGCTTTCATGTGGCCGTGCCCAACAATACGACGCTCACCTCCTTCACGGTCAGCATCGGCACCACGACCGTGAACAACATGAGCCCCACCTGGATCACCGGTCTGACCCCTGTGTGGGGACCACAGGACCTCGTTGTCCAAAGCGGATGGGTGCAACACCCGTTCGATGCACCGTTCCATTGGGATGAGACCAGCAACCTGGTGATCGAGACCTGCTTCCACAACACGGCCACCTCGAACAACGCGCAGATGTACTACACCGTGAGCGGTTTCAGCAGCGTGGTCTATCGGTCCACACCCAATCAGAACGTGTGCTCAAGTCCGAACGGGCAGCTGCTGCTCAGCGCCATCCGACCGGACGTCCGTTTCGACTGGCTCCCTCCGAACACCCCGCCCATTGCGGCCTTCGATGTTTCCGTACCGTTCAGCTGCACGGGCAATGTGCAATTCACGGATGCTTCGAGCTTCTTTCCCACAAGCTGGACATGGGATTTCGGCGACGGCACCTCGGACACGCTGCAGGACCCATCGCATACCTATGTGATGGACGGCACCTACGATGTGACCCTGATCGCAGCGAATGATTTCGGCAGCGATACCACCACCATCGCCGGGGCGGTCACCATCGCGCAGAACGGACCTCAGCCGGTCACCGCCTGTGTTCCCAACTCCTCACCGAGCATCCCCGGGTTCGGGATCCTGGCAGTGGACCTGAACGGCACCGTGGTGACCTCCGGAGATGCGGTCAGCGATGGTGGTTATCTGGACCGCAGCTGCATGCTGGACACCATCACGGCAGGAAGCCTGTTCCAGATCGGGGTGACCACCGGATCGATCACCACCCACAATGTGCGGGCCTGGGTGGATTGGGACAACAGTGGGACCTTCGGCGCCTCGGAGGAAGTGCTCCTGGCATCGAGCGTCAACAATGCCTCCAATTCATTGATCGTCCCGGCGAACGCTGTCCTCCAGGTCCCACTGCGTGTGCGGGTGATGGCCGATTACGACTTTTCCCCGGCGTTGCAGGCCTGCAACGGGCCTCAATACGGGCAAGCTGAGGATTACGGCCTGGTCGTGTTGCCGAACCTGGACGCACCTGTCGCTGACTTCGGATCGGACCACATGTTCACCTGTGATGGTCAGGTACAATTCAGCGACCACAGCCTCAATGGACCGACCGGATGGGAATGGGACTTCGGTGATGGAGGAACGAGCAACGTTCCATCACCTGGTCATGTGTATACGAGCAGTGGCACGTACACGGTGACCCTTATCGTCACAAACGCCAATGGCAGCGATACCCTGACACTTGCCGATCTGGTGACCGTGGACCTGGACAATGCGCTGACACCCGCCACCTGCTCTCCTCAGACCCAGAGCTACTGCTGTGGTTACGGTCTGCTCGGTTTCACATTTGCAGGCATCAGCAGCACGAGCGCGGATGGTGCCGAGGGCTACCAGGACCGCAGCTGCGGCAACACCGCAACGGTCACCGAAGGCCAGTCCTACCTGGCCAATTTCGACACCGGTGATCAGAACGATCAAGACACCTACATGTGGATCGACCTGGACAATGATGGGGATCTCAGCAATGATGAGCTCGTGTACTTTGCGCTGGCGCAGACCGACCCCTCCGCCCAGGTGGAGATACCCATGGGAACGGTGTACGGCACGCCGCTCCGGCTCCGGATCTCCACGGATGTGATCGGTTCCGTGAACGACCCCTGCGACGCCCCGCTCTTCGGACAGGTCGAGGACTTCTCGGTGATCGTCCAACCGAACCTGGACCCACCCGAAGCACATTTCACCGCGAGCCCGACCACCACCTGTGACGGAACGGTCCAGTTCTTCGATCAATCCCTCGACCTTCCTTTGGATTGGCTGTGGGACTTCGGGGACGGCATGACCTCCACCGACCAAAGCCCCCAGCACACCTATGCCAGTACGGGGACCTACACCGTGAGCCTGACCGTGACCAACAACAACGGCAGTGACCAGCTCGTGCAGACGGACCTGATCGATTATCTGGAAAGCATCTTTTGTGACACGACCGTGACGCCCGGCAACGGCCAGCTGAGCCTGAGCGAGTGCTATGGAACGCTCGTGGACGACGGAGGTCCGAACGGGAACTATTCGCCAGGCAACAGTGCAGCCGTAACCATCGCCCCGCCGAATGCGGAGAGCGTTACGCTGACCTTCTCGGAATTCGCCTTTGAGCCCAATTTCGATTTCCTCAGCATCTATGATGGCCCGAACCTGTTCAGTCCTTTGATCGGCTCCTACTCCGGCATCGGATTGGGGTCGCTGCCGAACGGAGGGGTGATCACCTCCAGCGGTGGATCGATCACCATCCGGCAGGAAGCTTCCAACGGCATGATCACCTTCCCGGGTTTTGTGGCGCAATGGAGCTGCACACCGGTGGGCATCGCCGAACACGCGGGCGATCCGTTGTCCACGGTCGCCCCGGTACCCACGTCCGGTCCGTTCCGTGTGACGCTCACGGATGGAGCCAAGGATGCGTGGTCCATCACCATCAACGATCTGTTGGGGGAACTTCTGGTCCGCCGGGAGCTGCGGAACGGGGAGCGCGTGATCACCTTTGATGCATCATCCTGGCCTTCCGGGTGCTATGGTATCGTCCTGCACACGCCGGACGGCATCTGGCAACGACTGATCGTGGTGCAATGAGCAAGCTGACGAAGAAGAACTTCCCTGGCGTGCGATCGTGGACCGCGGTGGCCTGCCTTCTATTGACGGGCCTATCCGCGCGTGCCACGCACCTGGTCGGGGGCAACGTGGGATACAATTACATGGGCGAGACCGCTCCGGGCAGCGGCATGTACCGCTATGAGGTCTACCTCGAGTTCTTCATGAACTGCGGCCCGAACTCGAACTGGCAGTCGCTCTACCAGCTGCTCAACCAGGACTATGGCACCCCGCTGGTGGTCGGTGCGTACATCCAGGACCCCAACGATCCGGATGCGGACAAGGTCAAGTATGCCGATGTGAACGTGTTCCTGGCGGATAGTGTCACCATCGAACCCGACCTGCCGGACAATTGCACGGTCGGATCGGGCCTGTGTGCCGTGAAGGGTCGGTTCGTCGGCACGGTGGACCTGCCCCTGAACTTCGGTGGGTACCACCTCTACTACCAGATGTGCTGCCGCAACCTGGACATCGACAACCTGAACAACCCGAACGGTACGGGCATCGGCTACTATGCCTACATCCCGCCACCGTTGGTCAACAATTCCTCGCCGAACTTCCTGGGTGTGCCCATCCCCTTCCTCTGCACCACGGATACCACGACCTTCCTGAACACCGCCACCGACCCGGATGGCGACCAGTTGATCTTCTCTTTTGAAACGCCTTACAATTCGGTGCAGTTCGGCGGAGGCATCATACCGCCCCCGATCCAACTGCCCTGGCCGGTGCCCGAGGTCGGGTACAACCCGGGGTTCAGCGTCGTCCAACCCTTCGGCCCCGGAGGCTATTCCTACATCAATGGCGCGACCGGCCTGACCCAGTACCAGGCGCCGAACCAGGGCAACTATGTCGTGGCCGTGGAGGTGAAGGAATACCGGAATGGGCAATTGATCGGCCGCACACGTCGGGACCTGCAGCTGCAGGTGATCCCCTGCCCACCGAACAACACACCGGCGGTTAGCGGTGTGATCAACCAGACCTATTCGGTCCAGGCCGGCGACCAGCTGTGCTTCGACATGAGCTTCAACGACGTTGATGGCGATTCGCTGATGCTCGTGGCCAATGGGGCGATCTTCGATGGCAACCTCTACAATCCGGCCGCCACCATCACTTCACCGGTGGAAGGGTTGGCGAACGTCACCTCCACCTTCTGCTGGAACACCTCCTGCGACCAGGGACAGGACCAGCCCTACCTGTTCAGCGTGAGCGTGACGGACAACGGTTGTCCGCCGAAGACCGTGGACGTGGTGGTGCAGATCGATGTGCAACCGTTCGAGGGCCCCGACCAGATCACGGGACCTGTGCAGGTATGTACGAACACCCTTGGAGCCGCCTATTCCGCACCGAACATCACCGGTGCGACCTACGACTGGACGGTCATTGGAGGCACGATCACCGACGGGAACGGCACACCCGATATCACCGTGGACTGGGGGCAGCCCGGACAAGGCGTGGTGACGGTCTTCGCGACCAATGCGCTGAACTGTGCCTCGCAACCCGTGGAGCTGGATGTGGCGATCGTCCCCCTGCCCGCCGTGGACGCGGGACCTGACGGGACGATCTGTGAAGGCGGCGACATCGTCATCGGCGGAAGCCCCACGGGGCCTGCGGGAAGCACCTACAGCTGGTCACCGTCCATCGGACTGTCCAGCACCACCGCGGCGAACCCCACTGCCACGCCCACGACCTCCACGATCTACGTGGTCCACGTAACGAACACGGGCTGTTCCAACAGCGACACGGTGAGCGTCACGCTGAGCCTTCCGAGCATATCACCTGGGAGCGGTGCGACGGTATGTGTCGGTGATACGGCACAATTGAACGCCACCGGCATCGGTGACTTCAGCTGGTCCCCCGGCGCCACGTTGACCGCTCCGGACATCCCGGACCCACAGGCCTTCCCGACGGCGAGCACATTCTACACCGTCACGCTTACCGACAGTATCGGCTGCATCGTCAGCGACAGCGTACTGGTCAACGTGAACCCGTTACCGGTGGTGAACGCCGGGGTGGATACGACGATCTGCACGAACACCGACCTGGTGCTTGGTGGATCACCGACGGGGCCGAGCGGGTCCATCTTCACCTGGTCGCCGGCGAACGCGGTCAGCGACCCTTCGGCGGCGAATCCCACCACGACGTTGAGCGCCACCACCAACTTCACCGTGGTCGTGACCGACGGGAACACCTGCACGGATTCTGCCTCGGTAACGGTAAGTGTGCTTCAAGCCGCGGCGGCGGACGCCGGTCCGGACCTGGGGATCTGCCCGGGTGACAGCGTGCAGCTCCTGGCCAGTGGATCCGGGACGATCAGCTGGTCGCCGGGAACGGGCCTGAGCGACAGCCTCGCGCTCGACCCGTTCGCGATGCCGATGAGCACCACGACCTACACACTGACCGTGAACGACGGTTCGCCCTGCCTCGGGACCGACATGGTGACGTTGACCGTGTATCCGGAAGCCACCGCGAACGCAGGTCAGGACCTGGCGATCTGTCTTGGGGACACCGTGCAGCTGAATGCCACAGGGGGCGGCACCTACGGATGGTCACCTGCGAACGGATTGAGCGATGCCAATGCCGGCGACCCCCTCGCTTTCCCCAGTACCACTACCGTTTATGTACTGACCGTGAACGACACGAACAGCTGCAGCGCGGTGGACACGCTGGTCATCGCTGTGAACCAACCCGCCCATGCGGGTACGGACGGTGGCACCACGGTCTGCTCCAGTGATGGGCCGATCGACCTGTTCACCCTGCTGGGCGGCAACCCCGATGGTGGCGGCACCTGGACCCCGACCGACACCTACGTGCCCGGTGGCGGAGGCGGAACGTTCACCTATGCGGTCACCCCGCAAGCGCCCTGTCCCGTGGACACTGCGGTGGTATCGATCATCGAGAACGTCGCGCCCAACGCGGGAACGGATGCCAGCCTGGACCTCTGCACGGCGGATGCGCCGGTAGACCTGCTTACGGTGCTGGGCGGCACGCCGGACCAAGGCGGCACGTGGACCGATCCGAACAACGATCCGTTCAATGGCGTCTTCGACCCCGCACTATGGCCGGGCGGAAGCGTATGCGTGTATGAGGTGCCCGGTCTGGCGCCGTGCGCGAACGATCAGGCGGTGGTGAGCATACAGGTCTCCCTCACACCCAACGCGGGCATCAACACGACCACCTCGACCTGTGGGAGCGGGGTAATCTTCGAAATGTTGGACAGCCTGGCCGGCGGGCCTTCCAGCGGCGGCGTATGGACCGACCCGAACGGTGACCCCCATCCAGGAACCTTCGATCCCGCCACGGACGATGCCGGCATCTACACCTACACCCTCGGCACCGACACCATGTGCATGGCGAACGCCACCCTGACCGTCGGGGTGATCGTTCCGCCTGCCGATGCCGGGGTGGACATGGCCTTGTGCATCGGTGACACCGTGCAGCTGAACGCGACCGGTGGCGCAGGATATGCCTGGTCCCCGATGAACGATCTGACCGATCCCGGTATCGCCGATCCGCAAGCCTTTCCACAGGGCACCACGATGTACACCGTGCTCGTGACGGATAGTCTCGGCTGCATTGCGAGCGACTCCCTGACCATCACAGTGAACGCTTTGCCTGTTGTCGATGCCGGACCGGACGGCACCATCTGCGCACTTTCGCTGATCACGATCGGCGGCACACCCACGGGACCGGCCGGCAGCCAATACATCTGGACCCCCAGCGCGGGGCTGGACGATGCGACCAATGCGAACCCGCAGGCGGGACCGGTGGGCAATACGACCTACGTGGTGGAGGTGACCGATGTGAACGGCTGCATCAATGCCGATACGGTGGTCGTCCATGTGAACGCCCTGCCGGTGATCGACGCGGGTGCGGACACCACGGTGTGTCTCGGCCTGGGTGTGCAGCTCAGCGCCCAGGGCAACGGCACCTTCACATGGGACCCGTCCACGGGATTGAACGATCCGAACATCGCCGATCCGATCGCCTCGCCCGGTCAGTCGACGACCTATGTGGTGACCATCACCGACACGAACAGTTGCACATCGAGCGATACCGTGAACGTGACAGTGAACGCGCTGCCTACGGCCGATGCCGGACCGGACCTCTGGGTATGCCCCGGATCGTCCGTGCAACTCCAAGGCGCCGGTGGCACCAGCTATGCATGGAGTCCGGGTGCGACCCTGAGCGACCCGAACAGTGCAACGCCATTGGCCTCGCCTGCATCGACAACCGTCTTCACCCTCACGGTGACCGATGACAACGGCTGCAACGGAAGCGATCAGACGACGGTGACGGTGAACGACGATCCCCCGATCGATGCAGGCCCCGACCAGGGCGGGTGCGCGGGCGATCCCTTCACGCTCGGAGGAAACCCGAGCTCCATCCCGGGTTCCTCCTTCCTCTGGACACCCGCAACGGGTCTCGACGATCCCAACGCACCCAACCCGGTGGCCACGCCCACGGTGACCACGACCTATACGCTCATCGTCAGCAACGACACCTGCACCAGTTCGGACCAGGTGCTGATCACCGTATCCGCCGGAGCGAGCCCCGCCTTCAACCTGCGGCTTGAACCGGGCTGCGATGGCCTGCGCGGTTACTTCACCGACCTGAGCACCGGGGCCGACACCTATTTCTGGGACTTCGGCGACGGCGGCACATCCACCCTGGCCCAGCCCGAACATCAGTTCAACTACGGCGGTGACATCACCGTGACCCTGCAGGTGACCGACGTGGACGGCTGCACCACTGCCATCACACAGACCTACACTGCGGGTGAACTCGCCGATCACACCAACGTGATCGTGCCGAACGTCTTCACCCCGAACGGCGACGGCGACAATGACCTTTTCACTCCCATGACCGATGCGATCCTCGGTCCGTGCACGGATATGTTCGTTTATAACCGCTGGGGGGAGAAGGTGTTCGAAAGCCTGGGCAATGACATCGTCTGGGACGGCCGGACATTCGCCGGGGTGAACGCCATTCCAGGCACTTACTTCTACGTGATCACCGTGAACGGGATGACCTTCAAAGGCACGGTGCTGTTGAACCGCTGATGACCATGAACAAAACCCTCCTTCTCCTTCCCGTCCTGTTGTTCGGCACGGCCTCGTGCTCCCAGATGGATTGTGTGCAGGGCACCGGGCAGGTGGACCAGCGTGAACTGATGGTGCCACCCATCACCGGTGTGATCACCGAAGGATCCATCGACGTGGACCTGATGCATGGCGACGCTCAGAAAGTGATCGCGGAAGGGCCGTCGGCGATCCTGGACATCATCGAGACCAAGGTGAAGAACGGGGTCTGGACCGTACGCACATCGCAGTGCTTCAACTCGAGCAAACGCGTGGTGGTGCACGTCACCATACCCGAACTGGGGTCGGTCGGCGTGGAGGGCTCCGGGAACATCCGTAGTACCGACACCTTCAACGGCAAGGACCTGGACGTGCACATCGCAGGAAGCGGTGACATCTCCCTTCCGGTGAACTACCAGAAGATCAAGGCCTCGATCGCGGGCTCCGGGTCCATCACGCTCTCGGGCACCACCAACACCTTCGACGTGAACGTGGCCGGGTCCGGTGATGTGCATGCGGCCGAGCTGAGCAGCGCCGACGCCGAAGTGGACGTGGCCGGATCCGGCGACGTGGACCTGACGGCGGTGCAGTCGCTCGACGTCGAAGTGGCCGGCAGCGGGAGCGTGCGCTACCGCGGGCAGCCGAAGCTGTCCACCTCGATCGAGGGCAGCGGTAAAGTGGTGCCGATGGAATGAGACGGCCGGCCTGGACGTTCGCGGCGATCACGCTGATCGCCTGTGGCCCCTCCACAGCGGAGCAGGACGAAGGAGGTCCGGCGGAAATGCCGATCGAGGTCCGTACCGAAAAAAACGTCCCCTTGCCGCTGGTACCTGTCGACGACAACGTGCGGCACGACACCCTTTTCGTGCAGGTGACCTTCGATCTCGGTGACGGCACCTTCCTGATGGTGGCCCGCAACGTGGAGGAGACCTTCGAAGGGCTGCGCCTCTTTCGTTATCACCTGCTGCCGGACAGCGCGGCGGACGTGATCGCGTTCTCCACGCCCGGATACGACAGTTGGACCATGCTGCCCACGTTCTTCCGGATGGACAGCCTGGACAAGGGCTGGACACTGCTGGCCAATTTCGGGGAGAAACAGAGCTGGGGACAGAAAGTGATGCGGCTGGATGCCACCGGCTTCCACGACCTGGGGTTCCTTGACGCCGCCCTCCCCGAACGCGTGACCGAGGGTGACACCACGGAACTGCGGAGGGGCAACATCGCACCGCTCACACGCCTGCGCAGTGCAGGCGACACGCTCACCATCACCTTCGCCACCGACAGCGTCTACCTCTACGACGACCAAGCCGGGCACACCGATGTGATCCTGCCGGCGCAGGACGTCCAGTACCGGCTCGTCCCCGGCACGCTCTTCCTTTCCGTGAAGGGCGAGCTCCACGCGGTGAAGCCACCCGCCTGATCACCCGATCCGGAACGGTCCGCTCCATTGCCAACATTTGTTATGCACGCATAACATTTCGGCGTTACCTTTCGTTCCGAAGCAGATGCCGATGAAGCCGGAAGAGACCATTGAATTCCCCCTGCGGCGCGTGTGGAACCGCATCGCGCGGATCTACAACAGCGAAGCCGCCAAGTACGGGGGCAGCATGGCCATCGGGCAGATCCTGTTGAACATCGATCCGGAGGGCACGCCCAGCACCAAGCTCGGTCCCAAGATGGGCATGGAAAGCCGAAGCCTTGTGCGCACCCTGCAGACCATGGAGGAGGCCGGACTGATCCGTCGTGAGGCGTGCACGAACGACAAGCGTGTCGTGCGCATCCACCTCACGGCCAAGGGCAAACGGATGCGCGATGTAAGTCGCGACACCGTGGTGAAGTTCAACCAGGCCGTCCAGAGCCGCTTCACCGACAAGCAACTCAACAACTTCCGGCAGGTGATGTCGGAACTGGACCGCATTCTTGAACAAGAGCAACTCTTCTGAAATGCAGGTCACCGCAAAGACGCCAAGGAATTCAGCTTTGCGCTCTTTGCGTCTTGGCGGTGAGAATCTGAACGAACAATGAGCAAGAGGAACATTAGTAAAGTCGCTGTGCTGGGCAGTGGCGTCATGGGCAGCCGTATCGCCTGTCACTTCGCCAACATCGGTGCCGAGGTACTTCTGCTCGACATCCTCCCGAAGGAGGGCAGCGATCGTAATGCAGTGGCCAGCGGCCATCTCGCCGATGCGCTGAAGAGCAACCCCTCTCCCATCTACGACAAGCGCTTCGCGAAACGCATCACCACCGGGAACTTCGACGATGATCTCGCGAAGATCAAGGACTACGATTGGGTGATCGAGGTCATCATCGAGCGGCTGGACATCAAGCAGCAACTGCTGGAGAAGGTGGACAAGCTGCGGAAACCCGGTACGCTGATCACCACGAACACGAGCGGCATCCCGATCCACGCGATCGCCGAGGGTCGCAGCGATGATTTCAAGAAACATTTCTGCGGCACGCACTTCTTCAACCCGCCGCGCTACCTGCCGCTGCTGGAGCTGATCCCCGGTCCGGACACGGATCCCGCGGTGCTCAGCTTCCTCGAAGAGTACGGCTCGCGCATCCTCGGCAAGGTCACCGTGCTGTGCAAGGACACGCCGGCCTTCATCGCGAACCGCGTGGGTGTGTTCGGCATCATGGGCCTGTTCCACCTGGTGGAAGAGATGGGCCTCACCGTGGAAGAAGTGGATCGCTTGACCGGTCCGGTGCTGGGCCGTCCGAAGAGCGCGACGTTCCGCACGGCAGACGTCGTCGGCCTCGACACGCTCGTGCACGTGGCGAAGGGCGTGCAAGCGAACTGCCCGAACGATGAGCAGAACGCCACGTTCGCGTTGCCCGGCTACCTGCAACAGATGGTCGAAAAGAACATGCTCGGCAGCAAGACCGGCAAGGGCTTCTTCTTCAAGGACCGCAGCACACCAAAGGGCGACATCCTGCAGCTCGACCTGAAAACGCTCGAGTACAAGCCGCAGGTGAAACCCAAGTTCGCTACGCTCGATGCCGCGCGCAAAGAGGACGACCTGAAGAAACGGATGACGATCCTCTACACGGGATCCGACAAGGCCGGCGAGTTCTACCGCAAGAGCTTCCACGGGCTGTTCGCCTACGTGAGCCATCGGATCCCCGAGATCACCGATGCGCTGTACAAGATCGACGATGCCATGCGTGCGGGCTTCGGCTGGGAGATGGGGCCCTTTGAGCTGTGGGATGCTGTGGGGGTTGAGAAAGCGCTGAAGGATCTACGCGATTCCGGCTCGGGGGCCGGAATGACAGCAGCGAAGTGGGTGGATGAGATGCTCGCCGCGGGCCATAGCAGCTTCTACAAAGTGGAAGGCGGCAAGCGGCTCTACTACGACATCGCCAGCAAGAGCTACAAGCCCGTGCCGCGCGCGGAAGGCACCATCGTCCTCGGTGAGCTGCCGGAGAGCAGCATCGTGTGGAAGAACAGTCAGGCCGTGGTGCGCGACCTCGGCGATGGCATCCTGTGCGTGAGCTGGAACAGCAAGATGAACACCATCGGCGCGGAGGTGATCCAGGGCCTCAACAAGGCCATTGACCTCGCCGAGCAAGGCTACAAGGGCCTCGTGGTCTACAACGACGGCGCGCTCTTCACCGCGGGCGCCAACGTGGGCATGATCTTCATGATGGCCGTGGAGCAGGAGTACGACGACCTGGACATGGCCATCCGCACTTTTCAGAACACCATGATGCGGATGCGCCACAGCAGCATCCCCGTGGTGGCCGCGCCGCACCAGCTTTGCCTCGGCGGCGGTACGGAGCTCTGCCTGCACGCGGACAAGGTGGTGGCGCATGCCGAGACCTACATGGGCCTGGTGGAATTCGGCGTGGGCGTGATCCCCGGCGGCGGTGGCAGCAAGGAGTTCGCGCTGCGCCTCAGCGATGAGCTGAAGGAAGGCGACATCCGCATCAACGCGCTGCGCGAGCGCTTCCTCACCATCGGCCAGGCCAAGGTGAGCACCAGCGGCGAAGAAGCGTTCGGCCTCGGCTACCTGCGCCGCGGCACCGACGAGGTGATCGTGAGCCGCGCGCACCAGCTGGCCTACGCCAAGGAATGCGCGCTGGACCTCTGGGAGAAGGGCTACACCAAGCCGCCTATGCGCACGGACATCAAGGTGCTGGGCCGGGAAGGCCTGGGCATCGTGTACGTGGGCGCCAACAGCATGGAGAGCGGCCATTACATCAGCGAGCACGACACGCTGATCTCGCAGAAGCTGGGCCACGTGCTGTGTGGTGGCGACCTGTCGGAACCCACCGAGGTGAGCGAGCAATACCTGCTGGACCTGGAACGGAAGGTCTTCTTGGAACTCTGCATGCAGCGCAAAACGCTGGAGCGCCTGCAGTCGATCATCACCAGCGGGAAGGTGTTGCGGAACTGATGAACGCGATGAAGCATAGGGGTTGTTGGGGCGTGCCCCTCGCAAAGCCTCGGGTCGCGCTTTCCGCTACAAGTCCTCGCGCGGATTACCGCGCTGTGGGCTTTCCGCTTCAATCGCTCACGCGAAATGCAGTTCTCGTTCTCTGTTTGCTGGCTCTCTCTTCCCAAAGGATCTCTGCTCAAGAGATCGACCTAAGGACGTATGACTATTCGATGGTCGATAGCGCAGTGGTTGCGCTACAAGTTCCTTCGAATACACCGTCTGCGGAATTGGCCGCTCTGATAACGCATGGGCTCGACAAGAAGCACGAACGTTTCCGGGCCATCTTCATTTGGGTAGCTCACAACATCGAGTACAAATGGGGCAGCTTTGGATCGGACCCGGACAAAATCCTAAAGCGGAAGAAGGCGGTCTGCGAAGGCTATGCAAGCCTTCTGACGAGTCTTTGCACTGCGGCGGGAATTGAATGTCGCACGGTCAATGGATTCGCGAAATCCTTCGCAGATCTCCACGCCGAGCTCGACCTAAGTAAACCGAACCACGCATGGAATGCTGTGAAGCTCCAAGACAGGTGGTATGTCACTGACGTCACCTGGTCAGCTGGAGGGTATGACATGAAGAAGCGCAAGTTCTTCCGCGAGTACAACGAAGTCTACTTCCTGCCGTTGCCTGAACGCTTCATTTGGAATCACTACCCAGCAGATCCTGAATGGAAGCTGTGCGATGTAAAGCTCTCCAAGAAGCAATTCAACAAGCTGCCTGTGTTCTACTATTCATGCCTTCGACTGGGCGTGGTTCCCATCTCTGGCGCACACGCCAAACTCGGAAACCGACTTGATGTCGAGATCGCTGCAACTCTTCCGATAACCAAGGCCACGCTCCGATACGGCACTGGCTCAGACTTCATTGCCGTGAATGTTGAACAAACGGAGCGAGGCTATCGACTGACTTGCAAGGTGCCGAAGGATGCACGCGGTGTGGTTGATCTTGACTGCGATGGCTTCAGGCTTCTGGGAATGCTCAAATCATGATCATCTGATAATGAACCAAGCCCGCTTGATCACAACAGATCTCGTACTCCGCGTGAGGGATAGAAGCGGAAAGCCCGGAGCGGCGTCATCGCCGCGAGGACTTGTAGCGGATAGCCCGACCCCGAGGCTTTTGCGAGGGGGCACGCCCAAAAAGAACACACAGCAATGAACGCATACATCATCGCAGGCTTTCGTTCCGCCGTCGGGAAAGCTCCCAGAGGCAAATTCCGTTTCACCCGTCCCGATGACCTGGCGGCGAAGGTGATCCAGCACCTGATGAGCACCGTGCCCAACCTGGCCAGTGAGCAGGTGGACGATGTGATCGTGGGCAACGCGACGCCCGAGGCCGAGCAGGGCCTGAACATCGGCCGTATGATCAGCCTGATGGGCCTGAACACCGACAAGGTGCCGGGCATGACGGTGAACCGCTATTGCAGCAGCGGCAGCGAGACGATCGCCATTGCCGCGGCCAAGATCCACAGCGGACAGGCCGACGTGATCATCGCCGGCGGCGTGGAGTGCATGAGCCCCATCCCCTTCGGCGGCTGGCGCATCGTGCCCAACTACGAGGTGAGCAAGGTGAACCCGACCTACTACTGGGGCATGGGCCTCACCGCCGAGGCCGTGGCGCGCGACTTCAACGTGAGCCGCGAGGACCAGGACGCCTTCGCGCTGAAGAGCAACGAGAAGGCGCTGGCGGCGATCAGCGCGGGCCGCTTCACCGACGAGATCGTGCCGGTGGAAGTCGAGCGCGTGTACCTGGACGCGAAGGAGAAGCGCCAGGTGGAGAAGTACGTGGTGGATACGGATGAAGGTCCGCGCGCGAGCACCCTGGAAGGCCTGGCGAAGTTGAAGCCGGTCTTCGATGCGAAGGGCAGCGTGACGGCGGGCAACGCGAGCCAGACGAGCGATGGCGCGGCCTTCGTGCTGGTGGTGAGCGAGCGCATGCTGAAGCAGCTCAATGTGAGACCGATCGCGCGCCTCCTCTCCTACCACGTCGCCGGTGTGGAGCCGCGCATCATGGGCATCGGTCCGGTGGCCGCGGTGCCGAAGGCGCTGGAGAAGGCCGGGCTGAAGTTGAACGACATCGGACTGTTCGAGCTGAACGAGGCCTTCGCTTCGCAATCACTGGCGGTGGTGCGCGAGCTGGGTATCGACCCGGAGATCGTGAACGTGAACGGCGGGGCGATCGCGCTGGGGCATCCGCTGGGGTGCACGGGCACGAAGCTGAGCGTGCAGCTGTTCAACGAAATGAGAAGGCGCAAGCAGAAGTATGGCGTCGTCACCATGTGTGTTGGTACGGGGCAAGGGGCTGCGTCGGTCTTCGAATTGCTGAACTAGATCAGATGATCAGACGATCAGAAAATGGAATGCCTGTCGCGGCCGGGCGGTGGGTGCGATCATCGTCTGATCTTCTGATCGTCTCATTTTCTGATCGGCGCGGGGCGGCGAGTGTGTTCGAGTTGCTGAATTGAGCGGCGAACAAACAATGTGCTATACGACAGCGCTGGATCGCTCGTATGCGGCTTTGCAACAAGACTACAACCGCAAGCTATCGTATCGCAGCCCGATCGAGATCTTGGAAAACGATGACCGGAGCATTCTGCCGATCCGCCGTATCGTGGCCTTCGCACGTCCGTTCTGGCCCATCATCACAACAGCGGAACCGGATGAATTCTCCATTGGCAGATGGGGATTCCTCCCTACCCGAACGCGGACCGAGCAGGAAGCCAATGAATTCCTGAAAAAGTATCCCACGTACAACACGATATCCGAGGATGTGGAGACGAAGCGTACGTACAAGTCAGCCTTCGAAAATGGCAATCGCTGTCTGATCCCCGTGACGGAGTTCTTCGAATGGCAAGATCAGGGCAAGAAAAAGACCCCTTTCAAGATCAGAATTGACCGCGATGGCGCTTTCTCGTTGGCCGGGATCTGGGAGGAAAGTGCTCTCGGATATAGGACGTACTCTGTGCTGACGACCGCTGCCAACCCATTGATGGCACGGATCCACAATTCGAAGAAAAGAATGCCGGTGATCATCCCGAAGGAACTGGAGGAGACCTGGGTCCGGGCAGAGCTGAGCGTTGCGGAAACCAAAGCGTTGTGCACTGCCTTCCCTGAGCAACACATGCTGGCGGAAGAGATGAGTTCCTGACCAGTTGGTGCACAAACCACTACCTGATGATCAGGTCTGGGTGTTCGCTAACCGCGATCGAAAGCGAAACGCTCGATCGGTACATAGCTGCTACCAGCGACCAAGGGGCGCCTCATCAGAACAAGCTCGTTCACGCCCTCGTTCGTCTCAATTGCATGAGGCGCAAGGATCTTCCAAGCCTGTTCGAATTGCTGTGTCTTCAGTCCGGCCGCGATGGTGAGGTGCGGGTGGTCGGTCTCGCGCAGGGCGTCGCGTAGCGCATGATCTTCCTTCAATGCTGTAACGATGGGCACACGCAAGCTGGCGATCTCGTCCTTTTCCACCGGATCGATGTAGATGGTGCGCCTATCGGGGAAATGCGTGATGCCTTGGTAGTGAAGGGTGAAGGGCTGCAGGCTGGCGGTGCCACGTGCGATGGCTTCGATGATGACCGGTCCGTGCGCGTCGGGCAGATCGAGGAAGCAGAGGGTGATGTGCGGCGGTGTGTTGCGTCCGCTGAAGGAGCCGACGGCGGGGTGGAGCAAGGCACGAAGACGCTGCACCTCGGCCGAAAGCGCAGGCGATGGGAGGATGGTGAGGAGGAAGCGCTGCAGCACCGCGTAAAGCTGCGAATTGCGGGTGGACAGGCACGTCAAGACCCAAGTCATAGGACCGAAGGGATCAAGATGGAGGCATTTGCGATTTTGTTATGCATGCATAACTTTATCACGACCCGGCCGTTACAAGATCTTCCGGGCTTCTGCCCCTCTCACCATGAGCACCACCACCCCAAAAGCCCTCCAGGGCGGCGAATTCCTGATCCGCACGAGCGAGCCGCAGGACATCTTCATCCCCGAGGAATTCAACGAGGAACAGCGCATGATCGCGCAGACCTGCGTGGAGTTCCTGGAGCAGCACGTGTGGCCGCAGCTTGACGCGATCGACGCGCAACAGGAGGGCCTGATGGTGGACCTGATGAACAAGGCCGGCGAGTTGGGTCTGCTGGGCATCACCGTGCCCGAAGAACTGAACGGCTTCGGCAAGGACTTCGTGACCGGCATGCTCGCCACGGAGAAGACCGGCGCCGGGCACAGCTTCAGCGTAGCCATCGCCGCGCACACCGGCATCGGGACCCTGCCGATCCTCTACTACGGCACGGACGAGCAGCGTCAGAAGTACATCCCGAAACTCGCCACCGGCGAATGGAAGGCCTGCTACTGCCTGACGGAACCCGGCAGCGGCAGCGATGCCAACAGTGGCAAGACGAAAGCGGTGCTCACGCCCGATGGCAAGCACTACCTGATCAACGGCCAGAAGATGTGGATCACCAATGGCGGTTTCGCCGACCTGTTCACGGTCTTCGCCAAGATCGACGACGACGACAACCTGAGCGCCTTCATCGTGGAGAAGGACTTCGGCGGCATCACGTTGAATCCCGAGGAGAAGAAGATGGGCATCAAGGGCAGCAGCACACGCCAGGTGTTCTTCAACGACTGCAAAGTGCCGGTGGAGAACCTGCTGAGCGAGCGTCAGAACGGCTTCAAGATCGCGGTGAACATCCTGAACATCGGCCGTATCAAGCTGGCCGGCGCGGCACTGGGCGGCGCGAAGGCCACGGTGGACACCAGCGTGAAATACGCCAACGAGCGCATCCAGTTCGGCAAGCCGATCAGTGCGTTCGGCGCCATCCGTCAGAAGCTGGCCGACCAGGCGACCTACTGCTACGTGGTGGAGAGCGCGACCTACCGCTGCAGCAATGACATGGAGCGTGCGATCGAGGAATTGAAGGCGGGCGGCGCGGACCATGCGAAGGCGCTGCTGAAGGGCGTGGAGCAATACGCCGCTGAGGCCGCGATCCTGAAGGTGGCCGGCAGCGAATGCCTCGACTACGTGGTGGACGAGGGCGTGCAGATCTACGGCGGCATGGGGTACAGCGCCGAGAGCCCCGTGGAGCGCGCCTACCGCGACAGCCGGATCAACCGGATCTTCGAGGGCACCAACGAGATCAACCGCATGCTCACGGTGGACATGTTGCTGAAGCGTGCGCTCAAGGGCCAGCTGGACCTGCTCGGCCCGGCGCAGGCGGTGGCCGCCGAACTGATGGGGATCCCCGACATGACGGAACCCGACGACTCCTTGCTCGGCGACGAGAAGCGCATGGTGGCCAACTTCAAGAAGGCCGTGCTGATGGCGGCCGGTGGCGCCGCGCAGAAGCTGGGAATGGAGCTGGCGAAGCATCAGGAGACGCTGATGCACATCGCGGACATGGTGATCGACACCTACCTCGCGGAAAGCGTGCTGCTGCGAACCTTGAAGCTGGCGGACATGAAGGGCGCCGACAACGTGAAGGAGCAAGTCGCCATGTGCCAGCTCTACGTCCACGATGCCGCCGACCGCATCCACAAGTGGGCGAAGGAGGCCGTGAACAGCTTCGCCGATGGCGACGAGCAGCGCGCGATGCTCATGGGCGCCAAGCGCTTCAGCAAGAACACGCCGATCAACACGGCCGAGCTGCGGAAGGTGATCGCCAAGAAAATGATCGCGGAGGGGAAGTACTGCTACTGAGCGGACGATGGTGACGGCACTGACACGTGCTGCGCTGCTCGCCTCGTGGTGTCCCGCACTTCTGGCCGCCTACGGGCAGGGCGATCCCTTCGGCCGGATGCCGCAGTGGACCGTCGACCAGTTGCACGAGGACCTGGACGCGCTGGCGGCGGCGCTGAAGAAGCACCATCCTGCGCCATACCGGTACTGCACACCCGAGCAGTTCGATAGGTGTGTCGACAGCCTGCACAGGAGCCTGGACCGACCGCTGACCGAGTTCGAGTTCCTGGGCCGCATCTCCGCGCTGTACCCGCTGCTCGGCGACGGCCACACCCTGTTCCTGCCCACCGAGGAATGGGCCGCGACCGCGCCAGCCCGCTATTTCCCTTTGCCCGTGGTCTTTACGGACACCGCGCTCCATGTGGGCTGCGATGCCGCCCGGCCTGACGATCGGTACACCGGCGCACGGATCCTTGCGATCAACAACTCGCCTGCGGATCGGATCATCGATACCCTGCTCACGCGACAGGTCCGCGATGGGCGCCACACGTCGTATGCGTCCTGGATCCTGAACACATGGTTCCGGAGCTATTACCGCTTCTCGTTCGGTGAGCCGGAACGCTTCCAGGTCGTGATCGAGAAGGACGGTGTGCGCACCGAACTGGTGATGGATGCTTCAGAAGCAGCCGCGTTGCCGGCATCCTGCACACCGGTTCCCGCGCAGGGCCTGGAGCTTTCCTTCCTCCCGGACAGCATTGCCCTGCTGCGCATCGGCAGTTTCGAACGAGCGCTCGTGAGGCCGAACGGGATCGATGCGGCCTTCGCCATGATGCGGGACCGCAGGATCTGCCGCTTAGTGCTCGACCTGCGCGGCAACCAGGGTGGGGATCCTCGCGCCGCCAAGCGCCTGCTGGCGCACCTCCTCGACCGGCCGTTCAGCCTTGTGGCGAAGGGGCCCTCCGCCGGGTTCACACGACCCGTGAAGGACTCCTATTCAGGTGCGCTCTGCACGTTGATGGATGGAGGAAGCTTCTCCGCGACCACAATGGTGCTCGCACAGCTCGAGCACTTCCATCGCGGCCCCTTGATCGGGGAGGAAAGCGGCGGGAACCGCACCGTGATCAGCGGCAGCGCTCGCATCATGCATCTTCCGAACACGCGCATCGCATGCACGATATCCCGCAAGGACTGGTGGCTCGTTGAGCGGGAAGCGGACGGCCGTGGGATCACGCCGACGCATGAGGTGGCACGGTCGGACGGTCATGACGCCATGCTCGAAAAAGCGATCCATTTGCTCATGGTCCATTGAAGCACACTCCCCGATCGAACCCTCTGGCTGAGCGGCATGCACCGGAGCAAGAACCCGACGCTGAACACGTCCTGGCCGCGGAAGACGTTGGCGAAAATGATCGCGGAGGGGAAGTACTGCTACTGAGAAAAGGCCGCAGAGTCGCTGAGGCGCAGAGAAGACAAGGGTGTGGTGTGTTGGTGGGCTGCACTCAGCACCAGTCTCAGCGGAGCCGCTACGCCACCTCCTCCCACCATCGCTCGTTCACTGAGGTGTCGAACGAAGTGATGATCCGTCCGATGCGCGGGGTGAGCAACGGCAGGTCCAGCTCCGCAGCCTTGGTCGTCACCCGCTCGATCGACTCCTTCCAGGGATGCAGTCCCAGCGCGAACTGCCCCCAATGGATCGGCATGAGCACATCTGCGTTCAGGTCCTTCGCCGCTTGGGCGGTCTGTTCGGGGAACATGTGGATCAGCGGCCAGTATTCGCTGTAAGCACCGCACTCCAACATGGCCAGGTCGAAGCGGCCGAAGCGTTCACCAAGCTCCTTGAAGGTGGGTGAATAGCCGGAGTCGGCGCCGAAGTACAACCGCTTGCTCTTCCCTTCCAATACGAACGAACCCCACAGCGTGCTGAAGCGATTGGTCATGCTGCGACCGGTGAAGTGGCGCGTGGGCGCGAAGGTGAGCGTGACCGGTCCGGCCTGGACCTGCTGCCACCATTCCACTTCAGTGATCATATCCGCAGGCATGTCCCACTTCGCCAAGTGGGCACCCACTCCCAATGCGGCGATGGTCCGTCCGATCTTCTTACCGGCCACCAGTTCCAAAATGGTCTCGTAGCAGAGATGGTCGTAGTGGTCGTGCGAGAGCAGGAGCACATCGATGTGGGGTAGCTGCTCGACCGTGATGCGTTCAGTATAGGGGAAGCGCCTGGGTCCGGCGAAGGTGAAAGTGGACGCGCGCTCACCGAAGACCGGATCGGTGAGAAAGGTGAGCCCATCGAGCTTGATCAGCAGGCAGCTGTGCCCGAACCAGCAGAGCCCGACCTGATCGGCCGGGATCCGTTCCCAGAACTCGCGGTCGAACTTCACCGTGGGCAACGGCCCCTGCGGCTCCCTTCCCTTCTGCCCTTGCAGCATGGTCCACATCACCTTGAGCATCACGGTGAACGGCATGTTCATGTCCGTGGGCTCGAGGTTGTACAGCTTGCCATCGCGGTAGTTCGGTTGCGCCCGGATGCGCTCCAGGCGCTCCCCTGTGGGGTTGGAACCGATGCGCGCCGCGGTGCGGAAGTAGATGATCAGCGCGATGATCGGTGCAAGAACGATGATGAGCAGGGTGATCGCGATCCACATGGCATGAAGCAGCGCAAAGGTGGGGATCCGACGTCCTACCTTCGATCCATGCGTGCCTTGACGCTCCTCACCTGTCTGTGCGGCACAGCCGCAGGTGCCCAGCAATGGGTGCAGTTGCCCGACTTTCCGGGCAGCGCGCGGGACGATGCGGCCAGCTTCACCATCTATGAGAAGACCTTTGTCGGTACAGGCCTCGATCTGAACTTCCAACTGACCGACGACTGGTACGTGTTCGACACCTACACGGAGGTCTGGGATACCATCGCGGTGTTGCCTGCAAGTCCCCGGCAGTACTGCACCGCGTTCGCCCTGGATGACAAAGGCTATCTCTTCGGTGGGCTGGACGCGAACGGTCCCCTGAACGAATTGTGGTGCTACGACCCCGGCGCGGACAGTTGGAGCGCGAAGGCCTCGCTCCCGACCGCCGGTCGGTATGCGTCATCGGTGATCATCGGTGGCGGCCATGCCTTCATCTGCACGGGCATGCTCGCGGGGAACGTGCCCACGAACGAGGTCTGGCGCTATGATCCGGTGAACGATCTCTGGGAACAGAAGGCAGCGGTCCCAGGTCCGCCCCGTCACCGGGCCATGTCGGACGACTTCCTGCTCGCAGGCGGTGCGGACAGCCTGTTCCAGGCGCTGACCGATTGCTATGAATATGCTTACGTGACCGATACGTGGATAGCGAAGGCGGACCTTCCGGAGGGTCGCTATGCTGCGGACATGGTGGACGGGATACTGATCGGCGGAGCCTCCTCACCCACGCAGGTCCATGACCAGGTGTGGTGGTATGACTGGCTTGGAGATGCATGGGGCACCACCAGCTTTCCGCCTTTCATGGGAGGTCCGAGGCGGGGTGGCACGACCGGTCGGAACCTCGTCATCGCCGATATCGGCGTGATCTACTTCGGGCTGGGAAGCGACAACGTGCAGCGCTACAAGGATTGGTGGCGGTTGGACTTTGCCGTCGGGATCGATGCGCATCGATCGTGCGTGCTACTGCTGCGCCCCATGCCTGCCGCGAACGCTTTGTTCATCACCTATTCCGACCAAGCCCCGCATGTCCTGGAGCTGGTCGACCTGGCCGGCCGCACGGTGCACACATGGAACGGAAGACCGGAACGGATCGATGTGTCCGAACTGGCCCCAGGCCGATATTCGCTTCTGGACCGCACGAACGGCGGCCGACGCGCGACGCCGGTCATGATCGCCCGCTGATGCGGTTCCTCGACCCCGCCCTCGACGCCTACGCCGAAGCCCATAGCGGTGATGAGCCTTCCTATTTGAAGGAACTCACGATCGAGACCCGGGAGAAGGTGGAAAGCCCGCAGATGCTAAGTGGCCACTTGCAGGGGCGTTTCCTCGGTCTGCTCAGCCAACTGGTGCGTCCGAAGGTGATCGTGGAGATCGGCACCTACACCGGCTACAGCGCGCTCTGCCTGGCGGAAGGGCTGGCGAAAGGCGGCATGGTGCACACCATCGACGTGAACGCCGCGCTGACACCCATGGTGGAACGCTACGTGGAAAAGGCGGGCATGGGTGATCGCATCACCACGCACATCGGGCATGGCGCGGACGTGGTCCCCGACCTGCCTGGACCCTTCGACCTCGTATTCATCGATGCCGACAAGGAGAACTACCCGCGCTACTGGGACCTGGTGATCGATCGGGTACGAGCGGGCGGGCTGATCATCGCCGACAACGTACTGTGGAGCGGCAAAGTGACGCGGCCTGAGCGCGAATGGGACGCGGACACGCGAGGGCTCGTGGACTACGCCCGCGCCGTGAAGGCCGACCCCCGCGTGGAGGAAGTGCTGGTGCCCTTACGCGATGGCCTGCTGGTCGCCCGGCGCAGGTGAGGACGGTCAGGGATCCTCGCCGGAGATCGACGATCTTCGGGACGTCATGAACCATCAGCTTTTCTACAAGGAGCTCGGCCGTCTGTTGTACGCCATTGCCGCGGCGGACGGCGTTGTGCAGGACAAGGAAGTGGCCACACTGAAGCGCGTGGTGAAGGAACAGCTCGTGCCCACCGAACCGGACACGGACCACTTCGGCAGCGACCAGGCCTTCATCGCCGAATACGAGTTCGACGTGCTCGCCGACCGGAACGCGGAGGCCGATGGGTGCTTCAACTCCTTCATCGCCTACATCAGCCAACACCTGACGGAACTGACACCGGAACTCCGCGGGCTGATCGAGCGGATGGCGGATGCCGTGGCCGACAGCTTCCACGGCACCAACAAGAGCGAGCTGGGTTATCTGATCGAGCTGCGCAAGGAGCTGGCGAAGGCCACACAAAGTTGAAGCTTGCCGGCCGCGGTGTAAACTTGGGCCGGCCCGGATGATCGACCTGCGCAGCGATACCGTCACCCGCCCAACGCCCGGCATGCTGGACGCCATGATGCACGCCCGTCTCGGCGACGACGTGCTTGGTGATGACCCGACCGTTCAGGCGTTGGAGTCACACGTGGCCGACCTGTTCGGTCACGAGGCCGGTGTCCTCTGCCCCAGCGGCACGATGACCAACCAGATCGCCATCCATGTGCATACGCGTCCGGGCGACGAGGTCCTCTGCGAGGAGGGAGCCCATGTGTACCGCTATGAGGGTGGCGGCATGATGGCCAACAGTGGCTGCAGTGTCAAACATCTCCCGGCCGATCGGGGGCGCTTCACAGCGGAGGCGGTCGCCTGGGCGGTGAACGATCGCACCCAGGACTATCTGGCGAACACCAGTTTGGTCGTGGTGGAGAACACCGTGAACCGCGGGGGTGGGGCGGTCTGGGACATCGCTGAAGCGAGAAGGATCCGGAATACCTGCGATGCGCAAGGGCTGAAGATGCATCTGGACGGTGCGCGCATCTTCAATGCCCTGGAGGTGGAGGGGACCGATGCCCGGCAATGGGGCGCCCTGTTCGACAGCGTATCCATCTGCTTGAGCAAGGGGCTTGGCGCACCGGTGGGAAGCGTCCTCATAGGGCCGGCCCCGTTCATTGCGCAGGCGCGCCGGGTCCGCAAGCGTTTTGGCGGGGGCATGCGCCAGGCCGGTCTGCTGGCCGCGGCGGGGTTGTACGCCCTGGAGCATCATATCGCACGCCTGGTCGAGGACCACGACCGTGCACGACGCATCGCCGAGGTCCTGAGCGTGTCGAACGGTTGCGCGCGCGTGCTTCCCGTCCACACGAACATCATCATCTATGATCTCGCCGCAGGAAGCGATGCGAAGGCGCATGTGGCCGCACTGGCCGCGCACGGAGTGCATTGCTTCGCGATCGGGCCGGATCAGGTACGGATGATCACCCATCTCGACATCGACGATGCGGCCGTGGATGCGACCATCACCGCACTTCGCTCCGTATTCGACGGCATTTCCACCGACCCGAACAGCCCGATCCACTGACCGATGCCCGACCGGAACCGCGCGTTCAGCTGGCCCTACATCACGAGCGCGGCCGTGCTCCTGCTCGGCCTGGTGTGGATCGCCTGGGGCATCGTACGCATGGGCCAGCGTGACCAGGACCTGGCCGAGGTGGCCCTCACGCGCACGATCGCCGTGGTACGCGGCGATGTGCAGGAGGCCTTCGGTCAGGTGAACAAGGACCTGCAGTTGGAAGGTGCGTTCGTCGCCGCGCATGACTCCCTCTCCCGCGATGTGCTCCTGGAGCGTTGGAACGCCCTCTTTGCAAGCCGATGGCCGATCAGCGCCATCCGCCTTGCCGACGAGCAGGGCAATGAACTGGCCATGATCAGGGACGGTGGGGGGACGATCCTCCGCGAGACGTCGAAGGGTTCCGAATTCGGCCCTCCCCTTGTCATCCATCTGCCTGACGACCAGCCGTTGGACAGCGCCACGGAGGTGGTGATCGGGGATTCCATGGTGGACCCGCGCACGGAGAATTGGTACAGCCGCGCGTTGGAGGACAGGCGTGGAGAGCCGGTCTGGTCATTGTCCACCGTGCGCGACAGTTCGGGGAGGGCGGACATGATCGCCGCGCTGCTCATAAGGCCCCGCCACGAGGGCGCTCCGTTCCGGATCCTCGCCTTCATGGTGAGCCCGGGGCAGGTGCTGGCCACGGTGCACGACGCGGACGCCTCGGGGAACGCCAGGTCGGTCATTCTTACGGAGGATGGTCGGCCGCTGACGTCCACCACTTCCGCGGCCGACCACGGGTCCGGACCGTTCGCGGAGGCGATGAAGCAATGGGATCCGGAGCGGTCCCGCCGCCCGCAGTACCTCACCGTTGGCGGTGAGCGGCTGGCGATGCAGGTCCTGCCCACCAACATCGGCGGCGTGATCATGCACGTGGGCACCCTGATCAACGTCGGCACCCTGCGCTCCTGGTTGCGCCCGGAATGGCTTTTCCTCTGGGTCACGGTGGCGCTTTTCGCTGCGCTTCTGGTGTTGATGGTCCTGGTGTTCCTGAGGAACCGGCGTGACCTCGGCCGCTTGAAGGAGCAACAGAAGCGCAGCCGGACCCAGCAACGCAAGCTGGCGAAGGTGATCGGCGAACGCGATGTGCTGGACAGGGAAGTGCACCATCGTGTGAAGAACAACCTGCAGGTGCTGTCGAGCCTGCTGAACCTTCAGGCGCAACGCGTGGACGAAGGCCCCAGCCGCGATGAGTTCCTCCGCGGCAAGCGACGGATCGACATCATGGCGCTGGTACACCAGAAACTGTACGGCATGCCCGATCTGAGGGGCATCGATCTGGAGCGCTTCTTCGACGAACTGGCGGGGAGCGTGGCCGCGATGTACCCGAAGAGCAGGAACGTGAGCTACGCGTTCGACACGGACCATATCCGTTGCGATCCGGACACGGCCATCGAACTCGGCATCATCCTCTGCGAACTGATGGCCAACTGCATGCAACATGCCTTCCCCTTCGTGACCGGTGGTCACATCGACGTGAGCGTCCGGCAGGTGGAGGGTGAACTGTACCGCCTGGTCGTAAAGGACAATGGCCAGGGACTGAGCGGGGAGGCCGCCCACCGTCCGGGCAAGCTCGGGCTGGAGATCGTGGACGCGTTGGCCGAGAAGCTGGACGGGACGTTCAAGTACCGGTCCAACGGCGGCACCACGTTCGACGTGCTCTTCCGGATGCTCCACTGACCGCCATCAGCGCTGCAGCCATTCGATCTCCACGCGTCGCTCGCTGGGATCCCGGCCCTCACTGCGCGACGCGCCGAAGTAGTTGAGCAGCAACCGCTCCCCGGCGATGCCCCGCTCCATCAAATAGGCGCGGACGGCCTTGGACCGCTGTTCACTGAGGCGCATGTTCAGCGCGGGATCGCCGACACGGTCGGCATAGCCCGTGATCAACAACCGGTCCATCGGAGCCCGGACGAGTTGATCGAACACCTCGTTCAATAGGGAACGGAATTCCGGACCAATGGCCGTACTGTTCCGCTCGAACCGGATCGTCACGTTCCGACCGGTCAACCGGCTGAGGTTGGCGATGGGGTTGTCGGAACCGCCTGAAGGATCGTTGCGCTGGAGGTCGGTCACCTGCATCTGGATGTCGTCCATCCGGGATTCCACATCATCCATCCGGTCGCGCAACTGCCAGAGCTCCTTGCGTTGGTCCATCCGGTCGATCCGGTCGTTGATCGCGTCCAGCTCCGCCTTCAGCCACTGGTCGCGCTTGCGCACCTTGTGCGCCGGCAGTTCGTTCCCCTCAGGGACCGATGCGGGTCGGAAAGCCCGGTCCAGCGCTTCCACGGCGTCGGTGCTCAATCCGGGATCCGCTGGCAGCGCATCGCTTTCACCCATGGTCAGGTCCAGCGCGCAGAGGAAATTCTCGTCGTCGAACACGGTGCCGCACACCGAGGGCACGGCCACGGTCCGGCCAGGAGACGCGTCCTCGGGTGCGAGCAGGTCGACCGTCGCGAGATCGAGGACATCGGCGCGCACCTGTCGTTCGAGTTCGTCCCGTTGTGTGCGCACGAAGTGATAGATCGCGAGGTACTTGTCCTGATCACCGCCCAGGTCCAGCGAACGGGTGGCTCCGCCCCACGAGATCCGGGTAAGACGTTCGAGTTGATCGATCGTCGGCTGCCCGAGCCCGGGAAAGAGGTCCTCACAATGGAATTCCCGCGTTGTGGCACCGACGATGGCATTCATCTCCCCCACCATCACCCCGACCGGGCGATCGGCCTGCACGCCGTCATGCGTGAAATGCACATGCCGGTCAAGATACTGGCCGAGGGCCTCGACGATCACCGCATCGAGATGGGCATGCAAGCCCCCGCCGGTCCGCGCGGTCCGTTGGAACGCGAACGCCGGCGGTGCATCGTCCGCCATTCGCCACACCGCCTGGAACACGGGCTCCTGACCACCCTCCGGTCCCTGCAGACCGCGCACCATGATCAGGCGGGCGTCGGCCTGGCCTTCCAGGTCGACATCCTGTCCCTGGCCCACGGAGCAGGCGAACAGGGTCATTGCAAGGAGCAAAGTGCGCAGCATCCCGGGCGATGGAACAGGGTGTGAACTTAGCCCCGCCCGCATGCGGACCGGGACAAGGCGGTGGAAAGATCCCCACCGTGTTTCCCACAGCGATCACACCACACGAAGTCCCGGTGAACGGGCCCAGGTCGTCAGCCAGCGGTGCGCCTCGCCCGGATCGACGAAGACCCGGAACGGGAAGGCGGGCTTGTGGAAGCGGCGGAAGAACTCACCCTGCAGACGGTCCGAGGTATCCAGTGCCAGCAATGCCACCGCCCGGCGGGGTTCCCCATGCAACCGCGAAAGCAACTCCTTCGCCACGGGACCCACCTGGACCAATTCGCCAAGTTCCAAGAGGATGGGTGCGCTTGTCGCGGGATCCAGCGCGGCGATGAGCCGGACCAGTTCCTTCGCTTCCGGCGGACCGATGCGTGCGTGACGCGTGAGCAGCAGGCGCAGGATGCCCTCCTCCCTCCATAGTTCGAACGGATAGGAGGTAGCGGCAGGGTCGAGTTCGCGCAGCACGATGCAAAGTATCGGGCCACGCGATCCGACGGCCGGTCCAATGGAAGTGGATCTCCCCAGCGAACGGTGGAAAACTCAGCGGTCCAGGACCTCCGGAACAGGGTGCCCGGTGCAGCCGTCCGGGAAGGCGGTCCCCAGGACCATGGCGATGGTCGGGGCGATGTCCGTGATGGAGGTCGGTCGGGTCAGTTCCCCCTTCCGGATACCCGCGCCGAAGAGGATCACCGGCACATGGGTATCATGGGCGTGAGCGGAACCGTGCGTAGTGCCCTTCCCGGCCGTGGCGGGATCCTGTTGGATGTAGCCGGGCCGCAGCTGGAACACCACGTCGCCACTGCGCTGGGGCATGAAGCCGTTCAGCACAGCACGGCGCCCGGGGTCATCGTAGGCGTTGTGCAACAGGTCCTCGCGCGTCAACGCGAAGGCGACCTCCTGCAGGGATAGGAGGCCATCCACCGCCCGGCGTTCCACCTCTTCCATATGCAGGCCTCTCCTGAGGATCTCTTCGCGATCGAGATAGACCTGGTCGCTGTTGATCGCCCGGACCAGTGAACTGTCGCCGGTCAGAGGCCTCAAGGCCCCATCGATCGCCGTGCGCAATTGTACATCCCCCACGTAGCCCCCGCTGCCCTTCAGGTCGCGGATATAGGCCGGCACGTCCACCACACCGTGGTCCGCGGTGAGGAAGAGCGTGTAGTTCCCCGTGCCGATGGCGCGGTCCAGTTCTGCTAACAGGCGTGCGATCTCCGCATCCAAACGCACATACGTGTCTGCGATCTCCAATGCCCTCGGCCCCATCGCATGCCCGAGCAGATCTGTGCTGGAATAACTGATGGCCAGCAGGTCCGGTACGTCGTCCGCGCCCAGTCCCTCTCCGGCGATGGCCGCCAGCGCGATGTCGGTGGTGAGCGTATTGCCCCACGGGGTGTAGGCGATGGCCCCGACACCGGCCGTGGCGCGCATCGAGTCCAGGTCCACCGGCAAGGTCGGGGACCGGCTACCGGGAAGAGGTTCCTCATAGGGATTTTGGTCGGGCAGGGGCGTGCGATAGCGGTCGCGCGGCAGCGCCGTGTCCCACAAGCCGTGCATGTACCGTTGGGGCAGTCCTGCCGCATTGAACGCCTGCAGCCAATCCGGCAGGCTGTCCATATACCAGCTACTGGTGGCGAAGATCCCATCGCGCAGAACGAACCAAAAAGCGGCATCCCCCGTTCGGCCAGCCGGCATGATCGCGCTACGGTCCTTGAGGGCCAGGGCCACGGTATGTGAACGACCGGCGGTGTAGCGCTCGAGTTCATCGGCGAGGGTGCTGCTCAGCAGCATGCGCGGAGAGCGTTGGGCCACCGCGGACGAGGTACCCACTGGTCCCACCCGGGGGTCGTCCGCGCAATACACGGTATGTCCGGAACGGCGATCGTAGATGTCATTGTCGATGATCCCGTGGACGGCGGGGACCGTACCGGTATAGATCGAGGCGTGCCCTGGCCCGGTGTAGGTGGGTGCGTAGGGAAAATGTGCATCCCGGAGATAGGCGCCCTCTTTCACCAGGCGCCGGAATCCGTCATCGCCGAAGAGGTCCCAATAGCGTGTGATGTAGTCCGAACGCATCTGGTCCACAACGATCCCAACGACCAATCGCGGCGGATGGGTCCAGGTCGGTCCCTGTGCCCGGGTACCAGAGGCACCGGCGAAGAGGACCGCCAGGATGGAAAGCAGGTGTTTCAAAGGGAACGGGAAAGGATGTAGAAGAAGGCCAGACCGGCGATCACGCTGACCAGCACATTGAGCGCGGCCTGGGCCATGAGCCCCTCGCGCAGCAGCAGGAAGTTCTCGTAGCTGAAGGTGCTGAAGGTGCTGAAGCCACCGCAGAAACCGACGGCCAGGAAGGCCCGCATCGCATCGCGCTCCTGCAGCACGTGTTGCCACCGCATCACCAGCACGGCGAGCATGGCGGTCGCGAGCATGTTCGCGGTGAACGTCGCCCAAGGAAAGGCGCCGCGCACGTCCACCCAGAGGAAAAGGCGGCTGATCGCATAGCGGACCAGGCTTCCAAGTCCACCTCCCAGAAATACCGCGAACCAGACGTTCATCGCACCAGGCGTGGCAGCACCACGCGTTGAAAGATGGCAAAGAAGATCGAACCGATCGTGAAGCCGTACAACGCACCCACCAGGACATCACCCGGGAAATGCACGCCGGCGTATACGCGGCTGTAGGCGATCAACGTGGCCCAGCCCAAAAGCACCATCGGCCAGAGCCCCTTCGGGCGTTGGGGAACGATGCGCATCATGAAGGCGGCTATCGCGAAATGGTTGCTCGCGTGCGAGGAAACGAACCCATAGGAGCCGCCGCAATAAGCATTGATCAGGTGTACCATCCCCTCCAGGCCCGGCTCATGACAGGGGCGAAGGCGTTGGACCGTGTTCTTGAACAACAGCACGCTTCCGGTATCACTGCAATAGATCATCAACGCGATCACGGGCAGGCTACACAGCAGGCCGTTCCGACCGTGACGCTTGTAGAGCATCCAAAGGAGAACGACGTACAGGGGGAACCATACCGCCATGATGGACACCGTACCCAACAGGGTATCGGCCCAGGGCGCGTGATGGCCATTGATCGCCAGGAAAAGTGCGTGGTCCCAGGTGTTGAGCGTATCGATCATGCGGGCATTTGCTGGAGCATGCTCCACAGCCGGTCCTTCAGTGCATCCAATCCGTAGCCGCTCACCGAGGAGATCATGATCGTGTCCACGTCCTGGGGCAGTTCCTTGCGCAGCGCCGCCCGGAGCTCGTCATCGAGCAGGTCGCACTTGCTGATGGCGAGCAGCCGCCGTTTGTGCAGGAGTTCAGGTGAGTAGGCCTTCAATTCGTCGAGAAGGACCCGGTAGTCGTGCGCGATGTCGTTGCTGTCCGCAGGCACCATGAACAGCAGCACGCTGTTGCGTTCGATGTGGCGCAGGAAACGGAGGCCGATCCCCTTCCCTTCATGGGCCCCTTCGATGATCCCGGGTATGTCCGCCACCACGAAGCTGCGTTCATCGCGATAGGGCACGATCCCCAGGTTGGGCGTCAGGGTGGTGAAGGGATAGTCCGCGATCTTGGGCCTGGCCGCCGTGATGTGCGCGAGCAGGGTGCTCTTGCCCGCGTTCGGGAAACCCACGAGGCCCACGTCCGCCAGCACCTTCAATTCCATCACCACCCATTTCTCGATCCCGGCCTCACCGGGCTGGGCGTAGCGGGGCGTCTGGTTGGTGGAGGTCTTGAAATGTTGATTGCCGAGCCCGCCGCGGCCGCCTTTCAACAGGACATGTTCCTCCCCGTCACGCGTCACCTCGCAGAGCATTTCACCGGTGGCCTCTTCCCGGGCGATGGTACCCAGCGGTACTTCCACCACGACATCCCTGCCCGACGCACCGGACCGTTGGTTGCTGCCGCCGACCTCGCCGTCCCCGGCGATCACGTGCTTGGTGTAGCGCAGATGCAGCAGGGTCCAGAGCTGGCCGTTCCCCCGGATGATCACATGCCCGCCACGACCGCCATCACCGCCGTCAGGTCCCCCCTTGGGCATGTACTTCTCGCGCCGCAGATGGCTGCTCCCCTTGCCTCCCTTGCCGGAGCGGCATTCGATCCGGATCTGGTCGATGAAGTTCATGGCCCAAGTATCATCGACTCATGTGCACAGGAACACATGGGCACATGAACGATCCTACCCGATCGCCTGCACCAGGCGGGTTGTGATATCCGCTATGGACCCGACGCCATTGATGCCCTTGTACTTGTCCTGGGCCTGGTAGTAGTCCTTGAGGGGAGCGGTCTTCTCCTCGTATTCGCGGATGCGCTTGCGGATGACGTGCTCGTCCTGATCGTCGCTCCGACCGCTGGTGGCGCCGCGACCGAGCAGGCGTTTCACCAGCTCCTCCTCGGGCACTTCCAGGGCGAGCATGCAGGTGATCGGTTCGCTCTTGGCGTTCAACATCGCATCGAGCGCCTCCGCCTGAGCGCGCGTGCGCGGAAAGCCGTCGAAGACGAAACCCTTCGCCTCGAGGTGCGCCTCCATCATGTTCTTGATCATGCCGATCACGATGTGGTCGGCCACCAGTTCACCGGCGTCCATCAACTCACGGGCGGCCTTGCCGAGCTCGGTCTCCGCGTGGATCTCGGCCCGTAGCAGGTCACCGGTGCTCAGGTGCACCAGTCCGTATTTCTCGATCAGAAAGGTGCTCTGCGTGCCCTTGCCCGCCCCTGGCGGTCCGAAAAGCACGATGTTCAGTTTCTCGCTCATGCGTGTTCGTCAATGATACGCCAGATCCCCGGCAGATTGCGGCAAAGCCCGTCGTGGTCCAGCCCGGACCCGATCACGAAGGCGTTCGGGATCCGTAGCGCCACATGCGCGATGGGGAGGTCGTGCCGATAGGCCTCCGGCTTGAAGAGCATCGTGGCGATGGCCACGCTCGCCGGGTGGTGTTCCTTCAATGCGTCCAGGATGTGCGCCACGGTGTTCCCTGTATCCACGATATCCTCCAGCACCACCACGTGACGCTCCTCCATGCGTTCGTGCAGGCCGATCAACTGGGTGACGTTGCCGCTGCTCGATGTGCCGATGTAACTGGCCACCTTCACGAAGGTGATCTCGCATTCCAGTTCCGGCATTGCCTCCAGCAGCCGGGCCGCGAAGTAATAGGCCCCGTTCAATACACCCACGAAAAGCGGTCGTTTGCCCATGTATGCCGTCCGCACCTCGAGTGCCAATCGCTTGATGGCCGCATCGAGCTCCTCCGCCGAAATGAAAGGCGCGAACTCCTTGTCGTGCGAACGGACCTTGGTGCGGTCGCTGCTGGTCTCCGGCATGGGGGTGGCGAAGTTAGTGGGAGCGGACAGTGATGCGCGCAACACGGACTTGTCGGTCGCTTAACGAGGTCTACCGCGCGAACAGCTACTTTCGGCACCATGCGCCGGATCCTCCTGCCCCTTGCCCTGATCGGCGGACTTCATGTGCGCGCCGCCGGGGACAACCTGCCGATCGGCGCGCGGCACGGAGGCATGGGCTACAGCACCATCACGCTCAGCGATCTCTGGAGCGTATACTACAATCAGGCGGGGTTGGCCGGATTGATGCGCCCGGCGGTCGGGATCTACTACCAACAACATTGGCTGGCACCCGAGCTGGGCATGGAAGGCTTCGCGGCCGCGGTGCCCCTGGGTCGCGGCACCATCGCCGCCACCGCAAGCCGCTATGGCTTCGACCTGTACAGCGAGACCAAGGCCGGGCTGGCCTACGCGATGCGTTTCGGTGAAGGGCTTCGCGTGGGCATCCAGATGGACTACACGGGCGTGCGCTTCGGTGAGGGCTACGGCAGCACGGGCATCGTCACCGCCGAGATCGGCGTGCAGGCGAAGCTCACCGACCACCTCTGGATCGGCGCACATCTTTACAACCCCGGACAGGCGCGCATCGGTGGGCCCTACGACGAGAAGTCGCCGACCATCCTGCGCGCGGGCCTGGGCTACACGTTCAGTGAAAAGCTCCTCATCACCGCGGAGGCCGCGAAGGACATCGACCGCAAGGAGAGCTTCCGCGCGGGTCTGGAGTACCACCCCAACAAGGTGTTGTTCCTGCGCACGGGCGTAAGCACCGGTGACGTGCGCGGACATGCGGGACTGGGTGTTCGCCTGAAGCAGTTCGACGTGAACATGGCCGTGGCCTTCCGCTCGCAGCTGGGTCCCACGCCGATGATCGACCTCACCTACAACTTCAAATGAAACGGGGCCTCCTGGCCGGATGCGCGTTGTTCGCGGCGTTCCACGTGAGCGCGCAGGAGGATGACCGCGGCGTGCCGCGCGACCTCATCGAACAACGCATTGAGGCCGCCGCGGAGAACCTGGGCGACGATAGCGACGTGGACCTCACCACGCTCTTCGACGTGCTCACCGACCGCTATACCGATCCGATCGACCTGAACCATACATCGGCCGAGGAACTGAACACCCTCGGCCTGCTCACCGACGTGCAGATCGGCGCCCTTTTCGATCACATCCACCGGGACGGACCGCTGCTGAGCATCTATGAACTGCAGACGATCAACGCCTGGGACGCACGCACGATCGAGTTGGTGCGTCCCTTCGTCACGGTGCGCGAACGCGAGCAGGGCGCGCGGGCCGGCTTCAAGGAGATCCTGCGCAACCTCACGCAGGAGGTCACCATCCGCTCGCAGGTGAACGTGGAGGAACGCCGCGGTTTCCAGGACCGCACCAACCTCTTCGGCCGGGAGTACGCCGACCCCGATGGCGACCCATTGGCCGATGCCGGCGATCCGGCCGTTCGGGATTCCCTGCGCGCCAACAACAAGGTCTACCTCGGCAGCCCCTACAAGCTCTACCTCCGCTATCGCGCCCGCTACCGCAACAACCTCAGCTTCGGCTTCACCGCGGAAAAGGACGAGGGCGAGGAGTTCTTCCGCGGCAGCCAGCCCAACGGTTTCGACTTCTACAGCGCGCACCTCTTCATCCGTGACCTCGGCCGCGTGAAGGCCATCGCGTTGGGCGACTACCAGGCGCAGTTCGGGCTGGGGCTCACCTACTGGAGCGGGCTCGCGTTCAGCAGCAAGTCATCGTACTCGCTCAACATCAAGCGCAACGCCTCAGGATTGCTGCCCTATACCAGCGTGAACGAGAACCTGTTCAACCGCGGCGCGGGCATCACGGTGGAACCGGTCCGGCACGTGGAGGTCACGGCGTTCTGGTCGCGGAACACGCTGGATGCGAACAGCGTGGCGGTGAGCGACACCGCCGGCGCGGAAACGCCTGAGATCACCTTCAGCTCGTTCCAGGAGGACGGTTTCCACCGCACGAACAATGAACTGGCCAAGAAGGACGCGCTCGTGGCGCAGACCTTCGGCGGGCATATCGCCTACCGGCGCACGCACTTCCAGATCGGCGTCACCGGCGCGCATGTCGGCTTTGATGCCACATTGAACAAGGACGTGAAGCCGTACAACCAGTTCGAATTCCAGGGCGATGGGAACACCACGCTGGGCGCCGATTTCACGTACCTCTACCGCAACGCCAGCTTCTTCGGCGAAGTGGCACGTAGTGACAACGGAGGCATCGGCCTGAACGTGGGCACGCTGATCGCACTCGACCGACGCGTTTCGCTGGCCTTGCTCTACCGCGACTACCAGCGCGACTTCCACGGACTGTACAGCGTCGGTTTCGCCGAGGGCAGCAACCCCTGGAACGAGCGCGGCCTCTACACCGGCCTGGAGATCCGTGCCAGCCGGGCCTGGGTGTTCAACTGCTACTTCGACCAGTTCACCTTCCCCTGGCTGCGCTACCAGGTGGACGCGCCCACGAGCGGCTACGAGGCATTGGGGCAGCTCAACTGGTCGCCCAGCAAGAAGGTGAGCCTGTACGTGCGCATGCGTCATGAGGACAAGGGCTACAACACCGAGCTGCCGGAACAGGGCATCGACGCGATCGTGCGTCGCGTGCAGAACAACTACCGCTTCAACGCCAGCTACAAGGTGAGCGATGCGATCGGCCTGCGCACGCGGGTGGAGGTGGTCGACTTCAAGCGCGGCGATGCGCCCCTCGACCACGGCTTCCTGATCTACCAGGACCTGGTGCACCGTCCGCTGCACAGCATCTGGGAGATCACCCTGCGCGCGGCGCTCTTCAACACCACCAGCTACGACGCGCGGGTCTACGCCTACGAGAACGACCTGATCGGCGTGTTCAGCATCCCGCCCTACTACGGCCGCGGCATGCGTTGGTACGCCATGCTGCGCCTCACACCCCTGCGCCGCGTGGACCTCTGGCTGCGCTACGGCGCCTGGATCTACAACGGCCAGGACCGCATCAGCTCCGGCCTGCAGGAGATCAGCGGCCCGATGAAGAGCGATGTGAAGGTGCAGGTAAGGGTGCGGTTCTGACGCTCCAGGTCAAACTTCGGTACGAACAAGCCGGAATTGTCAGTGGGATCCGTCGCTTAGTCGAGCTTCATGAACCGTTCGGTCCGGACGATGCCCTCGTCGCTCCTAGCCTGTATCAAGTATGGACCCTGTGGCAAGTCATCAAGCGGGATACGCACGACATCGCTCCTGTCCACTTCGACCCCTGAGAGGACCGTCCTTCCCGAGAAGTCCAAGACCTGCAACTCCTGGTCCCTCATGACATAGATCACGAGCTGATCACTATGGAACAATAGGTTCCGCTCGAGCTCGAAAAGGGCGTTCTGCTGCGTGCCCACCTGTTCATTGAGGCCTACCAGCGCACAAAAATCCGAAGTGGCATATGGCGACACAGGAGCGGGCGCGAATGGCATCGGCGTAGTCGTGAACACGATCCCTTCCATGGTCGACAGGGATCCAATCGTGAATTGCGCCGGATCAAGCACGGTATGATCGAATTGCTGTGTTTCAGCACCACAGAGCATGCTGAACTGACCATTGATCTTCCAAAGGAATCCATGCTGCTCCGTTGTTTGAAAGATCGTGTTCGTCAACACGTGATCTCCGAGTATCGTCACGCCACCCTGGCCCGCGCATGCCGAATGGACCCCATAGGCGGATTCGATATCCTGGATGGTATGCCTCTTGAAGGATACCGCCTCGATAGGCCCTCCGCCTGGCAGGCAGCGCATCAGCACCACCTTGCCATTCGGGTTTGCATGCTCGCCCACCCACACCGTCTCGCCATTCGCCAGTGACCCTGCTGAATAGATCCCAAATGGAGTGGACAGGTTCGGGGGTGGAACAAGGCCGTACAAATGACATTCCTGAATGTTCCCTGTCATATCGAGCATTAACCTCGAGACCGATCCCTGATGATTGCTGAATACGGCTATCGCACCATTGATGACCTCCACGTTCGCCGGCACGGAAACCAACCCGGCAGGGAACTGGTATTCGTTGTGGAACGCCGCATGCCCGAACCCATCCAGATGCGATACCGTGAGATGCTCGGAACCCGGGCCTTCGCGGTACCCAACGACCACACATCCACCTGAACCATCCGAGACCATGGCCCTGGCAATGGCACCATCCAGCTTTGTGACCCAACTGGCCTGTCCGAGCCCATCTGCTCCGACCACATAGGAAAGACCCTCTGAGTCCCCGAACGCGGGTGTCGCGATAAAATTCGATCCGATCGTGTCGCTCGTTGAAACATTGGGGAATGCGATGTTGATATTGTCGTCGTTGCACAGAAAGCTCGTTTTCGCAGAAGCGACAAGGACACCCGAGGGGTCAAGAACAGACAAGTCGACCTCCATGATCAACGAATCCCACCATGTCGTGTACTGCGCTGTCGACATGGAGAGGGAGCAACCACCATCCTGTCGCGGGCCCAATGCTAGACCGGAGACGACCCCCCAAAGTGGTTGAAGGTCGGGATCGTACTTCATCCACGCCCATGATCCTGTAACGGAGGACCGAACGAAGGCTCCACCATCGCTGGCTTGGACGACATGGTAGAAAGTAGGAGCCGACCCCTGGACATCGATCGCCTTTTGGACCGGGAGTTGGGCCTTGACTTGGGCCATGGCCACGATGCCTGCAAGTAATGTGATGTTCGATCTTGACATGATGCATGAAATTACTGCACTGGTAGTTGGACACCCGGACCCGAAGATCCGCTGCTTCGCCCCCCTACCGCACCACCACCACCGCCCCGGTCACTTCCTTCCGGTCCTGATAGGGCAACCGGTAACCCGCGCGATAGACGTAAACGCCGTCCTGGACCTGGGTGCCGTTGGAAGTGCCGTCCCAGGGTGCATTGGGGTCCTCGGTCTTGAAGATCATCTCGCCCCAACGATCGAATATCATCATGGAGAAATCCTCGGGCGTGCATTCACCCACCCAGGTCCACAGGTCGTTCACGTGGTCCGCATCGGGTGTGAAGGCCGAGGGGATGTAAACGCTGCACGAATCGGTGCAATCGGGCACATGCACCAGTCGCTCAACGGTGACGGTACCACAGGTGAGTTCCGCCTCGAGCGTCACCAGCACGTGTTCGTTCTCGCTGGCGATGAAGGCGACCTGGGGATCGATCTCCGAGCTGTTGGTGGCCATGCCACCGAAATCCCAATGGGCACCCACGATGGCGGAATCGGCCAGAAGCGTGAACTGCACGGGGTCCTGGAAGCAATGGGCGTTCGTTATGAAATCCGCCTCGCACAGGCATTCGATCGGCGTTACCAAGGCGGTGGCGGTATCCGCACAGCCGTAGGCATCCACCACCGATATCACGTACAGCCCGCTGTCCACCGCCGCCGTGGGGTCGTTCACGGACGTTCCAGCGAACGCGTAGGTCGCGGTCATCCCGGCCACGGGGAACACGACCGACAGGTCAACGGACTGCCAGGGACAGATCTGGAACGAGAGGTCGTTTCCGAGCGAAGGGTTCGCATGCACGGCGAGCGCGAGCACCGCGATATCGGTGCATCCGAAATTGTTCGTCGCTTCCAGCTGATACGCACCGGGCATGGCCACGGCGGAGGGATCCGCCACGGTCGCACCGCCATGGGTCCATTCGGTGGTCAGGCCGGTGACAGCATACACGCTGGTCAGATCGAACGTCTCCCCCGTGCAGATGTCGGCGGTCTGATCGGGCCCGAGCGCCGGCACCGGGTCGAGGATCAGGCTGACCACGGCGGTATCCGTGCACCCCAGCGCATCGCTGACCACCAGGTCATAGTCCCCGGCATTGGTCACGGCCGACGGATCGTTCACCGCGGAACCGCTCTGGGTCCAGTTCGTCGTGTAAGGTGCTGTGGCGTAAAGCCCGGTGAGGTCCACGCTCATGCCCGAGCAGGTATTGAGGGACATGTCCGGCCCCAACGCCGGGTTGGGCGTAACGGCGAGCGCGACCTGCGCCGTGTCCGTGCAGCCATCCGTATTGGTGACAACAAGGATGTAGTTGCCCGCCAGACCGGCCGCGGTCGGATCGGCCACGGCATTGCCGGAGAGCATCCATTCCGTTGTCAACCCGGACGTGGTGAAAGCGGTGGTGAGGTCCGTGCTCTGGCCCTGGCAGATGCTCTCGGCCTGGTCCGGACCGAGCTGGGGGGCGGACAAGCTGCCGAGCGTGACCAGGGCGGTATCGGAACAACCGTCATTGTTGTAGCCGATCAATTGGTAGACGCCGGCCGCTGTGGCGTTCGCGGCTTGCGGATTGGCCAGAGGCGCCCCGTTCCAATACCACGCCTGGGTGATCCCGCCCAGGGGGAACATCGCCGTCAGGTCCACCGCCACGCCCGGACATGCGTCGATCGCCTGATCCGCCCCAAGCGCCACGGCAGTGCCCTGCAGGAGGGTGAAATTGGCCCCGTACACGCACCCATCCCACGGATCGGTACCCTCCACGTAGTACGTGCCGGGCGTGGTCACCGCGTTCGGCGCGGCGAGCGGCAGGTAGTTCAAGTCGTAGATCACGAAGTTGTACCCGTAGGTGTTCGTGAAGTAGGCCAGCACGTCGAAACTCTCACCCGGACAGACCCAACCCTGACCATCGGATACCCATCCCATGCAGGGCGGGGGACCGTTGCTGTAGCCGAAAGCGATGCCGGAATTGCCATTGCCGCCATTGAGCATCCCCGCGGTCCACGTGCCGTTCGGTCCTCCGCCGCCGTTGACGCAGGCCGTGTCGATCACCGTGAGCGTCCAGATGCCGTTGGCGTTCTCGTAGTCAAAGTCCGAGATCGCGCCCGTTTGGGGCGACCAGTAGCCGGTGAACGGGGCCGAACCTGTCGTGATGTTCGCTCCTCCCCAATATTCGAAGATGGTGTTCGTATAGTTCTGTCCACCCGCCCCATTGAACGCCGAAAGCGTGATCGTTGTGCCCGCCGGGGAGGTCAGCAACACCTGCAGGGTCTGGGGATGGTCGGTGGTGATGTCGATCTCGACGTGGTCCAGGAAGTAGGTCCACCACGTCCCCGGGGGATAAAGCGTCCCGATGCCGGTGACGTTCACAGTGAACGCGGTGGTGTCGCACTGGGGGATCGGACCGGTGGTGAACGGGAAGGACTGCCCGGCGAGGTCCTGGACCATCGCCATCGCGGAAAGCATAGCAACGAAGCCGGTGGTCCGCTTTGATCGGCCGATGTGCATGGTCCCTGCTGCCGGCATGTTCGTTCTTCTCTCGTTGGAAAGACGTTCCCGAAGCCGCTCAGTTGCTCAAAGTGAAGGAAATTCCTGGAAGTCGCGGATGAGGTGCGGACCGGCTCATGACCGCCCCCGCACGCCACCGGACCGCTTCAAGCTTGGAAGGCCCGATCGGGATATCGACCACATCAGTCCCGGACGACCGCCTGGAGCAGGCCGAACCCCTTCTCCCCCAGCAGGCCGGGGTCCCGGACCTCCAAGATACCCTCCAACACCAATCGCCGTGCGAGGACCAATTTGGCCTCGTCATCCAACTCGTCCGGTATTTCGCCGATCGTGAGCTCGGCCTTCTCCAGAATGGCCCGCAAGGCACCGCTCAATGTGATCGGGAACGTGATGGTGTTCCCTGAATGCTCGATATCCACCCGGTCCTCCTTCACGGACAGATAGACCATGACGTTCGGACGTATCGCGATGCGCGTACCCAGGTCGAGATCGTCCACGCAGCGCACCTGAAGGAACTGACCCTCGAGCCGAGGCCTGGACTGCCGCATGAAATTGACCGCAAAGCGATCGACGGCCATCCGCCAGTCCGCTTCTTTTCGGAACAGACGCTCCATATGCACCTTGATCACCATGGCGGCCTGGTCCGGGTCATGGATATAGCCCAAAGGGAGATTCCGGCGGAGATCTTCATCGTGCATGACCCGGTCCAGGAAATACTCAGTGACCATTTCCGCATAGGTGACCCCCAGCAGGCCGCCAGTGATGTGCAGAGAAACATCATCCACGCTGATTGCCTCGTGCATCTGTCCGCGTGGGATGTAGAGCATGTCCCCCTGTTCCAAGAGGATCTCGATCGCCGGCCCTCCCGGTGAGACCCTGTTCTGCTCGAACGGAAGGGATTTGTGCGCGAGAGGGAAGGGCGAATCATACAAGCGCCAAAGCTTCCGCCCATAGATCTGAAGGATGAATACATCGTGCGTATCGTAGTGGCATTTGAAGCCCTGCGATCCGTCCTGGGGTGTGAGGTACAGGTTGGTCTGGAACCGATGGCAAAGGTGGTTGCCCATCAGGTCACAGAAGTATCCCAGGTCATGCATTTGATCGTGCATGCTCGACATGACGATGGTGTACCCCTCCCTGAATTTCCGCAGCAGATTCGGCAGGATGATGCGATCGTTCGCCGTGAATTCCTCGGAGGGGGGAAAACCACCTTCGGCGTTGACCAGCTTGACCCGTGGGTGGTTCAGCTCACGGCTGCTGAGGTGGTCATTGACATCTGCAAGTGTGAGCAGGTCGCTCCAGTAGTGCGGGTCTTCCCTACGGACATGCAGATGTTGCCGCTCATAGTGCTGCGACCGGAAGACATCCTCGGTGACAGGCGCCAGCACCCAGGCCATGCACTCGGCAGGCGTCCGCCAGCCGCGACGCGCGAATTTTGACATGGACGTACTGTATCAAATGGAGTGGCTCCCCGGCTAGTCCGAGTCGCAAAGTTTGGCATCCGCGTATCGGGTGTAGTCGGAATCGTAATAGTATACGTTCCCTACCCAAACCCCCGGATCTGCATACCGTGTGGAATCATAGTCACAGGCTTCCTTGTCATCGGTGCAACCCGTGGTGACCACCGAGGTGAGCCCCAAGGCCAGGATGACGGTGGAAATACCACGAACAGGAGATCGTTTGCTGTTCGACCTGGTGACCTCGGTTCGAATGTCGGAATCGGAAAGGCTCAACCTCCGCTCCGCTTTCTTTTCACTTTGGGACATGGTGACCGGTTTTGGTGACAGCAAGAAACCGGACAAACTCCGATGAAGAATGAAAGTTTGGTGAAATTGAAATGAAAAAAGTATGAGCAATGAACAAAGGGTGTCCTTGTACCATGGATCGGACACGACTTGTGACCCACTGACATCATAGCCCCACTGATGGGGCAGCAGCGGTCTCGAGCCCGGTCCGCTACCGGCGCCCTTCCGTCGCTGAAGGCTGGATCCCAAGATGGTATCGCCCGGTACCAGCGCTCGTACTCACCACTTCACGAACCGCGCCCATCGATCGCCGACCTCGAGCCGATACATGCCCGTCGACAGGTCCGCCACCTCCATCCAGCCGATGTCCGGTCCGTAGTGCACCACACGACCGTTCATGTCGATGACCCGGACCACACCATTGCCATCACCGTTCCAATGCAGCACATCATGCACGGGTTGCGGCCAGATGTGCAGATGGTCCGTTGTGGACCCCGCTACATCCCCGATCGCCGTGGCGGCGTCGATGGTCACGATCGTATCCACGGGGTTGCAGAGGCTGTCCGGCCGGAATAGCACCTGGTACTGGCCCGGGAGCAGATTGTCCCAATAGGCACCGGAGCCCCATTGCCAAAGGCCGAGGTCGGTCTGGGATGGCCATTCGTAAAGCCCGAAAAAGCCGGTTAAGGGCAGGGGTGGCGGCAGGGGCGAGTCTGCACCAGGCTGCACGTCCACCACTTCGATGCTGCCCGTGCCACCGCCGAAGTTGTTCGTACCCCCGTTCAGGTTCACGATGTTCATGTTGAACTGGGCGGTGCCGGCGGAAAAGGCGACGAGGACCGGGGACCATTCCGACAGGCTGCAGGACCCGTAGACATGGACCTGGTAGTTGTGTCCATAGTCGAATCCCGTGACCGGGAAGTACTGTCCCGGGCAGAGGAACGCAGGCCCCGCCGTATGGACCACCACGTTGCCGTCCATCACGAAATCCATGTAGGTGGACTGGGGACCGGGAATGCAACTGGGATGGTTGGAGATCTGCGTGTTGCAGTACTCCAGAAAGGAGAAGCCCATCAGGGAGAACGAATCCGGTAGCTGCAAGGCCGCTTGGCACCACACGTCGAGTTCCAATTGCTCCATCTGGAACGGAACATGCCCGATCAGCACCCATGCACTGTCATACTCATCCACGAAATGGGGACCTACAGCAAGCCCATATTCCGTGGCGGTCGTGTCGGCGTTGTCCCAGATCAGGTAGGTCGGGTACGGCGGGCCGAAACAGTTGATGTACGCGTACCCAGTGGTGTCCGGTGCGAGGGGGTGGTACAGGATCACCGGGCACTGTGCCGATGAGGAAAGCGAAAGCGCGAAGACCATGGAGGCCACCAGGGTGTGGTACGCCGCTGCCGGTATGTGTCGATGTTCCATCCGTGTCATGTGATCTTTCACCATTTCACGAAGCGCGCGCGTCGTTGGCCCGCTTCAAGTTCGTACAGTCCCGCCGGAAGATCGGCCACGTCCAACCGGCCCTGGTCCGGTGCACTGCGCACCACGCGCCCGTTTTGATCGAACACGCGGACCGGACCATTGCCACCACCGTTCCAGTGCAGCACATCATGCACGGGTTGGGGCCGGATGTGCAGATGGTCCGTTCCGGCCCCCGCTGCATCCCCGATCGCCGTGGCGGCGTCGATGGTCACGATCGTATCCACGGTGTTGCACAGGCCGTCCGGGTTGAAAAAGACCTCGTACTGTCCGGGCACCAGGTCCTCCCAGATCGCTCCGGTGCCTGTCTGCCAGAGGCCCAGGTCGTTCTCAGAGGGCCACTCCAGGAGCATGAACATGCCTGTGAGCGGCAGGGGTGGCGTCAGCGTGGCGTCCGGTCCGGGCTGTACTTCCACCACCTCGATGCTGCCTGTTCCGCTACCGAGATCGTTCGCACCTCCGTTCAGGTTCGAAACGTTCAGTGTGAACTGGGCCGTGCCGATGGAGAAGGCCACGATCGACGCACTGGAGCCATGCGAGCCGCAGGTCGAACGATCCACCAACGAAGCCTCGTAGGTGTGACCGAAGGGTACCTCGTTCCAGAACTTCAACGCTCCCATGCAAGATACTTGGATGACGCTGTCGATGGCGATGCCGTCCTGCAGCAGGTACAAGACCGTAGAATCAGCAACGGGCGGGCAGTCATAGTGGTCGAAGATCCCCCCGCACGAGTAGGCCAACGAAACGTCCGAATGGAAGAGGATACCGCTCGAGGTCAAGGATGTTATCCCCAAGGGGACCTGCCAGGCCAACTGTTCGATATCGAACTCCAGCGTGTCGTACGGGATACCGTAGTCGAACATGACCACATGATGGGTCCCTACGACCAGGCTGTCAACGAACCAGTTCGTGGAGCCGTTGTCCCACAGGCAGGTCGCATTGCCGTTGGCGGAGCCGCATTCGCTCAAGTTCATGTGGGCCCATCCCAGTGTGTCCGGCCAGACCGGATGCCCCTTGTACGGTCCGCATTGGGCGTGCACGCCGCCGACCAAAAGGAGCGAGGCAAGAAACAAAAGGCCGGTACGCATGATCCAATGAATGTACACCAAAGACGTTGAAATGCCGGCGCGTTGCCTCGCACGCGCTGCGTATCGATCACTCGCGCACCACCCGCAGCACCTGCAGGACACCATCGCCCTGCCCGACCAACCGCATGGTGTACACCGATGGCGGCAGATCGCTCATGTCGATGCGGTCACAGGTTGTTCGCTCCGTGCGCACCAGTCGTCCCTGGGTGTTCCAGATCTCGCAGCGCAGGGGAGTGGCTGGCACGCCCGACAGGTGGACCACTCCATTCGTGGGATTGGGGAACGCACCGATCGCCGCGATCGCATCACGTTCAGGCGTGCCCACGGCCAGATCGCACGGCCCCCCTCCGAACGGAAATACCGTGACACTGTCCACAACCTGGCAGTTCAACACGTCGCTCCACTCGAACGGCATGGTGATGCCGTAGGGCAGCACGGTGCCGAAGGTGCTCCCGACCGCTTCGATCACGGTGCAGAACGCGCTGTCGACGAGGATGCCGTTCTGCACCATGCCGAGCACCCAGGTGTCGTGCCAGCCGTCGTTCAGTTCCATGCTGTCAAGAGCCACCACCTGCAGGTCGCCCACGAGTTGGTTGTCGATGGTGGCGGGATAGGGACCGAGACCGAGGCTGAAATCGTACCACAGCTGCTCCTGTGCCGCGAGGGTGTCGTAGGCGATCACCTGGCGCGCGACCGTGTCCTGGCGGAAAAGAAGCGCGAGCGCATCGGGCTCGTCATAATCCCAGGGATCGGTCATGAACGGGATCTCATATCCGTGGCAGCTACCGCGCGACCAGAGCTGGTGATAGGTGGTCCCATTGATCACCGTGTCGCTCGCGAAATGCACCACGCGTTCGCAATCCACCCAGGCGAACGCACCGCCCGGCGCCACGGTGATGGTGCTGTGGGTCTCGTTCCAGGCCACGTCCGCTTCCGGGAAGTGGCGGTAGGACTGGGCCTGCAGGGTGGCCGTTGCAAGGAGCAGGATCGGTGTCAGGATGCGCATGATCGTGGCTTTCCACATGGACGGGTCCAACCTACGCATCCGCTGCCTATCGCCCTACACCCGCCCTGAGCCCGGTCATCCCCCTCCCCATCCGGCCAGCTACCTTGCGCGCCTTATCGATCAGGCCATGGCAAGCGGCAGCGTCTACTACCCCGAATATCTCCAACTGGACAAGATCCTGGGCGCGCAGGACCCCGAAAGCGTGAAGCTGGGCCGGCCCGCGCACGACGAGATGCTCTTCATCGTGGTGCACCAGGCATACGAGCTCTGGTTCAAGTTGATCCTGCATGAAGTGGGCAGCGTGATGGAGATGTTCGCTGACGGTCATGTGGACGACGACGGTGGCGAGCTGAACATCGCGGTGCATCGCATGCAGCGCGTGAAGACCATCTTGGACGTGCTCGTGCACCAGATGGACATCATGGAGACCATGACGCCGTTGGACTTCCTCGACTTCCGGGACATGCTGCGTCCGGCCTCCGGTTTCCAGAGCATGCAGTTCAAGGTGCTGGAGGCGAAGCTCGGCCTGCGCATGGAGGAGCGCTTCGGGAAGCAGTACTACACAAGTCAGCTGAAACCCGTCGACAAGGCGGCGATCGATGGACTCGAACAGGGCACCACGCTCCTGGAAATGGTGAACGCCTGGCTGGAGCGCATGCCCTTCCTGAACGACAAATACTGGCCGCAGGGCGAAGGTCATTTTTTCGACAAGCTGGAACACCTGTACACCGGGACCCTCGTGGAAGGCGAGGAAGGCAATGCCGCGCTCTGGAAGGAGGTGTTCATCACCGGCAGGGCCGGCAGGCATCTGGGCCCGGCAGCCTGCCGCAGCGCGCTCTTCATCATGCTCTTCCGCGACGAGCCCATCTTCCAGCAGCCCTTCCGGTTCCTGGAATCGCTGCTGGACATCGACGCGGGGATGGCGGCATGGCGGGGCAGGCACCTGAACATGGTGCACCGGATGATCGGCCTGCGCGTCGGCACCGGTGGAAGCACCGGCAAGGCCTATCTGCGCGGCGCGATGGACAGCCACTACATCTTCAACGAGATCGCGGACCTGAGCAGTTTCCTGTTCCCACGGCATCAGCTGCCGGAACTGCCAGAGGCCCTGAAAAAGGCGGTGCGCTTCGGAGCGTGAGAAAGGTCAGGCGCTCTTGACGTCCTTTCCGAGCAGCCATTCCATGGACTCGTCCTCCTCGGCGAAGTAGCCCACGGGGAATTCGATCACGCCCAAGGTGCCGTCCATGATGCGCTTCACGCTCATCTGGTTGAAGAAGTCACGCGACGGCAGGATCGCCATGCGCTGCAATTTCGTTCGCGCCAGTCGCGGGAACCATTCCGCATTGGTCCACAATTCGTCGTCGCGCAGGATGGCGCTCATGTTGCGCAGGTCCGCCAGCCACAGATGCACCTTGTTGCGAAGGACGAACTCCAGCGCGGTGTCCAATGCGGCGCGGTAGTCCTCGGAAGGCACGTAGCCCTTCCAGACCAGGCGTACCAGGGAGCGATCGGTGTCGTAGTGGATGCGGAGATGGTCCTCGTCGAAGACGATCTTTTCCGCGGTTTCCTTTTCCGTCATGACCCACTTCCTCGCAGGTCCGTTGCGCCTGCGGGAGACCACGAAACTAGGCGAAGTGGTGGCGCGGGGAAAGCGGAATGTGGCGGATGGCTGGAAGGCCGACCGCTCACAGGTCGTACGTCCGTCCCTGGGGAGGTTCCTCGACGTGCCGGAAGCCGCGCTGTTCCAACAGGGTGTGCAGCCCGGCCATGGCCCTTGGGGCACCGTGCACCAGGAAGACCCGATCCACCTGCCTCGGATCCTGCCCCTCAAGGAAACGCATCAGCTCGTGCCTGTCGGCATGCGCACTGTAGAACTCCAGTCGCGCCACCTCGGCACGCACACGGACCGGTTCGCCGAAGATGTGCACCATGTCCGCACCGGAAATGATCTCGTCACCCAAGGTGCCCGGTGCACAGAAGCCCACGGCAAGCACGGTATTGCGCGGGTTCCCGAGCGAATGGACCAAGTGGTGCCGCACACGGCCGGCCTCCATCATGCCGCTGGCGCTTATGATGATGCAGGGCTGCTGCCGTTCGTTCAGCTGCTTGCTGCGTTCCACGTTCTGCACGAACTCCACCCCGGGAAAGTCGAACAGATCGGGGTCCTTCTCCAGTTCGACCTGCAGTTCCGGGGCGAAGAGGTCCGAATGATCGCGCGATACGCGGGTGGCATCCACCGCCAGGGGGCTGTCCACGAACACGGGGATCCGCGGCAGCGCACCGGCATTGCTCAGGCGGTTCAGCACATAGAGCACCTCCTGTGTGCGCCCCACGCTGAATGCGGGGATGATCAATTTGCCCTTTTTCTCCACGCAGGTGTGGAGCACCTGGCGCAGCAGTTCCTCGTCCGCCTCCGCCTGCTTGGGGTGATCACGGTCGCCATAGGTGCTTTCGGTGATGATGATATCGGCCTGGGGCACGGCGGCGGGTTCGGGTAGCAGGCGGTCCACGTAGCGGCCCACGTCGGCGGTGAAGAGGATGCGACGCGCGCGTTCCCCATCGTCCACCACGAGGTTCACCGCGGCACTCCCCAGGATATGGCCGGCATCGGTGTAGGTGAACCGCACCCCGGGCACGGCCTCATGCTCCCGGCCGTAGGGCACATCAATGAACCGCCCGAGCATCGGAGCGATGTCCTCCACGGCATAGAGCGGGTCGAGCACGTGCTCACCCTCCCGCGCATGGCGCAGGTCGCGCGCATGGTCGCCTTCCTGGATGCGCGCGCTGTCCTCCAGCATGATCGCGCAGAGGTCGCGCGTGGCGGGTGTCGCGAAAATGGGTCCTTGGAAGCCCTCCTTCACCAGTCGCGGCAGCAACCCACTGTGATCGATGTGCGCATGGCTGAGGACCACGGCATCGATGCGTCTTGGGTCGAAACCGAAATGGCGGTTCTTCGCGTCGCTTTCGCGACCCTCGCCCTGGAACATGCCGCAATCGAGCAGCACACGGCGGCCGTTCACCTCGAGGAGGTGCTTGCTGCCGGTGACCATGCGCGCGGCGCCGTGGAACGTGATCCGGATGGACATGGCGCAAGGTTAGGGAAAGCAGACCGGGACCGGCGCTACCTTGGCGCCATGTTCCTTCGTCTCACCCTGGCCATCGCCCATCTGCTGGCCCTCGCCATCGGCCTCGGTGCGGTGTGGGGGCGCTGGCGGGCGCTCCGCAAACTGCGCGACATCACCGGGCTGGACGCGGTGTTCCATGCGGACAACTGGTACGGCGTGGCCGCCCTGCTCTGGATCGTCACGGGGCTCTGGCGGGCTTTCGGCGGCGTGGAAAAAGGCACGGATCACTATCTCTCCAGCCACACCTTCCTGACCAAGATGGGCCTTTTCGTGGTCGTGCTGCTGCTGGAACTGCGCCCCATGGTCACCTTCATCCGCTGGCGGTCGCAAATGAAGCGCGGCCGCACACCGGACCTCACCACCGCGCCCCTGCTTGCACGCCTCACCATCTATGAACTGCCGCTGCTGGTGCTGATGGTGGCGATGGCCGCGACCATGGCGCGGGGTTGGTGAACCTCCTCGCCTATATTTAGCGACGTCCGCCGGCGGCATCGCCCGGGCGGAACGCCAGTGCCGAACCACCCGTACCGATGCCGTCGCTCGCATTGCGCCACCTGCTTCCGATCGCGCTGATCCTGCCCGTGTCCGTGCTGGCCCAGCAATACCGCCTGCGCGGGGTGGTGGTCGACGCCTCCTCCGGTGAGACCCTGATCGGCGCGAACGTGGTGATCAAGGGCACCACCACCGGGGCCACCACGGACGTCGACGGCCGGTTCGAGATCGGCGTGAACGAACTGCCTCCCTACACCCTGATGATCTCCTTCATCGGCTACCAGGACCAGGAGGTGCTGGTGAAAAGCCTGGACCAGGAGTTGAAGTTCAAACTGAGCGCGGACCAGGTGTTGCTCCAGGAAGCGGAAGTGGTGGGCAGCCGGATCAGCGAGAAGCAGAAGCAGGCCCCGCTCACCGTGGAGAGCATGGATGTGATCGCCATCCGGGAAGCGCCCAGCGGCGACTTCTACGAGAGCCTGGGCACCTTGAAAGGAGTGGACATGACCGCCGCGAGCTTCGGGTTCAAGGTGATCAACACGCGCGGCTTCAACAGCACCAGCCCCGTGCGCAGCCTGCAGCTGATCGACGGGGTGGACAACCAAAGTCCGGGGCTCAACTTCAGCCTGGGCAATTTCCTCGGGGCGAGCGACCTGGACGTGATGAAGGTGGACGTGATCGCCGGGGCCAGCACCGCCTACTACGGGCCGGGCGCCTTCAACGGGGTGATCAACATGACCACCAAGAGCCCCTGGCTGTTCCCCGGCCTGAGCGTGAGCATGAAGGGTGGTGAACGCGACCTGTTGGAAGCCGCGGTGCGCTGGGCCCAGGTGATCAACAACGGCGCGGGGCAGCCCCGGTTCGCCTACAAACTGAACTTCTTCGGTCTGCGCGCGGAGGACTGGTATGCCGAGGACTATTCGGCCACGAGCAACTCCCCCACCGGTGTGGACAACCCCGGCCGGTACGATGCGGTGAACATCTACGGCGACGAGAACACTTCGGTGAACAATGATTTCAGCTTGACGCAGCAAAGCCGCAGAGACTATCCGGGGCTTGGACTCTTCCTCCGCCCCGGGTACAAGGAGACGGACCTGGTGGACTATGGCACCAGGAACCTGAAGGCGGGCGTCTCCCTGCATTACCGGCTGAAGCAGGGCACGGACTCCATCGCGCCGATGGACCTTTCCACGGCACACAATTTCAGCACCGGCAGTACGGTGTACCAGGGCGACAACCGCTACCGCCTCAAGAACATCCGGTTCTTCCAGCACCGGATCGGCATCGGGCGTGAGGGCACCTGGTTCGCGCGGGCCTATCTGACCCACGAGGACGCCGGTGACACCTACGACATCTACACCACCGGGATCCGCCTGCAGGAGGCGAGCGGCACCACGAAGGAGTGGAATACCAAGTACTACCTGCTCTGGGATAACTGGATCGAACCGATGCTCAATGCGGACGAACCTGGCTACTACACACCAAGTGAAGCGGTCGGTCAAGGCATCACCACGGCGGATGCCTACGATGCCTACCTGACCCAGTTCATCGCCGATCATCATGATCTCTTCGTGCAATACCATCAAATGGTCGCCGATTCAGTGAACAGCCTGAACACCACGCTCCTCGACCCAGCGTACATCGTGGACACGGACCGCTTCAACGAGAAGCTGGACGAGATCAAGCGCACCCGCTTCACCGATGGAGGTTCCCTGTTCTATGACAAATCGGCCCTTTTCCACGCGATGGGGGAATACCGGTTCAAGCCGGCATGGGCGGAGATCGCCGTGGGGGGCTCGTACCGCGAGTACCATCCGAATACGGCGGGCACCATTTTCCGGGATACGGGGGACGTGAAGATCATCAACCGGGAATTCGGTGGGTACGTGGGTTTGGAACGTTCGTTCATGGACCGCAGGCTCAAAGCCACGGCCACGCTCCGGATGGACAAGAACGAGAACTTCAAGTACCTCTTCTCGCCGGCCGCCTCGCTCGTTTTCAACCCGACGCAGGACCACACGATCCGCCTCTCGTTCAGCAGCGCCGTACGCAATCCCACCCTTGCCGACCAATACCTCTATTACAATGTGGGGCGGGCCATCCTGCTGGGGAACATCGATGGGCAGTTCGAGGAAGGCCGGGACAGTCTGATCACGCTCGACTCGTTCGACGCCTATCGGAACAGCCCCAACCTCCAGGCAGGGCTGAGCGAACTGGAGTATTTCAACGTGGATCGCGTCCGTCCCGAACAGGTGCGCACGATCGAGGCCGGATACCGGGGCACGATCGGGAAATGGATGTACATCGACCTCGGCGCCTACCACAGCTGGTACACCGACTTCATCGGTTATCTGATCGGGATCAGTACGACCTTCGATGCCAGCGCCTTTCCCCGTGGGCTGCAGGTGTACCGCGTGGCGACCAACTCCACGGAGCAGGTGCGCACCGAAGGCGCGAACATCGGTGTGAACTTCTATTCCAAGAAGTTCACCTACACCGTGAACTACTCCTGGAACAAGCTGGTGGCGGGCGCGAACGACCCGATCATCCCGGCCTTCAACACGCCGGAGAACAAGTTCAACCTCGGCATCACCGGCCATGACCTGCGGATCCCCTTCACCACGCGCCAGGACCTCGGCTTCGGTGTCAACTACAAGTACATCGAGGGGTTCACCTTCGAGGGTTCACCGCAATTCACCGGGCCCATCCCGAGCTATGACCTGGTGGACGTGCAGGTGAACGTGCGCTTCCCGAAGAACGACCTGACCGTGAAGCTCGGCTGCAGCGACCTGTTCGGCATCGTGCCCCTGTTCGACCCGGACGTGCCCGGTGACGAAAAGCCGGACCGCATGTGGAACAACGATGTGCGCATGGTGTACGGCGGTCCGCTGGTGGGGCGGCTGGCCTACCTCCAATTGATCTACGAGCTCGACATGCGTTGAGCACGCTACCTTTAACCGAACAAATCCCGAAACATGGACCATCGACCTCTACTCGCTCTCGTACTCGGTGTGACCACGCTCTCCGCGGCGGCGCAACAGCGCTACCTGGAGGAGGTGTTCACCAACTCCGAGATCTCGATCTCCAGTGGCATCAGCTATGGGGTGAACATCGATTTCCTGCCACCGTCGAACGTGCAGGACCCGGGTGCGCCCGCTGAGATCGTGCAATTGCAGACCCTCGTGAGCACCCAGCAGCCCATTCCTCCGGCGTTCTTCGATCCGAACGATGGATCGACCGTGGTGAAGGTGAAGGACCTGCAGATGGACGTGTACCAGCCGGACCAGGGCATCGACACGGAGACCGCCCGGCCCGTGGTGCTGTACCTCCACACCGGCAACGCGCTTCCCCCACCGACCAACGGCAGCCCCACCGGTCTGCGTACCGACAGCTGTGCGGTGGAGATCTGCAAGCAGATGGCCCGCCGCGGTTACGTGGCCATCAGCATGGACTACCGACTGGGCTGGAACCCGCTGGCCGCCACCGAGGAGGAACGCCGCGGCCAATTGTTGAACGCGATCTACCGGGCGATCCATGATGTCCGGCAATGCGTGCGCAACCTGAAGGCCGACGCCGCCGGCGTGAATACTTGGGGTGTGGACCCGACCAAGATCATCGTGCTCGGCGAAGGCACCGGCGGCTACATCGCGCTGGCCAACGCCACCCTGGACGATCCCGCGGAGCTCTTCATCGAGAAGTTCCGCCCGGACCCCTTCGACCCGACCGTCAGCTACGTGGACACCACCCTGGTGGGTAACCTGGCCGGCTTCAACGGCCAGCTGACCCTTTACCGGCCCAACGGCTTCGACTACGAGACCCAATTCTGTGTGAACCTGGGCGGTGCCTTGGCGGACACCAGTTGGGTGGCCCCCGGCGACGTGCCCATGGTGGCCTTCCACACGGTGTTCGATCCCTTCGCTCCCTTCACCGAGGGCATCGTGATCGTGCCGACCACCGGCGGCCCGGTGGTGCCCGTTCAAGGCTCGAACCTGTTCGAACAGCTGATCAACACCTACGGCAACAACGCCTCCTTCGCAACGCTCCCCGGCGGTGATCCCTACACCGACGCCGCCCGCGCGCTGTACGGGCAGACCATCGACGGCGTGATGATCAGCCCGGCGCCGGAAGGTCTGTTCCCGTTCATCCGCCCCCGTTGGCCGGCCCCCGCCATGGACGAAGCCAGCCCCTGGCAATGGTGGGACCCCAATTCACCGCTGGCACAGGTGGAGATCATGCCAGGCGTGACCACCAATGATGCCTCGCTCGCCAGCAACCCCGACATGAGCCCGACGAAGGGGCGTACCTACATCGACACGATCATGGGGTACATGAACCCCCGCATCGTCTGCGCCCTGGACCTCGGACCCTGCTCATTGGTCGGCATCGATGAGGGCGATCCGATCGCCCAGGGGGTGCACCTGTACCCGACCCCGGCCACCGATCGCGTGACCATCACCAGTGATGCCGCCACGATACGCATGTACACGCTGTACGATGTGAACGGCAGGCAGGTGGACGCGGCCAATGTGGAGGCCCTGCAGTTCGACCTGCCCCGCAAGGCGCTCCGGAACGGCACCTACTTCATCCAGTTGCAGTTCGACCAGGGCGCGGTGACGCGCAAGCTGGTCTTCAACTGACACAGATCCGGACGATGGAAGAGGGTCGCATGATGCGGCCCTTTTTCTTTGTACCCGTCCGCACATGGAACGGATCACCGAAAAGCCCTCGCCGCACGACGATCTGGAACGGATGTCGACGGAGCAACTGCTGCGCCACATCAACGCCGAGGACCGTCTTGTGCCTGAAGCCGTGGAACGCATCGTACCGGCCATCACCGCTTTCGTGGACGCACTGGTCCCGCGCATGGCCAGCGGGGGCCGCCTGTTCTACATCGGGGCCGGAACGAGCGGCCGCCTGGGTATCGTGGACGCCAGCGAATGCCCGCCCACGTTCGGCGTATCGCACGGGCTTGTGGTCGGTCTGATCGCCGGCGGTGACAGGGCCATCCGCAAGGCGGTGGAATTCGCCGAGGACGATGCCGAGCAGGGCTGGAAGGACCTGCAGGAGCACATGGTCGGTGGGGATGACACGGTGGTCGGCATCGCCGCCAGCGGCACCACCCCTTATGTGGTCGGTGCCCTCGAGCGCTGCAACGCGGGGGGCATCCTCACGGCCGGCATCACATGCAATCCCGGAAGTCCGGTGGCCGTCACGGCGGTCCATGCCCTCGTCGCCGTGGTCGGCCCCGAGTTCATCACCGGCAGCACGCGCATGAAGAGCGGCACCGCGCAGAAACTGGTCCTGAACATGATCAGCACAACGGCCATGATCAAGCTGGGCCGCGTGCAGGGCAACCGGATGGTGGACATGCAGCTGAGCAATGCCAAGCTGGTGGACCGTGGCACGCGGATGGTGATGGAGGGATCGGGTCTGGACTACGACGCGGCCAATGCACTGCTGAAGAAGTTCGGCAGCGTGCGGAAGGCGCTGGAGGCCGGTCGGTCCCGAGGCGACCGGTGAACGATCTTTGCACCGATGCACGACATCGAACCGTTCTGGAACTGGCGTCATCGCTACACCGCGGAGGAGGACGAACGCTCGCCCTTCCACGGACGCATCTACAGCGAGTTCGAGTTCACGCATGCGGTCTACGATCATGCGATACATCCGCAATGGGACGCGTTCGGATCGCACACCCTCTATCTCAAGATCCTGTATTCGGACTACGAGGAGGGTTTCGCGGTGATCGAATTGATCGGCGAATGGAACGACCTGCTCCACAACGACATCATGTACCTGAAACGGGACATCGTGGAGCATCTCATGGCGCAGGGGATCGGCAAGTTCATCCTCATCGGAGAGAACGTGCTGAACTTCCATACCAGCGACGAGAGCTACTACGAGGAATGGTGGGACGAGGCCGAGGATGCCGGGGGATGGATCGCGCTGTTGAACTTCCGCGACCATGTACTCTACGACATGCGGGCCGCCAACATCGACCAATACTTCCTGCTCGGCGGCCGCATGAACGAAGTGGAGTGGCGCACCTACGAGCCCGAGCAGCTCTTCCGGCAGGTGGAGCGCTACGTGGTGAAGCGGCTGGGGGTCTAGCGCACCTCCCGTTCGATCAACATGCCCAGTACCCGCCGATCGATGGGCAGGGTGACCGCATCCGACCGCACATCGCCAAGGCGCAGCCATCGGAACAGCTCACCACCCTCCAATTCCGGGTAGGCGGGTTCGTCGCCCATCGAGGCGGCGATCCCTTCCGGTCGTTCCACGCTGAAGTTGTAGTAGATCGACAACACCTGCACCTCGGTCTCGTGGAACGCCGATCGTTGGAAATAGTCCGTCGTGTAGAAATGCACGAGGTCCTTGGCCACCACCCCGATCTCCTCGCGGACCTCACGGACCAGACAATCCTTCGTGCCTTCACCGAACTCCAGCCCACCACCCGGGAACTTGGTGATGCATCGTCCTCGGATGCGTTCATCGGCGACCAGAACGCAGCCCTCGTGCACCAGCAGACCGTAAACACGGATCGTGAAACGCTTCATGCCCGCACTTCCTTCGGTCTTCGCGCACGCAACATCTCCCGTTTTCCCGGCGGTCCGGGAAGCCGCTCCACCTGAAGTCCGGCCGAGACCATGTTCCTGCGCACCTGTCCCTTCGCGCAATAGGTCACCAGGACCCCGCCGGGGCGAAGTGCCTTGTGCATGCGTTGGAACATTTCCTCGGTCCAAAGCCCGGGTTGCTTTTCCGGCGCGAACGCATCGAAATAGATCAGGTCGAAGGCGTTCGCATCCGTGATCGACCCGGCCTCCTGATCAAGTCGTCGAAAATGGAACCCGTCACCGGCAGGGATGACCACACCCGGTCCGCCCATCATCCATTCCTCGTACAGGTCCCTTGCATCCGGCACACCGAGCACCGCGCAATGATCCATGCTCCGGAGCAGGTCGATGGACACCGGGAAGGGCTCCAGGGCGGTGTAGTGCACGGTGCAGCGATGAACGCGCGTGGCCAGGAAGGTCAGCAGGGCGTTCAGTCCGGTGCCCAGGCCGATCTCGAGCAGATCGATCCGCGGCAGGTCCACGGCGTGCAAGCCGTTCCTCAGGAACACATGCTGCGATTCCCGGACCGCGCCATGCACGGAATGGTAGTGTTCGTCCAGGCGTTCGTGGCGGAGGGTGAATGAACCGTCCGCGGTCCGGACCGGTCGCAGATCGCCAGGGGCCACCGTTGCATGGGACATGCATCCGCGAAGGTACCCCTACGGAACGAGCGCCGGGTGACGGCACGACTTCCCTAGTTTTACAGGATATGCGCTACGGGAACCTCATTTTTCCGCTGATCGGTGCCCTCCTAGCTCCGATGGTCCACGCCCAGGAATGGGTGAACGACCTCGACGGCACGGATGTGGACTGGTACGATATCAAGGCCCGTTTCGACCTGCATTGGCAGGGGCGGCAGCACGAAAAGGGGAAGGGCTACAAGCAGATGCAGCGGCTGGATGCCTTCCTGTCCCAGCGTGTCTATCCCAGCGGCCGCCTCCCCGACCTGGCCGCGTATGCGGAGGCCGTGCGGCAATGGCGGTCCGCCTCACGTGCACCGATGATGCGCACGGCCGTTTGGACGGAGCTTGGACCGCTGTCCTGGACCTCGATGAGCTACAACCCCGGAAATGGCCGGATCAACTGCGTGGTGGAGGATCCCAACGATCCGGGCACGATCTACCTGGGCGCTCCGGCCGGTGGACTTTGGCGGAGCACCGATGATGGCCAGAGCTGGTCCGCGCTCCTGGACGACCTTCCCCCGATCGGCGTGAGCGGCATCGCGATCGACCCGACGAACAGTGCCACGCTCTACATCGCCACGGGTGATGGTGACGGTGGCGACACTTATGCACTGGGCGTGCTGAAAAGCACGGACGGTGGTGTGACGTGGAACATGACCGGGCTGGACTGGCCGCAGACCATCACCCGCACCACGCGCCGGCTGATCATGCACCCGACCGATCCGCAGACGCTGCTCTGTGCGACCAACAGCGGTCTTTGGAAGACCACCGATGGCGGCACCACCTGGACGCAGCGCGCCACGGGCTCCTTCTTCGACGCGGAATACAAGCCCGGCGATCCCAACATCGTCTATGCCTGCACGGACCGGTTCCTGCGCAGCACGGACGGTGGCGATTCGTTCACGCAGGTCACCACGGGCGTGCCCCCTGAAGCCGACGTCAACCGTATGGCGATCGCCGTGACAGCCGTGGACCCCACGATGGTCTATCTGCTCTGTGGAAGGGAGGACAACAGTGGATACAAGGGGCTGTACCGAAGCACGGACAGCGGGCTCACCTTCTCCACGCGTTCCACCGGGCCCAACATATTCGGCTATCAGCAGAACGGCAGTGACAATGGCGGACAATGCTGGTACGACATGGCCCTGGCGGCGGATCCCACCGACGCCGACGTGATCTATGCCGGCGGCGTGAACGTGTGGCGGAGTGCGAACGGCGGCACCACCTGGACGATCAAGTCGCACTGGACCTATCCATCCGTGGTGGGCTATACGCACGCGGACATCCATGCGCTCGAACTGTTCAACGGGAGGTTGTACTGCGGTTCGGACGGTGGGATCTTCCGCAGCACGAACAACGGGAACGATTGGGACGACCTGAGCGCAGGGCTCGGCATCATGCAGAGCTATCGACTGGGTGTATCCGCGACCGTGGATGCGCAGGTGATCACGGGTGCACAGGACAATGGCATGAACCTGCTGGACGGCGGGACCTGGACGCACGTGCAGGGCGCCGATGGCATGGAGGGCATCATCGACCCCACCGATGCGCAGATCCAATACGGCAGCTCCCAGAACGGTTCGCTCTATCGCACCTACGATGCCTGGCAGAACACCGGCAGTATCTCCGGTTCCATTACCGAGGACGGTGCGTGGGTGACACCCTATGTGATGGCCCCACAGGATCCCCTGACCCTGGTGGCGGGCTACAACAACCTCTGGATCACGCACGACCGCGGCAACAACTGGTCGCAACTCACGAACTACGGTACCAACCTGAACGTGCGTGCCATCGCGATCGCACCGTCGGACGACCAGGTCATGTACTTCAGCAACGACGCCTGGATGCGTCGGACGACGAACGGAGGCGTTTCCTGGCAGTTCGCCGATGCAGGCCTCCCCGACCTGAGCATCACCTCCATCGCCGTGGATCACGCCGATCCCCTGCACGTGCTGGTGAGCCTCTCCGGGTACGATGACGGCGACAAGGTGTTCGAGAGCTTCGATGGTGGTGCCGTTTGGACGAACATCACCAGCAACCTGCCGAACGTACCCGCCAACTCGCTCGTCCTCTCCACCCCGGACCATGGCATCTACGTAGGCACGGACCTGGGCGTCTACTACATCGATGACCTCCTGGGCATATGGCAACCCTTCAGCCAAGGCATGCCTCCCGCCATCGTGACCGAACTGGAACTGGACACCGCGGAGAGCATGCTGTATGCCGCCACCTTCGGGCGTGGGACCTGGCGTACGCCCGTTCACACACCCGCCAGCACACCCCCCGTTCCCGCGTTCACGGTCTCCGGCACCTCTGCATGCCCCGGCGATGCGGTGCATTTCGCGGATGCTTCGCTCGATGCCGCTCCGGGATGGGATTGGTCCTTCCCCGGCGGCACCCCCTCCACCGGCTCCGACCCGACCGTCGATGTGATCTATCCCACCAGCGGCATCTACCCGGTCACGCTCGAAGTGGCGAACGGCTTCGGCACCGCGCAGACCACGATCGACATCACGGTGACGATCGAGCCGAACATGCTCGACCTGGCGCTCACCTTCGACGACTACCCCGGTGAGACCTCTTGGACGATCACCTCGGACCAGGACGGCGCGATCGTGGCGACCGGAGGCCCCTACGCCGGTGTTCCGGCAGGAAGCAGCACCGCCGTGCAGGTCTGCCTACCGGACGGCTGCTATGCGCTTACGATGTACGATGGATACGGGGACGGCATGTGCTGCGGCTTCGGGCAGGGTTCGTACGTGCTGAGCGATCAGTTGCTGGGCACGTTGGCGAGCGGAGGCGAGTTCGCCACGGAGGAGAGCACGGCGTTCTGCGTCACCTTCCCCGTGGGAGTTGCGGAGGGCCCGGCACGGGATGCGATCCAGGTGTACACAGTGGACCCACAGGGGCTGTTCCGCATCCGTCCGCCCCAGGGATGTGCGATGAAAGCGCTCGATGTGCTGGACCCGACCGGTCGCAGCGTGATGCATGTCGGGAATACGGACGGCGGCTCCTGGCTCATCGACCTACGCACCCTGGCCTCCGGTATCTATTCGATCGCCGTGTGTGGGGGAGCCAGTGGACCCGTCCGTGTGGTACGGCCGTAACGTCGCGACAAAGGATGGGACGGACTAACGTACAGGCGCGCTCATCGTCTCCGCGGTCTTGCCGTCCTGCGGGAACGTGACGCGGTAAAGATCGTCCTCACCAAGCCCGCCGGCCCGTAGAGAGCTGAAATACCCCGTGTGCCCATCGGGCGCGAGCACGAAGAAGAGATCATCGTCGGGGGAATTGATCGGCCAGCCCATGTTCTCCGGGGCCGTCCATCGGCCATTGATCAGCTGCGACCGGTAGATGTCGAAACCGCCCATGCCGCTGTGCCCCTTGCTGCTGAAGTAGATCGTACCGCCGTCCGGCGAAACGAAGATGCCATCCTCATCGAACGGCGTGTTGATGGTCGGGCCGAGGTCCTCCGCCGGTCCCCATTCGTTCGCCAACGGATCCCATGGGCTGCGGTAGATGTCCTGCCCACCCTGGCCACCGGCGTCGGGCCGGTCGCTGACGAAATACAGCCAATGCCCATCCGCGGTCGGCCAGGCACTGCTCTCATGGCTCTTGGTATCGATGTTGGGGCCGAGCTTCTCGGGCGCGCCCCAGCCCTCACGCGAACGTCGCAGGGTGAACAGGTCGCCGGAACCGTTCACGTCCCGATAGAGCACCATGGACCTGCCGCTATCGAAGAGCGACACGGCCGCGTCGTTGATCGCCGAGTTCACCGGTGGTGGCAGCGAGGAGGGTTTCGTCCAGCCGCCGTTCTCGTCCGCCCGGCACACGTACACATCCTCGAAGTATGCGTTCGTCGCCTTGTTGATCCGGCCGTTGACGCTGGGCCTCCGTGAAGTGAAGTAGAGCGCGCCGCCGTCCGGGGCGATCAACACACCGTAATCCGCCTGATCGGAATTGATGGACGGGCCAAGGTTCTCCACCCGCACGTCCACCGGTTCGGCCATGAGCGCCTTCCCGACACGGCATTCTGCGATATGCTGATCGGCGGTGTTGTACAAGGGTTCGGGATCGCCCGGACCCGCAGTGCGTTGCAAATGCGCCTCGTATTCCGCGATCGCCTCATCCCATTTCGCGTTCAGTTGGTAGGCCATGGCCGTGAGGAAATGGATGCGCGGCATCGCGGGGGACAAGGAAAGGGCGTCCTGGAACCAGGACAAGGCCTTGTGGCGTTGGCCTCCGTTCAAGTGGCACAGACCGATCTTCGCATTCAACTCGGCGTTGTCCGGATTGAGCGCATAGGCCTTCATGTACAGGGCGATGGCCTCCGCATAGTGCAGGCCACCCGTCGCAGCCAGCTTGTCCGCCTCACGGACCGCGTTCAGCGCGTTCTTCAGCGCGGCCGGATCACCGATATGCTCCAGGTCGAACGGTACGTCGCCCTGTGCGATCACGGCGGAGGAAAGGACCGTCAGGACAATTGAGGGAGCACAGCGAAATGAGAACATGGGAGGAGGCGTTTTTCGCATGAACGGTGTTCATACGTGATCCGGCCCCCGGGGTTCGGTTGCCGGGGGTCCCTCTAACTTCGCCGCCTGTTCGGACCAACATCCTTCGCATCAACATGGCCAAGCGCAAGACCAGCGGCAAAGACCGCATCATCGGACCCGGATCGATGGAGTTCCTCCAGCGGTACCTCAACAACGCCTCTCCTACCGGGTTCGAATCGAGCGGCCAGAAGCTTTGGCTGGAGCGGATCAAGCCTTACGTGGACGACCACTTCGTTGACAACTACGGCACCGCCGTGGCCGTGGTGAACCCGGATGCGAAGTACAAGGTGGTGATCGAAGCCCATGCGGACGAGATCAGCTGGTTCGTGCACTACATCACCAAGGAGGGTTTCATCTATGTGAAACGCAACGGGGGCAGTGACCACATGATCGCGCCGAGCAAACGGGTGAACATCCACACGGACAAGGGCATCGTCAAGGCTGTTTTCGGATGGCCCGCCATCCATGTGCGCAACGGCAAGAACGATCCCACCCCCGCACTTGACAACATCTTCCTGGACCTGGGATGCGCGAGCAAGGAGGAGGTCGAGGCGCTGGGCGTGCACGTGGGCTGCGTGATCACCTACGAGGACGAGTTCATGGTGCTGAACAAGGACCATTTCGTCGGCAGGGCGCTGGACAATCGGATCGGCGGGTTCATGATCGCGGAGGTGGCACGCCTCCTGCATGAACAGAAGGTCAAACTGCCCTATGGCCTCTACGTCACCAATTCCGTCCAGGAGGAAGTGGGGCTGCGCGGTGCCGAGATGATCGTGGAACGCATTCGGCCGGACATGGCCATCGTGACCGACGTGACCCATGATACGCAGACCCCGCTGATGAACAAGGTGCAGAATGGCGACATCGCCTGCGGCCAGGGCCCTGTGGTCAGTCATGCACCGGCCGTGCACAACAAAGTGCTCGCCCTGGTGGTGGAGTCCGCCCGGAAGGAGAAGATCCCCTTCCAGCGCCTCGCGGCGAGCCGCGCGACCGGTACCGATACAGATGCCTTCGCCTACGGTGCCGCGGGCGTACCCAGCGCGCTGATCAGCCTCCCGTTGCGGTACATGCACACAACGGTGGAGATGGTGCACCGGAACGACGTGGAGAACGTGATCCGGCTGATCGCCGCCACACTGCGCCACATCCGTTCAGGGCAGGACCTTCGGTATATCAAGTGAACTGAGCCCTCCGATGGCCCGATTGGACGAGAACACGCGTTCGGCGGTCCATTTCCTGATGATCGGGGCCGTGATCCTGCTTGCGCTGCGCGGGCTGGGCCTGGTGCTCGAACTTCTCTTCAATCAGTTCCATCCCGACGGTCACCTGCTCGGTCCCTGGCGCAACGGCTATCTCATCTTCCGCCCGGGTGCGGTCACCCGGGCGCATACCACGCTGACGGAGCGCTTGGCATTGGGTTTTCTGCTGTCCACCGCGGTGGGGTCGGTCGGATGGGCCCTGACCTGGGCCTTGCGATCGGCGTTCGGAAGCCATGGAGCACACGCGCCGCTCGTCGCCGGCCGATGGCTCGGGGGCCTGTCCCTGGCCTGGTGCGTCGTGAGCGCCTTCCTCCTGCCACCGGAAACGACCTTTCCGGACCACATCACACGCGATTGGCGCACCGTACGGCGTTCCACGATGATCGGCGAGTTGACCCTGCCCTGGGGCGACCGGGACGATCGCGTGGCATTCACCGTGGTGGACGGCCTGGGCACGGATCTGCGTAACCGGCCCGACGTGCATTGCCGGACCGTTGTCCGACTGTGGGTCGCCGCACAACATGATACGACGATCATCGGAACGGCAAGTCCGATCGATTGCGGCAGGACCGATGCGCTCATGGAGCAGGGAGCCGAGGCCGCACAGGCGCTCCACGCGCTGATGCACGAGGGGACCGGCCCCTTACCTTGGCGGAACGTCCCCGAATGACGATCCGGAAGATACCTGTCGAGGACACGCTGGACCTGCGACAAAGGGTGCTCCGTCCGCACCAGTCGGCGGCCGACCTGGTGTTCACCCACGACCGGGACCCGGACGCTTTCCATCTCGGTGCGTTCGCAGCCGACATGTTGATCGGCGTGGCCTCTTTCACCCCTGAGGCCCATGAGGAGGTCGCCGGGCTGCGGCCGTACCGCCTGCGAGGCATGGCCGTGCGGCCTGAGCACCGGAAAAAGGGTGTCGGCGCGGCATTGATGGACACCGGTCGACAGGAGATGGCCGCGCGTGGCTGCGACATCCTTTGGTGCAATGCCCGCACACCCGCCGTCGCCTTCTATCAACGACAGGGCATGCGCGTCATCGGGCCACCCTTTGTGATCGAAGGTATCGGAGAACACCGGGCGATGGTGATGGTGCCATGAAGCGGTGGCACGCGGACACCCTGGCGATCGCGGCGCTCGTGGCACTCGCCACCATGGTCCGGGCATTGTTCGCCGGCGCATCGGACCTGGCCAATGACGAGCCTTTCACGCTGTTCCAGGCACATCGCGACCTGTCCCATCTCTTCGCGATGCTGCGCACGGAGAACAACCCTCCGCTGTATTTCCTGCTGATCAAGCTCTGGTTGCCCATCGCAGGGAACGATGTGGCCCTTCTTCGTCTGCCCGCGGTGATCGCCTCCGGACTGACGGTCTGGCCACTGTATGTGATCGGTCGACGCCTCGGCGGATGGCCGCTCGCCTGGACCACCGCACTGCTGTTCATCTGCAGCAACTACCACCAACAACTCGCGCATGAAGTGCGTGCCTATTCGTTGTTCGCCTTGCTGGCAACGGCCGGCATGTGGCAGTTGGTGCGCCACATGCACCGCTCCCCATCGGACGGGCCACCGCGGTATGCCTGGGTCTGGCTTGCGCTCCTGAACGTGGCCATGTCCTACACACACTTCTTCGGCTGGTTGATGATCGGCGTGCAGTCGGCCTGCGTACTGACGGTGCCCGCACTGCGGACCGCCCGTCGGTCCTGGGCGCTGGCCTCCGGTGCATCCATCCTGGCATACCTGCCGTACGGGATCATCTTTCTGCAGCGTGCCGGACAAAGCTTGACGGAGGGCACCTGGCTGGAAAGGCCCCGACCGGAGGAGGTATACAACATGATCTGGCGCTTCAGCAATGCGCCCGTGGTGGCGGTCGTCTTCCTGGCGGTCATCGCATTGGCGCTGCTGCGTCGTCACGGACGGGACCCCTGTGGTGTCATCGGTCTTTGGTGGGGCCTTGCGCCGGTGGTCGGAATGTTCGTCGCATCGCAATGGGCACCCATGTTCCTGGACCGGTATCTGGTCTATGCTGCGCCCGGATTCGTTCTGCTCGTGGCCCATGCGCTGCTATCCCTTGCGAACGACCACCGTGTTGCGCTCACGTTATCCGCAATGGGTGTGGTGGCCATGGCCCTCACCTTCGCTCCGGACATGGCAATGGAGCGGCGTCCGAGCGTTGTGGTCGCGGTCGCCGATGCCATGACCAAACACCGGGCACCGGTCCTGATCGCGCCGCCGTGGTATGCCCTCACGTTCGCATGGCACACGGACCCCACGCTTTTCGACCGCCCGGAAAGACTTGACAGTGCCTTGAGCGCGCTTTCCATACTTCCCGTCCACGACCCTCGAACGCCCCTCGACACTTCGGAATGGCGTACGATCGTGCTTGTGGATGCCGGCAGCACGCTGTCCGATCCAAAAGGCGTGCTCGCGAGACGCTTGGAACAGTTCTACCCGGAACGGGACAGTGTCGAGGCGGACCACGCCGTGTGGGTGACACGGTTCCGCCGCTGACCCCCGCTCATCAGACGACAAAACGGTCCATCACTCGATCGAACGCTTCGTGGAGTTCCGGGCCAACGGCTCGTCCCGGAAATGCACCTTTGCTTTCCTAACTCTTCACCTGGACCAACATGAAATATGGAATGATGTCCGTCATCGCCCTGGGGCTGGCCACTGCCGGCTGCAGCGGTGGCGCACAGGAGGCCAAGGAGCCGATGGCAACGGAGACCGCCCCGCCCGAGATCGACATGAAGCTCTTCTTCAAGAACCCGGACAAGGCGACCTTCCGCATCAGCCCCGATGGCAACTTCATCAGTTACCGGGCCCCCTGGCACAACCGGATGAACCTTTTCGTCCGACCCATTGGCGATACATCGGTGGTGCAGGTGACCCATGATACCATCCGCGATGTCGGGGGCTATTTCTGGAAAGGCGATCGCCTGCTCTACGCCAGGGACATCAACGGCGATGAGAATTTCATCGTCTTCAGCGCCAGCAGGGATGGCCAGGACGTGAAGCCCCTGACCCCGGAGCATGGTGTTCGTGCGGGGATCATCGACGACCTGAAGGACGTAGCCGGAATGGAACGGTCCGTGATCATCCAGATGAACCAGCGCAACCCGCAGGTCTTCGACCCCTATCTGGTGAACATCGAGACCGGCAAGATGGAACAGCTCGTGGACAACAAGGACAATTATGAAAGCTGGATGACCGACCACGATGGGGTGATCCGTATCGCCACGAAATCGGACGGTGTCACCAATAAGGTCTTCTACCGTCCGAACGCCACAACGCCCTTCAAGGAGTTGATGACCGTGGATTTCAAGGATGCCTGGGCGCCCTTGTTCTTCACCTTCGACAACAAGAACCTCTATGTCAGCAGCAATCTCGGCGGTCGGGACAAGACGGCGATCGTGGAATGGGACATCGCAGCGAACAAAGAGGTCCGCGAGATCTTCAGCAACCCGGACTATGACGTGGACGGACTGGACTTCAGTCGCAAGCGCAAGGTCCTGACCTCGGTCTCCTACACCAGCTGGAAACCCGAAGAGGTCTACCTGGACGACGAGACCAAGGCCATGATGGCCACGCTTCGCGCCAAGATCCCGGGGTACGAGCTCTTCATCGCGGGTGAGAACGACAACGAGGACAAGTTCATGGTCTTCGCCAGCAGCGATCGCATGCCGGGCAAGTACTACTTCTACGACAGTGCCACGAGCGACTTGAAGGAGATGGCCACCCTTTACCCCTGGCTCAAGGAGAACGACCTGGCGGAGATGAAGCCCGTGAGCTATCCGACCCGCGACGGCCTGACCGTGCATGGCTACCTCACCCTGCCGAAGGGTCGCGCCGACAAGGACCTTCCCGTTGTGATGGTGGTGCATGGCGGACCTTGGGCGCGTGACGTGTGGGGCTACGACCCCGAGGCGCAGTTCCTGGCCAATCGCGGCTACGCGGTGCTCCAGGTGAACTATCGCGGCAGCACCGGTTACGGACGGAAGTTCTGGGAAGCAAGCTTCAAGAAGTGGGGCAAGGAGATGCAGAACGATGTCACCGACGGCGTTGAATGGCTGAAGAAGGAAGGCATCGCCGACCCCGACCGGGTGGCGATCTATGGCGGCAGCTACGGTGGCTATGCCACGCTGGCTGGCGTCACTTTCACTCCGGACCTCTACGCCTGCGGGGTGGACTACGTTGGTGTCAGCAATCTGTTCACCTTCATGAACACCATACCTCCCTATTGGAAACCGTTCCTGGACATGATGCATGCCATGGTGGGCGACCCCGCCACGGACAGCACGCTCATGGCCGAGGCTTCCCCCGTCTTCCATGCGGACCGCATCACCTGTCCCCTCTTCATCGCCCAGGGTGCCAACGACCCGCGCGTGAACAAGGATGAGAGCGATCAGATGGTGGAAGCGCTCCGGAAACGCGGGGTGGAAGTGCAGTACATGGTCAAGGACAACGAAGGGCACGGTTTCCACAACGAAGAGAACCGGTTCGACTTCTATGGGGCGATGGAGGCGTTCCTCGGCGCGCACATCGGCGAAAAGCCATCGCCCGTGAAGGGTTGAGACCGACCCAAAGGAAATGTCCATGACGAGCCCCGTCCGGCGACCCGCCGGACGGGGCTCGGTCCTTTCCGAGCGCTCAGGCGACGTTAAGGGCACATCATCCGTCATCCGGTCGGAACCACGGGAAAGGAAACCAATGAAGGCCTGGAAGTGTTGACGCTCAGGCGATGGCAGTACTTAACGATGCCTTAACTTGCGGATCCTGACCTGCGATCGGATGGAACGACATTTGAAATTCATACCAGGCGCGTTGGGCGTGCTGCTGATGGCGGCACCAGCCGCCGCGCAGATCGTGATCAACGAGGTCAGTGCATCGAACTACAGCAATTTCGCGGACAATTTCGGTGAGTACGAGGATTGGGTCGAGCTCTACAACACCTCGGGGGCGTTGGTCGATGTGTCCGGCTGGCATGTCTCGGACGACCCTTCCGACCTGTTGAAATGGACCTTCGGCGCGGGCACGACCATTGCCGCGAACGGCCGGCTGATGGTGTTCGCCTCGGGCAGGGACCAGTCGGCCGGTCCCATCCAGCATACGAATTTCAAATTGAGCCAGACGGCTCAGGAATTCGTGATCCTCGCGGACGCAGGCGGCAACGCGATCGACCAGTACCAGCTCAACCAGCGCACACAGCGGAACCACAGCCGCGGACGCACGACGGACGGTGCGGCCACATGGTCGCTATTCACCACGCCCACGCCCAACGCCCCGAACGCAGGCGCCAGTCCGGATTACGAGGCGAAGCCCCAGATCACACCACAGGCCGGATTTTTCGGCGGAGCGCAGAACATCACCATCACTTCGCCGGGTGGAGCCCAGATCCGCTACACCACGGACGGGTCCGAACCCACCGCGGCATCCGCCCTGTACCTCGGTCCGATCGCCGTGAACGCCACCACCGTGGTGCGGGCGGCTTGTTTCAGCACCACACCGGGCGTGCCCCGGAGCTTCATTGAGACGAACTCGTACTTCATCGGCGTCACCCACACCGTTCCCACGCTCTCCATCGCCGGCGACCAGGTGGACGATCTGCTGAACGGGAACGGTGGACTTGAACCGATCGGTTCGTTCGAGTACTTCGGCGAGGACCAGTTGCTGCGCGATGAGGCGGTCGGCGACTTCAACGAGCACGGGAACGACAGCTGGGCGTACGACCAAAGGGGTTTCGACTACATCACCCGCGATCAGTTCGGCTACAACGACGGGATCCACTACCCCGTCTTCAGGACCAAGAACCGCGACGACTACCAGCGTCTGATCATCAAGGCCGCCGCGAACGACAACTACCCGTTCGCTCCGGGCCAGGGCGCGCACATCCGTGATGCCTACGTGCACGCCTTGTCGCAAGTAGGTCATTTGAAACTCGACGAAAGGAGTTATGAGCCCTGCGTGCTTTACGTGAACGGACAATACTGGGGGGTCTATGAGATCCGCGAGAAAGTGGACGATGCGGACTTCACTCGCGAGTACTATCAGCAGGACGAGAACAACCTGTATTTCCTCAAGACCTGGGGAGGCACATGGAGCGAGTTCGGGGGCGCTGCGGCGCAGAACGACTGGGACCAGCTGCGGGCCTTCATCATGGCCAACAACATGGGGGACCCGAACAATTTCGCAACGGTGGACGCGCAGTACAATTGGCAGAGCCTGATCGATTATTTCTGTCTGAACAGCTACACCGTATGCACGGACTGGTTGAATTGGAACACCGCCTGGTGGCACGGATTGGACCCCGCGGGGGATGGGCGCCGCTGGCGATATGCCCTATGGGACAACGATGCCACCTTCGGTCATTACATCAACTACACCGGTGTGCCGGACGACTCCCCCGCCGCTGATCCGTGCAATGCCGAGAACCTGCCGAACCCCGGAGGGCAAGGTCATACCGAAGTGCTCACGAAGCTCATCACCGAGAACCCGACGGTGCATGACTACTACGTCAACCGCTACATCGATCTGGGCAACACCGTGTTCAGCTGCGACCACATGCTTCCCTTCCTGGACAGCCTGATCGCCCTGATCACACCGGAGATGCCGGGGCAGATCGCGAGGTGGGGAGGCACGATGGCCGAGTGGGAGAACAATGTGCAGATCATGCGCGACTTCATCAGCGCACGCTGCGTGCAGATCCAGCAAGGCCTTGTGGACTGCTACAACGTGGACGGCCCCTACGAGGTGGTGTTCAAAGTGGACCCACCGATGAGCGGTGACATCCGGATCAATTCGATCGTGCCCGGCGGTTACCCGTTCCAAGGCACTTACTACGGCGGCATCAACACCACGTTGGAAGGACTTCCTGCCGCCGGCTGGGCCTTCGACCATTGGGAGTTGCTCCACCACGCCGTGTCGCCGTCCACCTCGGACTCGCTGGTGACGATGCAATTCACCGGGTCCGATACGATCATCGCACATTTCATACCCCCGATCACCCACACCGTCATGCTCGATGTGGATCCACCGAATTCCGGGGGCATCGCGTTCGATGGTACGTTCTACTCGACCTTTCCCACCTGGGTGAACGTGCCGGAGAACGTGCAGATACCCATGAGCGTGTCACCGGCGCAGTACTATGACTTCGTCGGCTGGTCCATCAAGAACGGCTATCCCAGCCCGGCGGACACCACGCTGACGGACCTCACCGTGACCTTCTGGACCTCCGATACGATCGTGGCCCATTTGAAGCCGCAGGACCATGCCTACTTCGTGCCCAACTCCTTCACGCCGAACGGGGATGGGATCAATGACAGCTGGCAGCCCTGGGGGAATGTGATCGACCTCGAGAAGTTCGATATCAAGGTCTTCGACCGCTGGGGGCAACTGATGTTCTCCAGCCAGGACCCGAACGAACCTTGGGACGGAACATTGGGTGGGCAGCCAATGCCGGAGGGGGTGTACGTCTACAAGGCCCATGTGGTGGAGGGGATCACCAAGGAGCGCCACGAGTTCTTCGGCCACCTGTCCCTGGTGCGCTGAGCCGCACGCCGAATTCGGGATCGAACATCCACAGCGTGTCGTGTGTTACCCCTCACGAAGAACGCGCAACGACCAATGGATGCGGTTTTCACAGGTAACTTCGGCGGCGACATGCCGGCCTACCGCACACGATTCCAGATCCGTGATCTGGAGGAGTTCACCGGTGTGAAGGCCCACACCATCCGCATGTGGGAGAAGCGCTACGGTTTGTTGCGCCCGGACCGGACGGACACCAACATTCGCACGTACGGTCTCGACGAACTGAAGGCGTTGCTGAACGTGGCCTACCTGAACAGGAACGGCTACCGGATCCGCAAGATCGCGGAACTGCCTCCGAGCGAACGCGACAAGCTGGTCCGGCAGGCTTCCGCAGGAGACCAGGCGGCCGACCTGGACCTGAACACCCTGAAAGTGGCCATGCTCAGTTTCGACGAAGAGCTCCATCGCAGGACCGTGGACCGTTTCAGGGAACGTGCCGGTTTTCGCCGTTTGGTCGAAGACCTCTACGTGCCCTTGTTGGAGCAGATCGGCATGCTCTGGCAGACCAGCAGCATCTGCCCGGGTCACGAACACTTCACGAGCAACTTGATCCGACAGGACCTCATCGCGGAGATCGCATCACTGGGACCGACCCGGCACCCGGACCGCGTCCATGTCCTGTTCCTGCCGGAGAACGAGATCCATGATCTCGGTCTGCTCTACCTGTATTACCTCCTGAAGACGAAAGGGGAACGCTGCGTCTATCTGGGCGAGAGCGTTCCGACGGACGACCTGGCCCAGGTGGCGGCCCAGTTCGATGGCCGTTTGACCTGCGTGGTCCTTTGCACGGTAACGCCGCATGGCGAGGACCTCCCCGCCTACCTGCGGACCTTGACGGCAGGATTGCCCATGGAACGCTGCGACGTGGTCGTGGGCGGTGGGCAGACGAGAGACCTTCGCGCGGGCGATCTACCGGAAGGGGTGCGCGTGGGAGCCACGATCACGGAATTAACGTCCCTGCTCGACCTCCGCACGATCGGGTCCCCGGGAGGCTAGGATACCTTCGGGCCATGCGTCCGACCGTGACCGTCCTTGGCGTGGGTATGCTTTGCCTGCTGACCGCCTGCCACGATCCTGCGCCCAGGACGGTCACGGTCGTTGACCGGAACGGACGGCCGTTCATCCGGTCCGAACAGGTCGATGGTGAAAAACAGGGGCGTTCGACCATCCTCCATCCGAATGGTACGGTACGCAAGGAAGGCTGGTATGACCGCGACCTGCGTGAGGGTGCATGGATCGAACGCTCACCCTTGGGGGACACTCTTGCCCTGTTGAACTACGATCATGGGCGCTTGGACGGGACGAGCACCTGGTGGAACGACGAGGGGCAGGTGACCGAGCAGGCCCATTACCGACAGGGCGTCCGGGATGGCGATATGCGCCGATACTTCGCGGACGGATCGCCCCGCCTGATGCTCAGCTATCGGGATGGAAAGCCGGAAGGACCCTACAGGCGTTGGTTCTTCCGAAATGACGAGACCGGCTCATTGCGGATCGAAGGCTATTATCACAACGGGGTGAGCGAAGGCATATGGACCACCTACCGCTCCGATGGGACCATCGCCTCGCGTGGCCGGTTCATCAACGGCCAGCGGGTGGGTACCTGGGTCAGGTACGCTCCTGAAGGTGCTTTGATCGACAGCGTGATCTATGACCGCGGGCGTGTCCTCGAGCGCCACGGTCCGGGGACATCACGGTAGCAGTTTTCCCGGGTTCATGATCCCCCGGGGATCGAACACCTGCTTGATCCGGCGCATCAGATCGAGCTGTACCTCGTTGAACGCGATATCCATGTACGGTCGCTGCACCAGTCCGATACCGTGTTCGCCGCTCAGCGTGCCCCCGAGCGAAACGGTCAGGGTGAAGATCTCACGGATGGCCTTCGGCAACTCCTCCTTCCAGGTGCGCTCGTCAAGTTCGCCCCGGATGATATTGACGTGGAGATTGCCGTCGCCGGCGTGACCGTAACAAACGCTCTGAAAACCGTACTTCGCTCCGATCGACTTGACGCCCTCCAACAGGCGGGGCAGTTCGAACCGGGGCACCACGGTGTCCTCTTCCTTGTAGATCGAATTCCCCTTCACCGCCTCGGCCACGCGGCGTCGCAGTTTCCAAAGCGCCTCCTTTTCAGCGCTGCTCTCGGCGAACAGGATCTCGCCGGGATCGTACGTCTCGATCGCTTGAAGCACCTTCTCCAGGTCCTTCATCATGGCATCGGGGTCATTGCCATCCACCTCGATCAGCAGATGGGCGGCGACCGCATCAGCCACCTCGACACGTACATCATCCACGAAGCGCAGCGTCCAATCGATCGCGTCGCGTTCCATGAATTCCAGGGCGCTGGGCGTGACCCCCGCCCGGAACACGGCGCTCACCGCTTCACAGGCCCTGGTGGCGCTGTTGAAGGGAACGAGCATCAGCCGTGACCCCTGGGGAAGGGGCACCAGGCGCAGCACCGCCCGTGTGATCACGCACAGGGTGCCCTCGCTCCCGACCACGAGGCGCGTCAGATCGTAACCGGTGCTGTTCTTCAAGGTGTTCGCCCCGGTCCAGATCACGCTGCCGTCGGGCAGCACGACCTGCAGGTTCAGCACGAAGTCCCGGGTCACACCGTATTTCACCGCACGTGGACCGCCGGCGTTCTCCGCCAGGTTCCCACCGATGGTGCAACTGCCCCTGCTGCTCGGGTCGGGCGGATAGTAAAGTCCCTTCGCAGCGACCGCTTCCTGCAATACCTGGGTGATCACACCGGGTTCCACGATCACCTGCAGGTTGCGTTCGTCGATCTCCACGATGCGCGTCATGCGGTCCAACGCGAGCCCCACGCCCCCATGGATGCACAGGGCGCCTCCGCTCAATCCCGTCCGACCACCGATGGGCGTCACCGGCACATCGTGATCGTGACAGATCCGCATGACCCGCGCGATCTGCTCCGTCGTATCCGGCCGCACGACCACTTCGGGTGGATGCCGAAGGTCCTCCGTCTCATCATGCCCGTAGTCCGATCGTCGTTCCGCATCGGCATGCACGTGGTCCGCCCCCACCGCGTTCCTCAGGGCTGCAAGCAACGCTTCGTCCACCCGGCCGAAGGGCGTTCGGTCCCTGTCCGTTGTCACCTGCATGGCATTTCGGACGAAGGTAGGCGCCCTACCTGCTGCGGTGTTCTTCGATGGAACGCTCCTCCGTGCCTCTGTATGGACCTTCCTTGTTGCGGTGGGCTTCTTCGCAGTGGACATCCCACTGGCCCGATGTGTTCCCGTTCTTCCTCTATTTTGCGGCATGCCCTCCGCCTTCGACCGCCGGACCATCCTGCTGATCGTCGTGGCCGCGCTCGGCTATTTCGTCGACATCTACGACCTGGTGCTGTTCAACGTGGTGAAGCGGGAGAGCCTGGAGTTCATCCTCGGGGTCGGCAACGCCCGGATCGCCGGCGTGGGCATGGACCTTTTCGCCGTGCAGATGGTCGGCATGCTCGTCGGTGGCATCCTCTGGGGCGTTTGGGGGGATAAGCGTGGACGGATCACCGTGCTGTTCGGGAGCATCCTGTTGTACTCCATCGCCAACATCGTCAACGCCTTCACCTTCGACCTGACCACCTATGGTATCGTGCGCTTCATTGCCGGCGTGGGGCTCGCCGGTGAACTGGGCGCGGGGATCACACTGGTCACGGAGACCATGCCCAAGGGCAAGCGTGGCTATGGAACGATGATCGTCGTGGTCTTCGGTGCGCTGGGCGCGGTGTTCGCCGCGGAAGTGGCCGCGCAAGGACAAAAGCTTGGAAGCCTCCTCACCACGCTGACCGGTCACGCGTTCATGGACTGGCAGATCGCCTACATCGTGGGCGGTCTCCTGGGCCTGGTGCTCCTGATCCTGCGCGTGGGTGCGTTCGAGAGCGGCATGTACGCCAGCATGCGAAAAAGCACGGTCCGTCGCGGCGACCTGCGCATGCTCTTCAACGATCGGAAGCGCTTCATCAAATACCTCAGCTGCATCCTCATCGGCGTGCCGGTGTGGTATGTGGTCGGCGTACTGGTGAACCTGAGCCAGGACGTCTTCGTGCCCGCGCTCGGCATCGATACCTCCATGCTGGACGAGGCCGGCTTGAAGCAGATCAATGGCGAAGCGATCAAGTACGCCTACATCGGTCTCAGCGTCGGCGACCTGCTGAGCGCCCTCTTGAGCCAGATGTGGCGCAGCCGGAAGAAGGTGATCTATCTCTATCTCGTGGTCAATCTCCTGTTGACCGTGGTCTTCCTGTTCGGGATGCGGGGCGTGTCCATATCCGTATACAACTGGATGTGCTTTTTGCTGGGCACCGCCACGGGCTATTGGGTCCTGTTCGTCACCGTGGCCAGCGAACAGTTCGGCACGAACATCCGCAGCACCGTGGCCACCACCACGCCCAATTTCGTGCGGGGCAGCGTATGGCCGATCACCGTCGCGTTCCAGTTCGCCGTGCCGTTGGTCGGGAACGTCGGCAGCGCGCTCGTCGTCGGCCTGATCTGCTTCGGTGCGGCCCTGTGGGCCACCACCCATGTGCACGAGACCTTCCATAGCGATATGGACTTTTTGGAGGTGTAGGAGCGACGCCCACTGTGCCGAGCGGAGGCAACTGAAAACGACACGCCCCGTCTTCATCGATAGCCGACCCAGAAGCAGAATCCCATGCGTATTTTCTCGATGATCGCTCTGCTGGTGATGCTTGGCCCGATCGTCAGCGATGCATCCGCATGGGAGGAGTGCTCATATGATGCTTGGGTGAGAGTGGTGCGCTCGGACGGGAGCTACGAGGATATCGTCCCCACCTCGTTTTCGTGGACGACCGCGGATACGATATTCCTCCAACCGGGGGACACGATATTCACGGACGGTGTGTTCCATGATTTCCTTTGTACTCCGGGCCCAATGACCTGTACGCTCGTCAAGGACCATTTCTACGTCGATACCGAACCCATCTCGTGGAGTTGGAAGATCACGGAACCCGGCTACTATACCCTGCACAGTTCGACGACCGATGAGACCGTTGTTCTCCGCTTCTTCGTGAACAGCGCGCCCGTGGCGCAACTGGCGGCCAGGGCTTTCCTTGGTGGGCCGTTCGATCCGACCACCATGCTGATGAACGACGATCTGCGCGCGCTCGACCAGATCGGTCCGACCGGAAATGTGTACGAACCGCTTCATGGTCTTTACGAATATGACGATCGCTGGATCATGGACATCGCGGTGCTGGACGACCATGGCCCGAACTCGATCGTGGACTACGTGCATGTGGAGCTTCGGGACGCCAGCGACCCGACCATCATTAACGCCCAGGCCGTGGCATTGATCCAACGGGACGGGGACATCGTGGATATGGACGGTGTTTCCCCGTTGCGGATCATCATTCCACCAGGCAACTACCATGTGAGCATTCTACACCGGAACCACCTCGGCATCATGTCGGCCGATGCCATCCCACTCGGGAACGGTGTTGCCTCCATCGACCTGTCCGACCCGAACACACCGACCTATGGTACGACCGCCCGAAAATTGGTGAACGGCGCCGCATGCATGTGGCCTGGCAATGCACGTACGGTCTATTTCATCCAAGCGGTCAGCTACGCAGGTGCGTACAATGATCGGGACGCGATCCTTGCTCGTATCGGTGGATCGATACCGACACAGACCTATGTCGGTGTTCATGCGCTTGATGAGGATCTCAATATGGACGGTGTAGTGAAATACACAGGCGCGAACAACGACCGGGACTTGATCCTCCAGACCATCGACGGTACAGTGCCCACGGCAGTGCGAACCGAGCAGATCCCCTGGTAGGCGCGGAGAGCGCACCTCCAGTGACCGACCGTTGGCATCGCCTTTGCCCGTGGGGTGCCGTCGCGGGCGCTTGGCTAACTTGCCCGCTCCCCTTTTGCGAACCGATTTGCCATGAGATCATCCTTCGCCCTGGCCGCCGGGTTGTCCGGTGTATTGGCCATTCCGTCCATCGCCCAGCAGGACCTGACCAACGAGGCCATCTGGTACAGCCCCACGTTCAGCACCGAGTACGTCGGCGGTCTGGCGAGCATGAACGATGGGGAGCACTACACCGTGCAGGAGGAGGTTGACGGCGCACAGGTGGTGAACGAATACGCCTATCGCACGGGCGAGAAGGTGGCCACCATCGTGAACGGCAAGGACCTCGTGCCGACGGGCGGCGAAGCACCGATCCCCATGGAGGGATACAGTTTCAGCACCGATGAGCAGCGCCTGCTGATCGAAACCTCCGTCGAACCGCTCTACCGGCACAGCTATTACGCCTACAACTATGTCTATGATCGTTCGACGAAAAGCCTCACACCGCTCAGCGACGTGAGCGGGAGCAAACAACGCCTGGCCACCTTGAGCCCGGACGGCGGCAGGGCGGCCTTTGTGCGCGACAACGACCTCTACATGGTGGACCTTGCCACGATGCAGGAGACCCGGATCACCCACGACGGAGAATGGAACAAGGTGATCAATGGCGCACCGGACTGGGTCTACGAGGAGGAGTTCGAGTTCACCCAGGGATATGCCTGGAGCCCCAGGGGCGACAAGATCCTCTTTCTGCGCAGCGATGAGAGCCGGGTGAAGGAATACACCCTGACCTATTTCCGCGACCAGTTGTACCCGGACATGTACAGCTTCAAGTATCCGAAGGCCGGTGAGGAGAACAGCCGGGTGAAGCTCATGGTGTACGACCTCAAGAGCACGGGCACCACCGAAGTGCCGCTGGGTGAACCCGACGATGACCCCTACCTGCCGCGCTTCGGATGGACGAACGATGACGACGTGCTCTGGTTCATGCAAATGGACCGCCTCCAGCGCAAGAAGCTGATCTACACGCTGGCCGTTCCGACCGTGCGGGCGGTGCAGAAGGGGCTCGTGCCACGCGAGGTCTATCGCGAAGTGAGCGACACCTATATCGAAGTGACGAACGACCTGCATTTCCTGGCGGACGGCAGCGGATTCGTCCTGAGCAGCGAGAAGGACGGCTGGAACCAGGTGCTCTGGTGCAGCATGGACGGCAGGACACAACGCGCGATCACCCAGGGCGAATGGGACGTGGCCTCCATCGCCGGGGTCGATGGGACCAACAAGCGGGTCATATTCACGGCGAGCATGCGGAGCCCCATGCAGCAGGAGGTGTACGCCGTTGGACTGAACGGCCGCGGCCTGAAGCAACTATCCCCCGTAGGCGGCACGAACGAGGCGGAATGGAGCACTGGATTCCGCTACTTCATCAACACCCACAGCACGGCGAACGAGCCCTACCGGATCACCTTGCATGATGGCGAAGGTCGTTTGGTGAAGGTGTTGAAGGACAATGCCGAACTGAAGGCCACGCTCGCGGAATACGACCTTCGACCCAAGGAGTTCCTTCGGATCACCACGGCGGAGGGTGTCACGCTGAACGCATGGATGATCAAGCCGCCGGGTTTCGACGCTGCCCGGAAGTATCCCGTGCTCATGACCCAGTACAGCGGTCCGAACAGCGTTTCCGTGGCCGATTCCTGGGAGGGTCGCAATTACCTCTGGCACGAGCTGCTGGCCCAGAAAGGGTACATCGTGGTCTGTGTGGATCCGCGGGGCACCGGTCGACGCGGGCATGACTTCCGGCACATCACCTATGGCCAGCTCGGCAAATACGAAACGATCGACCAGATCGGGGCGGCGAAATGGCTGGCCGACCAGCCCTATGTGGACGCCGACCGGATCGGTATTCAAGGTTGGAGCTATGGCGCCTACATGAGCAGTCTCTGCATCACCAAGGGCGCCGACGTGTTCAAAGCGGCGATCGCGGTGGCGCCGGTCACGAATTGGAGGTACTACGACACGATCTATACCGAGCGGTACATGGGCCTGCCACAGGACAACGGTGACGGATACGACGACAACAGCCCACTGGGTCACGTCGCCGAACTCAAGGGGAACTACCTCCTGGTCCATGGTCTGGGGGACGACAACGTGCATTACCAGAACAGCGCGGAGATGACCATGGCCCTGGTGAAGGCGGGCAAGCAGTTCGACCAGTTCAACTACCCGGACAAGAACCATGGGATCTATGGCGGCACCACACGGTGGCACCTGTTCGAGATGATGACCGACTGGCTCGAGCGGAAGCTTTGAGGGCGTACCCCCTGACCTTCAGGGCAGGAAGCGCCATTCTGTTACCTTACGCCGCGCCAGTACCGGAACCACCTCTTATCCAAACCCGTTAACGCATGGACTTCGCGCTCTGGTCATTGATCATCGGATGGGCATTCGTGCTCATCTGGGTGCCCACCACGCTCTTCGGTCAACGCAAGGTCCATCCAAAGGCCCTTTTCGTGCTCTTCTTCGCCGAGCTCTGGGAGCGCTTCAGCTTCTACGGCATGCGGGCACTGCTGGTGCTCTATCTGACCAAGGAGCTCTTCGACAAGATGGTCGCCGGAGAAGCGGACGCCCGCGCGTACGGCATCTATGGCGCCTACAATGCGCTATTGTACGCCGCACCGGTGATCGGCGGCATGCTGGCCGACCGGGCCATCGGCTTTCGGAAGGCCATCCTCACAGGTGGCGGCTTCATGGCGCTGGGACAGTTCATCCTTGCGCTCTCCGCAGCATCCACCGGCCAGCTGCACAGCGAGTCCATCTTCTTCCTCGGTCTGGCGGCGCTCACCGTGGGCAATGGCCTCTTCAAGCCGAACATCAGCAGCTTTCTGGGCACCTTCTACGACCGCAATGACGCGCGCAAGGACGGTGCCTACACCCTGTTCTACATGGGGATCAACATCGGTGCCTTCCTGGCCCCATTGACCTGCGGCTATCTGGGGCAGCGGGTCGACTGGTCGTACGGTTTTCTCGCCGCGGGCCTGGGCATGCTGCTCGGCATGATCGTGTTCGCCATCAATTTCAAACACCTCGAGGGCAAGGGCCATGCACCGGAGACCGCCGACCCGGACTGGAGCTTCCTGGGACTGAAGCGTTTTCCCCTTACCATCATCGGCTGTCTTGTCTGCATCCCGCTGTTCGGTTTCCTGATCAACAGTGAAGGCATCACCGACTGGTTGCTGTTCGGTGCCGGATTCCTGTGTCTGGGCTACCTGCTCTACACCGCCTTCACGGCCGAGGACCGCGCCGAGGGACAACGTCTGTTCGTGTTCCTGATCCTGTTCTTCTTCCACATGATCTTCTGGACCCTCTTCGAACAGGCCGGCGGGTCCATAAACATCCTCACCGATAGGTATGTGAACAGGGCGGGGATCGAAGCCTCCATGTTCCAATCGGTCAATGCCCTGTTCATCATGCTGCTGGCGCCCGTGTTCAACTGGATGTGGGTGTGGCTGGCCAAGAACAAGCTGGAGCCACGGACCCCGATGAAGTTCTTCTACGGTCTCCTCCAGATGGCCATCGGGTACGCGATCATCGTGTGGGGGGTGAAGGTGGGCATCGCCAATGGTGCCGGCGCCACCGCCATCCCCATGGGCTTCCTCATCGGCATGTACCTGCTGCACACCACCGGCGAGCTGTTCCTGAGCCCGGTCGGCCTGTCCGTGGTGACCAAATTGAGCCCGCAGAAGGTGGTCGGTTTCGTCATGGGCAGCTGGTTCCTCAGCATCGCCTTCGCCCACAAAGTGGCCGGCAAGCTGGGCCAGGAGATCGCGCACAGTGCAACGGCCGGCGCAGACCCCGTGACCGAACTGACCGGCTTCATGGACGTGTACCTCCACTGGGGCGTGTACATCGTGCTCGGTTGTGCCGCATTGCTGCTCGTGCTCACGCCGACCATGAAGAAATGGATGCACGGCATCAACTGATGTCCACGCTTCATCCCGTCGATCGCCCATGAGCCAAGGCAAGCATCCGAGAGGTCTCTATCTGCTCTTTTTCACCGAGATGTGGGAACGCTTCGGCTACTACCTCATGCTCGGCATCCTGTTCCTATACATGGTCGGGGGCTTGGACGGTGGCGGTCTCGGCCTGGAGGAATCCGCGGCACACGACATATACGGCACGTACATCGCGCTGGTCTACCTCACCCCCTTCGTGGGCGGTCTGCTCGCGGACCGGGTGTTCGGCTACCGGCGTACGATCATTTTCGGCGGGGCCACGATGGCGGCGGGATACCTGACGCTGGCCATTCCCGGACAGACGGCCTTTTTCGTCGCCCTGGCCCTGGTGATCATCGGCAACGGTTTCTTCAAGCCGAACATCAGCACCCTGCTGGGCAACCTTTACAACAAGCCCGAGTACGTGAAGCTGAAGGACCGGGGCTACAACATCTTCTACATGGGCATCAACGTGGGCGCCTTCATCTGCAACTTCATCGCGGCCTGGCTGCGGAACAGTTACGGTTGGGGCTACGCGTTCGCCGCCGCGGGCGTGGGCATGCTGATCGGCCTGGCGATCTTCATCAGTGGCAAGGGTGTGCTTGGCGAGGCCGACCAGTTGAAGCCGGTGCAGAAGGAGGACATGCCCCTGCGCCGGATCTACACGACCATCTTCCTGCCGGTGCTCCTGTTCGGTGTATTGGGCTATTTCGCCGCCGGCCTCTTCGGCATGGACGACCTCCTTGGCTCGCGGAGCAACGACGTGTTCCTTTTCGCGTGCATCCCGGTGGTCTACTTCTACCTCAGCACCTACCTGAAAGCATCCGCGGAGGACAAGCAGAGCATCGGTTCCCTGCTCTACATCTTCGGCGTGGTGATCGTGTTCTGGGCCATCTTCCACCAGAACGGGAACGTGCTGACCGAATGGGCGGAGAAGTACACGGACCGGCAGGTGCCCGAAGCAATGACCGGTGTGGTATCGACGATCCGCGCGGACCAGACGGTGCATGCCCCGGCTCCGGGTGAGCAGGCGGATGCCTACCTGGCGAACCTGCCCGCCGCGGACCAGCCCTCCACCGATCGTCCGCTGCATCTCGTCAGCACGGAGATCTTCCAGTCGCTGAATCCCATGTTCGTGGTGCTGCTCACCCCGCTGATCCTCGCCCTGTGGGGCTTCCTCGGCCGTCGGAACACGGAACCGAGCACGCCCGGCAAGATCGCCCTGGGTCTCTTCATCACGGGCCTCAGCACCCTGGTCATGATCATGGCGGTGAAGGCCAGCGGCAACGGCGCCACCAAGGTGAGCGCCTGGTGGCTGATCGGCACGTATGCGGTGATCACCTTCGGTGAACTGTGCCTCAGCCCGATGGGCCTGAGCCTGGTGAGCAAACTGAGCCCGCAACGCCTGACCGCCCTGATGATGGGCGGCTGGTTCCTGAGCACCTCCATCGGCAACAAGCTCAGCGGTGTGCTCGGCCACCTGGGCAGCGACAGCGATGACCGCGCGCTGGTGTTCTACATGAACTTCGCGGGAGCCATGGCCTCGGCCCTGTTGCTCTTCCTGGCCGTCAAGCGCATACGCGGCGTGATGATCGCCAAGACCGGACACACCTGAACCCCAGAACGCATGCAGACCACGGAGATCACGCTCGAACAGATCCGCGACTTCAAGGGGAAGTACCCCCGCCAGCTCTGGTACCTCTTCGGCAGCGAGATGTGGGAGCGCTTCTGCTTCTACGGCATGCGCGGCATGCTCACCGTCTTCATGGTGAACCAGGTGGCCGGGCTTGGGCTGGACGACAAGACGGCGAACCTGCAGTACGGCGCCATCCAGGCCTTCGTCTATGCCTTCACCTTCATCGGCGGCGTGTTCGCCGACAAGATCCTCGGCTTCCAGAAGTCGTTGTTCTGGGGTGCGCTGCTGATGATCACCGGCGGGCTGGTGATCGCCTTCTCCCCGGCGGAGATGTTCTACGTCGGCACGTGTTTCTTCATCATCGGCACGGGTTTCTTCAAGCCCAACATCAGCACGATGGTGGGGCAGCTGTACCACGAAGGCGACAGCAGACGCGATGCCGGGTTCAGCCTGTTCTACTCGGGCATCAACCTCGGCGCGCTGTTCGGTGGCATCCTGATGGTGTGGGTGGGCAAGCACTACAGCTGGGCGCTCGCTTTCGCGCTGGTGAGCGTGGTGATGACCATCAGCCTGATCAACTTCTTCATCCGGCGCCGGAGCCTGGGGCCCATCGGCCTTTCACCCCTGCATCCGGACATGCCGAGGAACAAGCGCCGATCCTATGAGATCGCCACGTACATCGGATCGCTCTTGGTGATCCCCTTCATCCTGAAGCTCGTCACCAACACCCACTACACGGACCTGTTCATGTACATCATCGGCCCGGCCACGCTGGTCTATCTCGGCTGGGAGATGCGCCGGTTCAATAGCAAGGAGAACAAGCGGCTGCTGGCGGCATTGGTGTTCATCATTTTCTCCATCCTTTTCTGGGCCTTCTTCGAGCAGGCCGGGGGCTCGCTGAGCCTGTTCGCGTTGAACAACCTGCACCACACATTGCTCGGTTTCATCCCGATGGACCCGAACGTGGTGAACAACAGCGCGAACTCCTTGTTCGTCATCGTTTTCGCGCCGCTGGTGGGCCTGCTCTGGATCTGGCTGAGCAAGCGAAAGCTGGAGCCCAATTCCGTGGTCAAGTTCGGCATCGGCTTCCTGCTGGTCGCCGTGGCCTTCTTCGCCTTCTATGCCACCATCTTCTTCGCGGATGCCGACGGCATGACCTCGCTGGACATCTTCACCCTGGGCTATTTCGTGATCACCTTCGGGGAACTGAGCCTCTCACCCATCGGCCTGTCGCTGATGACCAAGCTCTCCCCCCAATCCATCCAAGGGTTGATGATGGGCATGTGGTTCCTGGCCAGCGCCTACGGCCAGTACGTCGCGGGCCTGCTGGGCGCTGGGATGAGCACCGCCGACCCGAACGCCTCCAACATGGCCAAGCTGGTGAACTACACCCAGGGCTACCATCAGCTGGCGGTCTACGCGCTCGTCGCAGGGGTGGTCCTCATCGCGATCTCCCCGGGTGTGCGTCGGCTGATGAAGGGGATCCACTGATGGCCGGGCGTTCCCGGCACGAACCTTGATGCTTCGGCTGACCTAGCTTTACGTGATGCGCATCCTCCTCCACGCCCTGTCCATCGTCCCGCTCCTAGCCCATGCCCAGCAACCGGTCAAGCCGGAAAGCGCCGAAGCGATCCACTGGATGTCCGTGGGCGAGATGCAGGAGGCGGTGAAGAAGGCACCCCGACCGGTGGTGATGGATGTGTACACCAAATGGTGCGGCCCCTGCCGCATGCTGGCCACGCGCACCTTCACCGACCCACGCCTCGCAGCCTACGTGAACAAGCATTTCTACGCGGTGAAGTTCGATGCGGAAAGCCCTGACGCCGTGACCTTCAAGGAGCAGAAGTTCGAGAATCCGGGTTACGACCCGAACGCCGGGATCCGCAACAGCACGCACCAGTTCACCTATGCCATCGCCAATGTGAACGGCCGCATCGCCTACCCGACCGTGGTCTACCTGAACGAGGACCTGGAGGTGATCGCCCCGGTGCAGGGCTATCTGACCCCGGCCCAGATCGAGCCGATCCTGAAGTTCATCGGGGAGGGCGCCTACAAGAAGCAGGATTACCAGAGCTTCCAGACCGGTTTTCAAGGCCAATGGGGGAACTGATCCCCTCCTGATCGTTCGCGGGCGTCGATGCCCGGGGCCGCTATTTTTGGCGCATGCCCTTCCGTACCGCCCACCTTCTCCTTTCCCTCCTGATCACGGGTTCCGCACTCGCACAGATCCCGAACAACTGGGATGCCCATCCGATGGTGACGGACAGTGCGATCATCTTTCATGATGATCTCGACTTCTATCTGAACAGCTATACAAAGGCCGAGATCAAGGCCATGCGCAAGGAGGTGAACATCTGGCGCATGAACTTCGACAAGGTGATCCGGGCCACCATCGATGACATCCGCTCCTACAGCGAAGGGGAACGTGTGGCCACAAGGACGAAGGACTTCACCCTGCCCATTGCGCGGACGGGTGCACCCTTTCATCTCGCAGCGGAAAAAGGAAAGATCCGCGCTTTCATGTTCGGCAGCATCACCAACCCACCCGCCCGGTTCCAGCTGCCCCTGTGGGACAAGCTGCAGGAGAAGTACGACACGGGCCGCGTGCGCCTGTTCATGGTCTATGGCCGCGAGCTCCATCCCGGCGACAAGGTCAGCTACAGGAACTACCCCACGCCCAGGAGCGAGCATGAAAAGCTGGCCTATGCCCAGGAGCTCGGACAGACCGTGAACATCCCCGTGCTGGTCGATGGGCTCGATGACCGCGTGCTGGACAGCTATGGCCGCGCTCCGAACGCCGCCTACGTGGTGGACGCCGACGGCAACCTGGTGTTCCGCGGGACCTGGGCGGACAGCCGGAAGATCGAGTACATCATCGATACGCTGTTGAAGTGGTACGATGAGGGGCGGCCGAAGAAGTTCGGGGGGTTGTGAACGCGGAGCGCGGAACGATGATGGGGTGAAGGTGCATGGAGCAGCGATCCCGGATGGAGGTGAACGGAGAAAGCGCAGAAGGGACGAGAACGGCCGAACGACCTGAAGATCCGGTCCTGCGAACAAAGCGGTCCGCCCTCGCCGTGATCGAGCGCATATCGGGTCTGCCGAGCAGTGACATCGCCCGGGTGCTCGGAAAGCAGGTATTGCGCTCTGGAACATCCATTGGCGCCAACTACCGGGAAGGCCGGCGGGGCCGATCAAAGAGCGAGTGCTCGCCAAGATCGGCATCGCGCGATCCGAAGCGGAGTAGACCTGCTACTGGCTGGAGCTGTTGATCGAGAGCGGCATCTCCGATGATCCAAGAACACGCGGGATGCGCAAGGAAGGGAACGGGATCCAAGCCATACTCGGCGCGAGCATCCGCACGGCCCGCAGTGGACGCAATGGTTGGACCATCCTGTTGTCCGCGCGACCCCACTTCAGCGCTCCCACTTCACACCTTCACCGACTTCCACTTCCCCTTGCGGAAAAGCCACGCGCTCAATACGGCTAGCGCGCTTTCGCTCACGGCGATGGCGGTGAAGACGCCACGGGGTCCCCAGGCGGCCTGCGATGCCAGCACCCACGCCAGGGGGATCTCCAGCATCCAGAAACAGATGACGTTCATCCAGGTGGGTGTCAGCGTGTCGCCCGCGCCATTGAACGCCTGGGAGAGCACCATGCCGTAACCATAGAAGAAATAGCCCAGGCATACGATCCGTAGCGCCATGACGCCGTGCCCGGCCACGATGGGGTCTTTCGTGAACACGGCAAGGATGTCCGGCGCAAAGGCCCAGAACAGGAGCGCGACACCCACCATGAAGCGCATGTTGTAGTGACCACAGAGCCAGGCGCTGCGCTCGGCCCGTTCCGGTCGCTGCGCGCCGAGGTTCTGACCCACGAGCGTGGCCGCGGCGTTGGCCATGCCCCAGCTGGGCAGCATGCTGAAGATGATCACACGCACGGCGAACGTGTAACCGGCGAGTGCGCCGTCGCCGCTGCGGGCCACGATGCGCATGAGGAACATCCAACTGGCCGAGGCGATCAGGAACTGGCCGATGCCACCAAGGCTCACCCGCACGAGTTCGCCCGCCACACGCGGCACCCAGCGCAGGTGGGCACGCCGGATATGAATGCCCATGCCTCGCCCGAAAAGATGCCGGAGTTGATAACCCACCCCCACCCCCCGTCCGATGGTGGTGGCCACGGCGGCGCCGGTCAGACCCAGCTCCGGGAACGGCCCCCAGCCGAAGATCAGCAAGGGATCCAGCACGATGTTCACCGCATTGGCGACCAACAGCGCACGCATGGCCATGGCGGCATTGCCCGCCCCCCGGAAGATCGCGTTGATGACGAACAGGCCCATGATCACCAGGTTGCCGCCAAAAAGGATCGTCGCGTAGGAGCCGCCCTGCTGCAGGACCGCATCGGAAGCCCCCATCAGTGTGAGGATGTGACGGGCCTGGAACAGCATCGGCGATCCCAGGAGCAGGCTCGCGAGCAGGCCCACCCAGATCCCCTGCATCGCCGATCGCGATGCTCCTTCCGCGTCCTTCTCGCCCACCCGACGCGACACCAGGGCCGTCACGCCCATGCTCAGGCCCCAGGCGATGCTGTACACCACCACCATCACGCTTTCGGTGAGGCCCACGGCCGCCACCGCACTTGTGCCGATCCGCCCCACGAAGAAGGCGTCGACCAGCGCGAACAGGCTCTCCATGCTCAGCTCCAGCACCATGGGGACGCTCAACAGCAGGATGGCCCGACGCACGCCCATGGAGGTGTAGTCGCGGTCCGCGCTCGCGAGGCTTTCGCGCATCAGGTCGATGATCCGTCGTATCCGCATCCGCGGCGCGAAGGTCGTCCGTGCCTGTCATTGATCCGACGGGACCTTCTAAATTGTTCACCATGCCTTCTCCCGTCGATGGCCATAGCCGGTCCTCCCCCATCATACGGCCCATCCTCCTGCTGCTCCTGCTCGCTGCTCGCCCGCTGTTCGCCGGATCCCCGTTGGACAGTCTGCGGCAGGTAGTGGAGGGGCTGCCCAACGACACATCCCGGCTGCCCGTACTCACCAACATGCTGCGGTTGACGGTCTTCAATCGCCCGGACACGGCCCTGGCGATCTGTGCGACCTACCTGGAGATCGCGGAGCGCAGCGGCGACCCCGTGGAGATCGGCAAGGCGCACAACTATGCGGGCATGTGCCGGTCCGTGCAGGCACGACCCGCCAAGGCGCTCAACGAATACCTGCTCGCCCTGCGGTCGTTCGAACAAGGTGACGACCCCTGGTACACCGCGATGGCGCATAACAACGTGGCTTCCATTTACAAGGACGAGCAGCGTCAGGCGGACGCCATGACCGAATTCATGCAGGCGCTCAAGGGGTTCCGCCAGGTGGGCGACACGGTCTGGATGGCCAATGTGAGCAACAACATGGCGAACATCTACTACGACGAGGGCCGCTATGACAGCGCCGTGTACCACTATGAAGATGCCATACGCATCCTCTCCGGCAGGGGGCAGGACGCCTTCGCCGCGCAGGTACGGATGAACCTGGGCAACGCGTTGTACATCCTGGGCGATCTCGAAGGGGGACTGGCCCGGATGAAGGAGGCGCGGGACCAGCATCCCTTGGGGGAGGATGAGTCCTACCGTGCGAACATCCTGAACGCCCTGGGGCATCTGGAGGGACTTCACGGAGAGCGCGACAGCGCCCTCCTGCACATCCGGCAAGGCATGCGCATCGCACGCGAAGTGGGCGCGGCCACCGCACTGGCCGATGGCGAGGAGTTCCTGGCGGACATCTATGAACATTGGGAGCAGGCCGATTCCGCACTGGTGCACTACAAACGAATGAAGCTGCAACGTGACAGCCTGCTCAACGAGGAGCGCAGCGCCCAGATCGCGGACATGCAGGTGCGTTATGAGACCGAGCGAAAGGACGCCGAGCTGGCGGAGAACCGTGCGGCCTTGGAACAACGCGCGTTGACGATCAGGGCCGTGGGTGCGGGGGCCCTGTTGGCTTTGCTCGCCGGGCTATTCGCCTTTCGGGCATACCGCATCAAGCGGAAGGGTGAGGCTGAGCTGGCCAGGAAGAACAGGGTGATCGAAGGACAACTGAAGGAGAAGGAACTGCTGCTGAAGGAGATCCATCACCGCGTGAAGAACAACCTGCAGGTCGTGAGCAGTCTGCTCAGCATCCAGAGCCGCGGCATCACCGATGAGAAGGCGCGCGAAGCCGTACAGGACAGCCGTCAGCGGGTGAAGAGCATGGCGCTCATCCACCAGGACCTCTACCGCGACGGTGATCTCACCGGGGTGCCCATGCGCAACTACGTGGAGCGGCTGGTGAACGGCCTGGTGGCGAGCTACGGCAAGCAGGACCATGTCCGCGCCGTCATCGACGTACAGGACCTTTCCCTTGATGTGGATACCGCGGTACCGCTCGGATTGATCTTGAACGAGCTCATCACGAACGCATTGAAATACGCCTGGCCTGATGAGCGCCCTGGATCGCTCACTGTTGTACTCAAGGAACAGGACGATGGATTGGTGCTATCCGTTGCCGATGACGGTGTGGGCATGCCGGCGGCCGATGCACCGGCGAAGGGCACGGGGTTCGGACTGAACATGGTGCGCACCTTCAGTGGGAAACTGAAGGCGGAATGGACGATCGAAGGACCTCCGGGCACCCGTGTTGTTCTGCGCGTCGCCAGTTACAAACTTGCACGCTGAGCCATGTCGCGCATCCGCATCCTGATCGTCGAGGACGAGCCGCTGATCGCCGAGGACCTCCGGGGGCACCTGGAAGAGCTGGGCTACGCGGTGGTCGGCACCTGCGACAATGCACTGGACGCCATGTCCGAGCTGGCCACCGGATCGCCCGACCTGCTGCTGCTGGACATCAACCTGGGCGATGGTGCCGATGGCATCCAACTCGCGGAAAAGGTGAACGCCAAGCAGGGCACCCCGTTCGTGTTCGTGACCAGCCACAGCGACCAGGCCACCCTGGAACGCGTGAAGGCGGTGCGCCCGGCGGGCTTCATATTGAAACCCTTCGACGAGAACGACCTGCGTACGCAGATCGAGCTGGCGCTGGCCCGCCATGCCACGCACCTGGAGGCCACCGAGATGCCCGTGGAACAGGAACGCGACCAGTTCGTGATCGCCGACAGCGTGTTCGTGAAGGAGAAGAACCGCCTGGTGAAGGTGCCCTTCAGCGAGATCCTCTACGCCGAGGCCTACGACAACTACACCAAGCTGTTCACGGCCGAACACCGCTTCACGGTGAGCGCCACACTGAAGGCCGTGGCCGACCGCCTGGCCGGTCCGCCCTTCCTGCGCGTACACCGAAGCTATCTGGTGAACGTGGGCCACATCACCGCCCTGGAGGAGGGCTATGTGCACATCGGCAGGCAGCGCATTCCGGTAGGCAAGACCTTTCGCGAGGAACTGATGAAGCACGTGCGCACGCTCTGAGCCTCCACCCTTCCCGAACGGTCGTTCACGGATCATACGGGTACGTTCACCCGCATTCCATTGGGGGCCGCACCCATTCGCGGGAGCTTGGGTCCCTGTACCAAGTCCAACGGTCATGCGCACCCTCCCGTTCCTCCTGCTCTCCGCAATGCCCTTCATCGTGCAGGCCCAGTTGTCCGGCACCTACTCGGTGGGGGGCTCCAGCCCCGACTTCGCCACGCCGGCCGCGGCCTTCAATGCGCTCATGGGCCAGGGCGCCAACGGCACGGTGAACCTGCATATCCGGCCGGGTACCTACACCGGACAGTACAGCTTCGGCAGCATACCGGGATCGCCCGGCATCATCAACATCATGAAGGAGCCCGGCACGAGCGGGTCCGTGATCTTCGAGTACGATGCCTCCGGCACCAACGACAACTTCATCGTGCAGATCGACGGAACGGATCAGTTGGTGTTCAGCACCATCACCTTCCGTCCTCTGGACCTCGACTATGGCCGGGCCATCCATTTCTTCAATGAGATCCAGGACCTCCAGTTCACCCAGTGCACGTTCGAAGGCAGCACGAACCCCAACGGCTCGGGCTACTTCCAGCGGTACCTGGTGCAATGCGACCAGTCGGTCCTGCCGGCGGCGAACAACCCGCAGGACGTGGTGATCAGCGAATGCTCCTTCATCAACGGAAGCACGGCGATCGCGCTTTCGTTCCGGGCCTTCCAAGGTGCACGGTCGCAGGGGTTGATCATCGCCGAGAACGAATTCATCGACCAATTCGGCACCGGCGTGGACATCAATGCGGCGGTGGGTGAAGTGCGCGACAATCTGTTCATGGCGCATGATGTGCCCTATTACGTAGGCGTCCGTACCGCCTATTTCGACAACGGGAGCAGGGTGCTGCGGAACCGGGTCGACGCATCCACGACGGGTGACGTCACCGGTATCGAGTTCAGCAACACGCAAAGCACGATGGACAATCTGGTGGCCGACAACATGGTCCATGTCGCCAGTCCCACCGCCAGCTGGGGGCTCGTGGTGTACAACCTCTGGGGAACGACCGTGGCACACAACAGCGTGCTGGTGGCCGAGGGCGACGCGGGCACATCCAACGCCTTCTACCACCTCAGCAACTTCCCCGACGGACAGGATGCCCTGGTGCGCAACAACATCTTCGCCAACAACACCGGGGGTGCGAGCTATTTCGTGGAAGTACCCGGCAACGTGGCCGTCGAGGACCACAATGATCTGTTCACCACCGGCGCGATCCTCAGTCAGGTGGGTACATCCACCTTTCCCACCCTTGTCGATCACCAGAACGGGACCGGGATGGGCACGGACGACATTGACACCGACCCGGTATTCCCCGCCCAGCCTGACCTGCACATGAACAACTGCGCGATGGACAACGCCGGCATGTACCTGAGCGAGGTGGACATCGATATCGACGGGGACCCACGCGGCAACCCGGCCTGCGACATGGGCGCTGACGAATACACGGCGAGCACCAACGCCGTACAGGCGCCGACCGTGACCATCCTCAGCAGTGAGCTGCCCTATGATCTCGGGCTGAACGCGAACTTCAACAGCTACAACTGGAATACGGGATCGACGGCTCCGACCACGACCATCACACAGGCCGGCAACTACAGCTGCCAGGTCACGGATGTGAACGGATGCAGTTACCCCGTGAACGTGACCGTGGTGGTGGAGATCAGCACGGGGCTTGGGGAGACCCTGGCCGCACCAGGCCTCGACACGTACCCGAACCCGGCCGTGGACGTGGTCCACATCCGCGATGTGGCTGACGGAACATCCTATGCGGTCCTGACGACCGATGGACGCATGGCGCTATCCGGCGCGACCCAGGACGGCAGGCTCGATGTTTCCGGGCTACCTCCCGGTGTCTATCTCCTGCGCATCGGCAGACAAAACGCATCCGTTGCGCGGTTCCAGGTGGTCCGTTGACACATGCCTGGAAGCATGCGCATCCTTGTGCGAACAGCATGGGATGATCCGTAGGCATCCTCCGCATGCGGTGAACCTCGACCAGGAGACCGCCATGACGGAGGATCGCCTCCGGTCGGGCCGTTTCCACGCAACGATCGGGCACAGCTACAGGAAGGACTTGCTGGGGCATTTGCACCTGCTCTGAGAGGCGACCTCGCGCATTCGACGTCCCGGACCTTCCCTCATGGATCCGGGGTGTTCGCCCGGATATGGGCACCGTTCACTTGGAAAGGCTGGACCTCCGCGCGCACGCAGGGGATCTTGCATCAGCCCCAGCCTTCCGTCATGCCCTCCCACAACACCCTCCCGGCGCTCCTTCTTCTGGCCGCCTTCCCTTCCTGGTCGGTCGCACAGCTCAGCGGCACCTATGTGATCGATGGCGCAGGCGGAGGGGACTACACCACGTTCAATGCGGCGGTGACGGATCTGATCGCGCAGGGGATCAGCGGAGCGGTGGTCTTCGAAGTGACCGACGGCGCATACGTCGAGTACATCAGCATTCCTGCGATCACGGGTTCCTCCGCGACCAACACCATCACCTTCCGCGGCCAGAGCCTGGACAGCACGCTGGTATCGCTGGGCCATCCCTCCTCCACGCTCAGCTCCAACAACTTCGTCATCCATCTCAACGGAGCATCGTACATCACGTTCGAACATCTGACGATCGAGCGGTCCGGGACCCTGGTCTTCGGCACCACGATCCGCGTGCAGGATGGTTCGACGGACTGGCACTTCGCCAACTGCCGGATCAATGCGAGCAATTCCTCGGGGAACAGCGATGTGCTCTACTACTACGGTTCCGGGACCGGGATCGGTTCATCATCGGTGGACCAGTGCGCGATCGCGTACGGCGGCCTTCGCCTCCAGACCGCAGGGGCCGGAAGTTTCGGGTTCCAGGGGAACACGATGGAGGTGAACGGGGTCTTCGCGCTCGACATCCAGAGCCTGAACGGTGACGCGACCTGCACCGACAACACCATCCACTGCCCCAACTACTTCGCGACCGCGATCGAACTGTCTACCAGCAATGTCGCGCCCGTAGAGATCGCGCGCAACACGATCGTCTGCGACGCCCCGGGATCCTACGGCATCGAACTGGACGGGGTAACGGCGACGAGCACCGATCCCGTGCAGGTCCTGAACAACGCGATCATCCTGAAGGGGTTCAACAATGTCAACCAGGGGATCCGCCTGTCCGGGACCACCAGCTACGTGGACGTCGTGCACAACAGCGTCTCCGCCAGTGGATCGAGCGGAACATACTACGGGCTCTACGTGCAGGCGACCTGCACCAACGTCCGTGTCCACAACAATGCGCTCCAGGCCAAGACCATCGCCTTCATCGCGGCCGCGGCGAGCCTGACCTCCGCGGATCACAATGTCTTCCATTCCGTCGCCGCCTCGACGGTGTCGATCGATGGCACGAACTACACGGACATCGCCACGCTCTTCGGGAACACGGGCATGAACGGGAACTCCGTCATCGCGGACCCGTTGTTCACCGACCCTGTCGCGGACCTGCACCTGACCTCCCTGTCGCCTTGCTTGGGAGCCGCATCGACGTGGCCTGGGCTGGCCGACGATGTGGACGGTGAAGTGCGCCCGCAACCGGCGGCGACCAGCCCCGACAGCGGGGCCGATGAGGATGCCGGTGCTTGCGCGCCGCTCTCCGGCACCTACCTGATCGGCGGTTCACCTGGTGCCGACCATGGGACCTTCACGTCCGCCGTGAACGCCATGCTCAGCTGCGGCCTGTCCGGTCCCGTGGTGTTCGAGGTGGAGGATGGCATCTATCCGGAGCAATTCACCCTGCCCGCGATCCCCGGCAACAGCGCAACGAACACGATCACCTTCCGCGGACAGAGCCTGGACAGCTCGGCGGTGATCATCCGGTGGCCGGCCGGCAATGCGGCGAACAACTACGTGGTGCAGATGGAAGGCGCGGACCACGTGACCTTCGAGCACCTGACCATGCATCGCTCCAACGGCAACAACAGCACCTGGGGTGCGCAGGTGCTCCATTTCAACGGCTTCTCCAGTTCGGACCCTTCGCAGAACTGCACGTTCAGCCATGTGCGTTTCATGGCCAACGCGATCCAGAACGTGAACTACTGGCGCGGGCTGGTCACCGAGACCACCAGCGGGCTGAGCGAACAGAACATCACCTTCTCGTTCTGCCGTTTCCAGGGCGGGCACGAGGCCTTCCGCTGGAACTCCGCGGCCGGGCAGGACGACTTCCTGACCATCACCGACTGCTACACGACACAGAGCTATGGGGCCTTCGCGGTGCTGGCGATGGACGACCAGTTCACCATCTCCCGGAACACCTTCGAGAACCTTGGGAGCACCAGCTACACGTTCGCGATAAGCCTGGATTACAATACGGGCGGCTTCCTGGTGGAGGACAACGTGGTGCGTACGGTGAACATGTACGGCATCCGCCTCTACGCCAATGACCTGACCAGTGCGGCGCACGGCGTGATCCGCAACAACATGATCGCGCTGACCGCAACGAATGCGTCCGCCGCCGGGATCTTCATGTTCGGCAGGGCCTATTTCCTGGACATCCTGAACAACTCGATCTCGCTGAACGGCGGTGCCGGGATCAACGAAGGCTGCACGCTCGGCGGCAGCGACATCACACTGATCAACAATGTCTGCCGGGTGACCGATGCGGCGGCCTATCCCATTTACAAGAACGGTACGGCCACCTGGGGTGCGATCTCGCACAACGCCCTCTTCAATGCGGGCGGTGGTGACCTGGCCTGGTGGAACGGTGCGGCCGCGGACCTCAACGCGTTGCAGGGGCTTTCCGGGGGGTTCTGCCCGACGGTCCTCGTCGATCCCCTGTTCGTGAACAACACCACCGATCTGCACCTGCAGTTCGGATCACCCTGTCAGGGTATGGGTACGAACATCGCGAGCGTGCTGAACGACCAGGACGGGGAGCTCCGTCCGAACCCGGTGGGCAGCAACTACGACATGGGCGCGGACGAGACGGCCGTGTGCGGTCCCTTGAACGGCACCTACGTGATCGGCGGCACCTGCGCGGCACAGTTCGCGAGCTTCACTGCGGCGATCGATCGGATGCTCACCTGCGGGATCGATGGTCCCGTGGTGTTCGAGGTGGAGGACGGTACGTACGTTGAGCAGATCACCCTGCCGGCGATCACGGGGAACAGCAACGTGAACACGATCACCTTCCGCGGCCAGAACCTGGACAGTTCACTGGTGGTCCTCACCTGGCCCAACGGGGTGGCCACCCCGACGGTGCGCATGAGCGGGGCCGATCGGGTGACCTTCGAGCACCTGACCGTGCAACGCAATGGCGTGGCCAGCAGCAACGCCGTTTGCGTGGATTGGGAGAGCACCCTCGCCGATGCGACCACACGTTCCGAGTACACCACCTTCCGGAACTGCCGCCTGTACACGAACAGCACCCAGTTCCAATCGCGGCTGGTGTCGGGAATGTCCGAGAACGATGAGAACTCGGTGCGTTTCGAGAACACCCGCTTCGAAGGCGGCTACCGGGGCCTGGAGTGGAGCATGGATTACAGTGCCCTTACCCTGGAGATCATCGGTTGCACCTTCACCGGTCAGACCCAGCGTGCGATCGCGCTCATCAATGCGGGCACCGGGGATCCCGAGGTGTACATCGAAGGGAACACCATCGACATCGCCACCACCTCGGCGATCGCCGTGGACATCGTGCACAACAGCAATCTGCTCCAGGTGATCGGCAACTCCATCCGGGCGATCGGTGCCAACGCCACGGCCCTCCAGGTGCAATGCGCGGCCGGAAGTCCGTCGTGGCGGGTGCTGCGCAACAACATGATCACCTGCTGGAGCTCGGCACGTGGCCTGGCCCTGGCCGGGACCGTTTCCGATCTGGGCATCTATCACAACTCGATCAGCACACAAAGCGGCCACAGCCTCTATGTCACCGGAACAGGCTCCGGGAACGAACTCATCGGCAATGTGCTCCTCTCCGCGTCCGCCTACCCGCTCTTCCTTGCGGGTTCGCTCACATTCGCTCAGGCCCATCACGACGCATTGTACACGGGGGGAGCCAACCTGGCCTATGTCAACGGCCTCGTCTATGCAAACATTCCATGCCTGCAGGCAGCCACGGGCCAGCACGCTTCTTCCACCTCCGTCGATCCGCTCTTCGTGGATCCCCTCAACGACCTGCACCTGCAGACCGGATCACCCTGCACCGGCCAGGGCACGGCCGTGCCCGGTGTTTTCGATGACCTGGACGGTGATCCACGGAGCCTGCCGTCGGGATCGGCGCCCGACCTTGGTGCGGACGAGATCAACGAGGACTGCACGCTGCTCGGCGGCACCTATGTGATCGGACCCTCGGTCGGTGCCGACCTGCCCTCCTTCTCCGCCGCGGTGGATCGCTTGATGGGTTGCGGGATCGCGGGGCCGGTCGTGTTCGAGGTGGAGAACGGCACGTACACCGAGCAGATCGACCTGGGACCGATCAAGGGCGCCAACTCCGTGAACACGGTGACCTTCCGTGGGCAGTCGCTGGACAGCACCGCCGTGGTCCTGCAATGGGCTTCGGCCACCGTATCGACCAATGATCATGTGGTGCGGGTATCCGGTGCCGATCACCTCCGCTTTGAACACATGACCCTGCGCCGCACCGGTGCACTTACCTACGCGACGGTGGTGAGGCCATCGGCCGATTGCGACGCCGTGGAGGACCTGCGGATCGCGCGTTGCGTCCTCCACAATTCGAGCACCGGACAGTTCTCGGCGGCCCTCGTGAACCGCGGTCCCACGGGGCTTGGCGCTTCGTTGCACCTCCAGCAGTGCGCACTCGAGGGCGGCTCCTACGCGGTGTATTGGAACTCCCCAGGGACGGCCGATCCGTTGAGCATGATCGGTTGTACGCGCACCGGTGGTACACAGGGCTCCCGGATCGAGCATGTGCAGGGACCGGTGATCATCACGGACAACCGCCTGACCGGCACATCCAACTCGGATGTGCTCCTGCTCAGCGACTGCACCGGGCCCATCACGGTGACGGGGAACCGGATCGATGGCGGAAGCGGCACCCTTCCTTCCGCGATCTACCTGGCGGACTGTGCACCGGTGGCCCCGGGGCGCGCACTGGTCGCCAACAACCACGTCACCTACGGAGGCCGGTACGGGATCCGGCTCAGCGGCACCCAGCAGCGGATCGACCTCCTCCACAACAGCATCCATGTGTCCGCCTCGGGTGCCATGGGCATGATCGCCGCGGGCACGGGCACCGACGTGAACATCCTCAACAACATCCTCAGCTCCGCGCTGAACTACTCCGTGTACAACACCATGACCGGACTGGTCATGGACCGCAACTGCCTGTACCGGGCCTCCACCGGTGTCGATGTCTACTGGAACGGTTCCCCATACCTGACCATTTCCGCGTTGTTCTCCGGAACAGGAACGAACGGCAACTCCCTGATGGTCGACCCGCACTACTACGACCCCTTGACCGATCTGCATGGCTACGGCATGGAGATGAACGCGGCCGCATCGCCACAGGCGTCGGTCACCACCGACATCGATGGCGAACCACGCGACCCCGCCACGCCCGATATCGGATGCGACGAGTTCATACCCGAACTGTGGGAGGAAGCCCTGAACACCTGTTCGGCCGCTGACATCATCATCAGCACCGGCTCCGGCATTGACCAATGGATCTATCGCGATCGCAAAGTGGTGGCGCGGTTCAATGACAATGGTCAGAACCTGGGGGCCGTCACGATGGACGTGTATGTGAACAGCGGCACGGTCAGACAGAGCCTGGTCGGGCAGTATTACATGGACAGGAACTGGCACCTGAGCACGCAGAACACCATCACCGGAAGCGTGGTGCTTCGGCTTTACCACAGCGGTCAGGAATTCCTCGACTATGCCGCTGCCGATCCGGTGGTCACGATCCCCAGCGATGCCGGGGTGGCGCACTACGTGGGCCTGATGGAGGATTGTGCCCTCTTGAACAACCCTGCGGGCAACGTCTGGACCCCAATCTATCCAGCGCTGCCGACGGTGGAAGGGGAGATACAAGGGACGGGAGGTACTTCCAGCTACACCGCCACACTGGACGATGATGGAGAGTTCTACATCACGACCATTGGCGCTCCCCTGCCCGTGGAACTGGTCCGATTCGCAGCGGAACGGATCGACGCCGACCGCGTGCGCCTGGATTGGTCGACGGCGACGGAAAATGACAATGCCGGTTTCGAGGTGTGGCGAAGGATCGATGACGGGACCGATTTCCAGCGCATCGGCTGGGTGGATGGGGCAGGCAACAGCCAGCAGCTCCTCACGTATGTGCTGATCGATCCGAACCCGACCCCGGAAGTGAGCTACTACTACCTGCGTCAGTACGACACGGACGGCGCTTTCGATGATTCGCCCCTGGTCGCCGTGAACGGGATCCCCCGCGCCGACACCTACACGCTCTATCCGAACCCCGCCGCACAGGTGGTGTACGTGAACGGAGATCTGGCGCAGGTCTCCCGCATCGTTCTTCTGGACCTTGCCGGCAAGCCCGTCCGGACGTTCGCGGCAGCACCGGCGATCGTGTTGGCCGACCTGCCCCGCGGCAGCTATCTGGTGCGCGTGGAACCGAGCGGCGCGGACCCGGTGCATCTGCGATTGGTGGTGGACTAGCGGCATCGGCGTTCACGCGCCGGTGTTGATGGATCGCCAGCGGAACCGGTCCTTCCCCCCTTCCCGTCCCGGTAGTTTTGGCCACATGATCCGTCGGTCGCTTCCTTTCACGGTGGCGTTGTTGTTCCTGACGCCCGCACCCGCACAGAGCTTCCTGCAGCAGAAGCTGAACAACGACACCATGCCGAACCTGGTGCCGAACCCGGGGTTCGAGTTGAGCAAACGGCTCTACTGCCGGTGGACGCAGGAGGCGGCCAAGTTCAACGAGAACATGGTGGGGTGGATCTCGCCGACGGAGACCACGCCCGACCACTACAGCACGGAGCTGGAGCCCGACTGCTGGTCGAACCCGGCCAAGCGCACCGGTGGGAAGGCCTCGCCGCACGATGGCAAGGCCATGGTGGGGATCAAGACCTGGGGCCGGGGCAACACGCCGACCTACTGGCACGAATACGTGGAAGTGGAATTGCCCGAACCCCTGCAGGCCGGCACGCGCTACATCGCCGAGGTGTGGGCCCTGCGCGCCAACTTCAGCAACGAGGCCAGCAACAACATCGGTATCGTGGTGACGGACGTGCCGGTGCGCACACGCGACCGCCTGCCGTTGTACATCACGCCCGTGGTGAACCAGGACAAGGTGCTGGACAAACGCGGCTGGAGCAGGATCAGCGGCGTGTTCGAGGCGAAGGGCGGCGAACAATACGTGCTGGTGGGCAATTTCTATGGCGATGAAGCGACGCACCACGCGCGCCAGCCCGACGGCGAACGCGGCGCCTACTATTTCATCGATGACGTGAACATACGCATCGCTCCCGCGGGGATGGCCTTGACACCCGCTCCGCCCGAGAGCGTGCCGCCCCCGCCGAAACAGCGCGTGGAGGACCATGCGAGCACCGCGCAGGTCGACATCTACAACGTGGAGCCGGAGGTGGGCAAAAGCATCCGCCTGGACAACATCTTCTTCGACTTCGACAAGAGCGAATTGAAGCCCGAGAGCGAGGATGAGCTGGGCAAGATCGTGGACCTGATGACGGACTATCCCTTCATGCGGATCGAGATCGGCGCCCACACCGACGACCAGGGCAGCGATGCCTACAACCAGAAGCTGAGCGAAGCGCGTGCCAAGGCGGTGGTGGACTACCTGATCGGCCGAAAAGTGGAGAAGGAGCGACTGAGCTGGAAAGGCTATGGCGAGACGCAGCCGATCGCACCGAACAATTCCGAAGCGGGGCGCGCGAAGAACCGCCGCGTGGAGTTCACCGTACTGGAACGCTGATCCCCGAAAAAGGAAAGAGGCCCCTGTTCGGGCCTCTCCCCTTCACCGACCTTCATCGGTAACACCTGCCGGCGGCCGGCGCTGTGCCGGGGCCCGGGCAAGCCATCGTCCTTTCATGCCAACGCTTCCTCGTGAATGATACGCTGCGCCAGGTCCAGGATGCGGGTGTCGTCCAGGGAAACGATGCCGCCATCAGGCCCCTCCTCAAGGTGCACGCCCATCGGTCTGCCGTTCGGGTGACTGTATCCACCGAAATAGTTCCACACCGTCTCCACGTTCATGTCCAACTCGCGGGCAATGCGGTGGATACTCCCATCCGGCAGGCTGTCCTTGATCTTGCGCAGCTCGTTGAAGGTGATGTTCATCTGAAGATGGGATTAAGGTTGACGCCTAAAGGTAGCCGCCAGGCCCCCCCATCGCAAATCCATCACCGGGTATTTCCCGGCGCGTGCACCTCGCCCCGGTTAACTTTCCCACGATGCGTGCCGCGACCTGCCTGTCCCACCTCATGATGCGATGAAAGGAGGCCCCTTGGACACCCCATGATGCGGCCCCGGACGATCGATCCCAAGGCGCTGCCGCCCCGCATGATCGTGCCGGCGATGCTGGTGATCCTGCTCCCGGCGGTACTGAACGGCTTCCCCTTGGTGTATGCGGATACGGGCACCTACCTCAGCAGCGGCATGGTGCCCGGCATCCCCGCGGACCGGCCGGTGACCTACGGCCTGTTCCTGCGGATCACCACGCTGAACGGCCTGACGCTTTGGGGCCCCGCGGTGGTGCAGGCGCTGCTGGCCGCGGTGCTGCTCCATCGCACGTGGGGCGCCTTCACCGGCGATCGTTCCCCGCTGCGCTTTCTGGCGTCCGTGACCGTGTTGTCGATGTTCAGCGGGTTGGGCTGGCATGCCGGCCGCCTGATGCCGGACATCTTCACGCCGCTGGCGGTGCTCGCCCTGCTGTTGCTGGCCCATTGCCGATCCTCTCCGGGCTGGCGCCTGTTCGATGCCGGGGTCATCGCCTTCGCCACGGCCGTGCATTTCGGGAACGGGCCCGCGCTGCTGCTGATCCTGCTCCTTCTTCTTCTCCTGCACGCCCGCAGCCCGGAACGCTCCTCGATCCGGCGGGGCGTGCTTACCACGGCACTGGCCATGGTGGTGGGCGTTGCAAGCGTGGTGCTGGTGAACTGGCGGGTGGACGGCCGACCGTACTTCAGCCGGGGCGCGCACGTGTTCCTGCTGGGCCGCACGCTGGACATCGGCCTGCTGCCGGACTGGCTGGCGCGGCATTGCGCGGAACAGGACAACTACCTCTGTCCCGACCACGGCCCCCTGCCGGCCCACGGGAACGAACTGCTGTGGAGCCCCGATGGACCCGTGCAGCGCAACGGTGGCTGGGACGCCGTGCGACCGGAAAGCGAGGCCGTGCTCCGTGATGTGTTCGCCGAGCCGCGCAGCTGGGCCTGGTTCCTGGGCGCCGGTGTGCGCGATGCGTTCCGGCAACTGGGTTACTGGGACCTCGGCCGCGAGATGAACGACCCGTGGTACCGCGAGCCGGACAGTTCCCCCTACCGGGCGATCGCGCTGTACTTCCCGTCGGAGCTGCCGGGCTACCTGGATTGCAGGCAGGTGGCCGGTACGCTGCCGATGGGTCTGTCGGGACACATGTACCAGGTGTTGCTGGGCCTTTCGCTCGTCACGTTGGTGGTGCTGCTGGTGCACGGGGGACAAGACCAACGCTTGCTCTTGGTGATGGTCCTCGGGTCGGTGGTTATCGCGGCGGGCGTTTGCGCCGCACTGGCGATGCCCGACCAACGGTTCCTGGCGCGGGTGAGCTGGCTGGTGCCGTGGGGGGTGATGTTGGTCGTCGCCCGCAGCTCCCCCCTCAGCTCAACCCGCTGATCACGCCATTGGCATCGATGTCCATGTGTTCGGCGGCGGGGGTCTCGGGCAGGCCGGGCATGCGCATCATCTTGCCGAGGATGGGGATGACAAAGCCGGCACCGGCCGCGATCTCGATGTCGTTGACGGTGACCTTGAAGCCTTCGGGCGCGGCGCGCAGGGAGGGATCGTCGCTGAAGGAGTATTGCGTCTTGGCCATGCACACCGGCAGGTTCTCCAGGCCGAGCTTCTTGATCCGTCGGAGGGCGGTGAGCGCATCGCCACCATAGACCACCCGGTCCGCGCGGTAGATCTCGCGGGCGATGGTCTCGATCTTCCCTTCGATGCTCAGCTCCAGCTCATACAGGGGATGGAAATGGCTGGCTTTGCTCTCCAGCACGTCCAGCACGGCCTGACCCAGGTCCTTCATGCCGTCGCCACCCTTGGCGAAGCCCTGGGCGAGCACGGCCTTGGTGCCGAGCTTTTCGCATTCGGCCTGCACCAGGTCGATCTCTTCCGCGGTGTCGGTCGGGAACGCGTTGATCGCCACGACGGCCTTCACGCCGAACTTGCCGACGTTCTCGATATGGCGCTTCAGGTTGGCGAAACCCTTGCGCACACGCTCCACGCTGGGCGTGTTGAACTCATCCTTCTCCGCGCCGCCATGGGAACGCAGGGCGCGGATGGTGGCCACGATCACCGCGGCACCCGGCTTCAGTCCCGCGGCGCGGCACTTGATGTCGAAGAACTTCTCCGCGCCCAGATCCGCTCCGAACCCGGCCTCCGTCACGACGATGTCCGCGAGGCTGAGGCCCATCTTGGTGGCGATGATGCTGTTGACACCCTGGGCGATGTTGGCGAAGGGTCCGCCATGGATGATCGCCGGATTGCCTTCGAGCGTCTGCACCAAGTTGGGCTTGATGGCGTCCTTCAGCAGGATGGCCATGGCGGCCTCGGCCTTGAGGTCGCGGGCATAGACCGGTGTGCGGTCGAAGCGCTGGCCCACGTAAATGTCGCCAAGGCGCTTCTTCAGGTCCTCGAAACTGGTGGCCAGACAGAGGATGGCCATCACCTCGCTGGCGGGGGTGATGTTGAAGCCGTCCTCACGCGGAATGCCGTTGCCCGTGCCGCCCAGGCCGATCACGATCTGGCGCAGGGCGCGATCGTTCATGTCCATCACCCGTTTCCAGCTGATGGTGCGCGGATCGATGCCCAGGCTGCGCGTGCGGCTCTGCAGGTTGTTGTCGATCAACGCGGCGAGCAGGTTGTTCGCCTTTTCGATCGCGGCGAAATCGCCGGTGAAATGCAGGTTGATGTCCTCCATGGGCACCACCTGGGCGTAGCCCCCACCGGCCGCACCGCCCTTCATGCCGAACACCGGACCGAGCGACGGTTCGCGGAGGACCACCACGCTCTTCTTTCCCAATTTGTTCAGGCCTTCGTTCAGACCGATGCTCGTGGTGGTCTTGCCTTCACCGGCGGGCGTGGGTGTGAGGGCGGTGACGAGCACGAGATGGCCGAGGGACGCGCGCCGTTCGTTGATCAGCTTCAGCGGGAGCTTCGCCTTGTAGCGGCCATAGAGCTCCAGGTCGTCCGGGTCGATGCCCAGCCGCGAACTGATGGTGGTGATCGGTTGCATGTGGGCCTTCTGCGCGATCTCGAGGTCGGAGGGGAATGCCATGTACCGGAGTTGGGGTTGTGAATATCGGGGATGAAGGGGGATGAGGAAGTCCGAACGCTGAAGTATGAAGTATGAACGCTGAAATGTGAAGTAGGCGGTCAGAGGCTTGAATGGAGTGGAGACCAGGGTGCTGCTATTCCACGACGACGCGCGCGTGGCGGACGGCAGGGGACCCGGGATCGATATCGAGCAGATACGCACCCGTAGCGACACGCATGCCGGCCGCATCCCGCAGGTCCCAGGTCCAGGTGGTCATGGTCGCGAGCTTCCGCTGTAGGATCACGCGTCCCTGGATGTCGAGGATCACAACTTCGTGCGTTCCCCGGTCCGGCATTTCGACCGTGACTTGCGCATGCGCCGGGTTCGGCCAGAGATGGAGCTGCTGGAGGTCTACGTTCTCCGGCACACCGATCGGTGCCGGCGCCAGATGGGCGGAATAGACGCCATTGCCATGCGTACCCACAGCCACCAGGCCATCGCTGTTGCGCACGGCGATCATGTTCACCGGTACATTGCCGATGGAACCGGATCCCTCCTGCTCCCAGACCGTGTTGTCACCATCGAGCAGGGCCGTGCTGTAGAGGCCGGTGCTGGTGGCCACGAAATAGCGATCGTCCATGTGCGCCCAGGTGCCGTAGATGGCGGCCCAGAAGACCGCCGGACCACTGCCGGAACCGTCCGCGTTCTCCTCGAGGTTGCCACTGACGCTCTCCCAGGTGGTGCCACCATCCACGGTATGCCACACGCTCATCACGCCGTAGTTGCTGAAGGTGAGCAGCCATTCCTGCGGATCGAGGTCATTGGGCGCCACGCAGCTCACATAGCTGTCCGCGGGCCAGTCCGTGGACGAGATCTCGGTGCGCACCGGTGTCGCATCAAGGCTGTCCAGCCGGTAGAGATGGCTGTTGATCGTGCCGTAGAACAGGGTGTTCGGTGCACTGTACCCGATGTCCAGCGCCGTGATCCGTTGCGAGGTCGGCACCGTGGCCTGTCCGATCTGCTCCCAGTTGGTGGAGACCCGGTCGTAGAAATTGTCGGTGACCGGGATGGCGGAGAGGTCCGTGTTGCGCCAGATCCGTGACGCGCTCAACCAGTAGCACACGTTGTTGTCCACGGGATCGAGCACGAAGGGGTTGATGAAGTTGTAGCTGTTCGTTCCTCCGATGGGATCGATGCGCTCGTATCCGGTGACATTGCCCTGGGCATCGACCGTCTTCTTGTAAAGGCGGCCGCTCTGGCTGCTGGTGAGGATGAAGGGATGCCCCTGCGGGATCGCGCAATAGGCACCGTCGTCCTGGTGCACGTACTTCCAGTCGTCGTTGATGTTGTCCGTGAGGCTCAACCAGCATCCGTTGTCCTGCAGGCCGCCCAGCACCATGGCGTTGGAGGCACCACCCTCCTCCAGATGCACAGTGTAGAACTGGGAGGTGACGTAGGTGGTGTTCATCTGCTGCCACTGCACGCTGTCCGCCAGCCGGTCCAGCGTGAGTGCCACGCCTCCGTCGCTTCCGGAGAACATGCGCAGCGGGTCGTTCGGTGGGAAGGTGACCCAGTGCTGGTCCGGATGATGGCCGGGGTACACATAGTCCTTCGGGTCGTTGGTGTTGCAGCGATAGCCGCCGATCCACCGGATACTGTCCGCAGTGGCGAAGGCATCGGTGCTCCGGTACAGGCTGGTGCCTCCCAGGTACACGATCCCCGGATCCATGGGATCCACGGCCAGGCACATGTCGTAGCTGGTCTGGGAGTTGATGTAGCCGAAATCGAAATTGAAGTAGCCGGTGCAGGTGCCGTTGGGCAGGTTGGCGGTACGGTCCTGCCAGTCGCCGCCCGCGTTCGTTCCATCGCCGCTGAGGTAGGTGTATTTCCAGAAGTGGTGCCCGTGCGTGCCGGTGCTTGGCGTTTCGCTGAACCAATACACCACGTTCTCATCACCGGGGTCAATGGCGATGACCGTGCGCTCGAGATCGCCCGGCAGACCAGCGGGTGTGAGCGGTGTCCAATGCAGGCCGTCCGTGCTCCGCCAGAAGCCCTCGAAAGGGCCGTTGTTCCCGATGGCCGCATAGTAGACGCCGGAAGAGGTGACGCGCACCTCCGTATACAGGGACAAGGGGCCTCCGGTCTGCAGTCCGAGCGTCGGGTGCCAGTTCTGGCCCCCATCGTTGCTGCGGAAGATGCCGTTGTACACCGCGGCCAGCACCACATCGCTGTCGTTGCGAACGGGGTCGACAACGATGCTGTTCACCTGCTTGAAGCTGCCGCTGCGGTTGTAGTTCTCATGATCGCCCGCGATGGTGCTCGTCAGATGGGTCCAGCTCTGGCCGCCGTCCGTACTCTTGAACATGCCGTCGCCGGGAAGCAGGGCACTGAAACTTGTGCCGCTCACCACGCCATAGTTCTCCCCCGTGCCGAAGTACCAGGTCTGTTCGGATCCCGGTCGTGGGTCCTGCGCGATGCTCGAGACACCGGTCATGGCGTCGTGCGGACTGGTCCGCATCCAGCTTTGACCACCGTCCGTGCTCCGCCAAAGTCCACCCGTTGCGCTTCCGGCGAGCACCGTCTGGGCGTCTGTGCGGTCCACCACCACTGCACGGGTCCGCCCCCCCCGGTTCCTCGGGCCGCGCCAGGTCCAGGTGAGCGACTTGGCCGTGGCGCGCGGCGGGATCGTTGCGGCGAATGTCAATTCCTTCCGTCGGATGTCAGCCGGCACCTCACCTGTTGTCGGATCGTGCAGGCGGTCGAAGGTCCACTGGAGCAGACCCTCCTTGTCATCGGGGTCGTTCACTCCCATGGGTGCACCGCCGGGATGGACCGGGGACGGGACACCGCTCCAAAGACCGATGCCCAGGATGGCCAGAACGAACAGAGGAAGGATGAATTGCTTCGACATGTGCATGGGGATGTTCGAATGTAAGCGATGCGCCCGTCAGGACGGTCCCACGCCAAAACCCGCGCGACGCAGGTCGGCCCAGAAGTCCGGATACGACTTGGCCACGACGTCGGGATCACCGATCCGTATCCGTCCGCACACCAGCGCGAGCGGTGCCAGCGCCATGGCCATACGGTGATCACCCCGCGGATCGAGGACCGCCTGCGGCTCCCCGCGTTCGATGCCCTTTCGCAAGTGGAACGCATGTCCCTCGACCGTCACCTCCGCGCCCAGCGCGGACATCGCATCCCGAACGGCCTGGATCCGATCGGTCTCCTTGTGGGAGAGATTGTCCAGTCCGGTGATGGTGACGTGCTCGTTCATGGCCGCCAACGCGAATGCCAAGGGTTGGAAGAGGTCGGGCGTGTCCGTCAGGTCGAAGGACCGAGGGACCGGACCTTCCCGATGCCTGATCGTCGTTCCGCTTTCTGTAGTGACCGTCGCCACCCATCCGCTGAAAATTTCCGCGACATGCTCGTCCCCCTGCAGACCGGTCCTGTACAGGTCGGGCAATTCGATGGATGCCTTGCGGTCAAGGGCCGCGACCAGGTACCAGAACGCGGCCGCGCTCCAATCGCGTGGCACCGTGAACGCTCTTGACCGGTAGGTAGCGGGGGCCACGACGATGCGCTCCGCACCGACCTCGACCTCCGCACCGAAGTGGCGCATGACGGCGGCCGTCATTTCCACATACGGTCGCGAAAGCCGCCGTCCGCGCCATGTGATCCGCAGGCCATCCGCCATATACGGGGCGACCAGCATCAATGCGCTGAGGTACTGACTGCTGATCGCATCCTCCAGCACGACAGGACCACCCGACAGCCGTCTGCCACGGACCAGGTGTCCGTTGAGCAGGGAGTCGATATCGGCGCCCAGGGTGCAAAGTGCGCGGACCAGATGTTCATGTGGGCGGGCGAGCAGGGTCGCATCACCCGTGATGAGGCGCTCCTCACCCTCCTGAACGGCGGCCCATGCGAGCAGGAAACGGTAGGTGGTCCCTCCGGCACCACAATGCATGACCTGGGACCGCTCCCGCAGATGCGCGATCGAACGGCGCGTATCGTCCGCTCCCGGAACGCCCGAAACGACCTCCGGAGTTCCGGCCAAGGAGGCACACAGGATGGCCCTGTTCGCCACGCTCTTGCTGCCGGGCAGATCGATCCGCACATGAACGGGTCGGGACGGAGCGGTGATGGCAAGCACGCCGCAAAAGTGTGGAACGATGAACGATCGGCCGTTCCCGGTTCCGCGGAAACGAAGATGCCACGCGCCGTCACCTCATACCGCTTCCTTCGGCCCGTCGCGCATCAACAAACGGTAGTGGTCCAGTGCGGCGCTGACCTGCGCGGCGGTGACCTCGACATTGATCCTCCCCCGGCCGATGGCCTCGAGCAGGGTGAAGCGGAACCGGTCGTCGGCGTTCTTCTTGTCGTTGGCCATCAGCTGGAGGATCCGATGGTGGTCGACCGGATCGAGGTGATGGGGGCGGTACCGTTCCCTCACCACCACCGTGATCTCGTCCAGCGCTTCGCGCGCCAACAGTTCCGACCGCCAGCTGAGCCAGGCTTCGCAGACCATGCCGACCGCAACGGCCTCGCCATGCAGGAGTCCGCGTTGGGGGCTTTCCCAGGAACGCGCCTCGATGGCGTGCCCGATGGTGTGCCCGAAGTTGAGCAGGCGGCGCTTGTCCGCGTCCTGCGGGTCCTCGTCCACAATGGCCGCCTTGATCTCCGCAGAACGAAGCACGAGCGGCTCCAGGGCCTTCAGGTCGTGCAGGGCGGCCGCGCACACGGCCTTCCAGTGCTTGGCATCGTTCACCAGACCGTGCTTCAGCATCTCCGCCACGCCGTTCATCAGCTCGCGCTTGCCCAGTGTGCGGAGGAAAGGCACATGTACATAGGTGCCCACCGGCTGACGGATGGTGCCGACGACGTTCTTGATGCCATCAAGGTCGATGCCGTTCTTGCCACCGATCGCCGCGTCGACCATGCCCAGCAGCGAAGTGGGCACGTTGACAACGGGGATCCCCCGCTTGTAGGTGGCCGCCACGAACCCGGCCAGATCGGTGACCACGCCCCCGCCCAGCGCGATCAGTACCGCCTGTCGGTCGGCCGCCTCGGCAGCCAGGTGCGACCACAATGCATGACAGACGTCCACGGATTTGGAACGCTCGCCCGGCGCCACGGCCATGATGTGCGCCTCGCGCAGGGCGGGCACATGCCCCTGCAGTTCGGGAAGGCAATGGCGCAGCGTGTTCTCGTCGCCCAGGATGAAATGGCGCACGTGCCTGGCCTCGGCGATGGTCCAGGCCTGCAGTGCGGCGAGCGCGGCCGGACCCAGCACCACCGGTGAACCGGCGGCCTGCACGGTCCGCGATCCTTTGCGCCCAGCGGCCATTGCTACTTTAGCGCCCGCCCGGACGCCATCCAAAGGAACGAACAACGCCGCTGACCGCCCAATGACGTCCTCCAGTACGGCCCCGGCCGCGGTGGGCCCACCCGACCTTCAGGATACCGCCACCGCCTTCGCCCACCAGAGCGACGCCGACCTGCGACGCGCCTACTGGTTGTTCCGCGTGATCGGCAACCCGACCGTCAGCGCCCTGGGCAAGATACTGAGCGAGCTGGCCCTCTTCCTGCACCTGCCGGTGAAAGGTCTGATCAAAAGCACCATCTTCCGCCAATTCTGCGGCGGGGAAACGATCGCCGAAAGCCTGCACAAGGCGGAGGAACTGCGGCGCAGCGGCATCGGCACCATTCTGGACCACAGTGTGGAAGGACAGGACGAGGAGGATGAACTGGACGCCACGGTGGTCGAGGTGCTCCGCACGATCCAGGTCGCACGCGAACGTGGGGATATCCCGTTCTGCGTGTTCAAGACGACCGGCATCAGCAGAACGGACCTGCTGGAACTGGTCTCTTCCGGCAATGCCAGGACCCCAGCGGAAGAGGAGGAATGGAGCCGCGTGGAGGCCCGGATGGAGAAGTTGTGCGCATCGGCAACGGAAGCCCGCGTACCGCTCCTGATCGATGCCGAGGAGAGTTGGCTGCAACCCGCGATCGATGCTCTGGTGGAGCGGATGATGGAACGATTCAACCGGGAACATGCATGGATCTTCCACACCATCCAGCTCTACCGGCACGACAGGTCTGCCTATCTGCACATGCTCCATGACAGGGCCTCACGGGAAGGGTTCCATATCGGCATGAAGCTCGTTCGCGGTGCCTACATGGAAAAGGAAAGGGAACGTGCGACGGAAAAGGGATACCCCTCCCCCATCCATGCGGACAAGGCCGCGGTGGACCGCGACTACGATGCCGCGATCGCGTTCTGCGTGGCGAACCGCGCCCGGATCAGTGTGATGGCCGGAACGCACAACGAAAAGAGCAGCCTCTTGCTGGCCCGGCTCCTGGACGAGAACGGCATCGCCCGGAACGACCCACGCACCTGGTTCGCCCAACTACTGGGGATGAGCGACCATATCAGCTACAACCTGGCCGCGGCCGGTTATCGCGTGGCCAAGTACGTGCCGTACGGTCCGGTGCGCGAGGTGCTGCCCTATCTGATCCGGCGCGCCGCGGAGAACACCAGTGTGGCGGGCCAGACCGGCCGCGAACTGGGGCTGATCGGGCAAGAGCGGCTCAGGCGCGCGGCACGTTGAGCCGCAACGCGCAGCGCTCTGCGAACACCTGCGGCCCTCAGCCGAGGTTCACCTGCACCTGGCCGTCCACCACCGTGGCGGGGAAGGTCTTCAGCGGTGAGGTGGCCGGGCCGTTCGTCACCTTGCCCTCCAGATCGAACTCGCTGCCGTGCCAGGAGCAATGGAGCACCTGCCCTTCCTGCTTCAGCGGCCCACCCTTGTGGGTACATTTGAGCAGCAGCGCCTTGTAGGAGCCATCCGCTTCCTTCACCACCAGAAGATCGCTGCCGAGCTCCTTGGTGTTCACCCGCACCGCGTTCTGCTCCGCGAGATCGGAAAGGGGGATGTTCAGCAGGTTCGAGCCTGGGGCCGGTTCGGCGGTGATCGCCTTGGCCGAGCCACAGCTTTCCAACGCGGCGAGCGCCGGGATGGCGGCCAGGGCAACGCATGCCCGGCAGCCGGTCAGGAGGAAATCGCGTCTTTCCATGCGCAAAAGTTCGCGCTTCGCCACCGCATTCGGAAATCGCCACCGGATGGAACGGGAAACCGGACCGACGGAGCGGGGATCTCCGACATCGAACGGAAAGTGGTGGAAAGGTGACCGACATCACCCTTCAACGAACACAGCCGACCGGACCTTTGTTCCATGAAGGCATGGACGATCACCGGTGCATGGATCCTCGCGGGTGCGCTCGCGGGTCTGGCTTGGTGGCACTACGTCGGTTGCGAGAACGGCTGCCTGATCACCAGCGTGTGGTGGCGTTCGATGCTCTACGGCGGCGTAATGGGCTACTTCACCGGGGGAATGCTCGTGCCGAGACGGGGAACCGAGGATACGAATGACGACCACGGCACGGATCGATCGTGAAGTGACCGACTTCGAGCGGCAGGTGATCGCGCGTAGCGCGGATGTTCCGGTATTGGTGGATCTCTGGGCCGCATGGTGCGGTCCCTGCCGCTTTCTCGGTCCCATCGTGGAGAAGCTCGCCGATGAGGCCGATGGCCGATGGGAGTTGGTGAAGGTGGATGTGGAGGCGAACCCCGCTCTGGCGGAGCGATTCCAGGTGCGTGGCATCCCCGCGTTGAAATTGTTCCACAAGGGAGCGGTGATCGCGGAACTGGCCGGAGCCCTTCCGGAAGCCCAGCTCCTCGCGTGGATCGAAGCCCATCTGCCCACCCCGGGCGGTGAACGGCTCGCGGAAGCGCGTTCCCTATTGGAAGCGGGCCGGGAAAAGGAAGCCACTACGCTGCTCGAAGGGATCGTCCGGGAAATGCCGGAGGTCGAGGAAGCCCGTGTCCTTCTCGCGCGTGCCATCGTGTTCGACGATCCGGGGCGCGTCCGGGAATTGTTGGCGCATCATGGCCATCTCGATGGGGCGGAGACACTCCTTGTCCTTTCGGATGCGCTGATGCGCGAAGTGGCCACCCTGCCCGAAGGTGCTGCGCGTGCATCCATGGCCGAAGCGCTGGAGGCACTGCACCAGCACGACATGGACAGCGCCCTGGAGCGGCTGATCGAGGTGGTGCTGCGCGACAAACCCTACGCCGACGAGTTGGCCCGCCGGCTTTGCGTGGCCCTGTTCGAACACCTCGGTCCCGCGCATCCGTTGACGCGGTCGCACCGGCGACGGTTCGACATGGCGTTGTACTAGCGGATCGTTCCGGACCTGTATATCACCTGTCCTTCGTTCCGCACCACGCCTCACTTTCCGTCACAGGCGGGCACCGACCCGACCGGCACGGGTTTAACTTTTGGTCAAAGTCCGTGCGAAGCGATGTGGCGAACACTGCTTCTCCGTTCGTGGATCCTGGTGCTTTGGGCGCCTTTGCTCTCCAGCATCGTGTTCAAGGGTGTGGTCGCGGACCCTTCGGGGACCTGGCATATCGACCGCGTCTTCGATGACGATCTCGGTCTTGTGGGCGTGGAACTCGAACTGCGGATCCTTCCTGATGGGCGGGTCGAGGGCCGATCGGAATGCGGCACGTTCACCGGCAGATGGGCCGTGGTGGAGGGGCACATGCGGTTCGCGGAGCTGCGTCCTGGTGTCGCGCCGTGCGGCTATGCACGACTGATCGAACGCAAGTTGTTCCATGCCCTGGAGCAGGCCGAGGGTTGCCGGCGATCCGGGAACCGCCTCTACCTCATGAGCCACGAACGCCACATCGTGGTGTTGCGGGCGACATGAGCGATCAACGCTCCCGCAATTCCCAAAGCGTTGCCGTGCTGTCGGTATCGTAGTTCTTGAACGCAAGCACCTCGAGGGTGGCCGGATGACCGTTCACGTCCAGATCGATGTGGTAGAAAAGACTGTCACCCCGGCGCTCCGTTCTTTTGAGCACCACGTCGGCGGACTTCATCCGACCGCGCAGGGTGCCGAGGTCGGCGTTCCACGACCGCAATCTCCCCAGGGCTTCCGGGCGCCCTTTCACCAGCGTGCTTTCCAAACGCAGGCGGATCCGGTCCTCCGGCATCCAGCCGGCATTGAACAGGCGCTGGCCGAAAATGAGGTAGGACAGCACACCGCCGAGCACGAGGCCGAAGAGATACAGTTGGAGCCGGCGTTGGAAGGTCATGCGTCCGTCGCTCAGAACGCCGCCAGCAGGATGTCCAGGTCCTTGTACGGCAGCTTGAACGCTTCGCCGAGCACGCTGTTCGTCAGGGAGCCGTTGTAGAGGTAAACGCCGTGGCGCAGGCCGGGATCGCGCTTGATCAGATCGGCGAAACCGCCGCGTTCGCCCATGCTCAACAGCAGGGGTCCGAAGATGTTGCTCAGGGCGTAGCTCGCCGTGCGCGGCACACGGCTGGCCATGTTCGGCACGCAGTAATGGATCACGCCATATTTCTTGAAAACGGGATCGGTATGCGTGGTGACCTCCGAGGTCTCGAACGTTCCACCGCGATCGATGCTCACGTCCACGATCACGGAACCCGCCTTCATGTCGCGCACCATGTCCTCGCCCACCACCATGGGGGTGCGGCCATGCTCAGGTCGGAGCGCGCCGATCGCCACGTCGGCATGGCGCAGGGCCTTCTTCAGTTCCTCGGGTTGCACCACCGATGTCCACAGGCGCTGTCCGATGTCGTTCTGCAGACGCCGCAGCCTGTAGATGCTCTTGTCGAACACCTTCACGTTGGCACCCAGACCAAGGGCCGCGCGTGTGGCGAACTCGCCCACGGTGCCCGCGCCGATGACCACCACCTCGGCGGGGGCCACGCCCGAGATGCCGCCGAGCATCAACCCTGGCCCGCCCTTTTCGGCGCCGAGGTATTCGGCCGCCACCTGGATGCTGGCGGTACCCGCGATCTCGCCCATGGCGCGGATGATCGGATAGATGCCCTCCCGGTCCTTGATGAAGTCCCATGCCACGGCGGTCATGCGCTTCTCCATCATCCGCTTCAACGTGTCCTTGGGTTGCACCGTGAGCTGGAGCGCGGAGATCAGGATCTGCTTGTGGCGCAGCATCTCGATCTCCTTATGGCTGGGCGGCGCCACCTTCAGGATCATGTCGGCCTTGAACACCTCCTCCGGGCCGTCGACGATCCGGGCGCCGGCCTCGCTGTAGTCGCTGTCCTGGAACTGTACTGCCTCGCCGGTGTTGCGTTCGATCACCACCTGATGCCCACGACCCGTCAGCACACCGACGGCGGCGGGTGTCAAGGGCACGCGGTGTTCCTGGAAGCTGGTCTCCCTGGGAATACCGATGAAAAGGTCCTGTTTGCGACGGCCGACTTCCAGCACCTCCTCCTGGGGCACCAGCACGGCTTCGCGGGCCAGCTGCTTCAGCAGTTCGCTGGAGGGGCTCATGGCTTGAGATGGATGGCGCGTACGCCGTCACGGTTCACCTCGAAGCGAAGCTCCACGGTGTCCGGGGGCAGCCGCTTCGCCGCGACCTCCGGCCATTCCACGAAGCAGTAGCTGCCGCTGTCGAGGTATTCCTCGAAACCGATTCCCTCGAGCTCACCGGCGTCCTTCAGCCGGTGCAGGTCGAAGTGGTAGACGGTGCCCTTACCCGGCGCACGGTATTCGTTGACGATGGCATAGCTCGGACTGGTCGCCTCGTCCTCCACGCCCAGTTCCGCGCAAAGCGCCTTGATCAGGGTGGTCTTACCGGCGCCCAGTTCACCGCGGATGGCGAACACGCGTTTGTTCGGGCAGGCATGCAACAGGGCCGCGGCGAGGTCCTTGGCCTCATCGGGGCGGTCCAGCGTGAGAACGGTGCTCATGGGTCAGCGGGCCTTCAGCACCACCACGGGCACCATCATCTCCTCCATGGAGATCCCCCCGTGCTGGAAGGTGTGCCGGAAGTAGTTCACGAAGTGGTTGTAGTTGTTGGGGTACACGAAAAAGAGGTCCTTCTTTGCGAAGATGTAAGTGGTACTGACGTTCGCACGCGGCAGGAAGGCCTTCGCCGGGTCCTTGATCACCAGGACATCGCGGCCCTCGTAGGTGAGGTTGCGCCCGTGCTTGTACCGCAGATTGGTGTTGGTGTTGCGATCGCCCACGACCTTGCTGGGCTGGTCCACCCGGATGGTGCCATGGTCCGTGGTGATCACGAGCCGGCCCTTGCGCTGGGCGATCCCCCTGAGAATGTCGCGCAGCGGCGAATGCTCGAACCAGCTCCGTGTCAGGCTCCGGTAGGCGGCATCGTCCTCCGCCAGCTCGCGGATCACCTCCATCTCCGTGCGGGCGTGGCTCAGCATGTCCACGAAATTGTAGACGATGACGTTGAGGGCGTTGCCCTGCAGGTTGTCCACATTGTCGGCCAGCTTCCGACCCTGGGACAGGTTCACGATCTTGTGGTAGCTGAATTTGACGTTCTTCCCCAGGCGCTGCAATTGCCCGCCGATGAACTCCTCCTCATGGGCGTTCTTGCTGCCCTCCTCGTCCTCGCTGATCCACTTGCCCGGGAACCGCTTCTCGATCTCACTGGGCAGCATGCCGGCGAACAGGGCGTTGCGTGCATATTGCGTGGCCGTGGGCAGGATGCTGAAGAAGAGGCCCTGCTCCTCGACGCGGAAATCCTCATTGATGATGGGCTCGAGCACGCGCCATTGGTCGAGGCGCAGGTTGTCGATCAGCACCATCCAGAGCGGACCCTGCTTCTCGTCGATCAACGGTGCGACCTTCGTCTTGAAGAGCACGTGGCTCTGGAGCGGCACGTCGTCGCCGCGGCCGTTCACCCAGTCCACATAGTTGTCCGCCACAAAGCGGCTGAAGAGCTCGTTGGCCTCGTTCCACTGGCTGCGCAGGATCTCGGCCATGCCCGGATCCGCGTTGCGGTTGAGGTCCAGTTCCCAGCGGACCAGTTCGTTGTACAGCGCCATCCAGTCCGTGCTGCTCAGGCGATCGCCCAGGCGCATGCCCAACTGGCGGAACTCGCGCTGGTAGTCGCTGGTGGTCTTCTCACTGACCAGCCGACGGGTCTCGAGGTTCTTCTTGATCGAGAGCAGGATCTGGTTGGGGTTCACCGGTTTGATCAGATAGTCGCTGATCTTGCTGCCGATGGCCTCCTCCATGATGTGCTCCTCCTCGCTCTTGGTGATCATCACCACGGGCACCGAAGGCTGTGTGCCCTTCATGCGACTGAGGGTCTCCAGACCGCTCAACCCGGGCATGTTCTCGTCCAGGAAAACGATGTCGTATTCCTTCTTCCCGGCTTGTTCCAACGCATCAAGGCCGTTGTTCACGGTATCGACATCGTAGCCCTTCTCCTGCAGGAACAGGACGTGCGGGCGCAGCAGGTCGATCTCGTCGTCGGCCCAAAGGATCTTTACGGACATATGGGTCTTCTCCAGCGGCTTGTTCGGCCTGCATTGGCCGCGATCACCGCTATTTTCGGCCCGTGAAGTTACGGCGTCGCCCCCAACCCCTTCCGCGGAGGTGAGCAGGAAGATCCTGAACGATCCGATCTACGGCTTCATCACCGTGCCGGACGACACGGTGCTGCGCCTGATCGATCACCCGTGGTTCCAACGGCTGCGCTACATCAAACAGCTGGGCCTCTCCCACCTGGTCTATCCCGGCGCCCTGCATTCCCGTTTCCACCACGCCCTGGGCGCGATGCATCTGATGGGCCAGGCCGTTGCCACCCTGCGCGACAAGGGCCACGCCATCGACGATGAGGAGGCCCTCGGGGCGGCGATCGCGATCCTGCTGCACGACGTGGGCCACGGCCCCTTCAGCCACGCACTCGAGCACAGCCTGGTGGAGGGCATCGGCCACGAGGACGTGAGCGCCTTGGTGATGGACGCCCTCAACGCCGAGTTCGGCGGAGCCCTGACCACGGGACTGCGGATCTTCCGCGATGCCCACCCACGCCGTGCGTTGCACCAGCTCGTGAGCAGCCAGCTGGACGTGGACCGGCTCGACTACCTCAATCGCGACAGCTTCTACACCGGTGTGAGTGAAGGCGTCATCGGCGGGGACCGGATCATCAAGATGCTGCAGGTGGTGAACGACCGGCTGGTGGTGGAGGAAAAGGCGATCTACAGCATCGAGAAGTTCCTGGTGGCGCGCCGCCTGATGTACTGGCAGGTGTACCTGCACAAGACCGTGGTGGCCTGTGAACTGATGCTCGTCGAAACCCTGCGGCGCGCGAAGCAGCTCGCCATGCAGGGCGGCGAGGTCTTCGCCTCCCCCGCCCTGCTGCGTTTCCTCAGCACGCATCACGACCGGGGATCCTTCGCCGACAAGGAGGTATTGTCCGACTTCCTTCGGCTCGACGACCACGACATCATGGCCGCCGTGAAGGTGTGGTGCCGCCACCCCGACGAGGTGCTCGCCCAACTCGCGACCGACCTGGTGCAGCGGCGCAACCTGCACATCCGGCTCTCGCCGACGGCCTGGGACATGGAACGGATCGCAGACCTGCGACGGAGGGTGTCCGACCATCTCGGGATCGGCCTGGAGGAGGCCGCGCATTTCGTGCTCACCGGCAGCATCGTGAACAATGCGTACGACCAGGAGCAGGACATGATCGAGCTGCTGTACAAGGACGGTTCCCTGCGCGACATCGCCGAGGCCAGCGACAACCTGGGGATCGCCGCGCTGGCCTCACCGGTGGAGAAGCACTACCTGGCCTGGCCGCGCTGGATGCAGGACGTGAAGATCTGAGCCGTGCTCAACCCAGCAGCCACTTCCCCACGCCGAGGAAGACCGCCAGCCAGACCAAACCCTTGATCAGGAAGAAGAGGAAGCCCGCCCAACCAAGCCGTTTCAGCCATTGCCGCCTGCGCGGCCGTTCGCGATCACTTGTCGGGTCGCGCATCGTGGTGGATCCCGCGCCGTTCATGCCTTCATCGCCTTTTCCACCTCCCACATCAACGTGCGCCATGCGTTCAGTTCCGGGATCCCGGGTTTGCGCCTGCCGAAGACCTGGATGATCATCTCCCCGGTCGCGTCGTAGCATTCCAGCGCGGTGACGATGCCGTCCACCGTGGGCTTGCGCACCACCCAGCATTGTGCGATCGCCTCCTCCCGCACATGGAGGTTCAGGTCCCTGTCCAGGATGTTCATCCAGCCCCGTGCGTCGACCAACGGGCCCACCTCGCCGCTATGGATCTGCAGCATGCCGGGGTTGCCGACGAAGAGCATGATCGGTAGTGTGCGTCGGTGCGCTTCACCCAGCACATACCGCAATGCGCCCGTGGTCACCCGCACGGCGAAGTCGCCCTCCGGAGCCAGCCGCAGGGCCTGGGTGCGGCTGACGCCGAACTTGCGCAACAACTGGTAGAAGTCGTGCGTGTCCTTCAGGTCGCGCCAGCCCTGCTGGAACCCCGCCGCGTCGATCTCCGCATCGGGGCGCTCCGGACGCGGCGCCGGCGCGGGCCGGACATTGAGCATCGCCGATCGATCTTCCGCACGGAACCGGTGCACGAGGGCGTCGTAAGCCGCTTTGTCGCTCGCTCCGGTCAGATAGATCTTGTGCACCGCACCGCCGTCCTTCGCGAAGAACTGCAGGCTGTGGCGCACCGTACCCTGGCCCTCCTCCTCCACGGCGAATGCCTCCGCCCACTGGTCCGGGAAGATGCGCAGATCGATCTCGGGACCGAGGAACAACCAGACGTGGCCTTCGAGCGTGGGGTTCGCATAGGTCCCCTTCCGTTCGTGCACCACATGCTCGTTCCGGGTGAGGGCCATCACGCGACCGAGCGTGTGCACCTCGGCCAGCAGGTCACGGAAGTCCGGCCGCAACCGCACCGCACCCGCACCTGTTCGCGTGGCGAGCAGTTCCAGTTCGCTCACGCCCAGCCGGGACGCCGCGTTGCGGATGCGCAAATGCGGTTCGGCTGCGCGTAGGTCCTCCCAGCGTTTCCGCAGGATCTCGGTGGGCTCTTCGATGGCGGTGGGCATGCGGGTCGGGTATCGGTGGGTGCAAAGCAGGTCCGGCCAACGGCCCGCCACAATACCGCGATCGTGGTAATGTGACCGATGGGAGGTCGGAGCTGTGCATCCGTGCGCGATCCCTCACCGGCATGGGCCGCGTGAACGATATCTTCCGCCGTGATGGTGCGCGGCCATTTCCTGATGTATGCTTTCGCGATCGCGTGGGGCGCCGCACGAGGCCAATCCGAGGTCGCGCTCGAATGGTCCGCCGGCGCACCGAACTATCGGTACGTGAGCGATCCGGGTTTCACCGGTGAGGGCCGTACCGTGGGCCACTTTTTCATGGGACCCTGTCTGGGTTATGCGCTGGCGCACCCCGGTCGCGCGCGGATCGACTTGCTGCTCGCCGCGGACTATCAGCTGTTCCGGATGGACCAATACGCCATTTCGACCGACGGCGAGGAACGCCTGGACCTGCGCGTCCGCATCCTCACGGGGTCCGTCGGTTTGCGGATCGACATCGACCTGAAGGGCGATCACCAGCTCTTCTTATACCCGGGCTTTCGGATCGGCACACCGCTGCGCAGCTGGGAGACCGGCACTGTTCACAGCACGTCCGCCCGGGACACCGTCGACCTGGACCTGGACGAGGCGCGCAGTACCGAACGATTCCGCGGCCTGCAGGTGGTCCCCGAAGTGGGCTTCGGCGGCGATCTGCCGCTGAGCAATGGAAATGCCCTGGAGGCAAGGTTGTTCTATCGCGTCGGGCTGACGGACCTGTTCAAGCCGGTCAGCGGGCAGCTGTACCAGCGCGGCTTCGGCGTGACGATCGCCTATCGGATCCGTGCGCGATCACGGGAGGCTCCTCCGATCGAGGCACCTTGACCGGTCATCGGAACACCGCGTTGAGGATCCCCGCCAACCGCACGCCCGCCGTCAGCAACCGCTCCTGCACCACGGGCCAGTTGCGGTACAGATAGCTGTAACCGATGTTGTTGTCGGTGCCGAGATCATAGATGCCGTCTCGCAGGGCGATGTCCTCCAACGCCCAGTCCGCCGGGCCGCCCAGCTGGATCGCGCGGCAGCGCTGCTTGTCCACGTGGTCCAGCGCCGCCGCCAGTTCGGTGTAGCTGAGCGCCTCCTGATCCACCATGTCACTGTCCCACACGCGATGCAGGTTGGAGCCATGGCCCATCCACTGCACCTGCACGGTGTTGCCACCCTTGTCATCCCCGCGACCCACATGCAGCGGCTGGTGCAGATCGCCGACCAGGTGTACCAGGAACTTCAACGCTTCCCGCTTGCGCGGAACGGAGGCCGTATCGCTGCGCAGGATGTCCTCCATGCGACCGATCGCCTCGATCACATCGCCTTTCGGGTTCTTCTCGCTGGAGGCATAGGTCGCGCCATCGGGGATGGTCACCCAGTGCCAGTCGTGCGTGTCGTCGTAGCGCTGATCGCTGCGCACCTCGTCCATCCAGGTGCTCACCCAGGCCAGGGAGGTATCGCCCAACAACTGGTGGATGGCCCGGCGTGCCCGGGGCGTGAGGTGCCGCTCGGCGATGGTGCCCACCACCCGATGGCCGGTGGGACCCCAGGCATAGGTGGCAGCCGATAGGAAGAGGTAAAAGGAAAGGAACAAGAGCGTGTGCGTTCGCATGGAGGGTTGAAAGGTATCGGTGGCCGTGGAGATCCGGCCCGCTGTCCGAATTCCTAACATTGCGGCACGCCGCTTGCCGGGCGCACCGAAAACCCCAGGACCCATGCACCGGAACCACGCCCCCTTCCTTCTCGCGATCCCCTGCGCACTGCTGACCTTCACCGCCGTGCGGGCGCAGGACAAGCCCTACAAGCCCGACCACCGGTTCGCTTATTCGGACGTGATCGTGGAGGACGATCATGTGAAGATCGAAATGAAGGACGTGCTGGCGGAGATCGGTTTCTGCAAGTTCCGGTTCAAGGTGACCAACAAGACCGGCGATTTCATTTTCGTCGACCCGGGCAAGTTCAAGGTATCGATGGACGGGAAGAACTACGGTTTCAGCGAGAAGCCCTTCATGCTGAAGCCCCATGACGATGCGGCACGCACCCTGAACCTGCAGGGCGGATCGGACTACCACAAGGAGAGCTGGAGCATCGACTTCGCGGACGGGTTCGAGGTGGCCTCGGCGAAAGGCAACACCATCACGCCCGGCGAATTCACGTTGCCACCGGCGATCAACTCGGTGACGGAAGGTCCCTTCACCATCGAATTGCGTGACCGGGAACAAAGCACGAAGCGCACCGTGGGGAAGTTCAACGTGAAATATGCCGGCAGCGGCGTGGGCATCGTGGACCCCGCCCGCATCAGCGTGAAGATCCCCGCCGGTCAGGTCTATGCCAACGCAAACAGCAAGGCGAAGCCGACGCTGCTGAGCACCGGTGAGGACGACAACTTCGACCTGGTTGCGGAGATCCCCGGGCGGATCGCCGACATGCAGTTCACCACGCTCACCGTGGTGTGGAACGATGCCTTCATCGAGAGCACCAAGCAGCCGTTCACGCCGGACGGCGCATCGTTCAGTGTGGACCAGGTACGCACGGCGGAGATCAACAAGTAGGCCCGCCACAGCGGCGTTGATCCCCCGATCGGGGAGCGCGTTCCACACGGGTTTCCGCCCGGACCGCCGATCGGTGCGTGGGCATGGTCCTTGGACGATGGTGCCCGGACCAATGACCAAGTACCATGGCAGCTGACAAGCATTTCCATCCGCCCGGGCCACTGCCCGAAGGCCTTCGCGATCGTGAACCCGATGACATGCCGGCCGCACGGTGGATCATCCTGATCGTCGTGGGCATGGTGGTGGCCGGTGCCATCGTGGCGACGGTGTTCTCGAAGCGCGTGCAGGAAGCACCTGCTCCGATCGAGCAGATGCGTTGAGCCTGCGCGAACGCCCGTGGCCGGGCGATCACCGCGCGCTAGCGCCGGATGAACCGGGCGCTCACCGGCCGCCCATGTGCCGTGATCGATCGCAGCAGGTAGGGTCCCGAAGTCAGCGAGCGCACGTCGATCGCCGACGTCGAACGCTGGCCTTGCAGCACGGTCCGGCCATCGGCATCCACGATGGTCCAGGGGCCATGCACACCCTCCGCATGAAGGATGTCGGACACGGGTGATGGGAATACCCGCAGTTCCCCGGTATCGTGCGCGGCAAGGCCGAGCGGCGCATTGCTGCCCGCCAGCGTGATGGTGCTCGGGTAGGTGGCGTCGTGGTGCACCGTGATCACCGCCACGTTGGTATCGCCGGGCAGGTACATCGGTCCGCCGTTCTGCTGGTTCACGTGATAGCGGATCGCGTTGTTGCCGCTGACATAGATCTTCAGGCGATGCCCCGGCAGCCAGGTGTAGCAGGTGAAGGGCAGGTCCACCTGCACGTTGTACACGATGCCCGGCGTCATGAACTGCTCGTCCGCCTGGGTGTATCCCGTGCGGAAGCGCATCCGCCGGATGCCGTCGGTGATCAGCATGTTCCGGCCGTCGGGATATTCGTCCGCCAGGCGCACGGCGATGTCGCAATCGGGCTGGTCGGCGCTCACGTACAGATCGGCCACGATGCGGCCGGTGTTGGCCAGGGGCGCGGTGAGCGCCCCGGTACGGAAGGTCACCACGTCGGTGCGTGCCTCCAATGGCGTTTGGTCGTAGGGGCCCTGGTCCAGGTCCAGGTTCAAGGTGGCCCCGCCGATGGTGGGACTCGGGTCAGCCGGATCGCAGGTGAGACCCGTCTGGCCTGCACCGCCCGTTGAATTGAGCGCCCCGCCGGCATCGAGGAAGAGGGGTGTGGTGCCCGTCGCCGCGAAGTCCATGTCGTTGGTGGTGTGCCATTGGTCGTTGCCCCCCATCTCGAAGTACGTCACGCGCGGGCTGGTGTCCCAGCCGTTCGCCGAATCCAGCAGGTAGTAGTTGAAGAACCGCCAGGCGAGCGAGTCGTTCATGCGTTGCGCGGTCGGGTAGGTCAGCTCGCCCTGCTGCAGCGTGCCCACGGAGGCGGGTCCGGTGCCGCCATGCACCCAGGGGCCCATCAGGAGCCATTGTTCGTTCTGCACCGCTGGATCCGCCTCGGTGCGCGTGGCGGCGTAGATGTCGATCATGCGGTCGGCATGATGGTCGTACCAGCCGCCGATCTGCAGCGTGGGGATCGCCACGTTGGGCGGGAACCAGGTGCCCGCCTCCACCGCCTGCCAGATGCCGTTGTAGTACGGGTTGGTGGTGATGATCAAGGACGAGAGGAATCCGAGCAACACCAGCGATCCCAGCCGGGCCTCCTCCAGGACACCTCCGGTATAATAGCTCGTGTAGGCCTGCTGCGCGTCGGAAACGAGCGGCACCGCGCAGGTGTGCGCCGGATGATGTTCCGCCGCCGTCAGCCATTGCACATTGCCCAGGGCGCTGGGCCCCCACGTGCCGATGCGATCCCGGTGCCAGGGCTGCTGGGCGATCCATGCGCAGACGTCGTAACCATCTTCCCCGTGCGTGCTGCCATTGGGGTCGGCATTGCTGCTGCCGTAGAAACCGCGCCAGTCCACGAACACCCAGATGTAGGGCTGGTCGTCCACGTTCCAGCCCACGCCCATCGGCAGGCCCAGCGAATAGAGGTCCTTGTTGTAGGGCGTCTGCACCAGGATCACCTGGGCGCTATCCACACCGGCCGGGATGTACACGTCGGCCTGGAGGGAATCGCCGTCGCGCATGGGGATCCACACATTGTCCAGCGTGGGCAGCACCTGGAATTGGGCGGCGGCCGGCAGGAGCACGCAGGAGAACAGGACGGGGAGCAGCGGACGCAGGGCGGGGGTCATCCGCTCAAGGTACGGAGGTACGACCGGGTTGGTCACCCAGGCCCCGCACACCGATCCCCTTTCTATTGCAACACCACCCGTTCCTGGCTCACCGCCTCCGGCATGTTGAAGCGGATCAGATAGGTACCCTTCCCGAACTGCGACAGGTCGATCTCCTCGGTCTCCCGACCCTTGACCAGCGGGCGTTGGAAGAGCAACCGCCCCACCGCATCGTACACCGAATAGAAGCTGTCCACCGTGAGCGGATCGGGGAACTCCACGGTGAAGCGACCGGTGTTGGGGTTTGGATGGATGTGTAGCTGCATGAGCCTGCGCCCGCGGTGGTCCTGAACGGAGGTGATATTGCACGCACCGTAGACGTTGAGCGGATCGAAGAGGGTATCGTTCGCGTAGGCCGGATACATCGTGGCCCCATCCACCGAAGTGAGGGTGAAACTGCTGTCCGTGGGAAAGAGGTTGGAAACGGTGATCGGATAGTGCTCTTCCAAACAGGGGAAATGGCCCAAGGAATCGGCTTTAAAGATGTAGGGCAGGCCGGAGTTCCCCTCCGGGAGGTCGCCCCACACGATGCCACTGAACATGAACCCTCCATCAGAAACAGTCAACAGATCACGTGTATAATATGAATAGCCGCTAGCTCCTACGGAATGCGTCCAGAGCGTATCGCCGCTCAGATCGGTCTTCATGAGGTAAGGGCGGAAGAAGAAATCGACACCAGGCTCACCCAGTGTGGCAAGCACAACGTATTTCCCATCGAGGGTGCGTTCGATCTGCGACCACTGTGAGACATACCATGAATAGGGGGCGCTGTCATAGCCCCTGCACCACTGCACCTCACCGGCGCCATTCAATTTCATCATGAACAGCTTACGCCCGCTCGAGGAGGCGGTATAGCCCGTGATGACGAACGAGCTATCCGACCCGATGACCGCATCGTGGATCTTGCCTGTTGGTCGCATGTAGGACTTGCACCAGAGGAAGTTCCCGGCCGCATCCATTCGCGCCACTGACGCGCCAGCCGTATCCATGTCAAAACCTGCGAGCAGGTCACCGCCAGGTAGTTCCTTGATGAACCGGAACTGACCAACACTATTGAACCGCCTCGCCCATACAGGCGTCAAATTGGAATCAACCCTTAGCGCATAAAAGCTATTAGTCCCGCCCCATACAACTGCGCCTTCGTCGTTGGTGATGGTCAGGTCGCCTGGAATATTCCCACAGTGATCCGAATTGAAGGGATAGTAATACAGCGAGAGGATATTGCCCAGTGAATCCATCTTCCCGATCGCGGGATGACTGAATAGGATGATGGTCCCACCGAGTGAGGAACACGAGTCCTTGCGATATGTTGTTGCGATATAGAATTCATTATCAAAGTGCTTCTGAAAAGAGATCAATCCCAATAAAGAATCCCCATAAAAACAATTGAATTGAATGAAGTTCCCATCCTTATCCAACAAGGACACTCCGGGATACCAAGCTAGACCAGTTAGTAGGTTCGTGCTACTTAGCTCGACCAGCTTCAGTTGGTATGAAGCCCCCGCATCGTAGATCTTTTCGAAAGGTTGTTGGGCTTGGACAGCAGCTGCATCAAGGACCATCCAGGAACACACGACCAATGCCATCCTGCCCGTCATCATCGCAGGGTCACCGCCCACAGCAGTTACCGATGGCCTGGCCGCCCAGCGGCATCCTGGATATCCCCTCCTATTGCACCACCACCCGTTCATGGCATACATCATCCGGTGTGTTGAAGCGGATCAGGTAGGTGCCCTTCCCGAACCGCGACAGGTCGATCTCCTCGGTCTCCTGTCCCTTGGCCAGCGGGCGTTGGAGCAGCAGCCGCCCCAGCGCGTCGTACACCGCATAGGAACAGTCAACGCGGAGCGGATCGGGGAACTCGACGGTGAAGTGACCGGTGTTGGGGTTGGGATACAGGCGATACCTACGCTGCGGAACGGCCCTGATCTGTGTTGTTATCGCGCATCCGTCAAACACGATGAGCGGATCGAATATCGTATCGCCTACAAGAAGCGGATACATCGTTGCGCCATCGACCGAGGTGAGCGTAATGCTGCTATCCGTGGGGAATAGATCCATTACCTGCATGGCTTGCGGTTGCTCGGCACAGGGATAATGGCCTAGTGGATCCGTTTTAATGACGTACGGTAATCCAGTGTTGCCGAGCGGAAGATCACCCCAAACAATGCCACTGAATACGAACCCCGAATCCGAATAGGCGAGCAGATCAGCGGTCCGGTAGGCATAGCTATTGGCGCCCATCGCACGTGTCCAAAGCGTGTCCCCGTTGAGGTCCGTCTTCATGAGGAGCGGCCTGCTGAAGAAGTCGTAGTTCAGACCATTGGCCCGGTAACCGATGTTCGCCAGGACCACGTAATTACCATCATTGGTGCGTTCGATCCTTGAGAACTGCGACGTATACCACACATAGGGATCAACGTCATACCCCTTGCACCATTGGACATCACCCGCACCGTTCAATTTCATCATGAAAAGCCTGGGATCGTATCCAGCCGGTAATGGATCCGGGAAGTAGGCATGGAACGTATCCGTCGATCCCGTGATGATGAACGAACTGTCCGATCCAACGACCGCATCGTGCACCACGCCCCTGGGTTGAACATAGGATCTGGACCAAATGATCGTACCGTTGGCATCCATACGCGCCAGTACTGCCCCTACTCCAAGCACATTGATGCCGGCCAACAGGTCACCACTCGGCAACTCCTTGATGAACTGGAAGCTACCGACCTGATCAAAGTCCCGTGCCCAAACAACCTCGCCGGTCGAGTCGACCCTTAGAGCAAAGATCCTCTTCTGCGCTCCAGCTTCACCTGCACCCCACGCGATCACGTTATTGTCAGCAGTTACCTCCAATCCTACGGCCAAATACCAGCAGGCTTCACCATTCAACTCATAGTAATGACCTGCAATGACATTTCCTAAGGAGTCCATTTTTCCAATAAATGGGTATGTGTGAGGAACGGTCACGTTCCCAAATACCGCTGTACATGAGTCCTTCTCGAACCCGGTAACGAAATAGATCTCATTCTCCGAGTACATCCGTAAGCTCTGCTGTGCAAGCAGCGAGTCACGCCAATAGCAATTGGTCCAATTGATCATCCCGTTGGCATCCAAGTTCGATATCCCCGGACCATAAGCAAGACCAGCCAGGATCCGATGGTCAGATCGCTCGATCAGCTTAAGGCTGCCAACACTGTAGTAGATATTCTGGAACGTCGGCTGAGCCATGATACAGCTCGGCCAGATCAGCCCAAGAACCAATGGAAGTGCCCAGCTCTTCATTGTTCAACGGAACATTTACGTCCCCGCAGGATGGACGATGCATCCCTGCCAGTTGCTGCCTGGGCCGGAAGATCTCCGCAGGCCCCGCGCAGGAACAGGTCCAACCCACCGGCCGTGGCGCAGGAGATGAAATAGATACCCACCGGATCGGCGAATTTGTAGATCCTGCTCATCCCATTGGAAAGATAGGTCGCATGGACCGGTCGTACAACGAAATGATCTACGAGATCTTCGGGGATCATCGCTCCCGACACAAGTGGCCATCAGGCTCCGCCAGCCGAACACTTGCACCAAAGGACCGCCATCGCAAGCGCGATCCGGAAGCGCAAAGTCCTCCCCGTACCTTCCGCCCATGTCCAAGATCATCCTCATCACCGGCGCGACGAGCGGCTTCGGCGAGGCCATGGCGCGCCGCTTTGCGGCCGAAGGCCATCGCGTGATCCTCAGCGGCCGGCGCCGCGACCGCCTCGAGGCCCTGCGCAGGGAACTGGAGGGCCTGCACGGCACCATCGCGGGGGACACGGTGGTCCACGCCGTGCACATGGACGTGCGCGAACGGTCCGAGGTGGAACGCGCCATCGCCGCGCTGCCGCCCGAATGGCAGGCGATCGACGTGCTGGTGAACAACGCCGGGCTGGCCGCGGGCTTCGACCCGATCCAGGACGGCGACCCCGACGACTGGGACCGCATGGTGGACACCAACGTGAAGGGGATCCTGTACGTGACGCGCGCCGTGGTGCCCCGGATGATCGCCCGGAACGGCGGTCACATCATCAACATCGGCAGCGTGGCCGGCAAGGAGGTGTACCTCAGGGGCAACGTGTACTGCGCCACCAAGCACGCGGTGGACGCGCTGACCAGGGCCATGCGCATCGACCTGCTGCCCCACGGGATAAAGGTGTCGCAGATCGCGCCCGGCCTGGCCGAGACCGAATTCAGCATCGTGCGCTTCCATGGCGACGCGCAAAAGGCGGAGGCCGTCTACAAAGGCTTCGAGCCGTTGCATGGGGAGGACATCGCCGAGCTGGCCCACTACATCACCGCGCTGCCCCCGCACGTGTGCGTGAACGATCTGGTGGTGATGCCAACGGCGCAGGGGAGCAGTGTGTTGGTGGAAAGGAATAGGGGTTAGGGGTTGTTGGTGAACGGGGTCGGGGGAAGGCGGGAGCGGTAACTTTGGGTACAGCGAACAACAACCCCGTGCGATGATGAACAACAAGTGGATACAGATCCTGGTCTTCAGCCTGCTCTTCGGAGCGGTAGGCTATCTGATCGGCCGCAGCTGCGGCCATGGCTGGCGCGGCCACGACTGCGGGTCCGGCGCGGCATGCGTGAAGGGCGGTGCCTGTCCGCATGGCGGAGCCTGCTCCGGCATGGGCGACCGGGATGGCATGCATGCGCGCGGCATGATGGGCGACCATCACGGCATGATGGAATGGAAGCACGACGGGAACACCGAGATGACGATCCACCGGCTGGAGAAGTCGGGGTTCGAAGGCGATACCACCTTCACCTCGGAAGGCTCCACGGTGACGGTCAGCCGCCACGGCGACCGCATGGAGGTACGGGTGGAGAAAGAGGAGAAGGCGCCGGAGGAGGACGCCAAGTAAGCCCCTTCCGGACCCGTGCCGGAACGGGCGGGTTCGCCGCGCCCGCCTATCTTCGCATGCCCTTCCCGCGGGCAGCCCATGCAGTTCTCCGCCGGACAGATCGCCCAGTTGCTCCACGGTGAGGTGGACGGTGACGCCCAAGTGCTCGTGAGCGATGTGGCGAAGATCGAGGAGGGTCGGCCCGGCACCCTCACTTTCCTCGCCAATCCGAAATACACCGAGCATCTCTACGGCACCCAGGCCAGCGTGGTCCTGGTCGAGGCCGGATTCACACCCTCGCGCGGCATACCCAAGAGCCTGACCCTGATCCGCGTGGCCGATCCGCGCGCGGCCTTCGCCAGGTTGCTGGAGATGCATGCCGCGCACCAGTACGAGAAGAAGGGCATCGAGCAGCCCAGCTACGTCAGCCCGAAGGCCACCATCGGCAAGGGGGTGTACATCGGCGCCTTCTGCCACGTGGGCGACCATGCGGTGCTGGCGGACGGGGTGAAGCTCTTTCCCAACTGCACCATCGGTGACAACGTGCACGTGGGCCGCGGCACGCGGATCCACTCCGGCGTGCACGTGTACCACGGCTGCCGCATCGGTGCCGACTGCCTGATCCACAGCGGCGTGGTGATCGGTTCGGACGGGTTCGGCTTCCAGCCCGACGCAGAGGGGCGCTACATCAAGGTGGCGCAGATCGGCAACGTGGTGATCGAGGACGCCGTGGAGATCGGCGCCAACTGCACCATCGATCGCGCCACGATGGGCAGCACGGTGATCCGCACCGGAGTGAAACTGGACAACCTGGTGCAGGTGGCGCACAACGTGGAGATCGGCGCGCACACCGTGGTGGTGAGCCAGACAGGCATCGCGGGCAGCACACGCATCGGCAGCCACGGCCAGATCGGCGGGCAGGTGGGCATCGTGGGCCACCTCACCATCGGCGACCGGGTGAGGATCGCGGCCCAGAGCGGCATCGGCGCGGACCTGCCCGATGATGCCGTGGTGCAGGGCAGCCCCGCCTTCGGCATCGGCGACTACAAACGCAGCTACGTGGTGTTCCGCGACCTGCCCGGACTTCGGCAGCGCATCCATGCCCTGGAACAGGAACTGGAACGGCTGAAGGGCCGCGCGGACACCCTGAACGAACATCCCTTGGAATGAGCGACAAGCAGCATACCCTCGGCAAGGCCGTCGAGGTGAAGGGCGTGGGGCTGCACACCGGCGAACCCGCCACCCTGACCCTACAGCCCGCACCGGCGGGTCATGGCTACAAGTTCCAGCGCCTCGACCTGGAGGGCCGGCCCATCGTGGATGCCGACGCGGACCTGGTGGTGACCACCGAACGCGGCACCACGCTGGAGCAGAACGGCGCGCGGGTGTACACCAGCGAGCACGTGCTGGCCGCGCTGTACGGCATGCAGGTGGACAACGCGCTGATCCAGCTCACGGGTCCCGAGCCGCCGATCATGGACGGCAGCAGCAAGCCCTTCGTGGATGCGATCCTGCAGGCGGGCATCGTGGAGCAGGACGCAGGGCGCGAGTATTTCGTGCTGCGGGAGAACCTTTACTACGAGGACCCCGAGCGGGGCATCGAGATGCTGGGCGTGCCGACCCCGGGCGGTGAGTTCCGCCTTACGGTGATGGTGGACTACCGCAGCCCCGTACTCGGCACGCAGCACGCCAGCATGTACCACATCGGCGAGTTCAAGGACGAGATCGCCCCGTGCCGCACCTTTGTCTTCCTGCGCGAGCTGGAGCAACTGGCCAAGGCCGGTCTGATCAAGGGGGGCGACCTCGACAACGCGATCGTGCTGGTGGAGCGGGAGAACGTGCCACGCGAGGAACTGGAGGAACTGGCAAGGGCACTGGGACGTGACCACACCAAGGTGGAGGTGAAGGGGCGTGGCGTGTTGAACAACACCGAGCTGAAGTTCCTGAACGAGCCCGCGCGGCACAAGCTGCTGGACATCGTGGGCGACCTGGCGCTGGTGGGCATGCCGATCAAGGGCCACATCCTGGCCGCGCGCCCCGGACATTACGGGAACGTGGAGTTCGCCCGGATCATCAAGGACACCATCCGCAGGCAGAAGCGGTCGAACACCTTCACCACCGACCTGGACCGGGAGCCGGTGTACGACATCAACGCCATCACGCGGATGCTGCCGCACCGCTATCCCTTCCTGCTGGTGGACAAGGTGATGGAAGTGACGGAGCACAGCATCATCGGGGTGAAGAACGTGACGCTGAACGAACCGTTCTTTCAGGGGCACTTCCCCGGCAACCCGGTGATGCCCGGCGTGCTGCAGATCGAGGCGATGGCACAAGTGGGCGGCATCTTCGCCCTGAGCCAGGTGCCCGACCCGGAGAACTACACCACCTATTTCCTGAAGATCGACGGCGTGCGCTTCAAGCGGAAAGTGCTGCCGGGCGACACGCTGGTGTTCCGGCTCGAACTGATCACACCGATCCGCCGCGGCATCGTGCACATGAAGGGCATCGGCTACGTGTCCGGCCAGCCGGCGATCGAGGCCGAGATGATGGCGCAGATCGCACGTGACAAGGCGCCCGCTCCCAGGGCCACCACACCCAAAGCCACCGTACCGGCATCATGAGCATCCACCAGCTGGCCTACGTCCACCCCGACGCCAAGCTCGGCAAGGACGTGACCATCGAACCCTTCGCCACCATCCACGGCGACGTGCACGTGGGTGATGGCACCTGGATCGGACCGAGCGCCGTGCTGATGGACGGTGCCCGCGTCGGGCGTGATTGCAAGGTGTTCCCCGGGGCCGTGATCGGCGCGATCCCGCAGGACCTGAAGTTCGCCGGGGAGTATACCACGGCGGAAGTGGGCAACGGCACCACCATCCGCGAGTGCGTCACCATCAACCGCGGCACGGCCGACCGCCTGAAGACCAGCGTGGGCGACAACTGCCTGCTGATGGCCTACGTGCACCTGGCGCACGATTGCGCCGTGGGCAGCAACGTGGTGATCGCGAACAGCGTGAACCTGGCGGGCCACGTGACCATCGACGACTGGGCGATCCTGGAGGGCAACGTGGCCGTGCAGCAGTTCATCCACATCGGCGCGCACAGTTTCATCGCGGGGGCCAGCCTCGTGCGCAAGAACGTGCCCCCCTACGTGAAGGCGGCGCGCGAACCCCTTAGCTACGTCGGGGTGAACGTGGTGGGCCTGCGCCGGCGGGGCTTCAAGGACGACGCCATCGCCCGCATCGAGGACACCTACCGCGAGATCTTCGTGCGCAACAACAACGTGGAGCGTGCCGTGCAGCAGGTGGAACAGAACCTGCCCCGCAGCCCCGAACGCGGCACCATCCTCGATTTCATCCGCAACAGTCCGAAAGGGATCATGCGCGGCCTGGCCGAATGATCGGGGACCGCAGGCCCGGTTGACATGGAGATCGTCCTGAACAAGGCCACCAAGCGGTTCGGGCGGGAGACCGTGCTGAAGGAACTGGACCACTTGTTCGCAGCGGGCTGCCGCACCGCTATCCTGGGGCCCAACGGTAGCGGCAAAAGCACCCTGCTGCAGATCGTGGCCGGCGCGATGACCCTGACGCGGGGCCGGGTCGCCCATCGCCTCCATGACCGGGCGTTGCCCATCGAAAAGGTGTACCGGCACGTGAGCATCGCCGCGCCCTATCTGGGGCTCTATGAAGACCTGACGTTGCGCGAGACCATCGACCTGCACGCGCGCATGAAGCCCCTGCGCAGCGGCATCCACCGGGACGACCTGCCCACCATCGCCTACCTGCGCGCCGCATTGGACAAGCCCGTGCGCCATTTCTCCAGCGGGATGAAGCAACGCCTGAAGCTCGCCCTGGCCATCCTGAGCGACACGCCCCTCCTGCTGCTGGACGAACCGGCCACCAACCTCGATACGGAGGGCATAGCCTGGTGGCAGCGGCTGCTGGAGGCCCACGTCGATGGGCGGACGGTGCTGGTGGCCAGCAATCGCATGGACGAGGAGACCTGGATCTGCACCTCGCGGCTGGATGTCACCGGGTCGGTCGGAACGGTCCCGGTGTAAATTGCTTTCCCCACCATGCATTGCCCACCCTCACGCGTCCGGGGCTTGTTCGCCATCTTTACTTGGATGCTCCATGGGTCCACGATGCTGCATGCGCAGGTGCTGTTCCATTCCGACGCGTTCAACGGGGGCGTGGTCTCCGGCGGATTTTCGGTGGGCACCGTCGGGGAGGGCAGCGGCGCTTTCGTGATGCCCGTGCCCGCGGATGCCACGATCCGGCAGGCCTGGCTGTTCGCCGGTCATCTGGGCGACACGCTGGAGGCGATCACCATCACCCTCAATGGCGACCCGTTCACCTTCGACAGTTCCACGGTGGTGAGCCCCATCTGGCAGAGCATCTACGGCGGTGCCTCCGCGGAGCATGCGCGCGACGTCACCGCATGGATCGACCCTGCGGACACGCTCTACACCATGGAAGTGCCGCACCAGGCCCATACGATCAACAACACCTGGACGGAGTTCTATCTCGTGATCAACTACGAGCGGCCCGGCGCGCTTCCGATGAACGTGGACCTCTGGCTGAACGCGGAGGATGCGGCCGACAGCGTGACCTACGCATTGACCACGAGCGCTCCGATGCGCACAGCGGCCGATGTCGGCATGGCCATCGTTGGCGGCTACGCCAGCACCTACCCGGATTGCGAACGCGTGGCGGTGAACGGAACGGTGCTGGGATCCTTTTATGGGCCGGACTCGAACTCGGTGGATCCGAGCTGGGGATCGATGGGCGCGCTGGCATATGCGGACCGGCACCTGACCGGCCTGGGCGACGACAATGCGGACCAGGCCATCGCGGGGACGGATGTCGTATCGAACCTGAACGCGATCGTGCCGGACAGCTCCTCGTCGCTCACCGTCGACCTGGTCCACTGCCACGCATACAATGACAACCACGTCTGGCTGGTGTTGCTGGGTTACGCGAGCGACCTCGGTGATCTCAGCGTGGTGACCCGCGCACCAGACCCCTGCACCATCGGCCCGATGATGCCTTCCCCGGCGATGGACATGGCCTGGCTGCGGAGCGCCTGTCCACTTGGTCCGGAATGGACGATCGAACTGCTGGACCTTGAGGGCCGCTCGATCCTTCGACGCCCGGGGAACGGCACCCGTGCACAGCTCATTCCAAGAGGGGACCTTGCGGCCGGGACCTACCTGGTTCGCGCCACGGGCAACGGCACCTCCTCCACCCTGCGTCTGGTCTATGTGCGGGATGCGGCAGGTCGGTAGGCTCACCTGCGCGGATCACAATAACTTGTCCGGCGACTTGGGGAACATGCGCGCATTGACTACGGCAGGGAGGACGGGGCATCGGACAAGGGCGCTGGCCCTGACAGCCCTGCTCGGCTGGGGTACCGTCAGCGCCCAGGTGCTCTTCTACAGCGACCAGTTCAATGGAGGCGTGCTTTCCGGAGGCTTCTCCGTGGGCACCGTGGGGACCGGCAGCGGCAGTTTCACCATGCCCGTGCCAGCGGGCGCCTCCATCCGGCAGGCCTGGTTCTTCGGCTGCCACCTCGGCGCCGGCTTCACCCCGATCACGGTCGATCTCAACGGCACACCCTGGACCTTCGACGTCGGCCAGCTGGTGAGCCCGCCATGGAACAGCATCTACGGAGGCACCTCCGGCGAGTATGCCATCGATGTGACCGCCACGCTCAGCCCCCTGGTCACCAACTACACCATCACCGTGCCGCCGCAGGCCAGCACGGTGAGCAACACCTGGACCGAATTCTATCTCGTGATCGCCTACGACCTGCCCGGCGCATCGCAGATCAACGTGGACCTCTGGCTGAACGACCAGGACGCCGCCCCGCAGGTGATCTACAATCTGAACACATCGGCGCAACTGCTCACCTCGGCGGACATCGGCCTGGCGATCCTCGGCGGCTACGCCAGTGCCTTCCCCGATTGCGAGCAAGTGACCGTGAACGGTACGCTGCTGGGCACTTTCTGGGGGCCGGACTTCAATTCGGTGGATCCCAACTGGGGGACCATGGGCGCGATGGCCTACGAGAACAACACGCTCACGGGGCTGGGCGACGACAATGCGGACCAGGCGATCTATTTCACGGACGTGGTCTCCGACCTGAGCGCGGTGGTGCCCAACGGCTCCACGGCCCTGACCGTGGAGTTCGATCACTGCTCCGGCGGGTCCTCGGACAACCACATCTTCCTGTTGCTCCTCGCCTACTCGAGCGACCCCTGTGACATCGTGCTGGACCTTGGGCCCGACACCGTGCTCTGCGACGGCGCCTCGCTGGTGCTGAACGCCCTGCAAGGGGTGCCGGCCGGCTACACCTGGCAGGATGGATCGGCACTGTCCCAGTTCACGGTGACACAGACCGGTGACTACTACGTGGACGTGACCAGCGGGCTTTGCACGCGCAGCGACACGATCCATGTGGACGTGCTGACGACACCCGTATTCAGCCTGGGTCCGGACACCACCATCTGCACCGGCGGCAGCGTCACCCTGGACGCCACCGCGGTGCCGGCGGGCACACCCACCTGGAGCAACGGTTCGATGAACACCACGTTGGCCGTATCGACCACCGGCCAGTACTGGGTGGAGGTGGACAATGGCGGGTGCTCCGCATCCGATACCGTGCAGGTCACGGTGGTCCCGGCGCCTCCGGCGCTCCTGCCTGCCACGGCCGATATCTGCCAGGGGGACAGCGTTCTTCTGGACGCCGGCGGCCCTCCCGACACGTTCCTCTGGAACACCGGTGCGACGGACACGGCGATCTATGCCATCACGGCGGGCACCTACAGCGTGACCGCGACCTACGGGACCTGCAACACGGTCGATTCCACGGTGGTGACCGTGCACGCCCTGCCCGGCGTGCAGCTCGGTCCGGACACCTCGCTCTGCGTGGGCGAGGAATGGCCGATGAGCGCAGGCAATCCCGGCGCGAACTACCTGTGGAGCACCGGCAGCACCGCCCAGCTGGACACCGTGAGCACCCCGCAGACCGTTTGGGTGAACGTGACGGACGCCTTCGGTTGCACCGGGTCCGACACCATCGCCGTCACCTTCGATCCCCTGCCGGTCGTGGTGCTGACCAGTGACACCGCCTGCATCGACGGCACCATCACCTTCGACGCGGGGAATCCCGGATCGACATATCTCTGGAGCAACGGCAACACCGGACAGACCGTGACGGTGACCGACAGTTCAGCGACCTATTCGGTGGTGGTGACCACACCCACGATCTGCGTGGACAGCGCCTCGGTGCAGGCCACCTTCCTGGACTTTCCCCCACCCTCGCTGGACCCCGATACGGCGCTCTGCGCGGGGGAGGTGCTGGTGATCGATGCGCACGCGCCCGGTATGGACCTCACCTGGAGCGACGGGTCGCATGGTCCCACATACACCCTCACCTCCGACGATACGGTGCTGGTGGATATCAGCAACGGCTTCTGCGTGACCCGGGATACCATCGTGGTGGTGTTCAACCCCCTTCCCGTGCCGATCACCGACCAGGACAGGGACGTCTGTTTCGATCCCCCGCCCCATCACCTGGAACTGGATGCGGGGAACCCGGGCTGCACCTATCTGTGGAACACCGGCGAGACCACCCAGCACATCCTGGCAGAGCGCTACGGCGCCTATTCGGTGACCATCACCACGCAGGAGGGCTGCTCCATCAACGGGACGATCGACCTGGTGGAATACTGTCCGCCGGCCATCTGGATGCCCAGCGCCTTCACCCCGGACGCCGACGGCGTGAACGACCTCTTCGGACCCATCGGTCACAACATCGCGACCGTGGAACTGGACATCTTCGACCGTTGGGGTGAGCTGGTGTACACCGGCAAGGACGGTGACGCGCTATGGGACGGCACGGTGGGCGGGTCGCTGGCCCCGGACGGCGTGTACGTCTGGAAGATCGCCTACCGCTTCATCACCGACGCGTTGGGGAGCCAGGGGAACGCGGAGGAGGCGGTGGGTCACGTGACGCTCCTGCGCTGAGCCAAGGCCCTTCGGCCCTTTCCCTATCTTCGCGGCCCGAAAGAAAACTCCCGGACATGGCCACCACCGCCGACATCAGCATCGGTTCCTACATCCGCTACAACGGCGACATCTGCCAGATCATGGAATGGCAGCACCGCACCCCGGGGAACCTGCGCGCCTTCTATCAGGGCAAGATGCGCAACCTGCGCAACGGCAAGCTCGCGGAGAACCGCTTCCGCAGCGGCGAATCGGTGGAGCTGCTGCGCATCGAGATGCACGAGCTGCAATACCTCTACCGGGATGGCGACAACCTGGTGTGCATGGACCAGGAGACCTTCGAGCAGAAGTACATCCCCGTCGGCCTCTTCGGCAACGCCCTGGGGTTCATGAAGGAGGAGATGGTGGTGCAGGTCGGGTTCGAGAGCGAGACCCCCATCTTCGCCCGGCCGCCGAAAACGGTGGAGCTCCAGGTGACCTACACCGAACCGGCCGTGAAGGGCGACACCGCCAATAAGGTGTTGAAGCCGGCCAAACTCGAGACCGGTGTGGAGGTGCAGGTGCCCATCTTCGTGGAGGAAGGCACGGTGATCCGTGTCGACACCGAGACCGGGGACTACCTCGACCGTGTGAAGAAGTAGGCTTCGCCCACGCGCGATCCGACCCACGCACCGGCCCGATTACCTTTGGCCGAAGAACCTACGCGTGGTACTTCATCCTTCGCTCTCCGCCCGGCAGATCGCCGAACTGATCGGCGGCCGTGTGGCCGGTGATGCCGAACGGGCCGTCACCGGTCTGAACGAGATCAACCGGGTTGGGCCGGGCGATCTGCTGTACGTGGACCATCCGAAGTATTATGCCAAAGCGTTGAACAGTGCCGCCACCACCATCATTATCGACAAGGAGGTGGAGGTCCCCCCCGGCAAGGCCATCATCATCAGCCCCGACCCCTGTCGGGACTACAACGCGCTCGTCCAGCGGTTCATGCCACGCGAAGGCTGGCACGATCGGGGCATCACCATCGGCGCGGGTTCGGAGGTGCATGCGAGCGTGGTGCTCGGCCCGCACGTGACCATCGGTCGCGACTGCAGGATCATGCCGGGCGTGGTGATCTATGAGCGCACCACCATCGGCGATCGGGTGACCATCCATGCCAACAGCGTGATCGGCGCCGATCCCTTCTACTACAGGAAACGCCCCGACCGCTATGACAAGATGGCCGTCGGCGGCAGCGTGTCCATCGCGGACGACGTGGAGATCGGCGCGCTGTGCACGATCGACCGTGGCGTGAGCGCGGACACCCGGATCGGGGCCGGCACGAAGATCGACAACCACGTGCAGGTGGGGCATGACACGCTGATCGGACGCAACTGCCTTTTCGCGGCGCACGTGGCGATCGCCGGCGCGGTGGTGATCGAGGACGAGGTCACCCTGTGGGGCCAGGTGGGCATCCCGAGCAAGCTGCGCGTGGGCAGGGGTGCCGTGATCCTGGGGCAGAGCGGCATCATGAGCTCGGTGGAGGGCGGCCGCAGCTACCTGGGGTCGCCAGCCTCGGAAGCGAAGCAGAAACTGCGCGAGATCGCCCTGATGTCCAGGCTACCGGAGATCGCGAAGAAGCTGGGGCTCTGACCGATGCAACGGCTCGACCGGCTCACCGAACGGCTCAATCTGAAGGAGTTCCAGCTGCGCGCCCTGCTGGAGGTCACCAAGGCCATCAATGCCAACGTCGGGCGCGACGACCTGCTCCGCCTGTACGGCGACATCGTCCGGCACGAGCTGGGCATCACCCGGCTGATGCTGTTCGAGCGCACGACCACCTGGGCATGCATCCTCGCCTTCGGCACGCAGGGCGAGGAACGCACCATCGACGTGGACGCCGCATCCGGCAGCTATGGCGACATCCAGTTGATCGGACCAGAACAAGAGGCCCAGCTCGGTGGTTTCGACATCGCCGTGCCGGTGAGCCACGAGGACCGTCCGCTCGCCTTCCTCTTTATCGGTGATATCGACGAGGGGGAGCAGCGCATGAGCCCCACGGTGAAGCATCTCAACTTCATCCAAACGCTCACGAACCTGATCGTGGTGGCCCTGGAGAACCAGCGCCTGAACCGGCAGGCCCTCCAACAGGAGCGCGACAAGCGGGAGCTGGAACTGGCCGCTGAGATGCAGTCGATGCTGGTGCCCGACGCCCTGCCGTCCGAGGGGCCCTTCCGCGCCGCGGCCTGGTACCAGCCGCACCGGCAGGTGGGCGGCGACTACTACGATGTGATCCGCGTTGGCACGGACGAAGTGGTGATCGTGATCGCGGACGTGTCCGGGAAGGGGATCGCCGCCGCCCTGCTCATGTCCAATTTCCAGGCGACGCTGCGCGCACTGGTGCAGTATTCCGACGACCCGTTGGACGAACTGGTGCACGACCTGAACGACAAGGTGTTCAGCAGTGCCCGCGGAGAGCGGTTCATCACCGCGTTCATCGGCCGGATGGACCTGCGGACAGGCCGGCTCCAGTATGTGAACGCCGGCCACAATCCACCCCTGCTGCTGGGGAACGACCTCGGCGAACTGTCCACGGGGAGCATCGCCCTGGGCATGATGCCGAAGCTCCCGTTCATGCAGGTGGGCGGCACGGAGCTCTCATCCGGCGCCCTGCTGCTCTGCTACACCGACGGACTGGTGGAGCAGGAGGACACGCAAGGCAATGCGTTCGGCACCGACCCCCTGCGGCGTGCGATGGAGCACCTGCGAAGCGGTGGACCGGACGACCTGGTGCGGGCGGTAGTGGCCCATTTCGATGCGCACCGGGGCACCGAGCCCTACCTGGACGACATCGCCGTTCTCGCCTGCCGACTGGATCAATGAACGGGCGGTGCGGCGTTGTCCGACCGCCGGGCCGCGTACTTGATATCGAGGAGCACCACCATCGCGGTGAAGCCCCAGAAGGGCACGCTCGCCTTGTCGGTATCGAGGAAATTGTTCAGCGCACCGTGGATGAAATAGGTGAACAGGCCCAGAAAGGCCGCGGTCATCAGGTGGCGGTCCGCCCCGGGGGGCATGCGGCGGAAGAGCAGCATCGCGCGGATGGTGACCGTGACCACGAGCGCCACCATCAGGAGCATGCCGAAGAGACCCTGCTCGGCCAGCGGACCCAGGTATTCGCTGTGGGCATTGCCCTGCAGGCCGAAGTTGGTGCTGATGATCGTGCGGTCCTCGCTCGCCTGGAACGGAGCGTACTGGAACATGTACGTACCCGGTCCCCAGCCGAACACCGGGCGCTCCTGGAACATCCGCAGTGCGGAATGCCAGCGGTTGATCCGCTCCAGGTTCGATGCATCGGAACTGATGTTGGAAATGGAGCTGACGTGCTTGGCCAGGTCGTCGCTACTCTCGTCCCGGTTGCGTTCCAGAGCGATGAGGATGCGGTCCTGTTCGGCCAGGTAGATCCCACCACCGGTCAGCAGCAGCGTGCCGACCACCCAGAGCGGGATGCGCAGGCGCATCACCAGGAAGACCGCCCCCGCGCCGGCGAGGCTCACCCAGGCCGCACGGGTGTAAGAGAAAACAAGCCCTGCGGTGAAGAGCAGGAGCAGGAAGACCACCGCGCCCCGACGGCTGCGGGAATATCCCGGCATCGACACCCCGCTCACCAGGAAGGGCAGCACCATCGCGATCACCGCCCCATAGCTGGTGTGGTCCTTGAAGAACGGGGTCATCACCCAATGCGCGGGGTCCTGCTCGAACCGGTACTGGGCGTGGTGGACCAGGGTGTAGACGATGACGCCGCCCAGGGCGATCACGAAGGACCAGAAGAACCGGTGCATGTTGCGGGGATCATCGAACAGGCGGGTGGCGATGAAATACATCGTGCTGACGAACCACAGGCGGGCGAGCAGGTACTTGATGCTCACCACCGGCATCTCGCTCGGAATGATGCACACCGCCATCCAGATCAGCTGCATCACCACGATCACGCTGACCGGATGCCGCAGGACGGCCGCGGACAGCACGTTGCGCTCCAGGGCCAGCTTCAGCAGGAACAGCAGCATCATGCCCACCATCAGCGGCTCGGTGGGCAGGGAAATGCCGATCCCCCCGAGCTCGAGCTGTTCCAGGTTGATGCTCAAGGGTGTGGCGAACACCACGAACAGCAGCAGCTTGTCCACCGAGGCGATCGCCGCCCAGCCGATGATCAACGCCACGGGCAGCAGCGCCAGCCAGTACTGCTCATGCGCGGTCAACAGCAGGTTGGCCGCCACGAAGAGCAGGCAGAGCAGCAGGATCCAATGGGTCTTCAGGGCACGGAGCATCACCGGTCGCTTCGCCGCCAGGCCAGCAGCACGAACGCGAGGAACGTGGCACCCACCGTGCTCAACAGCACGATCAGCCAGCGGATCGGGAACACTTTCTTGTCGGAGATCTCGGGATGGACCACCACGTTCGTGTAGGTCAGGACCTTCTCCACGTCCATCCGGACCTTTTCATACTCGTTCAACTTGTTCACGTAGATGTCGCGGAACATGTTGCTCAGGTCGGTGAGGTTGCGGAACTCACCGCCGTGGTCGCCTAGGGCGGTCAGCATCCTGCGGGCCTCCTCGCGGCTGGCGGACGGGGCGTTCCCCGCGAGCATGCGCATGTAGCCGCGTGTGATCTCTTCGGTCTGTGCGTCGTAGTTCAACAGGCCGGTGGTCTCCCGGAGCACGTTCAACCGGGCCTCCACGCTGTCCAGCTTGTGCTTCTCGAGGTCCATCTCGCGCTTGGCGATGGCGAGCAGTTCGTAGGACTTCTCGCGCTGCAGCCTCCGCGCCAGGCGGTCGGCCTGGTCCAGCATCGCCTGCACCATGTCCCGGGCCATGCGGGCGCTCTCGTCGGTCACCTCGATCTGCACGGATTCGTAGCGCGTCTTGCTGATGTCCACGCGCTCATCGAACATGGCCTGCAGGTAGTAGCGGCCGGGCACCTTGGTGGTGTCGATGTGGTAGTGCTCCGGCAGATGGAAGCGCGCGACCAGACTGTCGCGGATGCTGTTGCTCTCCAGCAGCTGCAGGAGCTGGTCGGTACGGGTCTCGATCGAATAGCTGTTGAGGTTCACGGGGTACACGATGGCCGTGGACCGGTAGCGGGGCCGGATGAACGTGGGCCCGCTGAACACGCCGGCGAGCACGGCCGCAAGGACGGCCACGACCACCAGGGTGCGCCGCTGGGTCCATGCCAGTCGGAAATAGCCGGTGAAGTCGAGCTCAGACATGGCCGCGGCGGATCTTGTGTACGTTCTCGCGGACCACGATCAGGAACAGTGCGAATAGGAATGCGCTCACCGCGCTGATCACCACCACCAGCCACCGCACGGGATAGCTCTTCTTGTCCGCCGGTTGCGCGCGGTTCACGATGAACTTGTGCGGCAGGTCGCTCTCCCGATCGGCCTCTGCCTGCTCCAGTTTCATCCGCAGTACGCTCAGGCGTTTCACCTCATTGAACTGCCGGTCCTGCAGGGTGACATAGGCGCCCCCGTACTTCGCCAGCACCTTGAAGCGGTCCTCGAACTCGCGGATGGCGCGTTGATCGCCCTTGACGATGGCGGCACCCAGGTATTCGTTGTAGCGTTCGGTCTGCGTATGGTAGTCCTGCACGCCGAGTTCGCGCAGCACCGTCATGCTGTCCTCGATCTGTTCGATCTCCCGTTGCAGCGCGTCCACCTTCTCCTTCACCAGCCGGTAGCCGATCTCCGCCCGTTCGCGGTTCATTTCGCGCCAGACGGTGTCCACCTGGTCGGCGATGTAGTTGGCGATCAGCGCCGCCGTATCGGCCTGGGGATGCAGCACCTCGATGCGCACGCTGCCGAACTTGGTGTATTCGAAGGTGATGTGCCGCGCGTAGGCCTTGACCAGTTCCGTGCGCCGGTACCTGCTGTCCGGCTCGATCCTGTAGGCCTGCTCCAGGTGGAACCGGGCGGCCGTGCGGTCGCGGATCTCGTCGCTGTTGAGCACCTGGAGCAGCTGCTCGGCATCCTCCTCATCGCCCAGGGCCAGGATATCGTCGCGTCCGGTGGCCTGCTCGTTCAGCAGGGCCTTGGAGGCGGAGTTGGTGATCGCTGGAAAGAGGATCACCTCGCTCATGTACAGGGGGCGGATCACGAAGGCGGCGATCACACCGGCGAGGGCGCCCGCGAGCGTGATCCCGAGGATCATCCTGCGGCGCGCCCAGAGGAAGAGCACCAGATCGAAGGATGCGAGGTCCTCCCCCGGCTTGTTCTCGGTCATCGGTACGACTGGAAAAGAGGGCCTAAAGTAAAGGTTCGGCCCCGCCCGGCGGGGCGGTCCGGCGCAGGGCACCGCGCAATTCGGACCAGGACAGCGTGCGCGTGAGGAACGCCAGCACCACCGCGGCGACGCCGAGCACCACCGCATCAGCGGGCAGGGACGTGCCGCGGGCGGAAAGTCCGAAGGCCAGCATGACGAGCAGGCCCCCCAGGAGCATCGGGCGCAGCAGAGCCGCCGGAGCGGGCCGCCAACCGAAGCGCACTGTGGCCAGCACCACCTGTACCACGGCCGTTCCCACCTGGGTGATCAAACTGGCCCATGCCGCCCCGAACGCCTGGTAGCGGGGGATCAGCACCACGTTGAGGCCGATGTTCACCACCATCCCCGCCGCGGCCATCATGTTCAGCGCCCGCAGATCGCCGTGCGCGGTGAGCAGCGTGCCGAACACGTAGGTCGTGCAGACGGCCATGAAACACGCCAGCAGCACAGCGAATACGGGCGCGGACGCACCGACGTGCTCCGTGTAGCGCAAGGCCATCACCTCATGCGCATGGGCGATGCCCACAAGGGCCGCCCAGAGCGTGCCCACCCACACCAGCCGGAAGGCGAGGCCCGCGAGCGGGGCCACGTCCTCGCCCTGCCGCAGCATCCGGCTGAACATCGGCAGCAGCAGCCCTGCGAGCAGGTAGCCCAGCATGTTCAGCGCCTCGAAGAAGCGGAAGGCCTGGGCGTAGATGCCCGCCTGCAGGGCGCCATTGGGCAGCATCCGCTCCAGCATCACCGTGTCCGTGCGGTAGTAGAAGGTCATCAGCAGGATCAGCAGGGCATAGGGGAAGCTCTGGCGCAGGATGTTCCAGCTGAAGCCCGGCGACCACCGCACCAGGATCCGGCCCGTGCGCCGGCGCACCAGCACGAAGGCCACCACCACCGCCAGGGCATAGGACGCGGTCTGCGCCCACACGAACCACTCGATCCGGAACGGGGTGCCCGTGGCGCGGCCCCAGAGCAGCCAGCCGCAGATGCCGATCAGCAGCACGCGGTCCAGCACGCTCAGCAGGCTGTCCTGGGCGAAGCGCTGCGCGGCGGCCACGTTGCCGCGCAGGTACAGGAGCATGCCCGCCAGTGCCTGGTTCAGCACCAGCCAGGCGAGCAGACCGATGGCCGCGGCCGCATAGCCCAGCACCAGTCCGGCCAGCAGTGTGGCCACCCCGTAGAGCACCACGAGCACCAGGCGCATGGCCAGGATGCCGCCGAGGTGCGCCCGCATCAGGTGGGTGTGCTGCGCGAGATGGCGCGTGTTGTAGTTGGTGATGCCCAGGTCCAGCAGGATGTTCAGCAGGAAGCTCAGGCTCAGCAGTGCCGCGTAGCCGCCGTACACCTCGGTCCCCACGCGCACCTGCACGCCCGCGTCGATGCCCAGGATGTAGAAGGGCTTCACCAGCAGGTTCAGCACCAGCAACAGGGCCAGGTTGCGCAGGAAGGTGCGTTGCATCCGGGGCGAAGGTCCGAAAACGGCACCATGGGCGTTCCGTCAACAGGAAGCGCCGTGGGGATACCGTGCGCTTCCACAGAATGGCCTATTGGATGATCAACGGACCCTCCGGAACGAACCGAAGAAGTGTTCGCAGTGCGCCGTCCCCGCCGCGGTGAGGGCGCTGTCCCGGCCACCGGCGGTCATCAACACGACCCTGCGGCCCAGTGTGCGCAGGCCCACCCCCATGTCCAGCCCGGAACGGTAGCGGAACCAGGCGCTGCGCGCACCGTCGCGATCCGCGCCCCATGGTCCCTCCCGGGGCAGGCGCACGGCATCCATCCGCGTGGTGACCACCGACCAGGCCGTGTCCAGCAGCGCACCGGAAGCGGTGTCCAGCGAAGCCGGCATATCCCACCAGGCCGTGGAATAGGTCATCCCGGCGTGCATGGTCATCAAGGCATGGGTGGCCACCTCCTGACCATCCATCATCAATTTCCCTCTGCGGGGGTCGGCCTGTTCCGGCATCTCCACCGTGTAGCCACCACCGTCGGCGGCTTCCAGCATGCGCCATTCACCGGAGGAGCGCTTGCAGGCCGGCAGCAGAAGTACCAGTAGACCGACCGCGCCAAGCCTCCTCAAGCGGGAACAGGATGGACCGGACATACCTGAAAAAGCCAGCCGGGAGCATGCCCACGGGAGCCGCCTGGGACACCGCCGCACGGTTGAGGGCATTGGGAACACCAATACAGCATCCGGGTGGCACGCGGATCACCAAGGACCGCGAGGCACCTCAGTCATTCGTGCAATTGCACGTTCCGCCATAGATGTCCGCGGTGGACCGGCAGTCGGACTCCGCGCTGTTGCGCACGATCCTGCCCCCGCAGGTATTGGTCGTCGACACGATGTTGCCCGAGCTATCCGTCGCCGTGCAGGTGATGCATTTCCGGCAGGAACTTGTGGCGGTGATGACGAGCAGCACGGCCAGGGAGAGGAGGATCTTGCGCATGGTCGGCACGGTGTTTCGCGTTGTTGTGCATCGCGAAATTAGCTGGATCCCGCCGGTCGGTCCCGGAAAGGGGATCATCGTTGGATCACCACCTTTGCCGCATGCGCATCGCCGTGACCACCCGTCTGCTGCTTCCCGGAAAGCTAGAGGGCATCGGCTGGTTCACGCATGAGGTGCTGCGCCGGATCACGCGCGACCATGCCGGGGACGAATTCATCCTCCTTTTCGACCGCAAGCCCGACCCGCGTTTCCACTACGGTCCGAACGTCCGGGCGATCAGCGTGCCACCGCCCACGCGCCATCCGATGCTCTATCGGATCTGGGCGGAGCGCATGCTCCCGCCGGTGCTTCGGCGCCTGAACGCGGACCTGCTGCTCGCGCCGGACGGCATTCTGAGCCTGCGCGCACGCCTGCCGCAGATCGCGGTGATCCACGACCTGAACTTCGAGGCCCATCCGGACGATCTGCCCCGGGCCTACCGGAACTACTACCGGTCCCGGTTCCCGCGGTTCGCCCGAAAGGCGGAACGCATCATCACCGTGTCGGCCTTCTCCAAGGCGGACATCGTGGAGCGGTACGGCGTGCCGGCGGAGCGCATCGACGTGGTGCACAACGGTGTGAGCGATGTGTTCCGCCCGAGCATGGAGGAGGAGCAGGTGGAGGCGCGCCGCAGGCTGGCCGGCGGACGACCGTATTTCGTCTGTGTCGGTTCGCTGCATCCGCGCAAGAACATCGCCCGTCTGCTGACCGCGTTCGATCGCGTGGCACAGGACCATCCGGAGGTCCATCTCGTGATCATCGGCGAGGCGTTCTGGTGGGATGCGCGCATGAAGGCGGCCTGGTCGGACCTTCGCCACAAGGACCGGGTGTCGTTCACCGGACGGCTGGACCAGGCCGAATTGCGCGACGCCCTGGCCGCGGCGCTGGCACTGGTGTACGTGAGCTACTACGAAGGTTTCGGCATCCCCGTGGCCGAAGCGATGCGGTGCGGTGTTCCCGTGATCGCGGCCGACGCGACGAGCCTTCCGGAAGTGGCCGGGGAGGCCGCGTTGTACTGCGACCCGTACAACGTGGACGATATCGCCCGCGCGATGAACGACCTCATCGCCTCGCCCGAACTGCGGCAACGGTTGATGAAGGCCGGACCGGAACGCGCCATACGCTATGATTGGGACCGCACCGCGGAGGGGGTGTGGCAAAGTCTGATGAAAGTGGGTACCGGAAAATCGAGCTAGGAATTGGATACCACACAGGCGTTCCAGCTTTCAACTTTCAGACCTCGGATCTTGTGAATGCTTCGCTCGTTCCATACCAAAGGTCTGCTCGAAGCCGGATGTGACGAGGCCGGACGCGGGTGCCTGGCCGGACCGGTGGTGGCCGCCGCGGTAGTGCTGCCTGCGCGGGTGCGGCTGCCCGGGCTGGATGATTCCAAGAAGCTGACGGAAGCACGCCGCGAAGCGCTGGCCCCCTTGATCCGTGATCGGGCAATGGCATGGGCCGTGGCCGAAGTGGCCCCGGCGGAGATCGACCGGATCAACATCCTCCAGGCCTCCTTCCTGGCCATGCACCGCGCGATCGATGCGTTGGGTGTGGATCCGGAACTCCTGCTGATCGACGGGGACCGCTTCCGCCGGCATGCATCCATCGCCCACGTTTGCGTGATAAAGGGCGACGGCATCTACCGGAGCATCGCCGCGGCCAGCATCCTGGCGAAAACGCATCGCGACGCATTGATGGTCCGGTTGCACCGGGAACATCCGGAATACGCATGGGCGGTGAACAAGGGCTATCCCACGACCGACCACCGCCGGGCGATACGGCTCCATGGCCCGACCGTCCATCACCGGAGCAGCTTCCGACTGCTGCCGGAACCGCCGGGCCTGTTCTAACAGAACGCTGTGCAAAGGCCCGCGGCCGACGAGGCCGCTCCCTTTCCGCGTGGGGCTACTTTGGCCCGCATGCGCCGCTGGCTCGTGCTCGCCGTGCTGCTTGGCGTGGTGGCCTTCGGGTCCTGGCAGCTCTTCGATCGACTGGCCCCGGCCCTGCCGATCGCCGATCCCTGGACCGCTCTTCCCGCCAACAGTGCCGTGGTGATCGAAGTACCGGAACCCGGCAGGACCTGGGACAACTGGAGCCGGAGCGCGCTGCTCTGGAACAGCATCGATGATCTTCCGGCGTGCGTGGCACTGGACAGCCTGCTGCAGCGCCTGCACGCCGCCTCGGATGCCGGGCTCCTTTCGGGTCCCCTGCTGGTGGCGCTCGTACGGACGGGCGGCGCACATCACGCCACCTTCGCGGCGATCGCGACCGATGCGGACCGCAGATCGCTCCAAAGGAGCTTGAACGACCTGGGCCTTCCTGAGAACGCCGTTCGTGAGTTCATCGAGGCGGGCACCACGACCTGGGCTCCGGACAGCGCACTGCCGACCCTGCACCTCGCAGCAAGGCAGGGGCTGCTGCTCGCCACGGACGATGCGGAGCTGCTGGACGGGCCGCCGGGGAACACCGCGAACACCGACCCTCTCCGCGAAGCGGCGCGTCGCTCCTTCGGTGCGGGCACGGATGCCCATGTGCTCGTACGGACCGGACCGGCCTGGCGCATGCTGGCCGAATGGTGCGGCCCGGAGTTGATCGACCGGTCGCCCTGGCCCGACGGCTGGGCGGCGTTCGACGTGCGCTCCCGTCCCCAGGCCCTGCTGATGAGCGGACTGCTGCTCGCCACGGACAGCGCGGCATTCGCCGGTATGGGATCCGCCAAGGCCCGCCTTTCGCTCGCGCGGCGGCTGCCCTACGCGGCGACCTGGTCGGACGTGCGCTCGGGCGAAGGAATGCTGTCCCTCTTCCCGGACACCATGCGGAGAGACCTGCTCGGATGGGTCGGGGCCGGCGCGGTGGTCGGCACAGGCACCCTCGACGGTGCCACGGAACGCTGGGCGGCGATCGACCTGACGGATAGCGCCGCCTTCCTGGCGGCGCTATCGGCCGGGTGCGCGGATCGGAACTGCCCGGGCACGGACCATCGCGGGGTCGGCCTTTTTCATCCCGTCGGCGGCGCGATCACGCACGCGCTCGGGCTCGATGATCCCTGGTGTGCCGTGGTGGGTGGCATCGGTCTTCTGGCCGGTTCGGAACGGGCCATACGCGAACTGATCGATGCGCAGTTGGACGAGAACACCCTTGGTGACGACCTGCGGACGGCCGGTCTGCTGCAGCAGTACGGCACCGACGCATCGCGGACGTTCTGGGCGGACCTGGCCCGTGGTGTGGACCGGCTCGCCACCATCGCCAACAAGGCGACGCGGGAACGTGTGCTCGCCGGTCGGGACCACTGGTCCCGGACCGGCGGCCTGCTCATGCAGGTGGAACGTGCCACCGACGACCGGGCCTTTGTCACCATCGCGTTGGTCCATGCACCGCTGGCCCCCCCGCTGTCCAACGCCACCGCGAGCGACGTGGTGTGGCAGGTGGACCTTCCGGCACCCCTGGCCGCACCACCCCAGGAGGTCATCGACCATGGAACGCGCCTCGGTGAACTGCTCCTGTCCACCGCGGACAGCACGATCACGCTATTCGGCACGAGCGGGAAGCCGCTTTGGTCGCGAAAGCTCGATGGTCCGCTCATCGGGCCCGTCACCCAGATCGATCGCTATCGCAACGGAAAGTTGCAGATGCTGCTCAGTACGCCCACCGCGGTGTGGCTCATCGACCGGAAGGGCCGCGATGTGGAAGGCACGCCGATCCGCCCGGACGGCAGGATGAGCGCCGCAGCATCGGTATTCGACTACGATGGTGACGGCGAGTTCCGCGTGCTGATGCCCCTGGAAGACGGACGGTCATTGAACTATGACCTGGACGGGGCACCGGTCAAGGGCTGGCGGGTCCAGCGGCAAGGCGCGCCCGCGGCATGCGGCATCGCACATCTACGCATCAAGGGAAGGGACTACCTGGTGCTCGTGGACCGCTCCGGTGGTGTGCACGCGCTCGATCGAAGGGGCGGTGATCGCTATCGGCCCGCATTGCAGCTGGGGCGCGGCCCGCAGGTATTGTCCATCCGGCCGGGCAGCACCATCGGGACGAGCCGGATCATCTGGCGCAATACGGACGGGGATGTGCGGTCCGGTCAACTGGACGGGACGACCGGAACGATCACGCACACGGGTGGCGGGCCTCTGGCCTATGCACCCGACGGTGCAATGGCCTACGCACTTGATGATACGCTCGTGCTGCGCAGCGGTGCGGGTGCGGTCCACCGCATCGGCCTGGGGTCCGCCATCACGTCCATCTCGTGGACCAGGGATCCCAGCGGCGATGACCTGCTGGCGATCCCGCTGACCGTGGAAGGCGGTCGGCAGGTGTTCGATGCGAACGGTGGCGAACGAACGGTCCCGGGCGATGCGGATGTGATGCGGGTGTGGCCGGTCGACCTCGATCGGGACGGCAGGACCGAATGGACGACGATCACTTCCGCGGGGCGTATCACCTGCCGTCGGTCCGCCCCATGAGCACGCGCCGGACCTGGCGGCATCACGGGTCCCATGAGGTCCTAGCTTTGCCCTCCCTTGTCGGTGGGGATGCTTCGCCAACCCCACCAGTCGGATGAAGAAGACGCTCTTACGGACCGTGCTGCGCCGCGAGGTGGTGGCCTTGACACGTGTGGGGGTGATCGTGCTGGCGATCTTCCTGATCCTGCTCGAGTTCGGCTACCAGAGCAACACCGGCACCGAACGCCTGCTCGACGAAGCGAGCTATGACCTGGTGGTGGCCGCGGCCTTCGTCACCCTTGGCAGCCTGCTGCGGTCCTGGCTCAGGCAGCATGCCGTGCGCCGCGCGGAAGTGCTCTGGCTGCTCGCCGCGGTGGCGCTCATCCTGATCCGCCCCCTGCACAACACGCTCTGGGACGACCTGGGGCGCTGGCCGCACATGGCCTTCCTGATCCTGTTCATCTTCATCGAACTCTCGCGCCTGGAGCTCGGGAGGAACAGCACCCTGCTGAACCCCGCCCTGCTGTTCACCGCGAGCTTCATCCTCATCATCAGCATCGGTGCCGCGTTGATCTCACTGCCGAAGATGACCACACGCCCCGTGACCCTGATCGACGCGCTCTTCACCAGCACCTCGGCGGTGTGCGTCACCGGGCTCACCGTCCTCGACGTGCAGCATGACCTGACCCATGCCGGGCAATGGCTGCTGATGATCCTGATCCAGCTCGGCGGCCTGGGGGTGATGACCTTCACCAGCTTCTTCGCATTCTTCTTCAAGGGCCGTTCGAGCCTGGAGGAGCAGTTGCGCATCCGCGACCTCAGCAACACGTCGCTCAGCGGCGCCCGTGGGTTCATCGTTCGCGTGATCCTGTTCACGCTGGCGGTGGAACTCGTTGGCGCCCTGTTCATCTTCTACAGTGTGCCGCAGAGCATGTTCGCCACCATTGGTGACCGTGCTTTCTTCTCGATGTTCCACGCCATTTCCGCGTTCAACAATGCGGGGTTCTCCACGCTGACCGACGGGCTGCACGAACCTGTGCTGCGCTTCAATTATGCGCTGATGTGGATCATCGCCTTCCTGATCATCTTCGGTGGTCTGGGCTTCGGCATCATCTTCAATTTCAGCCAGTACATGCGCTCCTGGTTCCGGGCCCGCGTCAAGAAGCTCTTCACGGGCGTGCCCTGTCAACGCTATCCGCGGCTGGTGAACCTGAGCTCCAAACTGGCGCTGATCTCCACGCTCGCGTTGATCGTGATCGGCACGGTGGCCATGCTGTTGTTCGAGCGCGATGGCGTGCTGGAGGAACACGCGGGCTGGTGGGGGCGTTTCAGCGTGGCGTTCTTCTCCGGGATCACGCCCCGCACCGCGGGGTTCAACGTGGTGAACACCGGTGCACTGCACGTGCCCAGCCTGATGATCACGTTGTTGTTGATGTACATCGGCGCATCGCCAGGGTCCACGGGTGGCGGGATCAAGACCACAACCTTCGCGATCGCGACCCTGAACATCTTCGGCTCCGCGCGCGGCCGCAAACGGATCGAGTACGGCGGGCGCGAGGTGAGCAACGTTTCCGTGCGTCGCGCGTTCGCCACCATCGTCCTCTCGCTGATCTTCCTGGGCATCTCCGTCACCGTCGTCTCCTCATTGGAGCACGGCCTGGGATTGCTGCCCGTGGCCTTCGAGTGCTTCTCCGCCTACGGCACCGTCGGCCTCAGCATGGGCATCACCGGCGAGCTATCCGAGGCCGCGCGCCTGGTGCTGGTGGTGGTGATGTTCGTCGGTCGGGTGAGCGCGCTTACCTTGCTGGTGGGCGTGCTGCGCCAGGTGCAAAGCTCCAATTACCGCTATCCGAAAGAGGACATCCTGATCAACTGAAGCCATGAAGATCGCCGTGTTCGGACTGGGCAATTTCGGCCGCCACCTCGCCATCAAGCTCACCCAGATGGGCCACGAGGTGATCGCCATCGATCACGACATGGACAAGGTCGAAGGGATCAAGAGCGAGGTGTCCTTCTCGGTCTGCCTCGAAAGCAACGATCCCCAGGCCGTGAGCACCCTGCCACTGGGCGAGCTCGACGCAGCCGTGGTGGCGATCGGCGAGAACGAGGGCGCCAACATCATGACCACCGCGCTGCTGGTGAACCTGAAGGTGAAGCGCGTGATCAGCCGGGCGATCAACCCGCTGCACGAGATGGTGCTCAACAGCATGGGCATCTCCGAGATCGCCCACCCCGAGGAGGACGCCGCGGAGCGCCTCGCCCGCAAGTTGAACCTGCGGCGCATGGTGGACCAGTTCGAACTGCCCGGCGGCTTCGTGATCTCGGAGATCGTGGTGCCCGACCAGTACGCAGGCAAACCCATCGGTGCCATCAAGGCCCTGGCCGAACGCCGCCTCGCGCTCGTGACCGTCCTGCGCAAGGAGAGCGAACGCCACTTCCTCGGACGCCGCTCGATCAAGCTCGGCGCACTGGGCGTGATGGACCCCGAGTTCGTGCCGGAGAAGGGCGACATCCTGGTGCTCTTCGGCACCAAGGACGAGGTGGCCCGCTTCGTCGGCGACAGCGATTGATGGAGCCCGCCCGTACAGACCTGACCACCGCCGAGGACATCGATCGCCTGCTGCGGGCCTTTTATGCCGATGTGCTGCGGGACGCCGACCTCGCGCCCCATTTCGACGGGGTCGTCATGGACACGCACATTCCGCACATCGCCACGTTCTGGCACATGGTGGTGCTGGGCGAGCGCAGCTACACCGGCGATCCGATGACGGTGCACGAACGCCTGCACGCCCGGAGACCTTTACGGACCCGTGACTTCGATCGCTGGCTCGCGCTTTTCGTCCGCACCGTGGACGCGCATTTCGCCGGACCGAAGGCGGAGATGATCAAGGAGCGGGCACGCGCCATCGCCCCGCTGATGGCCCACCAGGTGGGTGCGTTGACCGACTAGCGCCTCGGCTTCCGCAGCCAGAGCGTGGTTCCCGGGCGCACGGGTGCATCCGTCCGCAGGCCGTTGTATTCCGCCAGCTTGTCCAGCTTCATGCCATGCGCCTGGCTGATGCTCCAGAGCGATTCGCCTTCGCGCACCACGTGGGTGTCCGCATCGTGTGCCCGGCTGCGTTTGGGCTGCAGGAACACCACCATTCCCTCGGCGATGGCACCGTTCTTCGGCAGGTCGTTGTACCGGGCGAGCGGACCGGGCATCATGCCGAACTCATCGGCCAGGGAACGGAACGTGTCGCCCTGCCGGCCGTGCACGAACTTGATCCGCCCGTCGAAACGTTCGATCGGCCGGGTGCCGCCGATGGTCACCGTCATTGCGCCGTCCTCCCTGCCACGGGAACGATCAGCATGCGCGTTGTTGCGGTGCTCCTCCTGCGGGGGGTCGCGCCGCGCGGCGGGCCGGCCGCCTTCATCCAACTTGTCCAGCTGGTAGCGCTCGATCAGCTCGATCAGCTTCTGCGGATAACGTGGATCGGTGGCATAGCCCGCCTTGCGCAGGCCGTGTGCCCAGCCCTTGTAATCGGTGGTCTTCAGTTCGAAGAGGGCCGCATAGCGCGGTTTCATCAGGAACTTCGAATGGTCCTCGAAGCTGTCGGCGGCGTCGCGGTACTTGCGGAAACACTCGTGGCGCCGGTCGTCGTCGTGGTAGATCTTGCCGCCGCCCCAGTCCGGCGTGCATTTGATGCCGAAGTGGTTGTTGCCCTTGCGCGCCAGCTCGCTGTTGCCGTTGCCGCTCTCCAACAGGCCCTGCGCCAGGGTGATGCTGGCCGGGATCCCGTGCTCGTGCATCTTCCGCACCGCCACCTCCTGCCATTGGGCGATGTAGTCCTCGGCGGTCATGCGCTGGCCGAAGGCCGGAGCGACCGTCACGGTCAGGGCCGAAGCCACAAGGATTTTCCACGATCCCACGATCCTCATCCTGTTCCAGGGGGTGTTACCGGCAACTGGCGAAACTACCGGGCCTCCAGAGGTTTGTTCACGATCTTTCCACCGTCCTGCCCACCGCCGATCGTGGAAAAAACGTGCCGGGCGGGCCGATCCTTTTCCGCACGACCGAACTTTGCCGCATGAGCGGACCGGCCGACCACGACGAACGTTCCGGCACCGGAAGCGATGGACCCATGGACGACCGTGAACTGACCCCGGCACAAGCGGAGCGCCTGAAGCAACTGGGGCTGGAGCCGGAGGATGCCTATTTCACTTCAGAAGGCTATCTGGTCTATACGGAAGCCTATCATCTGAAGCGCGGCCATTGCTGCCAGAGCGGGTGCCGGCATTGCCCCTACGGCTTTCATGCGAAGAAGGGGAAGGGCAGGGTCGGTTGAAGGTCGGGAGGTTGCAGGTCGGCCGATCCGATCGACTACCTTTCCCAGAGGTGCCGGAGGACCGGATGGAAGAGACCGCCATGCAGTTGATGCCCTATTGGGCTTTACATGCCCCAATAGTGGAATAGTACCCTATTCATAGGCGAAATAAACCCAACACCTGGCACAACCCACTAGTTATGTGTCACCTAAAATGAGACAGACAATTACCATATTGACAATCTTGACGACACTTGGACTGACTTCTTTTGTCGTGCCATCGAATAGACTTTACCTTTCTGGGACAGTTTACTCAGACGACCCTAAAATTGCCGATCAACTCGTTGGGCTTTATATTTTCGTCAAAGCTGATAACGAAATAATTACTGGTGACTATGTGGACACAGCAGGACATTATGACATCAGTTTTATCCCAGGCGACCAAACATCTTTTGACTTTTACGTAACAACTTTGGGCATTGATACGACTTTCTTAAAATCATTCATACAGTTCGACAGCGATAAAATGACTTGGGACATAAAACTGCCTAATGAGCCAAAAAAGAAATTAGGAGGGGTTTTCTGCCCAAAGTGTACCAAGACAGACAAGGTATATCCAATTATTTACGGAGACAATCAAGTTGTTCAGCAAAAAGTGGTTAATGGCGACACAACTTACACCAATATCGTTGACAAAAAATATTATGCCGGGACTTGTGTACATTATTTGCTTTCACCGAATTGGTACTGCGACCGAGAAAAGATTAAATTTTAAAAGAATAAAAAAGGCGGGCACATAACATCGTGTATAGCTTATGGCGGCTGATATCTATATATGAAGTATTTAGCACCTAATAAGCATTCGGTTTCATTGGACAATAGCGTGTCCCAAAACCGCCACAAGCCATACACACGGCCGTTGACCACAATTCCCCTTCACTGCATGCTTCCCTGCGGAACAGTGGTCAACGCGGAATGACAACGCTGCTCAGGGCCCGGTCCCGCTGCTGCCGGCCTCCCCAGCATTCCGCGGGTTGACCGCACACGATCCTTCTCGCCCTTCACTTCGGACCGGCGGCCGGGGCTTCGCCACCCATCCCCTTCCAGCCCCGAACTTCGCGGCGATGAAGACCGCGACCGCTTCCGAGTTGGAAGCCTTCCAGCAGACCGTCCGCGAGGGGATCCCCGATACGCTTCCCCCGGCCCGTCCGCTCGATACCTCTGTATCCCACGCGCCCAGACGCAAGGACATCCTGGGCCCCGAGGAGAAGATCCTGGCCCTGCGCAACGCCCTCCGCTATTTCGACCCGAAGCACCACGCCACGCTGGCGCCCGAGTTCGCGCAGGAACTGAAGGACCACGGCCGCATCTACATGTACCGCTTCCGGCCGGAACATGCGATGCACGCGCGACCCATCGACCACTACCCAGCGCAATGCAGGCAGGCCGCGGCGATCATGCTGATGATCCAGAACAACCTGGACCCCGCCGTGGCGCAGCATCCGCACGAGCTGATCACCTATGGCGGTAACGGGGCGGTGTTCCAGAACTGGGCGCAGTACCGCCTCACCATGCGGTACCTCTCGGAGATGACCGATGAACAGACTTTGGTGATGTACAGCGGCCACCCGCTCGGGCTCTTCCCCAGCCACCCCGACGCACCCCGCGTGGTGGTGACCAACGGGATGATGGTCCCCAACTACAGCAAGCCCGACGACTGGGAGCGGTTCAACGCACTGGGCGTGACGCAATACGGCCAGATGACCGCCGGCAGCTACATGTACATCGGCCCGCAGGGGATCGTGCATGGCACCACGATCACCGTGCTCAATGCCGCGCGCATGCTGCCGGAGCCGGGCACAAAGGGCAAGCTCTTCGTCACCGCGGGTCTTGGCGGCATGAGCGGCGCCCAGCCCAAGGCGGGCAATATCGCGGGGGTGGTGACCCTCTGCGCGGAAGTGAACGCCACCGCAGCGCACAAGCGCCACGACCAGGGTTGGGTGGATGAAGTGATCGCCGATGTGGACAAGACGATCGACTCCGCACTGGAATGGCGGAAGAAGGGTGAGGCGCACAGCATCGCCTACCTCGGCAACGTGGTGGACCTGTGGGAACGGCTGGCGGAACGCGGCGTGCACGTGGACCTTGGCAGCGACCAGACCAGTTTGCACAACCCCTGGGCCGGTGGCTACTACCCGGTGGGCCTGAGCTACGCGGAGAGCAATGATATGATGGTGAAGGACCCGGCCGCCTTCAAGCAACGCGTGGAGGACAGCCTGAAGCGGCAGGTGAAGGCGATCAACGCGCTCGCGGAGAAGGGCATGTACTTCTTCGACTACGGCAACGCCTTCCTACTGGAAGCGGGCCGTGCCGGTGCCGAGGTGTTCCAGCATGGTCATGGATCACAGATCCGCGCCAGCGAATACAGGTATCCGAGCTACGTGGAGGACATCATGGGACCGATGTGTTTCGACCACGGCTTCGGGCCGTTCCGTTGGGTGTGCACCAGTGGTGATGCCAGGGACCTGGCCACGAGCGACCGCATCGCCGGTGATGTGCTGGAGGCCATGCTGCAGGATGCGCCGAAGGAGATCCACCAGCAGATCGCCGACAACCTGCATTGGATCCGGAGCGCGCAGGAGAACAAGCTGGTGGTGGGCAGCCAGGCACGGATCCTCTATGCGGACAGCGAGGGCCGCATCCGGATCGCGAAGGCGTTCAACGATGCGATCGCCAAGGGCGACATCACCGCACCGATCGTCCTCGGCCGCGACCACCACGATGTGAGCGGGACGGACAGTCCCTATCGCGAGACCAGCAACATCCGCGACGGCTCGCGCTTCACCGCCGACATGGCCGTGCAGAATTTCGTGGGCGACGGTTTCCGTGGGGCCACCTGGATCAGTTTGCACAACGGCGGCGGGGTAGGGTGGGGTGAGGTGATCAACGGCGGCTTCGGCATGGTGCTCGACGGCAGCGCCGACAGCGAACGCCGCCTGCGGGCCATGCTGCACTGGGATGTGAACAACGGCATCGCACGCCGCGCCTGGGCCCGCAACCCCAACGCCCGCTTCAGCATCGAACGCGAGATGGAGCGGTCGCCCCTGCTGCAGGTGACCCTGCCGAACGATGCGGACGAGGACCTTCTGCAAGGACTGATCTGAACGATGGCACGCGGCGCACCTACCTTGCCCGCGGCTCTGTTGTTGCTGGCCTTCGTCAGCGGGCGATCGTCCGCCCAGACCACAGGGAACCTGTGGTTCCGCTACATCCTGCAGGTGCCCCTGCATCCGCATTGGACGCTCCGGTTCGAACCCGATCTGCGCGTTGAAATGGCCCCGGACCCCGGCAGGTTCCAGCAACTGCTGTTCCGCACGGAGGTCCAGCGCCACCTGGGCGAAGCCCATGCGGTGGCGGCGGGCGCGCTCTTTCTGGACGCGGGCCTGACCCGCACGGACCAGTTGCAGGTGCAGGAATGGCGGCCGCATGTGGCATGGTCGTTCCGACCGGCCCTGCCCCACCGTCCCTTGCTGCTCCGCCTTCGCGGGGAATACCGGTCCATTTCCGCCGACCCGCCGGGAGAGACCGGAACGACGTTGGTCCGCGCAGCACGTGTTCGGTCGCTCCTTCAGGACGATCTGGCGTTCCGACGCGATGAGGAGGGCCACCTGCTCACGGGCCTGCGCCTGGCCATCGAGGGCCTGTGGCGCGCCTGGGGGGATGCGGTGGAACCCGGCTTCGACCAGTTCCGTGCCTTTGGTGGTGTGGTCCAACGCGTATCCCATGACCTGGACCTGGAGATCGGCTACATGTGGCTCCTCCGGGAACACGATGTCCAGCAGCACTGGCTGCGCATGACCTTCGCACACCACGTGCCCACACACCACGCCGGCTGATCGGGTAGCTTTACGGTCCTGCCCCGGATCGGAAGCGATCTTTTCACGTTCCGACCCAACCTCCGAGGTGATCGCTGCGTGTATGTCCATGAGAACCCGAATGGACCAACCTTGAAGACCATGAGAACAACACTTCGACAACTGGGTCTGGGACTCGCCACGGTGATCGCTTCGACATCGCTGGCCCAGACCAATTCGATCTACATCTCCGGAACGGTGATCCCCTGCACACCTGGTGATAGCGTTCACATCCAGGTGGACCAGGGGATCTTCTTCCCCACCATCGACATGTACGTGACATTGACATCGAATTGCGCCTTCAACCTCATGGTGGACGTGGACGCCGCATTGTGCAATGTCACCGCCTCGGTACCCTGCCAAGGCGCGATCGCCTCGGCCTTCGATTCCGTTGGCTTCAACGGCGTGAACGATACGGCCTTTGTATATCTGAACATCGCCTGCGGAAGCGGCAATGTGGATTGTTTGGGCATCCCGAACGGCCCGAACCTGCCCGGCACACCATGCGATGACGGTGATCCGAACACGAACGGTGATACCTGGACGGCGAACTGTGTCTGCATCGGCAATCCGGTGAACCCGCCTTGCGAGGCGGCCTTCACGGTGATGCAGGCGATGAACGGCAACCAACCCGTACCCTGGCAGATCTGGACCGCCAACCAGAGCACCGGCACGCCGCCGATCACCTACTCCTGGTGGCTGCCCGACGGTTCCACCAGCACCGCTTCGAACCCCTCCTTCACCTTCAGTGCTCCGGGTGTCTATGGCATCTGCCTGACCATCTCGGCGGACGGAGGAAATTGCACCGATGTCCTTTGCGACACGATCGCCGTGGACAGCATGGGCATGATCTCCACCGCGCCGATCTGGTTCGACTGCCTCGGTGTGCTGTGGGGACCCAACACGGCGGGCACGCCCTGCGATGATGGCGACCCGAACACCACCAATGACACCTGGACGGCCAATTGCCAGTGCGTGGGCCAGGGTGGCGGCAACGTGGACTGCCTGGGCATTCCGGGCGGCACTGCGCTTCCGGGCACGGCCTGCATCGACACCGCGTTCGGCGGGATCTTCACCGGTGTATGGGACAACAATTGCATCTGCCAGCCCAACAGCATCATCGACTGCCTCGGCGTGCCAGGTGGTACGGACCTGCCGGGTACGCCCTGCCTGTACACGCCGGACAGCGGGCTGACCTGGTTGACCGGCCTCTGGAGCCCGAATTGCATCTGCCTGGACACCAACAATGTGTACTACGACTGCCTCGGGTTGGCCAATGGGCCGAACCTGCCCGGAACCCCCTGCGACGACGGGGACTCCACCACGGTGATGGACACCTGGAGCGCCGCCTGCCTGTGCGTGGGCGTGCCCGTGGGCTTCTACGACTGCAACGGCGTACTGAACGGCAACGCGCTGCCCGGCACGCCCTGCGACGACGGCAATCCGATCACCACCAACGATACCTGGGACGCGAACTGCAATTGTGTCGGCGGCAACAACATCCCGTGCGAGGCCGACTTCTGGGTCTTGCAGGCGTGGGACAACGACAGCCTGAACGGCCCGATGCCGATCCCCAACGTGCTTTGGATCTGGAACCTGAGCAGCGGAGGCAGTGGTACGTACAGCTTCTTCTGGAACTTCGGTGACGGCACCTCGTCGACCGATCCCTTCCCGACGCACTACTACAACACCGGTGGACCCTACCAGCTTTGCCTGACCATTGATGATGGGGCCGGTTGCTCGGACACGTACTGCGATTCGATCTCGGTGGATGGCAACGGGATGTACACCGGTCTCGTGCTGGCCGGTGAGGAGCGCGCAAGCTCGGGCTTCACGATCAACATCCTCGACCCGAACGCCACCGGCATCCAGGAAGAGGCCATGCTGGACGGGATCGTTACCTGGCCGAACCCGGTGGAGGACCTGCTGAACGTCGCGTTCATCAGCGACATGCACGGTCCGGCCTGGGTGGAGGTGCTCGACCTCGAGGGACGCATCGTGCGCACGGAGAGCGCGACGCTCGTGAGCGGCAGGAACCTTGTCCGCATACCGACCCAGGACCTGGGGGCGGGCATGTACATGGTGCGGATCTCGACGGACCGTGCCAGCATCGGCCAGCGCTTCGTGCGGACGAAGTAAGTTGGAACATCAGCGTGCGCGGGGCGGTCCTTCTGGGCCGCCCTGCCGCACATGACGCCCATGGTCACCAAGGACCTGATCACAGCCTGCATCCGCGGCGAACGGCGCGCCCAATACGCGCTCTACAAGGTCCTGCATCCGCTCATGCTCGCCATCTGCACACGCTACGAAAAAGATCGGCAGGAAGCCGCCGCTCTGATGAACCAGGGGTTCCTGAAGGTGCTGGACAACCTGAAGAACAGACCCGCCCATGTGCCGTTCGAACCCTGGGTGCGGCGCATCACCATCAACACGGTGATCGATGCATACCGCAGATCGAAGGACCGCCGGATGCATGAGAACGGCCTGGTGGCGGTGGAGGACGTTCCGCTCGCCGAGACCAATGAGTACCTCCGCGAAATGGAGGCGGAAGCCTTCAATGAACTGCTTACAAGGCTGCCGGCCATGACGAGGAACGTGTTCAACCTGTTCGCCATCGATGGATACGCGCATGCCGAGATCGCGCAGCTGCTGTCCATCAGTGAAGGCACTTCGAAATGGCATGTGAGCCATGCCCGTCAGCTCCTGCGGGAGGCAATCGGCCGTGAGGCACGGACGCGCCCGCTAAACACGCAACTGCGATGAAGGACCTGGAACAATTCGACGATCTGGCCCGCCGCAAGCTGGACGAACGGCAGTTCTCCTTCCAGGAGGCCGATTGGGAACGCATGGAAACGCTCCTGGATGCGCGTCGCCGCGACCGCAAGGGGTTGTACTGGAGCCTCGCCATCATCGCGGTGCTTCTGTCGGGCGGGGTCCTCTGGTGGATCGGCCGTCCGCACGCATCCACGACCGAGGCCAGGAGCGTGGCGGATGCACGACCGGACGCGCGTCCGCACGAGGCAGTGGCACCGACCGTGCCCACATCGCCGATGATCTCCCACGAGAACGATCCGACCGCGCGGCAGCAGGTGGAACCGGCCCGAGGAACGACGCAACAGGAGGGATATGATCAGCCACGAACGGACCTGCCCGAGGCGCGAACCAGTGGAATGACGGATCGCGTGGTGTCACACACGACCCGGACGGTCACGGATGGGGAGGACGCCGGTACGACACCCACCGCACCGGATCCGCGAACATCCGTGACGGTCGCTGCCGATACACCTCCGGCCGTGACCGCGGAGGCACGATCCGATGATCAACGCACGGACCGAACTCCGGTGAACGTCAACAGTGACGTACCGGAGGATGAAGCACCGACAGCATCGGAGCCGGTCGCTCCGAGCGGTCCGCGGATCCCGTCGTCCGAGGTGAAAATGGAACCGACACCAACGCCCGGCACTGCGACGTCATCGGCCGAGATCCCGGTCTCCGAACAGGTCCCCGTGCGGTACGGAGAGACCCTTGTCGCGGACAGTGTGGCCCGGATGGATACCGACACGAAGGTGGACAGTTCCGCCATCGTGGCACCGCGTCCGGAGGGCACCTTGGGATCATCGTGGGAACTCACGTTGTTCGGCGGGCCCGGAGCCACCTTCAATGGCTACGGCGGCAGCCTGGCCGATCAGGGTGATGCGTTGCGCGGCGGCCTGGGGATGACGTTCGGTGCGGAGGCGATGCACATGGGCGAAAAGTTCGGATGGGGAACGGGGCTGCACTATGCATCGTACACGGAGCACCTGGACCGGTCGGAGATCGTAACCGAGACCACGGAATTGAAGAACACCTACTCGCTCACCACGGTGGACACCACGGTGATCGGCGTGGTCGATACGATCATGCAGGGCGGTGTCACCTACTACGTCACGGAGTGGATCGACACCACCGTGATGGTGCTGGACACACAGGTGGATACGATCGTTCACCGCGATGTCGGCCTGGAGGCCCGCACCCGCACGAACGTGATCGGGTATCTCGAGATCCCGGTGCTGTTCGATGTGCATGGCGGGCATGGACCCTGGTCCTTCGGTCTGCGGGCCGGTCCCACGGTGGGACTGTTGATCGGCCGGCGCGGGGAGCTGCCCAATACGTCGCAGGACGGCTATACGGACCTCCGGGATCAGCAATTCCGGGACCTGATGATCGGGGTGATGGTCCGCGGCTATGTGCGCTATCGCTTTGCTCCGCATTGGTCGATCGGCCTGGCTCCCATGTACCGGGCCTTGCTGCTCGACACCTATGCCGGTGACCCACGCAGCCGAAAGGTCTCGAGCCTTGGTGGTGTGCTCAGTTTGAGCTACCGCCTGCGCTGAAAGCGGGATCGTCGAGCGGCTCGCAAGCGTGACCATGGGCGTTGAGCAGACGCGCTATCGGCAGCGTCATCGACCCGGGCGCTTCGACCCGCAGGATACGGTCACGGTCCTCCAGATCGAAGTTCCAAGGGTGATCGGGCATGAGCAGGTCGTCCAGTGCGGCCCTCAGATCCTCGGCTGCCGATCGGTCGTGCACATCGGTCCGTAGCACGATCACACGGGGTGACGCATCACCGGACAGCTGATCGTCCGGACGGACGGAGGAAGGACCGGACAGGATGGTGATCGCCCTTGTTCGTGCGTCTTTCATTGGACCGGACCTTTCTCCTCTGTTCCGCGTTCCTCGCCCGAAGGGTGCCAGGGGCCACGGCCGCAATGTTCCCTCCACCGGGAGCGCAGGGCTTCGCGATCCTCATCGGACAGGTCCTTCCAGCGCCCGCGCATCATCCAGGGTGTCGGCCCGCGACGCGCGTGCCCCCATCGACCGCCCCATGGACCCATGCGCGGACCACTGAAAAGGATCTTGCTGAGCACCAGCAGCCCGATCGCCTTGGGATAGCTGATCAAAGCCCATCCTGTGAGTCCGGGGATCACCGCGTTCCACAGGAACTGCACGATCGCGCCAAGAAGGAGCAGCATCGCGAGCGCCACGAACGGAAAGAGCCAGACCCTTTTCCGCCACCGATGGCCCTTGTTCTCCATGTGCATTTCGTTGTTCATCGTCTTGCCCGTCATGGGCCCATGAGTTCGTCGTGCAATTCGTTCAGGTGGACACGCAGGCGCTGCACGGCATACCGCTTGCGTGAGATGATCGTCTTCAAAGGTTCTCCACGATCGTCGGCGATGGCCTGGAGCGTCCTGCCCTCCAGCTCGTTCGCGACGAATACGGAGCGCTGTGCCTCGGGCATCGCGTCCAACGCGGTGAAGAGCTCCTCCCAGAACAGATCGCGCAGCATCAGGATGTCGGGATCATCGTTCTTGTCGCGCCGCAACATGATGTCCGGCAGCCGGAGCTCGCCATCCGCATCGACCGCCGCCAGGTCGTCCAGTGCCACGGGGCGTTTCTTGCGGGAACGGTCCGTGATGCGATTGCGGGCCACGCGGTGGAGCCAGGCGCCGATCTGTTCGATCGCTTCGATCTCCGGTTGTGCCGCGAGCTGCGTCCAGACGTCCTGCAGCACGTCCTCGGCATCCGCATCGCTCCGGACCCGACCACGGATGAAGCGGAGCAGGGACCTGCCATGCTCGCGTTCCGCCTCGATCATCCGTGCATCCCGGTCGGTCATGGGTAGGACCCGCATACCGGAGATGACGAACAAGGGGTGCCGATCACTTCGATCCCGTGTGCGAAACGATCGTCCGGACAATGCCCCGGGCCGGACCAACGCTCCATCGGATGCAAAGCGGACCGTTCGGAGCGCCACGCAGGTCCACCTCGACCGCATCGCCCCGGCGGACCCGATCAACGGGGATCGCGCGACCCAGCATGTCCGTGACCTGCAGCTCAAGTCGACCGTTGACCGGTAAGGGAGCGATCAGGCAGAAGCCGTCGGTCGGTACGGGATAGACCACCGGTGATCGGTGCGCCCCCATGTCCGGGATGCCATCGACCATGCAATAGGGGTTGTTGCAGAAGGTGACCGTGGTGTCCACCAGGCCGTCGTTCAGATCAAGGAAGGGCGGATCCAGCGCTGTCCGCGTGATGTCGCAGAGGTCGATCGCCCCGGTGATCAAGCCGTGGTTCACCGTGGAGTCGGTCACACAAAGCACACCTGCGCCACTCAGGATCCCGTCCACGAGCAGATCGCCGTTCAATGTGACCAGCAGGGTGTCGGAGAGGAGCACCATCACCCCCGCGAGCTGAAGGTCGCCGTTCACCTCCACGTTCGCCGCCGTGGAGAACGAAGCACCGAGCAGCACGGCGAGCATACCCTGCACCTGCAGCGAAGCACTGTCAGGCATCTGGAAGGAACCTGTCACGGTGAACGTACCCGTATGATCGATGGCGCCGTGCGAAATGGAGTAGCCCATGACGGTGAACATGCCACTGCGGACCATCGCGCTGTCATTGACGAACGGGACCCGGAAGTGGCCATCGCCGCTCAGCAGGCCCTGGTTATGGAAGGGTCCGACGCCGTCCATCACCGCGGCGGTCACCATGCCCGTTGGCGCGTTCGTCCAGCCCGCCCCGCTGGATAGCGTGTCGGTGACGAGGATGGTTCCGGTATTGACGAAGTCCTCACGCGACTGGACGAAGCGATGAGCGACGGTGAGCGTCCCGAAATTTGCCGCATCGGGGGTGATGATGTTCGGTGCGAGCAGGAGATCGTACAGGTCGATGAGGCCGTAGTTGAAGAACTCCCCGGCATGTGTGAGGCCGGTGTTGCCCACACTGGTGAGCGACCCATCGGCCTGCACCACCAGCAGCCCGACCGTAAGCGACGCGTTCTGAGTGAGCGTCACGGCATGCCCGACCACCACCGTATTGTCGGCAGCAGGCACGCAGCCACAATCCCAGGTGGCGGCGCTGTTCCACGCACCATCGGCGACGGATGTGACGATGGTCTGTGCATCGGCGCCCGACGCGACCACCGAAAGCAGACCGTACAACAGCGTGCGCATGATGAAAGATAAGGCGGGCGGCCGGACGACGCTCAACGCAACCGGGCTCCGACCTGTTCCTCGAGGGCCGCCTGAATGCGACCCATGGACCTGTCCACCTCGGCATCGGTAAGGGTCCTTGTGGGGTCCTGGAGCACGAACCCGACCGCATAGCTCTTCTTCCCCTCCTGGAGTTTTTCACCCTCATAGACATCGAACAGGACCATTTCCCTCAACAGTCCGCGCTCCGCCTGCCTGGCCACGCGTTCGATCTCCACGTACTGGACACCGCTGTCGATCAGCAGGCTCAGGTCACGCCGCACGGCAGGGAAGCGCGGCACCTCCTGATAGCCCGTAGGATGCGTGGCGACCGCCCGCGACAAGGCCAACTCATCGAGTTCGGCATAGAGGCATGGCCCACGCAGGTCATGCACCGCGCTCACCGCCGGCGCCACGCGACCCACCCTGGCCAGGACCCCCCCCTCCCGATCACGGACCTCCGCGGCCGCTTCGAACATCATGTCCGTGGCCATCGACCAGGACCGATCACCGCTGACCAGCATCCGACCCAGGAGTTCCTCGATCTCCTGGCGTATGTCGTCCAGTTCGGCCGGCCTTGGACCCTCCCTCCAACTTTCCCGGTGCAAAGCACCCGTGATCAGGAGCGCGGTGCGGTCCGTCTCCACGTGGGGCCCGCCGATGGGACCTGGTGCGTAGGTCCTTCCCTGTTCGAAAAGTCGCAGATCGGGCCGCTGCCGTGCCGTATTGTATCCGGCCACCGCGAGCAAGCCGTGAAGAAGGGACGGGCGCATGACGTCCATCTCTGCGCTCAGCGGGTTCCTGAGGCGGATGAGCTTCTCGCCCGCCACGCCCAGCCGATGCATTTGTGCACCGTTCACCAACGAGGAGGTCATGACCTCCTGGAAGCCACGCGCGGCCAGGTACGTACCGAGTCGTTGACGGAACAATGCCGGGTCGGTGCCTTTGACCGGCACGGAGGGACAGGAGAGGCGCTCTGGAAGAGGTACGCGGTCCTGGCCATGGATCCGCAGCACCTCCTCGATGAGATCCACTTCGCGGTGGACGTCCGTGCGATACGGCGGAACGCCGACCGTGATCTTCGAGGAGCCCCCGACGGTCTTGACCTCATAGTCCAGCAACTCCAGGATGCGTCGAACATGATCCACCGCGATCTCCGTGCCCAGGAGACGGTCCACTGCCGTTGGATCCAATGTCACCTCGCGATGCGGAAAGGGATGCGGGTGGATGTCGACCATCTCCCCTACTACTTCCGCATCGGCGATCTCCTGCAACAACAAGGCGGCACGCTTCAATGCGACAACGGTGATCCCGGGGTCCACGCCCCGTTCGAACCGGAAACTGGCATCGGTGTTGAGCGCGTGCCGGCGGGCCGTGCGCCGGATGCTCACCGCATCGAAACAAGCGCTTTCGAGAAATATGCGCGATGTGCCATCGGTGACTCCGCTGTGGAGACCACCATACACGCCGGCGATGCACAGGCCGCCTTCCGGGTCGGTGATCATCAGGTCCTCCGCCGAAAGCCGGCGTTCCTTGCCATCCAGCGTCGTGAAGGGCGTTCCTTCGGACAGATGACGCACGACGATCCGGCCCTCGTGGATCCGATCGGCATCAAAAGCATGCAGTGGCTGCCCCAGTTCGTGCATGACGTAGTTGGTCACGTCCACCACGGCGTTGATCGGCCGAAGACCGATGCTCCGCAGGCGTTCCTGCATCCATTCCGGCGAGGGTCCCATTCGCACGTTGCGCAGTGTCAGTCCGGCATAGCGCGGACAGACGTGCTCAGCTTCGACGGTCACGGAGATGACCGGCCCGGCGCCACCCGGTCGGAAGGCGGAAACATCGGGCGTCCGGACCTGGGCGCTCAGACCTTCCCGATACGTCGCCGCTGCGGCAAGGTCCCGCGCCACGCCGAGATGCCCCATGGCATCCGCGCGGTTCGGTGTAAGGCCGATCTCGAAGACCACGTCACTGCGCAGGCCAAGATGCTCAGCGGCCGGAGCGCCTGTTCTCGCGTTCGCGTCGAGCACGATGATCCCCTCGTGGCCACCGCCCAGGCCCAGCTCATCCTCGGCACAGATCATACCCCGGCTCTCCACGCCGCGGATCTTCGCCTTCTTGATGGTCAGCGCCGTACCATCGGCCATGTACAGCATGCTGCCGACCGTGGCCACGAGCACCTTCTGGCCTTCGGCCACGTTCGGGGCACCACAGACGATCTGCTCGGCGGCGCCGGTGCCCAGGTCCACCATGCAGACCTGGAGGCGGTCCGCGTCGGGGTGCTTGCCGCATGAGAGCACATGGCCCACCACCACGCCTGCGAGCATGCCCTTGATGGGCTCCTCACGGTGAAGGTGCTCCACCTCGAGGCCCGTGTTCGTGAGGAGCGCAGCGGCCCGTTCGGGACCGATGTCCAGGTCGATCAGGGTCCGGAGCCAGTTCCAGGAGATGCGCATGTGTCGGGGGGATGCGGGCGGCAAAGGTAACCCAAGGCCCCAAGGCGCTCGGTCGCTTCCACCGTTACCTATCTTGGCGCCTTCGACGCCGAACACGCGCGCATGACCTTCGCCGCGATCCGGAAGGACCCCATCATCAATCTGTCCCTGTACGTGCTTGCCACCACGGGCACCATCGTGGGCATGATGCAGGACTGGCATGGACTGGTCTATGTGGCCAAGCCGAGCATGCTGCTCATCCTTTCGGTGTGGTTCTTCTATAACAGCCGCCGCTACGGCGACCGGTTCACGCTGTTGGTCCAGGCAGGCCTGCTGTTCTCCCTGGTCGGTGACATCGCCCTGATGTTCCAGCATCTGGACGAGTTCAACTTCCTGATCGGGCTGGCCGCCTTCCTGATCGCGCAGTTGTGCTACGCGATGGCCTTCGCACAGAACGCCATCGATGTCGGCAACATCGAAGGTCTGTGGGTGTCGATCCTGATCGCCGTGGCCCTGCTGGCCTACGGGTTCTTCTTTTCCTTCGACCTGATCAAGTACCTGGACGATGCCCTGTTGATCCCGGTGGTCAGCTATATCGTGGCCATCCTGGGCATGGGCATCGCGGCCGGGTTCCGCTTCCGGCGCACGTTCTCCAGGAGCTTCTGGATGGTGTTCGGCGGTGCGCTGTTGTTCATCGCATCCGACAGCCTGCTCGCCATGAACCGGTTCGTGCGGCCCATCCACCTGGCCGACCTGTGGGTGATGCTGCCCTATGCCGGGGCCCAGGTCCTGATCACGGCGGGCTGCCTGGAGCATGTGCTGGATCCCGAGGAGATCCGCCGGAGGCAGGCCATACGCGCCTGACCTGGAAGTTCAGCTGATCCGCCCCCAGACCGCCTTGTCCTTCATCCGTTCCCGCAAAGTGGCACGGATGGCGGCGTTCTCGGGAAGCGAAAGTCGGGGGTCGGCGTCGAGCAGACGGCCCGCTGCGGCACGCGCTTGTTGGAGCAGTTCCACGTCGTGCACGAGGTCGGCCAGGTGCAGCTGGGGCAGGCCGCTCTGCTGGGTGCCCATCAGGTCACCCGGGCCGCGCAGCTGCAGATCCACCTCCGCGATGCGAAAGCCGTCGGTGGTACCCACCATCGTGCTCAATCGGGTGCGCGCATCGTTGCTCAATTTGTCCCCGCTCATCAACACGCAGTAGCTCTGGTCGGCTCCCCGGCCTACGCGACCGCGGAGCTGATGCAACTGGCTCAGGCCGAAACGTTCCGCGTTCTCGATCACCATCACGCTGGCGTTCGGCACGTCCACGCCGACCTCGATCACCGTGGTGGCCACGAGGATGTTGGTCTCACCCCGAACGAAACGGCCCATCTCAAGGTCCTTGTCCTTCTGCGGCATTCGGCCATGTACGATGCTCACGGCGTACTTCGGCAGGGGGAATCGTCGCGTGATGCTCTCGTAGCCGTCCGTCAGGTCCTTCAGATCGCTCTTCTCGCTTTCCTCGATCAACGGATAGACCACATAGACCTGACGCCCTTTCGCGATCTCATCCTCCATGAAGGCGAAGACCGCGTTCCGGGAAGCGTCGTACCTGTGCACGGTCCGTACGGGCTTCCGCCCCGGGGGCATTTCGTCGATCACGCTCACATCGAGATCACCGTACAGGGTCATGGCCAGGGTCCGTGGGATCGGTGTGGCGGTCATGACGAGCACGTGCGGGGGCGTTCGGTTCTTGGCCCACAATCGGGCGCGTTGCGCCACGCCGAAGCGATGCTGTTCGTCGATCACCACGAGGCCGAGCCGTTCGAACTTCACCACATCCTCGAGCAGTGCATGGGTACCCACCAGGATACCGATGTGGCCACTCCGCAGTGCGGTGAGGAGGCTCTTCCTTTCCGCGGTCTTCGTGCTTCCCGTGAGCAGGCGCACCTCCACGGGAAGGCCGGACAGCATCGCGGTCAGCGTCTTGAAATGTTGGTGCGCCAAGATCTCCGTGGGCGCCATGAAGGCGGCCTGGAAGCCGTTGTCGAGGGCGATCAGCATGCTCAGGAGCGCGACAAGCGTCTTGCCGCTCCCGACGTCGCCCTGCACCAGGCGGTTCATCTGCGTGCCGCTGCCCATGTCGCGGCGCACCTCCTTCACCACACGCTTCTGGGCGTTGGTCGGTTCGAATGGCAGGTGCTCCGCATAGAACGTGTTCAACAGGTCACCGACCTTTCCGAAAACATGCCCGGGCACCTCGCGTTGCACCAGCGACTTCTGGATCAGGAGTTGCAACTGGATGTAGAAGAGCTCCTCGAACTTCAACCGGCGGATGGCCGCCTGCAGATGGGTATCGTCCACGGGGGCATGCACATGCCGGAAGGCGTCCTGCCGACCCGTTCCACCGAGCCAGGCGACCAGTTCGGCGTTCAACGATTCCGGGACGTGCAACTCCGGATATTGGAGCAGGGTGCGCACCAGCCTGGCGATCCCCCTGCTGTTCAACCCGCGGGCCGAAGCCTTTTCCGTGGTGCTGTACACCGGCTGCAATGCGCTTTCCAGGCCACGGTCCCAGGCGACCGCCGGCTCCATCTCCGGATGGGCCATGTTCGGTAGACCCTTGAACCGCGACACCTTCCCGAACACGATGTACTCCTCTCCTTCCTTCAACGACCCTTGCAACCAGCGGACCCCCTTGAACCAGACCAGGTCCATCCGGCCGGTCGCATCCGTGAAGCGTGCCACCAGCCGCCGACCCTGTTTGGCACCCACGGTACGGACCTGGTCCACCACACCCCGCAACTGTACATAGGGCAGCTCCTCGTTCAGTTCGCTCACCGTGTGGAAATGCGACCGGTCCACGTACCGGAACGGAAAATGCTGCAGCAGATCACCGAACGAGGTGATGCCGAGCTCGCTTCGTAGGATCTCTCCACGTTGCGGGCCAACGCCCCGAAGGAACTCGATGGGAGTGGCCAGGAAGTCCTGCACGGTGCCAAAATACCGTGCGCGCCTCAGGCCTTTTTTCGCCAGAAGCGCCAGGCCGCGATACCATAGCCGACCATCACGATCAGCCAGGTCCAGGGAAGGCCCTGTTTGCCCATGCGGAAATACATGATGGCCGTGGCGCCACCCACCACCGCATTGAGGGTGAGGACCAGCACTTGACGCTCGCGGGACGCCTTCATCCGCACCAGCGCAAGCAAGTTCACGACCGAAACAATGATCAGGAAGACGCCGAAACGGGTGTGGCCTTGATCGAACTGGTCCAGCGCGTTGACCGCGAAGATGAACACACCTAGGATGGACGCGAAACGCGCCATGCGGGCCTTGCGGGACGATGACATCCCTCCAAAGTTCGGAACACAGGGTCAGATGGCTGCCGAGCCCAGGAATAGCACCGGCTCCTCGAGGTAGTCCTTCAGCGTCGCGAGGAAGGCCGATCCCGTGGCGCCGTCCACCACGCGATGGTCGCAGCTCAGGGTCACCCGCATGGTGTGTCCGGGAACGATCGCACCGTTCCGGACGACCGGCTTCTCCATGATGCCGCCCACGGCCAGGATGCACGCGTCCGGGGGATTGATGATCGCGGTGAACTCCTCGATGCCGAACATGCCCAGGTTGGAGATGGTGAAGGTGTTGCCCTCCCAATCCTGTGGCTGCAGTTTCTTGTCACGGGCCTTTTGGGCGAACACGCGCACCTCGCTACCGATCATGCGCAACGACTTGGTGTCCGCAAAACGCACCACGGGCACCAGCAGGCCCTCCTCCACCGCTACGGCCACCCCGATGTGCACGTGGCTGTTGTAGCGGATCCTATCTCCAAGCCAGCTGCTGTTCACCTTCGGGTGCTGCTTCAGGGCCTGCGCCGCCGCCTTGATCACCAGATCGTTGAAGCTGATCTTGTCCGGCTTGATCGCGGTATTGATCGCCTCCCGGACCCGCATAGCAGGCTCCATGTCGATCTCCAGTGTCAGGTAGAAATGCGGCGCGCTGAACTTGCTTTCCGCCAGTCGTCTGGCGATGGTCTTGCGCATCTGGCTCACGGCCACCTCCTCGTAATGTTCCACCTGCGGAGCCTGGATCGCGGCGCCACCTTGGTAGGCATCGATGTCGCGCTTGGTCACACGGCCGTCATCGCCGGTGCCGCGCACGCGGCGGATGTCGATCCCCTTTTCGTCCGCGAGCTTTCGTGCCAGCGGTGAGGCCTTGACGCGGGCACCCTCCGGGACCGGCGCGGCCATCGGGGCACGCGAACCGTTGGAGGCGATCGGCATCGGCGACCCGGTCGGTGCCATGGCCGGAGCTTGCTGTTGCGGGACCGCGGGCGCCTCCGCCTTTTCCGCGGTTCTTGGTGCCACCTTTTCCGGTGCCGGCTTCTCCTCACTGGCCTGGGCGGCGGTCTCCTTCTCCAGGTCGGCGATCAGCTTCTTCACATCCTCCCCTTCCTTGCCGATGATGGCCAGCAGTCCGTCGACCGGCGCGGTCTGGCCTTTGGGCACCCCGATGTGCAGCAGGACACCGTCCACGAAGCTCTCGAACTCCATGGTGGCCTTGTCGGTCTCGATCTCGGCGAGGACATCACCGCTCTTCACCTTGTCACCGACCTTCTTGTGCCACTGTGCCACGACACCCTCGGTCATGGTGTCGCTCAGTTTCGGCATGCGTACGATCTCGGCCATGGGGCAGCGTCCGTTCACCGGCGGACACCGGGGTCTTGTCGTTCAATCCTTCACGAACGGGTAGTCGGGCGTCCGGTAGACATCCTCGTAGAGCGCGGAGGGCTCGGGAAGCGGGCTTTCCTCGGCGAACTTCACGGCCTCCTCCACTTCGGCCTTGGCCTTCTCATCGATGGCGTCCAACTCCTTCTCGGTGGCCCAGCCATGCTCCAGCAGCTTGTGCCGCACGTCCTCGATCGGGTCCTTGCGTTTGTACTCTTCCAGTTCCTCCTTCGTGCGGTACTTGCCGGGATCGCTCATGGAATGGCCCTTGTACCGGTAGGTCTTGATCTCCAATAGGTATGGACCGTTGCCGGCGCGCACGTGGTCGCAGGCCTTCTTGATCGCATCGTGGACGTCCTCGCAGCGCATGCCGTTCACCGGCTCACCAGGCATGTCGTAGCCTTCGCCCAGGGTGTAGAGGTCACGCACATTGCTCGTGCGCTCCACGCTTGTACCCATGGCGTAGTGGTTGTTCTCGATGATGAAGATGACGGGTAGTTGCCAGGTCATGGCCATGTTGAACGTCTCGTGCAGGATCCCCTGGCGGACCGCACCATCACCCATCATGCAGAGCGTCACATGGTCCTCGCCGCGGTACTTGTCAGCGAAGGCGATCCCCGCCCCCAGGCCGATCTGTCCACCAACGATCCCGTGCCCCCCGAAGAGGTTGCGCTCCTTGTCGAAGAAGTGCATGCTGCCGCCTTTGCCTTTGCTGGTGCCGGTGGTGCGACCGAAGAGCTCGGCCATGACGAACTTGGCCGGGGTGCCCAGCACGAGCGGATGGGCGTGGTCGCGGTAACCGGTGATCACGCGGTCGGTCGTGCGGATGGCCGTGATCATGCCCGCAAGGATGGCCTCCTGTCCGATGTACAGGTGGCAGAATCCCCCGAACTTCTGCTGGGTGTACAGCTGCCCGGTCTTCTCTTCGAAGCGCCGCATCAGCACCATGTCGGTGAACCAGCGCAGGTAGATCTCCCTGCCGAAGGCCGCGGCCCCGTCCTTGGTCTTTCGCGATGCGGTGCGAGTGGTCATGTGATGCGCGGGTATGGCCTCCAAATATAGGTCCACCCGTATCGGCGGTCAGCGTTCGAGGAAGGACCCATCGAAGGAGAAGGGCAGCAGATCGGCAACGCTCCGCATCTCGATCACGGGACCGTTCACCGCGCCCATGAGCAGGCGGATCGGTGCCGCCTGCCGACGCTCCTGTTCGAGCAGCGCCTGCCGGCAGATCCCGCACGGGGCGACGGGCCGATCGGGACCGGCCTGGGGCACCGCCACCGCTATCGCAGTGATATGTGCCTCCGGCCTGTCGCTCATCGCCGCATGCAGAGCGGTCCGCTCGGCACAAATGCCGGCCGGAAAGCTGGCGTTCTCCTGATTGCTCCCTTCCACGATGCGACCATCGCTCGTGAGCAGCGCCGCGCCGACATGGAAGTGGGAATAGGGCGCGTAGGCGCGGGCGGCCGCGGCCACCGCATGTTCGAGCAGGTCGCGATCCGTCGCGGGAAGATCGTCCCATGAGCCGTGGCGGTGATGCAGGATCTCGATGCGTTGCTCGGCGGCCATTCTTTCGAAAAAGGGTGACAAAAGTACTTCCCGTGCAGGTCCCCGACAGGAGAGGCGGCGCATGATCCCTAGATTTGCGCTCCTTTCCCGCGATGTCCGAACTGCGTCCCGTGATCGAACGCTTCGCACCCATCACCCTGGCGGAGATGGATGCCGTACGCCTGCAGGACCGGGTGGATACCAAGTACGTGATCCCCGCGGCCGGAATACCGGCCCTGCTGGAGCATTTGTCGTCATGGTATCGGGTCCTCGAAGTGGAGGGAGTGCGCGGCATCAATTACCGGACGCTCTACCTGGACACGCCGGACCTGCGGAGCTACCTCGACCATCACAACGGCCGGGTGCTGCGTAGCAAGGTCCGCTTCAGGGAGTACGTGGACAGCGGCATCTGTTTCCTGGAAGTGAAACGAAAGACGGGAAGGGGGCGAACGGACAAGGTCCGGATGCCCGTGGACCGGATCATCACGCCCATGACACCCGATCAACTGGCGTTCGTGCACCGGTACCAGGGCGATGGGGCGCAAACCCCGCTCGTTCCGATGCTCTGGAACATGTTCTCGCGCCTGACCCTGGTGCATGACGAGCGCGCGGAAAGGCTCACCCTCGACCTGGCGCTCCGCTTTGCCGATGCGGCACCGGAGGGCCGACCGGTCGGCGAGGTGCAGGGCATGCCGGGCATCGTCGTGGCGGAGTTGAAACAACCCCGGGCGGACCGCACCTCACCGTTCGTCCAGGCCATGCGCGCCGCGAACCATCACCCGCAGGGCTTCAGCAAATACTGCATCGGCATGCTGCAGGTGAACAACGCTCCGAAACGCAACCTCTTCAAGCCGATATTGCGCCATATCCACGAACTGAGCCCCGCGGCCTGAACCCGAGACCCAGCCCATGATCGCATTGATGATCAAGATCTTCGGCATGCGCCTCTTCGACGAGGACATGTGGGAACTGTTGTTCAAGTTCGCCTTGGACGCGTTGCTCATGCTGGTGCTCATCCGGCTGATCTACTATCCCATCCACCGGAAGAAGGACTACCTGTTCACCTACTTCCTCTTCAACATCCTGATCTTCTTCCTCTGCATCCTACTGAACAACGTGAAGCTCAGCATCGGTTTCGCGTTCGGTCTCTTCGCCATTTTCGGCATCCTGCGCTATCGGACGGAGCAGATCAGCATCAAGGACATGACCTACCTGTTCACCGTGATCACCCTGGCGGTGATCAATGCGCTGGTGAGCAAGAAGATCAGCATCGCCGAACTGCTCTTCACCGATGGGATGATCCTGCTGGTGACCTATTCGCTGGAACATCTCTGGCTCACGCGCCACGAGGCGATGAAGCAGATCACCTACGAACGCATCGACCTGGTGCGTCCGGAACGACGGGCCGACCTCATCGATGACATCCGGACCCGCCTGGGGATCACCGTGAGCCGGATCGAGATCGGCCGGATCGACCTGTTGCGCGACACGGTGCAATTGCGCGTGTTCTACTACGAGGACGAGCAGGGATTCCGCAGCTACAATGAGCTGCCACCCGACGACGGCGACGATTAGACCCGCTGGACGAGCGCCACAGCATGGGCGCAAACGCCTTCGCCGCGGCCGACGAAGCCCATGCCCTCGTTCGTGGTGGCCTTGATCCCCACGGCATCCTCCTGAACGTGGAGGATGCGCGCGATCACCGCCCGCATCGCGGGGATGTGCGGCTTGATCTTGGGGCGTTCCAGCACGAGCGTGGTGTCCACGTTGACCACGCTCCAACCCGCTATCCTGAGAAGCTCGACCACGCGCTCCAGCAGGTCCTTGCTGTCGGCGTTCTTCCAACGGGCATCGGTATCGGGGAAATGCTGGCCGATATCCCCACGGGCAGCCGCACCGAGCAGCGCATCACAGAGGGCGTGCAGCAACACGTCCGCGTCCGAATGGCCCAGCGCACCGTGCGTATGAGGTATCCGTACACCGCCCAGCCAGAGGTCACGGCCCTCCACCAACCGGTGGACATCATAGCCATGGCCGATACGAAGGTTCATTCCACCTCGTCCTTCTTCTTCTTGCCCGTGTCGAAATTGAAGCCGAGCGTGAACCGCAGCGTGTTCGCCAACGGGCTTCGCTGTGTGTTGGCGATCAAGTAGGAGACATCGATCGCGAAGATGTTGTAGCGCAGGCCGAGACCGACGGTGAAATACTGCCGGTTCCCCTTGGTGTAGTGCTCCCAGAAATAGCCCGCCCGCGCGGCGAACTGGTCGGCGTACCAGTATTCGATGCCCCCACCGAGGTTGATCTCGCGAAGCTCCTCCTTGGTCTTGCTGCCCGAGACCAGATTGCCGTTCTGGTCGAACCATCCAGGGGCGTCGCTGAAGCTCTGGATGATGCCCGCCGCCACGCCGACGTTCGGGTCCTTCCCGCTGGCCACGACATATTCACCCGTGGCTTGGTCCACGACGTACTGGCCCGCGGAGTCCTTTTCATAGATGGGCGGGGTGGGAACCAGGAGCTTGTTGGCGTCGAAGTGGATGGACAGCTTGTTGTACTTGTCCATGATGTAGGTGAAGCATGGACCGATCCGCAGGTTCGCCGGGATGAAATCGCGCTTCGCCGTGGTGCTGTAAGACATTTTCGCCCCGATGTTCGAGATGTTCAGGCCGAACGCAAAGATCCCCTCCTTGTCGCCCAGCTTCATGTCCTGCTTCTGATAGAAGAACGACACATCCGCGGCCACCGTCTGGCCGGCCTTGGTATCCGCCCCCGTGACGTTGAGGCCGCCCGTCAGGTTGGAATTGACGTAGCGCACCGCCAACCCACCGGAGAAGACGTCGCTGAACTGCTGTCCGAAAGCCACATCGATGGCGAACTCCGCGGGTTTGAACTCCCGGATGGCGTTCCCGTTCTGGTCGGTGAACTGGATGCTGCCCAGATTGAAGTAGCGAAGCGCCCCCCCCACGGTGGAGCGCTTGTTCTTGAGCCGCCCATAGCCGGCCAGATAGGCCAGGTTCATGTCCGGCACCAGGTTGCGCAACCAGGGCGAATAGGAGATCTTGAATTCACCGTCATGCGGGGCGAAGGCGAGCTTGGCGGGATTCCAGTGGATGGCGTTCGCATCGGCGGAGATGGCCACGCCCGCGTCGCCCATTCCCCCTGCTCGTGAGTCAGGGCTGATCATCAGGAAGGGCACGGCCGTGGTGATCGTATTCAACTCCTTGCCACAGGGTTGACCGGTGACCTCATTGATGCAATCCGAGCTGACCTGTCCCATTGATGGACGAGGCAGCCAGGAAATGAGGAGGGCGAGGAGGAACGTCGAAAGGGACCGGAACACGTGCATCAGGGGGGCTTTCTGGAAAAGGACGGCAAATATACGGGGCACCCCCCGTGTTTATTGTGGATCAGCGCAGGATCACCAGCTTCTCGAGCTTGTCGGCCTTGCGGCCGTCGGTGGTGGCCACGTCCACGCGATAGACATACACACCACGCCCAAGCTTGTCGCCGAAGTCGTCCCTGCCGTCCCAGGCCATGGGCTCGGTCCGGAACCCGTCGCAATCCAATCGACGGTTCAGGGTCTTCACCAATCGTCCGCTCACAGTGAACACCTGCACCTGCACTTCGAGGGTGACACAGGGTTGATTGTGCTCGAAATAGAACTCGGTATGGGTGGTGAAGGGGTTCGGGTAGTTCAGCACGTGATCCAGGGCCAGGTCCGCCGAGGGGGCCACGACGAAGTCCGTACCGGCCTCGCTCGAGTTGTTGAACACATCCCAGGCCTTGACGGAAAGGGTATGGGTGCCCTCGCTCAGGTCGTTCATGCGATAACGGACCCTTCCGCTCTTGTAGGTATCCAGGTCGGATTCGTACAGGTCGTTCAGCACGATGGCCTGGTCCGTATTGTTGTCGAGCACCGCCACCAGATCATGACCGATGCTGCTACCCAGGGTGTTGATCCCGTTCTCATCGAACAACTTCACCAAAAGCAGGGGGTCCTCGTTCGTGACGCCTCCCCGAACGAAGCGTTCATCGTTCATGTACACCGACAGTCGAGGCCCTTCCTCATCCTGGGCCACGTCCGTTGCGGTGCCCCCGACAAGGGGGTCGTCGCTGTATCCACAAGCGTTCGTCGCCATGCTTTCCGCATAGCAACTGATGCGGCCCGGGCCCACCTGGTAGGCGATATCCTTCGGCACCACGAAGGTGAACGTGAACTGGCCGTTCACCACGGAAGCCTTACCGCGATAAATGAAGTTCTTGCGGACCATGTAAGGGTAGGGGTCCGCCGGCGGATCATTGGCAAGGGTGTACACCTGGGTGCTCTTGTCGAATACAGTGGGGACAACGACACCGTTGAAATCGGTCAAGACCTGTCCATTGCCGTCCCGTACCTCGCCCGAGATGCGGACGGTGCTCAAGGCCATCAGGGTGTCCACCGGGTTGCCCAGTGTGTCCGTGACGGAAGTGATGACCGCCTCCTCCCGGGGCAGGGCCAACCGCATGCTGGGGTCGCCGAGGAGGACGAAGCTGCGATGGTTGACGGTATTCCCGGACGCGACGTCACGCTTGGTCTGACGGGACACATCACCGATCCGTTCGGCATGCCCCGCTTCGTCCGATGCGCTGAAAATATGGTCATAGAATGCCGAGGCGAGCGTGAGGTTCTGGTTGGAGTAGGCGATCCGCGTGGTGCTCATCAGCGCCACTCCGCCTCCTTCGGGATTCAAAAGGACATATTCGCCGCTGGAGGTCCTCGCCGGGTCGTCCCAGCGCGAGAATTCACAGGTGGCGGTCACGAAGACGGGCAGCCTGTCCTTGTTCGTCCAGCCCAGGACCATCGAATTGTCGAGCACCCGTTCGTGCGCCCATCCCACCTCGCCACCATGACCGACATAGTTCACCAGGAGCGCTCCCTTCTGCACCCGGTCCTTGATGTCCGCCGAGGCATCGGGGTAACGTTCACCGCCCGGGGTGCTGTACTGTTGGTAGGCGTCGAGATAGATCTTGCTGATGTTCATGCAGGGATGCCCGCTGAGCGCGATACCCTCGAGGATCTCGCTCTGGCTCATGTGGACGGGACCTTCCGGGCCCTCGCCTTCCTGGTCGTCCGAGACGAACACCGCCCAGTTGCGCCAATCGTTCGCACCACCGTCCCCGGCGGCGGAGCATTGCTGTTGGTCGCTGGATCCAACGAGGGTGAACTTGTCATAGTTGAGCACCTTGTCCACGACCTCCTCGGCCTGGCTGACGGAAACGACCGGGAATCGCCCCACACCGATGTCCATCAGATCGGCCGTCGACTCCCCTTCATTGTCGTCCAGCAGTCCGAAATAGTCATCCGAGCAGTAGCTGGAGGAGGGATTCAACGAGTTCGCTGATTGGTAGCTCGGCACCAGGTTCTGATTGCCGGGAGAGAGGCTCAGATTGTTGTAGGAACCATCCCCGAACAACAGCAGGTAGCGCGGAATGAGGGTGCTGTCGGTGCCGGCCCGATCGTACAACATCTTCATGAACCGCTTGATCGCCGTCGCATCGCGCATGCCGCTCGAGAATTCGTTGAACACCTGCTGGGGTGTCACCACATCGACCACAAGTCCCTCGGACATGCGCCGGGAGGCAAGCCGTTGGGCCGCGGGAAGGAACTGTGGCGGCGCCACGATCACCAGGTCCGTCGGCAGCGGCGTGCCATGCAGGTCCTGCGGATCGACCCGGCCCACGCTGATGGGGGTCGACAGGCCGCTGTTCTTGAACGCAACGAATTCGCGCAGGCTGTCGGTGTGCAGGCGGAAGGAGCGCTGGGTCCCGCTTCCGGTCAGCACGACCTGATGCGCATCGGTCGGGTCGGTGATGTCCCAGACCCGCACGCTGCTGCTCATCTGGTCCATGGTGAACTCCGTGATCGCACCGGGACCCACGCTCCGCAGGTCGCGGAACAGCATCTGGTCGCCGGACATCTTCAGGTCCCTACGGCAGTTCAGTTCCAGGTAGTTCAGATACCCCAGTGAGGTCGCCGGGTCGTACTTGTTGAAAGTGAGCACGATCGGAACGTTGGGGCCCGATGCATTGAAGGCATAGGTCGTTGTGACGTTCGTGCCGTACGAGCACAGATAGTTGGAGCAAACACCGGGCACGCTCAACGAGGTATTGAATCCTCCTCCGGCGCTTATGGAAAAGCTGCTCGACACGCCAGCGCCCAGGGTCCGACCCATCACGGACACGACCAGATGCGTCGTATCCTGCGAGCGCAGGTTGGGGGTACTGAAGTTGAAACTGTAGGTCAGCGTGGCATCGAAGGTCTCGCCATACATCTCCCGCCCGCTCTTCAGCACGTTCACGAAGTCGTGTTCGATGAATTGTCGGTCGTCCCAGGAGTCGCTCGTCCGGGTGGGGGCATCGGTCACCTCGGGCAGATCGGTCACACGTCGGGCGGCCTCCACCGCGATGCCGATGAAGTACGAGGCGGTATCGGTGTAGACATGCTTGGTGTGCCTGAACAGGCCGGAACCCGCATCCAGGTCCCAGCGTTGAGGCCCACTGGCGTAGAACACCAACTGGTCGCCCGGACCGAACTCCCCATCCCCACCGTCCTGGACGTCGATCGCATTGGTCACCAGGTCCGTTGGGCGCCATATGCTGTTCTGGAAAGGAAGGAGCCCGAAATGGTTCCCGAAAAGGTCGATCTGGTCCGAAGCAACGGGACCGGTCAGCCCCATCTCCTGCAATTGCTCGTAGGTGACCTTGTACATCCCGCTGGTGACGATCTGAACGCGATACCATTCACCGGTGGCCAACTTGCTGTGCGCCGGATAGTCGTTCGATTTGGGCCGACCGACGCCACCGCCGAGGCGGGCCTCGGCGAACGCCAGGTCATAGGAGCGCAAACGCTCCCATTTACCCGTCCCCGGGCTTGTGCGATAGGGATAGATGTCCACCAACGCCACGGGAACCTTCCGGTACATGCCGAGCGATGAACGGACCTCTGGAGCGGTCCAGGTTCCCACGAGACCAGGAAGGTGCTCCAACTCATCGTCAGGGACCTCCTCCCAGACCGGATCGACCAATTGCACGGAGAACGCTGTTGTTCCGACCGGCAAGCGCCTGCTTTCATGATAGTAGGGCAGGCCTTCCCGTTGGTCGTCCTTGAGCACCGCCCATCGCGTACGCACGAGCGGGCGCGCTGTTGTTGATGGTGCCGATGACCGCTCTGCTTCCACGACCATGCCCGAAGTGCTTCCTGTCCGCCCCTCCTCGGGCGGCGCCACAGGGATCCGCATCGCCCCCTGCGTGGTGGAAGGTGCGTTCGAGGAAGGGACCACCTGCTGCTGGTCCGGGTTGCGGACGGGAGACTTGCCGGGGTCCGGCCGCTGTGCCTGAAGGGCATTGCCAAGGAACAGGAATACCAGGATCAACGGGGTGGCCGACGACTTCATGAACAGTGATCAACAGGTTTTCAACAGGAAGGTCCGAAATTACTACCTTCGACCCTCGCCATTCGGAACATCCCAGGAACGGAGCCCGGAGCAGATCATTGCGGGACGGGGGTGGCAACCGCAATGCAATGAGGTACGTATACTTGGCGTTCGCATCAGTGCAACGGATGATGGGGATCAGCTCTCGTATGGGGCAGCGTATGGCCCTGATAGTGGCATTTTGTGCCGGTATTGCTGGGACTACGTCCGCGCAGGACCCGCAATTCACCCAATTCTACGCGAACCCCCTGTACCTCAATCCGGCCTTCGCCGGAACGGCGCGTTGTCCGCGCGTGGTGTTGAACTACCGCAATCAGTGGCCGGCGCTCACCGGCACCTTTGTGACCACCAGTGCCTCGTACGACCAACACATCGATGCCATTCTTGGAGGCCTGGGCGTGCTCGTGACGAACGACCAGGCGGGGAAGGGTACGCTGACCACCACCACGGTCAGTGGCATCTACTCTTACCAACTGGCGGTATCGCGCAAGTTCTCGATGAAATTCGCCGCGCAGGCCACCTACTTCCAGAAGTCATTGGACTGGAGCAAGCTGACCTTCGGCGACCAGATCGACCCGCGTCGCGGGTTCATTTACAATACGAACGACGTGCCCCGGGGAGGGAGCGTGGGCAATGCGGACTTCTCTGCAGGCGTTCTTGGGTACACGGACATCTTCTTCGTGGGCTTCGCAGCGAACCATCTCAGCCAACCGAACGAATCCTTGATCGTGGGCGTGTCCCGGCTGCCGATCAAATTCACCGCGCATGCCGGGGCCATGATCCCCATCGGTATGCGAGGCAAGTACGGAAAGGCAAAGACCAAGATCTCCCCAAACATCCTCTACCAACAGCAGGCCCAATTCCGTCAGCTCAATCTTGGGCTTTACGTGGACCACGGCCCGATCACGGCGGGGATCTGGTACCGCACCCGCGATGCCTTCATCGCCCTCATCGGCTTCCATACCGAGAAGTTCAAGTTCGGCTACAGCTACGATGTCACCACCTCGAAACTGACCACCTCCACGGCCGGTTCCCACGAGGTTTCCCTCCAGATCCAATTCAACTGCAAGCCCAAGAAGCGGAGGTTCCGTGTGGTGGCTTGCCCGACGTTCTGACCTGCACACAGACCTCAAGGAAAAAACGACCGATCATGGACCGCACCATCAAGTTCGCCATCTTGGCCGCATCAGGAGCGCTCCTCAGTTCCTGCCAGTTCGAGAAGAGTGGCGCCACCGGATGGAATTACAACGATTCCAAGAACGGCGGCTTCGAGAAATCCGCCTTCGAGGAACAGGAGACCGGACCGGGCCTGATCCTGATCGAAGGTGGTCAGTTCACCATGGGACGCATCACCGATGACCTGACCCACGACTGGGATAACATCCCCCGGACCGTCACGGTGTCATCCTACTACATGGACGAGACCGAGGTGACCAACTTCTATTGGCTGGAATACCTCTACTGGTTGGACCGGGTGTTCAGCGCCGACTATCCGGAGATCTATAAGAAGGCCTTGCCCGACACGCTCGTCTGGCGGAGCAAGCTCGCGTACAACGAGCCATTCATCGAATATTATCTCCGACATCCGGCCTACCGTGACTACCCGGTGGTGGGTGTGAACTGGTTGCAGGCGAACGACTATTGCGCCTGGCGTACCGACCGGGTGAACGAGATCATCCTGATCCGAGAGGGGCTTTTCGAGCAATATCCCAACCAGATCAACGAGGACCATTTCACCACCGACGCCTACCTGGCGGGTCAGTACGAAAGCGGCAAAAAGGTCGATGGCGTGCTTGATTTCAACCCGAACCGGGACACCCGGAACATCCGGATGGAGGATGGCATCCTGCTGCCCAGGTATCGACTCCCGACGGAAGCCGAATGGGAGTTCGCGGCCTATGGACTGGTGGGCAATACCGTGGACGAACGCGTCGTTGAGCGCCGCATCTATCCATGGAACGGCCACTGGGTGCGCTACGACAGCCGGAAGAAGGGCGGTGCATTCTATGGCGACTTCCGTGGCAATTTCATGCGCGGCAGGGGCGATTACATGGGTGTCGCCGGCAGCCTCAACGACAATGCGGACATCACCGCGCCGGTCTTCAGCTACTGGCCGAACGACTACGGTCTTTACAACATGGCGGGCAACGTGAGCGAATGGGTCATGGACGTGTATCGCCCGTTGAGCCCTGAGGATGACGATGACTTCCGGCCCTTCCGTGGCAATGTGTTCAAGACCAAGGTGTTGAACAGTGATGGCGCGATCCAGGACAAGTACGACCTGGTGGTCTATGACGTGGATGGCATCAAATACTTCCTCACGGAGTTCCAGAACAAGCTGCAGGGCAAGGCCACCGAAGAGGAGGCCAAGCTGATCGATGACCTATTGACCGCGGTGGACCAGGCCATCGAGTTCAACAACACGCGGAAGCAGGACGCCGCCATGCAGCGTGTACAGGACATGGTCGATATGATCAAGGGCCAGGACCTCGACATCAGCCCGAAACTGTTGTCCGGGATCAGCGATTACCAAATGGACCAGCCCGGTGACGTGCGCATGCGGAACGTGACGGTGGAAGAGAACATCGACCGCCGGAACTACCGCGAGTCGGACAACATCGACTACCGGGATGGGGACATCGAAAGCAGCATCTACTACGAGGATCCCTCGCATGAAGGAAATCCGATGTACGATTGGGGAAAGAGCACGCTGATCAACGATCACGTCCGCGTTTACAAGGGAGCGAGTTGGGCGGATCGCGTGTACTGGGCGAGCCCCGGGACGCGTCGCTATCTGGATGAACGCCAGAGCACGGCCACCATCGGTTTCCGCTGTGCGATGACCCGCGTGGGCAGCCCCGTAGGCCTGGGTGACGACAAACGAAGAAGCAAGATCAAGCGCTGATCCCCACGCGCTCGAGTATTTTGGGACCCCGACCGAACAGGCCGGGGTCCCTTTTTTGATGGACACCTCCCAGCTCCACAAGCGCTTCCTTGAGACCACGGGGGCATGCTCGGATACGCGTGCGCTCCTTCCCGACGGGATGTACTTCGCCCTGAAAGGTCCCAGTTTCGACGCGAACCTGTTCGCCGCGAAGGCCCTGGCCGGGGGGTGCCGCTATGCCGTGGTCGACGACCCCACGGTGGCCGTCGATGATCGTTTCATCGTGGTGCCGCATGTCCTGACCGCCATGCAACAACTCGCGACATATCACCGTCGGCGTTCTTCCATACCGGTGATCGGCATCACTGGATCCAATGGAAAGACCACGACCAAGGAGCTCATGCATGCCGTGCTTGGCGCCGACCGTCCCACGCTCGCGACCAGCGGCAACCTGAACAATCACATCGGCGTGCCGCTTACGCTCCTGCGTCTTCGCCAGGAGCACCGCATCGCCATCATCGAGATGGGCGCCAATCATGTGGGCGAGATCGCCGCGCTGACCGCGATAGCCGAACCCACGCATGGCCTGATCACCAATATCGGGAAGGCGCACCTGGAGGGATTCGGCGACTACGATGGGGTGATCCGCGCCAAGACGGAGATGTACGCGTGGATCAGGGCGCATGACGGTATCCTGTTCGTGAACGGGGACGATCCCTTGCTCATGGGCAAGAGCGACGGTATCCGACGAGAGCACTATGGCACGAGCGGGGACCTGGACACCTCGGGGAGCGCCTTGGAACAAGGCCCCTTCCTGACGGTCGCTTTTCACGGTCGGGACCATGAGGAGCACACCGCACATACCCGGCTCGTGGGCGACTACAACCTGCCCAATGCCTTGGCGGCGATCTGTGTCGGGCAGCATTTCGGTGTCGCGGACAACGTCATTGTCAAGGCGTTGGAGGAGTACTCCCCCAGCAACAACCGCTCACAATTCATCGACACCGGAAGGAACCACCTGGTATTGGATGCCTACAACGCCAATCCCAGCAGCATGGCACTGGCGTTGCGCAACTTCGCCGCGATGCCCGGGGACCGACCGAAGGTGGCGATCCTGGGTGGCATGAAGGAGCTTGGTGAAGCGAGCCCGATGGAACATGCCCTGGTGGTGGATCTCGTTCGTGAACTCGGCCTGGACGCGGTTTACGTGGGACCGGAGTTCGGTGCGATCGGGGACGATGACATCAAGTGCTACCCGGACGCCACCGCACTGCTCGCCGCATTGGAACATGCACCCCTATCGGGGAAGCTGGTCCTCGTGAAGGGGTCACGAGGGACCAAGCTGGAACTGGTGGTCCCCGGCCTTTAGCCCTTCAGCAATCCCCTGCTGATCACGATGCGCTGCACCTCGCTGGTGCCCTCATAGATCTGCGTGATCTTGGCATCGCGCATCAACCGTTCCACGTGGTACTCCTTCACGTAGCCATAGCCCCCGTGGACCTGGACCGCCTCCACCGTGGTCTTCATGGCCACCTCGGAGGCGAACAGCTTGGCCATGGAACTGGCCTGGGCATAGTCGGCGTGCTGGTCCTTCGACCAGGCGGCCTTCAGGCACAACAACCGCGCGGCCTCGATCTCCGTGGCCATGTCCGCCAGCTTGAACTGGATGGCCTGATGTTCGCTGATCGGCTTGCCGAAAGCCTTGCGCTCCTTGCTATAGGCGACGGCCAGCTCATAAGCACCACTGGCGATGCCCAAGGCCTGGGAAGCAATGCCGATCCGTCCGCCGGCGAGGGTCTTCATGGCGAACTTGAAGCCGAAGCCGTCCTCGCCGATCCGGTTCTCCTTCGGCACTTTCACATCCTGGAACATGAGGGTGTGCGTATCGCTGCCACGAATGCCCAGCTTGTCCTCCTTCGGTCCCACCTCGAACCCCGGCATGCCCTTTTCCACGATCAGGCAATTGATGCCCTTGTGCCCCTTGGCCGCATCGGTCTGGGCCATCACCAGATAGGTGCTTGCCGATCCGCCATTGGTGATCCAGTTCTTCGTTCCGTTCAACAGGTAGTGATCGCCCTTGTCGATGGCGGTGGTCCGCTGGCTCGTGGCATCGCTGCCGGCCTCCGGCTCGCTGAGACAGAAGGCCCCGATCTTTTCGCCCTTGGCCAAGGGCACGAGGTATTTCTGCTTCTGTTCCTCACTACCGAAACTTTCGAGCCCCCAGCATACCAGACTGTTGTTCACGCTCATCACCACGCTGCAGCTGGCGTCCACCTTGCTGATCTCCTCCATCGCCAGCACGTAGCTCACCGTGTCCATGCCCCCTCCGCCATACTTCGGGTCCACCATCATGCCCAGGAAACCGAGCTCGCCGAGCTGCCGGACCTCATCCTTCGGGAATCGTTGCTCCCGGTCGCGGTCGATCACACCGGGTTTCAGCACGTTCTGTGCGAAGTCGCGTGCGGCATCGCGCACGGCGAGCTGCTCTTCCGTCAGCTCGAAGCTCATCGAAGGTCCGGTCAAAACGTCCATCGGTACGACTTGAAAGGGCTCGCGAAGGTACGGATACCTTTGAGGCATGGGGTACGGCGGAGGGCAGGGAATGACCGTTCGGGTGCTGGGCATCATGTCCGGTAGTTCGCTCGACGGACTGGACCTGGCGCTTTGTGTTTTTCGCTCCGAAGAAGGCTCGTGGCACTTTCGGATCGAGCGAGCCATTACCGTTCCCTACGCTATCGGCTTCCGTGAACGACTCCGCACCGCGGGAGAAGGATCGGCGATCGATCTGGCGCGATTGGATCGGGATCTCGGGAACCTCATTGGCGAACAGGCAACGGGTTTCATCGGCAATGATCCACCGGACCTGATCGCCTCGCATGGTCACACCATCTTCCACCAGCCGGATGAACATCTGACGCTGCAGATCGGGGATGGATCGATCATCGCGGCACGCACCGGCATTCCAGTGGTGTACGATATGCGGAAAATGGACGTTGCGCTGGGTGGTCAGGGCGCACCCTTGGTCCCACGTGGCGAGCATGACCTCTTTCCCGGCACCGACACCTTCCTGAACCTCGGCGGCATCGCGAACATCGCCCACCACACCGCCGACGGCAGTGTGGGCTACGACATCTGCCCTTGCGCACAAGTGCTCGACCATCTCGCGAACGAGGCGGACCGGGCCTACGATGAGGGCGGAGCGATCGCCCGGAACGGCACCGTGCATGGTCCGTTGCTCGCCACCCTGGAGGCGATCCCGTTCTATCAACAAACCCCACCTCGATCTCTGGGTCGTGAATGGACGGAGGCGCACCTCCTCCCCCTTGTGCGGGATGCAGCGATACCCCTGGCCGATCGCATGCGCACCATCGTGGAACACATCGCCGGGCAGGTCGGACGGGAATGCGAACGCCTGGGCGCGCGAAGGATGCTCGTTACCGGTGGCGGCGCCCACAACGTCCTGCTGGTGGATCGGATCCGCGTGCGCAGCGGGGTCGAGATCGTTGTACCGGACGCCCTGCTGATCGACTTCAAGGAGGCGATGATCTTCGCCTACCTCGGCCTGCTGCGCTGGCTGAAGCGCGCGAACTGCATGGCCTCCGTGACGGGAGCGTCGCAGGATGCCATCGGCGGCGCTCTGGTCGTTGCCAATTAACACCCGGGGCTGGATGAACAACGCCGGATGGTGGCCGGACCCGCCCGGAACGTCGGGTTACATTTGGCGCGGCACATGCCGACGGGTCCATGAGGGAGGAACTACGCCGATTCGAGGAACGTCCACCGGAGATCGTCTTCGAGTGGCACGACGCGCCGACCGCTGCGCGGGGCTGGGTGGTGATCAACAGCCTCCGTGGTGGAGCGGCCGGCGGAGGCACCCGCATGCGCAAGGGCCTCGACCGCCGCGAGGTGGAATCCCTGGCCAAGACCATGGAGGTGAAGTTCACCGTGAGCGGTCCGGCCATCGGTGGCGCCAAGAGCGGCATCGATTTCGACCCGACCGACCCACGAAAGCCCGAAGTGCTCGACCGCTGGTACAAGGCGGTGATCCCCCTTTTGAAAGCCTACTACGGCACGGGGGGTGACCTCAACGTGGACGAGCTGCATGAAGTGATCCCGATCACGGAGCGCTACGGGCTCTGGCACCCGCAGGAAGGTGTGGTCAACGGCCATGGGGCGAGCGATACCGGCGTGAAGGCCCGCGTGATCGGCCAATTGCGCACCGGGGTCTCCAAAATGCTGGAGGATACGGCCTATACACCCGCGATCGGTCGATACGCCGTGGCCGACATGATCACGGGCTGGGGTGTGGCCGAGAGCGTGCGGCACCACTACCGGATCTACGGTGGCCAGCTCGCAGGAAAGCGTGTCATCGTCCAGGGCTGGGGCAACGTGGCCTCGGCCGCGGCCTACTACCTGAGCCGCGAAGGGGCGAAGCTTGTGGGCATCGCGGACAAGATCGGCGGGCTCATCGAACCCGGGGGCATGTCCGCGGACACCGTGCGCGACCTGTTCCTGACCAAGGACGGGAACAAGCTCCATGCGGAGGGGATGCTCTCGCCGGAGGAAGTGGGCCAGCGGATCTGGGACCTGGACGCCGAGGTGTTCCTGCCCTGCGCGGCCTCACGCCTGGTGACGCGCGAACAAGTGGACCGGATGGTCGCACACGGTCTGGAGGTGATCTCCAGCGGGGCCAACGTGCCCTTCGCCGATCCCGAGATCTTCTATGGCGCCGTGGCCGAGCATGCGGACAACGCGGTGAGCGTGATCCCGGACTTCATCGCCAATTGCGGCATGGCACGCGTTTTCGCGTACTGCATGATCGACGGTGCCGTGCTCACGGACCAGGCCATCTTCAAGGACGTGAGCGACCGCATCGGTGAGGCACTGGAACGTGCGCACGCGAAGGACCCCGCGCGCACCGGTCTCACCCGAACGGCCTTCGGCATCGCCTTGGAACAACTGAACTGAAATTTCCGAAGCGCAGCTTCGTTCTTCAACAACACCCCTCACCTGATGCACTTCGAGCTCTTCGCCACCTTCCAGGACGCCGCCGACGCCGCGCGCCAGACCCTGGAGCAGGTCGCCAGCGAACCGGTCACCCCCACCGAGGAGACCATTTCGATCTGGCAGTTGATCAAGGACGGTGGCTGGTACATCATGGGGCCGCTCGGCCTGATGTCCCTGATCGCCGTCTACATCATCATCGAGCGCGCCATGGCGATCCGTCGCGCCCTGAAGCAGGACGACAACTTCATGAACAAGATCCGCGACTACATGCACGACGGCAAGATCGACTCCGCGCGCAACCTCTGCGCACAGACCGGCTCACCGATCTCCCGCATGCTGGACAAGGGGCTCAGTCGGATCGGCCGCCCGCTCAAGGACATCGAGGTGAGCATCGAGAACGCGGGCAAGCTGGAGATCTACGCGCTGGAAAAGGGCCTGTCGGTGCTGGCCACCATCGCGGGCGCCGCGCCCATGCTCGGGTTCCTCGGTACGGTGATCGGGATGATCATCACCTTCCACACCATGAAGATCAGCGGTGCGGGCGTGGAATTGGACCAGCTCTCCGGCGGTATCATGCAGGCCATGGTGACCACGGTGGCGGGCCTCATCATCGGCATCCTGGCCTACATCGCCTACAACACGTTGGTGGCCCGCGTGAACAAGGTGGTGCAGAACATGGAGGCCAGCACGATCGCCTTCATGGACGTGCTCGAAGCCCCCGCCAAATAGGTCAGCATGGCCCTGCGAAGCACCCATAAGATCGATCCGGGCTTCAGCATGAGCTCCATGACGGACCTCGTGTTCCTGCTGCTGATCTTCTTCGTGATCGTCAGCACCCTGGTGAGCCCCTATGCGCTGCCGGTCGATCTGCCCAAGAGCGCGAACAAGACGAAGGAGAAGCCCAAGGTGGCCGTGCGCATCGATGCAGACCAGCACTTCTCCGTGAACAACGAGATGATCGATCCTTTGGACCTGGAGGGTGTACTGAAGGACCGGATGAAGCAATTCCCACAGGACCAGGCGGTCGTGCTGCACGTGGACCAGCGCGTACCCACGGGCGTCACCGTGAGCGTGCTGGACATCGCCAAGAGGAACAAGTGGAAGATCATCCTGGCCACCAAGCCGGAATGAACATCGCCATCGAACACAAGGAGGACAAGCGCGCGGGGCTGATCGGCACGATCATCTTCCACGTCCTGCTGCTCCTGCTCTTCCTCTTCATCGGGCTCACCCAGCCCGTTCCACTGCCGGAAGAGACCGGGATCGAGATCGCGATGGCGGACTTCGGCACGACGGATGAAGGCAGTGGCACCACCGAGACGCCGGACCCCGGACCCCAGGATGCAGCCACCGCACCTGCCGTCTCCGACCAGAGCCCCGATACGCCCGAGGATGTCGCCACCGAGGAGGAAAGCCCCGTGGAACAGGTGAAGCCGAAAGAGCCGAAACCCAAGCCCCAACCGAACGAGAAGCCCAAGGAGCCCAAGCCGGAGAAGCCGAAGGAACCGCAGGTGAGCGATCAACTTTCCAATGCCCTCAACAGTTGGGGGCAGGGCGGTGGCGGCAACAGTGGCGAGGGTACGAGCCAGACGCCGGGCAATGCGGGTGTGCAGACGGGCGTGCCCGAAGGCCTGGGGACGTTCCATGGCGACGGTTGGTCCGTAAGCCTGGGCGGCCGCGGTCTGGTGAAAGGGCCCAACATCAGCGACAAGCCCAGCGAGGCCGGCAAGGTCGTGCTCAACATCTTCGTGGACCGCGGTGGCAAGGTGACGCGCGTGACACCCAACCTGGACAAAAGCACCACCACCAGCCAGGTCCTGTTCGGCATCGCCCGCAAGGCCGCCCTCCAGTGCAGCTTCAGCGCGAAGCCCGACGGCGCCGCCGAACAGCGCGGCGAGATGACGTTCATCTTCATTCTCGAGTAACGTGACCTACGCGGAGACGCTGGCGTACCTCTACGCGCAGCTTCCCCTGTTCCAACGTATCGGTCCGGCCGCTTACAAGGCCGACCTGGGCAACACGCTCGCATTGATGGACCTTTTGGACCATCCGGAACGTGGGTTGAAATGCGTGCATGTGGCCGGCACGAACGGGAAGGGCAGCACGAGCCACATGCTCGCCAGCGTGCTGCAGGAGGCCGGCCTGCGCGTGGGACTGCACACATCACCGCACCTGAAGGACCTGCGGGAGCGCTTCCGGATCGATGGGCGCATGGTGGACGAGCAGGTGATCGTGGACTTCGTCGAGCAATTCCGCTCCTTCTTCGAGGCGGTGCATCCCAGCTTCTTCGAATGGGGCGTCGCCTTCGCACTCTGGTGGTTCCGGAGGGAAAAGGTGGACATCGCCGTGCTCGAGACCGGCATGGGCGGGCGGCTGGACAGCACCAACGTGGTCGTGCCGGAGGTGAGCGTGATCACGAATGTGGGTTGGGACCATATGCAGTTCCTCGGAGACACGCTGGAGAAGATCGCTGCCGAGAAGGCGGGGATCATCAAGCCGGGCGTACCGATCATCGTGGGTGAGGCGGAAGGCAGGGTGCTCGAGGTATTCGAACAAAAGGCAGGGGAAGTGGGATCCCCAATGCACCCAGTGGATCAAGGTGCTCCGCTCCCCTACGCCCTCGACCTGGCCGGACCGCATCAGCAGCGCAACGCGCGCACAGCGTTGGCGGCCATCAATGTATTGCGCCAAAAAGGCTGGAACATCCCTGATGAGGCCATCGCGCGTGGCTTGGCGAACGTGGTGCGCAACACGGGTCTGCAAGGCCGCTGGCAGGTGTTGTCCGAACCGCCGCTCACCATTGCCGACGCCGCGCACAACGTGGATGGCCTTCGCGTGGTGCGCCATATGCTGGAGCACATCCCGTTCAACCGCCTGCACATCGTCCTTGGAACAGTGAACGACAAGGACGCGGACCGCGTGCTCGCCGAACTGCCCAAGGAAGCCAAGTACTATTTCTGCAAAGCGGACATCCCACGCGGGCTGCCCGCCGACGAACTCCAACGAAGAGCGGCATCGATCGGGCTGAACGGGCGGGTTCACGGCACCGTGAAGGACGCCTTGCATGCCGCGCGACGGGCCACTGCCCTCAATGACCTGATACTTGTCACGGGAAGTGTGTTCGTGGTAGCGGAGGTCTTGTAAGCGACGATCCGCACGCGTAATTCCCCCTCTCGAAAATGACAAGCCCCCCGGCATATCCGGAGGGCTTGCAGCTCCAAGGTGTGGGACGTACTGGATTCGAACCAGTGACCTCATGCGTGTGAAGCATGCGCTCTGAACCAGCTGAGCTAACGTCCCGGAGGGGCCGCGAAAATAGCAAGAAGGAAGGGTTCGGTGGAGGGCCGATCGATCACGGTACGAAGAGGAATGGACGCTGCCGTGAACAGAAGATCGCGGACCACGCTCGCCAAAGCCTTGGCGGTCGCTGTGGAAGCAGCCGGATTCGAACCAGCGACCCTCTGCTTGTAAGGCAGATGCTCTGAACCAGCTGAGCTATGCTTCCAGAAGGGCCGCGAAGATAGCCTGCACTTGGTAAGGCCAATGACCCCAGCGCTCTGCACTATAAGGTATTGTATATCAGCATATTAGATTGATGGGAGAATGAATTGTTCAATATTTTATACTATTTATTAAACATATTTGAGATATTTGTCCAACTATTTGGTCAATAATCTAAACAATGTCATGTCGACCATCGAATTCCAAGAGCAGCTCGTCAGCCTGCACCGCCCGTTGTTGCACTTCGCCCTGGGGCTGACGAAGGACCGCGCGAACGCGCAGGACCTTGTGCAGGAGAGCATGCTCCGGGCACTGTTGTATCGCGACCAGTTCCAGGAGAACACGAACTTCAAAGCCTGGCTGTACACCATCGTGCGGAACACATTCATCAACGAGCATCGCCGCGCCAAACGGAAGCAGGCGATGATGGAAAGCGTGGAGCGCACCCGGGACACCGTGCGACGCGTGCAAACGCCGGCCACCACCGAAAGTACCATGGTCCGCAGTGAGATCGACCGGAGCCTGCGCAGCCTTGACCCCGCTTTCGGCATCCCGTTCACCATGCATCATGAAGGGTTCAAATACCAGGAGATCGCCGAACGGATGCAGATCCCCATCGGCACGGTAAAGAGCCGGATCCATCAGGCCCGGCACCGGCTGATGGACCGCTTGACCGAGGCTACCGAGCGCGCGTGATGTCCCGGGCGATCGTCATCGGCTCCGGGTTCGCCGGAACGGCGGCCGCCACGTCCCTGGCGCGCCAGGGACATGCCGTGACGGTGTTCGAGAAGAACGCGCAGTCCGGGGGCAGGGCGCGCGTCTGGCGCAAGGACGGGTTCACGTTCGACATGGGCCCCAGCTTCTACTGGATGCCCGAGGTGTTCACGCGCTATTTCGCCCGTTTCGACCGCAAGGTGGAGGACCTCTACAAGCTGGTGCGGCTCGATCCCTCCTACAAGGTGGTGTTCGGCCGGAACGAACAATGGAACATCCCCGCAGGTCGTGCCGGGGTCAGTGCGCTCTTCGAACGGATCGAACCTGGTTCGGGTGCCGCCCTGGACCGATTCCTGGACGAGGCGCGCGTGAAATACACCCTGGGCATGGGCGAGCTGGTCTATCGACCCTCGCTCAGCTGGTCGGAATACATGCACCCAGGTGTGCTGGGCGGGCTGCTCCGCACCCACGTACTCGGTTCGCTGCGAAGTCATGTGCAGGCGCATTTCCACGACCCCCGTTTGCGCTTGCTGATGGAATTCCCGGTGCTTTTCCTCGGCGCCGCACCCCAGCACACACCCGCCCTGTACAGCTTGATGAACCACGCCGACATCGACCTCGGCACCTGGTATCCACTGGGTGGCATGGGGCGGGTCGTGGAAGCCATGGTGCGCGTGGCACAGGAAGAAGGCGTGGTCATCCACTGCAAGGACCCTGTATCCGCCATACTCACGGACCGCGGTCGCACCACCGGAGTATGCACATCCTCAGGCGAGCACTACGCGGACGTGGTCGTGGCCGCGGCGGACTACCACCATGTGGAACAGAATCTGCTTCCCGAGGGGGCGCGAAGTTATTCGACCGACTACTGGTCCCGCAGGGTGATGGCCCCTGCAGCGCTGCTCTACTACCTGGGCATCGACCGGACAGTACCCGGCCTGGAGCACCACACCTTGTTCTTCGACGCCCCGCTGGACGATCATTCCACGGACATCTACGAGCGGCCGAACTGGCCGCGGCGTCCCTTGTTCTATGTAAGCGCGGCATCCAAGACCGACCCCTCGACCGCTCCAGAGGGCATGGAGAACCTGGTGGTCCTGATCCCGGTGGCCGCCGGACTGTCGGACACCCCGGACGTCCGCGACCACTATCTCGGCGTGGTGCTCGAGCGGATGAAGGAACAGCTCGGCATCGACCTCCGTCCACACCTGTGCGTCCAGCGCAGCTATTGCATCAATGAGATGACGACGGACCTCAATGCCTATCGCGGCAATGCCTATGGGCTCGCCAACACGCTCCGGCAGACAGGCCCCTTGCGACCGCGGCTGAAGAGCCGGAAAGTGAAGGGGCTCTACTTCGCCGGGCAGCTCACGGTGCCCGGCCCGGGTGTGCCACCCGCGCTCATCAGCGGCCAGGTCGTGGCGGACCTGATCACCAAGGAAATGCAGACCGCATGAACACCATCGCGCTCTATGACAAGGCCTGCCTGCAGGCGAGCCAGCAGACCACGCGGCTCTACAGCACTTCGTTCTCGCTGGGCGTGCGCTCGCTGCACCCCCGTCTGCGTGGGCCCATCCATGCGATCTACGGTTTCGTCCGTTTCGCCGACGAGATCGTGGACACCTTCCACACCCATGACAAGGCGGACCTGTTGGACCGGTTCCGGGAGGATACCCGGAGGGCCATCGCGGACGGCATCTGTCTGAACCCGATCCTGCACAGCTTCCAGCGCGTGGTGCATGCCTACGGTATCGAAGCGGAATTGTACGAGACCTTCCTCCGCAGCATGGAAATGGACCTGCACACCGACCGGCACGATGCGGATTCCTATGCCACCTACATCCTGGGCTCCGCCGAGGTGGTCGGGTTGATGTGCCTGCGCGTGTTCTGCGAAGGGGACGAGTCCCGCTATCAGGAGTTGCGTCCCGCCGCGATGCGCCTGGGTGCCGCGTTCCAGAAGGTGAACTTCCTGCGTGACCTCCGCGACGATCACGATGCGCTCGGACGCACCTACTTCCCCGACATCGACGTGGCACATCTCACAGCCACGGACAAGCGCGCCATCGAAAACGACATCCGCGCTGACCTGGATGCGGCGTTGGCGGGCATCCGGCGACTGCCCCGCGGCGCGCGGTACGGGGTGTACCTGGCCTATGTGTACTATCGGGCCTTGTTCGAGAAGATCCGGGCATTGCCTTCGGAACGCATCATGAAGGAGCGCATCAGCGTACGCAACCGGCGTAAGGCGGCGTTGCTCGTGAACTCGTACCTGCGCCACAGCCTGGGCCTGCTATGAGGAGCGGTCCGGAGGAACACGTGGTGCTTGTGGATGCCGATGATGTCGAACGCGGGACCATGGAAAAGATCGAGGCCCATCGTCGTGGCGAGCTGCACAGGGCCTTCTCGGTTTTCCTGTTCGACCGAACAGGCGATCTGCTGCTGCAGCGTCGCGCAACTGGGAAGTACCATTCGGCCGGACTTTGGTCGAACAGCTGTTGCGGTCATCCCCGTCCGGGGGAGTCACTGATCGCAGCCGCCGTGCGACGCACGCGAGAGGAGCTTGGTGCATCGATCCGACCGGAACATGCGTTCACGTTCACCTATCGCGCACAACTGGACCATGGCTTGATCGAACACGAAGTGGACCATGTGCTGATCGGCCATTGCGATGGTCCGTTCCATCCTGATCCGACCGAGGTCAACGCGCTTCGTTCTGCCGGAACCGGGGCGATCCTGCGGGAAATGGAACGTGACCCCGCACGGTTCACGGCTTGGTTCCGCATCTGCTTCCCACGCGTGCTCGATGAACTCGACCGGTCGGGCAGGCTCCACCGCGCATGAGCGAACGACCCCGTATCGCGATCTGGTGGGCGCGCCGCGACCTGCGCCTGGAGGACAACCATGCGTTGTTCCAGGCCCTGCGCTCCGGAGATCCGGTCCTACCCCTTTTCATTTTCGACACCGACATCCTCGACAAGCTGGAGGACCCGGCCGACCGGCGGGTGGACCTGATCCACCGCATCCTGGGAAGCTTGGAACATCGGTTGGAGGAACGACATGGCGGACTGCTCGTCCTGCATGGCCGACCGATCAAGGTTTGGACGGACCTATTGACACAATATGATATCCGCTCCGTCTTCGCGGCGAACGACCATGAGCCGTATGGCATCGCGCGGGACAAGGCCGTGCATGACCTGCTGAAGGCGCACGGGATCCCGTTCCACGGCGTGAAGGACATCAGCATCTTCGAACGTGACGAGGTCCTCAAGGATGACGGCACACCCTATCTGGTCTTCACACCCTACATGCGTCGCTGGCGGGAACGCTTCGACCCATCCCTTGCTGAGCCCTATCCGAGCCAGGATCATCTGGACCGTCTCCATCGCACCGATCCGCTTTCCTTTCCCACCCTGGCGGATATCGGATACCGCCCCACGGACCTCGCTCTGCCGGAGCTGGATGCAGGCAGGGACCTTCTGAAGGATTATCAGGACCAACGGAACTTTCCCGGAGAGCGCGGGAACAGCCATGCCAGCGTGCATCTGCGTTTCGGCACGGTAAGCGTGCGCGAATTGGTGCGCAGGGCGCTCGACGTCTCCCATGCGTATCTGAACGAGTTGATCTGGCGGGAGTTCTTCATGGCCATCCTCTACCACCACCCGCGTGTGGTGAAGGAGAGCTTTCGTCCGGCCTATGACGCCATCGAATGGGTGAATGACGAGGAACTGTTCACCGCATGGTGCGAAGGCCGAACGGGCTATCCGATGGTGGATGCCGGTATGCGCGAGCTGGCGGCCACAGGGTTGATGCATGGACGGGTACGCATGGTGGTGGCCAGTTTCCTCTGCAAGCACCTGCTGGTCGATCATCGCTGGGGCGAGGCCTGGTTCGCCGCCAAGCTGCTGGACTTCGAACTGAGCAGCAACAATGGCAACTGGCAATGGTGTGCCGGCAGTGGTGTGGATGCGGCCCCTTACTTCCGGATCTTCGATCCCGCCCGTCAGCAGGAGCGCTTCGACCCCCAGTTAAAATATGTGAAACATTGGGTGCCCGAGCTGGGAACGACGAACTATGCCCGTCCGATCGTCGTTCATCAAGAGGCGCGACGCCGAGCGCTGGCCACCTACCAGGCCGCACTGAAGCCCGGTCCGTTGCGCGCACCAGCAAAAAGGACGAACAGATAAAGGTCATGCCGAGAAAGAAGAAACAACTGATCCTGACCCAACCCGTCAAGGAAGGCCTCAAAGCGATCAAGGTCCGGTTGGACCATCGCACCGTGATCACCCTCGCCAACATGAAGGCGTTGGAGTTCTGGAAGAAGCGCTATCCCAAGGCGGAGGTGATCGGGTGATGCACCCCGATGCCCACGCACCTGCTTGAACGTGAGCAGATCCTGCCCATCGGCCTGAACGAGGCCTGGGCCTTTTTCAGCGCACCCGGGAACCTCGCGCGCATCACACCTCCCGACATGGGGTTCCAGGTCCTTGACCGGTCAACGCTCGCAGCGATGCACACCGGTCAACGCATACGGTACAACGTCCGTCCCCTGCTGGGGATACCGTTACAGTGGGAGACGTTGATCACGGACGTGGATGAGCCCGTGTGTTTCATCGATACACAAGCGAAGGGTCCCTACGCCCTCTGGCGCCATGAACATCGGTTCCAGGCGATGGAGGGCGGTGTGCGGATGAACGATCGCGTGGAGTACCGGCTGCCAATGGGTGTGCTCGGCGAATGGGCCCACCGTACTTTCGTTCGCCGTCGGCTGGAGCATATTTTCGACTTCCGGCATCGCGCTTTGCAGGAAATGTTCCCCGTCGGATCATGAGCATTGCTGCCATCATCCTGCTGGTGACGGTCACGTTCTTCCTGATGGAGTTCGTCGCGTGGGCCACGCACAAGTATGTGATGCACGGGTTCCTCTGGTCCCTGCATCGCGACCACCACCACAAGGACCATTACGGCGCACTGGAACGCAACGACTGGTTCTTCCTGATCTTCGCCGTGCCATCCATCGCGCTGTTCGTTCTGGGCGCGATGCACGGATCGGGTGCGCCCTACTCGTGGATCGCACTGGGCATACTGCTCTACGGGGTCACCTACTTCCTGGTGCATGAGATCTTCATCCACCAGCGGGCGCGTTGGATCCGCGACACGCGCAACCCCTATTTCCTCGCCGTCCGCCGCGCACACAAGGTGCACCACAAGCATCTGGGCAAGGAGGATGGGGAGTGCTTCGGCATGCTGGTGGTGCCGTGGCGGTTCTTCCGAGAGGCCTGGGGACGCAAAACGGCCGCGACCTGAGCCATGTCCACCTACCTGTGGATCGACCTGGCGAGCGTCGTGGTCCCCGTGGCTTACAGCTTTCATCCCCGACTTCGCTTCCAGCGCAACTGGCCCGCCTTGTTCGCCGGCATCGGTATGATGATGCTGGTCTTCATCCCCTGGGATGTACTGTTCACCACCAAGGCGGTATGGGGATTTCGGCAGGAGCACCTTTCCGGCCTGCGGCTGTTGCACCTTCCCATTGAGGAGTGGCTCTTTTTTGTCTGCATCCCCTTCGCCTGCGTGTTCACCTACCATGCCGGGGTGGTCCAGGTGCCCAACGTCCCGACCGCCTGGGCACGTTGGGTGGTGCCGATCCTTGTCGGACTTCTGCTGATCATCGGATCCACCCATCCGGATCGGGCGTACACCGCCAGCACCACGCTGCTCCTGGCCATCTTGCTGGCCTTGCTGCACTGGTGGCTGCGCCCCATCTGGCTGCCCCGGGCGCTGCTCACCTATGGCGTATTGCTCTTCCCTTTCCTGATCGTCAATGGCCTCCTGACCGGCACCGGGATCTCACCCGAGGTGGTCTGGTATGATGACCAGGAGAACCTGGGCATCCGCATTCTCACCATACCCATCGAGGACACCGCCTATGGGCTGCTGATGTTCCTGATGACGGTGCTGCCGTATGAAGCGCTGTTGGCGAGACGCGTTCAGTGACAGGCCTCCACCTGCATCGGGGCGTGGTCGATGTCGGGGCTGATGTAGGGAATGCCCAGCCCCAGGCCGCGGAGGATGAACAGCACACCCATCGCCGCCATCACTACGGGTACCAAGGCACGCATGTGCGCTCGTGCGCGGCCGGTGAGCCATCCACCGCCCAGCCTTACCAGGAACAACGCGGGCCATGTCCCCAGCCCGAAGGCGACCATGAAGAGGGCGCCCCGTTGCCAGGTATCCTGCCCCAACGCACCGGCCACGGCCATGTACACCAGCCCGCAGGGCAACAGGCCATTGAGCGCCCCGGTGACCAGCAAGCCGCTGGTGGAGGTGCGCTTCAGCCATCGGGCCATGTACCCCTGCAGGAGTTGGACGGACCTGGCCATGAGCGCCGTGGAGGAGAAACGGGTCGCGATCCATGGAAAAAGGATCACGATCAGGATCAGGACCCCGACGGCGATCGAGACCGACCGTTGCAGACCGGCGATCGCCAGGCCGCGGCCGAACGTGCCGAAAGCGGCGCCCATCAAGGCATAGGTGAACACACGACCACCGTTCAACAACACGGTGCTGCGCCAGGCGGCCCAGGCCCCTCGTCCTCCACGCGGCACGGCCAGCGCGATCGGGCCGCACATGCCCACACAATGCACGCTCCCGAGCATGCCCAGCAGCAGGGCCGGCAACAGGACCTGGATCATCGCAGGTAGATGGATCCCCGTGTCAGATAGGTGCGCCCATCGACGGTCCAATCCAACGAGGTGCGGTAGGCTCCTTTCATCAATCGGGACACGTCGACCCGGCAGATGCCGGCGGTATCGGGCAGGACCTGGAATACGGTATCGGCCCGTGCATCGGAGGGCCGCAACAATTGCAATCGGCCGGCGACATCGCTCGCCCTGACCGATGCGGGAAAGGTGATCGTCAGCACACCGTTGCCCTCCATGATCCGGGCATCCCCTCCGACCTCCCTGGTGCGGGCCATCGCATCGATGTCCTGCTGATAGCGCAGTTCCTTCTGGTAGTAATTCTCCGCGACCAGCTCCTCCGGGTTATGCATGGCACGGACCATGAACCACCCCATCAGCAGGACGAAAGCGGTCATGACCAGGAATATCGCGTGTCCCCAGGTGAATCGCATGGCTCAGAGCGGTCCTACAAAGGACGTACTCACTTTGTCGATCATTTCATTCCCCCGGAATATTCCCACGGCAATGGTCGTCTTCATCCCTTTGAGCTCGGACCTGTCAAGCACGATGAAAAGCTCCCCCTCGGCAAGCCCCGCACCCGAAAGTTCCACATCCTTGCCGACCATCTGCAACTCGCCGGGCGTATCGAGCAACTTGAACGTGATGGGCATTTCGCGGTCGGTCTTGTTGACGACCTTGAACGTGTAAAGATTGCTGATCCGCCCATCGGCCTGGGTCTGGTACATGATACCGGGCGTGCGCAGCACGGTGGCCTCCACATCGCTGCGCATCACGATCAGCGTGACGATCACACCGATCAGGATGGTGAGCACCGCACTGTAGGCCTTCATCCGCGTGGTGAAACGGAAAGGCTTGCGATCGGCGATCTCGCTCTCACTGGCGTACCGGACCAATCCTCTCGGCAGGCCGACGCTGTCCATCATGTGGTCGCATGCGTCGATGCAGGCCGTGCAGTTCACGCACTCCAGCTGGGTGCCGTTCCGTATGTCGATCCCGGTGGGGCAAACATGCACGCAGGCCTTGCAATCGATGCAATCCCCCTTCCCGACGGTCGAACGGTCCTCCCCCTTGCGGAATTTTGCCCTTTGCTCGCCGCGCACATGGTCATATGCGATCACCATGGAGTGGCGGTCGAGCAGCACGCCCTGGAGTCGTCCGTAGGGACAGATCGTGGTGCAGACCTGTTCGCGCAGGAATGCGAACACGCCGTAGAAGACCACCGAGAATCCGAGCATTGCGACCAGTCCGCCCCAATGCCGGGCGACAGGTTCGGTGATGATGGCGATGAGACGATCACTGCCGATCAGGTACGCCAGGAACGTGTTGCCGATCAGAAAAGCGATGGCGAAGAACAGCGCATGCTTGAGCGTTTTCTTCCAGACCTTCTCCGCGGTCCAGGGTCCCTTGTTCAGGGCCTGTTGCTGTTTCCAATCGCCTTCGATGGCGTATTCGATCTTGCGGAACACCATCTCCATGAAGATCGTCTGCGGGCAGACCCATCCACAGAACAAGCGTCCGAACGCCACCGTGAAAAGGGCGATGAAGACGATGCCCGCGATGAACGCCAGCACGAACAGGTGGATGTCCTGCGGCCAGAAGGTCTGTCCGAAGATCACGAAGCGACGCCCGAGCACATCGATCATCAGGAGCGGTTCGCCACCGATGCGGATGAAGGGGCCCGCGAACAGGAAGGCGAGCAGGGTATAGCTCAGCCATGCGCGCCATTTGTAATGGCGTCCTGAGGGCTTTTTCGGGTAGATCCAGATCCGCCTGCCCCGTTTGTCAACGGTGGCCAGTGAATCGCGAAAGGTCTCGTCCTTCTGGGGTGAAGTGGGTTGCTCGGGGGTGCTCATTTCACATTTGCGCAACGGCCGAGCTGTCGGTCACAGCTGAAGGTGCGGGCGCAGCTGTACTGTCCGTCGATGCGGGCGCCGGCTCCCAAAGTTCTCCCTGCGGCGCCTTTCCACCTTCCACCTGGCCCTTTTGGGAGAGGATGAAACTGGCCACGAGCTGGATCTCCGAGGGTTTCAACTGGTCCTTCCAGGAGATCATGCCCTTTTCCGGCACACCGTAAGTGATCGTATGGAACACGTTCCTGATCCCGCCGCCATGCAACCAGTAGCCATCGGTGAGGTTCGGTCCGACCGACCCCTCGAACCCGGCCGCATTGGGACCGTGGCAGGCCGTGCAAAGGCTGGTGAAGATCGCCTTGCCCTGGGCGATCGAGGACTCGTCGGTCAGCTCCTTCGCTGTGTTCTCATCCACCAAGTTGGCGAAGTTGGCCATGTATGCGGCCACGTCCGCCTTGGCCTGGGCCATCTCCTGCTCGTAGGCGGTCCTCTGGTCCGGCCAAACGTGGATCACATGCACGTTGATGACATAGACCACACCCCAGATGATGGTGCCATAGAACAACCAGAGCCACCAGGGAGGAAGGACGTTGTCCAGTTCGCGGATCCCGTCATAGTCGTGGTGCATCAACACATCCTCCTCGTGCGCCACATCCACCGAGCGGGTCAGGCGCTCCAGCACGTTCTGTGCGAAACCATGCTCCTCCTTCCGTGCCTCCGTCCTCTCGCGTGGGCCATTGAGCGCGGAGGCCATTCCCCGGACGAAGTTCAACTGGACCAGGACCACGATGAAGAGCAACAGGTTGACGGCGACCAACCACCAGAACAGGGAGGTGGAGGACATCAGGGGAAGCACCATCGGGGTGGCGGCATGGGTCTCACCGGGAGCCATCAATGCGAACAACAGGACCCCCGCACCGCCCGCACGACGCGCCCAAGCTCCGCCCGGCGCACCGATGGTGCGGATGATCCCGGAAAGCGACAGGATCACGATCACCTGGATGACCGCCGTGGCCAGCAGGAAATAGTTCGTGGTCATCGGAATGTTCAGTGCTGTGGCATCCGCCGCGGCGGTGGCATCGGGCGTTTGTCCGAACGCCATGCCCCCGCCGATGAACGTGGCGGTGAGCAGCAGGAGAGTACGTTCAATTCGACGCATGGTGGTCCGTCTTGAGGATGTTCCGGCCGGGTGTGTCATCGGAGAGGGGCAGGCCGTTCATGTGCGAGAAATGGCCCTTGTCCGCCTTCCAGACCCACCACAACATGGCCACGAAAAAGAGGAAGAACAGCACGAACGAGATCAAAGGATAGATCCCGATGTGATCGATCGTGTCCAGGTGATGTTTGATGAACTTCAGCATCGCTCGCAGCGGTCATTGGGTCCGGGCCGTACCGGTCGTCGTGCGCTTCTCGATATCCGTACCCAACCGCTGCAGGTAGGCGATCAGGGCGATGATCTCCTTGTCCGGAGCGGTCTCGATCTTCTCGTTCGCCAGGCTGGCGACTACGCCCTTCGCCTGCTGTTCCAGATCGGCGTTCGCCTCGGAAGCGAAGTCCTTCGGATAGGGAACTCCGAGCGTGCGCATCGCCTCGATCTTCGCCGCGGTGGTCGCCGTGTCGATGGCATCCTCGAAGAGATGCGTGTAGGCGGGCATGAGCGATCCCGCGCTCATCGATCGCGGATCGTACATGTGGTAGTAGTGCCAGCTGTCCGGTTTGCGGAGTTTGAGGGTACCCTCGCGTGCCAGGTCCGGTCCGGTGCGCTTACTGCCCCATTGGAACGGATGATCGTAGATGAACTCACCCGCCTTGGAGTACTCCCCGTAACGCTCGGTCTCACTGCGGAACGGGCGGATCATCTGCGAGTGACAGGTGTAGCAACCCTCGCGGATGTAGATGTCGCGCCCCTGCAATTCCAGCGGCGTATAGGGTGTCACCTCCGCGATGGTGGGCACGTTGCTCTTCACCAGGAACGTCGGCACCATTTCCACAAGGCCGCCGATCGCGACCAGCACGAGACTGAAAACGAGCATTTGGATGGGCTTGCGCTCGATCCAGCGGTGCCAGTAGGTGCCTTCACCTGCGGGTACGTATCCTCGCTCCATGGCCGGCGCCTCGGCATCCTCATTGGTCACCAGTTTACCCGCGGCCACGGTCTTCCACACGTTGTACACCATGATGAGCGCCCCGCTGAGATAGAGGGTGCCGCCCAGACCGCGCAGCCAGTAGGCGTACTTAATCTGCAACACGGTGTCCAGGAAGTTCTTGTAGACCAGATAGCCATCGGGCGTGAACTGCTTCCACATCAGACTTTGTGTGAAGCCGGCGAAGTAGAGCGGGATGGCGTAGAAGATGATGCCGAGCGTACCGATCCAGAAATGGGTGTTCGCGAGGCCCTTCGAGTAGAGCTTCGTGCCGTACATCCTCGGCACGAGCCAGTAGATCATCCCGAACGTAAGGAACCCGTTCCATCCCAGCCCACCGATGTGCACGTGGGCGATGGTCCAATCGGTGAAGTGACTGATGCTGTTGAAGAACTTGGTGCTGAGCAGTGGCCCTTCGAGCGTGGACATGCCGTAACAAGTGACGGCGACCACGAAGAACTTCAGGATGGGGTCCTCCCGGACACGGTCCCAGGCCCCGCGCAGGGTGAGCAGCCCATTGAGCATGCCGCCCCAGCTCGGTGCGATCAGCATGATGCTGAAAACGGTGCCCAGTGTCTGGGCCCAATCCGGAAGTGCGCTGTAGAGCAGATGGTGCGGGCCGGCCCAGATGTAGATGAAGATCAGCGCCCAGAAATGGATGATCGACAGTTTATAGGAATACACAGGGCGCTCGGCCGCCTTCGGAAGGAAGTAGTACATCAGGCCCAGGTAGGGTGTGGTCAGGAAGAACGCCACGGCATTGTGCCCATACCACCATTGCACCAACGCATCCTGCACGCCGGCATACCAACTGTAGCTCTTCCAAAGGGTCACGGGCAGTTCGAAGCTGTTCACGATATGGAGCATGGCCACCGTGACCCAGGTGGCGATGTAGAACCAGATCGCGACATACAGATGGCGCTCCCGGCGCTTCAGGATGGTGCCCACCATGTTGATCCCGAAAACGACCCAGACCAATGTGATCGCGATGTCGATCGGCCATTCGAGCTCCGCATATTCCTTGCTCGTGGTGATGCCCAGCGGGAGCGTGATGGCCGCCGAGAGGATGATCAGCTGCCATCCCCAGAAATGGGCCCAGCTCAGGACGTCGCTGAACATGCGCGTCTTCAGTAGCCTTTGCAGACTGTAGTAGACCCCCGCGAAAATGCCGTTGCCCACGAACGCGAAGATCACGGCGTTGGTGTGCAGGGGGCGAAGCCTGCCGAACGTGAGCCAGGGGGCGATGTTCCATTCCGGCAGCACCAGCTGGAAGGCGATCGTGAGCCCGACCAACATGCCGACAATGCCGAATACGATCGTCGCCATGAGAAAGGCGTTGACGATCTTGTTGTCGTACTTGAACCGCTCCATCATCGCGTTACTTGGCTTTGGGTTGTTCGTGATCGGCCTTCGGCTTGGTGCTCTCCCCAAGGATGCGCACGGCGGGTGATCGGTCGTCTTCGAACTGCCCCGTCCGGACCGCCCAGAAGAAGGCGCCCAGGAACACCAGGGCCACCACCGTGCTCGCTGCGATCAGAAGGAAGATGACGTTCATCCGAGTGGGTGAGATCGAGGGCCAAAACTGATGCGGTCGAAAATAACGATCGCTGACCGCTCTCAAAGACGCACCTGACGATCGTCATGCGGGGTGCGCATCACCCCCTGAGAACCCACCCAGACGGCAAGGCTGACGAAGGCCACCACGGTGACGGAACTGAGCGGCATCAGGATCGCGGCCACCAGCGGGGTCAACTCTCCGCTTACCGCGAAAAGGATCCCCACCGTATTGTAGACCAGGGAAATGACCAGGCTGGCGATGACGATGCGATGCGCACGCCGCGAAAGGCGCATGGCCCAGGGGAGCCGGTCCAATGCGCGGGCCTCCAGGATGCCATCGCATGCCGGTGTCAGGGCCGTGGTGGAGCCGCTCACGGCGATACCCACCTCACTGTGGCGCATGGCCCCGGCGTCGTTCAGCCCGTCACCCACCATCATCACATGCCGACCACGGGTCCGCAGGCGCTCGATGAAGGTGGCCTTCATGGTCGGGGACTGCTCCATGTGGATCTCGTCCGGAGCGAACGCGACCGATACCTCCCTGTCGACGGACCGATCGCCGGTGAGCAGATGGACGTGATGTCCCGAAGCGATCGCACCCACCGTACCGGCCATCGCCGATCGGGCCGGACGGGCGACCAGGAAACGGCCCAACACACGCTCAGCGATACGGACATACACCTCCGCCTGGCCATCCGCATGGTGCAAGGGGCTGTTCGCCCCTACGAAAGAGGCCGATCCAAGACGGACGGGCACGCCCATCACTTCGCCTTCGATGCCAGCACCCGGCACCTCCTGAACGTCGCGCACCGGGAGATCCTTCCCCCTCGAACGTTGATAGACCGCGGCGCTCAGCGGATGCGCACTGTGCCCGGCCAGGGCGCGCACCATACGCTCCTCAGTGGCGGTGATCGATCCCCCGTCGAATTCCACGGCAAAGGCATCGCGGTCGGTGAGCGTACCGGTCTTGTCGAACACGACAGTGTCGATACCGGCCATGCGCTCCACCACCTCCACGTCGCGCAGGAACAACCCTTTCCGGCCAAGGAGCCGCATGGCATGGCCGAAGGCGAACGGCATGCTGAGGGCGAGCGCACATGGACAGGCGACGATCAGCACGGCGGTGATCACGGGCCATACCTGCTCGCTGTCCCTTCCCCACCAAAAAAGCCCTGCCGCAAGGGCGACGAGGAGTACCCCCCATGTGAACCGCTGGGCAACGGCATCGATCATACGGGGCATGGCGGGCCGCTCATCACGGAGGGCACCCTGCTCTTCCCACATCCGCTTCACATGGCTCTCGGAGAACGGCTTGCGCACGCGAAGGGTGATGGCCCCTCCTCGCTGTCGTCCGCCCGCAGGGATCGCGGCGCCTCGGGTACGATGCAACGGCAACGGCTCTCCCGTGATGAAACTGTTGTCGATGTGCGCGTCCCCCTCCAACAATTCCGCGTCCACGGGTACCAGCTCATGGTCACGCACCACGATCACATCGCCCGGGACCAGGTCGGCCACACGCACGGGGCACTCGCCCCGTTCATCGCGCTTCAAGACGACGATCGGCAGCAGGTCCTCCAGGGTGCGGTCGAAGCTCAGTGCCTCGTACACATGGGCCTGGTACCAACGCCCCACGAGCAGGAAGAACACCAGACCCGCCAGTGAATCGAAATAGCCCGGCCCCACCTGGAACACCACATCGATGACACTGCGGGAGAAGAGCGCCATGATCCCCAGGGCGATGGGCACGTCGATGTTGATGTGGCGTTGCCGGATCCCGGCCCAAGCGGAACGGAAGAAGTCCGTGGCGGCGTAGAAGATCACAGGCAGCGCGAACAGCAACCCGAGCCACTGGAAGCCTCTGCGCAATAGCGCATCCTGTCCATCGACTCCGAGATACTCCGGGAAGCTGAACAACATGATGTTCCCGAAGGCGAAGGCACTGATGCCCAGCTTGAGGTAGAAGGACCGTGAGGCGCCGGTGATCCTGCCCTTCTGTGAGGCCCCCTGCAGCTGTGGAGCATAACCGATCCTGCGCATGAGCTCCACCAGTCCGCGTAGGCTCAATGCATCCTCGCGAAAGGTCACGGTCAATTCCTTGTTGGCGAACCGCATGCGGGAGCGCAGGACCGCCGGATGGATCCTGCCCAGATTCTCGAGCAGCCAGATGCAGGAACTGCAATGGACCTGCGGCACGAAGAAGCGCACGCGGGTGATACCGTCCTCACTGAACTCGACGAGACGGTCCCGGACCTCCTTCAGGTCCAGCAGCTCCGGCCGGACCTCTTCTTCGGATGGACCCTGTTTGACACCCGGGGTATCGGCTATTGTATAGTAGTCGCAGAGGCCACTTTCCTGAAGCAGCCCATACACGGCCTTGCAACCCACGCAGCAAAAATCCTTGCCGTCGGCCACGACATGGTCCGTGCGGCAGGGGTCGCCACAGTGATAGCAACGAACTTCCTGTTCGGTGGCCTTGGGCATCGAAGGGCCGAAGGTCCGTGAATGTACGGTCGTCCGGAGTGACGAACATCACCCTGTTCATCCGATGTGACAGCCTGGTGGCGGGCACTCCCGGAGGTGCGGTCTAATTTCGCCCCGGCATGAACGAGCCTCTTCGGCAGATCGGCAGCTACCTGAACTTCATGGTGAAAGCGCGAACGCGCCATGGCGTGCATTCGCCCTTCATCTATGACCTGGTGTCCCAGGTGTTGCCCGCCCAGGAGGAGCGCGCCGAACTGCAGGCGGTGGAACAATTGCGTGCGGACCTTCTGCGCAGCGACCAGACCATCCGGGTGAACGACATGGGCGCCGGATCGCACGTGCTGGACCTGCCCGTCCGGCGGGTGGCGGAGATGGCGCGGGTCTCACTGAAGCCGGCCGGACAGGCGCGCATGCTTTTCAATCTGGCCCGCTATTTCCGCCCCGAACAGGTCCTGGAGCTTGGCACCTCGTTCGGCATCAGTACCCTCTACCTCGCATTGGGGGCGGACGAGGGCACCGTCCACACCATCGAGGGGTGTCCGCAGACGTTCCGGATCGCACAGCATCATTTCGATCGGGCACGTATTTCCAACATCGATGGCATCCTGGGCAGCTTCCGCACGCAGCTTCCGCCCCTGTTGAAGCGGCTCGACCGGCTGGATATGGCCTTCCTGGACGGTCACCACGTCAAACAACCGACACTGGACTACTTTGAGCAGTGTTTGACCAAGGCCCACAACGGTTCGATCTTCATTCTTGACGACATCCACTGGTCCCGAGGCATGGAAGAGGCCTGGGAGGAGGTCCGACGCCACCCGCGTGTCACCGTCACGATCGACCTCTATTCCATGGGGTTGGTCTTCTTTCGGAAGGAACAGGCTCCGGAGCATTTCGTCATCCGGGTCTGACGACAGGCCCCCGAAGGCCTTGTAATTTCGGACCCGACATCCGCGTGCGGACGTTGTTCGCTTCATGAAGATCTACACGAAGACCGGCGACAAGGGCGAGACCTCGCTGCTCGGTGGTCGCCGCGTACCGAAGGACCATCTGCGCATCGCCGCGTACGGCGCCGTTGATGAACTGAACGCGCACCTGGGCATGCTGCGCGATCTGGCAGGCGAGGATGCCGGGGACCTCACCCGGGTCCAGGAAGTGTTGTTCACCATCGGTTCACGATTGGCGGCCGGTGACGATGCCACCGCGAAGAAGTTCGAGGTCCCTGAACTGAAGGACCGCGACGTGGCCCTGTTGGAGGAACAAATGGACGCATGGGACGCGGAACTGCCTCCGCTCCGGAATTTCGTCCTGCCCGGAGGCCACGCGGCCATTTCACAGGCGCATATCTGCCGGACGGTCTGTCGCCGCTCCGAAAGGCAACTGGTGCATCTGGCCGGCACCGAAGAGGTGCCCGAACAGGCCATCCGTTACCTGAACAGGCTGAGCGATCTGCTCTTCGTGCTGGCGCGCCACCTGCACCACCGGCTGGGCGTTCCGGAAACCCCCTGGAAGCCGAAAGGCTGAGCGGTGGGGCCACCGTGGATAAGTCGCGGGGGTTCCGATCGGTATCCCTATATATTTGCGGCCGTTTTCAGGAACCCCAGCCCGACCGATGTATTGGACACTTGAACTGGCCTCGTACCTCGAGGATGCTCCCTGGCCGGCGACCAAGGACGAGCTGATCGATTTCGCCATGCGCACGGGTGCTCCGCTCGAAGTGGTGGAGAACCTCCAGGCGATCGAGGACGACGAGGAGGTGTTCGAATCGATCGAGGACATCTGGCCCGACTACCCCTCGAAGGAGGATTTCTTCTTCAACGAGGACGAGTACTGACGGGCCTCCGCCAGCGATCACATGACCCCGGCCCGCGCCGGGGTCCTTCTTTTCTGACAGATCGACGGCATGGGAGCACGCGGCACGGTCCGTGCACCACGGCGACCGTTAACTTTGCAGCCCTTTCAGCCTGAAGCGCACGCTTGCATGCGTGTGACCGAGCGGCACATTCCAGAACCCCATGATCGGTACGTTCAGCAAGGCGATCAAGACCATATTCGGCGACAAGGCCACCCGCGACCTCAAGGAGGTGGGACCGATGGTGGAAAAGGTCAAGGAGGCATTCGCCCAACTCAGCCCCCTCAGCAACGATGAACTGCGCGCCCGCACCGAAGGGCTGAGGCAACGGATCCGCGAACGCACCCAGGAGGACGATGCGCGGGTGAAAGCACTGCGCGACGAGATCGAGGCGGACCCCGGAATGGACATACACGCCCGGGAGGAGCGCTATCAGGAGATCGACAAGATCGAGGAGGGCATCCTCAAGAAACTGGAAGAGGTGCTGGAGGAAGTGCTGCCCGAGGCCTTCGCCATCGTGAAGGAGACGGCAAGTCGTTTCAAGGAGAACAAGGAGGTGACCGTCACCGCCAGCGATCTGGACCGCGAGCTGGCCACCATGCGCGACAGCATCCGGATCGAGGGCGACAGGGCCGTTTGGAGCAACACCTGGGATGCCGCAGGTAATCCGGTCACCTGGGACATGGTGCACTACGACGTGCAACTCATCGGCGGGGTGGCCCTGCACAAGGGGAAGATCGCCGAGATGAGCACCGGTGAAGGCAAGACCCTCGTGGCCACGCTCCCGGTCTACCTCAACGCGCTCGCTGGTCGCGGGGTGCATGTGGTGACGGTGAACGACTACCTGAGCAAACGGGACAGCGAGTGGATGGGGCCCATCTATGAGTTCCATGGCCTGCGCGTGGATTGCATCGATAAGCACGAACCGAACAGCGAGGCCCGTCGGAAGGCGTACCTCGCGGACATCACCTTCGGCACCAACAACGAATTCGGTTTCGACTACCTGCGCGACAACATGGCGCACGCGCCGAACGCCTTGGTGCAGCGCAAGCACCACTATGCGATCGTCGACGAGGTCGACAGCGTGCTGATCGATGATGCGCGGACACCGCTCATCATCAGCGGGCCAACGCCAAAGGGCGAAGTGCACCAGTTCGATGAGTACAAGCCGCGCGTGGAGCGGCTTTACAATGCCCAGCGCCAGTTGGTCACCAAGTTGATCGCAGAGGCGAAGGAGGCGCTCAAAGGCATGGACAACGGGTCCGCGAGCAAGGCCGACCTGGAACGGGGCGGCATGGCTCTGCTTCGCGCCCACCGTGGCCTGCCAAAGAACAATGCCCTGATCAAGTTCCTCAGCGAACCCGGCGCACGCGCACTGCTCCAGAAGACCGAGAACCACTACCTGCAGGACCAGGGAAAGGAAATGCCCAAGGTGGATGCCGAGCTCTTCTTCGTGATCGAGGAGAAGCACAATAGCATCGAACTCAGTGAGAAGGGCGTGGACCTCATCAGTGGCGATGTCAACGATCCGCAGTTCTTCATCATGCCGGACGTCGGTGCCAGCATCGCCGAGATCGAGAAGAGCGGCGCGAACGTGGAGGAAAAGGCACAGCGGAAGGATGAACTGCTCAGGGAGTTCGCCATCAAGAGCGAGCGCATTCACACGGTGAACCAGCTGATCCGCGCCTATGCGTTGTTCGAACGCGATGTGGAATACGTGGTGATCGAGGACAAGGTGAAGATCGTGGACGAACAGACCGGCCGGATCATGGAGGGCCGACGGTACAGCGATGGATTGCACCAGGCGATCGAGAGCAAGGAGAGCGTGAAGGTGGAGGCTGCCACGCAGACCTACGCCACGATCACCCTGCAGAACTATTTCCGGATGTACCACAAGCTGGCCGGGATGACCGGTACGGCCGAAACGGAGGCGCAGGAGTTCTGGGACATCTACAAGCTCGATGTCATGGTGATCCCCACCAACAGGCCGGTGGTCCGGAACGACAACGAGGACATGGTCTTCAAGACCAAGCGCGAGAAGTACAATGCGGTGATCGAGGAGATCGTGCAGCTGCAGGAGGCCGGTCGTCCCGTGCTCGTGGGCACCACCAGCGTGGAGGTGAGCGAGTTGATGAGCAAGATGCTGAACATGCGCGGCATCAAGCACAACGTGCTCAATGCCAAACAGCACCAGCGCGAGGCGGAGATCGTGGCCCATGCGGGCCTGCCGGGCACCGTCACCATTGCCACGAACATGGCCGGCCGGGGTACCGACATCAAGCTCGGACCCGGGGTGAAGGAGGCGGGTGGCCTGGCGATCATCGGCACGGAAAAACATGAAAGCCGCCGAGTGGACCGCCAGTTGCGCGGTCGCGCCGGTCGTCAGGGCGACCCGGGATCATCCCAGTTCTACATCAGCCTGGAGGACGACCTTATGCGCCTGTTCGGCAGTGAACGCATCGCCAAGCTGATGGATACCCTTGGTCTGAAAGAGGGCGAGGTGATCCAGCATGCCATGGTGACGCGCAGCATCGAACGCGCCCAGAAGAAGGTGGAGGAGAACAACTTCGGCATCCGGAAGCGACTGCTGGAGTATGACGACGTGATGAACAACCAGCGGACGGTGATCTACAAACGCCGCCGCCATGCGCTTTTCGGTGAAAGGCTCAAGCTGGACATCCTGAACATGTTCCACGACGTGGTCTACAGGTTGGTCGAGGAACATCAGGGCAACGATGACTTCGAGAGCTTCCAGCTCGACCTGTTCCGGAAGCTCCATTGTGAAAGCCCGGTGGACGAGGAGGGCTTTCGGAAGAACTCCGGACAGGAACTGGCCGATCACGTATTCACTGCCGCCATGGCTACCTATGAACGCCACCTGGAGCGGATCGGCCGCCAGGCGCTTCCCGTGATCAGCGACGTGTTCCTGAACCAGGGCGCGCAGTATGAGAACATCGTGGTCCCCATCACCGACGGCCGTCGTACCATGCAGGTGGTGACCAACCTGGAGCGCGCCTATCGCAGTGAGGGCCGTGAGCTTGGGGCAAGCGTCGAGCGGTACATCACCCTGGCCTTGATCGACAACGAGTGGAAGGAGCATCTCCGCGAGATGGACGAACTGCGCCGCAACGTGCAGAACGCGGCCATTGAACAGAAGGACCCCCTGCTCATCTACAAGCTCGAATCGTTCGAGCTGTTCAAGACGATGATGGCGCGCATCAACGACGAGGTCGTCACGTTCCTCGCCCGGGCCGGACTGCCCAGCGCACAACCCGACGTCCAACAGGCATCCGCCAGCCCGCCCCGGCAACAACAACGGCTCCAGACCAGCCGGACCGATGTGCCGCGCTATGCGGGTCCGTCGACGAGCGGCACTGCCCGAGGTGGTGCACGCCCGGCGGGACCCCCGGGGCGCATGGCCCCACCACCGGCACAAGGACCGCCGATGCCGACACGACCCGTCCGGGTGGAAAAAAAGGTAGGACGCAATGATCCCTGTCCCTGTGGAAGTGGCAAGAAGTACAAACAATGCCACGGTCGGGACGCCTGAGCCCATCCTCCTTTGAACGCCGAAGGCCGGTCCCTGGGGACCGGCCTTCGGCTATGGTGTATGTCGAATGGTTCTATTCAAAAGGGTACGGGAAGCTTCACCTGCACACGCACAGGTTGTCCCTTCTCCGTGCCCGGTGACCACGGCAGCGTGGACTTGAGCGCATTGACAACGCGTTCGTCGAGCTCCTCGCCCTGGCCCTCGACCACCTTCACATCGCTCAGGTGGCCATCCTTTTCCACCACGAAGCTCGCGGTGATCTTTCCGCGCACGCGCATGCCGTCCTTGGCGACCACGCGATCACGCACATAGTGCACCAATTCGCGGTCCCCACCCGGATACTGGGGCATCACCTCGGCCCGGGTGTACAGGATGTCCTCCAATGGTTCCGGATCGTAGACCTTCTCGGCCAGTTCGTCGCCCTTGGCATCATAGCGCAACCAAACTCCCGTTTTCCTGCCCATGCTGTAATCACCCGTACTCTCCACCCGTCCGTTCGGGTGATAGAAGATGAAATGCCCCTGCTCCAACAACAGATCGGCATCAACGTAGGTGCCTTCCGCCTTCAGCTTCCCGCTCATCGTATAGGTACGGCCAAGGAAATAGGTTCCCTGCATACCCTCGTTCTGGCGGTAATACACCGCCTTCTTCTCCACGGTCACGTGCAGCACCTGGTCAAGGTAGACGCGAGCGGGTTCCTGGGCGAGGGAGGCCGCGGACAGGAGCGAAGTGCTCAGGCACAGCGGCAGGATGATCTGGTAGCGGGCGCGGTTCACGGATAGGTCCAATTCGTTCTGGACCATGATACGTGACGGTGCGCCAGAGGGTTACGTGAACACGTGGCCTCACCCCGCCCAACCTTCGCGATCGAGGCTGCGGTATTGGATGGCCTCCGCCAGGTGCTCGGTGCGGATCACCGGGCTTTCCGCCATGTCCGCGATGGTGCGGGCCACCTTGAGGATACGGTCGTACGCACGCGCGCTCAGGCCAAGCCGGTCCATGGCCTTCTCGAGCAGGGCTTTCCCCGCCGCATCGATCCGGCAGATCGCCCGAAGTTGCTGCGCGCTCATCTGGGCGTTGCAATGGATCCCCTGCCCGCGGTACCGCTCCTGTTGAACGCTTCGCGCCCGGATCACCCGCTCGCGCACGTCCAGGCTGCGCTCCTGACCGCGCTCCGCGCTCAATTCGCTGAACGGCACCGGCGTGACCTCGATGTGGATGTCGATCCGGTCCAGCAAGGGTCCACTGATCTTGTTCAGGTATTTCTGCACCACGCCCGGCGCGCAGACGCATTCCTTCTCGGGGTGGTTGTAGAACCCGCAGGGGCATGGGTTCATCGAGGCGACCAACATGAAGCTTGCGGGGTATTCCACGGTGAACCGCGCGCGGCTGATGGTGACGATGCGGTCCTCCAGCGGCTGGCGCAACACCTCGAGCACCGTGCGTTTGAACTCGGGCAGTTCGTCCAGGAAGAGGACCCCGTTGTGCGCCAGGCTAATCTCGCCGGGCTGGGGGAAGGAGCCACCACCGACCAAGGCCACGTCGCTGATGGTGTGATGGGGCGACCGGAAGGGACGGGTGCTGAGCAGGCTGTCGCTGCGACCCAGCTTGCCCGCGACGCTGTGGATCTTCGTGGTCTCGAGCGCCTCGTCGAGGTCCAACGGCGGCATGATCGTCGGCAGTCGCTTGGCGAGCATCGTCTTGCCCGCGCCGGGTGGGCCGATCAGGATGATGTTGTGGCCGCCCGCCGCGGCGATCTCGAACGCCCGCTTGATGTTCTCCTGTCCCCGCACGTCGCTGAGATCGATGGGGTACACGGCGCTGGCCTGCTCGAACTCCGCACGGATATCGACACGTTCGGGGGATACCGTGGGTTCTCCGTGGAGGATCGCGATCACCTCCCGCAAGTGTTCCACGCCGAACACGGTCAAGCCGTTCACGATGCCGGCTTCGCGGGCATTCGCCTTGGGCACGATCACGCCCTTGAACCCGCGATCACGGGCCTCGATGGCGATGGGCAGGGCGCCTTTGATCGGACGGACGCCACCGTCGAGCGACAGTTCGCCCATGATCACGAACTCCCCGAGCCGCTCGGCGGGCACCTGCTTGGTGCTGGCCAGGATGCCCACGGCCATGGGCAGGTCATAGGCGGAGCCTTCCTTGTGGACATCGGCCGGCGCGAGATTGATGACCGTTCGCTTGCCCCGCGGGAAATAGAGCCCGCAACCGGCGATAGCGTGGTCCATGCGGTGGTAGCTCTCCTTCACCGCGTTGTCCGGCAGACCGACCAGGTAGAACTTCAAACCCTTCGTCACGCTCACCTCTGCGGTGACGATGGTGGCATCGATCCCGAACACCGCGCTTGCGAACACCTTCACCAACATCCTCTCTCCCTTTCGTTTGCAGTCGTGTGTTCAGTCCATGGCCCGCTCGATGTGGTCGATCATGGCGTGGATCACCTTGATGTGCACCTCCTGCACGCGGTCCGCGAAACCGTCATGCGGAACGCGCACTTCGACGTCGCAAAGGTCCTTCAACCGCCCACCATCCCCACCGGTCAATCCGATGACGTGCATGCCGGCCGCGCGGGCAGCCTCCGCGGCCCTGATCACGTTCGGTGAATTGCCGCTGGTACTGATCGCGAGCAGCACATCGCCCTGGCGGCCATGGGCCTGCACGAACCGGGCGAAGACCTGGTCATAGCCATGGTCGTTCCCCACGCAGCTCAAATGACCAGGGTCGCTGATGGCGATGGCCGCGATCGGTGGACGGTCCTCCCGGAACCTGCCGGTCAATTCCTCAGCGAAGTGCATCGCATCGCACATACTTCCCCCGTTCCCACAGCTGATCACCTTCGCGCCTGCCTTCAACCTGTCGCTCAGGAGACCCGCTGCGGCTTCCACGGCCGCCGGATTGGCCGGATCGGACAGGAACCGCTGAAGCACCTTGGCGGCCTCGTTGAAATGCGATCGGATACGCTCCGTGCTCATCTCCCCAAAGATGCGTCAGATCCGGGGAGTGGCTCCGCAATGGGCGCCCTCATCAGTATGCCGGTCCAGAATATCCTATCCGAATTGGAGCGGAAAAGACGTCGATCCAAGGTCTCGAAGGATGGAGATCGGAGCACTCGGAAAGAGATCCGCGGCCGAACGTGATCAGCGGCTAGCGGTCTCGCCCAGCATCTGCATTCCTTTGATCCCTCGCTCAAGGAAAGCCTGATAGTCGGCCGGGTCGGGTGTATACGCCACCGGGTCGGTCAGCAGTTCGCCGCTCGGGCTCAGCAGGGCATAGAAAGGCTGGGAGCTCGTGACGAACGTCTCCGCCTGGACGGTCGCCCACTTGTTGCCCTTGGTCACGATCTCCTTCTGCTTCCCCGTGCTCGTCACATAGATGTGCTGCTGGTCCTTCGGCAGCTCCTCTTTGTCGTCGACGTACAGGGATACAAGGACATACCTGTCGCGGATGAGCTCGAACACACCGCGCTCGGGCCAGACATGTTCCTCCATTTTCCGGCAGTTCACGCAAGCATAGCCTGTGAAGTCGACCAAAAGCGGTTTCCCGGTGGCACGGGCCTGTGCCATGGCGGCTTCCAGATCGTGGTAGCAATCGAGATCACTGGGGCAGTGCTTCGGCAGCACCCAGCTGTATCCTACGGGTGGCGCCAATCCGCTCATGAGCTTCAGCGTATGGAACGTGTTGGTCGCGCTGTTCACCCGGAAACCCATCAGCAGATAGACCGTGGCCGCGGCGAAGAGACCAGTGAAGGCCCATCGCGTGCCGGAGCGGTTGGTGACCGGGCTGTCGTGTGGAAAGCGGATGGCTCCGACCAGATACAGGACGATGCCCAAGCCGCAAAGCACCCATATGGCCATGAAAAGCTCGTAGCGGACCAAGCCCCAATGCTTGACCAGATCAGCGTTGCTCAAGAACTTGAAGGCAAGCGCAACTTCCGCGAAACCAAGCACCACCTTGACGCTGTTCAGCCAGGAGCCCGAGCGAGGCAGGGAATTCAGCCATTGGGGGAACAGCGCGAACAATGCGAACGGAAGGGCGAGCGCCAGTCCGAAACCGCCCATGCCGGCAGTGAGCTGCCAGGCCCCTCCCTCGGCCGTGAGCGCACCAGCGAGCAACGAACCCAGGATCGGACCGGTGCAGGAGAACGACACCAAGGCCAGGGTGAGCGCCATGAAGAAGATCCCGATCCATCCGCCGAACCGTGAGGCGTTCTGGTCCATGCGGTTCACCCAGCTGGCAGGAAGGGTGATCTCGAAATAGCCGAAGAACGACACGGCGAACACCAGGAAGATCACGAAGAAGAAGATGTTCAGCCAGGGGTTGGTGCTGATCTCATTGAAGATCTCGGGATTCACCGAACCGAGCAGGTGGAAGGGCAGGCTGAACAGGAGGTAGATCACCAGGATGAACCCACCGTACATGATCGCGTTCCGCAGGCCCTTCGCCTTGTCCTCGCTGCCCTTGGTGAAGAAGCTCACCGTCAGCGGGATCATCGGGAAAACACAGGGCGTGAGCAGGGCGAGCAACCCACCGATGAAGCCGAGGAAAAAGATCCTCCAGAGCGAGGCATCCTGCTCAACCTGGGTGGAACTGCCTTCATCGGCCCGAACGACCGGTGCGTTGAGGTCCACTTTCGGCAGCTTGTAGGTGGCCCCGTCGCGAACAGCGAGATCGGAGGTCGACCGATCACCGATGGTGACCGAACCGGTCGCGGGCACGATGCTGAACCGCAGGGGATCCGGAAAGATGCACGACTCGTCGTTGCAGCTCATGTAATTGATCACCCCACCGATCGACGCGCCAGGATCGTCCACACGCACGTCGCGCAGGAAGGCCACATCATGCTTGAACTTGCGCACCTGCATGCCGAACATCTCATCGAACGCCTCCAACACATGGGCGCCCTCCTCCAGCGGCTCCCCGACCACTTCGACCTGCGCCAGGGAGTCGAATCGGATCGAGGTGGGGATGGGTCCCTCGTCGCCATGGGATCGCTGGGAGTACACATACCAGCCCTCTTCGACATGCGCGGAAAAGGCCAGTCGCCAAAGACCTTCCCCCTTCTCGTTCACCGTGATCGACCAATGGACGGGGCCATCCTCTTGGGGGGCCATGTCCGTTGGCGCCGCGAAGGACAGGTCACCGAACTCCCCGTGGTCCGCGTCGAGCACGATCTTGAAATAGAGCGGATCGGGAAAGATGCAGCTTTGGTCGTTGCAGGTCTCATAATCGAGCCGGCCGGTGATCGGCGTCGTGGGGTTCGCGACCTCCACGCGTTGCGAGAAGACCACCGTGCCCTTGAATTTCTTCACGTCGATGTCGAACACCGGGTCATGACCCTGAACGAGGTGATCACTGATCTCGACCGGTGTATCCCGCATGCGGACACCGGGTATGGTGTCGAACGCGAAATGCGTGGGTATCGGCCCCATCTCCCCGAAGTCCTGCTGTGAATACAGATACCATCCATTCTGGATGTCCGCGCGGAAGAGGACATCCCAGCTCCCGCTGTCCACGCGGAGCATGGAGATGCTCCATTTCACGGGGTCTACCGGCTGCTTGGCACCCGGGACCTGTGCATGCAGCCCCGAAAGAGGGAAAAGCAGGAAGAGATAGGGAAGGTATCGAGGCATCACTTGATCGGAGCGGGAACCGGGACCGCGAACGGAATGGCGACGGGGGGAAGACAGGTGCTGTCATTACACACCATGTACTCCACTTCACCGGTCACCTTGAACGGCCCGTCCCCCAGACGTTCAATGACGGCCGTGAATTCGGTCTCACCGGAGTGGTATCGGACCACCATGCCGAAATTGACGTCCACAGCTTCCGTCGCCCGGGGCTCATGCACCTCCTTCAAGGCGTACCGTTCATCCTCCTGCACACGCACCTCGGTGGCCAGAGGGCCATCATTACGGGGAAGCCACAAGCCATAGATGTGCCAGCCCTCATCCACATGGGCATGCAATCGCACCAGCACGGTACCGTCCGGCCGGTCCTCGGCCGTGAACTCCCAATGCACCGGGTCGGCGGCCAAGGTCGTAACGACGGTGATCAGGGAAGTGAGTATGGTCATGAATGCACGCATGGCGCTAAAAGCTGGCCTCAAAATTAGCCGTCGCGAGCGCGCGCCGACCCGGTCAACTCATCGGATCATTGCGATCCCATTCCGCCGAGCTCAAGGCATCTCCACGTCCAGGACACGCGCCAGGGGTATCGATATGCCCGACTTCAGGAGGATGGAGCGATCGTCATGCGACCAGATCGTGGTCTCCACCACCTTCAATCCCCTGTCATCACGGAACAAGATGCGGCACTTGCCGTGATGGCCGTTCCCGAGCTGCATGGCCCGCTCGACCTTCGCCAACAAGGCATCATGATGGGCCGCATTGAGGTGCACGGGTTCCTTCGGGAACCGGAGCGAGGGGATCTCCTCTTTGGCGATCAGCTGGGCGGATGAGGGTTTCATGCAAAATGGAATGCGGTGGTTGAAGGTAGCGAAACGGGTTCAGCGCACGCTGCACCGGATACCGCGGAGGCTGGCACCTGTAGCGCGAACTCCTTCGGCCACGCGATGCCCGACCAGCCAGAGGATCCCCTTACCATCGACCAGCACCCAGGTATCTGCCTTCCTGTCGCGCGGCACCTTGGCATCGATCAGGATGTCGCTGACCAATTTGGATCCTCGCAGCCCTTCTGGCCGCATGCGATCCCCCGGGTGCCAGGGACGCAGGATGAGCGGAAAGCTCAGATGGTCCCTGTCGAGGATCGGATCACCGCTGACCGAACCGAATCCATCGTCCTTCTGGCAGGCCTCCAGGGTGATCGGGGCGTCGGCCGGTAGCGAAAGGTCCTCATCCACTTGGATCACCGTGCTCCGCCCCCCTTGGACCGGACCGATCCGTAGCATTTCGCGATCCACCCAGATCATATGCGCCTTCCCGACGAACCGCGCACCCGTGCGCCGCTGCCGAACGGCTTCCAGGACCTGTTGGAGGGTATGAGGATGCAAGCCCAAGACCCTGAGCCTTTTCGCGAGGACGAGCAGGGGCGGACCGCAACTCCCGTCCAAATGGGTGAATGGGACCTCATCGGGAACACCGACCGCGGCGTCGCTGTTCCAATAGATGGCGAGCTCACGCAGCCGCTCCAGTGACCGGTCCATCGCCGACCGGGCACCCGGTACAAGGTCCTCCATCAGCGGGATCAACTCGTGGCGGACCCGGTTCCGGAGGTACTTGGGGTCGGTGTTGCTCGCGTCCTCGCGGAACGGCACATCCCATTCACGGGCGTAGGCCTCGATGGCCACGCGATCGATGTCCAGCAATGGTCGCACGATCCGACCGCTACGTGCGGGTATGGATGCCCAACCTTTCGGGCCGGATCCGCGCATGAGGTGGATCAGCAGGGTCTCCAGGGCATCATCCCGGTGATGGGCCATGGCGATGGTCCGGATCCGTTGTTCGTCCGCCACGCGATACAGAGCCTTGTAGCGCAGTTCACGAGCGGCCATCTGAATGGAAGTGCCATCACCTTGCGAGCGTGTCGTGGGATCGACATGGGTGCACATGAAAGGGATGCCTGCAGCGGCGCACCACGAACGCACGAGGTCCTCGTCCGCCAAGCTCTCCTCACCGCGAAGTCCATGTTCGACATGCGCCGCCGTGACCTGATGACCAAGCGCGTGCAGCGCATGTAGCAGGACCATGCTGTCCACCCCTCCGCTGACAGCGACCAACACGGGATCCCCCGGGGCGATAAGGCCCGATCGTCGCACGGCGTTCCATACGGCGTCAGTTCTCATGACCGATGGCGCGAAGGACAGTGGATGCTTTCAGGGCACATTCCTCCCACTCCCGTTCGGGGTCGCAGGCGGCTGTCAGGGCACCGCCGGTGATCAAGCTGGTGTGGCCTGTCGCAGCATCGTGCACGATCGTACGGATCACCACGTTCAGGTCCAATCCACCCCGAGGCTCCGCCCAACCCAGGGAGCCGCTGAACAGGCCTCTTGGCTTCGTTTCCACCTCGTTGATCCATCGCATGGCACTGATCTTCGGTGCACCGGTCATACTGGCCATGGGCCAGGCCGCACGCACGGCATCCACCGGATGGAGGTCACCGCGCAGCCGGGCCTCGACCCGGCTCACCATCTGATGGACCGAACGGAAGGTGCGCACACCACAAAGTTCCGACACCTCCACGCTGCCCGGTTCCGCCACTTGTCCCAGGTCATGACGTGCCACGTCCGTCGCCATGATGTTCTCGCTTCGCTCCTTGGCATCCGTCCTGAGCGCATGTACGAGTTCCGCATCCCGGCCGGGGTCGGGGTCCCTGGGGCGGGTCCCCTTCATCGGCTCGGTACGGATCCGTCCGTTCCGGATCTCAAGGAAGCGCTCCGGACTGGCACACAATACGAAGATGTGACCGTACCGGTAGAAAGAGGCAAAGGGTGCATCGGTATGGCGCAGCAGTTCGTGGAACGCGCGAAATGGATCCCACCTGAAAAGCTTGGCGGTGCGCTCAACGCAATAATTGATCTCATAAAGGTCACCGCGCCGGAGGTGGTACATGAGGCGATCCACGGACGCCAGGTAGGCCGACCGGGAGGTCCGTATCTGCCATTCGGCTCGTTCGGCATGCCGCGGAGAGTGGTGCACCGTCTCTCCGAGCTTCTCCACGATCACCTGGGCCAAAGGCTTGCGTGCCTGATCGCACCGCATTGTGGTGATCCCATCCTGTGTCTCCAGAAGTAGTTCGGGTTCGAACCAATGGAGCAACGGCAACCGCTGGGCCTCACCCAACGCGGCATGCAGGCCTTCGGACCCGTCCTTCAGCTCGTAGCAGAGATGCCCCATGGAGGGCCCCGTTGCGGATGTCAAAAAACCTTTCCAGGCCTTCCATGCCGCTTCGGGTAGATCGCTCACCAGGTGCGTCCGTCTCCCTACACCAAGGACCGCCCTTCGCCGATCGGCCGCACGTCGGTAAAGGAAGTACGGCTCATCCCGTAGAACATCCATCCGCAGCGGATCCAGCAACCCGTTGATGCCCAAAGAAATAGGACTCGTTCCGGCCATGTTACGCGAAGTTATCCCCCGCGGGCAACCCCGGTGGTCCGGATGCGTCATAACCATGCCGGGTGCCCAAGCGAACCATCCGATCCACGAGAATATGTCGGTCCGAAGATCAAGTACATGCCAGGGAACGGGATGGAACTTTCTGTGGGGGGTGTTTGACCTCCGACCGGGATGATTTATTTTTGAACTTGCCATGATGAGAACTTTACTCACCTCCATCCTGACGTTGCTGAGCTTCGCCTCCTTCGGACAGGCGGCCCGCTTGGTCATCAATGATGATGCTTACATCGTCTATGATGTCACTGCGCCCGCCACCCAGGAGACCTGGTTGGTGGTCATGAACCCCGCGGCGAACGCGATCACGACATCGGGTACGGGTGGGAACATCATCTCGGAGCGCGAGCAGAACTATCTGCGGTGGGCTATCGGCGCCACGAACGGGAACTATACGGTCCCGTTCACGAGCCCGGCGAACGTGAAGATGCCGCTGACCTACCAGAAGACGACCGCCGGGACCGGCGCGGGGTCGGTGGTGTTCTCAACATACAACTACGGCTCGTCCGCTCCTGCGTGGAACAACCTTTTGTACATGCCTTCGGACGTGACCCACATGAACGACAATGCGACCGGAGCGGTGAACAACTCCGACTTCGTGATCGATCGCTTCTGGATCATCGACACGCAGGCCCCCGGATATGCATACACGGCCAACCCGAGTTCCTCGATCACGTTCGTGTACGACACACAGGACATCACCGCACAGAGCATCAATGCGAGCAGTCCGCTGATGGCCCAGAGGTTCAACCCGGGCGTGTCGAAATGGGGTGATTTCCTGCCGGTATGTGTCTGGACCAACATGGGTGGCTTCCAACGCTCGGTCCATGTTCCAGCGGCCGGTGTCATCGCACCTGCCGATTTCTATCGCAGCTGGACGCTCTCCGATATCAACAGCCCACTGCCGATCGAACTGGTGGACCTGAAGGGACAATGCGAGGGTGATCGTGTGGTGATCCACTGGACCACAGCCTCTGAAGAGAACAACGACATCTTCACCATCGAGAAGAGTTCGGATGGTGTGGAGTGGTATGCCATCGGCAGCGTTGATGGGGCAGGCAATAGTCAGGTCACCTTGGAATACAGCTTCGTGGATATGCAACCCTCCGGTCTAGCCTATTACCGACTGAGGCAGACGGACTTCGATGGCACCACAACGACCAGTGACCTGATCGCCGCGGGCTGCGAGGCCGATGGCGGAATCAGTATCGTGAACGCATGGGACGACGGAAGCAATGTGAACGTGCTTGTCAGTTCCAGCGCAGAGGGTGTTCATGACCTGACGCTCATCGACGCTCAGGGCAAGGTCATGGTCACGCGCCCCAAGCAACAGATCCAGAACGGCATCACGCACCTGAGCTTTCCAAAGGACGCGATAGCCACCGGCATCTACATGATCCAGCTCCAGAACGACAACAGTGCGCTCAACCGTCGGATCATGATCCAATGATCGCAGCCCATCGAACGAAAAGGGTGCTTCGGCACCCTTTTTTCATTCCGCCTTCGACCTCTTCGTCACACCTGCGACCACTAGTAAAGCAGCAATTATCAATGCGAGACCGATGGACGACCGGCCGACGAGGTCCCCATGCCTCACGAAGAAGGTCCGGGATCGACCAAGGTGGACCTTGGCCCGGATGGCGGCAGGCACCCACCAGTCGGTGGCCTGGTGGATATCTCCACGCTGGTCGATCCAGCAACTGATCCCTGTATTGGCCGCACGCAGGATGTCACGCCGGGTCTCGATCGCACGCAGCCGGCCATATTGAAGATGTTGCCGATAGCCCGGGGTATCCCCCCACCACCCATCGTTGGTGATGATCGCGATCAGATCAGCGCCATTCCGCACATAGCCTGTCACGTAGTCGCCGAACACGGATTCGTAGCAGATCACAGGCGCCACGCCGATGTGTCCATCGTCCGCAAGGAGCACGCTACGTTCTTCTTGTCCGGCCAGGCTTCCTGAGGTACCACCCAGGTCGATCGCGAGGAGGTCGAGCTTGCCAAGCAACTGTTCGAAGGGCAGCATCTCCACTCCGGCGACCAGCTTGCTCTTGTGATAGACCGAAATGGCTCCGTGCTCGTCCACGAGCAGCGCGGCATTGTATGCATCGAAATAACGGTCGGACCCACGCACCTGCCGGGCGGTCGCGGTCAATTGTTCATTGGGCCCGAAAAGCCTTGCCGAGGACATTCCGGTGAGTATCGAGACCCCCGGATGGTCCTGGATCCAGGCGCGTATTCGCTGAACGCTGAGCGAGACGCTCAGGTCGTTCTCCCACAACCCCTTGAGCTGCAGGTTCCCTTTCGGGTCGATCTTCAGACCGGCGTATTCCTGCAACGCGGTCTCCGGAAATACAACGAGCCGCGTGCTGTCGGTGACCTGGCCGGCGGCGAGGTCCAACATGCGGTCCAATTGTTCCATGGGGCCAAGGCCGCCGAACTTCTCGTTGTAGGGGTCGATATTGGGCTGTACGATGACCGCACTGATGGTCGCCCCCCTTTCGCGGTATGTCCTGTGGACGACGAGGGACCCTGCGATGGGGACGGCAATGAGCAGACCTGCCGCCATCGATCTCCTGACCGCGGCCGACCGGGGACTGCGGAGCGTCAACAGGACCAACACGTTCACCATCAACACCCATACACTTCCGCCCAGATGACCGGACCAAGCGTACCACTGCACCCAATCTGCCCGGGCCGATAGGCCGTTCCCCAGGGTCAGCCAGGGCCATTGCAGGTCCCATTCATGGTGCAGCCGTTCGAAGGCGGTCCAGAATACGATGAACGCGGCCCATCCAAGGATCGGTCCGGCACGCATACGAGCGTGCCGTGCGAGTGCGAACGGGATCGTCATCAGACCTGCGTTCGCCATTTGTACGAGCACGCCCGTGAGCAGGCGGGTGGCAAAACCTTCCTGGACGTTACCCAGCCAATGCGTGGTCACCAGGTTCCACAACAGCAGGCCCGGGTACAGGACCAGCAAGGTCCGACGCTTGCGCGGGACCTGTGACCAGCGTTCCTCCGCGACCCACATCCATGGAACGAGGCCAACGAAAAGCAATGGCGTAATGCTGCCGGTGGCCGGCCAGGCCAGGACCATCAAAGCCCCTCCGAGCAACGCAAACAGAACATGTCGCCGATCGCGCATGGTGCGGCCGAAGGTAGCTGGCCGTGCCGGAAGGGGACCGACCTAGCGAAGGAGGTACATCTTCCCGAAACCCTGCTTGAAATAACCGGCCGCCGCCGTCGGCCGGAGCTCCATGTCGTCACCGTCCAGTTTGGCGATGACACGGTACAGATAGACACCCCTGGCCAGTTTGTCGCCGAACTGATCGGTACCGTCCCAGGCATACTCCGTGATGTTGCGCCCGACATGCATGGGACCCAGTTCCATGTTGGTGATCTCGCGGACCACTCTTCCACTTATCGTCATGATCTGCACCTTCATGTAGTTCGGCACCTGCGAGCCCGTGATGGTAAAGACGAACCGCGTACTGGTCGTGAAGGGGTTCGGGTAGTTGAGCACCTCGGTGATGGTCGCAGCGTTGATCACCTGGAACTCGATCTGAAGATCATGATCGCCACTGGCGTTGTGGCTGATATCGCTCGCACGGACGGTGAGCCGGTAGGTCCCGTCCACCGGAAACAAGGGATGGTATTCGATGTGTGAGATGTTGTCCGGACCGTTCGCAGGGATGAATCGCATCACATCCTCACCCGCACCGTTGCGGAAATAGACGCGCCTCTGGGCACCCTGTGGGTCGGTCAGGAAGACCTTGAAATAGGTGGTATCCGCCGGGCTGTCCAGAAGCAATGTGGGGTTCTCGTCGTCGAGCGTGACCAGCACTTCCGGCTTGGCCGAAACGATGTCACCGTTCAGGATGTGCACACCATCGAAGGTCACGTCGAGGAGCGGGTTCTCATGGTCCTCATTGATATCGAAACGGAGCGTGGCGATATTGTTGAAATGGTACTGCTCATACTGGTCATAACGTCCCGTGATACTGTCGACCGGATTCGCCTCGATGATCAGTGTGTTCAGGCCGCCAAGGTCCTGGGTGGCGATGGAGATGGTGTCCAACACCACTGCCCCAGCAGGCAACGGCATGTTCCGATGGTGGTGGACCGTGTGCCATGTTCCAGCGTGATCGACTACCCATGCGTCCAGCAGAAGACTGTCCATGTCAAAGGCACTGATATTGCGGACCGCAACGGCCACCTTCGCTTCCTGTCCTTCATAGAGACCGGTCTGCAGCGGCAGGTATCCTGAAGGAGGATCGATGGCACATTCCGGTACGGGCGAATGGATCAATTGCCACCTTTTCATCTGGGATGGTACCGGTTCGGCCACGGAATCGTTCCGGACCAACGCCTTCAATCTCAGATATGGATAGAGTTGAGCGTCAGCGACGGCACCGAGGTCGGGTTCCGGCACGGAATCGAGCGGACCGTCCAGGTCGAACAATAGCTGCTCAGTTCCTCCCGGTGTGACCCCGAATACCTGGATGCGCACGCTGTCCTGGGGGTCGTTCGGGTTTTCATCCCAATAGAATGCCCTCCATTCCGCGCTCGGACCGGCCAGTACGGAAGTGATCGCTCCGGAATGGCCGGTGGATTGGATCCAGGTGCTCAATTCCACATGGGCCGTCGCGGAGTCCCCTGCGACCTGCAGTGCGGTGCCGGGATAACCCTTTCGCAGGAAGAAGATGTACGGCACGCTGTCCGGGGCCGCTGCGATACCCGAGGCACCAAGGGAATTGAAGGTGGCATACAGGTCCGGAAAGCTGTCCGGGTGCATCTGGAACTTGTTCAGGAAGCGATAGGTCCAGAGCAGCAAATAGTACCCGTCCGGTATCTCATTGGCCAGCAGATTGTTCAATGCGTCCATCTGTGGGGGCGAAGATGTCCGGAAGATGAAATACCGCTCCACGCGCTGGCGACAAGCACCGTCATTGTTCACATTGCCGAATTGATGGTCCGGGTTCTCTCCGTTGAAGAAAGTACCCCAGGCCTGCAATGTCGTCGGATCGACGACCGCCACATGCATCGCGGTGGCTCCTCCACAACCCTGGCCTTCCATCCAGTTCAGGTCAAGATACCAGTCGTTCAGGGTACCGTCATTGCCTACCACGTCACACCGCACCTGATGGAGGGCCGTATCGAACTCGAAACGCCGGGCCGGCTCATCGTAGATGATCTGATCGAAGCCGTCCTTCTTGAATTGATGGAAATGCGCCTGCCCCCATCCCTGACGGTCCTGGAGGAACTGGAACGAGGAGGCCCGCCAATCGAAGCCGTTGTCGGCGGAGCTATCGGGACTGCATCTCCAGAAGAACACCGTGCTGTCCGTTTGTGTGTTCAGCGAAAAGATCTGCTGGGGCTGCCAGGAGATCACCCCTCCCGGCGCGGTGATGGTGGTGGATTCCATGACAGGGCTGTTGAAATGGGCCGTTGTATCGATCTGGAACCGGTAGGTGCGGACCGGTGCGAAGGGATCGCCCGTGCTTGCCTTGAGTTGTGGCGCGGCATCCGGTGTGATCGCGAATTCGTAAGGATAGACCGGGAAGACCTCGCCGGAGGTGATCAGCAGCGTGGGTTCGACCACATTGTTGCCGATGTCATCGATCTCCGGCACTTCATCGGGATCCAGGTCCACCCGGACCTCCAGGTCGTTCAGTCCAAGCCCACCATCGGTATCGAGCACGGGCACATCGAAGGTGACCGTGTCCCGGAACACACCGCCATCGATCTGCCCGAACTGCGGCTGCATCGTCACTGATTCCTCCACGAGCGTGCGCTGGAGCGCGACCCCAATGGTGCGGTCCACACCCTTGCCGATGTTGGTCACCACCGCGTGCACCTGGAACGTATCCACATCGGCGGTGACCGGTGTGGGTGAGTAGGAGATGTCGGGCAGGCTGATCTTGTAGTCCGGTCTCGGCCAGGAGTTGAGCACCAGGGTGGGATCGCCATGCAGGGTGAAGGTCTGCACGTTGTTCAGCGTGGTGGTGTTGTAGCTCTGCCCGAGCTGCTGAAAGGCCGCATACTGCATATGCCGGCCGAGCGTGCCCCCATAGTTGACCTGACCGAAACTGCGGTACCAATCGAGGGTGAACGGGAAGAGGGTGCTGGTCAGACCGATATCGACCGAGGCCATGAACGCGATGGCGCCCTTGTCGTGGAGCAGCACATACCGTTCACTGGCACTGCCATCACCCACAAGATGGATGTTGCCCGCATAACAGCTGTTGCCGATCACCGCCGGGTAGTGTCCGTTCCACTCGTAGTTGTATGGATTGTCGATCGTGATGTCGAAACCGCCTCCACTCGCATGTGCGAAGAAGGTCATCAGCGTCACACCCTCCTGGATGAAATTGTTCACGCTGTCCGCGCTGGCCTGCCCGAGTAGCCCACCGTCGTTCTTCACGAATGTCATCACACGTCCCGCGAAGCTCGTGTCCTCGGCGACGGTCTTGTATGCGTTCAAATAGCTGCCGAACTGGTACCATTCCGAAGAAGTGAACCCTCCCCTGAAATGGAGGATGTTCTTCATCCACTCCGCAGGCGGCTGGGCCTCGAAGGTCTGCACCTTCGCCAGGTAATCCAGCACCTCCTGTTCGTCCTTGGCGGCAAGGCGTCCGACCGGGATGGCGATCAGGCGGGGATCGCCGGATATGCCCAGCGTGAAGCTATTGTCGCTCGGCGGATAGCCGTATGTGGGCACCAGGCATTGTGCGTATGCAACGGGATCCGTTCGGTGCCCTGCGATCGCGTCCACCTTCGGGCAGATGACGGATTTGCCGATCAGGAACAAAGCGGTCGGACGTGAGGGCCATGTATCGTAGGCCATTTCCGCGAAACGCCGGATGGCGAGCGGGTGCTTGGGGATGCCTCCTCCGAACTGATCGCACAGTTCGTCCACATCGACCACCACGGTCTGCCTCTGGTTGTAGGGATTGCTCTCCCGATACGCGGCGTATTGCAATGCGGCGTTCATCAGCGCGGGATGGGTCACGATGATCAATGCCGAATCGGCCTGGACCTGCGAGAGGTCCGTGAAGTAGCCCGAGCCGTTCACGATCGTCAGACCGGCAATGGTGTCGACCGCCTGCTCAACGGTCATGTACAGACGTGTCACATCGGCGTTCGGGTCGGCCGGAACGATGGTCTTCCAATATTGTCCGGACTGAGTGAACAACACCCGTCGAACAGTATCGCCGTAGGCGTACATGATCGGTGTGCCGGGCACGTTGTTGAGGTTCAGATAGGAAAGGGGATCGCCCGGCTGGTCCGGCAGGCCCATGTTCACCGAGGTCTCGGCGTTCATGTTGAACTGGTGCGGATAGCGGATGATGTAGTAGGCGACCGCCTGCCGGTCCGTGTAACCGTTCCCACCGAAACACGCGCCCAGGTCATGGACCGACCGGAACTTGATGTTGGTGTTCACGGTGCTGATCCAGGTGTGGTCCATTGCAAAGTCCGTCCTGTTCAGCTTGTAGCCGTTGTAAACGATGTCGTAGGCCACATCATCGTTCGGTCCATACAGGAACCGGGCGTGGTGATCATCACATGAACCTCCTCCGGGATTGTTGGTCCCGGCGAACACGATGGTCACCTGCGCGTCATCGGCATCGGGCAGCGTGTACGGCCTGCGGGTCGGTACGGAGAGGTTCTGGGTGAAATCCACCGAGGAACTGACCGACTCATAGATGTTGAAGTAACCCTCCCCTTCCACCATGAACGAACTGGTGGCTCCCTGGGATGTCCGGGTCCCCCTTTGGTAGGCCAGCGTGAGATTGGAACGGGCATCGTACCAGAACCAGTCACGCTGCGTGTACGACCCGTAATCGGTGTTCGCGTAGTCCTCGATGCGCAGCGCTTCAGGGTCCGCGTCCCATGTCAGGTAGTACCGGATGGTGTCATTGTAAAGGCTGTAGTAGGGGTTGTTCTGATGCTCCGGCAGATCGTACAGGCCACCGTCCAGCCAGCCGTCGTTCTTTCGTGCATGGAATTCGATGTGGTCCTGGACATCGAAGACCCCATCATCCTCACCAGAAACGTAGATCGGGACCTGAGCCTCGCGACCGAACAATTGGATCGTGCGCGGATCGACCGATGTCACGGGGAACCCGGCATTGGCCAGGGTCGCGTAATCGATGCGGTAAATGCCCTCCTTCGCGATCTGGAACCGCCAGTACGGCCTGTCATAGTGCACCCACTCGTTGCCATAGGGTTGCGCGAAGGCTCCCAATGTGGTGAACAGAGCGATGACCGACCAGGCCCGGCTCTTCATGACGGCCCCTTCTTGAAGATATCGAAGCGGAGGGAGAAAACGTTGGAATAGAGCGCGACGGAGGCATCTCCGATATCGGTCAGCGCATAGTCGATCATCACGCTCTTGATCTTGATGCCCACCCCGATGTTGGGTTGGACGTTGAGCCGCTCATTGTCGTCGATGTCCTTGACGTACTGCATGTTGTTCACACCTGCGCGGACGAAGACGACCCCGGCGTACCCCAGCTCGAGCCCCACCCGGGAATCGGCACTCCAGGTGCTGGTCGCCAACAGGGTGTTGCGCTTCCCATCGAAGGTATTCTCCAGGTCCAGTTCGCCCAGCAGGGTGATCTTCTTGCCGAAACGGAATTCGCGGGCCACGCCGAGCGTGAGCCGGGGCAGCGTGAGCTCGGTGCTGTTCTCGGGCAACTCGTTCCCCGTGGCCACGAAGGTCTCGATGGTGGACTGGTCCAACGAGTAGCTCCAGGCGGTGAAGGTGCTGGTAAGATCGCGCACCACCGCGGCGAATCGCCAGCGGTCCTTGTCGTACTGCAGGCCGCCGTCCAGACCAAAGCCCCACGCCTTGGCGAAATCCCCCACGTGGCGGTAGATCACCTTTACGTTGCCGCCGACGCGTAGGCCCGGGATGCCCAACTTCCGGGCGTAGGTGATCAGCACGGCGTTGTCCGTGGCCGAGAAGCTGGTGATGCGGTCATAGTCGACATTGCCGTCATTGTCGATCAGTTCCGTGGTGTTGGGGATGTTGTCCACACCGAAGCGGAGGTAGGTGACCCCGATGGAGCTCACCGAATCGATCTTCTTGGCGGCACCGATGTAGTCGTATTTGGCAATACCGGCGAAGTATTCGCTGTGCATGGCCCCGACCTGCAGGTCACCACGCGCACCCAGCAGGCCCGAGGGGTTCCAGTAGCCGGACGTCACATCGCTACAGGCGGAGGTATAGGCGTACCCCATGCCCAGCGCACGCGCGCCGACACCGATGGCCAGGAATTCATTGCTGTACTTCGGTGCGTCCTGCGCATGAAGGGAGAGAGGCAGGAGCAGGAGCAGGAGCGGGCGACAGCGCGCGCGCAGGAAGGGACCGCGTCCGAAAATTTTCCGCACGTTTCGCATCAGCATGGTATTGACGCAGCTACTAACTGAAGGTGGCCTCCGATATTGCCCCGAAATTAGCGCAACTTCAGCCTGCAAAGAGCCCTTTTCCGGACCGCTCCATGCCGCGCCTTCCCCGCATACCGGACCTGCTCACCACCGCGAACCTAGGCTGCGGGGTGGCCTCCATCCTGCTGGCTTCCCAAGGACAGTTGACGATCGCGTGTTGGCTGGTCTTCGCAGGGGCGGGTTTCGACGTCCTGGACGGCCTGGCCGCCCGGGCGCTCGGCGGGGGCAGCGAACTGGGAAAACAGCTGGACAGCCTGGCGGACATGGTGACGTTCGGGGTGGCGCCGGGGATGCTTATCGTCCTCGGAAGACCCTCCTGGGAGACCCTCCTCCCGGAAAAAGCCACGGGATGGGCGGTGCTTGCCGCCGCGCTGGTCCTGGCCATCGCCTCCGCATGGCGGTTGGCGCGATTCAACATCGACACACGCCAGGCGCAGGGGTTCCTGGGATTGCCGACACCAGCCAATGCCCTGTTCTGGACATTCAGCGTCCTGCTCTTCTCACCCATGGAGAACTACACCGCCAGGGCGGATACATCCGTCCTTCTTCGATGGGGCGCACGTTGGATGGGCTCGAGCGCAGCCCTGCTGGCCACTGCCCTGGTCCTGGGTGTCCTCATGCTCTCCTCCGTTGCATACCCATCCCTGAAGTTCAAGCATTTCCGATGGCAGAGCAATGAAGTGATGTACACTCTCCTGGGCCTGGGCTTGCTGCTTGTGCTGTTCAATGGCACGCTGGCCGCACCGATGATCCTACTTTTGTACATCCTTTCCCCGCTTTGGGGCAAGCTCTTCCACAAGACCGCATGAAGACCTTCCGCGCCTCGATCGACGTAATGCCGCACGACAATCTGCTGGACCCCCAGGGCAAGGCGGTGACCAGTGCCATGGACAACCTGGGCCTTCCCGAGATCAGCGGGGTACGCATCGGCAAACACATCACCCTGCAAGTGGAGGCCAAGGACAGGAAGACCGCTGAATCGAAGGTGGAGGAGGCATGCAAGAAGCTGCTCGCCAATCAGATCATGGAGAAGTTCAGCTTCTCGGTGGAGGAGGCGGCGAAATAGGAACAGTAACCAAGGGGGACCCGTTCGTCTAGGACCTTCGCCTGAGCTCGAAGTTCTTTCCAAGGTAGACCTTCCTGACCGTCTCGTCCGTGGCCAATTCTTCGGCCGTGCCCTGCTTCAGGATCCTGCCCTCGAACAGCAGGTAGGCCCGATCGGTGATGCTGAGGGTCTCCTGCACGTTGTGGTCCGTGATCAGCACACCGATGTTCCTCTCCTTCAACTTGGCCACGATGGTCTGGATGTCCTCCACGGCGATGGGGTCCACGCCGGCGAAGGGCTCGTCCAGGAGTATGAACTTGGGCTCCGTGGCCAATGCCCGCGCGATCTCGGTACGCCGCCGCTCACCTCCGCTAAGGACGTCGCCCATATTCTTCCGGACATGTCCCAGACCGAACTCCTCCAGCAGTTCCTCGAGTTTCAGCGACTGCTGGGCCTTCGTCAGACCGGACATCTCCAGGATCGCCCGGATGTTGTCCTCCACGGTGAGCTTGCGGAAGACGCTGGCTTCCTGGGGAAGGTAGCCGATACCCAACTTGGCGCGCTTGTACATCGCCAGGTCCGTGATGTCCCGGCCACCCAGGCGGATGTGCCCTTCGTTCGGCCGGATCAGGCCCACGATCATATAGAAGGTCGTGGTCTTGCCGGCACCGTTCGGACCGAGCAGCCCGACGATCTCGCCCTGGGCGACCTCGACGCTCACGCCCCCTACCACCGTGCGGCGCTTGTACCTTTTCACCAGATCGGTGGCCGTGAGCATCAGAAATCGAACTTGAACTTCAAACGTATGGCGAAGGGCGTGATGTCCGGATGATCGAGGTAGGTGAGGCGCCAGACACCGTCGATCCGTATGATGTTCAGGATGTTCTCGATGCCGACCGCAACCTCGGCGTAGGCCCCGTTACGCAGGCTGTACATGCCAGGCAGGAACAGCAGTTCGGAACCGTGCTTGGGATCCAGGTCGCCGACCACCGCCTTGGCGGTCACGACCTCGCGCCAGCGCAGCTTGCGGAGCAAGGGAATGTGATTGAGCAGCAGGCCCTCGAAGTGCTGCTCGGCCATCACCTGTGCATAGCGGTCGCTGATGAACTCGAAGAAATTCATCGTGTTGAACGCGTCGTCGTAGTTGTAGAAGGTTTCATTGCCGGTGTGCAGGATCAACAAGGGATAGGGCAGCGTACCCCAGATACGACCGGCCTCCACGGTATAGTCGAACGTCCCCAGCACGCCCAGCGGCACCTTCTGCTCGACCCTTCCGATCAACTTGGTGTATTCGTACTGGCTTCCGAAAAGGCCCGGAAAGCCGTATGCCACATGCACCTCGAACGCGGGGAACCGGGTGCCCAGGCTCACCCGGCGGAACTCCCCGGCCACGTATTTCTCCTGGTAGGCGAAACGCGTGTTCAGTGACAGTTCGAACGAGGTGATGCGCGGAATGCTGCGCAGCACGTTGATCCCATTGCCTTCGAACACCGGATGCAGGTACTCCAGGTCGCCCCTTGGATAGAGCTCCCGGTAGCGCGCCATCAGGAGGTTATTGAACCCGCTGAACCATTCCCTTTCGTACGATGCCCGCACCTCGTTCACCAAGGTCAGCTTGTTCGCAGGATTGCTGCGGAAGGTGGACGAGAGGATGTTGTCGGACCGGAAGGCGCTCTGGCTCTGGCCAAGTTGTTCGATGTCGTGCTTGAGGTACACCCCGAGGATCTGGCGCGGGTCCTTGGTGATGAAACCCTGTCCGCCCACCATGCCCTTGAATTCGCGATCGAGCAGGCCGTAGGCGGTGTACCCTTCGAACTCCACACGCCGGCTGAACTTGTTGCTGGTACGGAGGCCGAACTTGAATCGCGGACCCTCCACCGTATTGCTCGAATAGAAGGTATAGTAGGGCCCGAACTCCACATTGCCCTTCGTGTAGTAGCCGGTGATCAGCATGTTCACCACGTCGACGAACGTGCGGAAACGGGGAACGGTCTTCACACTGTCCACCATCTTGTAGATGTCCGCTTCCTGTTTGCTGAGCGCCTCGGGGCGGTGGTCCTGCCAGTAGTCGTCGCTGGTACTGCCGCTGTCCGGCACCATGATCACACGCTCGTTCCCTGCGTACTTCTCCTCTGGCGCCTCCTGATTGATGGTGAAATCATCGTACGTGGCGGTTCGACGGCCATAGAATCCCTGGAACTTCTTCCTTTTCAGCAGGCTCAGATCGACCACCAGGGCATCCCGCTTGAGCATCCAGACCTCGTCCTCCACCTGATCGTATTCCTGTTCCACACGGAATCCATGCACATAGTTGACATTGGCCCCAAGTGCGATCCTTGCCGTGATGTACTTGACGGCATAGCTTGTGTCCGCGATAAGCATGTACCCATCGAAGGTGAGCTCCTGCCTCCGTTTCGGTTTGAACTCCATCCGGTAGCACCAGTGCCTGTCCACCCACGAACTGTCCGTCAGATAATAGTCGTAGTAGGATCGCCCACCATCGGCGATGGGGCTGATGAAGTTCTTGTTGAAGATGACCAGGATATTGTCATAGATGTTGACGTTCTGGTACATGTCGCCCATGAGCTGGCTGATGCTCTCGTTCTCGATGCCGCTTACCTTGGTGGCGCGGATGTACTCACGGGTCGTCTTCGGTTCCTGGCGGTAGTAAACGTCCGACAGGGTCTCGGTGATGAATATGGGCAGGTAAGGCTTTTCGTCCGTGCTGTCGATGTAGTCGAAAACGAAGGCGAAAGGCCGGAAGAGCTTGCCCGTGGTCCACTTTTCGGGAACGTTGTTCAGGTCGAACTCGACCTTGTTGTAGGCATCGTAGGAATAGGAGGAGAGTTTCTCGCGGTTGTTCGCGGGCTTGTTGGCGACCAGCCGGTCGAGTATCTCGAAGGCCGGGTTGCGCTCCTGGGGTTTGATCACCACCTCCTGCAGCTGGGTGCTGCGGGGCTGGAGCACCAGATCGATATGCTGCTCCCGGTCCTTCTTCACCCCCACGGTGGTCGGCTCATACCCAACGAACGAAGCCCGGACACTGTCGGTCGCGTAGTAGGACTCCAGGCGGTAGTTCCCGTCGATGTCACTGATGGTGCCGACACGGCTGTTGACGAAGGCGATGTTCACGAAGGGCAGGGTCTCACCGGTCCTCGCATCGGTCACGTTCCCCTCGACGATGGTCGTTTGGGCGTGAGCGACAGATGTGGCCAGAAGTGCAAAGCCCAGGGTCTTGGGCCAAAGTGACCGCCTCTCGCTCATGACCTCTCCGGACCGTGTTGACCCCGGACCTCTCCGTTGCGTCGCTGGTATCTCCGCTCTTCACGGGCCGCCAGCATGATCCCGGCCTCGTACAGGGCGATCAGGGGCAATGAAACAAGGACCTGGCTCGAAACGTCCGGGGGGGTAATGATGGCCGCGATCACCAGGATCCCCACATAAGCATGGCGACGGTAGGACCTGAGCATGTCCGGCCCGACCAGTCCCATGCGAGCCAACATGAACACGATCAACGGCAACTCGAAGACCAGTCCGCTCCACAGCGGGATCGAGGTCACAGTGGAGATATAGCTGTCCAACGAGATCATATTGCGCACCGAGGCACTCACCTGATACCCACCCAGGAATTGGATGCTCATCGGGGCCATCACATAGTAACCGAAGGCCGCCCCCGCGAGGAAGAGCAGGGAGGCGAACCCCACCGCATAGCCGCCCATGCGCCGCTCCCGTGCGTGCAGGCCCGGGGCGATGAACCGCCAGATCTCCCAGAACACATAGGGCGAGGCGATGATCAGGCCCGCCACGAAGGATACCATGAGATGTGTGATGAACTGGCCTGACATGGTGATGTTCTGCAGGTCGAAGCCCAGGTCCTTGATGCAGAGCCCGTCACCCAGCCCGAGCTGCCGCGAGACCCAGCAGAGCACCCGATACGTGATAAAATCGGGGCTGCGGGCCGCCAGGACGACCTTGTCGAAAACGAACTCCTTCCCGATGAAGGCCGCGACCATTCCGATCACGACGGCAATGGCCGATCGGACCAGCGTCCAACGGAGCTCCTCCAAGTGCTCCAGGAACGTCATTTCTTTGTGCCCCGCTTCCGCGGCCATGCGTGCGCTCAGGAAGGGGCCAAAGATAGACGGCCCCGATCGCGCGCTGGGAGCGGCGGAGCTCCGGATCCGACCGATGAGAACATTCTTTTGTCGATCGCGTTAACGATCTTTTGGGACGGTGCGTGCAATGATCCGTGCCCGCGCCGTACATTTAAGAAGCAAGACCGGGACCGACCCGTTCGCACCCTGTAATACATGAACGATCTAGCCCTACCGGCGCGTGAAGCGCTGGAACAGTTCTTCGGATTCAACACGTTCAAAGGCGAGCAGGAGGCCATCATCCAGAGCATCCTCGATGGCCGTGACACCTTCGTGATCATGCCCACGGGCGGTGGAAAGAGCCTGTGTTACCAGCTGCCCGCCTTGATGAGCGAAGGCACCGCCATCGTCGTTTCGCCGCTGATCGCCCTGATGAAGAACCAGGTGGACGCCCTTCGCAGCTTCAGCACCGACAGTGGGGTCGCCCATTTCCTGAACAGCTCCCTGTCGCGCAACGAAGCGCTGCGTGTGAAGAAGGACATCCGGGAAGGCCGGACGAAGCTTCTGTACGTTGCCCCGGAATCCTTGACGAAGAAGGAGAACATCGAATTCCTCACCGACATCAGGATCAGTTTCTTCGCCATCGATGAGGCGCATTGCATCAGTGAATGGGGACATGACTTCCGGCCGGAGTACCGTCGGCTGCGCACCATTTTCGATGAGATCAAGCGGGTGCCGGTGATCGCCCTTACCGCCACGGCGACGGAAAAGGTGCAGGAGGACATCCTGAAGAACCTCGACATCCCGGACGCGCGCGTCTTCAAGGCATCCTTCAACCGGCCCAATCTCTACTACGAGGTGCGTCCCAAGGTGCAGGTGGCCCGGGAGATCATCCGCTTCGTGAAGCAATACGAAGGCCGGTCGGGCATCATCTACTGTCTGAGTCGCAAGAAGGTGGAGGAGATCGCGGAGACCTTGAAGGTGAACGGCATCAAGGCCCTGCCCTACCATGCCGGCATGGACGCCGCGCAGCGTGCCGATCACCAGGACCAGTTCCTGATGGAAAAGGTGGATGTGATCGTGGCCACGATCGCATTCGGAATGGGGATCGACAAACCGGACGTGCGCTTCGTGATCCACCACGACATCCCGAAGAGCCTGGAGAGCTATTACCAGGAAACGGGACGCGCCGGTCGCGACGGTGGAGAGGGCCGGTGCGTGGCGTTCTACAGCTACAAGGACATCGAGAAGCTGGAGAAGTTCCTGCAGGGCAAACCGGTGGCCGAACAGGAGATCGGCAAACAACTCCTGCAGGAAACGGTCAGCTACGCCGAAACGAGCATGTGCCGCCGCCGTTTCCTTCTGCACTACTTCGGGGAAGAGCTGGAAGGGGACAACTGCGGAGCATGTGACAACTGTCTCTATCCCAAGGAGAGCTTCGACGCCAGGGAGTCGCTGGAACTGCTGCTCGACGCCGTTCAGGAGAGCAAGGAGCGACACAGGGCCAAGTTCCTCTGCGACCTGCTGACCGGCACGGAAAGCAGTGAGATGAAGACCTACAAGGGCGATCAGCTGGAAAGTTTCGGTAAGGGGAACGATCACGACGCCCGCTATTGGCAGGGGATCGTGCGCCAGGCCATTGTCGAGGGCTACCTGGAAAAGGACATCGAGACCTATGGCATCCTGACCATCACAGAGAAGGGCAGGCGGTTCATGAAGAAGCCACATGCCGTGCAGTTCCTCAAGGAGCGGGACTTCAGCGAATTCGACGAAGGCGGTGACGAAGGCGGGCCTTCACGCGGCGGGGCCGCCGATGAGAAGCTGATGGCCATGTTGAAGGACCTGCGACAACAACAGGCGCGCAAATTCAAACTGGCGCCCTATGTGCTCTTCCAGGATCCCAGCCTGGAGGAGATGACCATCCGCTACCCGGTAACGGTCGAGGAGTTGACGCACATTACAGGCGTGGGACCGGGCAAGGCCCAGAAGTACGGCAAGCCGTTCGCCGACATGATCGCCCGATACGTGGACGAGAACGAGATCGAACGCACCGAGGAGGTGGTCGTGCGGTCCGTGGTGAACAAGAGCGGATCGAAGGTCCAGATCATCCAGAACATCGATCGGAAACTACCGCTCGACTCCATTGCGCGTGCAAAGGGGCTCACGTTGGTTCAGTTGCTGCACGAACTGGAGAGCATCGTGATGAGCGGTACGAAGCTCGACATCAGCTATCACGTGGACGAGGTGCTCGATGGTGACCTTCAGGACGAGATCATGGACTATTTCCGCGATGCCGAGACCGATTCGATCGATGCGGCCGTGGAAGAGTTCAACGGTGACGTGAGCGAGGAAGAGGTCCGTTTGATGCGGATCAGGTTCCTGAGCGAGGTGGCCAACTAGGACGGAGGTCCGAAGAGCCAATGATGGTGCGAGGCGGCTACGGCCACCGGGCCCGGTGGACCCCAGGACTTGTGCTATGCTTCCTCACTGGCGCACTTCCGTTTTCGGGACATGAGCACCAGGCTGCCGATCATCAAGCCCACGCCCACCCCCTTGAGCAGGCCATCGATGAGGTCCGACGTGGCGAAGTAACGATGCAGCACCCAGGCCGCACCCATCAACAAGCTCCCGAGCATGAGGGGAAGCGGGTATGTTCTTCTTCCATTTCGCATGGCCGTATCGTCCGATCTCGCGTTCGCGCATGACCAATGTACGGCACCGCACCGCGGAAGGCCACCGGTCGGGTCCCCTAGCGTACCTCAACCAGCGAGCTCGCTCAACGCCCCCGCCGCCAGCATGGCACAGCCGATCGGCAGTGCATCCTCGTCGATGTCGAAGGTCGGCGTGTGCAAGCCTGAGGAGATGCCTTTGGCCGTGTTCCCCGTGCCCAGGCGCATGAAGCATCCGGGCATGGCGTGCGTATAAAAGGCGAAATCCTCGCTGCCCATGCGACGATCCACCTCGACCACGGCCCGGGGGCCCAGCAGTTCACCCGCCACCGCGCGCATGCGGCGTGTCAGTCCGGGGTCGTTCACCAGCACCGGGTAACCCTTGCGCACTTCGACCCGGCAATCGCCGCCGTGAGCGCGGGCGATGGCCTGGGCGCGTTCCGGCAGCCAGCGATGCACCTTCTCGCGCACGTCCTCGTCGAACGCGCGGAACGTACCCGCGATGTGCACCTCGTCCGGCACCACGTTCGTGGCTCCTTCGGCCATGACACGGCCGAACGCCAGCAACTTGACGGCCTCCGGCAGCAGACCTTTGGACTCCTCCTTCAATTCCAGGAGCAGGTGGGCCGCGATGGTGATCGGGTCGATCAATGCGTCCGGTCCGGCGGCATGGCCGCCCCGGCCGACCACGGTCAGGTAAAGCTCATCACTGCTGGCCATGAACGGCCCTTCATGGAAACCGATCACACCGGCCTCCAACTCCGGCGTGGCATGCTGCCCGAGCATGCCTGCGGGGCGTGGCTCGTCCAAGGCACCTCCCGCGAGCATCAGGCTGGCCCCTCCGGGAATACGTTCTTCACCGGGTTGGAACACCAGGAGCACCATCCCGCTCCAACTGGCGCGCAGGTCGTGCAATAGCCGACCCGCTCCAAGCACCATCGCGGTATGTGCATCGTGTCCACAGGCATGCATCCACCCCGACGTGCGACTGATGTAGGAGCGGTCACCGAGCTCCTGGATCGGCAGCGCGTCCATATCCGCTCTCAGTGCGAAACACCGATCGGAGACATCCGCACGGCCACGTACCACTGCCACGATACCGGTACCGGCTACACCTTCGCGGAACTCGATACCCGTTGCGCGGAGCTCATCCGCCAGAAAAGCGGCAGTAGCGTGCTCAGCGAAGCTCGGCTCGGGATGTGCATGAAGATGGCGCCGGAGCCGGACGAGCTCCTCCCGCGATCGCCGCGCTCCTGCAAGCACCTCGTCGATCACCTGCTGAAGATGAGCTTGATCGCGGCCACGAGCATGATCGCACCGAAAACACGCTTCACGGTGACCTCGGGCAGCGACAGCGACCAGCGGCTACCCAGGTAGCCGCCCACCACGAAGGCCAGGGCGATCAACCCGGCGGCCTTGATGTCCACCGTCCCTGCACGGTAGTAGTTCATCACGGCGAGGATGCCCACGGGCAGGAGCAACACCGCCAGGCTCGTGCCTTGGGCATGGTGCTGGTCCATGCCCATGATATAGACAAGGGCGGGTACGATGATGATGCCGCCACCCACGCCGACGAAACCGCTCAAGATCCCGGCAAGCACACCGATGAGGACCAGGATGATCAGGGTGCTGATGGACATGTCAGATATCCAGACTGAGCGAGATGTGGACCAGCGGATCGAGTATCACGCCGTCGTCGATACCCCATGCCGCATCAGCCCTTACAAAGTAGCCCAGCAGGCGGGTGCGCACACCGAACCCGAACCCACCCACGATCGGTTCCCGCTGGTTCTTGATGGTGATCGTCAAGGGATTCCTGCTGACCACCTGCTGATTGAACGTATTGTCCTCCGAATAGGGGTCCGGGCCGGTCCAGGCCACGCCGGCATCCCCGAATCCGATCAACTGGAAGTTCTGCAGAAAGTCGGAGCGTATCGGGCGATCGAGCAGGTAACGAAAAACCGGGAACCGCAATTCGGTATTGAACACGCCAAAGGACGTACCGTTCCGGGCATTGTAGTAGAAGCCCCGCATCGGCGTGGCATTGGCCTGATAAAAGTAGTTCTGGTCGTAGTCGATCGGTATCGAGTTGTCCACCTTCGGGAACAGCCAGTTGTCCACGCCGCCGAGGAAAAAGACGACACGACGGCTTCCCAATGATGCGCTTCCGGCCAACCGGTTCACCCAGACCATATCGCGATGCACGCGGAGCGAATGCCGCACGTCAAGGCCGAACACTGCCATGTCGCTTTTCCGGACATCCGGTTCCTGGTAGTACTCGCCGAACACCTTCGCCTTCCAACCCGTGTACAGATTGAGCCCGATGGGGATCGAACTATCATAGACATAGGCCAGCCGTGCCCCGACCTGGTTCTCATAGTAGTTCGGCGTCTGCAAAGTGCCCAGATCGGTGCTCTGGACCACGTAGCGGTCATTGCGGTACAGCAATGTGGTCCGCAGGCTCGCCAATTCACTGAAGGGCCAGCTGAGCTGGTAGATCGCCTGGTGGGTCTGGACCTTCACCACACCGATATCGGCCACGCCCTGGAGCGTCTGACGCTGTAGGATGATCTTCCTGTCCAGACGGTGTTTGAGGTTCTCGTAGCTGAGGGCGTAGTCAAAGTTGTTGAGGCTCAGTGCGAGGCGGATGCCGCCCACGATCTTGTGGTCCTCAAAGAGGTCACTGATGCCCATTTGCATCAGTGCGCTCAGACCGGGGTTCAGGTTACCCGGCCCGGTGAAGGGCTGGTAGAATGCGCCCGAGTAGCTGTTGTCCACCTGTGTAAGCACGGCATCCGTGGCGAAATTCACGTTGTAGTTGCGCTGTTCGGGGAAGGTGATCGGTCGAGCCGCGATCGTGTCGGCAGGGGCGTGTGTCGCCTCGCTGACGCTCCGGTCCACCTGACCATCACCTGGTGCCGCGGGGCGGTCCGGCGCCGCCAATTCGTCACTGAAAACGTAGTTGCGAACATCCACACGCTGCTCTGCCGGCACATCCGGAACGGGCACATCCACCTTCACCACCGGTGTCATATCGTTGGTGACCACACCATCCGTGACCCTTTGCACGGGGCTTCCGTCTTCGATCTCCCCGGTCCCGGACGAGGTCTCCGCTCCCGTGCCACCGGTGCGACCGATCTGGAAGTGGTACGTACCGTTCTCGTACATCAGCTGACTGAAGCGCCCCCTATCCGGCCGGACGTTCTGTTCCAGAACGGCCCGCCTCCAACCGCTCACGCGTTGCTCGCGTGTGAAGTAGCGATAGTGGACGGCGGTATCGATCCGTGCGATCGCACTGTCGTAGCGGACCAAGTAACGGTCCATGGCGCCGGCCGCATCGCTGAGATAGGTGTAATGTGTGCTGTCGAACTGGGCCGGCCCGACCTCATTGGCGAAGGGGGTGTCCGTGAGCCTTTTCAGGAGCGGCGCGCGTGTGGCGAGGTCCAGGAGGAAGACATCCCTGTTGCCGTTGATCAAGGGCACATTACCGTTCGCCGGTTCCATGCGCAGGGTATCGTCCGGCCTGTCGCTCGTGAATATGACGGACCTTCCACCGTCAACGAAACGCGGATCGAGATCGTCATACGGATCGTTCGTCAACTGCTCCTGCCGGTTCCCGATCAAGTAGTAGTAATAGAGGTCGGTCCGGCCATCGACCACCCCGCTGAACACCATGTTCCGACCGTCGGGTGAGTAGTCCATCCCAAGGATCTTGTCCAGCATGAACACAGGCCTGGTCGCGGTCTTCCCATCGTCCAAAGTGTAGGTCTTCAGGTACAGTTCCCCTTTGCGTTCAACGGCGAACGAAAGGGCCTTGCTGCCCGGATGCCAGGCCAGCACGGGGAACGAACGATCGACGATCCGGTCCAACTTCTTCTCCCCTTTGATGAGCTTCTTGCGCTTGCCGGCATCGATATCGTACAACCAGACCTTGTATTGGCCCATCTCATTGCTCGCATAAGCGGCGTAGCGACCGTCCGGGCTCAGCGTGAATTGGGAGTAGGTGGCCTTCCTCCGGGTGCGGATCGGCAGTTCGTCCAATGCGGCTTCCTTGCGAAGTCCGTCCTCCTTTGCAAAGCGGTCCTTGTAGTAGGCGAGGCACTCCTTGGAGAGGGTACGCAACGGGATGCCCAACACATAGAGGAATCCGCTCTCCGGGTTGCGACTCACGCGCGTCATGTACAGGATGTTCGGGATCACGCTGGCCCCATAGACATCCGAGACATAGCTCCAGATCGCCTGCCCGACCAGAACGGCATCATCCCCCTCCAAACGGTTGAACTTGTCGAACCTGCCGGTGAGCATGCCATCGCGCAGGCGGCTGGAGCGCAGGGCGTCCATCGGACCACTGACGTGGGCCACCAGGCCTTTGGTGAACCACTCGGGCAGGTTGAGCAGGGTGCTGTTCTTCAACACCTCGCGCCAATTGCCGCCGTACATCATCTGATCGATGAGCACCTGTGCGATGCCGCTGCGGACCTGCTGGTCGAGCAGCACGTGGTCGCCCTCGTAGTAGACGAACACCTTGGTACCCACGATCCGCGTCACCCCTCCGATGTTGTACTGCTCGTCCCCGGTGATGCCGATGTTGCTTTGGCGGAAATCGGTCATCGAGTTGTACACGATGAACTGTACGCGCTCATCGATGCTGATGTCCAGGAGCTTCTCCAGTTCCTTCAGGTGCTTGTGTCCGCTCAGGGCCACGTAACGTGCGATGTCCCGACCACCCTTGTAGAAGTAGGTCTCCATCCGATCGAACCTGTAGTACTGCCACAGGAAATCCTGGTACTGCACACGGTTCTTGCCGAACTCCTGCTGCGCACCGTTGTAGAACTGTGCGCGAAGGTCGGATGCGAGGCAGGCCAGGATCGCGAAGATCGGAGCAATGATGCGGGTCCGGAACGGGCTCAGCACTGGTTGAAGATAGCTACTTTCGTCCGCCTTCCTGGGGATCGGACCCTGCGAATTTCTTGCTTTTCCAGCATGCTCCGCGTTGCCCGTTTCACTTTCAACCCGTTCCAGGAGAACACCTACGTGGTGCACAATGGTCGCGAGGCCATCGTGGTGGACCCCGGATGTTGGAACGCGAGCGAGGAACATGAACTTGAACAGTACCTAACGGAACAGGGGCTCACTTTGGTGCGTTGCCTGAACACGCATGCGCATGTCGATCATGTATTCGGCAATGCCTGGGTACAGCGGCGGTTCGGGCCGACCCCGGAGTTGCACCCCGACGACCTGGAACTGCTCCTGGGTGCACCCCAGCAGGCCCTGCTGTACGGCCTTCACTGCGACCCCTCTCCGATGCCGGAGCGGTTCCTGCACGCCGGGGATGTGATCGAACTCGGAGAGGATCGTTTGGAAGTATTGCATGTACCGGGGCACTCCCCGGGCCATGTGGCCTTTCTGTGCCAAGCGGCAGGGTGCATCCTCTCCGGCGATGTGCTGTTCCAAAGGAGCATCGGCCGCACGGACCTTCCTGGCGGGAACTACGCCCAGTTGCTGTCCAGCATCCGCGAGAGCCTGATGACCTTGTCCGATGATGTGATCGTGCACAGCGGCCACGGACCGGACACCACCATCGGGGCGGAACGACGGGCCAATCCGTTCCTCCGTGAGTTGAGCGCCAGCGGTGGCCGCTGAACCCGGGATCGCCTATCTTTTCGCCACCTGCAAGGAACAAGTCCGCTTGTTCCATGCCCACATCAAGGACCTCGCTCCCACCCTGCCCCGCTACCTGGCCGGCATTGCCGTTGGCCATTGCCTTGCTGTTCTCCTGCCAGGGAGCGCACGACGGCAGCACACCTCCATCCGTCACCACCGCGCCTGCGGACACCACCCGAGCACCCATGCTCGTGGTCCATTCGGGAGAGGAACGTGGCATCGCGTTCCAGGACCGCATCCTGGAGGATTCCCTGATGAGCTACTTCCGTTACATGTACGTGTACAACAGCGGAGGCGTGACCAGCGGCGACCTGGACAATGACGGGTTGCCCGAACTTTTCTTCACCTCCATGAACAATGGTTCCGCGCTCTACCACAACCTGGGGGAGCTCCGCTTCCAGGACATCACGCACGATGCCGGTATCGATCTGAAGAACGCCTGGGCCACAGGGGTGACGATGGTGGACGTGAACGCGGACGGGTTGTTGGACATCTATGTCTGCCTTTCGGGACCATCGCAGGACCCGCGCCAACTGGCGAACAAGCTTTTCATCAACCATGGCGACCTCCGCTTCACCGAGGAGGCCGAGGCTTACGGTCTGAACGACGCCGGTCACAGCCAAATGGCCTACTTCCATGATCTTGACCAGGATGGCGACCTGGACCTGTACCTCGTTTCCACGCGCATCGATTTCGAGCACAACAAGGCCGTCAACAGCGCGGTGCTGGTGAACCCGCGTTCACCATTCACGGACCGGCTCTATATCAATGACGGGAACGGCCGCTTCACGGACCGCACGTCCTCCTCAGGCGTGCTCAACCATGCCTGGGGACTGGCCGCCGCGGTGGGCGACATGAACGGTGACGGATCGCCCGACATCTATGTTTCCGATGATTTCACCGAACCCGATCAGCTCTTCGTGAACCAGGGCGGCGGCCGTTTCCAGAACGACATCCTGAACGTCATGCGCCACATCTGCCTCTTCGCTATGGGTGTGGATCGCGCCGATTTCAACAATGATGGACTGCAGGACCTGGTGGTGGTGGACATGACCCCGCCGGACCACTACGGTTCCAAGACCAACATGGCCTCCATGCGGCCCAAGAACTTCCAGCTCATGGTGGACGCCGGGTGGCACCATCAGTACATGACGAACATGCTGCAGTTGAACAATGGCAACGGCACCTTCTCCGATATCGCACATCTGGCGGGCGTCGATCGCACGGGGTGGAGTTGGGCGCCCTTGTTCGCGGACCTGGACAACGACGGTTGGAAGGACCTCTTCATCACGAACGGGGTCTGGCGCGAGACCGGCAACAACGACGCGAAGGTGAGGCTGGAACAGATGAAAAGGTCCATGGGCCGCCGCATCCGGTTCGAGGACGCCATCGCGCTCTTTCCCCTGGGACACACGGACAATTTCGTATTCCGCAACAACGGTGACCTGACGTTCTCGAAGATGATGGACGACTGGGGCTACCACCAGAACAGCGTGAGTACGGGTGCCACCTATGCCGATCTGGACAACGATGGCGACATCGACCTGGTGACCTGCGACATGAACGCTCCGGTGCGCGTGATCGAGAACCGGAACAGGGACGCGCAGGGAACGCACTATCTGGCGGCGGACCTGCGCGCACCGGCACCGAACACCTTCGCGGTCGGCGCCACTGCGGTCCTCCATACCGACAAGGGCGATCAGTATGCCGAGGTGGCCCTTGCGCGGGGGTTCCAAAGCGGCGTCGACCCGGTATTGCATTTCGGCCTCGGGGATGCCACACCCGTTACGATGGACATCCACTGGCCGGACGGGACCTGGTCCACCCTTTCGGACCTCAAAAAGGATACCCGTCTGACGATCCATCAGGACCAAATTGCGCATGCCGTGCGTGCGGTGGAGAAGGAACGACCATGGATGAAGGATGAGGCGGTCGAGCGCGGTCTCGTCCTGGTCCATCAGGAGAGCGACTTCGATGATTTCAAGGACGAGATCCTCCTCCCCCACGCCCAATCCCAACATGGTCCGCGGTTGGCCGTGGCCGATGCCAACGGCGACGGTTTGGAGGACCTCTTCGTCGGTGCGGCCAGTGGTCACGTGCCGGTCCTGTTCCTCCAGACGGCGGCGGGCGGTTTCCGCCCTTCAGGCAACACACCTTGGGCGGCCCACAAGCAACAGGAGTTCATCGGCGAACACTTCTTCGATGCGGACGGCGACGGCGACCAGGACCTCTACCTGGCGGCCGGTAGCACCGAGTTCGGCCGGGAGGGACCCGCTTATCAGGACCGCCTCTACATCAATGACGGTCATGGGCATTTTACCGAGGCCAACGGAGCGCTGCCCGACATGCCGACTTCCACGCAGGTGGTGATGTCATGGGATGTGGACGGAGATGGTGACCTGGATCTTTTCGTCGGTGGTCGGAACGTGCCGGGCGCCTATCCCACCCCACCGAAAAGCTATCTACTGATCAACGAGGGACACGCCTTCGTCGACCGGATCGCCCAGTGGGCGCCTGACCTGGAGCATGCCGGCATGATCACGGACGCGGTCCACACCGACCTTGATGGTGACGGTGAGCAGGACCTGATCGTCTGCGGCGAGTGGATGCCCCTGTGCTGCTTCCTGAAAAGGGAGAACAAGCTGGTCGACGCGACGGATACCTGGACCGACCCCGGTATATCCGGCTGGTGGTACGACCTGAAGCTGGCCGACCTCGACGGTGACGGCGATCAGGATCTCGTGGCCGGGAACCTGGGACTGAACAACAAGTTCCACCCATCGACCCAAAAGCCCCTGGAGATCTACATGGCCGACCTCGACGACTCAGGAACGAACGATATCGTTCTGGCAAAGCACCAAAGCGATTCCACCTGCGTGCCTGTGCGGGGGCGTGAATGCTCCAGCGAACAAATGCCTTTCATCAAGCAGCGGTTCGGCACCTACAACGCCTTTGCAAAAGCCGACCTCGATCAACTCTATGGGCATGACAAGCTCCAGAAGGCATTGCACCTGCATGCCACCGACCTGCGCAGCATGGTCTGGTGGAACGATGGCGGGCACTTCACGCCCTCCGCCCTCCCCAACCTGGCACAGATCGCCCCGGTCCGTGGCTGCATTGTGGACGACGTGAACAACGATGGTCGGCCTGACCTGGTCGTCGCGGGGAACCTCTACGGATCCGAAGTGGAGACCACGCGGTACGACGCCGGCAATGGCCTGGTTCTCCTGGGCGATGGGAAGCGGGGCTTCACTCCGGTGCCCGTGCTCACCTCGGGACTGTTCGCCCCGGACGACGTGCGCGATCTGCAGGTGGTGCATCTGGGCAAGGCCGGCCTGCCGCTTTACGTCATCGCCAGCAACAGCGGGCCGTTGCGCGCCTTCGCAATGGTGGCCCCGCCGAAGCCCAACATGATCGCGCAGCGCTAGGACCGCCGGGACCGGTCAGGGGTGGTAGCTGTCCGGTTTGTACTCCTTGCTCTTCTCGAAGCGGTTGTGCCGGATCGGAGGTGGACAGTCGAAGCCCTTGGGATAGCGTAGGAACAGAAAGCGCACGCTCAGGATGAACGGGTGATAGCGGCTGTTGAACCATTGGAGGTTCCCCCACTCCTTGTCGATCGGCACGGCATTGAAGAAGGGGGTTTCCAACGCGGGGATGATCAGCAAGCGCTTCGACACCTTGAATCCGTAGCCCACCTTGACGTGCACCTGCGCGATGAGGTCAGGCGGGAACTCCTGGTCCGCCACCACGAAAACGTCGCCGTCATAGTTCCGGCTGCTGCTGAAGTCCCAGTCGGCGTTGGCCCCGAGCGTAAGCTGGATTAAGCTGTAGTCCCCCACCTGGAAGAACTTGTTGGCGTTGACGTGCAGGGTGAGGTATTGCTCCGCGAAACGCCCACTGCCGGCGGTCGGTATGACGGTATCGTTCTCGTTCAGGCCGAGATGGAGCAGGCCATCGTGGGCTTGTTCGCCGTTCAACTGCTTGTAGGCCAGGCCGAAGTCCCAATAGTCCAGGATCACCGGATCGCGCGTGGCGTGGAACCAACCGGCCTCGGCATAGAACCCGAAGCGGCCGTTGGGGTCGAAGGTCACGTTGTAGACCGTGTCCGCCACCCGGAACAATTCCTCCTCGGTGTTGTTGAAGCGCGTGAGGGTATAGGTGGCACCCAGCCCGAAATAGAGCCCGCCACGGCGCATCTTGCCATCCGTGGGGATGATCTCCGGCCGCTTGCGTTCGAAGATCTTCTGGGCGTGCGCCGCTGGGACGTGTATCGCCGCGATGAGCAACAACGCGATGGACCTTCGGAGGAGCATGTCACGAAAGTGGGAAGGCACGCCCCGATAGAACGCAGCGGGATCGGGGAAAGTGTCAACGTGTCCCTGTGTGCTCGACCGACCTCAGCCCTCCAACAGCTCCAACGCTTTCCGCTCCACCTCCTGGCTCTCCCACTTCTCCGCGACCCCCGGCATCGCCAGCACCTGTTCCATGATGCGGTCGTGGCGCTGGCCCTCGCGCAGGGCCTCCACGTAGGGAATGTCGGTGAACTTGACCTGGCTGTACAATGGCAGCCACTTGTCCGGGTGCAAGTGCTGCAGGCGGCCCTCGATCTTCTTGCGCAGGATGAAGCGCGGGTCGGCCACCAGATCACGCATCTCCACGAAGTTCCGGAGCGACAGGTCGGCGATCGCATCGCCGTTGGGTTTGCGCGCCTTGCCGTACGCATCGAGCACCGTGCCCCAATCGTCGTCGCCATGCGCGTTCAGCAGGTCGTTCAGCACTTTGCAATCCTCGTAGCCGGCGTTCATGCCTTCGCCATAGAAAGGGACGATGGCGTGGGCGGCATCCCCCACCAAGGCCACCTTGTCCTCGTGGGTCCAGGGGGAACACCGGATGATGGCCAGGTTGCTTTGGGGATTGCGGAAGTACTGCTCGGCGAGGTCGGGCAGCATGGGGATGGCGTCCTTGAAATGCTCCTGGAAGAAGCGCATCAGTTCCTTCTCGTCCGTGATCCGATCGAAGGAGTATTCGCCCTCGTGCGGCATGAACAAGGTACCGGTGAAGCCGCCGTCGATATTGGCCAGGCCCATGAGCATGAAATAGCGGCGCGGCCAGATGTGCAGGCAGTTGGGGTCCATCCGTGGCGTGCCGTCCGGGTTCGGCGGGAAGGCGATCTCCTTGTAGTCGTGTTCGATGAACTCCTGGCTGAAGTTGAACCGGCCCTTGGCCATCTCGGCGCGCACGGCACTGGGCGCACCGTCCGCCCCGAACACGAGATCGGCGGGCGCGGCCACGTCATCGCCCTCCAGTTCATCGTGGAAACTGCAGGTGGCGGTGTCGAGATGCACGCCGGTGCACCGGTGGCCGAAGTGGAGCGCGACGTTGGGCATCTTTTCCGCCTCGGTCAGCAACAGCTTGTTGAGCTCGCCGCGGCCCACGCTGTGGATGGCGCGTTCATCAATGCTGTACGGCAGCCGCGTCAGCTTGCCGTCGCGGTCGTGCGTCATGCGCGCATACACGGGCACGACGATGCGCTCCACCTCCTTGTCGACGCCTGCCGCGCGCAGGGCGGTCCATCCCCTGTGGCTCACCACGAGGTTGATGCTCCGGCCTGCATACACATCGGACCTCCGGGGGTCGGGACGGCGCTCGTAGACGTTCACTTTATGGCCACGCTTGGCCAGGAACACGGCGAGCAGGGATCCGACAAGGCCGCCGCCGACGATGGTGATGTTCTTCATGGCTTGGACAGGCATTGTTCCAGTACCGAACCGAAGCGCTGAACGTCCTCGAAACTGTTGTACAGCGGCACGGGGGCCATGCGGATCACGTTCGGTTCGCGCCAGTCGGCGATCACGCCGTGACCGGTGAGCGCGTCGAAAAGCTTGCGCCCGTGCCCGTGCAATACAACGCTGAGCTGGCAACCACGCTGGTCGGGATCGCGCGGGGTGATGATCTCCAGGTCCGAACCGGTCGCTTCCGCCACACGATCGATCGTGGTCTCAAGATATCCGGTCAATTCGCGGCTCTTGGCGATCAGGCGGTCCATTCCGGCCTCATCAAAGATGTCCAATGCGGCACGGTGCGGCGCCATGGCGAACACAGGTGCATTGCTCAATTGCCAGGCCTCGGCGGTGGGGATGGGCTTGAAGGTGCGTTCCATCTTGAAGCGTTCCTCCTTGTCATGCCCCCACCAACCGGCGAAGCGCGGAAGGTCCTCTCCGAAATGCCGTTCATGGACGAACGCACCCCCGATGCCGCCAGGACCGGAATTCAGGTACTTGTAACTGCACCAGCATGCGAAGTCCGCGTTGTGCTCGTGCAGGGCCAGACGGATGTTGCCGGCGGCATGGGCCAGATCGAAGCCCACGATGGCACCTGCCGCGTGCCCCGCGGCGGTGATCGCACGCAGATCAAAGGCCTGGCCGGTATAGAAGTTCACACCGCCGAAGAGCACCAACGCCAGCTCATCGCCCAGGTCCGCGATGCGTGACACGATATCCTCCGTGCGCAGCAAGACCTCCCCTTCCCGTGGCCGCATCTCCACCAGGTGTTCGTCGGGGTCGAACCCGTGGAAGGCTATCTGAGAGGCCATCGCGTAGGTATCGCTCGGAAAGGGACGTTCCTCACAAAGGATCTTCACACGTTTTCCACTTGGACGATAGAACGACACCATCAACAGGTGCAGGTTGGTGGTCAGACCGTTCATGGCGACCACTTCCTCCGGCTTGGCTCCGACGATGCGGGCCAGGCCGTCCCTGAAGCCTTCGTGATACGAATACCACGGATTCTTCGCCTGGAAATGGCCCTCGACCCCATGACGGGCCCAATCGTCCAACTCCTGTTCCAGGGCCGCCCCCACACCTTTCGGTTGCAGACCCAGCGAGTTGCCGGTGAAATAGACGACCGGTCGGCCGTTGTGCTGTGGGAAATGGAACCGGTCACGGAAGCCGCGGAGGGGATCACCGGCATCATGCAGGCGGGCTTGTTCGAGCGTTCCGTCCATTGGTCGTGCCTGTGTGCAGGGTCGGTCAAAAGTAGCCGCTGCGTTCCGTGCACCCCTGCCGAAGGTCAGGGTATGGGCAACGACATACCCAATGCGATGAACGCCGGTACGAGCACCAAGGTCCCGTCGAGCAACAGGTTGTAGTGGATCGTGGAACGTGATGGATCGCTTCGCAGAACGAGGACGGCGGTGCAGATGTAGGCGGCGAACGCCCCGACCAGTTCGCCAAAAAGACCCTGGGTCATGCAGATGAGGGCAACGATGGTCAGTGAAAGCATCAAAAGGACAATGGCCAGCACCTTGGTCGCGCGACCGCCGATCATCTGGGGAACGGTGCGGTGCGCAGCATCGTCCACATGCATGTCGCGCACATCGAACGGCAGGGTGATGGCGAGTACGAAACAAGAACGCTCCAATCCGAGGTAGACCAGCAGCGGGGAATTCTCGTCAGCGTGTGCCGCGAACGGAAAGACCACCACCACCCCGCTCCATACCAAGGCGATGAGGAAGACCTTGACGAAAGGGATGTGACGCAATCCGCTTTGCTCCCCGGCACCGAAAGGCACGATGTACAGGGCGATCGCGGGGCCCAGCAGGAGCGCCACCCACCAGGCCTCGCGCGCGAGCGGCAGCAACAACGCGGCGGACACCGCTCCGCAAAGGACCACTAGGACACGCATCCCCTGCCGATGGCGGTGTACCCAGGCCAGATGCTCCGAGGAGGCGATGCCGTCCGGCATGCCTGCCAGACGCATGAAGCCATAGGCGGAAACCGTTGCAAGACCCGCGGCAATGGCCGCCGGCCACCGCTCGGCATGCAAGGGCACGAGATGACATGTGAGCCAGACCTGCGCGAACGCACCCGCCCCAAGCCATACGTGCCCATACACCAGCGCCCGCAACAGGGGGGAGCGGATGTCGGGGCCGTTCACGGCTCGGGCAGGTTCGGGTTGATGATGAACTGCCGCACCGCCAGCCCGACCGCGACACCGGCGAACGTGGAATACAGACCGCGCAGCACGCGCTTCGTACGCCCCACCTGGGCATAGCCGGTGGCGTAGAAGGGATCGCCCTCCATCAACGGGTCCGTGATGGAACCCCGGGTGACATGTACGCGTGGCAGCGCCATTAGACCAGCGTAGGCGGGCGGGATGAACAAGGAGGTCACCTCCAGGTCGAACGCGAGCACTGCACCCGCGCCCACCGCAAAACCGCCCAGCATCGACCAGAGCGGACGGTAGCCCTTCCGGGCATCCTGCTCGCCCTTGATATACCAGCGCATCTGGTCGATCGAATACTCGTTCCCGAACAGCGTGTCCATGAAATACCAGACCTTCTCGCGACCCAGGCTGTCCGTGACCGAGAAGACGCTTTCGGTGGGTTCCGAACGCTCGCGGAGATGATCGCCGTGGCGCACCTGATAGCGCACTTCCAGCGTGCTCTGCCCGAGCACCCGGCCTTTCAGCGTCTGGCCGTTCATAAGCAGGATGCGATCCTGCCCGTTGACCATGGCACCTGACAGGAACAACAACAAAAGGGGAAGAGCGCGGTGCATGATCGCGGCCAAATATAGACCGCACCGTGCGCTCGGACCGGCCTGCGTGACGCAGGCCACGCGCGTCGGTGGTCGCTATATTCGCAGGCTTTTCCTAGACCCTTCCCATGTCCTCTTTCGCGACCTACCAGGAGCGCCATATCGGCCCCGATGCCCGGGAGACCGGAGCGATGTTGAAGGCCATTGGCGTGGCCTCCATGGATGAGCTCATCGACCGCACGGTACCCCGGGGCATCCGCCTGAAGCACCCACTGGAGGTGGGCGCAGGGCTGACCGAACTGGAGCACCTCGAACACATGCGCAACTTGGGCGAGGGGAACAGGCAGTTCCGGAGCTACATCGGCCTGGGTTACCACGGCACCATCGTGCCACAGCCCATCCTGCGGAACATCCTGGAGAACCCCGGCTGGTATACAGCCTATACACCCTACCAAGCAGAGATCTCGCAGGGGCGGCTCGAAGCGTTGCTGAACTTCCAGACCATGGTGAGCGACCTCACCGCGCTCCCGATCGCCAACGCCTCCCTACTGGACGAAGGCACGGCCGCCGCCGAAGCGATGCTGATGTTCGATCACGCGCGTCCGTCCGGACAGCGGGACCGGACCCGCTTCTTCGTCGACCGGAACGTGCTCCCCCAGACCATCGATGTGCTGTGGGGCCGTGCACTTCCCGTGGGTATCGAGATCGTGGTGGGTGATATTTTCGACTGGGAGCCGGACACGTCCTACTTCGGCCTGATCGTGCAGTATCCCTTCCGGGACGGGAGCGTTCCCGATCTGCGGGATGTGGTGACACGTGCGAAGGCTGCAGGCATCCGCACCGTGGCCTGCGCGGACCTGCTCGCCCTGGCGATGATCGCACCGCCCGGTGAATGGGGGGCCGATGTTTGCGTGGGCAACAGCCAGCGCTTCGGCGTGCCGATGGGCTACGGAGGACCGCACGCCGCGTTCTTCGCCTGCACGGAGGAATGGAAACGCCTGATCCCCGGACGCATCATCGGGGTAAGCCAGGACCGCCGCGGAAAGCGTGCGCTCCGGATGGCGCTCCAGACCCGCGAACAACACATACGCCGCGACAAGGCCACCAGCAATATCTGCACAGCACAGGCGCTCCTGGCGGTGATGGCCGGCATGTACGCCGTCTATCACGGACCGGATGGCCTGCGCCGCATCGCACGGAGGGTGCACGAATTCGCCCGACAGGTGGCGGGGGGCGCACAGGCGCTGGGGTACACCTTGACCAACAACTCGTACTTCGACACGCTCACCCTGGTGGGTGGTGACGTGGCGAAGGTGCGGGCGGCGATGGAGGCCAGGGAGATCAACCTGCTGTACGGGACCGGCTCCTTCTCGATAAGCCTGGACGAGACCGTGCGCCCGACGGACGTGGACGATCTGTTGGCCGGACTGGCAGAGGCCATTGGTGGCAAAGCGGGACGGACCGAGGCCCGGGAAGGGGCACCCGCGATCCCGCCCTCGCTCCAGCGCGTGAGCGATTTCCTGACCCACCCGGTCTTCAACACGCACCACACAGAAACGGAGCTGATGCGGTACATGAAGAAGCTGGAGAACCGGGACTTCTCGCTGGTACACGGCATGATCCCCCTGGGCTCGTGCACCATGAAGCTGAACGCGGTCGCAACGCTCTGGCCGATCACAAGGCCGGAATGGGCATACATCCATCCGTACGCACCCCTGGACCAGGTGAAAGGCTATCAACAGGTGTTCACGGAACTGAGCGGGGCCCTGGCCGAATGCACCGGGTTTACCGGCGTTTCTCTTCAACCCAACAGCGGCGCGCAGGGCGAATACGCAGGCCTGCTCGTGATCCGTGCCTACCATGAGGCACGCGGCGACCACGACCGCAAGGTGGCGCTGATACCCAGCAGTGCGCACGGCACCAATCCTGCCAGCGCGGCCATGGTCGGCATGGAGATCGTTGTGGTAAAAGCGGACGACGAGGGCCACATCGACATCGACGACCTGCGCACGAAGGCCGAACTTTACAAGGACCGCCTGAGCTGCCTGATGGTGACCTACCCCAGTACGCATGGCGTTTTCGAGGAGGGCATCACCGAGATCACCGGCATCGTCCATGCGAACGGGGGATTGGTATACATGGATGGCGCCAACATGAACGCGCAGGTGGGCCTCACCAGTCCGGGCAATATCGGCGCGGACGTGTGCCATCTGAACCTGCACAAGACCTTTGCCATCCCTCATGGAGGAGGTGGCCCGGGCATGGGGCCGATCTGCGTGAACGACAAGTTGAGACCGTTCCTGCCCGCTCATCCCCTCGTGCGGACCGGTGGCGATCGGGCGATCCATGCGGTCAGCAGCGCGCCCTGGGGTTCAGCGTTGATCCTGCTCATCAGCTACGGCTACATCAAGATGCTCGGCAGCGAAGGGCTGAAGGCGAGTACCGAGGCCGCCATCCTGAACGCCAACTACATGCGCGTGCGGCTGGCCGATCACTACCCGATCCTGTACGTGGGCGATCAGGGCATGGTGGCCCACGAAATGATCCTGGATTGCCGTGGTTTCAAGAAGAGCGCGGGGATCGAGGTCGAGGACATCGCGAAACGCCTGATGGACTATGGTTTCCACGCGCCCACGGTCAGTTTTCCCGTGGCCGGCACGCTCATGATCGAACCCACCGAAAGTGAGAGCCAGGCGGAACTCGACCGGTTCTGTGACGCCATGATCAGCATCCGGCACGAGATCGCGGACATCGAGAACGGGACCTCCGACAGGGTGGACAACGTACTGAAGAACGCCCCGCACACCGCCGATGAGGTCTCCGCCGATTCCTGGGAACATGCCTACGGACGGGAAACGGCGGCCTTCCCGAGCATGCACCAACGCGACTGGAAGTACTGGACGGTGGTGAGCCGGGTGGACAATGCCTACGGCGACCGCCATCTGGTGTGCACCTGCCCGCCGATGGAGCACTATGTGAACGAACCGGCCTGACCGAGGCTTTCGTCACGTGATCCACCGCCGCTCACAATAGCCGGCGGAACGGCCCGGCGTTGCGGTAGCTTGGACCTTTCTGGGGAAGGCCCAACGGTTCGACCACCGGGTCCCCTCGCGTCACATTCCACGTCCAGCAAGGCTTTCCGCGCGGGTAGTTTCGATCGCCGGCCCATCACGGCGTACGGCCTAGGAAACGAAAACCACGCGGACCATGCTGCGCGAACTCAACACTTTTTTCGGGATCATCCTGATCGGCGCATCAAGCGCCCAACCGCCTCTGCAACCCTATCCCGGCCGGGCCATGAAACAGCCGGTCACGGCCGTCGGCCAGGGTGGCCACGATGCCTCCCGGCCCACAGGTAGCATCACCCGATCGGCCGGAGCAACGCTCTGGAGCGAGGACTTCGAGAATGGAATGAACGGCTGGTCCGTGAACACACTTACCGGACCGGTCGACTGGGCGATCACCAGCACGGGCAATACGGGCGGGTTCACGCCGGGTCCGCTCCAAAGCACCAGCGGATTTCCCGGTGGGCATTGGATCGTGGCCGATTCGGACCTGAACGGTGTGCCCGGCGTTCTGGAGAACACCACGATCACGTCCCCGGCGATCACCGGTCTGGATACGGTGAGCACCATGTTGTTGCGGTTCGAGCAGAGCTTTCGGCAGCTGAACGATGACCAGACGCTGGTGGAGGTGAGCGCCAACGGTGGAGCCAACTGGACCACCTATCCGGTGAACACCGATATTCCCGGAAATGTGAGCACCCCCGGCGCACCCCTGGCACAGGAGATCGTGATCAACATCAGCGACGCCTTGAACGGTGGTTCCAATGACATCCGTATCCGGTTCCATTGGCTGAGCACCGAAGGCTACACTTACTCCTGGCAGGTCGACGATGTATCCCTGGTCGCCGCGGACGACAATGACCTGCGCCTGCTCAGCGCCACCTACTCGGATTGGAGCACGGCCGAATCCGATTTCGCCTCCCTTCCCTATTCCATATACCCATTGAACGAGGTGCGTCCGCTCCACTTCAAGGGGATCGTGATGAACAACGGCTCCGAGCCGCAGACCAACGTGCATCTCGTGGTGGACGTTGATGGACCAGGCCCCAACGATGTGACATTGACCAGTTCGTCCATCGATCTCGCGCCTGGCCAGGTGGACAGCCTTTTCATCGAGGGATTCACCCCCGTGGCCGTGCAGGGCGACTGGCTGCTGGACATCCAGGTGGCGCAGGACCAAACGGATGACGAACCCTCGGACAACAGCATCGCCCAGCGCTTCGCGATAGACGAGTTCCTATTTGCGCGGGACCGGGGTGCCATGGACGGCGACTATGACAACGGCGGTGACGCGTACCAGTTGGGCAACTGGTTCCATGTCCAGGATTTCGACGACGTGCTCACGGGGATCGATGTGGCCGTGAGCGACCGCACCGATGCCGGTGCGATCATCAACGCCGTGCTGTACGACGCCAACCTGGACTATGTCATGGAGACCGATGAGCACACCGTCACGAACAGCGACCTGAACCACCTGGGCGATGCCAAGTTCATCACATTGCCGCTGATCTCCCCGGTGACGCTGGACCAGGACGCCGATTATTTCGTGGCGATCAACCACTACGGCGGCAGCGATGAGGTCTGGACCGCCACAAGTGGGACCAGTATCGCGCAGACCTCCCTGATCCAGGACGTGGACGGCACCTGGTACTATATCGAAGTGACGCCGATGGTACGCATGAACTTCGGCCCGGATGTGGGGATCGATGGGCCGCAGGCGGGCTTTGCATCCATCGGTGCCCGGCCAACGGTCTTCACGTCCTCGTGTACCGCCATCCTGGACCTGTCCCGCCCTGCGCGGGTGGGCTGGAAGCTGATGGACCCTTTGGGAAGGACCGTAGCCACCGGAGCACCGATCCAGAAGGGGGCCGGGCACCATGAATGGGACATCCCCGGAGGCGATCTGGCCGCGGGGAGCTATGTGTTGGTGATGGACGTGGACGGATCGACAACGAGCACGCGCATCGTTCGCGCGATGGACCGTTAGTTCGAAAGGGACCTCCGCCATGTCCGGGACCCCGCCTCGCGCGGGGTCCTGCCGTTCATGGCCCTGCAAGCTTGGTCATCGCTTCGGACTTTCCGCCGGGGCCACCGGTCCGGCCCTTGGTGGCAAAGCGGTTATCTTTGGGGTCCTTTCGAACGAACGTTAACCCCTTAAAAGTCGAGCGAACGATGAAAAAGGTCTACGCAATGACCATTGCGGTGGCGATCTCCGGGGGGCTGATGGCACAGATACAGGTGCAGCGGCCGACCAAGCGGATCACCCCCAAGATGCCCACCCCGAGCGGGATGCTGCCGGCGGTGTTGAAGAGCGGCAGCTGTGTGCTGGCCGAGGATTTCGAAGCCACCACCGTGTCCGCCCTGGTATCCGCAGGTTGGGACATCGGCCCCCAGGTGGAACAACAGGACGACAACACCGGAACCGGCCTTGGCACCTTCGTGGACGCCTGGTACATCGGTGACGCCGCAGTGGCGAACACCGGCGGCTATTTCCCCGTGCCGGACATCCCCCCGGGCAACCTGTTCATCATGGCCAACGATGATCCGGACCCCTGCAATTGCGACCTGATCGACGTGAACCTGACCACGCCGTCCATGGATTTCACGGGCTTGACCGCCATGTCGGTCGGCTTCCGGATCTACAGCGATGAGAACTTCGGTGGCGGACCCACGGTCCTGCAGGCCAGTTCCGATGGTGGTACCACGTTCACGGACGTGTTGACGATCTCGGCCAGCACCGCGTGGCAGGGCCTCGTGGCGGACCTGAGCGCATTCGATGGGATGCCCGACGTGAAACTACGTTGGCACTGGAGCGATGGCGGCACGGGCAACTGGGCCACCGGTATCGCGGTCGATGACATTTGCGTCAACCAGATCCTGCCCAACAACCTCGCGGTGAACGATGTATTCACGGAAGATGTGACGCAGGACGTTTTCGATGAGAGCGTCCGTTCGCTGCAATACACCATGCTCCCGCTGGAGCAGGCCGGTCCGATGAACGTGGGCGCTGCCGTGGTGAACAATGGCGGTCTGGCCCAGACGAACGTGGTGCTTACCGCCGAGATCCTGCTTGACGGCAACCCGGTCGGCACCTACTCCTCCAGCCCGGTGGCCACCTCGGCGCCGAGCCAGGTGGACACCATCATCGTGAGCACGGGTTACACCCCGACCGCCCCCGGCACCATCACGGTGAACGTGACCGTTTCGGCAGACCAGACCGACGACGACATGAGCAACAACACCGGCAGCAAGGCCATGGAGATCACCGGCACGGCGCTGGCCGACGGCTCGAACGCCTGGGCCCGCGACAACAACGCCGCCGGTTCCTTCTTCGCCAATGGCACGGACGGCTACACGATCGGCAACGTGTTCGAGGTCACCGAGACCAACTCGATGTGCTACGGCATCGGTGTGGTGTTCGGCACCAGTGACGATGGCCTGGTGGTGCACAGCGAACTGCTCGACGCCAACCTGGACCTCGTGGAGGAGAGCGGTGACCATGAGACCAATGCGTCCGAGTACAATTCGGTCGGTGGCAACAATTTCACCTACATCCCCCTGCAGACCCCGGTGAGCCTGGACGCGGGAGCGGACTACGTCGGCGTGCTGAACCACTTCGGTGGTGGCTCCGTGCGCGTGGCCGCCAGCGGCACACCGCCGGCCCAGACCTCGTTCTTCTATGATTACACGGACGACACCTGGTACTACCTGCTCGCCACTCCGATGGTGCGCATGTTCCTGGGCAATGCGGTGGGCGTGCCCGAATTGGAGAGCACCAACGGCGTCAGCCTCGGTGTGAACATGCCGAACCCCTTCAATGGCAACACCTCGATCCAGTACAGCCTCAGCGCCACGCACCACGTCAGCTTCGAAGTGGTGGACGTGAACGGCAAGGTGGTGTTCAGCCAGGACATGGGGGCGAAACCGGCCGGCACACACCTGATCGACTTCAACGCCAGCGACCTGGCCAACGGTCTTTACAGCTACACGCTGACGGCCGACCAGACCCGTCTGACGCGCCGCATGATGGTGAACAACCGTTGAGCGACGGCGACCGAACAAGGAGAAGGGCCCCATCCGGGGCCCTTTTTCTTTGCCCCGACCCGGTCGGACCTGTATATCAGCAGCGCGTTGTGGCGTGCGGCGCGGCACACGGGGCGCGACCTGGGCGCGTCCATTGTTCGATCCATCTCCACCCGTTCCCAGCAATGGGCAGATCCGATCTGCTACCTTCACGATCCCTTCGCAACAAGGGATCCAAAAAGAAACATGATGAACAAGATCTACCTCTCATGCTGCCTGCTGACGATCGCAGGCGGCCTTTCGGCCCAACGGACCGGTTGGGCTCCGCATCCCCGGACCTTCCAAAAGGCCGTGGTACAGGCGGTGAAGGAACCCGCCGCACAGGGTACACCCAAGGCCGGCCCCGGTGATGTCGTTTTCTACGAGGACTTCGCCAATGGACTGGCCGGGAACAATGGTTTCGATGCATGGACGGTAGCCGGCGCCGACGGGAGCGTCTGGGCCTATGACACGGACGGTCCGAACGGCGATTTCTGCACCCCGTCCGAACACATCACGAGCACTACGTTCAGCAACGGGTTCATGATCTTCGACAGCAACCTGTTCAACAACGGCTGTACGACCTGCCAGGTGCTGGACGGCTACCTGGTCTCCCCGGTGCTGGACCTGAGCGCCACGCCGGATTGCTATCTGGCCTTCGAGGAGGACCTCGTGTGGTGCTGCTCCAATGATCCCGGGCATTTTGTGGACGTGAGCACCGACGGAGGCGTCACGTGGCCGACCCGCTTCACGATCGCCACCTATGCCGAAACGAACAATTCCATCACCGTGAACGAGTCGATCGGCACACACACCCGCCGATTCGATCTGAGCGATGCCATCGCCGTCGATCCCACCAACGTGCGCTTCCGCTTCTCCCACGAAGGCAACACGAGCGGCAACATCACCCACTACTTCTGGCAGATCGACGATGTCCAGATCGTGGAGTCGCATCCGACGGACATCCGTTTGGTGGCGGCCGACCTGGACTCCTGGGAGGACTTCGGGCTGACGGACAACATCGAATACAACATCTACCCCTACAGCCAGCTGCGGGAATTGAACTTCCGCGGTCGGTTCGAGAATTTCGGTTCCATGGCGACCGACGTACAGTTCAACGTGAACGTGGCCAACTCCGGGGGCACTTCCATCTTCGATCAGACGGGAACGGTGACCATGCCTGCCCATGCCGTGATGGACAGCGTCATCATCGATGGGTTCGTGCCGCCCGCCATGGCGGACGACTATGACGTGACCTTCACGGCGTCATCGGACAGTGCGGACGGATATCCTGAAGACAACATGGCCGCGAAGAGCTTCTCCGTGGACCCGTTCATCTATGCGATGGACAACGGCAAGCGCGATCCGAACGGCAGGGAGCTGAACGCCTACGACAACGATGGCGAGGCGTTCATGATCGGCAACATCTTCTGGGCCGAGGCGAGCGCCACGGTCTATGCGATACAGGTGTGTGTGGCCAATGGAAGCGGCAATACGGCTGTGGGCGCCACCTTCGATGCCCAATTGCTCGACCAGAACCTCGATTTCCTTGAGTCGACCAACGAATTCGAGGTGACGAGCGCCACGCAACTCACAGGTGCCAACCAGTCCAAGTGGATCACCCTGCTTCTAAACAATCCCGTAGACCTGAACGCCGGCGAGGAATACACCGCGGTGCTGGAGCATTTCGGTGGCACCGACAACGTGGCCGCGGCCATTTCGGGTGAGAGCGTCCCCGGTGAATCACTCCTCTACGACACGCCGACGGACACCTGGTTCTATGTCACGAGCACACCGATGGTGCGGTTGGTGTTCGATCCTTCGATCGGCATCGCGGAGGTCGACCGTCGCAACGGCGTGGGCCTTGGCCAGTGCTTCCCCAACCCGGCACGGGGCACCACCATGATCCCCTACGACCTGGACCTGGCGGCCAGCGTGACCTTCGCCGTGCACGACCTGAGCGGCAAGGTGGTCATGACATTGGACGAGGGTCGGCAGAGTGCCGGATCGCACAGCATCCAGGTGAACACCGACCAGTTGACCGAGGGCGTGTACTTCTACACCCTCAGCGCCAATGGCGCGCAGCTCACCAAACGTATGTCCGTGGTCCGTTGATCGCCCGGAGAACCATTCAACACATGCGAAGCCCCGGCGCGATCGCCGGGGCTTCCGTGCTCTATCTTGCAAAAACCTCAACCCTAGCACCATGAATTCGACCCGTACGCTCACCCTCCTGCTCGGTGGAACTCTGGCCGGGGCCATCCAGGCCCAAACGGCCACGCAGTTCGACCGGCACTCACCGAAGGATGCACCTGACCAACAGATGCATGCCACACAACTCACCCCCCCGGCCGTTCGAGGCGGTGGCAGCGCCATCTGGAGCGAGGACTTCGGCAACGGTTTCCCGGCCGGATGGACGGTCCAGGACATGAGCGGTATCTGTCCCTGGGTGTGGTCGCTGGATGGCAGCTATGGCTACTACAACGGCAGCCAGGGTGCCTCCGCGGGTACCGCGATCGCCTCCACGACGGCGGCGAACGGTTTCCTGATCGTCGACCCCGATTCGGCGAACAACGTGAACTATGGCCAGCCTTCGGGCACCACCTACCAATACCTGGACTCCTACTTCACGACCAGCGCCATCGATCTGACAGGACATCCGTACGTCAACCTGGAGTTCGAACAATTCTTTCGCTTCAACAACACGCCTGACCTCGAAGTGAAGGTGAGCACGGACCAGATCACCTGGACCACCTACACCGTGCAAGGCGACGTGCAGCCCAACCAGACGAGCCCCAACGTCGATCATGTGAGCCTGAACATCAGTTCCGTGGCAGGTGACCAGGCCACGGTCTACATCCAGATCGGTTGGAGCGCACGCGTGTACTACTGGATGATCGACGACATGCGGATCGTGGACGCACCCGCGAACGACCTGCGGCTGACCAATGCCTGGTACGATGAATGGTTCTTCGACCAGGCGGACGATTTCGGCACGCTGGAGTATGCCACGTATCCGGCCACCCAGGTGCGCCCGATGCATTTCAAGGGGATGGTATCGAACCAGGGCTTCCAGGACCAGATGAACGTCACCTTGCAGGCGGATGTCCGTGACGCTGCGAACAATAGCGTTTACACGGGCACGGACATGACCTCGGTGCTTTCGCCGCTGGATGTGGACAGCCTCTATCCGACGGAATGGACCCCGCCGGGGACCACGGAAAGCTACAAGGTCGTGTTCACGTTGTCCTCCGATTCCACGGATGCCACCCCGGATGACAACATGCTGACGAAGCGGTTCAATGTGGCCCCGTACATCTTTGCGCGGGACCGCGACAGTCTCACGGGTCGTTATGACAATGGTGGGGACGCCTATGAACTGGGGAACTGGTTCAACATCGTGAACAACGGGGACATGTTGTACGGCGTTGACGTGGCCGTGGACGATGACACTCCGACCGGTGTGATCTTCTCCGCCCTGGTGAAGGACGGGAACCGCGACCTGATCGATGTGACGGACGAACACGAGGTGGTGGCGGCGGACCTGAACGCCGGAGGTGATCACACGTTCGTGACCCTGCCGTTCCCGAGCCCCATCCCTCTGGATGCCGCAAGCGACTATCTCGTGATGGTGCAACACTTCGGTGGCTCGGACAACCTGTGGACGGGTATCAGTGGGACGAGCGTACCTCAGACCTCACTGATCTATGATACGCCGACGGACACCTACTTCTACCTCACCAGCACACCCATGGTCCGCATGAACCTCGACCCCTCCATCGGACTGCATGAGCTGGGCGATGCGGGCGAGCGGATCGGAGGCCCCTTTCCGAACCCGGCCGCCGATCAGACCAGCTTCACATGCCTGCTCGACCATGCGGTACAGCGCACCGACCTGGAGATCATGGATGCCAGCGGACGTCTGGTCCGCGCCCGGCACATCGGGCGTCTGGCGCCCGGGAGCCACCGCTTCGACATTTCCGTGCAGGACCTTGAAGCGGGTGTGTACCTCTGTGCGATCACGCTGGATGGCCAGCGGACCACGCACCAGCTTGTCGTGAGGAAATAAAGACCACGTATTCCAAATGAAAAGGGAGGTGCGTGGCACCTCCCTTTTCATTTGGATGAAGCCTCCCCAACGCACCATCCCATGCACAACGGTCCGGCAGGGGCAGACTTGCTGGTCCGCTTCGCTCGGCTATCTTCGGAACTTGCGCAAATCCCTTGTTGCCATGAAACAACTGTACACGATCGCATTGGGAGTGATCGGGCTGCCCCTGGCCGCCCAAACGGTGCCGGGCTCGGCCTGGCCGGCACATCCGGAGGAAAAGCATGCCGGAGGCCCGGGGTCGCTCGTTCCCGCACCATCGGCCGGAGCACCGAAGGGCACCAGCTATTTCACCGAGAACTTCGACAACGGACTCAACGGCTGGACGGTGAACACCCCGGATGGCACCGTGGACTGGGACATCACCGGCACGGGCCCCGGCCCCACGAGCAGCACCTATCCCGTACCGCCACTGAACACGTCAACTCCGGGTGGCTGGGCCATCGTGGACGATGACTACCTCGGCACGAACGGGATCAGTACCGAGACCTGGCTCGTATCGCCCGTGATCGACCTGAGCGCCGCACCGGCCAATCTGAAGGTGGAGTTCGACCAGTACTTCCAGGAATGGCAGACCGACCATTGTTATGTGGGCGTGACCACGGACGGTGGTGGTTCGTGGAACGAAGTGGAGATCAATGAAGGCGTCGGTCGCGATGGGCGGCCGAACCCTGAATTGATCGATGTGGACATTTCGGCGTGGGTCGCGGGCGACCCGTCGAACGTGCAACTGCGCTTCAAATATGTGTCCATCTGGGACTACGGCTGGCAGATCGACAATGTCGTGATCAAGGACCTGCCCGCCAACGACATGGCGTTATTGCGCACCAAGCAGACCGGATTCGATTTCGACAATACCGGACTGGCGAACATCGAGTATTCCATCTATCCGGCGGAACAGGTGCGCGAAATGCAACTCCAGGGGACCCTCAAGAACAAGGGCTATCTGCCCCAGACCGGCGCCATGCTGAACGTGGTGGTCGATGGACCCGGCGGCCAGGAGCTCAACACCAGCTCGAGCGCCCAGGACTACGCCCCTACGGTGGAGGACATCGTGGCCATCAATGGATTCACACCCTCCGGCGACCTCGGGGGCTATACCATCGATTTCAGCGTGAGCCAGAACGAGACGGACGATGTGCCGTCCAACAATGCGATGTCGTCCATCTTCAGCGTGTCCCAATATGAGTGGGCGCAGGATGACGGCAGCTGCACGGGCTCCCAGTCCCAGGGCATCAACAACGTGGGCGACCAGTTCGAACTCGGGAACTACTTCGATGTGGTGAACCCGGGCAGCCAGCTCGAAGGCATCAAGGTGGCGCTGCACGAAAGCACCACGGTCGGTGCATTGATCTACGGCGTGCTCTACGACATCGACCTTGGCTACATCACCCAGACCGATGACTATGAAGTGCAGGCCGCCGATCTGAATCCCATCGGAGGTTCCGATTTCGTAACGCTCCCACTGCTGCAGCCGGAGGACCTGACCGACGGGACGGCATATTGCGTGATGGTCGGATGCTACGGCGGGGCGGAGGACGTGGCCTTCTGCACCAGTGGCATCAGCGACCCCCAGGTCTCGATCATCCGGTATCCCAACAGCGACGAGAACTTCTTCGTCACCAAGACACCGATGGTGCGCGCCATGCTCGGCGGTGTCATCGGGATCGAGGAACAGGACGGGGTGCTTGCCGGCAGCATCGCGACATGGCCGAACCCGGCGAACGGGGAGGCCACCGTTTCAATGACATTGCGCAGCAGCGCGGTCGTGGGGATCGAGATCGTGGACGCGGTGGGGCGTATCGTTCGTACGCGGGACCTGGGACGCATCCCCGCAGGTCCGTTGAGAACGACATTGGACGTGAGCGACCTACGAACGGGTCTGTATACCTGCCTGGTGCATAGCGGCCGGCAACAACGCACCGCCCGCATGAACGTGGTCCATTGAACAAGGTACTCCGATGCAGCGAAGGCCCCGCTCCCCGGGGCCTTCGTCATTCCAGGCGGCCAGTGATCGCGCGCCTGGCCTGACGCATCAATTCACTGGCGAAGATGAAATCGTTGAGCTCCTGATCACTGCTGTCCAGCAGTTCCTGCCGGTCGCCCTGCCACCACTTCTGGCCGTCGTGGATGAATATGATGTTCTGACCGGTCTCCATCACGGAGTTCATGTCATGCGTGATCACGATGGTCGTGGTCCCATATTCTTCCGTGAGCTCCTTGATCAGGCCGTCGATCAGAATGGCCGTTTGCGGATCAAGACCGCTGTTGGGCTCGTCATAGAAGATGTACTTCGGCGTCAAGGCGATGGCGCGGGCGATGCCGACGCGTTTCTGCATGCCACCGCTGAGTTCCGCAGGAAAGAGCCTTTCCTTGCCGATGATGTCGACCCTTTCAAGGCAGATCCGCGCCCGCTCCCGCATGGCCTCGATATCCATCGTGGTGAACATGCGCATCGGGAACATCACGTTCTCCTCCACGGTCATCGAATCGAACAGGGCGCTGCTCTGGAAAAGCATGCCGATCTCCTGGCGGATCGTCCGTTTCTCCTCGATCGACATCTCGAAGAACGGTCGACCATCGTACAGCACCCGCCCTTCCTCGGGGTGATGGAGTCCCACGATGCACTTGGCCAGTACGCTTTTGCCGCTGCCGCTGCGTCCAATGATCTGGTTCACCACGCCCTTCTCGAACGTGGCCGTGATGCCCTTGAGCACCTGCAGGTCACCGAACCGTTTGCTTAACCCGACGACCTCGATCATATCAGCAGGAGCTGGGTGAGCAGGTAGTTGGCGATGAGGATGAGGATACTGCTGTACACCACCGCCGTGGTACTGCTCCGCCCCACCTCGAGCGCACCGCCCTGGGTGTGGTAGCCATGGTAGGCGGCCACGCTGGTGATGATGAAGGCGAAGACCACCGTCTTCACCAGTGCGTAGGTCACCGTGAATGGGTCGAAATCCCATTGCAACCCGGTGATGTAATCGGTGGGACTCACCACTCCCGTACCGATGCTCACCACCCAACCGCCGAAAATGCTCAGGAACATGCTGATCACAATGAGGAAAGGATTGATGAGCATGGCGGCGACGATCTTCGGCAACACCAGATAACTGGCGGAATTCACGCCCATGATGTCCAGGGCATCGATCTGTTCCTTGACCCGCATGGTACCGATCTCGGCGGCGATGTTGGACCCCACCTTCCCGGCAAGTATCAGGGAGATGATGGTGGGGCTGAATTCCAGGATCACGCTCTGACGCGCGGTGAACCCCACCACATAACGCGGGATCCAGGCCGCATCGATATTGCTCGATGTCTGCAGGGTGATCACCGCCCCCATGAAGACCGAAAGGAGGGCCACGATACCCAAACTCCTGACACCCAGTAGGTCGACCTCCTCCAGGGTACGTTGGAAATAGAGACGGGTCCGCTCCGGTCGACCGACCACCTGTCGCAGGAACTCGAAATACCGACCGATGTGGAGAAGAATGCCCATGCGACCGCCAAAAATAGCCCCCCTGACAAGTGGTCGGAGGGACTTCGTCGGATACCTATGAACAGGGGCGGTCACCTACATTTGTGCGCCATGTGGCACGCCTCCCCCCTGACCTTTCCACCACGCATACTGGCGCTCTGGCTGGGGCTTTCCTTCATGATGGCGGCCTGCGCCTCGGGACCGAAGGGGGTCACGCGGCACAAACGCGGCCAGAAGTGCGATTGTCCGCATTGGAACCGTGTGCCCGCGCATCGACAGGACGGGGAGATCCGGTCCGATCGTTCCGGACCAGGGTCGGAGCAGCCCTTTCGTCGCTCGTTCATACTACCCACCGGCCGATCCTGATGCGCCACGCTACCGACCTTGTCCATTTGCGGGACCACCTCCCGGAAGCCGCATTCCCGGTGGTGGTGAATTGGTTGCGTCGGAACCCCGTCCAAGTGAAGGTGGTGCGACCACGGATGACCAAGCTTGGGGACTTCCGGAGCGCGACGCGCACGCAGCCTCACCGGGTCACGGTGAACGCGGACCTGAACAAATACGCCTTCCTGGTGACTCTGGTGCATGAATTCGCGCACTTCAGCACCTTCGTCAAGAGCCGACGCTGGAGCGCACCCCATGGGGAGGCCTGGAAGGCCGAATATGCACGGCTGATGCGACCCTTTCTCTCACGCACCGTCATGCCGGCGGATGTGCTGCGGAGCCTTGAGCGGCACCTGGGCAACGCACCCGCGAGCAGCTGCACCGATCACGACCTGATGCGTGTGTTGCGCCGCTACGACCGGGATCCCGCACTCTACCTGGAAGAACTGCCTCACCAAAGCGTTTTCCGCTACAACAAGCGCCTTTTCGTCAAGGGTGACCAATTGCGAAGACGCTACCAATGCCGCTGTCTGAACGACCGCCGCACCTATTTCTTCGACCCGATGGCCGAGGTGCAGGTGGAACGCCCATTGCGGACGCGTCACGCCTCGTAAAGACCCGGCACCAATCGATCGGATGAAAGACAAGAGCATTTATTGCGTGATCATGGCCGGCGGCATCGGAAGTCGCTTCTGGCCGATGAGCCGCACGGACCACCCCAAGCAATTCCTTGATTTCCTCGGATTGGGGCGCACCCTGCTGCAACAGACCTACGACCGGTTCCTGTCGATCTGCCCGCCCGAGAACATCCTTGTGGTCACCAATGCGCAATACGCGGACCTCGTCCGGGAACAGTTGCCGGACATCGGAGACCACCAGGTATTGAAAGAGCCCTCCCGTCGGAATACGGCCCCCTGCGTCGCATACGCCAATGCGGTGATCGCGGCTCGGGATCCGGCCGCCCGTATCATCGTGGCGCCGAGCGACCATCTGGTCCTGAAGGAGGAGGAGTTCCGCACCACGATCCGGATCGCGCTCGATCAGGCCGAAAAGGAGGACTGCCTCGTCACCCTGGGCATCATGCCAAGCCGGCCGGACACCGGCTATGGCTACATCCAGTTCGTCGCATCGGAAGGCTCGGCACATCCGCGGGTGAAGCGTGTCAAAACGTTCACCGAAAAGCCCGATCACGATACGGCGGTCCGCTTCATCGAGAGCGGCGATTTCCTCTGGAACTCGGGTATTTTCATCTGGGGTTTGAAGAGCATCCGAAAGGCCTTTGGCGAGCACCTTCCGCAGATGGCCGACCTTTTCGCCCGGGGCGACGGGGCGTATGGCACGGACAAGGAGGCCGCTTTCATCGAGAAGGTCTATGGCGAATGTGAAAGCGTCAGCATCGACTATGGCATCCTGGAGAAGGCGCGGAACGTCTTTGTTGTTTCGAGCGATCTGGGCTGGAGCGACCTGGGCACATGGGGCAGTCTGTACACGCATCTCAAGAAGGATGCCCACGAGAACGCCACAGTGGGTGGGCTCGTGCGCCTCTACGATTGCGAACGGAACGTGGTGCATGTGCACGATGACCGGCTCGTCGTACTACAAGGACTCGAGGACCATATCGTGGTGAGCACGGCGGATGCCCTGCTGGTCTGTCGCAAACAGGATGAACAGAAGATCCGTCAGTTCGTGAACGACCTGACCGCGGAGTTCGGCGACAAGTACGTTTGACCCCCTGAGCCCCTGCCCAGCGGGCATTTCGGGGAATGGGCGACCCGAAAGGCCGCGCCCCTCCTGGTGAAATGGCTACCTTTGCGCCGTTCCTTCGACCCATCCGGGTCGTTCCCATTCGATCATCCGCGGTCCCCGGACCGCAACGACCCAACAGCGCATAAGCGGTTTTGTCCTGGATCGACGCGGCGATCTTCTTCGGTTACATGATCGTGCTCCTCGCGATCGGAGCACATTTCCTGCGCCGCAACACCGATCATGAGGACTACTTCGTGGGGGGCCGCGGGATGTCGGCCTGGCACATCGGCCTGAGCGTGGTGGCCACGGACGTGGGCGGTGGTTTCTCCATCGGCCTGGGTGGGCTGGGCTTCATGATGGGTCTCAGCGGTTCCTGGATGCTGTTCACGGGCCTGCTCGGTGCCTGGATGGCGGCCGTATGGCTGATCCCCCGCGTTTACACGCTGGCCAACAAGCAGCGCTTCCTCACCTTTCCGCAACTCATCGG
>JACJZJ010000002.1 GCA_020635675.1 Flavobacteriales bacterium | reverse complement strand
GCGCTCACCACGATCACCAGATCATCCTCCGGGAACTGCGCGAGCACGCGCGCCACATTGCGTACGCCGTCCGCATCCTTCACGCTGGCCCCGCCGAACTTGAAGACCTTCATGCCTGGGAGATCGCTTTCAGCTGTTCCCGATGGAGCCTGCCGTTCACCCAATGTTCATCGATCTCCGCGCCCAGCCGCTCGTAGAAGCGGATCGCGCCTTCGTTCCAGTCGAGCACCTGCCAGGTGAGATGGTGATAGCCACGCTCCACGCATTCCGTTGCGCAGGCGCGGAACAACTTCTCCCCGATCCCATAGCCGCGTGCGCGTGCTGTCACCACCAGGTCCTCCAGATAGCCCACGCGTCCACGCCAGGTCGAGTACCGCTCATAGCATAGCGCCAGTCCCACCAACGCGCCGCCCGACCCGGCCACCCATCCCCACCAGACCGGGCTCTCCCCGAAGCCGGCCTCACGCATCTCCTCCTCCGTCACCGTCACCGCGTCCGGTTCGCGTTCGAACGCCGCCAGTTCCCGCACCAGCGCCAACATGGCGGGCACATCGCGCGCTTCTGCCCGGCGGATCGTGATATCCATGATGGCCAAAGATCGGGCGCGTCGGATATTTGCAGAACATCCGGGCATTGATCATTGCCCGTTCTTCCGATCCTCATGGCCAATATCAAGACCCTCGCCGAGTTCATCGTGGAACGCCAGAAGGATTTCCCCTTTGCGACCGGTGACCTCTCCCGACTGCTCACCTCCATCCGGCTCGCAGCCAAGCTCGTCAATCGCGAAGTGAACAAGGCCGGGCTGGTGGATGAGATCCTTGGGGAGACCAACGTGCACAACATCCAGGGCGAGCGTCAGCAGAAGCTCGACGTCTACGCCAACGAACGCTTCATCTCGGCCATGCGCAATCAGGGCGAGGTGTGCGCCATCGCCAGCGAGGAGAACGACGACCCCATCATTTTCGACCATCCCATTTCGCGGGACGGCAAATACGTCGTGGCCATGGACCCGCTCGATGGTTCCAGCAACATCGACGTCAACGTTTCCATCGGCACGATCTTCTCCATCTACCGACGTCTGGACCCGAATAAGGTGACGCTGGACGATTTCCTGCAACCAGGGACCCAGCAGGTGGCGGCCGGTTATGTGATCTATGGGTCCAGCACGATGCTGGTCTACACCACCGGCCACGGCGTCAACGGATTCACCCTGGACCCCAGCATCGGCGTGTTCTGCCTCAGCCACGCGGACATGAAGATCCCCAACGACGGCAGCATCTACTCCGTGAACGAGGGCAACTACTTCGATTTCCCCGAGAACGTGCGCCGCTACATCGACGATTGCAAGCGCAGCAAGTTGAGCGCCCGCTACATCGGCAGTCTGGTGGCGGACTTCCACCGCAACCTGCTCAAGGGTGGCATCTACATGTATCCGTCCACAGCCAAGGCACCCAAAGGCAAGCTGCGCCTTTTGTACGAGGCGAACCCGCTCGCCTTCATCATGGAGCAGGCCGGCGGCCTGGCCAGCGATGGCAACCAACGTATCCTGGAGGTCCAGCCCACGGAATTGCACCAGCGGTGTCCCCTGTTCATCGGCAGCAAGGCCATGGTGGAGGCCGCGACGAAGGACTGAGACCAGTGGCCCTCACGACCTACATCCTGCTCTTTCGCGGCGTGGGCGGTCCGGTGAAACTGCCCGTGGCCGAATTGCGCGCCGCGCTCACCAAGGCCGGCTTCAAGGACGCTACCACCTACATCAACAGCGGCAACGCGCTGGTGCGGAGCAGCCTCTCACGCGAAAAGACGCTCGCGAAGGTGGCCGATTTCTGCAAGAAGAAGTTCAAGTACGAACGGCCCATCTTCATTCCCACGGCGGCGGAATGGGAGGCCGTTATGAAGAACGACGCCTTCCCGAAGAAGGCCGAGGGCAAGCACGTGCATGCCGTCCTGCTGGCCGACCTGCCGAAGCCCGAAGCTGTGAAAGCACTGAAGGCCCTGTCCGTGGGCGATGAGGACATCAAGGTGTTGAAGGCGCGCATCGGACCTTACCACGTTTGCTACATCCACACGCCTCATGGTTTCGGCACCAGCGCCATGGCCATGAAGTTCGACAAGGGCATCGGCGTGGTGAGCACCGCGCGGAATTGGAACACGGTGCTCAAATTGCAGGAGCTTGCGAGGGGGATGGAAAGTGATGGCGCCGGAGGCTTCTGAAGCTAGTTTTGCAGCCCCGACCCGATGTCCGGACGACCCGGTATCGGGTTTTGGGCATTTCGGATGACAGGAACGACCTCCCTCTCCACCCTACTGGAGAACTATCGCAGCGACCCACGCTGCACGCAGGCCGCGAATGCGCTCAGTGATGGGCGTGTCCGCCTTCACCTCCACGGCCTGGTGGGCAGCAGCGCGGCCATTGTGGCCGAGGACATTCTGGAGAAGCGCCCGGGCGTGCACGTCCTGGTCCTCAACGACAAGGAGGAGGCCGCCTATTTCCTCAACGACCTGCAGGCCCTGGGCCCGGACCGGGACATCCGGTTCTTCCCCGCCCCGTCACGTTCCCCTTACGACCCCGAAGGACACAACGATGGTGACCGCGTTTCGCGCACCGAGGTCCTGGAGGAATTGATGCGCGACCCGGATAGCCTCACGCTCGTGACCTATGCCGAGGCCCTGGCACCACTCGTGGTCGGCCGCGAGCGCATGCAGCGCAACACCTTGGCGATCAAGCGCGGCGAGGAACTGCCGATCGACACGCTGATGGAATGGCTGCAGGAGACCGGCTTCCAGATCGCCGACTTCGTTTACGAACCCGGGCAGTTCAGTATCCGAGGCGGCATCATCGACGTGTTCAGCTACGGCAGCGATCGTCCCTACCGCATCGAACTTTTCGGCGATACCGTCGAGAGCATCCGCCGCTTCGACCCACAGGACCAACTGAGCGTGGAGCGGCTGGCGAACGCGGTGATCGTGCCCGACCTCCAGGACGAGGATGCCGCGTTGCAGCAACCTTTCTTCGCGCAATTACCGGCGCATGCCGTGATCTGGATCCGTTCCACGGACGCGATCACCGATGCGGCCAGGGATGCCTCGGAGCATTTGCAACGCGCTTACGACCGGCTGCCGGACAAGGAGGGTCACGCCTCCCCGATCAGCTCGTCGCCTCCCCGGACCAACTGCGATCCGAACTGGAACGGTTCCGCCAGGTGCACTTCACCAGTAGTTCCGGGACCGTGGGGACGACGGACGGTCCCAACTTTCGCGTTCCCACTTTCCACTTTTCCAATAAGCCCCAGCCCGCCTTCGCCAAGGACTTCAAGGCTCTCAGTGCCGACCTCCATGCGAAGCAGGTCGAGGGCTACACGAACATCATCGCCTGCAGCAACGCCAAGCAGAGCGAACGGCTGTACACCATCTTCCAGGACATGGAGCACGAGGTGTCGTTCACACCCATCGTGCTCGACCTCCATGAAGGTTTCATCGAACCGGACCGGAAGCTCGCGCTCTACACCGACCACCAGATCTTCGAGCGCTACCATCGCTTCCGCCTCAAGGAAGGTTTCCGCCGGAACAGCCAGGCGCTCACACTGAAGGAACTGACCCAGCTGAAGCCCGGCGACCTGGTGGTGCACATCGATCACGGCATCGGCGTGTTCAGCGGACTGGAGAAGCTGGACGTGAACGGGAAGCAGCAGGAGGCGATCCGCCTGATCTACCGCGACAACGACGTGCTGTACGTCAGCATCCACAGCCTGCACCGGGTGAGCCGCTACACCGCGCAGGAGGGCGTGCAACCCAAGGTGAACAAGCTCGGCAGCAGCGCGTGGAAAACGCTGAAGGAGCGCACGAAGAAGAAGATCAAGGAGCTGGCCTTCGACCTGATCAAGCTCTACGCCGAACGCAAGGCGAAGCCCGGACATGCCTACCCGCCGGACAACTACCTGCAGCACGAACTGGAGGCGAGCTTCATTTATGAGGACACGCCCGACCAGGAGAAGGCCACGCTCGATGTGAAGAAGGACCTGGAAAGCCACACGCCGATGGACCGGCTCGTTTGTGGCGACGTCGGCTTCGGCAAGACCGAGGTGGCGATCCGCGCGGCGTTCAAGGCGGCGTGCGATGGCAAGCAGGTGGCCGTGCTCGTGCCCACGACCATCCTCGCCCTCCAGCACTACAAGAGCTTCAAGGAGCGGATGAAGGACCTGCCCGTGCGCGTGGAATACATCAACCGCTTCCGCAGCACCAAGGAACAGAAGGACATCCTGAAGGACCTGAAGGACGGCAAGATCGACGTGCTGATCGGCACACACCGCCTGGTAAGCAAGGACGTGGTGTACAAGGACCTCGGCCTTTTGATCATCGACGAGGAGCAGAAGTTCGGCGTGAACGTGAAGGACAAGCTGAAGACGTTGCGCGCGTCAGTGGACACGTTGACGTTGACCGCCACGCCGATCCCGCGCACGCTGCAGTTCAGCCTGATGGGCGCGCGCGACCTCAGCATCATCAACACCCCACCGCCCAACCGGTACCCCGTGCAGACCATCGTGCAACCGTTCAACGAGCACGTGATCAAGGAGGCGATCGAATACGAGCTGAGCCGTGGCGGGCAGGTGTACTTCGTGCACGACAAGGTGAAGAACATCCAACTGGTGGCCGACATGGTGCGGAAGCTGGTGCCCGGTGCGCGTGTGGGCGTGGGCCACGGTCAGTTGGAAGGGCACAAACTGGAAGAAGTGATGCTCGACTTCATCGAGGGCAACACCGACGTGCTCGTGGCCACCACCATCGTGGAGAACGGCCTGGACATCCCCAATGCCAACACGATCCTCATCAACGAGGCGCACCAGTTCGGCCTCAGCGACCTGCACCAGTTGCGCGGCCGCGTGGGACGCAGCAACCGCAAGGCCTTCTGCTACCTGCTCTGCCCGAGCATGCACCTGCTGCCCGCCGACGCGCGCCGACGCCTGCAGGCCATCGAGCAGTTCAGCGACCTGGGCAGCGGCATCCACATCGCCATGAAGGACCTCGACATCCGTGGCGCAGGCGACCTGCTCGGCGCGGAGCAGAGCGGCTTCATCAACGACATCGGCATGGAGACCTACCAGCGGATCCTCGAGGAGGCCGTGCAGGAACTGAAGGAGGAGAAGTTCAAGGCGCTCTTCGCCGATCAGCAGGGCCCGAAGGACCGCTGGACGCGCGATTGCGTGCTGGAGACCGATCTGGAGATGTTGATCCCCAGCGGCTATGTCACGGAGACGGCCGAGCGGCTGGCCTTGTACCGCGAGCTCGACGATATCCCGGACGAGGAGGGGTTGATCCGCTTCCGCGCCAAGCTCCTGGACCGCTTCGGACCCTTGCCGGAGCAGGTGTTGGACCTCTTCGAAGCGATCCGCCTGCGCTGGCTCGGTGAACGCATGGGTTTCGAGAAGCTCGTGATCCGCGAAGGAAAAATGATCGGCACCTTCATCACCGACCAGCAGCATCCCTTCTTCCAGAGCGAGGCTTTCACCGGGGTATTGGAGGCGATCAAGGACCAGCCCCGTCGCTACCGCATGTACGAGAAGGGCGGCACGCTCCGGCTCAGCGTGCAGGACGTGCGCAACGTGCAGCAGGCCAGGAAGGCGTTGGAGGGAATGGGGAAGGCGGTGGCCTCCTGATCCGCGCGCTCCTGCTTTCCTTTGCCGCCACATCATGGCCCAGCCCAAGAACAAGCAGTTCATCGACCTCCGTTTCCTGGAGGGACCCCGCTCCCGGTGGAAGGAGTTCACCTCGGTGATCAGCATCTCCCGGGAATTCATCCACGGCTTCCGGAAGCTGCACTTCGTGGGACCGTGCGTGACCTTCTTCGGCAGCGCCCGGTTCAAGGAGGACCATCCCTACTACGAAGCGGCCCGTGAGCTGGCCCGGCGTGTGGGACGCGTGGGCTTCACCATCATGACCGGCGGCGGTCCGGGGATCATGGAGGCCGCCAACCGCGGCGCGCGCGACGTAGGCGCCACCAGCGTGGGCTGCAACATCGAACTGCCGCACGAACAACTCCCGAACCCCTACCTCGACGTCAGCCTCCACTTCGATCGCTTCTTCATCCGCAAGGTGCTGTTGCTGAAGTACAGCGTCACCTTCGTGGTGATGCCCGGCGGTGCCGGCACGATGGACGAGTTGTTCGAGACCATCACCCTGATCCAGACCGGCAAGTTGAAGGACTTCCCCATCCTGCTCTACGGCAAGGATTATTGGGCGCCGCTTTTGGAGCAGCTCGACCGCATGGTGGAGGCCGGCACGATCGGAAGGAAGGAGCTCGAGTTCGTTTTTGTGGCCGACAACGTGGAGGAGGCCACCGAACTCCTGCAGGAGCAATTGGTGGAGATGTGGCAGGAAGCGAAGCGTACCAAGAGCATCCCCAAGTGGTGGTTCCTGGAACAGCAGCGCAAGGGATCGGACCTGAAGATGGGCTAGACCAACGCCCGCAGCGCGACCAGCACCACGGCGTACCGCGCCGCTTTGCCGACGAACATCAGTATCGAAACGGGTCCCACCGGAGCGCGGAACAGCCCCAGTGCGATCGCGATGGGATCGCCGATCACCGGCAGCCAGCAGAGCAAGGCCGACCAGACGCCCGAACGACGCACGCGGTCCGTCACCCGATCGACCTTTTCCGGAGATGCCCCGAACCATCGCCCCAGCCGACGTCCATCACCCAGTCGACCCAATCCATAGCTGCTGAGGCCGCCCAACGTGTTGCCCAGGCTGGCACAGATCCACAGGGACCAGGTGCTCCAGGGACCCAGGGCCATCACGGCCAGGAGGGCCTCGGAGCTGAACGGTAGGATCGTCGCCGCGAGGAACGCCGCCAGGAACAGACCCGGCAGTCCCAGGTCCTGCCAGGTCGGCCCGAGCTCCATGGTGGCAAGGTATCCCGGGATCGGCATGGAAGTTGGCTTCCATCGGAAAACACTCGTCATGCGCCGACCCCTCCTGCTCCTGTTCAGCTTGGTCCTGGTGTTGGACACACAGGCGCAGTTCGGCCAAAAAGGGCGCTACACCCTCAGCGGTGGGCTCCGGCTCGGCGTACCGCTGGGCGAGTTCGACGCCGCTTACGGGCGTACGATCGGTGGGTTCGGCTTGAACCTCGCACTGCCATTGAAGCACCTGCCCTTTGCCGCCGGTCTCCAATTCGACCGGTCCTATCTCGGCAGCCGGCAAGGGGTCGTGGCCTTGGACGAGCAATATGTGACCGTGACCAGCGGCGACCTCCACGTTCGCAGCCGCATGAACGGCTATCACGCCCTGGTGCGCCTGGCCCCCCTGAAAGGCAAGGTGAGCCCCTACCTCGACGGCCTGGCCGGCTTCCGCAGTTTCACCACCAACAGCGAGCTGAAGATCGATGGAGTGAACGGTCCACTGCGCGAAGAGAACGTCCTGCGTGGAACGGCCTTCAGCTATGGCTGGGCCGCCGGCGTCATGGTGGGGATCACGCCCCTGTTGTATGCTGAAGGCCGCTTCGAGCGTTTCCAGGGCGGACGTGCGCGATACGTGGAACCCACGAGCGTCACCATCGACAGTGAGGGTCAGGTGGCCTATACGACCCGCGAATCGGAGACCGACCTGATCTTCATCCACCTGGGGATCGGGCTCCGCTTCTGACAGGTCGGTGGTACCCCCTTCGTGGGGAACGTTGTTGGTAAGATCCGTGCAAGAGCCCCACAGGCCCCGTGGATCGGGCTTTCCTCGGTCGTAAACTTGTCCCTGTCAATACGGACGGGAAGTTGATCGATCAGAAGCGCATCCAAAGCGCACTCATTTCGGTATACGACAAGGACGGTCTGGGACCCATCGTCCAGGAGTTGCATCGCCTCGGGATCACCCTCTATTCCACTGGAGGTACAAGGACCTTCATCGAAGAACTGGGCATCCCCGTGGTGCCCGTGGAGGACCTCACGAGCTACCCCAGCATCCTGGGTGGCCGGGTGAAGACCCTGCATCCCAAGGTTTTCGGGGGTATTCTGGGCCGGCGGACCCTGGAAAGCGACGTGGCCCAACTGGAGGAGTATGCCATTCCCCCGATCGACCTGGTGGTGGTGGACCTCTACCCCTTCGAGGCGACGGTGGCCGCCGGGGGCACCGAGGCGGAGATCATCGAGAAGATCGACATCGGCGGCATCGCCCTGATCAGAGCGGCGGCCAAGAACTTCAGCGATGTGGTGATCGTGCCTGCACAAAGGCACTATGCAGAATTGCTGCGGATCCTGAAGGAACGGGAAGGGTCCACGACCCTTGCCGAGCGGAAGGCCCTTGCAGCAGCGGCGTTCGGTGTCAGCAGCCGCTATGACGGGGCGATCCATTCCTGGTTCAGCGGTGGATCGACGGGCGGCCACCCCCTGACAGGCCAACCAGTGCGCTCTTTGCGTTATGGAGAGAACCCGCATCAAAAAGGGGTCTTCATCGGCGACCTCGATGCCTTGTTCGAGCAGTTGCACGGCAAGGAGCTCAGCTACAACAACCTGCTCGACCTCGACGCGGCGCTGGAGCTGATCGATGACCTGGCGACCCTGGAGGGCGTGCCCTTCGCCGTGATCAAACACAACAACGCCTGTGGGGCAGCCGTGCGTCCCACGCTGAAAGAGGCCTGGGATGCAGCGCTGGCCGGGGACCCCGTTTCCGCGTTCGGGGGCATCCTGGTGACCACCGCTGCCGTCGACAAGGCCACCGCCGAGGCGATCGACACGATCTTCTTCGAGATCATCGTGGCCTCCGGCTATGCCGATGACGCCCTGGAAATGCTGCGCAAGAAGAAGAACCGGATCATCTTGGTGCGAACGGCATCCGGTAGGATGACCAGGAAATGGCGTACCGCACTGAATGGCGTGCTTGAACAGGATCCCGACCTGAAGACCATGCCTGGTGCCGACATGAAGCCGGTGACCAAGGCCCGCCCGACCTTGGAGCAACGGGACGATCTGACCTTCGCCAACATCCTGGTGAAGCACACCAAGAGCAACGCCATCACGCTGGCGAAGAGCATGCAGTTGCTGGCCAGCGGCACCGGCCAGACCAGCCGCGTGGACGCTCTCGAACAGGCCATCGCCAAAGCGCGCAAGTTCGGCTTCGACCTGCATGGCGCCGTGATGGCCAGCGATGCGTTCTTCCCCTTCCCCGATTGCGTGAACATCGCCGCCGACGCGGGCATCACCGCGATCGCACAGCCGGGAGGTAGCATCCGCGACCAGGAGAGCATCGACGCCTGTGACGCGAAGGGCATCGCCATGGTATTGACCGGCCATCGACATTTCAAACACTGATCCATCCGCATGGGCCTGCTGAACTTCTTCACGCAAGAGATCGCGATCGACCTGGGCACGGCGAACACCTTGATCATCTATAATGACAAGGTGGTGGTCGACGAACCGAGCATCGTGGCGAAGGACCGGGCCACCGGCAAGGTCATCGCGATCGGGCGCCAGGCCCAGCAGATGCACGGCAAGACGCACGAGAACATCAAGACCGTCCGCCCATTGAAGGACGGTGTGATCGCGGATTTCCAGGCGGCCGAGGATATGATCAAGGGCATGATCAAGATGATCAAGCCCGGAAGGCAGCTCTTTGCACCGAACCTCCGGATGGTGATCTGCATCCCGAGCGGGATCACAGAGGTGGAAAAGCGCGCCGTGCGCGACAGTGCCGAGCATGCCGGTGCCAAAGAGGTCTACCTGATCCATGAACCGATGGCCGCTGCGATCGGGATCGGGATCGATGTGGAGGAACCCATGGGCAACATGATCATCGACATCGGTGGCGGCACCTCGGAGATCGCGGTGATCGCACTGGGTGGGATCGTTTGCGACAAGAACATCCGCGTGGCCGGTGACGAGTTCACACAGGATATCGAGGAGTACATGCGTCGCCAGCACAACATCCTCGTTGGTGAGCGCACGGCCGAGACGATCAAGATCGAGGTGGGGGCGGCCATGACCGAGCTCGAGGACCCACCCCCGGACTATGCCGTTCGCGGCCGTGACCTCATGACCGGCATCCCCAAGGAGATCACGGTGACCTATAGCGAGATCGCACAGGCGCTCGACAAGTCGATCAGCAAGATCGAAGAGGCCATCTTGAGCGCACTGGAGGCCACACCACCCGAATTGAGCGCCGACATATACAAGACCGGCATCTATATGGCTGGTGGCGGGGCCTTGCTGCGCGGCCTGGACAAGCGCATCAGCATCAAGACCAAACTGCCTGTCCACGTGAGCGAGGATCCGCTCCGGGCCGTGGCACGCGGCACCGGTATCGCATTGAAGAACATCGACCGGTTCCAATTCCTGATGCGTGAATAGGAGCGGCGCACGTATCGCTCCCCGGCTCCTCGACGGAACCCAAGGACCCATGGCTACCGGACGATGAGGGACCTGTTCCGCTTCCTTTACCGCATCCGCAACACGTTGCTCTTCCTGTTGCTCATGGGCCTCTCCATTGCCTGGTCCATCGCGGGGAACGAGCATCACAAGGCCGAAGCCCTTGGATCCGCCAGCGATATCGTCGGCCGCATATACGGATGGCGTCACGCCATCACCTCCTATACCGACCTGAAGCGGATCAACGAGGAGCTTGCAAGGGAGAACGCACGGTTGAAGGACCTGGAGCGTCATGCCTACGTACCCATGGCCGAAAGGTGGGTGCGGGTCAATGACACGCTGTACGAACAACGCTTCACCTACCTCACCGCACATGTCGTGAACGGCACCTTTCATAGGCAACGGAACACGCTGACCCTGGACAAGGGTTCCCTGGCCGGTATCGCACCGGACATGGGCGTGATCGGCGCGGATGGCATCGTAGGGGTCGTGACCGGGGTGGGTCGGCATTTCAGCGTTGCGCTCAGCGTTCTGGACCCGGACTGGAATACGAGCGTGATCGTCAAAAGGACCGGACATCGGGGCCTGCTTGCATGGGATACCGGGGAACCCCGCACCGCATCCGTGGTGGACATCGCGAAACACGCTCCGGTGCTCGCTGGTGACACGATCGTAACACGCGGGGAGGACGGCATCTTTCCGAGCGGCGTACCCGTTGGCGTGGTGACCGAGGTGACCGATGCACCCGGCTCGAACTACCACACGATCACCATCCGGCTTTCCGAGGACCTGACGCGCAACGGACCCGTGCAGATCGTGCGTGATCTATTTCGATCCGAACTGGACACTTTGACCCATGTCACCATGGACCAATGACCAGCGGTCTTCTGGAACATATCGTGCGATTCGTTGTCCTGCTCGGCCTCCAGGTGCTCGTACTCGACCATCTGGTGCTGTTCGATGGAATGATGGTCCCACTGCTGTACATCCTTTTCCTGCTGATGCTTCCTTTCAACACCCCCCCCTGGGCAATGCTGTTGCTCGGGGCGGTGACGGGCGCAGCGATGGACCTGTTCGGACACACTCCGGGCATGCACACCTCCGCCTGTGTGCTTCTGGCCTTCCTCCGGCCCCTTTGGCTGCGGCTCGTCGCTCCGCGTGACGGATATGAATTCGGTTTGCGCCCCACCGTGCAGCGAATGGGGCTTGCCTGGTCGATCACCTATCTGGGACCGCTCGTCCTCATCCATCACATTTGGCTCTTCTTCTTCGAACTCCATCGGTTCGACCGGATCTTCTCCACCCTATCGCGCTCGGTGCTGAGCGCGCTGCTCACCCTGGTGCTGTGCTTGATCGCCCAGTACCTCACCGGGCGTTCCGCCCGCGGTCGCGGATGAATTTCGAGGAGCGGAAATATGTATTGATCGCCGCGGTGGTCTTTATCGCAAGCGTCTTTGTTCTGCGCCTTTTCTGGGTGCAGGTGGTGGATGATCGGTGGAAGGCCGAGGCTGCGAACATCTCCGAAAGGAAGGTCACGGTCTATCCCGCCCGGGGGCTCGTTCTCGACCGTCGGGGAGAATTGCTCGTCGCCAACACACCCGTGTATGACATCATGGTGGTACCCCGTGAGGTGCGCCCCTTCGACACCACCGCGTTCGCCCGGCTTGTCGGTGTACCACTTACCGAGGTGCGACGCCGGTTGAGCGAAGCCAATGCCTATTCCAGCTACAAACCTTCGGTCTTCGAAAAACAGATCCCTTCGGACCAGTATGCGACCATCGCCGTCCATCTGTTCAAGTACGCCGGGTTCTATGGGCAAAGCCGCACACTTCGGACATATCCCCAGCGGATCGCCGCCCACCTCCTGGGCTACCTGAGCGAAGTGGACGCACGCAAGGTGAAGGAGGACCCCTACTACAAGCCAGGTGATGTGATCGGCGTCGGCGGGCTCGAATCCTACTATGAAAAGGCCCTTCGCGGCAAACGTGGGGTGAACTATGTCGTCGTGGACGTGCACAACAAGGTCCAGGGGCCATACAAGGATGGACAGTACGACACGCTGGCCTTCGCGGGAAAGGACCTGTATACATCGATCGACGCGCGGATGCAGGCCTACGGGGAGCGGTTGATGCGGAACAAGAAAGGCAGCATTGTAGCCATCGAACCGCGGACCGGTGAGATACTCTGCCTGATCAGTTCACCCACCTATGACCCGGAATTGCTCGTGGGTCGCGTGCGGAACACCAATTATGTGCAACTCCAGAGGGATTCCCTGAAACCCTTGTTCGACCGCGCATTGCAGGCACAATATCCACCCGGGTCGATCTTCAAGATCGCACAAGCCCTGGTGGCCCTGAAGGACAGCGTCATTTCACCGAACACCGGGTTCCAGTGCAACAAGGCGCTTGTCGGATGCCACAACCACCCCAACGCACAGGACGTGCAGCACGCGATCCAATACTCTTGCAATCCTTACTTCTACATGGTCTTCAAACGGATCATGGAGCAGGGTGATGAGCGGAACCGTTTCACTGCCGCGGCGCTCAATCTCGAGGATTGGCGAAAGGATATCATGAGCTTCGGATTCGGACAACGTCCGAACGTCGATCTGCCAGGGGCCAAGGGCGGCAACATCCCGAGTGCGGCCTACTACGATCGGATATATGGCAATGGTTCATGGGCGTTCAGCACCATCTATTCCCTCAGCATCGGCCAGGGTGAGGTGATGGCCGTTCCCATGCAGATGGCGGACATGGCGTGCATCATCGCGAACAAGGGATGGTATGTCGATCCGCACGTGGTCAGGGCCATCGGTCGTCCGGACAGCCTTGTCCACGCGGCCCTGGAGCGACACTACACGGTGGCACCGGAGCCATACTTCGAACTCGTCCAGGAGGCCATGCGCCGGGTGGTGGAGGAACCCGGAGGAACTGCCCGTCTGGCGCGAATTCCCGGCATCTCCGTTTGTGGAAAGACCGGAACGGCCGAGAACCCCCACGGCAAGGACCATGCGGTCTTCGTCAGTTTCGCTCCACTGGAGGATCCCCGTATCGCGATCGCCGTGTATGTGGAGAACTCCGGTTTCGGGGGCACCTGGGCCGCACCCATCGCCAGCCTGTTGATGGAACAATACCTTACCGACAGCATTTCGAGACCGGACCTGGAAAAGCGCATGTTGGAAAGCGATCTGATCGCCGAGGAGCACCTATACCGCAAACCTCCCAAACGACCGCGTCGATGAGCAAGCGCGACCGGATCCGCGCGAACATCGATCCCATCCTGGTGGGGCTCTACCTGACGCTCATGGCGCTGGGTTGGGCGAACATCTATTCCGCCGCCTATGACCCCTCGCATCCCGGCCTGTTCGACGGTTCGATGGAATACGGAAGGCAGTCCGTTTGGATCATCGCGAGCATCGTGCTCGGCGCCGCGATCCTGTTGGTGCAGGGCCGGTTCTTCAAGGACCTGGCCTACGCTATCTATGGAGGGGTCGTTCTCCTGCTCGTCCTGGTCCTGCTCGTAGGCAAGGAGGTCAACGGGGCCAGGGCCTGGTTCGGCGTCGGAAGCTTCGGGATCCAGCCTGCGGAGTTCGCCAAGTTCGGCACCGCGCTTGCCCTTTCACGCTATCTGAGCGGCCTCAAGGCCCTGGCGGACCTGCGCTCACGAATGGTCGCAACTGCCATCATCGTGCTGCCTGTGGCGTTCATCATGCTCCAACCGGATACCGGGACCGCCTTGGTATCCGGCGCCTTCATCCTCGTGCTCTATCGGGAGGGCCTCTCCGGCAATGTCCTGCTGCTGGCGATCCTCGCGGCGATCCTTTCGGTGCTCGCGCTCATACTGAAGGCATCCACGTTCGGCGTGCCCTTCACCGATGCCCGCATCGGCGGGCAATATCTGCTCATGGCATTGATCGCACTGTTCGCCATCGCCTCCTGGTGGGTGGTCCGGAACATCGTCGTGCGTCGATACAGGAAGCGCTACTATGGCCTGATCCTGGTCGGATCTCTGGGGTCGGTGTTGTTCATCGGGTCGGTTGATCAGGTGGTGGACCGGATGCCTGCCCACCAGCAGACCCGTATTCGCATTTTGCTCGGCCTGGAGGAGGATCCTCAAGGCTATGGATACAATGTGAAACAGAGCCAGACCGCGATCGGGTCCGGCGGTGTCACCGGCAAAGGTTACCTCAAGGGCACCCTGACCAAATACAAGTACGTGCCGATGCAAAGCACTGATTTCATCTTCTGCACCGTGGGAGAGGAGTGGGGGTTCCTGGGCACGACGATGGTGGTGGGCCTGTTCACGTGGCTGATCCTAAGGATCATCCAGATCAGTGACCGGCAACGTTCCAAGTTCACCCGGACCTACGCCTACTGCGTGGCGAGCATCTTCTTTCTCCACCTGATGATCAACGTGGGCATGACCATCGGTCTGGCACCGGTCATCGGCATCCCCCTGCCCTTCTTCAGCTACGGCGGCAGTTCGCTGATCGGCTTCACAGTGTTGCTCGGCATCCTTGTGCGACTGGACGCGGAGCGCCTGAGCCAGCTGCGCTGATCGCCCGAAAGGAGCGCAACGCCCGGAACGTCGCCGCGCCCTATCCGGCCCTGCCTCCTAGTAATACTTGCCGCGGAAATCCTGAACGTCGGCTTCTTCCTTCAGCGCGTTGAAGAGCGTCGTTTCGGCCCGCCCTTGCAGACGCTGGGCGAGCGCGTTCTGTTCCACGCTCGGGTCGGACATTTCCGGGGCCGGGGTCAGGCTGGTCATGTGTACGACGTACACCGCAACATCTCCTTTCAGGGGTGCCGATGTGGCGTCCGGCTGCAGCGCGAAAATGCTGCCGATCACCTCGGTCTCGCTGTAGCCCCCGGGTATGCTGAAGCTGCTGAAGGCCATATCCGAAGCCGTCTGAACGCTCTTACCCACCGCACTGGCCAACGCGCTCAGGTCGGCATGGCCCGCCATCTTCTGCGCAAAGGCCTCCGCTTTCTTCTCCTTGATGATCTCCCGGGACAATACCTCCTTCACATCCGCAAGTGCGGGGCTGCCTCCCTCGCGAATACCACGGAGCATCGCCACCACATAGCTTTCCCCCACCTCGATCGGTGCGCTCACGGCATCGATCTCGGCGTTGTTCACCCAGTTGATGAGCGAAAAGGGCTCCTGCAGGCCTGGCACGAAGCGTTGATCGCTTCGCAGCTCATCGACGTGTTGGAACTGCAACCCCGCCTCAGTGGCCGCTGTTTCGAACCGATCCGCATCCGTATTGGTCAGAGAGAACTCGTTCGCCTGCTTGTAGATCTCCTTGAAGGTGGTCGGTGACGGATGATCGTTGCGCACGATCACTGCGAGCCTTCGCTCATTGCGGTCCCGATGCCCTAGGACCTCGATGATGTGATAGCCATAACTGGTATGGGCGATGGTGATCGCCCCGACCGGCTCATCGAAGCTGGCGGACGTGAACTCGGGCACCATCTTCTGTTTGTCGAACCATTCATATACACCCCCGTTCTGCACCGATCCGGGATCCTCACTGAATTTCGTGACCAGGGCCTCGAACTTGCTCTTGTCGCGTTTCACCACGGCAAGGATGCTGTCCGCACGCTCCTTCACTTCCGCATCGGGCTTGCCACCCTGTGTGCTGAGAAGGATGTGCCGGACACGGGACTCCGGGACCTTCACGATCTCCTTCACTTTCACCAGCTTCCAACTGCTGCCATCCCGGTAGGGGCCGACCACCGAACCGGTGTCCGCATGCAGGATAAGGCTATCAGTGGCCTGATCCGCAGAACCTTCCACGTAGGGCACAAGGACGTAGGTCCGATCCTCGGTGTTCCCGACCACGAACAGACTGTCGTCATTCGCATTCCGGAAGTCATTGACCAAGTCCACCAGGTCCGCACGTTCCTGGTCGATATCCCCCTGGGTGGCGATGACCGGGAAGACGACATAATCGAACGACCGGGCCGGCTTTTGCCGGTACTTCCGATCCCCCTTGTGCGCATTGTAATAGGCGTTCAGATCGCCATCATCCACCTGGTACAGGCTATCCGGTTCATCCTGGTAGCGCATCGCCACAAGGTCGAACGTGGCCTTCGCATTGCGACCAACATATTCATCGCTTGCCTGAGCATTGTTCACGAACACGCTCTTCTTCACCAGCGTGTTGTACTTGCTGATGATCCGGTTCTCGATCATCCTCCGCTTCTGGATCTCGTGGTACACAGGAGCGTTCGTCTGCACGTTCTGGAAGTAGTTGCGCAGAAGGTCCTTGTTGGGCTGACCGGTGGCCTGGTCCTGGAAGTTCGGGTTCGACTTGAAATCGGACAGGATGTTGTTGCCGAACCGGATATCGTCATATTCCTCTTTGCTCAGGGTGGTGCCGAAACCGGCATCCTCGGCCTGGCGCAGCAGGGTATGTTCACGGATGATGTCGTTCCAGACGGTATTGCGTACCTGCTCTGTCATCTGTGACGTGACCGTGGCGTTGAAATCGTTGCGATAGCTGTCCAGTTCCTCGCCCACCCTTCGGTCGTACTCCTGGATGTCGATGTCCTCGCCTGCGATCGCGCCGACGGCCCGTGTCCGGGAACCGCCGCGGTTGCTGAAAAGGTCCGTGAGGATGAAGGCGACCATCGCTCCGCCGACCAGGACGATGAGCAGGCCGCTTCGTTCGCGGATCTTGCCGATGACTGCCATGTGCTGTCTTTTGAAAGGGCTGCAAATATAAGCCCCTGGGCTTAGCCGGAATAGCCCTTTTCGGCGTCCTTCACCTGGAGCCTTACCAGATCGATCCGCCCATGGGCGACTTGGGCCACCGTGAACCGGAAGACCTCTGTTTCAATGGACCCGCCCCGCTCCGGAATATCTCCCGTCAGATGCATGAGGTAACCGGCAAGGGTATCGTACTCCTCGCTCTCCGGCACAAGCAGACCGTGCTTTTCCCTGAGCGTTCCCACCTCCACCCGACCGCTGAAAAGGAATTCGTCCGGGCCTACGCGTTCCTCCACCAATTCACCACTATCGTGCTCGTCCTCGATGTCCCCGACGATGGTCTCCACGACGTCCTCGATGGTGAGCAGGCCCGCCGTGCCCCCGAACTCATCAACGACCACCGCCATGTGGGTCCGCTGCTTGGTGAACTTCTGCAGTACGTCGTCGGCCGGCATCGTGCCCGGAATGAAGTCCACCGGACGCAGGATGGCCCTGATGGTCCTTGGTCGGCGGAACATGTCATAGCCGTGCACATACCCGATGATGTTGTCGATGCTGTCCTTGTAGATGAGCACCTTGCTCAGGCCGGTCTCGGCGAAACGCCTCTGCAACTCATCGATCGGCTCCTCGACGTCGATCGCCTCGATCTCGGCACGAGGGATCATCAGGTCACGGACCTTTGTGGCACTGAGCGCCAGTGTATTACGAAAATACTCGACCTCGGCGTCCATGTCCGTTTCCCGGGGCGCGTTCTCGCTCATCTCCCTCAGGAATTCGTCCAGGTCGATCCGTCCGAAGCTCACCTTACCCGCCTCACCCCGGATGCCGAACAGGCGAAGCAGGCCCTCGCTGATCCCGGTCATGAGCATCATGGGCAGCCAAAGCACCACGTACAGCACCCGCAATGGGATCGCGAAGACCGTGAGCACCCCATTGGGGTCGATGCGGAACAATGCTTTGGGGACGAACTCGGCCACCACCAGGATCAGCAGGGTGCTCAGCGTGGTCTGGACCATCAGCACGAAGATCTCATTGGCATAGATGGCACTGACCCAAGGTCCGATCACCCGCGCCATCACGATGCCGTAGACCACCAAGGCGATGTTGTTACCGATCAGGAGCGTGCCGATCACCCGGGAGGGCTTCTTGAGCAGGCCGGCCGCCGTCACCGCCCACCATGCGCCTTGTTTCCGTTGCAGTTCGACATAGAGCTTATTGCAGCTCACGAAGGCGATCTCCAGCCCCGAGAAAAGGGCAGAACCCAACATGGAGAGCAGGATGAGCACCAGGTCAATGGTGTACATTCGGTGAACGCGCTACCGGCGAAGATAGGCGGGGTGTAAGGCTATTCCCCGCGTGAACGCGCGTCCATGGCTTCGAGCTTGCGCCGGGTGATCCGTCGCATCCCCCACATTCCAAGGGCGATCCCTGGGAACCAAAGCCATTGACGGCCCTCCTCCCAGCCATAGTGCCAGATGGCCCAGATCGCGGAAAGGCCGGTGCCGATGGCGACAGCCAGCCAGAAATGTTCCATGAACCTATTGAGCTTCCGCATCGGGAGCTAAGGTATCGGTCGGTTCCATGTACAGTTCCCCAGAAGGATGCAGGATCCGGTACTTGCTGAAGTCGGCGTTCGCCAGCAGTCCCTTGCCGTGCATGATGTTCCGGCCGCGAACGACGCGCACGGGATGGTCCGTGTACACACGATCGCTATCCTGGCTCCATATCAGGAGTTCGGTCTCCAAACGTTCTCCCTTGCGATTGGTGAACACGACCTGCTCCCTCGCTTCCATCCGGTGCCGATCCTGCATGATCGTGCCCCTTCTTGCGGTCAATATGCTCGTGACCTCGCCTTTCGTATCGAAGAACTCCAGCTCCAGACCGTCGCTTAGTTCAGTGCGGCGGTCGTGCGCGGTCGCATATTCCTCGATCCGGCCTGCCTTCAGGTGGTTGCTGACACGTCCGCTATCGGAGAAATAGTATTCCGCGTCCAGTGTGACGCGATCAGGACCGGAGGCGGGCACTTCGACGGCGGCCACCTTGTCCAGGTCATTGGTACAGGAAAGGAACGTTCCCACCAAGAATGTGGCGGGAACGAGCATGTAGATCGATGATCGGGATACGGACACGGTCACTTGCGGACCCGTACCGTGGTGGTCTCGTTGTGACCACCACAGGTCACCTGATAGCTCTGCCCGTCCGTCAACTGATGAAAAAAAGCCTTGGATTGCTCCGGGAATCGAGCCGCACAGGAGGCCATGCCTTCGTTGGCCTTGTCCGCCACGCTCGGATCCAGGCTCTTGGCGCGCTGGTAGTAGTCGTAGGCGAGCCAGATCGGTCCCCAGGAGTCGGGTTCGCCGCAGCCGGAGGTCGTGGCAAGCACAGAGCGGGCCACAAGCAACAAAGCCTCGCCGTTCTTGCTTTCCACTGCCAGAACCTTGTTCGCATAGCTGCGAGCCAATGAATAGTTGCCGGCCGCGGCCGCGATCTGCCCTGCGCGCAACAAGTACTTCACCTTATCCGGACAATCCGTGCATTGGTCGACCGCGTCCTTCATGTACTTCAACGACCCGGCCAGGTCGCCCTTCTTCGCCAGGTAAAGCCCCAGACTGTAGGCGCTTTCGCTCGTTGGGTCCGCCTTGTACATGTCTTCGGCCAGCCGCTGATAAACGCCTTCGTCTGTGCAGTCCTTCGTATTCAGCACTTTCAGGAGCCTGCGCTTCAGTTCCAGATCGTCCGGTCGCTCCTTGAGCAGCTTGTCCGCAATGCTCCCGATGTCCGGGCACTCGGCCACACGGAAGAACAACTCGTTCACGTTGTCCCTGGCCCTTTCGTACAGGTTCCCACCAGTATCGCCCTCTTCGGACCCTTCCCCGCCGTTCGTCGTGGCCAGGTTCTGTTCGATGTAGTCGGATACCTTGAGGTATTCCTCGAGCATTTGGTCCTTGGTGGCCTTGCCCTCCTGATAGAGGTTGTAGAGCGCCTGATAGTATGCGGCCAGGACGCCTGCCTCGCTCTTCGCCTTGCGCTCCTCGACGGACCCGTTCAGGTGATCGTAGATCTCCTCGCTCCGATCCGGGCTGTACTTCAACATCTCGATCGCCTTACGCCCCAACACATAGCCACGCTGCCCGAACACTTCCATCCGCTGGTCGTAGACCATGAAAAGGGAGTCGGCCAGGAGGGCTTTCACGGTCGGATCCTTCTCCTTTTCAAGGAAATAGCGTCGGATCTTGGCCCCGTCGATGTACATGTTCTTGCTGGAGGCGGGACAGGTGGTCATGGCGCAGCGCCAGGGGCCGAGCGCATCGACATAGTTCTTCTGCTTGACGAACTCCTGGTAGAGGGACAGGCACTGGACGCATTTCACGCTGTCATCAGGCGTTGTGCCGTATTTCCCCTGGGCCATCAGACCGGCAGGCAGCATGACCATAGCGGCCAGTGCCGCCAGTGCGGTGTTGCGGGCGGTCATTCTATTCGTGTTTTCTTGAACCATTTCTCACGGAGGTCCGGTGTGATGGACACCCCCACGTACAATGCCACATAGCGCTCATCGATCGCACCATTGGCCTGCGTACCGCGTTTCCCCAGCTGTACGCCGAGATTGAAGCGGGAACGTGTAATGCTGCTCATCACCGGCAGGGACGTGCCAAAACTCATGCCGATCTCCTTGAGCTGCTCGCCGTTGACGATCAAATAATCCTGTTGATGGAAGAAGCCGACCCGATAGGTACTGCGTTCCAGAAATCCGCCGGCGCGCCCCCCCGAAGGTGTCCAGGATGCTCCCAACCCGTAGTACAGGCTGTTTCCCAACGGCGCAGGCGCCTGATAGCCCTCCACATCGATCCTCGATCGGCTCCAATCCCGTTGTCGGATCTCGGCCATCACGGACCAGGCAGGCCCCACGATGCCTGCGCCAAGACCCCAGGCGAGCGGCACCTTCACTTTTCCGCGGACGCTCTCGGAATATGCGATGGTGTCCCGGGTGAATTCCACTCCGGACGACCCTACTGTATAGCTGGTGATCAACTCGGTCCGCCTGGCACCAAGGCTTACCTGAGGCTGAACGGTCACGCCGACCACGTAGCGCCACAATGGATCGTCGAGCGAACGGCGTTGCTTGAGACCCCCTTGGAACTGGATGCCCACATCATAGGTGGGATCGCGCATGGTCAGGGAGGAGAACGCACGGTCATTGACGTAGTTCTGGCCCGTTGGATAGATGGCCTTTCGCGTGCGCTCTATGCCTCCGAACACGTAGTTGAAGTTCGCCCCGACGGTAAGTCGCTCACCATTCCCGAGCGAATCCCGGTTCTGCCAAACGGCCCAGCCCAGGCCGGCATACGCACGGTTCAATCCTCCATCACCGAGGTATTTCAGGTCCACCTCCTGTCCGTCGGACAGATAGGCCTTGTCCGTGATCTCGAAGCCGACGTCCGAAAAAGGGGCCAACCCCAACGCAAGGCCCCATCGGCCGGATCCGAACGGGACCCCCAGCCCGAATCCCAGGAAGCGGGCAGAGGTACGCACTTGGGAGCCCTCATCACTGCGTAGCTGAACACGCCTGCCCACACCGCCGATCTCGAAGGTGGTCTTTTGCAGGCCCGCATAGCTGGCAGGTTGCAGCGAGGCCACGCTATAGGGATCAAGGGTCGTCACGGACACCCCCCCCATGAGTGCTTGCGGGACTTGCGTGTTGCCGATCAGATCACCGAACCCATAGGAAGAATACGGCGAGTCCGTGACCGTCTGTGCGTACAGGCCACCACCCCCGCCCATCATCAGTGGTAACAGTGCACTACGGAACCAGGTTGTGGAGATGGATCGCATACAAGCCGCGCAGGGTCAGGAAAGGGTCCGCAAAGATGCCACTTTTCAGAGCGTGGACGAACGGAAGCGCCGCACCACCGGTGAGCACAACGCCAAGGTCCGGGGCTTGTTGCCGCAGGTCGCTCACAATGCCCGCGATCTCATGAACGACCCCATGGAACACCCCAGTGGCAAGGCACTCCCGGGTATCGCGACCGACCATTGGGGCCCGGGGATCCGGGTCCGTCAAAGGCAACCGCGCGCTGTATGCGTGCATCGCTCTGGAGCGCATCCTCGGTCCAGGGGTGATGGCACCGCCGATAAATCCTTCCCTGGGACGGACGAGATCATAGGTGATACAGGTTCCCAGGTCCACTGCGAGCATGGACCGGCCCGGAAAGAGGAGCGCGATAGCAACAGCATTGGCCAATCGATCGACCCCGAGCGTTTCCGGGGTCCGGTAGGCGACATCGACCGGGGTGGGCGAGGTGCCCGTGATGACCTGCACTGGTGCCAGCGCGGAGAACAAGGCCCGGACCTCCTCTGACGGATGCCCGACAGATGCCAGCGCGACACCGTCAAGTCCCCTCCCGTCCGTCAGTGCCCCTAAGTCCAGCTCCTCCGGCCGGTCTGCCGTGGAATGCCTTGTGATCCGTCCTCCATGGAACAATACCGCCTTGGTCCGCGTGTTGCCGATGTCCACCACAAGGTCGGTCCGAACCTGTTCCACCGTTGTTCTAAGCTTCTATCTTTGCGCCCCTTCGCAATAGAGAACCTTGCCATATCGGGGTACTTGCGGAGGAACAAGGTGCCTTAGCTCAGCTGGTAGAGCAACGGACTGAAAATCCGTGTGTCCCCAGTTCGATCCTGGGAGGCACCACCCAAGAGCCCCGGAGACCGGGGCTCTTGTTTTCCCCGTACCGCTCATGAACGCTCCTTCAACCAGTCCCGCACCTCTGATAGATGCTGCTGCTTCTGCTCCTCCCTGGCGCGCCGCGTGCTTTCAGTGAAGTAATGGTGCTTCTCGAGGAACCGTTCTTGAAGCTGGTTCCATTCCAATTCCGTCCGCAGCGTGCCGAAGGCACGCATTTCATCGAACAGGGTCCGGCCCACCGACCAGAAATCCGATCGGCCGAGATAGTCGAGGTCCGCATCGCAAAGTATCTCTGCAAGGGCATCCTCAGGTGCTTGGGGCACTTTGGTCGCCATGATCATCGCACAGATCCGATCGACCACGGCCGAACCGTAGCCATGAACGGGTAAAAGACCCCTGGCGATCCGACATCCGGCCTCCTCATGGTCGTGGTCCTGCTCCGTAAATCCGGAGTCGTGGAACAGGGCGGCGGTCTTGAGGAGCACCAGGTCGTCCCCATGAACACCTTCGTGCTCGGCGATATCGATCACGCTCGCGTAGACGTCCAACGTATGCCAGAGACTGTGGTATGTCCGTGTCGGCGGCAGTTCGTCACGCAATTTGACGAGGATCTTCGCTTTTGCGCCCTGTAGGTCCATGGCCGCGGGCAAGATAAGCAGTACCGCCATGGCCACCCCTCCCTACTTTTAGTGCGTTCATGACACGGCAACATCGACGTACGCTGTTGGTCTTTGGAGCGCTCGCCTCGTATATCATGTTGCAATCGATCTGGTGGGCCTATCTCTTGGTCAGGAAGGACCGGGAGCTCGAAGGATTGATCGAGGCCTTCCAACTTCGCCCACAGTATCCGGGCACGACCGAAGGACATGCCTATCGAACGCTACTGATGGTCCTGAGCGAGGGCGGGGTCTTTCTCGGCCTGCTGCTGATCGCACTGATCCTGACCTATCGGACCATTCGCAAAGACCTTGCTCTTGCCGCCACCCAGCGCGATTTCCTGCTCGCCGTGACCCATGAACTGCGGACGCCCATCGCAAGTGCGAAGCTGCAATTGCAAACCCTCGGCCGTTCGGGACCGACGGCTGAACAGCGCAAGGAGCTCATCACACAAGCGGTGGACGATCTGGACCGCCTGGGCCTGCTCACGGACAAGGTGCTTACCGCGCTCCGTGCAGCGGACGGGAAGATCCCTCTGCGACCAAGGTCCACTGATGTCGAGGAACTGGTGCGGGACCGTGTCGAGCGGATCTTCTCCGGGAGCGTTCGCTCAATGGGGACCCTGGACCATGAAGTCCACGTCGATCCGATCGCACTGGCCTCCATCCTCGACAACCTGATCGAGAACGCGATCAAATATGGCCCCAGTACCGGTACCGTGGACGTGGAGCTGGAAGGGGATGACCGGAGATGGGAGGTCCGCGTGATGGATCGGGGGCCCGGCGTTGACAAGGATGACCGCGAACGCATCTTTTCACTTTTCCAACGCGGAGGGCAGGAGGAGACACGCGACTCCGCCGGCACGGGGCTCGGGTTGTTCATCGCCCGTGGGTTGGCCCGACGAATGGGAGGTGACCTTCATTACCGGGAACGCCCCGGTGGCGGGGCTATCTTTGCCGCCACCTTTCCCCGCGCATGAAAGAACCTCATCACAAGCTGGTCCTCATGGTGCTTGATGGATGGGGGATCGGCACCGGCGATGGGTCCGATGCGATCGCGCAAGCACGGACGCCATTCATGGACCGAGCATGGCGGTCCGCCCCCCATGCCCTGCTGCTGACGGATGGTGAGAACGTTGGGCTGCCTGCGGGACAGATGGGCAACAGCGAGGTCGGCCATCTCAACATCGGGGCCGGACGCGTGGTGCGTCAGGAACTCGCCCGGATCGGCCTTGCGATCGAGGACGGCTCCCTTGAACGGAATGTCGTGCTCAAGAAGGCCTTCGACCAAGCCAAGGCGAACGGAAGCCGTTTGCATTTCATCGGTCTCCTCAGCAAGGGGGGGGTCCATTCCCACCAGAAGCATCTCGCCGCGCTCTGCGCCATGGCGCATCGTGCCGGTGTCGCCCATTCCTTCGTGCACGCCTTCACCGATGGGCGCGATGCCGACCCCCACAGTGGGCTTGGCTTTTGCGAGGACTTCCTGCGGGACGTCGATGGACTTCCGGTCCACATGGCGTCGGTGATCGGCCGTTACTATGCGATGGATCGTGACAAGCGTTGGGAGCGCATCCGCAAGGCATACGACCTGTTGGTGCATGGCAAGGGCGAACCTGTGCGGGACGTGCGCGAAGCCTATACCCGTAGCTATGACAGCGGGGTCACGGACGAGTTCGTCCTCCCGCATGTTGTTGTCGATATCGAAGGTCGACCCATTGCCACCATCAGACCCGGTGATGTGGTGATCTGCTTCAATTTCAGAACGGATCGCTGCCGCGAGATCTCCACGGCGCTCACTCAGCAGGCATTCCCCGAGCAGGGGATGGAACCGCTCCAGTTGCACTATGTGACCATGACGGAGTATGACCCGACCTACCGGGGCGTGGACGTGGTGTTGCGGAAGGAGGACCTGCACATGACCCTGGGGGAGGTCGTTTCCAATGCCGGTCTGCACCAGCTGCGCATCGCAGAGACCGAAAAGTATCCGCATGTCACCTTCTTCTTCAACGGGGGGCGGGAACGACCCTTCCCGGGAGAAGAACGGATCATGGTGCCATCACCCAAGGTCGCGACCTATGACCTGTGCCCGGAAATGAGCGCTGAGAGCGTTACGGAAGCCTTGGTGGAAGTGCTCCAGCGGGGAGAGGTCGACCTGGTCGTATTGAATTTCGCGAACCCCGACATGGTCGGACACACGGGGGTCTTCCCTGCCATCGTAGCTGCCGTGGAAAAGGTGGACCAGTGTGCACAACGCATCGTGGAGGTCGGACGGACGATGGGCTATTCGTTCGTGATCATCGCGGACCATGGCAATGCCGACAGGGCCTTGAACCCGGACGGGACGCCGAACACCGCCCACAGCACCAACCCGGTACCGCTCATTGTACTGGACGACCGCAAATGGAGCCTGCAGGACGGCATCCTGGCCGACGTGGCCCCAACGGTCCTTCGGATCATGGGGATCGACAGACCCGCGGAAATGACGGGCAAGGTCCTGGTCCGACCGGCCTAGTGCCGGTGACCGACGATCGTGAGCGCCCCGATAAGCGGGTCCTTTCCATCCACGAGCACCTCATAGTAATAGGTGCCATCGTTCACGTCGCGTGCGTCCCAATTGTTCTTGTAATTCTGCTGCTCGTAGATCACCTGTCCCCAGCGGTTGTAGATCCGGACCCGATTGGAGGTCCCCTCGATCCCTGCGATCTCGAACACATCGTTGGATCCGTCGTTGTTCGGGCTGAACACGTTCGGCACCACGACCTCACAATTGGAATCCACGATCACCGTACGTGCGACATCATGCGCGCAATCATCGGATACATGCACCACGTAGGAGCCGTCGGCCATGCCCGGTACGTAGATCATGTTCGTTGAGCTGCCATTGCTCCATTGATAGCTCAGCGCGCCATATCCGCCGGTGGCCTGCACCGATATGGGCACGGAATCCTGATCACATTGCAAGGAGAGGTTCTCCGAGGTCAGGTCGATGGGCACATAGTCGACGATGGGCACCGTTGCCATGCTGATGGAGGTATCTCCGCAGGTGTTCACGAATGTCGCAGTGAGCACGATCTCCTCCTGCCCTTCCGCGATGCCGTCATCGAATGCCTGAACAGGGAAGGAGACCGAATCCTGTCCTTCGGGAATGGTGATGACCGAGGGTATGCTGGTGTAGTCGGTCCCGTTGGTGGCTGAACCGGACACGGTCACCGAGACCTCCAGGCTGTCCTGGTCGCCCGGCCTGGAAATGATGAACGTGGCGTCACTGCATCCCTCGGTGAGGGTCCCATCCGCACTGGCCGTCACGATCTGCAATTGGATCGCGTTCGGCGAGGTGAAGCTTCCACCCTCGATGAACACTCCGCTGTCCAAGATCGCGTCACCTGCATCCGCGATGGCGATCTTGATGTGGTAAGGTTGCCCGCATTGGACCAGGGAAAAGGCGGTCAGAACAGTGGTAAGGCCATCGAACTGGATATAGCTCGGATCGGTATTGTACGGCGGAGTGATGCCATCTCCATTGTCCACGTAGTAGCTTGGATTGGACAGATCATTGACATTGTCGATGCTGACCGGCGTTGTGGTGTTCGGGATCAGGGCAATGTTGGCCGCATTGTTGGAATAGGGTCCGGAAATACCCGGACCGCTCAGGAAGAAGCCGAACACATCGTTGAAGCCCAGGCCCACGAACTCGAGATACTCCTCACTGGCGAACACGTAGTTGAAGCTGAGCGAATCCCCGGAAGGGATGAAGTCGAATTCGAGCACGGCCGCATCGTGGGTGTTGGAGTTGCTCGCCTGGTCCAGGTCGGGGTCGCCTGGTCCGCCAATGCCACCGGCCGGTTCGGTATCGCCTCCGTCATTGTTCGGGCCCAAGGCCACATGGATATCGCCGGAGGATAGCATGATCCCGTTGTTCATGCCCACGTTGCAGTTCGTCCCATCGAAGCTGCCGATCTGAATGTTGGCCTGGTTCGCCGGCTGCCCATTGAAGGTGATGTTGCTCACGGTGACCCCACCCCCGAGCAATACGTTCTCCACGAGATCGGCCACCGTGATGGTGTTGTCGACCACGAGTTGCGCTTCGCACATCCGCGGCAACGCCCACATGCACCCGACGACCATGCCGACCGCACCTATCCTCGTCCGCATCGTTCCCATGTCCTTCACAGGGTTGTTCTCACCTTACCAAGGTCACATGCCCGTAAGCTTCCACCGAGGGGAAAAGATGGCCGTCCGCCTTGTACTTGTATACGTATACCCCGGACCCGGCGATCCCCCCACCGTTCACCGTACCGTCCCACGGCTTGTCAAAATCCTCCGTACGATAGACCTCCTCTCCCCACCTGTCGAAAATGTGCATTTCGAAATGTTCGATGTAGTGCCCCACTGGGCCGAAAAGGTCATTGACCCCATCACCATCGGGTGTGAACGCATTGGGGAAATAGAGGTGTGCGGGTGGTCTGAGCAGCAGGGAATCCACCGCCTTGCAGCCATGGATCGATACCGTTGTCAGGTGCACCCAATGCTCGTCCAGGTCCAGGTAGCTATGGTAGACCTCCTTTTCATGCGCCTTGGTGCCATCACCAAGGGTCCAATAGTAGAACTCCGGAACCGGGTAGGCCGCCGCCTGGAGGTACCAATCGTCCTGGCCGTAACTCGTCGCGACGATCTCGGCCGTCGTCGGTTCAACGTCCACGGTCACCTCACCACTGATCACGGCTCCGCACACATCGGAGATCACCACCTGGTAAGTGGTCTCCTGCATGGGACCGACATCCAGCAATGGGTCGCTGTGGTCCAGGTCCGTCCATGCGATCTGGTAGATCCCGGATTCCCCGGTGACCTGGGCGGATAGTTCGATGGAATCGCCGTAACAGATGACCGTGTCCGGTGTGAGCACCAATCGGAAGGGATCGTAGTGCGGTAGCAATGTGGCCACCGTCGTATCACTGACGTACCCGCATTGGTCCGCGATGGTGATCGTATAGACCTGGTCAGCGGGCACACCGACCACGATGCCGGTGTTCGTTCCGACCACGTTGCCCTGCGCATCGGTCCAGGAATAACTGTAGACCCCGTTCCCTCCGGTGACGTTGACCACGGAAAGGTCCGTGGTGTCCCCTGGGCAAACAACGGTGACATCCCCGCTGGTGGTGATCTCGATGTCCGGCAGCGGTGCCGTTGTGGTCAGGACGGAATCAGCGATCACCGACCCGCACCCGTCCGTGACGGTAAGGCTGTAGTAGGTGGGAACATCCGCTGGTACGTTCAAAGTGGTGCTGTTTCCGAGTAGGACACCTGCGCTTTGCCATTCATAGCTGTAGGAGCCGTTCCCACCCGTGAGGTTCACCACCATCAGGTCCGCATTGCCCAGACATGGAATGGCCGTATCAGGTGTCAACGTAAGGTCCAACGGCGGATAGACCGGGACCGTGACAGTGATCACCGTATCGACGGGAGCCACCCCGCAAGTATCGGAGACGTTCAGCGTATAGGTCGTCGTGACCCCGGGCGAGACCGAGATCGTCGGCGTGGTCTCTCCCGTGCTCCACGCATAGTGGTAGATCCCGCTTCCTCCTGTGACCACGGGCGCCAATATTTCCGTGAGGTTGCAGTCGCTGGCGATATCGCTTACCTGCACGTCCAATGGGGGTGGCGAATCGATGTAAAAAACGTAGTCGCTCTGGATATACTGACCTGCACATTGGATGAGCTGGTTGATGTGCACCTCAAGGGTCTCGACACCGTCCGCGTCCATTGGGATGTTCAGGAAGAAGGGGATCGCCGTATCGCCCGGGTAGAAGATCAACTGGGTAGGCAGGACCGGAGTATAGTCAACGCCGGCCGTGGCCGTGCCGCCATAGGTGATGTTGATCGTATCGGTGTTCGTGGTATCCCCGAGACGATGGAAGGTGAAATCGACCAGCCCACAGCCTTCGAGCATGGTGGAATCGTTCAGCAGTACACCGCTCGTGAGTTCAGGGGCCACCTGACCAGTGCTCACGAAGCTGCCCGCCTCCAGAAAAACGCCACTGTCCAGGGATGTATCACCCGCATCGCCCACACAGATCTTGATATGGTACGTCTCGCCGCATATGACCTGCGCACCGGCCTGCAGCACCGTGGTCAGGCCATCGTACTGCACATAGAACGGGTCGTTGTTGTAGGGGGCTGTGAATCCGTCGCCATTGTCCACGTAGAACTGCGGATAGCTGGTGCTGTTCACATTGTTGATCGCAACGGCCGTGCTCGTGTTGGGGATAAGGGCGATGTTCGCCGCGTTGTTCTGGTACGGGCCGCTGATGCCGGGTCCGCTAAGGAAGAAACCGAACACGTCGTTGTATTGCGAGCCTACGAACTCCAGGTACTCGTCCGAGGCGAAGACGAAATTGAACTTCAGCGAATCCCCTGTCACCAGGAAATCGAACTCCAGGACCGCTGCGTCGTTGATGGTATTCCCCGCGAGGGTCTCAAGGTCCACGTCGGTCTGCCCCCAAAAACCACCACCCGTGGTGCTACCCCCGTCATCGTTGGGTCCGAGCGCATTGGCCACATCACCGGTGGCCAGCAGAATGCCGGAGGTGATGCCCACGTTCGCATTGGTGCTATTGAACTCGCCGGCCTGCTCGGTGATCACGTTCGCCGGCGCTCCATTGAACGTGATGTTCGAAGCGGTCACGCCCCCCCCGAGCAGCACGTTCTGCACCAATTGCGCCGGGGTTTGGGTGTTGTTCACCACCAATTGGCCCCGGGCGACCGTTGAAGCGAGCAGCAGGAACAGGACGGGGACACGGGGCCGAAAAATGGAGCTGGGAACTGGCATGGACCTTAAAAATAGGGCTCTCTGACGAAGCATAGACTGACCCGCCCCTCCCCGCGTTGCCTGAGGCGCCTGAACGCTGGCGAGTATCTTGCGGGCCAGCTGAAATATCCGATCCCGTGGAGAAGACCCAAGCCTACATCGACACGCACAAGGACCGCTTCCTGGATGAACTGCTCGACCTGCTGCGCATCCCGTCGGTGAGCGCCGATCCCGAACACAAGACGGACGTGTCCCGCTGTGCGGATTCCGTGCGCGCACGCCTGGTCGAAGCCGGGCTGGAAAAGGTGGAGGTGTGCCCCACCGCCGGACATCCCATTGTTTATGGCGAAAAGATCATCGACCCCTCCAAACCCACCGTACTTACCTACGGACACTATGATGTACAGCCCGCCGACCCCCTGGAACTGTGGACCTCACCTCCCTTCGAACCAGTGGTGAAGGATGGGTTGATCATCGCCCGCGGCTCTGCCGATGACAAGGGCCAGTTCTACATGCACGTCAAGGCCATCGAGGCCATGCTGAAGAACGATACGCTGCCCTGCAACGTGAAGTTCATGATCGAGGGGGAGGAGGAAGTGGGATCGGAGAACCTGGGCACTTTCGTCAAGAACAACAAGGAGAAACTGAAGGCGGACGTGGTCCTGATCAGCGACACGGCGATGATCGCCAATGACACGCCCAGTATCAACACAGGTCTGCGCGGTCTCAGTTACATGGAGGTGGAGGTGACGGGGCCGAACCGCGACCTGCACAGCGGGGTCTATGGTGGAGCCGTGGCCAATCCGATCAATGTGCTTTGCGAACTGATCACCAGTCTGCACGACGAAGCGTATCGGGTGAACATAGCGGGTTTCTATGATGATGTGGTGGAGTTGAGCGATGCGGAACGCAAGGCATTGGCCGAGGCACCGTTCAACGAGAAAGCCTATATGGAAGACCTGGGCATCGATGCCGTGTGGGGAGAAAAGGGCTATACCACGGAAGAGCGCTGCACCATCCGCCCCACACTGGACGTCAATGGGATCTGGGGAGGCTATACCGGCGAGGGTGCGAAGACCGTGCTCCCATCAAAAGCCTCGGCCAAGATCAGCATGCGCCTGGTGCCGGACCAGAAAAGCCAGAAGATCACGAAGCTCTTCGCCGAACACTTCCAGAAGATCGCCCCCCCTTGTGTCAAGGTGAAAGTTACGGCATTGCACGGCGGCGAGGCGGTCGTCACCCCGGCGGATTCCGTGGCCTACAAGGCAGCGAGCAAGGCCATGGAGGAAACGTTCGGCAAAGCACCCATACCCACCCGTGGCGGCGGCTCCATCCCGATCGTGGCCTTGTTCGAACAGGAGCTGGGCATCAAGACCATCCTGTTCGGTTTCGGATTGGACAGCGACAAGATCCATAGTCCGAACGAGCACTTTGGCGTGTTCAATTTCATGCAGGGCATCCGGGCCATTCCCAGGTTCTTCGCCCACTTCGCAGCGATGAGCAACGGCAGGGCCTGAGCGATGTCCGCGATGCATGGAGGCCATCGCACCCTCCTTCCGGCAGCTCTCCTTCTCTGCGGATGCCTATCCTATCGTCCCGTCACTCTGGAGGGGATCGATCGGGTGCGAACGACCCGGCTCGACAAGGAAGGCATCGCCCTGCGGCTCGATGTTCGGGTGGCGAATCCGAATCGCTACCGGCTGAAGGTGCGCGATCCCGATGTGGACCTGTTCCTCGATGGCGTATTCGTCGGCAAAGGCCACCTGGACTCGATGCTGGTCCTGCAACCCCGCGTCACCCGCACCTACTCCGTACCGATGCACGCGGAACTGGACCAGGGCGGACTACCAGCTGCATTGCTGGGGCTTTCCGGCCTGCTGAAGGGGTACGCCGATCTGCGGGTACAAGGGACCGTCGTAGGTCAAGCCGGGCTCCTCAGGCGGCGGTTCCCGTTCGAATTGGAGCAACGCCTGGACCAGGGACACCATTGATCACGGGTCCACCATGACGGCGCCGCCGAAAAGGCCCCGCGCAAGACAGATCCGGCAGGTGTCCCCCGGGACCAACCCGGGATCCAGGTAATGTTCACGCGCAAGCGGATGGTCCGCGAGCGTTCCGTCCTCCAGTTCGATCCGCCAGATGAATCCGGTCGCGAGCACGTGCACCACCCGATGCTCCGTGCAGGTGACCGGCCCATGGAGGTACCGGTGCATACCCGACCCGAGCGTGAACAGCGTTGGCCCGATGCCCAAAGCCCAAAGCAAACGCCATTCCGCACGATCCAGCCGAAGAAGCGCGCCAGTCCAACGGTAGGGCAGCACAAGGCCTACGAGACAGCACCCCGCCAAAGCGCGCAATAGGACCGGGACCGGCTGCAGCACCTCCTTGCCCCAGGTCAACAGGGCCACCACCGTGGACAGGATCCCGAGCGCCATCCACCAGATGCTCCACTGCGCGTCCTTCACTACCGATCGTGGAATGCCCCGATCGCCAGGCTCCGATCGGACCATGCTCCCTGCGTTACTTTGACGCCTCATGTCCTCCATCCACGTCCTGTGTGCCGTTGCTGTGTTGACCGGGCTGTCGATCAGCGGCTGCGGCGGCCGGCACGGGGTGGCGGCCGAACCGCCCATGCAAGATACCAACGCCCACAAGCACACCAACCGGCTCATCCAAGAGAGCAGCCCCTACCTCCTGCAGCATGCCCATAATCCGGTGGACTGGTTCCCATGGGGGCAGGAGGCATTCGATTCAGCGCGTTCCGCCAACAAACTGGTCCTGGTGAGCATCGGGTACAGCAGTTGCCATTGGTGCCACGTGATGGAGCGCGAAAGTTTCGAGAACGACAGCATCGCGGCACTGATGAACGATCGCTTCATATGCATCAAGGTCGATCGTGAGGAGCGGCCGGATGTGGACCAGGTGTACATGACGGCCGTGCAGTTGCTGACCGGAAGAGGTGGATGGCCGCTCAACTGCTTCGTGATGCCCGACGGCCGTCCGGTCTATGGGGGCACCTATTTCCCCCCAAAGCAATGGCGCCAATTGCTGGAGGACCTCAGCACCACATGGCAACAGGAACCGGATCGGGTCAAGGCCTACGCCGACCAGCTCCAGCGAGGTGTGGCGGAAGCCGACCTTGTGCGGCTTCGAACGGATGCAGCACCCTATACCCGCCAGGAAATGGATGCGCTGGTGGACAAATGGTCGGACGACTTCGATCACGAGCACGGGGGACCGGACCGTGCACCGAAGTTCCCGATGCCCAACAACCTGCAGTTCCTGCTGCGCTATGGCACACTGACACAGGACGGCGCGGTGCTGGCACATGTACGGCGTACCCTGGACAAGATGGCGATGGGCGGGATCTTCGACCAGGTGGGCGGCGGGTTCGCCCGGTACAGTACCGACATTCTTTGGAAAGTACCCCACTTCGAGAAGATGCTGTACGACAATGCCCAGCTCGTCTCGCTCTACAGCCAGGCCCATCAGGCATTCCAGAACCCCCTGTACGCGGACGTGGTCCGTCGAACGTTGGCCTTCGTACACAGGGAGATGATGGGGGCCGATGCCGCCTTTTTCAGTGCGCTGGATGCAGATAGCGAGGGCGAGGAGGGACGCTACTACGTATGGAGCCATGATGAACTCGAACGGACCCTGGGCGAAGAGGATATGCACATCGCAGAAGCTTGGTACGACATGAGGGCCGGGGCGTGGGAGAAGGACAAGATCATCCTGCTCCGCACTCGTTCGGCCGCAGACGTGGCCAGGGAACGGGGCATTTCCGAGAGCGATCTGCGGGTCGCGATGGACCGCATAGACGGCAAACTGCTAGAGAGACGCGGACAACGTGTCCGTCCCGGTCTGGACGACAAGGCGCTCACCAGCTGGAACGCGCTGATGATCACGGCATTGGTGGATGCCTTTGACGCGCTTGGGGATGACGACGACCTGACCACCGCGCGACAGGCTATGCAACGTATCCTGCAACAATGCCGGCGGGATGATGGCGGGCTCTGGCACAGCGCCAAGGGTGGTCAGGCCGGGATCAATGGCTATTTGGAGGATTACAGCTTCACCCTTGAAGCACTCGTGGCGCTCTATCAGGTCACGTTCGAAGAAAGATGGATCGACGAGGCAAGGGAACTGCTAGCCTATGCGATCACGCACTTCCATGACGGGAGTAGTGGCATGTTCCTTTTCACCAGCGACCTCGATCCGCCGCTGATCGCCCGGAAAATGGAAGTGACCGACAACGTGATCCCCGCCTCCAACAGTGCGATGGCCCGGGCACTCTTCACCCTCGGCCACCTGTTCGACCGACCGGAATGGATCGCCATGAGCGACCAGATGCTCGCGAACGTGAAGGACCGAATGTCGGAATACCCGCAAGGGTATGGCAATTGGGCGCAGCTGGCGCTCGGTGACGTGTTCCCGCTGCACGAGATCGCGATCACAGGTCCGGACTGCATCGTCCTTCGGCAGGAGTTCGGCAGGCACTACATCCCCGAACGGATCTTCCTGGGCGGCCCCGGTCCGAGCGCCCTGCCGCTGCTCGAGGGGAAGTTCCTCGGGAATACCACCATTTTCGTGTGTGAGAACAAGGTGTGCCAATTGCCTGTGAGCACCGTGAACGAGGCACTGGAACAGTTGCGATGAGGACACCCGCCCTCCTTCTGTTCCTGGGCAACAGCGCGACCCTGTTCGCCCAGACCCTGTGCGTGACGCCATCCGCCGACCCGGTGGACCAACCCGCCTTCGCCCCCGACTTCATCTCCCGATCGCGGATCACCTCGATCGGCGGACGTGCCGCGGTGAAGCGTGAGCAGGAACCGATCCGCGACCTGGACACGCGCTATCTGTACAGGTTCGATCGCGACGGCCGCACGATCTATCGGAACACGAGCTTTGGTCATCCTGGATCGGGCCTCGACACGGCCTCTGTTGTATCGACCTTCAACGAAAGGGGTCTCGTGGTGCAGGAACTGCACAACGATCTGAACGGATTCTACGCGGTGGAGACCGTTTACGACAGCCTGGATCGCCCGGAACGAAGGAGCTATGTGCGGATCGTGAACCAAGGACCCGATCGCTACCATTTCGTTCCGGGCGATCGCAACGTGATCAGTGATGAGCGGTTCCAATACCGCAACATGAGCGATTCGGTCCGTATACGTGTGCACCTGAACGACCTTGGCCTGCCCTATCGTGAGGAGACGAGCACCTACGACACATGGGGCTATCTCCGAAAGGTGGAGGACCACTACCTGGTCACAGGTCGGCGATCACGTACGGAATTCCGGTACAACGAGAAGGGACGGCTCGCCGAGCGAACCGAGCAGTTGGACCTGAGCGTATCCCATGTCGTGCGTCGTACCTTCCAGTATGATGCCGCAGGCGACCTCATGGCCATGGACGAGTATCATGATCAGCAGCATGTAGCGCACGAGGAATACCTTTACGAAGAAGGTACCATGTTCCTCAAAGCCCGGCTGCGTCGGGAAATGTCCACCGGCACGATCCATCTGGTCCGTTATTCCACTGAACGCGATGCCGGGTGAACGACACAGCGCTTTTCGAGGTCTGCGCATCATTGGCATGGCAGGTCTGCTGATGCTTGCGCTCCCGGGCAATGCGCAGGTGGTCGTGCATTGGGCCTATGGACCCTTCGGCACACCGGGCGATGCCGCCTTCGTCGTACAGGACGGCAGGGTGTACCAGGCCTCGGGCAGCTTCGGCGGGCTGGGTCCCTGCATCTGGGTGGTGGAGGAGGACCAGGTGTTCCACGCGGCAGACACCTTCGGAAAGCGGGGAACGACGGCCTTTTTCATGGAAGGTCCCGACAAACTCGTTCGCTGTAGTGGTTACGCCTGCCAACGCGGCTCATGCGCCCTTGTTCGCGAAGGCAACAAGGTGTTCCGCGCGGAAGGCGCCTTTTGCACCAAGGCCGAGGGCGCCTTTGTGATCGACAGCGACTTGATCTATCTCGCCGAGGGCCCCTTCGCGACCCGCGGAGATGCGATCCTGACCGTCGACGGGGAATTGCGTCCGATCGAACTCCTGGCCATCCTGGCCGGCCTATGACCGGGGTCGCGGACGCGTAGGCCGGGCCTCCTTACCGTATTCGGGGACGAGATAGGCCAGATCGTCCAATTGACCGGCCGACCATCGCGCCATGGCGATCCCCGCCATCATGGAGGCAAGCGGTCGCACGCCCGGGAGGTGCAACACATGTTCGCTCGTTGCCCACAGCATGGCCGCCTTGTCCGCGCCATCACCGAACACGACGTGTCTTTTTCCGGCCGGCAGCGCGGCGCACCAGGCCTCATCCAGGACCTGCGGATGCGTTGGTCCTTCGCCGTACCCGGAAGCATTGCGGACGCTGGTGAACACCTCCATGCGACGTGCGTCGATCATCGGCCACAGCACATCCTCCGTGACCACTGGATCGGGGATCCGCTGGCGCAACGCGGCCACCAACGTGTCCAGCGTACCGATTCCGATGATCGGGATCCCGAGCGCATAGCAAAGGCCCTTTGCCGCGGACAGACCGATACGAAGGCCCGTATAGGAACCTGGGCCGACCCCCACCGCCACGCCATCCAAGTCCTTGAACGCCAGACCAGTGCGGTCCATGATAGCCTGTATGAGCACGTTCGTTCGTTCGGCGTGGATGTAGCGCCTTTCCGCATTGGCCGGATCACCCTCCTCCGCTGCATGGGCGAGTACGTATCCATCGTGTGCCAACGCCACCGTGCACATCGGCGTGGCCGTTTCGATGCAGAGGAGAAAGGCCACGGACCTAGAGCGAAATGGGCAGTCCCTGCAGGATGTCGAGCGTGGAACGTGCCAGGAGATAGGTGTATCGGGCATCGATGCGCCCTGCCAGCGCCCGCTCCAGGTCGCTGCGGGCCGTGTTCAACTCGAAAGCGGAGATGGCGCCTTGTGCGAACCGCTCCTGAGCATACTCCAGGGCCCGCTGGGAGGACTCCACGGCGATATCGGCGGAGGTGAACTGGTCATAGGCCGCTCGCTGCGCGAGGATCGCATCCTGCACGTCCCGGCGTCGGGTATCCCTCACGTTGTCCCGATCGATCTTCGCCTGCTCGTACTGCACCCGGGCCTGGTCCACGGCGAGCTTGTTGCGCATGTTGTTGAAGATGGGCACGGAGAGCGTGAACCCCAAGCTCTCGTTGAGGTTGTCGTCCAGCTGCTTGCCGAACGGACGTGTACGCGTGTCCTGGGTGTAGTTCGGCGAATAGACCACCTCGCCACCGGCCGTGTATCCGATGGCGATCGGGTCGGACAACACAGGCTCACCCACCGTTTCCGAGTTCCGGCCCGAATATCCGGTACCCAAGGAAGCGTTGAAACTGAGCGATGGGATCCCTCCCGAACGGGCGATCGCGATCCCCCTTTCGCTGCTGAGGGCCTGCAGCTCGGCCTGCTTGTACGCCGGGTCCTGCGCCAGTACGTTGATCAGCACCCCCTCCACGGACGCCGTCGGTTCGGTTACGGCCATTTCGCCGATCGCCGGGGCCTGTACGTGGAAACCCTCCACTTCGGCCGGCTCCAATTGCAGTGTCTGGGCCAGAAGAAGTTCGGCACGTTGATGCTGGTTGCGCAGGTCGGTGAGGGAATACTCCTGGGACGCCACCTGGGCGCGGGCCGAGAACAGTTCGCCCTCGGCGAGCCTGCCCGCGTCCACCAAGGCCTTGGTCCGATCCATCTGCTCGCGGGTCGATCGGGTCAGACTTTCCTGGGACCGGATCCTTTCCTCCAGACCCAGGATATCCAGGAAGCGTTCGACCACCAGCGTGCGTACGACATTGCGCTGGGCCTCAAGCCCGCTCCCGGCCGCATCGGCGGTCAGAACGGCCTGTCTGCGCTCGTTCTGTTTGCGCAATCCATTGAACAGGACCAGGTCACTGCTCAACCAGAAATTGTTGGTGCGAACGCGGTCGGTGGCGAAGGTGTTGGTGAACCGGTCGACCACCCGGCCATAGTTGTAGCCGTGGGTGCCACCCGCGTTCAGGTCGGGGAAATAGCTCCAGAAGCTCTGCGACCGGCCCTTTTCGGCAAGATCCGCGTTCAGCGCCGCATTGCGCATATCCAGGCTTTGGGCCTCTGCACGTTGCAGGCATTGGTCCAGGGTCCAGGTTTGCTGGGCATGCAAGCCGATGCCGCACGCCAACCCACCGATCACGATCAGGTCACGCATGTTCCATGGCCATCACCCGCTGGTTGCAGGTGGTGCCATGGACAAATGTATCCGGGGGCCGGGCCGGCCGCGGGCCTTTCTGGATGAACGGTGCGGGTCGTTGGCGAGCGGTGAGCTCAGTTGCTCACCACATTGATCTCGACGCGTCGATTGGCCTCGCTCTGCTCCTTGTTCTTCGGCTCCGGATACAGCATCCGGGAGTTCCCCAGGCCGGTGAAATCAAGACGGTCCGGTTCGATATCATTGACCAGCAGGAAATCATAGACCGACTTTGCCCGTGCGGTGCTCAGTTCGATGAACTCCTTCTTGTTCTTGAAGGTCGGGCCGTTGACATGTCCTTCGATCATGATCTTCACACGGGGGTTCTCCTGAAGGAAGCGGAGCAGCAGCAGGAGCGATGCCTCCGAGGACCGAAGGATCTTCGTGTCGTTCCCGACGAAGCGGATGTCCTCCAGCACCACGTGCTCGCCCGGCGCGATAGGGGCCAGCTGCAATTCGACCTTGACCTCCGCATCGGTGCTGCCCTTGATCTTCGTCGAGAAGAACATGTACCCTTTGCGGACGCAGCCGATCTTCAGATTGCGGTACATGTCCATGTCGTACTCGTAGTGGCTCCGACCTTTGGCCTCGATGACCTTGTCGAAGACCATACCGTCGATGGTCAGATTGGCATCCACGGGCGACCCGGTCTTCGCATCCACCACATCGATCACCAAGTGCTGCTGGTCCTTGCGGTCCTCCTCGGTCTCCTCAACGGGAGGCGGCGCTGGGTCGTAGTGGAAATGAATGGTGTAACCTGCACGCGGGCGATCCTGATAGTCGATGACCAGATAGAACAGCTCGGCCGCCTGCACTTCGATGGCCTTGCTGTAGCTGGCACCCACCCCGCTGCGCACGAATTCGTTCTCGGCGTCCTTGCTGAGGCCGCACATCGAACCCAGGCTCAGGTCGTTCCTGGATATGTTGCTCCGTACGGGACGGACCTGCTTGTTCAGGATCTTGTCACAGATACCCGGTACGGCCCCTTCGAACAGGAGGAAGTCGATGTCGTCCTCCTTGTCATCCGGAATGATGTCGAAGGTGAGCGTGGTGGTAACAGGTGCGCGGAACCGGTACCAGGTGGTGTGGTGCTCCCGCTCGAACCATTCCTTGTCATCGATGGGATTCTCCCTGATCTCCAGGGTATTACCAAAACCCCGGACCGCATCGCTCTGGTGGTACACCGAGTCGGTGATGTCGATCGCGCCGATGCAGTCGCCGTTGTCCTGGGTCAGGCGCACGGGGTCCTGCCCGAGGAGGCCCTGTACGGCGATACACCAGCCCAGTGGGAGGAGGATGCGGAGGGTTCGCACGGGACCTGCATACGGAGGGATCGGGCTCAGGGTTCGTACCCCAAATTGCTCCCCAGCCACTTCTCCATCCAGCTGGTGCTTTCGCCCTTGCGCTGCGCGAGGCTCTCGACCTGGTCCTTCGCCACGCGACCAACCCCGAAGTACTTGCTCCTGGGGTGCGCGAAGTACCAACCGCTCACCGCCGCCGCAGGACTCATCGCTAGTCCTTCGGTGAGGGTAATGTCCGTGTGCTTGGTAGCGTCGAGCAAGCGGAAGAGCTCGGGCTTCTCGGTGTGATCAGGACAAGCCGGATAACCCGGCGCTGGACGGATGCCCTGGTATGCCTCCTTTATCAGCTGTTCGTTGGTGAAGGGCGAAACTTCGTAGCCCCACAGCTCCTCGCGCACGATCTCGTGCAGTTTCTCGGCGAAGGCCTCGGCCAGCCGGTCGGCGAGGGCCTTGAGCAGGATCGCGCTGTAGTCGTCGTGGGCGGCCTCGAAACGCTTCACGCGCTCCTCCACACCGTGACCGGCGCTCACCGCGAAGCCGCCGATGAAATCGGGCGTTCCCTTGGGCGCGATGAAGTCCGACAAGGCGATGTAGGGCACGCCGGGCGCTTTCTTCGATTGCTGGCGCATTGCGTGCGTGGTGCCGATGACCTTCGTGCGCGCGGCGTCCGCGTACAGCTCGATGTCATCGTCGTTCAAGGTGTTCGCGGGCCAGATACCCGCGACGCCGTGCGCCTGGATCCATTGCTCCTTGATGACGCGGTCCAGCATCCTCTGTGCATCGGCATAGAGCTGCGTGGCCTGTTTGCCCACCACTTCGTCCTCGAGGATACGCGGGAACTTGCCCGCCAGCTCCCAGGCCATGAAGAAGGGCGTCCAGTCGATGTACGGCACCAGCTCCGCCAGCGGGAAGTTGCGGTAGGCGAAGACTCCGGTGCTCTTCGGCACTACGGGCGGCTCGGCGGCGAAGTCGATGGTGAACTTCTTCGCGCGGGCCTCCTCCAACGGCACGTACTCCTTCTCGCGCTGGTGTCCTTCGTACTGGTTGCGCACCTTGGCGTATTCCTCCTTCACCTCTCCCTCGAAGCGCGCGCGTTCGTTATCGCTGAGCAAGTTGCTCACTACCGGAACGCTGCGCGACGCATCGATCACATGCACCACGGGCTTGCTGTAGTGCGGCGCGATCTTCACGGCGGTGTGTACACGACTGGTCGTCGCGCCACCGATCAGTAGCGGGGTCTCGAAGCCCTCGCGTTCCATCTCCTTGGCCACATGCACCATCTCATCGAGGGATGGCGTGATCAATCCGCTGAGGCCGATGATGTCCACCTTCATCTCGCGGGCGGTCTTCAGGATGGTGGCGCTCTGCACCATCACGCCCAGGTCGATCACCTGCCAGCCGTTGCACGCGAGGATCACGCCCACGATGTTCTTGCCGATGTCGTGCACGTCTCCCTTCACGGTGGCGAGCAGCACCTTCTTCGCGTCGGCCTCCAAACTGCCGCTGACCTGCGCGGCCTTCTTCTCCTCCATGAAAGGCTCGAGGTAGGCCACGGCGCGCTTCATCACGCGGGCGCTCTTCACCACCTGCGGCAGGAACATCTTGCCCGAGCCGAAGAGGTCGCCCACGACGTTCATGCCGGCCATCAGCGGACCTTCGATCACCAGCACCGGGTCCACGTACTGCACGCGGGCCTCTTCGGTGTCGGCGTCGATGAACTCGGTGACGCCATGCACCAAGGCATGCTTCAAACGCTCCTCCACGGAACCTTCGCGCCAGGCAGCTTGTGCAGCGATCACCTCGGCTGAGGGTGCGCCCTTGAACTGCTCGGCGAAGGTGACCATGCGCTCGGTGGCATCGGGGCGACGCGCCAGCAGCACATCCTCCACGTGTTCCAGCAGATCCTTCGGGATGTCGTCGTACACGCCGATCTGCCCGGCGTTGACGATGCCCATGTCCAGGCCCGCCTTGATGGCGTGGTAGAGGAAGGCGGTGTGGATGGCCTCGCGCACGGGCTCGTTGCCGCGGAAACTGAAGCTCACATTGCTCACACCGCCGCTGGTGAGCGCACCGGGCAGGTGCTGCTTGATCCAGCGCACGGCCTCGATGAAGTCGATGGCGTAGCGGTCATGCTCGGTCATGCCGGTGGCCACGGTGAGGATGTTCGCGTCGATGATGATGTCGTGCGGCGCGAAGCCGGCCTTCTGCGTGAGCAGGTCGTAGCTGCGTTTGGCGATGGCGATGCGGCGCTCGAAGGTGTCGGCCTGGCCCTGCTCGTCGAAGCACATCACCACGGTGGCGGCACCGAGGCGACGGATGATCCTGGCCTGCCGCAGGAACTCGGCCTCCCCCTCCTTCAAACTGATGCTGTTGGCGATGCCCTTGCCTTGCAGGCACTTCAGGCCCGCCTCGATCACGCTGAACTTGCTGCTGTCCACCATCACCGGCACACGCGCGATGTCGGGCTCGGCGGCGATAAGGTTGAGGAACTTGCGCATGGCCTCCACGCCATCGATCATGCCCTCATCGAGGTTCACGTCGATCACCTGCGCGCCGTTCTCCACCTGCTGGCGGGCCACGCTCACGGCCTCATCGTACTGGCCGTTCTTGATCAGCTTGCGGAAGGCCGCGCTGCCCGTGACGTTCGTGCGCTCGCCGATGTTGACGAAGTTGGAACCCGGGAAGATGCGGAGGGGTTCGAGGCCGGAGTAGGTGGGGATCATGTCGATCAGATGATCAGAAGATCAGATAATGGCATGACGTCCATTACGCGAGAACAGGGAGAGGGCGTGGTGCATGTTTCGCTGCCTCAGCCGCCAGCGCCGCGATATGATCCGGCGTCGTTCCACAACACCCGCCCACCACATTCACCCAGCCGTTGGCCATGAACTCGCCCACGAGGCGGGCGGTGACCTCGGGCGTTTCGCGGTACTCGCCCATCTGGTCGGGCAGGCCGGCGTTGGGGTAGATGCTCACGCGGCAGGGGCTCTGCTCGGCGATCACCTCCAGGTAGGGCCGCATCTGGGCCGCGCCCAGCGCGCAGTTGAGGCCCATGCTGAAGAGCGGCACATGCTGCATGCTGATGAGGAAGGCCTCGATGGTCTGGCCGCTGAGGGTGCGTCCGCTGGCATCGGTGATGGTGACGCTGCACATGAGCGGCACTCGCTTGCCTCGTTCCTCGAACACCTCGTCGATGGCGTAGAAGGCGGCCTTGGCGTTGAGCGTGTCGAAGATGGTCTCCACCAGCAGGATGTCCACGCCACCGTCGAGCAGGGCCTCCACCTGCTCTTTGTAGGCGGCCACGAGCTGGTCGAAGGTGACGGCGCGGAAGCCGGGGTCGTTCACGTCGGGACTGAGGGAGGCGGTCTTGTTCATCGGACCGATGGCGCCGGCCACGAAGCGCGGCTTGCTCGGGTCCATGGCGGTGTACTTCGCGCAGGCCTCCTTCGCGAGGCGAACCGAGGCGAGGTTCATCTCGCGCGCCAGGTGGCTGCAATCGTGCTCAGCCTGTGCGATGCTGGTGGCGGAGAAGGTGTTCGTCTCCACGATGTCGGCGCCGGCCGCGAGGTATTGCTCGTGGATGGTGCGGATGGCCTCGGGCCTCGAGAGCGAGAGCAGCTCGTTGTTGCCCTTCAGCAGCACGGGGTGGTTCTCCATGCCCTTCGGGTGGAAGTCCGCCTCGTGCAGGCCGAGCTTCTGGATCATGGTGCCCATGGCCCCGTCGAGGACGAGGATGCGTTGGGCGGCGATGCGTTCGAGGTCGGTCATTGCGTGCTCGTATGTGCGTGCTTTCCGGATGCGAATGCGGGGAGAATGGCGATAAGAGTGAACGTGGTGAGAACGTGGCCCCAGAGCGCCGAGCACTTTCTCACCATTCTCTCCACCCTCACCACTCTCACCACCAGAAAGACAAAAGCCCCACCCGACGGACCGGATGAGGCATCACTGCACGAGGCACTGCTTCCTGATCACGGCTCATCTTCTCCGCCGTACGGCGGACTGGATTTGGCACCGATCATCGGACGTCCGCGTGCGTCAGCATTGCAGCTGACTTCGGCGCGACGATGGTTGCCAAGGCTTCACAGGGCCAGTCCCTCCGCCTTTCTGGATAAGCAATGGAAAGAACGCGGTGCGAATATAGCATGGGGTCAAGGCCCGAACTCCGGGTAGTTCGACCGCAAGTGGTCCAGAGCAAGGGCTTCGCCACGGTCGTATTCCTTTCTGTCCGCAAGGGCAGGGTATCCACCTCCTGAGCTGCTCGCCCAGGCGTGCAAGGCATACGGGGTGATGTCCATGTGGGCGACCGTATGACCGGCGTTGAGCACGTCATGGAACCATTGGGTTCCGGTATCCATGCCGTGAGAGGCACCAAGCGGCACGGCCTGTCCGAGCGGCAGGGTCGCAGGGCGCGCCCGCGCGAGATCGACGAGCATCGACCACTCGTTGACCCGGCACTCCGGAAGCGGCCACGGTCGTGTCGGATCGATGACATCACTGTACCGATCGGCGCGCGCACCAGGGTGCATGGTCGACAGCCGTGTCCATTCTTCGTAGCTGGGTCGGTAGTGCATGAAGGTCTCCGGCGAACAGACCTTCGCGCTCCAGGCCGGGCAATTCCAACACTGCCCCACCGGCCCTGCGGCGATATGCCCTTGGATCCGGGTGAGCAAGCTGCCGATGATGTCGCCGGTATACAGGACGTCGTTGTGCGTGATGAACAGGTAGGGCTGGTCGCTCATCTCCCATGCGCGCTGATAGCGCAATGAAAGGCGGACCGGCCGCATCCGGTACATCCACCGCGCCGGCAATTGCCGTGCGCCGATCCACAATGGCGGTCGATATCGCACCAAACGTCGCCCCAGATGGGCATGGATCCGATCGAACCTGGCCGAGAAGGGTTGTCGCTTCTCCTCGACGAACCAGATGCGGTGGATACGACCACCGCTGTGCCGCAACAGGCTCAGCAAGGTCACTGCGGTCTGTGCGGGCTTGCCGTAAACCTGAATGGCCACGTCCACCTGTACGGTCACCTCGGATCAGCCTTTCGCCGTTGCGAACTCCCGGAAGAAGCCCACGATGCGCTTCCGGAAGAGCAGGAACAGCAGTACGTAGGGCACTGCCATCAGATAGAGAATGCCGTTGTTCAGCCCGCTGCCTATGGCTTGCGCTCCGCCGAATACCCCGTTGTCCTGGGCGCTCTCCACCGTGGCCTTGCACATCGCACAACCCTGTGCGAAGAGGTCACCCGGGATCAGCGTCAGCAGGAGGAGCGCGGTCAAAAGCGGAAGGGTGCGCGGGGCCATGACGCAAAGGTAGGGCTCAGTAGTACGGGCTGATCATCAGGTAGACCACCACACCCGTCACGCTCACATAGAACCACACCGGCCAGACACGGCGGGCCAGTCTGCGGTGCGCCGGGTACTTTCCGGAGAGTGCCCGGTAGACCGTGATCAGAATGAAGGGCAGCGACGTGGCCGCCAGGATGATGTGCGAGGCGAGGATCACCAGATAGATCCCCTTGATCGCTCCCGTGCCGCCGAACCGGGTCTCGCCCGCGAACAAATGATGCAGGATGTAGGACAGCAGGAACAGGATGGACAGGGCCATCGCCGTGAGCATGATCCGGCGGTGCAGGCCCCAGCGCTTCGCCCGCGCCGAGAACAGTCCGGCCAGGAGCAGCAGGCTCACCATGCTGTTGAGCACCGCATTGGTCCGCGCGAATAGATGGGGGTCCAACCCGTCCGGCGCGGGCATCTGCACACGGCCCAACACGACCACGGCCAGGAATACGATGCCGGAAAAGATCCAGATCCCTCGTTTCGCCTGGGCTTCAGGAATACGGAGCAATGGATTCGGGAAGGGCTCGGACATGGCCTGGGTAACCGGTTACAGCTGGGATCAGGAGCGCTTCTCCTTGGCCTTGATCTTCTCCTCCTTCAACAGCATCTTGATGTCCCCGGCCAGTTTGCTCACTTCGGCGGTCTTGGTACCGTCGTAGTAGCCCCGGATATGGCGGTCCTTGTCAACGAGAACGAACATTTCGGAGTGCAGGAACCCGTCCGGCGCCATGACCTCCTCGCGCGCGGCCAGAAAATAGCCTTCGGAACCCTGGAGGTAGATATCGTGCTTGCTGCCCGTGAGGAACTTCCAACGGCTGGTATCGGCCTGGAGATGTTGCGCGTATGCGTTCAGCACTTCCACGGAGTCATGCTCCGGGTCCACAGTATGGCTGAGGAAGAGAACGTCAGCATAGGCCGGATCGTTGAGCTTCAATTGCAACTGCTGCATCTCCGCTCCCATGCGGGGGCAGATGGTGGTGCAACGCGTGAAGAAGAAATCAACGACCAGGATCTTGCCCGCCACGGTCCTGTCCGTCACCGTCCGGCCGTTCTCGTCCGTGAAGGCAAAGGGCGGCACCGAGAAGTAGGTGGTGTCGCCCGGGGCGTTCACCGTTTTCGGTCCGTAATGGGGCAGATAGGTGAAATGGTGCTTCACCAGCCCCAATGCCGGCGAGAAGAAAAGGAAGATGAGCAGGATGAACACCGCCAGCCCCCCCAGCACCGCGATCTTCGCGCTTTTGCTGGATGGCCTCATCGCGGGGTCATTGGAACAGTTCGAGGGACCAATGCACGTGGTTCGACTCCCAGATCGCGATGAAGATCAGGTAGAGGATGAACAACGCATAGGGTAGGAGGATGATCGCACGGATGTTCCTGCGCTCATCGCCCAGGTGCATGAAGGTCATCACGATGTAGGTGGCCTTCACCAACGTGAGCACCACGAAGGTCCATTTCACCAGGTGCCAGGCCTCGGGGAACCATTCATGCCAGAACGCGCCAAGGGTGACCTCGACCGCCGTGACGATGGCCAGCAGGCCGGTGACCCGCCAGATCTTGGCGCGGATCTTCCGGCCGTCCTCCTCGCTGTGGTGTGCGTCGAGGCTGTATTCGATGATGTCGTCGCGCTCCATGTCAGAGGAGATAGAAGAAGGTGAAGACGAACACCCAGACGAGGTCCACGAAGTGCCAGTAGAGGCCGGCCTTTTCCACCATTTCGTAGTGGCCACGCCGGTGGAAAACCCCTTGGATCACCATGATCAGAACGATCAGATTGATGATCACGCCACTGAAGACGTGGAAACCATGGAACCCGGTGATGAAGAAGAAGAAGTTGGCGTACTGCGGTGGCCCGTACTCGTTCCGCACCATGTTCGCACCATCCACATAGTTCACGCGCTCGTTCCACACGTGCATGGCCTCCTCGCCCTCCAGTTCGTGATCACCCAGGAGGTAGTGGCCTGTTTCGGCCTGCACCAGGTGGAATCCAGGGGCATGTGCCGGATCATGGGTGTCGTGCGTTTCGTTGTGCACCCAGTATTTCGACCCTTCCGCCGTGATGATGTAGCCTCCACCGCCATGGATGAAGTGCTTCCATTCCCAGGCCTGTGAACCGACGAAGAAAGCCCCGCCCAGTACGGTCAGGAAAAGCCACTTGATGACGCCCTTCTTGTCCATCCGATGACCGGCCTCAACGGCCAGCACCATGGTCACCGAACTGAAGATGAGGATGGCCGTCATCAGGGCCACATACATCAACGGATAGCTGCCGTGGAGAAAGGGAAGCGCCCGGAACACCTCCTCACCGATGGGCCATGCCTCGGTGGTCGAATGCCGAACGAAACCGTAGGCGACCAATAAGCCACTGAACGTCAACGCGTCCGAGACCAGGAAGAACCACATCATCATCTTCCCGTAGCTGATGCTGAACGGACTGCGGCCGCCGCCCCAAAGGACGTCGTTGCTCAGGGTCTTCGTGGCTTCTCCCGACATGGTCTTTCAGATGGCCGCAATGTTAGTGAACAAAGGTCAAGAACAAAAGGAGGTAGACCCACAGTCCGGCAAGGAAATGCCAGTACAGGACCCCCGACCAGAGCCCGGCATGGTCAGCGGCTGAATAGCGCCCTTGCCAGGCCTTCAGCGTCATCACCAGGAGCGCGAGCAGGCCGAAGGCCAGATGCGTCAGGTGGGCCGCGGTGAGCACATAGATGTACGAGCTCGCATTGTTGCGCTGCTCGTTCAACTCCGCGTTCAAGGCATGGCGGTGGTCCACGTCGGAAGCGAGGTAGAACATGCCATCGGCCAATACGAGGGGTTCCCCGTTCTTGGTGATCGTGTAATCGACCCCATAGACACCCGAATTGTCCAGGACCTTTCCCACGAGATGGTTGCCACCTTGCACGAGTTCGGACCACCCCCGGAACTGGCTCCAGGTGAAGCCCACCCCTCCGATCAGCGTGAGCAACAACCAGAGCGGTGCGGTATCCGGCCTCCCCCGACGCGTGCCGACCAGGGCCATCTGAGCGGTCAGGCTGCTGGCGATGATCACCACCGTGCTGATGTAGAAAGCGTTGGGGATACGGACCCGGACCCAATAACCGCCGCTCATGCTCACCACATAGGCACTGGTCAGCCCCGCAAAGAACATGACGATGGCGAAGAGCAGCAGATACGTGAGCATCCGTCGTGTGCTCATCCTCCTCCCTTCCAGGGGCCTTTCGTGCGACCCCGATGTTCCTTCAGCAGGGTTCATGTGCGGTCGATGACATAGGCCAGCTGCACCACCGGCAGGTAGAGGAAGCTCGCGAACATGAGCCGGCGTGCATCCCGTTTGTCCAACGAACGGAACAAGCGGAAGGCGGGCCACAACATCCAGAGTCCGGCACCTACCGCGACCCACATGCTCCACTGTCCGCTAAGACCGAACACCCAGGGCAGCATGCCAACGGGGATAACGAAAAGGGTGTAGACGAGGATGAGGAAGGCACTTTGGGGGTCCGAACCACCCCGGGAGGGCAGTAGATGGAACCCTGCGCGCGCATAGTCCTCCTCCACAAGCCAGGCGATCGACCAGAAATGGGGGAATTGCCACATGAACTGCATGGCGAACAACAACCCGGGGCCCAGCCCGAAATGACCGGTGGCCGCCACGTAGCCCAGCAGGGGGGGGAAGGCGCCGGGAAAGGCGCCGACCAGCACGGCCCAAGGCGTATGGCGTTTCATGGGCGTGTACAACGCCACGTACATCACAAGGGAAAGCATGCCCAGCACGGCCGTGAGCGGACCGAAAGCGGCGGCGAGCAGGGCCACACCGGCGATGCCCGCCACCGTGGCCAGGACCAGGGCGGTACGCATTGCCATCGTGCCGCGGACCAATGGCCGGTCAGCGGTGCGGAGCATCCGTGCATCGGTCTCCACTTCCAGGGCCTGGTTGAACGCATTGGAAGCGCCGGTCACCAGTAGGCCGGCGAAGGCCAGGACCAGCAGACCGGCTGGATCGAAGCCGCCATCGGCCCATCCCATCTGATAGCCCAGCAGTGCCGAGAACACCACCAGGCCTGAGAGCCGCAGCTTGAACAGCAGGGCCACGTCGCGCAGGCGGGCACCGAAGGAACTGGATGCGTATGAAGCAGCGGGGCGGGACACGGTTCGGCGGCCGCAAAAATAGCCGTTGTCTTCATGTGCCGCTCATCGCGGCGTGGAGCGCGCGGCCTGATCGACGTATCGGTCGTGGAAGCGACAGACCAGGCCGAGCATCACCGTATGGGTGAGCATCGGATCTCCTTCCGTCGGCGTGCTCGACCGGAAGATATAGGAGGCCTCCAGGCTCAGGCCGGCTCGCGCCAGCAGGGCATAGCCCGCCCGGAGTTCATTGTATATCAACCGCACCGGCCGCGGGCCGCCCAAGTAGTACCCGTAGTTCTGCCTGCGGCCCTCCGCATCACGTGGTGGACGATCGTCCGGCGTGGCGAAAATGTCATTGCCGAGGTTGTATCCGCCCGTATCGGCCCCGAGCACGGCAAAGCTGAAATGCTCGCGGAACGACCAGCGCCCGGCACGCTGCTCCACGATCGTCAGTGCCTCCTGGCAATTCGCCCCGTACGGATGTGCCAGGGGTTCGTTGAAGTGCGCATAGTTCTGCCGCGTATCCTCGTGCGAGTAGGTGAACGGGCGCACATAGTCGAACTCCAATCGGATGTCGAAGCCCGGCCGGTGGAACGCGTTGTAGGCCATCAGTCCGAGCTGGAAGGCCTGCTTGTTCGCGAACCAACCATTCCCTGAACGCACCTCGTTGAGCAGGAACTCGTCAAAGACCAATTGGGAGTAGAACAAGGTGTTGCGCCTGACCTTGATGTTCAGCGCAAAGCCGAGCAGAGCGTTGTCCGGCGACCCTACCTGGTACTCCACCGGACGGTAGAACAGGATCGGATTCCAATAGTTGAAGTCATAGCCGCGTGGATAACCGTGCTGATCGTCCTGCCAGACGATCGCCTCGAAAAGCCCGATGTTCACCCGGTCCTTGTAGATGTCAAGGTCCAGGTAGTGGATGGCGGCCGCCTTCTTCCGGAAACTGTTCGGATCGCCTTCGGACTGTCGGATGTCCGACATCAGGGTATAGAGGTTCGTGTAGCGCACCTTCCAGGCGGTGGTGGTGATACGCAGGTAGGGATAGCCGTACGCATTGTCGGACAGCATGAGCGATCGGTAGCCTTCACCGATGAAGTTCTTGCCCCGGCCCAAGGTGATGTTGAAATACTTGCCTGTTGTCCAACTGACATGGGCGCTCCAGTCGTAGTGGGAGAAGGCCGGTCCCTTTCCGTAGGCATAGCCTTCTCCGGGCGCCACTTGCGTGTGGCGGACGAGCGTGTCAAGATGTTCGGGGAACCGCTCGTTCCACGCCATGCCGTCCAGGTGCAGGGAGACCGCAGGGTGCGGATCGTATTCCAACCAGAGCCCCGCCCCGGTGCGATGCACGACGTTCGTGCCCTGACCGGCGGACAGGCCCCCGACCGCATCGACCAGCGGCGACCCACGGAACTTGCGACCCGTTCCGGTCGCCCAGCGGTCCAGGATGGGCAGCACGGACGACGCGGGAAGGCTGTCCGCGTCCTTTACGGTGGATATATCGGACTTCAACAATGGCCGGAATGCCGTATGGACCCTGGCCTTGTAGTGATGCAGCCCCGCGGCGAATGGAGCCTCCATGGTCCGGCCCAAGGGGAACAGGCCCGGTTGCCCGGCGGCACCCAGACCCAGGCCGATCGCTGCCATGCATGCCCAACCCCTCATATGCGCGGCCTTGGAAGGGGAATGGCAAAGGGCAGCAAGGCCAATACCAGCGCCGTGGACGCCAGGACCATCATGCCGATGTTGGGATGCCAGGACCGTGTCAACAGGCTGAGCGCGATGATCAACACCGAGTACGTATAGAGCAGGGCCGTCGTTCCCCGGTGTCCCACGCCGAGCGCCATCAGTCGGTGGTGGATGTGGTTCTTGTCCGCCGCGAAAGGGGAAACGCCCCGTGCCGAGCGGTGGATGAAGATCCGGAACGTGTCCACCAGCGGATACGCTATGACCGCCATGGCGAACACCGGAGTGGGCACGCGGCGCAGGTATTCCGGCAGATGCGTGACATCGTGGTCCACCACCTTCATCGCCAGCACCGAGACGATGGCCCCGATGATCAGTGACCCGCTATCGCCCATGAACACCCTCGCCGGGTGGAGATTGAACACGAGGAACCCTGCGAGAGCGCCGGCCAGCACCATCGCAAGCAAGGCCGTGGCAACATCCCCCGCCATGTACAACCAGACGCCGTAGACGAACGAAGCGATCAGCCCGATCCCACCGGCCAACCCGTCCACACCGTCTATCAGGTTGAACGCATTGACCAGTACGACGTAGGTGAACAGGGAGAACGCGATACTGATCGGCTGGCTCAAGCCATAGACACCGAACAGGCCGTGCATGCTGGTGATGCGGATGTCCGCCATGATGACCAGGATGTAGCCGACGATCATATGGCCCACCAGCTTCTTCACCGGTGAGAACCCGATGATGTCGTCCTTCACTCCGATGAAGAACAGCAGCACCATGACCGCGATCACGAACTTGAAGTCCTTGTAGGCCTCGCCCATTGCGAGATACAGCGCCCTGTACCCCTGGTCGGGATAGCCGATGAGCTCGGCCTTGGGGAACCACAGCGCATAGCTGAAGATCACGGCGGCGAAAATGATGATCCCACCGATGGTCGGCACGCTCCGCGCGTGCAGCTTGCGTGCGTCCCCAGGTTCATCGACCAGGTGTTTCATGCGGGCCACCTTGATCAGGGAAGGCATGGTGAACAGGACCACCACGAAGGCCGTGAAACAGCTCAGGACGAGTATGTAGTCGTGCTCCCTCAAATCCACTTAGAAATCATAGTAGCGGTTGAAGATGGGCGTTCGCAGCGCGAAGTACAGATAGCCCGAGTTGAGCTGGTCCGGCGCCGGGGTCAGATCACGCATCATGTAACCCACCGTGAACCTGAGATCGTACATCTGATTGAGCAGGTAGCTCGCGTTGAGGTCGAGAAAGACCAGCTGCCTCTTCAGGATGCCGTCGTTGGTGCCCATCTCATCGTCCGCCGCGAAAATGTCTCCCCCATGGTTCTCGGTCGACGAACTGTCGAGATGGTACGTTCCCACGTTCAACTTGCCTTGGAGGAGCACGTGCCCCTTGATCCGCGCCTCCAGGATCGCGACCGCCTCATTGAAATAGGCGCCAAAAGGATGGGCCAACGGCTGGGCCTGATGGGCGTAGTTCACGAGAGGGTAGCGATGTGCGTAGAGGAAAGGCCTGGCCTGATCGTATTCCAACTGCAGGTGCAGGTCCTGGTGGAACAGGTCGAACCAGCGCACCCCGCCTTGCCAGCCGAACCGCGCGTTACCCGGATCGTCGGTCACGGCCTGCCCATAAACGTACATCGCGTTGGTCAGTTTCACGCGCAGATCAAGGCCGAGGACCTCCTTCGCATCACCGCGGAACCCGTTCACCAGCGTGTTGATCCCGAGCACGGGGTTCATCTCCAGCGCATTGAACGGACGCACACCGTTCTGGTCGATATCACGCCAGATCGTACCCTCGAACAGGGCCACCTCCACCCGGCCCAGGGAGAGGCTCAGATGATCGAAGGTGGCACGTTTCCAGTAGAACAGCTGTTCGCCTTCGCTACCCGTGCTCAGTCGCTCGAGCATCTGAAGGCGTGCATAAGTGGTGGTGTATTGCAGGCGCTGTTCCCAAAGGAGGGCGCTGAACTTCAGATAGGGGAATGGACTCGAGTTGTCGCTGAGGATCATGCTCCGGTAGCCGTGCCCCACGAATTGCTTGCCCTGCCCGAGCTGGACGTTCAACCATCCCCGCGGGCTCCAGCTCACATTGCCCGTGGCCCAGCCGAAATCATATGCGCGTCCATTGAACGGCTTCACACGACCCTGGCCGGGTGCCACGCCCGCGTTCTTCGTGAAGATATAGAGGTACTGGGGGTAGAGCGCCTGGTTCTCGTGGAACGCCGTTTGGAAGGAGACCCGCGGACCGATGTCACCACTGACCCAGAAACCACGGGTATTCTGGTAGAAGCGCGTGGTGTCGGAGAACTCGGTCTGGTCCCGGAAGTCCTGCCCAAGCTCGAGACTGAACATGGGGTCGGCACGCAGATGGACATCACCCTTGTTGAACACGAGGAGATGCCGACGGAACAACAGTTCTGTAAGCCAGTAATACCGCCTGGTGGTGTCCTTGCGGTAGCCCATCACGCCTGTCAGGTCCGCCCGGCTCTCGATCACAGGCTTCAGGCCGGTATGGTACCGAGCACCGATGCAGGCCGCATTGCGTTCCAGATCGAGGTAGTGGTCGCGTTCCAGCACCACATCGTTCTGCTGGGCCGATAGGCTGCAGGCAAGGAGGACCGGAACGAAGGGCGTCCAGGGGCGGATGGACCGGCGGAATGGCACGTCACTGCTTCGGACCGGCGAAAGTAGGTGTCCTGGTGCAGTGCGGGGTAGTGTCCGCCCAAGTATCAGACCCTGGCCAGTTCGCTTCCGGTGAACTCGGCGTAGACGGCGGTGATCCCCTCGCGCAATCCGATCCTATGCCTCCAACCGAGCCGATGTAGACGGCCGACGTCCATCAGCTTGCGCGGCGTGCCATCCGGTTTGTCGGTGTTCCACTTCAGTTCACCTTCGTACCCGACGATCCCCTGGATCATCTCGGCCAGCGCCTTGATGGTGAGGTCCTCGCCGGTGCCGATGTTCACGAAGAGCTCCTCGTTGTAGTGCTGGAGCAGGAAGAAGCAGGCGTCCGCCAGGTCGTCCACATGCAGGAACTCGCGCATGGGCGAGCCCGTGCCCCAGACCTCCACGCTGGGCGCGCCGGTGACCTTGGCCGTGTGGAACTTGCGGATGAGCGCGGGCAGCACGTGGCTGTTGTTCAGGTCGTAGTTATCGTTCGGCCCGTACAGGTTCGTGGGCATCGCGCTGATGTAGTTGCAGCCGTACTGGCGGCGGTAGCTCTCGGCCAGCTTGATGCCAGCGATCTTGGCGATGGCGTAAGGCTCGTTGGTCTGTTCGAGCAAACCGGTGAGCAGGCTCTCCTCCTTCAGCGGCTGCGGCGCCATCTTCGGGTAGATGCAGGAGGAACCAAGGAAGAGCAGCTTCCGCACACCGTTCTCGTAAGCGGAATGGATCACGTTGCTCTCGATCATCAGGTTCTCGTACAGGAACTGCGCGCGGTACACGTTGTTGGCGTGGATGCCACCGACCTTGGCCGCGGCAAGCACCACCACATCGGGTTTCTCCGCGTTGAAGAAGTCGCGCACCGCCTGCTGCTCCTTCAGGTCGAGCTCCTTGCTGGTGCGGGTGACGATGTTGGTGAAGCCCTCGGCCTGCAGCTTGCGGACGATGGCGCTGCCCACCATGCCCCGGTGGCCCGCCACGTAGATCTTGTCGTTCTTGTTCATCATTGTCGATGTTGGGGCGTTCCATGATACGCCCTTACCGGATCGATCGCTTCAGCGATCACTCCTCCTGGTGCAGGATCTTGTGGCCGCCCTTCTTCAGGTACACGTCGCGTTTGAAGAGCGCCAGGTCGCTGGCCATCATCTCCTTCACCAGGGCCTTCAGGTCGTACTTGTGCTTCCAGCCCAGCTCGCGCATGGCCTTGCGCGGGTCGCCCTCCAGGTGGTCCACCTCGGCCGGGCGGTAGTAGCGCGGATCGATCGCCACGCGCACCTTGCCGGTCTTCTTGTCGTAGCCCTTCTCGTTGCCGCCCTTCCCCTTCCATTCGAGCTTGATGCCCACCTCGCCGAAGGCCAGGTCCACGAAATGGCGCACGGTGTAGGTCTTGCCGGTGGCGAGCACGTAATCGTCTGGCTTCTTCGCCTGCAGCATCAGCCACATGCCCTCCACGTAATCCTTGGCGTGGCCCCAGTCGCGCTTGGCGTCCAGGTTGCCCAGGTAGAGCGTGTCCTGCAGGCCGAGCTTGATCTTGGCCGCGGCGCGGGTGATCTTGCGCGTCACGAAGGTCTCGCCACGCAGCGGGCTCTCGTGGTTGAAGAGGATGCCGTTGCACGCGAAGATCCCGTAGCTCTCGCGGTAGTTCTTGGTGATCCAGAAGCCGTAGAGCTTGGCCACGCCGTAGGGGCTGCGTGGGTGGAAGGGCGTCTCCTCGTTCTGGGCGTGGGGGCGTACCCCGCCGTAGAGTTCGGAGGTGGAGGCCTGGTAGAACTTGGTCTTCTTCTCCAGGCCGAGGATGCGGATGGCCTCCAGGAAGCGGAGCGTACCGATGCCGTCGGCGTTGGCGGTGTACTCGGGCATCTCGAAGCTCACGTGCACATGGCTCATGGCCGCGAGGTTGTAGATCTCGTCCGGCTGCACCTGTTGCACCAAACGCAGGCAGTTCACACTATCGGTCAGGTCGCCATAGTGCAGGTAGAAGGGCTTGCCCTTCTCGTGCATGTCGTGGTAGAGGTGGTCGATGCGGTCGGTGTTGAACAGCGAGCTGCGGCGCTTCACGCCGTGCACCTCGTAGCCCTTGTTCAACAGGAGTTCGCTGAGGTAGGCGCCGTCCTGACCTGTGACCCCCGTTATCAGGGCCACTTTCCGGGTGCTTTTACGTGCTTGGCTTTTCTTGCTCTTAGTTGCCATGGGCGGTCATTGAACGATGAACCACTGGTTCACCAGGTCATGTTTGTTGTAACGCATCGGCGCATTGGTGGTCAGATCGAAAAGCTCACGGCCGGCCTGGCGCGCAATGGCATGCCCCGCGGCGGTATCCCACTCCATGGTGGGCGCGTAACGTGGATAGACATCGGCCGTTCCCTCGGCCACCAGGCAGATCTTCAAGGCGCTGCCCATGCTCGCCAGTTCCACATGGCCGTGCTCCTGTCGCATGCGCGCGATGAAGGCCTCGGTTTCCGGGCTCCGGTGGGACCGGCTGGCCACGATGGTGAAGGCGTCTCGTTGGTGGTCCACGGGCAATCGCTCGCTCTGCGCGGTGCGTTCATACGCGCCGCTCCCGTTCAAGGTTCCGGCGCGTTCCTGCCTCCAGGCACCACCGGCCGGCCAGGCGAAATAGAGCACGTCCTTCACCGGAACATAGATCACACCGGCCAGGGGTGTGGCGGCACCAAGCGCGGACAGCGGCTCATCGTCCCTGCCCATCAAGGCGATGTTCACCGTGAATTCCCCATTGCGACGGATGAACTCCTTGGTCCCGTCCAGCGGGTCCACGAGCCAGTAGCGCCGCCATTGCTGCCGCACTTCCGGATCGGTCCGGGCACCTTCTTCACTGAGCACGGGGAGGCGCGAGGTCTTGAGCACGTCCGCAATGACGGCATGCGCCCGTCCATCCGCCTCGGTCAATGGTGAATCGTCCGATTTCAGCTCCACGGCGAACGCCGATCCATATACTTCGCGAATGGCCGCACCCGCCTTCAGGGCGGCTTCTATCGCCAGGTCCATGAGGCCCGCGATGGCGTCGTCCTTCGATCCCACGGCGCCAAATGTAACCGCCCAATCCGCCTATCGGTCCGTATCCGGCCGGAACCGCAACTCCAACTGCGCGCGGGCCAGACGTTCCAGAACGAAATGGTTGCAGATGATCAGTCCCAGCATCTCAAAGGTCTCCTCGAAGGTCACCACGGTGACGTATGCACCGTTCATGCCCAGATCGACGTCCCCGATGGATTCGGCAATGTCGCCACTGATCGACTCGAAGAACACCGCACCCGTCACGTAGATCACTCCACCGACCACCATGCCCCAGCGTGTACGGGGATCCAGCCGGAAGAGCCACCGGACCAACAGCAGCGCTAGGGCCAGGGTTGCCAGGCCATATGGTATGTACCAGGCATAGTAGAGCATGCCCATCTCCCCGAACTTCCAGTCCATCATCCGCAGGGTGACGAGCATGAACTGCTCATGGACCTGCGCGCCTTCATCGAACCCCAGGAACACGAACACCACCGCCATCAGATACCAGGGCCATCGTGGGCGCCTCTCCTCGATCCGCCAAGCGAGATAAAAGAAGAACGCCCCGACGAAGAACAGGAAGCAGTTGTAGAAGGTGGGCGCGTTGTTCTCCGCGTCCAGATCGAACAGGATGGTCAGGGCATTGACGGGCCAATGCAGAAAGAGGTGGCAGAAAGCCACGAGAAGATGCATGGCCACCAAGGCTCCGAGCACTATCAAAAAGACACGGGTGGCCCGCCAGGGGCTGTAAAGCAGTTCCAGTTGCATTGTCTTTCCAGCTCAGGGCGTTCCGACATGCTCACGATGCACGCTCGAGAGAACGCTGGTGCATGGTCAGTCGCGCCGTAGGCCGAAAGTGGCGCATTTCAGACCTGCGCGGGCCTCGAACAGGTATCCGATGCACACCGGTCCTTGTTGACAAACAGGTACCGGTTCAATGTCCAGGACCCGCGTTATGCCTTCGGTAGCGCTCGAAAAGGGACTCCTGGATGCCATCCAAATGAAGGGCCCGGCCATCGATGAACGCCATGACCACATCATTGGTGCGCATGTCCAGAACATTGCCACGCGAAATGAACAGGGTCGCTGACAGACCTTCCTGCAAGGAGCCATAATCATTACTTATCCCCAGTATCCGGGCGGCATCGAAGGTCACGGCGCGAAGTGCCTCCTCCGGATCCAGGCCATATGCGGCGGCCGTGCCGGCCACGAACGGTAGGTTCCTGGACCCCATGCGTTCCATTCCACCCGAATAACCCAGGCAGAAGGTCAACCCCTGCGCCTTCATCAGTGCGGGCAGGCGATAAGGCAGATCGATATCGTCATCCTCCCGGAGCGGCAGGCTGTGCAGGCGTCGAAGGATCACCGGCACCTTGTTCTCGCGAAGCAGGTCCCCGACGCGCCACGCGTCATACCCTCCGACCAGGACCATGCGCTGCACACCCACACGGCGTGCGAACAGCACGGCCTCCTGGATCGCGATCGCCTCGTCCGCGTGCACGAACAGGGTGCGTGCACCCGTGAAAAGTCCCTTCAATGCCTCCGACCGGACATCCACCGGATCGGGGTGCGTACGCTGGGCATATGCGCTCGCCCTGAGGAAGCGGTCCTCCAATTCCGATAGGATCGCCTCCCGCTTGTTCGCCTCCGCCTTCACGGTAGGACCTGGTTCGGCCCACCACCCGTTCCTGTCATACCGGTCCGGCCAGACAAGATGGACGCCATCGTCCACCCGGACCGTGGCATCCGAGGTTCCCCAGGCATCGAGTTGGACGATACTGCTCGTGCCGCTGATGATACCCCCCCTTGGACAGATCTGCGCGAGAAGCACGCCGTTGCGACGCACGGTGGGGATGATCCGTGAATCGGCATTGTAGGCGGCGATCGCGCGCACCTCCGGCGTCCGGTCGCCCGCTTCGCGCTCGTCCATGGTGGCGTTCACCTGATCGATCTCACCGAGCCCCAGCGTGGCGTCGGGCAGGATCAGGCCAGGATAGACCTCCATGCCCCGGGCGTCGATCACGGTATCGTAGGTGGCGGTCACCGTCGCCACATTCCCGACATGGTCGATCCTGCCGTTCCGAAAACCGACCACACCATCCATTATCAGACGACCGTCGCCCACGTGCACCGTACCCCCTTGGACCAGTATGCTCCTGGTCTGCACCGGTGCCGGCTCCGGACGTTGGCCCATGGCGTGGCACACGGTCGATAGGAGCAGGAGGAACGGGATGGTTTTCATGGGCGTTGTCCCAGGCTCTCGCAATGCCATTGTCCCTCCCGTTGTACCCTGGCCTTCCTGACCCTGGCACCGGCGCGTTGTTCGGCGAGCATGCGACCGATGATCCGCTGGCGTTCGGCCACGATGGCGCTGCGCAGCTCCTTGTCGCGCTCGGCATCGAAATAGGGCACCCCGTCGACGAGCGTCATCACCACGTGAGCATCGATCGTGAGCGGATCATCGGTCCAGAGCACCAGATCGGCATCCTTACCGACCTCCACGCTGCCCATGCGCTGATCGAGATGGAGCATGCGTGCTGGGCCGAGGGTCACCATTTCCCAGGCCTTCTCCCGCGTTGTTCCGCCGTATTTCATGGTCTTGGCGGCCTCCTGGTTCAATCGCCGTTCCATCTCGGCGTCATCGCTGTTGATGGCCGTGTTCACACCGGCCTCCTGCATCAGGGCGGCATTGTAAGGGATCGCCTCGTACACCTCGAACTTGTAGGCCCACCAATCGCTGAAGGTGCTCGCGGAAGCACCATGCGCACGGAGTTCGGGGGCCACTTTGTAGCCCTCGAGCACGTGGGTGAAGGTGTTCACGTGAAAGCCCAGGCTGTCGGCCAGGCGCAGGAGCATGAGGATCTCGCTCTGCACATAGCTATGGCAGGTGATGTGCCGTTCGCCGCGCAGCACCTCGGCCAACGCTTCAAGGCGCAGATCACGTCGCGGCGCAGGGGTCAGGGCACGTTCCTTCGGTCGCAAGGCCGCATAGGCATCCTGGGATCGCTGCACTTCCCGCGCCTGCTGGAAGGCATCCATCATCAATTGTTCGACCCCCATGCGCGTCCGGGGATAGCGGGTGGCCCGTGTCGACCAGCTTTGTTTCACGTTCTCGCCCAGGGCGAACTTGATGAACTTGGGAGCGTCGGCGATGCGAAGCCCGTCCGCATCGCGCCCCCAACGCAGTTTGATCAGCGAACTCTGACCACCAATGGGATTGGCCGATCCGTGCAATTGCTGCACCGTGGTGACCCCCCCGGCCAGGGACCGGTAGATCGCGATGGCATCCGGATCGATGACGTCGCCCACACGGACCTCCGCCGAGTTTGCCTCTCCGGATTCGTTCACGCCTCCACTGATGGCGATGTGCGCATGTTCGTCGATGATCCCGCACGTGAGGTGCTTGCCGGTCGCGTCGATCTCCTCCACCAGGGGAGGATGTCTACCGGGGAACAAGGTGGCGATCCGGAGATCGCGACCCACCGCCTTGATCCGCCCTCCGGCTACACACACATCCATGTTCCGCAGTATGCCATCCGGGCCGTTCGACCATACCGTAGCGTGCCGGAAGATCGCGGTCAGGGTGTCCTGTGGCCGGGGTGAGCCAAAGGCCATGTCGGGATACCAGATGTCCCCTGGTGGCAGGGCGTAGAGACTATCCAGGGTTCGTTCATCCCTGCCCATGCGCACACGCTCCGGCGCTTCTCCGACCTGCCGCAAGGCGCTCCAGGCGATCCAGCGACCATCCGGCATCTGCCCATGCCCGTCCCAGATGGCACCATCCCGATGAAGAATTCCGTTCAATCGGACCGGTCCCGCGATGCCGAGCTTCCGGCCCTCGAACGCCAGACCGACCCTTTGCCCCTCCAATTGCACGGACGCTTTCACCCGTGCCGTGTCACCGGTGAGGTTCCGAACGGTGGCCCGGGGGGTCGGCCCCATGCCGGTAACCTCCAAGCGGTAGATCCGCGCATCCAGGTTCAGGTCGAACGTTCCATGCACGTCCGGGCGGTTGCGATCCACCTGCACGAACCGCCTTCCGGCCACCCAGGTCTCCAGGATCGTGTCCTGGTGGTCCAGGAGGTGGCGTGTACTGATGATCAGGTCCGCAAGCATCCCTGGGCGGATCGCACCGACCTGATCGTCCAGACCGAACAGCTCCGCGGGGACCGTAGTGAGCGCGGCCATGGCGGTGGCCGTGTCCAGACCGGCCAGGACCACACGACGTAGTGCAGGCCAAAGCGCATCAGGCCGTTCCGAACCACTCGTGGTGAATGCGAATGTGCAACCGGCGTCCCGCAGGATATGCGCGTTGTGGGGGGCGAGCTCCCAATGCTTCAGATCGGACAGCGGGACCTCCATGGCCTCGAACGGGTCGGTGACGTCCAGGGGAGCGGGCAGGTCGAGCGGGAGGAGCAAAGGCACACCGGTGGCTGCGATCTCCGAAGCGCGGGCGTATGCATCGCCGCAGCCTTTCACTATGGGCCGAAGGCCGAGCTCCTCGCAGAGGGAAGCGATCCGCAGCACATCGTTCCTATCCTTCGCTTCGAACACCAGCGGAAGGTCCAACAGGTCGTTCAGCGCGGCCAGGTCGATGTCCCTGAGCTGTTCACTGCCTTGCCTGGCATACCAGCGTGCATCAAGAACGGTCTGCCGGAGCAGGGCGATCGCACCCATGCGCGAGCTGGGGTACGGATCCTTCGAAGTCCCCTTGTCCAAGGAGAAATTTGCGGATGCCCGGGGGAGCAGGACATCGAGTGCCGGCGAACGATCGGCCAGCAGGACCGCCGCTCCGCTCCCCTGTACGATGCCATCCCGCAGGTGCGTGACGACCAGGCCGACCCCCTGCGCACGAAAAGCACGGGCTCGCACGCTGTCCTCCGCATAAAGAGCGGCCGCCATGGTGGTCGCATGGACCGCGTCGTTCCAATGATGTGCACCTTTCTCCTTACCTGACCGTTGCATCGAGGACTTCATGCCGAGGTCGCAGAACGGCTCGACCACACCCGGCCAGATATGGGCTCCGGTCAGATCATATCGTACGGCATAGGCAGGGACCTTGACGCGGCGACCGACCTCCGTGATCCGATCACCGGTCACGATCACCGTGGCATCGGCCAATGCGGTAGTGGGATCGACGTGGACGGTGGCATGCAGGAATGCATGCACCGGAACGTCGCGATCTTGCGGGCCGTTGACAGGTGCGATGTCCTGGGCCCGGGCAAGGGAGCACAGGACCAGGACCATCGGGATCGCGTATGCGCCTCGCCCTGCCAAATCGCCCAAATGTAGCCGTAACGGTCTGCCTATTTTCGCGGGCGCCAACACGGACATGAACTCGACGGCATCCCTTCTGGTCTTCTTCCACAGCCTGCTGCGTTATGGCGTTCTGCTGTTCGTGGCCGGGGGCGGTCTTTTGGCCTTGCGCGGCCTGGTCCTGCGTCGCCCGATCCTGGTCTATGAGCGCTTGGTGGCCATCATCGCAGTGGTGCTCTGCCATGTGCAATTGCTCTTCGGCATCATCATCTATATCATGCGGTTCAAGTCGTTCGATGCGATGGCCTCCGTGCACGCCCGCTTCTGGAAATACGAGCATATCACCATGATGCTGATCGCCATCGCGCTTGTGACCCTGGGGCGGAGCCTATCCAGACGGGCACGGACCGAGCCAGGCAAGCAGCTTCGGGTCGCGGTGTTCTACCTGCTCGCTTTGGTCATCATGCTGATGGCCATTCCCTGGCCGATCACGGAATTCGGAAGTCAGTACGGATGGATGTGACCGTTCTCAGGAGCGCTGTCGTATTGATGGTGGCGACACTGTTCGCCTGCGATGGCGTGGAGAACGGGTCGAGCCAACTTCCAGCGGACGCGAGCACGAACGCATCGGGTGGCAGGATCTTCGATGCGCAATGTGCGCTTTGTCATGGGAGGGACGGACGACTCGGCATGAGCGGCGCGAAGGACCTGGCGGTGTCCAAGCTTGACCGCGCGCAAGTGGCCGCAGTGGTGACGAACGGCCGTGGTGCGATGATGGCCTACGGCAGGATCCTGACCCCGGAGGAGCTCGATGCCGTGGTCGACCATGTGCTCACTTTACGAAGGTCCCCATGATCGATCCGCTCGAAGGGGCCGCGAAGGTCGAAAGTGCCGTGCTCATCGGCGTGATCTCCGATGCACAGGACGAGGACCATGTCAGGGAGTATCTGGACGAGTTGGAATTCCTGGCGACCACGGCGGACATCCGCACCCTGAAGCGGTTCGTCCAGAGGCTGCACAGGCCGGACGGAAGGACCTACATCGGATCGGGCAAGCTTGCCGAGATCAAGCGATGGGTCCAGGAGAACATGGTCGATGTGGTCATCTTCGATGATGAATTGAGCCCTGCCCAGCAGCGCAACCTGGAAAAGGCATTGGGTATCGCCGTGCTCGACCGGCCGCGTCTGATCCTGGACATATTCGCGCGGCGCGCTCGGACCGCCCATGCAAAAACACAGGTGGAGCTGGCCCGGTACGAATACATGCTCCCGCGCCTCACCAAGTTATGGACGCACCTCGAGCGGCAGCGCGGAGGCACGGGAACGCGCGGGGGCGCCGGCGAAAAGGAGATCGAAACGGACAGACGCATCGTTCGCGACCGCATCGCCCTCCTGAAAGGACAGTTGCGCAACATCGACAAGCAGATGGCCACGCAACGTGGAAATCGGGGCAAACTGGTCCGCGTGGCCCTTGTGGGATACACCAATGTCGGCAAGAGCACCTTGATGAACGTGCTGAGCAAGAGCGATGTGTTCGCGGAGGACAAGCTCTTCGCCACGCTGGACACCACCGTGCGCAAGATCGTGCTCGGCAATCTTCCCTTCCTGTTGAGCGACACGGTGGGCTTCATCCGCAAACTGCCCCACCAGTTGATCGAAAGCTTCAAGAGCACGTTGGACGAGACACGTGAAGCGGACCTGCTGATCCATGTGGTGGACATCAGCCATCGCAACTTCGAAGAACAGTACCTCACGGTGAAGCAGACGCTCAGCGAGATCGGCGCCGGCACCAAGCCGATGATCGTGGTCTTCAACAAGATCGACGCCTATCATCCCGCGCCGTTCGATCCGCATGACCTTTCTCCCAAGCGAAGGGAACAGTACGGCCTGGAGGAGCTGCAGCACAGTTGGATGGCCGGGATGCACGAGGAGGAGTGCATCTTCCTTTCGGCTGCCACACGCCGGAACATCGAAACGCTGCGAAAGCGGCTCTACGAAAGGGTGAAGGCCATCCACATCAGCCGGTATCCCTATGAGTCGGACCTGCTTTTCAGCGATGAATTCCTGGGCGGCGACCAGGGCTCATGACCGCTGGGAAACCGGTCGGCAGAGCACATCGAAATGGCAATGGGCGAATTCCAGACCTTCTTCCAACGGAACATCCCGTTCGGCGTCATGCGTCGCATAACCTGACCCACGCAGCCAAGCCAGAAGTTCCCCGGCCGAGGAACCGTTGTCCCTGAGGTTTTCGTCGTCCACCTCGACAAAGAGCAACGGGTGGTCACGCTCCAGCACGTCCATGCAACCTTTCAATACCTCCATCTCGAACCCTTCCACGTCGATCTTGATGACATCAACATGGCCGATACCCGCCTCTTGGAGGATCTCATCGAGCCGACGTACACGCACCTCGCGAAAGGGGAACCGTTCCAGCTCCGACCCCGGTCCCTGGGTGATGATCCGGTTCATGCCCGAATTGCTGGACACTACCCGGTAGAGCCGGTGCGTGGCCTCTTCCGGCCCGACCCCGACCCGTAGTGCGGTGATGTTCTCCAGGCCGTTCAAGGAGAAATGCCGCACCGCTTTGGCGAAATTCTCCGGGTCCGGCTCCAGCGTGATCACACGACCCCGAGGCACCCTGCGTGCAAAGGCCATCGCCCGGACCCCGATGTTCCCACCGATGTCCACGACCACATGGTCCGGTCCGATCGCCCCCATCAGATTCGCATCACCCGGGTCGGCATAGCCGAAATAGACCCCGTGATCGGTGGCGTTCGACAGGTCGAGCTCATAGGTCAGCCCATCGCGAACGATCGTCCGGTGGCTTCCCTTCGGATAGGCATATTCCGGCGGCATCAGGCGGCACCAGTGGCTGGTGACCGGGCTTCCCTCGGTGCGTTCGCGCAGCCAGCGTTCCAGGGGGCCGATGCGGAACACACCGCGGACGATGTTCAGGATCCGCTGTCGCAGCGTCAGGTCCCCGTAGTAGGCATAGTCACGCATCCTGTTTCAATCGAAGGCCTGCATATCGCACAAGCGGCGATAGGTCCCGCCCAGGTCGTACAGTCGCTGATGCGTACCACGCTCCACGATGAGCCCCTGTTGCATGACACAGATCTCATCGCAATGCTGGATGGTGCTGAGCCTGTGCGCGATGACCAGCGAGGTCCGGCCCTCCATCATACGGTACAGGGCTTCCTGGACGAGCCGTTCGCTCTCGGTGTCCAACGCGCTGGTCGCCTCGTCCAAGATCAGGATCGGCGGGTTCTTCAGCACGGCGCGCGCGATCGCGATCCGCTGTTTCTGACCGCCACTGAGCCGATTTCCGCCATCGCCAATGTTGGTCTGATAGCCTTGCTCCAACCTGCTGACGAACTCGTGCGCGTTGGATACGCGCGCCGCCTGCTCGATCGCTTCCATCCCCACGCCCTTGGACCCGAACGCTATGTTGCCTGCCACGGTGTCGTTGAACAAAATGCTATCCTGCGTGACGATCCCCATCAACGCACGGAGGTCATGCACACGTAGGTCGCGCACGTCCGTTCCATCGATCAGCACCTGCCCGGCGGTGACATCGTAGAACCGGGGCAGCAGGCCGGCCATGGACGTTTTGCCCCCACCGCTCGTTCCCACCAAGGCCACGCTCTTCCCCTTGGGCAGGACCAGGTCGATATCCCTGAGGACGGGAGTGTTGTCATAGGCGAACGTCACCCCGCGGAATTCGATCCGGTCATTGAACGCGGCGATGGGTCCGGCGTCGGTCCTTTCCCGCACGGTGTTCTCCACAGCCAGCAGTTCGAAGATGCGCTCGGCACTCGCGCTGCCCTTGCGGATCCAGTAGTAGCCCGTAGTGAAGCTTTTGGCCGGTGCCAGCAGCTGACTGAACAGGATGATGTAGCCAATGAACTCCCCCCCGGACAGACTGGCATCCTTGCCGATCACAAGGCTTCCGCCGAGATATACCAAGGCCACCATGACCAAGGCACCAAGGAACTCGCTCAGTGGAGATGCAAGGTCGCGACGGCGCAGGGTGAAGACGTTCAGCAGGTTGAGCATCTGGTTCTCCCGCCGGAAGCGCTGCTGCATCGCCGCCTCAGCATTGAATGCCTTGATCACACGAATGCCGGTGAGGGTCTCCTCCAGGGTGCTCAACAGGTCCGCTGCCTTCTGCTGTGCGCGGAGGCCCTCCTTCCGCAGGCTCTTCCCGATGCGACCGATGATCAAGCCGCTGATGGGCAGCAGGAGCAGCGCGATCACCGTGAGCTTCCAGGAGATGCCGATCATGATAGCGAGCGAAAGCACGATCGTGATCGGCTCGCGAAAGATCATCTCGATGTAGTTCATGATGCTGAACTCGATCTCTTGGACGTCGTTGGTCATCCGGCTGATGATATTGCCTTTGCGTTCGCCGGTGTGGTACCGCATCGGAAGCTCGAGCACCTTATCGTACAGCGCGTTGCGCAGGTCGCGCACGGCCCGGTTCCTCAGGATCCCGATCGCCCACAGGGCGAAATACCGGAAGAGGTTCTTCATTAGGAAGCACGCGGCCACCACTACACAGATGAAGACCAATCCGCCCACCTGGCCGTGTTCCTGGATGTATCGGCCCATCTGCCAATTGAACAGGTCCGGCAGGCGCCTGATCCCTGAGATGGTCCAGTCGACGGGCGGTCTGGCCGCCGGTGCCGGGGACTGTCCGAACAGCAGGTTGAGGAAGGGGATGAAGACCAGCAGTGAGGCAAGGTGGAACACCGTGCTCACCAGGTTGAACACCACGTTCAGGACGGCATACCGCCGGTAGGGCCCGGCGTAGCGCAGCACACGGAAGAAGTTGCGCATCGGCGAAGCCGCGAAGTTACCGCCCACCACGTGGTGCGGGCTAACTTCGCCGCCATGGACGGTCTGCGACAGAACAAGGTGAACAGCCTGCTGCAGGAAGAGCTCGCCTGGGTGATCCAGCAGGAGAGCCGCGAGCTGCTGCCCGGGGGCATGATCACCTTGACCGGCGTGCGTGTGAGCCCCGATCTCGGTATCGCCAAGGTGTACGTGAGCCTCTTCCCCGTGAAGGACAAGGCGAAGGCCATGGAGCATATCCGCGATCGCGCTCCCCACCTCCGCGGAATGCTGGGGCGCCGGATCGGAAAGCAGATGCGGGTGATGCCCGAGCTGCATTTCTACCTGGACGACAGCCTGGACCGCGCCGAGGAGATCGACCGCCTGCTCGACCGCTGATCGCATGCAGTACGATCCCGTCAAACGCCGGCTCGGTATCGTATTCGATCGAACGCCGTCCCTGCGCCGTGTGTTCTATCGTCTGCTGGACCTGCTGTTGCTGCGCGCCTGGCACGTGCACCGTGAACTGCGCCGATGGGCCCGTGACAAGCGCGATCGTGAACTATCCATCTATGACGCGGGCGCGGGCTTCGGCCAGTATAGCTACTGGCTCAGTGGGTTGTCACCGGAATGGTCCATCACCGCCATCGATGTCAAGGAAGAGCAGGTGCAGGATTGCAACCGCTTCTTTCAGCGGATCGGTCGACCGCAGGTGCGCTTCGCTGTGGGCGATGTGACCCGATTCCAGCGACCGGATTCCTTCGAATTGGTGGTCTGCGTGGACGTGATGGAGCACATCCTGGATGACGAGGCCGCCCTGCGTTGCTACAGCACCAGCCTGAAGCCCGGCGGCATGCTCATCATCAGCACTCCGAGCGATCAGGGAGGAAGCGACGTGCACGAGGACGGTGAAGGCAGCTTCATCGAGGAACATGTGCGGGATGGGTACAACATCGAAGACATCCGGACGAAATGCCTGCACAATGGATTTTCCCGCGTGGAGACGCGCTACAGCTACGGTGCGCCCGGCAAGATCAGCTGGCGTCTCAGCATGAAGTGGCCGCTGATGATGCTGAACACGAGCGGCCTCTTCTACATCATGCTGCCGTTCTACTATCTCGTGGCCTATCCGATCGCCTTCATGCTGAACATGTTCGATGTACGCTTGCGGCATGCGACAGGCACCGGGCTGATCGTGAAAGCTTGGAAATGACCCCGGGCACGCATTCCACGATGGGCACATGGCCGCATTGACACATGGGTGCATGAACCTCCCCCTCCTTTTCGCCAGGCGCTATCTGTTCGCATCGCGGACCTCCCGCGGAAGGCGCCAGAACGCGATCCATCTGATAACGATGATCAGCATCGTCGTGATCGCGGTCGTGACCGGTGCGATGGTGGTGGTGCTCAGCACCTTGAACGGCATCAACGACCTTGTCGAGCGGATCTACAGCCCCTTCGACCAGGACCTCACCATCACGCCCTCCAAGGGAAAAACATTCGTCACGGATAGCCTGGACCTTTCAGCGATCGCACGAAAGGCCGGTGCGAACGCCGCCAGTTGGGTGATCCAGGAGAACGTGCTTCTGCAATGCGGTGACCAGCAGGCCGTGGCCACGATGAAAGGCGTACAGCCCAGCTACATCGGCATGAGCCATCTGGCCGACCACATGTATTCGGGCACGGCCGGTCTGTCGGGGGCACAAGGTGCGACCGCGCTGCTCGGTCTTGGCCTGAAGATGGACCTTGATGCGCCGCTGGACGACGGTGTGCTCGCCCCTCTGCGCATCAGCGCGCCAGTGCGCGGGCGTAGGCTCAGCAAATTCCAGCAGGGCGCCTTCGAGCGCGTGAACGTTCCCGTGAGCGGTACGTTCACCATCAACATGGAATTCGACACGCGCTATGTGCTGGTGCCCTTCGACCTGGCCGCACATGTGCTGCACTACAACGGCGAGGCGAACGCGCTGGAATTGCAGCTGGCCGCGAAGGCCGATCCGGACAAGGCCGCCGAAGCGTTGCGCGAAGAGCTCGGCCCCCGATTTCTGGTGCGGACCCGCTATCAGAAGAACGCCCTGGTGTATTCGACGAACGCATCGGAGAAATGGTTCACGTTCGTGGTCCTGAGCTTCATCGGTTTGATCGGAGCGTTCAACATCATCGCCTCGCTGACCATGATGATGATCGAGAAGCGCGGTGACATGGCCACGCTGATGAGCATGGGCGCCCCATCGCGCATGGTGCGCACCATCTTCTTCCAGGAAGGACTGCTGATCGTGGGCGTGGGGGCGGTCCTCGGACTTGTACTCGGGCTCGTGCTTTGCTGGACGCAGGAGAAGTGCGGTCTGATCACACTTTCCGGTTCGGTGGTGGACGCCTACCCCGTGAAGGTCCTTTGGACGGACCTTTTTCTGGTGCTCGTGACGGTCGCGGTCATCGGCCTGGTGGCCACGGGCATTCCGCTCCGCGCGCTGGACCGGCGCTTCCTTCAGGCCACCCGACCCAACGCGCCGGTCGGGTCATAGTCGGTCCGCAGCCCCTCGAGCAGTTGGATCAACCGCACGGGATCGCGCTCGGTGCAAAGCAGAAGTCGCTTTTCCTTGAAGTGCGGAAGGCCCTTGAAATAATTTCCATAGTGACGACGCATTTCCACCACGCCCTCGTGTTCGCCCTTCCATTCCAGCGAGCGCTCCAGGTGTTCACGCGCGGCATCCACACGGTCGTGGAGCGTGGGCGCATCCAGGTGCCCCCCCGTGCGCAGGTGGTGCTTGATCTCGTTGAAGATCCACGGATGTCCGATGCTCGCCCGGCCGATCATGATGCCGTCCACCCCAAAACGGTCGCGATACGCTCTGGCCTTCCCGGGTGAATCGACGTCACCGTTGCCGAAAATGGGGATGCGCATGCGTGGATTCTCCTTCACCGCCGCGATGAGGGTCCAGTCCGCCTCCCCCTTGTACAACTGCGCGCGCGTGCGGCCATGGATCGAGAGCGCCTGGATGCCAACGTCCTGCAGGCGCTCGGCCACTTCCACGATGTTGCGGCTGTTGTCGTCCCATCCCAGCCGGGTCTTCACGGTCACCGGCAGATTCACCGCCTTCACGACGGCCTCGGTCAGCCGGACCATCTTGGGCACGTCCATCAAAAGGCAGGCACCTGCGCCTTTGCTCACGACCTTCTTCACCGGGCATCCGTAGTTGATATCGATCAATTCCGGGCCTGCGGCTTCCGCGATCCGGGCGGCCTCTTCCATCGCCTCCTCCGCCCCGCCGAACAGTTGGATGCCCACCGGACGCTCGCCGGGGAAAATGTCCAACTTCTTCCGGCTCTTGGCCGCATCACGGATCAGGCCCTCGCTGCTTATGAACTCGGTGTACATGAGGTCGGCCCCGTGCTTCTTGCAAAGCGCTCGGAAAGGAGGGTCGCTCACGTCCTCCATGGGCGCGAGCAACAGGGGGAAATCACCGAGATCTATAGGACCGATACGTACCATCGGATGGGCCGCAAAGGTACCGAGGATGAGGTGGTAAGGCGAACGGGAAGCGCACGACCAAAAAGCAACGGCCACCTGTCGGCGGTCGTTCGGATCGTTCTGGATCCGGTGATCTACTCCCTGCCCCTTGCAGTGGAGTAGTTGATCTTCAAGGCATTGGACTTGCGCAGCTCCTGCTTCACGTCGGTCACTATCTTCATGTGCGTGTCCTTGTCCACCTTCAACGAACGTGTGATCCGGGGAACTTCCGCCTCCTGGCGACGGTCGTTGTTGGCCTTCACCCAGGGTCCGATCTCGTCCAGCTTCGCATACTGGTCGTTCAACTGGATCAATGGCTCGGTCCCCAACGAGGTCGAAACCGGGGGACCGATGTAGATGTAGTCGACCAGGGCCTTGTCCTCGAGCTTGTCCACTTCGGAGGCTTCGGGGAGCGTCACCTTCACCTTCAGGTCCACTTCGCGCATCACGGTCGTGACCATGAAGAAGAAGAGCAGCATGAAGATGATGTCCGGCAGGGAGGCCGTGCTGATGGCAGGGGTGCCCTTGTTGCTCTTATCCTTGAAACGGGACATGGGTCAATTCTCCTTTTGGGTCACGTCCACGGGTTCTGCCTCGGAGATCCGTTGCGGAAAGACCATCCGGACGGCCCTGATCATGTCCCTTTCTTCCTCCTTGATGTCGCTGAGCTCGGTGTACTTCTTACCGAATTTCTCTTTGCTCAACTCATCGCGCAGCTCCCTGACGGCAGCCTCCAGTTCGTTCTGTACCTGCACGTACATGTTGTACGAGGTCTTGGAACCCGTCTGCAGCGAGATCACCGCGGCCCCGGGCAACTCCTTGTAGTCCCCCAGCAGCTTAACGGCCTGTAGTTTGTCCTCCCACTTCTCCAGCTGCTTCTGATAATTCTGCTTGTCCGTCGCGTCGGTGGCCTGCGCCACATAGCTCCGGAAATTGGCCACCTGCTGCTCGCACTCTCCGCGCGTGATCAAGGTGCGCTCCGGCAGGTCCTCGCTGTTGTTGGGGTTGGTCATGAACTCCTTGGCCCCCTCGCGCAGGTCCTTGATGTCCATTGGCTGGCCCTCCACCAGCAATTGGTCCGCATCGTTCACCAGCACCTCGTAGATATTCCGCTGCTTCACCTTTTCCGGAGGTGTGATGTCCTCCACGATCGGGGGCAGCAGACGCAGGATCCCTACGTCGGTGTCCATGGTGGTGGTGACCAGGAAGAAGATCAACAGCAGGAAGGCGATGTCCGCCATCGACCCCGCATTGATCTCACCCGGTCCGCCGCGCTTGCGCTTCTTGAGCATCGCTTATTTGAAGAAACGGGACACCTCTCCGGCCAGTATGGCCAGTACGGTCCCTCCCATCATGATGTACAACACACCGAGACCCGCCCCGATCCACTTGGACTCACCCGAAGTGACGCCCATCTTGCCCCATTCCGGGAGAACGGCATCGCTTGCCGTGGCATAAGCGATCGCGAGGAGCACCAGGAACACCCCGACGCCGATCAATGTCGGCAGGGCGCGTTTGCCTGAGGTCACAAGGCTGTAGAGGGCGAAAAGTACGGCCAGGCCGGCGCACAGGAAGAACGCCCCGTAGGTGATGTAAAGGCCACCATCGATCCCCGAGTTCTTGCCCAGGTAGATCATGATGACGAACAGGATGCCCAATAGACCGAGCGCCCATTGGGCCACCCTACCGATCAGGCCGCTCATCTTGTCGTTCATCGCGATCAGGCTTTGGCCATTTTATCCCGGACCAGCATGTCCACCAGGCCGATGGAGGCCTCCTCCATCTGGCCGGTGATCGCTTCGATCTTGCTGACCAGGTAGTTGTAGAAGATCTGCAGAATGATAGCGGTGATCAGACCGAACACGGTGGTGAGCAACGCGATCTTGATACCTCCGGCCACGATGGCGGGAGAGATGTTGTTCGCCGCCGCTATCTTGTCGAATGCGTCGATCATCCCGATCACGGTCCCGAGGAACCCGAGCATGGGCGCCAGGGCGATGAACAGGCTGAGCCAGGAAAGGCCGCGTTCCAGACGGCCGACCTCCACTCCTCCATAGGCGATCACGCTCTTCTCCACGATGTCCACTCCTTCATGGGCACGGTCCAGACCCTGGTAGAAGATGCCGGCGATGGGTCCCCGGGTGTTGCGACACACTTCCTTGGCGGCATCGGAGCCACCGCTCTTCAACGCACCCTCCACGTTGTTCAAGAGCTTGTCCGTATTGGTGCTGGCCATGTTCAAGTAGATGATCCGTTCGATGCAGATCGCCAGTCCCAGGATCAAACAGACCAACACCGGGGCCATCCACACCGGGTCGCCCTCGATAAAGCGCTGCTTGAACATCTGGTGCCCGCCGGCAGAGGTCTCGCCGGCCTGTTCGGTGGAGGCCGATGCATCCTGTGCCATCAGGGGTGCGGTGCTCAGGCCGATCGCCAAAAGGCCGGCCATGCAATAGGACATGAACTTGCGTACCATGGTCTGGGTTTGCTTAGCTAGGGGTGCTGCGTTGGTTCCTTTTTCGTTCCGTTCCGCGGAGAGAGAGGGATTCGAACCCCCGATACCCGGTTAAGGTATACGCACTTTCCAGGCGCGCGCCTTCGACCACTCGGCCATCTCTCCGTATCGCCGAGGCGGGTTCCTCCCCCCATCCTGCGGGCGGCCAAATTACAAAAAGGTTCATCCGGACCACGGCCGATCCACCTGCGGTGGAGCCCGCGCAGCAAGCGGTCCGTTAAGCCAGTGTTAACTCGCCGGCGATGGGGTTCTTCAGTCGCTCCGAAAGGGCTTCCCCACGATGCCCCTGCCCCAGGAGGAACATGCACTTGGTGAGCGCCGCCTCCACGGTCAGGTCGGCGCCCGGCACGATCCCGAGCTCGTTGAACGATGCGCTGGTGGTGTAACGGCCCTGCTCCACTCGCCCGCCATCGCATTGTGTCACGTTGATGATCGTGATCCCCCTTTCCCGTGCGCGACGAAGGGCCTCCAAGAACCTCCTTTCGGTCGGCCCGTTCCCGCTGCCGAACGAGGTCATCACTACGGCCTGCAGACCGTCCGACCCGAGCAGACCCTCGACCCAGGTGCTCCGAATGCCGGGGAAAAGGCGCATGACCCCGACACCCGTATCGATCCGGTCGTGCACCTTGAACGGACGGTCACGATGAGGAAGGATGGCGGAACGGTCGTAGCGGATGTGCACGCCCGCCTCGGCCAATTCCGGCCAGTTGGGCGAGCGGAAGGCCTGGAAACGTTCGGCATGCACTTTCACCGTGCGGTTGCCACGGTACAGCCTGTACTCGAAATAGACGCTCACCTCGGGCACCATGGGGCGTCCAAATTCGTCCCGTGCGGAGGCGATCTCGATCGCGGTGATCAGATTCTCCCGGGCATCCGTTCGGATGCTGCCGATCGGGAGTTGGCTTCCCGTGAGGACCACCGGTTTGCCAAGCCCCTCGAGCAGGAAGCTCAGTGCAGAGGCCGTGTAGGCCATCGTATCACTGCCGTGCAGCACTACGAAGCCTTCGAACCGCTGATAGTGCTCCCCGATGATCGCAGCGATGCGCGACCAATGTTCCGGGCCGAGGTCCGAACTGTCCAGCGGCCGTTCGAAGCTGATGCTCTCCAAGCGGACCCCCATCGCCTGCAACTCGGGGACCTGTTCCTCCAGGCGCGCGAGGTCCATGGGCCGCATCACGCCGCTCCGGGGATCTCGCACCATTCCGATGGTCCCTCCGGTGTAAACGATGAGCACGGAGGCGGTGGTCATTCCTCGAAGAGCTTTGCCGCATTGCGGGTGGTGATGTGCGCGATCTCGTCGATGCTCTTGCCGGTGGCCAGGGCCAAGGCTTCCGCCACGAGGGGGATGTATGCGCTTTCATTGCGCTTCCCCCGATGCGGGGCGGGCGCCAGATAAGGCGCATCGGTCTCGAGCACGCAGCGCTCCGGTCCCAGTCGACCCAGGGTTTCCGCCAGGCCGCTCTTGGCGAAAGTGATCACACCCCCGATGCCCAGATAGAATCCTTCGAGGTCCAGAATACGCCGACCCTGGTCCTCCGTTCCCGTGAAGCAATGGAACACTCCCGTCAGATCGGCATCGTGCTCTTCTTCGACGATCGTGATCACCTCATCGAAGCTGTTCCGGCAATGGATCACGACCGGCAGGGTCAATTCCTTGGCCCAACGCACTTGCTGCCGGAAGGCCTCTTGCTGTTGTTCCAGCCAGGTACTGTCCCAATAGAGGTCGATCCCGATCTCCCCGACCGCCCAGTAACGGCCGCTGGACAGCAACTCCCGTACACGGGTCAGGTCGGCGCCGGGGTCCTCGCCTACCGAACATGGATGCAGCCCCATGGTGGAGCGGCACAGTTCCGGATAGGCGTCCTCCAAAGCATGCATCGCGTCGATGCTCTCGGCATCGATATTGGGCAGGTAGATCCTTCGCACACCGGCATCCAAGGCCCGTTGGAGCATCTCCTGACGGTCATTGTCGAACTGCTTGTGGTAGAGATGAGCGTGCGTATCAACGAACATCGGGGCGAATTAACGGCAACCTTCAGGGAAGTCGACATCAATGCCATCATGGGTCTTCCGGAAGCGATCCCCGCCCAAGCATCCGCGCCCGGCTACTTTTGGCCTGCCCGCACCCATGAAGGTCCTCATCATCCGTTTCAGTTCCATCGGCGACATCGTGCTGACCAGCCCCGTGCTTCGTTGCTTGAAGCAACAGGTGAAGGATGTACGGATCCATTTCGCCACCAAGAGCCCCTTCGCCGACCTGGTGCGGTTTTCACCACACGTCGATCGCCTCCATACGTTGACCGATCGATCAGGCGGGCTCATTCAGGAGCTGAAAGCCGAACGATTCGACCTGGTGATCGACCTGCATCACAACCTGCGCACATCCCGGATCAAGCGGGCCCTGGGCGTCCCTTCGCGAAGTTTCCCGAAGCTCAATGTGGAGAAGTGGCTGCTCGTGAACCTGAAGCTCGACCGGTTGCCCCGGATGCACATCGTGGACAGGTACCTCTCGACACTGGAGGACCTGGGTGTGCGCAACGATCGGATGGGGCTCGACCTGTTCATACCCCCGGATCGCGAGGTACCTATCGATGAACTTCCAAGCAGCCACCGACAAGGCTACACGGCCCTGGCGATCGGCGCCGCTCATACCACCAAGCGGCTCCCGCTGCACAAGTTGACGGAATTGGCGCAAGCCGTCGAAGGGCCGCTCGTCCTTATTGGCGGTGGAACGGACAAGGCGGTGGCCGCTGCGATCCAGACCGCAGTGGGTGGTCGGGCCTTCGATGCCACCGGCCGCTTCGATATTCTCGGCAGCGCCTCGCTGATCCGGCGGGCCAACAGCGTCATCGCCCATGACAGCGGTGCCATGCACGTCGCGGCCGCGTTCCGCAGGAAGGTGGTCAGCGTTTGGGGAAGCACGGCACCCGTCTTCGGCATGGGACCCTACATCCCGGAGCATCCCGAGCGTGCCATCGTAGCCGAGGTGCAAGGGCTGGCATGTCGGCCATGTTCCAAGATCGGTTTCGACCGTTGTCCACAGGGGCATTTCCGTTGCATGGAAAGGCAGGATATCGCAGCGATCGCGCAGGCCGCACGCCCATGAGCTGGGAGATCTTCATTCAGGACCTTCCGGAGGTGTCGCGCATCGCCGATGTGCCCGCCGATTTCCGGCCCGCACCACTTGGCACCCGCGACACGCTGATCGCAACGATCCGTGACGCGGTGCCCGGTGCTGAACCACAGGACAAGGACTGGCTGTTCGTGAGGACACCGGGCATCGACCTGAGCATCCAGTTTCACATGGAGGACGCGAAGCAGGTCCGTTACATCGTGGTGCATGTCCACGGAGGCGACATGAGCGCCCACTGCGTGGCTGGGATCATGCGCGCACTGGACCGGCGGGCGATCGACACCTCAACCGGAGAACTGTTCGATGCCGACGGGCTGGAAGAAGGGCTCTAGCTCACTTGGGGAAGAGCGCCCGCAGCTCGGTGGCTTCCTCCGGCCGCATTTTTCCGGCGAGGATCAGACGCAATTGACGACGACGCAGCGCACCATCATACCGTTGCTGTTCCTCCGAATTGCCGGGAGCGGCCGCAGGCACCTCGATCGGGCTGCCGGTATTGTCCACGGCCACGAACGTGTAGATCGCATTGTTGCAGCGGATCTTCTTCCCGCTCACATGGTCCTCCACCCAAACGTCGGCCCATACCTCCATGCTGGTACTGAACGCACGGCTCACCTGGCTGCGGATCGTCACGAAATCACCCAGCTTGATCGGCCGGTCGAAGCTGACATGGTTCACTGCCACGGTGACCACCACACGCTTGCAATGGCGGTGCGCACTGATCGCGCAGGCGATATCCAACCACTTCAAAAGCTGCCCTCCCATCAGGTTGCCGAGGGTATTCGTGTCGTTGGGCAACACCAGGTGCGTGGTCTCGGCCAGGCTCTCACTGACCGGCCGGGTATCGTGGGTCTCGCTCATGCGCCGGCAAAAGTAGCCGGTGCGCCGGCGTTCATCTCACCTTGTAGAAGAGCACGCGCCCGTCGTCAGTGCCCGTGATGAACCACACGTCTTGAAAGAGGCAGGGGGCGCGATGATGCTGGTCCCTGTTCTCCGGGAACTCCAGTCTCTGCAGGACCTTCCCCTCGCCATCCTTGAACTCCACGGCACCGTCCTTGACGGCCTGCGCCGTTATGCCCTCATTGTCCGCGGTGGATTGTTGGTAGAACCGATCGAACTCGGAGTTGGACATGTCAAGACCCAGGGCCTTGGTCGCCCGCGGATCGGGGATCCATCGATGCTTGTTCAGCATCTTGTCGGTCTTCCCGCTCTTCACGTCCCACACCTCACGCTTTCCCGTGCGACCGATCAGCACCACGAACTCGCCATTGTCGTTGAAGGCCGCATACCATACTACGGTGCTTCCGTCCTCATCGTAGGGGAACTCCTGCACCTTCCTGCCGCTCTCGATATCATAGAGCCCTGCGCCCTGGTCGGTGGCCACAAGGATGCGATCGCCCTTGGGCGCCACGGCCACCATCGTGACCTCGGCCTTGCCTGCCTTGATGATCCGGTCCGGCAGGACATCGACCACCTGGGCCTGCGTAGCGATGACCAGGAACGGTGCTATGAAAAGAGCTGTCCGAGGGGTCATGGTCCGATCAAATGGTGTTGTTCCGCCAGCCAGGACATGGCGCTTTCCTTGTCGGGGAACATCTGGATGGGCCGCCCGGGCTTGTGATACCGGACGAAGACGTTCGCGGCCAACTGGTGACTGAAATCGCGGAGGATGATCGCATCGGCAGCGATATAACGCGAGCTTTCCGGAGCGCTGGCATAGGCCCTGGCCTCATTTGTCATCGTCGTCTTGTCCCCCACGCTTACCATCAACAGCGCCTTGCGCCCCCGACGTCTTTCTTCCACGGCGTCGAACATCGTTTGCACGTCCTCGGGCGTCACCAATCGGCCATCAAGAAAATGGACATGGACAATGTCGTTGTCCAAAAAGTGGATGGCGCAAGCCTCCTGCCGGATCTCCTCGCTCATGACCTTTCTTCCGGGCGGCGCAAATGTAGGTCCGATGGGATGGCGCCCCCGCTCATCGCACCAACAACCATGCTTCCGGAGCATGTTCCCGACGCACCGCCTGGAGCGCCTCGAGCGCCGCGGTCCGCTGGGGATAGCTGCCATAGGCGACACGAAAGAGCCCGCCATGCTCATCGACCAGATGGGCCGGGAAGCCTTGCGCGATGAGGTGCAGGATGAACCGGTCCGCGTTCTCCTTCATGCTGAAGCAACCGCCGATCACGTGGTATTTGTCACGAACGACCGACACGGCCACGGCGGTGCTTTCCGGTGTGGCGACCTCAGGCCCGAGGTCCACTGGGGATAACGCACCTTCTCTGCCGATGACGGGAAGCTCACGCACGCCATGTACCTGCTCGTTCGGCATCCATTCCGCCGGTCGTTCTTCCGCAAGGGCGATCACCTCCTCCGCACGCGGTCGGTAATCCTCCTGTTCCATGGGCCCGAACAGGTCCATACCGCTCCAAACCGAGCGGGCCCTACCTGGACCGCTCATGACCCAGTATGTCGCACCGAGCGCCAGCAGCAGTGCTCCAGCGGCAGCTGCCCGGACCCATGTCCTTGAGGTCGATGAGGTATCGGCCTTCAGAGGTCCCTGGTCCAGGCCGCGTGCGGGGGAGGGCGTCCGTTGGAGCGTGTTCCGAAGCAGAGGCGTGGCCGCCACGGGTCGCAGACCATAGGCGTCACGCAGGTAGTTCATCCGGCGGTCAGGCTCGAACTGGAGCTCGCGGGAGCCATCGTGATAGAGCGTTCCGATGCGGGCCAGCTCAAGCCTGCCCTTCCGCTCCAGGTCCTTGCGCCACTCATCCACCTGTCGGGTGATCCGTCGTCCAGCCTCATCGAATCCGATGGCCCTGCGCCGCGCCACGTGATCGGTCAGAAGACCATCGCTGCGTACCAGGTTCCGATTGAAGCTCACATCCTTGGAGGGAGGATGGACCGACCGTTGCGCCTCATCGATCCGTGCGGGTCGGTAGTGCGTCAAGAATCCGCCAAGGTCCGGCACGATCACGCAATCGTGATGGTACAACAGTTCGTGGATCTCCTTTTCAAGCATGGCTCCGGAGGACCAAATTACAACGCACCGACCCGTCGCCTGGCCTCCTCCAGATCGGCCTCGGTATCCACGCAGAACCCTTCGTGCGCCGTCATGGCGATCCGGATGCGGAAACCGTTCTCGAGCCAACGCAGTTGTTCCAGATCTTCAGCGCGCTCCAGCAGGGATGGACCCAATGCCACGATGCGCGAAAGCACCTCGACCTTGTAGCCATAGATGCCCACATGTTTCAGAAAAGGGAACTCCTTGTGACGCTGACCATCCACCGGATCACGCAGATAGGGTAGTGCCGACCTGCTGAAGTACAGCGCGTTCCTGTCCTTGTCCACGACGACATGCGCTTCGCCCGGATCGTCCAGCTCCGAGTCCGAAATGATCGCTTTTGCCAGCGTGACTATCCCGGCCTCGGGGTCGCGCAGCGCTTCGCTGATGAGGTCGATCTGTCCGGGGTCCAGGAAAGGTTCGTCCCCCTGCACGTTCACAACGGCATCGAAGGCACCTTCGGTCCCGCTCAAAGCCTCCATGCACCTGTCCGTACCGCTCGGGTGGTCCGGTGAGGTCATCACCACCTCTGCACCGAACCCCTCCGCATGTGACCGGACACGGTCATCATCCGTGGCCACGACCACCCGGTCGAGCGACCGCGCGAGTATAGCCCGTTCGTGCACGCGCTGGAGCATCGAACGCCCTCCGATGTCGACGAGCGGCTTTCCCGGAAGTCTTGAACTCGCGTACCGGGCCGGAATGATACCGAGGATACGCAAGCGCCTCAGATGTGGGTGCTCCACTGAAGTTGGAACATGCGCGGTGATTCGACCGTAAGCGGTCGGATCGCATACTCCAGGTCCAGCAGGTTGTTCACGATGAACGACACCTTGTTGTGCTTGCCCACCTTCATGCCCAGGCGCGCGTCAACGATGGTGTCCCCGCTGCGATGGGTGCGCATCCAATCGGAGATCCCGGTGTGAAGGGACGTGTTCGGGTTGGTCTCTTCGTCCAGAAGGATGAAGATGTTGTCCACGTTCCGGACATGGCTGTTGTAGCGCACACTGAACCCTGCCGACCAGCGCTTCCAATCGGCTTGGATATCGGAACGGAACAGGTGTTCCACCCGGAATTTCAGGACGTGGTCCGTCGTGTCGGAGCTGCTGTTCGCATAGGTGGCATGGTCGAAGGTCACGCCGGGTGCCTCCGCGTAGTTGTACTCCTGGTCGGGCGTGGTGGACACCGGTCGCGAATAGGTATACCCCAGCAGGAAGGTGATCTCCACCTTGCCCAAAGAGCCTTTGCCGGCAAGCTCCGTCTCAAATCCCCTGACCCGGGCATCTCCGGTGTTCACGGACCGGAACCCCAGCCCGCCCAGGTTCTGGAACGTCGGGGTCTCCCATTGATTGAAGGTGAACTCGATGTAATTGTGGAATTTCTGCTGATATCCTACCAGGTCCAGGTAGCCGGTGACACCCCCCACCTTGAAACCCTGTTTCACTCCGGCCTCGACGTTCCAGCTTTCCTCGGGATCGAGCTGGGGATTGGGATAGATCTTCAGCGAGCCGACATTGGTGGTGATGTAACGCTCTCCGATGGTCGGAAAACGGAAGCCCTGGCCATAGCTCGCTCGCAAATAGGTCCCCCTGTGCACCTGATAGGTGGCACCTGCCCGGAACACCGGGGTACTCTGCTCGTCCTCGTTCACCTTGAACCGTTCGTAGCGGACACCCGCGGACACCGCGAGCTTCTCACGGAAGAATTTCTTGTCCACCTGCAGGTACGCGGCCGTATTAGTGGCCGTGTTCACGTCATCCCCATCCGAATTTCCACTATACAGGGCCGCAACGGAACGAGTGCGCTGGCCCACGATCCCGCCGGTCAGGACGGTTTCACCCAGAAGGTCGGCCTTCTGTTGGATCTGGTACTCACCATAGACGAAATGGCTGGCATTGCTCTGGTTCCCTGTGTTGTCGAAATCCTGGTCGTAGTAGCGCATGCGCAAACTGTGCTTCGTGTTCTGCGCGCTCACATAGTTGATGAAAGGGTCCACGTAGTATTGGACACCCTCCGTGCGTGTCACCGTCCCGTTCTCGGGGACATACAGGTTGGTATCCGCATCGTCCCAGATGAACACGCTGGTATTGCTGGCACGGATGACGTTGGCGTTCACCCCGTAGTTCAGGCCCTTCACCTTCCTGTTGCGCCAACGGAGGCCGATGTTCGCACGTCCGCGATGGTCGTATCCGGCCGGCTCGTGGTATTTCGGGTCGTCCTTGTTCGCCACGTCCTTGCCGACGGATTCCGGTCCGATGTAGCCCTCGTCCCAGACGAAATTGGCACCCAACACCACGTCCAGTGGACCGTACTGCTGGGAATGGAATATGTTCGCCCCTCCCATCAAGGGGTTGCGGTCCGACCACCACTTGGCCTCCTTGTTCCTGGGCGCATCGTACGCGCCCACGAAGGCATTGACCCGCGTTGTGGGTTCCGCCCTTGGATAGGCCGTGCGCACGTTGATCACGCCGGACAATGCAGCGCTCCCGTATAGAACGGAGGAGGCCCCCTTGATCACCTCCACTTGCTCCAGGTTCTCCGTAGGGATCACCGACCAGGAGACCCGCCCTATGTCGCCGCTGAGGATGGGCAGGTCGTCCACCAGGACCATCACCCGGGAACCGGCACCATAGCTGAATCCGCTGCCCGCCCTGATCTGTGGGTCCTCATCGATGATCACCACACCAGGCACCTGCCCCAGTACCTCGTTCACGTTGGTGACGTTCTTGTTCTGCACCACCTCCGGACGAAGGACACTGAGCGATTGGGATACCTCCCCCACCCGCTGTTCGAACTTCCCCGCCGTCACCACCACCATGTCCAACTGCGCGGTGGCCGGTTCGAGCGTGAAGTCCAGGTTGCGTTGCTCTCCTGCCTTCAAGGTGACCGTCTCCTCGTGGGTGCCGTAGCCCACGAAGCTGACCGTGAGGGCGTAGCTGCCCGCCGGCAATTCGATACGGTAGTTCCCGTTCACGTCGGTGGCCGTCCCCTGGCCAGGGCCGTGCACCACGTTCACGCCTACCAGGGTCTCACCGCTTTTGGAGTCCGTGATCCTACCGGTGAGCACCGCATCCTGACCAGCTGCGGTGAGCGACGCCATCCAGGCACCACATAGGAACGACCAGTAATTCATGTGTCGCAGGCTTGCGGGCTAAATGTAGCCAAAGCCCCTTGTGGCGGAGGTGGCCCACGATCGGGCGTGCATCCCGGCGGACTACTTTTGGCGGTCCGGTCGAACACCACGACCGGGCAGTGCGCATGAAGGAGGAGCGAACGCGGGTCCATCAGTTGGCCCTGTCGATGCTGAAGGGCATCGGTCCGGTGAACGCCCGGAACTTGGTAGCCTATTGCGGTGGAGTTGACGCGTTGTTCTCCGACCGGTCCATTCGCAAGAAGCTGGAACTGGTGCCGGGGATAGGACCGCGTCACCTGGCCACGATCCTCGATCGTGGCGTGCTGAAGGCAGCCGAAAAGGAATGGAACCTGGTCCAACGGAACGGTGTCCGAATGGTCTTCTACCTCGATCCGGACTACCCGTACAGACTTCGTCAAGCGCCGGATGCACCGGTCGTGCTTTTCGCCGATGGGAAGGCCTCCTTGGATCCCGCTCGGGCGGTGGCCATCGTGGGGACCCGCGCACCCACGGAGCAGGGTAAACACTTGTGCGAGGAGCTGGTGGAGGGGTTGGCGGACAGTGGGGCCACCATCATCAGCGGCCTGGCCTACGGGATCGACATCATCGCGCACAGGACCGCGCTACGTGTCGGTCTGCCCACCATCGCCGTTGTGGCGCACGGATTGGACCGGGTGTATCCGGGGGAACACAGGGCCACGGCCCGCGAAATGGTCCGGTCGAACGGGGCGGTCGCCAGTGAGTTGCCGCACGGAAGCCCCTTCGCACCGGGTAACTTCCCGGCACGCAACCGCATCATCGCCGGCCTTTGCGATTGCACCATCGTGGTGGAAAGCGGGCCCAAGGGCGGGTCCCTGATCACGGCGGAGATCGCCAACGGCTACGACCGCGAGGTGATGGCCTTCCCGGGAAGACCATCCGATCCGAGAAGCGAGGGATGCAACCGCCTGGTTCAGCGCGACCAGGCCTATCTGGTGACCGACGCGCGGGACGTGCTCGATCGCATGGATTGGCTCCCGAAGACAGGCAGGAGGAAGGCCACACAGATGCCCCTTTTCAGTGACCTCCTGCCCGACGAGCAGGTGCTGGTCGATATCCTCAGGGAACACGGTCGAACGGACATCGATGAACTCTGCCTCAAGAGCCGTATGCCCCAAGGCAAGGCGGCCTCCCTGCTCCTGAACATGGAGTTCAACGGGGTGGTGCGGGCGTTGCCCGGCAAGTGCTATGCCCTGAACGGGCCTGGAGGGCGACCCTGACCGTCGTGCGCATCGGGCAGGCCCTGGCCCTCCGTACGATCGTTCGACCTCCTACCTTCGCGCCCAATTTCCAACAAACATCCACGCGATGGCAACCACGACCCTGTCCGCCTCGGCCAAGAAGAAGGTGGACGCGTTCATGAACATGGTATCCGCACGCAACCCGAACGAACCCGAGTTCCTTCAGGCCGTGCATGAGGTGGCGGAAACGGTGATCCCCTACACGGAGGGCAAGCCCAAATACACACGGTCCAGGGTGCTTGAGCGCATCGTTGAACCCGAGCGCACCATCATCTTCCGGGTGCCCTGGGTCGATGACAAGGGTGAAGTGCAGGTCAACCGGGGTTTCCGTGTCGAGTTCAACAGTGCCATCGGCCCATACAAGGGCGGTCTCCGCTTCCACCCCAGTGTCAACCTCAGCATCCTGAAGTTCCTGGGCTTCGAGCAGATCTTCAAGAACAGCCTTACCACACTTCCCATGGGTGGCGGCAAAGGAGGCAGCGATTTCGACCCCAAGGGGAAAAGCGACGGTGAAGTGATGCGCTTCTGCCAGAGCTTCATGACGGAGCTTTTCCGCCACATCGGCGCAGATACGGACGTACCCGCCGGTGACATCGGTGTGGGCGGCCGCGAGATCGGATTCCTCTTCGGCCAATACAAGCGTTTGGCCAACGAATTCACGGGGGTGCTGACCGGGAAGGGCCGCACCTGGGGAGGGTCGCTGATCCGCCCTGAGGCCACCGGGTACGGCTGCGTCTATTTCGCCGAAGAGATGCTGAACCGGGTGAAGGACACGATCCATGGAAAGACCGTGGCGGTCAGCGGAAGTGGCAACGTCGCGCAATTTGCCATCGAAAAGGCCACGCAGCTCGGCGCACGCGTGGTGACCGCCAGCGACAGCAGCGGCGCTATCTATGACCCCAACGGGATCGACGCGAAAAAGCTCGACTTCCTGATGGACCTGAAGAACGTGAAGCGAGGTCGCATCGAGGAATATGCCCGGAAGTACAAGGATGCCAAGTTCGTGCGCGGAGCGCGCGTGTGGGACGTTATGCCGAAGGTGGAGGTCGCGCTACCCTGCGCCACGCAGAACGAACTGGACGGGAAGAACGCAAAGGACCTGATCAAGAAGGGGGTCCGGTGCGTGGCCGAAGGGGCCAACATGCCCAGCACGCCCGAAGCCGTGGAGACCTTCCTGCACAGCAAGGTGATCTTCGCCCCGGGCAAGGCCAGCAACGCCGGCGGTGTGGCCACCAGCGGACTGGAGATGAGCCAGAACAGTCTCCGACTGAGCTGGACGCGCGAAGAAGTGGACCAACGCCTTCACCATATCATGAAGGACATCCATGCAGCATGCGTACAATACGGCCGCGATAGCAAGGGCGTGGTGAACTACGTGAAAGGTGCGAATATCGCCGGCTTCGTCAAAGTGGCTGATTCCATGCTGGACCAGGGCGTGGTGTGAGACACTCCGACGAACAATGAAAAAGCCCCGCCGATCGGCGGGGCTTTCTCGTTCGATGCGGGAATGTTCAGCAGAACTCCTCGTAGGCCATCTGCAGGTTCTCGGCGATCATATCCGCGGTGCGGCCTTCGATATGATGGCGCTCCAGGAAATGAACCAACTTGCCGCCCCTGAACAGCGCCACACTAGGGCTGCTTGGTGGATAGGGCAGGAAGTGCTTGCGGGCCTGATTTGTGGCATCCGTATCCACACCGGCGAATACGGTCACCAGATGGTCGGGACGTTTTCCACTTTGCAGGCTCATCTTCACACCGGGCCTGGCCGCCCCTGCCGCACAGCCACAGACACTGTTCACCATGCAAAGGACGGTACCAGGCTTCGCGAAGGCCTTGTCCACTTGTTCGGGTGTATGGAGTTCTTCAAAGCCGACCGTCGTCAGGTCGGTCTTCATCGGAGCTACGAGCTCGGGAGGATACATCGGGTGTTCGGGTTTCAGTTCATGTGCCCTCTGGCCATCGGTCGGCAGGGGCGGGTACAAAAATAAGGTGCCATGCGGGTGTCAACGTCGCACGCGGCTCGGGACCGGCCTCATCAGAGCGCCCGTTTCCTGCGAAAGAACGCCTTCATCAGATCGGCGCACTCGGGCTCCAGGATGCCCCCGACCACCTGGGTCTTCGGATGCAACAGGCGTCCACCGATGCGGCGATAGCCCTGCTTCTCATCGAAGGCTCCGAACACCAGCCGACCCAGCTGTGCCCAACGCAGCGCACCGGCGCACATTACGCAGGGCTCCACCGTCACATAAAGCGTGCATTGGTCCAGATACTTGCCGCCGAGGTGATCGGCCGCCGCGGTGATCGCCTGCATCTCGGCATGTGCGGTCACGTCGTTCAATCGTTCGGTGAGGTTGCGAGCACGAGCCACGATCTGCCCGGCGCTGACCACCACGGCCCCCACGGGCACTTCGTCGGCCGAGAACGCCTGTTCCGCCTCCCGCAGCGCCTGGCGCATGAAGTGCTCGTCCCCCGGGTCCGTGATCCTGCCATCCTGCACCATGGGCCGCTCATTCTACCGACGCCCGGTCCAGGTCCATTGATCCGGTGCGGGCCTCATTGACCAGGAGGTCCGTCGTGCCCACCTTGATATCCTTTACGTTCAGTTGCATCGTGCGACGGCCGTTCCATTCGTTCTCCTCCAAGGCATAGATCAGGCTGAAAGGATGCCCGGACCGGACCAGGTCGAGTTTGTCGCCCTGGCGGAAGGCGATGGCATCGAATCGCCGCCGCCGGTCCGCGGGGTCGCAGATCGCCAGCTTCAGATGATCGCCACCCACGATGCGCGCCTGTCCGGTCTCCACGACGCCTCGCGTGAGGAGAACGGGGCGCATGTTGCCTGGTCCGAAGGGGGCCATGTGTTCCACCGCCCGCAGGAATTCGGGGGACAATCGTTCCAACGGCACCTCCACATCCACATCCTCTTCCGGCACACGTTGGTGTTCTTCCAGCGTATCGCGCACGATGCGTTCGAACCTGGTCCGGAACGCATCCACGTTCTCCAAAGGCATCGTGAGACCTGCGGCATAGGTGTGCCCACCGAACTGCTCGAGCAGGTCGCTGCATGCGCTGATGGCCTCGTACACATCGAAGCCCTTGACCGAACGCGCCGAGCCCGCCGCCTTGCCATTGCTTTCGGTCAGCACGATGGTCGGCCTGTAATGGGTTTCGATCAGCCGGGAGGCCACGATCCCGATCACTCCCTTGTGCCAGTCCGGATCATACAGTACGGTGCTCCAGGCCTCGCCCAGGGAAGCGTCCCTGTCGATCATCTCAAGCGCCTGGCGCGTGGTCTCCTTGTCCAGGTCCTGGCGGGTGGCGTTGTTCTTGTCGATGCGGACGCCGATCTGGGCGGCCTGTGCCTCGTCATGTGCCAACAGCATCTCCACGGCCTGCCGTCCATGCTCTATCCTTCCAGCGGCATTGATCCGAGGGCCGATGATGAATACCAGTTCTGTGACCCCGATGCGACGTTTGACATTGCCCACTTCCAGCATCACCCGAATGCCCGGCCTTGGATCCGTGTTGAGGCGCTTCAACCCGAAGTGCATCAATACCCGGTTCTCACCCACGACCGGCACGATGTCGCACGCGGTGCTCACCGCCACCAGATCGAGCAGCGGTTCCAACTCCACGAAGGGGATCCCATTGCGTTGGGCGAGTCCCTGCACCAGCTTGAAGCCGATCCCGCAACCACTGAGCTCCTTGAAGGGATAGGAACAATCGTTCCGTTTCGGGTCGAGCACCGCGACCGCCGGCGGAAGCTCGTCCCCTGGCCGGTGGTGATCACAGATGATCATATCGATGCCGAGCTCTTCCGCATAGCGCACTTTGTCGATCGCCTTTATCCCACAATCCAGCGCGATGATCAGACCCACCCCGTCCCGCTTCGCGTGATCGATGCCTTGGTGGGAGATCCCGTATCCCTCGGCATACCGATCGGGGATGTAGAAGGTGAGTTCACCGGTGAAACGGGACAGCAGGGAATGGACCAGTGCCACCGCCGTGGTCCCGTCCACGTCATAGTCACCATAGACCATGATGCGCTCGCCATCGCCGAGCGCGCGCTCGATCCGTTCGACGGCTTGCTGCATACCGGCCATGAGGAACGGGTCGTGCAGGTCGTCCAATCCGGGTCGATAGAACCTCGCGGCCTCCCGTGGGGTGGTGATCCCCCGCTGCGCCAGGAGGATGGCCAGGGGTGTGGGACACTTGTCCGAGATGAGGGCCGCGACCACCTCCTGGTCCGGCAGTTCCTTCATCCTCCATCGCTTCGTCACTTGCTGCCTCATGCGCTAAATCTACGTTGGGTTCCTTCTTCCCTACCCCGATGGCTCGGACATCAGGACCTTCCGCGCACTCTGCAATTCCTCGACCTTGCCCGATGACGCTTCCGGGATACGCGGATCCATCCTTTCCAATCGTTCCCGGACCAAACGCGCCACGATCGCACGGCTCTCCCACTGCTCATCCGCCGGCACGATGTACCAGGGTGCATACGGAGCGGCGGTCGCATCGATCGCCTCCTCGTAGGCTTTCATGTAGTCATCCCAATGGGCGCGCTCCCTCACATCCCCCATGCTGAACTTCCAATTCTTCTCGGGGTCATCGATGCGCTCCAGGAAGCGATCCTTCTGGACCTTCTTCGACACGTGCAGAAGGAACTTCATGATCACCGTACCCTGAATTGCCAGATGAGATTCGAAGTTGCGGATGGCCTCATACCGCAGTTGCCAGAACTGGGGCGTTACGTCTTCCAGATCAACGATCCCAGGCAGGTTCTGCGCAAGAACGAATTCGGGATGGACCTTGACGACAAGCACTTCCTCATAGTGGCTTCTGTTGTGGATGCCGATACGCCCCCGCTCCGGAAGTGCGCATGCGTGCCTCCACAGGAAGTCATGTGCGCGCTCTTCCAGGCTGGGCGCCTTGAAACTCCACACCTGCGTTCCCGCGGGATCCACTCCACTGAGCACATGCCGGATGCAGCTGTCCTTGCCGGCTGCATCCATCGCCTGGAAAATGAGCAACACGGAATTCGTGCCCTGCGCGTACATGCGCTCCTGGAGCTTGATGATCTTCTCCGTATCCCTTGCCGTCATTTCCTTCAGCTCCTTCTTGTCCAACTCCACAGGCATGTCCGTCGGATGGTCCTGCAAGCGGAACCCACCCTGCTTTTCCATACAGAAGTGATGATGGTAAAGTGCCTGCGCCATGCGTGGCCAAGGTAAGTGCCTCCAAAAAAGGAGGGCCCGCTTCGGCGGGCCCTCCTGCTCACATGCATCCGATCAGCGCGCCACGTTGAAGGTGCGCGCTGTCGCACGCCCGTCCACGGCCACGATGCGCATCGCGTACGTTCCCGGCGTCAGACCACGCACGTCCAGGTGGACCAGACCTTCCCCCGCACGCTGGACCATGACAACCCGACCCAGGGCATCGAGTACCTCGATCACAGCACCACGGGCCTCCCGGGTCAGCGGAAGATAGAGGTCCGTACTTGCCGGAACGGGATACGGTGTTCCTTGGAACGCCGCATCGAACTCCTCCACGCTCAATCCGTTGTAGAACCAATCGTGGCTCAGGCTGACCATCTGTGCACCCACTTGGGCGTTCGTCATCTGTTCCGGCGCCACGCCGAAATAGACCACCTTGTTCCCGGTCAAGGCACGCAGCCCACCGATCTTGTTGGCGTTCCCGTTGTAGTTGAAGATCGCGGTCGCCGGAGAGATCGGTGTGATCTCCTCAGGATACACGGCCGTGGCACCGTAGACGGTGTTGATCGAGGAGGTGGTCAACCCACCGAAGACCGCATCCGCATCCACGAAGTCCACTGAACTATTGGCCGTGCTGCCATCGGCCACGAACTGGGCATGCATGTAGTTCTGGTAGAACGCCTGTGTATTCGGAGTGCCATAAGCGTTCGGGTCCCCGCTCTGGTCCCAGCCGATGTCCTGTCCGGCGATCATCATGTTGCCCCCATGATCGAGATGGTCCGCGAGTACGGCGACCATGTCGTCCGTCAGGCTGGGGAATGTCCAACCCACGTTCATATAGACATTGATCACGTCGGTCAGGGCATTGTTCTCCCCGAACCCGATGAAGGTCGCTCGGGATGAGCTACCACGTCCATTCTCGTTCACGGTGGCGAGCGCGTCGTTATAGAGCGGTTCGTAGGGCTCCGCTTGCGGATTGCTTACGACCAGGTCCGTGATACCGCTGATGATATGATAACCCTTTGTGAGGATGGGCGCGTTCGGATCGTTCACCGATGAGACGGACAACGTGTAGTCGGCGATGGCGGGGGTGCCGCCAGGGGTGATGGTGACGGTGATCGGTTCGGTCGATCCGTTGTTCAACGTCACGGTGGTGGCGGAGGAATACGTGCTCCCGAGAATGGTGAAGCTCCCGGACCAGTCGCCCGGCGCATTGGTGCTGCTCAGATCCACCAGGTAGTCCGCATTGGAGCCCAGAAGGTTCTGAAGGCTCCCGTTCAGATCGGTGTTCGTCCCCGCCCCTCCGGCCGCATACACGGGACCGTTGCTAACGAGATCACCCACCACCAGTGTCGTACCACCATCGGCCGGCACCTCTCGGGCCTGATAGACCTCGTTCTGGTATTCGCTGACGAAGGCCACCACCTTGCAGTTGCTGACATCGAAGTCCAGGGGCACAGTGTAGGTGTACGTGCGCGTGACGCTCGTTCCCGCCGTGGTGGTCGTCACTTCATCGCCCCATACATCGGTCATGTAGGCCCTCAATACATTGGTATGATCGTAGTTCGGGTGGTTGCCGTTCGCATAGTCCGTCTGCCAGCCGATGATATGGTCCTCCTTCAGCAGCACGCTGATGTAGTCATTGCCGCCCGGACTGTTCGCTGTGTACAGGAGTTCCACGTTCACGGTCAGATCACGTGTGCCTGCATTGAACGAGCTGGACAGCCCGAGATTCACCGGAGAGGTCAGGTCGAGGGCTTGATGAACGTCGGTCTCCCAGGCACCGCGGCCTTGTTCATAGCTCCCACCGTATTGGCGTCTATTGATAACACCCGCGGGGTAGCCGCTGATCGCAAAATGATCGTCCAAGGTGGTACCTTCAGTGGTGCGGAAATCCGGTTCACCTGTATTCGGCACAGCATAGATCCCCGCATGGACCCCGACCACGACGACCCGCTCCGGGTCCGCCGCCTCGAGCGATGCAGCGATCGCATGGCCTTCTGGGCAATAGCCGCAATGGATCCCGGTGAAATCCTCAAGGAGCGCGGTCCTGTTCTGGGCATAGGGATACACCAATGACTGCCCTGCCATGGTGAATGGGACAAGACCGAGGAGCATAGCGAACTTCTTCATGTGCAGTGGTTTTAGCCCCGTGAATGTAACCCATGGCGCGCCGGCACCTGGGGAAAGGTCCGACCGAGGATCGGAAAGCCACCGGGTGGCGGTCATGGCGGGCGGGCACTCCGAATACCGGCCGATGCGTCATTTGGTCCTGCGCGGTCAGCACTCCCCGCAACGATCCCAAAGCGCATTCAGAAAAAGGCCACTCTGCGCCTTTCATGGATCCTGGCTGCACCTGAACCCTCCCGGTCGCATTGAATTAGGACCAGGCGGACATCCTGGTCCCTTCCTTGACCGCGACCCACCCCGTTCACCGGCCCTTTCAACGGTGTTCCGACGGGCGACATCCCGTGAAAGATCTCTACATAACAATGCACCCAAGGAGAGGTTGCCGTCAAGGTGCGCGCCAGGGTGGCGCACATCGGGTCGCGGCCGGGTGTTCGTGGGGACCTGCGCTGTTTCTGCGCGGACCTGAACACTTTCCCGGAATATCGGATCGGAGAGGGCCGACCGCTGGAACAAAGCCCCTTGATGAACTATGCCACGGCCGGTCCGATCCATGGGTTCGGCCTCAACCCTGGCCTGGGCGCCGACGGCAGGAAGTAACAAGGCCCGGAACATCGTCCGGGCCCTGTTACCTGTCGCTCCAGCCTTCGAGCGGCCTGCGCAGTTCACCTGCTAGCGATACCCGTTGATATAGGCGTTCGCGATGATCTCGCTTTCCCGTATCAGACCTTGCACGATCTCGCGGATGAGGTCGTTCAATTGCTGATCCGAATACCTATGCAGGTCGCTGTACACGTGCGTCTTGCGCTTGCTGCTCTTGATGAAGGCTATCTTGTCCTTCTTCGTCATGGGCACCTTCTACGGAAGGTCCGTTCAAAAGGATCCATGACGGCATGCATTCCACGCAAAGGGACCTCTGGCCAATGGTCCGAACAGCGACGGGGCCCCGAAGGACCCCGCCACTGCTTTCACCAAAACCAGGACAGGCGGGCGACCGCGCCCGACCTGTCCATGCTCCTATGGGATCGGTCCGCCCAAAGTGAGACGGAACTGATGCAATTCACGCAGTCGACGCAGGTAGTGCACCAGGTCACCGGACAACATGGCCCGGGTGGCTTGTTGCTTGATCCGTTGGTACTGTTGCTTGCTGGTCATCGTTTTGCTGATCGTGTTGCACGGTCTCCACCAAGCCTCGTGCCAAACCTGACATCCAACACGTAAGTGATTGAACATCAAATATTTACAAATTCCTCCTTTGCTTGCCAGGCCCATTCCCACCACGTACATTTGAGCCCATGCATCGCGGTGCCTACCTCGTTGGCGTGGCCGGAGGGAGTGGTTCGGGAAAGACGACCATGGTGAAGGCATTGCGGGAGCGCCTGCCGAACGGAGCGGTCAGCGTTGTCTCCCAGGACGATTATTACCATCCCAAGGAAATGCAGGCCCTTGACCCCCAAGGTCATGTGAACTTCGATCTTCCTACCGCGGTGGATCTTGATGCCCTGGCCAACGATCTCGGAGATCTCGTGCTCGGGGCATCTGTGCGTCGCCAGGAATACACTTTCAATCAGGAGGGTCGAGAGGCTCGCACGGTGCATGTGGAGCCCGCTCCGGTGGTCCTCGTGGAGGGACTTTTCGTTCTGCACCATCGTCCCATCCGCGACCTTCTGGACCTGAAGGTCTTCATTGAGGCCGATACGGAGACCCAGCTGCAACGGCGCCTCCGTCGCGACGAATTCGAGCGGGGTTATGGGCGCGATGAAGTGCTCTACCAATGGCATAACCATGTGATGCCCGCCTACAGGAACTATCTCGAACCGCATCGCCACGCCTGTGACATGCATGTGATCAACGAGGCCGGGTTCGATCGCGCGTTGGACGTGATCGTCGACCATCTGGCCCGGGTGGCGGAGCGTGTCGCGCCGCTCTCCCTTCACTCCCTGTAAAGCCTGCGTTCGCGCACCAGGCTGGCGACCGCCGGCACGAGCCAACGGCCAGGATCGGCGCCCTCCCGTACCATGCGGCGAACGAAGGTCGCGGAAAGGTCCATCTCGGGCGCGTCCAGCAAGATCACCCGCGGATCAGCTGCGTATGGAGAGAGCTTTTCGTGCAGTAGATGTCCCGGGCGCGGATGGACGATCAGTCGATGGTATTCCAGTATCCCTTGCGGCGAACGCCAACGATCGAACTGGAGCAGGTTGTCGCTGCCGAGGATGAGGTCGAAACGGTGTTCCGGCCAACGATCGCGGAAATGCGCCAGTGTATCCACCGTGTAGTTCGGTGGTGGCAGCAAGAACTCCTCCAGGCAGACACGCATGTCCTGTTGGTCCTTGAGCGCCGCTTCCAACATATCCTTCCGGTCCCGGTCGGCGCTGATGTGCTGCCCCTGTTTGAACGGGTTGAGGGGGGTCAGTACGAACCAGACATTCTCGATATCGGTGAGCTCCAGGGCATGGCGGGCCATGGCGACATGTCCCGGGTGGGGGGGGTCGAAAGTGCCGAACAGGCAGCCGATCCTCATCCCACAAGGAATTCCCGAACGCGCTGTTCCGCCTGGGTGCAGGCGTGTTGCAGGTCATCGTTCACCACCACCGCATCGAACAGCGGGGCGGCCTGCAGCTCGATGGCGGCCTTGTCCAAGCGGACCTTTAGACTGGCGGCGTTCTCCGTACCCCGTTTGCCGAGCCTTTCCGCGAGCGCCTCCATCGAAGGCGGTCGGATGAAGAGAGCAAGCGCCCGCTTCCCGAATATGTCCTTCAAACGCATCCCGCCCTGCACGTCCACGTCGAATACCGCGTGATGACCATTGGTCCAGATGCGGTCGAGCTCCGACCGCAGCGTGCCGTAGAAGCGCCCGGGATAGACTTCCTCCCATTCCACGAAATCCTCCCCGGCCACACGATGCTGGAACTCCTCCGGTGATAGGAAGAAATAGTCACGACCGTCCACTTCCGTGGGCCTTTGCGGCCTGCTGGTCGCGGAAACGGAGAACTCCAGGCCCAGGTCCGCGTGCAATAGATGATGCACGATCGTGGTCTTGCCCGCACCGCTCGGTGCTGAACAGATCACGCACTTCCCCTCTCCGACCGGCCCTTTCATAGCACGTTCAGCACCTGCTCCTTGATCTTCTCCAATTCGTCCTTCATTTCGACCACAAGCCTTTGCAGGTCGGCATCGTTCGCCTTGGCGCCTATTGTGTTCATCTCGCGGCCCATCTCCTGCGCGATGAACCCGAGCTTCCGTCCCTGCTGGGCGGGGCCGTCCAGCGTCTCCTCGAAATGCGCACAATGACCGGCCAGCCGGACTTTTTCCTCCGTGATGTCGAATTTCTCGAGGTAGTAGAGCATCTCCTGTTCGAATCGGGCCTCATCGACCTCCGACCGGACCTCCTCCACCTTCCGGCGCAGCCGCTCCCTAACCCGATCGGGACGTTGCGCATCATGCAGCGCGATCCGGTCCAGGGCGGCGAGGATCACCAGGCATCGGGCGCGCAGGTCCGTCTCGAGCCGCTCCCCCTCCGACCGCCTGAACGAGTTGAAGGCCTCGACCGCTGAATCGACCAATGCCATGACCATCGTCCATTGCTCACTATTGACCGGCTCCTCGCGTTCGTGATGCACCTCCGGCATGCGCAACACATGAGCGAACAGGTCCGTGCGTACTTCGGGATCGATCTCCTGAACGATGGCGCGCAGTTCCCGATAGTAGGCCGCCAGCAGCTGACGGTCGAAGCGCCCTCCCCCCTGGCCCGTGCTCGGGGCCATGTTGATGAAGAGGTCGACCTTCCCCCGAACGAGCCGTTCACCGAGCCATTGCCGCAACCCCGCATCATGTTCACGGCAGGCGACCGGCAACTTCAGCAGCAGGTCCAACTGCTTGCTGTTCAGTGCACGCAGCTCGACCGTGAACATACGATCGCCGACCATGCCCTCCGCACGACCGAAACCGGTCATCGATAACACCATACGCTGGCTTTTGGCCAAAGTTAACCGCACGCCTCCTCAGCGGCGTTCAGCACGCCCCGCCAGATGCACACCCAGAAAAATGGCCGCTGCGCATACGATGTGCGGCCATCGTACCACTGGCGGCTGGAGTAAATGGCCCGGAGGTGCGAACCCTATCGCCAGGTAGGTCCATGCCGCGGCGATGGCCATGACCGGCTGCAGGTAGATGTACGTGCCCACCACACCCGGTTGCACGACGCGCATGGCCCATGTGTTCAGCAGATAGGCCAGGAAGGTCACACCGATCACCACGAAGCACATGCTCGCGACCACCCCGGAGCCAAGCTGCCCCCAGGCCACGTGTTCGAACTCGTCGAGTCCGAACGGTGTGACCACGACCCCGCCGAAAAGAAAGGCCCATGACATGACCGTAATGGCGGAATACCGGGCCATCAGCGGTTTCACGACGACCAGGAAGATCGCGAAGCTGGTCGCATTGACCAGGATGAACACATCGCCCAACAGTGTCGCGCCTTCATCCGCGCCCTGCGCACCCATCATCACCAAGCCCAACGCGCCCAGCAACCCCAGCCCGACACCTAGCGCCCTTCGCCAGGTGACCCGCTCACCGATAAGGATGTGCGACAATACCAGAACGATGATCGGCGTGGCCACCATGATGATGCTGGCATGCAACGGTGAGGTGCGTGCCAGACCTTGGTAGAACAGGAGCTGGTTCACGGCCACCCCAAAGAGTCCACAGAGGGCAAGACGTGGCAGGTCGCTGACATGGACCTGCTCCCTTCTGAACGACCAGAAGATCCAGAAAAGAACGACCCCGCCGATAGCACGGAGGAGAATGAACCCCGATGGTCCGATCACCTCGGGCATGAGGGCCTTGGAGATGGGATAATTGGCCCCGTAGATCAAGTTCACCGCGAAGAGCGCGAGGTGGGCCTTTGTCCGCTGCATGGCCGGTGGAACGGGAGGTGCCTGGTGGGTACGTAAGGGATACCTTTAGCGCGTAGGCCCGCGAAAATAGATGGAGCAGGAAAGGTCGGACGTTGAGCGAGAGTCCAGGTTCCGGGACAGTTTGGGCCTACGGAGGATCATCATCCCCATTCTGCTCGGCATTGTAGGGGCCGGCTGGTTGCTCTACAGGGATCTGATGCGGCCGCGCTTCGAACGATCCGGGGACCACCGAGGGGGCTATGAATGGACGGACCCGAACGGTGACCGGATCGCCGACCTGTCCGACCCGGCGGAGTTCAGGGCGACCGATGACGGGACGGGCGACTACAAACTGGTGACCGCCAGGGAAGTGCTCCGGTCGGTGGACTGGACCTGGCAAAGCACCATGTTCATCCTGCTGGCGCTCATGGCCACGGCCATCCGCGACCTGGGCTATATATATCGCATGCGGGTGCTGACCGACCGGTCGCTCAGTTGGCGCAGCAGCTTCAATGTGGTCATGCTCTGGGAGTTCGCCTCCTCGCTGACGCCATCGGTGGTCGGGGGATCCGGGATCGCCATGTTCATCATCGATCGGGAGGGCTTGTCGCTCGGGCGAAGTACTGCTGTCGTTCTCGTGACGGCCATGCTCGACGAGATCTTCTACATCGTGACCGTACCGCTGGTCTTTGTGCTGGTCGGCATGGCGGACCTGTTCCCGAAGCAGTTGGACAATGCGTTCTGGGGATTGCCGATCAGGACGATCTTCTGGATCGGATATGCATTCATCGTATCAATGACCCTGACGGTGGCCTACGCCATATTCTACCGCCCCCGCGCGTTCAAATACCTGTTGCTGCAGGTGTTCCGATGGAGGCTTCTCCGTCGTTGGCGCCCGGCCGTCATCAAAGTGGGTGATGATATCATCGTCGCATCGCGGGAGTTCCGGGGAAAGCGGATCGGTTTCTGGGCGCGTTCGTTCGGGGCGACCTGCTTTTCCTGGGCATCGCGATTCCTGGTGATCAACTTCATCGCCGCAGCATTCTTTCCAGTGAGCGACCACTTGCTGCTCTACGCCCGGCAACTCATCATGTGGGTGATCCTGTTGATCAGCCCCACACCCGGCAGTAGTGGCGTGGCCGAGATCGCCTTCTCGGGGTTCTTCCGCGACCTCATCCCCGCAGTGGGGTTCATCGGGGCAGTGGCGATCCTTTGGCGGATATTGAGCTACTACCTCTACCTGTTCATCGGTGTGATCACTCTCCCCCGGTGGTTGCGACGCACCGCCCGTGGCTCCGTGCGATGAACGGGCCGACTACCTTCGCCATCCATCCCATGACACGTTCGAACCGATCCCGCGGTTTCGGCACCAAGGCGGTCCACGCCGGTTCCGAGCCCGACCCGACCACTGGCGCCATCATGACGCCGATCTACCAGACCAGCACCTATGTGCAGTCCGCACCAGGTGACCACAAGGGCTACGAGTACAGCCGCACACAGAATCCGACTCGGACCGCCCTGCAAAACGCCCTCGCAGAACTGGAGAACGGTCGACACGGCCTCTGCTTCGCCACGGGAATGGCCGCCATCGATGCCGTGATCAAGACCCTGAGGCCTGGGGACCATGTGGTGAGCACGAACGACCTCTACGGAGGCACCTATCGGCTGTTCACCAAGATCTTCGAAGGCTTCGGGGTCCGGTTCTCGTTCGTGGATATGACGGACAAAGCCCAGGTGCTGGCTGCCATCCGGCCCGAAACCCGGTTGATCTGGGTGGAGACACCCACCAATCCGCTTCTGCGCATCATCGATATCGCCGCCATGGCGGAACTGGCGAAAAAGAACGACTGCCTCCTGGCCGTGGACAACACCTTCGCCAGCCCGGCGCTCCAAACGCCGCTGGACATTGGTGCCGACCTTGTCATGCACTCGGCCACCAAATACCTGGGCGGGCACAGTGATGTGGTGATGGGTGCGCTCATCGTGAACGACGACACGCTTTCGGAGAAGCTGGCATTCATCCAGAACAGCAGCGGAGCCACTCCGGGACCGATGGATAGCTTTCTTGTCCTCCGGGGCATCAAGACGCTGCACCTTCGAATGGCCCGCCATTGCTCCAACGCAGAGGCCGTGGCAGACGCTCTGCAGGGTCACGGGCGGGTTGACAAGGTCCATTGGCCGGGGTCACCCGATCATCCGGGGCACCAGATCGCCACCCGGCAGATGCGTGGACCCGGCGGCATGGTCAGCTTCAGCCTGAAGGGGGACCGGATGGAGGATGCCTTTGCTGTTCTGTCCAGTACGCGACTCTTTTCCCTTGCGGAATCCCTGGGTGGTGTGGAAAGTCTGATCGGCCACCCAGCGAGCATGACCCACGCCAGCATTCCACGGGAGGAACGCCTGAGGAACGGACTGGCCGATACGCTCATCCGGCTCAGCGTCGGCATCGAGGAACCAGCCGACCTCATCGACGACCTCATGCAGGCGCTCGACGGACGCTCGTAATGGGGCGGCGATCCGTAAGCGACCTTCCCTTGGAACCCAAGATTGCGGGACCTTCTGCCCTTGGTGGTCACCAGCGCCACCCGGACCCCATCGTAACTTTGTTCGAACCTTAGGTCCGAACCGAAGAATGAGTGCTTACCGTTATTTCGGCGTGGTCGCCACGCTTGCAGGTGTATTGTGCACCAATGCGCTTTCCGCCCAGGACGAGGGCATTACCTGTGGCACGGACGACCCCGCCTTGTTGCAGGCGCTGACGCACGGCGATCCACACAAGATGCTCGAGATCGAACAGAGTGCGGCAGACCTTGAGGCGTTCACCCAGCACTTCATCCAAGAAGACGGCCCGGAACGGGGTGGGAACACTTACGTCATCCCCGTTGTGTTCCACATCATCCACAATAATGGACCGGAGAACATCTCCGACGAACAAGTGGAGGATGCCATCCGTGTACTGAACAACGACTACAACAAACTGAACGATGACTGGGACAACGTGAACGCAGCCTTCCTGGGCATCGTTGCCGATGTCGGGATCACCTTTCGACTCGCCCAGAAAGATCCCAATGGGAACTGCACGAAAGGGATCACACGCACCCAGAGCGAATTGACCTACGACGGGACCCAGGACATGAAGGACCTGATCCAATGGCCACGGAACAAATACCTGAACATCTGGGTGGCGGCCAGTGCGAACGGGGCGGCGGGCTATGCTCTCTACCCATCGTCGGTTTCCAGCAATTGGGCAGCCGGGTCGGACGGCATCGTCGTGTTGCATGATTATGTCGGCTCCATCGGCACCAGCCAGTTGTCGCACTCGCGCACGCTCACACATGAGGTCGGCCATTGGATCAACCTGAGCCACACCTGGGGGTCCACGAACGACCCCGGCCTCTCGAGCAACTGCGGTTCGGACGACAACGTATCGGACACGCCCAACACGATCGGCTGGACAACGTGCAACATCAATGGCTCCACGTGCGGCAGCTTGGACAACGTGGAGAACTACATGGAGTACTCCTATTGCTCCAAGATGTTCACCGAGGGACAGAAGGCCCGCATGATCGCCGCGCTGAACTCGGGAACGGCGCAGCGGAACCAGCTATGGCAACCCGCCAACCTTTCCGCCACCGGGACCGATGGGAACGATATCCTTTGCGCGGCCGATTTCAACAGTGACGTGCAGGTGATCTGCGAAGGTGGCACCGTCAACTTCCACGATCTGAGCTACAACGGCGTGACCGACCGGACCTGGGACCTGCCGGGAGGCACACCATCGACCTCTTCGGACGCCGATCCCGTGGTGACCTACTCGACCCCGGGGCTTTACGCGGTCTCCCTGACGGCCGGCAATGGCAACTCCACGGTCGACATCCAGCGCAACGACTACATTCTCGTTCTTCCCGCGATCGGTCAACCCGACCCGTTCATGGACGATCTCGAAAGCGCCACTTCCATACCGAACAACAACTGGATGGTGAACGACCCCGGCCAGAACGGCGGGTTCACCCTGACCGGCAATGCCGGTTACAGCGGCACGCACAGCATCAAGCTGAACAATTCCACCGCGACCCAAGGGGATATCGATGAGCTGCTCAGCACCTCCGTGGACATGAGCGCCGCTTCAAGCATCGACCTCAGCTTCCGTTATGCGTTCGCCCGTAAGAGCGCGGACAACGATGATGTGCTGCGGATCTATGTCAGCAACGACTGCGGATCGACCTGGAGCATGCGCAAACAACTGCATGCGGCCACGACCCTGGCCACGGTGGGGAACCAGATCTCGCCCTTCACTCCCAGCGGACCGAACGACTGGCAGGAGGTGCATATCACCAACATCAGCGCGGCCTATCATGTCAGCGACCTGCGGTTCAAGTTCTGGTTCCAGAACGACGGTGGGAACAACCTGTTCCTGGACGATGTGAACATCAATGGTACGCCCGTCGGCATCGCCGATCCTGGGGCGATCGAGCCGGGTACGGCCATGATCGTGCCCAACCCCTCACGCTCACAGGCCGACCTCGTCCTCAACCTGCACGCCCCGGGTGATGTGGTCGTGGATGTCGTCGATGTGGCCGGTCGGATCGTTCGCCAGGTCCAAGCGGGCCATATCCAGGCAGGCAGCGTTCGCGTTCCGCTTCCCGTGGCCGATCTGACACCAGGCAGCTACATCGTGCACGTTGCATGCGGTGGGCGGCCGATCACGCTGCGGCTCACGCGGACCAATTGATACCCCACCCATTTGAATGCAAAAGCCCCGGGGATGCCCGGGGCTTTTTTGCTCATTAGCGGCGACCGCTATTCCTTGAACCCGACAAGGATGGCGACGCACCCAAGGTGCACCATGTCGCTCGATCCGCCATTGGGCACCCACACTTGAAGTTTCAGCTGTTGGGTGCTGGCCATCTTCAGGTCGAAGAAATGCTTGGGGTCGTCCGCAAGGCTCTCAAAGATGATCTTGTTCGCACCGTCGACAAGCTTCCAGTTCACCTCACCGAGGATGGGATGTGCACAGACCATGACCCGGTATTCCTGGCCACTGAAGAACGTCAGGCTGACCTCGGCATCCTCTCCGGGCGCCAACTGCGCGCCATTGAACTGCTCGTTGAACTTGTAGGGGGCCAGGTCAGGGAGGCATTGATGTTTGACGAAGCTTCTGCATTGGGCATCCGCCAGCGCGGGCGCGATCACCATCGCGGCGGCGAAGGCCAGTTCTCCCAGTGACTTGTGCAATTGACGCATGGGGATGCTCAGTTGATGTAGCTGTTGCGTATCCGCGCGGTCAGGTCGTGGATGGCGGTGAACTGTTCCTTCGTCAGCGAGGCCGACGTGCCACCGCCAATGACGGTGACGCCGTTCTCCTGTGTGACATCGGTCGCGCCGCCGCCGGTCTGAACACGGTCATAGAGCGCCTGGAGCTTGGCCAGGTCATCTTTCACACCCGTTAGTGCGGACCCATTGTCGGGATAGGTCGAGACCAATGCGATCAGGTCGCCCAGGGAGAGCTTCTGCTCGGCGATCCGCTGTTCGAGCTCTGCAGAGGGGTTCATCCCGGCCAGTTGAGTGGCGATGTAGAGCCCCTCCACCCATCCTCCGGCGATCATCAACGCCGAGATATTGTCCCTCTCGTTCTCCTTCAGATAGGCATCCACGTTCCAGTAGGTCTCACTGATGATGTGCAGCAGTGAATCCCTGTTGTTCATGTTCTTCTCCATCCTTTCCAGCGTGGAGTCATTGAAGGCATTGCTCACGCCAAGCTTGTCCGCGAGCTTCTTAGCACAGCTCGTGTAGAACATGCTCTCCTGGGTCTGGTTGTTCACGCTGGCGTAGCTCAGGTCCGCCCCGTAGACCCCAAGGTTCAGCGCCTGTTTGCTGGCCGCCGTGTACTTGTCCACATTGAGCACGTCGTTGAGGATGTCCTTGTCGTACTCCGCACCGGCCTTCTTCAACAATGTCGCCGTCTCCATCGGGGACGGGATGTTGTAGAAGATCTTCCGGGTCTGTTCGAGACGCTCGGCCTTCTTGGTGGAATCCTGGTCGGTGTCGTTCCTCAGCTCGCTCTGCGGGGGTTCTTGCCCTCCACAAGCGGCCAACAGAAGGCATACCGCCAGGGTTCCCCCGAATATGGATCTCGTGCTCATGTGCGCAATATGGGAGGTGGCGTAAAGATGCCCTCAGGGCCACCTCCGGTCAGTGCGCCTCCAGCCAGTTTTTCCCCACGCCCATGTCAACAACCAGCGGCACATCAAGGGACAAGGCGTGCTCCATGCGACCCTTTACGACCGCCTTCAATGCTTCGAGCTCCTCCTCGTGGGCATCGAACACGAGTTCATCATGCACCTGGAGCAGCAGTCTGCTCCGCAAGCCACCGACCTTGATATCCCGGTGGATATCGACCATTGCCACCTTGATGATGTCCGCGGCCGTGCCTTGCATGGGGGCGTTGATGGCTATGCGTTCGGCTTGTGCGCGCACGGTGTTGTTGGCACTGGTGATGTCCGGCAGATAGCGCCGGCGCCCCATCAGTGTCCTGATATAGCCATGTTCACGGCAGAAGGCGATGGTCTTCTCCATGTATTCCCGCACGCCGGGGAACTGGGTGAAATAGTCATCGATGATCTGCTTGGCCTCCGCACGGGGAATGCCAAGCGTCTGGCTCAATCCGAAAGCCCCTTGTCCATAGGCGATACCGAAGTTCACGGCCTTGGACCTGCTGCGCTGCTCGCGGCTCACTTCGGCAATGTCCACATTGAACACCCTGGCCGCCGTGGCGGCATGGATGTCCAGACCCTTCCGGAACGCCTCCTGCATGTTCTTGTCACCGCTCATATGTGCGATGATCCGCAGTTCGATCTGTGAATAATCCGCGCTGAGCAAACGATAGTGTGCATCGCGCGGCACGAACGCCTTCCTGATCTCCCGACCTTTCTCGGTGCGGATCGGGATATTCTGCAGGTTCGGATCATTGCTTGCCAGCCGGCCGGTGGCGGCCACGGTCTGGAGATAGCTCGTGTGTACGCGATGGGTCACGGGATCGGCCGCCTCTGGAAGCGTATCCACATAGGTGCCCTTCAGTTTCCGCAGACTGCGGTAATCCAGGATCAGGGGGATCACCGGATGCGCGCCGCTCAACCCCTGAAGGATATCCTCGCTGGTCCTGTACTGCCCCGTCTTGGCGGTCTTCTTCACCTTGTCCCCTCCGAGCTTGAGGGTCTCGAAGAGCACGTCACCCAGCTGTTTCGGACTATCGATATTGAAGGTCGCTCCGCTCGCCTTGTGGATCTCCTCCTGCAAGCGGAGCAGGGCGGCGCCGAGCTCTTCACTGAACTGCCTGAGCGCGGGTATGTCGATGCGGATCCCCTCGGTCTCCATGTCCGCGAGCACCTGCACCAGTGGCATCTCGACCTTGTTGAAAAGGTCGGTCACCTCATCGCGATCCAGCAGCGGCTCGAACTTTCCGGCGAGCTGCCAGGTGATATCCGCATCCTCCGCCGCATACTCCTTCACCTGCGCCACGGGCACTTCGCGCATGCTCTTCTGCACCTTTCCCCTTCCCTTCTCGCCAATGAGCGTCTCTATGCTCACCGGACGGTATTCCAGATAGGTCTCCGCCAGAAAGTCCATGCCGTGCTTCTGCTGGTCGGGCTTCAGGAGGAAATGCGCGATCATCGTGTCGAACAACGGACCCTTCACCTCGACACCGTAGTTCTTCAGCACCCGGATGTCGTACTTGGCATTCTGGGCCACTTTCCCGATGCCTTCGTTCTCCAGCACAGGCTTGAAGATGTCAACGACCCGCTGTGTCCCTTCGTGGTCCGCGGGAACCGGAACGTAGTAGCCTTCGTGCGGCTTGAAACAGAACGAAAGCCCCACCAGTTCAGCGGTACGCTCGTCCGTGCCGGTGGTCTCCGTATCGAAGGCGAACCGCTCCTGCTTCTTCAACTGGGCGGCGAGCATGTACATCTTCTCATCGGTGTCCTCCAGCAGATAGCGGTGCTTCACCGATCCGATGGTGGCGAACTCCTTCATCTCCACGTTGCCCTCGCCGTCCACCGTCGTCCCGAAAAGGTCCACCTGCCCCGCCACCTCACCCGCGCCCTTCGCGGTCGCCTCACGTGCTCCATTGGGATCACCGTTGAACACGCGTGCCGCGAGCGTCTTGAACTCCAGTTCGCTGAACACCTCCAACACCTTGTCCTTGTCGGGCGGGTCCAGGTGCAGTCCGTCGTGATCGAGCTCCACCGGCGCCTCGACGTTGATGGTGGCAAGCTGCTTGCTCAATCTACCCTGTTCTGCGAACTGGATCACGTTCTCCTTTTGCTTGCCCTTGAGCTGCTCCACGTTCTCCAGCACACCCTCGAGGCTCCCGAACTGATGCACGAGCTTGATCGCGGTTTTCTCGCCGATGCCCGGGATGCCGGGGATGTTGTCCACTGCGTCGCCCATGAGACCCAGGATGTCCTTGACCTGCTCGGTGCGTTCGAGCCCCCAGCGCGCGCATACCTCCGCGGGCCCCAGTTTCTCGGGCGGATCGCCCCCGCGGCCCGGCTTGTACATGATGATGCGGTCCGTGACCAATTGGCCGAAGTCCTTGTCGGGGGTGACCATGAAGGTGGTGAAGCCCTCGGCCTCCGCCTTTTTCGCCAGTGTTCCGATCACATCATCCGCCTCGTAGCCATCACTCTCCAGGATCGGGATATTGAGCGCCGCGATGATCCGACGGATGTAAGGGACGTTGCTGCGGATGTCATCCGGCATCTCCTCGCGGTTGGCCTTGTACTCGAGCAGGGTCTCGTGGCGTTCCGTCGGCGCGGCCGTATCGAAGACCACGGCGATATGGGTGGGTCGCTCGCGCTTGATCAGGTCTAGCAGCGTGGTGGTGAAGCCGAAGGCGGCACTCGTGTTGAAGCCTTTGCTGTTGATCCTGGGAGCACGGATGAAGCTGAAGTAGGCCCGGTAGATCAGTGCAAAGGCATCGAGGAGGAACAGACGGCGGTCGTCCCCATCGTCCTTGTTCACGCGCTCAAGCACTTTCGTGGTTCTCTCGGACATGCGGGCAAGTTAGCGCGACGACCGACCTACGACAGGCACTTGTGCTGCTTCGCGTTTTCCACATCAGGCAACGGATCGGTCCCGACACCGGTCCTGTATCTTGTTCCTTGTTTCCATGTCAATTACGCGGTACGCCCGAACTATCCTGGCCGGCAGCGCCCTACTGGGGATGGTGGTGCTGGGCTGTCGGAAGGAAACGCCCGGGCCGGACACCCCCATCGCTGATGGTGGTGTCCAGGTCGACCTGGGGAACATGCCCTATTCCACGCTTTCGGAATACCGATTCTTCCTAGGCAACATGGCCGACCGGGTGCCCAATACGGGGGTGCTCCCCTACGCGCCGATCACCCCGCTCTTCAGCGACTATGCCCACAAGGACCGGTTCATTTGGATGCCCTCGGGAGCAGGCGCCCAATATGTCAGCGATGACCAGGTGTTGGCCTTTCCGGACGGCACGGTATTGATCAAGGATTTCTGGTTCGAAGGGGTGCAGCCTGGCGATGTGCGAAGGGTCCTGGAAACGCGCGTGATGTTCCGACGCAATGGCGCATGGTTGTTCGCGGACTATGTTTGGAACGATGCCCAGACCGAGGCCTTCCTTGACCTGAACGGGAGCATCGTCCCTCTGGATCGGAAGGATGCGGATGGCGTTGTGCGGCATGTGGACTACCGGATCCCTGCCCTTGCCGAATGCCATACCTGTCACAAGTCGGACAATGTGGCGATGCCCATCGGGCCGAAACCACAGAACCTGGATATGATCATGTCCTATCCGGAAGGTCCGATGGACCAGCTCGCGCGGTGGGCGGCGGAAGGCTACCTGGAAGCCGGCTATCCGCTCGCCATCCAGCACCTGGTGGCCTGGGACGACACCACCCAGGACCTGGAATTGCGGGTGCGTTCCTACCTTGATGTCAATTGCTCACACTGCCACAACGAACATGGCCATTGTGAATACCGACCGATGCGCTTCGCCTTCAGCCGTACCGACGATATCAGCAACATCGGGGTATGTATCGAGCCGGAGGAGATCATCGATCCCGGATGGACACATATCGTGGAAGCAGGCGATACGGCCCGCTCCGTCCTGTTCCATCGGATCAACACAACGAACGAGGCCTACCGCATGCCGCTGATGGGGCGCACCGTGGTCCACCAGGAAGCGGTGGAGATGATCGCCCGATGGATAGAAGGCCTGAACCCGCCCTGCACCGATTGACCGAACCACAACCTGCTCAACAGATGAAACACGGACTACCCTTCCTATTGCTCCTGTCCTGTGCCGGCAGCGCCATGGCCCAGGATGATTGCGCGAACGCCCTGCCGATCACGGCGGGCACGTACAATGTGGCCGCTATCAACGGCACCGAAGTACCCTCTCCCATCTGTGCGCCCAACGGCACGGGTGCCACGGCGGGCGAGTGGTACACCTACACCCCCACTGCGGACCATTCCCTGACCGTGACCACGGACCTGCCGACCAACGCCGGACTTGATACCCGCTTCCATGTGTACCACGGGAACTGTGGCGCATTGAGCTGCGTGGCCGGGGATGACGATTCCGGCAGCGGTCTGCTCTCGGTGGCCACATTCAACGTGGACCAGGGCGTGACCTACTATATCGCCTTCGACAACCGCTGGTCATCCGCCGGATTCGATTTCACGTTGATCGAGGGGAACCCGATCGTCAACGCAGTGAACTTCACCACATTGTCCATCCCGACCTCCGGCACGACCTCCTGTGTGGTCGACATGAACGGCGACCACCTGGACGATGTGGTCGGCGTCACCTCCACGAACATCAACATCAACTACCAGCTGGTGGGTGGCGGGTTCAACAATGTGAACATCCCGACAGTGCAGGCGACAAACACGCCTTCCTGGAGCATCGCGGCCGGCGACATCGACAACAACGGCTACAACGACCTGCTGTATGCCAGCGGCAGTGGCGTGTCGTTCATGAGGGCGAACGCGAACGGCACCGGTTATACCACGGAGAACCGGACGGACTACATCTTCTGTCAGCGCTCCAATTTCGTGGACATCAACAATGACGGGCACCTGGACGCTTTCGTGTGCCACGATGTGGCCCCGAACTGCTACTACCTCAACGACGGGAACAACGTGCTCCTGTTCAACCAGGGCGGCTTCGGCACCACAGGCGGCAACTACGGCTCGATCTGGATCGACTATGACAACGACCATCAGATCGACATGTTCATCGCGAAATGCGGCAGCGACCCGGTCAATCAATTGTACCACAACAACGGGAACGGGACCTTTACACTGATCTCGCCCAGCCTGAACATGGCGGACAATGTGCAGACCTGGTCCAGCGCGTGGGGCGACTTCGACAACGACGGGGACATGGACGCCCTGGTCGGTGCCAGTTCGCTCGGGAACGGCGGGCACAAACTGATGCGGAACGATGGCACGACGTTCACCAATGTCTCGCCGGGGTCGGGATTCGACGCGTTCAATGGCACCAGCATCGAATGGATCACGCGTGACTTCGACAATGACGGCTATCTCGATGTGCTCGGCGGTGGAAAGTTGATGCTGAACAACGGTGACATGACCTTCACCCAGTCGACCGTCACCCCGACCAACGGTCCCACGGGCGACCTGAACAACGATGGTTTCGTGGACATCCTGAACGGCGGCACCGCCTACCTCAACGAACCGAACGGCAACCACTTTCTCACGGTGGGCCTTGAGGGCACGATCAGCAACCGCAACGGCATCGGCGCCCGGGTAGAGGTGACCAGCGCACTGGGCACCCAGATCCGCGACATCCGCAGCGGCGACGGCTTCCGCTACATGAGCAGCCTGAACGCCCACTTCGGACTTGGCGCGGACGAGACGGCCGATGTGGTCGTCCACTGGCCGTCCGGGATCGTGAACGCGTTCACGAACGTGGCCGTGGACACGGCGATCACCATCGTGGAAAGCACCGCCACCGGTGTGGTGGAGCCGGCACCGACCGACGCATTGCGGCTGTTCCCGGTGCCCACTTCCAACATCCTGTACATCACTGGACCGACGGAACTCCGGGGCGATCTCGTGAAGGTGCTGGACCTGACAGGCAGGGAAATATTGCGCACCTATCTCACCGCGGATGCGCTCGATGTCGCATCCCTCACCGCCGGCCCCTATGTGGTGCAGGTGATCTATCCGAACGGCCGCGTCCTTCAGGAACGGTTCGTAAAGGAGTAGCCGGCACGGACCGATGAACGAGGGCCGCTGCGCAGCAACGCAGCGGCCCTCGCATCCGGACCCATTGGATGGATTAGCGTTCCGACCAGACCACCTCCATTACGGTCTGGCCCACGGCCTTCAGGGTGGCGGGGTCGATGATGGTGATGTTGTCCCCATGCGTGTGCCAGCTCGGATGGAACCCGCCGGTGGGTTCGTAGAACTCGATGATATCGACCGTCGGGATGCGCAGGACCCTGTTGATCACGTCGTGGTCGTCCGTTCCCACGAAATACTTGGTCTCCGGAACGAATCGGTCCCCATAGCCCGATCGATCCGCGGTGCGCCAGACCTTGCGCACAATGCCGGCCGCGTATCTCATGCTGATGGCCTCCTGATAGAAGACCGCATCACGGGCCCCGCACATATCGAGCAGGATGCCGAAACGGGCGTTGTATCCCGGCACATGCGGCCCGCGTGACCAGTATTGCGACCCGAGACACCAAGAGTCCATGCTGTTCCTTTCGCCGACCATGGCGTTCGCAGGCTCACCCATATCCTCCACGTCAAAGAAGATCAGGTCGACCCCGATCCCGGGCGCATCGCCGGCCACCGGTGCAACGAGTTCGTTCAAATGCCGGCCGATCTCCAGAAGGACCCCCACCCCACTGCCGCCATCATTGGCTCCGTCGATCGGCTCGTTGGGCCTGTCCTTGTCCTTGTCGGCGAACGGGCGCGTGTCCCAATGCGCGCAAAGCATCACCCGCTGCTTCGCCTCCGGAAGCCAACTGGCGATGATATTGCGCATGGGCACCTTCTGACCGTTGAACGCCGTGACAACACCCTGCTGTTCGGTGACCTGGGCCCCGAACGCACGCAAGCGACGCACGATCCAGTCGCCGCAGGCCTTGTGCGCTGGCGAGCCCGGTACCCGTGGGCCGAACGCGACCTGGTCCGCCACGTAGGCATAGGCACTGTCCGGATCGAACAAGGGCGTGGGAGGACCCGATCGTTGTTGGGGAACATGCTCCTCCGCATCATGCTCGACATCCGGTCCGGACGTGTTGGTGCATGATGCCGCGAGCAGCAGGATGAAAAGTGCGCGCACGCGGTTCCCGGTCGTGGTGCGGGTCATGCGGTGGTCCATCAGGTCCGGAATGGTCGTCGGGTCAAACACGTTCCCATGTGGTGCCGTCCTTGGTGTCCTTCAGCTGAATGCCCAGGCCGATAAGCCGGTCACGAATGGCGTCGCTGGTGGCGAAATCACGTTTGGCCTTCGCTTCCATGCGTAGTCGGATGAACTCCTGCACCAATCCATCGAGCACCGTATCCACATCACCGGTGGCGCGCTCGGGGAGTATCCCAAGGACGTCGTATACCATTGAACGCATCAGCCTGCGCAGACGTTCAAGAGAGACGGAAGTGAGCTGCTGCTTGCCGTCGTGGACCGAATTGACGATCCGAACGGCCTCGAACAGCTCCGCGATCATCACCGGCGAGTTCAGATCATCGTTCATCGCGTCGTAACACCGCTGTTCCAAGCCAGGAATGTCCGCATCGTCCCGATCCCCCGGCTTCGATGCGTCCAGCCTGTCCAGAGCGTCCATGAGACGCTCCAGACCGCGCTCCGCCGCCTGGAGCGCCTCATTGCTGAAATCGAGCGTGCTGGCATAATGGCATTGCAGCATGAAGAAGCGCACGGTCATCGGTCCGTAGCCACGCTCCAGCAATTTGTGGTCGCCGGATACGAGTTCCTCCGGCGTGAAACCATTGCCTTCGCTCTTGCTCATCTTGCGCCCGTTCACCGTGAGCATGTTGGTGTGCATCCAATAGCGGACCGGCTGCTGACCGTCGGCGGCCACGCTCTGTGCGATCTCGCATTCGTGATGCGGGAACTTGAGGTCCATGCCGCCACCGTGGATATCGAAGGTGCGTCCCAGGTATTTGGTGCTCATCACACTGCACTCCAGGTGCCAGCCCGGGAATCCGATGCCCCAGGGGCTGGGCCATTTCATCAGGTGTTCCGGTTCCGCGTTCTTCCAGATCGCAAAATCCAGGGGGTTGCGTTTCTCGGCCTGTCCCTCGGTCCCCCGGGTATTGGCCAGCAGCTCGTCGATCTTCCGGCCGCTCAACTCCCCGTAGCTCTGTTCAGCGGCGAACTTGGGCACATCGAAATACACCGACCCGTTGGTCTCATAAGCATAGCCGCTCTTCAGGATGCGTTCGACCATGCCGATCTGTTCGATGAGATGGCCGGTGGCGGTCGGTTCGATGCTTGGATCGAGGTTGTTGAACTGACGCATCACGGCATGAAAACCGTTGGTGTACTTCTGCACCACCTCCATCGGCTCCAATTTCTCGGCCCGCGCACCCTTGGAGATGCGGTCCTCCCCATCGGCCGCATCGCCCAGCAGATGACCCACGTCCGTGATGTTACGCACGTACCGGACCTTGTACCCGATATGCGTGAGCCAACGGTACAGGAGGTCGAACATCGTGAACGTCCGCACGTTGCCCAGGTGTACATCACTGTAGACCGTGGGACCACAGACGTAGAGCCCGACATGTGGCGGTGCGGCGGGAACGAACTCCTCCTTGCGCCTGGTCAGCGTATTCGTCAGTTGAAAGGGCAGCTTCCGCAACTCGGACATGGGCTGCGAAGGTAGCGCGCCGTGGGCGCAGGCGATCGTCAAGCCGACGTCAAGGCCGGTCCTCGTCCGTGATCACACCGTCACCCGTGTAGCGACCAAGGAGATAGATCTCGATCTTGATCAGCTGCCCATCCTTGTCGTATCGATAGTACTTGCCGTTCCATAGCCGGCCGCTCTTGAACTCCCCCACCTGGGAGATGCGCAGCTGCCGGTCGTAAAGCGTATTGTATCCGTTCTCCTTGAAGAGCGCTGCGTTGGTCCGTTCCTCCTTGACGACCTCCGGGGCCTGCGAACCCGCGTCCCGTGGGGCTGGAACCTCCTTGTTCATCGGCCGCATGGACCTGTTGCTGGACTCGTCGATCACGCCATCATCGAACCGGGCGACCTGCTGGGGATCCCCGTTCGTGTAGTACCGTTTCAACAGGCCGTCCTCCTGACCGTCCTTGATATTGACCTCCACCGCGAGCTGTCCGTTCTCGTAGAAGTACTTCTGCATTCCGTTGCGCACGCCATGTTCATCAAAGATGAAGTCCTGCGCGAGCTGTCCGTTCGGATGCCAGCGTCTGAAGCGACCGGTATTGCGATCGAGGTCCCAGGAGCCTTGTTCCTCCGGGGTGCCGTCGGGATAGAAGGTATGGTACTCCCCGCGGGGTCGACCCAACTGGTAGGTGATCTCGTTCATCAGCTTCCCCGTGGGCCAGTAGCGCCGCCACAGCCCCGTACGGCGACCGTTGAGGTAGCGACCCTCCTCCACGACCTGACCTGCGGCATACCCAGGGCGGTCTTCGGCCGGCGCCACGACCTGCCAATAGCCTTGTTTACGGCCCTGTTCATCCAGGCGATTCAGTGTGTCCTGGGCGGCAATAGGGGTACTTGCCTGGCCCAGGGTGGCCTCCGCAAGGAAGAAAAGACTGACCGCGAGATGTGCGAAGATCGGTGTGCGCATGTCGGACCTGGTGCGTGAACGCGTCGCGGTACGTGAATTGGCTGAAAAGGTTACCCCTTGATCATCGGCACGAGGTTGGTCATCATGTCGTCCACCATGGCCGACAGGTCGTATCGCGGTTCCCAACCCCAGTCCGCCCGGGCCGCGCTGTCGTCGATGCTCTGCGGCCAACTGTCGGCGATCGCCTGTCTGCTGTCCGGCGCGTAGCTCATCTTGAACCCGGGGATGTGCCGCTCCACTTCCACCGCGATCTGCTCCGGATCGAAACTGAAGCCGGCCAGGTTGTAGCCCGTGCGCTCCTTCACGTGTTGCGCCGGAGCCTCCATCAGATCGATGGTCGCGCGGATGGCATCGGGCATGTACATCATGGGCAAGGTGGTCTTCGGACCGAGGAAGCTGGTGTATGCACCGTGCTTGATCGCCTCGTGGAAGATGTGCACGGCATAGTCGGTGGTGCCACCCCCCGGTGCGCTGCGCCAGCCGATGAGACCGGGGTAACGGATGCTGCGCACATCCACGCCATAGCGTTTGTGGTAGTACTGGCACCAGCCCTCGCCAGCCAATTTGCTGATGCCGTAGACCGTCGTCGGCTCGGCGATCGTGTGCTGCGGGGTCATGTGCTTGGGCGTGGTGGGGCCGAAGACCGCGATGCTGCTCGGCCAGTACACGCGGTTCAGCTTCCCGTCCCGCGCCAACTCCAGCACGATGAAGAGGCTCTCCATGTTGAGCTTCCAGGCGAAGGCGGGATCCTTCTCGGCCGTGGCGCTCAGCAGGGCGGCCAGCAGATACACTTCCGTGATGCCGTGCTTCTCGATGATGCGTTCGATGCCCCGTCGGTCCGTCGCGTCCACCATCACGAACGGGCCGGTCTGCTCCACCTGGGGCTCCTTGATGTCGGACGCCACCACGTTCTCCGCACCAAAGCGCTCCCGCAGGCCTTCGACCAGCTCGGTGCCGATCTGGCCCGATGATCCGATCACGAGGACTTTCTTTTCAGCCATGGTCCAAAGGCAGCTAATGTAGGTGTGGACGCTGTATCCGGGAGGCCCGAGGGGACGCGGGTCCCTATCTTTGCAAGGCTTGTCCGGATCGCGGAACATAGGTGAGCCTGAGGAACTTCATGAGCCATCCATGGAGGCGATGGTCCCGCGCACGACCCTGAGCTTCTACCGCTATGTGCGCCTCGAAGACCCTTGGGCGTTTCGCGGTGAGTTGCTCCGCCAATGGTCCGCATTGGGAGTGTTCGGACGCACTTATCTCGCCCATGAGGGGGTGAATGCACAGGTGAGCCTGCCCACGGCGCTACTGCATGCCTTCCGGAACATCTTGAACGCCATTCCGGAATTCACCGGGGTGCCGTTGAAGATCGCGGTCGAGGAGAACGGGCGTTCCTTCCGCAAATTGACCATCAAGGTGAAGCCCAAGCTCGTGGCGGACGGGTTACCCGACGGCACCTTCGACAGCACGAACGTTGGGGAGCATCTTGACGCCGGCACCTTCGACCTGCTGCATCAGGACGGCGCCACCGTGGTGGACATGCGCAACAACTACGAGTGCGCCATCGGCCACTTCGAAGGAGCCTACCTGCCGCGGTCGGGCACCTTCCGCGATGTGCTGCACGAGGTGACCGATGCCATGGCCGGTCGTCGGCAGGAATCCATCCTGCTGTACTGCACAGGCGGTATCCGTTGTGAGAAGGCCAGTGCCTGGCTGCGCCACCAGGGCTTCAGCAACGTGTGCCAGCTGCACGGCGGTATCATCGACTACGTCCGTCAGGTGCGTGCGCAAGGCCGTGAGAGCCGGTTCAAGGGCCGGAATTTCGTGTTCGACGACCGCCTATCGGAACGGATCACTGATGACCTGCTTGGCACCTGCGTGCAATGCGGGCAGGCCACGGACCGCATCGCCAACTGCATGGAGGAGAGCTGCAACCTGCTCCTGGTGCAATGCCCGCAGTGCGCGGCGAAATACGCTGACTGCTGCTCGCCCTCCTGCCGGGAGATCCACCTGCTACCGGTCGAGGCGCAGCGGGAATGGCGGAAGGGGCGGGTCACCCGTTCCACGATCACCAAGGCCGTCACGAACGCCCAAGCACACCAGGAACTCATCCGGGAACAGGAGGCCGCACTGGCGCTCAACGGCACGCTCCATCCCGAACTGAGCGATGTCACCCGCAAGGTCATCCCGGCTTCCTAACGTCGCATTCATGATCCGAAGCGAATGGTCATTAGCGAATGGTGAATGGGGGAATGCCCTCGCTTCCATTCACCATTGACCATTCGCCATTCACCGCATTCGCAATGCCCATCTACCACACCCTCGGCAAGATCCCGCACAAGCGGCACACCGTCTTCAAGAACGGCAAGGACCGCTACTACTACGAGCAGCTCTTCGGCACCATCGGCTTCGATGGCATGAGCAGCCTGCTCTACCACGTGCACCGCCCCACGCAGGTGAAGAAGCTGGGCAAGGCGAAGGACGTGACCCCGAAGATCGCGGTGGAGAAGAACCTGCGCTCGTTGCGCCTGCACGGCTTCAAGACCGCGCCCGCCAGGGACCACCTCGACGCGCGCAAGCCGATACTGGTTAACAGCGACGTGGCCATCGTGCTCGCCGCGCCGCAGGCCAAGAAGGTGGACTACTTCTACAAGAACGCCGACTGCGATGAGATGATCTTCGTCCACAAGGGCAGCGGCACCCTGCGCACCTTCCTGGGCAACATCGATTTCAAGTACGGCGACTACCTGATGATCCCGCGCGGGATGATCTACACCATGGAGTTCAAGGACGCGGACAACCGCCTGTTCATCGTGGAGAGTCACCGCCCCATGTACACGCCGAAGCGCTACCGCAACTGGTTCGGGCAGTTGTTGGAGCACAGTCCGTTCTGCGAGCGCGATATCCGCCGCCCGAAGAAGCTGGAGACTTACGACCAGAAGGGCAACTTCACCATCAAGGTGAAGAAGCAGAACATGCTGCACGAGCTCGTGTACGCCACGCACCCCTTCGATGTGGTGGGCTGGGACGGCTACAACTACCCGTACGCGTTCAGCATCCACGACTTCGAGCCCATCACCGGCCGCGTGCACCAGCCGCCGCCCGTGCACCAGACTTTTGAGACCGATGCCTTCGTTGTGTGCAGCTTCGTGCCGCGTCTCTACGACTACCACCCGCAGGCCATCCCCGCACCGTACAACCACAGCAACATCGACAGCGACGAGGTGCTCTACTACGTCGATGGCGATTTCATGAGCCGCAACGACATCGGTCCGGGCCACATCAGTTTGCACCCCGCCGGCATCCCGCACGGCCCGCACCCCGGCGCCATGGAGCGCAGCATCGGCAAGAAGGAGACCGACGAGCTCGCCGTGATGGTGGACACCTTCAAGCCCCTGCAAGTCACCGAGGAGGCGCTGAAGATCGACGACGGGAAGTACTGGAACTCGTGGGTGGAGTGAGTTTGTAGTTGGGCGTGCCGGCGCCAAATGCGCGCCGTCGGGCTATCCGCAGTAGTCCTCGCCGGTTGCTTCGTCGTTCCTCCTCGCAATGACCGGCTCCGGGCTACTTGCTCCTATCCCTCACGCGGGCTCCAATCACCCGACTCATCCGGGTATTCATTCTGCGTTGTTCGCAGTACTCGCTCGTTCATGAACCAGCCGTTCTCTTTAATCCAACCATCGAGGAGCTTCTCATGCTCTGGATCAAAGCGCTCGCTGTAGTGCACCATGGCGTATTGCCTGAGAGGACTCCCGGGATCGGACGCGAGGATCATTATCGATCTGCTTTCCGCCTCGTACGACTTGCGATAGCGATACACGTCGCATATGTGGAGCAGGGCTGCCTTCAGCATCTCTTCAGGTAAGCGACTACCGAAATGAACGAACACCATGTCATACCGATCTAACGGCACAAAACGTCGCGCCAGATAGTCTGGCTCTTGTGGGTGGTTTCCACCAAGAAAGCCGAATAGCGATTGGGCGAGCTGCCTCCGATCATACCGCGTGAGGTAGCTCAGTTCGAGCGCCATGCGCTCGTTCTCCGGTTTCTCTAGGACCTCAGTTATCAACGCGTCGACAAGCCTCGTGAGTTCATCAGCCTCCTTGCGCTTGATGAACCTCGGGTCTACATTCAGTCGGTCCCACTCCCCCGCATAGTCAATGACCGCCCCTTGCGGAACTGGACTCAAGAAATTCTCCGGCCAAGCGCGGTTGTTGCGCAAAAAGGCCGAGAGCAAGTCCAGTTCATGACCGGTACAACGGAAGTGTCGGTGGGGGGAGTCTTCCCGTTTTGGGAAGTCCTTGTCGAACTGATCCTTGACCTCCTTGGTGTACTTGGAGTCGTCTCCCGGACTCATGAAGAATTCCTTGTCCTTCATCCAATCCTGCCGCTTGGACAGGTAGTCCACCAGTTCAGGTATTGTGTCGAGTTCTTGAACAATGCCATCAAAGGCTGCCCGGTCGAACACATGCACCGGATTGCCAACTTGATCCCGTTCCATCGCATAGTAGAACAGGACCGGCTCACCAAGATTCAAGACCACACGAAAGACCTTGCATTGGGGATAGTCCGGTATCGTCACTGTCCGCCGATACGTGCCATCCATCACAGTGAACGACGGTTGCCGTAGCAGCTTTCTGTGCGCACCCGAAATCTGCCGGATCCCATCCTCCACTGTCTTGCGCTGATGGCGCACGTAGTTGCCCTTGAACTCACAGTTCTTGATCGAGAAGATGATCACCACATCGCCCCACACTATTAGAAGGTCGGTGAGCTCGTGGCTGCGATCATCCACCGGAAATGGGGTGATATGGCACCAGCGTCCGAAGTACTTACTGGATGCTAGCTCGTGCGCATAGCGTTCCGCCTCCGGACCCTTCTCTTGGTTTTCCCTGCCCCCGGACATGCGATCAAATTTACCGCCGGTACCATTCGGGCCATAATCATCGGCTACGCGTCAGCGCGTGAGGGATAGAAGCGGAAAGCCCGGAGCGCGGTAACCCGCGCGAGGACTTGCAGCGGATAGCCCGACCCGAGGCTTTGCGAGGGGCACGCCCAACTGACCAGAATCACCCTCGCGCTGGAGAAATGACCGAACTTTGAGCCTCGAACGAATACGACGAGACCATGGCCATTGAAAGCGCAACCCCGGACCTGAAGAAGATCGTGGAAGGAGCCGCGGATTTCCTCCCGCTCCTCGGGACCGACTACATTGAATTCTACGTGGGCAACGCCAAGCAGGCGGCGCACTTCTACAAAACGGCCTTCGGCTTCCAGAGCCTGGCCTATGCAGGTCTGGAGACCGGGGTGAAGGACCGCACGAGCTACGTGCTGGTGCAGGACAAGATCCGCCTGGTGCTCACCACGCCGCTCACGCAGGAACACCCGATCAACGATCACCTGCGCAAACACGGCGATGGCGTGAAGGAGATCGCCCTGTGGGTGGACGACGCCACCAAGGCCTGGGAGGAGACCACCAAGCGCGGCGCCAAGAGCTACATGAAGCCCACGGTGGAGAAGGACGCCGACGGCCAGGTGGTGAAGAGCGGCATCCACATATACGGCGACACGGTGCACGTCTTCATCGAGCGCAAGAACTACCATGGCGTCTTCCTGCCGGGCTTCCGTGAATGGAAGAGCGCTTACAACCCGCCGCCCACCGGCCTGAAGTACGTGGACCACATGGTGGGCAACGTGGGCTGGAACGAGATGAACCCCTGGGTGAAGTTCTACGAGGACGTGATGGGCTTCGCCAACGTGCTGGGCTTCGACGACAAGGACATCAGCACGGAGTACAGCGCGCTGATGAGCAAGGTGATGAGCAACGGCAACGGCCGCATCAAGTTCCCGATCAACGAGCCGGCCGAGGGCAAGAAGAAGAGCCAGGTGGAGGAATACCTAGATTTCTACAACGGCCCGGGCGTGCAGCATATCGCGGTGGCCACCGACGACATCGTGAAGACCGTGCGTGCGTTGATTAGCCGCGGCGTGGAGTTCCTGAAAGTGCCCACGACCTACTACGACGGCCTGCTGGACCGCGTGGGCCCGATCGAGGAGGACCTCGCGCCGCTGGCCGAGCTCGGCATCCTGGTGGACCGCGACGACGAGGGCTACCTCTTGCAGCTCTTCACCAAGCCCGTGGAGGACCGCCCGACGCTCTTCTTCGAGATCATCCAGCGCAAGGGCGCGAAGAGCTTCGGCAAGGGCAACTTCAAGGCGCTGTTCGAGGCGATCGAACGGGAGCAGGAGAATAGGGGGACGCTTTAGGATCGGCAAGCTGACCGCGTTGGGCCGGCCACGGATCCAGGAGGGGCGCTCCGAACAAAGCACCCTCCCTATTTTTGGACGGATGTCCCGCTCCATCGGCATCGGGTTGCTGGTCCTGTTCCTGCACGTGCTCATGGGGACCTACCTGGCCCAATGGGCGTTGCGTGAACAGGCCAGGGAATATATGGAGGCCCTGGTCCGGAGCGGGATGGGCGAACAACTGGTGGTCGAATTGCGATTCCGAGCGGTGAACGGCCGGATCGCGGATCCCGGTTTCCAATGGGTCGAGAAGTACGAGTTCCGTTTTCACGGCCTGATGTACGACGTGGTGGGACGTGCGGCCGATGAGAATATCATCACCTTCCGTTGTATCGCCGATCACCACGAGACCGACATCGTCCGCCGTGCCCATGAACTGGAACCTGTGAACGGTGTCGCCAATGGGCGATCGGGACCCCGGATCAAATTCGACGATACACGCTACCTCCCGCTATCGACATCAATGGTACCGATGGACGGCAACGCATTGTCGTTGTTCCCATCGGACCAGGGAACGGTCGTTCGGTCCGGTTTCGCTCCGCTCCCCTGGCATCCGCCGGCCGCCTGAGCGGCGCTTGAGGCGCCGACCGTGGAGGCCTGCTCCACTTTCCGGTCGCTTTTCCTTGTTCCATTCGTTCCGCCATTGACGAACGTGCGTAGCGCCGTTCCGTACCTGGCCTGTTTGCTGCCCTTCTGGGGCCACGCACAGGCCGTGCTCCAGGGGTCCATCAGCGATGCCGGCTCCGGCCGACCGCTGATCGGGGTGGCCGTGTTCATGCCCGAACTGCACATCGGCACCGTCACCGACACCACGGGCGCCTATGTCTTGAACATTCCGCACAGCGGACGCTACACCGTGCAGTTCACCATGATCGGCCGGGAGAGCGTGTTCCAGGACATCGCTGTTCAGGACGAGCCGATCCAGGTGGACGTGCAGATGCGGACCAGCCCGGCGCAGTTGCAGGAAGTGACCATCATCGGCGACCAGGTGGACGCGCCCAAGGCGACCAGCCGTGCGGTGTCCGTGGTGAGCACGAACGCGATGCGGGACCGGGGGGCACTGAACGTGAGCGACGGCGTGTCCCGCCTGCCGGGTGTCAGCCAGCTCACCACCGGCGTGGGGATCAGCAAGCCCGTGATCCGGGGCCTTTACGGGAACCGGGTGCAGGTGAACATGCTGGGCCAGCGCTTCGACAACCAGCAGTGGCAGGACGAGCACGGCCTCGGCCTCAGCGACGTGGGCATCGACCGCGTGGAGGTGATCAAGGGGCCCGCGGCACTGCAATACGGCAGCGAAGCGATCGGTGGCGTGGTGAACGTGATCGAGGATCGTCCCGCGCCCATGGGCTCCACCGAGCAGGACCTTCACCTGGGTGCCATGAGCAACACCGGTGGGGGAACGATCGCCTACGCCATCAAGGGAAGCAAGCAGCGGCTCTGGTACCGCGTGGCGGTGGGCGCGGACAGCCACGGCGACTATGCCAGCAGCGGGAACGAAAGGGTCCTGAATTCCCGCTCGGCGATGTATATCGGCAAGGCCAGCCTGGGCTGGCGCAAGGGACGCTGGTCGAGCGCGGAACATGTCCTGTTCTCCTTCGGTCAGTTCGGCTTCGTGTTCGATACCGCCTCCCGCTCGGTGGATGATGGTCGCTACGCGCGCTCCTTCGCGGGGCCGCACCATCAGGTGACCATCGGCCTGTTCGGCACGGAGAACACCTACCACGGTGAACGGCTCAAGTGGACGATCAACGGCGGATGGACCACCAACAAGCGTCAGGAACAGGAAGGCGGCGACCGGATCAGCCTCGACATGCTGCTGAACACGGCCTCGCTCCGGGTGCAGGCGGTGGCGAACGTGGGCGCGCACGCCACCTGGACCAACGGCATCGCCCTGATGTACCGGACGAACACGAACCTGGGCAGCCGCATCATCATTCCCGATGCGCGAACGCGCGAGGGCGGGCTCTTCAGCCTCTACAGACTGAAGGGCGAACACGTTGCCTTCGAAGGGGGCGTCCGCCTGGACGACCGCGCCATCCGTACGCTGGCCACTTCCGACCTGAACACCGTGGGGTCATCGGTGGAACCGTTCGACCGATCCTGGACCGGACTGAACGGCAGTCTCGGAGTGGCCTGGGACCCCTGCGAAAGCTTCAACCTGAAAGTGAACGTGAGCAGCGGATACCGCAGCGGCAACCTCGCCGAACTGAGCAGCAACGGACTGCATGAAGGCACGGCGCGCTTTGAGATCGGTGACCCCGACCTCGGTCCGGAACGGAACGTCTGCGCCGAGCTGGGCGGAGCATGGGACCTGGACGGTCTGTTGGAACTGAGCGCGTCCGTCTACCGGAACCAGTTCTTCGACTACATCTACCTGGCCCCCACGGGAGAGGAGTATCTCGGTCTCATGATCTACCGCTTTCTCCGGTCCGATGCGGTGCTGCAGGGCGGTGAGTGCGCGCTCGACCTGCATCCCAAGGCCCTGCGCCGGTTCGTTCTTCATGCCGACTACAGCCTGTTGCGTGCGGAAAAGGCAAGTGGCGATCCGCTGCCCTTCATTCCCGCGGACCGCGTGCAGGGCGAGCTCACCTTCACGCCTTCGGACCGCTGGTGGGCCTCCTTTGGCGTGCGGCACGTTCTCCAGCAGGACAGACCTGCGGAATTCGAGACCGACACCCCTTCCTACACATTGCTGGATGCGCGCCTCGGCTGGCGATCCAATTGGCCGGGCAGCACCCTGCGCATCACGCTGTACGGCGCGAACCTGGCCGACGTGCGGTACGTCGATCACCTCTCGCGCTTCAAATTCTTCGGCCTGTACGACATGGGCCGCAACGTGGGCCTTTCGCTCCAGCTCACGTTCTGACCTCATCGGAGCATCCACACGAGAACCAACATCTACGAACTCATGCAACTACGAACACACACCCTTACCCTGGCGCTGCTGATCGGCAGCGCGGCATTCGCCCAGCACCCCCAATTGTCCATCGGACCCGATGCCCTGCTGCCACTGGGCGACCTCAACAAGGAATACACCCTCGGTGTCGGCCCCTCGCTCGGTTTTGAATACCCGGTCGGCACGCACCTCGGGATCACGGTGCATGCGGGCTACGACATCCTGCTCGTGAAGAGCGACTTTTCCGAGACCATTGAAAGCGCGTCCTTCGCTCCGGTGCAGGCCGGGGTGAAGTTCTTCTTCCAGGAGATCCAAAAGGGCATCTACGCCCACGCACAGCTCGGCACGCATGTCTTCACGGAGAAGTTCAAGGAGAACGTGACCTTCGGACTCGCTGAAGAAGGCGAAACGAAAGCCCGGTTCAGCTGGGCTATCGGAGCGGGCTACCAGATCCCTCATTTCGACTTCGGTTTGCGTTTCAACATGATCCTTCCCCCCGGTGAGGAGGAGGCCGAACGAGAAGGCGCCGAGTCGATGTCCTATGTCGGCCTGCGCATCGCCTACCTGATCCCCCTGGGCCAATGAGAAGCGCGAACGCACGCTTTGCCATCGCACTACTCATCGGGCTGGCGGCATTTTCCTGCAAGAAGGAAACAGACCCACGCGTACCGCCCAGCATGTCGTTCAAGACCGGGGCCGGTTACACCAGTTCGAACGATCCCGTGGGACCGCAGGATACTTTGTTGATCGGTGTGGTCATCGACAGGACGGAGGATCCATTGACCGCGTTGAACGTGAGCGTGGCCTATGATGGAGGCTCCTCCAGCACGGTGCACAACGAGGACCTGAGCGGGGATCACGTGGAATACGACCAACAGGTGATCACACGGGACCAGTCCGGCAGCGAGAAATGGATCTTCAGCGTGATCGACCGCGATGGGAACATCACCTCACGCGACCTGACGCTGACGGTACAGTAGCGGACCCCACACGACCGATCAACAAGGGCGGCTGCGGTGCCGCCCTTGTTCGTTCACCGCACCGGTTCCGGAGCACCCGCGAAACGCCGATGCATGCCCAGCATCGTGCCGACCACCCGGACCACGGGAAAAATGGTGCGCTGCACAAAGGCCGGTACCTCCAGCATGCCGAACTCACCGCGGTACCTGTGCAACAGGTAGGCCGAGTCGAACAGACCGGGTCTTCCCCCGTTGCGGTCCATGCTCTTGTACAGCATATCGATGAACCAGGCCACGTTGTCCGGGGGACAGATCCGTCCGTCGCATCGCAGCACCTGGTCGCCGACGGCCCAGAACTTGTGCGGAATGCCCGCATTGAACCGCACCGTCTCCCCCGGGCCTGCCTCCCCGGGTGCCTCACCCTTCACCTGGTATGCGATGCGCCCCTCCTTCACCGTCAATTCCTCCCATTGCTTGTAGTGGACATGCATGGGCGGGCCATGGCCCGGGGTGACCTCGTTGCTCACCTCGAGGACCGGACCCGCTTCGCTCTGGACCACACCATGGAAATGCAGGCGCTCCCCGGATCTGTTCGCCGTAGTGAATGGATAGTTCATCATGACCTAGATTTGGACAGCGTACAAAAATAGCTGATATAGGACAATGTCCAATACCAAGCAGGATACCGCCACCCGCATACTGGACCGCGCCCTGGCACTGATCAACACAAGGGGATTGATGGATGTGGGCATTCGCGAGGTGGCCAAGGACCTGGGCATGCGACCCGGGAACGTGACCTACTATTTCCCCACCAAGGAGCATCTGGTCCTTGCGCTGATGGAACGACTCCGATCATTGAACGCCAGCACCGTGCCCACAGGGGAGGTCAGGTCCGTGAAGGAGTTCCTCGATCGCTATCGGCAGATGTTCCGCAATCAGACCGCCTTCGTGGGGTTGGTCGTGAACATGGTGAACGTCATGCGCTATCCCTCCCTGGCCCGGACCTACCGCACCATCGAAATAGAGCGCATGGGTGCGATCACACAGGCGATCAGCGAGCTCGTCGCACAGGGTCAGTTGAAGCACATCTCCGACGTCCGCATCGCTCGTCTCACCTCGACGATCAGCCTGGTCTCCCGGTTCTGGACCTCGGAGGCGAGCCTTCATCCGGAGCAGAAGATCAACGATGCCGTGATGGAGCACTACATGCGGCTGCTGGCCACGGCCTTGAAACCGGTCTGTACCAAGGCCGGCCGCAAGAGCCTGAAAGAGGCATTTGCCTCCTGATCGCGGCCCGGCAGGACCTGGTTCGGGCTCCTGGCGGCCGTTACCTTGGGTCCCATGCTCGCGCGGATCGCGAACAAGGCGATAGCCCTCTACGGCTTCCCCAGGGAATATGTATGCTGTTCACCCGCAGCGCTGGAGGGTCTGACGAAATGGTTCCTGGACGATCGCCCCATCGACCCGAGCGCCCTGGTCATGCTCGGCTACCGGCCATTGGTGCTTGGCGCTGATCCATCGGTCACCGATCGGCCCCATTCGCTCGAGCTCCATATCGGTGAAAGGACGATCGCCCGCATGGTGATCGAACCGACCTGGAGCACTGTGGGCGGCCACCCGGGGATCTTCCTGGGCACGGCTCCCTGGCAGGCCTTTCTCCCATGGCCATTGCATCAACTCGACCGCGGACGGCAATGGCTCAATTCACACCGCAAAGGCAATATCACCTCGGGAAACAAGGCTTACGACCTGCTCCGGATCGGCTATGCACAGCCACGTGAAGTGCAATTGGCCGTGGTCGGTGGGCCGGCGGATTGCAATGTGTTCCCCACGGACCTGCATGGCGACCTCGGCGCCAACAACTACCGGATCTCCCTGCGCTCGGCCGGCATGGCCTGTTCCCAGGTCCAAGAGCGAGGCACGTTCATCCTTTGTCGGATCCCGCTGGACCAGGCCGGTCTTGCATACACCCTTGGGCCCCGGCACATGGCCGAGCCGGCGCCCATGACCGAGATCCTGCCCTGGCAGGGGGAGCACGCGGGTCACGGCCTGCCGATGGGCACATTGTCGGTGATCCATTGTTCGGTCAAGGGCCATGTGGACATCGGCGCCCACCGGATCTTCCATTGCGATACGAGCGAACGCAGGACCCTGGCGGAAGGGGTCCCGCTCGCCCAGGTGCACGTGGCGATCCTGGCCGCATTACGGCGCGCGGGGATCCATATTCCGGTCGTGCTTCCGTGACCCAGGCGCCCGTCCCGACCCACTCCCCGGGCCACGCTAACTTCGCGCCTCTTTCAACGGAACATGCACCGCACCCACACCTGCGGCGAACTGCGCCTGACCGATGCCGGCACGACCGTGACCCTCTCCGGATGGGTCCAACGCACCCGCGACCTGGGTGGCCTCACTTTCGTGGACCTGCGCGATCGCTACGGGATCACGCAACTGGGCTTCAACATGGAACGCGACCAGGCCCTGTGCGAACAGGCACGACAGCTGGGACGGGAGTTCGTCGTGCAGGCGACCGGCATGGTGAAGGAGCGGGAAAGCAAGAACACGCACATCCCCACGGGCGAGATCGAGATCATCGCCACGGAACTGAAAGTGCTCAACCGCGCGAAGACCCCGCCGTTCACCATCGAGGAGGACACCGATGGCGGCGAGGAGCTGCGGATGAAGTACCGCTACCTCGACCTGCGCCGACCGAACGTGCGCCGTCACTTGGAACTGCGCCACCGCATGGCCATCGCGGTACGGAACTACCTGAGCGGCCAGGGTTTCCTGGAGGTGGAAACACCGGTGCTGATCAAGAGCACACCCGAAGGGGCGCGCGATTTCGTGGTGCCCAGTCGCATGAGCCAGGGCGAATTCTACGCCCTTCCCCAGAGCCCGCAGACCTTCAAACAACTGTTGATGGTCTCCGGCTTCGATCGCTATTTCCAACTCGTGAAATGCTTCCGCGACGAGGACCTGCGCGCGGACCGGCAGCCGGAGTTCACGCAGATCGATTGCGAAATGGCCTTCGTGGAACAGGAGGACGTCCTGAACACCTTCGAAGGACTGGCCAAGCACCTTTTTCACGCGGTCCTCGACCTCGAGATCCAAGGTCCATTCCCGCGGATGACCTTCAACGAAGCCATGCGCGACTACGGCAGCGACAAGCCGGACCTCCGCTTCGGCATGAAGTTCCACGAGCTGAACGACCTCGCACAGGGCAAGGGTTTCAAGGTCTTCGACGAAGCTGAGCTCGTGGTGGGCATCACAGCGGAGGGTTGCGCCGGTTGGAGCCGGAAGCAGACCGATGCATTGATCGAATTCGTCAAACGTCCACAGATCGGCGCCAGCGGCATCGTGTTCGTGCGTTGGACGGAGGAGGGTCTAAAGAGCACGGTGGACAAGTTCTTTTCACCGGACCAGGTGCAGGCCTGGGCCGAGCGCTCCGGCATGCGGCAGGGCGACCTGTTGTGCATCATGGCCGGCAAGCCCGACAAGACCCGCAAGCAACTGAACGAGCTCCGCCTGCACATGGGCGACCTGCTCGGACTGCGCGATCCGAAGGTCTTCAAGCCGCTCTGGGTGGTGGACTTCCCGCTGCTCGAACACGATCCGGAGAGCGGCCGCTGGCATGCGATGCACCACCCCTTCACGGCCCCGAAGCCGGAGGATGCCGACCGGTTGGAGAGCGACCCGGGCAGCGTGATGGCCAACGCCTACGATCTCGTTATCAACGGCACCGAGATCGGAGGTGGCAGCATCCGGATCCACGAACGGGAGATGCAGGAACGCATGTTCCGCGTATTGGGCTTCTCCGACGCGGATGCACGCTATAAGTTCGGCTTCCTCCTGGACGCCTTCGAATACGGCGCACCACCCCACGGCGGCTGCGCCTTCGGCTTTGACCGCTGGGTGGCGCTCTTCGGCCACCGCACCGATATCCGCGAGTTCATCGCCTTCCCGAAGAACAACGCCGGAAGGGATGTGATGATCGATGCGCCCAGCCGGATCGACGCGGAGCAGTTGAAGGAGCTTGGGATCACGGCAAGCTCCTGACCGCCCCGAAGACATCGTCCAGGTCCCGGTAACCGGAAGTAGGGACCTCCATTGTTCCCGCTTCACGCTCCGCATCCGCGATGCGTTGCGCAGTGAGCGGATGGGATGAAAGGAACGACACACCCTGCGGCACGTCACTGGCTTCTTCCCGGAGCAGCTTCAACAGATCGACCATCCCGTGCGGGTCGACCCCGTTCGCGACGAGATGCTGCATCCCCTCCAGGTCGGCCTTGCTCTCCAGGTCCCTGGAATAGGACAGGTTGCGGATGTTGTCGGCGTTCTGGGCCACCACCGCGACCACGCCGTTCACATCACCCAGCAGCAAGGAAAGGAAGACATAGCTCGACGCCTGCCGGACCAGCATGCGCATGCTGTGCCGGTCTTCCACGTGCGTGGCCTCGTGCGCAAGCAAGGCCGCCAATTCCTCCGGTCGCTCCAGCTTGTCCAGAATGCCGGTGAAGACCACGATGTGACCGCCCGGAAGAGCGAATGCGTTCACCTGATCATCATGGACGACATGGTATTGGAGCGTGTAATGCGGGCTCAATTGCAACTGATCCCCGAAACGCTGCAACGCGGTCGATCGCGCGGAGTCCAGGTCCAACTCGTCGGACATGACATCATAGACCGCATTGCCTGATCGGGTATCCAGCGACCTGGGAAGTAGGAGCGTGAGGTGTTCCGCCCCCCAGGGGATCGCATAGAGATACCCCAGCACGAGAACGACGACGGTACCCAGAAAGAACAGCAACGGGCCACCCCGCGCCAGCGACAACACCCGGTCGTACACACCGCGCCGGCCCGCCCGTTGCACGTGGTCCGCGAACGACCGGATGAACGCGGCTTCCCGGACGATCAACACCTTGCGGGGATGATGGCCGAAGCTCAAGCGCAACAACGCGCGCGAACGTTCCCACTGCAGGTCCTTGTCCTCCAGCGGCCACAGAAAGCGTTCGCCGTCGGCATCGACCTCCAGCACCCCCTGCTCGCGGATCCGCACGACCGCGTCGATCGGACGACTGGTGCGTCCGTCGTAGAGGACCGCTTCGGCTTCCGTGGTCAAATGAAGATCCCGATGTCGAGCAGGTCGCCTAGCTCATCGGCGGTGGCGTTCTTGTGCTCCAGTTCGGTCTGCACCAAGCGATCCAGGTCGGTCTCGCCCACGAACGAGATGTGGCCGCTGATGAAGCGCATGGTGCGCACATGCGCCCACGCGAGCCCGATGCCCAGGGTGAAGAGCACGAGCAGGAGGTTCCCGACGATGAGACCGAAGAAGTCCCCGCCGGTCGCCGTGCTCCTGAACTCCACACGCTTCCCTTCATCGAACTCCCAGCGCAGGTTGTCCACGTAATAGTTGAACAGGTCCCGCTGCCACCAGAAGGCATAGATCCCCAGCGTGATCAAAGTGAGCAGGTAGCCCTTGAGGTTGAGCAGGAAGTAATCCATTCCATCCCCCTTGTAGCTGAACCGCGAGCTGCCGAGGCGCACATGTCCGAGGATGTAGTTGCGGAGGTGCATCTGCAGCCAGGCCCCGTAGATCCCGAACGTGATCAGCGTGAGCGCACCATCGCGGAGGCAGATCCTGAAGAGTTCCCTCAGCTCACCGCGATACCCGAAATGGATCGCACGCCAACTGCTGCGACCCAGCCGATAGCGGTAGGTTCCATGAAGGACCAGGGGCACCAGTCCGATCAGTGCCCCCAACAGGAAAATGATCGCGAGGACAGGCATGCGGACCATGATCAGAAGGAAGTAGATGCCGTAGACCGCCAAGAACAGACCAACGGCCTTGATGAAACCCTTGAACATCTCGCGGCCGGTGCCATGGAAGTGGAACGGATGCCCATCCAGCTCCGTGTGCTCGTAGAAATACTGCAGGCGGCGGGCCTTCGCCCAGGGATAATAGATGCCGAGCGTGATCACGGTCAACAACCAGTTGACCAGCAGGATCACGAAAAGGTCGCCGCCCTCGCCGATGAAAGCGAGCCTGCTTGTTCTGTTCTCCATGGTGATCCGGTATTGGGGCATGGAAATTAGGCGATGTGACCGGACCCGGCCCGTGTAACACGCCGATCCCCGATATTCACCTCCCCAGCCCAGGACCATGGCCAACACTTTTCTCCGCATCATGGACCGGCTCTTCCTACGCCGCCTGTTCGACCTGCGCGCCGATGCACAGGATCCGACCACCGTGGTGGAGGAAGTGGACCGGAACGTGGTGTTCCGAGGCACCAATCTGTGGGTGTTGATCTTCGCCATCGTGATCTGCTCGGTGGGCTTGAACGTCAATTCCACCGCGGTGATCATCGGCGCCATGCTGATCTCCCCCCTGATGGGTCCGATCATCGGCGTCGGGGTCGGGATCGGCATCTACGACATTCCGCTGGTGCAGAAAGCGGCACGGAACCTTGGGGTGGCCGTGGCCATCAGCATCGCCTCCTCCGCGATCTACTTCCTGATCACCCCATTGAGCGAGGCCCAGAGCGAGCTACTCGCCCGCACATCTCCCACGCTATGGGATGTGCTTATCGCCTTGTTCGGCGGGCTGGCCGGCATCGTGGCCGCCACGCGAAAGGAAAAGACCAACGTGATCCCGGGTGTGGCGATCGCCACGGCACTGATGCCCCCGCTCTGCACGGCGGGATATGGTCTGGCCACGGCGCATCCGGCCTACTTCTTCGGCGCTCTCTACCTGTTCTTCATCAACGCCGTGTTCATCAGTGTATCGGCCTTCGTGGTGGTGCGTTTGCTCCGGTTCCCGTCGGCCACGTTCGTTGACGAGGTGCGGTTCAGACGGGTCCGCATGCTGGTCTGGACGGTGGTCGTGGTCACCATTCTTCCGAGCATCTATCTGGCCTACACGCTGGTGGACAGGACCCTGTTCGAACGACGGGCCCGCGCGTTCGTGAACATGGAATGCGAGCTCGACCGGACGCATGTGCTTGAATCCCGCATCGACGCGCGGCGTGGCGTGCGTCGGATCGATGTGTTCCTGATGGGCGAACCCCTCAGCGACGATGAGATCTCCCACATCCAGGAGCGCTTGAAGGACCATGACCTGAGCGATGCCCACCTCGTGGTCCACCAAGGTGATAGGAAGGAGAAAGGAGTGGACCTCATGGCACTGCGCTCCGATGTGCTCAAGGACCTCTATACCGCGGGGCAGAGGACGATCCAAACGAAGGATTCCACGATACAGGCGTTGCAGCTCGAACTGGAGCGCGACCAAAAGCGGGCCGTGCACGTGGATGAACTGCTGCCGGAGATCAAGGCTCTTGAACCGGGCCTGACGCACCTGACGATGAACCGGAACCTCCTGTATGCACCCGGTCGTGATGTGCCGGACACCGCGATCGTCGCCATCATCGGTTTCGATCGCAGCCCCCGCAGGGCCGACCTGGAAAGGCTGCGACACTGGCTGGGCGAACGGACCCGCTCGGATTCAGTGCTGTTGATCGTTCGGTGAACAGGGTACGGGCTTCACCCGGAGCGCTGTGGACCGACCTGATGTGCATCGGGATGAGCACACCCTGATCAACGACGAAGCCCCGTTCACACGGGGCTTCCACTTCATTGTTGGCCGACTAGGGCTCGAACCTAGACTCTTCTGAACCAAAATCAGACGTGTTGCCAGTTACACCATCGGCCAAAGACCCCGACGGAGGGTGCCCTCCGCCAAAGGCGGGGCGAAATTAACAAGATCCAAGGTACCCGGAATGGGCCCACCCGTTGGGAGATGGGTATTTTCGCCCCCTATCGGATCATACGCGCATGGGCTTCAAGAAGTTGAACATCCTCACCGGCTGGCTGGTCTTCCTGGTGGCCGCCTTCACCTATCTGGCCACCATCGAACCCACGGCCAGTTTCTGGGATTGCGGTGAGTTCATCGCCACGGCCTACAAGCTGGAAGTGGGTCATCCACCCGGGGCGCCCCTGTTCATGTTCCTGGCGCGCATCGCCAGCTTCATGGTGAGCACGGAGCACGTGCCGGTGGCGGTGAACGCCTTGAGCGCCCTGGCCAGCGCGTTCACGATCCTGTTCCTCTTCTGGAGCATCACGCACATGGCCCACAAGCTGGCGTCGCGGAACGGCGCCGAGGAACCTTCCACGGGACGCCTGGTCGCCGTACTGGGGAGCGGTATCGTGGGTGCTCTTGCATACACCTGGAGCGACAGTTTCTGGTTCAGTGCCGTGGAGGGCGAGGTGTACGCCATGTCGTCCCTGTTCACGGCGGTGGTCTTCTGGGCGATCTTGAAATGGGAGAGCCAGGCCGATCAGCCGCACCACACGCGCTGGCTGATCCTGATCGCATATCTGATGGGGCTTTCCATTGGTGTGCACCTGCTGAACCTCCTTGCGATCCCCGCGATCGCGTTCGTGTATTATTTCAAGCGCTACTCGGTGACCCCACGCGGCGTGCTGGTCACGCTGATCATTTCCGCCGCGATCCTCGGCACGATCCAGGCGGTGATCATTCCTGGCCTGATCAAGGTCGCAGGGATGTTCGAGCTGTTCTTCGTGAACGACCTGGGGCTCCCGTTCAATAGTGGCAATCTGATCTATGGGCTGCTGTTGATCGGTGCGATCGTGTACGGACTGGTCTGGAGCCAGCGCCGGGGAAAGGCCGTGGTGAACACCATCATCCTGGGCGTGACCGTCATCATCCTGGGCTACAGCACGTTCGCGATGATCGTGGTGCGCAGCACGGCCAACCCACCGATCGACGAGAACAACCCGGAGAACGTATTCAACCTGCTGAGCTATCTGAACCGCGAGCAATATGGGGACCGCCCCCTGTTGATCGGGCAGTTCTGGGACTCACAATTGGACAGTGAGCGCAAGGACGGCACCCCGGTATATACGGCGACCTGGACCGCAAAGAAGAACGGACGCACGGTCAAACAATTCTATGACCGCTGGAGCGCGCAGCACTGGTCGGAACAGGATCCCGGGAATGAATTGGACGAGAAGTACGTCATCACCGACCCGCGGAAAGGGACAGAACCCGTTTATGCACCGGAGTTCACCATGCTCTTCCCCCGGATGTACAGCTCACAGCGCTCCCATGTGGAGGCGTACAAGAGTTGGAGCCATTTCCAGGGGAAGCCCATCCGCTGGACCGACCGCGAAGGCAAACCGACCATCATCAACAAGCCCACGTTCCTCGAGAACATGCGCTTCTTCGTCGACTACCAGGTGAACTGGATGTACTGGCGCTACTTCCTGTGGAACTTCGCCGGTCGGCAGAACGACATCCAAGGACACGGCAACATAACCGACGGGAACTGGATCAGCGGGATCAAAGCGATCGATGCGCAGCGTCTCGGCAACCAGGACCACCTGCCCTCGAGCATGCTGGAGAACAAAGGATACAACCGGATGTTCCTCCTGCCCATGCTGCTGGGACTGATCGGCTTCATCTTCCAATTGGTCCGCAACCTGAAGGACTGGTCCGTGGTCATGTTGCTGTTCTTCTTCACCGGCATCGCCATCGTCATCTACCTGAACCAGACCCCCTACCAACCGCGGGAACGGGACTATGCCTACGTGGGCTCCTTCTATGCGTTCGCGATATGGATAGGGCTCGGGGTCTATGGCCTGTTCGACGCGGCCCGCAACGTGAAGGCCCGCGAATTGGGTTTGGTGGTGGGCGCGGCCTTCGGTCTGGGCGTGCTGAAATACCTGGTGGAGAGCATCGGAGGTGATGACCATGCGATCAGCTATGCGATCTGGTCCATGGCCGCGATGGGCTGCGGTGCCCTGGCCCTGTTCCATGCCTTGGGCCGTGCGACCCGGAACGACCTGGCACCGGGGGTGCTCGCCACGCTCATCGGCCTGATGGTTCCTGCGGTCATGCTGGCCGCGGAATGGGACGACCACGATCGGGAGATCCGCAAACCGGCCCGCGATCTCGCCTCCGACTACCTCAACAGCTGCGCACCCGGTGCCGTCCTGTTCACCAACGGTGATAACGACACGTTCCCGCTCTGGTACGCTCAGGAGGTCGAGGGCATACGCACCGATGTACGGGTGGTGAATCTCAGTCTGCTGAACACCGATTGGTACATCGATCAGATGCGACGCAAGGCTTATACCAGCGACCCGGTACCCTTTGCGATGCCTCCGGAAAAATACCGCCAGGGGACACGTGATATCGTGGCGCTCATCCCTTCGCAGAACAAGAAGGGGATCTATGTGGACCTGAAGGCGGCCATGGATTTCGTTTACGACGACCGCAACATGCAACCCTTGTTCCAGCGCAACACCAAGGACGCATACTTCCCCACGGACAAGTTCCGCATACCGGTGGACAGCGCGAAAGTGCTGGCGAACGGAACGGTGTCGATCAAGGACACAGCGCGCATCGTCCCAAGCGTGGACTGGCAGATCAAGAAGCAGATCCTGTTGAAGAACCACCTGATGGTCCTCGATCTCCTTTCGAACTTCAACTGGGACCGGCCCATCTATTTCGCGGTCACCACCGGACCGGACAGCTACATCAATCTCCAGAACTACTTCCAACTGGAAGGATTGGCCTATCGCCTGGTACCCATCCAGACCAAGAGCAACAACCCCAATATGTTCGGTCGTGTAGCCACGGACACCATGTTCCGGAACGTCACCGAGCGTTTCCGTTGGGGGAACATGAACAGCGAGGAGCCCATCTACCTGGACGAGAACGTGCTGCGCATGACCACGAACCTACGCCTACAGATCAGCGGCCTGGCGGACGCGCTCGTGACCGAGGGACGCAAAGAGGACGCACGCACCGTGCTGGACCTCTGCATGGAGCACATGCCGGAACGCAACGTGCCGTACGATCGGATCATGCTCCCCATGGCGGAATCCTACTATAAGGCGGATGGGGCGGAAGAAGGTGATGTGATCGCAAAGCGTCTGTTCGACATCATGGACGAGAACATGGCGTACTATCTCAGCCTCGAACCGGAATTCGCGGAGAAGGTTAGCGATGAGATGGCGATCACGCACGCGGTGATGGACCGTCTGGTGAACGATACCAAGGTCGTTTTCGGACGGACCGAGCTGGGCAATTCGCTGAAAGCACGACTGGACAGCACCGAGAACGCGTACGAATCCAAGTTACAGGAGATGGAAGAGGCATCGCGCAAGGTCTCCCGGATGCGATTCTGACCCCCGTGTACCTCGCCCGCACACCGGACCTGCTGAGGCCGCTATACAAGGACCTGTTATGGAGCATGCCAACGACGGAGCGCGTCGTGCACCTCACATTCGATGATGGACCGGCACCCCGGACCACGCCGTGGGTGCTGGATACGCTCGCCCGTCACGGAGCAAAGGCCACCTTCTTCTGCATCGGCAGGAACGTTGCGATGCATCCCGATCTTTTCGCACGGATCCGTGCGGAAGGGCACGGGGTCGGGAACCACACGTGGGACCACCGCAACGGTTGGCGCACGTCCACCTTCGCCTATCTGCGCAGTGTTTTGCTCTGCCAAATGGTGACCGGGACCTCTCTGTTCCGCCCACCTTACGGAAAGATCTCAAGGGAACAAGTGCGTGCTTTGCAGGGCCGGTTCCGCATCGTCATGTGGGATGTACTAAGCGCGGACTTCGACACTCGGATCGATGGGGATCGATGCATCCGCAATGTCGTTCAGAACGTGCGCCCGGGGTCCATCGTAGTGTTCCACGATAGCATCAAGGCGGCACCGCGCCTGCGGAAAGCCCTTCCAGCGGTCCTGGAAAACTTGACCGCGAACGATTACCGCTTCGTGGCCTTGCCCGGCGGCACCACGGGGTTACCCGCCTCGCGCCAGGCCTGCATTCCTCCGACGAGGTCATAGATCCGCTCGAAACCCAGTGCCTGGAGCTGCTTGCTGGCCCGGTAGCTGCGTCCGCCCGCGGCACAATAGACGAACACGGGCTGTTTCCTGTCCAGCTTGGCCAGCTCGGTCTTGAAGTCCGAGGTGGTGAAGTCCAGCATGCGCGCTCCGGCGATCACACCCGAGACACACTCCTCCGGAGTGCGCACGTCCAGCAGCACGCCAGGATCCTGTTGCAGCTTCTGCTGAAAGGTGGCCGGATCGCATTCCTGATATTGGGCCATGGCCGTTCCTCCTGAACAGGCCATCAGGGTTCCCAGCATCGAGGTGAGCAGGAGTTGACGGATTTGCATGGGGCGAAGTTATCGTTCCTCGACCGGGCCCTTCGTGACCCGGATCACTGCAACACCCTGGTCACCGTGTATTCGGTACGGCGGTTCTCCGCATGTTCCTCCTCGGAGCACTGCACACCGGGCACGCAATGGTTCAACAGGCGCGTGCTTCCGTACCCTTTACCGAGCACGCGGTCCTTTGCAACACCCTTGCTGCGCAGGTAGTCCACCACCACATCCGCGCGCTTCTGGGTGAGTTTGAGCGCGGACTCCGGATCGCCCTGGGCATCGGTATGGACACCGATCTCGACCACGAGGTTCGGATTCACCTTCATACGCTCCACAAGTCCGTCGAGCTCGGTCCTGCCTATCGGGTCCAACTTGTTGTCCCGACCCGCCCATGTCACGTATTTCAGCGATATGGGTTCCCCCACCGTGATCCGTTCGAACACAAGATCACGGGCCTGGTTCAGGTCGATGACCCCCCTCTTGATGCCCGCCGTATTCACCGGGACGCTCATGCTGAAATATCCCGCCTTCTCGAAAAGCACCTCGTACTCCTCGTTCGGCTGGAGGCGGAAACTGAAATCCCCTCCAGGACCCGTGACCGACGATTCGGTAAAAAAGCTCGTCAAGTTCACCGCACTGACGGTCATTCCTTCGATGAATCCGATCTTCTCCTTGTAGCGCACGGCTCCACGCAGCCAGATGCCGGCATCCGGAACGAGATGGATATCCCGGGCGATGATCTGCTGGCTCTCTATGTTCTCCGTGCTCAGATGCTGCTCTCCATCGTACCTCCCTTTCATCCGCGCCACCACCTTGTATTCCTTCTCCCGCTGCACCGCGAACGAATATTCCCCCCGGGAATCCGTTGTGGTCGTACCGATCACATTGTCGTGGTCGTCCATCAGGGTCACATCGACCGCTGGCTTTGGTTCACCATCCTCGTCATCGATCACGGTACCCGTGCAGAGATAGCGCTGCTCGAGCGGGTAGTGCATGATGAACGCGTAGATGTCATCATCACCCTTGCCGCCCGGTCGATCGCTGGCGAAATAGCCCGCACGGCCGGCCTTGTCGATGATGAAGGAGAGGTCGTCCTTGGGGCCGTTGATGGGTGCGCCGACATTGATGGAGGCATTGAATGTGGCGGGACCGACGGTGGGTGCCGCGAAAATGTCAAGCCCCCCCAGCCCTGGATGTCCGTCCGAGGCGAAATACAGGGTGCCGTCGGCCGCGATGAAGGGGGTCACCTCATTGTAGGGGGTGTTCACCGCAGGGCCAAGGTTCTCCGGCTCCCCCCATTGGCCTCCCAGGTCCTTGCACACGTAGATGTCGGTCCCGCCATAGCCACCCGGCATGTCGCTGACGAAGTACAGGTAACGGCCATCCGGTGACAGGGCGGGGTCACCCATGTTCGACGAGGTGTTGTTGTAGAGGAAGGGGTCCACACTGGTCCAATCACCTCCATCGGCCTTCGCCCGATAGATGCCGAGGCGGTCGATGCCATCGCGGTCGCGGCGGGCCCCGTTCCGCGTGAAGTACATCGTACCGCCATCTATGCTGCAAGTCGCGGGTCCCTCGTGCAACCGCGTATTGACCCGGCCCGGCAACTCGCGTACGTTGACAAGGTCCCCGTCACTTGTCCGGTCCGCTTCGAAGAGATCGAGGAACGGTTGTCCGTTCAATGCCGCCAGACGCTTGACCCCCACGGTCGAACGTCGTGATGAGGAGAACACAACATGGTCCTCACCCAGCCAGGTGGGTGCGAAGTCGGAGTAGGAGGTGTTGATCGACAGGTCGCGGATGGTGAACCGATCGGGCTGGTCGGTGAACTTCCGGACGAAGGCGGAGATATTGCTCCGTTGCGGTCCGCCCTCGGGCGGTAGTGTGGCCAGATACCTGTCCATCCACTCCTCGGCCTGTTCGTACTTCCCATTGCTCTTCAGTGCTTGGGCGTAATTGTAGAGGTCCCGGGGCTCACGGTTCAGGAACTTGACCACGATCGCATACCACCGCTCGGCCTCCTCGGTATTGCCCAGCACCATGTTGCACTCCGCCAGGCGTTTGGTCACGTGCTCGTTCACGGCACCCATGTCCGCGGCGGCCGTGTATTCCTGAACAGCAAGGGCGTAGGCCATCTCCTGGAAATACTGATCGGCCGCCCGTACACGGGATTCGGCGCCCCCCTGCGCACGCAGCATGCCGCCTGCCAAAATGCACAGCGCCATACAAACGGAACGGATGGAGCACGTGTTGAACATCAGTAGTAGCGTGGTGATATCGTCCGCCCCCGCGTGAAGCGGAGATCGTAGCTCAACATGACCTCATGCGTGCCTGCGTTGTGAGCACCAAGCGCGGTCGTGGTCAGGTCGAACGCATAACCGGCCCGAAGCTGCTCGTTGAACCGGTATTGGAACTGCACACCGAACGCGTTCCCCAGCCGATACAGGATGCCGAACCAGAGCTTCTCGCGCAGCAGGACGTTCGCATTCACATCCAGTGACATCGGTGCGCCCTCCACCACGCGGAGCATCACGGAGGGCTTCAGCTTCATGTCGCGGTTCAGGTCGAATACATATCCGCCTAAAAGGAAATAATGGCGGTCCTCCCGCGCAGTGGTGACCACGGACCCGTCCGAGGACATGATCTCGTTGGTGAGCAGCTTGGGAGCGGAAACTCCCAGATAATATCGGGGCGCATGCCAGAAAAGTCCGAAGCCGAAATTTGGCAGGAGCTTCCCCGAGATATTGCCGTTCGCGGGGTCCTCCTCCACGGTAGGTAGTGCGGATAGGTCCGCCTGGTAGATGTTCATACCGCCGCTCAAGCCAAAGGCCAGGCGGCTGTCCTTTCCTGTCCTTACGCGGTAGGCCGCGTCGATGAAGGCACCTGTTTCCCGGGTCGGACCGATGCGGTCATGGATCAACAGCCCCCCCAGGGAGAGACCCGTCACCGGCAACGGACTGTGCAGCGCAAGGGTCTGTGTGGATGGCGCGCCATCGAACCCGACCCATTGATGGCGCGTCAGTGCCATGACGGTGAATACATCGGCGCTGCCCGCGTAGGCCGGGTTGAATGCCAACGTGTTGAACATATACTGGCTGTACAACGGATCCTGCTGCGCGAAGACTTTTGCGGACGTCCCGATGATCAGCGGACCGATGATCAGTATCGCACGGGCCGTCATCGGTTCAGGAATACATATCCCTTGATCGGGTCCCTGCCGGTCCCCAGGTCAAGAACGTAGAAGTAGGTGCCGGCGGGCAATTCACCCGGGATCAGGGTCTTGGTGGAGGTCCCATCCCATACCACGGAACGATTGTCGTAGCCAGCGCCCTGGTAGACCTCATCGCCCCAGCGGTTCCAGATGGTGATCGAATTGTTCGGATAGCCTTCGATCCCCGGGATCGTGAATGCCTCATTGATGCCATCCCCGTTCGGAGAGAATGCTTCGGGAACGAAGACCTCTGTCTCGAACTCACAGGGGGAAGTGCCTGAAACCTCCTGTGGGGTGCAATGTTGATCGTCGTCCACCACTGCGGTGAAGACCTGGCTGGTGTAGAGCGGGTCGCTTGTGAACACATAGGGTGGTTGTTCGCTGAGCGCTCCTTCAAGGCCCCCGATCGCATAGCTCGTCGGATCACCACCTGAGATCGTGAACGTGACCACGTAGGTGCGATCCTGTTCGTTGCAGGTGGTCGTGAGGTCCTGGACCGTCACGCCCTCCACGACCTGAACGGTCACTGTCGCCATGGCCACGCCACACCCAGGCACCGCAACGCGATGTTCGAACACGTACGTGCCGGGGGTCAGGACGGTCACATCCAGTACGGACCCGCTCAGCGCACCCGTGGAAGCCGGATCGGACCAAAGGCCGCCTGGCTGCGGATCGCCGCCCAGCGCATTGAAAAGGTCGAAGGCGTTTTCCACGTTGCACACCACCACACTGCTATCGCTTCCTGCGTCCGGAGGATCATTGACCACGACGGTCACGGTCGCTGAGCTGTCCGCGCAGGGTGCGGCACCGGGTACCGTGTAGGCATAATCGCCGGCCGGGTCGGTTGCTGGATCGAACATTGCGCCATGTGCACCGAACGGCCCGGTCCAACCACCACCCACCTGCGGCGTACCGCCCAGTGCCGCGAAGAGATCGACCAGTGCGGCACCGGAGCATACGTTCAAGGTCGAATCCGTACCGGGATCGGGAAAAGGTGCGATGGTGATGATGACCTGGGTGGATACGTCCCCGCATGCCGATGAGGAGATACCGTAGGTGAAACCAACGGTGGTACCCGGCACGAGCGTGGAAGGATCGAAGTGTGAGTCGTCATAGACCACCACCGTTCCGTTCGTGTTCTGCCAAATGCCCCCCGGGTCGGGTGTGCCCCCGAGCGAATTGAAGAGATCATAATCCGTAAGCCCGCCGCATACCGTATCGTTGCCACCGATCCCCACATCCACGCCGTCGGATACCGTGACCGCAAGCTCGGTCGAATCGTTCGGGCAAGGTCCGGAGCCGGGGACCACATAGAGGAAAGCATAGACCCCCTCACCAGGGATCGTAGCGTCGAAGAGCGAATCCGAAAGCGCGGACGTACCGTCCAGATCCACCCAATACCCGCCCGTGTCGTGGTCGTTGGTCAACCCATCGAAGAGGTCCACCGTCTGTTCGGTCGAGCACACCTCCAAGTCCAGGGCCGTTCCTGCGTTGGGTGCCTGGGTGAGATCGATATCCACCAAGGCGGTGTCGTTCTCACAAGCACCCAGACCGAAAACAACATAGGTCCAGGCTCCTCCCTCATCCACAGCGGGGTTGAAATCCTGCCCATGGCCGGTGAGGTCGGGATCGTACCATTGCCCACCCTGATCGGGACTTCCTCCGAGGTACTGGAACATCGTGAACACCGGGTCGCTGGAGCAGGCGATGTGCGCACCGTCGTTCCCGGCATCCACTGCGGGATTCTCGATCACCATGACGTTCGCCTGGTCCTCAGGGCAATAGGGCGCTCCTGGCACATGGTAGACATACGTGCCGGGGTTATCGATGGAGGGGGTGTACAATGCACTGTGCGCATTGTTGCCGAACGTCCAGGTGCCGCCCGGGTCCGCTCCGGACAGGAGGGAGAACATGTTCACCGGATCATCGTCATCGCACAAGGACAGTGTGGCGTCATCTCCCGCTTGGGGCGCTTGTTGCACCTGGATATTGACCGCGACAGAATCCGCCGGACAGTTGCCGATGGCCGGCACGGTGTAGGTATAGCTTCCCCCGAGCATGCTGCTCGGGTCGAACTGCCCTCCGACCACAGGACTCGGACCGGTCCAGGTACCGCCCGCATCAGGCGCACATCCGATCAAGGGGAACATCTGGAAGGCACCAACGCTGCTGCAGATGTTCAATCCACCGGTACATCCTGCATTGGGGCCTTCGAGCACATCGATCGTAAGGATGCATGTATCGCTCTGACAGGCCGCCGAGGAGGAGATGATGTATCGGATGTGCCATGTCCCCACACCCGCGACGGTCGCATTGAAAGCACCATTGCTCAGCGCCCCCCCGGTGGATTCCACCTCTTCCCAGTCGCCTCCGGTCTGTGGCGTACCACCAAGCAAGGGGAACAGGACAACGTGGTCCTCGCTCTCGCACAGTTCCACCGAAGTATCGTCCCCGGCATCCAATGCGGAAACGATCGTTAGGGACAACGTCGCCGTGGCATCCGCGCACGGACCCGTCCCCGCTACTGAATAGGTGAAGGTATAGGTACCCTCCGGCACGCCCGTGGCATCGAGGATGCCATTGGTGAGGATGCCCACCCCATCGTTGTTCGTCCAGGACCCGCCTTGCTCCGGCAGCCCACCCAAGCCGGCGATCAGGTCGATCGCGGCATCATCCAGGCAGACGGTCATCGTACCATCGGTCCCGGCATCAGGGGCCTCGACCAGACCGATCAACACGAAGGCGGAATCGTCATCGCATGGGGCGATCCCGTCCACATGATAGACGTAGGCTCCGGACATATCCGATGAAGGGTCGAACGTTCCGGAGGGCACAGGACCGTTGGGGCCCATCCACGAGCCACCACCATCAGGGGTTCCATTCAGCAGATCGAGGAGGACTTGTTGCCCATCATCCGTGCAAAGGAGGATGGAAGCATCGATCCCCGCATCGGCCTCCGCATTCTCGAGGATCGTGATGGTGACCTCGTCATCAAGACAGGGCGCATCCCCATCGAGATGATAGACATAGGGGCCGGGCATCGATGAGCCAGGCACGTAATTTCCAGAGGCAGCCAACAGGTCAGGGTCGAACCAATCTCCTCCGGTCTCGGCCCCGACAAGAAGCGTGTTCAGGTCCAATGGGGGATCGCTGCTGCAGACCGACATGGAATTGTTCGCGCCTGCGTTCGGCTGGTGGTTCTGGATGATGTTCACCGTCGCGCTTTGCGCGGCACAGCCGGTCTGGCCCTGAACGGTATAGACATAGGCTCCCGGCGGATCCACCCCGGGATCAAAAAGCCCGAAGGCATTGCCACCCGGTGGCGGGGTCCAGGTGCCGCTCGGTTGCGCGCCAGTTCCGAGCAAGGGGAACAACGGGAAGGTAGGGCCGTTGTCACAGACCGTCTGGGTCGTGCTGGTGCCCGCGTTCGGAGCGTTGTGCACGTGCACCACCACAATGGCGGTATCGTTCGGGCAGGGCGCTTGCGCGATGCGGATGTAATAGTAGTTGCCCGATTGGTCGATGCCCGGCTGGAAGAATTGGGAATGCGGGACCAGAGCGGGGTTTCGCCACACCCCCCCGGGTTGCGGAGCTCCGGTGAGGTAGGTGAACAGATCGAGCTGGGAACCCGGTATGCAGGCGAAGGCATCGTTCCCAACGCCTGCGTTCACCTCCTGGCTGACATACACCGTGACCTTCGCGGAGTCGTCCGCACAACCAGCGGACCCGGCAACATGGTACGTGTACACACCCTGTGGGCTCGGAGTACCACCTCCTGGAAAGAACAGGTTGCTGGTGGGCAGGTTGTTCGGGCCGGTCCAATTGCCACCGGTCTGGGGCGTCCCACCCAGTTGCTGGAACAGATCGAACGGTGAGGCGCTGCTACAGAACTGCACCGTGTTGTTGCTGCCCGCATCGGGCGCCTCGTTCACATCAACGACCACCGTCGATGAGGCAGAGAGGCACGGAGCAGAACCCGTGACCGTGTACGTATAGGTCCCTTCCGGATCCGTCCCCGGATCGAAAGAACCATCGAAGGCGCCCAATGGTCCGGTCCAAGTGCCTGTATTATCCGCGCCTCCCAGCAGGCCGAAAAGATCGACCTGGCCTGCATTGCTGCAGATCGAAAGGGAACCGGGGGTACCGGGGTTCGGGGTGGGGTTCACGAAAATGTTCACCACTGCCGTATCAGGCTCACATACGCCGTTCTGCGTTTCCACCACGTACAAATACTCCCCTTCATCGGATGAAGCAGGGAAGAACAATCCATTGAAGACCGTCAGGTCAGGGGCATACCACGTACCTCCACCGTCGTGCGGACCCAACAGCGTTTCCATGAGGAATGCCGTACCGTCCGCACACACGGTGGTATCGCGATCATTGCCCGCATACGCGGTCTGCTCCAGATTGATGGTCAACGCCTTGATCGCATCGTTGCACGGACCAAGTCCCGGTACCGTATACAGATACACCCCACCCGGATCGCTGCCTGGGTCGAACACGTTGCTCGTGGGAACGCTATTGGGGTCGGTCCATGATCCCCCGGGGTCCGGGGAGCCGTTCATCACAGAGGTCAGATCGAAGGGCGCATCCGAGGAGCAGACATCGATGGAGGTGTTCTGTCCAGCATTGGGTGCCTGTTGCTCGATGACCGTCACGGTCTGCGATACCATGGTGCAGGGCGGCATCCCGTTCACGCGGTAGGTGAACGTTTGTGAGTTGTCGGTCAGCGGATTGTAAGTGCTGCCATGCGGGTTGTTGGATTGGTCACGCCAGGTGCCTCCTACCTGCGGACTTCCGTTCAAGACCGTGAACAGGTTGAACTGGGCGCCGTTGCTGCAAACGAGCGTATCACCATGCAGGCCGGCGTTCGGAGCACCCACCACCGTCACCGTCAGGACGGAGGAATCATCCGGACAGCCACCCGCGCCGGTCAATTGATAGGTGAAGTGATAGGTGCCCGGAGCAACGAGGGAGGCATTGAAAATGCCGTTCGTTACCGCATTGGTATTGTCCGTGTCCAGCCAGGAACCTCCGGGGTCCGGGCCGCCGTTCAGAGCACTGAAAAGATTGTAAGCCGTTTGAGATCCGCAAATGGTGCGCGATGTGTTCGAACCAGCGTTCAGTTGGTCCACGACCGTGATGGTGACCGTGGTCCCGGCATCGGGGCAGTTCCCGTTACCCGCCACGGTGTAGGTGAAGTGATAGGTACCCTCGACCAGGCCACTCAGGTCCACCCCGGACGGTGGCATGAATTGGCCGCAGTTGTCATCGTCGCTCCATACACCGGGTGTGTCGTAGGCTCCAACAAGCAGGTCGAAGAGATCGATCTGCCCCGGACCTTCGCAGACCGAGGTGGATCCCACGCCACCGGAGTTGGGCGCAGGGTTCTCCGTGACGGTGACCGTTGCCGACGCGTTGGCGCAAGGTGCGGAGCCTGCGACCGTGTATGTGTAAACACCGTCGTCCATGGTCACAGGTGCGTACATGCCGTTCACCACAGGACTGGGTCCGCTCCACGTGCCTCCGGAGGCCGGCGAACCGGTCAGTGCCGCGAAAAGACTTACGGGGGCTTCTGTCGAACAAACGGTCAGCGTCCCATTGCCACCCGGGCTCGGGGGTGCCACCTCCTGGACGAATACAGTGGCCGATGCGTTGGCGCAGGGCGCCATGCCCATCACCGTGTAGGTATACACCCCAGGATCGTCCGTGGAGGGCACATAGGTCGCGGGGTGCGGTCCCATGAACGACCACGATCCCCCACCATCCGGTGTCCCGCCAAGATGGCCGATCAGCGCGAACGACGCTCCATTGCCACACGTGGTGAAGTTGCCGTTCAGACCTGCGTTGGGTGCGGTCACCACGTTCACCGTTGCAAAAGCCGTGTCATTGTCGCACGGCCCGGTCCCCGATACGATATACCGGTAGACGCCGGAGGCGCTCGTTCCCGGCACGAACACACCTGAGGGGAAGGCCATTCCTCCTGGCGCCGTCCAGGAACCCGTGGCCATCGGATTGCCTCCGAGCACGGTGATCAGATTGAATTGCGCATTGTTGCTGCAGACGGTGATGGCGCCGTCCGCTCCCGCACGCGGTGCGATATGGCGGATGATCTGCACGGTGGCCTGATCGTCCGCACAAGGACCCTGCCCTGCGACCGTGTATGTATAAGTACCGCCCGGTTCGGTCGCCGGATGGTAGGTGCCGTTGTGAGCCCCCCCAGGACCCGTCCAAGACCCGCCCGGGTCGGGGTTGCCGCCGAGCAGACCGAACAGGTCGATATTGGCATCATCGCTACAGACCGTGATCGAGGCGTTGGTGCCTGCGTTCGGCGCCAAGGTCACCTGGACCTCCACGGTGCTCACTGCGTTCGAACAAGGGCTTACCCCGGGCACGGAATACGTGTAGATGCCGGGAAGGCTGGTGCCTGGGATGAACATGCCACTGGGAAAGGCGTTGTTGTTCGGATCCGTCCAGGATCCCGTGACGTCCGGTGTACCACCAAGTCGATCGATCAGATCGAACGGGGGATCGATACTACAGACCATCACCTGATCGCTCGCACCAGCATCGGGCGCCTGGTTGATCGAGATCTGGAGCGTGGCTGTCGCGTCCTGGCATGGTCCCAGGCCCAGGACCGTATAGGTGTATGTTCCCGGAACGTCGGAGTTCGGATCGAACGATGGACCGTGCGCACCGCCCGGACCGGTCCAGGTACCTCCCGCACCGGGTGTGCCACCCAAACTGTCGATCAACGCGAAGACCCCGTCGTCCGAACAGACCGCGATGGTGTTGTTGGTGCCGGCATCGGGTGCGGTGGTGATGTTCACGGTGACGGTCGCAGAAGCCGGAACACAGGGCGCCTGGCCCACCACCGTATATACATAGCCACCTGCCTGGCTGGTACCAGGGATGAAGGTGCCATTGCTCGGCCCGCCCGGCCCCACCCAGCTTCCATTCGGGTCCGGTGTACCACCGAGTTGCGTGATGAGCTGGAACGAAGGTGCGTTGCTGCAGAACTCCACGGTGTTGCTCAGACCCGCGTTCGGTGCTGTGCGCAGGGTGATCGTCAGTGTGGCACTGCGCGACAGGCACGGGAGTGTACCAGCCACCGTATATGTGTATATACCGCCCGACATGGTGCCCGGGTCGAACTGGCCGCCCACCACTGGGCTCGGACCGCTCCAGGAACCGCCCGGATCCGGTGTGCCGCCCAGTTGACCGACCATAGCGAACGGAGCGTCATTGCTGCAGACCACGATGCTTCTGCTGGCACCGGGGTTCGGGGCGTTCACCTGGGTCACGATGACCTGGGCCGAGGCACTGCTGCACGGAGGCACGCCCGTGACCGTGTAAGTGTACACGCCCGGAAGCGAAGTTCCCGGCGTGTACGTGCCCGTGGAAGGTCCGCCGGGACCCACCCACGTGCCTCCGGGCTGAGGCGTTCCGCCCAATTCATCGATCAGGTCGAAAGGCGGGTCGAGGCTGCAAACGGTGACCGAGCCATTGCTGCCCGCGTTCGGAGCCGCCAGCACGGTAATGCTCAACGTGGCAACCGAGTCCGCACAAGGTGCAGGGCCGCTCACGGTGTAGTGCCAATCGCCGGGGGGGTCGGTGCTCGGGTCGAACGTGGGAGCGTGGTTCGCCCCGCCAGGGGTGGTCCATTGCCCACCGGGGTCCGGAGTGCCCAGCAACTGGGAGGTCATGTTCACCGGCGCGCTGGTGTTGCACAGGGTGATGGCATTGTTCGAACCGGCACTGGGTCCGGTCCGGATCTCTGCCCGCCAACCGGCGGACACCAGCGTCAGATCGCTCGTCCAGACAAGCGTCAGGCACCCGGAAGCTCCGGTGGCGGTGAACGTTTGTCCGGCAAGGGAGGTCAGCAATGTTCCCGTGGCCAGCAATGGAGCGGCCGATGTGGGACCGTCATGGATCTCCAACGCATCCAGCACCCCGGCGACGTTCCATTGGGTGAAGGTGATGGAACTGAGCGGTCCTGAGCCCGCACCGCCTGTCGGGCAAAGCGTGGCCGTGAAATTCTCGTTGTTCCCGTAGTTGCCGCCCGCGCCACCGCTGTCGAAAATGGCCCCCGCACATGTCTCCCAGGTGGCATTGCCCATCACATAGGTCTGGGCCTGGGCAGGAGCCCAACACAGGCCCAACGACAGAAGAGCGGGTATCACACCCGCCCAATTCTTGATCCCTATCGTGTTTCTTCGTCCCAACTTTAGCGGTTGAAGGGCCGCCAAGGCTGCGGCAAATCTACGAATATGGAGCCCTGAGGGCCAGTTCGTCGGCATTTGCCCCCTTAAGGACGTGTTCAGGTCGACAAGGGATGCCTCCATCGACCACCACCCCAGTTCCAGCCGTCAGTGAACGTCAGGCCTGGATCCGGTCACGACCGCTCATTCCACAGGCTGGACCGCGTTGGGGGTGACCTGCGGTGCGGGACGTTCCTTGCCGAAGGTGATCCCCAACATCACCTCGTGCGTTGCACCGCTGTAGCGGCTAAGGCCAGAGGTGGTGATGTCGTAGGAGTAGCCGAATTGGAAGGTGCGCTTCAGCCAGCAACCGACCATCAAGGCTATGGCGTCGTTGCTGCGCCAGGAACCACCGATCCAGACCATTTCACGGTAGCGAAGCAACAGGTTCACATCGACCTTGGGCGGTACCGGAGAAACGTATTTCAGAAGGAACGAGGGTTCCAGGCGGATGTCCTCCCCGAGGTCCCAATTGTAGCCGCCAATGGCATAGTAGTGCCGGGCGAGGGTGCTCAACGACCCATCCTGATCATCGAAGAAATAGACCTTGTTGTGCAGCAACTGAGGGGCAGTGAACCCGAACCAGTACTTCGGGTGATACAGGAGGAAAGCGAATGTGGCATCCGGGAGGACCTCACCCCGGAGCTGATCGTCCAGGACCGGCTCGTTCGGATCATGGAAGGTGACCTTGCCGCCGTCCACGAGGAATTGCACCAAACCTCCTGAAAGAGAGAGCGATAGCTTCACCTGGTCCGTGATCGGTAGGTGGTAAGCGAACGTGACCTGGAAGCCTGATCGACGCGTCGGGCCGACATTGTCCGTGAACAAGAAGCCCCCAAGACCCAACCTGCGCCCGACGGGGGTCGTGGCGCTGAGCATGAAGGTACGCGGCGCATCCTGGATGCCGACCCATTGATAGCGATGGGCCGTACGGATCTCGAAGAGCGAACGACTGCCGGCCACGGCAGGATCGTAGAGATAATCGTTGCTGCGGTATTGGCTGAGCTGCGGCAGCTGCTGGGCCCATGACGCGCAGGCTCCGAGCAGGCTTACGACCAGTATCGTGGTTCTTTGGCGCATGGTCCGGGATCAGCGTATCACGGTGAGCGGCCCGGTGTACGGGTCGGGGAATTCGGGGTCGTTCAATCGGATGACGTAGTAGTAGGTGCCCACGGGCACGTAGGATCCGTTGTACTTCCCATCCCACGGTTCCTTGTACCCGACGCTTTGGAAAAGGAGTTCGCCCCAGCGGTTGTAGACCTCCACTTCACAATCCGGGAACATGTCGATGCGGTCGATCTCCCAGACATCGTTCCATCCGTCATCGTTCGGAGAAAAGCCGCTGGGGATGTTGATGTCCGGCACCACGGTGATCAACACCGAATCCACATCGGCGCAACCGTTCTGCGCTGTCACGGTCAGTACGAACCAGGTCGTTTCCCCTGGCGATGTGTTCGGGTTCGGCGCGTTGGGTGCGGAGACCAGTGAATCCGGTGACCAGGAGAAGGTGCTTCCCGGTGGTCCACTCGGATCGCCGCCCAGGACGGCCACACCATTGGTAAAGATGGTCTGGTCCGGACCGGCATCCGCCAGGGGAAGTGCCAGCACTTCCACGGTGACCTGGGCCTGGTCCGAACACACCCCGTCGGTCACGGTCAGCGTGTAGATGTAAGTGCCCGGCGCAAGGCCATTGAGGGTGACGATGGCCGTGCTTCCCACGGGATCGTTCTGTTGGTCCGTCCACAGATAATCCACCGCACCAGTGCTACCGCTTGCGTCCAGTACGACCGGTATGCCCGCGCAGATCGTGCCTTGTGCCTGGGCATCGGCCACAACGGTGCTGAGCGCGTTCACCGTCACGTTCAGGGAAGTCTGGCAGCCGTTCGCGTCGGTGACCACCAGCGTGTAGTCGCCGAAATAGAGGTCGGTCAGGTCCTCCTGGTCCGAAGTGTAATTGTCAGGACCGGCCCAACTGATGGCATAGGTCGGCGTGCCTCCGGCTATCGTGATGGCGATGGAACCATCGTTCGCGTTCGAGCAACTGGCATCCACCACCTGGTCCAGTTGAACGACCAGCTCATCCGGCTCGGTGATCGTGAAGGTCACCGTCGTATCGCAACCGACACCATCGGTGATCGCCACGGAATAGCTGCCCGGACAGAGGCTGGTGGCCTCCGCGTTGCCCTGTCCGTTGGGCGGCACCGGGGACCAATCGTAGGAATAGTTACCGAAGCCACCGGACGGGTTCAGCAGGATCGAACCGTCGCAGGCGCCATTGCAGCTGATGTTCGCGACCTGCTCGTTCGGCACGATCGGCTCAAAGGGCAGTACCGTGAACTGATAGGTCGTGTCGCACCCGAGACTGTCCGCGATCGTCACTGACCAATCACCCGGACATAGCCCGGAGACCTGTTGTGTGCCCTGGCCCAGTGGCGGTTGTGGCTGCCAATCATACGTGTAGGTCGCCCCGACCCCGCCTGTGGGCGCGACGGTAGCGGTCCCATCGCAGGGACCGAAGCAGGTCTCGTTCGTGAATACCAGGTTGGCCTCGATCGCCGTGTTCTGACCTATGCTGAAGGGAACAGTTAGTGTGCAACCAACGCTATCGGCAATGATCACCGTATAGTCCCCGGCGCACAGCGCGTCGACGTGGAGCGTATCCTGCGCGAAAACCGTTCCGGTCGAATCGTTCCACAGGATGGCATAGGGCGGCACTCCTCCGGATATGGTCAACACCCCAGTGCCCATGCAATCGCCGTAACACACGTTGTCCGTGGCGACCACATCGCCAATGAGAGCGGGCGGTTCGGTCAATTCGAAGGTGTAGGTGGTATCGCATCCGTTCGTATCCGTGATCAGCACGGACCAACTGCCGGCACACAGATCGGTGGCGCTATTGGTCCCATCACCGTTCGGTGGATCCGGGGTCCATTCGTATTGGTATCCCCCATTGCCGCCCATCGTGGTCAGCGCGATGCTGCCATCGCAGGATCCGGCACAGGTGATCGGTGTGATCGCCGCGTCCGCTGTCACGGGTTGGGGTTCGAGGATCAACACATCGACCAGGATGGAACAACCGACGGAATCGGTGATCGTGACCGTGTAGTTGCCCCCACACAGGTCGATCGCCTGGGGGGTGCCGTCGCCGTTGATCGGGTCCGGGGCCCAATCGTAGGCATAGGGCGGCACACCTCCGGACGGCCCGACCGTGGCCGTGCCATCACAGGAACCGGCGCAACTGGCGGGTGTGGTGCTCAGGTTCGGAACGATCGGGTCCGGCTCGATGACCTGGGCGGTATCGATCGTGATGCAGCCCGTGGCATTGGTCACTTGCACGTAATAGGGGCCGGCGCACAGGCTGTCCACTGTGGTCCCGGAATCGTTCAGGTCCACGCCGTTCGCATCGAACCAGGCGATGGTGCACGGTGGATCACTGCATAGGAATTGCGCGCTCACTTCGCCGTTGCATTCGCCCGGACAACCGGTCGAACCATCGATGGTGATCACCTCCTCCCCATTGCTATCCGTAACGGGCACCAGTAAGGTCTGCTGGCACCCGTTCTGGTCCTGCACGCTGACCATGTAGATACCGGCACAGAGATCGACGATCAGACTGTCCGTTCCGAACGGTGCACCGTTCAAGGTCCACGCATAGGTATATGGGGGGGTTCCGCCCGTGGGCGACACCGCGGCCGTTCCGTTGCAAACACCGCATTCGCTGGGTGTGCTCGCCCCGATCGATACCAGGGGGTCGGGTTCCGTGATCGTGAACACGATGGTCGTATCACACCCTCCAAGGTCCCCGATGGTCACGCTCCATTGACCCGCGCACAGGTCGAATGCTCCATTGCTACCATCGCCGTTGGGTGGTACGGGATCCCAACTGAACGTGTAACTACCATTGCCGCCAGCGGGCGTGAGCACGATGCTCCCATCGCATGCACTGTTGCAAGCGACATCCTCCACCGAGGCCTGGACGGACAGAAGTGACGGTTCCGTGATCAACACCTGCACGGTGGTATCGCACCCACCGCCAAGGTCCGTGATGTGCACGGAATACACGCCGGCACAGAGTTCATTGGCCTGGGGCGTACCATCGCCGTTGACGGGACCGGGACCCCAGTCGTAGTCATACGGCCCCACGCCCCCCGTCGGACCCACCGTCGCCGTTCCATCGCACTCGCCAGCACACGTGGCGGACGTGGTGCTCAGGTTCGGGACGAGGATGGTCCCTGGAACGACCATCGCCGTATCGATGGTGACGCATCCCGAGTTGTTCGTGACCAGGGCGATGTAGGTCCCTGCACAGAGGTTGGTCAGTGTGTTGATGTTCGATGCCAGGGTGTCGCCCTGATCGTTGAACCATGTGACCACGCACGGCCCATCCGTACAGTTCAACTGCACCGACACCGTCCCATCGCAATTGCCCGCGCAGGTGGTCTGCCCATTGATCGCGTCGACCGTTTCCCCATCGCTATCCTGCACTGGGACCAAAAGCATCGCACTGCAACCGGCCGTGTCGGCCACCGTCACGGTATAGAGCCCTGCGCACAGATCGGCGAGCGCCGGCCCGCTGCCCGCATTGTTCCCGTTCTGGTCGGACCATTGGATGGCATACGGGGCCTGCCCACCGCTCACGTTCACGGAAGCTGTTCCGTTGCACACCTGGCAAGCGCTGGGCGTGCTGGACCCATCGAGCACCAGGGGAGCGGGATCGTCGATCGTGAACATGATGGTGGTATCGCACCCGTTGGCATCGGTGATCAGCACGGTCCAGTCACCGGCACAGAGATCGAGGGCCGCGTTGGTGCCATCACCATTGGGTGGGTCCGGCGTCCAATCGAAACCGAACACACCATTGCCACCGGAGGGTGTCAGTACGATACTCGCATCGCAGTCACCGGAACAGGTGATCGGATCCACATACGCATCGACCGTGATCGGATCAGGACCGAGGATCAACACGCTCACGGTCGTGTCACAACCGGCACCAAGGTCGGTGATCAGCACATCGTAAACGCCGGGGCAAAGACCGGTCGCCTGTGGTGTACCGTCCCCGGTGATGGGGTCGGGAGACCAATCGTAGGAGAACGGACCCACGCCGCCGGTCGGGCCCGCTGTGGCCGTGCCATCGCAAACGCCTGCGCAGGATGCCGGCGTGGTGCTCAGGTTCGGCACGATCGGGTCGGGTGAAGTGACCTGTGCGGTGTCGATCGATACGCATCCCGTGCCGTTCGTCACCTCCACGAGGTAGGATCCCGCGCACAGACCGGTTGCGGTATCGGTGACCTGACCGATCGGAATACCGAGTATGGTCGTCCATTGGACCGTGCAGGGCGGATCACTGCAGATGAATTGCACGCTCAGCTGTCCATCGCAAGTGTTCGGACAACTTGTCGTTCCATTGACCGCCGCGATCGACTCCCCATCGCTATCCGTCACGGCAGCTGCTGCCGTGGTGGTGCAACCGCCGGCGTCCGTCACGGTCACGGTATAGATCCCTGCGCAGAGATCGGTCACGGTCGTGTCGTTCCCCAGTGCGGTCCCATTCTGATCGGTCCAAATGATCGCAAGTGGCGGGATGCCACCGTCGATGATGACACCGACCGCTCCATTGCATAATTGACATTCGCTGGGAATGGTGGAGGTCGTCAGGACCAATGGCGCAGGATCCGCTAGCACGAAAGTGAAAGTGCTGTCACACCCGGAAGCATCGGCTATCGTCACGCTCCAATCGCCCGCGCAAAGCCCGAACGCACCGTTCGCGCCGTCACCGTTCGGGGGTACGGGTGTCCAGGCATACGTATAGCCGCCATTACCGCCCAAGGGGGTGAGCACGATGCTACCGTCGCACGCGCCCGCACATGAAATGGTCTGCACCGTCGCCCCGGCATCGATCGGCGCAGGCCCGGTCACCTGTGCGGTGACCACGGTATCGCAACCCGAAGCGTCCGTGATCGTGATGTCATAAGTACCGGAACAAAGGCCGGTGGCCTGCACCACACCCTGTCCATTGGGTGGTTCCGGGTCCCAGAAAAAAGTATACGGGGGATCGCCACCTGTCGCTCCCGCAGTAATGGTGCCATCGCATGATCCCGGGCACGTCGTCGGTGTGCCGGTCAGTTGCGGCACGATCGGTTCAAAGGGATCGACCTGGAACGAGACCATCGTGTCGCAACCGAGAGAATCACTGATCAGTACGGTATAGGGGACCCCGGCGCAAAGTCCGTTGACCACATTGGTCCCTTGTCCACCTCCCGGCGGAGGTTGCCAATCGTATGTGAACCCACCGGTACCACCGAACGGGTAGACCGCGGCCTCTCCCGTGCACGGTCCCGCGCAGGTCTCGTTCGCCGTGACCAGGCCTGGCTCGATCGATGGTGGTTTGGCGATGTAGAACGCGATGGTCGTATCGCAGCCGGCGGCATCGGTGATCACCACCTCCCAATTGCCAAGGCAAAGCCCACCCACCGAACTTGTCCCCTGCCCGATCGGTGGATCCGGGTTCCAGTGATAATCATAGGGCGCGACCCCACCATTGACGCTCACGCTCGCACTGCCGTCACAAATGTTCCAGCACGTGGCGTCGACCGCCGTCAGTTCTGCTTCCACAGGCTGCTCCGGAAGCACTTCGAAAACGAGGGTGGTGTCGCAACCACCGAGGTCCGCGATCGTCACCGACCATGTGCCGGCGCAGAGGCCCGTGACATTTCCCGTTCCCTGCCCGGCTCCCGGAGCAGGGCTCCAGACATATTGGAACGGAGGCTGCCCTCCGTTGAGCAGTAACGAGGCGGTGCCGTCGCAAGGCCCGTTGCAGGTCTCGTTGGTGACGGTCAACAACGGATCGATCGCCGGTGGGGACCCCACGGATATCACCAATACCGTATCGCACCCGGCCTGATCACCGATCACCACCGTCCATTGGCCTGCACAAAGGCCGGTTGCGTTCGGCGTGCCTTGCCCCCCACCCGGCTCGGGTGACCAGGTAAGATCGTACGGTGGTATTCCGCCGCTGATCATGAGATCTATGGACCCATCGCAGATATCAGCGCAGGAGGCATCCGTGACCTGCGGCGTGGCCGTGATCCCCGATGGTGTGATGATCGTGAAGGCGATAGTCGTGTCACAGCCCACACTATCCGTGACCGTTAGGGTATATGGTCCTGGGCATAGGTCCGTGGCAACCGGAGTGCCCTGACCGGACCCGGGAGTTGGCTGCCAATCATAGGTCCACCCACCCGTTCCGCCACTGACCGCAACGGATGCAGTGCCGTCGCAAGCTCCACCACAACTCGCATCGGACAGCGTCAATTGCGGATCGATAGGCAATGGCGATCCGATGGGAACAGTGAGCGTCGTATCGCAACCGTTCACATCCGTGATGGTCAGTAGAACGCTACCTGGACAGAAGCCGGATGCGCTGGGTGTGCCTTGGCCAAGAGCGGGTGCCGGGGTCCAGAAGTAGTCGTACCCGGGTGCTCCTCCACTTACCACCACGTCCACGGCGCCATCACATTCGCCGGCGCAGGTCACGTCCGTGGCCGTCCAGACCACGTCCAAGGGCGTAGGCGCCTGCAGGTCGAATGTGAGCGTGGTGTCGCACGATCCAGATGTGATCGTCACCTGCCAGATCCCCGCACACAATCCGGTCGCCGTTGCATTGCCCTGACCATTCCCCGGCAGTGGTGTCCAGTTGAAGGTGTAGGTGCCGTTACCACCGGTCGGCGCCAGGGTCACCTCCCCATTGCAAGCACTGGCGCAGGTCGGCGGCGTCACCGTCGCATTCGGTCCGATCGCATCCGGGGCTGCAATGGTGAAGGCGATGGTGCTGTCACAACCCACCGAGTCCGTGACGGTCAACAGATAGCCGCCCGCACATAGGTCCATGGCGTTCGGCGTACCCTGGCCTCCGCCCGGCTCCGGCGACCATACGTATTGGTAGTTCGGTGTCCCACCGGAAACGATCACTCCCGCCTGGCCATCGCAAGCACCTGGGCAACTGGCATCCTGAGTGGACAATGAGAACTGGAGAGGGACGGGGGCCAGTATGGTGAAGTCCACGGGAATGGTGCATCCGGCATCATCCGTGACCAATGCAGTGTAAAACCCCGCGCATAACCCGGTCGCGTCAGGCGAACCCTGCCCACTACCTGGTTCCGGAGACCAGACGTAGTCGTACGGTGGAGTGCCGCCGCTCGCGACGACCGATGCCGTTCCGTCGCAAAGCGTTCCACAACTCACATCGGTCTGCGCGCTTGTCACATCAAGTGGGGGCGGCTCATTGATCGTGAGGTCGAGGGTGGTGTCACAACCAGCCGCATCCGTCACCGTCACGCTCCAATCCCCCGCGCAAAGACCGCTGACATCCATGGTACCCTGTCCGACCGGCGGGTTCGGCGACCAAGCGATCACATAGCCCGGTGTTCCACCGGAGATGGCGAGGGATGCGGAGCCATCGCAGGCCCCTGCGCAGGTCACGTCCATCGGAGCGAGCACAACATCGATCGGCGGTGGTGCGCCGATGGTGAAAGCGATCAGCGTGTCACAACCAGCTGCATCCGTGACCAGCACGGTCCAGTTGCCGGAACAAAGCCCCGAAGCCGTGCTCGTCCCCTGTCCCGCGCCGGGTTCCGGTGACCAGATGAAAACATAGCCAGGCGTGCCACCGCTTACGGGCTCCACGCTGGCGGTACCATCGCAGGCATCAGAGCACGTGGCATCCGCGGAAGATGCACTGACAATGATCGCGGGTGGGGAGGCGATGGTGAACTGGACCAGCGTGTCACACCCGCTGGATTGATCGGTGATCAGGACGCTCCAGTTCCCCGCGCACAGACCGGAAACGGATGCGGTACCATCCCCGACGGGCGAACCCGGCATCCAGTCGTATCCATACGGCCCCAGACCTCCCGAGGGTGTTACCGCCGCTGTTCCATCGCATACGTTACTGCACGATGCGTCCGTTGTCGTCAGACCCGGAAGGATCGGTGAAGGCTGATCGATGATGAAATTGAGCGTGGTGTCGCAACCGTTGGCATCCTGCACCGTGAGGCTCCAATTGCCCGCACAAAGACCCGTGGCGCTGGGCGTGCCCTGCCCCGCGCCGGGTGCGGGTGTCCAGGTATAGGAATAGGTAGGTGTGCCACCGCTCACGACGGCATCGGCCGTTCCGTCGCAATCATTGAAACACCCCGCGTCCGAAGTGGTCAGGTCGACGGAGATCGGCTGGAGGGGAAGGTCGAGGGTGGTATTGAACACGCAATTGTTGGCGTCGGTGATCTGCAATGTGTTGACGCCGGCGCAGAGCATTGAAAAGGAGGAACCCGTACCGGCACCATTGTTCCAATCGTACTGGTACCCACCCGCCCCTCCGACCGCCAGCGCATCCGCGTGCCCATCGCATACGTTCGCACATGCCGGCGGTGTCGGTGGAGGAAAGAAAATGACCCCCAGCAGTGGTGGGTCCGTCACCTGCACCGTGGCCGCGCAACCGATGCCCTGGCCCTGATCGGTGACGATCACGATCTGGTTACCCGGACAGGAGTTGTTCCAAGTTGCCGTGTTCGGACCGTTCTGCCATTGGTAGGTGAAAGGTCCAACACCACCTGACACGGTGACCGTCACCACGCCGTCGCATGTTCCGTGACAACTGACCCCGAAGCCGTTGTAGCTGCTCAGCAGTTGCGCATCGATGGTGAACGGGGTCTGTCCCGCACCGGTACCACAAACGGTGATGCCCCGCGCGGCGGTCCGTGGCGCGTTCGCCAGAGCCCCCCAATCCGTCCGCCTGCCTTGAACGAAAAGCGATGAACTGCCCGGATCCACGAATGGTTCCGCACCATCGGTTCGCAATGCACTGGTGATCTCGAGTACGGAATTCCCTGCGACCAGATGTCTTTGACCGGACCCTTCCGAACGAAAGCTCCCGCAACGAATGTGATTGCCATTGGTCACGAGCGTTCCTGATCGGAGATCGAGCAGTGCCTGCCCCTGGAGGAACAGGTCGCTGATCAGACCGCGTACGCCATCCCCGTCCACGATGAGGTCGCTTGTCATGGGCATACCCCTCAGGTCCAGTTCGACCGCTTGCCTGCGAACAAGGGAACGCACCATGCCCTGCAACTCCCAGCTGACGGTGCCTGACACGCGCCAATCACCGGTCAACGTGAGCTCGGCACTTGACGGCCCCTCTACTATCACAATTCCGAACGACCCATCCACCAGGAGATCACCGCACCATTCCCGCCCCCTTAAAGCCACCCGAGCAGGGCCTTGGATGTGGACGGTCTCGTCGTTCCGCGGCTCACCGGCGCCGCCTGCACCACCCTGCTCAAGCGCCCAGTTCGATCCATCGCTCCATGACCCGACCCCACCGACCCAGTACTTGTCCACCTGTGCACACACGTTCACGGAAAGCCATGTCCCAAGGACCAGCAGAACGGGGCGAAGGTCGGCGGCGCGGTATAGCATGGGGGTTGTTCTCTAGGGGCCTACTCGAATATGGGACAGCGCACGATCATCTTGCTGGGGTCTATAGGGACGCAGGGTGTGATGCCCAGGATGATCTCGTGGGTGTTCGCGCTTCCCGCCTTCAACTTCGAGGTGGTGATATCGTAGCTGTAGCCCAGGCTGAAGAACTTCAGGAAGCCGATCTTCACCAGAAAGGCCACGGCATCGGTATTGCGGTAGGTGACGCCAAGTCCCAGCGTCCGACGCCAGTCCACCTGCACGTTCACATCCACGGCCAACGGCGACCCCGCGGAGTATTTCATCAGCAGGCTCGGTGTGATGCTGGTCTTCTTCCCGATGCGGTATCGGTACCCGCCGGTCAGCATCAAATGCCGGGTGAGCCGTGAATCCTCGCCCAGCCCCTTGATCTTGTTCTTCAAGGCCTGATGCAGCGATGCACCGAACCAGAACTTGGTATTGTACATCCAAAGCCCCGGTGAAAGGATCGGGTACACGATCACGCTTCCGGGTGAATCCAATACCGGGTCGGTGTAGTCCGTCACTGTCACTTCACCCACGTCGAACTTCTCCTGCTTCACCCCGGCGAACAGACCCAATGCGGTATAGTATCCCTTGCTCACCTGGATATGGTACGCGTAGGCCAGCTCGATCAACGAGTATCCGAAAGGCCCGGTGTCGTCCGCTTCGGCGACCAGGCCGATGCCGTGCTTGTTCTTGACATAGGGCTTCTTCTTCTGCTTCAACGTGGCATGCACGCTTGCCCAACCCGTGGTCGGTGCGCCTGGAAAATCCACCCACTGCTTGCGAAACCCCAGGCGCACATCGATGCAGTCCTTGCTGCCGGCCACGGCCGGGTTGTTGTTGAACATGTTGAACACGTTCTGGGTGTACTGCGGTACCTGCTGCGCGACCAGCGGGAACGTGGCGAACAAGGCGACGGCTATGAGGGTCCTGCGCTTCACCGTACGATACTGATGGAGCCGTAATAGGGTGCCGCGTTCCCTTCGAGCTGGTTCAGGTCGATGACGTAGTAGTAGGTCCCGACCGGCAGTTTCGCACCGGCGTTCGTTCCGTCCCACGGCTCCGAATAGCCCACGCTCCGGAATACACGCTGCCCCCACCGATCGAAGATGTCCACCTCGCAGGACGGGTAGCTGGAGATCCCCAAGATGGTCCAGGTGTCGTTGTGGCCGTCGCCGTTCGGGGTGAACGTGTTCGGCGGCTCGATGCGGCGGATCACCTCCACGGTCACCTGGTCCGAATAGATGCAATCGTTGATCTCGGAGGTGACGGTGTAGATCGTGGTCTCGGTGGGATCGGCGATCGGGTCCGCGATATCGTCGCCACTGAGTCCGGAGTTCGGTGTCCACGTATAGTTGTTCCCGGTGCTGGTGGCACCCAGCTGCACATATTCCCCTTCGCCGATCTGCTGGTCCTCACCGGCGTCCAGGTCCACGTTCACAATGTCGGCGCCCGGACCGCTGAGGTTCAACGCGAACCCGCATTGGGCCGTGATGGTGGCGCCGTTGTCGAGCGCGCCGGCTACGATCAACCAATATGTCGTGTTCGGTTGGAGCGCCGAGGTGGTCAGGCTGAAGTCCACCGAGTCCTCCGCACAGGTGGAGACGGCCGTGAACGAGTTCGGCTGGCATGAGCCGTCACCGCTGAGCACGATCATGCTCAGTTCATTGTCCATCCCACTGACGATCGGACAATCGATCTGCCCGAGATCGATGGTGACCGGTCCGCCCACCGAGTTGGTTGTAAAGGTGTACCACAACAGGGCATCGGTGTTCGGACAGAACCCTGGCAGTCCCACGGCTCCGGTGTTGTTGCCCGAAAGCGGCTGGTCCGCGCACAATGTCGCCGCTGACGCACAATCATCGTTGGGCGGTTGGGCCACCAAGTCCCCGAAGGACGCGAACAGAACCGTCAGGACGATGATGGATCTCCACATGCGCCAATGGGCCGGAGTGCACGCACGCACCGACGGCCGAGCCGAAAGTAGCCGCGGCCCTAGGCGGGAACGGGCCAACACGGGTCCAAGTTGCCCACACGCGCGTGTTGAAGGGGGAGCCTCCCTTGCGTTGGTGCATGGCGATCGTTGGGCCTATTTGCTCGAATGCACTGATGACCGGCTCATCCTTCTCGGATGATGCGCACCACCGATCATTGGATCCTCGGAACGGACCATCTTTGCGACCATGACACCGCAGCATTCCAGGGTGATCGTTCGATCATGAGCCAACCCAACGAAGACCGCCTCAAGACCCTCATCGGCCATGCCAAGGAGTATGGCTTCGTATTCCCCAGCAGCGAGATCTACGATGGCCTCAGCGCCACGTACGACTATGGTCCGTTCGGGGTGGAGTTGAAGAACAACATCCGCCAATATTGGTGGGCCGCCATGGTACGCCTGAACGAGGAGATCGTCGGCATCGACACGGCCATCTTCATGCACCCCACCACCTGGAAGGCCAGTGGTCACATCGACGCGTTCAACGACCCGCTGATCGACAACAAGGACAGCAAGAAACGGTACCGGGCAGACGTGCTGCTGGAGGAGCACATGGCCAAGTACGAGCAAAAGATCATCAAGGAGGTCGAGAAGGGTCGCAAGAAATTCGGCGATGCGTTCGACGAGGCCCAGTTCCGCGCCACCAACCCCAACGTGAAGCGCAGCCAGGACCGCATCAATGCGGTGGAGGACCGGATGAGGGCCGCTCTGGAGGCCAATGACCTTACAGCGCTGCGGCAGCTGATCCTGGACGAGGGGATCACCTGTCCGGTGAGCGGCACCGCCAACTGGACGGAGGTGCGGCAGTTCAACCTGATGTTCGCCACCGAACTGGGCAGCGTCAGTGGTGAGAGCAGCACCATCTACCTGCGACCCGAGACCGCCCAGGGCATCTTCGTCAATTTCCTGAACGTGCAGAAAAGCGCCCGGCAGAAACTGCCGTTCGGCATCGCGCAATCGGGCAAGGCCTTTCGCAACGAGATCGTGGCGCGCCAGTTCATCTTCCGCATGCGGGAGTTCGAGCAGATGGAGATGCAGTACTTCGTGAAGCCCGGGACGGAAATGCAGTGGTACGCCCATTGGAAGGAGAAACGCATGGCCTGGCACCGCGCATTGGGCCTGCCGACCGACCACTACCGCTTCCACGACCATATCAAGCTGGCGCACTACGCCAACGCGGCCTGCGACATCGAGTTCCAGTTCCCCATGGGATTCAAGGAGCTCGAAGGGATACACAGCCGCACCGACTTCGACCTCGGCAACCACGAGAAGCACAGCGGGAAGAAGCTTCAGTTCTTCGACCCGGAGACGAACGAGAGCTATGTCCCCTTTGTGGTGGAGACCTCCATCGGGCTCGACCGCATGTTCCTCGCGATCCTCAGCGCGGCCTACCAGAGGGAAAATCTCGAGGATGGCAGCGAACGCGAGGTGCTACGGATCCCTGCCCCGCTGGCACCCGTGAAACTGGCGGTGCTGCCCCTGGTGAAGAAGGACGGTCTGCCGGAGAAGGCCCGTGCCATCATCGATGGGCTGAAGCTGGAACACAACTGCCAGTATGACGAAAAGGACAGCATCGGCCGCCGCTACCGCCGCCAGGACGCCATCGGCACGCCCTACGCCATCACCGTGGACCACCTATCCCTGCAGGACAATACGGTGACCATCCGCGACCGCGACACCATGCAGCAGGAACGCGTGCCTATCGGTGAACTGGGGCGGATCGTGAGCGACAAGGTGGACTTGCGGAAACTGCTCAAGCAGCTCTAGACGATATCTTCGCGCTCCCTTCACCGGCCCAGGTGGCGGAATCGGTAGACGCGCTGGTCTCAAACACCAGTGACTTCACGGTCGTGCGGGTTCGAGTCCCGCCCTGGGCACCAGGAACATGTGCCCATGTGTTCATGTGAACAGGTGGTCATGGCCGGGCTCTCGATCACCGCGCATCTCATGGGCACTTGAGCGCATGTTCACGTGAGCGCATGCAACAGGACACACTCGTCTATTCCGACCCGAAAAAGCAGGCCCGCTACGACCACGCCTATATGCGCATGGCGCTGGAGTGGGCGCGGCTCAGCCATTGCAGGCGGAAGCAGGTGGGTGCGCTCATCGTGAAGGACGGCATGATCATCAGCGACGGATACAACGGCACGCCCACCGGATTTCCCAATGATTGTGAAGATGAGAACGGATCGACGCACTGGTACGTTCTCCACGCGGAAGCGAACGCCATCATGAAGGTGGCGCGTAGCACCAACAACGCGAAGAACGCCACCTTGTACCTCACTCATTCGCCCTGCAAGGAATGCAGCAAGCTCGTACTGCAGGCCGGGATCAAGCGACTGGTCTACCTGAACAGCTACAAGGACCCGTCGGGCTTGGAGCTGTTGGACCAGGGTGGTGTGGTGCTCCACCAAATTACCATGGCCGGACATGAAGGGTGAGCGCCGGACCATCTCGCCCTTTGTGCCCCTGCTGATCAGCCTGGCCCTGGTGGCTGGCCTGTTCATTGGTCATGGTGCCTCGGATCCTGTGCAGGGGCGCCTGCCCACGTTCCTTCTCAGCAGGAGCGCCTCGGCCGACCAGAAGATCGACCAGGTGCTCGACCTCATCGACCGCCAGTATGTGGATACGGTGCAAAAGGAGGCCCTGGTGGATGAAGTGATCGAGGATATCCTGCAACGCCTGGACCCGCACAGTTACTATATCACCGCCGACGAAATGCGTGCCGCGCAAGAGCCGCTGACCGGCAGTTTCGACGGGATCGGCGTGGAGTTCGCGATCCAACGCGATACCGTGGTGGTGATGGCCGCGCTCGAAGGAGGCCCCAGTGAAGCCCTTGGGATCAGGGCGGGCGATCGGATCGTTTCCGCCGATGGTCGAACGATGGCCGGCGTCAACATCACCAACCAGGTGGTAATGGACCGGCTTCGTGGGCCCAGTGGGAGCATGGTCACCGTTGGCATCCTGCGTCGCGGGCGCAAGGATCCCTTCGACGTAGAGATCACGCGGGGCAAGATCCCGATCAACAGCATTGCCGCCTCCCTGTACGATCCGGACGGAACAGGCTATGTCAAACTGGTCCGGTTCGCACGCACCACGCATGAGGAGTTCGTCCGTTCCGCTCAGGAGCTCCTGGACATGGGCATGAAGCGGCTCGTACTCGATCTGCGCGGGAACGGTGGAGGCTACTTGAACGCCGCCATCGACATGGCGGACGAGTTCCTGCCCGAAGGTCGGATGATCGTTTACACCGAAGGCCGGGCCCAGCCGCGCCAGGATTTCCGGGCCACCGATCGCGGGATGTTGCAGGACATGCCGCTGGCGATACTGATCGACGAGGGATCAGCGTCGGCCAGTGAGATCCTCGCAGGGGCCGTCCAGGACAATGATCGGGGATCGATCATCGGACGCCGCTCCTTCGGCAAAGGGCTGGTGCAGGAACAAGTGGACCTTCCCGACCACAGTGCGATCCGCTTGACCACGGCCCGCTACTACACGCCATCAGGCCGGTCCATTCAACGACCCTACGGCGCGGGGATCGACTATGCGGACGACCTCGTCCATCGCGTGGAGCACGGTGAACTGGTCAACAAGGACAGCATCCTGCTGGATACCAGCCATGTGTACCACACGTTGAAGGGGCGGAACGTCTACGGAGGTGGCGGGATAATGCCCGACATGTTCGTGGCAGCCGACACGTCGGAGTCCTCGTCCTACCTCACCGCCTTGTTCTTTTCCGGCATCCTGAACGACATGGCCTTCGATGTGGCCGATGAGCGCCGCCCCCGCTTGGAGCGCATGGGCGATGTGGGGCATTTCATCAGTGACTTCCGTGTGGATGACGGCATGCTGGACGATCTGGCCGAGAAGGCGCGGGCAGCGGGGATCAATCCACCGTCCGGACCCGAACGGTACGAAGAGGTCCTGCGAGAAAGGTTGAAGGCTTTGATCGCAAGGAACATATTCGGTGCGGAGGGGTATTACCGCCTCCTCCTTCAAAAGGACCCGATCTTCGACCGCGCGCGTCAGGCCCTGTTGTCCGGGGGCGTATCTGCTGAATAGTCAAAGAAAAAGGGGGCCCGAGGCCCCCTCTCACTTTGCTGGTCCGGTTCCGGTCTAGTGACCGACGGCTTGCTTGGCAGCGTCGGCGGCGTTCTCAACGCCCTCCTTGGCCTTGTCCATGGCGTTGTCCATGGCGGCACCCGCGCTGTCGGCCATCGCTTTGACGGTGTCCATGGCATTGCCAGCGGCCTCCTTCATGTCATCGGCAGCCTTGTCCATCATGTCCCCGGCCTTTTCCATGGTCTCATCGGCCTTCTTCTCCATGTTCTCCTGCGCGCCTCCGCTGCAGGCCACGAAGAACGCCGCCATCGTGGCGAGCAATGCGAACTTCCTGATCATTTCCGTGTCGGTTGTTGGTGAAAGTGGCCACAAAGGTAATGGCACGGTCCACATGACGATCAGAACCCCGATGGTGCGGGGTTATCTTTGTACCTGAGCACGACGAACCGATCAAAATCCCTGACGAACATGGCTTTTGAACTCCCCGACCTCCCTTACGCTTTTGAAGCTTTGGAACCCCATATCGACAGCCGGACGATGCAGATCCATCACGACAAGCATCATCAGGGGTATGTCAACAACCTGAACAAGGCGGTCGAGGGAACACCTCTCGCGGGGAGATCGCTGGAGGAGATCCTCAGCAGCCTGGACATGAACAACATGGCCGTGCGCAACAATGGGGGAGGGCACTACAATCATGGCCTTTTCTGGCAGGTGATGGCGCCCAAGGCCGGTGGCGCACCGGGGGGGGACCTTGCCGCTGCGATCGACCGGGATTTCGGCACGTTCGATGCGTTCAAAGAGAAATTCTCCACCGCGGCCTCGACGCGATTCGGATCGGGCTGGGCGTGGCTCTGTGTGCACAAGGGCGGTAAGCTGGAGGTCTGCTCGACACCGAACCAGGACAACCCTTTGATGCCGAACACCGGTTGCGGCGGGACCCCTGTTCTTGGTCTCGACGTGTGGGAACATGCCTATTACCTGAACTACCAGAACCGCCGCCCGGATTACATATCCGCCTGGTGGAATGTGGTGAATTGGGAGGAGGTGGCCCGGCGCTTCGCGGCTGGCCAATAACGCACGGTCCAACCCGTTGATCCCCGAATGGTGCACCTGTTTCGCACCCTGGCGGTCCTGCTCGGTTCCTGCTGTGTAGTGGCCGGTCAGGCGTCAGCGGCAGGGCCGTTCGATCAAGATACCCTGACCACGTCCGTCCTGGAGGTCAGGCCGGCCTCGCCGGCCAAGGAGGAGCCGCGCAGATGGGTCGCCGCAGTGCTCGCGCTGGGCCTCGGACCCTTCGGGGCCCATCGGCTCTATCTGGGTACGGATACCAAGGTGCCGATCATCTATGGGATCACTTTTGGCGGTTTCGGTGTGATCCCGCTCATCGACCTGGCCCACATTCTTTTCAGCAAGGACCTCACGCCCTACGAGGGCAATTACAAGGTATTGATGTGGTCCGGAACCAGGCCCGAGCTCACTCCACCGTAACGCTCTTGGCGAGGTTGCGTGGCTGATCCACGTTACAGCCACGCATTACGGCGATGTGATAGCTGATGAGTTGCAAGGGGATGACGCTCAGCAGGGGTACCAGCGGATCGGGAGCATCCGGGATCTCGATCACATGGTCGGCCAGATCGCGCACCACCGTATCGCCTTCGGTGCATATGGCGATCACCTTGCCCTTACGAGCCTTGACCTCCTGGATGTTGCTGACCACCTTTTCGTAGGAGCCCCCTTTGGTCGCTATCACGAACACGGGCATCTCCTCATCGATCAGGGCGATGGGGCCGTGCTTCATCTCGGCCGCGGGGTATCCCTCGGCGTGCACATAACTGATCTCCTTCAGTTTGAGCGCTCCCTCCAAGGCCACGGGGAAGCTGAATCCCCGGCCCAGATAAAGCGCGTTCGTCGCGTCCTTGTAGATATCCGCGATGTAGCGGATCTGGGCCTCGTTGCGCAAGACCTTCTCCACTTTCTCCGGCACCGCGTCCAGTTCGTTCAACAGACGGAAGAAACGGCTCCCAGTGATGGTTCCGCGCTTCTGGCCGATCATGAGCGCCATAAGTGTCAGCACCGTGACCTGCGCGGTGAAGGCCTTGGTGCTCGCCACCCCGATCTCGGGCCCTGCATGGGTGTAGGACCCCGCGTGCGTGACCCGTGCGATGCTGCTCCCCACAACGTTGCATATGCCGATGATCGTAGCTCCGCGTCCCTTCGCCAGCTCAATGGCCGCCAATGTATCGGCGGTTTCACCGCTTTGGCTGATCGCGATGACGATGTCGTCCTCGTCCACAATGGGATCCCGGTAGCGGAACTCGGACGCGTACTCCACCTCCACTGAGATCCTGGCCAGGTCCTCGAGCAGGTATTCACCTACCAGGCCCGCGTGCCAACTGGTCCCACACCCCACGATGAGGATCCGTTTGGCCTTGACGAATTTCTCCTCGTGGTCTTTGATGCCACCGAGCACCACCTCGCCCTTAACCAGGTTCAGGCGCCCGCGCATGCTATCCCGAATGCTCCGCGGTTGCTCGTGGATCTCCTTGAGCATGAAGTGGTCGTAGCCTCCCTTTTCCAAGGCCTCCAGGTGCATTTCCAGCTCCTGGATGAACGGGGTCTTGTCCTGGTTCTTGATGTTGCGGATCTTCAATCCTTTCCCACGCTCGATCACAGCGATCTCACCGTCCTCCAGATACACCACGTTCTTCGTGTGTTCCACGATCGGCGTGGCGTCCGATGCGATGAAATGATCGCCATGCTCTCCGATGCCGATCACCAGGGGTGAGCTTTTGCGGGCGGCCACCATCAGGTTCGGGTCCCTTTGATCGAGCACCACGATCGCGTACGCCCCCACCACACTGTTGAGCGCCAGGCGCACCGCCTCGGGCAGGTCCACGCCTTCGCTTCGCCGGATATCGTCGATCAACTGCACGAGTACTTCCGTGTCCGTATCGCTGCGGAAAAGATGTCCCCGATGGGCGAGCTCCTCCTTGATCGCAGCATAGTTCTCGATGATGCCGTTGTGGATCAATGCGATATCACCGCTGGAGCTCACGTGCGGGTGCGCATTGATATCATTTGGGGGGCCATGGGTCGCCCAACGTGTATGCCCCATGCCTACCGTGCCACCCAGGTCCCTCCCTTCGACATGCTTTTCCAGGTCGCTCACCTTCCCCTGGCACTTGTGCACATGCAGGCCGTGGCCGTTCAATAGGGCCACGCCTGCGCTGTCGTAGCCCCGGTACTCCAACCGATGCAATCCGTTGATGAGGATGGGATAGGCCTGTTGGTCCCCCATGTATCCGACTATCCCGCACATGGCCTCAGAACTTCGTAAATGTAAGGAGCAGCTGCATCGGCCTCTCGGGATCGGCCGGGCCTCTCAACACGGCACGATCGGCGGTAACTCCACCGCTCGATGGTAGAACGGACAGCCCGGTATTGGCGTATGTGCCGTTCAACACACCTTGCACATAACGCGTGATGTTGAAACGGTATTCCCGCGCATCCGGGTCATATTCCCCGCCGATGTTCAAGGAACCCGTAAGCTGGTCCGGAAGCAGTTCATCCTCTCCATCCGAATTCAAGCGGAAAACGAGCAAGCTGGCCGGGGGGGTGTATGCCGGGTACTGACTACCGGCCAACGGCATGACCAACTCCGCTTTGGCCAACGCGGAATTACCGAGATCGCGATAATCGTACAGATAGGGTGCGAGCACCCGCGTACGTGGTCCACCAAGGGTCTGCACATGATCCACCAGCTGGCCCAGTGTACTGTCCGCTAGCGCGTTGGGCAGGTCCGGATCTATGGCAGCACCGAAGTCATGTATGCAACGCGTATATCGGGCACAATTCTCATTGATCAGCAGGTCCAGGCTCAAGGTATCCTCCTGGCCAGGCAAGGTGTTCTTGTAATATACCGTGACCTTGCTCTGAGCGTTCAGCAGGTCGAGCACGAAGATGCCGGCATGGAACGGACCTTGCTCGCCGTTATCCGGTAACACCCACAGCCCCTTCAGGAAATCGACAAAGGCGGTATTGTCCGCCAGGTCCGGCGTACCGAATGCATCCAGGATGCGCTGTCCGAATCCCTTATCCAACCGCAATCGGATCTGCGGCAACAGCGTGTCGCCGCCGACCACGGGGCCATCAAAAGGCTTCGGCATGATCCACGACGCTTTCCTTTCCACCAGGTCCGTTGGATACGCCAAAGGCTGGTCGCCCGTGTAGTAGGTGGAATCGACATGCAGGTCTTCCGCCACCTCCAGTACCGCGATCCGCTGGGGATCCAGGTTGCCGTACACGGGATCCGACGCAGCGAATACCATGGAAAGAACAACGCTGTCCGCCTCCAGCCCAGAATTATCCTGACCGGAGCCCACATTGTTGACCCCCAAGCGAAGCTGGGTGACGATGCTCGCATGCACCGGCCCGAACTGCCGATCGTTGTAGCTCCCCAGCAGATTGCGACTAAGTCCACTGGTCCTCACCCTTTCGGGTATGACGGCCCACGCCTTTAGGGACGTGGTATCCACCTCGATCACGTCGATCGCTTGTCCGGGATCAAGAATGCCAAGACCCAGTCCGTCCTCCGGCTTCCGGCAGGAAACGAGTTCGGTGATACCCACCAAAAGAAGCACGGCCCATTTCCAGGGCCGTGTTCGTGCATATCGATCCCTGAGGTCCAAATGCGGGTCAGACCAACGCTTCTTCAAGCACACTCTGGTAGAAGTCCGCGTGAGCGCTTACCAGGTCATCGGCTGCAGGATGGGCAAGCACGGGCTTTTCCGTGGAGCGGATCGCGCTCTCCAAGCTCTTGCTCAATTTCGGGCTGCCTTTCACGACCGCGTCGCTCAGGTCCATGCCCAAGCGGTACAGGTCTTCCGTGGTGGGCTTCTTAAGGTCCTTCAACAGGTCCGGGTCGAAACCTTCCATAGTGAGCTTCTTCACCATGTCCTTGTCCAGGGCCTCCGGCTTTTCGTCGTAAACGCTGAAGACCAGTTTCGCGTTCTCGAAGTGGGGGTCATCCGCGAATTTGCGACGGATGTACAGGGGCAGGAACGCCGTCATCCAACCGTGCATATGGATGATGTCCGGGACCCAGCCAAGCTTCCGTACCGTCTCCAGCACGCCTCTGCAGAAGAACAGGGCCCGTTCGTCGTTGTCCGGGTGGAAGCTGCCATCCTTGCCCAACCAGGTGCTCTTGCGTTTGAAGTATTCCTCGTTGTCGATGAAGTACACCTGCATCCGCACGTTCGGCACGCTCGCCACCTTGATCAGCAGTGCATGATCGGTGTCATTGATGATAAGGTTCATGCCACTGAGCCGGATCACCTCGTGCAGTTGGTGTCGTCGCTCGTTGATGCAGCCGAATTTCGGCATGAACACCCGGATCTCGTTACCGCTCTCCAGTATACCCTGGGGCAGTTGCCTGGCTACCGTGGCCATCTCGGGTTCGTCCAGGAACGGATGGATAGACTGTGAGACGGTCAGGACTTTCACGTTCTTCAAGCTCATCGTAAAACAGGGGGGAATTGCGGGTACAAAAATATAGCTTTTTCGGGGCATGTTCAACCGGAAGGCCTAGCTTGGCGGCCCTGGTGGCCGCCAGGGACCGCGCGGATGGAGGTTTTTTCGGCCCCACAGGAAGCCGCTGCATGGAGCGCCAACGCCCGCTGGAAGGGGTTGCGGGTCGGATTCGTGCCTACCATGGGTGCCCTGCATGCAGGGCACGCTTCCCTTGTTGGTGCAGCCCTGCGTACCTGCGACCAGGTAGTGGTCAGCATTTTCGTGAATCCGCTCCAGTTCAACGACCCGGAGGACCTCGCGCGGTACCCGAGACAGCCCCGGACGGACCATGAACTGCTGGAGCAGGTCGGATGTCATGCCCTGTTCATGCCCTCTGAGAAGGCTCTGTTCCAGGGTCTTGGCAAGCGGACCTTCGATCTGGGGGGGCTGGACACCCATTGGGAGGGACCCGACCGCCCCGGGCATTTCCAGGGTGTGGTGAACGTCGTGGAACGCCTGTTCCTCTACACCAGGCCGGACGTGGCCTACTTCGGGGAAAAGGACCGTCAACAATTGGCGATCATCCGCCATGTGGCGAAGGAATTGCATTGGCCCGAGCGGATCGTCGGGTGTCCCACGCTGCGCGAACCCGATGGTCTGGCGATGAGCTCCCGGAACATGCGCCTTGACCCGGATGAAAGGCGCAGCGCCACTTTGCTCCATCAAGCCCTTCTCGCGGTGGAGACCGCGGCCAGAACATCCCCCCCCGCCAGTGCACGTGAGGCAGGGCTGACCGTACTGGCGGGCGACCCGCTCGTCCACGTTGACCATCTCGGGATTGCGGACGCCCTCACATTGGAGCCCTTGGTGCAATGGCCCGCGCATGGCAGCGCGGTGGTGCTCCTCGCGGCCCGGGTCGGTGCGGTACGTTTGATCGACAATCTCAGCTTGCGCCTTTGAGCGGCGGTGGATCTTGGCTTGGCCGTAGTTTTGCGGTCGCATCGCCGATAGGACGATATGCCCATGACCATCGAAGTACTTCGCGCCAAGATCCACCGCATCACGGTGAACCAGGCCGAATTGAACTACATCGGTAGTATCCAATTGGACGAGGACCTGATCGATGCGGCCGGTCTGGTCGAAGGCGAAAAGGTGCAGGTGCTCAACATCAACAACGGCGAGCGGTTGGAGACCTATGTCATCAAAGGCGAACGCGGATCGGGCATCGTCAGCCTGAACGGACCTGCGTCCCGACGGGCCCAGGTCGGGGACGTGGTGATCGTGGTGGCCTATGGAAGCATGACCATTGACGAGGCCCGCTCCTTTCGTCCCACGATCATATTCCCGGATGAGCAGACCAACAAGTTGAAGTCCTGACGATCCATGGGACGCATATTGGGCGTGCTGAAGATCATCGTACCGCTCGCCCTGGGCGTATGGCTTGTGTTCTATTTCTACCGGCAACTTTCCGGCGAGCACAAACAACAGCTCTTCGACGCGTTCGGCCGTGCGGACATGATCTGGCTCTGGCTCAGCGTCCTCCTCGGTTGGCTCAGCCACATCAGTCGGGCCTGGCGCTGGCGCTATCTGCTCGACCACATGGGCTACCATCCCCGCTTTTGGAACTGCTATCACGCCGTGATGAGCGGATACTTCATGAACCTGTTGCTTCCCCGGGCCGGCGAAGCCAGTCGCGCCGCGCTACTCTACCGCCGGGAGAAGATCCCGTTCGAGAAAGGGTTCGGTACCATCATGGCGGAAAGAGCGGTCGATCTTATCCTGCTCTTTCTGCTCACCCTGACCACCATCCTGCTCCAGTTCGAGAAGCTCGATCTGTTCCGAGAGCGTATCGCGGGCTTTCGGGCCGATCAGGGCACTTCTGAGGAGGGCGGTTGGGGAGGTCTTTTTCTCGCGATCCTGGCCCTCGGTGTTCTATCTGGCGGCTATTTTCTTGCAACACGCCCGGCATTGCGCGCCCGCCTCATGGACACGCTCCGTGGCTTCGGCGAAGGCCTGCGATCGGTGACGGCTACTCGTCACAAGGGGCCTTATCTGCTCCACACGCTCCTGATATGGGTGCTATACGTCGGCATGTTCGCCGTGGGGTTCCTTTGCCTTCCAGCCACCAGTTCCGTCCCCTGGGCGGGTATTCTCGCGGGATTTGTGGCCGGGGCGTTCGGGATCGTTCTCGTGCAGGGCGGCATTGGCGTTTATCCGGCCTTCGTGGCGGTGATCGTGAGCATATACATGGCCCCGCCGGTCGGTGGCGGACTGCTGCGTCCGGAAGCCTTGGCCATGGGCTGGTTGATCTGGACGGCCCAAACCCTCATGATCATTGTGCTGGGGGGCATATCCCTACTTTTGATCTCCCGAAGCAAGGCCACCGCATGACCACCGAGGTGCTCCCCCCCATCGCCCATCCACATGTGCTCGACCGGACCTCGCTCGTTCGGAAGGTGAACATCTGGCGTGTGAAGGCGGATCGCATCGTTTTCACGAACGGTTGCTTCGATATCCTGCACCGCGGGCATGTGGAGTACCTTGAGGAGGCGGCCCGACTCGGTGATCGACTGGTCGTCGGGGTCAATAGCGATGCAAGTGTCCGCAGGCTGGGCAAGTCGCTCGAACGGCCCTACAACGATCAGGAGAGCCGGGCGTTGGTCATCGCCGCCCTGCGCTGTGTGGATGCGGCGACCATTTTCGAGGAGGACACCCCCCTGGAACTGGTCAGGGCCATTCGACCGGAGGTGCTCGTGAAAGGCGGGGACTGGGCAGTGAAAGATATCGTGGGCGCTGATATCGTCAGCGCAGGGGGCGGCGAGGTGCATGCACTGCGGCTGGTGGAGGGGTTCAGTACCACGGCACTGGTGGACAAGATCCGTGGCTAAGGTCCGCACCCGTTTCGTCTGTCAGAATTGCGGGGCATCGTTCCCCCAATGGATGGGGCAATGCGGCCAGTGCAGGCAATGGAACACCCTTGTGGAGGAAGTGCTGGACCGGGTCGAGGAGAAGCGTGGCACGCCCGCAAAGCTCCGATCCCACCAGGTGCGTCCGATCGCGATCGACGAGATACCGGTCCATGAAGGTCCGCGCATCGCTCTTGGTGATGTTGAGTTCGACCGGGTGCTCGGCGGAGGCCTCATGCCCGGAAGCATCGTATTGATCGGCGGGGACCCGGGCATCGGCAAGAGCACCCTGCTGCTACAGACGGCATTGCACGGGACCGGACTGCGCACCTTGTATGTCAGCGGCGAGGAGAGCGAACACCAGATCCGGATGCGTGCGGAGCGCCTTCGTGGCCGGCGGTCCGGACAGGAATGCTTCGTCCTCACGGAAACGAACACCCAGAATCTCTTCAAGCACATCGACGTGTTGAAACCCGACCTTGTGGTGATCGACAGCATCCAGACGCTCCATACCGCGGTGCTGGAGGCCAGTCCGGGTAGCGTGGGGCAGGTGCGGGAGTGCACGGCGGAGCTATTGCGTCTGGCAAAGACAACGGGCATCCCCGTGGTGTTGATCGGACATATCACCAAGGAAGGTTATCTGGCCGGACCAAAGGTCCTTGAGCACATGGTGGATGCCGTGCTGCAGTTCGAGGGCGACCGTGACCATGCCTATCGACTGCTTCGTCCCCTGAAGAACCGCTTCGGGAGCACGAATGAACTGGGCATCTATGAAATGCGGGGCGATGGGCTCGCGCGGATCGAGGACCCCAGCCAGGTGCTTCTCGGGCAACGGGGGGAACGGCCGAGTGGCGTGGTGGTGGCCGCGACATTGGAGGGCCAGAGACCGCTGCTCATCGAAGTGCAGGCACTGGTGAGCAGTGCGGTCTATGGTACGCCCCAGCGCAGTGCCACAGGGTTCGACCTGCGCCGGCTGAACATGCTGCTGGCCGTTCTGGAGAAACGATGCGGATTCCGTTTGGGGTCCAAGGATGTCTTCCTGAACCTGGCAGGAGGATTCCGTGTGGAGGAACCTGCGATCGACCTGGCTGTCGTGTGCGCCATTCTCAGTAGCGACGCGGACCTTCCTGTTCCGAACGACACCGCGTTCTGTGGTGAGGTGGGCTTGACCGGGGAGATCCGTCCTGTGGCCCGCATCGATCAGCGCATCGCCGAGGCGCACAAGCTCGGATTCACGAGGATGTTCATACCCCGCGCCTCCAAGGGGCCCTCCGGGAAGAGCGACATACAGGTGGTGCCCGTGGGCCGCGTGGACGAGGTCCTCGGGGAACTCTTCGGCTAGGCGATGGATCAGTCCGCCACCATGTTGTAGAGCGCTTTCAGGTCGGGCGAAAGAATGACCTCGATGCGGCGGTTCTTCGCCTTGTCGCCCGGGTCCACCGGGACAAACTCGCTTCGGCCCGCGGCGGTCAGCCGCGTGGGATCGATCGCACTGTTCTCCTGCAGGATCCGCACCACGCTGGTGGCCCGTGCCACGCTGAGGTCCCAGTTGTCCTTGAAGACCGAACCGGGCAGGATCTTGTCCGTGTCCGTATGGCCTTCCACCAGAATGCTGATGTCCTTGTCGTTCTCGATGGCCTTGGCCAGGTTCACCAATGCCTCCTGCCCTTTCTTGTCAACGACAGCGCTCCCACTGGGAAAGAGCAATTTGTTCTCCAGGCGCACATAGAGCCTGCCGTTCCGCTGTTCCAGGGTGAGCCCCTTGCCCTCGAAACCTGTCAGTGCCTTGCCAACGCGTTCCTTCAGATCCCTCATCGCCTGGTCCTTGCGGGCCAGCTCGGCCTGCAGCTCGGCCAGGGACGCCTCCCGCTCGGCCAGGGCCTTGGAGCTGCGTTCGATCGAATCCTCCTTGTTCTGCAGGTCCAGCCGCAATGCCTCCAGGTCGCTCAATAGCTTGCGGTTCTCACTTCGATCACCGGCCAGGAGCTTGTTGTATTTGTCCAACAATTGGTCGTTGAGGGCATTGATCTTGTCGTATTGCTTCTGCATGGTGCGCAACGCCGTGCCGGTGGTGGCCGTGTCCCGCTCCAATTGCGCGATCCGCTTCTGAAGGTCATCGACCACGACCTGTTGTTCATCGTAGCGGGCCTGCACCTCCCTGGCCTTGGAAAGGGCCTCCTGCTGTTCGCCTTCCATCGCATTGGCCCGTGCCTCGAGCTCCTGGTATTTCCTCGCCGGAACGCAGGCCATCAACAGTAGACCGATGATCGATAGGGGCATCAAGGGTATCCGGGCGTATCGCATGGCATTAATTTTCCTGGGCCCTAAAGATCGATCCGGCCATGAAGGCGGCCGGACGACCGGAACATTTTTTGTGAACACCGCGTTGATGGGTTGAAGGAAGGACAATGGCCATGCGCACGGACCGACTGCCCAAGGACTGGATCCTCGCCCCGGCGATCGACCTCGAGCTGAAACAGTATCTGCTGCTCGCATACCTGCAACGGGTCGAGGGGCGCTTCTCGGACCGGAAGCTCTACCCGGAGCTCCATGAGGTCCAAGCCCATCTTGACGATCTTCAGGAGCTTCACGATGTCAGGGAAAGTCTTTTGGACAGTCTGCCACGTACCTTGTTGGGGATCGATCTCCGCGATGGGACCTTGGTACGGGAACGAACAGAGGACCCGGAGGTGATCGGCGTGATCACGGAGGTGATCGGTTTCGCACTGCCCAGGATGCAAGAGACCCTGACGGTCGGTGAACAACTGCGTCATGAGTTGGCGCAGTGCATCCATTTCGCACCCGTTGGCCTGCTGCCCCTGGACGCGCGGGAGGGCTATCTCCTGCTGCGCAACGGCCGTGAAGCGTTGGTCTATGCCTATGCGATGCCGATCTACCGCGAAGTCGCACCGGAGCGGTTCTACCGGAGCGTGGTGACCCAGTACGTCTCCTCGTTCTCCATCGGCCTCGCCACCTCCTACGAACGGATCAAGATGGACCTGGTACGGCGGCGGTCGGAGCTGCCCAACCCGGCCATGTTCAGCGTGGAGGCCGACCTGGAACTTCCACGGATGGAGACGTTCATGCCGCTTGCAAAACAGCTCGTGTACCGGTACATCACGAGCGAGTCGGGGCACTGATCAGCGGCCCTCCCGATCGAACCAGACCCTTCCCAGATCGCGGTACTCCATCGCGTTCATCGGAAGATCACGAACGTAGGGCTGCATCAGGCGTATGGAACGTTCGTGGTACAACGGGACCAGGGGCACATCCTGCATGGCCACGGCCTCCGCCCCGGCCAGGGAACGCATGCGCTCCGACCGGTCCACGGTGCGTTGAGCGGAGACGAACAACGAGTCGAACCGCATGTTGTGGTAGCGGGTCGTGTTCAGGAAGGTGCGCTCGTTCGTATCCAACACGGCGTTCTTGCCATAGAGCAAAGCGAGGAAGTTCGCCGGGTCAGGGTGGTCCGCCAACCAACCTTCCCGCCAGAGGTCCGCTCGACCGGTCTCGATCCGATCGAAATGTTGATCGGCAGGCAGCACGGACACACCGATGGCCACGCCCAGAATCCCTTCAAGCATCGCCTGAACGGCCTCGGCAACGCGCACGTAACCGTAGCCATCATTGTTCACCTGAAGGAGCACTGGCGGCAGTGGACGGTCCGGCCCATAGCCCGCTTGACGTATCAGGAGGCGCGCGCTGTCCGGGTCAAAGGGGATCCCGGGCACCTCTTCATACGGATATCCAACAAGCCCTGGGGCCACCAGGCCGTGGTCGGCCGCCACGGCAAGGTGCTTCAGCACGCTGTCCACCAAGACCTTCTTATCGATCGCCATGGCGAACGCCCGCCGGACCCGGACATCATCGAACGGCCGTCGATTCGCATTGAACCCATAGAATTGAACGCTCAGGGCGGGCACGGAGCGCACGAGATAGCGTTGCTGGCCGGTCACCGGATCGAGAGAATCCGCGAGGACGGACGTGCGGTCGATGGGGATCTCGAACACGCAGGTGATCTTGCCCTTCAGGAAATTATCGAGCTCTTTGTTCTTGTCCGGCTCGAGCGTGTAGCGGATCGCATCCAGGAACGGCAGCCGATTGCCGAACTCGTCCCGGTCCCAGTGATCCGGATCCCGCTCCAGCACGAAGGCTTCCCCTGGAGCGAAGACCTTCAGTCGGAACGGGCCGGTTCCAATGGCGTGGTGCATGAGGTCCTGGCCGTAGGTCTCCACCAACTGCCTGGGGTAGATCCAACAGCCCTGGTGGGCCAGCGCTTCCAAGAGGTCCGGGGCAGCGTGCAACAGATGGATCCGGACGGTGAACGGATCGATGGCCTCAAAGCCGGTCACACCCTGCTTCGGGACCTCACCTTGCGCCGTGGCCTTGTAGTAAGCGTTCGCCCCTTCCACCTGGTCCTGGAACAACCAGAACATCTGATTGTCGGGCGAGGCGGTACAGATCCGGGTAAGGCAATAGATCACCGCATCGGCATCCACTACGCGCTCGTCCTCGCTCTTGAAGACCGGGTCGGCATGGAACAGCACGTCCTTTCGCAAGTGGAAAGTGAAGGTCGTGGCGTTGGGATCCACCTCCCATGAGGCGGCCAGACAAGGTCGGATGCTGAGGTCCCCGGGGTCCAAGCGCACCAATCCCTGGTAGATCTGCGCGGCGATCCGGTGGGCTGAGGCTTGTGAAAGGCTCAGAGGGAAGATGCTTCGGATCTGCTCGGTCTCATTGGCGTTGAAGACCCCTCCGTACCGTTTGCCACCTTCGGCCTGCCGTGCGCCGTACCTGTCGTTCGACCCACAGGATGCCAGAAGGACCAGGGCTGGAAGGATGGTGTACTTGCGCAATGGCCGCATGACAGGATGGTCAAATGTATCCGACCATGGACCGACCTGCCGGGGGGCGTTGCCCTGGGCATCAACGATCCGATCTTGATGAGGGTGAAAGCCGTCCCCGCTCCGATCAAGATAATTTTCCACCCCTTGGGGCGTATCTTCTCAATGGTGCAAGCGCGCCTCCCGCATTGGCGAGCGCTGATCGAACGTGGGGTCTTGCTCGCGTTGCTCGTCATGTCGCAGTCCCTGGCCGCCCAGCAAGGGACCGAGGGCATGCGAGTGCGAAAGCTCGTTCTCTCGACGGACAGCACGCGCGTGGATACGTTCAGCATCGCACCCGGGACGTTCTCCCTGCAGGGACCGTCCGGAGCCGTTCCTCCGGAGCGATGGACGCTCGACCCGTTCAAGGCGCTCCTGATCTGGAACGGCCCGCTACCCGAGGATACGCTTGTGGCACGGTTCCGCGTATTCCCGTTGGACTTCACCAGGCGCTACGCACACAAGGACGAGGATCGTTTGTACCGGCCGTCCGGTGATCTGCCGAACGCCTTTCGCTATGAGCCGACCGGCGAACGGCAGGACCTCTTCGGTTCAGCAGGGCTGAACAAGACCGGCAGTATCTCACGCGGCATCCTTTTCGGCAACAACCAGGACCTTTCGGTCAACTCGAGCCTCAACCTTGAGCTGAGCGGCAAGATCACCGACCGGATCAATGTGCTGGCATCCATCACCGATAACAACATCCCGATCCAAGCGGACGGGAACACGGCGGAACTGCAGGATTTCGACCAGGTCTTCATCAAACTCTTCGAGGACGACTGGGAATTGACAGGAGGCGACCTGGTGCTCCAGCGGCCAAAGAGCCACTTCCTGACCTACCTGAAGAAGAGCAAAGGCCTGAGCTTCGACCTGCGATCCGACCTCAGGGATAGGATGCGGAATACCTTCGGCACCACAGTAGCGATCAGCAAGGGCAAGTTCGCGCGGAACACCATCCAGGGGATAGAGGGTGTCCAGGGTCCGTACCGCTTGCGTGGTAACGATGGCGAACGCTTCATCATCGTGCTATCGGGCACGGAACGCGTATATGTCGATGGCCAGCCGATGCAACGCGGTCAGGACCAGGACTATGTGATCGATTACAACACGGCCGAGGTCACCTTCACTCCGAACCGTCCCCTGACGAAGGACAAACGCATCGTGATCGAATTCCAATACTCCGACAAGAACTACATGCGGTCCCTTGTCCGCCTTGACGACGCCATCACCCTTGGTCGCAGCACACTCCGGCTGAACATCTATTCCGAACAGGACCACCGCGATCAACCGCTACAACAGAGCCTGACGGATGATGAAAAGCAGGCGCTCGCCGATGCAGGGGACGACCCGAACGCAGCCGCCGTGCCAGGTGCGGACAGTGTGGCCTACTCGGTGGACGAGGTGCTGTACGCCCGGATCGACAGCCTGGGATACACGCCGGTCTATCGCTATTCCACGAATGCGGACTCCGCACATTACCGGGTGACCTTCTCCGAGGTCGGGAGCGGCATGGGTGATTATATGCAGAAGGAATTCACCGCGAACGGGCGGGTGTACGAATGGCTAGCACCGGACACCGTGAACGGCACGATCGTCCATCGCGGCGATCGTGCACCGGTCCGTGTCCTGGTGGCTCCGCGATCGCAGCAGTTGATCGAACTGGGGTTCACAGATACCCGTCCGAGCGGCCTGAGCACACAGGCCCAGATCGCCTGGAGCAGATACGACGCGAACACCTTCAGCCAACGGGACGATGGGAATGACCAAGGACTCGCAGCACGATTGGCAGTGTCAAAGGCGAACCCCATCTCCCGCCGCGACAGCACCTTGAAGCTGGACCTGGGGGTCGAGAGCGAGGGACTGACAAGTTCCTTCCGTGCCGTGGAGCGCTTCCGGCCGACCGAGTTCGAACGCGATTGGAACGCGACGACCGTGGACCAGACCGCCGACCAGTTGCTGCTCTCCGGGCACATCGGCCTGATCGCCGGCCGGATGGGTCGCGCCCGGTATTCCGCCGGAACCTATCAGGTCCGCGATCGATTCAGCGGCGTGAAGCACGATCTTCTGATCGACCTTCATCCGGGCCATTATGATGCGGTCGGACAGGGCAGCTACCTGACCACCTCCTCGCCCGGGCGGAGTGAATTCCTTCGGCACAAGCTATTGCTCGACAGGAGGACGCGGTGGTTCACCGTCGGGATACAGGACGAACATGAACGGAACCGCTTCCGGTCGGATACATCGACGGCGCTCACCGCCGGCAGCTATCAATTCCTCGATTGGCAGGTCTTCGTTCAAAGCCCGGACACCTTCCGGAACAAATTCCGACTGGCAGGAGGTCGGCGATATGACCAGGCGCTCCGTGACGGCGGCCTAGCAAGGTCCACCGTAGCCGGCAATTATTCCGCATCATTGATTTTGGCCCGCGACCCACGCGATCGCATCACGGCGACCTTCACCTACCGTGACCTGCGGATCATCGATACGACGCTCACCGCACAACGTCCGGAGGAGACCTACCTCGGGCGCATCGACCAGGACCTCAACATCGGCAAGGGCTTCGCCGTCTGGAATTTCTTCTACGAATTGGGGAGCGGACTGGAGCAAAGGCGCGAGTTCATCTATCTGGAGGTACCTGCCGGACAGGGGATCTACGTCTGGATCGACTACAACGGCGACGGCCTCAAGGACCTGAACGAATTCGAACCCGCCAATTTCGGCTACGAAGCGAACTACATCCGGGTGTTCATTCCCTCGGATGACTATGTGCGGGCCTTCTCGAACCAGTTCAGCGCCTCCTTGGACCTGCGCCCGGGAGTGCGCTGGGCGGAGCGCGGAGGCATCCTCAAATTCATCGGACGGTTCTCGGACCAGGCCTCTGTCCGATCCGACCGCAAAACAAGCACCTCCGACCTCGCGCAAGCCTTGGTCCCTTTGCGAAACGACCCCCGGGACCCCCTGCTGACATCCTTCAATTCATCTGCCCGCAACACGTTCTATTACGATCGCACTAGCCGAATCTGGAGCCTGGACCATACGTACCAGAACGACCGCAGCAAATCCCTCCTGTTGAACGGCTATGAATCACGGGTACGCGAATCGAACACGCTTCGGGTGCGATGGAACACGTCCCGTGCTTGGACCCTGGACGTCGAGGGCCGGAACGAACGCATCGTGAACGGATCCGACCTGCTGGAAGGCCGGACCTACGGCTTGCGGAACAATGCGGCGAAGCCGCGGGTGACCTGGCAACCGAACACGTCCCTTCGGGCCGCCGCATCCTTCCGATCGGTGGACAAGCGGAACCGGCCCGAACTGGGCGATGAACACGCCGTGATCCAGGACCTTGGCCTGGAGTTCCGCTGGAGCCGCGCGGGAAAAGGGACCCTGCAGATGAACGCCGACTGGTTGGATATCCGGTACAACGGAGAGGTCAACTCCTCACTGGGCAACGAAATGCTCGAGGGATTGAAGGTCGGGACGAACCTGACCTGGAGCGTGCTGTTCCAACAAAAGCTCAGCAGCAACCTGCAGGTGGACCTGACCTACAACGGCCGATACAGTGAGAACGCCACGGTGGTGCATGTCGGAGGTGCCCAGGTGCGGGCCTTCTTCTGATCTATTTCAGGTCGAACGTGGTGCGTGCCACCTTGGCCCCCGCCTCATAGATCTCCACGATATATTGCCCGGTGCGCATCTTGTCGTTCGCGGTCCAGAAGATGCAGGCGTCCACGGGTACGTTCTGGTAGTTCACATCACGCTTGGCACTGTACTCGCCTTCCACACCCTCGAACTTGAACCGGTTGTTCGCCTCGGACGCCGGAAGGACCTGCCCGTCCGGCGAGATGATCCGCATGTACAATGTCTTATCACCGGACCGGGTCACGCGGTTCTCGCCCAAGGTGAAGCAGCACTTCACCATTTCGGCCTTGTTCGCCCTTTGCGTATCGACCTGCTTGCCATTGTTCCTGAGGAAAACTGCACCGGCCGTGATGGCCGTGGTGTAGAGCAGGGAACCTTTTGATATGAGCTCTTCCTGTTTGCTCGCGCGATCCTCCAACGCCTCCTTCTGTCCGGTGACCTCGCCAAGTTGCTGCGTGAGGTCCATCTTCTCCGAGGTCAGTTGCAGATTGGCCTGGTTCAAGGAGTCGATCGTCGCCACGTAGCCCTTCATGATCTTGCGCAGGGTCGCAGCTTCCTTTTGCGCCTTTGCCAGGCTGTAGTTCCCGCGCTTCACCTGATCGAGCAATTGCGTGATCTGCTCTTTCTGAGCCTCCATTTCCGTCCGCAATTGTTCGTTCTCGGTGTCGAGCGTGTCGTACTGCGCCAGCATGTCCTCCAGCATGTGCGTGACATTGTCCTTTTCGTTGGACACCTGCTCCACTTTCTGCTGTGTCGACTCCTCCTGCCGGCGGCTTTGCATCAGGAGATACAACATCACGATGTTGCTGATCAGCAACAGCACCACCAACGCAAGCAAGGCGGTGTTCGACCTGGGCTTCCTGCCTTCGGGTGCTATGGGACCTTGGTTCTGCTCCATGTTCCGGGCTTCAACGACTTATCTTCGGAGGTCGGGGCGAAGTTACCCCCGTGCTCCCGGCGCTTGGCGGGAGCACGTCGCAATTTTCAACAACGTATCGGGAGAAGTCCGTGAAGTGGATGCGCACGTTGATGGCCTGGCCGACCGGTTTGGCGGGCTTGTTCCTGCCGCGCCGCTGTGCAGGATGCGACCGGCCCCTGATGATCGGTGAGGACAGCCTCTGCCTGCATTGCCTGACAGACCTCCCACGTACCCATTGGCATGCCGACCCGGGCAATCCGATCGAGCAGTTGTTCTGGGGCAAAGTGGAGGTCCGCGCGGCCAGCTCCTTTCTCCGGTTCCAGCGTCACGGGCCCGTGCAGAAGATCCTGCATCGCCTGAAATACCAGGGTGACCGTGCCGTCGGTGTCCAGTTGGGTCGGCTGATGGCGGAAGATCTCTTCGCATGTCCGCGGTTCGGTCCGGTGGATTCCATCGTGCCGGTGCCCCTGCACACCAGCAAAGTGCGCCAGCGCGGCTACAACCAAAGCCAGGTCATCGTGGAAGGGATGTGCGCCGTGCATCCGCTCGAGCGACCGGCCGACGGCCTTCTGCGAGTGGTCCGCACCTCCACCCAGACCCGGAAAGGAAGGTGGGACCGTTGGGCCAATGTCCATGAGGCTTTCCATGTCCCCGACCCGAGCACCTTCCGGGGAAGGCACGTACTGCTCGTGGATGACGTTGTCACGACCGGAGCCACCTTGGAGGGTTGTGTTCGGGCCTTGCAGGCGATCGGTGATGTCCAGGTCAGCATCTTCACCGCCGCCAGCGCGTAGCCCGATACCTTTGCGCGCCCATGGCCGAGACGATCTCATTGCCTGACACCAAGGACCGGAGCGCGATGCACGCGGCCCTTCTGCCGCAGGTCCAGGGCTTGCTGGCCGATGAAACCGATGCGGTCGCAGCAATGGCCAACCTGACCGCGGCCATTGCCCAGGCCTTCCGGTTCCACTGGGTGGGGTTCTATCGGGTGGTGAACGACGAGCTTGTGCTCGGCCCGTTCCAAGGCCCCGTTGCCTGCACCCGCATCCAAAGCGGCCGTGGGGTCTGCGGCACGGCTTGGGCGGAGGACCGTACGGTGATCGTTCCTGATGTGGACCTGTTTCCAGGACACATCGCCTGTAGCGTGCTCAGCCGATCGGAGGTCGTTGTCCCCCTCCATGATGCACATGGCCGGGTGGCCGCCGTGCTGGACGTGGACAGCTCGGTGCTCAACGACCTCGGCCCCGTGGACGCCGCGGGCCTCGAAGCACTTTGCCGGTTGATCGAACCCTTGCTCTGATGCGGCGGCCGTGGCTGTACCTCTGTGTTCTTGGTGTGGCCTGTGCACAAGTACGTGACCCCACAGGAGGACCCAAGGACACCGACCCACCACAGCTTGTCAGCACATCACCGCCGAACGGTACCGTGCGATCCGAGGCCAGGAGGATCATTCTTCGGTTCAACGAACGGATCCAATTGTTGAACGCCCGGAAGAACCTGCTCGTGTCCCCACCCATGGACCCGGCTCCCGACATCCGGCAGAGCGGCGCATACAACGTCATCATCGACCTCAACGCCCCCTTGCTCCCCGATCGCACCTATGTGATCAATCTCGGGGATGCCGTTTCGGACCTGACCGAGGGCAACAGCGCCCGGGACCTGATCTATGTCCTGAGCACCGGTCCGGTGATCGACAGTCTGCGGATCACCGGACAGGTGGTGGATGCTTTTACCGGGCTCCCGGTGGCATCGGCCATTGTTGCCCTCTACGAAGCTGGGGACACGACCGACCTGACCAGTGCACGGCCGGCCTATTTCACCCGCAGTGATGAAGCGGGAACATTCGACCTGCGCTACTTGCGCGACGGCGCATACAAACTGCGTGCACTCCGGGACCAGAACGCCAACTATCGGTACGACCTTCCGAACGAACACATCGCTTTTCTTGAGGAGCCCGTTCGGCCGCTGGCACCAAGTGCCGCACCCATGGACCTGGAACTCTACCTGTTCCAGGAGGAAAGTGCATCACAACGTGTGATCGACCGTACGGTAACTCCTGATCGCGCCTTTCAATTGGTGCTGGCCCAACGCGTCGGGTCGGCGGGGCTTCGGAACCTGGACGCCGTGCGTCTCCGACCCCATTGGGACCTGGAAGCCTCCGAAGGCAGGGATACGCTTTGGTTCTGGCCCTCGGATACCGTGCGGACCAACGGCCTTCCTGTGGTCCTCACCGTGGATGGGAAGGACCTGGACACCCTGACCTACCGCTCCCTCGCGAAAACACCATTCTACACCGCGTTGCATGTGTTGCGGGAACCGCTGACCGATCCGCACCGGGTCCTTTTGGAGGCCTCCCGGCCTTTGGTCGCGATCGATACCGCACGGATCGTGCTGATGCACGACAGCACGCAGGTCCGGGGAAGATGGACCATCGACGAGCGGAATGCGCGGCATGTCAGCGTCGAGCTAACCTCCGGCAGGCCTCTCGACCTCAAGGCGGTGCTGCTCCCGAAGGCGGTGACCGACATCTATGGGGGGCACAACGACTCCCTCCGGCTCGATCTGGGCCGACCCGACCCCCGTACCATGGGCGTGGTCGAACTCGACCTGACGGTGGACTCCACCTGGCACCTCCCGGTTGTGGTCCAACTTCTGGACGGTCAGGGGAGGGTGGCCCGGGAGACGCGCATGAACGAGCGTCGGGCAGACCAGCGCTGGGCGGAACTTCCGGCCGGCAAATACCGGCTGAAGGCGATCGAGGATCGTAACGCCAACGGACGCTGGGATACCGGCGAACTTCTGGGATGGCGGCCTCCCGAGCGCGTTCTGATCGACCCCGAGGAGATCGGTGTGCGGGCCGACTGGGAGATCCGGGTCGATTGGTCGGCCGGGGACCGAACGACGAAAAAGTGATGACTGGTGGCAACGGCACGGGCGCAACCTGCGTCAACACAAAAGATCCGCGCACGTGCTATCGGGCCCGGTTCGATATCTTGGTCTGATCCTGTTGATGTTCCCCCCCATGCCATTGCTTTCGCGCATCCTCCTCCGCTGCCTCGTGCCGGTTTTGCTCATCACCCTGTTCCCGATGCAGAAGACCGTCGCCCAAGGGGTGGTGCCGACCATGGGCAAGACCTTCTGGCTGGGCTACATGGAGAACTATCAAGGGAACACCCCGCAAAGCCTGGACATCTTCATTTCATCCCCCGTGGCCACCACAGGCACGGTGAACATGCCCCTGGTGGGGTGGAGCCAGAACTTCGTGGTCGCCCCGAACGTGACGACGACCGTGACGGTTCCTCTTGGCGGTGCGAACGGGGCCATGCACTTCTCCTCGGAGGTCATCGAGAACAAATCCGTTCTGATCCAAACCCAGGACACGGTCGCCGTTTTCGCCATCAACTTCGAAGCCTACACGGCGGATGGCACCACGGTCTACCCCATCCAGTCACTTGGCAACGAATACCGGCTTCACGCCTACTATGGGCTGAGCGGGGTGAACAACCTGGTCTCCGAGTTCCTGATCGTGGCGACCAAGGACGGAACAGAGGTGGAGATAAATTCTTCCGCGGCCACCCAGGGCGGACACGCCGTGGGTGTCCCGTGGATAGTGACCCTGGACAGTGGCGAGACCTACCAGGTCAAGGCTTCTTCCACTGCAGGTGACTTCACGGGCACGACCGTGATAGGCACCCCCAGCAGCGGCACCTGTCGGCCGTTCGCTGTCTTCTCCGGTTCGCTGTGCACCAATATTCCGAACGGTTGCTATGCTTGCGACCATATCGTTGAGCAGGACCTCCCACGCAACGTCTGGGGCACCAAGTACTATTCCGTACCGTACAGCACCACATCGGGATACACCTACCGCATTCTCGCGGACCAGAACAACACCCAGGTCACGGTGAACGGTGGGGCTCCCATCAATCTGAACGCCGGCCAGTTCGTGGAGGTGAACAATTACAACCAGGCGGCTTGCTTTGAGGGGAACAAGCCGTTCAGCGTGGCCCAGCTCATGCAGGGGGTGGGCTGCTCCAACAATGGCGACCCGGCCCTGCTGATCCTGAATGCCGAAGAGCAGCAGATCGACAACATCACCTTCGCGACGGTGGTATCCACCGTGATCACCGACCACTACCTGAACATCATTACGGAGACGGCGAACATCAACCAGGTCTCGCTGGACGGTGTGCTCGTGCCACCAGCGAACTTCACCGCCTACCCTTCGTGCGCCACACAAGCCTATGCCAGCATTCCGTTGAACCCCGGAAGCCACACCCTCACCTGTCCTGGGGGGCTCAGTGCTTACGTCTACGGCATGGGCAGCGCGGAGAGCTACGCTTATTCCGTGGGCTCGTTCACGCCTGTCCCACCGATCAATATCGACTCGGTCTTCTGTGGCGTGGATAGCACGGGCACATTGACCCTGGCCCCTCCGAATCCGATCTTCGACCCGTTCTGGACAACGGTGAGCGACCCCACTGACACGCTCCACTTTGGACTGTCCTACACTTTCACCCCACCGGGCAGCGACATCTATGTGGTCACCGGCTATGAGAACCTGAGCCAGTGCGAGGAGCAGTATTTCTTCAGTGTGGAGGTGGATACACCACCCACGTTGGTGACCACCGCCAATGGGGTGCCCAGCCCTCTGAGCATCAGCATATGCGCCCACGAACAAGTCCAGTTGAACGTGGTGCCGGACCCGCCCGGGACCTATCTGTACAACTGGTGGCCGGACCCCCAGTTGAACGACGGCTCATTGCCGGACCCCATCGCCACTCCCACCCAATCGGGCTATTTCTACGTGAGCGTCAGCACCCTGAACGGCTGTGCCGTGGCGGTGGATAGTGTCTACATCCAAGTTATCGGGGGCGATGTGCTGGTGTACGCTGCGGAGACGCAGCAGGACGGGCTGTGCCTGGGTGATTCCAGCCAGCTCACCCTGACGGTGCATCAGATCATCGCACAGGACACCCTGGACGGATCGCTCGGCAGCATGTGGAGCAATGTGCAGAGCGGCGTGGTGAGCAATGCCTGCGGCTCCGTTTACGGCGATGCGCTCTACTTCGATGGCCCCAACCCCAGGCAGGCCACGACCAACGCCCTGGACGTTTCCGCAGGCGGTACCATCAGCTTCGCCATGCATATCGGAGCGGGTGCCCCTCCCTGCGACGATGCCGACCCGGGTGAGGACGTGGTCCTGGAATACAGCACCAATGGCGGGGGCACATGGACCAACATCGCCACGTATTGGGAGTACCTGTATCCCAACTTCACTACGATCAATGTGGCGATACCACCCGCCGCCCAAACGCCGAACACCCTGTTCCGTTGGCGTCAGTTGAACAGCAGTGGACCTGGCAATGACAATTGGGCACTGGACAATGTGGCGATCGGTGTCGCCGACCCCACCGGCCTGGACTTTACCTGGACGCCGGCGGCCACATTGAGCGATGCCACCGTGCAAAACCCGATGGCCTACCCCACGACCACTGGCTGGTACTATGTCACCTCGGTCGACAACCAGACACAATGCACCTATCAGGATTCGGTGTATATCGCCGTGGACGCACCCTTCAGCATCACCATCACCCCGGACACGGCGATCTGCGATGTGGCGGGCATTCAGCTGGAGGCCACGCCCAGTTCGGGTTCGAACCATACATGGCTTTGGACCCCAGGAGCATCCCTCAGCGCGGACTTCATCGAAGACCCCGTCGCCACGCCGGCGGCGACCACCACTTACCACGTCACCGTGACGACCGGCTTCGGATGTGTCGCGACCGACAGCGTCACGATCACCGTTTCCGGGGCACTGGGGCTGAACATCTCCACGCTGGACGATGACCTGTGCCAGGGCGAAAGCACGGTCCTGGACGCCACCATACAGGGAGGAACGGCCAACCTGGCCTACGATTGGACACCGGCGATCAGCCTGGACGATGCCGCGATCCAGGACCCCACGGCCTCGCCGGTCATCACCACGAACTATATCCTTACGGTGACCGATACCTTGACCGGATGTCTGCTCATCGATAGCATCCTGATCAATGTGAGCACGGCTTACGTGGTCACAGCCACAGAGGACACGACGCTCTGCGATCCGGTCGGTTTCCAGCTCAGCACGCTGCACAACGTGCCCAACCCGCAGATCTCCTGGACGCCGGCCAACTACCTCATCGGCGCCAATACCGCCGCACCGACCATCACGTTCGACAGCACCATGCAATATATCGTCGTGGTCCAGGATGCCATGGGGTGTTCCGCGCGGGATACCGTGAACATCGAAGTGCCGTTCGATGACCTGACCTTCTTCGCGGACTCCTCCTTGTGTGCGGGTGATACCATGGTGATCGATGCCGGCTATCCCGGCAGTACCTATGTCTGGTCACCCAATGGGGAGACCACGCAATCGATCGCGGTGATCGCACCGAACGATTACACCGTAGTGATCACTGACCCGAGCGGTTGTCAAACCACGTTCACGACGACCGTAACCGTCGACCCATTGCCCGTGATCGTGCTCGGACCGGATACATCCCTTTGCGTTGGGGAGGTCTACGACCTGGATGCCGGGAATCCCGGGTCGACATTCCTGTGGAACACCACCGAACAGACCCAGACGATCCAAGTGTCCACGGATGACGAATACTGGGTGGAGGTGCACGACCAGAACGACTGTGTGAACCGCGATTCGGTCAACGTCGTGTTCGACCCATTGCCCGTGATCGATCTCCATGATACCATCGTCTGCATTAGCGAGACCGTGGTGCTTGATGCGGAGAACTCCGGCAGCTGGTACCTGTGGAACACAGCGGCCACCTCACAGACCATCGCCGTGGATAGCCTATCCGGGACCTACACCGTGGTGGTGACAACGCCGACCTTCTGTGTGGACTCGGCCGATGCGCAACTCACGTTCATCCCCTTCCCACAGGTGGACCTCGGGCCGGACTCGGCACTATGCGACCGTGATACCATGTGGCTGGACCTGTCCAACCCGGGCGAGAGCTATCTCTGGAGCAATGGCAGCACGGATCAGACCACTTATTTCACGGATGATGCGCTGGCCTGGGGCCAGGTGTTCAACGGCTATTGCACCACCCGCGACACTGTAGACCTGGTATTCAATCCCTTGCCCGACCAGATCGCAGAGGCCCTGCGCGTGGTCTGCCTGGACCATCCGCCTCACATCACGGTATTGGACGCGGGGAACCCGGGGTGCACCTACCTATGGAACACCGACGAGACCACGCAAATGATCGAGGCGGATGCCTATGGCTGGTACATCGTGGACATCACCACGCCGTTGATCTGCACCATCACCGATTCGGTCTACGTCCAGGAATACTGCCCGCCAGCGTGCTACGTCCCCAACAGTTTCACACCCGATGGGGATGGGGTGAACGACCTGTTCTTCCCATCGGGCTACAACATCGGCGAGATCGAACTGATGATCTTCGATCGCTGGGGCGAGTTGATCTATTCCGGGTCCGACGGCGATGCCGCCTGGGATGGAACGCGCGGAGGAAGTGCGGTCCAGGATGGTGTGTACATCTGGAAGATCAAGTACCGCTTCTTCGAGGACCATCTGGGAACGATGGGACCGGAACAGGAGCAGGTGGGGCATGTGACCCTGATGCGATGACCTGACCATCGATCAGGGGGGCGGGGACCGCGGGAACATTCCGGTCCACGGGCCGTATCAAGGCCCACTAACCACCCCGCTCTTCGGTGGACATGGACCGCAACACCCTACTTCGGGCATCTCGCTGGCGGCACGTCGGCAGTCCGCTCCTCTGCATGCTGCTCACCAGTGCGCTCCATGCACAAGGCTCCGCATTGCCAACCAGCGGCACCGACTTCTGGTTCGGCTTCATGCAGAACGCTTACGGTGCGCAGGAGCTGCGCGTCTATGTCACCAGCGACGTCACAACTTCTGGCACGGTCGCCGTCCCTCTCGCCGGATACGCACAGCCTTTCACGGTCGTCGCCAATACGGTCACCACGCTTCTCGTGCCGAACACCAACGAGCAGACCGGATCGGAGGTCGTCACCGGCAAGGGTGTGCACCTGACCTCCGCCGACCCCGTGATGGTCACAGCGGACAGCTATCAGAGCTTCACGCACGACGCGTCGCGGATCTATCCGGTAACGGCCTTGGGTAGCGAGTACCGCATCGCGGCCTACCGCGGCCTGCCCGGCTTCAACGAATTCTACAAGAGCGAGCTGATGATCGTGGCCACGGTGGCCGGAACGGAAGTGGAGATCACGCCCAGCGTGAACACCCTAGGCGGCCATGCTGCAGGCGTTCCCTTCACGGTGACCCTTGATGAAGGCGAGACCTACCAGGTACAATCCGCGCTCTCCTCGCTCGATCTGACAGGAAGTCTGGTGAAGGCCACATCGACATCCGGGCCATGCCGACCCTTCGCTGTTTTCGGAGGCAGCATGTGTGCGAACGTTCCGGTGGGATGTCCGGCATGCGACCACCTGTTCGAACAGATGATCGCCCTACCCCATTGGGGCACCAGCTATCATACGTTCAAGGTCGGGGCGGCAAGCACCACCACATATCGCATCCAGGCCGCTCAGAACGCGACCAGTGTGAGCATTGATGGAGGCGCGGCATTCGCCCTGAACGCCGGCCAGGTCCACGAAGTGAACGCTTCGGCCGCCCCCGCCTGCATCAGTTCCAGCGCACCGATCAGTGTGGCGCAGGTGTTCGAGGGATACAATTGCTCTGGTTCCGGGGACCCCTCCATGGTCATGCTTGAACCGGATGCCATCACCACCCAGCATGTACGCTTCAATACGGTCCCATCGAACCAGATCAATCAGCACCGTGTGGCGGTCGTTGGTCCGTCCGGGCTCATCGGGCAATTGACCCTGGACGGCACGGTGGTGGCGACCGCGCAATTCACCAACTACGCGGCCTGCCCTTCCATGGTCTTTGCCGTACTTGGTATCGGCAACGGAACGCACCTTCTGAGCGCTCCGATCGGCTTTCATGCCTATGTGCATGGCATGGGTACCGGAGAAAGCTATGCCTACTCCGCGAACTTCACGCCATCCCCCACCGTCGTCAACGATTCGCTCCTGTGCGTCACCGGACCGGTGACCCTTACCGCACCGGGACCTTGGACCAATTCGACCTGGGAGGCGGCCTCCGTCCCGGGAACGGTCATCGCGACGGGGAACAGCTTTACGGTCACGCCTGCGACCAACGAGTCCTACACGGTCTCCGGGGAATTGAACGGCAGTGGCTGCCCCGTTTCGTTCACCTACCACGTGGGGCTCCCCGTACCGCTCGCGTTAACGGCCACGGCCAACGACCTTCCTTCCACGACCGTTTGTCAGTTCGCACCGGTCCAGTTGGGTGCCAACCCATCGCCGGACCCTGCCTGGTATGATGTGCAGTGGTCGCCGGCCCAGCTCGTCAGCGACCCCAACATCCCGGACCCGATCGCCGAGCCGATGAGCGACACTTGGTTCGTGCTTTCTGTGAACAGCCCTCTGGGCTGCGGAAGCGCGACTGATAGTGTCCTCGTTCAAGTGACCCCGAACGATCTGATCGGTGCACACGCGAGCACCGCGGACAGCGCCATCTGCCTCGGAGAGAGCACGCAGTTGCACGGTATCGGGGAAAAGGTCGCCGCGTTCGATGATTTCAATGGCACGAGCCTGGCCCCCTTCTGGGCGGCAACACTCGGTGCGGGGATCGCCAGCACCTGTGGTTCGGTCACGGGATCCGCCCTCCTCTTCAGCGGCAACGGCTCGCGACTGGCCCGCACGTCACCCATGGACGCATCGTTGGGAGGCACCGTGCATTTCCGTCTGATGATCTCCGATGGGTCGAACGGTTGCGATGATGCGGATCCAGGCGATGATGTCATCCTCGACTATTCCGTCAACGGCAGTTCCTGGACGACGATCGCCCAGTTCAACGAAGCCGCCTTTCCGAACTTCACCTCCCTTGAAGTGCCCATCCCTGTGGGTGCGCAGACCGCCTCAACGCGTTTCCGCTGGCGGCAATTGACCGCGAATCCTGCCAATCAGGACATATGGGCCCTGGATAACGTCATCATCGGCATCAACGCGACCATAGGCACAACGTTCCAATGGTCGCCCCCCAGCGGCCTGAGCAACCCCACCCTCGCCGATCCCATGGCCACCCCGACCGCCACCTCCTGGTACACGGTGAACGTGGACAACGGGAATGGTTGTACCGCGCGTGATTCGCTCGCGATCATCGTGGCACCGGCCTTCAGCGTCATCACCTCGCCGGACACCACGATCTGTAACCCTGCTTCGGTACAACTCCTTGCCACCCCGAGCACTGTCGTAGGGACAACCTACTCGTGGACACCGGGCAACGGTGGCCTGAGCGATCCCCTGATAGCGGACCCGACGGCGAATCCGACCTCCACCACGACCTACTCGATCACGGCCACCTCCAACATCGGATGCACAGCGAGCGGTTCCACTACCGTCACCGTCGGTCAGGTGATGGGGGTGACCGCCTCGGCTACGGACCTAGACCTGTGCAATGGCGAAACCACCGTGCTCAATGCTGCGGTGCAGGCCAATGGGAATGTTCAGCTGCTCTGGTCCCCCGCTGCGACCGTTGTCGCTCCGAACTTGACGTCAACGTCCGCCACCCCGAACACCAGCACCACCTACACGGCCACATTGACGGACCTGATCACAGGTTGCAGCGTGGCCGACAGCGTGGCCATTCAGGTCGCTCCGGCCTACCTGCTGCAGGTGACCCCGGACACGACCCTCTGCAACACGCTCGGATTCCAGCTCGGTGTTCAGCACAACGTGCCCGCTCCGTTCACCATCGCCTGGACCCCGGCCGGCTTCCTCAATAGCGCCAGTATTGCCACTCCCACCGTGATGTTCGACACCACCGCCACCTACCACGTGACCGTAGCGGATGCCAATGGATGTGGCACTACGGACTCCGTATCGGTGGTCGACGCCTTCGACAGCCTGATCTCACCAGTGAACGTGGATGCCTGCATCGGTCAGAGCGTCACCCTAGATGCCCAGTTCCCCGGATGCACCTATGCCTGGAACCACGGGCCCACGACCCAGACGGTGATCGTGACGGGTACGGATGTGTATGTCGTAGAGATCACGGACCCCCAGGGATGTCAGACGGTAAAGACCTTCTATGTCACCTTTCACGCAGCACCCGGCGCGGACCTTGGCCCGGACACGCTTGTTTGCGGGGCCACTAGCCTGCTTCTTGACGCCAACAGCCCCGGAAGCAATGTGGTCTGGAGCACCGGTGCGATCGGACAGCAATTGAACGTCACGGCCAATGGGATCTATGGAGTGGCGATCACCTCGGCTCAGGGTTGTACCGCAACCGATTCCATCGAGGTCCAGTTCGCACCTCTGCCATCGGACCCCCTCCAGGATATCATCGCTTGCGGAACGGCACCACCGACCTTGGATGCGGGCAACATCGGATGCACATACGTTTGGAGCACGTCCGAAACGACACAGACCATCACCTGCACGGCGAGCGGGACGTACAGCGTCCTTGTCACCTCACCCGTGGGTTGCAGTGCCACATTCGATGCGATGGTCGACCTTGTTCCCTTGCCCGCGGTCGAACTAGGCCCTGACACCACGCTCTGCGCGGGGCAACCGATCGTGCTCGACGCGGGGAACGCCTCTTTCACCATCCTGTGGAACAACGGGGCGACCACACCGACCATCCAGCCCACTTCGAGCGGGACCTACTCCGTTTCCGTTACGAACGGTCCGTGTGTGGCGGTCGATGATGTATCCGTGACGTTCGACCCGCTTCCCGTTGACGTCCTCCAGGACGTCACGGTCTGCGAAGGCCAGAGCGTGACGCTCGACGCGGGAAACCCCGGATGCACCTTCCTTTGGAACACATCCGCGATCACACAGAACATCCAGGCTACGCTCGATGGAACGTATTCCGTGACCGTGACAACGCCTGAAGCCTGTTCTGCGACGTTCAACGCCGTGGTGCAATTCGTCGACCACCCTGTTGTCGAGCTCGGCCCGGACACTCTGCTCTGCGAGGGGGATGTTCTGACACTGGATGCGGGGAATCCTGGTGCGAGCTACGACTGGAACACCGGATCGCATTCGCGTACGATCGATGTGGTCATCAGCGGACAATACAGCGTGACCGTTGACAACGGGTACTGCCAATCCACGGATGAATTGCACGCGACCTTCAACCCGGCACCCACCCGACTGACGAGCCACGAACTGTTCACCTGCCTCGACGAGGAGCCGCACTATGTGGTCATCGATGCGGGGAACCCCGGCTCCGACTTCGACTGGAGCACCGGGGAGCACAGCCAGGTGATCCTGGCGGGCGCGTACGGTTGGTATTTCGTGGATGTCACCAACCAATTCGATTGCCGCACCCGGGACTCTTTGCAAGTGAACGAATTCTGTCCCGCAACGATCTACGTACCGAACACGTTCACGCCCAACAGCGATGGCATCAACGACACCTGGGGGCCCGTGGGCAAGAACATCGCGACCCTGGAACTCATCGTCTTCGACCGCTGGGGAGGTGTATTGTTCCAGACCAACGACCCTTTGGACATGTGGAACGGGACCGCGCACGGAGATCCGGTCAAGAACGATGTCTATGTATGGAAGATGCGCTACCGCTTCCAGGAGGATGTGGATGGCCAGATCGGGCCCTGGCACGAACAGATGGGACATGTCCAGGTGATGCGGTGACCGGACCGTGCGGACACGTGCGCGAACGAATACGTGAGCCGGTGCGCCTGTTCAGAGTTCCAACAAGAAATCATCGGCCTCTCGTGCCACAGGGAACTTCGCGCGGAACTCTTCCAGTGCGTTGCGTTCCAACATGACGGTCGCCGTGCCCTCTTGTGAAGGATCCACCTCCGCGATCACTTCACCCCTGGGGTCCACAACGATCGAATCGCCGGTGTAGTGGACCCCCTTTCCGTCCATTCCCACGCGGTTCGCGCCCACCACATAGCATTGGTTCTCGATCGCCCGCGCGAGCAGGAGTTTGCTCCACGGAGTTCGGCGTGGTTCGGGCCAATTGGCGATGTATAGCGCCAGATCGTAGTCGTTGCGGTTCCGGCTGAACACGGGGAAACGCAGGTCGAAGCAGACCTGCAGCAGGATGCGCCAATCGCGCCAGGCCACCACCACGCGTTCGCTTCCGGGCGAGAAGTGGCTGGTCTCATCGGCAAATCGGAACAAGTGGCGCTTGTCATAGATGCTGGTACCACCGTCCGGACGCACGAACAGCCCGCGGTTGTAAGCACGTCCTTCGTCCACGATGATCGCACTGCCATAGAGGGCGGCGTCCAGTTCAGCCGCCTGCTGCCGCATCCAGGTCAATGTCGGGCCGTCCATCGTCTCGGCCAGGTCGTCGCTGCGCATGCTGAAGCCGGTGGTGAACATCTCGGGTAGCACGACGAGATCAGTGGCACCCCTCAAAGCCGCCAATTTCCCCGCGAACATCGCCCGGTTCGCGGCGGCATCCTCCCAATGGAGCATGCTCTGGACCGCGGAGACCCTCAGATCACGCATAGCTTTTCGATCGCCGCATCCAAGGTAGCGTCCCGCTTGGCGAAGCAGAAACGCAGCAAGCGTTGCCCGGGCGGTGGATCCTTGTAGAAGGGCGACAACGGGATCGTCGCCACACCATGTTCACGGGTCATGCGCTGGGCGAAATCCATGTCGGCCTCATCGCTGATCGCGCTGTAGTCCGCGGTCTGGAAATAGGAGCCCTCGCAGGGAAGCAGCCGGAAGCGCGAACCCTTCATGCCGGCGGCGAACCGATCGCGCTTGGTCTGGTAGAAGCTCGCTACGCTCTCATAATGCCCGGGATCTCCCAGGTATGCCGCCAAGGCGTGCTGCACCGGCGTGTTGGCGCTGAAGACGTTGAACTGATGCACCTTGCGGAACGCTGCCGTCAATTCCTTTGGCGCAAGCACGTAGCCCATCTTCCATCCCGTTGCATGGAACACCTTGCCGAAGCTGAAGATCACGAAGGCGCGCTCGCGTAGTTCCGGATACCGGATGGCGGAAGCGTGCGGTTCGCCGTCGAAGACCAGATGCTCGTACACCTCGTCGCTCAACAGGAGGATATCCGTGCCGCGGAGCATGCCGGCGATGCGGCGCATGTCGGCATCACGCAGGATCGTGCCGGCCGGGTTGTGCGGCGTGTTGATCATCAGCATCCGCGTGCGTGGCGTGATGGCCGCCTCCACCGCATCGGCATCGAACTTCATGTCATTGCCCAGCCGCACGTGCACGGGCCTACCACCGAACAATTCCACCGACGGGGAATAGCAGTCGTAGGCGGGATCGACAATGATGACCTCATCGCCCGGATGCACCACTGCGCCGATGGCGGTGAAGATGGCCTGGGTGGCGCCAGCCGTCACTGTGACTTCCGTATCGGGATCATATTCGACAGCGTACAGCCGATGCACCTTGGTCGCGATCGCCTCGCGCAAGGCGGGCACGCCGGGCATGGGCGCGTATTGGTTGTGGCCGGCGCGCATGGCTTGGTCCACAAGCGCGATCAGCTGCTCATCAACAGGAAAATCCGGGAAGCCTTGACTGAGGTTGATGGCGCCACACTCCCGCGCCAACCCGCTCATCACCGCGAAAATGGTGGTGCCGACGCGGGGGAGCTTTGAAGTGACCAACTCAGTCATCCCTTCGAGATCAGGTCCATCTGCTCTTGTTCCAAAAGCATGATCATCTCGATCCGCCCTCGGGTGGCTGGACGGCTCTTCAGTAGTGCGATCTCTCTACGAAGCTCGCCCTTGCGCTTTTCTCTTTCATGCTTCCGAGTATCGGCCATCAATAGTTCCATCTCCTCAACGAGGGACCGCAACTCCTGCCATTCAGATTTCCTGCATCGAGGTGGGACTCGAAGCCGATAGCCAATGTTCTTCATCTCCTCTCCACGATCCGGACAGCGGATCATGGGTGTATCCAACGGATCAGGTTTTCTCCTGGCTGTTCGACAAGCGAAACAGACATAAGTCCTGTTCGACACAGGACTAAACTAAGGCGCAACGGATCACTCCTTCGTCATCGCTGCCGCCATGTACTCGCGGTTCATGCGGGCGATGTGCTCGAGGCTGATCTCCTTGGGGCATTCCACCTCACAGGCACCGGTGTTGCTGCAGTTGCCAAAACCCTCCTTGTCCATTTGCTCCACCATGGCCAGGGCGCGCTGCTTTGCTTCTGGACGACCCTGCGGCAGCAAACTGAGCTGACTGACCTTCGCCGCCACGAAGAGCATCGCCGAGCCGTTCGGGCAGGTGGCCACGCAGGCGCCGCAGCCGATGCAGGTGGCCGCATCGAAGGCCGTGTCCGCATGGTCCTTCGCGATGGGCAGGGCATTGCCATCAACGAGGTTGCCGTTGGTGTTCACGCTCACGAAGCCGCCCGCAGCCTGGATGCGGTCAAAGGCCCCCCGGTCCACCACCAGGTCCTTGATCACCGGGAAGGAACCCGAGCGCCAGGGTTCGATGAAGATGGTGTCCCCGTCCTTGAACCGCCGCATGTGCAGCTGGCAGGTGGTGATGCCGCGGCCCGGGCCGTGCGCCTCGCCGTTGATGAACATGCTGCACATGCCGCAGATACCCTCCCGGCAGTCGTGGTCGAACGCGATCGGGTCCTTCCCCTCGCGTACGAGTTGCAGGTTCAGCACGTCGATCATCTCCAGGAAGCTCATGTCCTCCTCGATGCCATCGATCGGATAGGTCTCCATCCGGCCCTTGTCGTTCGGACCGCTTTGGCGCCAGATCTTGAGTGTCAGCTTCATCCTCGTTTGCGTTGGGCGGGGCGACCCGGTGGGTCGCTACTACGGGTGCTTCGATCCTACTTGTAACTGCGTTGTGTCGGCTTCACGAACTGATAGTCCAGGTCTTCCTTGTGCAGGTTCGAGCCGCCGGGATCACCGGTCCATTCCCAGGCGGCGGCATAGGTAAAATCCGTGTCGTTGCGCAGGGCCTCGCCATCCTCCGTCTGGTATTCCTCGCGGAAATGCCCGCCACAACTTTCCTGGCGCTCCAACGCGTCCTTGCACATCAGTTCGCCCAGTTCCAGGAAGTCGGCCACACGACCCGCCTTTTCGAGCTCCTGGTTGAACGCGTTGGCCGTACCGGTCACGCGCACGTCCTTCCAGAACTCCTCGCGGATCTGCCGGATCTCCTGAATGGCCTGTTGCAATCCCTCAGCATTGCGTGCCATGCCGCATTTGTCCCACATCACCTTGCCCAGCCGTTTGTGGAAAACATCGACCGGCGTGCTTCCCTGGACCTCTATCAGCTTGTCGATCCGCTCCCGCACGGCCCTTTCCGCATCGCTGAACTCCTGTCGTTCGGTGTCGATCGGGCCGGTGCGGATGTCGGCGGCGAGGTGGTCGCCGATGGTGTAGGGGATCACGAAGTAGCCGTCGGCCAGGCCCTGCATCAGTGCCGAGGCACCCAGGCGATTGGCCCCGTGATCGCTGAAGTTGGCCTCACCCAAGGCATAGAGCCCCGGAACGGTGGTCTGTAGGTTGTAATCGACCCAGAGCCCGCCCATGGTGTAGTGCACGGCAGGATAGATCTTCATGGGCCGCTCGTAGGGGTTCTCGCCGGCGATGTTCGCATACATGTCGAAGAGGTTGCCGTACTTGGCCGACACCACATCACGACCCAGGCGAATGATCTCCTCCGTTGATGGGTCCTCGATCTTCCGCACGCTCGCCTCCGTCCTGCCGTAGCGTTCAATGGCGGAAGAGAAATCCAGATAGACCGCCTCGCCGGTCTTGTTCACTCCAAATCCGGCATCGCAACGCTCCTTGGCGGCGCGGCTGGCCACGTCGCGTGGCACCAGGTTCCCAAAGCTCGGATAGCGACGCTCCAGGTAGTAGTCGCGGTCCTCCTCGGGAATGTCCACGCCCTTCTTCGTCCCCGCACGCACTGCTTCAGCATCCTCCTTTTTCTTGGGCACCCAGATGCGGCCGTCGTTCCGAAGCGATTCGGACATCAGGGTGAGCTTGCTCTGGTGATCGCCGCTCACCGGGATGCAGGTGGGGTGGATCTGGGTGTAGCACGGGTTGGCCATGAAAGCTCCGCGCTTGTGGGCCTTCCATGCGGCGGTCACGTTGCTGCCCATGGCGTTGGTGCTCAGGAAGAACACGTTGCCGTAGCCGCCTGTGCACAGCAATACGGCGTGCGCACCATGGCGTTCGATCCTGCCCGTGATCAGATCGCGGGCGATGATCCCACGGGCCTTGCCATCCACGATCACCACGTCCAGCATCTCGTGGCGGCTGAACTGCTGCACCTTGCCCGTGCCCACCTGCCGCATCAATGCGCTGTACGCACCGAGAAGCAGTTGCTGACCGGTCTGGCCGCGCGCGTAGAACGTGCGGCTTACCAACACGCCGCCGAAAGAGCGGTTGTCCAGGAGTCCGCCGTAATCCCGTGCGAAGGGCACGCCCTGTGCCACGCATTGGTCGATGATGTTCGCGCTGACCTCGGCCAGGCGATACACATTGCCCTCACGCGCCCGGTAGTCACCTCCCTTGATGGTGTCATAGAACAGGCGATAGGTGCTGTCGTTGTCGTTCTGGTAGTTCTTGGCCGCGTTGATCCCGCCTTGCGCCGCTATGGAGTGCGCGCGTCGCGGACTGTCCTGAAAGCAGAACGTCTTGACGTTGTAGCCAAGTTCGGCAAGTGAGGCGGCCGCGCTGGCGCCGGCCAGGCCGGTGCCCACCACGATCACGTCGATGCGGCGCTTGTTGGCCGGGTTCACCACCCGGATGCTGTTCTTGTGCTTGGTCCACTTCTGTTCGAGCGGTCCATCCGGGACCTTGCTGTCCAATTGGGTCATCGTCCGATCAGGCGTTGAAGTAGAACATCCAGACAGGGATCATGGCGAAGAGCACCGGCACCATCACGGCGAAGAGAATGCCGACGTTCTTGATCAAGGGCGTGTATCGCGGATGGTTCAGCCCGAGCGACTGGAAGGCGCTCTGAAAGCCGTGCATCAGATGAAAGGCCAGCACGCCCATCATCCCCACGTAGAGCGCCACGTACCAGCCCTGATGGAACGCCGCGTTCACGACCGTGAAGAGGTCCTTGTTCCCATCCGCGTCCTTCGGCAGACCACCCCAATGCATCTCATACCAGAAGCTCTTCATGTGGATCACCAGGAACACCAGCACCAACGTGCCTAAAACCGCCATCTGACCCGAATACCAGGTCCGGTTGGCCATGGGCTTCTCCTTCACGTAGCGGACCGGTCGTGCGCGACGGTTCTGCAAGGCCAACAACAGGCCATCGAAAGCATGGAACAGGATGCTGAAATAAAGCACATAGCTGACGACCTTGATCAGCGGAAAGCTGGTCATGAACTCCGCATAGGCATTGAACTTCAGCCGGCCTTCGGGCGAGGCGTCGAGCAACTGCAGGTTGCCAGCAAGGTGGACCACCAGGAACAGACAAAGGAAAAGGCCCGTGAGGGCCATCCAGTACTTCTTCGCGAGGGAGGAACCGAGTAGGGCTGATCGTGCCATTGCGTCCGGATCGGCGCGGAGATCGCGCGTTTTGTGGGCAGCAAAAGTAACCTCCTACCGGTTGGGGTCCAATCCGAAGGCCATGACCCTACCTTAGCCCCGACAGTTCGTCGTTCCGTAATCGACAGGTCCCCGACCAGATGCGCTACACCCCGCTCTCCGCCGCCACCTACCGTGAACACCGTGCCCGCTTCCGCCAGCACATGGAAAAGGGCGGACTGGCGATCTTCCACAGCAACGACATCATGCCCACCAGCGCGGATGGCACCCTGCCGTTCAAGCAGGCCACGGACATCATGTACCTGTGCGGGATCGACCAGGAGGAGAGCGTCCTGCTGCTGTTCCCCGATGCACCGGACCCGAAGGACCGCGAGATCCTTTTCGTGCGTGAGACCAACGAGCACATCGCGATCTGGGAGGGCCACAAGTTCACCCAGGAGGAGGCGACCGAGCTGAGCGGCATCGTGAACGTGCAGTGGACCAGCGCTTACGCCGCCACGTTGCGGCGTTTGGTGCCCCAGGCCAACATGCTGTACCTGAACAGCAACGAGCACCTGCGCCAGGCCAACGAGGTGGAGACGCGTGAAGAGCGCATGAACAAGGCTCTTCGTGCGGAGTATCCACTGCACCAGTTGAAGCGCAGCGCCCCGATCATGCACCGGATCCGCAGCCGGAAGACCGCCGAGGAGATCGAGCAGATGAAGCGCGCGATCGCCATCACCGGCAAGGCCTTCGAGCGGGTGTGCGGCTTCCTCAAGCCCGGCGTGATGGAGTACGCGGTGGAGGCGGAGATCACCCACGAGTTCATCCGCAACGGCTCACGCGGCCACGCCTATACCCCGATCATCGCCAGCGGATCCAGCGCCTGCGTGCTGCACTACATCGACAACGACAAACCCTGCAAGGACGGTGATGTGATCCTGATGGATTTCGGTTGCGAATACGGGGGCTACGCCAGCGACCTCACGCGCTGCCTCCCCGTGAACGGCAAATTCACCAAGCGCCAGCGGGACGTATACAACGCGGTGCTGAACGTGAAGAACGAGGCGACCAAGTTGCTGCGCCCGGGCACCATGCTGGCGGACTACCACAAGGAAGTGGGCAAGTTGATGGAGGGCGAGCTGATCGGCCTGGGCCTGCTGGACAAGACCGACGTGAAGAACCAGGACCCGGAACGCCCGCTCTACAAGAAATACTTCATGCACGGCACCAGCCACTTCATCGGCCTGGACGTGCACGATGTGGGCCTGTGGAACGAGCCCATCGACGTGGGCATGGTCTTCACTGTGGAACCCGGCATCTATATCCGCGAGGAGGACCTGGGCATCCGCCTGGAGAACGACGTGCTAGTGACCGAAAGTGGCCAGGACGACCTGTTCAAGGATATCCCGGTGGAGGCCGATGCAGTGGAGGCATCGATGGGGCGGGCACGAAAAGAAGCCTTTGCATAAGACGTAGGTCTCAATCCCGTTATCAACTGAGGCCTGATCTTTCTTTCGCACAGGTATTTACCCCATGCCAACCCGGATGATTCGTTGGGTGTGCCTTATCGCCTTATCCATGTCTGGTCTTAACGCCACAGCTGTTTGGAATGAATTCAAATACATCGATGTATATCTCGCTGCAGACGACCATCAGTACATGGAGATGTTACAAGAGCGTGCTATCAGTTGGGCAAAAAGGACTGGTGCAACCCTGTACAATGGATTCCGCAAACCACTCAGGCAAGAAGAGGTGCAATTTCGCGATGATTTGACTACAATTCCTTCAGATTCTTGGCGAATCAATCTTATTGTATCAAGATCATTGGACACTCTATCTGTACTTTCTTTTTCCAGAAACATCCATTACAGATCAATTGCTCAGCAATCACTATATGGGAATCAGACAGGTGATGTATATTGCACAGAACCTCTTTATTCATTGCCACTGACTGAATATTACAATTTCTTGGACCGTGATGAAATCAATAAGTTATTCGAACTTATTACAAAATATATCGACAATATATCAAATTTTACAAATTACACGTTTGATCCTCCCATTTCTTCTTTCCGATGCTCATGGCATGACAATCCGCACCAGCACCTACTAGATTCGGACAACCTCAGAGGAATAGCGTATTGGTGTCAGAACGACCAACCACCACATTGGTACAGAACGCCGCAGCTCGTGGATCGGATAGGTCCCTCGGAGATGAGCGGGTTAATCAACAACATCGATACCTTGATTTCACAAGATGGTTCAAAATCCACCATAGATAGAATTCTGGATGTTAATACAATCGATTTAGTGATTGAAATAGTTCCCACAATTTTGAGAAGCAAATTATCCTATGTACATGGTGACTTGTTATCATTCATAGTGAGATTTGATTCCATTGGAATAGTATTTGGCGATAATCCAGGTAGGGAAATTTTTTGCGTGAAGGACGAATTCATCAATTGCTATGGAGATCCGAATATCCTAGGCTGGCTGAATGCCACCTTTGCTAACGATGTGGAGGATCGGCTAATGGAGTAACCCGCGTGTTCTCCCAATCGAGTATTCCGCGAGGAGGACCTGGGCATCCGCTTGGAGAACGACGTGCTGGTGACCGAAAGTGGCCAGGACGACCTGTTCAAGGATATCCCGGTGGAGGCGGACGCCGTGGAGGAGCTGATGGACAGGAAAGCCGTCATCGCCTAGCGACCATCCGCGCATGCAGCAGTAACTCCTCTCCATGCATGTGCCTTGGCCAGGAGAATGGAGCTTGGGGTGAAGGGTCGGGCCGGACCGCTTTCACCGGATGTCATACACCACTTCAACTTCTTCCGGAAGCGTGGTGCTGACCACGGTCGCGTGGACCATGTCCCCGGTCTCATCCTTCTCCAACACATTGCCGGCGATGGTGAGCGCCCGATACACGGGGATGATGTAGGGAGAGGTCGTCATTCAGCTGGCACGCCGGAGATGGATGGGCTTCACCTTGCTCACTTCACCATCCAGGACCATCAGGATGTATTCCTCCCCGTCCAGATCGGTGATCCGGACCCTGGTCACGGGTCCGCGCACCTCGCCGGTCTTGACGATCCGCCCGCTCGGATCAACAATGTCGAAGAGCGCATCGCGGGAATCGGGATCGTAGTCGAACATCAACAAGCGTTCGAGCCGGTCGATGCGTATACGGATCTCGTGCTGTTCGTTGGACCTCATCGCAAGCGTGTGTCCGTTCTTACGCGAACGTCACCTTGCGGGTTTCGGAGAACACCGAGGCCCGATCCCCAAGGGGACCGGGCCTCCACACCAAAACCGGACATGAGAAGGAATGTCCTGTCCTTAGCTGCCCTGGTCGTTGAAGATCCAGAGCCCTTCTTTCGCGTTCATTTGGTCCATCGCAACAAGGGATTGGTTTTCCGAACTCCAAACTAGCATGCATCCGGATGGAGGGAAAGCAGGACGCGAGCAACGGTCGGATCCGACCGAATACCGGATGCCCGGGCCGGGACCTCGATCTATTTTCGTCCCGATGGCGGGTATCGAAGTGCGTGCATTGATCGTGGATGATGAGGAGCCCGCGCGGGAGAATCTGCGGCTGATGCTCGAGGATGGCTGCCCCGAGGTCAACATCGTAGGCATGGCCGACAGCGCGACCAGCGCCGGACGTCGGATCGCGGAACTGGACCCCGAGCTGCTGTTCCTTGATATTCGCATGCCCAGCGGCACCGAAGGGCTGGAGCTACTGGCATCGCTTCCGGAGCACCGCTTCGTGGTGGTGTTCGTGACCGCGTTCAAGGACTATGCGGTACAGGCCTTTCACACGCATGCGGTGGACTACATACTCAAGCCCATCGACCCCGACGAATTGCGCCAGGCCGTGGACAAGGCGCTTGAGCGCCTGACGGACAATCGGTCCGGACCGGATGCCGCCAACGAATACAAGACCCGGATCGGAGCCACGCTCAGCGACATGCTCGCACCTGCCGGACGGATCGTGATCGATCATGCGAAGGGCTTCAAATTGTTCGACCAGCACGATGTCCTGCACTTCGAGGCCGATGGCAATTGCACCACGTTGCATTTCACCGATGGCACCAGATACCTCGATACCCGCACCTTGCGCATCTATGAGGAGATGCTCGACCCAAAGTGCTTTGTGCGCGTGCATCGGTCCCACATCATCAACCTCGATCATTTGAGGGAATACCTACGAGAGGAGGGGCACTGGGCGGTCCTGAAGGACGGCTCACGCGTCCCGATCGCCAGGGACAGGCTGCAGGACCTGCTGGCGGCGGTGCGCGGCTGAGCGATCCAGGTGCTGTAGGGCGCGATCCGCTCGATCAGGTCCGCCGCTCGGAGGATGGCGTGGCATGCACCACGACCGTCGGGTATCTTTTGGGCATATCCTGAACGACCATGGTACTGCGCGCACTTTTGGTGGATGACGAACCTGACGCCCGAGAAAATCTCAGATTGATGCTGCAGGAGTACTGTCCCGGAGTGGAGGTCGTCGGCCAGGCGGGCAATGCAGCAGAGGCGCGCGAACGGATCGGTGAACTTTCACCGAACGCCTTGTTCCTGGACATCAAGATGCCCGGGGAGAGCGGGGTCGACCTCCTGCGTTCCCTGAAAGAGTCCCAATTGCCCGTGGTCTTTACAACGGCCTATGATGAATACGCGCTGCAGGCGTTCAAGCAGAACGCGTTGGACTATCTCGAAAAACCGATCGACCCGGACGAGTTGAAACGAGCAGTCGGCAAATTGCAACGCCTCACAGGTGACCCGGACAAGGCCGAACAACACAGCTCCGCCCTGGAGCGGTTCATGCAGGACACTAGTTCACCCCTTAGCGCACGAATGGCCGTACCCGGTCGCGACGGGCTGCTGCTGCTCAAACACGAGGATATCCTTTACCTGGAAGCCAGTGACAGCTACACCACCATCCACACCCGCGATGGAAAGCGTTCTTTGAGCAGCAAGCACATCCGCGTGTTCGAGACCAACCTCGATCCGAAGAGGTTCTTCCGTGTCCACAAGTCCTACATCATCAATCTCGAACACCTGAGCAGCTTCAGCCGATCAGAGGGCAATATGGCCGTCCTCGACAATGGGACCATGGTACCTGTTTCGCGCCGGAAATTGCCGGAGTTCCTCGCATTGATCCAGACCTTTTGATCGGGTGCACCTCCTGCGTACCGTTACATCAGTCCTTGTTCTTTTCGCTGTACTGTCGAGCGCTAGGGCCCAACAATACGGGTTCGTTCAGTACACCACGCAACAGGGCCTCGCTCAATCCCAGGTCCGCTCCATTGCCCAAGACCAACGCGGCTTCCTTTGGTTCGGAACATTGGGAGGGGTCAGCCGCTTCGATGGAAAGGTGTTCAATAACCACGCGCTGCAGGAGGGCCTGCCCGACGTTCAGGTGAACGCCATCCTGACCACCCGTTCAGGTGAGGTCTGGCTGGGCACGGGAGCGGGGCTGGTGCGGTCACGCAACGGCATCGACTTCGAGGTGGTCCCGATACCAGGTCCGGTCGCCGCTCCCAAGATCATGGCCCTGGCGGAAGGCCTTGGGAGCAGCATCTATGCCGCCACGGAATCGGACGGCGTTCTGGTGATCGATGGAGGCCGGGTCAAGGGACTGGAGCTCCCGATCGAGGTCACACAGGGCGCACGCGCGATGATCACCACACCCGACGGCGAACTCTACATCGGCACCTCCAGCGGTTTGGTCAGGTGGCGCACCGGCCAATGGTCGCTGGTGGGCAAAGGCAATGACCGCCCGAAGCGGATAAGCGCACTGGCTCTTGATGGGAACGGCAATATCTGGGTCGGCACCTTCGGGGAGGGCCTGTTCCAGGTCCATCCGGACGGGGGGATCTCGGAGATCGATGAATCACGCGGGTTGTTGCAGAACAATGTGCGCTGTGTTCTGGTCGATGGCAGGAACCGGGTTTGGGTCGGGACCAAGTTCGGACTGAACAGGTTGGAGGGCGACCTGTCCTCCGGTCCGGACGCACCGGGTGTACACATGCGCGCGTACACCGTCCACCAGGGGATGCCGAACGACAACGTCTGGTGCATCTTCCAGGATGCGTCGGGTGATGTCTGGGTGGGGACCGACGGCGCAGGCGTTCTGCGCTACGCCGGCGATCGGTTCGTGACGTTCACGGTCAAGGATGGCCTGTGCAGCGATCAGGTGATGTGCCTGGTCGCTGATCACGCCGGTGACCTTTGGATGGGCACCTATGGCAACGGGATCTGCAGGATGGATGGCATGGCGATGATCTCAACGCTTGATGGATTGCCGAACAACACGGTCTGGTGCGGGACGATGGACACTGCCGGCGATCTCTGGTTCGGTACAAGCGACGGACTTTGTCACCTGCACGACGGGGAGGTGCGGCCGATCAATGCCTCCTCGCGCCTGGCCGGTCAGCGGGTTCTTTCGATCTGGTGCTCCCCGGAGGGTGACCTCTGGTGTGGCACGCGTGATGGCATTTCCGTTATCGATCGCCATGGCCAAGTGATCACGTTCCCTGACGATGCGAGCGGGCCGGGGCACTCGATACGCGGCATTGTGGCAGGCCCGGACGGTGCCCTTTGGCTGGCCACCGATCAAGGCATCGGACGATACGACGGCCAGGCCTTTGCGCATTGGGGAAAGGAGGCGGGCGCGGCTTCCGACGTGGTCTTCTGCGTGGTCATGGACGACCACGGACGGACGTGGGCAGGCACATCCAACGGACTGACCTGCATAGAGAACGGAGGGCCTACCTCCATCCGATTGGCGACGGATTTCGGTTCCAACTACATCGACCTGCTCCTGCGTGATGCGGATGGCATGATATGGGCCGGGACGAACAACGGCCTGTTCTATTTCCGACCCGACTCCCTGCTGCAGGATCCCGGTGCCGCTGAGCACATCGACCTGAGCGATGGACTGCGCAGCCTGGAATTCAATCTCAACGCGGGCTTTCGGGACGGGAGCGGTCGTTGCTTCTTCGGCTCGGCCTCCGGAACAGTGGTCCACGACCCGGATCGCGCGGGACCCTGGGATGACAGAACACCACCACCGCTCTATATCACGGGTGTCCGGTCGTTCCTACAGGCGACCGACTGGCGGGGCCATTGCGACAGCATCGCCCGGGCGACCGCATTGCCTGTAGGGTTGCGCCTCCCCTTCCGCCGGAACTACCTGACGTTCGACTACACCGGGCTCAGTCTGTCGGACCCCGAACAGGTGAGATACCGCTACCGTCTGCTGGATGTGGACCAGGAATGGCTTGCACCGACGGATGCTCGATCCGCCAGCTATTCGAACCTGCCCCAAGGGCATTTCACCTTTCAGGTCAGTGCAGCCGTCCATGGCGGAGCCTGGGGGCCTCCTGTGCTCTTTCCGTTCGAAGTGCTTCCCCCCTTTTGGCTTCGATGGTGGTTCTTCGTGTTCATTGGCGTCATCGCTTCCTTGATCATCTGGGGCATCATGCACTACAGATCGACGCAACGCCTGCGGCGTGAACGCACACGCCAACTCATGCTTCGATCACGCATGCTTCAGTTGGAACAACAAGCGCTCAACGCCAATATGAACCGCCATTTCGTGTTCAACGCGTTGAACAGCATCCAGTACCATATCAATCGTCAGGACCGGGGTACGGCGAACCGCTATCTGACCAGCTTCGCGAAATTGATCCGCAAGAACCTGGATGCAAGCCAGAGCGATACGACCACTCTGGCGGAGGAGCTGGAACGGCTCGAATTGTACCTCGTGTTGGAGCATATGCGCTTCAAGGACCGGTTCGACTACGACCTGGTGATCGACCCGAGCGTGCGTACCGGCTCCGTTCGACTTCCCGCCATGCTGCTCCAGCCGTACGTGGAGAACAGCATCTGGCACGGCATCCTGCCCATGGAACGGCAGGGACACGTTCGGATCCGCGTGGCTGCCGGTGCTCCCGGCCGCGTGCAAGTGCACATTGCGGACGATGGGATCGGCGTGGTCCGGAGCAGGTCCCTGAAGAACGGGGCCGATGGTGACCACATTTCCCGCGGGATCGACATCACGAAAGGCCGGGCCGATGTCCTGCGCGAACTCCATGTGACGGACATCCGGATCACTGGTCCGGTGGAGGTCCTTCAAGAGGACGGGACCCCGGCCGGAACAACGGTCACCATCGATCTACCGTACAACCATCCGCCACATCCCGCCGGACAGGACTTGCAGGACGGTCCGACACCCCTTATATTTGAAGAACGATGAGGTGGGTCAGTTCCATTCGCGCGATATTTCTGCTCTTGGTGATGGTCGCTTTCGTGGCATGCACCAAGGAAGAGGTGATGGCCCCGACACCCTTGGTCACTGAAAGGTCCATGAGCGATGAGGGAACGAACTCGTCCGCCATGGCGCCACTCGAACACAAGGGTGGCGGAGTAACCCCTTCGCTGCGGTCAGGCGGTGGAAATGACGATGGCGGGACGGGCGGTATCAGCGATGATGGTGACGACGAGGCGGATAGCGAACGCAATCGGAAGACCCCCAACTGAACACTTCGAAAACCGAACTCGAACGCCCGGAGCACCGGGCGTTTTTTCTTGCTCCGCCCTTTACTGATCGCACTCCAACCGTTCCTCGTTCAAGTCTCGGCCGGTCTCGATGCCCCATCTAACTTCTGCATCGGTCCCGTCCATTCCAGGACCGACGAACCATGGCCGACCGCACGCATGACCATGTCCATCGATTGATCCGAGCGATGAGCCCGGCGGAGAAGCGCTATTTCAAGCTTTACACTTCGCGCCACATGATCGGAGGTCGGAGCAACTACCAGCTCCTTTTCGACGCGATCGCCGCGATGGAGACCTACGATGAGGCCGCCCTGGTCCGGAAATTCCGCAAGGAGGCTTTCACGCGGCGCTTCGCGATCACGAAACGGCGCCTCTACGAAGCACTCTTGAACAGCTTGTCCGCCTATCATTCCGACCGTTCCGTGGACGCCCGTTCGCATCGTCTCTTCCACCAGGTGGAAGTGCTCTATGACAAGGCGCTCTACGATGACGCCGCGAAAGTGCTGCGCACGGCCTCCAGGCTGGCCGAGCAGCACGAACGCCCCCATGCCCTGCTCGAGGCGCAACAATGGCGCCGACGTTTGACCGAAAGGGGCAACTACGGGCATATTGGACCAACGGACCTCGATACGATGCGCCACGAAGCCCTCCGATTGCAGGAGGATCTCGCTACCATCGATGCGCTTTGGGATGCCAAGAGCCGCATGCTGGTCGACCTGTACCGCGAAGGACCGGCTCGCGATGAGTCCCGCTCCAGGACCTTTCAGGGCTACCTCGATATCCCGGAGTTCCAGAACACAGGCCGGATCGAGACCGTGCAAGGACGCTATCTGCTGCATCACTTGCACAGCGCCGTCGCCTTCGCATCGGGAGACCTGAGCACTTGCTATACCCATCTCATGGCCAACAGGACCCTGCTCCAGCAAGAGGGAGAAAGGACCATGGACGCCGCCTACCAGGCGCTCGCCATCTTGAGCAACCTGACCTATGTCTGCATGCGTCTTGGACGACTGGACGAAGGGTCGCGCATGCTTCAAGAATTCCGTCGGATCCCGGTGGACCGGCGGCTGCCGGAGACCGAAGACCTCGAACTCCGGTTGTTCGCGACGAGTATCAGCCTTGAGATCGCCCTGCATATCCGGGCAGGTGATTTCGCCAAGGGCCTCGAGCTGGTCCCACTGGTGGAACGAGGGCTCGGTCGCTATGGGGACAAGTTGGGGGCGGTCCGACGGGCAGGCTTCCTCTATCAGGTCGCCTACTGCTATTTCGGGGTGGGACAGACCGCCCAAGCACTTCGGTGGTGCCACCGTCTTCTGAACGAACTACGCGCGAACGAGAGTGCGGAACTGCTCGGTTTCGGACGGATCCTGGAGCTCATGCTCTTGCTCGAGCAGGACGATCGACGGACCCTGCACTACGCGCTGCGGAATACGGAACGCGGTCTCAAGGGGCACGGAGGCGCGCGCCGCTCCGAAGTCCTTGCATTGCAGTGCATCAGGCAGGTGCTTCGAGCGAACGACCTGGCACTTCGACATGCGGCATTCGACGAATTACGGCGCGGTCTGGCCGAGCTCGACAAGGACCCCCTGGAACAGGTGGTGTTCGAACATGTCGACCTGGGCGCCTGGGCGGAAAGCCAACGGACGGGGCGGTCCTTCGCCGACGTAGTGAAACAAAGACTTTCGAGCTCCGGTTTGGCCGCGTGAAGCCGGCACCTGAGCGGGATCATGGCATCGGGATCGAACCTGGCACGATCTTGGAAGTCGTACTTCCACAACCCAATGACCATGAGATCGATCATGCTCCTTGCCAGCGTCGCGCTCACCAGCGGAACCCTTTTGGCCAATGCCCCCGCCGTGGCGGATAGCACAGGACTCCCCGGCGATGATCTCGACCTGCGCGGCGCCCTGGCCTTGTTCAAGGATGCCAAGGACCTCGAGTCCTTCGAGAAAGCCCTGAACGACCCGGACAAACATGTCAACAACCTCGACCTGAACGGAGATGGGAAGGTGGACTACATCCGCGTGGTCGACCATGCCGACGGGATGGTCCATGCCATCGCGCTGCAAGCCGTCATCGGCACCAAGGACGACCAGGACGTGGCGATGATCGGCCTGGAAAAGAAAGGCGAGCGCGAGGCGGTGATACAGATCATCGGTGACAGCGAGCTCTATGGCGACAGTGCCATATACGAGCCGATTGAGGAGAAAATGGACAGCAAGGGATCCGGCCCGGCCATGTTCGGTGCACCTTACATGGGCGTGTGGGTGAACGTTTGGGGATGGCCCTGTGTCACCTGGCTCTACGGACCGACCTATGTGATCTGGATATCACCTTGGTATTGGGACTACTATCCCTTCTGGTGGCATCCCTGGTCGCCCTTCGCTTGGCGTGTGCATTGGGGCTACTGCCAACACCACTACCACCACTGGTATCACTCCACGTCCATCATTTATGTGAACCACGCGAATACGTACTATGGCCCCCGGCGGGTGATGAGCAACACGGTCCATCAACGCTACGCGGACGCCCATCGCCGGTATGAGGCGCAGAGCAAGGGTGTGCGGAACGACCGGCAGCCGAACGCACGACCCGAGCGCGCCCAGCCACAGCCGAACGAGCAGCAGCGTCCGACGGCCCGACCGGACCAACAGAAGGACCAGCGCGAACGGCCTGTGCAGCCGCAGCAACCTGCCAAGCCTGAGCGGCCGGCACGACCCGACCGTACCTCGCCGTCGAAAAGGAAGGAACATGAGAAGGCCAGCCCGAAGCAGCCGACCAGGACCCGTCAGGAACCTTCCAGGTCGAACCCGCAGCGCAATACCCCCAACAAACAACGACCAAAAGGTCGCTGAGTCATCGGCCGAGGGCCCCGAAAGGGGCCTTCGCTCTTTCTGGGGACCAGCACGGAGGCAACCGACCGGCGTTCGTTCCGGTCTATCCACTGCATACCATCCGGCTTCGATGTTCCTCACGAAGCATAAGGCGATCCTCCTCACGGCCCTATCCCTCCTTTCCGCATTGGAATCCCGGTCGCAGCAGCCCGACTGGCTTGTGGCCTGGACGGTGAACTGGTCGCTCAATCCCGCCTATCCACAGCACAGATTGGCACGCGGGGACAATGGTCAGCTCTATGCTTCGCGGCTGGTCGATGCGCGCTTGAATTATGGTCTTGACCTTTTCGGCAGCGTGGCATTGGAACGGATCGATCCGGGGACCGGACAGGCACTGTGGAGTTGCACGCTCGGTGATTCGGCCGTGATGGACGCGCTCGCGGTGGGTGACGACGGCACGTTATACGCCGCCGGCCGGTTCATGGGCAGCCTCAACATGTGCGCCGGTCCGGTGATGCCCAACCACGGTAGCGGTCTCGACCAGGGCATTTCCCTGCTGGCCATTGATATGAACGGATCCCTGCTCTGGTCGATGGACCTGAGCATCGCACATCCGGACGCTGAGGATATCGGGGCCATGGCCGTGGATCCCTCCGGAGGGGTCTGGGTGGCCTTGGAAAACTTCGGTGTCGCGGATCTCGTTCGCTTCGACGGCAATGGGGACGAAACGGAAAGCCGAACGATCGATGGCAGCAAGTTGGTCGGTGGCATGGATTTCGCGCCTTCCGGAGCCCTGTACGTGAGCGGTGCGACCGGGAATGGGCCGTTCACCTTCGGCGGCCTTTCCTCCAATGCCCCGAACCCCTACAACATGTACGTTCTGCGATATGACGCCGAAGGCAACGGTGACTGGGTGGCCTTCGCGAGCGACATCACCTTCCAGCGACCCCGGGTCACCTGCGACCCTATCGGCAACGCGATCGTCGCAGGCAGCGTTTTCGCAAGCACCAGTTTCGGCAACGTGCAGTTCCATGGACCGGATTGGGTGTACGACCTGTTCGTGACCAAAGCGGACAGCACCGGGAATTTCCTATGGGGCAAGGAGAGCGCTCCTGCCGGAGGACCGATCACCGGGGATATGTCCATGGGTGATGGGCAGGCCCTGGCCGCGGATGATGCCGGGAACTCTTACCTCATCGGGAACGTGCGCGGCGAGGTCGACTGGGGCGCCGGTGTCATCAACTCCGGTCAACCGATCAGCTCCTATTGCCTTGGCCTGGTATCGTTCGACCCTTCGGGCGCGCCACGCTGGGCGATCACAAGCCAATCCGCCAATGGTTATATCCAGGCACAAGCGCTCACCAGTGATCCCGGCGGTGAGGTACATTTCATCGCGAATGCGGATGGCACATTGGACTTCCCTCCGCTGAGCGCCGGAGCGACGGGCCAACAGAGCGCGGTGCTCGGTCGGATCAGCGCCGTACCTACGGCGGTCGGTGCTGAGAACGGGGACCCATTGGACCTGCTGGAAGTGGCCCCCAACATCGGCAAGGGCCCGTTCGACCTGCTCGTACCGAAAGCCATCGGCCCTGTGCGCGTGCGTGTGCTCGACACCTTTGGTCGGATCGTGATGGATGGTATTTCCGGACGAACGTTCGGAGCGGACCTGGCCCCCGGTGCCTACTTCGTTGACGTGAACTGGAGCGCCGGGCACGCGATCCGTCGGATCGTCAAGCAGTAGATAGGCTTCCCGGCCCGTCCGCGCCCCTTTTCAGGAAGGCATCCCAACCCTGCGCGGTGAGCGGATGCAGTCCTCCCTGCTTGTCAACGAGATGCATCCCTTCCCGGGCATCCGTAAGGTGACCGATGACGCTCAGACTCGGGTTGCCCTTGATCTTGTCATGGTCCTCCAACCGCACGGTGAAGAGCAGCTCATAGTCCTCTCCGCCGCTCAATGCCACCGTGGTCGGGTCCAGGTCGAAGTCCCGCGCGCACTGATAAGTGGCCGGGTCGATGGGAAGTTTGTCATCATAGATCAGTGCACCTGTCCCGCTCTGTTTGCAGAGGTGGATCACCTCGCTGGCCAACCCATCACTGATGTCGATCATGCTCGTGGGTCGCACGTCGAGCTTTCGCAGGAGCTCCGGTATGTCCTTCCGGCACTCCGGCTTCAATTGGCGTTCCAGGATGTAGTCATGTCCGGCCAGGTCGGGTTGGGCCCCGGTCTCCTGGAACACGGCCTTCTCCCGCTCGAGGACCTGCAGCCCCATGTATGCGCCACCGAGGTCACCGGTCACCACAAGGAGGTCGTGCTCCTGGCCGCCATCGCGGAATACGAGCTGCTCCTTCGGGGCGGATCCGATGGCCGTCACGCTGAGGATCGATCCGCTCGCACTGCTGCATGTGTCGCCCCCCACCAGGTCCACACCGTAGTTGCGGCAGGCCAGTAACATCCCTTCGTAGAGCTCTTCCACCGCCTCCACACTGAACCGGTTGCTCAGGGCCATTGAAACGAGCACTTGGCGCGGGGTGGCGTTCATCGCATACACATCGCTCAGGTTCACCACGATCGCCTTGTAGCCCAGATGCTTCAATGGCATGTAGCTCAGGTCGAAATGCACGCCCTCCACAAGCATATCGCTTGTGACCACCTGGTGCAGGCCCTCCGGGTCGATCACCGCCGCATCATCCCCGATACCCTTGATCGTGCTCTTCTGGGTCAGCTCGACGCGGGCTGCGAGGCGGTCGATCAGGCCGAACTCGCCCAGTTCGGAAAGCTCGGTGCGGGAGGGGACATCGGACATGCGCAGGCAGGGACTATTGGTCCGGCAAAGATCGGCGATACCGGCAACGCTCCTTTCCGTGGCTCAGGTCCTTGGTCCTGCGCACATGGCCCCGTACCTTTGCACAACGGATTTGTTTAGAATCATTCTAAATAAGAGACAGCCATGATCAAGGTCTCCGAAAATGCGAAGGTGGAAGTGACAAAACTCCTTGGTCAGGAGGGCCGTGGGCCGGACCATTTCGTCCGGGTGGGAGTAAAAGGAGGCGGCTGCTCCGGCCTGATGTACGACCTGGTCTTCGACGACCAGATGAAGGACGGCGACAAGGTCTTCGAGGATAATGGGGTGAAGGTGGTGGTGGACAAGAAAAGCCTGCTCTACCTGCTCGGCACCACGCTCGACTTCAGCGGCGGCCTCAACGGCAAGGGCTTCCAGTTCATCAACCCGAACGCCAGCCGGACCTGCGGGTGCGGGGAGAGCTTCAGCATCTAAGGTTCACAACAGAGGCATAGAGAGCACAGAGCAATTCAAATGGTAAAGTCCACACGAGCCGCACAGTTGAACAGGGAATTCACCTTCTCTGTGTCCTCCGTGTCTCTGTGGTGAAGTATTCATGCCCCAGGACACCGACGATATCCTCCGCGAGGTCACCTCGAAAGAGTATGCATACGGCTTCACGACCAACATCGAGAGCGAGAAGGCACCGAAGGGACTGAACGCCGACATCGTGCGCTTCATCAGCGCGAAGAAGAACGAGCCGGAGTGGATGCTCGAGTGGAGGCTCGAAGCGTTCCGTATCTGGGAGAAGATGGAGGAGCCGCAATGGGCGCACGTGCACTACCCGAAGATCGATTACCAGAACGCCTACTACTACAGCGCCCCGAAGAAGAAGCCGCAACTCAACAGCCTCGACGAGGCCGACCCCGAGCTGATTGAAACGTTCAACAAGCTGGGCATTTCGCTGGAGGAGCAGAAACGCCTGGTCGGCGTGGCGGTGGATGTGGTGTTCGACAGCGTAAGTGTGAGGACCACGTTCAAAGAGACGCTGAAGGAGAAAGGCATCATCTTCTGTTCGTTCAGTGATGCGGTGCAAGAGCATCCCGAGCTGGTGAAGAAGTACCTCGGCAGCGTGGTGCCGTGCACCGATAATTTCTTCGCCGCGCTCAACAGCGCCGTGTTCAGCGACGGCAGCTTCTGCTACATCCCGCCGGGCGTGCGCTGCCCCATGGAGCTGAGCACCTACTTCCGCATCAACGAGGCCATGACCGGCCAGTTCGAGCGCACGTTGCTGATCGCGGATGAGGGCGCGTACGTGAGCTACCTCGAGGGCTGCACCGCGCCGATCCGCGACGAACACCAGTTGCACGCCGCCGTGGTGGAACTCGTCGCGCTGAACGACGCGGAGATCAAGTACAGCACCGTCCAGAACTGGTACCCCGGCGATAAGGACGGCAAGGGCGGCATTTACAACTTCGTCACCAAGCGCGGGATGTGCCTCGGCGATCGCAGCAAGATCAGCTGGACACAGGTGGAGACCGGCAGCGCCATCACGTGGAAGTACCCGAGCTGCGTGCTCAAGGGCGACTTCAGCACCGGTGAGTTCTATAGCGTCGCGGTGACCAACAACCGCCAGCAGGCGGACACGGGCACCAAGATGACCCACATCGGCAAGGGCACGAAGAGCACCATCGTGAGCAAGGGCATCAGCGCGGGCTTCTCCAACAACAGCTATCGCGGTCTGGTGAAGATCGGCCGCGGAGCGAAAGGTGCGCGGAACTTCAGTCAGTGCGATTCATTGCTGCTCGGCGACCGCTGCGGCGCACACACCTTCCCCTACATCGAGAGCGAGAATCCGAGCGCCATGGTGGAGCACGAGGCCACTACGAGCAAGATCGGTGAGGACCAGATCTTCTATCTCAACCAGCGCGGCATCGAGACGGAGAAAGCAGTTAGCCTGATCGTGAACGGATACTGCAAAGAGGTGCTGAACCAATTGCCGATGGAGTTCGCGGTGGAGGCGCAGAAGTTGTTGGCGGTAAGTCTTGAAGGATCTGTTGGATAACCACTTGTAACGTCGATCCACAGGGTCGACCTAGCGACAATGTTGAAGATCAATAACCTGTACGCCCGCATTGAAGGCAAGGACATCCTGAAGGGCGTTGACCTGGAGGTGAAAGCCGGTGAAGTGCACGCCATCATGGGCCCGAATGGGTCCGGCAAAAGCACGCTGGCCAATGTGCTTGCCGGCCGCGACGAGTATGAAGTGACAGGCGGCTCGGTGACCTACCTCGGTGGGGACCTACTGGAACTGTCGCCCGAGGAGCGTGCCTGGAAGGGCATCTTCCTCGCCTTCCAATACCCTGTGGAGATCCCGGGAGTGAGCCAGATGAACTTCCTGCGCACAGCGCTGAACGAAACGCGCAAGGCGCGTGGTGAAGCTGAACTCGGTGGCAAGGACTTTCTCGACCTGGTGCGCGAGAAGGCGAAGCTCGTGGAGCTGGATCCCGCGCTGATGAACCGCAGTTTGAACGTGGGCTTCAGCGGCGGCGAGAAGAAGCGCAATGAGATCTTCCAGATGGCGGTGCTGGAGCCGAGGCTGGGCATCCTTGATGAGACCGACAGCGGCTTGGACATCGACGCACTGCGCATCGTGGCCGGCGGGGTGAACAAGCTGCGTTCGAAGGACAATGCCTTCATCGTGGTGACGCACTATCAGCGCCTGCTCGACCACATCGTGCCCGACGTGGTGCACGTGATGGCCAATGGCCGTATCATCAAAAGCGGACCCAAGGAACTGGCCCTGGAGCTGGAGGCGAAGGGCTACGATTGGGTGAAGGAGCACGTGTGATGAGCACATTGACCGCCACCGACCCCAAGGCCACCGTGCTCCCGCTGCTCGAGGGCTCCACCTGGCCTGGTGCCAGCGAAGCCTTGGCACAGATGCACGCGCTGCCCGTTCCAACGAGCAAGACCGAAGCATGGAAGTACACGCGTGTCGGCAGGCTGTTCAGTGCGAACTACGTTGCGCCCGTTGCGTCCGTCGCGGTTCAACTTCCCACACGACTTCCCTTCGATGCCACGCGCGTGGTCTTCGTCAACGGCCATTTCCGTGCGGACCTGAGCGACGACCTGAAGGCGCAGCCGCATGTGGTGATCGACAGCCTCGGGTCGCACCTGTCGCACGGACCGGTCAGGAACCACTATGGCCACATCACGCCTTTGTCCGAAAGTCTCTTCAGCGCCATGAACACCGCGGCACCGACCGATGGCCTGTTGCTCCTCGTCTTCAGGAACACCACGGTCCGGAAGCCGATCCACGTGCTGCGCATTACCACGGAAGGGGGGCAGCTCGTACAGCCTCGCGATCTGTTCCTGATCCAGGAAGGCGCCAAGGCCGAGGTCATCGAAGAGCACATCACTCTTCCGGGCGGCGCGACAACCAGCTTGGTGAACAGCTTGCGCGAGTGCTATGTGGCCGAGGGCGCCGAGCTCTTGGTGCACAAGCTGCAGCGCGATGGTGCCGCACACATCTCCCAAGAGAACGTGCAGGTGGATGCCAAGGGGCACTTCAGCATCAGCACCACCACGTTGGAAGGCTCGCTGGTCCGCAACGACCTGAACGTATCGCTCGCTGGTCCCGGTGCGCATGCCGAACTGAACGGCATCTACCTGCTGAACGGAACCACGCATTGCGACAACCACACCTACATCGGCCACCACGTGCCCGATTGCACCAGCGATGAGCTCTACAAGGGCATCGTGTCGGACAGGGCGACCGGTGTGTTCAACGGCAAGGTCTATGTGAAGCAGGATGCCCAGCGCACACGCGCCTACCAGAGCAACGCGAACATCCTGCAGGGCGACCACGCCAAGGTCTACTCCAAGCCCGAACTGGAGATCTACGCCGACGACGTGAAGTGCAGTCACGGGTGCACCATCGGGCGGCTGGACGAGAAGGCCTTGTTCTACCTGCGTTCGCGCGGGGTGAGCGAGGTGGAAGCACGGCAGCTGCTCGCACATGCCTTCACCACAGATGTGCTCGAACGCATCAAGAACACGGAATGGAAAGAATACCTGACCGGTCTGATCGACCAGAAACTGGACACGTTGTGAAGACGAAGGACGCACCGGTCACCAAGGCATATGATGTTGAGAGGATCCGTGCGCAGTTCCCGATCCTGAGGGAATTGGTGCACGGCAAGCCGCTCGTGTACTTCGACAACGCCGCTACCAGCCAGAAGCCACGCCGCGTGATCAAGGCCGAGAGCGCCTACTACGCCACGATCAACGCCAACGTACACCGCGGCGTGCACACGCTAAGCACCAAGGCCACCGAGGCGCAGGAGGCCGCGCGCGAGATCGTCCGCAGGCACATCAACGCGCAGCACGCGCACGAGGTGATCTTCACCGGTGGTACCACGGCGAGCCTGAACCTGGCGTCGTTCAGCCTGGGGCAGTTGGTGCTGAAACCCGGTGATGAAGTGCTGATCAGCGGCATGGAGCACCACTCGAACATCGTTCCATGGCAGTTGGCCTGCGAACGACATGGGGCGAAGCTGAAGGTGATCCCCATCACGGAGAGCGGGGAGTGGGATCTAACACAAGTGCCGTTCTCGGACGAGACCCGCGTCCTCGCGGTGAGCCACGTGAGCAATATGCTCGGCACGATCAACCCGGTGAAGGAGCTGATCGCTGAAGCGAAGAAGCGCGGCATCATCACTGCGGTGGATGGCGCGCAGGCGATCGCGCATCTGAACGTGGATGTGCAGGACCTCGGTTGCGACCTCTATGCCTTCAGCGGGCACAAGGCTTACGGTCCTACAGGTACAGGAGTGCTCTACGGCCGCGAGGAATTGCTGGAACGCATGCCCCCCTGGCAGGGCGGCGGCGAGATGATCGACACGGTCACCTTTGAGAAGACCACCTATGCCAAGCTGCCGTTCAAGTTCGAGGCCGGCACGCCGAACATCGCGGGCATCATCGGTTTGGGCGAGGCTATCCGCTGGATGGAGGACTACGACTTCGCCTTCGCCAAGGCTTCGGCGGAGCAAGGCAAGTCAGCATTTGCTGCGCACGAGCACATGCTGCTGGAGCGCGCCACCAAGGAACTGCTCACCATCGACGGCCTGCGCATCATCGGCACGGCAAAGGAGAAGGTGGGCGTGATCAGCTTTGTGATCGAAGGCGTGCACCACTACGACCTCGGCACTCTGCTCGACCAGCAGGGCATCGCCGTGCGCACGGGCCACCACTGCACCCAGCCGCTGATGGAACGCTTCGGCGTGAGCGGAACGACGCGGGCGAGCTTCACTTGCTTCAATACGACGGAGGAGGTGGACACGATGGTCACAGCTACACAGAAAGCGGTGAAGATGCTGCGATGAGCACAACGATGACTTTGGCCCAAACCCAACAAGAGCTCGTCTCCGAGTTCGCCATGTTCTCCGACTGGCAGGACCGCTATGAGCACTTGATCGAATTGGGCAAGGACCTGCCCTTGATCGCGCCGGAGAACAAGACCGACGACAACCTGGTGCGCGGATGCCAGAGCCGGGTATGGCTCAACGCCCAACTGAAGAACGATCTCGTGCACTTCACGGCGGACAGTGATGCCATGATCACCAAGGGCATCGTTGCCCTGCTGGTGCGTGTGTTCAACGATCGCACGCCAGAGGAGATCATCGGTGCTTCCACCGACTTCATCGACACCATCGGCCTGCGTGCGCACCTCAGCCCGAACCGTGCGAACGGCTTGAGCGCGATGATCGACCAGATGAAACGGTATGCGGTGGCGTTCTCTGGTAATGCGAGTACAGCATGAAGGAGGTTTTCATCGCTTCGAATGCATGGTCCATGGGTCTATGGTCCGAGGTCCAAGGTCGTTGGCAATGCAGATCGACGAGCGCATTGCCAACGACCATAGACCATAGACCACCTACCCGCACTCCCTCCAACCCATGACCGCCGACGAGAAGAAACACCTCGAGGACCGCGTCATCGACGTGCTGAAGTCGGTGTATGACCCGGAGATCCCCGTCGATATCTACGAGTTGGGGCTCATCTACGAGGTCCGGATCGACGATGAGTCACATGTGCGCATCACCATGACGCTGACCTCCCCCGCCTGCCCGGTGGCCGAAAGCCTGCCCGGCGAAGTGGAGCAGAAGGTGGCCGGCGTGCAGGGCGTGAAGAGCGCCAAGGTGGAGATCACCTTCGAGCCACCTTGGGAACGCACCATGATGAGCGAAGCGGCGCAGGTGGAACTCGGCTTTATGTGATGAGCGATAACAACCCCATCCTCAACAAGGTCGCCGCGAGCGGCATCATCACCATCGACCTGGAGGAAATGTATCCCCAAGGCGAACGCGTAGTCCTCGACCTGAAGCCACTGCTCTGGCAGGAGGTCGCTTTGAAGGAGGACGACCTGCGCGATTTCTGCAAGGCCCACGATTGGGCGCAGTACAACGGCAAGTTCGTCGCGGTACATTGTTCAGCGGATGCGATCATCCCCACCTGGGCCTTCATGCTGGTGGCCACACATCTGCAACCCCATGCGGCTTTCGTCACGCAGGGTGGCTCCGACCAACTGGAGCGGGCCATCTTCACGCGGTTCGTTCAGCAGCTCGATATCGGGCCCTATCAGCAGGCGCGCGTGGTCGTGAAGGGCTGCAGCAAGCTGCCCGTGCCGCTGAATGCCTATGTTGAGCTCAGCGCGAAGCTGCTGCCCGTGGTGAAGAGCCTCATGTTCGGCGAACCGTGCAGCACGGTGCCCCTTTACAAGGCGCCGAAGGTCTAGGTCTATCTTCGGGACGATGCGCTTCCCGACCGTCCTTCTGGCCATTGTCCTATTGAGCCGGGCACACGCCCAGTGCGACACCACCGACCTTCCCTGCAGCGAGAACGGTTGGTATCTGTCTCCCCATGGCACGATCCGGGTCCTGGTCCTTTTCGCCGAGATCGACTATGACAAGGACCCGACGTCCGATCCCGCGGACCCCAACGCGGAGCATTGGCGAAAGGGCGAGCTGCCAAAGTGGAAGGACGACGTCTTCGAGCCCTTCCCCAGCGCGGCACCGAAAGCCATCGTCACCAGATACTACCACGACATCTCCCTCGGGCAATACACCGTGCTCGGTGATTATGTCGATCGGATCATCACGATCAAGGAAAGCCGTGAGAACGGTCTGCGCAATGCAATGACCCTGACCCGGGCGGCTGTGGAACAGGCGAACACGTTCGGCGCGTTGCGCACGGCACACCACCTTGGCGTGGAGGATTTCGATCTGTGGCGACGCGGCGGCCGGCCGGGTATGCCGAAGATGGCGGGTGCGGACGAACCACACAGCTATGACCACGTGATGGTGATCTTCCGCAACAGCTACCTCGGTCACGGACAGGGCAGTACGGACCCGGGCAGTCCCGGGGAGCTGTACGGACATCCCAGCGATACGGAATCCCGGTTCGGCGGGATGAACGCCCTGCCCTTCGAGATCCTCAAACACGAGTTCAACCACCTGCTGCTCGGTGGCAACAACTTCCACAGCGGGGGCGGCAACGCGGCGCAATTCCAGAGCTACTTCATTCCCCTGCAGGGTGGTTGGAGCATGATGGGCGCAGCAAGCAGCTCGCTGCTGACCTGCAGCGGTTGGGACCGCGATCGCCTGGGGTGGAGGGCCTCCGACGCTCATTTCCGGATCAACGCACAGGACATCGGGCTGAAGCCGGTGGACGGCGATCTCGATCCGTTGCGCGGGGATACCGGGATCTTCGTCCTCCGTGACTTCATCACTTCCGGTGATGCATTGCGCATCCGCCTGCCCTATCTCGAGGAGGGGTCCTTCCCCCAATGGATCTGGGTGGAGAACCATCAGACCTATGGGAAGAACGGCTCGCCTACGGACCGGTTCCATTGGGAAGAGACCGGCAATCCGTGCATCGAACCCGCGGCGCCCGGGCTTTACATGACCGTGCAGGTGGATCGTGACGAGAAGATCGGGCGCGATATCTACGGAGGCGAAGCGGACTACCTGCACCCTTTGACGGCCAGCGGTCATTACGACCTGGAATTGACCACCGACACGGTACATGACCGCTGTCCCTTCGGTGGAACAACGGTGGCGTTCAAGGAAGGCCCGGAGCTGGAGAACCCACTGACGGGGAACAGCGAACAGGAGCTGCCGGTCTATGACCGCGATGGCAACGGGCGGCTCGATCGACGGGAGCATTTCGTCCCGAACGCCGCGCTTCGGTCGGGACGCATCCTGGACCATGCCTGTTTCTTCGGTCGCACGGCGCATGCCTTCACCCTGGATGGAACACGGAAGCTCGCCATGGGCACGAATCCCTCCAGCGCGAACGTATTGACGCTCGTGAGCGGTGGCGGCAAGGACCGCTATTCGGGCAAGCTTCCGAACGACCGGGTGGTGCACCTGAACGGGATCAGTATCGAACTGATGGACATCGGTCCCGATGGACGCGCCCAGGTGCGGATCCGAAGCAACGACACCCGCATCGACCGCGACCTGCGTTGGTGCGCGGACAGCATCGTTCTCGCACCGATCGCCGGCCAGGGAGGCTTCGCGCTCGACCTCTCCGAAGGCCGCCGCATCACCTTCGACCGGTCACGGACACCCACACGCGTGGACGCCGCGGAAACGGTGGGAGGCACCACGTACTTCAGCGCACCGACACGGTTCGTGATCCTTCCGGGCGCGCGGGTCCGCCTCGGCCGAAAGGCGAAGTGGGTGCTGGAGAACGCATCCGAAGTGCACCTGATGCCCGGTGCACGGATCGAACTGGAAGAGGGTGCGGACATCGTCGAGCGCGGTGGTTCGCGGTTCGTGGTGCATGACGGTGCACTGGTCCTGCGCAAGGAAAAGGAACGGAAAGGCTGCCGGCTCTTCCACAAAAGGTCCGTTGCTCAATAAGCGCGTACGTTCCGGCCCTCCATGAAGTTGATAAAGGCCCGGTCCACCACCTTGTTCCCCCCGGGAGTGGGGTAGTCGCCGGTGAAGTACCAGTCACCCGTATGATGCGGGCAGGCGGAACGCAGGCCTTCAATGTTCTGGTAGATGATGCGCACCTCCGCACGGATCGACGGTGGTGTGAGCAATTCAGTGATCTTTTCCGAGATGCGTTCGGCCGAGAACGGCCGGTAGATGTCCTTCACATGGTTGACGACCTCGGTCATCGGCTTGCCCATGTCCGCCAGGCAGCGTTCGTGGACATCGTCGATGATGTTCTCCTGTTTGGTCTCCTTCAGCAAAGCTATGGCGGCCTGGAAGGCCACCAGGTCGCCCAGCTTCGCCATGTCGATCCCGTAGCAGTCCGGATAGCGTATCTGGGGAGCACTGCTCACCACGATGATCCGCTTGGGGTCGAGCCGGTCGAGGATCCTCAGGATGCTCTGTCGCAGGGTCGTGCCGCGCACGATGCTGTCATCGATCACGACCAGGTCGTCCAGGCCGGGGCGCACCGTGCCATAGGTAATGTCGTAGACGTGCGCCACGAGCTCATCGCGGGCATTGTCCTGGGTGATGAACGTGCGCAGCTTGGCATCCTTGATCGCCACTTTCTCCAGGCGTGGACGCATCGCCAGGATGCGCCGCAATCGGGCCGGGTCCGGCGTGGCGCCCAGCTCCAGGATCCGCCGTTCCTTCACCTGGTCCAGGTGGTCCTCCATCCCCTTCAGCACCCCGTAGCAGGCCACCTCGGCCGTATTCGGAATGAAGGAGAAGACCGTGCTCTCCAGATCGTGGTCCACCGCCTCCAGGATGGCCGGGCACAGGCTGCGACCCAGGGCGATCCGCTCGCGGTAGACGTCCCGGTCGCTGCCGCGGCTGAAATAGATCCGCTCAAAGCTGCAAGCGCGTTTCTCCAGAGGCTCCCGCACAAGCTCTTCGCTCACCTCCCCGCTCCTGCGCACGATCAATGCATGGCCGGGGCTGAGTTCGCGGACCTGGTCGGTCTTCACACCGAAGGCCGTCTGTATGGCCGGACGTTCGCTGGCCACGACCACGACCTCCTCATCGCTGTACCAAAAGGCGGGACGGATCCCTGATGGATCGCGCAGAACGAAGGCATCGCCATGCCCGATGAGTCCTGCCAGGGCATATCCGCCATCGAAATCCTGGGCGCTGTTCACAAGGATCCTGCGTACATCCATCTTCTCGGCCACCATGCGGGTGACCTGCCGGTCGTTGTATCCCAGTTGCTGATGGACCTGTGTCAGCCGTTGGTTCTCCTCGTCGAGGAAGTGTCCGATCTTTTCGAGGACCGTTACCGTGTCGCTCCTTTCCTTGGGATGTTGTCCGATCTGCACGAGCAGGCCGAACAGCTCGTCCACGTTGGTCATGTTGAAATTCCCGGCAAGGACCAGGTTGCGGGTCATCCAATTGCTGCCCCGCAGATGCGGATGACAATGCTCCAGCCCGTTCTTGCCGAACGTGCCATAACGGAGATGGCCCAGGAGCAGTTCACCCATGAACGGAGCCTGCTCCTTGAGCAGATCCGCCTTCATCGGACCCTCCCCCACTGCTGCTTGCGCCTCCGCGATGCGTCCCTGGATATGCTCGATCACGCTGAGGATCGGCTGCTTGCTGGCGGACCGGTACCGGTCGATGTAGCGCGTTCCCGGAGGCATGTCCAGCTTGATGGTGGCCACCCCGGCGCCGTCCTGACCCCGGTTGTGCTGCTTTTCCATCAGCAGAAATAGCTTCTGAAGCCCATAATAGGCCGAACCGTAGCGGTCCTCGAAGTACGAAAGGGGCTTGCGCAGGCGGATCAGCGCGATCCCACACTCGTGCTGCAGCGCGTCGCTCATGGGAGCGGCAAAGTTACGGATAGGCCCGTCGGGATCGTGATCCAAGCAACGAAACAGGCGGTGTTCCGGTCATTTGCATGGTAACTTGAGCCTTTCCCGCGATCATGCGGTCCTGGTGCACTCTCACGGCCCTACTTTTCACCCTATGCCTTTCGGCGGAGGGCGCGTTGTTGGTGCGTTTCAGCGCGAACCTGGGACAATGGCCCGAGCAGGTGCTCTACCGCGCCATGATCCCGGGGGGCGCCCTGTTCATCGAGCGTGATGCCTTGACCTACGTGCTCCGCAAGGGAATGTCGGACCACGGTCATGGGCCAGGGACGATCGGGGGTCGGACGGATGAACTACGGGCGCATGCCTACCGCGTTCACTTCGCAGGTGGCGGTGCGGCAGCGTGGGAGGGTGGCGATGTGCAACCGGACTATGAGAACTATTTCATCGGAAATGATCCGGCCGGGTGGGCTGGACATGTACCCGTTTTCGGCATCATCCGATTGAAAGAGGTGTATCCCGGGATCGACCTGCGGATCGACGGGCGTCATGGTCTGAAGTACGAGTTCATCGTAGCCCCGGGTGCCGACCCCGCGTCGATCCGGATGGTCTTCGAAGGACAGGAGGGGTTGGACCTGACCGATGGGAGGATCCGTGTGCGGACCACTGCCGGGGATGTGATCGAGGAGGCCCCGTTCGCCTACCAGGAGGATGCCGAGGGTCGGGTGGCGGTGGATTGCACCTACCATTTGAGCGAACAGTATATGGTGGACTTCCGAACGATCGGCGCCTGGGACCGCGACAAGCCCCTGGTGATCGACCCGGTGCTCACTTTCGCCACGTATTCCGGGAGCGCCGCCAACAATTTCGGCTTCACGGCCACCTACGATGGCTCGGGGCACCTGTATGGGGGAGGGATCGTGTTCGGTGCGGGCTATCCCACGAGCCTGGGCGTGATCGACCCCACGTTCAATGGGAACTTCATCGATATCGGCCTCACGAAGTTCAGCCTGGACGGCACATCGCTCATTTGGAGCACGTACATCGGAGGGGCCTTCGGCAACGAAACGCCACAGAGCCTCGTGGTGAACGACAGCGACGAGCTCTTCGTACTCGCCACGACCGGTTCCAATGACTTCCCGACCACCCCGGGTTGCTTCGATGCGACCTTCAATGGTGGCACGAACATTCCGCTCTCGGGTGGTTTCGCCAATCTGCTCGGCGGGGAGGGCTATGACTTCGCCGACGGTTCGGACATCGCCGTGGTGCATCTGGCGGCCGACGCGGGTTCCCTTCTCGGGGCGACGTATATCGGCGGGTCCGGGAACGATGGCCTGAACAATTCGACCCAGCTGGTCTACAACTACGGTGATCATTTCCGTGGGGAGATCGCCCTGACCACGGCCGGGCAGCCTGTGGTCGCGAGCAGCACACAGAGCAGCAACATGCCCACCACACCCGGCGCACCGCAGGGGTCGTTCGGCGGGGGGGGGCAGGATGCGTTCGTCCTTCGCCTGGACCCGGCATGCACCACGCTCCAGTTCGCCACCTATTTCGGCGGCTCGCAGGACGATAGTGGCTTCGGTGTGCAATTCGCGACCAATGGAGAGGTATTCCTCACCGGAGGTACGGCGAGCGCGGACCTGCCGATGTCCGGCGTGCCGTTCGATGGGTCCTACAATGGAGCCGTCGATGGCTATGTCGCACGTTTCAACGCATCGGGCACGGCCCTGCTCGGAGCCACCTATGTCGGAACCTCGGCCGAGGACCAATGCTATTTCGTACAGCTCAACACGGCCGATGAGGTCTTCGTAGTGGGCCAGACCCATGGCAACTATCCCGTGACCGCCGGCAAGTACGCCAATCCGGGCAGTTCACAGTTCATCCACAAGTTCAGCCAGGACCTGGGCAATTCGCTATGGTCCACCAGGATCGGGTCAGGCATGGGCGATGAGGATATCAGCCCTTCCGCGTTCCTTGTCAGCGATTGCGGTCTGATCTACTTCAGCGGATGGGGAGGCGACGTGAACCACAACGCCCTGGCCACCTCCAGCACCACACAAGGCCTGCCGATCACGCCGGGTGCCGCACAGTCCTCGACGGACGGAAGTGATTTCTATCTGATGGTCCTTGACCTCGAGGCCACGGGGCTGAACTATGCCACCTATTTCGGCGGCAATGTGAGTGCGGAACACGTTGATGGCGGAACCTCACGCTTCGACAAGGACGGGAACGTATACCAGGCGGTATGTGCGGGTTGCTGGAACAACAGCGACTTCCCCACGACACCGGGGGCCTGGAGCAGCACCAACAATGGTGGGTCCGGTGCATGCAACCTGGCCGTTTTCAAGTTCAACCTCAGCCAACCCGTGGCCAGCATCGCCATCGATGGTCCCGCGTTCCTCTGCGATCCCGATACGGCGCATTTCCTCAATCTCAGCAACGGCGGCAACAGCTACCAATGGGCTTTCGGTGACGGGGCCTTTTCGAACGCGTTCGCGCCCGATCACCAATATCCGGGTGCGGGTATCTACCAGGTCACCATGGTCCTTTCCGACACCCTGGGATGCGCACCTCCGGACACGACAACCATCCAGGTGGAGGTGGTCGATCCGCTCGATGCCCAGGTGGACAGTGTCCCCCCGCTCTGTCCGGGCGGTGTGGTGCAACTGCAAGCCAGTGGAGGCGACAGTTACGCATGGTCTCCGTCCATCGGATTGAGCGACCCGACCGTGGCCGACCCGATCGCCAGCCCACCTGGTCCCATGACCTACACGGTGTCGATCACCGACCAATGCGGTGTCGATACCGTCAGCGTATCCGTCGTGTTCGAGAACCCGTTGGTGAACGCCGGTCCGGACACGCTCGTATGCGCCGGGAGCAGTGTGCCCATCAGTGCGTTCGGTGGAGTGGCCTATGCCTGGAGCCCGGCGGCGTACCTCGATGATCCGACCTCCTCCGACCCACTGGCCTCGCCACCGGACACCACTTGGTTCTTCGTGGAGATCACCTCTCCGGAAGGATGCATGCTCACGGACTCGCTCCTGGTGATCGTCCAGTTCGACCCACCCCTGCCGGTGGTACCGGATACCGCGGTTTGCCGTTTCGGCTCCGTGCAATTGCAGGCATCGGGCGGAAACTGGTACCAGTGGGCACCGGTAGCGGGTATCTCCGACCTGACCACACCGGACCCGGTCGTCACACCGCCCGTATCCATGGCCTATCCCGTGCTGGTGTCCAATGCCTGCGCCGCGGTCCCGGACACCGCCTGGGTGCAGGTGATCGAGGTCATGGCTGAAGCATGGCCCGACACTACGGTATGTCCTCACGAGCCCGTACCGATGATGGCCACCGGTGGATCCAATTATCTCTGGCAACCATCGGCCGGACTGAACGACCCCCAGGTCCCGGACCCTGTGGCCATGGTGAATGCGCCCATCACATACGCCGTGATCGTCAGCGACGCGTGGGGATGCATGGACACAACGACCGTGTCGATCGATGTGTTCCCCCCCCCCTCGGTGGATGCGGGGCCCGACCAGGTGATCATCTTCGGCAACAACACCCGGTTGCACGCCACCGGCGATCCGGGGACGCTATCGTGGTCACCCGATCTTTGGATCGACGACATCACAGCACCGGACCCCGTTGTTCATCCAGAGACCTCGACCACCTACATCGTGACACTGGTGGATACGAACGGCTGCAAGGTGACCGATGCGGTGACCATCATCGTGGACGGGAGCCTCTACGTGCCGAACACCTTCACGCCGAACGGGGACGGGATCAATGACGTGTTCTTCGTGCTGGGCACCGAGATCAAGACCTTCCGATTGTACGTGTTCGATCGCTGGGGCGAGAAGATCTTCGAAACGGACAGATTGAACGATTTCTGGGACGGCACCTACAACGGTGTGGATTCACCGATCGACACCTACGTGTGGAAGGTCGATTACTCCGAGCTCTCCGGCGAGAAGCACCGGTTGATCGGTCACGTGAACCTCGTGCGCTAGCTGGAGGCCGCCAGGAAAAGGTCCGGTCGCCGATCCAGCCATTGCAAGGCGGCGCCCGATAGCAGACGTGCCTTCCGCTGGTCGTCCCATGGCATGCCACGGATCAGGCTGCCGGGCTGCAATTCGCCCAGCGGGAAGGGGTAGTCCGTGCCCAAGGCCACGCGGTCCTCGCCGAAAAGGTCCACCACGAATTCGAGCATCTTGGGATCATGCACCAGCGCATCGATCCAAAAGCGCCCGAGATACTCCTTCGGGCCCACAGGGTTGTCCACGGCGCAAAGGTCCGGCCGCACCTCGAACCCATGCTGGATGCGTCCAAGGGTGGCGGGGAACGCACCACCTCCGTGGGCGAACGCGACCCGCAGACGGGGCAGGCGCTCGAAAAGCCCACTGAAGATCATGGAGGTGATGGCAAGCGTGGTCTCGGCGGGCATGCCCACAAGCCAGGGGAGCCAGTACTTCTCCATGCGCTCGCGACCGAGCATGTCCCAGGGATGGATGAACACCGCCATGCCTGCCTGCTCACAGGCCTGGAAGAAGGGGAAGAGGCGGGGGGAACCAAGGTCCAGGCCTTCCACGTGGGTGCCGATCTGCACACCGGCAAGCCCGATGCGCTTGCAACGCTCAAGTTCCTTTACGGCCAGGTCGACGTCCTGCATCGGCACGGTGCCGAGGCCGATGAACCGCGTCGGCCACCGCTGCACGATCTCCGCGATATGGTCGTTCAGGAACTTGCTCAGATCAAGGGTGTCCTCGGCCTTCGCCCAATAGCTGAACATGACAGGTACCGTGCTCAGGACCTGCACGTGCACATGGTGTGCATCACATTCCTGGATACGGACCGTCGGATCCCAGCAGTTCGCCTGGACCTCCCGGAAGAACTTGTCGTCCATCATCATCCGGGCGCATCCCGGCCGGTGATGATCGAGGTGGATGAAGCCACGGTAGCCGTAGCGCGCCCCGAAGTCGGGGATCTGCTCGGGCAGGATGTGCGTGTGGATGTCGACCGTGAGCAGCTCGGCCATCGGTCGGCGATCAGATGAAGCGTTCGTCCGCCTCCATCACATGGCCGCAGGCCTTGCAGGTGCGCAGCTCTTCGGAGGTGTAGAATTCCCTGAAGCGCGGCAGGAAGTCCTTTTCGATATCGTGCAGCACGAAGTAGGTCTCATGCAGCTTGTTGTTGCACTTCTCACAGTACCAGAGCAGCCCGTCCTTCATCTCCCGGTCCTCGCGCTTGCACTCGACCACGAGCCCGACGGTGTCCGGTCCGCGCATCGGGCTGTGCGGTGTGCGGGCGGGCAGCAGGAACATCTCGCCCTCTCGGATAGGTATGTCCACGGCTTTCCCATCCTCCTGGATGCGCACGTTGATGTCGCCTTCCAGTTGGTAGAACAGCTCTTCGGTCTCGTTCCAATGGTAGTCCTTGCGCGCGTTCGGCCCTCCGACGATCATCACGATGTGGTCACCGGCCTCGGCGTAGAGGTTCTTGTTGCCGACGGGTGGCTTCAGCAGGTCGCGATTGGCATTGATCCACTCCTTGAGGCTGAACGGACGTCGAACGGACATGATCGGGACTGTTTTCAGGTCCCGCAAGTTAGGGGATGCGGCGTTCGTCGCGGTCAGTCCTGGCGCTTGCCGGCGCGTGCGGCCATGAGAAGCAGCGCACCGTTCGCCCTTTGCATGCCCATCGAATACGCCTGGTCCTGGGCGAAACCGCCCATCTTCCGATCATAACGGATGATGGCGAAGGGGAAATCCAGCACGTCCGTGTCCACGCCGGTGTACTTGTCCTCGGCGAGCAGGCTGATATCCATCACCAGGGGTTCAAAGACGATATCGGTCGGATCCTCCGGGAAGCGGGTATCGATCACAACGCGCTTCGGTACGAACCCTTCCTTGAGGAACACCAGTGCGTGATCCTGTCCGATCTCCAACAGGTGTTCGAACTTGCCGTTCTTGTTGGTGGTGATGGTATCGACGGGGACATTGCCCTTCAGCAGGACCACCCGGCAACCTTCCAGTTTTGACTCCCCATCAGTGATCCTGCCCTGCACCGGTAGCATCGCGACCTGCTGTGCCACGGATGCGGTGGTGGCGAGGAGGACCGTGAACACGGCCAGAAAAGAGCGGATCCGAACGGATGTCGAGCACATGACAGGCGGTATTTCGGGGGGTTATACCCCGGCCGCCCGGAAAAAGTTCGCGGACCTATCGTGTCACCGCACGGTCGCGCGGAAGGGCGTTCCTCCGTCCAGCAGGGTCATGCGCACCACGTAGGGCGCATCCGCACAAGCGGATGGCAAGGGCAATGACCGCTCGGTCGCGGATCCACGCACCTGCCACGATGCCACGATACGGCCCTGAAGATCGAACAGGTCCACACGGGCGTCGCCGATCGGACCCGCCCCCCGTAGCAACAGTGCCGTGCGTTCGGAGGTGAGCATCGCCGAAAGAGCAACAGGTGCCGAGGAGCTGATGCCCGTGCATATCTCTACATCCAGCTCCACATAGTTGTCGCTAAGGTCGTAGCACTGCCCGTCCGAACCGATATCCGTGATGGGCCGCCCCGGAACGGCACCGATCAGGAGGCCGTCGAACGATACCCCATGGATGTGATAGACGCCCGGGGCCAGGGTGTCCGCGTCGAAGGTGTCGCCCGTGATCGGCCAGACGGTCACGTCGTCCTGGTCCATCAGCACATAGATGTACGGAGAGAGCCCGGTCGAATAGTTGACCAGTGTGATCAGGTCCGGGGACCCGTCCGGACAGGTGATCACAAAGTCCTCATCCTGGTCCGTCTTGACGGTCGAGCCCTCGCACAAGGGAGGGGGATCGCTGGCGCTGATACAGATGCCGAAGGTGCCCGGAAGGTCGAAATCAAGGTTCGTGAACAACCGGACCCAATACTGCCGACCGGGGATGACCTGCACCACGTAGTGCAATTGCGGATAGATCCCACAGGCCACCGTCGTGCCAGCGGTGTCGCAAGCGTCCAACACCTCCAACCCCCAGTCCTGTATCGTGCCGATCTGCAGGTCGATCTCAACGGTGTCGTGAATGCCGCTGTTGAAAGTGTACCACACATCCTGGTAGGTACCACCCGGGTCGCAATAGGGCTCACCGACCGCGAAAGTGGCCATGCTGTTATCGCCGGACACCGTGTTCGATGGGCAGTCGATCAGCGCGTTGACAGGAAGCACGGTGGCATTCTGACAATCATCGTTGGCGGGGGGTTGGGCGGTGGCCAGAAGTGTGGCGAACATGGCCATTGCCGACACAGCAGAGCGATGGGAGGTTCTCATGGTCAGGGTCCGGTAAGAGGACCTTGAAGGTACCCTTTTGTTCCAAATGGCCCGATGATGAAGCGGGGCGGCCTGGACCGCCCCGCTTCATCATCATCCTTCATTCGTGCCTACCGGACCTGGATCTTGCGCGCGAAGACATCCGACAAGGTGGAGATCCGCAGGGTGTAAAGACCCGGGGTCACCCCGTTCGGCAATTCCAGTAGGTGGGCCACACCCGGGACCGTTGTCCAGGCGGACCGGACCAGGATGCGACCGGTGATGTCGACCACTTCGGCGGAGACCGGACCGGTGACGGATCCCGATACCACAGACACCTGCCCGTCATTGGGGTTGGGATAGACCTGCCAGTCCGTCCGCATGTCGTCCTGTACGCCCGTCGGTGGGTCCCCGATCACGCAAATGCTGAAGGTTGGATCGCCCGGGAAGCCTGCGCCGAAGTCATACACCCTGACATAGTAGGTCTCTCCCACGGTAAGTCCTGTAGCATCGATCTCCTCCGTCTCACCGTCCAGGGTGTTGTCCACGCAATCCAGGGAGGTCAGGGTGCCGCAAGTACCGGACATGAGCTCCACGACGGCATCGAAATCCGGGCTACCCTGCACTTGGACCACCGGATCGACGGAAGTGGCCGTGAACATGTACCAGACATCGTCGTTCGCATTCCCTGTTGACCCGCTGCACGACGATGCGGGCATCGATAGCGTCGCTCCGGTGACATCCGCCGTCATCGGAGTACAGAGGGGCGCCGGGGTCAATTCGATCGCGCCGGTGCATTCATCGTTCACCGGCGGCGCGGCGCAAGCGGTGGCGCTCACCAGGACCTGGTAAGGCCCGGGCTGGTTCGCGCCGATCGCACCGATGGGGTAGTAGTAGGTACCCGGAGATAGCCCGATGAACGTCACGTTCGCATTCTGGTCCGGACAATCGAAGGCGTAGGTACTGGTGAGCAATGCTCCCCCGGAAGGACAGGCCGTCGCGAGGCCCAGATACACCTCGTCCAATACCGGCGCCGTACCGCAAAAGCTCAAGGTCACATCCGCGCAATCGTTCAACGTGAACGCATGCCACACCTTCGATACGCCGTCATCGAAATCCCCCCCGGGGTCCGCATCCAGGGTCGTGGTCGCGTCCACCGTGGTCCCGCTCCAATTGACGCCACCGCCAATACCCAGCATGTCCGGGGTCACGTCCCCGCATTGATCGTTGGGTGGTCCGGATTGCGCCGGTTCGATCACACACACATCCACCGTGCTCGTGAACGGCTGGCCCAGGTACCAATCGAACACCCGGACATAGTAGGTGTTCCCGACGGTCAAACCGTTCGCCACGAGCGTTTCCGCGGACCCGCTGTAGGCGACGTCCTCGCACATGATACTGGTGAGCGCGCCGCACGTTCCCGAAAGCAGTTCGACCACCGCATCATATCCCGCGCTCGGCGCCACCACCACGGTCTGGGTCGGATCGGTGGCCACAAAACCGAACCAGATGTCATCACTGGCACTGGCCCCGCCGACCTCGCACGCCGATGCGGGTGTGGAAGCCGTTGCTCCGTAACCATCACCGGTGGTCGGGACACAGGTCACCGCGGGGGCCAGAGCAATGGCACCGGCGCAATCGTCGTTCGCCGGGGGTACCGCCGTGCAAGCCTCCCCGGAAAAGGTGATCGTATAGGGCCCCTCGGACCCGGGCTCAGTGAGGACAGGATAGTAGTACGTACCCGCAGGAACGTTTGCGAAGTGGATGGTGTAATTGCCGTCCACGCAATCCATGGTATTGAAGTCCCCGGATTGAGTGTAGTTGTACCAAGGACAACCCGCCAGCAGGTAGTTGAACGCATTGCCGAACGCGGGCGTCGTGCCGCAGTAGTCGACGGTGATGTTCAGGCATTCCACGGTCGTAAAAGCCTCCCAGGCACTGGGCGTGCCAAGGCCCTCCGTATCCGTCGCCCCTGTGTTGTCCCCGTTCACGGTGACCGATGACCCGGCATTGAGCGCGCCGATCACCACGCCCGTGCAGAGATCATTGGGCGGACCGCCACCTCGCAATGCCGAGGACGGCACGTGGGAAGGACCTGGATGGATGGGTGTCGGAGGAACGGCGCTCTTTTGTGCGTTCACAAGGCCTCCCAAGAGCAGGACCCCGAGCACGAACGCAGGCGTCCTTGCGGAGGTCATATGGCGTACCGAAAAGTTCATGTCGCAGCAAATGCAGGTTAGGACCGCAAAGATGTCCTCCGCGGGCAAGGCTGCGCCCGTCCTGGGTCTGCTAGTTTTCCACACCCTTGGTACCCGCCTCAGCGGGTCGGGCCGACACGGTTCCCTCGAACGGCAGCCGCCTACATTTGGCCTCCATGGACATCGGACTGATGAACGAGCACGCCCTGGTGTGCGGCGCGACACAGGGCATCGGACGCGCCGTGGCCCATGAACTGGCCGCAGCAGGCGCCACCGTCACCGTGCTGTCGCGTGATCCCGACCGTGTCCGCGATACGGTGGCCGCGTTGCCGACGGAAGCCGGCCAACATCACCATGGCATTGCTGCTGACATGGAGGAAACCGATATCCTCGACAGAAAGGTCCAGGTGCTCACCAAGGCCACACCGCCTGTATCCATCCTGGTGAACAACTCGGGTGGCCCGGCGCCAGGTCTGCTCCACGAGGCGGATGTCGCCGCGTTCGACCAGGCGATGCGCCGCCATCTGTATGCCTACCAGACCCTTGTGCGCACCCTCGTGCCCGGCATGAAGGAACGCCGCCGTGGGCGCATCATCAACGTGATCAGCACAAGCGTAAAGCAGCCGTTGCCGAACCTTGGTGTGAGCAACACCCTGCGCGGCGCCGTGGCGAATTGGGCCAAGACCCTTGCCAACGAACTGGGTGCTTTCGGCATCACCGTCAACAACGTGCTGCCCGGCGCGACCCGCACCGACCGGCTGGAACAGATCATCCAGCGCAACGCAGGAAAACATGGGATCCCCGCAGAGGAGGCTGAACAGCGCATGCTGCATGAAATACCCACGGGACGCTTCGCCCGGCCGGAGGAGATCGCCTACGCGGTCGTTTTCCTGGCCAGCTCCGCCGCCGCATCCATCAATGGGATCAACCTTCCCGTGGACGGCGGGCGGACGGGTTGTCTATAGCCCATACCTCCATGAAGAAAGGGGTGCCCTTGGCACCCCCTTCCAATGATGGTCGTGCTGCGATCAGTCGATCACCAGACGCTGCTGAGTGCGCACACCCGAGTTGGTCAACTCCACCGCGTAGGTCCCCTTCGCCAGGGCGCCCAGGTCCAGGTGGTGCTGACCGCTGCCTGTCGCGTTGAACGATGAGGCCATGATCCGACGGCCGGTCATGTCGAACACATCCACGTCAACGCGACCGTTCAAGCCCATATCCAGCACGTCGAACGCACCGGTACCCGGGTTGGGATAGATGGTCCAGGGCAGGGTGGCGCCCTGATCGTGAAGGCCAAGGTTGATGCTGCCTCCATCCACCACGCAGAAGCCGAAGGTCGGAATGGGCGGGTAACCGGCGTACCAATCATAGACCCGCACGTAGTAGGTCTCCCCGACGTTCAGGCCGGTGGCCACCACTTCCTCCGGCTCGGAGCCCAGCGTGGCGTCCGCACAATCCATGGAGGTGAGGCTGCCGCAGGTGCCCGAGAACAGCTCGATCACCGCGTCATAGCCGGTGTTGTTGTTGCCATCGCCGTCGTCCGTACCCTGGGCCCCGATGGCCATGGTGCTGGACGTCGCCACGAAGGAGAACCAGACATCATCATTGGCATTTCCCGTGTAGCCGTTGCAGGTCAGGCCGGCCAGGGATTCCGTTCCACCATCACAGGTGAAGTAGGCGAAGTTGCACCAGCTGCCCGGCGTTACGGGGATGGCACCGGCACACTCGTCGTTGGCCGGCGGGGCGGCACATGCCGTGGTGCTGGCCACGATCGTGTAGTTGCCCGCCACACCATTCGCCTCATCGGTCAGCACGGGCAGGTAGTAGGTACCTGCGGGCAGTGCCGAATAATGGATCGTGGGCGACCCATCGGGGCACTCGGTGGTGTTGTAGCTCGAATTGAAGACCATCGACGCATCGCCGGCGGGGCATGCCGTGGAGATCACGATCCAGAAGTTCCCTGCGAAACCGGCATCGGAACCGCAATAGGAAATGGTCAGGTTCGTACAGTCATTGGTCGTGAACGCATGCCAGACCGAGGGGTGGCCAAGGCCCTCCAACTGCGAACCCACCTCGTAATCGTTGGTCAGCGTGGCACCGGTATTGTTGCCGGTGAACGTCAGGGAACCACCGATGGGCATGCTTTGTGGCGTGACCGAACCACATTCATCATTGACCGGCGCGGTGCCGCGCAGGGCCGGAGCATGCTGTGCCACCACGTGGTGCGCACAGGGCAGGGGGAGGGTGCCATCCTTTTGCATGCCCGATTGGGCCAGGATGGTGCCGAACGGGAAGAGCAGGGCTCCCGTCAACAAGCTGGTGTAAACGTCCTTCATGGGGTTTTGGGTTGGTGATCCGGGGTGGCCCGGGATCCGTAAATATGGGAGGTTCTCCCGGAACACCAACTCTGGGGGGTGCCCCTCACCCTCAACGGACGCGTAGGACGAGAGGCAATCGGTAGTTGACCGGTACCGCAAGCTCGCCCTGCCTGCCGGGTTCCAGGCGGTCCATCGTCCGAAGGACACGTTCGATCTCACGCTGGACATCCGAAGCGACCGCAGGGGTGCATTGCACGTTGGTCACGCGCCCCTGCGCATCCACCACGAAGTCGACGCGCGTGTCCAGGTCGGACCGCACGCTATGCGGCACACGGAAATGCCGTCTCACGTGCGCCAGCATGCGGACATAGGTGCACTGGTCGCGCTCCACCCCCACCAATGCCCCGCAGTCATCCGCGAAGTAGGGGCGCACTTCGGGGAGCTTGTTGTACGGTGCTAGCGGGGAGGACCCTCCGCTGCTCCCGCCCACTGCGGTCGCTGTCGAATCGGGAGCGGGCTCCCCTTCCGACCCTACCGGCCCCGGAACCTCCTGCCCGCTCGGCCGGGGTTCCGGCTCGGCCGCCACCACCCTGGAGCTCGGAGCCACCACGACCGGTGGGCGCGGCTTGACCGCGAGCGGCATAACGGCGCGCAATTGCGGCTCGATGTCCAGAGGCCTCAAGATGGTCGGCAGATCAGGGGTTGTGTACAAGGGCCCGGGGAAGTTCCATTCGAGCGCGACGAGCACGATCGCGCAGGAGGCCAAGGCCCCAAGCGCCGAACGCTGCACGGGGTTCGACCGCGCAGCGGCCCAGGAATGCGGTAGTGGGATCATGACGCTGTTGCTTTCCTGAACAACAGCTGCGGACGGGGGGGCTATTGTTCGGTCCGCTCGGTGAGCCGAAAGCCCTGGCCATGTATATTGATGATCTCCACGTTCGGGTCCTCCTTCAGGTATTTGCGAAGCTTGGCGATGTAGACGTCCATGCTGCGGCCATTGAAGTAGTTGTCATCACCCCAGATCTCCCGGAGGGCGGCGTGCCTTTCCATCAGGCCGTTCTTGTTCTGGCACAGGAGCCGCAATAGTTCCGATTCCTTGGTCGTCAGGCGCCGCTCCTCCTCGTCCCTGCGCAATACCTGCTTCCGCACATCGAATTCGAAACCTCCGATGGTGTAGCTGCGGGGCGCCTCCTGTTCCGCAACCACGCCTTTCGTGCGCTTCAGCACCGCACCGATGCGCAACAGCAGCTCCTCCATGCTGAACGGCTTGGTCAGGTAGTCGTCCGCGCCCGCGAGGAACCCGTTGATGGTATCTTGCTTCATGCTTTTCGCCGTGAGGAAGATGATCGGCGTGCGCTGATCGGTGCGGCGGATCTCGCGCGCCAAGGTGAAACCGTCCTTCACGGGCATCATTACGTCCAGCATGAGCAGATCGAACCCACCCTTGTGGTAGGCATCCAGCCCCTCCTTCCCGTTCACGCGGTGTTCCACCGCATACCCTTTCGCCTTGAGGTATTCCGCGAGGAGGCCGCCCAGATTGGGGTCATCCTCGACGAGCAGTATCCGGATCGGAGCTTCCATGTTCGAAGGGGATCGTGATGATGAAGGTGCTGCCGCGGCCGGGTTCGCTCTCGACGCGGATCGTTCCGCCGTGGCGCTCCACCACGGAGCGCACATAGCTCAGGCCGAGGCCGAAGCCCTTCACGTTGTGGATGTTGCCCGTGGGCACACGGTACAGCTTGTCGAAGATGCGCTGCTGTTCGTTGCGCGGGATGCCGATGCCGTTGTCTCGCACGCTGATCGTGATGCTGCTGGCGTCGCTGCGCGTGCCGATGCGCACCCGGGGTTCCTGTTCGGTGTACTTGATCGCGTTGTCGATCAGGTTGTAGAACACGTTCGTCAGATGGATGCGATCGCCCTGCAGGTGGTGCAGGTCGGCCTTGAGGTCCAGTTCGATCTGACCGTTCCGGCGCGTGGCCTGTATCTCACTGTTCCGTACCACGTCCTGCAAAAGCGCATGCAGGTCGAGGTCCACCATGCGCGTGCGCATCTGGCCACCGGTCACGACCGCGCTCTGCAGCACGTTCTCCACCAGGATGCCCAGCCGCTTGTTCTCATCGCGGATCATGCCCACGAACGTGCGCACCTGCTGATCGGTCTTGGGCATCGAAGGGTCCGTCAACGCCTCGCACGCAAGCGCGATGGTGCTGATCGGGGTCTTCAGTTCATGGGTCAGGTTGTTCACCAGGTCGTTCTTGATCTCCCCGATCCGCTTCTGCCGCCACACGGTGCGCATGATGATGATGAACACGACCACCACCACGAGCAGCAACACCACCGACATGATCAACATGGGCGACATGCTCCGCCAGATCTGTCCTTCCTGTCCAGGGACCAGCAGGTACAGGAAATGCTCGTTGCCGATCGGGTCGGTGCGGAAAAGGCGTGCGCGATGCGTGGAGGCCAGCAGGGCGGTGGTGTCCGCTCCTTCCTCCGGCTGCAGGAGCACCGCCCTGCCGCGTGGATCGAACACGCCCTGCTGGTGGGGACCTGTGATGCCGCGCGCCGCCAATTCCTCGGTGATCAGGGAATCCAGCAGCCGTGGATCGATCCGCTCGTCCATGGAACGGAACGCGTTCGCATACAGGAAACCATGCACCATTTCGGCCAGCACGCTCTCTCCCTGCACCATCGTGGTGTCCGGCACACCGAGGGTCAACGGTCGTGCGATGGACAGACTGTCCGCTGCCGACGGGGCCGGGCCTCCGATGTGCTCCATGATCGCACGGCCGGTCTCATGTTCACGCAGTCCCTCCAGCTTCTCGATCCGTTCCATCCGATCGCTCACCGCCACCAACGCGTTGTCCACGCTCTGGGCGAACTGCGCATCCTTCAGGGCCATGGTATCCCTGATCCATTGCACCTGGATGAGCACCAGACCCACGAGCGCGATCGAAATGGCCACGGAAAGGCCCATGATGAAGCGCTCGTTCACAGCCCGAAAATATCCGCGCGCCCGCGCCCCGAGAGGGCCACTTAACTTTCTTTAACGGCCGTTGGCGAACGATCAACAACCGTCCGCTCCGGTCGCGCATACGTTCGCATCACCGATCCCACATCACCATGCGCACCACGCTCACCCTCATCGGCCTGCTCTGCACCATCGGTGCCTTCGCCCAGGCCCGGGAAACGAAAGCGAACGACGGCCAGGAGCACACCATCGCGGTCGCCAAAGGTCCGGCCACCGGGGACGACAAAGCGGTGGTCTGGGATTTCCCGAGGAAGTCGAAGGGGAAGAAGAACATCACGGTCGAGGGGGAAGGGCCCAGTGCCATCGAACCCGGCGACCTCAATTTGCTGTTCCATGGAATGACCGTGGCACCGAACACCACGGACCGTTCCCGGTAGGTTCGTTCACGAACAGCGCAACAAGGGACGGAAGGCCTCCAGCAATGGGGGCCTTCCTGTTGTGCGGAGGCATGCCCCCCGCGGCCGCTAACTTGGCCGGCGATTCCCATGGAACGGATCCTGAACTACATCGACGGGCGGCTCGTGCCCCCCTCCGGCGACCAATGGCTCGATGATCATGCACCCGCCACCGGGATGGTGTTCGCTAGGGTGCCGGACAGCGACGCGACCGACGTGGCGGAGGCCGTGAGGGCCGCCAAGGCCGCGCAGAAGGAATGGTGGGCTTTGGGCGCACAGGGCCGCAGCCGGGCGATGCTTCGTGTGGCCGACCGGATCGAACACGACCTGGAACGTTTCGCGAAGGCCGAGTCGCAGGACAATGGCAAACCCGTGCATCTGGCCCGCGAGGTCGACATCCCGCGCGCCGTGGCCAACCTGCGCTTCTTCGCCACGGCCATCCTGCACCAACACACCGAGGCGCACCTCACCGATGATGTAGCGATCAATTACACCGTGCGCACACCCGTCGGCGTTGCCGGTTGCATCAGCCCGTGGAACCTGCCCCTGTACCTCTTCACCTGGAAGATCGCACCGGCGCTGGCCAGTGGATGCACGGTGGTGGCCAAGCCTTCGGAGATCACACCCTACACCGCTTTTCTGCTCGCTCAGGTGTGCATCGAGGAAGGATTCCCTCCCGGCGTGTTGAACATCGTGCACGGGCTTGGCCCCAAGGTGGGCGCGGCCATCACGGCCGATCCGGACATCCCCGCCATCTCCTTCACCGGCGGTACGCGTACCGGGGCGGAGATCGCGCGGACCGCGGCCCCGATGTTCAAGAAGCTGAGCCTCGAGCTCGGTGGCAAGAACCCCGTGCTCCTATTCGCCGACAGCGACCGCGAGGAGGCGCTCGCCACCACCGTGCGGTCCTCCTTCCGCAACCAGGGCGAGATCTGCCTTTGCGGGTCACGCATCCTGGTGGAGCGTTCCTACTACGCGGAATTCCGGGATGCCTTCGTGGACCGTGTGAAGGCCCTGCGCGTGGGCGACCCCAACGACCCCGGTACGGACCTCGGTGCATTGGTATCCGAGGCGCACATGGAGAAGGTGCTCGCCTACGTGAAGCTCGCCCGTGAAGAGGGCGGACGCGTGCTCTGCGGCGGTGAACGCGTGATGCGGGACGGGGACCTGGCCAACGGCTGGTACGTGGCACCCACGGTGATCGAAGGCCTCGGCGCGCAATGCCGCACCAACCAGGAGGAGATCTTCGGACCGGTGGTCACGCTCCAGCCCTTCGATTCCGAAGAGGAGGCCCTGGCCTCCGCCAACAGCACGCCCTATGGGCTGGCGGCGGTGGTGTGGACCAACGACCTGAAGCGCGCGCACCGCGTGGCCGATGCGCTGCACAGCGGCATCGTCTGGGTGAACTGCTGGATGGAGCGCGACCTGCGCACGCCCTTCGGCGGAGTGAAGCAGAGTGGCGTGGGTCGCGAGGGCGGCTGGGAGGCGCTCAAGTTCTTCACCGAGGCGAAGAACGTCTGTGTGATGCGCTGAGCGGGTCCTTGTGCCGGTCCACCTTCATCCCGTTGGTGAAGAACCAACCGAATCGCCGGTCGAACCAGTTCTCGAACCGGGCGAAGAGGTCCTGAAGAAAAATGATCGCACGTTCCATCTTCCAAGTGGTCTATGGGAAGAACCGCTTCGCACGACCGAAAATTGTGCCAATGCGACGGCCATGTCGACCGATGCTCAGATCAGCACCTGCAGGGCGATGAACGTCCGATCACCGGAAAGCTCCCGGAGGTCGACCCCGACGCCCTCCCGTCCACGCTGCACCAGCTCCGCAGCGCCCGCGCCCCGACCACCGGCACGGGCGATGAGCGCGCGGTAGTGCGCGCGCATGCCGATCGGTGAAAGGCCGTGCAGGCGGTCGAGTTCCTGCAACAGCTCCCGGGCCCGGGCCGATGGGCGCTCGCAACCCAGGGTCATCCGCTCACCGTCCGGTCCCTTGGACAGGGCGAAGAGCACCGGTTCGTCCGCAGCGATGTCCATGTCCTCGAAGAACTGGGTGATGGCCAGGAAGGTCCGTCTGCGGTCCTCGCCCCGGCGCACGTCCGCGTCCATATGCTGCACGATCCCCATCACCGCCTCGAGCACCGCCGGCAGCGACGGCCCGCGGTACATCAGGCGCAGGCCTTCCTTCTCCGCCAGCTCCTGCAACCACCGCGCGGTGCTGAGGGAGCGCGATGCGCGCGGATCGCCGAGCCCCACTTGGAGCATGAAGCGCGACAGCCCCTTGCCCAGCGGGTCCATGGCGTGGAGCAACGGGTGACCGGAGCGGCGGGCCATTTCGATCAGGCCAAGGCCGGCCCCACCTTTGCGCGTCGGTCCGCTGGCACGCAATCCTTCCAGGAACATGCCCTTGAGCTGCTCGCCGTTCTTGCCCTCGATCTCGTGCAGCGCCTGCTCCAGGCCCGCCACGTCGCTATCGGGCATGGGGTTCACCGCCACCACCTGCGCGCCCAGGTCGTCCATGAACAACATGAAACAGCTCTTCTCCCGGGGATCGGCGCCGGTCGGGCCCGTCGGCCGGTGGCGCACGATGTTCTGGTAGGCCTCCACCATCACGAAGGCCAGCTTGCCTTTGCGCACCGCGGTGCCACCCAGCTGCCAGGCCAGCGCCTCCCCCAGGTCGATCAGCCGCGCCGTATGGGGGTCCTCCAGGTCGCCCCGGAACAGAAAGCATGTGCGCTGCTCCTCCGGCAGTTGGAAGAGCGTATGGGCATGTCCGATCTCCATCCCACCGGATCCGTTCAAATATAGAAGCCGCCCTTCACGCCGCGGCCTAATTTGGCAGGCGATGTGGCAGGATCCGCTGGTGGACAAGGTCCGATTGCACGTGCGCAAGGTGTTCGACCGCCGGATGCCGAAGCATCTGGTGTTCCATGATCTGGAGCACACGCTCACGGTGGCGCGCACGGCGCTGGAGATCGGACGGGCGATGGAACTGCCCGCGCGGGACATGGCCGACGTGGAGATCGCGGCGCTGTTCCATGACCTGGGCTATTCGCGCAAGCACAAGGGCCACGAGGCCGAAAGTGCGAAGCTGGCCCGCACCTACCTGCGGCGCGCGGGTGTCGGCGAACGCCGCATCGTGCGTATCGAAGGCCTGATCCGCGCCACCGAGCTGGGCACCCTGCCCCGCAGCACGCTGCAACGCGTGCTGCGCGATGCCGATTCCTCCAAGGCCGGCCAGGCCGATTTCGAGGAGCGCAGCGAGCTGCTGCGCCGCGAATTCGAACGCGTCCAGGACCGCGCGATCCCGGAGAACGACTGGGCCGACCAGAACCTCGCCTACCTGCGGGCGCACCGCTTCTTCACCCCCTACGCCCAGCGCCGTTTCGGCCGGCAGAAGGACCTGAACCTGCGCCGCGCGGACCAGCGCGTGAAGGAACGCCGCGGCAGCATCACCATCGGTCCCGAGCGCTATCTGAACCGCGACCTCAGCTGGTTATCGTTCAACGACCGCGTGCTGCAGGAGGCCCGCGACCCCCGTGTGCCACTGCTGGAGCGCATCAAGTTCCTGGCGATCTATTCCAGCAACCTGGACGAGTTCTACCGCGTGCGCGTGGCCAGCCTCCGCAGCCTCGCCAAGTTGGGCAAGAAGGAAAAGACCTTCCTGGGTGTCACACCCGAAAAGCTCATCGCACGCATCAACCGCAAGGCGCTGCTGCAACAGCAGGAGTTCGGTCGACTCTACCGCGAGGAACTGCTGCCCGCGCTCGCGAAGCAGGGCATCCATTTCCGCAATGAAAAGACCCTTGACGCGAAGCAGAAGGCCTTCGTGCGCGAACACTTCCGGAAAAGCGTGGCCCCCCTGCTGCAGACCGCGGCGGTGCGCGCCGGCAACGCCCCTTTCATCGAGGACCGCAAGCTGTACCTCGTCTGCCGCCTGCAGCAGAAGGGCGCCGCGCGCAAGCGCCTGGTGCTGGTGAACGTTCCGGCCGATGAACTGGGGCGTTTCCTGCTGCTGCCCGCCAAAAAGGACCGCACCGAACTGATCTGGCTGGACGACGTCCTACGCCTCGGCCTCCCGCTCTACTTCAAGGGCCATAAACTGGACCGCTGCCACGCCGTGAAACTGTCGCGCGACGCGGATCTTTACCTGGAGGAGGAATTCGCGGACAACGTGGCCGACAAGGTGCGCAGGAGCCTGCGCAAACGGCGCACCGGCACACCCAGCCGATTCCTCTACGACCAGGACATGCCCAAGGGCATGCTGCGCGCGCTGCGCGACCTGCTCGGCCTGAAGGCACCGGACCTGGTGGCCGGTGGGCGCTACCACAATTTCAACGACCTCTTCGGCCTGCCGGTGAAGGGCCACAAGGAGCTGCGCGAGCCGCCCCCGCACCTGGTGCCCTGCCCCGCGTTGGACACGCTTGACCGCTTCGCGGCGCTGCGCGCCCACGACCATCTGCTGCACTTCCCCTACCACGACTTCGGCCACGTGGTGCGCTGGCTGGAACAGGCGGCGAACGACCCGCACGTCCACCGCATCGCCATCACCCTCTACCGCGTGGCCAGGACCTCGCGCATCGGGCAGGCCCTTCTGGACGCCCGTGCGAACGGCAAACAGGTGGATGCCTTCGTGGAGGTGCAGGCCCGCTTCGATGAACGCACCAACCTGGCGTGGGGCGAGGCGCTCGAAAAGGCCGGTGCCCGTGTGATCTACGGCTACGAGGGGCTGAAGGTGCACGCCAAGCTCTGCCTGGTGGAACGCACCGAGCGCGGGCGCACCCAGCGCTACGCCTACCTCGGCACGGGCAATTTCAATGAACGCACCGCCGCACTCTACGCCGACTCCGCCCTGCTCACCGCGGCACCCGCCATCACCCAGGAAGTGGCCCGCGTGTTCGACCACCTGCGCGACCGGCGCCACGTGCCCACGCTGGACCACCTGCTGATGGCGCCGCTCAGCCTGCGCAGCCGCATCGAAGCGCTGATCGACAAGGAGATCGAGCACGCCATGCGCGGCCGGCCCGCCGCCATCACCTTCAAGCTGAACAGCCTGGAGGACCGCGCCATGATCCGCAAGCTCTACGACGCCGACCGTGCCGGAGTGGACATCCGCCTGATCGTACGCGGCATCTGCTGCCTGGTGACGGAGGTGAAGGGCATGAGCGACCGCATCCGCGCCATCAGCATCGTGGACAAGTACCTGGAGCATGCCCGCGTCTACATCTTCCACAACGCCGGCAAGCCGCTGGTGTACATGGCCTCGGCCGACCTGATGGAGCGCAACCTGGACCGCCGCGTGGAGGTGGCCTTCCCCGTGCTGGACCGCGACCTGCGCCAGGAGGTCATCGACCTGGTGGAGCTGCAATGGCGGGACAACGTGAAGGCGCGACGCATCGACAAGGAGCAGCGCAACCCCTACGTGGACCGGCCCAAGGACGCCCCCGAGGTGCGCGCGCAGGAGGCCATCCCCAAATGGCTGCGGACCAGGGCCCGCAAGCCCCGGTCGCGTTCGTGAGAAAGAAGATGTGTTGGAGAAAGGGGGGGAGAGCAAGCCCTACTTACCCTACAGAGACGAAGATCCAAAGCAGGTCCTGATCGTTCCGAAAACCAGTGCCCTCCCCTTCCCTTTCATGTGTGCTTAGCAGGTCCAAAGAACGAAGCCCCTCGTTCCTTCCCCTCCTTGATCGTCCTCGCGAGTACAACCGCTACCTCCCGACGATCATTGCGTGTTTAACAAAGATCAACGCGATCGGCCCGGATGCACCCATCGGGTACCTCCAGTTATCAACGGGGTTATCCACTTGATCGTCAGTGGGAAGGAAAACGGCAACCGACTTCGGACCCGTGCGAGATGCCCATTCCCCCGCACCATGCCCGCTTTCCGGGCTGCCCGGCATCACCCCGTCGGATCGGGACTTTCTCTAAATTCGCATCCCCGTTCCAGGAACGGCTTGACATGTTGGGGAATTAGCTCAGCTGGCTAGAGCGCTTGCATGGCATGCAAGAGGTCACCGGTTCGACTCCGGTATTCTCCACGAAGGGCGGTCCAGCAGGGCCGCCTTTTCCTTTCATGCCCCTCTCCGGCTCCCTCATCGAGCAGCTCAGCGAGCGCCTCAGCCACCACCTTGGCGCAGCGGTGGACATCGAGCAGGCCGACCCCGTCGGTGGCGGCAGCATCAACGACGCCTGGCGCCTCGCCACCAACGCGGGACCCTTCTTCCTGAAGACCAACAGCGCGGACCGTTTCCCCTCCCTGTTCGAAGCAGAGGCCGATGGTCTGCAACGCCTGCAGGCGGCCGATGCCCTGCGCGTGCCCACCGTCATCGCGTTCGGAGAGGACCATGATGACACCTTCCTGCTGCTGGAGCACATCGAGCAGGACCTCCGTACAGAAGCTTTCTGGGAACGCTTCGGCACGGGGCTGGCCGCCTTGCACCGGCACACCTGGGGGCACTTCGGCCTGGAGCGCGACAACCATATCGGTTCGCTGGAGCAGGTGAACACGCCGCTGGACAGCTGGGCGGAGTTCTTCATCCACCGGCGCCTGGAGCCCATGCTCAAGATGGCCCGTGACCACCGCCGCGTGGAGGCCGGCATGGCCTTCCGCTTCGAGCGGCTCTTCCACAAGCTGGACGGCCTCTTCCCCCACGAGCCGCCCGCCCTGTTGCACGGCGACCTCTGGAGCGGCAACTTCCTCTGTGCTGCCGACGGCGCGCCGGTGCTCATCGATCCCGCGGTGTACTACGGCCACCGCGAAATGGACATCGCCATGTCGCGGCTGTTCGGTGGTTTCGAGGCCGGCTTTTACACCGCCTACAACGCGGCCTGGCCGCTGGAGCAGGGCTGGCAGGACCGCCTGGACCTCTGCAACCTCTACCCGTTGCTCGTGCACGTCAACCTGTTCGGCGGCGGCTACGTAGCGCAGGTGGAGGCGGTGCTGCGGCAGCACACCTGATCAGCGCTGCAGCACCGGGGCCTGATGGCGTTGCACGTCCATCCGGCCGGTGCCCGGGGCGAAGGCGATGGTGCCCACCGCCCCCGCGTAGCGCATGGGCCGCGGCGGAGCCGCTTCCAGTTCCACGCCGAACACCACCCTGCGCAGGCGGGAGTCCTCGTCCAGGGCGTAGTGGGTGTCGATCACCACATCCTTGCCCAGGCAGCCGGGGCCGCTGAAGCGGAGGGTGAGCACCCGCTCCTCCGGCAGGCGCATTTGAAAACGGCCCGTCCAGGTCTCGTGCAGCTGCAGGGTGTCGCCCTGCTCGCCCACCACCGCGATGGTCACCGCGTGCTCGCCGACGGTGGCGGCATACACATCGCCGCTCACCTTCACCGGCTCCTTGGCCGACATGTCCGCCGCCAGCAGCAACCCGGCCGCCAGCAGCATGTTCCTTCTTCCTTGTTCCATTGTCCTTGCAGTTGCCCGCAAAGCAACCGGCGGCGGATCATCGGGCGACCTCGGACCGGACGAGCCGGGCGGAACGGGTGATGGGGCGGGGCCGGGTGCGTCCGCGCCCCTCTGCACCCCGTCTTGAACGTTCCCCGGTCGATGGCCAGACCGTCCGGCCAGGCCTGCGCCGTGGTGGGCGATGGCCCGCTGCGGCCTACTCCGTCACCAGGTTCAAAGCCTTTCTGCAATCCTCGATGGGGATGGCGAAGCCCAGGCCTTCCACGCCCGAATCCACCACCTTGGCCACGATCACGCCCACCACCTCACCGGTGCGGATGTTGATCAGCGGTCCGCCGCTGTTGCCGGCGTTCACGGCCACATCGGTCTGGATGTAGGGCTTCTCCTCGAACGTGCGTTTGCCGCTGATGATGCCCTTGGTCACCGTCTGCCCGAGCTCCACGGATTTCGGCGTGCCGATCAGCAGCACCTCCTCGCCTACATCGCTCGCGGCCTCGCCGGCGCCGAGGGGGATCGGCTTGAAGCCGCTTCCGGGGATCTTGATCAGCGCGATGTCGCGGTCCTTGTTCGTGCGCACCTCCTCGGCCACGAAGCTGAAGCCGTTGTTGAAGATCGCCTCGATCTTCTCGGCACCCTTGATCACGTGGTAGTTGGTGAGGATGTAGCCGTTGTCCGCGATCACGAACCCGCTGCCGAAGCCGAAGTTGGTCTTCACCGTCACCGTGGAGGCCATGCATTCCTTCACCAGCCCGGAGTAGTCCGCGCTGTTCTTGGCGGATACCTTGGCGATGGTGATGGCGTCGGCCTGGGCGCTGGCGGGCGCCTTCACCTTGTCCGCCGACACCATGTCCTGGAACTCCTTCGTGCCCACCAGGCTGCGGGTGGCATCCTCCAGGGCGAAGGCCAGCTCGTCATTGAACTTGTTGGTGGACCGGGAATCGGAATAGGCCCCGACCACCTTCTCGTACACCACCTTCTCCTCCTCCACGCTGTACACGGACCACTTCACGTGCAGGGCGATCTGGAACCCGCTGCCGGCGGTGCCTTTGCCGATCCAGAGCACCTCGGCGCCCAGGCCGAAGTCGGGCACGTCGCGGTCGTTCTTGAACATGGTGTTGCCGCCCACCACGTTGCAGCCGTACTTGCCCATGGTGCCGGTGATGGCGGCGGTGAACTGGGCGTCCTCGAAATCGGTGGCGGTGGTGGTGGTGCCGTACCAACCGGTGGGCACGCTGGGCTTCTCGATCTGCCCGGTGCGGTCGATCAATTTGGAGAACTCGATGCGTGCGCCCTTGTAGTCGGCGCCGGGCTTGTTCAGCTGCTCCAGCACCATGGTGTGCTCGGTGATCCCCTCACCACGCAGGTCCAGGGGCTTCAGCGCGGCGGTGCCGTAGCCGGACAGCGCCGCCACCAGGCTGATGTTGGGGTCGCCGATGTTCACCGTCTTCGGGTTGCTGACCTTGGAGGCGTTCAGGTACAGCGTGGCGTTCGCGGGCTCGGTGGTCACCTTCACCTTCTGGGCCAGGGCAAGGTCCGCAGGTCCGGTACAGAGAATGGCTACAAGGAAGAGCGTGGCTGTCGGTTTCATGGCGCTTGGTCTGAAAAAAGCCCGTGAATTTAGACAAATCCGTTGCGCCACGGACCCCGGATCCCCTACCGGACCGGGGCGGTCCGGCAGTGCGCGCACGCCACCTGGGGCGGGGGCATCCCCGCCCCCTCACTTGCATCCTTTCCTGAACGTCTCCCAGTCGATGGTCACGCCGTCCGGGTAGGCCTGCGCCAGGTCGGCGTGGATCCGCGCCTCCATCTCGGGGAAGGGCATGCCGTAGATCGCGGCGAACGCGGGGAAGCCCTCCTGCCACAGCCGCCCGAACTTCTCCAGGCCGTCGTGCTCCAGCAGGTATTGCACGATGCCCGCGCTCTGGTGGTAGGCGATCATCTCGTCGCAGGCATAGAAGCGCTGCACCAGGGAATCCATCGGATAGGTCATGGTGTGCGCCTGCAGGTAGTGGCCGATCTCGCGCACCGTGCGGCCGTTGCAGTTGTTGTGGGCATAAGTGGCCAGGCCCTCGTTCATCCACAAGCTGCTCTCGGGCGGATAGCCCCACTTCTCCATCGCGATCATGTGCATGGTCTCGTGCGCGATCGGCGGCGGGATGATGTTCTCCTTCTCCACCGTTGCCGGATCATCGGTGGCCACGAAGCCGACCTGCTTGGTCCAATAGTCCGCATGGCCGGACACGCCGACGTGGATGGCCTGCTTCATCGCGGCCTTCGAGGGGTAGAACACGATGGTGTAGGGCACGGCAAAACTGTCCATGGCCAGCATGGCCTGGTTGCGCGCGATGGCCTGCATGCAGGCCGCCACCAGGCTGTCCCGGTGGGCATAGGCATAGCCTTCCGCCGGGAAGTGGAAGGTGAAGTTGTCGATGGTCTTCGTCAGGCTCCGCTCCACCGTCCAGCCGTTGGCCTCCGGGGAGGTGGCCACCTCATCGGGCGGATGCACGGGTGTGCAGGCGACGGCCAGGATGGTGAGGGCGAGGAAGACGGGGGGAAGGGGTGACATACTTGGGTCGATGTTCTCTGGCACTACCTGGGCCGTTTGGCCCGAGCCGCCAGGATCATTCGTACATCCGCTATGAGATAGGTCAATGCCAAGCCCGCGAGCAGAATGGCGAACAGGATCCCGGTGGCGTTCGATGGACCATAGTAGACGGCAACTGATGACACACAGATCAGGGAGAGACACAATGGATACATGAACGCTCTGATCAATGCCCGTTTAGGGCTCCATTCATCAAGGGTTGCGTCGGTCTCTAGAGGAGCCGGAATACCACGCCGCACTTTATTCAAGTGCCGAATGAACGTCTCTACATTCCTCCGATTCCAGTGGAATGGCGTGACCCCGCCCCATCGATCCGGATCGGTGATGCTGTTCACCAACAGGCCATGATCCGCTCGAAGGATCGTGATCAACTGACCAACCGCCATCCCCCCGTAGATCTGATGGCGTGCCTGAAAGCACTTTGGGTCGTTCCGTACGACGATCCATTCAAGTTCCCTTGCGGTCCGATCGACCGCCTCTTGGAATTGGTCCTCGTTGATCGTCCCCCTGAACTCTCGGAGTCGAAGTGCTCTCCTTTGGATCAAGTAGAGGATGGAGATCGGTACGATCATCCATATGGCCATTGTGAACAGATCGGCAGGTGTTCGCATGTTCTTCGCCGGCACAACGATCAACCGTAGGCCACCGGAAAGAAGCATCCACGCGGTGACGACCGCAAGGAACACCAAGGGCCAGTAGTGATAAACGAGCTGTCTCCTTGATAGCCTCAACCGCTTGGACCGCCGCATGGCATCGATCCCTTCCGGATCCAGGGGATGTCCTCGATCATTGCCCAACTGACAGGGTATGGATGCGACAGCTAAATGTAGCCGACTCCGTAGAAGCATTGTGATGCGGCACGCGCGAACGGTCCCTCTCCCTCCGGGCCACTAACCTTACGCTCACACCTGACCAGCCGCTGCAACACTCATCGGAACTTCTCACCCCTGACCAGCTTTTCGATGATCTCCTTCATGCGCTTCTCCCTGGTCTCCTGCTTCTTCGCGGTCTGCAGGCGAAAGCCGATGATGAAGCGGTCCGTCTTGTTCAGGCCCTTGAAATGCTTCTCGGCCTGCTTGTTCCTGCGCAGTGCTTTGAGAAGATCATCCGGCACGGTCATCCTGCTCGGGGGATCGTAGGCCCGCTCCCAGGACCCGTCCTCTTTGGCCTTTTCGATGGCCCTTGCTCCGGATGGTCTCATTCGGCCCTCCTTGATCAAGCGTTCCACATGGCCGATATTCACCTTGGACCAGACGCTCCTCGCCTTGCGCGGGCAGAACTTCTGGAGCCAGGCTTCCGCGTCGAACGCCTTCTTCTGCCCATCGATCCATCCGTAGCACAGCGCCACGTCCAGGGCTTCCGCATAGCTGATGGTCTTCTTCCCGGAATCCTTCTTGAACAGTTTGAGCCAGAGCCCGTTCGCGCTTTCCTGGTTCTCTTCGAGCCAGTTTTCGAACGACTCGGCGGTCTTGAATGCGCGGGTCGGAAGGGCAGTTGAGCTTGTCATCGAAGGAGGCCCGAATCTAGGGCGCGGGGGTTAGTCGGGTGAGAACGGAGAACGAACGAATGGCCCCCTCCCTCCGGTCGGTGGACCTAGCTCTCGCGCCAGATCAGGGGCGCTACATGTCCTCTTTATGCAGGTTGTCCAGGTTCATCAGCTTGCGACCGATCTGTTGCTCCGCATCATCCTTCGCCCCATCCCTATCCGCCTCTGAAAGTTCGGCCTCCAGGCTTTTCATGGCTTCGATGTTCTTCCGCTGTTCCAAAATGGAATGGTCCCTCTTGCTCTCGTTGTATATCAGATACCACATGTAGCTGGTCCGGGCATTCCTTGCCACGTTGTTCCCGTCACGATACATCACGGCCAGGTTCAACCGGGCATTGGTGATGTAGCCGCTCATTTCCAGATCCTCCATGTCGGGCAGCGAGGCGAGCCGCTGCGCCCAATGGAGCATGCTATCATTGTTCTGTTCCGTTCCCGTTCCATTCGCATAGCAGCCAAGAAGGTTCCACATGCATTCAGGGTCGTTCTGTTCAGCGCATTTCATCGTCCAATGGAACGCTTTCGTCATGTCCTTTTCACAGCCTCTACCTACGGCATAGCTGTAGGCTATCTTGAATTGGGCATTGACGGAACCTTGCTCCGCCGATCGTGTCAACCAATAGTTCGCGATGCTGTCGTTCCTTTCCACCTCGACCCCTTGTTGATAGCACACCGCCAGGTTGAACTGGGCTTCAGGGTGACCGAGCTCCGCTGCGCTTCTTAGCAGCGGAACCGCAGCTTGCATGTTCCCTTCCGTGAGCATCTCCTTGGATCGCGTGTTGAGCTCCTCCGCGGTTTGCCCCAGGCTTGTGCTGGCGGCCATCACCATTAAGCATAGCGTTGTCAGAACTCCCCTTGGCATGTGCATGGTTCCTTTGACCCAATGTAGCTCTTGCCGCATCAGTTCGAGGTCAACATCCGATAACCGATCTCCTGCCGGAACCAACGTCTGTACCATCCCGCGTTCCGGCTAGCAGCTTCCCTGATCACGTGGCCCCAAACGGTCATCCGCAGGATCTTCTCCGGCTCATCCTCGCGCCCGTCTACGATCACTATATTCCTTATCCCCTTCCGCAACTCCCGGGCGATCTCCTCAGCGGTATACCGCTCCAGGAGGATCTCCTTCAGCATTGCGGCCACGGGGCGCGCATCCCCATCCGTGGAAAAGAGGAACAGCAAGAGCCGGTCCATGGCCTGCGCGGTATCCCCCAGTTGCAGGTAAACCTTGGCGAACTCCGGTGAGAGAAAGGTCTTGTACATCAGCATGCCGTTGCCGCAACCCTGATAGGGCAGGTATTTGGTATCCGCAAGCTCCAGGCAGTGCAGCGCTTGCTGGGGGTCGTCCATTGCCCGGTAGATCCGGTTCATCTCCACGCACATGTCCGCTTTTACCGATCCCGATAGGCGCCTTTGGAACAGTACACAACTGTCCTTGATATTGACCCATCCGAACATCGGTTCGATCGCCAATGCTTCGTTCATCAGACGCAGGGCGCCCGCTGTGTCACTTTGCAGCAGGTGTTCAGCCAGTCGCCACTTCACGAACACGGTGGTCGCAAGATCCGGATACTGCTCCGCGTAGGTCTCCAGCGAGCGCAGCGCCTGCATGGTATCACCTGCGCAATAGTGGTCCTCGGCCTGCTGGATCAGCTCCTCCCCGAAACACCCTGACCCCTCATCCTGACCGAACGTGACCCCACCAAATACCAAAAGCAACAAGGAAGCCAGGATCCGATAGGCCGGGCACCTCGTATCAAACCGTCGTAACCTTCCGGTCATCGCTTTGCGTTTGTCACGATCCCGGGCGGAACATTCCACTCGGATCCGCAACGTCCCATTCTAGAACGGGAAAGTCGGCAGGGACGTCTACGGTGGTCGCGGCCATCGCTCCAATGTAAGGGGCGGCTCAGCTCACCTTGCGTGCAGTGACCACTAAAAGGGACCAAGGCGGCAAGGGCCACGCCCTGTTCTGGCGCGGGAGTTGGCCCGGTGCGGACGAGGAACGAGCCTGGCGCCATCCCGCGCTTTGGTCCCAACAAGGACCGGGACTACAATGGCACGAGAGGACGGCCCTCTCTCCCTCCGGTCGGCGGTCCTAACTCTCGCGCCGGATCGGGGGCTTTGCCCCAAGTTACGCAATACCATAGTCCTGACACTTAGCTTTTGTTCTGCCTAGTGTTTTATTTTCTTTCATAAAAGTCCATCGGGTAAGGGCCTTCCACGTGATAGTCCAATGGCTTGTCAGGCAGCCAAGTGTATGGTAATTCTTCGTCCATTTCTTTTTCAAGGACTGTCCACAGTTCCGGTTCGTCAATTTTATACCAAGCATCCTCGTCCTTTATATGCACTCGCACAGTTTCTCTGTCCAGAAAGTCAAAAGTGTCTGTCCTGATTTCAAAGTTCGCTCTAAGTTCAAGACCACCTTTCAAAATGATTTTTCCAGCACAGACATAGCGCCTTCCGTCAAGTGGAATTTTTTTAGCGGCCAAAGTCCGTCCCGATGAAGGGCCCGTTCTAACGGTAATTTGTCCTTCTCGCTCAAAGTAAATTGGAGCTCCATATCGGTTTATGTCAGCTTGTCGAATAGGCATTTTTCACATTAGGTACAACGGTTACTGCTATGAAAATAGGGCTTTAACTCCTTTGACCTTTCGCCCGAAACCGAACTTGGTAGAAACAACTGAGTTTGCGTACCTGTCGTCACGCCTTATTTTGATAGCAGATGTTGGGGTTAGTAGTTTAATTTATCAAGTCGCTTAGCTATGAGTTCGGGACGCCTTTTCGGATTGTACAATGATGAATTTTCAAGCATCAAGGCCAAAGTCGCAAACTCGTCTTTTTCGAGGTTTTCAAAGTCCTTGTTAAAATAGAATTTGGCCGCTTTCGAGATGTCGGTATTACCGTACAAAAAGTCATAGTGTCGCACCAAAAAACCGAGGCATTCCTCTTGACTAACCTTCTTTTCCAACTTCAGGCTTAGGATATATCTGTTTCCCAAGAACCTGTTGTCCCCTTGATATAGATTATGGTTAATGCTTGCTACCTCCAAGCATGGGCATCTTCTAACGTAGGATGTTTTCATCCAATCTGTTAAAACACCAGTAGTTGAAGTAATAGGTTTGAGTTCATTGACCACGTCAACAAATTCCTTGGGTAAGCCCTCAGCGTTCTTGATTTCGGACTGTAGCTGACCTACTTCTTGATTGTCGTAGGTTGGATTAAGGTCGCTCAAGAGAAACAAAACATAGGCAAAACCAAACAAGGTCAGAGTTCCCAAAGTCAGTCCGGCTATTCGTACTAAGCGTCCCATTTTACTATTAACCCCAACTAGGGTATAAACCCCATGATCGATCTTATCCTCCCTACTCCGCACGCAAAGCCCAACCCTCACCACGGCACCCCGAACACCTTCTCCACTTCCAAACCTACGGGATCCCCGTATGCCACGCGCACCCCGGCGGGGGTATGCTGATAGCCTTGTTCGGTGAGGTGGTCGCAGGCGGGGGTGTTGGCGGCGGGCACGATCACCTCGTGCTGGTGGGGCAGCAGCCAGCGCTGCAGCTCCAGGCCGATGGCGGGGGTGGTGGCCACCTCATCGGGCGTATGCACGGGTGTGCAGGCGACGGCCAGGATGGTGAGGGCGAAGAAGGCGGGGCGCAGGGGGAAGGGCATGGGGGAAGGTAGGCAGGCGCGGAGGATGCATCCGGAGCCTACGAACCAGAGCGATCGATCCACCTGGCTCGGATCCACTGTGTAAGACCTGCGGATACACTCAAACAGCCGACCAAGAAATCCTCGAGTTCCAACGCCCAATAGAGCAGCACACCACAAAGGATGAAGCCTTGCAAGATCAAAACGGTCTGCGTCATCCGCCCGAAGACCAGCACGGTGCATAGATCGATCGCACACATGGCCCCCAACAGCCACAGCAAGTGCCACGCTCCGTACATCCATAGCAGGTACAGCGCGGCTGGAAAACCTGTCAGGACCACCGGGCGCCAGCCTTCAGTGGGATAGAAAATACTCCCGATGACCAGGAACAGGTAGATAGCGACAAGGAACCCGCCGATATGGATCGCGTTCGACAACAGCAGCCGTATGACGGATGGTTTCATCGGGTGCAAGGATCCGTGGGCATGCAACCTACTGTAAGCTTCCCCGAAGTTCGGCCACTCATTCCTGGAGGTGAAGCTTACAAAGTACTGGTCCTAAACGACAGAGGGCGCTCGGTCATCACCAAGCGCCCTCGTCGTTGCAGTCGTGTACTCTGCTAGGCGCTTACCGGCTCACCTTCACGGCCTTCCGCACGAGCTGCTCGCCGTCCTGGTACAGGGTGATATAGTAGATGCCGGCGGCCAGATCCTGAGTGTTCCAGGTCATGCTATAGGCACCCGCTTCCTGCCGACCGCTGCGCAAGGTGACGATGTGCAGGCCCTCGCTCGAGCTGACGTCCAGCCGCATCTGACCCGCCTTCGCAAGCAGGTAGCTCAAGGTGGTGCTTTCTGTGAAGGGGTTCGGGGCGATGGTGAGGTCGCTGCCCAACGCTTTGTCCTTTGAGGGAGCATCCACACCCATATTGGAGCCAAGGGTCATTGATTGGCTGCCGGATCCGTTCATGGAAGAACAACAGGAGGCCAGCGACTGTTCCAGATCATCCAACCGCGAGGCTTGGTCGTCAATGGTGGCCTGCTGTTCCTTGAGGGCCGCCACGAGTACAGGGATCAGCGCACCATATTGCATGGCCTTGAAGTCCAGCGGCGCATGCACAACGTTGCCGGAGCTATCCAGATCAGCTGGCCGGTGCACCTCCCGCACAATGGTCGGAATGACATTCTCAACGTCTTGCGCAATCATCCCAAACTGTGGTCGGGAAGAAAAATGCATGTAGCCGTATGTGGCCGTGTCAAATGTGAACGTCTTCGGTTCTAGTAGCTCAATCAAGTCCAAGGCGTCTGAGAGATCCTCCACATTGTCCTTGAACATAGCGTCAGAAGTGTTCCATGTAGATGACGATGTGCTGTACTGATCGCCTTCCGAGTACATCGCCCAAATGTCGCTTCCAGAACCAGAAGCTGTGCCGTAAACACCGATGACCACCGGGGTTGAGCCCGAAGAGGTGGCCTCGCCATATACACCATAGTACGCGTAGTCATCCGTGCCATTAGCTTCTCCGTGAACACCAAAATTCTCCTCGGCATCGCTTTCCGCGATACCGTAGACGCCGTGGCTGCTTAGAATTCCGTCATCGGAATATCCCTCCACACCGTTCGCGTAGGAGGCATGATCATGCGAAATGAAGTTGCCCGCGTATGACGTGAACGTCGCCCCATCGGTAGTAGCCTCAAATCCTCTGGAGCGATAGGTCGTTCCGGTACATGATGCCCTCACGCCGTAGTTCTGGCTGTTTCCGGATGCTCCACTTCCTATCGCCCGAACGTTTACTCCATAGCTCGCGGCATTCGTCGCGGAACCTTGGGTCGAGCTGACATCCAATCCGTAGTTCGAGCTTGAGCCACCGGACGTCTCAACATAGACCCCCTTGTTGGTCGTCGTGCTCATCGTCCCAATGACCTTCATTGCCGTACCGAAATTGCTCGTATTCACGTGGAGTTTGGCCCCCGGGGCATTCGTCCCTATTCCTACTGCTTCCGTCTCATCTGGGCAATCGTCCGTTGCGCTCCCATACGCTGTGTACACGTCGTTGGTACCGGCGCCGGATCCAGGAATCACGGTCCAGTCGCAGTCCTGCGGCTTATCCGCCCAATGCAAGCGCCCATTGTCGTCCGTCACCACGAACTTCTCCAGGCTTTGGTCCTCGTAGTCCGGAACAAGCCTTCGGATACGGATCGTTCGATCAAGTACATCGAGGCGCTCACTGGGCGTGGCAGCCGCTGCGAACCAATCCCCGATACCCACGAATACCTCGGATCCGCTGTCGTGCGGATACAGCTGCATGGCCTCCAGACCCTCCAGCGATCCGTTGCCCGTGGTGCTGGCATCGTAGTCCGAAGTGAAAATGAACCGCAGGCGGTCGCTTAACCAGGTACCCGGATTGTCACTCCAGTTGATGATCATGTCAGTGTAGTCGTCCTGCTCCCCGGAAGTATAGTCCGATGAGTCGTTGTAGGTGTACTTCTGACCGATGTACCCCATATCACTGTTGCCAGTGAATGTGATGCCGTTGCGCATCCACGGTCGGTAGCCCTGATCCTGATTGTTTGTCCCTGAGCCCTCCGCTAGATGCAACCGGCTGAATGGCCCACCAGGACCAGAGCCCCAAAAGCTCGATGTCGGACTGATCGCGGTAAAGCCATATGCTGGCAAGGAACTGAAGCCATTGATGGTATAGGCGTCGTCCTCGTTGACCATCAAGCGCCACTTGGCGTAGGTCTTGATGAGCATACGCTGCTGATCTTGGGTGCCGAGGTAGTTAGTTCCTGGTGTAGTGCCGCTGTTTCCAGTCACACTCCATTGCGCTACCATCGTAACGCTCAGTACCATTCCTAGTACTGCACTGATTGATCTCATGGTTGTTGAGGTTCGCGCTCAACACTACTTCATTCCATTTTCGTCCATTTCGCCGTTGCCTGCCTTGTCCTACTCCGTGCCGTTATCAGATATATACCGGAACATAATTTTCCTGCTGTCCTTAGCTCCATTCGATTACCTGCTCCGATCAATCTTTCTTTGAACACTGAGCGTCCGGACAAATCCATTATGAGGACTTCATCAATCTTCGATACCCCAGGCCATTGAACAATCACATCACCGTTCATCACCATGATATCCAGGTGTTCTGGCACACTCGCATCGTGTGTGACGTCTTCCACCACCACGCCATCAAAGTAGTAGTAGGCCTTACTTGCCCATCCGATACCTCCCACGTAGAGAAGGTGAATTGATGCACTATCAGCAAAGGAACCAATCACTATGAATTGTTCCCCTCCCATCGCCACAATTGTATCCTCGACGTGCATCCAGTTAACCTCATCAGTGAAAAAGCCTGGGTCATGGAATTGAGCTTGAGGAGTCACAGGAAGAGCGCCCGGCACGGGTATCGTCGGGTCCAAAACGGAATCCTCTGCGAAGTAAACCCCAAGGTAGTCGACGGCATACTGCCAGCACTCTGGAATGGAAATCTCCATGGCCACTCGGTAGCTATGACCCGCTAGTAAGGGGGACAGCAAACTCACTTCCATGTACTCTCTAAGCTGACCACGCCCCACATACTCGCCAGCAAACCGCGCACCTTCAAATGGTGCTTGGTAGCAATACTGACCAATAACGTCAGCGGTGTCCATTGCAAAACCGCAGGCGTTGTTCACATCCATCGCGTACACATCTGGGGTAGCCGTATTTGCACTGAACCAAGGAGGTGCATGAAGGATTTCTGACGACACCTGGACCGAACAATAGCCAGTGTCTTCAAAACTCCAGTTGGGAACTAGGTTCTGAGCAATGGTGCGTTGCACCAATGCAACAAGCGAAATGGACAGGCCCACTCGCGCCACAAAGGTCATAGCCCGAGGTGGACCAAATGAAAGAAGGGTGTAGAGCATTCTAGTTGCTTGTCCTTCTCTGGTACATTTTCAGCACAGGCCAACAGTGCCCCACTTAAGGTACACTGTCTGCCGTTTCCCGCCCACTGAGTGGCACGGTGTGCTCACCGCCTCGTCAGGCATGCACCGAACTCCGAACGAGGTCGGTATCTTTGCTTAGCTCGTGTTCATGCTTCTAGGCCTTAGGGTGTGACATGAGTGACCGCCCCCGGTGCTTTGCACCGGGGGTTCTTTTAGGTTCGAGAGTCTGCAGACCAAAATGTCCAGCACGCCGTAGCGCCGTCCGCTGACGTACTATCTCAAACCAGGAGCCTTCTGTGAGAGGAACTCCCTTCGCGGCGTTGTCTAACAAACTCTTGTCCATTGGACCAGGGTTGTTCGCGAGGTATGAACCGCGGCAGGTAGAGGAACGAATGTATTCGGTCAAATTCCATATTCCAAATCCCTGACCACAAATAGGGAAGAAATAAAAGAGGGGTAATAGCATGGCGTAGCATAGCTCACACGCGGGCGATCCTGTAAGCTACCCCTGATCCGAAGCGGTTAATACTAATGACTTCCAATCGTGGGGTTGATCATGCAGGAAGGACGGAGAGGCGGAACCTCGAAGGCGTTCCGGGACATCCGACCTTCCTGTTCTTTCGCTGTTTTCTAGAACGCCCGTCCAACTCCATAAAGCACATACGACGCTCCTTTGCCCAAGGCCACATCGATCTCACGCACATGCCCGACCCCCAGGTCCACTTCATATTCCTGGATCGTACGTCCAATGCCTACCACATGGAGCGTGTAGGTCCCTGAAGGAGCATCGAGGTGATAGTAGCCCGAGGTATCGGTCGTGGTACCAGCGATAGTGCTAGGCACGGTATCCATCAGCCAAACATTCACCAGTTCAATGGGTTTCCGTGTCCCGCTATCCAAGACCTTCCCGGATAGGAAGGCGATGGTCGTGTCCGCAATGCCGACCAATTCGTCCCTCAGCACTTCGCTTGGCTCTGCAGGTTCCAGCACGCAACGCACCTCCGTGCTCTCGCTTCGTGTCGAGGCACAACCCGACCCGAGCAGCAAAGCCACTAAAACGACAGCTGATGTATTGAGACCTTGGAACACGCGCACGACTTGCTCATACAAGGTAGATGCACCCGCACGAGCGAGCACCCTCCTCTCCCTTTGGTCTACTGACCCAAACCTCACGCCCGACCAGCCCTGCAACACTCATCGGAACTTCTCACCCCTGACCAGCTTTTCGATGATCTCCTTCATGCGCTTCTCCCTGGTCTCCTGCTTCTTCGCGGTCTGCAGGCGAAAGCCGATGATGAAGCGATCCGTCTTGTTCAGGCCCTTGAAATGCTTCTCGGCCTGCTTGTTCTTCCTTAGTGCTTTGAGAAGATCATCCGGCACGGTCATCCTGCTCGGGGGATCGTAGGCCCGCTCCCAGGACCCGTCCGCTTTGGCCTTCTCGATGGCCCTTGCTCCGGATGGTCTCATTCGGCCCTCCTTGATCAAGCGTTCCACATGGCCGATGTTCACCTTGGACCAGACGCTGCTCGCCTTGCGCGGGCAGAACTTCTGGAGCCAGGCTTCCGCATCGAGCGCCTTCTTCTGCCCATCGATCCATCCGTAGCAGAGCGCCACGTCCAGGGCTTCCGCATAGCTGATCGTCTTCTTCCCGGAATCCTTCTTGAACAGTTTGAGCCAGAGCCCGCCCGCGCTTTCCTGGTTCTTCTCCAGCCAGGTTTCGAACGACTTGGCGGTCTTGAATGCGCGGGTCGGAAGGGCGGTCGAGCTTGCCATCGAATGAAGGCCCGATCTAGGGCGTGGGGGTTAGTCGGGTGAGAACGGAGGACGAACGAATGGCCCCCTCTCTCCGGTCGGCGGACCTAGCTCTCGCGACAGATCGTTGGTCAGCCACGACGCACGAGCTTGTTGTAAAGAGCAGCAAGGAGTAAGAATATGATCACACTCGTATAGGCAAGAACCATGAACACCTTCTTCACAAGACATAGGTCCCATCCAGTGACCAGTGAGATGCAGTCCCCAGGTTCAGCAACTTCATACTCCAAGCTCACCGCTGTGTTGAGTGCCGCGAACCAGAACAGAGGCACGCACATCAGCGAAGAGAACAACAGCAGATAATAGAGCCCTCTCTTCATTATCTTCTTGCTTTTTAGCCCCGGCCCAAGAGGACCGCCCACTCTCCCTCCGGTCGGGGGCCTAACTCTCGCGCCTGATCAGGGCTCTATTTGGTCGCAATCATCTCTTCAGCCTCGGCTATCAATGCTCTGGCAACCTCAATCTGCAATACACGGCCAAACGTCTCGATCGTAAACCCACCTGTTGCGTCCCAAAAAATAACTTCCGCTGCAACCTCGATCTTATCGGAATTCTCACGATGCAATCGAAAGCCCGCGAAGCCACCGTTCATGTCCTCGATGTATGTCGTCCAGTACCGGTCTCTACCCATCTGCATTTCCATGACATCGAACTCGCCTGATGGTTTCCGTTAAATATAGTGTCCGATCTATGGCGCGGGAGTTCCCCCGGTGCGGACGAAAGACGAGCCTGGCGCCCTCCCGTGCTTTGGTCCCAACAAGGACCAGGACTACACTGGCACCAGAGGCGGGGCCCTCTCCCTTCGGTCGGCGGTCCTGGCTCTCGCACTGGATCAGCGGATGATATCAGTGGTAATTGAGATAGTTAAGAATAAAAACTATTGCAAACAGTGCGATCAACATGCTCAAAGGTATCAGTATGCTCTCTGACCTATATTCAGCGTCTTTAGGGATCTGTTTATCCCACAGAACGTAAACAAAAATTAATCCTGCCGCTGCATTTACTAAGAAGAAAGAGTATTTTAAATTTAATCCAATTTTTGAAGCTATATGAGGTAGTACATAATTCCATGCCATTGCGAATAATATAGTTGAAAATATTGATCTTCCCTCACCAACCCTTTTCAAATTTGTACTGTACAATATGGCAGCGTAAAATGCTGTTCCAAATAGGGAAAATAGAAATATTGAAGTTTTAGAGTATAATTTCAGATTGCTCATTTCTATCCTCAAATAGATCTGCTGGTCGCCACACCCTTCTCCACATCCAAACCTACGGGATCCCTGTATGCCATGCCCCTTTCTGACGCAGGAGTTCCCCCGGTGAGGACGAAGGACGAGCCTGGCGCCCTCCCGTGCTTTGGGCCCAACAAGGACCAGGACTACACTGGCACGAGAGGACGGACCACTCCCTTCGGTCGGCGGTCCTGGCTCTCGCGCCAGATCAGGGGCCGATGAAGCGGGTGCCGCCAAGCACCAGGATGCGCATGCCGTTGGTCGCGGCCATCGCTCCAATGTACGGGGCGGGTCAGCTCACCTTGCGCGCGGTGACCTCCACGGAGGGTTCGCGCAGGGTGAGGGCCTGGACCAAGCCCTCGCGCACGTGGAAGGTGACGGTGACGCTGGGCGCGCCATTGTAAATGAAGGTGTCCGGGCCGATGCGGTACAGCGCGCCACCCGCACCGCCGATGGGGCCCAGGGCCAGGAGCTTCCGCATGTTCAGGTCGATGGTGAAGCCGTCCTCCGGGCCGGGACCGTAGTGGTAGTCGCCCAGGTATTTGCCCTGCTCCTCGGCGGACACCTCCAGGTAATTCGGCCCACCGGCATCGCCCAGGGCCTCCAGCAAGGCGACAGTGCGTCGGAGGTCCTCCACCTGGATGGCGGTCATGTCGCCTTGCATGCGCCCACCGGCATGGGCATGGTCCAGCAGGCTGATGCCGTGCGGACCGGCGGTGCGCTGGATGCCCGGGGCGGCGGCCACGGCGGCCTGCACCACGTCGTGCGCACCCAGCATGGCGAAGGTGAAAAGCGTGGGGCGTGCGCCCTTGTCCATCAGGTACAGGGCGATGTCGCGCCGACCGACATGCGAGGCGGCCCCGATGGCGGATTCGAAATCGCTGAACCGCCACTCCCACACGCTGCGCGCCAGCTCGGGACGGGGTTCCACCAGAGCCTTCACCCCTTCCAGGTCGAAATGGGACCTGCCCACCACTTGTGCCACCACTTCGGGATCTATGTGGGGGAAGTGCGCGGTCACCTCCGGATCGCGCGTCGGGGCATCGACCCTGCTCCAGCCCCGGCGCGGCAGGGCCAGTCCGAGCGCACAAAGGGCGGATGCGCGCAATGCAGCGCGGCGGCTGATGGCGGAGGGCATCCCTTCAAAGCTAGGACCGGCGGCGCACCGTTCGTCCCGCGTGGGAACGGACCATCACGACGTGGCTCAATACCCCGTCACCAACAGTTTCCTCGCCCCGTTGATGCCGCACTTCTGATAGGTGTTGTAGGCCTGGGCCGCGCGTTCGCGCACGGCGGTGGCGGGTTCGCGGGCCACCCAGCCGCTGAGCGCGGCGGTGAGGGTGTAGGCCTCGGGCGCCATCAGGTGGGTGGTCCACAGCAGGGGCGTGGCACCGGCCTGTTGCAGCTGCGGCCCGAAGAAGTGTTTGCTGTAACAGGCGAGCACGATGGCGTCGCGCGGTGCGGCCGGAGGCGCGCCGTAGGCGGGTGCCACGGCAAAATCCATCAGGCCGTCGTGCCCCACGTAGGCCACCAGGTCGGCGCCGCCACCGAAGGACAGGGCCGTGCCCTCCTGCGTCACCGGCACCGCCTGCTGCCCGTTGGCCGCCAGGAGGAAGTCCTGCACGCAGGAGCGGATGCGGGCGCCGTCGTAGGCGTCGGCCAGCAGGTAGACATCGGCTTTGGCGTGCTTGAAGAGCAGGCGTTCGAGCACGGCGGGATCGTCGGCGGGCACGCTGCCGACCAACTTCCAATCCGCCGAGCGCTTGAACCAGGACCGCACGCCGTAGGCCGCGCCCCAGTAGAGGTTGCCATTGAGGTCGCGGCCGTTGCCCAGGGCCTTGGGCACGGGCACGATGCCTTGGTGCTCATTGTCACACAGCGCCACGAACACATGCACGGTGCGGGGCTTTGCGGTGGCGGTGGCGGCCAGCAGCACCGCCAGGAAAAGGGTCAGAGGGATCCTCATGCGCCTTGCAGTTCCCTTTCCTGACGCACTTCACCGATGTGATAGTATGCGACGATCTTCTGGATCAGCCCGTCGCGCAGGTAATACCATTCGCTCACGTCCAGCGAAAAGCTGTCGCCCTGCCGCGCGGTGTAGCGCACGCAGGCCTTGTCGGCCGCGTAGAGCGCATCGTGCAGGGTGAAGGTCTGACCGAGGAACTTGTCGGTGTTCTGGCGGACCAGGTCCAGGTAGGCCGGTTTGCCGGCGATGGTGCCGAAGGGGCTGGTGTGGGTGAAGTCGTCGGTGATGGGCAGGTGCATGAAGTCACCGGTGGTCCAGCGGTCGAACCAGGTGCGGACGAGGGTCTCGGCGTTCATCGGTGTTGGGTTCAGGTCGGGGGGAGGTCCCGCGCATGAAGTTCGGCCATCGGGCCTACTTCGGAAAACCGTTCATCCCCATCACCCGCATGCCCTGCCCGATGTGGCGGTGCTCATGCTCCAGCAGGAACTGAAAGCAGTTCCGCAAGTTGTAGGTGATCATGTCCGTGGCCGGGGAGGCGATCACCGTGCCGTCGAGGTCCACGCTGCGGCACTTGCCAAGGTAGGCCAGGAAAACGTCCAGGTCGTCCAGATACTGTTGCCGGGTCTCCGGGCCGCCGGCGGAAACCGCCGGGGTGAACGCCTTCACGGTGCGCATGGGCTTCTTCACCTCCTCGGTCAGCTGGTCCTTCATCCACCGGCCGAACAAGCGTGTGAAGGGACTGAAGCGCTGGAAGGTGGACATCCGGTAGGTGCCGGTGGTGATCTGCTCCAGCACGGGGAAGTAGCAGCCCTTGGTGACGCGCAGGTGCTCCAGGCATTCGGCGATGCTCCAGCGGTCGGGCCCGGGTTTCCAGGTGAGCTGCTCCGGGGAAAGCGTGCCGAATTCGCGCTGCACCTTCACGCGGGCCTGGGCCCCGCGGGCAAGGAGGCGGTCGATCAACTCGAGGTCCTGCATGGGGTTCGAAGGTAGTGGGGCACCGTCCGGGTGGCGCCGCGCTCAGTAGCGCGCGTGCAGGCTGAGCTGCAGCTGGGGCTTGGTCCACGCATCGGTGCTCTGCAGCATGGCGCCGGCCTGCAGCCGTAGGTGGTCGTTCAGCGCGTAGCCCAGGGCGCCGTATGCCCGGTTGCGGTCGAAGAGGGACACCGTGCGGCCTTCGCCGATGCCACGCTCGCCGTTGATGAACAGCTCATCGTACAACGCGAGGTACACGGCCCCGGGTCCCACCTTGGGCCGGTTCAATGGCGCGTTCAGGAAAAGGGCATAGCGCACCCGGGTGCGGAAGTCCTGATGCTGCACGAAGCGCTCCTCCAACCGGAAGCGGTGGGTGAGGAAGAGCCGCCACCCGGGATGGTGCGGTAGCAGGGCCTCCTGGTAGACGCGGCTCTCGTTGGTGGTGGCGGTGCTTTCGCCGGGCGCGCCGGAGAGGATGTAGGCATAGCCCAGGGTGAGCGTGGCCTGTACGTTCTTCGGCGAATAGGTCACCCCGCCGCGCAGCAGCAGTTGCTCGAGGTCGGCGCCGGCATCCCAGTTGCGGAACTGCACGTCGCCCTGTGCGCCCCAGCGGCCCTCCCCGAAGCCCAAGCGCCAGAAGCCCATGTACCAGGCGCCGAGCTGGTGCCTGTTCACCTGGGCGTTCAACAGGCCGGTGAGCAGCATGGCCACGGCGGTGAGCAGGATGGCGAGGGGGTGATGGACCATGCCGGCAAAGAAAAGCCCTACGCCAGGTTCCGCTCGACGAGCCGCTGGTGGTGCTGCACGTGGTGGATGGTGAAGTAGAGCATCTCCCGCAGGGTGACCTTTCCCAACAGCGGATGCGGCAGGATGCAGGCGTCGAGGTCCTGCTCCGACCAACGCCCCACGGCACGCGACAGCCCACGCACCTGGCGGCGGGTGCGGCGGACCCACCGGGCGCGATCGGCGAGGCGCCCACCGCGCGGCACGAAGGGGCTCGGAGCCCGTCCGCCCTGGTCCAACTTGCTCTGGTACTTCGCCACCAGCGCCTCGTAGCTCTTGCTGGGCCGGTCGGCGCCGCCCCAGATGCCGCGCATCACCGCCTGGGGGATATGGAAGGCGAGGCGCACCGGGCGGACGCTCCGGCCGATGTGTTCCAGCTGCTGCAGGGCGGACCACTTGGCGTTCGGGCGGGCCAGCAGATCGGCATCCGACAGCCCGGTGAGGTACGCGAAGAACGCTTCGTGCGTATCATGCAATTGCCGCTGGATGGTGGCCTTGTCCATGGTCCCCGGCAAGGTAGCGGACGGCACGGATCGCCGAGCATCCCCTGGGTCGGGTCGGATCGCGCGAATCCCTCGACCGAACATGCCGCCCGCATGGCGCGATGCCTGTAGTTTCACGGCATGATCCGGACCCTCAGTGCCCTGGCCGCTTTCACGGCCCTCATCCTCCCCCGCTTCGCCGCCGCCCAATGCAACCCCGGCGAGGTGGAGGTGACCATCGCCGTGACCACGGACGATTACGGCTACGAGACCTACTGGGAGCTGCTGCCCAATGGCGATCCCTGCGGCACCAACACCATCTTCTTCGGCGGCAACACGGCCGTGGGCTGCAACGGCGCCGGCGCCCAACAGCAGACACCCGGCGGCTATGGCGACAACCTGACCATCACCGAGGGCCCGTGGTGCCTGACCGAGGGCGCGGCCTACGACATCTTCTGGGCCGACGATTGGGGCGATGCGGGCCTCAGCTTCGAGGTGTTCGTGGACGGCGTGAGCGCCGCCCAGTTCGTGGGCACCGGCCTGGGCGAAACATTCACCTTCACCGCCGAGCCGCCACCGGCGCGCGACATGACGGTGACCAAGTTGAACTGTCCGCTGTACGCCTTCGCGGACGACGATGTGGTGGTGGAGGGCACGATCAAGACGCTCGGCGGCGATCCGGTGACCGGCTTCACCCTGAACTACCGGGTGGACAACGACCCCGCGGTGAGCGAAGCGATCACCGGCCTGAACCTGGTGGCCGGCACCAGCTATGCCTTCGCCCACGGCACGCCGTGGACGCCCATGACCACGGGCACGCACACCCTGGCCGTGTGGGCCGATGCGATCAACGGCGGCGCCGACCTCGTGCCCGCCAATGACACGATGACCATCACGGTGGTGATCAATACCCCGATCCCGAACATCATCGACGACTACCTGAGCGGCACGCCGCAGGTGGTGATGGTGGCCAACGCCGACCAGGACCTGCTGGTGCCGCGCGACCTGGACTTCCACCCCGACCTGGCCCGCCGTGAACTGTGGGTGATCAACAAGGACGTGGAGGCCACCGGCGGCAGCACGGTGAAATTCACGGACGTGGGCGGGCCCGCCATGACCTGGCTGTGGCAGCGCGACGTGAACGCCTGGCACTTCATGAGCCTGCCCACCGGCATCGCCTTCGGCGACAACGGCAACTTCAGCACCTGCCCCGGTGTGTTCGATGCGAACCACAACGGCGGTACGCCCTTCACCGGGCCCTCCCTGTGGGACAGCGACCCGGCCGTGTACGCCCAGCCCATCTTCGGCGGGCTCGGCAGCCATATCGACATGCTGCACGTGACGCCCAACAGCCAGGGCATCGCGCACGAGAAGGCCAACGTGTACTGGGTGGTGGACGGCTTCAACGGCGACATCGTGCGCCATGACTTCATGAACGACCACGGACCGGGCAACGACTACCACGGCGACGCGATCATCCGCCGCTACGCCGATTTCACCATCACCAAGGACCCGAACGACCACATCGTAAGCCATTGCGTGCTGGACAAGCACACCGGCTGGTTGTACGTGGTGGACCATGGCGGGCAGCGCGTGCTGCGGCTGGACATCCACACCGGCAGCGTGACCGGTCCGGCCACCTACGGCCCGTGGGAGACCTATGTGGAGTATTCGATGATGGGCGGCTACACCTGGCAGGAGATCATCTCCTCCGGTCTGCAGCAGCCCGCCGGCATCGATGTGATCGGCGATCGCCTGCTGGTGAGCGATCATGCCACCGGCGAGGTGGTGATCTACGACCTGGCCGATCCGAACTTCACCGAACTGGGCCGCATCCAGACGGGGTCCGCCGGATTGATGGGGATCAAGATCGGGCCGGAAGGGCACATCTGGGGCGTGAACGCGACCACCAACGAACTCATCCGCATCGATCCCGGCGTCGCCACGGACGTGACGGGACCCACGGGCGATGAGGCGCTCCAGGTGTATCCCGTGCCGGTGACGGACCGCCTTTTCGTGCGCGGCGCAGGGGAGCATTCCGCCAACGTGGACCTGCTGGACGCGCGGGGTCGCGCGGTGTGGTCGGGCACCTACCGGACGGCCCAACGCGGCATCGACGTATCCACGCTGGGCGCGGGCAGCTATGTGCTGCGGATCGGCGCCACGGACGCCCCGCCGGTGCATCGGCAGGTGCTGGTGGTGCGGTAGGCGCGATCGACATTCCGCATGCCTCCGGACCCACGGGGCTTCCGACCCTTGTGGTCCGGCCTTGTGCTCATTCATCGTATATTTGCGATCGATCACATTGACATGGCCACAGCCAAGCTCGACGACTTCACCCTGCGCGACAACCGTGTCGCGCGCTACGCCAAGGCCCTGGCCCACCCTGCCCGCGTGGCGATCCTCCGTCTGCTGGCCGGCCGGAGCACCTGCGTCTGTGGTGATCTCGTGCACGAGCTGCCCCTCAGCCAGAGCACGGTGAGCCAGCATTTGAAGGAGTTGAAGGAGGCCGGGCTCGTGCAGGGCGAGATCGAGGGCACACGCGTCTGCTACTGCATCGACCGCGCCGAATGGGCGCGCGCCCTGAAGGCCTTCGAAGGTCTTTTCGCGCGCATCGCCGAACAGCCGGACACCTGCTGTTGAACGTTACTTCATCGTAAAAGAACGATATATCATGGACCATCAAAGCCCCGAGGAGCTCAAGCGGCAGGTCCGCGCCACCTATGCGGACATCGCCCTCCAGGACAAGGACACCAACGCCCGATCCTGCTGCGGCAGCGGTGGCTGCACCAACGAGGTGGCCACCATCATGAGCGAGGACTACAGCGCCCTGGCCGGCTACGCCCCGGACGCCGACCTGGGCCTTGGCTGCGGGTTACCCACGCAATTCGCCGACATCCGACCCGGTGACACCGTACTGGACCTGGGCTCCGGCGCGGGCAACGATTGCTTCATCGCCCGACATGCCACCGGTGAGGACGGACGCGTGATCGGCGTGGACTTCACGCCCGAGATGGTGGAAAAGGCGAAGGGGAACGCTTCCAGGCTCGGCTTCCAGAACGTGGAGTTCCGCCAGGGCGACATCGAGGCGCTGCCCATCGGTGGTGGACTGGTGGACGTGGTGGTGAGCAACTGCGTGTTGAACCTCGTGCCCGACAAGCGCCAGGCCTTCTGTGAAGTGTTCCGGGTGCTGAAACCCGGGGGGCACTTCACCATCAGCGACGTGGTGCTGAAGGGAACCCTGCCGGAGAACCTGCGCCAGGCCGCGGAGATGTATGCCGGTTGCGTGAGCGGGGCGTCGCAAGAGAGCGACTATCTCGGCCTGATCCATGACCTGGGCTTCGCGAACGTGAGCGTACAGGGTCGCAAGCCGATCGTGGTACCCGACGACATCCTGGCCAACTACCTGAGCCCCGAAGAGCGCATGGCGTTCAAGAACAGCGAGGTGGGCATCTTCAGCATTACGGTCAGCGCTACGAAGCCCCTTGACCGGCCCGAGGCCGGGGGTCGGACCCAGCGTGACAAAGCAGAGCTGAAGGCCGCCTGCTGCGGCAGTGGCAGCAACTGTTGTTGATCCCATGGACCCGCTCCTCCTCCCCGCTCTTCTGCTCGTCCTCGAACCGAACCCACAGCCGACCATGGAACGGACGCTCCACCCCGATCTTCAGCGCTATGTGGGAACACACGTGGTGCCCGCCGTGGCCGGCATCTCCGCCGAACGCAAGGAAAGTCTCGATGCGATCGCGGCGTTCGTGAAGGAACGCAAGGCCGCCGGCGCCACCGCCGACCTCACGTTCATCTGCACCCACAACAGTCGCCGGAGCCACCTCGGCCAGGTCTGGGCGGCCACCGCCGCCTGGATGCATGGGCTGGACCATGTGCACACCTACAGCGGTGGCACCGAGGCCACGGCCTTCAATACACGCGCCGTGGCGGCCTTGGAGCGCGCCGGGTTCCACGTGGACGGATCCGAGGGAACCAACCCACACTACAATGTTTCCTTCTCGAACGACCGCGCACCGGAACCGCACTGGAGCAAGGTGTACGACGACCCGGCCAACCCGCAGACGGGTTTCTGCGCGGTGATGACCTGCGCGGAGGCGGACCGGAACTGTCCGTTCGTGCATGGTGCGTTGGACCGCATCAGCCTGCCTTACATCGATCCCAAGGAGGCCGATGGCACGGTGGAGGAAAGCGCACGCTACGACGAACGCTGTCTGCAGATCGCCGCGGAAATGTGGTACGTGATGCAACAGGCCGCCCGGTGACAAAGGCACAGGAGGGCATCGGCTTCTTCGAGAAGTACCTCACCGGCTGGGTGCTGTTGTGCATCGCAGGCGGCATGGCGATCGGTCGGGTGGCCGGTGCGGGCATACACGCCGTGGCAGGGTTGGAACTGTTCCACGTGAACATTCCCGTGGCCATTCTCATCTGGCTGATGATCTACCCCATGATGGTGCAGGTGGACTTCGACAGTGTGCGCCGGATCGGCCCGCAACTCAAGGGCCTCGGCCTCACCGTGGTGGTCAACTGGCTCATCAAGCCCTTCACCATGGCCTTCTTCGCATGGCTCTTCTTCAGCAAGCTCTATGCGGCGTGGATCACCCCCGACCTGGCGAAGGAATACATCGCCGGGGCCATCCTGCTGGGCGCGGCGCCCTGCACGGCCATGGTGTTCGTGTGGAGCTACCTCAGCGGCGGTGACCCGAACTACACCCTGGTGCAGGTGAGCGTGAACGATCTGTTGTTGCTGGTGCTGTTCATCCCGATCGTGCAACTGCTCCTGGGCATCTCGGGCATCTCCATCCCCTGGGGCGTGCTGATCACCTCGGTGGTCGTGTTCGTGGTGATCCCCCTGGTGGCCGGGTACCTGAGCCATCGTTTGCTGATACGCAGCAGGGGCGAGACCTGGTTCAAGGGCCGTTTCCTGCCGATACTGAAGCCGCTCTCCATCACCGCGCTGCTCGCCACACTGGTGCTGCTCTTCGCCTTCCAGGGCCAGCGGATCCTCGACGACCCGATGGACATCCTCCTGATCGCCGTTCCGCTCGCGCTGCAGACCTATTTCATCTTCTTCCTCACCTGGAAAGGCGGGCGGTTGCTGGGGATCGACTACCGGACCTGTGCCCCGGCGAGCATGATCGGGGCGAGCAATTTCTTCGAGCTGGCCGTGGCCGTGGCGATCGCGCTTTTCGGATTGAACAGCGCCGCGGCACTGACCACCGTGGTGGGTGTGCTCATCGAGGTGCCGGTGATGCTGCACCTGGTCCGGATCGCGCGCCGTTGGCGCTATGCGTAGCGCGGGGTGCGGCAGCGGTCCGTCCACGCGACCTCACATCGCCCGCAGCACCTCCTCGATGTCGCCGGTGATGCCGAGCCTTCGCTTCAGGCGGTAGCGCGCCATGCGGGCCGACTTCGGGGTGATGCTGCGCAACTCGGCGACCTCCTTGTTGCTGAAGCCGGACCGGATGAGGCCACAAAGCTCCACCTCGGTGGGGGCCAGTTGCGGGTAACGCGTGCGGAGCGCTTCGTAGAACGCGCTGTTCACTGTTTCCACCTGCTGGTGCAGCCATTCCCGGCGCTCCTCCAGGCGCACCTCGGCACTGGCCTTCGCCTTCAGGTCCGCGGCCACGGCGGCGACACCGTCCCCGTCCGCGCGGTCCAGGTCGGATGCCAGCTGCTCCAACGCTTCGGCGCGCTCCTTGCGGTGGGCGAACTCGAGCCCCATCTGCTGCAGGTCCCTGCGCTTGTGCTCCAACTCCATGCCCAGCAGTTCCTTCTCCGTCTGCTTGCGGCGCACGCGGGCGCGCCACCACATGGTGAGGCTCAGGATGGTGATCACGGAGAACAGTGTGACGAGCAGCGCGAGCACTGTGCGTGAGCGTGCCCGGTCGTCGGCGGCACGCGCTTCGGCCTGCGTCAAGCGGAGTTTCGCGTCCATCTCGCCCTTCAACCGGACGGTACTGAGGTCCGCCAATCCACTGGTGAGCATGGAGCTCTCGCGGGCGCGCACCTCGGACAGACTGTCACGCAATGCCACCAAGGCCTGGGCGGCGGAGGCCAGCGCCGATGCATCACCCTGCGCGCGGGCGAACCGGAATCGGGCGTCGGCCAGTTTCATGCGCACCTGGGGATCGAGACGGTCGCCCATGCCCCGCACAAAGCGCTCCAGGCCATCCATCTCCCGGACGGCCTCGTCCGCCCGGCCGGCACGCAGCAGCAGATCGACGTATTTGAACCGGTAGCGCGCGTACTTCTCGCGTCCGTTGTCATACTCCAGACCGATGCGCAACAGGCTGTCCAGGTTGGTCCGGACGATGGGCAACGCGTCCTCGACCCGGTCCATCGCCAATGCCACGTCCGCGCGGTTGTCCAGGATGCTCACGGCCAATAGCCGGCTCTGGGCATCCCTGGACCGGAGCGCTGCCGTGGCCGAGTCGTAGTAGGCCAGGGCCGCACCGAACTCGCCCAGTTGCAGGTGGGCCATGCCCAGATTGTTCAGGGAGGAGGCGAACCAGGGACCGCTCACCCCATGGGCGGCATCCCGTGCCAGCCGGAAATAGAACAGCGCGCTGTCCAGCTGATGGAGTTCCAGATACGCGGCACCCATTTGGCCGAGGTAGCGCCAGGGCATGTTGGACCGGCCGGGCTGGATCCTCTTGGATGTGGTGATGGCCGCCCGATAGTACCCCAGCGCCACGTCCGTGGCCCCCAGATCCCAAAGCGTGTGGCCCATCAGGTCCTGGTAGTGGAGCACCAGGGCGACATCCTGCACCCGATCCATCTGCCGCCCGGCCTCTTGGAGCAATTGGAACTTCCCCACCAATTCATCCGACCGATAGAGTAGTTCCGCCTTATCCACCAGCGACCGAACATGCGACAAGGTGTCCGGATAGCGAGGGAGCAGCTCCTGTGCAGATGCGTCTACACAGGCCAAAAAGCAGACCACAGAACACGCATATCCAGCTCTCAAGACGGAGCGAAAGGACCTCATGCCCAGGCGATAGCTTCCGAATAGACCCATTGTAGACGCAGCAAATTAGGTGTTCCGTGACGGACGGGGCTAAACTGCCCTTTCAAATCCGCTCCTTACCAACCCTCCACCCTGCATGCAAGCACGATCGATCCTTGGCGCCACGTTCATCCTCGCCGCACTGATCGGCCACGCCCAATCGCCGAACGACTTCGTGACCACCTGGCAGACGACCTCGGCCAATGAGAGCATCACCATCCCCACCACGGGCGGTGGCTACAACTACACGGTGAACTGGGGGGATGGTACGATCCTCTCCGGCTACATCGGGGATGCCACGCACGTGTATGCCACGGCAGGCACGCACCAGGTGCGGGTGAGCGGGACCTTCCCGCAGCTCTACTTCAATGATGCCGGCGACAAGACCAAGATCCTGGACGTGACCCAGTGGGGCAACATCCAATGGGCCTCCATGCAGGATGCCTTCCATGGGTGCAGCAACCTGCAGATCTCCGCCACGGACACCCCCGACCTGTCCGCCTGCACCTCCCTGGAGGGGACCTTCCGCGGCTGCACCGCCTTCAACTCGCCGCTGAACAACTGGGACGTGAGCAACATCACCATCACCCGCCGCATGTTCCAGGATGCCCATGCGTTCAACCAACCGCTCAACAGCTGGGACATGGGCCAGGTGACCAACACCCTGGCCATGTTCAAGAACGCCGACGCCTTCGACCAGGCGATCGGTGGCTGGGATATGAGCCAGGTGACCATCACGGGGCTGATGTTCCAAGGGGCGGGTGCGTTCAACCAAGACCTCAGCGGTTGGGATGTGAGCCAGGTGACCAGTTTCGCCGGGATGTTCGACGTAGCGACCGCCTTCGATCAGGACCTCGGAGCTTGGGACATCAGCAGCGCGAACGCGATGAGCACCATGCTCAGAAATACAGGACTGTCCACGGCGAACTACGATGCCACGCTGATCGGTTGGAATACGCTGGACCCCGGGGAGACCATACCCACCGGGCTCAGTCTCGGTGCCACTGGGCTTACCTACTGTGCCGGTGCACTCGCCAAACAAGCATTGGTGAACACCTACGGCTGGAGCATCAACGACGCCGGCCCTGCCGGATGCACACCCACGGATGAGTTCGTAACCACCTGGCAAACGACCGCAGCCAATGAGACCATTACCATCCCCACCACGGGGACCGGATACGACTACTATGTGGACTGGGGCGATGGAACGGTGACCCTGCACAACGACACCAGCTCCACCACCGATGCCACCCACGCCTTCGCCAGCGCAGGGCTGCAGACCATCCGGATCGGCGGTGCTTTCCCGCAGCTCTACTTCAATGATGCCGGTGACAAGACCAAGCTCCTGGACGTGACCCAGTGGGGCAACATCCAATGGGCCTCCATGAACGATGCGTTCGAGGGCTGCAGCAACCTGCAGATCTCCGCCACGGACACACCCGACCTGTCCAATTGTACCTCCCTGGAGGGAACGTTCCGCAGCTGCACCACATTCAACTCGCCGCTCAACAACTGGGACGTGAGCACGATCACCATCACCCGCCGCATGTTCCAGGATGCCCATGCGTTCAACCAACCGCTCGACGGCTGGGACATGGGCCAGGTGACCAACACCCTGGCCATGTTCAAGAACGCCGACGCCTTCGACCAGGACATCGGTGGCTGGGATGTGAGCCAGGTGACCATCATGGGGCTGATGTTCCAAGGGGCGGGTGCGTTCAACCAGGATATCAGCGGCTGGGATGTGCATCAGGTGACCAGTTTCGCCGGGATGTTCGACGTAGCGACCGCCTTCGATCAGGACCTGGGAGCATGGGACATCAGCAGCGCGAACACGATGAGCACCATGCTCAGAAATACAGGACTGTCCACGGCGAACTACGATGCCACGCTGATCGGCTGGAGCACCCTGGATCCCGGGGAGACCGCCATACCCACCGGGCTCGCTCTGGGAGCCACCGGGCTCACCTTCTGCGCCGGTGCCGCCGCCCGCCAGAGCCTGATCACCGACCACGGATGGTCCATCAATGATGCCGGCCTCGGCGGCTGCGCGCCCGCGGATGAGTTCGTGACCACCTGGCAGACCACCACCGCCAACGAACCCATCACCATCCCCACCACCGGCATCGGATACGACTACTACGTGGATTGGGGCGATGGAACAGTGACCCTGCACAGCGACACGAGCGCCACCACCGACGCCACGCACACGTTCGCCACCGCGGGATCCCACACCGTGCGCATCGGCGGGACTTTTCCGCGCATCTACTCGATCAATGCCGTCGATCGCCTGAAGCTCACCGACGTCGGTCAGTGGGGTGCGATGGCCTGGAAGTCCATGGCCCAGGCCTTCCACGGCTGCACGAACCTGCAGGTGAGCGCCACCGACACGCCGGACCTGAGCCAATGCACCTCCATGAACAACATGTTCCGCGGGTGCCCGCTGATGAACGCACCGATGGACAACTGGGATGTGAGCACCATCACCGACATGTTCCAGGCCTTCCGCGAAGCCAGCAGCTTCGACCAACCCCTGAGCTCCTGGGACGTGAGCCACGTGACGAACATGGCCCAAATGTTCCTGGTCTGCAACGCGTTCGACCAGGACCTCGGGGACTGGGACATCAGCAGCGTGACCGACGTGTCGCAGATGCTGGACATCAGCGGCCTGTCCACCGCCAACTACGACAGCACCCTGATCGGCTGGAGCACGCAGGATCCCGGGGAGACCGCGGTGCCCAACGGGCTCGACCTCGGCGCCCAGGGGCTCACCTTCTGCGCGGGCGCCGGTGCGCGCCAGGACCTGATCGATGCCAACGGATGGACCATCACCGATGCGGGCCTGGGCTGCACCGACCAGCCCTTCATCACCACCTGGCTGACCCAGACCGCCAACGAACCCATCAACATCCCCACCACCGGATCGGGCTACGACTACATCGTGGATTGGGGCGATGGGTCCTTCACCCATCGTTCCGATGCCGATGGCAATACCGATGCCTCCCATGTCTACGCCGCCTCCGGCACATACACCGTTTCGATCCATGGCACCTTTCCGCGCATCCATCTGCAGAACGAACCGTACCGCACCAAGCTCCGGACCGTGGAACAGTGGGGCGACATCGCCTGGGACTCGTTCGCCAGTGCGTTCCGGAACTGCACCAACCTGGACGTGACAGCCACCGATGTCCCCGACCTGAGCACGGTCACCAACATGAGCAGCATGTTCAACAACTGCTATGCACTGGGACAGGACCCCGGCACCAACTGGAACTGGGACGTGAGCGGCGTGACCACCATGAACGCGATGTTCTACAACGGCAGCCAGTTCAACGCGGACATCACCGGTTGGGACGTTGGCAATGTGCAGGACTTCGGTGCGATGTTCCGCAACGCCAACGTATTCGACCAGGGCATCGGTGAATGGGACATGCACAGCGCTACGGAACTGGGCGGCATGTTCCGTGACGCGGACGCCTTCGATCGCAACCTCGGCCAATGGGACATCAGCAACGTGACGGGCATGGCCAACATGTTCCTGAACGTCACACTCTCCACGTTCAACTACGACGCCACGCTGATCGGTTGGGCCACCGATACCAGCGGCACGGCGGGTGATGGCATCGATGATGTTCCCTCCGGAGTGACCCTCGAAGGAGGTCTCAGCCAATTCTGCCTGGCGGTGGATGCCCATGCCTCCCTGATCAACACCCAGGGCTGGAGCATCACGGATGGCGGCACATCGTGCACCACCGCCGATGCCTTCATCACCACCTGGCAGACCAGCGTGGCGAACGACACCATCACCATGCCCGCGGTGGGCAGCGGGTTCGACTACGTGGCCGACTGGGGGGACGGGATGATCTCCGCACATTCGACCGCCGGGGGCACCGCCGATGCCACGCACGTCTACTCGGCTCCCGGTACATACCAGGTACGCATGATCGGCGCCCACCCGCGGTTCATGCTGTACGGCTCGGACGACGTGAACAAGATCATCGATGTGGTGCAATGGGGCACTCAGCAGTGGAGCGACATGACCTTCATGTTCCGAAGCTGCGAGAACATCCAGGTGAGCGCCAGCGATGCCCCGGACCTGTCCGCCTGTACCTCATTGGCCGGGATGTTCCGTGGGTCGAACAACTTCAACTCGTCCATCGGCCCGTGGGACGTGAGCCACATCACGAACATGACCGGCATGTTCCAGCAGGCCGATGCCTTCGACCAGGATCTGTCCGCCTGGGATGTTTCCAGTGTGTCCCTGATGAGCGACATGTTCTTCGGTGCGAACGCCTTCGATCGGGACCTGAGCAGCTGGGACATCAGCAGCCTGAGCGACGCGACGGACATGTTCTCCAACTCGGGACTTTCCACCGCGAACTATGATCTGTTGCTCAACGGATGGTCCACGCTGGATCCGGGCGAGACGACCGTTCCATCCGGTGTTCCGTTCGCTGCGGCCGATGCCACCTTCTGCGCGGGATGGTCCGGGAGGGTGGACCTGATCGACCTGCACGGCTGGTCCATCACGGACGCAGGGCTCGGTTGCCCGAACGGCGAGCTGTTCGTCACCACCTGGCAGACCACCACGGCCAACGAGTCCATCACCATCCCGACCACGGGCTCCGGTTATGACTATTTCGTGGACTGGGGTGACGGTGCGTTCACGGCCCGTTCCGATGCCGATGCGAGCACGGACGCCACGCACATCTACGCATCCGCAGGTAGCCATACCGTGGCCATCAACGGATCCTTCCCGAGGATCTACTTCAACGGCGCCGGTGATAGGAACAAGATCCTCGATGTGACGCAGTGGGGCAGCAACTCCTGGAGTTCCATGTCACAGGCTTTCCGTGGCTGCAACAACCTCCAGATCTCCGCCACGGACGCACCCGACCTGAGCAATTGCACCGACATGGGTTCCGCGTTCCGGCAATCCACCGGTTTCAACTCGCCCCTGGCGACCTGGGATGTGAGCCACATCGCGCAGTTCGCCAATTGCTTCCGGGACTCGCCCCAATTCGACCAGGAGCTGGGCGCATGGGACATGAGCAGCGCGACGAACCTGGCGTCTATGTTCCAGGGGGCCACCGCGTTCAATAGGGAATTGGATAGTTGGGACGTTCACCAGGTCAACAGCTTCCTCGGCATGTTCAACGGCGCGCAGAGCTTCGATCGATCGCTCGCGTCATGGAACATCGAGCATGCCATTCAAATGGGCAACATGTTCACCAACACGAGCCTATCGACCGACAACTACGACAGCATCCTGATCGGCTGGGCCACCTTGGATCCCGGTGAGAGCGGCATCCCCACAAACCTCGTTCTGGGAGCCAACGCCAGCTATTATTGCGCCGGGGAGGCCGCGCACGATCTGCTCACCGGCACTTATGGATGGACGATCACCGATCTGGGGCCGGAGCCGGGCTGCCATCCGCTGACCCTTTCCCTGCGCGCCTTCCTGCAGGGCCCCTACGACAGCGGCAGCGGCCTGATGAACGACGGCCTTCGCAACAACGGCCTGGTGCCAGTCGGCGAACCGTACTCCGCACTCGGTTACACCCAGGTGGGAGGAGGAGGGGAAACGACGACGGCATCCGTCCTGGCATTGGCCGGCAACGATGCCGTCGTCGATTGGGTGTTCCTCGAGTTGCGCAACAAGGACAACAACACCCTGGTGGAGGCCACCCGCTGTGCCCTGCTGCAGCGCGACGGCGACGTGGTGGACGTGGACGGCACCTCGCCCGTGAGCTTTGATGCACCCGCCGATGACTACTACATCGCCGTCCACCACCGCAACCACCTCGGCGTGATGACCCTGAACACGGTCGCTTTGACCGCTTCACCCACCACCGTGGACCTGACCGACGGCAGCACCGCCACCTACGGGACGAATGCCCAGAACACGGTCAGCGGCACGCTGGTGCTCTGGTCCGGCAACGTGGTGGACGATGCCTTCATCAAGTACGCCGGGGCGAACAACGACCGCGACCCCATCCTGGTGGCCATCGGCGGTACGATACCCACCGCCACCACCACCGGTTACCTACCGACCGACGTGAACATGGACGGCACCGTGAAGTACGCCGGCGCCAACAACGACCGTGACCCGATCCTGGTGAACATCGGCGGAACGGTGCCCACGGCGGTCCGCACCGAGCAATTGCCCTAGCCTGGAGCGGTCCACCGGTAGATCATCATGATCGGTCGCTCTTGGTAAGGGGTGGGCCGGTGGACCGCTTCGGGGGAGGGCGAAGATGGACGGGCACGGATCGGAGACCCGCGCCAGCGGGGATGACGGGGAGAAGGTCACATCATGAAATGGTCGGGGCCTTGACGCCCCTGCACTTCAGCGTCGCCCTACTTTAGAGCGCATGTCCGGATGGGTCGCTCGCCGTTCTCTGGTCGTACTGTTGTGCGCAGTGAGCTTGGGATACGATGCGACCGCCCAATTCAACGCCGACAGCCTACGACGGGTCTGGTCGGATGACACCGCGCCGGACACCATGCGATGGGACGCCCTGTCGGAACTGATCTGGCAGGAGTACATGTACTCTGACCCCGACAGCGCCGAGCAACTGGCCATGCTCGTTTTCGATGAAGCGAAAGTTTCGGGTTCGAAGGCCTGGCAGGCGAACGCCATGAACACCCTGGCCATCTCCTTCGCGGTGCGTGGAGACCTGGACAGTGCGATCGTGCTACTCGAGAAATGCATACCCATCCGAAGCTCACTTGGGCAGCGGAGCCACCTCGCCGGGCTACAGAGCAACCTGGGAAACATGTACGCGGACCAGGGTGATCTGGAAAAGGCCGTTGCGGCGTACGAGGAAAGCTTCGAACTGGCCCAGCAACTGGGAGACAGTGCACTGATGGCGGGCAACCTGACGAACATCGGGATCGCGTACCAGGAGATGGGGCTGTTGGGCCAGGCATCAGAAAACCTCTACCGGGCGATCGCCATCCGCGAGGCACTGAACGACCGGACCGGTATGGCCAACGCGCTCGGTCCCCTGGCGGATGTGCGCGTCTACCTGGGCGACACGGCAGAGGCGTTGCAGTTGCGGGAGCGTGCCGCAGGGATCTTCAAGGAACGCGGTGTGGACAGGGACCTGGCCGTGGAGTTGGAGGAGATGGCGAAGCTGCAGGCGGCTCGCGGTGATCTCCGACAGGCCCTGGACCTGAGCACGCGTTCGTTGGAATTACTACGCGGGATCGGGGATGTGCGAAGCATCTCCAACACCTCGCGGGAGCTCGGCGGCTTCCTGGTGAAGGCGGGCCGGGTGAAAGATGCGGTCGACCTCCTGGAGCGCAGCGTGGCCATTGACGATTCAGCCGGGTACCAGAGCCTGCTCGTGCATTCCTTGAGCGGGCTGGCGCACGCCCGGATGGTACAGGGAGAACACGGCGAAGCCGAGCACCTGTTCCTGCGTTCGCTCGCGCTCTCCCAGGAACTGGGTATCGTGGACGCGCAAGCGACCGCCGCTTCCGGTCTGTACGGCATCTACAAGCAGCAAGGGCGTTACCAGCAGGCGCTGGCCATGCACGAACTGGCCCAGCGTGCCGAGGCGGAGATCAACGATGGATCCCAGGTGCGGTCCGCCTTGCGCGGCCAGTTCGAGTACACCTATCGCTCCAAACAGGCCGCTGACAGCCTGGCCTTCGCCCAGGAACGCACCATCCAGGCCGAACGATTGACGAACGCCCAACGCACGCGTGGATTCCTCCTGGGCGGCCTGGTGCTGCTGCTCGCGTTCGGGGCCTTCGCCTGGGACCGCTACCGGACCACGCGTAGGCAAAAGGCCATCATCGAGGCCAGCGCATCCAAGCTGGCGGAGCTCGACGAACTGAAGAACCGCTTCTTCACCAACATCTCGCACGAGTTCCGCACGCCGCTCACCTTGATCCTCGGTCCTGCGGAACGCCGCAAGAAGGCCCTCGCCACCACACCGGACAAGGATGCCGAGAAAGACACCGAGCTGATCCTGCAGAACGGACATCGTTTATTGGCCCTGATCGATCAGATCCTCGACCTCAACAAGCTGGAGGCCGGGAAACTGAAGAGCACCATCGTGCAGGCCGACGCGATGGCGGTGGTCGGGCACCTGTACCGATCGCTCTACTCGTTGGCCGAGGCCAAGGGCGTAACGATGGACATGCGCGCCGAGCCGGAGACCTTCCTCATGGACCTGGACCGCGAGAAGCTCACCAAAGTGGTGCATAACCTCGTGAGCAATGCCATCAAGTTCACGCCCGCTGGTGGCCGGCTCGACCTGTTGCTCGAAGCCGATGAACGCCGATTCCGCATGCGCTTCACGGATACCGGCATCGGCATCCCGCCGGCGGACCTGCCGCACGTCTTCGATCGCTTCTACCAGAGCAGCCGCACGCCGGACGACCAGATGGGCAGCGGTGTAGGCCTGGCACTCACACAGGAACTCGTCCGCTCGCTCGGTGGCAGCATCTCCGTGGAAAGCACGCTGGATGTGGGCAGCACATTCACAGTCGAGCTGCCCGTGACACGCAACGCCGCGGTTGTGACCGTGCCGGATCAGCCGATCGCACCAGCGGTCGTCACCCAGACGCCGGTCCTTTCGGAGAACGGGGAAGTGGATGAAGCCGATGAGCGGACACTGGTCCTCGTGGTGGAGGACAATGCGGACATGGCCGAGCACATCGCGCAAAGCCTGGGCGATGCCTTTCGCGTGGCCTTCGCGGAGAACGGCCAGCTTGGTCTGGAGAAGGCCGTGGAACTGGTGCCCGACATCGTGGTGAGCGATGTGATGATGCCATTGAAGGACGGCTTCGCCCTGGTGGCTGAACTGAAGGCGGATGAACGCACGAGCCACATTCCGGTCGTGCTCCTCACGGCGCGTTCCCAGGTGGAGGACCGCATCAGCGGCCTCAAGCGCGGCGCGGACGATTACCTCTCCAAGCCTTTCCACGCGGAGGAATTGCAACTGCGCGTGGGCAACCTGCTGGCGCTGCGCGACCGCTGGAAGGCGCGCTATGCGCAGGGGGTGCCGCCGGAGCCGGTCGCCGATGTGGACATCCAACCCGAGGACGCCTTCATCCAGAAGGTCCGTGAACAGCTGGAGACCCAATTGGACAACAGCGCGTTCGGGGCCAACGAGATCGCCTCGGCGCTGGGCCTGAGCCGTACCCAGTTCTTCCGAAAGATCAAGGCCCTCACCGGCGAGAGTCCGGCCAACTACGTGCGGCACCTGCGGCTGGTGAAAGCACGGGAGCTGCTGAAGGACCCGGAGCTCCGGATCTCCGAGGTGGCCTACGCGGTCGGCTTCAACGATCCGCAGTATTTCAGCCGGGCCTACAGCAAGGCCTTCGGCGCGCCGCCCAGTGAGGACCGCAGCTGAGGCGATATTTCTTGTCTGTCCTTCAGGGGTTTGCGAAGCATGGAACAATGGTCCATGTCTTTGGAACAATGGTCCATGCCCTCCGGGCTTCGGGGTTGGACACTTGCAGCCGAAACGTTAAAAACCTCTGCCATGAAACGTTCCTTCCTTCCCTTTCTTTTCCTCCTCATCGGCGTCGCCGCGCAGGCCCAGCCCCCCCAGGGCTTCAACTACCAGGCCGTGGTGCGCGACGCCAACGGCGACCCCATCGCGAACACCGCGGTGAGCTTCCGCATGGGCTTGCACTATGTGGTGACGGACCCGGCCATCTACCAGGAGACGCATAATGTGGTCACGAACGCATTGGGCCTGGTGGACCTGGTCGTGGGCAATGGAACACCGGTGACCGGCACATTGGCGGCCATCGATTGGGCGAACAGCCCGGTACACCTGAAGGTGGAGATGGACCCCGCCGGTGGTTCCAGCTACACCGAACTCGGTACGCAGCAGCTGCGCAGCGTGCCCTACGCCCTGCACGCGGCCACTGTGGCCGACAAGGACGATGCCGACGCCGACCCCACAAACGAAGTGAACACGGCCCTTGCCCTGGACGGTGACAGCCTGGCCATCACCGACGGCGGTGGAACGCTGAAGGTGGACCTGAGCGGATTGCGGAACCTCGCCCCCGGCTCCGGCATCACCGGCCCAGGATGCATACCCCAGCCGGATGACCTCTCCGCACAGTATACCTCCGGTGCTAACGGGGGAAGCGTCCAGACCAGCTATTGGCAATCGTTCACCGTGCATAGCACCGGCGACCTGGTGGATGTGAGTTGGTATGAGATCTACTTTCATATGACCACTGGAACACTGAACATGTACAGTGGTGAAGGCAACGGCGGAACGCTGCTGTTGACCCAGCCCCTCGGGGCCACAGTGACCGGATGGAACACCGCCACATTGGCCACACCCATCCCCGTTGTGGCGAGTGCTGTCTACACCATGGAATTGATCTCGCCAACGAACTTCATCTGGGTCCAGAACAATGCGGAAACATACACAGAAGGCCGATCCAGCGAAGGCCCCATCACGGACCAGAAATTCAGGACGACCGTGACCAATGTGTGCGTTGCCGGGACGGTCGACCTGCTGCAGGTGGATCCGGACGGTGGCGTGCAGCTGAGCCAGGTGGACACGATCCACTTCAGCGATGGCACGTCCATGAGCACGGCGCCTACGGATGTCGATCCCACCAACGAATTGAACACGGCGCTTGCCCTGGATGGCGATAGCCTGGCCATCACCGATGCTGGCGGAACGCTGAAGGTGGACCTGAGCGGATTGCGGAACTTATCCGCCGGATCGGGGATCTCCAGTACAACCTGCATTCCACAGGCGGATGACAACTCTGCAGGTTATTCGGCGGCCTGGACCTCCGAGATCAACACGACCGCCACCTGGCAGTCGTTCACGGCGAACAGTTCCGGAGACCTGAACTCCGTTAGTTGGAGGGGCGGTTTCTACACCATGACATCCGGTACACTGAGCATTTATAGCGGGGAAGGGAACACGGGCGCATTGCTCCACTCCCAGTCGCTGAGCACCTCCGTGAACGGTTGGAACACCATCACGTTGACCGATCTGGTCCCGGTCAATGAGAACTTGGTCTACACCGTAGAGCTGGCATCTGCCGACTCATTTCTCTGGCGGACGAACCATTTTGACCCATACGCTGGGGGGCGGGCGGCTACCTCCAGCACACACGACATGCTGTTCGGAACCAATATCACCAATAGCTGTGTAGCTGCGTCCGTCTCCATCTTGTCGGTCAACGCGGATGGGAATGTTCAGTTCGACCAGGTGGACACGATCCATTTCAGCGATGGCACCTTCCAGACGACCGCCATGTCCGCACCACCGATGGGCTACGCCAAGACGGCGGCACCCAATTCATATGCTGGCAATAGTGGTTGGAAGAATGCGACGAACACAGTGGCCCAGGCTGTGACCACCGGGGACCGGCTGATGATCCAGGCCCAGACCATGTGTTACTTGGGCGGGGGGTCCGGCATCGATGACTTTCAATACAGGGTCCAGATCACTGGATGCGCAAGTACCACCACGGCCCTGCTGACCTATCGCCCGCCCCTTGATGTAACGGAGCATGGCCGGCCGATGCCGATCAGCTATCTCGATGTGTGGGAGGCCCCCTGCACCGGTAGCGTGAACCTGCAATTCCAAGTGCAGAACACCGGTGACGACAACTGGAACATCTTCAACCGCCTCCTGGTCGTGACCAATGAACACTAAGCCCTCTACGACCATGATCCGCAGCAACACCTTCCTCTTGGCCGTATGCGCCATCGCGTCGCTCGCAAACGCGCAAACGCTCGAGCGCCAGGTGATCGCCACCGCCGGCAGCAGCTTCACCGTGGGTTCCCTCACCGTTTCCACCACGCTCGGCGAACCCTTCACCGCCACCTTGTCCAACGGAAACCACATCCTGACCCAGGGCTTCCAACAGGGCGAGCCGGTGCGCGTGAAGCTGAACATCCGCGCTCTGCTCCAAGGGCCGTTCAACAGCGGCACCGGCCTGATGGACGATGGGCTGCGCACCAACGGGCTCGTCCCCTTGGGCGAGCCCTACACCGCGCTCGGCTTCGTGCAGGTGGGTGGCGGCGACGAGACGATCAATGCTTCCGTGCTCACCACCACCGGTAACGATGCCATTGTGGACTGGATCTACGTGCAGCTCCGTGACAAGAACGACAACACGCTCGTGCTGGCCACGCGCTGCGCCCTGGTGCAGCGCGATGGCGATGTGGTGGACGTGGACGGCACGTCGCCCGTCAGCTTCGCTGCTTCTGCGGACAACTACTACCTCACGGTCTTCCACCGCAACCACCTGGGCGTGATGACCCTTGCGCCGGTCGCGCTGAGCAGCACCGCTGCAGCGATCGATCTGACCAACGGCAGCGTGCCTGCTTACGGCACCGAAGCCCAGGCCGACATCGGGGGCACCCGGACCTTGTGGTGCGGCGATGTGACCAACGATGGCCTGGTGAAATATGCCGGGGCCAACAACGACCGCGACCCGGTCCTGGCCGAGGTTGGAGGCAACGTACCTACCGCTGTTTCCAACGGCTATCTGAACGCGGACGTCAACATGGACGGCCAGGTCAAATACGCGGGTTCCAACAACGACCGCGACCGCATCCTGCAGGTGGTCGGGGGTAGTGTACCGACGGCGGTGCGGGTGGAGCAGATGCCATGATCAACCTTATCACGACAACACCATGAGAACGCTTCTTTCATTCCTGGCCGCGATCGGCCTTACCGCAGGCGCCAGCGCCCAGTCACCCATGGATATCGGCCTCTTCCACGGTGAGGGGAACGAGCTGGAGATCCGCATCCATCCGACCGCCGACTTCGTCGGGGTCTTCGCCAGCATCGTTTTCACGCTCCGTTGGGATGCCAGCGCCGAAGCGGCACTTGGACCGGTCCAGCAGGCCGACCTGATCGCGCAGTACATGCCCGTCCAACCCTCCGGCCCGGTGGTCGTGGACGGACCGTATGCGTACCAGATCTACGCCGGTTTCGGCATGGTGGCCCTGTCCTCCCTGGGCGCCTCCCTCCAGATGAACGAGGAGGTGGTCCTGGCAAGGATCCCGGTCACGGGGAACGCCAGCTTCGCCATCGTGAACGATGCGTGGACCGGCGAGCTCGCCCACAATGGCGACTACTACGTCTCGCTGAACGGGTTGGACCGGACGGGCATCATCTACGGAACGGCCACGGCCGTGAGCGAGGTGGACCCTGCGGCGGGCGTATCGATCAGCCCCAACCCGAACGACGGCCGGTTCACCGTCACCTTCCTGGACGACCGGGCCACAGCACGGGACCTTAGGGTGGTCAACAGCCTGGGGCAGACGGTGCGTGCCGAGCGCATCGGCGCCTGCGCCGGGGGCTGCCAGCAGGCCTTTGACCTGTCCACGTTCGGACCGGGCCTGTACCACCTGGAGATCACCACCGGGAACAGCACCACCACGCACCGGGTGATCGTTCGCTGAAGCGGAAGGGCCGCTGAGCCCCAGGGATATCCGGTCGACCATGGTCCATCGGTGGGAAGCGTGGCAGAGCGCGGACCGCCGATCGGGCCGTGGTCGCCGCGTTTTCTGGCATGGGAGGGAAAGGGGCACCGCGCCCCGACCCCATGATCGACCGCATCGGCCCTCGTTGGGGGGTGGAAATGCCCTTCCACGAGCCGCCCAGGCGGGTGGTCCGACCAAAAAAGGGGGCGAAGGCGTTCTTCCAGTTGGCTGTGTATCAACGGTTTACAAAGCATGGAACAATGGTCCATGCTTTTGGAACATAGGTCCATGCCCTCCGGAGCCAGGGTTCGGACACTTGCAACCGCAACCCGAAAGAATCTCTGCCATGAATCCCATCCGCACCCTCCTTCCTTGGTCGCTAGGCCTACTTCTCGGCCTCCCGACCCTCTCCTTCGGCCAGAACGACCTGTGCTCCGGCGCCCTGCCGATCGCCTGCGGCCAGACCTTGAGCGGCAGCACCATCTCGGCCACGGCCGACCCGGAAGCCTGCGTGGGGAACAACACGGCACCCGGTATCTGGTACACCTTCACGGGCACCGATTCAAGCGATCCGCTGGCCCCCGCCGGTGCACCGGGAGACCAGGTCACCCTGAGCACCTGGTGTCAGGCGGATTATGATTCGAAGATCGATGTGTTCAGTGGCACCTGCGGTGCTTTGGTGTGCGTGGCCGGCAATGATGATACGTTCGGATGCTCCGACGTGGATTCCGAGATCAGCTTCGCCACCACCGTGGGTACCACCTACCAGGTCCTGGTCTCCGGCTTCAACGCCACCAGCTCCGGCACGTTCGATCTGACCATGAGCTGTGCGGCCGCCTGTGTCCCCGTGCCTGCCAATGACGACTGCAGCAATGCGCAGGTCCTGACGGTCGCCGCCTATGGAACGCTGGTGCCCACCATCGGGGACAATACCTGCGCGGCCAGCGCACTGAACGGGCCGACCTGCAACCCCTACGGCAACATCCAGGACGTCTGGTACACCTTCAATAGCGGTGGTTCGGCCGAGGTGCTCCTCACCGTTTCCAAGACCAGCCTGACCCAACTGAACGTCGTGATCTACGAAGGCTCCTGCCTGGGAACGGAGCTGTACTGTGAAAAGGACCTGGACTCCCTCCACCACCAGCTCCCGACCACACCCAATACGGACTACTACGTGCAGGTGTATTCGAACGGACCATCCGTGGCCGGGAGCTTTGCGATCGGGGTACAGGCATCGACCTGTCCGAACGCCACGCCTATCACTTGCGGCCAGGTCATCATCGGCAATACGACCGGTGCCTCTGTGGAGCCGGTGGTCTGCATCGGCAACAACACCGCCCCGGGGGTGTGGTACACCTTCACCGGCGCCAACTCCAACGACCCTGGTGCGGCAGTAGGCTCTACCGGTGACTACATCTTCCTGAGTACCTGTGGCTCCAACTACGACACCAAGATCGATGTGTTCGAAGGCAGTTGCGGGGCGCTCATCTGCGTGGGTGGTGCGGACGACACCGATCCCGAACCCGGATGCCTGGCCAGTGGAGCCCGCGTGGTGCTGCCGACCACCGTGGGCACCACCTACTACGTGCTGGTCTCCGGCAAGAACGCCTCCGACTTCGGCGCCTTCGACCTTAGCATGACCTGCGCCCCGGCCTCGAGCGGCCCCACTGTCAATATTCCTCAGAATGGGATGAAGTACGTGACCTGCGGCGGCCCATTTGACCTGAGAGATGCCGGTGGTTATGGCAACTACCCCAGTAGTTGCTCAGGCTACACGCTGTTGCAGGCAACACCGACCAGCGCGGTCACAATAGCCGGGGACCTTTCCCTCTCAGACCCGGACGACTATCTGGCCATCTATACAGGCAGCGGATTGGAGACCTTGGTAGCGGTATACGATTGGAACGACGGATTCCTGAGCTACACAGGGCAACCCGGCGAATCCGCGATCGTGTATTTTTTCTCGGATGGGGATGCGAATGTCGGCCCCGGCTTTGGTCTGTCCGTGAATTGGATAGGTGGATGCGAACCCCCAGCGAACCAGGATTGCGCGAACGCCACGTCCATCACTTGCGGACAGATCATCAATGGATCCACCAGCGGGGCCTTGGCCCATCCGGAGGCCTGCGTGGGCGACAACACCGCACCGGGGGTGTGGTACACCTTCACCGGGGCCAACTCGAACGACCCCGGTGCGGCAGTGGGCTCGGCCGGCGACCACGTCTACCTAAGCACCTGTGGGTCCGGTTACGATACCAAGCTCGATGTGTTCACCGGAAGCTGCGGGGCGCTCACCTGCGTGGCCGGTGTTGACGACAGCCACCCGACGAATTGCCTACCCGGGCGGGCACGGCTCGTCGTGCCGACCACGGTGGGCACCACCTACTTCATCCTGGTATCCGGGAAGGACGCTTCCGCCAGCGGCAACTTCGCCCTGACCATGGATTGTGCACCGGCTGAGACCGGCCCGGTGGTGCTGGTGCCCCAGACGGGGATGAACTATGTGCCCTGTGGCACCAACGTGACCCTGCAGGACGCCGGCGGCACGGGCAACTACCCGAGCAACTGCTCGGGCTATACCATCCTTGAGGCCAGGAACAACAGCACGATCTCGATCACCGGGTCCGTGACGTTCACACAACAAGAGCCGGCGGACTATTTGAGTATCTATCGTGGGAGCGGGTTCGAGAACCTGATCGCCTCCTATGGCAGCGACCAGAACGTTGCGGTGAATATCACGGGGCAGCCTGGTGAGCCGCTCATCGTGTATTTCTTCTCGGACGGTGGGGTCAACAACAGCGCACCGGGCTTCGACCTGAACGTGACCTGGTCCGGGCCGTGTGAGCCCGCCACCAACCAGAATTGCGCGAACGCCACACCCATCAGCTGCGGCCAGACCCTCAGCGGCTACACGAACGGCGCCTCGGTGGAGCCGGATGCCTGCATCGGCAACAACACCGCGCCGGGGGTGTGGTACACCTTCACGGGAGCCAACTCCGATGATCCGGGAGCGGCCATCGGCAGCGCGGGTGACCTCGTGTACCTGAGCACCTGCGGTGGCACCCTCTACGACACCAAGATCGATGTGTTCGAGGGCAGCTGCGGAGCGCTCACCTGCGTGGATGGCAACGATGACCCCGCATCCAACTTCTGCTTCTTCGGGTCGCGGGTGGTCTTCCCCACCACCGTGGGCACCACCTATTACGTGCTGGTCTCCGGCAAGGACGCCACCGACTTCGGTGACTTCGACCTGAGCATGACCTGCGGCACCGAGGCGACCGGCCCCGTGGTGCTGATGCCCCAGACCGGGATGAACTACGTGACCTGCGGCAGCAATGTGACCTTGCAGGATGCCGGTGGAACGGGCAATTACCTGGACAACTCCTCGGGCTATACCGTGTTCGAGGCCAGCGAGTTCGCTTCGATCTCCCTGTCGGGGAACGTGGTGTTCGATGATGAGCAGATGGACGTCCTGTCGATCTACGCGGGCAGCGGTTTCGGAACGCTGCTGCACACCACCGCCAATAGCGGTAACATCAACGTATCGGCGCCGGTGGGTGAACCGGTGATCGTGTACTTCCAGTCGGACAACTTCAGCAATGCCGCCGGCCTGAACCTGAACGTGACCTACTCCGGGCCTTGCGCGCCCGATACCAACCAGACCTGCGCGCAGGCCACCCCCATCGCCTGTGGACAGACGATCAGCGGAACCACCCATTGGGCCACCACCGAAGCGATCGCCTGCGTGGGCAATAACACCGCCCCCGGTGTGTGGTACACGTTCACGGGTGCCGACTCCAACGACCCCGGCGCGGCTCCCGGTTCCGCAGGGGACTACATCTTCCTGAGCACCTGCGGGGCCGCCGACTACGACAGCAAGATCGATGTGTTCGAAGGCAGCTGCGGCGCGCTCACCTGCGTGGCCGGCAACGATGACTCCAACCCGTTCCTGGGCTGCTCCTCCGGATCACGGCTGTACTTCCCCACCACCGTGGGTACCACCTATTACATCCTGGTGTCCGGCAAGGACGCGTCCGCCAGTGGCAACTTCGAGCTGACCATGGACTGCGCCCCGGCCCAGGGCGGGCCCGTGGTGCTGGTGCCCCAGACCGGCGCCAATTACCTGCATTGCGGAACCGATGTGACCCTGCGCGATGCCGGCGACCTGGGCAATTACCCGGACAATGCCTCGGGCTACACCATCCTGGAGGCCACGGGCAGCAGCGCCATCACCCTTTCCGGTACCGTGGTGTTCGACGATGAACAGGTGGACCAGCTGGCCATCTACACCGGCACCGGGCTGGAGACCCTGGAAGCCGCCTTCTACAATTCCGGGCCGGTGAACTTCACCGGACAGCCGGGGGAGTCCGTGATCGTGTTCTTCTACTCGGACAACTTCGGCCATGCGGCAGGCTTCGACCTGAACGTGTCCTGGTCGGAGGGCTGCGCTCAACCCGCCAACGACTACTGTTTCGGTGCCATTCCGCTGCTGTGTGGGCAGGTGGTGAACGGCTCTACAGGAGGTGTCGATCCGGATGCTTCCACCTGCGCAGGCACGGTCCCCTCCCCCGGTCTGTGGTACACCATCACGGGCCAGAACACCAATGACCCGCAGGCCGCAGCAGGGAGCGTGGGGGATGTGGTCGAGCTCCGCACCTGCGGAGACGCCGGCTTCGACACGCGGATCGATGTGTTCGAAGGCAGCTGCGGCGCCTTGACCTGCCTGACCAGCAGCGACGATGGCTACGCCACCGCCTGCGGCGCGAACAAGTCCCGGGCGAACTTCCAGAGCGTGGTGGGCACCACCTACTACATCCTGGTAACAGGCACGGACGCCTCGTCCTACGGCACGTTCGACCTGACGGTGGACTGCGGGCAGGTGGCGGAACTGCCGGTGGCACGGGTCCCACCCGACGGGATAAACTACGTGCCCTGTGGGACCAACGTGACCCTGCGCGACTGGGGCAACCTGGGGAACTACCCGAACAATGCGAACGGCTATACCGTCCTCCAGGCCGGCCACACCGCCACGGTGACCCTGAACGGGAGCTACACCTTGGACGGGGACGACCACCTGGCTGTGTTCCGGGGTGCCGGCACGAACGACCTCGTGGGCGAATACTTCGGTTCGGGTACCATCAACTTCACCGGCCTGCCCGGCGAGCCGATCACGGTGTTCTTCTACTCCGACGCCACGACCACCGCACAGGGTTTCGACCTGAACGTGACCTACACCGGTGCATGCGTGGCACCCGTGAACGAGCTCTGCACGGACGCCATCCCGATCACCTGTGGCACCACCGTGAACGGCACTACCGTGGGTGCCAGCGGTGATGGTGCACCCACCTGCTTCGGTGGCAGCAACATGCCGGGGGTGTGGTACAGCTTCACCGGGGAGAACAGCAACGACCCCCTCGCAGCGACCGGCACGCCCGGCGACCTGGTGACGCTTAGTTCCTGTCCGGGCGATATCAACGACCAGTTGCGGCTGGAAGTGTTCGAGGGGGACTGCAACACCATGTCTTGCATCGTGGGCAGTGAAGCCAATGGATTTTCTCCAGGTTGTTCGTTCGGAAGCGATTTGAGCATCAATACCATGGTGGGAGCAACCTACTACGTGCTGGTCTCCTTCGCATCGCCCACGGACTTTGGGGCCTTCGACCTTACCATGAACTGCGAAGCGCTCTGTACCCCAATGGCCACGAACGGTCTCTGTACCGGTGCGGAACCGATCCCGGTCACCCCCTATGGCACACAGTCTTGGACCGTGGCCAACAACAGTTGCGTGCCGCTCGGTACGTTCTACAGCACCGATTGCACCGACCCCACCATGCCGAATTCGTGGAGCACCTGGTACAGCTTCACCACGGGGAGTGTCGGCAATGTGCACCTGGGAGTAGAGCCCATAACCACCTATGGGTTCATATTCGCTGAAGTGTACACGGCCTGTGGAGCAACCACCAACCTGTGTGCAGAAGGCGATCCTGCTATTTCGTACACCTTCAACCTCCAGCCCTTCTCCGACTATTGGATGCGGATCGGCACCTATACCGCAACCTCCCGAGGCTACTACGAGATCAGTCTGGCGGAGGCCAACCTGCCCCCGCCACCCGGCGACTACTGCAACACTGCCATTCCGATCACCATCGGCACACCCGTGTCTGGCAACAACTCATGGGCCACCAACGGACCGGACGAACAGGGTGGTTGTGATTTCTTTCAGCTCGCTGGCGATAAGGGCGTGTGGTACACTCTGGCCGGTGTGGATGGCATGATGACGGCCAGTATCTGCAATGAAGATGACAAGATCATCCGTGTGTTGAGCGGCAGCTGTGGGAACTTGACCTGTGTGGAGTCCCAGACGGAGGTTTGTGGCAATGGTGGATTCCGTGTCACCTGGCCCGCAAGTGCGGATTCCACCTACTACCTGGTGGTCGGTGTATGTTGTGGCGCACCGGCCGGGCCATACACGCTGTTGGTGGAACAGGATGTGCGGATCGGGATCCAAGCGAGGGCCTTCCTGCAGGGTCCTTATGATCAGGCGACCGGCCTGATGCGCGACGATCTCCGCGTCAACTTCCTGATCCCTACGGAAACCATCCTGCACGCACCAATTACTTACAATACCGGTCCCGATGCGATGGTGGATTGGGTGACGGTGGAGCTGCGGGATGCGGCGGATGGCCAGACCGTCGTGGACTCGTGGGACGTATTGGTCCAAGCCGATGGCAGCATGATCAACGGCTGGGGCGTCACTTTCCAATCGTTCAACGCCCCACCGGGCAACTACTACGTGGCGGTCCACCACCGCAACCACCTGTCCGTTATGAGCGCCACACCCATCGCACTGGGTGGTACGCTGGATGTGATCGACTTCACCGATGGCAGCACACCCACCTATGGCACCGATGCCCAGGTGGACATCAACGGCGTGAAGGCGATGTGGTGCGGCGATGTGAACGGGGATGGGGTGATCAAGTACACGGGCAGCGGGAACGATCGGGACGAGGTCCTTCAAGTGATCGGTGGGGTCATCCCGACCAACACCACCTCCGGGCGCTACGATGCGGACGTGAACCTGGACGGGCAGGTGAAGTACACCGGTGCGAACAACGACCGGGACATGATCCTGCAGAACATCGGGGGCACCATACCCACCGCCACCCGGAACGAACAAATGCCCTAGTCCCGGAGCGGTCCACCGGTAGATCAAAACCGATCGGTCGCTCTTGGTAAGGGGTGGACCGGTGGACCGCTTTCGCGATCATCACTGGTGCGTAAGCACCATTAACTCTTCAAGAATACCGAACCGATGGACCTTCCTCCCACGATCACCTGGAACACATAGGGTCCACAAGGAAGAAAGGACAGGTCCCGCTCCAGACGATCGCCATCGGCGCGGCCGGTCATTACGGGACGACCCATCGCGTCCAGGATCCGCCACTCCGCTCCTGCGCTCAACCCCAAGACTTGCAACCGTTCGATCACCGGGTCGGGGAAGAGGTGGAATGCACTTGTGCCCGGTCCGCTGATGGAAGTGGCCTGAGTGGCGCAGAAGGTCGCGGGCGGGGTCCTGATCGGTTCGTTCAGGTCGAAGAAGATGTCGGCCACATTGTTGATGCAGTCCCCGGGCAACATCGGCCCCGCCGCCCGGATGCGGAAGCTTACGAACCCATTGCTCCCGGGCCCGTCGCTTGCACTGTCCGGCAGCATGATCCCATCGAGGTCCAAAGCCAATACATGCCCGTGAATGCTCCATTCCATCGCGTGGCTCGCGTAGACGTGGTGGATCGAACTGATGTCCAAACCCGCGTCCAGTGTATCCAGGATCACGACCCGGCTTGCCGGGAAATTGCCGGTGTTCTGGAACCGGATCACGTATTCGACAGACCCTCCAGCATCGATCTGCGCAGGGTCCATCGTTTCCGGAACGACCTGCTTGTCGTTCGGATCATAGGCATACAGAACGGTCGAGTGCCAGCTTCCGCTATTGTTCATTGGGTTCGCATCACCGATCAATGGGTCGATCGTGACCGCGTGTGTTACCGGGGTGCCGAATTGGACCAGCTCCGTGCTCACGGTGAGATGTATGTTGATCCAGTTGCCGGGGTCGATCGGCGCCAGGGACCAATCCAGCACAGGCCCGTTCTGGAAAGTCGGAGGAAGGCTACTTGTGACCATCGTGCATAACGTGTCCAACTCAAGGTGCAGTTGGCCGGCGATCGTTGTCGTCCCCACGTTCCGCACATCCACCCAAACATTGGTCACGTTCCCCGCCCAAGCATGGTCCATTACGACAGAGGCCTGTAGGTCCTGGACCCCGGTCTGGTAGGTAAGCCCGAAGTCGTTCAACGAGTCCATGTCCGCAGGCAGGACGATGGACGCACTCTGCAGGCCCGGGGAACAGGAGTTCACATACGGCTGGGCCACGGGCGCGATGATATAGGTCCCAACGTTGGCCCTTGTGGCATAGTGTCCCGCACCGTTGCTCACCACCACCCCGATCGTCGGGTCCACCTCCACCAGCACATGTTGGGCCGGGGGCTCGCCTGGATCAAGGATGCCATTCGCGTTGAGGTCCTGATAGGTCGTGCCCGATATCGTTTCCGAGATGCACTGTGGTGAGAATACAGAGCAGGGCCTGGACCTTAACCACTGCGGGGTCACCGAGAGATCATGAACGGGGAGATTCGGCAGGCAATCTATTCCGGTGAATTCCACATACACCTGCATCGAATCATGCAACAGCGGCAGGCAGGCGATGCCGGGACAAGACTCGACCGTGAGGGTGAAGAGTCGAGGCGGCAGTGGATCCGGCACCTCGGTCAAGGTCGGACATGACATGACGTAAAGCGAACGCAGGGAATCGTTCAATGCCCCGATGGCGGTCAGCGCGGGCAGGTCATTTAAGAGTACCTGTTGACAACCCTGGGGCAGCGCTTGCAAGGGGCCCTGAAGCCCGTACATGTGTTGCAGCCAGAATTCATGTAGTGACGCAGGCAATGCAGGCAGTGCGGTGGGCAGGGGCATGCCGGAGAGCCGAAGGGTCTCGATGGAAGTCGGCAGCAGAGGCAATTGCCCGACTCCCGGACAACCCGATATCTCCAGGTATCGGCAGCCTGCCGGCAGGGCAGTGATATCCTGAAGTGCGGGCATGAGTTGGGCGCTGAGTACCTCCAGTTGCGCAGGGAGCGATGAGAGCGTATCGAACTCGGTGATCGCATTGAAGTGAAGCGACCGCAGGCCGGATGGCAATGTACCGAGGTGGGTCAACCGCGAATTGCGCACGACCAAATGCTGAAGGCGCGCTGGCAGTTGGGTCAAGGAGTCCAATGCTCCATGGTCTTCTATCTCCAGGTGCCTCACGGAATCCGGAAATACATGCAGGCTCGTAAGACTTCCGGATATCGTATTGCTGCCCATGACGAGATATCTGCAGTCCGGCAGTGCGTCGAACCCGGTCATATCCCAATTCCCGTCGGGGCTGATGATGAAGAGGGTGTCAGCATGGATCCCGGGGTCGGAAGGATCGAACCATCCGTTCGCATCCACGCAGCCGGGTGAATACGAATTGAACCAGGCTCTCAAGTTCGTATCAGGGATGAACACGACCTGGGCGCTCACCTGCAAGCCGAAACCACTGGCCCAAAAGCCCCATATTCCCAATCGCCTAAAAAACCCCGTCATAGCACCAAAGTACAACTTGTCCCGTCCAGAACGGGGGTGTCACAGGGCCTATCCCACCGCGGCAGTTCTTACGGGGAGCGACCGGAAAGGGTAGTCGCCCGAATTCGGCATTCACTAGATCCGATCTTGGGACTTTCGCTGTGCGCGTTCTGACCAAGTCACTTCACGCAGGGTCGTACCCCCCTCTCACCACTGCGGCCTTTCCGGCGTGTTCCCCAGCACCTTCTCGATCTTCTCCATCACCGCAGGTGTGAACTTGTCCTGCGCCTCGACGGCCTGCAGGTTCTCCTTCAGTTGGACCTGCTTGCTGGCGCCGAGGATCACCGTGCTCACGTGCGGGTTCTTCAGGCACCAGGCCAGCGCGAAAACAGGCAGTGTGAGGTCCAATCCGTCGGCGAGCTTGTTCAGCTTCTCGACCGTCCTCAAGCGTTCGGGCGTGAGCTCGCGTTCGCGCAACCAGTCGAGGCCGGCCATGGTGAGCCGCGTGCCCTTGTCGGCCTTCAGCGTGCGGTGCTTCCCCGTGAGCACGCCACTGGCCAGCGGGCTCCAGATGGTGGTGCCCAGGCCAACGGTCTTGTAGATCTGTTCGAACTCCACCTCCACCTTGGCGCGGTGGAACAGGTTGTATTGCGGCTGCTCCATCACGGGCCCGATCAGGTGGTGTTGCCGCGCGACCATGTGCGCCTCCATGATCTCCTGCGCGCTCCATTCGCTGGTGCCCCAGTACATCACCTTGCCCTGCATGATCAGGGAATGCATGGTCCAGACGGTCTCCTCGATCGGCGTCCGCTTGTCCGGCCGATGGCAGAAGTAGAGGTCGAGGTGGTCCACCTGCAGGCGTTGCAGGGCGGCATGACAGGCCTCCACCACGTGTTTGCGGTGCAGCCCACGCTGGGTGGGCAGCTTGCCTCCGGCTCCGAAGAACACCTTGCTGCTGACGGTCCAGGTGTCACGCGGCCATTTCATCTTCTTCAGGATCCGGCCCATCACGCGCTCGCTCTCGCCGCGGGCGTAGATCTCGGCATTGTCAAAGAAGTTGATGCCGTTGTCATAGGCCACCTTCATCAATTTCTCGGCGGTGGCGTCGGTGATCTGCTTGCCGAAGGTGAGCCAGCTGCCGAGGGACAGTTCGGAGACCTGGAGACCGGAGTTGCCGAGTTGGCGGTAGCGCATTTTGAAAGCTGAAAGAGAAAAGCGGAAACTTGAAAAAGGTGCACCACAAAGTTGGGACATGCGATCCCGACGGCCTTCCCACCTTTGACGGAACAAACCCGACACGGATGAGTTCGATCTCCAGCAACAAGGCCCCGGAACCCGTCGGGCACTATCCGCATGCGCGTCGCGTGGGCGACCTCCTGTTCCTCAGTGGCGTGGGACCGCGGGAACGCGGATCGAAGATCATCCCCGGCGTGGAGCTGGACGACGACGGGAACATCCTGAGCTACGACATCGCCGTGCAGTGCCGCAGCGTGTTCCAGAACGTGCGCTGGATCCTGGAGGAGGCCGGCAGCAGTTGGGAGAAGATCGTGGACGTGACGGTGTTCCTCACGAACATGCAGGACGATTTCCCGACGTACAACCAACTGTGGAAGGAACACTTCGCGGTGGACCCACCCTGCCGCACGACGCTGGAGATCAACTGCCTGCCCACACCGATCGCGATCGAGCTGAAGGTCGTGGCGATGGTATGAGCATCCACAGAGGGCGCGCTGTGTCTCCGCGCCTCCGTGCCTCCGTGTGAGACCCACACATCGTGCCTCGCGACTTGGCGCCTTTGCGGCCCATGCCTCTCTTCCACAGAGGGCGCAGACCGTGCGCGCCGAAGCTGCAGCGAAGGTGGGATACGCAGAGGGGCGTGCTGTGTCTCCGCGCCTCCGTGCCTCCGTGTGAGACCCACACATCGTGCCTTGCGTCTTGGCGCCTTTGCGGCCCATGCATTCATCCACAGAGGGCGCAGAGAACGCAGAGGGGACCCTCCGCGTTCGTGGTCGGCGTCACCCGTACACCACCCTTCCCAGGAGCGTATAGAGCGCCACGAGCAGCACGGCGCCGAGCAGGTCCATCCAGATGCCGGCACGCACCATGGCACGCATGGGGATGCGGCCCGTGCCGAAGACGATGGCCTGCATGGGCGAGGCGATGGGCAGCATGAAGCCCAGGCTGGCGGCGAAGGTGGCGGGCACCAGCAGGAACAGCGGGTCCTGCTGCCAGGCGTCGGCGCTGCGCGCCAGGATGGGCAGCACCAGGCTGGCGGTGGCGGTGTTGCTGCCCAGCTCGCTCAGCAGGCACACCACGAGCACCAGGCCGAACAACATCAGGGCGGGCGGCCAGCCGGCCAGACCGGTCATGGCGCCGCCGATCACCTGGTCCAGGCCGCTGCGCGCAATGCCCATGGCCAATGCGAGGCCGGCACCGATCAGCAACAGCACGCCCCAGGGCACGCGCTTCTCGGCGAAGTCCCACCCGAGCAGGCGTTCGTTGCCGCCGCGGACCGAAGGCAGGATGAACAGCAGCGTGGCACCCGCGATCGCCACGGCGGCATCGCCCACCGGTGCCAGGAATTGGACACCGTCCCAGGAGATGTCGCGCCATCCCGGAAGGGCGATCGCACCCAGGTCGAGCCCGTCACCCGTGACCCACAGCAGGGCGGTGCCGGCGAAGATCCAGCCGCTCCACCGTTCATCGCGGGTCGGCCGGCCGAGTTCCTTCCATTGCCGCTCCATCACGGACCGCTCCGCAAGCCGGACCGTGGCGACGGGGTACAGCCAGCGTACGAGCAGCCACCACGACAACAGCAGATAGAGCACCGCGAGCGGCACGCCGAAGGCCATCCATTGCCCGAAGCCGATGCGCGGCAGGCCGGGAAAGAGCTCCTCCCACAGTTGCAACAGCACGAGGTTGGGCGGCGTGCCGACCGGGGTGGACATGCCCCCGATCGTGGCCCCGAAGCTGACGCCGAGCAGCAGCGGGATGGAGATGCGCAGGTGGTCCTCCTCTTCCACCACCCCGTCCACCAGGCTGAGCGCGATCGGCAGCATCACCAGCACGGTGGCGGTGCTGTTGATCCACATGCTCAGCAGCGCGCTGGCGAGCATCACCCCGAGCACGAGCCGTTCCCCGCTGCCGCCCAGCCGCAGCACGATCCACAGGGCGATGCGCCGGTGCAGCCCGCTGCGTTCGATGCCGAGGGCCAGCAGGAAGCCGCCGAGGAACAGGAAGATGATCTCCTTGCCGTAGTTGGAGGCGGCATCGCCGAGGGAGGTGATCCCGAACAGCGGGAACAGCACCAACGGCAGCAGGCTGGTGACGGCGATCGGCACGGCCTCGCTGATCCACCAGACGGCCATCCACACCACGAGGCCCGCCATGAGCGCGGGGCTGTCGCCGTGGTGCCGGAGCAGTACATAGGCCAGCGCTCCGGCCACGGGGCCGGTGATGCGGAGGAGGGTGCTTCTCAAAGTGCGGAGCGGCCCCGAAAAGGGACCGCTCCAAAATAGTCGTTGACGGCCGTCCTGCTAGGCCAGCGCCGGTCCATGTCCGGGCTGCGGCCCCGACGGTGCGGGCGTGTACAGCTGCGAACCCGCACGCATGGCGTGCTTCCATGCCCGGCGGTGCTTGATCTTGGCGATGATCAGCAGCATCACCGGCACCATGATCAGCGTGAGGAAGGTCGCGAAGGTGAGCCCATAGATCACCGCCCAGCTGAGCGGACCCCAGAAGATCACGTTGTCGCCGCCCATGTGGATGTGGGGATCGCCCTCCATGAAGAGGGTGAAGAAGTTGAAGTTCAACCCCACGGCCAGCGGCAGCAGGCCCAGGATGGCCGTGACCGCGGTGAGCAGCACCGGGCGCAGACGCGTCTTGCCGGCGATCACCAACGCCTCGCGGCTCTCGACGATCGGCAGCACGGCATCCTCGGCCAGGCCGAGCTTCCGCCGACCACGTGCGAAGAGCAACCGCGCGAAGTCCATCAGCACGATCGCGTTGTTCACCACCACGCCGATCAGCGAGATGATGCCCAGCATCGTCATCAGGATCACGAAGTCCATGCGGAACACCACCAGGCCCAGGAACACGCCGATGGTGCTGAAGACAACCGTGCTCATCACCACCACCGGATAGCTGATGCTGTTGAACTGGGCGACGATGATCAGGAACACCACGAAGATGGCAACCATGAACGCCGCGATCAGGAAGTTCTTGTCCTTGGCCTGGTCCTCCTGCTCGCCGGTGAAGCGGATGTTGTAGCGGTCGTCGTATGGGTAGCCGCTGGCCATCTCGTCCTTGATCTGCTGCACCACCTCGTTGTTGTTGTAGCCGGCGATCACGTTGGAGCTCACCGTCACCACGCGCTTCAGGTCCTTGCGCTTGATCGCGCTGAAGGTGTTGCCGTACTCCTCCTTGGCCACCGAACTGATGGGCACCTGGCGGATCTGGCCGGTGAGCATGTCGCGGAAGGTCACGCGCATGTCCATCAACGCCTGTGGGTCGTAGCGGTACTTGTCCTGCAGACGGATGTTCACCTCGTAGTCGTCGTCATCGCCATCGATGCGGTACGTGCTCACCTGCTTGCCGAATAGCGCGGTGCGGATCGCATCGGCGATGGCGTAGGTGCTCACGTCCAGGCGACGGGCCTTGGCGCGGTCGATGATGATGGGCATCTCGGGCTTGGCGCGGTCGATGTCGACGCGCAGGGCCTCCACCCCGGGCACGTTGCGTGCCTCGATGTAGTGCTTCACCTTTTCGGCCTCGGCCAGCAGGCCCTCGATGTCATCGCCGCTGATCTCGATGTTGATCGGCTTGCCCACCGGCGGACCGTCGGCGTTCTTCACCACGGACACCAGTACACCGGGGTAGCCCTTCACGTGCTTCTGCAGCTTCTCCAGCACGTCATTGGTCTTGATGCCCCGACGGTCGGCGTACTTCACGAAGCTCACCTGCACGCGCGCCTTGTGGGGCGTGGCGCTCAACTCCATCTCACTGCTCCTGGGGTCGCTCGTACCGCGGCCCACCTGGGTGATCACCGAGCTGACGAGGAAGTTGAACGTATCCTCCTTCATCGTGCCGTCCGGCATCTTCACCTGGCGCACGTCCTTGTACTGGGGCACGTCGATCACGTCCATCACCTGTTTCTCCACCACGCGGGCGATGCTGTCCGTCTTGAGGATGTCCGTGCCGATCGGTGCCTCGATGAAGGCGTTGATGTACTGCGGTTCGTTCTCAGGGAAGAACAGGGTCTTCGGCTGGAAGATGAACAAAAGGACGAATGCGAACAATAACAGACCGATGGTCCCAAGAAAGAAGGTTCGTGGATGGTGCCGGTCTAGCGCATAGCGCAGGAAGCGTTCATACCGAGCCTCCAATCGTGGCAGCCATTTCTCCTGGAACCAGATAGTAGCACGCGCGATCCATCTGGCATAGACCAGAACCATGATCGCGATGAAGATCACAAGGGTGCCAAGGCCGAATAGGATATTCACCTTGGATCCCAAGCCCAACACAGCGAACAGTGTCCCCACTGTTGCCAGGATCCCTGACCATTTCCACGCCCAGCGCATCGTTGGGACGCGCTCTTCCACCTTCATGAACTTGGAGGCCAGCGCGGGGTTCACCACCAGGGCCACGAAGAGCGAGCTGCCCAGGGCGATCATGAAGGTGATGGGCAGGAACTTCATGAACTCGCCCATGATGCCCGGCCAGAAGAGCAGGGGCACGAACACCATCACCGTGGCCGTGGTGGCCGCGATGATCGGCATGGTCACTTCGCCCACCGCCAGGCGGGTGGCCTTCAGCGCGGGTTCGCCATTGCTCATGTGCCGGTGGATGTTCTCCACGATCACGATGCCGTCGTCCACCAACCGGCCCAGGGCCAGGATCAGCGCGAAGAGCACCATGATGTTCAGCGTCACCCCAAATACGTTGAGCAGAGTGAAGGAGATGAACATCGACATCGGGATGGCCAGGCCGACAAATGCCGCATTGCGCAGGCCCAGGAAGAGCATCAGCACACCGATCACCAAGATCACGCCCAGCACGATGTGGTTCATCAGTTCGTTCACCGACGTGCGCGTCTGGTCGCTCTGGTCGCCGGTCTTGGTGATGGTGAGGTCGGCGGGCAGCACACGGCCCACGTCCTCCTTCAGGATGGCGTCGATCTTGTCGCTGGCGTCGAGCAGGTTCTCTCCGGCACGTTTGATCACGTCGAGCATCACCACGGGCTTGCCGTACTCGCGGGCGAAGCTCTCCGGCTCCTTGTAGGCGAATGCCACCTCGGCGATGTCGCCCAGGCGGATCTCCTTCAGGTGTTCGCTCTTCACCACGATGTCGCGCACCTGTGCCGGGTCCTTGAACTCGCCGATCACGCGCACCGCGCGGCGCTGGGTGCCCACGAGCAGTTCACCGCCGCTCATGGTCAGGTTCTCCGTCTGCAGCGCCTGCGCCACGTCGTTGAAGCTGACCTCGAGCGATTCCATCTGCGGCAGGTCCAGGCTCACGCGCAGCTCGCGTTCGGGCACGCCGCGGATCTCCACCTTGTTGATCTCCGACAGCGATTCGATGCGGTCCTGCAGGTGCTTGGCGTACTGATGGAGCTGCTCCATCGGGTAGTCGCCGCTCAGGTTGATGTTCATCACCGGCATGAGCTCGCTGAAGTTCATGTCGAAGATGTTCGGCTCGGAGGGCAGGTCCGTGGGGAAGTCGCTCTCGCCGCGTGCCTTGTCCACCGCGTCCTTCACCTTGCGCAGCCCCTCGGTGGGCGTCACGTTGTAGTTGAACTTGATGTGGATGGCGCTGTAGTTCGGCACGCTGGTGCTGGTGATCTCGTCCACCCCGCTGATGGTGTTGATCTCCTTCTCCAGCGGCTTGGTGATCAGCTTCTCGATGTCGACCACCGAGCTGCTGTTGTAGGGCGTGCCCACGTACACCTCGGGCGTCACCACCTCCGGGAAGCTCTCCTTGGGCATCACGATGTAGCTGTAGATGCCCAGCAGGAAGATCAGCACGGTGAGCACGATCACGGTGGTGCGGTTCTTCACCGCCCAGCTGGTGATGGCGAACTGGCGCTCCGGTCCTTCGTGCAGGTCGTTCTCGATCGAATGTCCGCTCATGGGATCATTGGTTGGCGATGCGCACGGACTGGCCGTCGCTCAGGTTCTTGGCGCCCTCGTCCACGATGGAACCACCCACCGGCAGGGCCTTCGTGCTGTCGGCGGCGGTCACCACCGTGCGGCCCTTGTAGGTGGACACGCGCTTGACGTAGGTCTTGCCCGCGACCGCCTCATCGGTGCTCTTGGGCGTCAGGGTGAATAGGTAGCTGTTGCCGTCGACGTCCTCCAGGATCGCGCGGTCCGGCACCACCACGGCGCTGTCCAGATGCAGGTCCAGGATGCTGATGTCGCTCAGCAGGTTGGGGCGCATGTAGGACTCGCCCTTGGGCACGTCCACCACCACCTTGAAGGTGCGGTTGGCCGGGTCGATGTATTCGCCCACGTGGTCCAGTTTGGCATCGAACTGCTCACCCACCATGGGGAACTCGACCTTCACCGGCACGCCCTCCCTGATCGTGCGGAGGTAGTTCTCCGGCACGTCGGCCTCCAGCTGCACGCCACCCCCGCCGATCACGCGGATCACGGGCATCTGCGGTGAGGCCATGTCGCCCACCCGCGCCATCACCTCATCCACCGTCCCATCGAACGGTGCGGTGACGTTGCTGAGGCGCTGCTGCTCGCGCAGCGTGGCCAGCCCGGCCTCGGCCTGTTCCTTCTGGGTCCTGGCCTGCAGGTACTGCATCTCGCTGCCGATGCGCTGGTCCCAGAGGCGCTTCTGGCGCTCGTAGTTGGTGTTGGCCAGATCGTACTGCGCTTCGGCCTGTTCGATCTGCTTGTCCACCACGTCGTTGTCCATGGTGAGCAGCAACTGGCCCTTGTGCACGTGGTCGCCGGCGTTCACCAGGATGGCGCGCACGCGTCCACCGGCGGCGAACAGGGCCGCGCTCTTGTCGGCCTTCACGTTGCCGTGCACGTCAATGTAATGGGCGAACGCCTTGGGTTCGAGCTTCACCTGCGTGACCACCGGCAGGTTGCGCGTGAGGGTGCTGTCGTGCTCGGTGAGCCATTCCTCCACCTCGCGGAGCTGCTGACCCAGGTCGGCGTAGACGGCTTTGAGCGAGTCGCGTTCGGCCCGCTTGGCCGCGACGGTGGGATCGCCCGCCGGGGTGGAGGAGCAGGCGGCCAGCAGGGCCAGGGTGCCCAGGGCGAAAAGGGACTTTTTCATGGATCGGTGCATGTTCAGTAGAGGTCGAGGGCTTTGCGGAGGTCGATCTGCGCGGTGAGCATGTCGACCAGCTTCTGCATGTAGTTCAACTGGGCCGTGAGGTAGTTGCTCTGTTCCTGCGTCAGCTCGAAGCTGCTGGCCAGGCCGTTGGAGAATTTCACGGAGGTGCGCTCGAAAACGCTCTTGGCCAGGGCCATGTTCTCGCGCTGCACCGCGTAGCTGTCACGTGCCGAGCGGGCGGCGACCTGCTTGCTCAGATGCTCGGTGAGCAGTTGCTGCTCGGTCGACCTGAGGTTGACGCGGGCCTCGTCCAGGCCGAGCTGCGCCTGCTGCACGCGGTAGTGGCGCATGCCGCTGCTGAAGATGGGCACCTGCAGACTGAGGCCCCACAGCGAGGAGGGGAACCACTTGCCGCCCTCCAGGAAATCGAACTTCTGACGTTGGGCCTGCGCGGAATAGTTGAAGAACCCGCGCAGCTTCGGCAGATAGGCGCTGCGTTCGTTCTTCAGGTTCAAGACCTGCAGCCGCTCATAGGTGTTGGCGATCTGCATGTCGATGTGCTCGTTCACGTTGAGGGGTTGGTCCACCAGGGCCTTCTCCTCGGGGTCGTCCACCAGGGTCTGCAGGTCGTCTGTCAGTTGCGCGGGCGTTTCGGGCGAAAGACCCAGCACCAGCATCAGGAAGCCACGGGCCACCTTGGCCTGGTCCTGAAAGGCGCGCTGGCGGTCCTGTGCGCTCGACAGCTCGATACGGAGCCGGTCCACGTCGATGTCCTCCATGAAACCCTGTTCCTGCATCGCGCTCACTTCGGTGAGGCTCTTCTGCAGCAGGGGCACGCTCTCGGACACCAGCGTCGCGCCCTCTTCGGCGGCCAGCACGCCCAGGTAGGCGCGCGCAGCCTGCGCACGGGCATCGGCCACGGTGCGCTCCAGGTCCTCCTCGGCCTGCACCTTGAGCTCACGACTGGCCTTGAGCCCCACCAGGTAGCTGCCATCGAAGATCAACTGGTCCAGCTGCACGCCACCGCTGGCGTTCCAGGGCACACCGAACTGCACCTCCAGCTCGGGAGGATCATCCCCGAAGAAGTTGGGCACCACGGTGGTGGGCACGTCCAGGTAGTTGTTCAAGCTGCCGCTGGCGCTGACCTGCGGCAGACCGATGGCCAGGTACTCCTTGGTCCGGGCCGCGGCCTTCCGGGCCTCTAGGCTGCCGTACTGCACCTGGTAGCTCTGCTGCGCGGCCAGGTCCATGGCCTGCTTCATGCTCAGTTGCATCGGGCCCTGGGCCGCCGTGGTCAGGGCGAGCGCCGTGGCGGCGATGATGGTCGCGGGGGTCCTCATGCGTGGGTGCGTTCCTTTTTCACTTTGCGTTCCAGGTACTTCAGGCCCTTGTCGCTGGCGATGCCCCGGATGTGGTAGCGGAACATCTCCCAGATCACGTCCTGGAAGTTGTATTCGCTGGCCGGGAACAGTTCGCCGTCGAACGTGGCGTCGAAACGGGCGATATAGATCTTGGCGATCACCGGGATGTTCAGGTCGGCGCGGTAAAGGCCTTCCCCGATCCCCTTCTGCATGTTCAGTGTCACGCAGCGCTCGATATCCGCCTTCTCCGTGCGGTCCAGCAGGTCCCAGGCCTCGGCATGGTACTTCTGCAGGTCGAAGTGGATGCTAGGGTGCATCTGGCTGAGCTGGGCGGCCAGGAACTTGGCGATCTCGAAGTTCTCGTCGATCGCGTTCATGCCCCGCTCGCAGATGGCGTTGATCGAGGTGCGGTGATGCGTGCAGATCAGCTCCACCGCGCGGCTCACCAGGTCGTTCTTGTCCTTGACATACTGATAGAGCGTCTTCTTGGAGATCCGCAGGTGCTGCGCGATGTCGTCCATGTTGACGCTGCGGATGCCCAGGCGCATGAACACCTTGCCGGCCTGGTCGATGATCTGTGTCCCGCGTTCGTCCATGGGGTTCGTGAGGGGGTCTGGCTGTCGTGCGATCCGGGGATCGGGCGGCAAATGTAGATCATCGAATACAATGGAAACAATACCGACCATAAAATGTTTCCGCCGTTCGTCACAAGATCAGCTTGCTCCTGCGCGACACGATCCCGGGCGGGCACTGTGGACGTACGCTTTCGTTCCATCGTGCTTCGTTCCTTTGCGGCGGAATGCAAGGAGAGTAGTGAGAAGGGTGAAAAGGGTGAGAACGTGCTCGCCCATGCCTTTTCTCCACTTTCACTGCCTTCACCACCTGCAACCATGCATTCGATCAGGTCCGTTCTCGACGACACCACCCTCACCGGCACCACCGTGACCGTCGCCGGCTGGGTGCGCACCTTCCGCAACGACCGCTTCATCGCCCTGAACGACGGCAGCACGGTCCGCAACCTGCAGTGCGTGATCGACCAGGAACAAGTGGACGAGGCCACGCGCGCGCGTCTCACCACCAGCGCCGCGGTCCGTTGCACGGGCACCATCGTGGAGAGCAAGGGCGGCGGCCAGCGCGTGGAGATGCAGGTGAGCGAGGTGGTGGTGCTCGGCGACAGCGACGGCGAGAAATACCCCATCCAGCCCAAGAAGCACAGCCTGGAGTTCCTGCGGGAGAATGCCCACCTGCGTTTCCGCACCAGCACCTTCAGCGCGGTGTTCCGCATCCGCCACCAGGTGAGCTTCGGCATCCACGCGTACTTCGACCAACACGGCTACAACTACTTCCACAGCCCGATCATCACTGCCAGCGATGCCGAAGGCGCGGGGGAGATGTTCCGCGTGACCGCCCTGGCAGACACCAAGGGAACCGATCCCGCGGAGGATTTCTTCGGTCGCGTCACCAACCTCACAGTGAGCGGCCAACTGGAGGCCGAACTGGCGGCCACGGCCCTGGGCAAGGTCTACACCTTCGGGCCCACCTTTCGCGCCGAGAACAGCAACACCGCACGCCACCTCGCCGAGTTCTGGATGATCGAGCCCGAGGCCGCGTTCATGGACATCCAGGGTAACATGGACCTGGCGGAGGATCTCTGCAAGCACCTGATCGCCCGCGTGCTGGAAAAGAGCATGGACGACCTCCAGTTCCTCGATGGCCGACTGGCCGACGAGGAGAAGCAAAAGCCCCAGCAGCAGCGCAGCGAAATGGGCCTGATCGACCGGCTGAAGTTCGTGCTGGAGAACCCCTTCGAGCGCATCACCTACGACCAGGCCATCGACATCCTGCTGCGCAGCAAGCCCTACCAGAAGAAGCAGTTCCAGTTCCCCGTGGAATGGGGCATCGACCTGCAGAGCGAGCACGAGCGCTACCTGGTGGAGAAGCATTTCAATAAGCCGGTGATCGTCACGGGCTACCCCGCCCAGATCAAGGCGTTCTACATGCGCACCAACGGTCCGGACGACCTCGGCTACAGCGACAAGGGCCCTACCGTGGCTGCGATGGACGTGCTCTTCCCCGGCATCGGCGAGATCATCGGCGGCAGCCAGCGCGAGGAAAGGCTGGACATGCTGGAGGCGCGCATGGCCGAGATGGGTGTGCCGACCGAACAGCTCTGGTGGTACCTCGATACGCGCCGCTTCGGCACCGTACCGCACGCCGGCTTCGGCCTGGGCCTGGAGCGCTTCGTGCAGTTCGTCACCGGCATGGGGAACATCCGGGATGTGATCCCCTTCCCCAGGACGCCGGGGAACGCGGAGTTCTAGGGTCTTTCACCGCAAAGACGCAATGAGCGCAAAGTGGGCGGTCCTGGCCAGGCTTTGTGCCTTGGCGGTGGACCTGACCAGCGCGCGGTATCCTTGCACCATGAGCGCCTTTGTTCGAGCCTCTTTGCTTGGCCTGGTCCTCCTGCCTTGTGCCGTCCACGCACAACCCGGTGATCCGGACCTCCTGCGCGACGTCGACCCGATGATCGGCACCCAACGCATGGGGCACGTGTATCCCGGGGCCACGGCGCCCTTCGGCATGGTACAGGTGAGCCCCGACACCGACACCCTGCCCTACGCGGTGAACGGCAGGTACGACCCCGCGGTGTACCGCACCTGCTCGGGCTATCAGTACGACGACAGCACGATCGTCGGCTTCAGCCACACGCACTTCAGCGGCACCGGCCATTCCGATCTGGGCGACGTGCTCTTGATGCCGACGTGCGGCACCTTGCAGTTGGATCCCGGCACGGCCGACGCGCCCGAGAAGGGCTTCCGTTCGGTATACCACCACCGCCACGAACACGCCGCGCCAGGCTATTACAGCGTGCTGCTCGAGGACGACGGCATCCGCGCGGAACTGACGGCCACCACGCGCGTGGGCCTGCACCGGTACACTTTCCCGCGCCGCGACGGCGTGCATGTGATCCTGGACCTCGTGCATGGCATCTACAACTACCCGGACAAGAACGTGTGGACCTTCGTGCGCGTGGAGAACGACACGCTGGTGACCGGTTACCGGCAGACCAACGGCTGGGCGCGCACCCGCACGGTGTACTTCGCCATCGCCTTCAACAAACCCATCACGCACTACGGCCAGCAGCCCGACCCGCGACCGGTCGTGTACCACGGCTTCTGGGGGAAGTTCGACCAGACCAGGGACTTCCCTGAGATGGCCGGCAGGCAGCTGCGCGCCTGGTTCGACCTTGACCTGGGCACGGACAGCACCCTGCTGGTGAAGGTGGCGCTGAGCAGCGTGAGCACCGCGGGGGCCTTGAATAACATGCAGGCCGAGGTGCCCCAGTGGGACTTCGATGGCGTGGTGCAAGCGACCCAGGACGCCTGGCGGCAGGAGCTCGGCCGCATCACCATCACCAGTGACCGACCCGAGGTGCCGATCAATTTCTACACGGCGATGTACCACGCCTGCCTCTCCCCCACGGTCTACATGGATGTTGACGGGCGGTACCGCGGCCTCGACCAGAACGTGCACCTGGCCACAGGCTTCACGAACTACACCACGTTCTCCCTGTGGGACACCTATCGCGCGCTCCATCCGTTGTTCAACATCATCCAACGGAAGCGCTCCAGCGACCTCGTCAATTCCATGCTCGCTCACTATGACCAGAGCGCCGAGCACATGTTGCCCGTTTGGAGCCACTATGCCAATGAGAACTGGTGCATGATCGGCTACCACAGCGTGAGCGTGATCGCCGACGCGTGCGTGAAGGGCATCACCGGCTTCGACGTGGAACATGCCCTGGACGCCTGCGTGGAGACCGCTCGGACAGTGTACTATGGCGGTCTGGGCGACTACATGGAGCAGGGCTACGTGCCCGAGGATCGCAGCGGGAGCAGTGTGTCCAAGACGCTCGAGTACGCGTATGATGATCGTTGCATCGCCCATCTGGCGGAACGCCTGGGACGAACGGACCTGGCCAAGGAATTCATGGCGCGCAGCTTCGCCTTTCGCCAAGTGTGGGACAGCACCAGCCATTTCATGCGACCGCGCCATGCCGATGGGTCCTTCCTTCGGGCCTTCGATCCGCTCGCCACCGACCAGCCCGGCTTTGTCGAAGGCAACGCCTGGAACTACAGCCTATACGTACCCCAGGAGCCCGCCGAGCTGGCGGCCCTCTACAGCGGTCCCCGGCGGTTCCGCGAACACCTCGATTCGCTCTTCACCATGCCGCTTGACGACAAGTACTTCGCCAATACCGAGGACATCACCCGCGACGGCGTGATCGGCAACTACGTGCACGGCAACGAGCCCAGCCACCACGTCTGCTACCTCTACAACTACACCGACCGTCCCTGGATGACCGGTCACCGCGCGAGACAGGTCATGGCCGCCATGTACAGGCCAGGGCCCGACGGCCTCAGCGGCAACGATGATTGCGGCCAGATGAGCGCCTGGTACATCTTCAGCGCGCTGGGCTTCTATCCGATGGAGCCCGGCACGGACCGTTATGAGCTGGGCGCACCCGTGGTGGGATCGGCCGGGATCCACCTGGAGAACGGCCGCACCTTCACCGTGCGGACCAAGGGCCAGGGTGAACGGAACACCTACGTGCAGCGCGTGCTGCTGAACGGCAAGCCGCTCGACCGCACCTTCATCCTGCACCACGAGATCATGGACGGCGGGGAACTGCTGTTCGAACTGGGACCGAAGCCGCCGAAGCACTGAACTCTTCTCATGAAGAAGATCTACCACCTCTCCACCTGCACCACCAACCAGAAGATCCTGAAGCGGATCCCTAAGCTGAAGGAATTCACCCTGCAGGAGATTAAGACCGAGCCGATCACCCCTGCGCAACTGGATGCGATGAAGGCGCTTGCCGGGAGCTATGAGGCCCTGTTCAGTCGGCGTTCCATGAAATACCGGCCGATGGGCCTGCACGAGAAGACCCTGACCGAGAAGGACTGCCGCAAGCTGATCCTGCAGGAATACACGTTCCTGAAGCGTCCGGTGATCATCGTCGGCAGGAGCATCTTCATCGGCAACGCGGCGAAGGAGGTGGAAGGCGCGATCGCCGCGGCGAGGGGGTGAACGTGCCGGGGCGATCCTTTCGTCCGGAATAGCCGCCCCCATTGGGATGGTCCGCTCTTTGCTGGGTGGCCCGGACATACCTTTGCCACAAGGCCGTACCGCGGAAGGAGGCCACGACGATGTTGAAACAAGGCCTATACCAGAAGCTCCAGCAGAAGCTGAGCCCACAGCAGATCCAGCTGATGAAGCTGCTGCAGGTGCCCACCGTGGAGCTCGAACAACGCATCAAACAGGAGATCGAGGAGAATCCGGCCCTGGAAGAAGGTGCCACCGATAACGAGGAGGAGCAGCCCGCCGAGGAGCGCGACCTCGACGTGGAAAACGAGGAGACCTCCACGGAGTCGGAAGAGGAGTTCGACCTCAGCGATTATTTCGACGACGATACGCCCGACTACAAGTTGAGCGTGAACAACAAGGGGCGCGATGACGAAGAGCGCGAGGTGCCCCTCAGCGGCGGCACCACCTTCCAGGAGGCCCTGATGCAACAGCTCGCCCTGCGCGACATCGACGAACGCACCGAGGAACTGGGGCGGAACCTGATCGGCAATCTGGACGAGGACGGCTATCTGCGCCGCGATCTCGACGCCATCGTGAACGATCTGGCCTTCACCCAGAACGTCTCCTGCACGAAGGAGGAGCTGGAGAAGGCCCTGAAGGAAGTGCAGGCGCTGGACCCGGCAGGCGTGGGGGCGCGCGACCTGCGGGAATGCCTGCTGCTCCAGCTGGAGCGTCGCCCCCGCGAGGTGGCCGTGATCACCGCGCACGAGGTCCTGGACAAGCACTTCGAGGCCTTCACCAAGAAGCACTACGAACGGATCATGGAGCGCATGGAGATCGACGAGGAGGCGCTGAAGGCCGCCATCGACGAGATCCTGCACCTGAACCCCAAGCCCGGCAACACCGCCCGCGACACCAGCAAGCCGAACCAGGAGATCGTCCCCGACTTCCAGGTGCTGTCCATCGACGGGCAACTGGAACTCCAACTGAACGGGCGCAATGCCCCCGAGCTCCGCATCAGCCGCACCTACCGCGACATGATGAAGGAGTATGCCCGACACAAGAAGGACAAGGACCAGCGCGAGGCCCTGCAGTTCATCAAGCAGAAGATCGACGCGGCCAAGTGGTTCATCGATGCGATCAAGCAGCGCCAGAACACCCTGCTGCTCACCATGGAGGCCATCGTGGAACACCAGCGCGAGTTCTTCCTCACCGGCGACGAGACCAAGCTCAAGCCGATGATCCTGAAGGACATCGCCGAGAAGGTGCACCTGGACATCAGCACGGTGAGCCGCGTGGCCAACAGCAAGTACGTCCAGACCAACTACGGCACCTATCTGCTCAAGTACTTCTTCAGTGAAAGCCTCAGTACGGACAGTGGCGAGGAGGTGAGCACCCGTGAGGTGAAGAAGATCCTGAACGACGCCATCGACGCGGAGGACAAGCGCAAGCCGCTCACCGACGACCAGCTGACCGCGCTGCTCAAGGAGAAGGGTTACAACATCGCCCGACGGACCGTGGCCAAGTACCGCGAGCAGCTGAACATCCCGGTGGCCCGGTTGCGGAAGGAACTGTAGGAGCACGGAAGCAGGAGCGCTGAACGATGAAGTGGGCGCCTGGTCCGGCCAGCCTACCTTGTGATCGCATGCGTGCAACGGCCCATACGCTGAACATCCTGCTGCACCCGCTGTTCATGCCCCTGCTCACGGTGGTGGTGGCCTTCCGGATGGACCCGCACATCTCGTTCTTCATGCCGCTGGCCTTCCAGCTCCTCACCTTCGCCATGGTGTTCGTGCTGACGGTGCTGTTCCCCTTGACGACCACCCTGTTGCTGTTGCGGAGCGGCGCGATCACCGGCCTGTCCATGCCCCATCGGCAGGAGCGCGTGATCCCCTTCCTGATGACGCTCTTCTACTTCACCCTGTGCTACTACCTCCTGGCGCACCGCACACCACAGCATGAGGCCACCCTCGCGATGTTCCTCGGAGCGTTGGTCGCCTTGTTGCTCACCACCGTCATCACCCTCCGGTGGAAGATCAGCGTGCACATGGTGGGCATCGGCGGCCTGCTCGGCGCGTTGACCGGCCTGCTGATGCTGCACCACACCTTCGCTCCGCTGGAGATGGCGCTGTTCATCGTGCTGGCCGGTGCACTGGGCACGGCGCGACTCCTCACGAGCGACCACACGCCGCTGCAGGTGGGGGCCGGGGCCCTGCTCGGCTTTGCGTGCACCTACACCTGCGTGGCGCACCTGTTCTTCATCTGATCAGCCCCTCCCCCAGCGGTGGATCCGGTGCCCCTTCACCGCGTACCAGAGGATGAAGAGGTAGGCGGGTAACAGGACGACGTAGGCCATCCGCGGGCCGATTGCCGGAAGGTCGGCCAGCCGGCCATAGAGCAACGGCAACAAGGCCCCTCCTGCGATGGCCATGATCAGCAAGGCGGACCCCACCTTGGTGAACCGGCCCAAGCCTTCGATCGCCAAGGGCCAGATCGCGGGCCACATCAAGGCGTTGGCCAGGCCCAGCAAGGCGATGCAGAGTACGCTCATGTAGCCGCTGGTGAACAGTGCGCACAGACTGAAAAGCACTCCGGTGATCGCCGAGATGGACAAAGCGCGGTCCTGTGTGATCACCTTCGGTATGGTGACGATACCCGCGAGATAGCCCACCACCATGGCCGTGAGCGTGTAGGCCGTGAAGTACTTGGCCTCGCTGAGCGGGATGCCCTGTGTCGTGCCGTAGTTGCCGATGGTGTCGCCGGCGATCACTTCGACACCCACATATAGGAACAAGGCGATCACGCCGAGCGCGAGCTGCGGGAACTGCAGCACATTGGTCCGGCCCCCCGGTTCACGTTCCGCGTGCGTGGCCTCCTCCTCACTGGCGATCTCCGGAAGGGGTGAAAGGCGTACCAAAAGCGCCAGACCGATCAGCACGACGGCCATGATGGTGTAAGGCGTCATCACACGTTCCGCCAATCCATCCAGGCGCACGGCCCGGGCGGTGGCATCCAGTTGCTGCAGCTCGTTCACCAGGGTGTCGGCATCGTGCAGGACCACGGCACCAAGGGCGATCGGCGCCAGCACCCCGGCCACCTTGTTGCAGATCCCCATGATGCTGATCCGCCTGGCCGCGCTCTCGATGGGGCCCACGATGGTGATGTACGGATTGCTGGCCGTTTGCAGTAGGGATAGGCCGGTGCCGATCACGAAAAGGCCGGTGAGGAACAAGCCGTAGGTGCGGCTGGAAGCGGCGGGCAGGAAAAGCAATGCACCGGCGGCCATCACCAGCAGGCCGAGCATCATGCCGTTCTTGAAGCCCGTGCGTTGCAGGACCCAGGACGAGGGCAGCGCCATCACGAAATAGCTGATGTAGAAGGCGAAGGCGACGAACAACGCCTGGAAGGTGCTCAGCTCGCAGGCGATCTTCAGATACGGGATCAAGGTCCCGTTCAGCCAGGTGACGAAGCCGAAGATGAAGAAGAGCACGCCCAGGATCAGGATCGCGCGGGTGTCGGTGCGGGTGGTGGACATGAACAGGCAGTGGTGACCAAAGCTATCCGCGTGCGTCGGTCCCGACCCGGCGCCCGGGCCGCCCTTTTCAACGGAACGATGTGCGCGCTACTTCAACCCCTCCTGCCAGCGCCATGCATCGCGCAATGCCTGGCGCAGGTCCAGTTTCGCCTCCCAACCCAACACCTCATGCGCCTTTGTCGCATCGGCATATACAGCTGCGACATCCCCCTCCCGGCGCGGGCCGACGCTGTAAGGAAGCTTCGCGCCGGTCTCGGCGATGAAGGTCTTCACGACCTCCAGCACACTACTCCCGTGACCGGTCCCCAGGTTGAACACCTCACAAGTGGGTGGCTGCCGGTGTTCCAACCACCCCAGGGCCTTCACGTGTGCCTGCGCAAGGTCCACCACATGGATGTAGTCCCGGATGCAGGACCCGTCGGGGGTGTCGTAGTCATCCCCGTACACGGTCAGTTTCTCCCGCAGCCCGGCGGCGGTCTGCGTGATGAAGGGCACCAGGTTGTTCGGCACGCCCAGCGGCAGCTCCCCGATGGCGGCACTGGGGTGGGCGCCGATGGGATTGAAGTACCGCAGGAGCACCACGGCCATCGTCGGATCGGCCTGGGCGACGTCCCGCAACATCTGCTCGCACACCATCTTGGTGAAGCCGTACGGAGAGTTCGCCCGGCGGTCCGGCGCCGACTCGTCCACCGGCAGCTTCTCCGGCTGGCCATAGACGGTGCAGGACGAGGAGAGGACGATCCGCTTCACGTCGTGCCGGCGCATGAGGCGGAGCAGGACGATCAAGGAACCGATGTTGTTGGCGTAGTACATCAGCGGTTGCGCCACGCTCTCCCCCACGGCCTTGTACGCCGCGAAATGGACCACGCCATGGAACGGCCCTTCCGTGGCGAAGACCTTTTCCATGGCATCGCCGTCGTTGCAGTCCACGCGATGGAAGGTGGCGCGACGGCCGATGATGGACGCGATGCCATCGAGCACGCGCTCTTCGGAATTCCGCAGGTCGTCCACGATCACCGGCTCGTAACCGGCCGCGGCCAGTTCCACCACCGTGTGCGATCCGATGTAGCCCGCACCGCCCGTGACCAGGACCTTCCGCATGGCGCGCAAGATAGCCGTGGGGAAAGGAGCAACCGATCTGCCGCCGTGCTCAAGACGGGGTGGATAAGGCGTGCGAAGGTCCGCCTTCGCTGAAGCTACGGCGGACACGGTGGGCCGTGCCCGCCGTAGCACGCGAAGCGTGCGAAGGTGGGCCCAGCAGGATTTGAACCTGCGACCAACGGATTATGAGTCCGCTGCTCTGACCGCTGAGCTATAGGCCCGGTATGGCGACGAAATTAGCCCGGGGCGGTCTTCCGGTAATTTCGCGCCCCGATGGGCACCATCGATACGATCCTGCTCGATCTCGGCGGCGTGCTGATCGACGTGGACTACGACCGCACGGCAAGCGCGTTCAAGCAACTCGGCTTCACGGATTTCGACGGGCTGTTCAGCAAGGCGCGGCAGACCGACCTGTTCGACCGTTTCGAGACCGGCGAACTGGATGCGGCCGGCTTTCGCGATGAACTGCGCCGCCTGTTCCGGCCCGACCTGACCGACCAACAGATCGACACCTGTTGGAACGCGATGCTCGGCAGCATCCCGCAGGAGCGGATCGCACTGGTGGAACAGCTGAAGAGGCGCTATCAGGTACTCCTCCTCAGCAATACCAACGCGATCCATGTACCCGCCTTTACCGAGATCGTGCGGCGGGAGAACGGCATCACCGACTTCAAGGGGCTGTTCCACGGTGCCTACTACAGCTGCGAGATCGGTCTGCGCAAGCCGGACGTGGACGCCTATCTGCACGTGCTCGGGCGGCACGGTGCGCGGCCGGAAGGGACGCTTTTCATCGATGATTCCCCGCAGCACGTGGACGGGGCCTGGCGCATCGGTCTCAGGGCGGAGCACCTCGACCTCGCAAGGGAGGATGTTGTACGAATGGTCCTGCGGCTCGGGCTGCTCAGCTGATCTCCTGGCAGAGTTCGACAAGCACGCCGTTGGCGCTCTTCGGATGCACGAAGCACACGAGCTTGTTGTCCGCCCCGCGCTTGGGCTCCTCGTTCAGCAGGGTGAAGCCGGCGGCCTTCAGGCGGGCCATCTCTGCACGGATGTCGGCCACTTCGAACGCGATGTGGTGGATGCCCTCTCCGCGCTTCGCGATGGCCCGGGCGATGGGACCATCGTCGGCAGTGCTTTCCAGAAGCTCGATCTTGTTCGGACCCACCTGGAAGAAGCTGGTGACCACTTCCTCGCTGGCCACCTCCTCGCGCTTGTAGGGCGCCGCTCCCAACAGGGCGGTGTAGAGGGCCTCGGCCTTCTTCAGGTCGCTCACGGCGATGCCGATGTGCTCCACACGGATCATGGCGGCAATTTATCCCGGAAAAGAAAGACCCTCCGGTGGAGAGGGCCTTGATGGAAGTCGTCGTGACGAAAGGTCAGCGCTTGACGAACGTCTCGCCCATCTTGTTGTCGTAGTTCAGGTAATAGAGGTCTTTCTTCAGGTCGGACACGTCGATCGTACTGTTGTAGCCGCGCTTGACGATGTTGCCGTACTGGTCATAGACCTCGTACAGCGTTTTTGCGCTGAAGGTGATCGCGTCCTTGGGCTTCTCCGGGGACCACGTTACCGGTGCCACGGTGGGGTCGGTGTACTTGATGGACTCGCTGAAGCGAGAGCGCTTCGTCAGGTCCACCTGACGTACGCGGAAGGTGTTCTCGCCACTGTGTGGTGTGACCTTGAACTGATAGGTGTGCTCACCGGGCGTACCGATACCCATCACCTCCCCGGCCTTCACCCATTTGTTCCAGCGTTTCTGCTCCACGATGAAGGGCAGTTCGCCCGTTTCGTTTGTCGTGGTCCAGGTATAGGTGCCGTCGGGGCCGATCGATTGACTGATGACATCGAAGGTGCTCTTCGGTTTGAGCACCTCCGGGTTCAGGACCAGTGGCGTGCACCCGTCCTTGTGCTTGATCTTCACCACGATGGCATCACCGATCTTCAGCTCGTAATTGCCCAGGTCGATCTCGAAGGCGCTCGAGTTGATCTCGTCGGTGGAGATCTTGTCGTTCACGGTCACCTCGAAGACGCAAAAGCCGACACCCGCTTCGGAGAACGGGTTCTGGACGAAGAGGTTCTTGCCCTGATAATGTCCCTCCAGCACGATCACTCCGGCCATCGCGTGGAGTGTGAGCATTGAAGCGAAAGAGAGGATGACGGTGCGCATACGCTGTCGCTGTAGGAGCTGGCAATAATACGAGATCCCGGGGCGGATTTCCAGCCGGCCGCCTCAGTCGTGGAACTTTCGGGCGCCGGCCAGCACCCGAACATCCAAGGTGTTCTGTTCTGGGGGGCGGGGGCAGGAATACCGCGGGCTGTATGCGCAATAGGGATTGTAGGCGCGGTTGAGGTCGAGGACCACGTCGCCCCCCAACGGCCCTTCCAGGTCCAGGTAGCGGCCACCTCCGTAGGTCTCCGCTCCGTTGCTCGGATCGGTGAACGGAACGAAGAGGTGGTCGGCGTACTTCGGGTCCTTGATCAGGTCGATACTTTGATAGACCTCAAGCTGTTGCGGACGTCCCTTCAGCTCGAAATGGAGCCTGCCGTGGAGCCGATACACCGGTTCCCGGTCCGTTGTCGTGCGCATCCGGAATTCCGGCCCGTCCACCACCGGCTCGAAACGGGCGTGCACCACGAAGGCGGTATCAGGCGGGAAACGGGCGATCCGAACGAAATGCACCCTGTCCTCCGGTCGCAAAGGTGACTCCGCGGGGTCTTGGAATTCGGCGTCCAACGTGTCCCAATAGGCCTGGAGCTCCTCCGCCCAATGAGCGGGGACCTGCGCTTCCATGACCCCGACCGTGCACATGAGAAGGAGGGTGATCCCGGATGGACGCATCAGGCCGGCGGCAATGGCGATACCGCTTCGATCATCCCGTTCACATCGGCCTCGGTGTAGCGACCTCCCTCCGCATCCGTCACTTCGAAGATGCGATCACCGACCCGAAGGATGCGGAAGAAATGGATGTACACCAGATCACCGTCAGGGAACTCCGATCGATAGATGAGCCGGTCCGGCTCCTCCTGGAGGATGGTGTTCTTTTGGAGCATGTCGCGGCCCAGATCGGCCTTCAAGCGGCCGATATCACCAAACCCTTCTGTGATGTTCACTCCGAAATGATCTCCCGCCCGTACCTCCAAACGACCGAACTCCTCGCTCCAGTGAACCTGCAGGCTATCGTTCCCCTCGGCCGGTGCGGGAGGTATCAGTCGCAATGGGAACGCATAGGAGGCCAGGTCGATCGGCGCAGTGACTGTCGATGGCATGGCGTTCGCGGTACTGTCCGTTTCGGCGCTTCGCTTCACGGCGTCGTACTTCCCGTCACCACAGGACCAGAACAGGAAGGCAAGGAGGAAGGGGACCGATCGGCGCATGTCGGCAAAAGTAGCGAAGGCCCGGTCGGGAAGATCCGACCGGGCCTTCGTGCTCCTGCGACCTGGCATCAAGGCAGTTGCTCCAAGCGCGTGGCGGTGGGTATCACACCTCCGATGTTCACCAGGATGGGATCCCTGTCGTTCGTGGATCCGGCGTACTTCACCACACCGGAAAGGTTCACGTCCTCGATGAAATAGCCGGACACCGTGGCCGTGGGTACCGTACCTCCGATGCGCACGAGGATGGCATCGCGATCATTGCCGGATCCGGCGTATTTGAGCTGATGGTTGAAGGTGGCATCCCCTGCCCACAGCACCTTGGTCCCGCTCACGTCCTTCCTCGCCTCGGTCCCATAGACGGTCGTCGCACCACTGGTCAGGTCCACCACTGTGGCCGTTCCGCTCAGCGCAACGGTCGATGCTGTCATCGTGCCCAGGTGGTTCCTGTGCCGCACAGCAACGAAGTAGTTCGCCGCAGGCACGGCAAAGGAGACCGGAGAGGTGCCGTCCGTCGAAACGATATCCCCATCCCGCTGCAACAGGGCGGACCGGCTTGCAACGACATTGGTATTGTCGCCGCTGCTTCTCAATTCGACGATGATCCAATCGACGATGGCATTGTTCCCCGTGGTCGTCAGCACCGCCGGAGCGATGGTCTCCCCTCCCCCACCCACGAATCCATAGCCCTGTACCGTGTAGGGCTCCGATGTGGGGATCAGCCCGGCAGCACGAAGATCGTCCCGCATCAGACCCGTACCGGTCTCGTACGGCCCTTCCAGGAAGGACTTCACCGCGACCTGAACACCGGCGTTCATGGCCCCATCGATCTGGATGTCGTCGATGGCCATGTCGCTCGTGTAATTACTGCCTGTGGTGCCTTGGAAACGGAGCCGGACGGTCCCGCCTACGAATGCCCCCAGGTCCACAGTGGCCTGCTGCCAGCTGTTGCCTTGGTCACCACTGAGGCTGAAAAGGTCACCTGACCAGGAGCTTCCGTTCCAGACCGACACGTTCAGTGTCCCCATCGTGGCACCGTACATGTGGTACCAGAAGGTAAGCGTGGCCGACGTAAGACCACTGAGGTCGACGCATGGACCGAACAACTCGGCCAGCTTGGAGGGATAGTTCGGACTGCTGGCCTCCGTATAGAGATAGTTCCCGCTGCCCGTGGTATGGTCTCCTGAAGGTCCCGTGTTCGAGGACTGCGTGCTCCCAGAAAGGAGGGTCCAGTCCATGTCATCCTCCGCACCTTGGATCCACTGGCCCGTGCCGCTCTCGAAGTCCTCCGTCCAAGGGAAGGTGCCGATGCAGGAGGCGCCAACGCAGAAGCTCGCCTGCGCGGAAGTGGCAAAGCTGCTGATCGGCGTGCAAAGGGGCGGGCCATTGGTCTCGCTCACCCAGATCGCACCGGACCCGTACGTGCAGCAGATGCCATCGCCGTAGGCATCGTTCACCGTGAGCGTGTAACACCCCGGGGGCAGGCATACCATGACATCGGACTGGGGATAGGCGCCATTGCTCGCCTGATCGGTGTAGGGTCCGCCTGTCGCATAGATGTTGTTTCCGGCATCGGTGATGTTCCAGGTCGTCTCCGAACCGTACCGGTCGAGCACGATCTTGACGGAAACGCTCTGACAGTCGGCGTATGTGTAGGACCATATGGCGGAATAAGCCCCATTGCCACATGTGCTCACCCCCCTGACCCTCCAGTAGTAGGTCGTGCTGCCCTGGTTCGCCGCGGAAGGCATGTAGGAGGTCGCGGTCAGTCCGCTTGCCGTTTCCACGATATTGGTCATGGCCGCATCGGTCGCGATCTGGATCGTGTAACTGGCCGCAGCGGCCTGGGTGTTCCAGGTCAGCGGACCCGTGACGTCCGTGGCCCCATTGGCCGGCGACAACAGGGTCACTTGTCCCGGTGTTGCGCCGACCACGAGGGTCAGGCTCAGGCTCTTGGGGCCACCTGCACTGCTGGCATTGAGATCGAACATGTAGCTTCCGGGAGCAACGGCACCCGTGTTCGAGATCGTAAGGGTGCTCGTTCCGGCCGGTGTCACCGGGTTCGTGCTGAACGACGCGTTCGCTCCGGCAGGAAGGCCGCTGGTGCTGAGCGTGACGGCGCTGTTGTACCCCAGGATGCTTCCGACCTGGATGCTGTATGCGGCGTTGTTCGGTTGGCAGATGCTGGCCGTACCATTGGTGACGTCCAGGGAATAATCCGGTGTGGTGGCAGGCAGGCTGAAGGAGAAGATCCGCGTGGACCAACTGCTGCTCGCGTTGTACTGGCCGGTGCCCCAGAAGGTCGCGCCGTCCGAGGGGTCCACGTCCAGCGAATTGTAGTCGCCGTATCTGTTGTTGCCATTCGAGCCGGACCCGGCAATGACCGTGGTCTCCGGTTCGGACATGGTGCCGAGGGGATCGCTCGCATGCCGGCCGGTATACCGTACGGAGGGATAGGTGCTTCCACTGGATACGTTGTAGGCCAGACCGATGTCACCGCTGGCGTTGATGGCGATCATGCCCATCCACCGGTTATCCGCGTCCGGCGAATAGGTGCCTTGCTGATAGATGCTCCAGGGGTTGGCGATACCGCCTGTTCGCCGCAGCTCGTACCAGCGCACACCGGCCCGGTCGCTCCCCGTGACGTCCACCGAATGATCGCAGACGATCGCCTCATGCGAACCGAAGTTCCGGTACTGGATCCGGTTCATCAGCACTTCCCGGATCGGGTCCAGTTTGGTGGAGGTGCCCGGTTGCGGGATGCAGTTCAGCGTGGTGTAGCCACAGAGGTCCGAATCGAATGCCGCCGTGGGGATGGTCGTCGGGCCGTTCACCACCGAATTCCCTGGGGTGGAGAAGTCGATGTCCATCGTCCACATCTCCAACTGATCGGCCGTCGCGCCCGACCAACCGTCATCGGCCATCCGCATGAACATGCCGGGAGCGCCGGCCGGTGGTGCCGTGCCACCGTCGAACGTCACCGGCGTGGTGGCTTGGAAGCCGATCGAACCGTAGGAGGGCACGCTGAACCTTTGGAAAGTGGCGCTGTTGTCGCCCGAGAGCATCTTGGTGCGGTCCAGGGCATAGATCGCCGGCGTACTCTCGTTGGAGGTGACGATGTACATCCCCTGCCAGACTCCGTACTTCGGATAGTCCGGGAATTGTGGGGTCATGAAGTTGTACGCGTACCACGTGCCGGTGGGGTCGGAGGTGGTGGATACCGCCACGAGGAAGTGGTTGCCCGATGCCGCGAATTCGCTCATGAGCCAGCGGTCAGCGAGGGCATCGTACAGTACTACCGGGTCGCCGTATCCTCCAGCCGAGCCGGTGAAATTGTCAAGGTAGACCTGGGCGCCCAGCGCGGTGCCGCTCTTGTCATAGATCCGGAAATAGGCACCGGACGACCCGTTGATCATTTGGATCACATGGTTCGGCCCCACATCCAGGATGTTGTCGGACGGATAGACGCTGGTGAACCCTTGACCGTTCTGATTGACCCCCAATGCATGCTGACCGCGCGCAGCCGGGTAGTTCGTCTGCCAGGCGGGGTCAAGCCCGATCGGGAGGGAGTTCGGGTTCAGGTGTGGATGTCCGCGACGGCCCTCGTCATCCTCCTCCTCTTCGCGATCGCGCGTTCGCTCATCACGGAATTTCTGATGGGGGTCCCAGTCCCGGTAGGCTTGGGTCTCGCCCAGAAAGATCATTTGCCCGACCTGGGCCGGATGGATGTTCCACTTCTCCTGGGCCATCAAGCCGATGGTGACGAAAAGCATCACCAAGGCAAGGGAAAATCGCTTCATCATGTTCGCGCAACAAATAAGGTCCACCCGTTCAACAGGCGTGCAAATTTTACCACAAGGCGGGGCGATCGGCAAGGAGCAAGGTCACCCATCGACGGAAAGGAGCGGCCGCTCGACGGACGGGACACCGGAAAGGATGACCTCTAGCGTGACCCCTCCTCGACACGCAGGCGCAGACCATCACCATGCGATGAGAACTCCGGTGCATACATGCATTCGGCCGTGGTGACCCCATTGCTGAACGAGCCGGCGTGCGTGACACGGAGGCCATATTCGAACACATAGGTCCCCGGGGGCATGCGGTCGAAGAAGAAGTGCATGGCCGCATCGCGGATGCTCTGATAGTAGCCCAGGCCCCCCTGGTAGCGGTATCCGCTCAGCCGCTCGATGGGTTCGAGACCGGCCGCCCGCAGGTCCTTCATGTGCACGTTGTCCAGCCAGCGGTCGGTGCGCAGCTCGATCCGAACGGTCAGCTCATCGCCGGGATGCAGCACCACGTTCCCATCGAGCGGAACTAGCACGGGGCCCTGGTCCGTGGGTTTCCTCCACGTGGCCTGTTTGCGGATGGAGAAGGGACTTTCATGCGGCGTCACCTGGTCCATTTGCTGGACGTACTGCCAGTGCAACGCGCCCCAGGATACGCGGTCGTCCTTTGACGTGATGCGCACGGTGGCCAGCTCCGGCGTGATCAAATCCGCGGTCCAGACGTGCGTGAAGTAGCCGGTGCCGGCCTCCTGTGCATCGGGCGCGATCCGCTGATCGCCCACCTCGATCTCGGGCATGGCTGTGGACGAAAGCAGGTCCGGCCCGGTGAGCAGCAAGGCATAGCACGCCTCGGCGGTCGCCTTGGTCGTTCCCCAATCGGTGGTCTGTTTCAGCTTCAGCAGATGCGACCGGAGCAGGCGCACGGCCTCATCATCGTGCGTCACTTCGTTGAACGCCTCGATCAGCAGGGCGTCGGTCTCCGTGGGAAAGGCCTGCCAGGACATGCCGGGGGTGAAGCCCTTCCAGAACATGCCGAGCTCGTCATCCACGGTGGCGCGTTCACGCAACGAGGCCATGATGTCCCGGGCCACCGCATCGTTCCCGGAGCGCGCAAGGACCATCGCGATCATCGCCTGTTCCTGGAAGCCGTAGCCGAGCCACTGGTCGGCGAGCCTTTCCCGCAGGAACTCCGCGGCCGTGTGCGCCCTGCCGGTGATCGGCCAGCGCGCAAAGAACGACCGTGCGTAGAGGTACTGAAGATCGATGAACGCGGGTCGATGATCCTCCCGCTCCTTCGGCGTGGTCGTGCGAAGCAGCTCGTCATAGGCCCGGGCCGCGGCATCATCCAGGTAGGCCACCGCCCGCTGCAACATCTGCTGCGTGGGGCCATCGCCGCGCAAGTCGGAAGCCCCGAGCCTTTCCAGATGGCCCATGCCCGCCACGACGTGCTGGGTGATCATCCGCGATACCGGCATGCCCTTGAACCAGGGCCATCCGCCATCGGCCTGTTGCATGGCGCGGAGCTTACGCAGGGCGCCCTCCTCCTCGCCGGCCATGCGCTCCATGTCGAACAACAGCCCGATCCGATCGCGGCGTTCCCGATCGTTCTTCGCCTGCATCACCCACGGGGTCTCCGCGAGCACCACGCCTTTCAGCTCCTCGTTCCGTTCCAACGCGCCGGCGAACGCATCCGCACCGGCCGCCTTCCATTGGGCGAAGACCGCCTTGATCGCCGGTCGTTCCTCCACGATGTGGGCCGCCAGTCGGTTCGCATAGTACCTGCTGAAGACCTGCTCGGCGCATTCATGCGGGAACTCCATCAAGTACGGAAGCGCCTGCACGGCATACCAGGCCGGGTTCGGGGTGAACTCGAGCTTGAGCTGCTGATGCCGGATGGTCGAGGTCGCCGGATCGTTCGGGTGGAGTTTTCCGAGCTTCTCGAGCGTGAAGGTCTTCGTGCCCGGACCATTGATGGGCAGGGGAAGGCTCTCGGTGATCAGGACGCGGTCCGTGAGAATGGGCAGCACGTGCTCCTCCCCATCGGCCAACGTGGCATCACCCATGGGTCCGCCTCCTCCCCGCGCCGTGATGCGCACGGCCACCAGGTCGCGGCCCTCCGGTACGGTGATCGTCCATTGCACGGCGGCGCTCTCACCGGGAGCTGCGATGAACGAGGCCCGGCCGTTCTTCAGACCAAAGGCCTCATCCAGCCTTGCGTTGGTCTCCGGATCGAAGAGCTCCAGGATCACCGGCCCCTCGACCCGTTGCTCCAAGGCCGCGATCTTGGCGGTGAGCACGATGCGATCGCCTTCGCGCAGGAACCGCGGCAGGTTCGGCGTGACCATGAGCGGACGCTGGGTGTTCGTCGTGCGTGAGAACACGGTCGAACGCAGATCGGGCGTGTGGGCCAGTCCGAGCACTTTCCAACGCGTCAACGCGTCCGGCACCTTGAAGCGCAGCATCAGTGTTCCATCGCGATCGGTCAGGAGGTCGGGAAAGAAGAAGGCGGTCTCGCGAAAGTCCTGGCGGACGACAGGCGGTGGGCCGGAAGCGGTAACCGCCGCAGCGCTCTCTTTCGCTGCTGGCTCCTCTTCCGACGCGTTGGCCGCCGCAGGTAATGCCATTGGGCGTTCCGCGTCCTTGTCCCCGGCCACTTCGGCCGTGCTCTCCGCCATCATCATCACGCCCGCCCGAGCGTCATATCCCCGTGCATTGTCCGTCCAGAGACCCGCTCCGACGAACCCGTAGGTGTTCAACTCCGGATAGCGTCGGACCACATCGCCAGGCAATGCCCCATCGCGCCAGAGCATGCGCGCGAAAGGCGCGCCGAACGGTTCCGTATACCGCCAACCGGCTTGTGTATAGCGATGCGGCCAGATATCGAACGCCCAATCATGCGGCACGAACTGGTCCAGGGACGCATCGTACATCGCCGTGAGCAATTGCGCCGCCACGGCCTCGCCCTTCGATCCGGAGATGCGCAGGCGCCATTCCTCCTCGGTGCCCGGCAGCAGCTTGTCGCGGAACCGGAGCCATTCCACGTGCAGCTCCTTGTTCGTCCAGGGCACATCGATGGGCACGGTGGTGACATGCATCCGGCCGCGTTCGGCGCAGAGAAGATGAACGGCGAAGCCACCCCGGTCACCCTCCAAGGCGTTCAGTTCCACGCGCTGTTGTCCCTGTTGCAATGTGATCCACCGATGTACGGCCACCCGACCATCGCGCTCCACGTCCATGAGCACGTGCGCTCCCGGCATTGCGGAGCTGAGCAACAACACGGCCTTCTCGCCAGGCTCCACGCGGGTCATGAGCGGCTCCGCATGGAACGCTTCCGCGGTGAAGCCGGTATGCTGCACCGTGGCATCGATCACATGCACATGCTTTTCCACCCGTACCGTCCTTCCATCCGCGTCGTGCGTCACCGCCTCGACGCGGTAGTCGCCGACATCCCAGTTCCGAATGCCCTTCAGGGCCAAGGCGGAGTGCGCCACGTGGAGGTTCTTGCGCTCCAGTATCATCCGGTCCATCGGCCAGTTCGCGGGGTCGTCCTCGTTGGCGCGCACATCCTGCGGGAACCTTGCTGCGTGTTCTTCGGCGGTCATGGTGAACCGGTCCGGCACATCCCACAGGCGTTCACGCAGCGGTGATCCGTCCTTCGTCGTCGGGGGCAGGATCCGCGCGATGCGGACATCCACGGGCAGGTCGCGCACCACGCCGTTGAGGTTCTTCACCTGCACGTGCAGACTGTCGGTACTGTCGCGTTCCAACACATCGCGGTCGGGCAGGTCGATCATCACGCGTTGGGTGCCGACGGTCATGGTCGTCGAACCGCTCTGGGTCTCGCCGGAGATGTCCGTGACATCCGCTGTGATGCGGTAGTCGAAGAGGGGATCGGCCTTCAGCGGGATCGCCACGTCCGGCGTGGCGATGAACGTGATCGTGAAATGGCCATCGGCATCGCATGCGGCGGCCCCTTGGGCGATCTCGGTCTCGACGCCCCAGGGGATGCCCCCCCGCCAGAACGACCCGCACCACCAGGGCATGCGTGCTGTGCGGGCCACCTGCCATCGGACCGTCGCGCCATCGAGCGGAACGCCCGCATAGCTTGTTGCCGTTCCCACAATGCTCGCCTCGCCACCCAACGCCGGTGCGTCCGTGATCGGCCCGAACACCACTTCGAAGGTCGGGCGCTTGTACTCCTCCACCCGCACCCATGTGCTGCCGAACTCCTCCGCGATCCGCATCCGCCCGGTCAGTGTGCCCTCCGGTGAGGTGAAGCTTCCATTGAACGAACCATAGGTATCGGCGGTCACGGCCTGCTCGGCGACCTTCTGTCCGTTCACGTCGTAAAGCGTGATCGTGGCGGCGCGACCAGCCTCCACGCGCACATCACCCTGGTCCTTCACTGTGAGGATCCCCTTGTAGTGGATGGTCTGTCCCGGCCGGTAGATCGATCGGTCCGTGAAGAAGAACGTACGGCGCTGCGGGCCGGGCGGACGCGGATCCGACCGTTCCCAGTAGTAGCGGCTGTTGGTGAAGAGCTCGTCCTTGCCGAACGTGATACGCCAACGCGCGTTCCCGCGGGTGGTCCCGAGCGATGCGCGCACCATGCCATCGCCGTCCGATCGGAAGTGCTCCCGGTCCGCATACCGGTTCCGGTCGCGCACCTGCCATGTAACGACCGCATCGTCGAGCGGCCGCCCGGTGGTGCGATCGAGGACGAGCAGCTCTGTGGTGTTGTCCGGCAGCCGTCGTTCGGCCAGCGCCAACCCTGTCACCTGTAACGGCTGCATCACGATCACGTCGACGCGTAGGAGCATGCGCTGCATATTGGCGAAGAACAGGACGTATTGTCCAAGGGGAAGCCCGTCCAGGCCGACCTCTGCGACATGGGCCTGCAGGTCACCATCGTCCGGCATGGCGATCCGACCTGAACGCAGCGGACGTTGCTTCAGGAGTTGTTCCGCTTCGTTCTGGTCGATGCCAGGGTCCCCATCGCTGGCGATGGGGCGTTCGAGGATCCGCCACCAAAGCGTGTCGCAATTCGTGTAATTCACCGAAACCTTGAAGGGGTCTTCCGGGGCCTGGGCTTCTTCGCTTCGCACCGAGAGCGCCGGTGCACGGAGTCGGGCCCGCAGCGCGATGCAATCCCGTGCTCCCGAGCTCGCCGGCCACCGTGCGATCACACTGTCGCAGAGGGCCACGGCCGTACGCTTCTCCCATTTCCAATCATCATCCGCGAGACGCTGGTAGTTGTTGCCCGCCTCGGCGTGCCACTCCGCGAGGGCGTGGGTGACCCGTGCCCAGGCGCTGTCGTGCGGCAACCGCGTGCGCATCCTTTCCAGGGCTTGCAGGTAGAGGCTGTCCCGGTCCTGGCGCGTGCTGCGTTGGCGCACCCATGCCAGTCGCTTCAGGTCAAGGTCGACAAGTGCGTCGGGACCATCGTCGGAAAGGTGGAGACGCGTCAGGTCCTTGAAGAGACGCATGGCCTGGAACTCCCAAGCGGTGCTGTCCGGATGCCGCAGGGGGCGCCTGGCGAAGTCATCGTACAGGTCGAACGCCTGTGATGAGACCACACGATAGTTCGACGCGGGTTCCGCGAGACGTGTCTCGGTGTTGAGGAAGACATCGAGCGCGCGGTGGGCCAGCACATCATACAGCGTGGGACGTAAGCCGATGGCGGCCAGGCGGGCGCCCCGTGCGGTATCGCCTGGAATGATCAGCAACGGGCCGAGGTCCCCTGCGGGAAAAGTGATCAACGTGTCCCGCGCTTCGAGCGATGCATGGAAGGCATCGATCACATGTTCCATGAAGACCCGCTGGCCCCAGGTGTCCATGTCGTGCGGATCACCTGCGGTGTTCGTGCGCTCCAAGATCCGCCAGCGCTGCTGCTGATACACAGACCAATAGATCTCGGCGATGACGCTTTGGAGCAGCGACCGGAGGATCGCGTCATCCGATCCTTTCAATTCACCTTCGCGCGCCTCCAGTTCCTGGATCAACTTTTCCCGCTCCACACCGGTATATTCCGACCAGCGGTCATGCGCCATCCAGGCATGGAACTCCTCCCGCCAGTCACCCGACCGCTGCGCATCGTTCCGGATCCCATCGATCACCGCCACAGCGCTCACGCAAAGGCCCTTCGCGACCAGACTATCGACACGGACCCAGCGCAGGTCCTTCCCTTCAGGGTTGGGCTTGGCAAGGTCCTGCCTTGTGGTGCAACCCAGGCCGGAGATCAACGTCACGGCCAACAGGCCTCCTGCGAGCCAGACCCGTGTTCCGATGTTCGTTCGCGATCGGTACATGCACAAATCTCGCTCGATCGATCCGGTGACCGGTACACGCACGACGACGTCGCGATCAGGCCGCCCCATGACCCGACCCTAACTTCGCGACCCGAGTTCTTTGCCCATGCGTCATCTGTTCTATCGCGGTGCGTTGATCGTCGTGCTGCTGGTCGCGGTGATCGGATATTTCCACCCCGCCTTCCTCTGGGCCTTTGTGGTGGTGGTGCCGCTGCTGGCGATCGGCCTGTACGATGTCGTCCAGTCGCGCCACACCATCCTGCGGAACTTCCCCGTGCTGGGTTATCTGCGCTACTTCTTCGAGTTCATCGCACCGGAGATCCAGCAGTACTTCATTGAGCGCCACACGGACGGACGGCCCTTCAGCCGACAACAACGCGCACTGGTCTACACCCGTGCCAAGAATGTGAGCGATACCACACCGTTCGGTACGCAGCTGGACATCAACGCCATGGAGTACGAAGGGATCCGCCATTCCATCTACCCCGCACCGGTGAAAGAGGAACCACCCCGCGTGCACATCGGCGGTGCCCTGTGCGCCCATCCGTACGAGGCGAGCCTGCTGAACATCTCGGCCATGAGCTTCGGGGCATTGAGCGCCAACGCCGTGCTCGCCTTGAACGCCGGCGCGAAGAAGGGCGGCTTCTTCCACAACACCGGCGAGGGTGGGCTCTGCGACTACCATCTGCACCACGGTGGCGATGTCGTCTGGCAGATCGGCACGGGGTATTTCGGTTGCCGGGACAAGGACGGCGGATTCGATGCCGAATTGTTCCGTACAAAGGCCGCGCACACCAGTGTGAAGATGATCGAGCTGAAGATCTCCCAGGGCGCCAAACCCGGTCACGGCGGTGTGCTCCCCGCCTCGAAGAACACCGAGGAGATCGCCCGGTTCCGGCATGTGGCCCCACACACCACAGTGCTCTCACCACCGGGTCATGGCGTGTTCCAGGACGCCGCCGGGTTGATCGACTTCGTCCAGCGTCTGCGCGAACTGAGCGGCGGCAAACCGGTCGGCTTCAAGCTGTGCATCGGCCGCACGGAGGAGTTCGTGGAGATCTGCCGCGTGATGAAGGAAAAGGGCATACGTCCCGATTTCATCACGGTGGACGGTGCGGAGGGGGGCACGGGCGCCGCCCCGCTGGAGTTCGCCGACACCGTGGGCATGCCGATCGAACCGGCGTTGATCTTCGTGCACCGCACCCTGAAGCGCTTCGGCCTGCGGGACGAGATCCGCGTGATCGCCAGCGGCAAGGTGCTCACGGCCGCGTCGTTGCTCAAGATGCTGGCGATGGGTGCCGACCTGTGCAACAGTGCGCGGGGCTTCATGTTCGCGCTGGGGTGCATCCAGGCCCTGCGATGCAACACCAACAAATGCCCCACGGGCGTCGCCACCCAGGACAGGATGCTGATGAAGGGACTGGCCGTGGGCGACAAGAGCGAGCGCGTGTTCCAGTTCCACCGCAACACCCTGCACGCCGCCATGGAACTGATGGCCGCTGCCGGCAAGCACGACATCAGCGAGGTGGCGATGGACATGTTCCTGCGCGGGGACGAGTTCGTGCGCCTTGAGGATCGCTACTTCCCCGACAGCTTGGGCGACGTGCGGAGCGACGAAGCGCACATGGGCTGAGCTTGCTCAAGGTCGATCGGCGAACCGGGCGATGTCCACCTCGGGATCCAGACCCGCACCGTCCAACAAATGCGCCGCGAGGTGTTGAGCGCACCAAGGTGCGAGGAGAACGCCGCGCGAGCCAAGACCATTGAATATCGCTTCATGCGTGCCGTGTCGCCCGAGGATGGGACGACGGTCACGGGAGGCAGGACGCACCCCCGACCAATGCTCGAGGACCTCCACTTCGCCATCGACAAGGCTGTCCAGTCGCTCCATGAGCTGCACGCGTCCGGCCTCCGTGGGTCCGCTCCACACATCCTGCCAGGCATAGGTCGCACCCAGTCGGTAACGGTCCTCGCCCATGGGCAGCAGGAACACGCTGCGATGAACGATGCATTTCAGGCCCAGCCCGGGAATGCGCACCGTCAGTCCCTCGCCACGAACCGGGCTCAAGCCCTTCAGATCAGCGAATGGACCCTCGCAGCGGATCAGCATGGGTGCCGTGCGGCCACGCAGTTCCACGCCTTCCGTGGTCATCCGCACCTCGTCCCGCCGAACGACCGCCTCCTCCAGATCGCCGGCCGCGGACCAACGGGAGCGATGCGCTGCGAGCAGGGCACGGACGTCCAAGCGTGCCGCGCGCGGCACCACACCATGACCGAAACCCTTCTCAAGACGGTCAAGACCGGGAAGGTCCACAGGGCCTTCCTGGATGAAAGGTGCGATCTCCGGATCCTTCATCCGGTTGCGCCATTCTCCCGCCTCCTTGCCATTGGGGTGGATCTTGACCAAGGGCATGGGGTGCCAGAAGGTCGTGTCGTAGCGCAGTTCGAGCTCCCTGTAGAACGCCGCGGCCACGGCAAGCATCTCAGGCGCCCGCCAACTGAGCACGAGCCTGCGCAGCACGACCGGATTGACGAGACCCGCAGCCATCCAGGAGGCACGTCCGTCCTGTGGCAGATCGAAGATCGATACACGCAGACCACGCTGGGCGAGTGTCTCGCTCAGCACCGCACCGGCCAGACCCTGACCGATGATGAGCACGTCATGCGAATGTCGTTGACCGGACAAGGGGACAAAGATCGTCCTCTTCAGGCCGCGAGCAACTCCCGCATCCTTTCCAAAAGGCGCTCCGGGTCACAGGGCTTCTGGAACAATCCGTTCGCGCCTACCGAACGGACCGCGTCCAAAAGCAAGGGTCGGTCATATGCGGTCAGGACCAGAACGGGGATGCGCAGACCCCGAGCCCGGAGATCCTCCACCACGGAGAGTCCATCCCTGTATGGGAGGCCCAGGTCCACCAGCATAAGGTCAGCGGTGTCGTCCTTCATCCGCTCGAATATGTCCCGTCCGTCCGACAGTCCGGTCACACGCCACCCGGCCTGTTCCAGGCGACGCTGCAGCAGGCGACGCACCAGCGCGTCGTCCTCGATCATGATCACGTGCGGCATGGGAACGGTCCTTCGCTTCACTACCCCGTGTCTACGTCGATCCTACGACGCAGGTTCCCCGGGGTCGACCTCCTGCGCCAGCTGTCGTTCGTCCGGTAGCAGCATGTCCGGACCGGTGACGCTCAGGTCCTTGCCCTGACCGGTCGTGATCAAGCCGAACATCATGACCAGGTTGCTGGCAAGGATGATGAAGAAGAGCACGTTGTTGTCGAACGCCTCGCTCGTCAAACGTTCAGGAATGTTGTAGAACAGCAGGATGGTGACCAGACCACGCGGCGCTATCGTCAGCTCCGGCATCATGTGCCGCTTGTGCAACGGTAATAGGGAGGTCAGGCGAACCCCGTAGATGGCCACGATGAGCAGCGCCGATACAAGGACCACGTAGGGAGAGAACAACGCACCGAGGTCCATTGTCATGCCGAAGACGATGAAAAAGAACGTGCGTACGAGAAAGGACGTCTCACCCGTGATCAAATGCAGCTCGTTCAGGATCCCCCGCATGACCGAAGGTCGCGCCAACCTGTGCAGGGTGCCTCTGAAGAAGAGCCCGTGGTTCTTCACCATCAGACCGAAAACGAGAATGATGAGCAGGCTGGACAGGTTCATCTTCTTCCCGATGGCATAGAGCAACATCAACACGGCGATCAACAGGAAGAACTTGATGCGTGTTCGGATGCGCTGGAACACCCATACGACCGCAACGCTGACCAGCACGCTGACCACGATGGTGAGCAGCACGGATCCAGTGATCTGCGCGGCAAGGGCGGCGGCCGGTTTCCCCGTGTGATCATCGACGAGGAAGTAGAACAGCATGATCCCGAGGATGTCCGAAAAGGTGGCCTCATACACCATGAACTCCCGTTTCTCGTGCACGAGCCCGGAAACGCTCGGCAGCACGATGGCACTGCTCATGATCGACAAAGGGGTCGCATAGACCAGCGCGATATACCAGTCGTCCAGGATGAACCTATGGATGATCCATGCACAGACCGTCAGCGTCATGGCCAACGAGAAAAGCGACACACCGAAGGCCTTCAGGATCAACGGCACCTTGTCCCTACGCAGCTCCAGGTCCAGAGCGGCCTCCAACACGATCATGATCAATCCCGCGATCCCCAGGATGTTCATGACCCCGAAGAGCAATGGCCCCGGTGTGTAATCAGTGAAATACCTGAGCGCGTAATGCAGCCCGATCCCCACGCCGATCAGCATCAACACGCTGGGGATATTGGTGCGCCGCGCCAGCAGATTGAACAGGTGCGAGGCGATCACCGTGATCGATGCCGCGATGATGAAGATGTACGGATCCACGTGCTGCATGGCGCAGGGGAAAAGATAACCGCTCCGGACCGATCAGAGCCGTCCCGTGAGCCAGCGCAGCACGTCGTTGCCGTTGGCGAAGAGGATCAAGGCGAGCAAAAGGGCCATGCCGGCCAATTGCGCATACTCCAGCACCTTCTGGTTCGGCTGTCTACGGGTGATCATCTCGTAAAGCAGGAACATGACATGCCCGCCATCCAGGGCCGGGATCGGCAGGATGTTCATGAATGCCAGCACGATGCTGAGAAAGGCCGTCATCTCCCAGAACCGTTGCCAGTCCCAATGGGGGGCGAACAGGCTCCCGATCGCACCAAAACCACCGACCTGCTTGACCCCGGACGAACTGAAGAGCAGTTTCATCGAGGAGATGTAACCGCCCAGGGTGGCCAGGCCATATTGGATCCCGGCGGGAACGGACCGCGCCAGACCGAACTTCTCGTGGGCAAAGGTGAAGTAGCGATCGGCCGGCCGATTTCCCACACCGATCAATCCTTCATCGCTTACCTGCACGGACACCTTCACAGTATCAACCCCACGCAGCACGGTCAGACCGACCTGCTGTCCCTTCAGTTCCGCGAGGGCTTCGCGGAACTGCCCGAAATAGGGCGTGGCCGTATCGTTCACCCCGATCAGCCGGTCGTTCTTGCGCAGATCGCTCCGGGCCGCGGTGCCGTCAGGTAGGATGGAATCCACAAAGAAGGGCACGGTTGGCAAGAAGAGGACCTTGTCGTTCCGGTCAAGGATCTTCTCCGCAACATCGTCGCTCAGGTGGATGAACCGACGCTCCCCGATACGCTCCACCTCCACCACACGCGCGTCGTCCAACAAGATCGCCTTGCCGACGTCCTCCAACGTGTTCACCGAATGCCCTTCCAACCGGACGATCCGATCACCCTCTCGGAAGCCCTCCTGCTGCATCAATTCGCTCGGGTGCACGCCATAGGTGATGTTCTCGAGCGGCAGGTATTCACGTCCCCAGGTGTACAGGATGGCGATATAGATGACCATTCCGAGCAAAAGGTTCACGGTCACCCCCCCCACCATGATGATCAATCGCTGCCAGGTGGGCTTCGCACGGAACTCCCAGGACTCGGGGGACTTGGCAAGCTGTTCCTTGTCCATGCTCTCGTCCACCATACCGCTGATCTTCACATAGCCCCCCAAAGGCACCCAGCCGATGCCATAGACCGTGTCCCCGATCTTCCTTTTCCAAAGGGCGAACCAGGGGTCGAAGAACAGGAAGAACTTCTCAACGCGGGTCTTGAAGAGCCGGGCGGGAATGAAGTGGCCCATCTCATGCAACACTACCAGAATGCTGAGGCTCGAAATGAGCTGGGCGGCCTTGATCAGGAATACCATGGGGTGGGGGTCCAGGCCACTGCAGCACGACGCGTTTCCGCATCCGTGGCTTCCAGTGCCTGCAGGTCGGGTTCGGGTTCATGGCCCACCCGCTCCAGACAATGAGCGACGAGATCGCTCATCTCCAGGAAACCGATGTGACCTTCGAGAAAACGCTGCACGGCAACCTCGTTGGCGGCGTTCAGGATACAGGGTGCGTTCCCTCCGCGCTTCATGGCCTCCAGGGCCAGGGCGAGATTGCGGAAGGTGTCCAGGTCGGGGCGCTCGAAATGCAGGGCCGGGTAACTGTCGAAGTCGAAACGCGGCCAGTTCGTGACCGGCCGGTCCGGGTAGGCCATTGCATATTGGATGGGAAGCTTCATGTCCGGCAGGCCGAGCTGGGCCTTGATGCTCCCGTCCCGGAATTGCACCATGCTGTGGACGATGCTCTCCGGATGTACCACGATGGCGATGCGTTCCGGGGCAAGCCCGAATAGCCAACTGGCCTCGATCGCCTCGAGCCCCTTGTTCATCAGTGAGGCACTGTCGATGGTCACCTTGGAGCCCATCGTCCAGTTCGGATGTTCCAGCGCCTCCTCTTTGGTCACGTCCGCCAGGGCCTCCCTGTCACGGCCTCGGAACGGGCCACCGCTCGCGGTCAACCAGATCTTTTCGATCGGGTTGTGCCACTCGCCGGCAAGACATTGGAAAATGGCCGAATGCTCGCTGTCCACCGGGTAGATGTTCACACCCTTTTCGCGTGCCGCCTTGGTCACCAATGCGCCGGCAACGACAAGTGTCTCCTTGTTCGCTAGTGCGATCGACCGGCCGGCTTCGATCGCCGCAAGCGTGGGGCGAAGCCCCGCATAACCCACCATTGCAGTAAGCACCAGGTCGATCGTTCCCATGGAAACAGCCTGCTCGATGCTCTCGGCGCCGGAGTACACCTTGATGCCCAGGGGGAAAAGCGCATCGCGTGCAAGTACAGCACGGTCCCGGTCAGCGACCACCACCACGTTCGGCACGAACTCCCGCGCTTGATCGATCAACAGGTCGACGTTCCGTCCACAGGTGAGCAATTCCACCGCGAACAGCTGGGGTTGTTCACGCACCACCTGGAGGGCCTGTGTGCCTATCGATCCGGTGCTGCCGAGAATGGCGATGCGCTTGCGTTCGGGCATGAAAGCTGAGAAAGCGGGCTCGGTACGGAGCAGCGTTCCCTCGGCAAAGATCGCGCTTGTACCGCGATATGCGCCCGATCAGACAGCGCGCGCCTTGCGTTCGCTCAATGTGTAGATGAGCGAGGCCGGTTCACAGAGCACGGCCCGATCGCCCTGCAGCGCGATGGGGGCACGCAAGAGGTAGGGGTTGTGGGTCAGCACGTGCAACCACCCCTCCATGTCCAGGTCCCGACCACGCAGGTGCTGTTGATAGTAAGGATGTGCACGGTTGAGCAGGTCCTTGGGGCGTACGTTCAATTGCTTGATCACTTGCCGAACGAAGGTGGAGGACAATGCCACCTCGCTTACGTCCTGCCGATTCACCTTCGACGCAAGCGAATATGCGAAGGCCAAGGCTTTCTTCCCCTCACTGGTGCTGCCGTTGTAAACGAGCGTCAGTTCCTTGGCGTTCAATGTGGCAGGCATGGTGTTCCGGTTTGGGGCTGTGGATATTCACAAGATACGTCCTTGGAACGCACGCAGCCAAGCCTTATGCGCGGCTGTCGACAGGGTGTGGCGAACCATCGACGATCAGGTCCGAGCGGCCGATGCGCGCCGCAAACGATCATTGATGGCGCGCCCCAGGCCGTGTTCCGGGAATTCCTCCGCTAGGATCACCTCGCATGGGCTCGCGTCCAATTCGCGCAACACCGCGAAAAGGTGCATGGCAGCCTCGCCCAGGTCGCCGGAAGGACTAAGCACCTCGCAGCGAAATGCCGGATGCTCACTGCGGAAGCTGATCACTGCTGTACGTCGACCGTGGAATCGTCGGGCAAGATCCTCCACATCGCCCATGTACACGGGTTTCCGCGGTGCGTAATGCGACGGAAGCATTCCAGGGAGCAGCTGTGGACCATGATCTTGTCGTTGTGTCGGTCGGCCGATAATGGGCTCGAGCGCCTCCAGGGAGACGCCCCCGGGACGCAGCAGACCCCAGCCTCCATCGGCCAGAGGGGCAAGAATGGTGCTCTCAACACCGATCCCACATGGCCCTCCGTCCAGGATGTACGGGATACGCTCGCCGAGCTGGTCCGCGACATGTTCAGCGGTCGTCGGACTGACATAACCGAACGGGTTAGCACTTGGCGCGGCCAATGGGAACCCTGTGACCTTCAGGAGTTCACGGGTCGTGGGATGCGCGGGCATGCGAACAGCTACGGTGTCCGAACCGCTGGTGACAAGATCGGACACCTCTGGACGTTTTGGCAATACAAGAGTTAGCGGGCCAGGCCAAAACTTATCCATGAGGGCCTCCGCCTGATCAGGCCACATCTTGACCACCTTCGCGAGTTGTTCGCGGTCACCAACGTGCACGATCAACGGGTCGAACGCGGGTCTATCCTTGACCTTGAACACACGCAAGACAGCGACCGGGTCGAATGCATTGGCCGCCAGTCCATAAACGGTCTCCGTCGGGATCGCCACCACCTCCCCGGACCGCAGCATATCGGCCGCCCGATGGACATCGCCACCGATCTCCGCATTCATTCCACAAATGAACGGCGCGGAACGCTGATCCGGGAGTGACTTCGGTCCCGGAACATGGATCCATAGCGCTTGAACAGGTCTATGCCCCAGTTAGGATCCCAGGAATACCAGCTCATCTTGATTGGCCGATAGAGATCGGCACGGATCTTTCACGCGTAGAAAGCGGAGCAAGAAGCGAAAGAAATCATGCCCAGAAAGAAAAAAGATCTCGTGCTGACACGACCCGTGAAGAAGGGCGTGAAGGAATTCAAGGTCCGGCTCGACCATCGTACCATCATCACCCTGAGCAGCGAGAAGGCCTTTGCCTTCTGGAAGAAGCGTTACCCGAAGGCGGAGATCATCGGGTGACGTTGTGCATGGTCCGTCGGGTGACGGACCGTGTGATATCCCGGGGTCCGGACGCCTACTTTGCGGCATGCGGATATTGTTCGTTGCCTTGGGCTGTTGCTTGATGGTGCGCACCGCCGCGCAGATCAACGCGGATCCATTGAACGCTGGGTCCGTGGACCTGCGTGATCTTGCGAGCGCATTGCAGCAGGACCGCGGTGCGCTCCTGCTCGATGTCCGGACCACGGGGGAGTTCCGTGATACCTCCCGCCACGTGGGGCTGAACATGGGCCACCTGGAACGCGCGATGAACGTGCCCGTCGACAGCATCGGAACGCGCTTCCCCGATCTCCTTCCCTACCGCAACAGGCCCATCTATGTGTATTGCTCACATAGCCAGCGCAGCCGGCGTGTGCGGGACCAGCTGGTGGACAGTGGATTCACTGTCGTGCACAATGTGAACGAGGGGCTTAGCGGTTACTGGCATGACCGGGTCGGGCATGCTGATCTGGCGCCATTGATAAGAACCGACCTGCCATATCGACTGGAGGATCCATATGGTCTTTGTACCCTCCTCAGCACAGGTGGGACCACCGTCCTGGACGTTCGCCCGGACTCATTGTTCGCTCAGGACCATGTCAGCGAGCGCACACGTGCGATGGGCCACATCGCGAATGCGATCCATATTCCACTTTCGGATCTGTCGGCCCGCTTGGACGAGATCCCATCGGACAGGCCCACATTGGTGGTGGACGACCATGGGATGGATTCGCCGAAGGCCGCTTTGATGCTAGTCGATGCGGGGTTCCAGGAAGTTCACGTGCTCTTCGACGGGTTGGATGCTCTATTGAGCGCTTCAGCGGACCAACTGCCCTGCCTGGGCACAGGTTGGCTGTACGATCGGCCCTACCGGAACGTGACATTGGGCGATCTCGACACGACCTCGTTCCGAAACTCCATGCTCGTCCTGGATGTGCGGCCGGATGCCGAGTACGACGGAACGGCGACCCCCGCATGGAAGAACGTGGGGCGTATCCCCTTTGCCCTCCATGTGCCTGCGGATGCGATCGGAACAACCCTGCCTGGGTTCGAATTGTTCCCTGATGACCCGGTCCTGGTCGTAGGCCGGTCCAATGACGAAATGGTCTACCGCGCGGCCTTGAAGCTTTGTGCGTTGGGATTCACCCGGGTGAACGTGCTCGCGGATGGGATCGGTGGCATGCGTTGGGCAGTACGGAATCACAAGGGCATGGCCCCGTGGTCCAGCTTCCTGGATAGCCCGGGGCATTGACTGACCCTGAGCGACCATACCTTGGGAAGATGTGCGCGAGCAGATCGGCCCTCTTGTTCCTTTGCGTAGCGACCGTTCTGTTGTCCGAGGCGCAGAACGATCCGGTCGTTGGGGCGTTCGACCTGCAACGGGAACGGATGGCGACGAATTCCATGTTGGTCCTGGGCGGTTGGGCGGTCGGAACGATGATCACCGGGGGCGTCGGACTGACCCAGGTACCGGCCACCAGCGAATCCGGTCGTTTCCACCAGATGAACATCGCCTGGAACGCAGTGAACCTTGGCATCGCCCTGCCCGCGTACCTGAGGGGACGCAAGCGTTTGCGGCGCCCCACGGACACGGACCTGGCCGTCGCTGTTGACGCCCAGCGCCGAACGGAAAAGGTCTATTTGATCAACTTCGGGCTGGACCTCGGTTACATCGGCCTGGGTGCATGGATGCGCGAACACGCGCGAACCGATGTGAAGGACCCCGATCTCTGGGCCGGATCCGGGAGTTCCCTGTTGGTGCAGGGGGGGTTCCTGCTATTGTTCGATGGGGTGAACCACTGGCTGCATACCCGACACTGGCAACAGCAACGCACAGTGTTATGGCGATCGCCCCGCTAGTCGCTGACCGGTAGGCCCTCCACGTAGCGGCGGTCATTGGCCAGGCGAGGCACCTTGCTTTGGGCGTCGCTCATGCCGTGCTCCTTCATCCACCCGGCAAACCCGCCCCGTAGGACACGCGAGATCCTGAGCGGCCTCAGGACCCTTCCTTCGATAAGGTCGCGGTAGTAGGGGTTCCGACGCTGTAGGGCACTGTCGATGGCCGAGGCAAAAGCCCCCTGGTCAGCTGGAGCATCCGCGAATTCGATGTACCATGCATGGTACGGCAGTCCCTCCTCTGGGGCGGTCGTGGGCGCAACGGTGAACTCCGTCACCGTGCAGGGATACGCGTCCATGGCCTCCCGCAACGCCCCCTCCACCTCTTCGGCGATGACATGTTCACCGAACGCACTGGTGAAATGCTTGGTTCGGCCCGTGACCAAGATGCGTGGAGGATCCAGCGACACGAACCGTACCGTATCGCCGATCTCATAGCCCCACAAGCCTGCGTTCGTGTAGAGCACGAGCGCATAGTGCTTCCCCAGTTCGACCTGTGCGATGGACAGCGGTCGGTCGGCCTGACCGTCCAAAGGCAGGAATCCGTAGTAGATGCCATTGTCCAGCACCAGGAGCAGGCCATCCTCGTGACCCGCGTCCTGGTAGGCGATAAAGCCCTCGCTGGCGGGGAAGAGTTCGATACGGGGCACCTCATCGCCGATCAACGCCGTCAGCCGCGCGTGGTACGGTGCATAGTTGACCCCGCCGTGGACGAACAAAGAGAAATCGGGAAATACTTCATGCACGGTGGCCTTACCGGAACGTGCGAGGAGCCTTTCAAAGTACATCTGGACCCAGGCCGGAATGCCACCGATCAGCCGCATATCCGCGTTCAGGGTCTCCGTCACGATCGCCTCCACCTTCGTTTCCCAATCCGGAATGCAATTGGTCGTGAAGGAGGGCATCCGGTTGCCCTGGAGGTATCCAGGCACGTGATTGGCCACAATGCCGCTCAGCCTGCCCGTGGGTATGGCACCTGTGCGGTCCAGTTGTGGACTTCCCTGCAGGAAGATCATCCTCCCCTCGATGAAATCGGTCCGCCCGGTCCGGGCGATATAGGACAGGAGCGCCCGGCGCGCGCTGCCGATATGGTTGGGCAGGCTTTGCCGTGTGATCGGGATGTACTTGGCGCCGCTTGTTGTGCCGCTTGTCTTGCACAGATAAAGCGGCCGCCCGGGCCACAGCACATCCGGTTCACCCACCACCACACGATCGAGATAGGGGCGCAATCCCTCGTAATCGCGTAGCGGGATCGCCTGCACGAGACCCGCGTGGTCTTCCACCTCCCGAAGTGCGTGCGCGCGGCCAAATACCGTCGACGATCCGCTTCGGACCAATCGTCGGAGAACGGACAGTTGTGTTTCACCTGCCTCCCGCGCCCGTTGCATCACCTTGTCGGTCACCCACGTGGCGTAAGGACGTGCGATGATGGACTTCAGGGACATTCCGGGAGGCGCTTGTCGCTCGAAGGTGAATGAACGAAGGTGCTCACTGGAAGACCATGTAGACCTGTGGATCGATGGCCTCACCGTTCAACCAGAGCTCGAAGTGAAGGTGCGGTCCGGTGGTCAGCTCGCCACTATCACCCACGATGGCCACGGCCTCACCGGCCTTCACCCTGTCGCCCACACGCTTGAGCAATACACTGCAATGCTTGTACACGCTCACGAGGTCGTTATGATGCTGGACCTGCAGGATATGGCCGCCATCCGTGGTCCACGTGGCGGTGATCACGGTGCCGTCAAGACAGGCCTTCACCGCTTCGTCCGCCTTGGAGACCACATCGATCCCATAGTGACCTTGCTCCCGGTCGAAGTTGTTCGTGACGATCCCGCGTAGGGGAGGAAAAAAGAAGACACCGGCCAGTTGGCGCCGGCGGTCGTCCCGCTCGGCCAATTCGCCCGCCAAAGCGTACGCCTCCTCCTGCTGGATACGCTGTCTCAGGGCGCTATCGGCCGCCCCTGGTGCAAGGTCGTTGGCGACAGGCTTGCTCTCAATGGGCCGGAACAGGCTGGCGCTGTCCGGCGGCAATTCTCCCCGGAGCACGCGGCGCAGGTTATCGATGTACTGGTCGCGAACGTGCACCACGTCCGCGAGGGAATCGGCCTTCACCGTGCTTCGGAACGCATAGCGCTTCAGGTCCTGGTCCGAATACCCCGGGATGTACCTTTTCAGCGGGGTCAGCACGATGACCGCTCCCACGAGCAGGGCGGTCGATACGAAAGCGCCCGCGGCTACCAACAATACGTTCATGCGCGAAAGCCGCAGACTGAACCGCTCCTCGTAGGTGCGTTCGTCGATCATCAGCACGCGGTACTTGCTGCGCAAGCGACGTAACACCCCCCCCCCTCCTCCGCGTTCTGCCTTGGCCATCGGACAAATATCGGGCTCCGGGACAGGGCGCCGCGCTAATTTCCGGGCCATGATCACTGCCGAGCGTGCTGTGGGACGTGTTGTTCTTGGCCTCGCATGCGCCCTGTTGCTCCCTCAACTGGCCATGCGCGGTATGTTCATGGACGGCATGCTCTACGCCGTTGTCGCACACAATCTCGCGCATGGCATCGGTACGTTCTGGGAGCCCATATTCAGCCGCTTCGGGTTCGCCGGGCTTGATCATTTCCACGAACACCCGCCCTTGGGGTTCGGCCTGGAATCCCTGTGGTTCCGTGCGTTCGGTGATGGCTTCTGGGTGGAGCACCTCTATTGTCTGATGCTCATGGCCGTCACCGCCTATGCGATGCTGGCGACCTGGCGTCTTGTTCTCCCAAGGGCGGTGGCCGATGCCACGTCTTGGTGGCCGTTGCTGCTCTGGCTCCTCGTTCCACAGGTGGCCTGGGCCACGGTGAACAACATGCTCGAGGTCACGATGGGAGCGTTCACGGCGATCGCCGTGTTCCTTTCCCTTGGTCCCGGAGGGGGCCTTCGACCCCTGCGGACGGCTCTGGCCGGCCTGGCGGTCCTCCTGGCCACCTTGACCAAAGGCGTACCGGGGGCCTTCCCGATCGCCGCTCCGTTGATCTGGGCGCTGGTCAGCGGAAGAGTGCGACCCGCACATGGGATGATCAGAATGACCATCATGATCGTCGTGGTGCTCCTCGGTTATGGCATCCTGCTCGCCTGGCCCGATGCACGGGCGAACCTGGCCACCTATGTGAACACGCGCCTGTTGCATCGCATCGCGGACCAACACACCGTGGCGCATCGTTGGCGGATCCTGTCGGACCTGTTCCTTTCACAATCGGGTCCCCTGGCCCTGGCTACGCTGGTGTGGTTCATGGGGCGCGGGGGGCGGTCCGTACCAAATAGTGGTCGCGCGGCACTTGCCCTGCTTCTGATCGGTCTCAGCGGGGTACTACCCTTGATGCTCACCCTCGTGCAGAAGTCGTTCTACAGCGTTCCCGCATTCCCCTTCATCGCATTGGGACTGGGACTGTGGTCGTTCCAAGGGGTGCAGCGTGCACTGGCGCGAACAAGAGGGCGCACCAGGCTGGTACGTGTGATCGGCACTACAGGCAGCATCACCGTGGTCGGAGCGGTCCTCGTTGCGATCGCGCTCTGGGGGCGGCCGCTGCGCGATGCCGATATACTGGCCGATGTGGAACGCATCGGCCAGACCGTGCCACAAGGCGCTTTCGTGGGCATCGACCCTGTACTGTGGGAACGCTGGAACCTGCAAGGCTACCTGCTGCGCGACCACTTCATTTCCATGGACCCCAACAACGCACGGCACGCCTGGTTCCTCGGCCCTGTCGGAGCGCCCCCACCGGATGGTGCCCAACCGGTCGACCTCGGTCTGAGCACCGTTCGCCTCTTTGAACGCACCGAGGGCATGGCCCCCATCGAAGGGATGAAATAACTTCGGCCCTTCGCAGTTATTGCAGGCGTGTCGGCCCCCTTTCGCCCATATGATCACTTGCACTGGTCCTTGCTTATCGTGCTGGGCCTCGTGGCGGCCTGCTCTCCGAACAAGGACCGCTTTGCCAATAGGACCTACCACCGACTGACCGCCAGGGACAATGGCTGGTTCAATGCCAACGAGAAGCTCAAGGAGGTCGTCGCCCAGCTGGAGCATGACCATATCGATGATTTCGATGAAGTGCTTCCGCTCTTCATCTATGGCACCGAGGACGAAGCAAAGGGGGCCGCTCCCGAACTGGAGAAGTGCATCGAGAAATGCTCGCTCGTCATCGAGCGACACTCGATGGATGTAAAAGGCAAGGAGCGCAACAAGTTGATCGATGACGCCTACTTTGTGATCGGCAGGTCCCATTTCTACAAGCACAACTTCTTCGACGCACAGCGGATCTTCGACTACATCGGTCGGCGGTTCAAGGGCGAGGACAAACAGATGGAGGCCAGGGTGTGGCTGTCACGTACGCTGATCGAAGTGGAGCAGTATGCGCGCGCGCAGAGCGTGTTGGACGAGGTGAAGGAGGTGAAGGAACTGCCCAAGCGTTTTCCCCACGACCAATTGGCGGCGGTCCAGGCCGATCTGGACCTGCATCGGGGAAAGGTGGACGATGCCATCATCGAACTGGAACGCGCCGTGGATATCACAAAAGATCGGCAGGACCGCGTAAGGTGGGCGTTCATACTGGCGCAACTCTATCAGCTGAAGGGGCAGGAAGAGAAGGCGATCGCCCAATATGCCCATGTGGTCCGCATGAACCCGTCCTATGAGCTTGCCTTCCATGCACAGATCTTCCAGGCCCTTGCGTTCAACAAGGGCAACAGTGAAGCTTTGCGGAAGAAGTTGCACAAGATGCTCCGCGACGAGAAGAACGTGGACCACTTCGACATGATCCACTACGCCCTGGCGGAACTGGATCTGAAGGAGAACAAGAAGGAGGACGCCATCGCCCAACTGAAGACGAGCTGCCTGGTGAACACCACGGACCGGAAGCAGAAGGCGAAGAGCTACCTGAGACTGGCCGATCTGTATTTCGATGACCGCGTTTATGCCAATGCCCAGAAGTACTACGACAGTACCACCACCGTGCTGGCGGAGACCCATCCCCGCTTTCATGAGGTGAGCACCCGCGCTGAGGTGCTCGGTGATCTGGTGGAGCAACTGGAGATCATCGCGCACGAGGACAGTTTGCAAGCCCTGGCCGGCATGAGCGTAGAGGAACGAGAGGAGCGGGTGCGGGACCTGATCCGAAAGCGGGAGCGGGAAGAGGAGGAAAAACAGGCCGCCGAAGCCGCGGCCCGAGAGGTGGCACAGACCACCCAGGTCAAGCCGGCCACCCCGACCGGTGGCTCGGACCGGGGACAATGGTACTTCTACAACGCCCAGCAGATCGCCCGCGGCGCGGTGGAGTTCCGGAAGAAATGGGGGGACCGCAAATTGGAGGACGATTGGCGACGCAGCGACAAAAGCGGTTCGGCCATCGCACAGGAGAGTGAAGAGGAGGAGGAGGAATCAGTGGCGAACAATGAGGAGGACGAGAAGGACCTGCCCGACTGGAAGGACCCTGATTTCTACTTGAAGGACATTCCAAAGGACTCGGCCGCGATCATGGCCAGCGATGCCCGTGTGTGCGAGGCCTTGTACAAGGCGGGAATGATCTACAAGGAGAAGCTTGGGGACGTGGACAACGCCATCGAGAGCTTCGAGAACCTGAACAGTCGCTTCGAGGACTGCAGCTACACGCCGGAGTCCTACTATCAGATGTACCGCATCTATCTGGAAAAGGAGCGCTCCGGGACGTTCATCGACTTCAGCGGGGCGAGCTCGCGACACTATGCGGACATCATCCTGGAGCGTTGGCCGGACAGTGAATTCGCGCGGCTCGTGCAGGACCCGGACCGGCTCGAGGCGGACGAGGCTCATCGCCAGATGGAAGCAGCGGAATATGACCAGGTCTACCACCGGTTCCGACAACGTGACCTGATGGGCGTGATCACCGCCTGCAATGCGGTGATCGACAATGAACCGAAGAACCACCTGCTGTCGAAATACTACCTCTTGAAGGCCATGGCAGTTGGCGGCATGCACGAACTGACAGCATTCCGCATCGCGTTGAACGAGGTCAAGGACGAATTCCCGGACTCGGACGAGGCGACGGCGGCCACTGAGATCCTGGCCGTGTTGGACAGGGAGAACAAGGGGGCTGCTTCATCGGTCGATGATGCCCCACAGAAAGGCGGGGGCAGCGACTATCAGCCCGGTAAGGGGCCCCATTACATCGCGATCATCTACCCGGACACCGCCGACCCGATCGAAGAGGCCAAGACACGCATCAGCAATTTCAATATGCGCTACTTCGCCGGCAAGAACATCCTGGTGGAGAACACCATCCTTGACGCGCACACCCAGGTGATCCTCCTGCGCCTGTTCTCCGACAAAGCGGCGGCCATGGCGTATTACGAGCAGTTCCTGAACGATGTGGGCATGCTTTCTGGCATCAACGACCAAGGCTATCCCATATTCGCCATCAGCCCGGACAACTATTCCCAGTTGTACAAGAACAAGGATGTGGCGGCCTACTCGGCCTTCTTCAACGCCAACTACCTGAAAACCCAATAGGGCGCGACCGTGATAAGCCCCTGAGGCTGTTATCTTTGCGGAACCAAGGCCCGTTCATCCGACCAGACCATGGCGCTGTTCCAGAACGAAAAACGCTCCGAACCCATGAACAAGGCAGCCGAACCGGTGAATTCCGGCAAGATCAACAGCATCATGGAGGGGACCTCCATAGAAGGCGAGGTCCGTTCCGACAGCAACATCCGGATCGATGGCAAGGTGAAGGGGACCATCAATGCGCGCGGCCGCGTGATCGTCGGGCAAAGCGGCATGATCGAAGGCGAGGTGATCTGTCAAAGCAGCGACATTGAAGGCACCGTGGTGGGAAAGGTGAACTGCCAGGACCTTTTGAGCCTGAAGGCCACGGCCAAATTGCAGGGCGACATCAACACCAAGAAGTTGGCGATCGAACCCGGTGCGGTGTTCACAGGGAACTGTTCGATGGGTGGTGGGGTCGTCAAGGAAATGGACCCGGTGCGGCTGCGCACGGATGCCGCTCGCTCGGAGACCAGCAGCAACCCCGGCAGCGCCCAGCAGGCAGGCCGTTGATCTGATACACGGCCGTGCGCGCCGTTCCCCCCGTATTGCTGTTCGGCCTTTTGATGGCTTTGTGCCTGGCCGTTGTTCTGCGCTTCCTGGGCGTGCCTTTCACGGGTTGGTATGCCGCCCTGATCGGGTATTTCACCATTCTTACCCTTGCCGTTCACCTCTGGCTGGAAGGCGCCGGGGGAAGGGACCCGAAGCTCCTGGTCCGTCGCTTCATGACCGTACTGGTGATCAAGATGTTCGTTTCCGTGGTTGTGGTCGCATCGATCCTCGCGCTCCTCCCCGGCCCCAGCGCAGTGCCTCTGGCAGTGGCTTTCGCTGCGCTCTATCTGGCCTACCTGGCCTTCTCCACGATCCGATTGATGCGCCTTCAGGCCCGATCATGACACAGCGCTCCGACAAGGAGGACCTCGACAAGGCCCGCAAGGGCTACAATGACTATTTGCGATACAGCGCCTTGGGGCTGCAAATGGCGGGGATGATCCTGGCCGGTGTGCTTGGTGGCCGCTGGGTCGATCACCACATCGGCTGGAAATTCCCCGTCTTCACCCTGGTGCTCGCCTTTTCCGGGATCGCCGGAGCAATGGTCTTCCTTTTCAAGGAGACAGGCCGACGCTGACCTTGGGGTCGCTTGGGCGATAGCGTACCTGAATTGCCGGGGAGTACCTACCTTCGCGGCCGCAAACAGAGCCCTTCCCAACGCTCAGATGTCGCTGAAAGCCCTGTCACGTCTCGCTTCCTTGATGTTCGGCCTGTCGTTCGTCGGGGCTGCCTGCGCCCAGCATGAGGGGCCGGCGGGCGACCAGGGTTCCGGTGCCGGTCATGAACAGGTCGAGAAGTTCAATGCCGGCAAAATGATCCTGGAGCACATCGCTGACGAGCATGGCTGGCATTTGTGGGGCCATACGTCGATCCCGCTCCCGGTGATCCTGTATGATTCCGAGCGCGGCCTTAAGGTCTTCAGCAGTGCTCGTTTCGAACACGGTCACGCGAGCCATGACGGCTATGCCTTGAGCGAGGGAGGCGAGGTGATCGCCGTGGGCGCGAATGGCCTGGAGGACGAAGCGGCCACCGATCGCATCTGGGACATCTCGATCACCAAGAACGTGGTGAGCCTCTTCGTGAGCGTGGTCCTGTTGCTGCTCATCTTCGGTTCGATCGCACGGAGCTACTCACGTCGTACCGGTCAGGCACCCAAGGGATTGCAGAACCTGCTGGAGCCGATCATCCTGTTCGTCCGCGACGACGTGGCCAAGAGCGCGATCGGTAAGAAGAAGTACGAGCGGTTCATGCCGTTCCTGCTCACGGTCTTCTTCTTTATTTTCCTGAACAACCTGCTTGGCCTGGTCCCCATTTTCCCGGGGGGCGCGAACCTGACGGGCAATATCGCGATCACCTTCATTCTGGCCTGTTTCACGTTCGTGATCGTGACATTGAACGGCAACGCACACTATTGGCGCCATATCCTGGCCATGCCCGGCGTTCCGGTGTGGGTGCTCGTCATCCTTACGCCCGTGGAGATCCTGGGCATGTTCCTGAAACCCTTCGTACTGATGATCCGGTTGTTCGCCAACATGGCGGCCGGGCACATCATCGCTCTGAGCTTCTTCAGTCTGATCTTCGTTTTCGGTGAGACCAGCGCTGGTGCCGGCTACGGCGTAGCCATCGGATCCTGGGCGTTCACCGTGTTCATGGGCCTCCTGGAGTTGCTGGTGGCCTTCATTCAAGCGTACGTGTTCACCTTCCTGTCGGCCATCTACATCGGTGCGGCGGTGGAGGAACACCACGAGCACAAGGAATCCATCGTCTAAAACAACCAATAGCACATGTTCCTCTCTGTCCTCCTCGACCTCGGCGTTGGCTACGGCATCGCCGCCCTGGGTGCCGGTCTCGCCGCTGTGGGTGCCGGTCTCGGCATCGGCCGCATCGGCGGCGACGCTGTCCAGGCCATGGCCCGCCAGCCGGAAGCCATGAACGACCTGCGCGCCAACATGATCCTCACCGCCGCACTCGTGGAAGGTGCCGCCTTCTTCGCCATGGTGGTGGGTCTGCTGGTGGTGCTGAAGGAGATGCCCGCCGCCGTGTAAGGCCGGTATCATCCGTCCATCCCATCGATCACCCCCGAACCCCGTCCGCCCCATGATCCTGGCTAGCCTCGTGCAACCGTCGTTCGGCCTCATCTTCTGGATGACGCTGACCTTTCTGACGCTGCTGTTCATACTGGCCAAGTTCGCCTGGAAGCCCATCCTGAAAGGGCTAAAGGACCGTGAGCGTTCCATTGAGGATGCCCTGAACGAGGCGAAGCGCGCCCGCGAGGAGGTGGCCGGCGTGAAGGCGAGCAACGAGGAGTTGATGCGCGAGGCCCGCGAGGAACGCGAACTCTTGTTGAAGGAGGCACGCGACATCCGCGACCGTGAGATCACCGCCGCCAAGGACAAAGCCAAGGCGGAAGCCGATGCCATGATCGCCCGGGCACGGGCGGAGATCGCCAATGAAAAGAACGCTGCCATCACCGAAATGAAGAACCAGGTGGCGGAGTTGAGCCTGTTGGTGGCCGAGCGACTGCTGAAAGACAAGCTCGGTGACACTTCCGCCCAGCACGCGTTGGTGGAGAAGGTGATGAAGGAGGCCGACCTGACGCGCTCATGATCATCAGCCCGGTCGCATACCGATACGCCCGGTCGCTGCTCGACCTCTCGGTGGAGAAGGACCAGTTGGAAGCGGTCCAGGAGGATATGGCCCTGGTGGCCAGGACCTGCGCCGAGAGCCGCGAACTGCAACTGTTGTTGAAGAGCCCGGTGGTGAAGGCGGACAAGAAGGAGAAGATCCTGAACGAGGTCTTTGCCGGTCGGGTGGGTCGCGTCACTTCCTTGTTCATGGGCATCCTGGTGCGCAAGGGGCGCGAATCCCTGCTGCCTGAAGTGGCCGCCGCGTTCGGCGAACTTTACCGCAACCGGATGGGCATTCTGGAATGTTCCATCACCAGCGCTGCCGCATTGAACGAGACCGCCCGTGCCCATGTCAAGGCTTTCGCAGAGACCGAACACCCGGGCAAGTCCATCCGCATTTCGGAGAGGGTGGACCCCGCCCTTATCGGCGGTCTGGTGATCCGGATCGGTGATGAACAATATGATGGCAGCGTGATCCGTCGTCTGGCGGACCTGCGCCGCAAGTTCTCCGAGAACCCTTACGTCCCAGAGATCTAACGAACAGCAACGCCCGCGCCGGGCCCAACGGCGCCTTGTCATGGCCGAAGTGAAACCCGCCGAAGTATCGGCGATCCTGAAACAAGAACTCGCCGGCTTCCGGACCGCGGCCGAGCTCGAGGAGGTCGGCACCGTCCTGCAAGTCGGTGACGGCATTGCCCGTATCTACGGTCTGAAAGGTGTGCAGAGCGGTGAGCTCATCGAGTTCACCAGCGGATTGCGCGGCATCGTGCTGAACCTGGAGGAGGACAACGTGGGTGCCGTGCTGCTCGGTCCCAGCGTGGGCATCAAGGAGGGCGACACCGTGAAGCGCACCAAATTGATCGCCAGCATCCAGGTGGGTGAGGAGATGGTGGGACGCGTGGTGAACACGCTCGGTGAACCGATCGATGGCAAAGGGCCGATCGGCGGCGCGCTTTTCGAGATGCCCCTGGAGCGCAAGGCGCCGGGTGTCATCTTCCGCGAGCCCGTGAAGGAGCCCCTGCAGACCGGCATCAAGGCCGTGGACGCCATGATCCCCATCGGTCGCGGCCAACGCGAACTGATCATCGGTGACCGTCAGACCGGCAAGAGCACGGTCGCGATCGATACGATCATCAACCAGAAGGAATTCTACGAGGCCGGCCAGCCGGTCTATTGCATCTATGTGGCGATCGGCCAGAAGGGCTCCACGGTGGCCGCCACAGTGAAGACCCTGGAGGAGAACGGCGCCATGCCGTACACCATCGTGGTGGCGGCCAACGCCAGCGATCCCGCCCCGATGCAGTTCTACGCACCGTTCACCGGGGCCGCCATCGGCGAATACTTCCGCGATACCGGTCGACCCGCGTTGATCGTGTACGACGACCTCTCGAAACAAGCAGTGGCCTACCGCGAGGTGTCCCTGCTGCTGCGCCGGCCACCGGGACGCGAAGCCTATCCGGGCGACGTCTTCTACTTGCACAGCCGGTTGCTGGAACGCGCCGCGAAGATCACCGCCGACCAGAGCGTAGCCGAGCAGATGAACGACCTGCCCGCTTCCCTGAAGGGCAATGTGAAGGGTGGAGGCTCGCTCACCGCGCTGCCGATCATCGAGACGCAGGCCGGCGACGTGTCCGCCTACATCCCGACCAACGTCATCTCCATCACGGACGGACAGATCTTCCTGGAGAGCAACCTGTTCCTCAGTGGCGTGCGTCCCGCTATCAATGTGGGCATCAGCGTGAGCCGCGTGGGCGGCAACGCACAGATCAAGTCCATGAAGAAGGTGGCCGGAACACTGAAGCTGGACCAGGCGCAGTACCGTGAGCTGGAGGCCTTCGCCAAATTCGGCTCCGACCTCGATGCCGCCACCAAGGCCGTGTTGGACAAAGGGGCCCGCAACGTGGAGATACTGAAGCAGGGCCAGAACAGCCCGATGCGCGTGGAGGACCAGATCGCCATCATCTATTGCGGCACCAAGGGTCTGCTGAGCAAGGTACCCTTGAAGAACGTGAAGCAGTTCGAGGCCGAGTTCCTGACCATGTTGCGCAACAAACACAAGGATGTGCTCGACGCGCTGAAACGCGGCGAATTGAACGACCAGATCACCGGCACCCTGGAAAAGGTGGCGGCGGACCTGGTAAAGAGCTTGGACAACTAGGAAAAGCGAACGGGAGGCGAGCGGTAGATCGCCCAGCTGGACCTCGCCGCATGTCGCCGACGAACTTGCCAACCAACCGAAAATGCCCAGCCTGAAGGAGGTCCGCAGCCGGATCGCGTCGGTCAACAGCACGAAGCAGATCACGGCCGCCATGAAGATGGTGAGCGCCGCGAAGTTGCGTCGTGCCCAGGACGCTATCGTGCGCATGCGTCCCTATGCGGAGAAGCTTGGGCAGATCATGGCCAACGTCAGCGCCGGGCTGGACCCGACGGAAGGGAGGTACGGCCAGCAGCGCGACGTTAAGCGTACCCTGATCGTGGCCATCACGAGCAACCGTGGGCTGGCCGGGGCCTTCAACGCCCAGGTGGTCCGACTGGTGAAGCGCCGCGCCGCGCAGGCCGGAGGCCAGGTCCATGTGCTGTCCATTGGCAAAAAGGCGATGGACCAGTTCAAACGGACCAACTGGCACACCAATGAACTGCCCACCGACCTTGCGAATTTGTATGACGACCTGAACTTCGACCGTGTGGCACCCGTGGCCGAATTGCTGATGGCCCGGTTCGCCGACGGCAGCTACGATCGTATCGTGCTGGTCTACAACAAGTTCAAGAACGCAGCCACGCAGATCGTCACGGAGGAGCAGTTCCTACCCATCGCGCCCATCAACGCCTCGACCGATGCGAAGGAACAGGCGACCATGTCCGCGGAAGCACGAAGGACGAAGACAGAACACATCATGGAGCCCGACCGGGCCACCATCGTGGAGCAGATCATCCCGAAGAGCCTGAAGATCCAGCTCTACAAGGCTCTGCTGGACAGTTTCGCCGCCGAGCATGGCGCCCGCATGACAGCCATGCACAAGGCCACCGACAATGCCGACGGTCTTTTGAAGGACCTGCGCCTTAGCTACAACAAGGCGCGTCAGGCGGCCATCACCGGCGAGATCCTGGAGATCGTCGGCGGTGCCGAGGCCCTGAAAGGCTGATCGCTCAGAACGACTTGCTCAGCACGCGGCGCTCCCGGCCCGAGTGGATGCCGTAATACACGACGGAGAATTCAAAAGCGCCGTTCAGTCGGGTGTAGTTGTTCAGGCCCGACACGGGCATGTCATAGCTGAAACGGTACATGTTGTTCTTATGCCGGAGTCCCGCGTGGACGATGGCCGCGTCCTGCCACCTGTAAGAAACACCGAAAACAGCCCGGTATACCGAGCCCCCGATCGACAATTCGCTGAGCACGCCCATGTTGATCTCCCTATCATTGCGCTGCACCATCAACTGGCCCATCGGCGTGATGCGAAGGACCTCGCCGATATCGATGATGGTACCCCCCATCAATGACCAGCGGATGGCAAGTGGACTTCTCTCCGTCCGGAACAAGGACTCGTCCGGCATCGTGACGTGGTACGCCGCAAAGTTGGCGAAGGGATTCACCCTGTGGCGTTGGTTCTTCGAGCGATACGCGAAGCCGACCGCCAGCTCCGGCATCAGCCGCGACATCCTGGGGAAGGTCTCACCTGAAGGCAGGTCCGGATCGAAATAGCCATCGTTGTACTGCTGATCGAACAACAGGTCCTCGTCCTTGACCTTCTTGTAGATGAGACCTGCGTTCAGCCCCACGGAGAGCGAATGGGGCGCGTTCTCGCTCGAGACATTGTACGAGCCCGATAAGCCGAACTGGAACGTGTTCATCACTCCGGCCATATCGTAGTTGTTCAGGTAGGCCCCGACCCCAAAACGGTTGGGTGCAGCCAGATCATAGCTGAACCCGGTGGTCAGGAAGTTGCTCCCGATGCTGCTCCATTGGCTGCGGATGTTCGTGGCCACCCGGAACTCGGCCTCGTCGAACACCCCCGTCAATGCGGGATTCAGCTGCATGGGTGCCGCATCGTATTGCGACAGGTGGTTATCCTGCGCCGTCAGTGTACCGACCGGTGCGGCCACCAGCAGGACAAGGGAGAGATGTTTCGCGCGCATGGTGTTTCTGGGTTTCATCGGATCAGGGTGACCTTGCCGGTGCGGGAGAACTCGAGCCCTTCGGTGGTGGTGGCTACGACCGTGTAGACGTAGACCCCGTTCAACTCCGGCGCACCATCGTGCGTACCATCCCATCCGAACTCCGGATCCTCGGTGCGGAAGACCAGTTCACCCCATCCGTTGTAGATCTTGAGATCGATGGTCTCGAACGGTCCGCCACGCACATAGAACACATCGTTCACGCCGTCACCGTTCGGGCTGAAGGCATTCGGCAGCTTCGGGGGCAGGATGTCCTTCACACCGATGCTGATCAGCAGGGAGTCCGAATCGCTGCATCCGGCGGCATTGGTCACCGTTTGGATGATGATGAACTGACCACCATCCGCATAGATGTGCGTCGGATCCGGCTCGAGCGATCCGGTGCCGTCACCGAAGTCATAGTACCAGTTGGTAGCACCGTAGGAACTGTCAGCAAAGACGATCGGCAGTTCCGCGAACAGGTCGCCGCTGATACCGAACCCGGCCATGGGCGCGTTGAGCACATCGATCACCTGCGTGGTGGATGCGCTGCAGCCGTTCTGCGCGAATGCCGTCAGGGTCACGGCGTACTGGCCCGTGGTCGGGAACGTGTTCGTGGCCTGCGGTCCGGAACCGGTGCCTCCGTTGCCGAAGTCCCAGGTCCAGCCGATGATCGGCGAACCCGTGGTGGTGCTGGCATCGGTGAACAATGTCGGTGAATCCGCGCAGGCATTGTCCACGGCGAAGGCGGGCTGTACAGGGTTCACGAAGGACAACAGGAGGCTGTCCATCGCCGCCGTGCATGCCTGGTTCCCGGTGGTGGTCAGATAGAGGTGGACCTGCTGCATCTGTTCATCGGCGATACCGGGTTGGTAGGTCGCGCCAGGGTCCGTGGCGTTCGGTTGAAAGGTGCCATTGCCACTGGTGCTCCACTGCACGCCTCCTGTTCCGTTGTAGGATCCCGCGAGCTGCACGGCAGCCGTCGCATCACAGGTCGATACGTCCGGACCGGCATCCGCGGTCGGCGGTTGCTGAAGGGTCGCGGTCACCGTGTCCGTTCCGGCGGGGCAACCCATGTTGCCTGTTGTGGCCAGCACGAATTGGAGCTGCGGGAACACCAGATCGGTGTTGCTCGGCACGTAGACCGCGTTCAGCGTGGTGGGTGAAGGCAGGAACGTCCCGGTACCCGTCGTCGACCATGTGCCGCCGGAAACCCCGGTGATCGCGCCGTTCAATTGGATCGGGCCACCATCCGCGCAGAGGGCCATATCGGCACCGGCATTGGCGATGCGGGTCGGCCCGATGTCCACAAGCAGGGAGTCCGAAGCGTTCCCGCAACCACCGGTCCCATAGGCCGTGAGGATCAGGTAGACCCCACCGCTGATGCTGTCGTTCAGGCTCGGCGAATAGATCGGGTCTGCGATCGAGTCCGCTGAGAAGTCGCCCGTGCCCGCGGTGAACCACTGGAGCGCACCCTCGTTCTGCACGGTGGCGTTCAATTGCACATCCTGCAGGCCATTGCAAAGCAGGACCCCGACACCCGCATCCAAATTCGGTGGCAGATGATACTCGACCGAGAGCGTATCCCGAGCGGCGGGGCAACCCTGGTTGTTGGTCGTGGAAAGCATCAGGTGGATGTTGCCGATCACAAAGTCCGCCGGACCGGGCACGTAGGTGGCATTCAGGTCATTGGCGGAAGGCACAAAGGACCCCGTTCCAGAGGTGGTCCAGGTGCCCGTAGTGGTCCCGGCCACCGTGCCGTTGAGATCGATATCCGGCGCGGTGCTGCAGGTGACCACATCGGAACCGGCATCCGCGGCAAGGCCGCCGCCGAACGTCACGAGGAGATCGTCCGAAACGCTGTTGCATGGCAGGGTCCCTGCCGTGGTCACTGTCAACATCACCGATCCAGCGACACTGTCCGCTGCGCTGGGGAAGTACAGCGTAGTAAGAGCGTTGGGGTCAAGGAACGTCCCCGTGCCGGAAGTCGTCCAGGTGCCGCTGCTGGCATTCACGGCATTCGCGGTCAGTTGCAAAGGACCGGCCGTGCAGACGATCACATCCGCACCAGCGAATATGTTCGGCAAGGGCTGCACCACCAGGTCCATCACATCGGACGAGGGTTGGCAGGAGCCGTTCGTGACCGTGGTGAGCGTCAGCTGGACCCCGCCTTGAGCGATGTCCGAGGCACTCAGCGTGTAAGTGGCGTGCGGGTCCGTGTTGTTGCTGAAGGAACCAGTACCGGAGGTGCTCCATTGGCACCCTTGTGCACCTCCACTGAAGTTGCCGGAAAGGTGGGCCAGCGGGGCGTTCGCACACACGGTCAGGTCCGCACCGGCATAGGCAAAGCTCGCATTGCCGAAGGTCAGCAGCATCTGGTCCGACGTGGTCGGACACGTACCCGTGTTCGTCGCGGTGAACGTGAGCACCACCGACCCGTTGGCCACGTCGCTCGGCGAGAAATAGTATTCCGCGTTGAGCACATCGGGGTCCGGGCTGAAAGTGCCGGACCCGGAAGTGGTCCAGGTGCCCGTGGGGGAGCCGTTCTGCACCGAGCCCTGCAGGTTGGCATGGTCGCTGAGCACGCACACGCTTTGGTCGGGACCCGCGTTCACGGTGATGCCGTTCGTGAGCCAGATCGTCATCGCATCGGTCACCGGGTTGCAGTTCCCATTGTTCAGCGAGGTCAGCACGAAGTCGATATGCCCGGCAGCCACATCCGCAGCGCTGGCCGTGTAGCCCGTGTTCAGTGCGCCGGGGTTCGCGATGGTCCCCGTACCGGTGGTGGTCCATTCGCCAACGGCTGTTATGCCGGAGATCGATCCGCTCAGGGTGAACTGAGCGACCTGGTTGCAATACGTCTGGTCCGGACCAGCGTTGACGTAGGGTGCTGGTGTCAGGTCCAACTGCATTCCGTCCATCGCGTTGTTGCACGTGTTGGGCGCGCTCAAGGTCAGCGTCAGCGATCCGATCGCGGTGTCCACGGCGCTCGGCACATAGGTGGGGGTCAGCACATGGGCATTCGGATAAAAGGCGCCCGTGCCGCTGGTCGTCCAGATCACCTGCGTGGCATCACCGGTCAGGATACCACTGAGCTGCACATTGGCGTTGTTCGCGCAATAGGTCAGGTCGGGACCGGCATCCACATTGCCTTGTGGCAGGATGGCGATGTGCACGGTGTCCGCATCCGCCGAACAGGCGCCGGTGTTCGTGGCGGTCAGCACCAGGTCCACCCCGAGCGCGAGCGAATCCGCCTGGCTGGCCTGGTAGACGTTCGACAGCGCGTTGACCGGATTGACGAACGAGCCGGACCCCAGGGTGCTCCAGACCCCGGTGTTCGATGCACCGTTGATGCTGCCATTGATCACCACATCGAGGTCGTCAAAACAGGTGACCGCATCCGTGCCTGCGTCCACGCTCGAAGCAGGCACGATGGTGACGGTCATCTGGTCCATCGCGTTGTCACAACTGTTCACGCTCCATGTGAAGGTGATCGACCCCAGGGCCGCATCGCCCGGAGCGAGCTGGTAGACGGCGTTCGGCGTGGAGGCATCCGGCGTGAAGGTGCCCGTCCCGGTAGTGGTCCAGGCTCCCTGTGTGGCGTTGCCGGAGATCGTGCCGTTGAGTTGCACGGTGGCTGCAGTGGCACAGATGACCTGGTCCGCACCCGCGTTCGCCACGGCGTTGGGAAGGATGGTCAACGTCATCCCATCGCTTTCCGCGGAGCAGAGCCCATTGTTCGTCGAGGTCAGGGTCAGGTCCACGGTGCCGTTCAGGGAGTCGAGGCTGCTGGCGAGATATGTGGCGTTCAGCATGTTCGCGCTCGGGAAGAAGGTGCCGGAGCCGGTGGTGGTCCAGATGCCCGTGGTCGAACCACCCTGCACATCACCGCTCAGGGGGATCTGTAGATCGCTCGAGCAAGTGGTCAGATCCGCGCCCGCGTCCACGGTGGGTGCCGGCGTCACGACGATCGTCAATTGGTCCGCAACGGCCAGACAGTTGCCATTGCCCGTGGTGGTCAGTGTAAGTGTCACCGCGCCGGATCCCAGCTCGAACGGTGTGAGCGTGTATTGTGCACCGAGGTCCTGAGCGCTCGGGCTGAACGTCCCCAGACCGCCGGTCCATTGCCCGCCCGAGGCCACCGTCACCGCACCGTTCAGGGTGACCGTAGGCGCGTTCTCACACACATTCATGTCCACGCCCGCATCCACCATGGGCGCCGGCGTGAACGCGATCGAGACCACATCGTTCTCGGCCAGGCAATTTCCATTGCCTGTACTCGTGAGCGTCAGGTTCACACTTCCGCCGGTGATCTCCGCTGGAGTTGGCGTGTAGACCGGTGAGAGCACATTGGGCGATGGTGCGAATGTGCCGTTACCCCCGGTCCAGGTACCGCCGTTCGCGTTGGTCACATTGCCGCCCAACTGCACGGCGGAATTGTTGGCACAGATGGACTGGTCCATGCCGGCATCGACAACGGGCGATCCGCTGAAGGTGATCGTCACCTGGTCGGCGATCGGATCGCAGATGGTCGTACCCGTGGAGGTCAATGTCAGCGTCAGACTGCCGGAAGCGATCTCCGCGGCCGTGGGTTCGTAGGTCGTAGCCAAGGCCGTGTTGCCTGGCGTGAAGGTGCCGGACCCGCCGCTCCATTGTCCTCCGGATGCATTGCCCACGAAACCGTTCAGCTGCACGGTCGGGTTGTTGGCGCAGATCTGCTGGTCCGGTCCGGCGTTCACCACCGGGACGGGATCGATCACGATGTTCATGCTGTCGCGAACGGCCGAGCAATTGCCGTTGCCCGTGGTCGTCAAGACCAGGGTGACCGTACCGGTCGCGATCTCCGTTGGGGTCGGGCCGTAGGTCGCGTTCAGTGTTGCGTTGGTCGGGGTGAACAGGCCCATGCCACCGCTCCAGATACCGCCACCGGCAACTGTGATGGCGCCGGCCAATAGCACCTGTGCATCGTTCGCGCAGACATGCGCATCCGGTCCGGCATTGGCCGTCGGGGCCGTTGTGAAGGCCACATGGACGGAATCCTGTGAGGGCAGGCAGCCCCCGTTGCCGGTCGATGTGAGGCGAAGCCAGAGCCCTCCGGCAGCGATCTCTGCCGCGCTTGGCGTGTAGACCGCATTCAATGCGGAAGCGCTCGGGGTATAGGCCCCTGCCCCACCGGTCCATTGTCCGCCGTTCGCGTTCGTCACCTGACCGGCCAATTGGACCATTGCATTGTTCGCACAGAGCACCTGGTCCGGTCCGGCCTCCACCACGGGTGCATCCGTGATGGAAAGGATCACCTGGTCGTTCTCTGCGTTGCAAAGCCCGTTGCCTGTGCTGGTCAGCGTCAATACCGCGGTTCCCGCGGCCACCTCGGCCGCCGTGGGCGTATAGGTCGCATTGAGGTTCGTCGTGGACGGCGTGAACGTGCCCGCACCGGACCATTGGCCACCGGTCGCGCTCTGGACCGTGCCGGCCAATTGAGCGGAAGGGTTGTTCGCGCAGGAGGACAAGGGCTGTCCGGCATCAACGATGGGGGCCGGTCCGATGGTGAGCGTCATCGCGTCGTTCACCGCGTTGCATTGTCCATTTCCAACGGTGGTCAACAGCAGGGTCACCGAACCGTTGGCGATCTCGGCCGCTGTCGGCACGTACGTGGCATTGAGGTCGCCCGGTCCCGGGCTGAAGCTTCCGGCACCACCGCTCCAAAGGCCACCCGTGGCCACGGTCACCGCTCCGTTCAGGGCGATGTCCGCATTGTTCGCGCAGCTGTTCGCATCGGCTCCGGCGTTCGCTGTTGGAGCTGGCGTGAACACGTAGGTCACCGCATCCGTCACGGCCGTACAGCCATTGTTGCCGGTGGTGGTCAATACCAAGGTCACCGACCCGGCCGCCAGTTCACCGAGCGATGGTGCGTACACGGCGTTCAACGCGTTCGCATTGGGCGTGAAGGTCCCCTGCGCACCGGACCAGGCGCCTCCGGTCGCGACGGTCACCGCGCCGTTCAGGGCGATGTTCGCATTGTTCGCACAATACACACCATTGGTCCCCGCGTCCGCTGTTGGAGGTGAGGTGAATGTGATCAGGACATCGTCCGATACCGGTACGCAATTGCCATTCCCGATGGTGGTCAACGTCAAGGTCAAGGTCCCCGCCGCGATCTCGGCCGGTGTGGGCGTGTAGCTCGCGTTCAACGAGGCGATCGAAGGCGTGAAGGTCCCTGCCCCGCCGCTCCATTGGCCACCACCCGCACCGCTCACGGATCCACCCAGCTGTACCTGGGCGTTGTTCGCGCATACGGCGATGTCATTCCCCGCGTTGGCGATGGGTGAGGCGATGATCGAGATGGTCATCGCATCCGATACCGGGTTGCAAAGACCGTTCTGCGTGGATGTCAATGTGAGCGTGACGGTACCAAGGGCCACCTCGGCCGGGCTTGGCAGATAGGTGGCGTGCAGATCGGTGTTGTTCGGTGTGAACGTGCCGGACCCACCGCTCCAAGCCCCGCCGGCGGCGATGGTCACCGAGCCGTTGAGAACGACCGTGGGGTCATTGGCGCATACCGTCACATCACTACCCGCGTTCACCACCGGGCTTTGTGAGAAGAAGATCTGCAGCTGGTCGCTGACAGCCGCGCAACTGCCGTTGCCCGTGCTCGTCAGCGTCAATGTCAACGATCCGTTCGCCAGCTCAGTGGCGGAAGGCGTGTAGATCGCGCCCAGGGCATTGATGCTCGGAGAGAAGGCCCCGGTCCCACCGCTCCAGATCGCACCGCCTGCGTTGCTTACCATACCGGCCAGCTGCACGTCCGCATTGTTCGTGCAAACGGTCTGGTCCGGACCCGCGTTCACCACGGGTGCCGGTGATATGCTGATGGTCACCTGGTCGCTCACCGCATTGCAAAGACCATTTCCCGTGCTGGTCAGCGTGAGCATGATGGCACCCCCGGCGATCTCACCAAGGGTCGGAGTATACGTGGCGTTCAGGTTGGTCGCGCTCGGATCGAACGCGCCCGACCCGCCGCTCCAGACCCCACCCGCGGCATTGTTCACCACACCGGCCAGCTGGGCCACCGGTTGGTTGGCGCATATGGTGAAGTCCACACCGGCATTGACGACAGGTGCTGGTGAGATCGTGATGACCATCTGGTCGCTCACCGGATTGCTGTTCCCGTTCCCGACCGTGGTCAAGACCAGCGTCACGCTCCCAGCGGCGATCTCCGCTGCGGAAGGCATATAGGTCGCGTTCAACGCCGCATTGTTCGGTGTGAAGATGCCTGCGCCGCCGCTCCAGATCCCGCCCGAAGCGATCGTGACACTGCCGCTGAGCGTAGCTGTCGGGTTGTTCGCACAGACCGTCTGATCCGGTCCCGCATTGGCCGTGGGTGCGGCCGTGAACGTGATCGTCATCTGATCACTGACCGCAGAACACGCGCCATTTCCCGTCGTGGTAAGTGTCAGCGTGACACTACCCGCAGCGACCTCCGCCGCCGTGGGGGTGTAGATCGCACTGGCCGTGGTGTTGTTCGGTGAATAGGATCCCGCACCACCGCTCCAAACGCAACCGGAGGCCACGGTGAAGCTGCCGGCCAATTGTGTGTCGGCATTGTTCGAGCTGACGGACTGGTCCGGTCCCGCATTGACGATCGGCGCAGGCGTGAAGGACAATTCCACCTGATCGCTCACTGCACCGCATATGCCATTGCCGGTCGTGGTCGTGGTGAGCACTACGCTTCCGTTTGCGATCTCCACGGGTGATGGCGAGTAGGTGATGTTCTGTGCCGTGCTCGCGGGAGCATACGCACCAGTGCCTCCGGACCATTGCACGCCGGTGGCCACGGTCACGGTGGCATTGAGCACCGCGTTCGCGTTGTTGCCGCAGAGGACCTGGTCAACGCCTGCGTTCACGGTCGGAGCCGGGGTGATCGTCCAGGTCACCTGGTCGCTCACTGGATCACAGTTCCCGTTCCCTGCAGAGGTCAATATCAGGGTCACGCTCCCATTGGCGATCTCTGCCGCCGTTGGCGTATAGCTCGCGTTCAGCGTGATGTTGTTCGGCGTGAAGGTGCCCGCACCTCCGCTCCATACGCCACCCACGGCCCCGCCCACGGAGCCGTTCAGTGCGATCATCGGAAGGTTGGCGCACACCGTCCCGTTCGCTCCGGCATCCACGATGGGAGCAGGTGTATAGGTGATCGTCCTGGTATCGGTCGCAGGAGTGCAGGTGCCGTTCCCTGTTGTTGTCAAGGTGAGCAACACTTGCCCAGCGGCAAGGTCCGCAGCCCCTGGTGCATAGGTGGCGTTCAACGTGTTCGCGTTCGGAGTGAAGGTGCCTGTGCCTCCGCTCCATGTACCTCCGGTGGCGACCACGACACTGCCGTTCAGGGTCACCGCCGCATTGTTCGCGCAAACGGTGACGTCCGGGCCCGCATTTGCGGAGGGCGCATCGGTGTATGTGATCGTCAGCTGGTCAGTGGCTGCATTGCAAAGCCCGTTACCGGTGGTGGTCAATGTCAGGGTCACCGTGCCACCGGCGAGTTCAGCGGCGGTCGGTGTGTACAAGGCGCTCATGTTCGTGGTGCTCGGGTCGAACGTGCCCGCCCCACCGCTCCATACGCCGCCCGTTGCAACGGTATACGCACCTGACAGGGCCGCCACGGCGTTGTTGGCACACAAGACCCGATCCGGCCCTGCGTTCGCCGTCGGCGCCGGGGTGATCGTCCAGGTCACCTGGTCGCTCACCGCGTTGCAGTTCCCATTGCCCGCCGTGGTCAAGGTCAGCGTCACGCTCCCGTTGGCGATCTCCGCCGCCGTCGGCGTGTAGCTCGCGTTCAGCGTCGTATTGTTCGGCGTGTAGGTGCCTCCACCCCCGCTCCAGATCCCGCCAGAGGCGCCTGAGATCGAGCCGCTCAGCGTGATGTTCGCGTTGTTCGCGCACACTGTTCCGTTCGCTCCGGCATCCACCGTCGGGGACGGCGTGAAGGTCACCACCATCGCATCGCTCACCGCGTTGCAGTTCCCATTGCCCGTCGTGGTCAAGGTCAGCGTCATGGTCCCCGCCGCGATCTCCGCCGCCGTCGGTGTGTAGCTCGCGTTCAGCGTCGTGTTGTTCGGCACGAAAGAGCCCGAACCACCGCTCCAGATCCCGCCCGTCGCGCCGCTCACCGTGCCGCCCAGCGTGATGTTCGCATTGTTCGCACAGATCGATACGTCCGACCCCGCGTTCACCGTCGGCGACGCCGTATAGGTCAGCGTCACCTGATCGCTCACCGCCACGCAACCACCGTTGCCCGTAGTGGTCAGCGTCAGCGTCACGCTCCCACCTGCGATCTCCGCCGCCGTCGGCGTATAGGTCGCCGCCATGTTCGTGGTGCTCGGGTCGAACGTGCCCGACCCCCCGCTCCACACACCGCCCGTCGCCACCGTGAAGCTGCCGTTCAAGGTCGCCACCGCGTTGTTCGCGCAAAGTGTCTGATCACTTCCCGCGTTCGCCGTCGGTGCCGGGGTGATCGTCCAGGTCACCTGGTCGCTCACCGCGTTGCAGTTCCCATTGCCCGCCGTGGTCAAGGTCAGCGTCACGCTCCCGTTGGCGATCTCCGCCGCCGTCGGCGTGTAGCTCGCGTTCAGCGTCGTATTGTTCGGCGTGTAGGTGCCTCCACCCCCGCTCCAGATGCCACCGCTGGCACCAGAGATGGTGCCGCTCAGGCCGATCGTCGGTGCGTTCGCGCACACCGTCCCGTTCGCTCCGGCATCCACCGTCGGGGACGCTGTGAAGGTGATCACCTTGTCATCCGACACCGGGTTGCAGTTCCCATTGCCCGTCGTGGTCAAGGTCAACGTCATGGTCCCCGCCGCGATCTCCGCCGCCGTCGGCGTGTAGTTCGCGTTCAGGGCCGTATTGTTCGGGGAGTACGTACCGGTACCGCCGCTCCACACCCCACCTGTCGCTCCGGTGATCGATCCGCTCAAGACCACAGTCGGGTTGTTCGCACAGACCGACACGTCCGCTCCCGCATTGGCCAATGGGGCCGCCGTGTAGGTCATCTGCACCTGGTCGCTCACCGCGTTGCATGTCCCGTTGCCCGTGGTGGTCAATGTCAGGGTCACGCTCCCTCCTGCGATCTCCGCCGCCGTCGGCGTGTAGGTCGCCGCCATGTTCGTGGTGCTCGGATCGAACGTGCCGGACCCACCGCTCCACACGCCGCCAGTCGCCACCGTGAAGCTCCCGTTCAACGTCGCCACCGCGTTGTTCGCACAACGCGTCTGGTCCGGCCCAGCGTTCGCCGTCGGGGAGGGGCCAAAGGACAATTGAACGCTGTCCTCCACGGCAGGACAGACCCCGTTCCCCGTGGAGGTCAGGTGCAGCATCATCGACCCCCCGGCGATCTCCGTGGCAGTCGGCGTGTAGGTCGCGCCGAGGTTCGAGTTTGCCGGAAGAAAGGTGCCTGAGCCTCCGGTCCAGACACCACCCACAGCGTTGAGCACGCTACCCGAAAGACCGGCCGAGGGATTGTTAGAGCAGACCTGCAACGCACTTCCCGCATCCACGATCGGCAGTGCCTGGAAGTTCACTGTCATTTCATCGCTCTCCGGGGTGCAATTGCCGGTGGAGGTCAATGTGATCGTCACACTACCCAGTGCGATATCGCCTACGCTCGGTACATAGGTGGCCTCCAGGTCGGTGTCGTTCGGTTGGAACGTTCCGCTTCCGGTCGCCGTCCACACTCCCGTGGTGCTGCCCCCTGAAACACTGCCCGAAAGATCAACGACATCGGTCGCGCAAACGTTCTGGTCCGGACCTGCATCGACGACGATCTTACCGGCGAACTCCGAGAAGAACCCGTACCGGCATCCGCTCGTGGCTCCTCCATTGATGATCCCCAATGAAAAGACATCCGAGGTGTTCGATACGATGAACGCCTGGTTCACGGGTACTTCGGTCGTGTTGTATTGGATCCTCGCCGCCAACCATTCACCACCCGTTCCTGGGACCACCTGAAATGCGGAACCGGGTATCGTTGCGGTCCCGGGTCCTGTCACCACGAAATCGTTCTGGGACCCATTGCGAACAAGCAGGTTCAGATAAAAGGCTTCGCTGGTGGAGCGCGTGAAGCTCAGCTGGCTACTGCCTGCACAATTCAAGGGGGGCAGGAGCGCCATGCCCTGCTCGCATCCGAAGCCGGTGACATGGACCGCGTACAGGGGTTTGCTTCCCGTGATCAGTGTGGCATTGTCCGGGCTGCCGTTCAGGTAGTCCATATCATGACGGTAGTACTGGCCCGCGAACAACGTGGCCACGGCTGTGGTACTACCATTGATATACACTTTTGTGTTGTTCTCCACTGCCATGACGAAGACCGACTCGTCCCCGTTGTTGTTCAAGGCGCCTTTGACCGCCACGTAATCCGTACCGAGGATGTCCACTGGGACGATCTGGTCGAGCATCAGGTCATAGCATCCCCCGGACGGGTTGTGGTTGGAGTCGTCCTTGATCGAAACGGCCACTGGCTTGTCGCTCAGGACCACGGCACCAGAGGGGTGTGTCAGTGGGTCGGTGTGCGTAACGGGGTCCGTATTGGCACAGGAATAGGTCTGGCCCGCGTTCAGCGTGATGACGAACGGCGTAAGGGCCGAATGACCATCGACCGCCACGGGTGAATAGATCATCACCGTGGAATTGTTCTGCGTTGCCACGATGTCGAAGGACGCGAAGGCCAGATCGTTCACATAGGGGTTGAAGTCATGATTATGGAAAGGCGCGTGTTTGTGGAGGGGGATGTAGAACTCGGTGCCCAATCCATTTACGCCCTTGAGGGCCAGGATATCCGGATTGTTGGTGTTGCTCGATTCATAGTAGCATGTGATATCGGCCGTGGACTGGATGTGCAAGCCGGTGTTGCAAATGGTATTCGTGGGGCGGGTCTCCAACTGCGACTTGAGCGCGGTCATGTCATACCGCGTGGCGGAGCTGGCGGGTAGGTTCAGAACGATCGGCGAGCCGCCATTGAATGCCGGATTGGCCGGTTGACTGACCGTGATGGTGGCCGGGGCCGTCCCTGTGGTCACGTTCAAATAGATCGGCTCGTCGCCCGGCATGTTGTGCCGAAGGGTGACATCCGGTGGCGCAACCCAGAAATCCGTTCCCGTCTGTGCTTGAAGCAGCAGGGGAAGGACCAGGGATAGCGTGGGGAGCAACGCTTTCCTCATGTCGTTCAAGGTCAGTGGGGCCGTCCAAGAGGTCGAAACCCGGTCCCCTTCTACGTCGTTCGGCCTTAAGGGTTTGGTGACGGGGCCATCCCCTACATCTCGGTTATTTTGGCGCGGGCCTTGCTGGCCTGTTCCCCATGCGCAGCGCGCTGATCCTCCTGCTCACCGGCATCGCGGCGGGTTTATTGGCCTGGTCGATGCCGGACCTGGATACCGACGCCTGGACCCTCCAGGCCACCGAGCAGCTCCAACATCGACTGGACAACGCCGGTGCTGATCTCGAACAACGCGTCGTTCATCTCGCCAATTCCGTTCAAGGGAAGAGCTCCGACAGTCTCTGGACCCTGCTCCTGCCCGCATCCGAGGACCTTTGGGACCGCTTGGGGGTCGAGCTGCTGGTCTTCAAGGACGGCCGCCTGGAGATATGGACCGGACGCGCACCCGTTAGCGAGACCGGCCTGATCAACGATACGACACGTCATGTGAACCTGCGCGATGGATCATATCTCCACGCGTTCGCACGGCGTGGCCCTTATCTCATCCACGGGTTCCGGCAGGTTTGGTCCTTGCCTCCTATCGAGAACAGGTATCTCCGAGCGCATCCACACCCCAGCCTTCATGTACCAGCGGACCTGATGGCACGTTTCGGACCCGGGATCGGTCCGGTGCTACGCGATATGCACGGTCAGGTGATCTGCCGGACAAGCATGGCGGATCCCCCGTCCGGTCTTGATGGTAGCGGCATGCTGCGCATCCTCTTCGCGCTCCTCGGATCCGCGCTGGTCGTGTTCAGCGCCTGGCGTATGGCGCAGGCCCTTTTCATCCATGGGGGACGGGCCACCGGCTTGCTGGCTTTCGCCGGGGTCGTCCTGCTCGCACGGTGGCCCACGCTTGTCTTCGGCTTCCTGCCCGACCAGGGGCGATGGTCCCTTTTCGACCCCGGGTTGTTCGCCACGAGCGCCTGGTCACCTTCCTTGGGCGATCTGTTCATCAATGTTCTGCTCTTCGCTCTATTTGCTCGCCTTGTGCATCATGCATGTTCGGGGGTCTCCGTCCGGGGCCCTTCGGGAAGAACGTTCTGGTCGCTCATGGGCCCCGCCGCCCTTCTGGCGCTCGCAGCCTGGATCAACGCCATGATCAAGAGCCTTGTCGTGGACGGCCGCATAGAGCTGGACCTTTACCATATCCAAAGCTTCGACCGTTACAGTCTGTTGGCGCTCATTTGTATCTCCTTGCTGCTCGCGTCCTGGGGGTTTCTGGCCGATGCATGGGCAAGGGCGATCGGGGCGGCTCGCGATCGGCGTCAATGGATCACGACCCTGCTGCTCGTTGCTGGCATATCGGTCATTCTCCACTTCATGCTCGGACGTTCGGATATCGCACTCGTGCTTTGGCCCATCCCATTGATCATCCTTGCCCGGCTTCATGGTAGTCAGCGATATGGGCTTTGGCAGGCGGTCCTGATGGTCACCGTGCTCGGCGCCATCACGGCGCACATCCTCACCACCTCCATCCGCGACAGGGAGGATCGGGAAAGGCAGGTCGTGGCCGAGCGGCTCCTGACCCAGGAAGACCCTGTGGTCGAACTGCTTTTTCGCGAAGTGTCCCCGGCACTACGCCATGATGCAGGCCTATATGCGTTGCTAGCGGACACGGCCACATGCACGGCCGCCGATCTTGATCGTGTGGTGCGCCAGGAGCACTTCACCGGATACTGGGAACGCTATGACGTCCGGCTCTATGCCTATGGAACGGACGGTCTGCTGCATTGTGCCACGGACCCCGAACCGCCGCATACCACCACGGGGCCAATGAGCCCCGGATTCGCGCTCCCCCCTGCCGATATGCCGGACCTACAGATCGAAAAGGGAGCCGGCCTGCGCACCTTCTATCACGCACGATTGGCGGTCATGGCCAATGACACAGCACCTCCGGCCCAGCTGGTCGTTGAATTGCATCCGCGCTTGGTGCCTGAGGGACTGGGGTTCCCCGAGCTCCTGCTCTCTGGCCAGGATCCGCTCTCTGGCCGGCTTGATCGGTACGATCGTGCCCGGTATGAAGATGGCATACTTGTGGAGCAACACGGCCACACCCTGTTCCCGGTCCATTGGGACGGGAAGATGACAGCAAGACGGCCAACCCGAACACGGCTGCTGTCCTACGGCGACCTTCACGGACCGCTATTGGTCCTGGCCGTGCCACGACCGGGCTGGAAAGACCGTGCGACCACGTTCAGCTACCTCTTTACGTTCTTCAGTATCGTGCTCGCCATCGGCACGCTCATGGCGGCCCTACTGCGAAAGCGGGGACCACCACCCCTCACCATCAGTGCCAAGGTCCGGCTCGCGCTGGTCTCCTTTAGTGCGATCGGCCTGCTGTTCTTCGGATCGGGGGCGCAACGGCTGTTGTCTCGGTCCAACAATGACAGGAGCACCGAAGAGTTACTGGACCGGATCCGATCCGTGCACGCTGATCTGCAACGAACACTGGAAGGTCTGGGAGAGCTGGGAGGTGAAACGAACCCCTACTTGGACCATGTCCTGGGCCGATTGAGCAACATCTTCTTTTCGGATATCCACGTTTTCAGAAAGGATGGTCGGCTCCTCTCTTCCTCTCGCCCACAGCTCTTCGATGTGGGACTGATCGGTAGACGCATGGACCCACGTGCCTTTGTGGCCCTGTCCATGAACGCCGCGAGCGCCTACGTGCAACAGGAATCGATCGGCACCGCTTTGCATCGCGCTGCCTACATGCCGCTGCGCGACCACGATGGCAACCTGATGGGGTACCTGGCACTTCCCAGCTTTGCAGACCAGGCACAACAGGAAAGCGAGCGTGCCGATGTGCTCGTCGCGGTGGTGAACCTTTTCGTACTGCTCTTTGCCTTGAGCGTGATCGTCGCGGTGATCATCTCCAACTGGACCACCGGCCCGCTGGACCTACTGAAGCGCAGTCTCGCGCGTGTAGCGCTCACGGGCGCGAACGTCCCTATCCGATACCGCGGTCAGGATGAAGTGGGACAGCTGGTGGAAGTGTACAATCGCAAGGTGGAGGAGTTGCGCGCCAGTGCCGACAAGCTCGCACGCAGCGAGCGGGAAAGTGCCTGGCGCGAAATGGCGCGCCAGGTGGCCCACGAGATCAAGAACCCGCTGACGCCCATGAAACTCAGCATCCAGCATTTCCAACGCACCTGGAGGCCCGACCTGTCCGATGCGCAGGAAAGATTGGTCCGTTTCGGGGACGGACTGGTGCAACAGATCGACCTGTTGAGCAGTATCGCCGGCGAGTTCTCCAATTTCGCGCAAATGCCACCGGCCCATGAGGCACGGCTCGATCTGTGCGAGGTGGCGCACGCGGCGCTGTCACTTTACGCCGGCCAGCCTGATGCCAGACTCACCCTGGTTGCCCCGGAGGCTGTGTTCATCAGCGCGGACCGCGACCACCTTTTGCGCGTATTCAACAATCTGATCAAGAACGCCCTGCAGGCCATGTCCGGAGGCCGAGAACCGGAGGTCATTGTCCACATCCGGAAAGAAGCGAACGAGGCGATCGCCGAAGTGATCGACAACGGCAGCGGTATCCCACCGGAACTGCAGGCCAGGGTGTTCGAACCCAGTTTCACCACGCGCAGCACGGGCATGGGCCTGGGGCTGGCGATGGTGAAGCGCCTGGTCGAGAACGCGGGTGGGCGGGTATGGTTCGAAACGCACCCCGGCCAAGGCACGCGTTTCTTCGTAGCCCTTCCCTTGTCCATATAGCCGGTACTTTTGCCATGGCTCCACCCTCGGAGGCCTTGATCGAAGAACAAGATGTCCTATCAGAACCTCCTGGTCGCCGACACGGGCGCCATCCGCACGGTTACCATCAACCGGCCGGACCAGCTCAACGCGTTGGACCGGGATACGATCGACGAACTGGACAAGGCCTTGCTGGATGCTGATGCGGACAGGAACGTACGCGTCCTGATCATCACCGGCAGCGGGCCGAAAGCCTTCGTGGCCGGCGCGGACATCAAGGAGTTCGCGCACTTCAGCGTGGAGGAAGGCAAGGCCCTGAGCGCCGACGGCCACCGAAAGCTCTTCGACCACGTGGAGCACATGGGCAAGCCGGTGATCGCCGCGGTGAACGGCTTCGCGCTGGGGGGTGGACTGGAGCTGGCAATGAGCTGCCATATCCGCGTGGCCAGCGACAATGCCCGGCTCGGCCTGCCCGAGGTGAGCCTGGGCTTGATCCCGGGCTATGGCGGAACGCAGCGCCTGGCCCGACTCGTGGGCAGGGGCAAGGCCATGGAGATGATCTTCACCGCCGGCATGATCAAGGCCGAGGAGGCTCTGCAATGGGGGCTCGTGAACCACGTTGTAGCGCAGGACCAGATGTCGGCGAAGTGCACCGAACTGGCCGCCGCGATCATGAAGAACAGCCCCACCGCCCTGGCCGCCGCCATCCGCGCCGTGAACGCCGGATATGACCCGGGCACCAACGGTCTGCAGCGGGAGATCGAGGAGTTCGGGAAGCTCTTCGGCACCGCCGACTTCAACGAGGGAACGCGCGCGTTCCTGGAGAAACGCAAGGCGGAGTTCAAGGGGGAATGAACAGAACCGCTTGAGCGTCCTCCGCAAACTCGCCGGCCAAACGGCCATCTACGGGGTCAGCAGCATCGTCGCGCGCTTCCTGAACTACCTGCTGCTGCCGCTCTACACGGCCCAGTTCGCCTTCGGTCCAGCGGACTATGGCGTGATCACCGCGCTCTATGCCTGGACGGCCTTCCTGAACGTGGTGCTCACCTACGGCATGGAGACCACCTTCTTCCGCTTCACCAACAAGCATTCCGACAAGGCCGACCGTACGTATGCCACGGCCACCTTCACGCTGGTGATCACCTCCGCGTTGTTCATGCTGCTCGGTGGTTCGTTCGCCGGCCACCTCGCTGATGGCATCGGTTATCCGTTGCACGGGTTCTCCGTGTTGATGTTGGTGGGCATCATCAGCATCGATGCGGTGACCACCCTGCCCATGGCCCGGCTGCGCAGCCAGAACAGGCCGTGGAAGTTCGCCGCGATAAACGTGGCCAGCGTCGTGGTGAACGTCGTGCTGAACGTCTTCTACATCGGCTACTGCATGCGCCACGTGGCCCAGGGCCGGACCAATGCGCTGATCGAGGCGGTGTACGACCCAAGCCTCGGCGTGGGCTACGTCTTCCTGATCAATCTGGTGAGCAGCTCCTTCAAGTTGCTGCTGCTCCTGCCCTCCTTTCCCAAGTGGCGCCTGGGCATCGACCGCAAGTTGCTCGGATCGATGCTGCTGTTCGGCGCGCCGCTGCTCGTCGCAGGCCTCGCCGGCATGGTGAACGAGACCGCGGACCGGCTCCTGCTGAAGCACCTGCTTCCCGCCGATACCGCCGACGCGCAGATCGGTATCTACGGAGCATGCTACAAGCTGGCCATCCTGATCACCCTCTTCATCCAGGCCTTCCGCATGGGCGCCGAACCCTTCTTCTTCAGCCATGCCAGGGAGCCGAACAGCACGCGGACCTTCGCACGGATCATGAACGTTTTCGTGGCCGTGTGCATGAGCGCCTTCCTGCTGGTGATGCTCTTCCTGGACGTGTTCAAGCACCTGATCCGCAATCCGGCGTTCTGGCCCGGCCTGAAGGTGGTGCCGATACTGCTGCTGGCCAACGTATTCCTCGGCATTTACTACAACCAGAGCGTATGGTACAAGGTGACCGACCGCACGCGCTGGGGCGGCTGGATCGCCATCTTCGGCGCGGTGGTGACGCTGGTGCTCAACTACGGGCTGATCCCGCGCATCGGCTACATGGGCAGCGCCTGGGCCACCTTCATCTGCTACGCCAGCATGGCCATCGTCAGCTACGCATTGGGGCAGAGGTATTGGCCTGTGCCCTACGACCTGGGGCGTATCCTATTGTACATGGGCGGCGGGGTGGTGTTGTGGGGGGGGGTCGAGGTTGCCGGGCTGTCAGGGGCCGTTGGGTATGGACTTCGAGCCCTTGTGCTGATCGGATACCTGATGTTCGCCTGGCGTACGGAGCGGTCCGCACGTCGACCTTTGTCCACATGACCAACCTCATCGCCAGGAGGACCGTTGTCCGGATCGTCAACCGGGGCCGACATCCCCTTCCGGAATACGCCACGGGGCACAGTGCCGGTGTCGATCTGCGCGCCAACCTCGACGCTCCCGTCGTCATGGCGCCAGGAAAGAGCGCGTTGATACCGACCGGACTCTTCCTGGAACTGCCCGAGGGCACCGAGGCCCAGGTGCGGCCCCGCAGTGGCTTGGCCTTCAAGCATGGCATCACCGTGCTCAACAGCCCGGGGACGATCGACGCCGATTACAGAGGGGAGGTAGGCGTACTGCTGATCAACCATGGCGACCGGCCCTTCACCGTGAACGATGGTGAGCGTGTAGCCCAGCTGGTGGTGGCACGCTACATCAGGGTATCTTTCGAGGAAAGTCCGGACCTTCGCGCCTCGGAACGCGGGACCGGGGGCTTCGGGCACACCGGCACGCATTGAAAGTGGATCGGCAGGCATGAAGATCATTGTTCCTATGGCTGGCATGGGCAAGCGGATGCGTCCGCACACTCATACGACAGCCAAACCGTTGCTGCCTATTGCGGGCAAACCCATCGTTCAACGCCTTGTGGAAGACCTGGCCGCGGTGGCCGGCGGACCCGTGGCAGAAGTGGCCTACGTGGTAAACCCTGCATTCGGGACCAGGGTCGAGGAACAGTTGGTCCGGATCGCCGAAGGGGTCGGCGCGAAAGGGTCGATCCACTATCAGGACATCGCGCTAGGAACGGCACACGCGATCCTCTGTGCTGAGAAAGCGCTTAGTGGCAGGGTCATCGTGGCGTTCGCCGACACCCTGTTCCGAGCGGACTTGAAGTTGGATAAGGATTGCGACGGGGTGATCTGGGTGAACAAGGTGGAAGACCCGCGCCCGTTCGGCGTGGTGAAGCTCGACGACAAGGGCCTCATCACCGAGTTCGTCGAGAAGCCTCAGGAATTCGTCAGCGACCTGGCCATTATCGGCATCTACTATTTCGCCGACGGTGAACGTCTCCGTCAGGAGATGCAGTACCTGATCGACAATGAGATCAAGGACAAGGGTGAATACCAATTGACGAACGCCATGGAGAACATGAAGCGCAAAGGCGCGCGCTTCAAAGCGGGTGCCGTGGATGTATGGATGGATTGCGGCAACAAGAACGCCATGGTCGATACGAATACGAAGGTGCTCGGATTCCTGGAAGGGGATCGGACGCTTATCAGCACCAAGGGGCAGCGAACGAATGCCGTCATCATACCGCCCTGTTTCGTCGGCGAGGGTGTCGACATAATCGATTCGGTGGTCGGGCCCCACGTCAGCGTGGAAAGCGGAAGTCGGATCGCCGGAAGTGTCGTTCGCCGTTCGATCCTCCGCGCCGGGGTGCGTGTACAGGACGCCGTGCTGGACAACTGCATGCTAGGCGAAAGCGTTGAGTACGCGGGGGCTCCAGCCGACCTAAGCCTCGGAGACCACTCAACGATCCGCTGATCAAAGTGCCCTCGGTGCCCCGACACGGATATAACGCTTCACTCCTGCTCGCATTCCTGCTCATGGCGGGGTGCGCAGGTCCGCGCGCGGCATCGGACCGCTCCGCGGAGGTTCGCACGGAAAGCGCCAGTGACAGGCGTGTTCAGGTCATGGCCCTTTTCATGGATGCGACACAGGCGCGTCTCAAAGGGGATCTCGACAAAGCCGTTCCCCTCTTTGAACAATGCTTGAAGGTGGACCCGACCAATGATGCGGCCATGTTCGAGCTGGCCAAGATCTACCACCTGCAGCAGCGCCCGGCGGAAGCCATCGTGCTGGCGCGCAAGGCGAGGGACCTGGACCGGAACAACATCTGGTACCGGTTCCTGCTGGCCGATCTCTTTGAACAGGCGGGACAGACCGAAAAGGCCATCGAGGTGTACCGCGAGGTCCTTCAACAGTGGCCGGATCGGGTCGAGGTGCGAATGCAACTGGCCCACATGCTGGCCGAAGCCGGAAAGGTCGACGATGCACGCAAGGTGTTCGAGGACCTGCGGGAACAAATGGGGGCCTCGGAAGAACTGGTGCTGCAGGAGTACGGCATGCTGGCCAATGCCGGGCGACTGGAAGAGGCGGGGGCCGTTCTGAAGGACGCCCTGGCGGAAGATCCGGACAACCTGAGCTACCTCAGCATGTTGGCCGAGCTATACGACGAGCTCGGACGAGCGGATGAGGCTTTGGAACTCTATGAGCGCGTGCTCCGAGAGGACCCGGACGATAGCATGACACGGATCTCCCTGGCCGAGCACTATTATGGCCAGGGGCAACTGGATGAAGCATTCGATGAACTCGGCGTTGCATTCGGCGACCCCGACCTTGATGTGGATGCCAAGATGCAGGTCATGCTCGGCTTCTTTGACATGACCGATCGCCAGGGGGCCGGAAATGCCGAGCAGGAGCAATTGCTCGGTCGAGCGTACGAACTGGTCGACATCATGATCAATGCTCACCCGGAAAGCGGGAAACCACTTACGCTGAAGGGAGACTTCCTGCTGCGGGACGGGCGCTACCTGGAGGCCCGGGATGCCTTTCGCGCCGCACTGGTCCATGACCACGACAAATACCCCATCTGGTCCCAGGTGTTGCAACTGGACCTACAGGCGAACGATGATGAAGGATTGAAGAACGACGCCGCTCAGGCGATCGAACTCTTCCCGACGAACCCGGAGCTGTATCTCTATCATGGGCTAGCGTTGTCGCGCCTGAAGGAACACGATGCGGCCATCGAGGCATTGGTCACTGGCCGTGACCTGGTGGTCGACAATGACCCCTTGCTGGCGCAGTTCTGGAGCAGCCTCGGGGATGCCTACAACGAGGCTGGGAAGTACAACAGCTCCGATGATGCGTTCGAGCATGCATTGGCGCTGGACCCCAAGAATGCCACCACGCTGAACAACTATGCCTACTACTTGAGCGTTCGCGGCGAACGATTGGCAAAGGCAAAGGAGATGAGCAAGCTCTCCAACGAGCTTTCTCCCGGCCAACCCTCCTACGAGGATACCTATGCCTGGGTCCTTTACCGCAATGGTGAATTCGCCGAGGCAAGGACCTGGGTCGAGAAGGCGCTCGTGAACGGCGGTTCCAATGAAGGCGTGATCTTGGAGCACTATGGCGATATCCTTTACGCCCTGGGAGACCCGTCCGGGGCATGGGAGCAATGGAAGAAAGCCCGGGACCTTGGAGGCGCAAGCGGGGCGATCGACCGAAAGGCATCGACCGGCCGTCCAGAAGCACCGTGAGGATGGTCTCCTCCCCATCGCTTCGCTGCTTCCCGCCGACACTTCTCGTTGCCCTGCTCCTCCTTGCCGGCTGCCGACCGGTCCAGAAGGTCATCAACATCGGTCACGAGCTCCCTCCCGTCCGTTCTTCGGACCGCGTGGTCGAGCAGGTCCTGGCCCACCTGCCCGGACCCACCCGGTACTATACGGCCAAGGCCGAGGTCCGGGTCTCGTCGGAGGACGGCCAACGTTCCTTCAAGGCGAACATCCGCTCGGTCCATGATAGCGCCCTTTGGGTGAGCGTTGTGCCGGCCCTCGGGATCGAGGTCGCCCGCGCACTGGTGACAGCCGATTCCATCAAGTTGCTCGATCGTCTGCACGACAGGTATTTCACCGGAAATGCCGCGGATGCGGAAGCTCGGTTCGGGCTCACACCGGACCTGCAGCTCGCTCAGGCCGCACTGTTCGGGCTTCCGGTAGGGCTGGATCCCGAGGAAAAGTACCGGGTCGATCGGGAGGAAGGCGCTTACGTGCTCGTCTCTCGGGAAAAGCGGCGATTCATTCGCGCGGCAGAGAACATCGCCCAGCCAGATTCGCTCACTGACACGCGAGACATGGGAGAAAAGCGATTGGAACGGACTCTGCGCCGCGCCGAGGAAAGGGAGGCCATCGTGTTCCGCTACTGGGTCGACCCGATCACGTGGAAGACCCAGCGCGTGACGATCACGGACCTGGCACGCGATCAACAGGCCGATGTGCGTTATACGGACCATGGGGTCGATGATGGACCGCCATATCCCCATTCCATCTCCCTTTCTTTGTCCGATGGGACACGCCACGCATCGGGATCCCTCAAGCTCAGCCGGATCGACCTTGAGGGCCCTCTACAGCTCGGCTTCCGGATCCCGGAGAAGTTCGTCCCGATGGAATAGGCGCCTGCGCCTCTCCGGAGCTTTCCTGCTCTTCTTCCCGCTGACCTTCCTTGCCCAGGACCGCAAGTCGTTGGAGAATAAGCGCGATGCGCTGGACAGGCAGATACGCACCACGAACAGCCTGCTTGATCAGGCCCGGCAGGACCAAAAAGCGACCCAGCAGGAACTGGTTTTGCTCGACCGCCAATTGAGCACCCGGCAAGACCTCATCAACACCCTGAACGCCGAGGTCCGCGAGATCGATGTGCGCATTACCGGGGACGAGGCGGTTATCGTGTCATTGAGGAACGATCTGGTCCAGCTGAAGGAGTCCTATGCGCGCATGGTCCAGTACACCTACCGCAATCGGAGCAGCTATGACCGGCTGAGCTATTTGTTCGCCGCATCCTCTTTCGCCCAGGCCTACAAACGCAGCCGCTATCTGAACCAGTTGGCCGAGCAACGCCGCCACCAGGCGGACCAGATCCAGCGCACCGAGACCGCTCTGAGCGTTAAGGTCGATGGATTGAAAGAACAGCGCGGGGAAAAGAACGTCCTCATGCAGGCCCAACGGACCGAGCATGATCGCATGGCGCAGGACCGCGGTGACCGAAGAGCCACGCTGACCAAACTGGAAAAGGAGGAAGGGCGCCTACGCGGTACACTGAACAAGCAACAGAAACAGCGGCACGATCTGGACGCCGCGATCCGACGTGCGATCGAAACGGAGCTCGCAGCCCAAAGGAAGGCCTCCGGTGGCGGTAGTGGCTATACGCTTACGCCCGAAGCGCGCGAACTGGGTGTCGACTTTGAAAAGAACAAGGGAAAGCTTCCCTGGCCGGTCGAACGGGGGGTCATCACCAGCCACTTCGGCAAACAACCCCACCCCGTGCTTAAGGGTATCACCATCGAGAATAACGGCATAGACATCTCGACCGAAAAGAACGCCTCCGTGCGCGCCGTTTTCCGAGGTCGCGTCAGCAGCGTGATCGTGATCCCCGGGGCGGGCAAGGCGGTGGTGCTCGACCATGGTGCCTATCGCTCGGTGTACAGCAATCTTCGCGAGGTACTGGTGTCAAAAGGTCAGCAGGTCGATACGAAACAGTCGATCGGTGTGGTAATGACCGACGAGGGGACCAGTACGGCCCATATCGAGATCTGGAAGATCTCCGGGGATGGTCTGGTGAAGATCGACCCCGGTCAGTGGATCTTCCAGGAATAGTCGCTCCATCACTTCGCCGGCCCAACCCTTGCCCTACCTTTGTCGCTCCCTTGGGGTCACTGCACCATCCGGCCCCAAGGAGTTCCAACATGGGCAAGTTCGGAGTCACCGAGATCGTCCTCATCCTGCTCGTCGTTCTCTTGCTCTTCGGCGGACGGAAGATCCCTGAGCTCATGCGTGGGCTGGGCAAAGGCATGAAAGAGTTCAAGGACGCCCAGAAGGACGACGCCGACAGCGGCAAGAACTGACCGTTGCACATGTCGGCCCTCGATCCGGTCCCGACCTCCTGGCACGAGACCCATCGGCGTCTCATCTCCGGCGAGACCACCGTTGAGGGGTTGACCCATGCCGCCTTCGAAAGAGCCGGTGCACTTCGCGAATTGAACGCTTTTCTGGAGCTTTTCGACGATAGTGCATTGGCGCAGGCGGCCGCCGTGGACAAGCGTCTGAGCAATGGCAGCGCAGGTCCGCTCGCCGGCATGCTCGTCAGCATCAAGGACAACATCTGCTACAAGGACCACCAGGTGAGCGCATCGAGCCACATGCTCGAAGGCTTCACGAGCCTTTATAGCGCCACCGTTGTTGAGCGCCTGCTCGCAGCGGATGCCGTCATTATCGGGCGCACCAACTGCGATGAGTTCGCAATGGGCAGTAGCAATGAGAACAGCGCCTTCGGTCCGGTGAAGAACCCGCTCGACGGGGCCAAGGTCCCTGGGGGGTCCAGCGGTGGCGCCGCTGCAAGTGTAGCGGCCGGCATCGTGCACGTCGCCCTGGGCAGCGATACGGGCGGTAGCATCCGCCAGCCTGCGTCATTCACTGGCACCATCGGCTTCAAACCGACCTACGGCCGTGTCAGCCGGTATGGCTTGATCGCATTCGCCAGCAGCTTCGACCAGATCGGCCCTTTCGCGAACAACGTCACGGACCTCCAGGCGATCTACTATGCGATCGCCGGTCACGATGCGAAGGACAGTACCACGAGTCAAAGGGCCTCTGTTCCAGCCGCCATACCCCGCCCCGGAAAGCTCCGGATCGCTTTCTATCGGGAGTGCGTTGAACGAGAGGGTGTTCTGCCCGAGGTGCGCGATTCGATGTTGCGTCTGGTCGACCGCCTGCAAGCGGAGGGGCATCTGGTGAACGACGCCGAATTACCTCTACTTGACCATCAGGTGCCGACCTATTACATCATCGCCACGGCGGAGGCAAGTAGCAATCTGGCACGGTTCGACGGGATCCACTTTGGGCACCGCAGTGAAAAGGCGAATGGCGTGGAAGACACCTACCGCTTGAGCCGGTCGGAGGGCTTTGGACCGGAGGTCCAACGCCGAATTCTCCTGGGGACGTTCGTGCTGAGCGCCGGATACTATGACGCCTACTATGCCCAGGCCCAGAAGGTCCGCCGCATCATCCGGAGCGCTACGCTGGCGACACTGAAGGACCATGACCTGATCCTGTTACCCACCAGCCCGGGGACCGCCTTTGACCGGGGAGCTCTCGCCGCGGACCCGATCGCCATGTACTTGCAGGACATCTTCACTGTTCAGGCAAACCTGGCTGGTGTCCCGGCGATCAGCATGCCACTTGGGCAGGACGCCGCCTGTATGCCTTTCGGCGCGCAGCTCATGGCCCGCCCTTTCGAGGAGCCCTTGCTACTCTCCGCGGCCCACGCCATTTTTGAGAACTGACCCCCCTACGTTTTCGTCAACCGGCGATCGTGGATCGACGAACGGCAAAACATCATCGGCCAGGCTGCGTATTACCCTTACTTTGTCGTAATACACCATGAGGCAACTCCGGACCTTGCTGATCGCGATGGCCCTACCCTTGGGTTCGTTCGCCCAGAACGACGATGCTGCGGTCATTTCCGCGGACGATCCGGTTCTCCGCCGATTGGACGACCTGCTGCTGACGACCTGGGTGCGCCATGATCGCTTCACCACCGATACGGCCCGACTGAATGTTCATGGATTCGGTTCCGACGAGGTGCCAACCTATTCCGCCTCTGTTTATGAGCAACGCCTGGCCGCGCTCGATCAGCGCACTCCGCTCGACCTGACGTTCAAGGCTCCCGTTCAAGCTTACATCGAACTGTATGCCATGAAGAAACGGGAACAGACGAGCCGCATGCTGGGCCTCTCTGAACTCTATTTTCCCGTGTTCGAAGATGCCTTGGACCGATACGGTATTCCGCAGGAATTGAAGTACCTGGCCATGGTGGAAAGCGCACTGAACCCAGCCGCTCGATCACGTGCCGGTGCTGTGGGACTCTGGCAGTTCATCACCAGTACCGGCAAGCTCTATGGCATGCGTATCGATAGTTACGTCGACGAGCGATGCGACATCTACAAGAGCACCGATGCCGCATGTCGGTATCTGAAGGACCTTTTCGGTGTGTTCGGCGACTGGGACCTGGCGCTCGCAGCATACAACTGTGGCCCGGGCAATGTGAACAAGGCCATTCGAAGGTCCGGTGGCAAGAAGGACTACTGGGAGGCCTACCCCTACCTCCCCAGGGAAACGCGTGGGTACGTGCCGGCATTCATCGCCGTGAACTACATCATGCAACACGCGGCGGACCACAACCTCTACCCCATCGCACCAAGCTATTGCCGGTATGAGCTGGACACCATCCAGGTCTGCTATCCGCTCACCTTGGATCGACTGGCCGCGTTAACCGGAACCGACGACACTGCGCTTAGGGAGCTCAACCCGATGTTCCGTGAAGGCATCGTGCCCGACCCCGACGAACCCGTCGCGATCTACTTGCCGCGTGATGCGGTGCCGGCATTCATCAACAATGAGGACAGCATCCGCTACGCCTACCTGGAGCAGAATGCGGCACAACGCATCACTGAACAAAGAGCGGCACCACCACAGGTGGCCGTCCACACCGTGCGGCATGGTGAATCGCTCGGCTTGATCGCCCAACGGAACCATGTCACGGTATCCCAATTGAAGCAATGGAACGGCCTGCGCAGCGACCGGATCAGACCGGGACAGCAATTGCGCATCGAACGGTCCGCAGCGATGGCCTCCCACGGCCCCGGGCCAGCCAGCTCCCCTTCACCAGCAACGACGAAAAGCACGACCAACGACGGAGCTGTTCCGCGGAGCGGCATCGAATACATCTACCACGTGGTGCAGCCGGGCGACACGCTGTGGGATATCGCGAAAATGTACCCCGGGGTCACTGTTGAGGACCTCAAACGTCTGAACACCGGTCTCAATAGCCGGCATCTGCATCCGGGACGCAAGATCAAGGTCGGCATTCAAGAGGGATGAGCCGCGCACTGCTGGGGGTCCTTCTGTTCTCAGGGCTGACTGTCGGTTGCGACGAGCATCGTTCGCTACCCAAATGCACCGGGGCGCCGGGGGAGGTGCTCGTGGTCATGACCAAGGGACATTGGAACAGCGGCCCTGGTGGCGCTTTGCGCACAACGCTCGGTGAATGGCTGCCCCGCCTTCCGCAACGTGAACACCGGTTCGACCTGGCCCAGGTGCCCCCCGAGCAGTTCGGTAGCGTGCTGCTCACCCATCGCAACCTTCTGATCGCGCGCATCGGCGTCGGCGACAGTTCCGGGGTGTATGTGATGCGCGACGTGCATTCGCAAGGACAGATCATCGTGCAGATCAACGCCCCGACGGTAGCCACTTGGATGGAAAGCTTCAACAAGAAGGCCCGGACCATCATGGACCGGATCGATGATGCCGAACGCGACCGCTTGATCGAATTGCATGAAGGTTCCCGGGATAATGCGCTCACGGCCAGTGTTCAGCATGCCCTGGGTTTCGCCATCGATGTGCCAATGGGCTACCATGTGGTGCGACAGGATAGTAATATGGCCTGGTTGCAGCAGGACCAGGTCATGAGCGGGGCCGGATTGGAACATGATGTGGTCCGCGGATTGCTGCTCTATCATTTTCCGTACACGAGCGATAGCACCTTCACGGTCGACTACTTGGTAAATGAACGCGATTCGATCACCCACACCTACGTGGAGGGCCCCAACGCTGGTTCATATATGATCGTGCAACGCGGGTTCGGGGGCATGGACCTGATGCCCCTGGCAAATGGCCTCTCGATCGATAGCCGGTTCACCTATCGCATGCGGGGGCTTTGGGGCATGCACGGGGCAAAGATGGGCGGCCCGTTCGTGCAATTGAGCATGGTGGACACTGTGCATCAGCGCGTGATCTGCGCGGATGGATACATCTTCTCGCCCCAGTTCGACAAGCGCGAACCGATGCGCGATCTGGAAGCAACCTGCTGGTCGATCCGGACCATCAACACGCCATCCCCTTGACGTCCAAGTAATAGTCGGTCATGCGGTCGCGTTTTATGAACAACCGTCCGCCCGATGTGGAAAATTCGACCCTGCCGGGAGGCGTCGTTGCCGCTAATTTTCGTCGAGCGTTGATGACGATGGTCCCGACTGATATCCGGAACTTCTACAACAAGCACTGCCGTTTCAAGCTGCGGAACGGGAAGGAGGTCTATGGTGTGATCTGGGAGGTGGACAGCAATGCCTCCCATCGTCTCTTCTTCGCCAGCGTGAGCGACTATGAGCGCTTCCAGCATGATCCCGAACAGCCTATCGCCGTGATCCCGATGCCGCCTGACGAGATCGTGCTGGTGGAAAGTCTGGCCAGTTAGTCCGCCTCGTGGGCCAGGCCGGCCCGGTCGAGCAGAAAGGCCCAGATCAAGGCCACCTCCTTCAAGCGCTCGAAACGCCCGGATGCGCCCGCATGGCCCGCATCAAGGTCAACGTGCAACAGGATGGGCGCCTTGCCTTTTTGATGGTCGCGCAAACGACCCACCCATTTGGCGGGCTCCCAGTATTGCACCTGGCTGTCATGGAATCCCGTGAGAACCAACATGGCCGGATAGCGCGCGTCATGGACGTTGTCATATGGCGAATAGGATAACATACGAGCGAAAACCTCCGCATCCTTCGGGTCGCCCCATTCATCGAACTCACCCGTGGTCAGCGGGATGCTCTCATCCAACATCGTGGTCACCACATCCACGAACGGCACTTCGGCCACGGCTGCGTTCCAGAGGTCCGGGCGCATGTTCACCACCACCCCTACCAACAGCCCTCCCGCGCTGCCTCCCATGCAGAACAGACGCCGAGGGTCCGCATACTTCCGTTCAATGAGGTGCTCCGCGCAGGCGATAAAATCAGTGAAGGTGTTCTGCTTGTGCTCCATTCGACCGGTCTCATACCAAGAGCGGCCGAGCTCCTCACCACCACGCACATGGGCGATGGCGTAGATGAAACCACGATCCAACAGGCTCAGACGGGCAATGCTGAAGGTGGGTTCAACGCTTATGCCATAGGACCCATATCCATAGAGAAGCAGCGGCGCGCGGCCGTCCACGGCCACGTCTTTCCTCCGCACCAAGGAGATCGGCACGCGTACACCATCAGGCGCAGTCGCCCACACGCGTTCACTGACATATCGTTCCGGGTCGTACCCGCCCACCACCTCCTGCTGTTTCAATAAACGCTCTGTTCCGGCGATCATGTCGTGTTCCAACACGCTGGAGGGGGTGGTCAATGACATGTACCCATAGCGCAGGAGGTGGCTGTCCCATTCCGGATTCGTACCCGTATAGGCTACATATGTCGGGTCGTTGAACGTGATCTCATGCTCCTTTCCGTCGCTCTTGCGCCGCACTCGCAAGTGGGTATTGGCTTCTCGGCGTTCACTAAGCACCATGTGGTCCTTGAACAGGTCCACATCCTCAAGGAGCACGTCCGGTCTGTGCGGAACCTCCTCCACCCATCGCTCAGGGCTGTGCCTGTCGCTCTCCGCACAACTCATGAGGCGGAAGTTCCTTGCTTGCAGATTGGTGAGCACGTACCACCGGCCCGGGGTGTGGAAGATGCTGTGCTCGTGTCCTTCCCTTCGCGGCAGGAACACCTGAAAAGCCCCGAGCGGGTCTTTCACCGGAAGGATCCAATGCTCGGTGGTCAGGGTGCTTTCGGTGGTGATGATCACATATTCGTTGGATCGACTGCGGAACACGTCACAGCCGAATGCGGTGTCCCGTTCATGGAACACCTGGACATCGGTTCCCGGGTCCGTGCCAATGATGTGCCGAAAGATCTTGTGGTCCCGCAGCGTGCGGTCCTTTCTCGCATAGAACACCGTGCGGTCGTCGGCCCAGGCACAGCCGCCCGATGTTCGCCGGATCACGTCCGGCAGGTCCACACCCGTGGAAAGGTCCCTGAACCGGATCTCGTACCGACGTCGTCCCACGGTATCCGAACTGTATGCCACGATCCCGTTCCCAGGGGATATCTCATAGTCCGAGAGGTCGAAGTGCTCATGCCCCCTGGCAAGCAGGTTCTCGTCCAGAATGACCTCTTCTGAACTGCCTTCCGTGTCACGTCTTCGCTGGTGAACGGGATACTCCTGGCCTTCTTCATACCGATGGCTGTACCAATAGCCATTCTCCCTGTAGGGAACGCTCATGTCCGTTTCGCGGATGCGACCGCGGATCTCCTTGTACAGCCTTTCCCGCAATTTGGCCACGTGCGCCAGGACCCCTTCCGTATAGCTGTTCTCCGCTCGGAGGTGTGCGATCACACGTTGGGCGTGTGGGTCCTTGTCCGAAGCCTCCCGCTGCGCTTCGGTAAGCCGCAACCAGGCATACTCGTCCACCCGTTTCGTTCCGTGCACCTCATGCACATGTTCCTCTCGTGAGGCGTGTGGGGGATCGATGGGAACGGAGACGGACATTACGGCCGGACGCAAGGCGGTCGAATATAGTCCGCGCACGACATGCCCTATGAAAGAACCTGATGAAGAACGCGCGGGGAGCGTAGCTCTCCCAGGCCTGGAACATGTAGTCCAAAGTAGCGGAGGAGAATATCAAGGAGGTCCCTCCGTTCGGTCGGGGACAAGCGGGGCCGGGTCCCTCCTTCCCTGAGCACTCCAGCCAGGACCAGGGCGAGCGGTGGCGGGACCGAATCACCATGCTGGATCGCCGAAGACCCAAGGAAGACCCCCTCACGCAGGTCGAAATGGTCCGCCTCGGGGCCGGGGGGCTCGGGGCCGAATCCCATTTGTCGCGAAATACCGATCAGAAAGTCGAGTGGAAAATGCTCCAGGTCGCTCGATCGGTCCAGGCGGTCCAGTGACCGGTCGAGAAAGCCGTACAGTTCAGGGTCCGAGGATTCCTCCTGGACCATCTGGACAAGGAGCTCTTGCAGGAAAAGGAGCACAGCCGTGCGCCGCATGTCACCGGACATGTTCAAATACGGCTTCTCCAGACGGAACTCCCGCAGCATCTGCAGATCGCGATCGCCACGCTCTTCGAACGAAAGGACCACTCGCTCCAAGGGTCCGAACAAGGCCTGGCGGCTTCTTCTCCCCGTCCGTACGATGTAGGTCCTCAGTCCGGACCCTTCCGTGTAGGCGCGCAACACCGCGCGATGGTCCCGATGCGGCACGACACGCAGCACGATAGCTCGGGTCTCTAGGAACATGGCGGCCCGGATGTCACCTGATCAGCGCACCACCAGCATCTTCGTCTTGCACTTGTAGGTACCCTCTTGGTCCGCTGCAAAGATCAGATACACCCCGGTGGAGACCTTCTGGCCGGACATGTCCGTTCCGGGCCAGATCGCCTGTCCTCCCAATGATGTCGTGTGATAGACCAGGTTCCCCGCTACATCGGCCACCTTCACATCGCTGTCCTTCACGAGTCCTGTGATGGCCACCGGGCCGGGATGTCCAGGGAGCAATGGGTTCGGGAACACCGATGCGCACGAACTGGTCTCCGCGCCTTCGATGGCCTCTCCGCGATAACTGACGATCCCTTGGTCCGTACCCACGAAAAGCTCACCGGTCCCCTCATCCATGGCCATCGCAGTGATGGTGTTGCTTGGCAATGGACTGTTCTCCGCCGTGAAATGATGGATCTGCTCGGTCCCGTCCGATGAGACGAGATAGACCCCGCTGCTCTGTGTGCCCAACCATTTTCGGTCCGCCCCATCGACCACAATGGACGTGACGGCCTCCGTCTCCAAGAGGACCTGGACATTGCCATCCTGTTCGATGAGGATCTGCTGTGCGTCGAAATCCCCACCGTTGATGAGCGCGTCCGGGTTGTAGAAGACGGCGATCCCCTTGCCGGTACCCACCCAGATCTGGCCGGAATGGTCCTCGGCCATGGCAAACACATCGAGTGATGGTAGCGCCCCCTGCCCCTCGAACGTGTTGATCAACGTGTATCGATCATCCCCTACATCACTGATGGTACCTCCATCATAGAAGGTGAACATTCCGTTGCCCCGTGGGCGGATCACCCATTTGATGCCATTGCTTGCGGGAAGGATGTCGCTGGCCAACGTGTTGTTGTTGAGGACCGCTCCAGGCTCGAAGCTTCGCCAACTTCCACTCCTTGTGCGTACCGCGATGACCCCCGGTACATTGCTGTTGGTCATCCAGAGGTTCCCCTCCTCATCATATGCCAGTCCGGATACCTGGATGCAGTTGTCGGTTCCGTAGGTCGGATTGGGCGCCAGGGAACTATTGTCCTGATCATAGATCGTCACGGGGGCCTCGTCCTTGAATTCGATCACTCCTTCGTCCCAACTGGAAACAAAGGCATGGGTCGGATCCTCCGGATCAACAGCCGTGCCGAACACATCGTTCACAGCTCCTCCATAAGCATTGGCGCCGGTCGCCATCAGTGCATTGTTGGTACGATCGATCGTTCTCCAGGACCCGTTGACATAGATGTGCACCCCGTCCTTCAGGAAAAAGTTCGTCCAGTTGTTCGCCACACCTCCTGTCGTAACGTAGAGCGACCCACCGGACATGGCCATGCGATAGGCCGTCGCATTAGAGGGTCCGTTGGGGTGCAACGGTGTACCGTTGGCACCTCCATGATGCAGGACCAGCCCTTTCTCCTGGTCCGCGATCCAAATGTTACCGTCCGGGCCTTCCACGGCCTGTGCCGGTTGCATCCCATCCCCACCGTAGGCATAGTAGTTCTGGACCTGTGCGAATTGCTGGTCCAGTTTTTCGGCATTGTAGGCATGTGCCACGATCAACTGTTGCCCATCAGCCGTAACCACGAGGGACCTGTTCCATTGGTCGTAGAGCGCAGAGAGGCCATGCCACCCCGCATCGTAGTAATAGAGCGTATCCGCATTGGGTGCCTCCTCGCGATGTAGGTTCGCGATCAACCGGCCCCCGAACTCGACCACAGCGGTGAAAGGCCCGTTCGCGTTCGGTATGTCCGGCCGCTTATGCCAGGCCGTGAAGGAAGCGAGGTTGGGTGCTTGCCGGGAGGCCGCGAAGAGGCCCGACCCCGTGGCCGCATAGATGGAGTCCCCGGTGAATGCGATGTCGCTCACCTTGACCTGTGCGCCTCCTGGGGCGATGAGCCAGGTATCCCGGACCTCCTGTTGCACAAGGTCCATGACCACGATGCCGAATCCGCAGGCGAGATAGGCCAGGTCGTTCTGGAACCGGACCGCATAGATGGCCTTGTCGCCGAGTATCCCGCTGCGCTTGATGTCACTAAGGTTCGTGGACACCCCACCGCGGAGCATGTCCAGGTTTCCATTTTCGTAGCCCACCAACAGCGCATTCAAGGTGGGGTCCCAGGCCAGGCAACGTATGTTCACATCGTTCAGCGCGTTCACTTTGGTCAGGCGCTCCATCGTCCCAGAAACGGGATCGTAGCTGAAGACAGCGGCGGTGGTCGCGCAATACGCCTTTCCGGCTCCGCTCGCTACAGCGACGGCTTGGCGATAAGGCAGATGGTCCCGCCATTGGCCAATGGCCACCTGGGCCTCTGCAAGCGATGGACCGAGGGCCAGGGCGGTGAGGAGGTACAGGGCTCTTCTTACGTCCATGGGTCTTCGTACAGGCATTGCTCACAACGTCGATATGAGCGGATCGGTATGTGCAATGTACGCGCTGAAAAGGAGGACCCCGCCCTTCGCGGGCGGGGTCCATCGGAGGTCACGAGCGGAGTCGAACCGCTGTACGAGGTTTTGCAGACCTCTGCCTAGCCACTCGGCCACGTGACCGCCTTCGGCCCGCGAAGATAGCGGATCGGCCTATGCCGTCAGGGAATACACCACATGGTCCACAGCTCCCGCCACCGGGGGATGCTCCTTCACCAATCGGACCCGCCACCGCCATGGTCCGGGCCATTCCGACCTCAAGGCGTCAACTATCCTGCGACAGACATGTTCGATCAGGTGGCTACGCACGGCCATCTGTTCCCGAACGATCGCGGTGACCCGGCCATAATCGATCGTATCCTGCAGCCGGTCGGAGTGCTCGGCCATCCCCAGATCGCCCTCCACCGACACATCGACCTGATACTGCCCCCCGATCCGACCCTCCTCGGTCAAGCAGCCGTGGTAGGCATACACCCGGATCCCGTTCACTTCGATCAAGCCCATGCCCGGCAACGCTCCAGGCCCGCACGCAATCGGGCGATGACCTCTTCGCGACCGAGCAGGGCGCTTACCTCGAACATGCCGGGGCCCTGCATCCGTCCCGCCACGAACAAGCGGTAGATAGGCATCACTTGCCCCAGCTTCATTCCTTTATCATGCAGAACCTCATGGAACGCGCTCTCCACCGCTTCCGCGGTGAACGGGGTCAGACCGGACAAGCGCGTTATGAACGCTTCCATGGTATCCGCTGCCTCGGGCCTCCAGCGCTTTCGAAGATCGGCCAGTGCTGCTTCGTTGTTCTGGTCGAGTGGTGACCCTGGCTCGAAAAGATAAGCCCCGTCCAGCATATCATCCACGAAGGTGGCGCGCTCCTTCAGGAGGTGCGCGGCTTGTGTGGCCCGTTCGGGCGCCACCTGGATGCCCCGCTCGGCCAAGCGGGTGCGCAGGCCCTCGCCAAGCTCCTCGTCCGGCCGATGGCGTAGGTATTGCTGGTTGAACCAACGCGTCTTGTCCGGATCGAACCGGGCACCACTCTTGTTCACACGCTCCAGGCTGAACGCCTCCACCAGCTGGTCCATGGTAAACAGCTCCTGCTCGGTGCCAGGGTTCCACCCCAGTAGGGCCAGCATGTTGACAAAGGCCTCGGGATAGTAGCCCCGTTCTCGGTAGCCGCTGCTCCTTTCCCCGGTGTTCGGGTCCGTCCAGTCCAACGGGAACACCGGAAAGCCGAGACGATCCCCGTCCCGCTTACTGAGCTTACCATGGCCATCGGGCTTCAGGATCAACGGCAGGTGCGCGAAGTGCGGACGCTCCCAACCGAACGCCTCATAGAGGAGGACATGCAGCGGTGCACTGGGCAGCCACTCCTCCCCGCGGATCACGTGTGTGATGCCCATCAGACGATCGTCAACGATGTTGGCCAGGTGGTACGTGGGCATGCCGTCGCTCTTGAAGAGCACCTTGTCATCGATGTGCCCACTATGCACGACCACCCAGCCCCGGATGATGTCCTCGAACCGGATTTCACGCTGTCGGGGCACCTTCAAGCGCACCACATAGGGTTCGCCACCCTCCAGTCGGGCCCTCACTTCGTCAGCGGGCAGGGTGAGCGAGTTCTTCATGTGCTCGCGTGTCACTGCATTGTACGCGGGCGCGGCCACGCCCGCCGCCTTCATGCGCCCACGCATGGCCTCCAATTCCTCCGCCGTATCAAAGGCATAGTAGGCCTGGTCATTGGCGATCAGCTCCTCTGCGTAGCGTGGGTATACGGACTTCCTTTCGCTTTGGCGATATGGCCCATCGGGGCCTCCCCCCCACGGGCTTTCATCCGGAGCAAGCCCACACCAACCCAGGGCTTCTCGGATGTACTCCTCCGCTCCGGGCACGAAACGGGTGCGGTCCGTATCCTCGATCCGTAAAAGAAATCGACCCCCGAGCTTTCGCGCGAACAAGTAGTTGTACAGGGCGGTGCGTACGCCTCCCATGTGCAACGGACCGGTGGGACTTGGCGCAAATCGGACCCTGACGGACATGGCTTGTGGGGTTATCTTGTTCGAACGGGCCGCGAAGATACCGGTCCCTTCCGCGAAGCCTCGCAGAAGGCACGACCTTCGGACAAAGCAACCTCCTCCCCATGAGCGAACACACAAAGCGCCAGATTCCCGTCATCGTGGAGCAGTTGGCCACCACGGTCGGACGCAGGGATGAAGGACCGAACATGGCGTTGGCGGAACGTGTCGCCAGCACCTTGGACAAGGACGCCGTTTCCGCGCTCATTCGGGTATCTCTCGAGGGTACCGCTGCGCTCAGGGCCGATGCCATCAAGGTCTTGTACGAGGCCGGCGAGCAGGCTCCCGACCTGCTCGTGCCGCACCTTGGCGCGTTCGTAGACCTGCTTGATGACAGGAACAACCGGCTGGTCTGGGGAGCCATGTGCGCCATCGATGTGATCGCGCGGGTGGCCCCCGCCAAAGTGTATGCACAGCTGGCACCCATCATGGCCGCCGTGGACAAGGGGTCCGTGATCACCAGGGACCATGGCGTCAGGGTCTTGGTCGAACTGGGTGGCGACCAACGATTCGCGACGAAGGCGTGGCCACTTTTGTTGGAGGTCCTGCGCACCTGCCCTGTGAACCAGATCCCGATGTACGCGGAATCGACGGGCAAGGTGGTACCCGGTCGTTTCGAAAAGGCATTGATCGGGGTTTTGGAGGATCGCCTGATGAACATGGCACAGCCAGCCAAGCGGGTGCGCATCAACAAGGTGCTGAAGCGTCTGACCAGGCGTCATTGAACCGGACTTTCCCGATATTGCATTCCTGCCGTACCATGCACATGCGTTTCGCATCTTTTCTGGCGCTCTACGGCTTGGTCATCCTGCCGCGCGCATCCGCCCAATGCCCGGGGTGCAACCCCGACCTGGCTTGCCAAGTGACGCCCGCCTACCCCACACTTTGCCCTACTCTGCCTCCTGACGCCACGGTGGGGTCGCTGTACGAGGCCGATCTGACATTTTGGCTTCCGTCATCGTTCACGGATCCGGGCACGGGTTTCAACGTGGACTTCTTGCAAATGACGATCACCGGGATATCGGGGGTGCCGTTCGGACTTGCCGTGGAGACGAACGACCCGCTCGGCATCTACTATCCCCAACAGAACGAATACGGCTGCGCCCGCATCTGCGGCACTCCTTTGGGTGCGGGGACCTTCACCATCACGATCTCGATCAATGCGTTGGTGGAATACAGCGGCATCCAGATCACTGTGCCTGAATCCTTTCCCGTCACACTAGTGGTCCAGCCAGGGAACGGGGGCAATTTGAGCTTCGACTTCAACCCCACCAGCGGTTGCGAGGCGCTGGATGTTACTTTCAGTGCCTTGATCGATGGCGGAAGCGCTCCCACAAACTATGCGTGGGACTTTGGCAACGGCAATACAAGTACCGATGCGGACCCGCCTGTGCAGACCTATTCGCAGCCGGGCATCTATGCGATCTCTCTACTGACAACGGTGGGGGGATATGTTCTTTCGGAAGTCGTATTGAACGGCGTGAACGACAATTGGTGCGGCGATGTCGAAGAGCCGGATATTTTCGGATGTACCGGGGCGCCCGATCTCTATTTTGTATTGACCGACGGCAATGGGAACAACTACACCAGCAGCAGTGGTAGCAACTCGCAAAGCCAAACATGGACGAACCTGAACCTCCCCTTGAACGACCCGCCCTATTCGATCACATTCTATGACGAAGACCCCATCAGTCAGGACGACGATCTGGGTACTTATAACATTCCTCTCAATGGAGCGGGCGCTTATCCCTTCAACGTGGCCGGGGGCACCTTCGGCCAATTGACCATTGACCTCACCGTACAACAGCTCTTTCAGGATACGGATACCGTTACTGTCTTTTCATTGCCGGATATGACCACGACCTACGACACGCTCGGCGGTCTGATCTGCCTGGGCGACACCAACTTGGTGAACACCGTATGGTACCTCGACGGCGACACCGTTCCCAACGCCATCGGTGCCTGCCTTCAGACCACGGGGGCCGGCGTCTATCAAGCCGAGGGCACGAACGGCTATGGCTGCACGGGCTGGAGCGTTCCCGTGGTAGTATGTCCGACGATCACGATCACCTATTCGGGGGGCGTGCTTTTCATGGATGGTGGCACCGGGACCTGTTCGTGGACCTATGAGGGGCTGCCGGTACCCGGCGCGGATGATCCCTATTTGTTCAGCCAGGGCGACGGGGACTACTCCGTAACGCTCTCAACGGCCAGCGGCTGCATCGTGTCGGCCGGTTTCGCGTTGAGCACCACGGCCGTTAACGAACATGCGGCGGCAGGACCGAGGATCCACATCTTCCCCGTACCCAATGATGGACGGTTCGTTGTGAAAGGAGCGGGTTTCGTCGGGAACGTTGGCCTCTATGTGATAAGCCTATCCGGGCAGGTCTTCTCAGAACGACAGATAACCCCCGTCAGAGGTCGGGTCTCGGAGGCTTTCGACCTGCCCGGGGCAGCGCCAGGGATCTACTTTGTTCGCATCACGGATGCCAGCGGAAGCCTGGGGCGGGCATTCGTGGTCCGGTGAACAGCGGCCAGCCCCCGCCGTACATTTGTGAGCAACGCCAACAGCGGCCTTCCCGTTCTTGGCATGCGGACAATGCAAAGCGATCGAGAGCTATTGGTCGGCAGGCTGGACGCCTTCATCCGAAGGTACTATCAGGACCAGCTCCTTCGTGGTCTGCTGTACAGCGTGGGCCTGCTTGCCATTTTCTACCTAGGTGTCACCTTGAGCGAATACTTCGGACGCTTCGGCCCCGACGTTCGCTCCGTATTGTTCTGGGGTTATCTCGCAGCGGCCGGCATCGTCCTGCTGCGCAATGTCCTTTCCCCTGCCGCCAAATGGTTCCGACTGGGAGCAGTGATCACACATGCCGAAGCAGCCCGGATCATCGGCGCTCATTTCGGCGAAGTGGCAGACAAGTTGTTGAACACCCTCCAACTACAGGAACAAGCCGGCTCCGCCCCGAACCGGGAACTGATCGAGGCGAGCATCGCGCAGCGTAGCAGGGAGCTGGGGCGTGTGCCTTTCGCCCGGGCCATCGACCTGCGCAGGAACACCCGATACCTGCGCTATGCAGTGCCACCCTTGGCGATCCTCATGTTGCTGCTGATCGCAGCGCCCTCCATGATCACCGGGCCCACCCAGCGCATCCTCCGCCATGGAACGGAGTTCGTCCCGGAGGCACCGTTCCGTTTCCTGATCATGAACGACTCGCTCGCGGTGCCCGAACAAGAGGACTTCGACCTGGAAGTGCACCTGGAGGGGGATGTCGTACCCCAACAAGCGGCGATCGTTCTGGACGGCCGGGAATTCCCGCTCGTCAAGGAGGGGGCGGGGCGCTTCCATCATCGGTTCCGGAACGTGCAGGAAGCGACGGCCTTCCGGCTTACGGCGGAGGGATTCAACAGCAGCACCTATACCCTGGCCGTGCTGCCGAACCCCACATTGATGCATCTGGCAATGACGGTCGACCCCCCCGCATATGTCGGGGAGCCACGGCGGACGGTCAACAACATGGGCGACATCACCGTGCCGGCCGGTACGCGTATCACTTGGACCATCGGAACACGAAGCGCGCGGACCGTGGAAATGGCGTTCGATGACAGCACCTATTCTCTTGGTCCGGTCGCGCAGGATGCATTCTCCATGTCGCGGCGCTTTTTGCGCGGTAATGCCTATAGGGTCGTTCCCAGGAACGGCGCCATCGCCCAGGGGTCCCCCTTGGAGTACCATGTGCAGGTCCTGCCTGATCTGTACCCCACGATCGCCGTCGAGGAACGTGTTGACAGCCTCGCCCTCAAGCAACGGTATTTCCACGGCACCATCGGCGACGACCATGGTCTGTCAAGACTGCAGTTCCACTATCGCTTCATCACAGGTGGAGATAGCGTGGCGAGCGAAGACCGCGAAGGCATCCGCGACCTTCCTGTGGACCGAAGCAATACCCGGCAGGATTTCTACCATGCATGGGACCTGGCCGACCTCAGGATCCAGCCCGGTGACAGGCTGGAATACTGGTTCGATGTATGGGACAATGACGGTGTGAGCGGGGCCAAGCGCACGCGTAGTAACACGCTGGTGTTCGAGGCACCCACACTGAACGAACTGGCCGCGAAACAGCAACAGCAGAACGAGGCCATCGAGAGCGCACTCCGATCCGGCATCAAGGAAGCACAGGACCTTCAGGGCGAGCTGGAGAAGCTTCGCCGCGACATGCTCGACAAAAAGGACCTTGACTGGCAGGACCAGCAAAAGCTCCAGAACGTCGTCGATCGACAGAAGCAACTTCAGGAGCGTATCTCCCGGACCACCGACCAACTCCGCATGAGCCAGGAACAGCGAACGGAGTTCCAGAAGATCGACCAGCGCCTTCTCGACAAGCAGCAGCAGCTGGAGAACCTCTTCGAGAACGTGATGAGCGAGGAAATGAAGGACCTCTATCGCCAGGTGCAGGAGATGCTGGACAAATTGGACAAGGACAAACTCCAGGAAAAAATGGAGGACTTGAAGCTGAGCCAGGAGGATATCGAGAAAGAACTCGATCGGTCCCTGGAACTCTTCAAGCGGATGGAGGTGGAACAGAAGGCGCAGGATATCGCCGATCGGCTGAACGACCTGGCCGAGCGACAGGACCAACTTGGCGAAAAGGCCAAGGAGGACCCCGCCACCAACGAAGACCTGCAGAAGCAACAGGATGAACTCAACAAGGAGTTCGAGGATATACGCAAAGAGATGAAGGAGCTGGAGGAGGAGAACAAGGAGTTGGACGATCCCTTGGAGATCCCGAACACGGAGGAGCAACAGGAACAGATCCAGGAACAACAGCAACAGAGCAGCGAACAGCTTCAGCAAGAACAGAACAACAAGGCCAGTGAAAGCCAAAAGAAGGCGGCCGAGCAAATGCAACAACTGGCCTTTCAGATGCAATCCGGGATGCGCTCCGGTGAGCAACAGCAACAAGAGGAGGATATGGATGCGCTCCGTCAGCTGCTGGAGAACATCGTGCAGCTCAGCTTCGACCAGGAAGCACTGATGGGCGGCTTGCAGGACGTTTCTACCAAGGATCCGCGCTTCATCGAACTGGGACGCGCACAAAAGGACCTTCGTGATGATTCCAAGGTGATCGAGGATTCGCTTCTCGCTCTCAGCAAGCGTGTGCCACAGTTGCAGAGCATCGTCAACAGGGAGATGAACGCGGTGAACAGCAACATGGACGAGGCCATGGACCATATCGGCGAAGCGCGTGTGAACGACCGTCACCGACCCATGGCGGCCGACAACCAACAACGCGCCATGACCTCACTGAACAACCTTGCTCTTCTGCTTGACGAGGCCCTTCAACAGATGATGCAGCAGATGGCCATGCAAATGCCTGGCAATGGATCCTGCAACAAACCCGGGGGCACCGGCAGTGGCCAGGGCAACAAACCTTCATTGGCCAAGATGAAGGCCCAGCAGCAGGCCCTGAGCAAACAACTCGAAGCCATGCGCAAGGCATTGGAGGAGCAGCGCAAAGGGAAGAAGCCCGGCCAACAGAACGGCGGAGGACAGATGCCGGGCATGAGCAAGCAGTTGGCCTCGCTTGCCGCCCAACAGGCGGCCATACGCAAGGAAATGCAACGCCTCGCCCAGGAGATGAACGCGGATGGCTCCGGAGCAGGCAACGGACTCAACAAGCTGGCGGAGGAGATGGAGCAGAACGAGAAGGACGTCGTCAACAAACGCATCGACCAGGAGACCGTAAGGCGCCAACAGGATATCATGGTGCGCCTGCTCGAGGCTGAAAAAGCGGAAAGAGAGCGCGAGCTGGACAAGAAGCGCACCAGCATGGAGGGCAAGGAGCAGCCACCTGAGGACCCCGCACGGTTCTTTGAGTATCAGCGTCGCAAAGCGCGGGAGGCCGAGTTGCTCCGCACTGTCCCAGCGGGCCTCAAGCCCTACTACCGCGACCGCGTCAATGACTATTTCGGTACATTTGACCGACCCTGAAAGGCCGATGGGAACACTCACCGAGGACGTCCAGTTCACCGAACGGATCGACTTCCCGAGCCAGGCGGAGAACATCCATCTGGTCGAGAAGCTCATCGACGATGTCTGTGTCAAATTGAACGTGCACGAATCGCACTATGGCAACATTCTGATCGCCCTCACCGAAGCTGTGAACAACGCCATCCATCACGGAAACCGCCAGGACCCGGGCAAACGAGTGACCGTGGGATACGAGGTCAAGGAGGATGCCATCGTGTTCCTGGTCAGCGACGAAGGGGCCGGGTTCGATCATGATCACCTTCCCGACCCGACGGATCCACAGAACATCGAAAAGCCGCACGGTCGTGGTGTCTTCCTGATGAGGGCCCTGGCGGATGAGGTCGAGTTCTCAGAACACGGTGCTACGGTGGCCATGTCCTTCGCCCTTGCGCCCGTGCGAGAGTGAGTGTCGGCCCGGCGGATATTGACAACGGGATCCACTTCTTCGTCAATGACGGGACAACGAACGCCTTTCGCGAGCGTCGGAGCATGCGCTTGTGGCTGCATCGCGTGGCCCGAACGGAGCGCCGTCGCATCGGCCGCATCGCGTTCGTATTGATGAGCGACCCCGAGCTGCTTTCCCTGAACAAGCGCTTCCTGGACCACCACGACCTCACCGATGTGATCACTTTCGATGAACACACCGGTGATCTCGTTCGGGGTGATGTCCTGATCTCCTACGACAGGGTCCGAGAGAACGCCATGCGCTATGGGGTGGCGCGGCGCGACGAATTACATCGGGTGATGGTGCACGGCCTGCTCCACCTGTGCGGGCATTCCGACAAGAGCGATCCGCAAAAGCTGGCCATGCGTCGATCGGAGGACCTATACCTCCAAATGCGCTAAGCCCTTCGCGAGTCGCGTTTCACCCCCATCATGTCCCCGATGCGGCACATCGACCCTGCTAAGACGGCATATCCCGTGATCGCGGCCGCTTTGACCTTGTTCCCGTTGCGGCGGAACCCCCAGACATCCTTGACGAAATCCGGGAAATTACGGCCGTTCAGCAGGTCAAAGGCAACGCTGATCGTCGGTTCCAGGCTCTTGGCCGTGTGCCAGATCCCGAACGGGATGAAAAGGGTCTCCCCGGGCCCAACAACGAACTTGATCGGGGTGGCCCGCTCATAGAGCGGGAACTTCTTCAGATCCACGTGCTCGATATCCGGGATCACCGAGCGCCATGGGTCGTTCGGGTCCGGATACAGGTATCGTTCCTGCCCCCTGGGCCAAACCGTGAACTCCTTGTTCCCATAGAGTTGCGTGACCCAGGCGCTCAGGTGGTAGTAATCCAGGTGCACATAGGGGAACTTCCCCCCGGGTCCACCGATGAACAGCTCCAATGCGTTTCCCCAATTTCCGCGAGCGAACCAATTGCTCTCCATCCAGTTTGGTTGCGCATAGCCGAGATTTATCGGGGTGATGAGATCGATCAATTCCGGGAGTTGCGCTGGTATGTGGTACTTGATGGGGTAGGGAACCGGACGCGAGGTATCCTTGCCCTCCACCAGGTCCATGATCTCTTTCATGGCATAGGTCCGACCGTCCACGACCGTGGTCCTGTCTCCAAAGTGTTCGCGGAACCAGTCCGGAGAGAACGTGCCATGCGCCTTCCAAACGTGCGCGGCATCCGTAAAGACCAACGGAAGACCCGGGGTCCAGTGCTCTGCGATGAACCCTTCCGGGGTGATCTCCCGTGTCGATAACCTCTTGACCTCCATGTTCCCGTATAGCGGACCGAATATACGCAAGTCGGTCGACAAAAGTTGGCCTCCCGTCGCAAAAAGGAGCATGTTTGTCGCATGCCTCCGTGTCCTGGCACGGACGGCACCATTATCTTGGTCCGCCTACCCCTTTCCCTCCATGCAGAAGCATTTGGTATGCATTTCGTTCGTTCTGTCGACTTCCTGTTCGAGCGCCCAAACAGGTCGTGCTGATGACAAAGGCACCTTCACACTGGCTAGCGCTGACGTGGGTGGGCAGGCGACCTTGGAACAGGTCTATGACGGTTTCGGTTGCACAGGTGCAAATCGTAGTCCGGAGCTGCATTGGACCAATGCGCCGGAGGGAACAAAGAGCTTCGCGATCACCGTTTACGACCCTGATGCGCCGACCGGAAGTGGTTGGTGGCATTGGTTGGTCTTTGACATACCGGCCGGGATATCCGCTCTTCCGGCCGGAGCGGGCTCAGCTGGCCACGCCGGACTCCCGGCCGGTGTCGTTCAGAGCCGTACTGACTTTGGTGCCCCTGGTTACGGAGGGCCGTGTCCGCCGGAAGGTGACCGCCCCCACCGTTATATCGTGACCGTATTTGCCTTGAAGACCGTGAAGCTGGGGCTGGATGCCATGGCAAGCCCGGCAATTGTCGGGTTCAATTTGGAGCATGAGATGATGGCCAAGGCGAGCATCATGTTCTACTATGGCCGATAGGTAGGGCGTTCATCGGACCCGGGCAAGGCAGTGATCCCGCAGCATCGTGGCTTATTTTTGCGCACTTTCTCATGACCGGGAGGGGGCCATATGATGTGATCGTTGTCGGAGCGGGTCACGCTGGCTGTGAAGCGGCAGCGGCAGCGGCTGGCCTCGGATCCCGAGTGTTGTTGATCACCATGAACATGGGCGTCATTGGTCAAATGAGCTGCAACCCCGCAATGGGCGGTGTGGCTAAAGGCCAGATAGTCAGAGAGATAGATGCGCTGGGGGGTCATAGCGGCCGCGTGAGCGACCGAAGCATGGTGCAATTCCGCATGTTGAACCGCAGCAAAGGTCCTGCGATGTGGAGCCCGCGCAGTCAGAACGACCGCACCCTGTTCGCGCAGGAGTGGCGGGCCGCGCTCGAACGCATCCCGAACGTGCACTTCATGCAGGACATGGTGGTGGGACTGTTGGTGGATAAGGGCGAGGTGCAAGGTGTGCGCACTGGTCTGGGCAATGATATTCGGGGCCGTAGTGTGGTACTGACCAACGGTACGTTCATGAACGCCGTAATGCACATCGGCGAAATGCGATATGGGGGTGGACGCGCCGGGGAGAGGGCCAGCCATGGGATCACCGAACAACTCGTCGCGCTCGGCTTCGATTCCGGGCGCATGAAGACCGGCACCCCGCCACGCGTCGACGGACGAAGCATCGACTACCGAATGCTGGAGGAGCAACCCGGGGATACGCAGCCTGGGACATTCAGCTTTTTGCCAGAGAGTCACCCTCTGGAGCGACAGCTGAGTTGTTGGATCATACACACCAGTGAAGAGGTCCACGACATTCTGCGAAGCGGGTTCTCGCGCAGCCCCATGTTCACCGGCCGGATCAAGGGCCAGGGTCCACGCTATTGTCCCAGCATCGAGGACAAGATCGAGCGCTTTCACGATAAGGAAAGTCACCAGCTCTTTGTTGAACCCGAAGGCTGGAATACGGTCGAGACGTACATCAACGGATTCAGCACGAGCTTGCCCGAAGAAGTCCAGCTCGCTGCGCTTCGCAAGCTTCCGGGCTTCGGAAACGCACGCATGTTCCGCCCCGGTTATGCCGTGGAGTACGACTACTTCCCACCCGACCAGCTGGAACACACCCTGGAAACCAAAGGTGTCAAGGGCCTTTTCTTCGCCGGACAGATCAACGGGACTACGGGCTATGAAGAAGCCGCCTGCCAAGGCCTGATGGCGGGGATCAACGCGCATCTTCGCCTAGCGGACCAAGCACCATTCATCCTCCGTCGGGATGAGGCCTATATCGGCGTTTTGATCGATGACCTCATCACGAAGGGAACCGAGGAGCCATACCGGATGTTCACCAGTCGGGCCGAATTCAGGATCCTCCTGCGGCAGGACAATGCGGACCTGCGACTAACGCCACGGGCACACGCCCTGGGCCTGGCCAGTGACGAGCGCATGCTGCGGGTGGAGAATAAGATGCGTCTCATTGAGCGACGTGCCAAGAGCATCCGGCAAACGACAGTAGCGCCAGCAGAGGCGGACCCCCTGATCGTTCCACGTGGAACATCCCCTCTTCGTCAAAGATCCAAACTGGTCGACCTACTCCTTCGCCCTCAACTTCGATTGAACGACATCCGACCACTTCTGCAAGACTGGGAGCGCACCGCCGAACACGACCCGAGGTTTTGGGATGAGGTCGAGGAACAAGTGGAAGTTGCCATCAAATACTCGGGCTATATGATGAAGGAAAGGGAGCTAGCTGAGAAAATGGAACGGCTCGATGATGTGCGCATCGGCTTGGATGTGGACTATTCCCAGCTGAGCTCATTAAGCACCGAGGCCCGACAGAAGCTTTCTCGGCATAGACCTCGCACACTGGGTCAGGCTTCACGTATCAGCGGCATCACCCCGTCCGACCTTGGTGTATTGATGGTCTATCTCGGACGATGACCCGTCGATCGTTCCACGTGGAACACACCTTGCTCGAAACCGTCACCCAATGTCCGATCTGCAACTCGGACAGGTTCGTTCGTGCTCTTTCCGCGGTTGACCATCTTGTCACCAGGGCCTCATTCTCGCTTGTCGATTGTTTGGGCTGTGGATTTCGTATGACATCTCCACGACCACCCTTGGATCAGTTGCCTAAGTACTACTCCTCCCCGGACTACATCTCGCACACCAATTCTGAACAGGGCCTATCCAACAAGATCTATCGGACCGCTAGGCGTCAAGCGATCCGGGCGAAGTTCAAACTGATCAAACAACAAGCGCCCGCGGGGCGCCTTCTTGACATTGGTTGTGGTACCGGGGATTTCCTTGCCTATCTATCCGACCAGGGATATCAGACCATGGGCGTTGAGCCGGATAATGGGGCTCGCAAACTGGCCGTGGAAACTCATGACCTCCGCGTTCTCCCTTCGATGGAAGAAGTCGCTACGCACGAGCAGTTCGATGTGATCACGATGTGGCACGCACTCGAACATATATCCTCTCTGCGCAGTACGATGAACTGGTTACATGCTGCACTTTCCCCGGGCGGGGTATTGATCATTGCCGTTCCGGACCGCGGGTCGTGGGATGCTGATCACTACCAGGCGGACTGGGCTGCATATGATGTACCCCGCCATCTTTGGCACTTTCGCCGCCAAGATCTGGAGGTGCTTGGGAGATCACATGGTCTTGTCGGAACTTCGATCCATAGAATGTGGCTTGATGCGTATTATATCTGCCTACTCAGCGCTCGGTACCGCGGTCATGCGGAATGGCGTTGTTGGCTTGATGCGGTCTTTCTGGGCAGCGTTTCCAACGCCTTTGCCCTTCTCCGGGCGCGACCGACATCGAGCTCACTCTTCATCTTCCGAAAGGCCTAGGTCCGATTAGGCCGATCTTCGTGGCTAGGGCGGCTTCGTGGTCATTCTCCGGTATGAAACCCCTCGCGCGCCGAGAGAGCCGCCCCTGAGGCCCTTATGCGCCTCGTCCCTTATCCCCCTGTTGTTCAGGATATTATGAACCAAGCAACCTCTTCGAACCCGCTCAAAGACCTTCTCCACCATTAGCATCCAACTACCTTTGCGCGCCTTTAGAGAACGACCATGGACACAATGACCACTGAACGCATTAGTGACACGTTGGCGGCATTCGGGATCAGCCCAGAAAATAGCGGGGTATTTATCGGCGGAATGGCATTGCCGGGTACCGGAATAAACCTGCATTCCCATAGCCCAGTTGACGGCCTCGCGATCGGGAGCGTTCGCAGCTGCTCTGAAAATGAATTCGATCGCGTTGTCGAAGGGGCCATATCCGCCTTCGAGACATGGAGGACCTGGCCTGCACCGAAACGCGGCGATGTGGTTCGACAGGTCGGAGAGGCTTTGCGACTTCACAAAAAGGACCTAGGAAAGCTCGTGAGCTATGAAATGGGAAAGAGCTATCAGGAGGGACTTGGCGAGGTCCAGGAAATGATCGACATATGTGACTTCGCTGTTGGGCTATCAAGGCAGCTCCATGGGCTTACCATGCACAGTGAGCGCCCCGATCACCGGATGTACGAACAATGGCACCCCCTTGGGATCGTGGGGGTCATCAGTGCGTTCAACTTTCCCGTTGCCGTATGGAGCTGGAACGCCATGCTGGCATGGGTCTGCGGCAACGTCACTATCTGGAAGCCGAGCGAAAAGACACCGCTTTGTAGCCTGGCCTGCCAGCACATCGTAACGGAGGTCTTTTCCAGGAACGGTGTACCTGATGGCGTAAGCTGCATCGTGAACGGTGGGCGTGAGGTGGGCGAAATGCTCGCATCGGACCACCGGATTCCCCTGGTGAGCGCCACGGGCAGCACACGCATGGGCAAGGCCGTCGGTGCCATGGTAGGAGGACGGCTCGGCCGGGCCCTATTGGAGCTGGGAGGCAACAACGCGATCATCGTGAGCGCGAACGCGGACCTGGATATGGCATTGCGTGCTTCCCTGTTCGGTGCCGTTGGCACCTGCGGACAGCGTTGCACCAGCACCCGGAGACTGATCGTCCACGAGAGCGTGTATGGCGCCTTCCGCGAGAAACTCGTGAAGGCCTACGGTCAGTTGCGCATCGGTGATCCGCTGGACGAGTCGAACCATGTAGGCCCGCTCATCGATCAGGAAGCGGTCGCTCTGTATGATAGGGCCCTCGAGGCGGCCGGCCAACAAGGGGGGCGGCTTGCGGTACCAGGAGGGCGTCTCAAGGGGAGGGGCTACGAAAGCGGTTGCTACGTACGCCCGGCCATTGTCGAGGCAACGCCAGAGATGATGATCGTTCAGGAGGAAACGTTCGCCCCGATCCTCTACCTCATGAAATACTCAGGGCATGTGCATGAAGCCATCGCTATCCAGAACGGCGTACGCCAGGGCCTGAGCAGTGCGGTAATGACAACAGACCTGAGGGAGGCGGAGCGATTCCTCAGCGGAGTCGGAAGCGATTGCGGTATCGCCAACGTGAACATCGGGACTAGCGGTGCGGAGATCGGTGGTGCCTTCGGAGGCGAAAAAGATACGGGGGGGGGTAGGGAGAGTGGCAGTGACGCATGGAAGAACTACATGCGTAGGCAAACCAACACGATCAATTTCGGCACCGAACTTCCCCTTGCACAGGGCATCAAATTCGATATTTGATCTTCGGCCGAAGGATACCTTTAACGGCCCACGATGCCCAGGCCCTCGGTATTGTCCCCTCCCGCCCTGATCGTCACGATCATGCTATTCATCGCGTGCGCAGGCCGTCATTCCCCTCCGACCGGGATCATGGTCCGGGAAGGTGCCTGGCGCTTCAGTCTTTCGGTTCCGGGCGGCGAACTTCCCTTTCTGGCAGACCTGGCCCTGGATAGTTCGTGGCACATGACGGTATACAATGGCGACGAGCACATTCCCGTGGATGAGGTCCGATTTTCCGCCGATAGCGTTCGCATCCACATGCCGCTCTTCGATTCAGAGTTCCGGGGAAGGGTGGAGAACGACAGTACGATCAAGGGGCTGTGGTTCAACTACCTCAAGGGGGGAGACTACCACATACCTTTCGAGGCCCATGCGGGTCATGCCGATCGCTTCCCTTCCTTGCCATCGACGCCAGCATCGGTCAGCGGAACATGGGAGGCCCATTTCAGCTTAGGTACCCCGGACGCCTATGATGCCATCGGCCTGTTCCAGCAGAACGGGGAACATTTGTCCGGTACCTTCGGCACAGAGACCGGTGACTATCGGTATTTGGACGGTGTCATGAGCGGTGACTCGCTCTATCTATCCTGCTTCGACGGGAGTCATGCCTTCCTCTTCCACGCCAGACTACAGGGTGACAGTTTGGTCGGTCGGTTTTGGAGTGGCTCCCACTGGCAGGAGCCGTGGTTCGCGATCCGCAACCCCACGTTCGCCCTTCGGGACCCGGACTCCCTCACCTTCCTTCGGGAGGGGTATGACATGGTGGACTTCCGGTTCCCGTCGATCGATGGCGGAACGATCTCTCCGAAGGACCTCCGTTTCCAGGACAAGGTGCTCATTGTTCAGATAATGGGCAGTTGGTGCCCGAACTGCGTGGACGAAACACGCTTGCTGACGGAGCTGTACCACGAATACCATGGCCGCGGGCTTGAGGTGATCGCCGTCGCTTTCGAGAAGCATGAGAGGGAGGGCGAGGCCTATGCCGCATTGGAAGCATTCCGGACGGCGCTTGATATTCCCTATACGATCGTCTATGCCGGTAACTCCGGCAAGGATAACGCTGCCAAGAAGCTTCCTTTCCTTGACCATGTCATGAGCTTCCCCACGGCCATCTTCATCGACCGGAAGGGCATGGTCCGCCGTATCCGCACGGGCTTTTATGGCCCCGGCACTGGTGAACACTACCTCAACTACAAGCACAACCTGACGGGGTTCGTGGAGGGGCTCCTTTCAGAGGAGCGGCCGCACCCTTGATCAGTGGTCCGTCGCTATGTCCTGAACGATCCTTCGGGGACGGTTCGCCAACGCCCAAGCTGTGTAGAAGACCAGTCGGGCGCGCTGTTCCAAGAGATCCGGACGTATCCGCTCCACCTCGTCATGTGGGCCGTGATAATCCGAGTGCACACCGCTGAAGTAGAAGATGCTGGGCACACCGTTCTTGGCGAAATTGTAGTGGTCACTTCTGTAGTAAAAACGATTCGGGTCATCGGGGGCATTGAACGTATAGTCCAGCTCCAGCCCAACATAGGTGCGGTTGGCCTCCTCGTTGATCGCATGCAATTCACTGCTGAGCCTGTTACTGCCGATCACGTAGACATATGGCGATGACGACGCGTGAACACTGTCCGACCTCCCGATCATATCGATGTTCAGATCCGCCACCGTGCTATCAAGGGGGAAAACGGGATGTTCCGCATAGTACGCCGATCCCAACAGCCCCTCTTCTTCACCGCTGACCGGCATTAACAATACGCTACGCAGCGGGCCGTGGCCATCGGAATTCGCCTTTGCGAAGGCCTCAGCCATTTCCAAAAGTGCCACCGTACCGCTTCCATCATCATCCGCACCGTTGTAGATCTCGCCATCCTTCATTCCGATGTGGTCATAGTGCGCCGTGACGACCACCAATTCACCGGGTCGCTCTCGACCCGGAATGAACGCCAGTACGTTCTCGCTCTGCACCCGACTGCGCAGCGGGGAATACAAGAACTCGACAAGAAGGTTCGCCGTTGACATATACGGGCCTCTTCGGATGCGCCTTTGGATCTTCTTCCAGGTAACACCAGCCCCCTCCAACAGCGCGTTCCCCAATTCCGGTCCTGCAATGATGGTTTGCATGCTCGTGGGCGAGCTCGGTCGATCCGTTTCGAGACCCGGGGCACGGGCCAAGCGCATCCGCGGTTCGGTTATCTGATGGATGTATCGACCTTTCACCTCCGCATATTCCCCCGTCAGGATGAACAAAGCTGCAGCTCCTTCCCTTGATGCCGCTCCGGAAACGATGGTCATCCTTTTGAAGAAGTCCGGGTCGTCCTTTCTCCTTTCAAAGGACGGGGGCCCCTGCGGCCCCGGGTCGATCCAGAGCAACGCATGGTCTTGCAGGACCATGTCCTTGAACATGCTGTCCGTCATCTGCACGCCAGCGACCACCGTGATCGTCCGGGTCTTGGACTCCCGCGTCAGGCGCTCAGAGAAATAATAAAGGTCATCCATGAACCGGTACGTCCGCCCACCCGCTCGTACCCGAATTCCACCAGGTCGGTCGACATCCAACACAAAGGGCATGAAATAACCCCTCTCCATCCCTTTGACCCCCACCTTTTCCAGGGGTGGGATGCCCATCTCCATGAACGCATTCCGCAGGTACTCCGCCGCCAACTTCTGCCCACGCATTCCGGTTTCGCGTCCCTCGAACTCATCACTCGCGATCACCCGGAGATGCCGCATGAGGTCCTCTGCTGTGATCGTTCCGCCATACCGCAAGGCGACCGAATCGACCTGGGCTTGGATCCGGGGGGTGCACACGATCAGTGCCGAGAACAATGCCCAGTATAAGGGAGCCTTCACGGAAGACTGTGTGACAGGCGTTCGATCTTCGCCACCCTGCGTTCGTGACGCCCCCCTTCGAAGTTCGCTTTGAGGAAGGCGTCCAGGATCGCGATCGCCTCATCACCATCGATGAACCTTGCCGGAAGCGCCAGCACATTCGCTGCATTGTGTTCCCGTGCCAATGCCGCTACATCCGGCCGCCAGGCCAAGGCACTCCGTACACCGCTGTGCTTGTTGGCCACCATGTTCACTCCATTACCGCTTCCGCATATCACCACACCCATGTCGGAACGACCTTCCGCCACGTCCGCTGCCACCGGGTGTGCCATGTCCGGATAGTCCACGCTCCCAGGAACACTCGTTCCATGATCGATCACCAGGTACCCAAGCTTGGACAAGTGTCGAGAAAGGAGGTCCTTCAGGTCCCGTCCGGCATGGTCCGTGCCTATGGATATACGCGCACCCTCGTGCAATCCCATAACCCAAAGATACGTTGAGGGTTACCCACGATCGGATCGTTCATTCCTGCCACGAGGTTGTTGACGAAGGATGAGAACTTTCATACCGGCCCGCTCACATACCACACCGCGATGATCCTTACAACAACGATCCGTACAGAATAGCCCACTGCGATCCAACCATCGAGGGCCCTGTCCGGTCATCCAGGATATCAACGATCCCCTGGACACCGATGGATCGATGATCGTTCATCATCGATCGCTATTTGCTGACCGTCCGGTCGTTGGATGCGACCAGTGGTTCCTGCAGATCGTTGGTCCACGGTGAGCTACTTTTGATAACCGATCCCTGCAACCCGAGCGAACAGCTTTCTTCAACAACATCAACACCTCTACTACTATATCAATAACCTTATTGGAATATGTTCTTTTCCTGTTCACTTCGATCATTATCCGTTCTTCTGCTCATCACGACCTTGGTCGATGTGCAGCACATCAAGGCACAGGACGGATACCAGGAATACCATTATGCCAATGGTCGAATAAGCAGTGCGGGTCGGCTGGTGGATGGCAAACCCGAGGGACATTGGAAGAACTACTATGAGGACGGCACACTGCAAAGTGAAGGAGACCGGGTGAACTTCCAGTTGGAGGGTGTATGGAGGTTCTATGCGCCTATGGGCTCATTGCTCTCGGAAGTGCCATACGTCAATGGAAAGAAGAACGGCGTGTTGCACAAGTATTCGACCAATGGCGAGTTGCTCAGTGAAGAAACGTATTTGGACGATGTGCAGCAAGGCGATGCGATCTACTTCTATCCCAACGGTCAGGTACAGAAGCGGATCCCGTTCATTGATGGGAAGGAAGAGGGAACAGGATTCGAGTATGCGGATGATGGGCGTGTCATTGCCGTATTGCGCTACGGTTCAGGGATGTTGAGGAAGCGTGAGGCGATCAACCAGATCGATGAGAACGGCCTACGTCAGGGTACCTGGAGGGAGTTCCAAACGGGAGGCACCGTGAAATGGGAATGTGATTATGTGGATGGTAAGCGTCAGGGTATATATAAGGAATACGATGCCAAAGGCAATCTGAAGGACATACGGAAATACGATCAGGATCAGGTGGAGGAGGGTGCTCGTGAAGCCATGCAATTGAAGATCCGCAATACCTATCACGCGAACGGAAGGGTGGCCACGATGGGAAGCTACGGTCAGGATGGAGCGAAACAAGGGCTCTTTCGCTCGTTCGATAAGAACGGTCAGGTGATATCAGCGTCCATATATGTCGACGACCACGTTCTGGGAGAGGGACCCGTTGGAGAATTGGGCCAGCGCGAAGGAAAATGGGTGGAATACTATGCCAGTGGTGAGAAGCGCGCAGAAGGCGAATACAAAGGAGGGAAGCGCGAGGGGGAATGGACGTACTTCCATAGATCCGGAGCAGTGGAGCAACAAGGGCGTTACGCCAATGGACTTGCGCAGAACACCTGGCGCTGGTTCTATGAGGATGGAACGCTCCATCGGGAGGAGAACTATCGAAAGGGTAAGGAGGATGGTGTATCGGTCGAATTCGACAGCACGGGAGATGTGATCTCGCAGGGTGAGTATATCGATGGTCTCCGCGAGGGTGCATGGACCTATCATGTTGGGGACCACCGCGAAGAGGGACGCTATAAGGGAGGACTGAAGGATGGAGATTGGGTCTATACGTACGACAATGGCCGGAAAAGCTTCGTCGGATCCTTTATTGATGGGTTGCCCAACGGGAAGCACAAATGGTATTGGCCCAATGGGCAGTTGCGTTGTGAGGGGCGATATACCATGGGTCTGGAGCAGGGGGACTTCACCTATTTCTCCTCGATAGGCGAACCAGGATTGACCATCCGGTATAAGGATGGCGCCGAGGTGCGCATCGATGGTGAGAAGGTGCCGCCGCCTTTCGCGCCGGACACACCATGATCGAGTGTTGCGATGAAGAGCCCGAGGCAGCGATCACGAAAGCTTGATGCCGAGCCGTCGATCGAGAAGCTACAGGACGACCTTGTCGTAGAGGGGCTCAGCGGTGCTTTCCGCGCCACGATGGACGGCCGACTTGTGGAATGCAACATCCACATGGCAGGCATGCTCGGCCATCCTTCCATCGGGTCGCTCGTGAACGCGCCGTTGACGGCGATCTACGCAGGACCAGCGGAAAGGGAGGATTTTCTGGAAAGGTTGGGTGAGCGCGGAACCCTGGTCGCCCATGAAATGACACTAAGGCATTGTGATGGGGGACCGGTTCATGTGCTTGTGAATGCGCGTATCGTGCGCCGTTCCGGTTCCGAGGCCGTGATCGAAGGTGTCCTCATGGATGTTTCCGCGGCCCGCCGGAACAGTACGGGGCGAGGATCGAGGTCCGCTGCTGATCAGTGGGTGCCGAGGCAGGCTTCGGGAGCTATTGTCATCACACTGAACGACCAGGTCGTCCATGCAGATCCGGCCGGACCATATCTGAAAGCGAACAAGCCCGGAGGAACTGCGCTATTGGTGCATGTCCATCCGGATGATCGTGATCGGGTCCGTCGTTATACGGACCGTGCATTGGCCGGTGAGACCATCGATCCTTTCGACATGCGGATCATGGCCGCCGATGGCCACCCCATGGAATTGTCCGTCAGGCTCTTTCTGATGGAATATGAGGGCCAGGACGCATTGCAATGGACCCTGAACGCGAAGGGCGGTGAGCGCACCAAGGCGCAGGAGAACAAACGCGCACAGGTGGCCGAAGAGGTCAACAGTGTTCTTCGCCGTGAGATCAAGGAACATCGGCGGACCCAAAAGGAGCTGATCCAGGCCAAGCAATTCGCCAAGAGCATCGTGGACAGTTCGCTGGACATGATCATAGCCGTGGATGAGGCGGGATGCATCACGGAATTCAATCCTGCCGCCACTCTCAAGTTCGGCTATGAATCGCAGGAGGTGCTGGGTCGCGTGTCCGACATGCTCTATGCGGACAAGGCCGAATATGAACGCATACAGGATGAGCTCAATTCACATGGCGCCTTCGCGGGCGAGGTGCGGAATGTCGATCGCGATGGAAAGGAGTTCACCGTTTTCCTTGCCGCATCCCGCCTTTTCGGTCCGGATGGCAAGTTGCTGGGGTCGATGGGCGTATCCCGGGATGTGACCCGGGCGAAACGCGATCGCGAAGCGCTTTCGGCGAGCGAGGAGCGGTACCGTGACCTCTTCGAGAATGCCACTGATCTCGTGCAGATCGTAAGTGCGGATGGGCGATTCCAGTTCGTGAACGCAGCATGGCGGAAGACCCTCGGTTATTCCGACCCCGAACTGCGTGAGTTGACCATATGGGACCTGGTCCATCCGGATGAGCTGGAACATTGCCGGCGTGTTTTCGCCGTTGTAATGAGCGGAGAGGTCGTAAAGAACCTCCGTACGGTGTTCGTTGCCAAGGATGGGGCCCAGGTCCATGTGCGCGGGAACACGAACGCCAGGACCGTGGACGGAGAGGTGGTAAGTACGCGCAGCATTTTTCACGACATCACCCGCGAGGAACTAGCGGAAGCCCAGCTCCAGGAGCATGCCGCGAAGCTTCGTGCGTTGTTCGAGAGCGGCGAACACATGTTCTGGACCGTGGATGAACGACTGGCACTGACCTCTTTCAACCAGGGTTATGCGGACATGATCACTAGGCTGTATGGTACGAGGCCGGAGATCAATCGGGATGCCGGTCGTCCGCGGAAGCGCTTCGCGAGCGATGCATACCATCGTTTCTGGGAGGAAAAGTACCAGGAGGCCTTCAAGGGGAACACGCTTCGTTTTGAGACCGAGGTCAAGGACAAAGAGGGCAACCACGTCAGCAATGAGATCTTCCTCAGCCCGGTATATGCCGCGAACGGGCGGGTGGCGGAAGTCTTCGGCATCGGTCATGAGATCACGGAGAAGAAACGGGCCGAGCGGGTCGTGCGCGATCAGGCCGCGCGCCTGGCCGCCATCTTCTCCAACAGCGCGAATATGATGGTATGGACCATGGACAGTGACTTTCGGATCACTGCGCTCAACGACCATTTCCAAAGGTCCATCACCAATATGTACAACATCGAACTCGCACCGGGATCAGCGTTCCTGGAAGAGCTTTCCGGGTACGCGATGAACAAGAAGAGAAGGCAGATCACCGACCATTACAAGGCGGCCATGGACGGGAGGCCGCAACAATTCCAAGTGGAGCTTCGGGACCCTTCGGGGGGCAGCATCTGGCTGGAGAACTTCTTGAACCCCATCGTGATCGACGGTCGCGTCCGGGAGATCAGCTGTCTGGCCTATGACATCACGGATAAAATGACGGTGGAGGCCGAGCTGCGGGAGAGTCTGCATGAGAAGGAGGTACTTCTGAAGGAGGTCCACCATCGGGTGAAGAACAACCTCCAGATCATCAGCAGCATACTCAACCTGCAGACCAGCTATGTCGGCAAGGACCAGCGCATGCTGGACCTACTGCGGGAAAGCCAGGACCGGATCCGGTCCATGAGCTTCATTCACGAAAGCCTCTATCAAACAAAGGACTTCAGCAGCATCGACCTGGCCAACTATGTCGACCGCCTCTCACGTAACCTGGTGATGAGCTATAGCGTAAGCGGGACGGTGGAGTTGGAGACCGACCTTGAACGCGTGCTGCTCGGCCTGGACCAGGCGATTCCCTGTGGGCTGATCCTCAATGAGTTGATCAGCAATGCCCTGAAACATGCTTTCCCGAACGAAAGGCAGGGTCGGATCAGGGTCGGAGTGCATGCGGAAGATCGACGGATCAGGGTGGAGGTGAGCGATAACGGAGTGGGATTGCCAGAGGATTTCGACGACGAACGCGACGCCAACCTCGGCTTGCAACTCGTGCACACGTTGGTCGACCAGCTTGACGCCACCCTTGAACGCCCCAAAGGCCGCGGGGCCCGCTATTTCCTTACTTTTGAACGTATCAAGTGAACGAACCATGCCGCAGACCAATGTCCTAGTGGTCGAGGACGAGAGCATTGTGAGTAAGGACATCCAGCACAGCTTGAAGAAGCTGGGCTACCATGTGGTGGGCGCTGCGGCCACGGGTGAACTGGCGGTACAGCTGGCGATGGAAAAGCAACCGGACATCATCCTCATGGACATCATGCTCAAGGGGGAAATGAACGGTATCGAAGCGGCGATGCGCATCCGACAGGAGACCAACATACCGGTCATCTTTCTGACGGCCTACGCGGACGAAAGCACGCTCAGCAAGGCGAAGGTCACCCAGCCGTATGGCTACATCATCAAGCCGTTCAAGGAGATCGATATCCATACGTCGATCGAGATGGCGCTTTACAAGCACAAGAAGGAGGCCGAGGTATTGAAGGAGCGGGACCTTCTGTTCAACCTTGTCGAAAGCGGCAGTGGTGCGAACGACCTGCTGTTCGTGAAGAGCAATTCACGACTCGTCAAGCTGCGCATCAGTGACATCTATTACATCGAGGCGCTGAAGGACTACGTGGTGATCAATACGCTCTCCACACGATACACGGTCCACAGTACCATGAAGGATATCGAATCAAAGCTCCCCGAGAACGAATTCGCGCGCGTGCATCGCTCCTTCATCGTTCGTATCGACAAGATCGTGGCCATCGAACAGCCGAACCTCATCCTGGAGAACGACAAAAAGGTGATCCCGATCGGAGGAAGCTACAAGGACGACCTGGCCAAACGGCTCAAGTTCGTCTGACGCCACCGGTCTCCCTCAGGTCCACGGTACGGCGGTCCATATCCACCGACCGGACGATCACACGCAGGGGATCGCCCAAGTGGATGGTCCTTCCTGAGCGCATGCCGACCAACCGGTAACGCTCCTCCTCGAATTTGAAGATATCGCCGCGCATATCGCGGACCGGGATCATTCCCTCACAGTGATTGGAGTCCAACTCCACATAGACACCCCAGGAGGTGATCCCGGACACCTTGCCATCGAACTCCTCACCGATACGGGCCATCAGATACTCGGCCTGCTTGTAGCGAACGCTCGCCCGTTCCGCATCAGCGGCGCGGCGTTCCATCATCGAGCTATGGACGCATTGCATTTCCAGGCGTTCCTTGTCGAGCGGGCCGCCATGGTCCAGGTAGTGGGCCAGAGCCCGGTGGACCAGCATGTCCGGGTAGCGTCGGATAGGGGAGGTGAAGTGCGTATAATGCTCGAACGCCAGACCATAGTGACCGATATTGTCCGTGGTATAGGTCGCCTTGGCCATGGTCCGTATCACCACCTGCCGGATGATGCCCTCCTCCTCCTTGCCCCGGATCTCGCGGAGCAATGTGTTGATCGCATGGGGTAGTTCCTCGGGATGTTGCACCTGAAGCTGATATCCGAAGCTGCGCGCCAACGCGCGCAATTGGTCGACCTTTTCGGGGTCCGGGAGGTCGTGTACCCGATAGACGAAGGGCCGTTCCCCGCCCTTCTTTCGTCGACCGACCCACGCCGCCACCCGTCTATTGGCGAGCAGCATGAACTCCTCGATGAGCCAATTCGCCTCGCCCATGACCTTCTCGTATACCTCGAGCGGTACGCCCTTCTCGTCGAGGCGGAAGCGTACTTCGTTGCTGACGATCTCCAGGGCACCCGCTCGAAGGCGGGCCTGGCGCAGCTGTTGGGCCAGTCGATGCAGCTCCAGCACCTCCTCCTTGAGGTCGCCCTGACCGCCATCAATGAGGGCCTGGGCCTCGGCATAGGCGAAACGACGACCCGAGTGGATGACGGTGCGCCCGAACCACTCGGTGTGGACGTGGGCCTTCTGGTCCAACTCGAATACGGCCGAGAACGTGAGTTTGTCCGTTCCGGCGTTCAGCGAACACAGGTCATTGCTCAGCCGCTCGGGGAGCATGGGCACAACGCGGTCCACGAGGTATACCGAGGTGGCACGAGCGGCCGCCTCCTGGTCCAAGGTGGAATTGGCCTTGACATAGTGCGTTACATCGGCGATATGGATACCGACCTCCCAATTCCCATTGTCGAGTCGCTGGATGCTCAAGGCGTCATCGAGGTCCTTGGCGTCCTCCGGGTCGATCGTGAACGTGGTGATCCCACGCATATCCCGCCGGCGGGCCAGTTCACCCGGCGTGCGACCGTCCGGTATCCCATCGGCTTCGTGTAGCACATTCTCCGGAAATTCCAGCGGCAGGCCGAACTCGGCCAGAATGGCGTGCATTTCCACCTCGTGTTCCCCGGCCTTCCCCAGTACGCGCACGACGCGTCCACGGGGAAGGTCCTTGGGGTCGCGCCACTCCCCGAGTTCAAGAATGGCCTTGTCCCCATCAACCCCTCCGCCCAAGTCGTTCATCGCCACGAAAAAGGGCTTCGGCATGCGCTGGTCGTCGGCGACAAGGATGTGGCGGCCTTGTTGCTTGTGCAGAACACCCACAAAGTGGGTCCTGCGTCGTTTGACCACACTTACGACCCGCCCCTCCGGCCGCCCGCCGCGCCCTCCAGAACGCCGCACCCGCACGCGGTCCCCATGGAGTGCCGTGCCGACGTGCCGCTCCGGAACGAACACATCGTCCGACCCCTCGGCGCCATCCAGACGAACGAAACCGGCTCCGCTTGCAATAATGCTGATCACCCCTTCGCTCTCGTCCCGGGCGATGTTGCTGATGAATCGCCCCTTTTTGCCCACTCGTATGCTGTCCGCGTCCAGAAGGTCTTCCAAGGCATCGGAGATCAAATAACGTTGGGAACGGTCCTTCAGCCCGAGCTTCAGGGCAAGCTGCTGGCTGGTGATCCCTGCCGCGCCCGCACGGCGGACCGCAGCCAGCACCGCCTGGGTGATCGGACTTGCCGCGCCCTGCGGCTCCTTTCTCCTGCTCATATGGTGCACGAAGGTCGGGAACCCTCCGGGGAACCGATCGTGGATAAGCCCCCGAGATCTCGTTGAGAACAGGGCACGACCGATCGTTGATAACCTTCCGGGGATCACTACCTTTGCACCCCTTTCAGAAGGGCCCCATGCAGGAATCCGCGAAGATCTTCTCAGGCACCGCTACGCGCTACCTGGCCGAGCAGATCGCGGTCCGTTCGGGTGAGCGGTTGGGTGAGGTAAGTGTCAATCGGTTCAGTGATGGGGAGTTCCAGCCCAGTTTCGAGGAGACGGTAAGGGGGGAACTGGTCTTCATCGTCCAAAGCACCTTCCCGCCGGCCGAGAATCTTTTCGAACTGCTCTTAATGGTCGATGCGGCCCGGCGGGCCAGTGCCAAACGCATCGTCGCCGTCATCCCCTATTTCGGTTTCGCCCGCCAGGACCGGAAGGACAAACCACGGGTCAGCATCGGGGCCAAATTGGTGGCGAACATGCTCACCGCCGCGGGAGTGGACCGTGTGATGACCATGGACCTCCACGCCGATCAGATACAGGGGTTCTTCGAAGTGCCCGTGGACCACTTGTTCGCCAGCAGCATCTTCCTGCCTCATATCCAGGATATGGCGATCCCCGACCTCGTGATGGCCGCACCTGATACTGGAGGTACGAAACGGGCGAACGCCTACGCCAAGCACCTGGGTGTGGATATGGCCATCTGCTACAAGCAGCGCAAGGTGGCCAATCAGGTCGACAGCATGACCGTGATCGGGGACGTCAAAGGCAAGAACGTGGTGCTTGTGGACGATATGGTCGATACCGCGGGGACTCTTACCAAGGCTGCGGACATGATGGCCGACCTGGGCGCGAACAGCGTCAGTGCCATGTGTACCCACGCGGTGCTCAGTGGAGAAGCCAGCAAACGCATCCAGGACAGTGCACTGAGCCGCTTGATCGTCACGGACACCATACCCATCGGCGACGAGAAACGTCGCTTTACGGAAAAGATCGAGCAACTAACGGTGGCGGGATTGTTCGCCGACGTCATCAAGCGCGTTCGCAGCCACGAATCGATCAGCAGTCATTTCATCATCGCATAACCCAAGGTCATGAAAAAGGTAGACCTCGCCGGCACGGTCCGGACGGCCAACGGCTCGAAGAGCGCCGAGCGTTTGCGCCGCGACAAGCAGATCCCCTGTGTGCTCTATGGAGGTGACCAGGTGGTCCACTTCTCGGCCGATGAAGCATCCCTTGGCAAGGTGGTCTTCACACCGGAAACCTACCGCGTGGAGTTGGACCTTGACGGCCGAAAGGTCATGGCCTTGCTCCAGGAGACCCAATTCCATCCGTTGTCCGATCGCATCGTCCATGTGGACTTCATGGAAATGTCGGAGGACAGGGAGGTACGGGTCACGCTGGGCCTGAAACTGACAGGACAATCGATGGGTGTGCGAAAGGGAGGGCGCCTCAATCAGATCAAGCGCAAACTCCGCGTACAGGGGTTGCCGGGCCGGTTACCGGAACACCTGGAGTTCGATGTGGCCAATGTGGACCTTGGGCAGAGCATCCGGGTCCGGGACCTCAAGTTCTCCGGCCTCTCGATCATGGAGCCGGGGAACGAGGTGGTCCTGACCGTGCGTATGGCCAAGAAGGAGGCGGAACCGGCCTCAGCGGCCCCGGTGGCCGCAACAGCTGCCGCACCTGCGGCCAGCGCGCCTGCTGAAGAGGCCAAGAAGGTGGAACCGGCCAAGAAGTGACCCCAACGGTCGTGGTGACCGGTCGCGTCTGATCGGGCATGAAGTACCTCGTCGTTGGGCTGGGCAATCCCGGTGCCGAGTATGCGGATACCCGGCATAATATCGGATTCCATGTGGTGCAGGCCCTGGCCGATCAAGGCCATGTCGGTTCGGCCACCGAGCGGTATGGTGAACACGCGGAGATGCGCATCAAGGGAAGGACCCTTGTACTGATCCAGCCATCCACCTTCATGAACCTGAGCGGCAACGCGGTCCGCTATTGGATGGAGCGGGAGAAGGTCCCCCTTGAGCGGCTATTGGTGGTTACCGATGATCTGGCGCTTCCGTTCGGGAGGCTGAGATTGCGCGCGACCGGAGGAGCAGGTGGACACAACGGACTTGCACACATCATCCAGGTCCTAGGAACGGAGGCCTTCGCACGGCTTCGTTTCGGAATCGGAGCGGATTTTACCCAGGGAGGCCAGGTCAGGTATGTGTTGGACACATGGCGCGCTGAGGAAAAGAAGGAACTAGAGGACAGGGTGGGTGCTGCGGTGCGAGCCGTGGAGGATTTCGTCCTACTGGGCATCGAGCGTGCGATGAACCTGCACAACGTGCGGTGAGCCCGGGTCATGGCCCTAACTTTGTCTTAAAGAGCGGACCGGATGCTATCCAAAAAGATCGAATCGGCACTGAACGGCCAGATCGCGATAGAAGCGATGAGCAGTCAGTTCTACCTCGCAATGGCGTCGTGGGCTGAAACCGAGGGCCTGAACGGCACGGCCGCCTTCCTCTACCGCCACAGTGATGAGGAGCGCATGCACATGCTCAAACTGATCCGGTTCGTCAACGAGCGCGGTGGGAAGGCCATCGTACCCGCCCTCAAGCAACCCCCGAGGGTGTTCAAGGACATCAACCACATCTTCAACGAGTTGTTCAAGCACGAAGCCCACGTCACCGCCGAGATAAACAAGGTGGTGGATAGCTGTCTGAAGGAGAAGGATTACACCACGCACAACTTCATGCAGTGGTATGTCAGTGAACAGATCGAGGAAGAGACTTTGGCCAGGACCCTGCTCGATAAATTGGCATTGATCGGGAGTGACAAAGGGGGGCTCTATCTGTTCGACAGGGACCTTGAGAACCTGACGGCATCGGAGAACGGCCGCTAAGGCGCTCAAAGGCCCCGGCAAGCAGTTGTATTGAGGGGTCCGTGGACCGCATCTTTCGGATCGCTGGTCGGCGGGCGCCAGGGGCGATCGCGCCCAATGGCGTGAACAAGATCGTGTGAATAGATACCGCAGGGGGCGACCGACCAAGGCGACAGGGTGAGCCTACTTTGCCGGACTGTGGAAGGGATCGGTATGAAATTGGCCCGGAGCGGATCCCAAACCGGCGGTCCGTTGGTGCGCTTCCTCTTCCCCCGATTGATCATACTGCTGCTGGCCCCCTGGTCGATCGGCGCCCAGGCGCCCCAACGCGAGGCGGAAAAGGACACTGTCGCCATCGTGCAGGCGAGCTATATCTACAACATTGCCAAGCTAGTGGAGTGGCGGGATCCCGCCTTGCGGGAGGGGAACTTCGTGATCGGTGTGATCGGGGGGACCAATCTCTATCAGGAGCTGATAAAGAAATACGCGAACAAGACCATTGGCAAGCAACCGATCGAGGTGCGAAAGCTACCCCGGTCTCCTCAGGTGGAGGCCTGCAATGTGCTGTTCGTGGGTCTGGGAGAACTGGGGCTTATGGCCGACATCTACAAGAACGTGGCGAACAAGAATATCCTGCTGGTCACGGAGTATCCGGGCGCGCTGGAGGATGGCGCGGTGGTCAACTTCGTGAACGTGGACAATACGCTCCGTTACGAATTGAGCATGCCGAACGCCCGAAAGCACCGCTTGGAGGTCGGCTCCACCTTGAAGCAGCTCGCGCAACGTGTGGTGGAATGAAACGAGGCATCCACATAGCGCTTTTCCTGGTGATCGGCCTGCACGCGATCGGACAGACCGACCTGGTCGCCGAGGCCTTCCGCAAATATCAGGATGGTGCTTTGAACGAAGCCCGGGTGCTCGTTCAAGAAGCGTTGCAAAGCCCCGACCACGCCGAGGACCCGGAGGCATGGCTGCTGCAAGGCTTCATCCTGAAGGACATTTTCAAGTCAGGTGACACCATTGTGGACGGGCGTCCTGCGAGGGACGAGGCGATCGCAAGCCTGGCACGGACCATCATGCTGGACAGTGCGGGCCGTTATCGCGACAATGCGCAGCAAGCCTATGACTTCCTTGCCAAGACCTATTTCAATGATGCGGCCCGGGCGCTGAACGAATTGCATCCGAGACGGGCCGGCGACCTGTTCGAGGACTACGTCAGTGCGATGAACGCGCTCGGTCGGGCGACGGAGCTGAATGCCAAGCGGATCGAGTTCGAGAACGCGCTCGGCACGGTACATACGAAGTTGTACAACCAGGATCGCGAGGACCTTACCCATTATGACCTGGCCCTTCGCACGTACGAACGTGTACTGGAGGTCGACCCGGACAACTACGGGGCGAACTACAATCTGGCGACACTTTATTACAACCGCGGCGTCTACAACATCCAACGGATCGGCGCTGAGAACGACATCCCATCGCTCCAGCGGATACAGGAGGTCAGTCGGTCGTTCTTCATGCAGGCGTTACCCTACATGCTCAAGGCCTTCGAAATGAACCCCAAGAGGCGGGAGACACTGCTCGGCCTGGAGGGCATATACTATAGTCTTCAGGATACGGAGAGCTCTGAACACTATCGTCAGCTCTACGAGGCATTGGGCCCCGAGGACGACCACTGAGGACAGGAATGCGTGTGCGAATGACCATCGGCAAGAAGATCGGGATGGGCTTCGGCCTGTTCATCTTCTTTGCGGCGCTGGTCCTGTTGCTCACGAACCGCACGCTCGAGCGGAGCCGGCGCATCAACGACGAGATCAATCAAGTGTACTCGCCGAGCGTGGACGCGCTCGTGCGCTTGCGGAACCTCATTCTCAATGCGCATATGCTGATTAAGCATTGGGCCCTGGTGGAGAGCATTCCCACGGCAAGGGAAAAGACAGCCCTGGTCGAGGTCACATCACAGGAACTCCCTGCGCTATTGGACCGGATCGACACACTTTCCGCAAACTGGGACAACGAGGAAGTCGCGTTGGTGGATCGTGTGTTCGGCGAGATGGACAAGATGTTCGCGCTGCACGACCAGATCAAGGACATGCTCCCCTCCCTCGAGAGCTACAGCGATCCGTTGATCTACCTGGAGCGGAACGACATGGCCGAAGAGGGTGGTCCGTTGGATGAGCAAACGGACAAGGTGCTGGCCGACCTTGACGTACTTCTGGCGATGCAGGAAGCGAAGCGCCGACAACTGAGCAATGGGATGATCAGGAGCTTCGACTCATTGAAGTTCTTCGTGCTGTATCTCGGCATGGGGTTGATCCTGGTCGGCTTGTTCGTGGCGTTCCTGATCATCCGCGGTATAGTTGGGCCGGTACAACGCCTGCGCACCATTCTGATCGGACTGGGGCGGGGGGTCTTCCCCAGGGCGCGGATCAAGGTCGGGAACGACGAGATCGGCGAAATGACCCAGGCCCTGATGGGGTTGATCGATGGACTCAGGCGCACGACCGATTTCTCGCACGCCGTGGCCGCAGGTGATTTCGAAACGGAATACCGGCCGCTAAGTGAGGAAGATGTGTTGGGGCATGCATTGCTCAAGATGCGTACGGAGCTTGGTGAACGGGAGCGCATACTCGAGACCAAAGTGCGCGAAAGGACGGACGAGGTCGTCCGACAAAAGGAAGAGGTGGAACGACAGAGCCGCAAGGTCGTAGAGCTGTACAAGAATGTTACCGACAGCATCCGTTATGCGAAGCGGCTTCAGGAGTCGATCCTTCCGCCCGACAAGCGGATCCGCGAGCTGTTGCCCCAATCCTTCGTCCTCTATGGCCCGAAGGATATCGTCTCCGGGGATTTCTATTGGTTCGATCGCGTAGGTGACAAGATCCTATTCGCCGCCGTGGACTGCACCGGACACGGCGTGCCCGGTGCCTTCATGAGCCTGGTCGGTCACAATGGACTGAACCAGGCGATCAAGGAGCACGGGTTGATCCGTCCGAGCGAGGTCCTGCAGGACCTGAACCGGATCGCATTCAACGCGCTCCACAAGGACCGGGAACAGTTCCTCGTCCGCGATGGGATGGATCTGGCACTATGTGCCTATGACCCGGACGGACGGATCCTGGAATATGCCGGAGCGAACTGCCCGCTGTACGTGGTTCGCGATGGTACCATCATCCAGTATGCACCCGACAAGATCCCGATCGGGGGGTTCGAGCTGGATGGGCGCTCGTTCACCGACCATCGCGTACAGCTGGAAGAGAACGATGTGATCTACATCTTTTCGGATGGGTATGCCGATCAATTCGGCGGGCCGCGGGGCAAGAAGTTCCTCTACCGACGGTTCCGGGACCTGTTGGTGAGCGTAAGCACCAAGCCACTTGATGAGCAGCGGAAGCTGCTCTATCGGGCATTCAACGATTGGCGCGGTGTCCACGAACAGGTGGACGACATCCTGGTCATCGGCGTTCGCGCCTGATGCTGGTCATTGAAAGGACCAGCCCCCACCCGTACCCGTGTCGATCGGGTTCATCACCATGACGGGTATCATCGCTTTGTTGGTGATGATCTCCTGTTCGTAGGGTACACCCAGAATTCCGAAAATGTTGGTCTGTGAGATATTCATGATGGCGATCAGGTCGGCCTCCACCTTTTTCGCGTGTCCGATCACGGCCTCCACGAAATTGCTGCTGTCCTCCTCCGCGATGACCGCGTCATGGGCAACCCCGTGTTCCTTGAGATACTGATCGGCGAATTGGATGTTCCGACCGAGCTGATGACGAAGGAATTCGTCGTCCTCCTTCGGGGTGATGATGTGTACGCGACTATTGAAATACCGCGCCATGTCCGCAACCAAGGACAATTTCTGGCGGGTCTCCTGATGCAGGTCCAGCGGCACGACGATGTTGTCATATCCTTCCGGTCGGATGCCCCGTTCCTGCACCACGATGAAGGGCACCTTCGAGCTGGTCACCACGCGCAAGGCGCGACTACCTGTGATGAACTGCATTCCGCGCATGCCATGGGTGCCCATGATGATCATGCCGGCATCCACCTCGGCCGCCGCATCACCGATGTCCTCATAGATCGTGCCGATGCGCACAATGGGGTTCACGGGCACCTTGTCGTTCATTGCGCGCGCCCGGTCCGCTTCCAGATTCAGCTTCGTGCGTGCCTCTTCCGTAAAAGAGGCTTTCGGCACCACGTGGAGCAGGTAGACCTGGCCGTTCATATGCTGGGCCAGGTTCAGTGCGTGCTCCATGGCAAAGTCCGCGACCTTCGTGAAATCGGTCGGGACGAGGATGTTCTTCGGACGTTCGGACATGGTCTCGGTCAATGGGCCTCGTGCATGCGGGAGAGGCGTGGCCAAAGATAGAAGCTTCGGGGTGGCCCTCCGGGGAGAGTGGTCCCTGGCCGGCTATTGTCTGATGATGCGTTCCGTCAGGACGCGGGATGGCCCTTCGAGCCTCAGGAAATACATGCCTGGATTCAGGAATGCCAGGTCGAGCCCAAGGAGCCGTTCCTCCTTCACGACCCGCTCAGAAATGACCCGGCCCGACGGATCTATGATGAGCAATCGCCCCCCAATGTTCCCGGGGGGCAGTTCAACGTTCAGGTGGTCACTAAAGGGCGACGGGAACGCACGGAACGCACCGGGTGCATTTTCTGCAAGTCCCGAAGCCATGCCAAGTTCGATCACCTGGCATGCGGTCATTTCGCATGAGTCGGGGACCAGTGTGCCCCAGGAGACCAGATGGAGACAGACCTGGTAGCTCCCCGGGAACGCGAACTCATGCAGGAATACCTCTTGCGTGCTTGTCGCACCATCGCCGAGGTCCCAGAACAACGAATACGGGGACCCAGAGGTCCCTGAGGTGTTGAAGAACGCCACAAAGCCTTCCTGGGCCGCCCAGTCGAACGATGGGGTGACCACTTGGGAGCAAGGGATGCTGTCCGGGCCTGAATAGAGCCAGTGGCAGACGTGCTGTGCGCAACTGTCGGAACCTGTGAATACGGTGGCCGAAAGGCAAACTTCAAAGGGGCCGGTCCCAGAATAGGTGTGCATGACCGTGGGCAGCGAGGCGGTGGACCCATCACCGAGGTCCCACGACAGGCTTCCATACATCAGGGCGCCAGGATCAAGCAGGTCGAATTGGAACGCGCCGTTCGCGTAGGTCGCCGTGAAATCCAGATAAAGACTGTCGCACGGGAACGGAGGGCCGTTGTTGGGGGCCAGTTGCACGGGCAAACATGTCGTACGCTGGCATTGGCTTTGGCCGGCCCCAACCGCCCAAATGGTCAGGCAAAGCAGGTAGTTGCCCGCCCCGGGGTAAGGGTGAACGATCTGTGGTGCGCTGCTATAGGCGAATTGGCCATCGCCGAAATTCCAGGTGTAGCCCTGCACCGAGTAATAGCCCGTATCGATCTGGGCTTGGATATCGACGAGATAACCGGAAAGCACCGAAATGGAAAGCGTGACCTGCAAGGTGGAATCACAGGGGTCAGTGACCGGAGCGATGGCCGGGCATGTGCTCCAAGGAACGGCCATGAGCGTCCAGATGGGCAACGAACGGAACAGCAGGTGGGTATTGTTCATCGCGGGTGAGCGGGGAAGAGGTATTGTAACGAAAGCTGCAAGCCAAAACGGGAGACGTGGGGCTGTGGGCGTTCATCTTCCTGCCAGGTCAGCAGGTCCGTGGAGCCGCTCCCAAAGACCCCCAGCCCGACCCTCTCGGTCAGGTCGAAGGTCACCCCCCCGAGCATTTCCCCGGACAAGGCGACCGTGCGAAGTGCCTTGGGCGAGGCCTCCAGAACGGGGCGGCTCTGCAGGCCGCCGTCGCTGGCACTACGAACGAGAAGGTAGCCGGCCTGTTGGCGGCGGGATTCGAACGCGGGCCCGAATTGGATGGCCAGGTGCCAGCGACCAAGGTCGTATCGCCAGCCCAAGAGCAAGGGGACCCGCCAAACAGAGGTCCTGTTCGCTGATCGACGATCCAGTTCCGCGATCGTGAGCACAGAGGTCGTATCCGGAAAAGTAGCGAGCACGGTCTGGTCGAATACAACGATGTGCTCGCTGATCGACGCCTCATTGGCGGTAGTCCGGTCCGCCCTGGCGAAATGCGAGCGCTGGCCGCCTGTTCCAAGACCCAACGATAGCGATAGCCCATTCCGCCATAGACGGCCGATGGACATGCCATACAGGAAAGCGTCCGTCGGATGATCCGCTCGGTAGCGCGCCTCGTTCAACTCGTCATCCGGACCGTTCCTTTCATATCGCAAAGCAAAATAGCCTGCGGCCAGCGTTGCGAACCATTCCCCGTGTGGCAACACATAGCCCGGGTCCGCTTGCGTAGTGAAAGGAACGACCTCGGACCGTATAGCTTGCAGGAAGGAGGTGCGGACCATCATGATGGAAGGCCCCGCGTCCGGGCCAAGGTCAAGGTCGGCGTCTTCGATCGTGCGACCCCGGGCGGCATAGGGAGTGGGCGACGTTCGTGACCTGACAACGGCTTTTGCGGCCGGTTGCGTCCTGGTATTCACGCCGACCGGATCGACAAGTTCCTTTTGTAATGTTTTTAGAACGGGAGCCACCGCTTTCTCGGCACGCAGCGAACTTGTCGCATTTGCATCGGTACTGCTTTGTCGTGCGAGTCCCTGAATGCTTTGCTGTTCCGTTGTCCGGGTCGTCCCGGGAGGGCTCGCCGGTCGGCCGCTAGGCACCGGTGGCCTGGACTCTTTGATGCCCCGGGTTGCCCCCGTCCGAGGAACGCCATTGGTGAACAGGGACCACACACCGGCACCAGTGAGTCCAAGGAAAAGGAAGAGAAGTATTGCTCCGCGCCGCTTCTTACGGCGAGTGCGCCGCTTCTTTTCCGCGAGATGCGAGCGCACGGCGTCCAAGACTCCTGCCGGAGGGGTAACCTCGGCATGATAGAGCCCCTGGGCGAAGAGTTCATCGATGGGATGTTCTTCCCTCATGTAAGGTCGTGGTGTTCAGTTCTGATATCCGCTCCTGCAGGATCCGTCGTGCCTTTGCCAATTGACTGCGTGATGTGCTTTCCCCACAGCCCAACATGCTGGCGATCTCGGCATGATCGAACCCCTCGATGGCATATAGGTTGAAGACAGTGCGGTACCCATCGGGCAGGGTGCGCACCAAGTCCAATAGTTCGCCTGCACCAAGGCCGCTCAATGCATCCGGGGACACAGGGGTCTCGGGCAGGACCTCCAGGCCGAAACGCTCCATGTGGAAGGACTTCCTTCGGTAGTGATTGATGGCCGTATGCACCATGATCCTGCGGACCCATCCCTCCAGCGACCCGTCCTGGCGGAAGCTGTCGAGTTTCTCATAGACGCGAATAAATCCTTCCTGAAGCATGTCCTGGGCCTCCAGTTCGTGCCGGGCATAGCGCAGACAAACGGCGTACATGCGCCGTTCATATCTGGCATAGAGCGCCTCCTGAGAGCGACGATCCCCTCGTAGACATCCCTCCACCAGTTCGCGCTCGGTCAAATCGCGCAAGCTGTGCTGGCCGGTTGCATGACCAAGACGTTGCGGGGCCGCATTGTGCTGCCCAGCCCTCCGGGGCGCCGGTCCATGGCTACAAGATACCTGAAGATCAGCTGTTTGGGTAATTCGCGAACCACCAAACAAACGACAGCAAACACATACAACCGAATACAAATGACGATCGACCGGATCAGCAATGACCACCCGATGAGTTTTGCCGACGGGTTTGCTGGAAGAGGTAACCCAAGAACGAACGCAAAGATCAAAACCGCGAAAAGATGAACACGCTGAAGAACAACGTCCAACTGATCGGGAATCTGGGGAACGACCCGGAGATCCGTGAGACCGCAGGAGGCAAGCGCATGGCTCGCATGAGCGTTGCCACGAACGACAGCTACCGCAATCAGGCCGGGGAGCGCATCGATGACACACAGTGGCATACCGTGGTGGCATGGGGCAAGCAGGCCGATCTGGTGCAGGGTATGCTCCGCAAAGGGAGCCACGTGGTGCTCCAGGGCAGGCTTGTGCACCGCAGCTTCGAGGGACGCGATGGACAGAAGCGCTTCATGACCGAGGTCGTCATGAACGAGTTCCAGGTCATGGATCGGAAGAACGAAGAGGAACTTGCCTGAGAGGACACGAACAAGAGAACACAAACACGCGAGAGCCATGAATACGTTGAAGAACAAGGTGCAGTTGATCGGGAATCTGGGTTACGACCCTGAGGTGCGCGAAGTGGCCAAAGGCCGGAAAGTGGCGCGCATCAGCGTTGCCACACACAGTAGCTATACCGATGGCGAAGGGAAGCGCGTAGGTAATACCCAGTGGCACACGGTCGTGGCCTGGGGCCGGATGGCGGAAATGGTCGAGCGCATGTTGAGAAAAGGTTCGGCCGTGGCGGTCGAGGGTCGATTGGTGCATCGCACCTACGAGGGGAAGGACGGCGGAAAGCGGTATGTGAGCGAGGTGGTGTTGAGCGACTTCCAGCTGCTGACGCCTGCTGTGAAGGCGGCCTGAGCGCGCCCGGACGAGCAAAGGAGAGGGCCGGCGATCGCCGGCCCTCTCCATATACGGTCACCGGGTCTTTACCACCCGGAAAGCGCGGCACTGATCGCCGCTTGTGACCTCCAGTACGTATGTGCCACATGTCAGGCCTTCCAGGTCGACCTCCATTGTCGGCCCCGCGAATACTTCGCCTCGTCGGACAATGCGCCCTTCGATGCTCCGAAGTCGGAAGGCAATGGCCCCTGTCACTTCGGGAATGTTAAGTCGCACATGGTCCGTGGCAGGAACAGGGCCGACCTGCCAAAGACGTGTGGCCAGTGCCGACACGATCCCTTGCGGTCCATTGCTCCCGGGTAATACCGTATCGCATGTTACGGACAGGCAGCTATCCATGCCAGTCCAGATACTGGCCCATAGGCAGATCTGTTGTGCCGCGGTGTCGAGATAGGTATGTACCGGATCTATCGCATCCGTCCAACTCCCATCACCAAGGTCCCAATAGAATGTGGTCGGATACCCACTGGTGTTCGAAAGGTTCTCAAAGAACACCACATTACCCTGGGATGTCCAGGTGAAGGCGGCCTGGACCAAACTGTCGCAGGAGCTTCCCCCCACAGTGATCCATAGGCATGAAGTCGCAAGGCAGGTGTCCTGAGCGAACGGATCCCAATACCCCGCCGTGTAACAGACCTGGTACTGGCCCACGCTGGAATAGAAATGCTGTTCAGGATCGCCGAACCCGCTGGTGCCGTCACCGAATTCCCACCAGCTCCAAGTGGCGGGGAGCGAACTGTATCCGTCGAACAGGACCCCCCCTCCTCCTTGATCGACCCAGCTGAACCCTGCAGTGAACGTGCTGTCGCAACCGGCACCCCCGACAGTGATCACCTGACAGGTGGAATCGGCACAGTTCTCCCAGGTGGCCCAAAGGCAGACGGTCCAGACCCCGGCAGGAAAGGCGTGTGTTGGCGAGGGGTCGGTACTGGTGGCCCCATCCCCGAAGAGCCAGTAGTAGGTGGTCTGCCCGGGGTCGGGTGTGATAGAGCAATTGAAGAAAGTGAAGGCATTGGCTCCCTGATAGTCCGGAGCAAAACAGGCCTGAAGGCTATCGCAGGGGTTCCCGCCTCCGGTGATCAGCACCAGGTGACAGGTGTCGGCAAAGCAGGTGTCCTGCAGGTTGCCATCCCAGGCCCAGACCGTGAGACATGCCTGATAGGAGCCGGGCTGTGTGTAGGTATGGACCGGATCGGGGAGCCAGTCCATGCTTCCGTCGCCGAAGGTCCAGAGGTACCCCCAGGAGGGGTCATCCACATAGTTGTTGAACAGAGCGACCTGCCCCTGCGTGAGGACCGAGAAGCCCGGGTCCAGATCGTCGCAAGGGGAAGGATAGCCAACGGAGATCGTGTCGCAGAATGCGGCGAAGCAAGAGTCGGCGCCGTTGTTGGGGCCGATCTCCACGTAAAGGCAGACCAGGTAGTCCCCGGGAAGAGCGTAAGTGTGGATGGGGTCGGACATGGTGCTGGAACCACCGTCACCGAACATCCAGGTGTAATTGGCAGCATAACCGCTCGTGTTGCTCTGGTCGTCAAAAAGGACCGTGTTGCCATTGGTGGACGCGGTGAAACCGACGGACCAGGGGATCGTGTCACAGGGGTCGGCACCCCCGACAGTGATCACCTGACAGGTGGAATCGGCACAGTTCTCCCAGGTGGCCCAAAGGCAGACGGTCCAGACCCCGGCAGGAAAGGCGTGTGTTGGCGAGGGGTCGGTACTGGTGGCCCCATCCCCGAAGAGCCAGTAGTAGGTGGTCTGCCCGGGGTCGGGTGTGATGGAGCAATTGAAGAAAGTGAAGGCATTGGCTCCCTGATAGTCCGGAGCAAAACAGGCCTGAAGGCTATCGCAGGGGTTCCCGCCTCCGGTGATCAGCACCAGGTGACAGGTGTCGGCAAAGCAGGTGTCCTGCAGGTTGCCATCCCAGGCCCAGACCGTGAGACATGCCTGATAGGAGCCGGGCTGTGTGTAGGTATGGACCGGATCGGGGAGCCAGTCCATGCTTCCGTCGCCGAAGGTCCAGAGGTACCCCCAGGAGGGGTCATCCACATAGTTGTTGAACAGAGCGACCTGCCCCTGCGTGAGGACCGAGAAGCCCGGGTCCAGATCGTCGCAAGGGGAAGGATAGCCAACGGAGATCGTGTCGCAGAATGCGGCGAAGCAAGAGTCGGCGCCGTTGTTGGGGCCGATCTCCACGTAAAGGCAGACCAGGTAGTCCCCGGGAAGAGCGTAAGTGTGGATGGGGTCAGGAACACTGCTTGTCCCACCATCACCGAAATACCAGGCATATTGGGCCATATAGCCTCCTGTCAGGCTTTCATCGGAGAACATGACGGTATTGCCCAGGGACGAGGCTACAAAGTCTGCCGTGAGCGGGATACTATCACAGGTCGTTTGGCCAATGACGAACGAGGGAATAAGCAGGGAGAAAAAGGGGAGTGCTTTGGGTAGCATGCGCAGGGATCTCTATTCCCGTGACGCAGGGGAGGCGGGTTACGCCGCCTGGACCATTTGTGGCGCGGGCGGCCCCTGAAAAGCAAAGCCCCAGCAAAGCTGAGGCTTTCGGCTCCCCGGGCTGGACTTGAACCAGCGACCCCCTGATTAACAGTCAGGTGCTCTAACCAGCTGAGCTACCGAGGAAGGTGCTCCCAAAAGGGACGGCAAATGTAGCGGAAGAGGTGCGATCGGCCAACGGCGCTGCAATCCGCTCCGGACGTCCGACCCAAGCACCCATCTTTGCACCCGTATCCCAATCCGACACAAGGCATGAAGTTGATCACAGTCGGGACCGTCGCGTTCGACCGCATCGAGACCCCCTTCGGAAAGGCGGACAAGGTGGTGGGCGGCGCCGCCACGTATATCTCGCTGGCGGCGTCCTTTTTCACGGACGGCCTTGGTCTTGTCAGTGTGATCGGCGAGGACTTTCCGGAGGATATGTTGGAGATGATGCGGGAACGGGGCATCGATCTGAACGGATTGGAGGTGTTGCCCGGTCGGGAGAGTTTCTTTTGGGCCGGTCGGTACCACTACGACATGAACACCCGCGACACGCTGGAAACGCGGCTCAACGTTCTGTCGGACCTGGACCCGAGGCTTCCGGAACCATATGCACAGGCCACCTACCTGATGCTCGGCAACTTGGACCCTGTTGTACAGGCCAAGGTCTTGGAGCAGATGAAAGAACGGCCTGCTCTGGTGGTGATGGATACCATGAATTTCTGGATGGACAGCGCCCTTGACAAATTGAAGGAGGTCATTGCCAGCGTGGATATCCTGGCGATCAATGACGCCGAGGCCAGGCAACTCAGCGGAGAGCACAGCCTGGTGCGAGCCGCGGACAAGATCTTGACCATGGGGCCGAAATACCTGGTCGTGAAGAAGGGAGAGCATGGTGCCCTCCTCTTCGGCCAGGGCCGTGTGTTCTTTGCCCCCGCGTTGCCCTTGGAGGACATTGTCGACCCCACGGGGGCCGGGGACACATTCGCGGGGGGCTTTGTGGGCTACCTCGCCCACACGCAGGACCACAGCTTCGAGAACCTCAAACGTGCCATCATCGTGGGCAGCGCGCTGGCCTCATTCTGCTGTGAACGTTTTGGTGTCCAGCGTCTGTTGGAGATCGGTCGGGAGGACATCGATCAGCGGATCCAACAGTTCGTGGACCTGGTGGATTTCGATATCCAGCTCGTCGGCAGCTGAGCGCGGCTCAACCTTCGGTCAGGTGGAACGTTCGCGGCCCTGAATCATTGAAGGGCCCAGGGACCACATGACCGTCCCTGTCGACCAGCTCTAGTCGTACGGTATGTTCCCCGAGCTCCAAGCCCTCAATGAAATAGGGCGCCCATTTGGTCAAGAGGAAGCTCTGCCCATCGATGGTGGCCCGCACACGCAAACCCTCGGGTGATAGCGCGGCGTTCACCAGGTAGAAATCGAGCAGCACTCTTTCCCCATCGCTTTTCTTGTAGTCACCTTTGGGGCGGCTGTAGAATAGGTTGGCGTACCGATCGATATTGCCCCGGACATCGGAGTTGCCCGGCATGTCGAACTCCTTCACTACGAACGCCGAAGGGTCCTTCACGCTCTCATGATAGCTTCGTGAGAGGAAGGCAAGCAGCACATTGTGTCCCGGCTCGACCTTTTCGGTGAAGGACGGCTCGTACTTGGCCAGATAAGGTTCGTTGTTCAGTATGAAATGGATGTGCTGGCCGTCCGGTGAGTTGGCACATCCGCGTTCCGGCGCGTCGGGAGTTTGCTGTTTGAGTTCGAAACCCGATACGGAGAAGTCGAAGCGTGCCTCGTTCTGGTTCGACAAGGGAGCGACATCCACCGCCAAGGACGTTTGATGATAGGCTTGTGCCGGAGGGGCCTCCACCACCTGCACTCGCGCATCCGGTGGAGCGACCACCGGTCCCGTGGAAGGTGTCGATCCACGCGCCAGCACGGTGTCCGTCCTCGTCTCATCCTGGTTCCCCGTGGGTCCTGGGTTGCCGCAGGCGGTCAGGAGCGCGCTGAGGCCTATCAAGGTGGGTCTGATGTCCATGGTCTAGTTCGTATCTGATCGAAAGGAGAGAAGTAGCTGTCCCTTTTCCACGGCCGTGCCTTTGTCGGTGTGCACCTCCTTCACGATAGCATCGCCGGGCGCCCGGATCACGTTCTCCATCTTCATTGCTTCAAGAACGAGCACAGGTTCGTTCTTCTTCACAACTTGTCCGGGCTTCACCAGGATGTTCAGGACCAGCCCGGGCATGGGCGCTTTCACTTCAGGCACACCCACTCGCGCTGCCCGGTCCAGCCCGAGTCGCTGAATAAGTTCAGCGCGGTCGTCCTGGAGCGTCACGCGGTAGATGCGCCCGCCGACCAGAAGGTGCCGGACCCCTTCTTCCGCGTCTTCCTTGACCACGACCACGGAAAAGGACCGGGTCCTCATCACCAAGCCATAGGTGTCCGTGCCGAGGGCGATGACGTCAGGGGTTGCCCGGCCGGGCAGCGTCCACGCGGCTGTCGGCGTGGCGCGCTCCATGATAATGGCCTCTTCGACCGTGTTCACTTTGGCGAACAACTTCCGGGGCACGGCACGAAGTTAGTGTCCGGACCGGGCCGCGCGAACCGCTCAGGTCCTAACGGCCTCATAGGCCTCGTCCACGGCCAATTCGGATTGCGCGCGTGCGGCGACCGCGAGCTGGTCGCAGAGTTCATTCTCGGGGTGACCATTGTGACCGCGGATCCATTGGAAGCGCACATGATGCTTCCGGTATACTTTGAGGAACCGCATCCAGAGGTCCGGGTTCTTCTTTTTCGCGAACCCTTTCTTTTCCCAGTCGAACACCCAACCTTTCTCCACCGCATCCACGACATATTTGCTGTCGCTGACCACGGTCACGTGCATGCCTGGACGCTTCAGCGCTTCAAGCGCCACGATCACGGCCAGTAGCTCCATGCGATTGTTCGTCGTCATGCGATATCCGCCCCAAAGCTCACGTCGATGCTTGCCGCTCTGCAGCACCACGCCATAACCACCGGGCCCAGGGTTGCCGCTTGCGGCCCCGTCCGTGTAAGCGGTGATGTTCATGTGCGCGGGAAGAGGTAGGTGATGTTCCCCGCAAATAGCTTCACGGCGATGGCGAGCAGGATGATGCCGAAGGCCTTGCGGATCACGATCAAGCCCACGCGACCGAGCAGATGCTCGATCCGGTCGGTGAGGAAAAGGACCAGCAGCACGGGGATCATGTTCAGGAGGATGGCCCCAAGGATGTTCGGCCGGTCGAACTCGGCGCGGAGCGAAAGGATCGTGGTGATCGTGCCTGCTCCGGCGATCACGGGGAAGGCCAGTGGTACGATGCTGTAGATCTTCGGGTCCTCGCTGGGAAGCCCCGGTGCCGAAGTGTCCTCCTTGAAGAGCCGGATGCCAAGGATCATTTCCAGGGCGAGAAAGAACAGGACCAGTGAACCCGCAACGGCGAACGAACGCACGTCGATCCCGAGGAACCCAAGGATCGTCTCCCCGACATAGAGGAAGGTCACCATGATCACCAGGCTGACCAGTGTGGCGCGGGCGGGATAGATGCGCCCGGCCTGCCTTCGCACCTGCAATATCAATGGAATACCCCCCACGATATCGATCACCGCGAAAAGGATGAGGAACGCTTTGCCGATCTGTTCGGGGTCGAACATGGATGCATGGCCTTTCGCCGGCGCGAAGATCGTCAGGAAGCGTCGATCCCGACCTCCATCATTCACCGAGCTGGTCCACCAGCTGGGCGACAACGCTTGGGTAGTGCGTGTGTTCCAGTTCGTGGATCCGGGCGGCCAGTGTTGCCGGTGTATCATGAGGCAGCACGGGGCAGGCGACCTGCAGCAGGTGTTCGCCCTCATCGTACCGTTCATCGATGAAATGGATCGTGATACCGCTTTTCACCGCACCCGCATCGAGTACAGCGCGATGCACACGCTCGCCGTACATGCCTTTGCCCCCATGTTCCGGAAGCAGTGCGGGATGGATGTTCACGATGCGCCGGGGAAAGGCCTTGATCATCGCGGGTGGGATCAGGCGGAGGAATCCGGCCAGGACGACAAGGTCGCAATCCAACCGTTGCAGCTCGGCCTGCACCGCTCCATTCCGTAGCATCGGTCCATCGAAAAGGAAGCTCGGCACGCCCAGCTCCCATGCCCGATCGAGCACACCGGCACCAGGGCGGTCGCAACCGACCAGGACCACCTCCGCCTTGGGGTCCTGGCGGAACCGGGTTATGAGCTTCTCGGCGTTCGTGCCGGTACCCGATGCAAGGATCGCGATACGCACCATGTTGCAAAGGTCGCGTGTCCGGTCGATCGGGATCGCTGACTTTTGGGCATGAGCCACTCCGCGACCATACCTCTGGAGTTCACTGCGCGCACAGAGGCGGACATGCTGAAGCGTGCCCGCGCGTTCCATGTCGAGATGAGTACACGAAGGACCGTACGTGAATTCAGTGACCGCGAGGTGCCCCTCGCGGTCATGCATGAGATCGTGCGGACGGCCTCTACCGCGCCCAGTGGTGCCCACAAACAGCCCTGGACCTTCTGTCTTGTGGATGACCCCGCCCTGAAGCGACGGATCCGGGTCGCAGCAGAGGAGGAGGAATACCTGAACTACCACGGTCGAATGAGCGCGGAATGGCTGCACGACCTGGAACCCTTCGGTACCGACCATCACAAGCCTTTCCTGGAGACGGCCCCCTGGCTGGTCGTCGTGTTCAAGCAGGTGCATGGGCTGGTTCCGGAGGGCGGGAAACGCAACCATTATTATGTGACAGAGAGCGTGGGCCTGGCGACCGGCCTTCTGCTGGCCGCTGCGCATCATGCCGGCCTGGCGACACTGACCCATACACCGAGCCCGATGAACTTCCTGACCGAACTGTTGGAACGGCCGGCCAATGAGCGGCCTTTCCTCCTGATCCCCATGGGGTTCCCCGCCAAGGGGTGTCGTGTGCCCGACCTGATACGCAAGCCGTTGGACCAAGTGCTTGTCCGCTATGGTCCTGGGCCTGGGCGTTGACGACCAAAAAAGTATTTCCTTTGCAGCCTCATCCAAAAGACACTGTCATGTCGGACATCAAATCCAGGGTCATCGCGATCATTGTGGACAAGCTTGGCGTAGACCAGGGCGAGGTCACCATGGAAGCGAGCTTCACCAACGACCTTGGCGCTGACAGCCTCGATACCGTCGAGCTCATCATGGAGTTCGAGAAGGAATTCAACATCGCGATCCCCGACGACCAGGCCGAGAAGATCCAGACCGTGGGTCAGGCCGTGGAGTACGTGGAGAAGAACGCCAAGTGACCGGCCGGGCCGGAACGTGGTATGGAGCTCAGACGGGTCGTCGTCACAGGTCTGGGCGCGCTCACACCGATCGGGAACACCCTCAATGAGTACTGGGAGGGTCTGGTGAGCGGCCGGAGCGGCGCTATACCCATCACCCGGTTCGACGCCTCGAAGTTCAAGACACGCTTCGCCTGCGAGGTAAAAGGGTTCGACCCCGAGCAGTTCATGGACCGCAAGGAAGCGCGGAAGATGGACCCCTTCGCGCAATTCGCCATCGTCTGCAGCGATGAGGCGATCAAGGATTGCGGGCTCGACATGGAGCGCGTGGACAAGGACCGTATCGGCGTGATCTGGGGAAGCGGTATCGGCGGACTGAAGACCTTCCAGGAGGAGTGCTTCAACTTCGCGAAGGGCGATGGCACACCCCGGTTCAATCCGTTCTTCATTCCCAAGATGATCGCCGACAGTGCGTCGGGGCTCATCAGCATGCGCCATGGTCTGCGCGGGCCAAGCTATGTTACGGTCAGTGCGTGTGCCAGCGGGAACAATTCGATGATCGACGCCTTCAACAGCATACGGCTCGGTCTCTGCAATGCCGTAGTAACGGGCGGGAGCGAGGCTGCGATCTACGAGGCCGGGGTCGGCGGGTTCAATGCGCTGCACGCCATGAGCACCCGCAACGACGATCCGGCCACGGCCAGCAGGCCGTACGACAAGGACCGCGATGGTTTTGTGCTTGGGGAGGGAGGTGCGGCGATCGTGCTGGAGGACCTGGACCATGCATTGGCGCGCGGTGCGCGCATCTATTGCGAAATGATCGGGGCGGGAATGAGCAGCGACGCTTACCATATCACCGCACCCCATCCTGAGGGCATTGGCGCGGAGCTCTGCATGCGGCATGCCCTGGACGACGCGCGCCTGGGCCCCGACGGGATCGACTACATCAATACGCACGGGACCAGCACGCCGATCGGGGATCCGCAGGAGGTGAAGGCGATCCAGCGGCTTTTCGGAGACGCAGCATACAAGCTGAACATCAGCAGTACGAAGAGCATGACCGGCCACTTACTGGGCGGTGCGGGTGCGGTGGAGGCAGTGGCCTCTATCATGTCCGTCCATCACGACATCGTTCCGCCCACGATCAATCATTTCACGGACGACCCCGAGGTCGACCCCGGGTTGAACTTCACCTTCAACGCAGCGCAGAAGCGCCCTGTGAACGCCGCCCTGAGCAACACCTTTGGATTCGGCGGACACAACACCTCGGTGATCTTTCGCAAGTACGCCTAAGCGACCTTGATCCGTTCCCTGTTGCGCCGCGCATCGTCCTCTCCGGAGGATCGGAGGATCGCCGCATGGGCCCGAAAGACACTCGGCGTCACACCACGCGATACCGCGCTCTATCGCCAGGCCCTTCGGCATAGCAGTGCCGTCCCGGAGGACAGGGTCGATCTGCCGAACAACGAGCGGTTGGAGTTCCTTGGCGACGCCATCCTCGACGCCATCGTGGGGGACCTGCTCTTCAACAGCTATCCCGACAAGGAAGAGGGCTTTCTTACGCGCATGCGCAGCAAACTCGTCAGTCGACAGCAGCTCAACATGCTGGCGAGGAAGATCGGGATCGAACGGGTGATGGAAAGCAACGTCGAAGGCGGTCATGAGACCAGCGTGCCGGGCAATGCCCTGGAAGCCGTTATCGGCGCTCTATTTCTTGACAAGGGATTCGAAAGGACGCGACGGTCCGTCGTGTCGTTGATCACCGGGGAGTTCGCGCTCAAGGAATTGGAGCAGGAGGATCGTGATAGCAAGAGCCGCCTTCTCGAGTGGGGTCAAAAGAACCGCAGGAAAGTGGAGTTCAGGGTGGCCGAGGAAGCGGGCCGGTCTTCCCGCGGAAGGATCTTCCTTGCCGAGGTCCTTGTCGACGGGAGGGTTCGCGGACGTGGAAAAGGTACGGGAAAGAAGAAGGCGGAGCAGGAAGCCGCCGATGCGGCAATGCGCAGCATCCGCTCGCGTGCCGCGCAGGGAAGGTCGCGGCGAGGAGAGCGGCCTGACGGTGAAAAAGACCGACGCCCGGGCTCCACGCGCAAGCCCCGCCAGGGCAAGCAAGGTCGATCAGCGCGGCGACCGCCGGAGGAATAGACCTTACCGCCGGGGCTAACTTTGTGCAGGTCCTCTATCCCGGGCACCCATGGCCAAGATCCGCCTTGATGTGGAACCCAGCCCCGACATCCTCGTGATCGGGATCAGCTGCCATGAGAACGATTATCGTTTGTGCTGGTCGTTGAACCGTTCACTGGGCCTGTCGCTTGCCAAGCGTGCGCAGGACATCAAGCAGGTCGGTCCCGATGGGGAGGCAGGGCATACGGCGTTCGACCACGATGACGCCGATGCGGAGGTACGCTATACCCTGGTGAACAACCACGGTGACCGGGGCCTGCTGCTCAAGGAGCAACGTCAGGTGGATTACTTCCTTCTGGTCGATGACCACGTTCCGGCCACCATGGACGAACTGTTGGTCCGCGTGCGAGGGTCGGAGTTCGTTCTGGCCGCCTTCCCGCTTTCCTTTGCAGAACTGCGTGCGGGACACAAACTGCTGCGTTGAGCACCATGACAGACCCGAAGACCAAGATCGTTGCCACGATCGGACCCGCCTCCGCACCTCGCGAGGTGCTCCGCGACCTATTGATCAATGGCGTGGATGTTTGCCGCCTGAACTTCAGTCACGGCAGCTATCCCTTCTATGCGGAAGTGATCCGCACTATCCGGGAGCTCGATGACGAACTCGACCTGACCACGGCGATCCTCGCCGACCTGCAAGGCCCGAAGCTGCGGGTGGGCGAAATGGAGAATGGTGGGATCGACCTGATCGACGGCAGCGAACTGGTGATCACGACCAAGGGGGTCAGGGGAAGGCCCGGCCTGGTGAGCACCACCTATGACCGGTTCCCACAGGATGTGAAACAAGGCGAGCTGGTCCTTCTCGACGATGGCAAGCTGCGCCTGGAGGTCGTGGGTACCGATGGAAAGGACCGTGTGACCACACGTGTGATCAACGGCGGTCATCTGAGCGCGAACAAGGGGATCAATCTACCCAACACGAAGATCAGCCTGCCGTGCCTCACCGACAAGGACAAACAGGACCTGGAGTTCGCACTGGACCAGGAAGTGGACTGGGTCGGCCTCAGCTTTGTGCGAAGCGCACGCGACATCATCGAGCTCAAGCACCTCATCGCGGACCGTGGGCGGCATGCCCGTGTCGTGGCCAAGATCGAGAAGCCGGAAGCCCTTGCCGAGATCGATGCTATAATCGACGAGTCACACGCGTTGATGGTCGCACGAGGCGACCTGGGGGTGGAGATCCCCATGGAAAAGGTGCCGCTTATCCAAAAGGACCTCATCCGGCGCTGCCTGGCGAAGCACAGACCGGTGATCGTGGCTACGCAGATGATGGAGAGCATGATCACCAACATCACCCCTACGCGCGCGGAGGTGAACGATGTCGCAAATGCCGTGCTCGACCATGCCGACGCCGTGATGCTCAGCGCCGAGACCAGCGTGGGCAAGTATCCGGTGGAGGTGGTCAAGGCCATGAACCGGATCCTTGCGGAAATGGAAACGGCCGATGGCATGTACGATGTGCCGAACCCGCCGCTGGAAGACAATGACCGCCAGGTCAGCGACGCGATCTGCATCGCCAGTGTCCGCATGGCCGCCGCCATCAAGGTGAAGGCCATCGTCACGATGACGCATAGTGGCTACACGGCATTCAAGATCAGCAGCATGCGGCCCCGGGCGAACATCCATGCCTTCACCAGCAATCGGTCCATATTGAGCATGCTCAATCTTGTCTGGGGTGTGCGGGGACACTACTATGACAAGACGGTCAGCACCGACCACACCATCGCGGACATCAAGCACATCCTGCGAAAGAGAAAGCACGTTGCCCTGGGCGACCTGGTGATCAACGTCGCCAGCATGCCCATCGCCGAGCAGGGGATGGCCAACATGCTGAAACTGAGCCCGGCCTGAGCGTGTTCATCCACCTCGCCCCGTGGACAAAGGTCCCGGGCCGATCATCGGGCAGCGGGAGGAGAGGGATAATTTCAGTCCCCGGACCCCTCAAGAGCTCGTGCGATGAACGAAAAGGACTGGGATGGCGTAGCGATCACCTTCGAGGAGGAGATTTTCAATGTGCCCGCGAACGATCGCAAAGGGTTGATCCGGAGCAGGCTGGAGCGCTTCGCGGGCCCGGCTCGAACAGCTGCGGACCTGGGCTGTGGCGTGGGCCGTACGCTGTCCCTCCTTGCCGGTTGTTTCGGTCGGGTATATGCGGTGGATATTTCCAGTGAGTGTCTTGCGATGGCGGAAGAAGCCAATTCCGGATCGAAGAACGTGCGCTATGTGCACGCCGATCTGAGCGCGCCACGCAAGGGATATCCTTCGGTCGACATGGTGCTTTGCATCAATACCTGGTTGAACGGCGACCTGGGCATTCGGCTCGGGATCATCGACCACACCTGCCGGGCCGTGAAGCGCGGCGGCCATCTTCTTCTCGTGGTCCCCGCGTTGGGTTCCGCCTTGCTGACCACCTTCCGGCGTGTGCAATGGGAACTTCGTGAGGGCACCCCTGCGGCGCATGTACCAAGTGTGGTGGACGGTCCGCAGGAGGGGGTCGAACATGGCATCATCCACATCGACCAGGTGCCGACGAAGCACTACCTGAAGGAGGAGTTGGAGGTACTTCTTGCCGAACGTGGTCTTCGGGTGGCGGAAATGCACAAGCTCGAGTACCCATGGTCCACCGAATTCGAAGAGCCGCCCCGTTGGATGCGGGCGCCCTACCCCTGGGACTGGTTCGTGGTGGCGGAACGGGTCCGCTGAACGGCCTTTCTGGGCCCTCTTCCCAGTAGCAGGTCCATATAGAAGCCAGGGCGCCTCAGCGCTGCGCGCAAGTCGAGGTCCGTGAACATGCTGCTGATGGTGTCGGCCAGGGCCGGGTTCCGCTTTGCGCGCTCGACCACGAAGTCGAAGAGCCATGCCTGATGGGCGAGCTTCTGCAAACGGGCGCTGATCGCAAGCTCCTGCCCCAGGCGTTTCCAAACGCGTCCATCGTACGTCCTGGTGGCGTTCGCGCTGAAGTCGTTCCGAAACACCATGTCGCGGGTCACGTCCGCGGCATGCATCCCGCTGATGATCGCGTGGCTGATGCCTTCGCCGGTGAAGGGGTCGATGAGATGACCGGCGTCCCCTACCAGGACGTAGCCGTCACCGCTGAGGCGGTGACGCTTACTGGCCAAGGGCAAACCCATTCCCTGGATGTCGCCCTCCCGGACAGCTCCTTTGAAACGGGTCCGAAGCGTCGGATGATCGGCGATCAGACGCACCAGTTCGGACCTCAGGTCGAGGCGTCGCTCACGCACCCGGTCGCTGCGCAGTCCCAAGCCCACGTTGGCGCGGCCGTCAGGCAGTGGAAAGATCCACAGATAGCCCGGCAACAGATCCTTGAGGAAGTGCAGTTCGATGAAACCCTGCTGATCCAGGTCGCGCACACCCCGATAATAGGCCCTCACGCCGGCCGCGTGGTGTCGCGGCTCCATGGTGATCCCGGCCACGTGTCTGGCGAACATGGAATTGGCACCGGAAGCGTCGATGACCAGGCGGCAATGGACCTGTACGCCGGGTGCATTGGCGACCGCGGTCGACCCCACACACCAGCCCTCCGCGACCCGGTCGAATTTGACGGCCGCCTGGCCCTGTAGGACGCGCACGAGCGCGCAGGACTTCGCGGCGTCGAAGAGTTGTGCATCGAATGCGAACCTGGGCAGGATGGCACCCGGTGCCTCGCCCTTGCCGGTTTCCGGGGAGAAGGGCACCCGAAGTGAACCACCGCCAGGAGCAACGAAGACCACTCCCCAGCTCGGCATGCGTTGCGGGTCGGTAGTGATCCGCGCAGCGAGCGCGGGGTCCAATCGTTCCAATGCGCGCATCACCTTGCCGCTGAGCGCGTCACCACAAACCTTGTCCCGTGGGAACCGGGCCTTTTCAAGTAGTATGGCGGATATTCCGTGCTTCTCCAGTTGCAAGGCGGCGGCACACCCGCCGGGTCCGCCTCCGATGATCAGGACATCGCTGTGAAGCCGTTCGCCGTTCGCTGCCATGGCGCTCATCGTATGCACCCGCTGGACCGGGTGGTCCGACCGGATCTCGAGGTGGGGGGTCCTAGGTGCGGAACGTCCCGTCACGGAATTGCTCCAGAAAACGCATGTCGTTCTCCCAGTAAAGGCGCAGATCGGGCACGCGATACATCAGCTGGGCGATCCGCTCGACCCCCATGCCGAATGCGAAGCCGGACCAGATCGTGGGGTCGATCCCGCAATTGGCCAGTACGGCAGGGTCGACCATGCCGCACCCCATGATCTCCACCCAGCCGCTCTGCTTGCAGACGGCACATCCATCGCCGCCGCAGATCGTACAGTTCATGTCCACTTCGGCGCTCGGCTCCGTGAAAGGGAAATAGCTTGGTCGCATGCGGATCCCCATCCCGGGACCGAACAGCGTCTTAACAAAATGGTCCAGGGTACCCTTGAGTTCCGCGAAGCTCACGTCTTTGTCCACATAGAGTCCTTCGACCTGGTGGAACATGGCGTGGGCGCGCGCACTGATCGCCTCGTTCCGGTATACACGGCCCGGCGAGATCGTGCGGATCGGCGGGGCCGTGCTCTCCATCACGCGCACCTGCACGCTGCTGGTATGCGTTCGAAGGGAATGCTCCTTTCCGCCCTCCACGAAGAAGGTGTCCTGCATGTCCCGCGCGGGATGGTCCGGCGGGAAGTTCAATGCGCTGAAATTGTGATGGTCGTCCTCGACCTCCGGGCCCTGGCTGACGGTGAAACCGATACCCCTGAACACCTCGACGATGCGATCGCGGACCAGACCGATCGGATGCGCGCCACCGATGGGATCCAACGCGGCAGGGCGGGTCGGATCGCCCTCTTCACAGGCCTTGGGGGGCCTACTGTCGTCCACTCCTTGGCGAAGTTCCTCCCAACGGGCCTGGGCATCCTGCTTCAGACGGTTCAATCGTTGGCCAAGCTCTCGTTTCTCCTCCGCGCCAACTTGACGGAATCGGGCGAACAACTCGGTGACCGCGCCGTTCCGTCCCAGCATCGCTACGCGGAATCGTTCCACCTCCTCGGCCGTCCGGGCTTCGGCCTTGCGTAGCTCTGCCTCCAGTTCAGCGATGCGATCGCGCAAGCTCATTGGAGGACCCGCATCCACATGTGCACATCGGTGAGCGGGCGATCGCGTGGATCACAGGGAACGGCCGCGATCTTGTCGAGCACGTCGAGCCCCTCGACCACTTCACCGAACACGGTGTAGGCCCCATCGAGATGGGGCGCACCTCCATCCTTGGCGTAGCGCTGGATATCCTCTGCCGAATAGGTCGACCCCTGGCCCATGGCCGTCATACGCTGCGTCATCATCTTCAATTCGTCGGGCAGATAGGGCTTGCCTTGCACGATGTAGAATTGGCTTCCGCTGGACCGCCGATCGGGGTTCACTTGGTCGCCCTGGCGCGCGGCGGCGAGCATGCCTTTGAAGTGATGGAGCGAGGGTACGATCTCGGCGGGCACCGTGTAGTCGGGTCCGCCATTGCCAAGCATGTCCCCGGTCTTCGCATGCTTGCTGTTCGGGTCGCCGCCCTGGACCATGAAGCCCGGGATCACCCGGTGGAAGAGGAGGCTGTCATAGAAGTGCGCGTTCACGAGCTTGAGAAAATTGTCCCGGTGCTGGGGGGTCTCGTTGAAAAGGGCGACCACAATGGTGCCCAATTCCGTGCGGATCTCCACCAAGGGGCGCGTAGCCTTCTGGTCCTTCTGCGCGATGAGGTCGGATCCCGCCGACAGGATCGGTAGGAAGGCGAGTAGAATGGCCCGGAACAGGACCGTGGACAATGCGTTCTTCATTACTTTTGAGGTTCGCCAAGCCTTGGCTGGCAAGGCATGCAAAAGTAACCCGAATGACGCGTTCCCCATTCCGTGCGGCCACCGTGATGGCCGTGTTGCTGGGCGGCTGGATCCTGCTGCCCTCCTGCAACAAGGAGAAGCCCACCAAGGCCATCATCACCATCGAGGACGAGGACGGTCACATCGTTCCTGAAGCGTATGTGAAATTGTATGCGAACCCGACGTATCCGCTGGGTGACCCAAGCCGCCTGACCCAGGAGATGCTGACGGGGTCCGATGGCAAGGCGGAGTTCGACTACAGCGGGTTCTATGAGCAGGGTCAGGCGGGATTCGCCGTTCTCGACATCGTATCCTTCAAGGACTCCATGGTGGGTGAGGGGATCATCAAGATCGTGGAGGAGGAGACCAACGAGGAGACCGTGACATTGGTGCCGGTGACGCCCTGATCAGCGTCCGAAGTATTCCAGGACCGCTTCCTTCATCATGCGTTCCTGCTCCTTGGGTGTGAGCGGGGGCAGTTCCCTGAGCTTGTCGAAATGCGGCCACCCGTCCGTGTCCCTGCCGCGGTCGCGGTAGTAGCCGAATGGGCGCAGCAACACACAGGTGCCGATGTGCATCAGGTCCATCTTCTCGTCCTTCCGGAAAACGCGTGCGTCCTGGCCGAGCTCCTGAACGCCCACCAGGAACACCACGCTGTTCAGGTCGAGCGGGGTTTCGAAGCGCAACGAAAGGTCCTTGAGGAGGTCGCGCCAGCGTTTGTCGAATTCAAGGTCCACTTTATGTGGGAATGATCGGGTAACGGAGGAGTGGGGGCCGTGCGTGCAAAGTTCGGACTTCGGCATTTTCACCACCTTGGACCAGCCGATGAACTGGTTCGACTGGCTGCTGCTGGCGCTTTTGTTGCTGGGGGCCCTCCGGGGATTCTCACGTGGCGCCATCATGGAAATGACAGCCCTTGCCGCCCTGGTGCTGGGCGTTCTGGGGGCGATACATGGTAGTGACAGGGTGGCGGCCTGGCTGGACCTGACCAAGGACCAGCATGTGATCGCGTTCGCCGCCACCTTCATCGGAATCCTTCTCGTGGTCCACTTGATCGGTCGGGCGCTCACAACGGTGATCGATGTGATGCAGTTGGGGCTGCCGAACAAGATGGCCGGAGCATTGCTGGGTTTCGTGCGTGCTGTTCTTGTCCTATCGATCACCGTGAACGTTCTTGGTGCGCTACCCCGGGACGGCTGGCCCGGTGAAAGAACGCTTCACGCCTCGCTCCTCTATCCCCGTGTCCGTGGTATCGCGCCCATGCTGTTCCCCGTTCTTAAGGAGAGCAAGTGGGTCGACCGGGCCTTGGACCGTCTGCGGGGCATGGAATAGGTCCGGCATCGGGAGGGTGGTCCCTACTCTCGCACCGCCGCGATCCCTGGGAGCACCTTCCCCTCCAGATACTCCAGCATCGCGCCGCCCCCGGTGCTCACGTGCCCGATCCGATCGGCAAGACCGAACTGGTTCACCGCGGCCACGCTATCGCCACCCCCAACAAGGGTGAACGCGCCCTTGTCCGTGGCCTCGGCCACCGCCTGGGCCATGGCGATCGTACCCTGTTGGAACGGCTTCATCTCGAACACGCCCATCGGTCCGTTCCAGAGGATGGTGCCTGCCTTGAGGGCGACCTCCCGGAACGTTTTGACGCTCTCCGGACCGATGTCCAGGGCCATCCAACCGTCGGGCACCCGGTCGGAGGCACAGATATCCGTGTTGGCCGAGGCATTGAACGAATCCGCCACGACCGCATCCATCGGCAGGTGGATCTCAATTTGGCGGGTGGCGGCTTTCTCGAGCACCGACCGGGCGGTGTCCAGGAGGTCGTCCTCCACAAGGCTAGATCCCACATGCCCACCCTTCGCTTTGATGAACGTATTGGCCATTCCACCACCGATGATGAGCGCATCGCATTTCCCTACGAGGTTCTCCAATACGGCCAGCTTGCTGCTCACCTTGCTGCCGCCGACAATGGCCAGCAATGGACGCTTGGGGTCGCCCAACACCTTGTCCACGCTGTCGATCTCGGCCTGCATCAGGTACCCGAACAACTTGTTCCCCGGAAAGGACCTGGCCACGACAGTGGTGCTCGCGTGTGCGCGGTGCGCGGATCCGAATGCGTCATTGACGTATACGTCGCCCAGTTCGCCCAAGGAACGGCTGAAGTCCGCATCGCCCGCCTCTTCCTCCGGATGGAAGCGAAGGTTCTCCAGGACCAGCACCTCTCCGGGCTTCAGTGCCGAAGCTTTCGCCCGTGCATCATCCCCCACGCAATCCGTGGCGAACAGAACGGGTACGCCTAGCAGTTCGCCGAGATGTTCGGCCACGGGTCGGAGGCTCATGGAGGGGACCACCTTTCCTTTCGGTCGGCCGAGGTGGCTGATCAGGATCGCACTTCCACCGTCCCTGATGATCTTGCGTATCGTGGGCAGTATGGCGCGCGCGCGGGTATCGTCCGTTATCCGACCATTCCCGTCCTGTGGAACGTTCAGGTCCACCCGTACCAATGCCGTGTGGCCTTTGAAGTCGAAGGAATCCATCGTCAACATGGCGGCGAAAATATCCAATGGCCAATAGCCCCTTGCCGATCCGGCCTTCGGGCTTGGCTACCTTCGCCGCATGCGATTCTCCCAGGTCGCCGGACACGCCCCGCTGAAGGCCAAGTTGATCATGAACCTGCGCGAGGGCAGGGTTCCGCATGCCCAGTTCTTCCTTGGCCCCCGCGGTAGCGGCAACCTGCCCCTTGCCATCGCCTATGCACGGTATCTCCTGTGTGCCGATCCCGGTCCGGCGGATCCCTGCGGAGCATGTGCGAGCTGCGGACAGATGGAGAAGCTCGCCCACCCGGACATGCATTTCGCGTTCCCGCTCTTCCTGAACGAAAAGAGCAGGACCTGTGCGCCGCTGCTTCCGGCCTGGCGGGACCTCGTGTTGAAGGAACCCTATCTCGACGCGGCGCTCTGGCGCGATCACCTGGAGGGGGAGAACAAGCAACTGCGCATGGGCGTGGATGTCGCCGCGGAGATCACCCGCCAGCTCAGTCTGAAGGCATATGCAGGAGGATGGCGCGTCATGCTGGTCTGGCTGCCCGAGCTGATGGACGCGGCCGCCGCCAACAAGTTGCTGAAGGTGCTTGAGGAACCGGAGCCCCGCACCGTGTTCCTGCTGGTGGGTCATGAGGCCGACCGGATACTGCCCACGATCCTGAGCCGCACCCAGCTGGTCAAAGTGCCCGCCCTTGCGGAGGATGATATCGTCCGCGCGCTTCGTGGGAAGTTCGAGGATCTCGCGGAGGCCGATGCCCATGCCGCTGCTGTACGAAGTGCCGGTGATCTGTTGGAGGCCACCCAATCCGTGGAAAAGGGGGAGGAGGAACTTTTCGTCCTGTTCCGGGATTGGTTGCGCGCCTGCTATGCACTGAAGGTGCAGGACACCGTGGAGTTCGCGGAGCATTTCGCCAAGATGGGCCGGGAGCGTCAGAAAGGATTGATGCGCTACGGACTATACCTGGTGCGGCTCAGCATGTTGATGTCACAAAGGGCCTTCCAGCTGGTGCGTACAACGGGTGAGGAATTGAAATTCGTCACGGACATCAGCCGTCTACTCGGCGCGGACAATGTGTCCGGCATGCGGGAGGAGTTGGAAATGGCGCATGTGCACCTTGAACGGAACGCGAACGCGAAGGTGCTTTTCATGGACCTGAGCTATCGCCTGCATGGCTTGCTCAAACAGCGCTAGTCCCCCTGGCCGAAGGGCCATGTGCGGGGCTGAGTAACTTCGCGCCCCATGTCGTGTGCCACTTGTTCCAATGCGAATGGAGGACCCCCTCGCGGGTGCCGGAACAACGGACATTGTTCTTCCGGAGGTTGCGGAAAGCTCGAAGTGTACGATTGGCTCGCAGGGGTCCCCCTTCCCGGTGGACAGCAGGTGTTCGACGCCGCTGAGGTCCGCTTCAAGAATACCCGGAAGGCTTTCTATCAGGCCCCTCCGAGCATGGGGTTGCAACCCGGTGAACTTGTGGTGGTCGATGCAGGGCAGGGATACGACCTCGGACAAGTGGGCCTGACGGGCGAACTGGCCAGGGTGCAGATGCAGCGCAAGGAGGGGAGCATGGGCACGCATGAGCTGAGACGTGTCCTGCGCAAGGCTGAACAGGAGGATATCGACCGGTGGCATGAAGCGCGCGCCAAAGAGGACGATACGCTGTTCACAGGCAGGGAGGTCGTGCGGCATTCCGCCTTGGAAATGAAGCTGACGGACGTGGAGTACCAGGGTGATGGTACGAAGGCGATCTTCTACTACACGGCCGAGGAGCGCATCGACTTTCGTGGGCTTGTACGCCAGCTGTCCGATCAATTCCGCGTGAAAGTGGAGATGAAGCAGATCGGAGCACGCCAAGAGGCCGGTCGCATCGGTGGTATAGGGAGTTGTGGGCGAGAGCTTTGCTGCAGCACCTGGCTCACCGATCTGCGCAGCGTGACGACAAGTGCCGCGCGGTACCAACAGCTTGCATTGAACCCCCAGAAGCTCGCGGGCCAGTGCGGCAAGCTGAAGTGCTGCCTGAACTATGAGCTCGATATGTACATCGAGGCGATCAAGAGCTATCCGTCACAGAATGCCAAACTGAGGACGAAGCAAGGCACGGGCGTCCATCAAAAGACGGACATCTTCCAGGGCCGCATGTTCTATCTGTTCAAGAGCCCCGGCAACCCATCGATCATGGCGGGATTCCCCGTGGACTACGTTAGGGATATCCTACGACAGAACAAGGAGGGGGTCGAGCCGGAGGTCGATCTGGAAATGGCGGAGGAAACGGTGGAAAAGAGCGCGCATGACTATGAGAACGTCGTGGGCCAGGATGAATTGACCCGCTTCGATCAGAAGATGCGTGAGAAGCGCGGCAAGCGAAAGCGCGGGGGGAAAAAGACCTCGGGCGGCGACCGGGAGCGAACCGCGCGAAAGGCACCAGCGTCGAAGGACGGGGCAGGGAAGGATGGGGCGAAGGGTGAGGGGCAGCGACGTCGAAGGTCACACGGAGGCAGGGGCCGCAAGGGCGGGGGGCCTCCGAAGCCCCCGGCGGGCACATGACCGGAAAACACCTTCTTGGGCTCCTCGTACTGGTGTCCACCGGCTGCGATGATGCGCTTGTCTACCAGCGCGACACGCTCCTTCCGGAAAACGGATGGAGGAGCAAGGACCGTCCGGAATTCTGCTTCGAGATCACCGACACCCTGAGGCCACACGACCTGTTCATCGACGTTCGACACACCGGGGACTACGCATACAGCGACCTCTTTCTTTTCCTGGACCTTACCGGCCCGGACGGTCACAGGTTCCGTGACACCGTGGAATGCACGCTCGCCGATCCATCGGGTCGATGGTATGGTCGGGGCACGGGCTTCCTGTTCGCCGATCGGTTCAAGGCACATGTCCTGTTCCGAACGGGCAATAGGTTCCCCCATCGCGGACGTTATTGCATCCGGATGGAACAGGCCATGCGTACCGACCCGTTGCCGGGCATCACGGATGTGGGCGTCAGTGTGGTCTTGTCGAAGGCGCAAGGCGGATAATTTCGGCGGCACATGACCGCGAAGCGGAAGCAAGGGAATAGGATACCGTGGTCCCGGAGGCTGCTACTCCTATGGTGGGCTGTCCTGTTGCTGCCCATGGCCGGGCTGGCCCTCGCCTTGTTGATCGCGGCGAACAGCAAACTGCCCAGTACCGAGGACCTTGAGAACCCCCGTAGTGACCTGGCGACCGCCGTGCTTTTCAGCGACGGCACCACGATGGGCCAATACTACCGGGAGAACCGCATCCCGGTGAACTATGACCAGATCTCCCCCAATGTAGTGAACGCGCTGATCGCCACGGAGGACGAACGTTTCCGGGAGCACAGTGGCGTGGACCTTCGTGGCACGGTGCGGGCGGCGGTGTTCATGGGGAAGAAGGGTGGCGCGAGCACCATCACCCAGCAACTCAGCAAAATGCTGTTCCATGATCCGCGCAAGGACCTGTTCGGGCGCGTGTTCCAGAAATTCCAGGAGTGGATCATCGCAGCACGTTTGGAGCGCGAGTACACCAAGGACGAGATCATCGCGATGTACCTCAACCGCTTCGACTGGATCAACCAGGCCGTGGGCATCAACTCGGCGGCGCGCGTCTACTTCAACACGCGTCCCGATTCACTGCGTATCGAACAGGCCGCCTTATTGGTCGGCATGTGCAAGAACCCGGCGCTGTTCAACCCACTTCGGCGGCCGGACACCACCATGCATCGGCGCATGGTCGTGCTGTCACAGATGGTGAAGAACGGCCTGATCTCCAATACGGCCTACGATTCACTGAAGGTGCTCCCCCTTGGGTTGCGCTTCCAGCGGATCGATCACACCGAGGGGCCGGCCCCTTATTTCCGCGAGACCCTGCGCGCCAAGCTCCAGGAGTTGTTCCGCGAAAAGGACGAGCAGGGCCGGTACCGCATCGCCAAGCCTGATGGCCGGCCCTATGACATCTACACCGATGGTCTGAAGATCTACACGACGATCGACCGCCGCATGCAGAGCTATGCGGAATGGGGGATGCGGCAGCACCTTGCCACCGAGCTGCAGCCGGAGTTCTTCAAGGACCTGGCCCGCAAGAAGAACAACCCGTTCGACTGGCGGGTGAGCGGGAAGGAGATCGAGGCGATCATGAACTCGGCCAGGAAGCGCAGTACCAGGTATCGGATCCTTTCAGGCAAGCAATGTCCCAATTGTGAGCGCCCTGCCGGTTACATCGTGCAGGCGAAGCATGAAGGCACCCTGCAGTTCCATTGCGACCCGGACAAGGGTGGATGCGACACGTGGTGGCCCGTGGTGGATGAGGATCGCATCGCCGCCATCTTCGACGAGCCGGTGCCCATGCGGATCTTCAGCTGGCGCGGGGAGATCGACACGGTGATGAGCCCGAACGATTCCATCAGATACTACAAGAGCTTTCTGCAGAGCGGCTTGCTGAGCATCGACCCGCATACCGGCTTCGTGCGTGCATGGGTCGGCGGGATCGACTATCGGAACTTCCAATACGACCATGTCGAGCAGGCGAAGCGACAGGTCGGGTCCACGTTCAAACCCTTCGTTTATGCCACCGCGATACGGGAGGGGCTCGATCCATGCATGGAGCTCCCCAACCAACGCGTCTGCTTCGACATGCCGCCACCTCAGCCGGACTGGTGCCCGGACAATAGTGACAACGACTACGGCGGAATGGTGACCCTGCGCTATGCCCTTGCCAATTCGATCAACACCATCACGGCGTGGCTGATGAAGCAGTACGGACCAGGGTCGGTCACCGTGCTGGCCCGGCACATGGGCATCAAGAGCCCCCTGGACCCGGTCCCGTCGCTGTGTCTCGGTGTCGCTGACCTGTCCTTGGAGGAGATGACCGGTGCGTTCGCCACGTTCGCCAACGCGGGGGTGCATATCGAACCGATCATCTTCACGCGCATCGAGGACAAGAACGGCAATGCCATCTATGATGTGACCCCGACCACGGAGGAGGCGTTGGACGAGAACACCTCCTACATCATGCTCAACCTGTTGAAAGGTGTCGTGGACGGGGCCTACAACCGGGAGACGGGCAGGACCGTCGGCACGGGCATGCGCATCCGCATGGGCTGGGGCAACCGCGCGAAATACGGGAACATCAAGTATCCGATGGCCGGCAAGACCGGCACCACGCAGAACAACAGCGATGGCTGGTTCATCGGGATCACCCCCGACCTGGTGACCGGCGTATGGACCGGGGCGGAGGACCGCAGCGTACGGTTCAGCACCACGGACAAGGGGCAGGGGGCCAACATGGCCTTGCCCATCTATGGCTACTACATGAACCGCGTCTACGCCGATAGTACCATCCGGATCTCGCACGAGGATTTCGATGCGCCGCCGGGGTTCGACCGCTCGGTGGTGGATTGCAGGTCGCGCACGGACAACGGGCTCAACGGGCACCAGGGCCCCAAGTGGGAGTAGCCCGGGCAGGGCGGCTATCTTCGTCGCATACCCGATCGCGATCCCATGAACAAGGTGGTGAAGAACGCCGATGAGGCCGTGCTGGGCATCCAGGACGGCATGACCCTCATGCTTGGCGGTTTCGGACTCTGTGGCATACCGGAGAATTGCATCGCCGCGCTCGTCCGGAGCGGGGCGAAGGACCTCACCTGCATCAGCAACAATGCGGGCGTGGATGATTTCGGACTCGGCCTCCTGCTGCAGAGCCGGCAGATCCGAAAGATGATCAGCAGCTATGTGGGTGAGAACGATGAGTTCGAGCGGCAGATGCTCAGCGGGGAACTGGAGGTGGACCTGATCCCGCAGGGCACGCTGGCGGAGCGCTGCCGGGCCGGTGGCGCGGGGATCCCCGCGTTCTTCACACCGGCGGGCTTTGGCACCGAGGTGGCGGAGGGCAAGGAGACACGGAACTTCGATGGCAAGATGCATGTGATGGAGCGCTGGCTACGGGCCGACTTCGCCATCGTGAAGGCGTGGAAGGGGGATACCCAGGGAAACCTGGTCTACCGCTATACCGCGCGCAACTTCAACCCGCTGATGGCCATGGCCGGCCGGACCACCATCGCGGAAGTGGAGGAACTGGTGGAGCCCGGAACGCTCGACCCCAATACCATCCACACCCCCGGCATCTTCGTCCAGCGCATCTTCCAGGGCGCGAACTACGAGAAGCGGATCGAACAACGCACCACCCGCAAACGCAGCTGATCATGGCACTCACCAAGGACCAGATGGCGCAGCGCATCGCCAGGGAGCTCAAGGACGGCTACTATGTCAACCTCGGCATCGGCATACCCACGCTCGTGGCCAATCACATCCCCGAGGGGATCGATGTGGAACTTCAGAGCGAGAACGGGATCCTGGGCATGGGCCCATTTCCCTACGAAGGGGAGGAGGATGCCGACCTGATCAACGCAGGCAAGCAGACGGTGACGCTCAAGCCCGGGGCCGTGATCTTCGACAGCGCGACAAGCTTCGCCATGATCCGCGGCCAGCATGTCCATCTCACCGTGCTCGGTGCCATGGAGGTGGCCGACAACGGCGACATCGCCAATTGGAAGATCCCCGGAAGGATGGTCAAGGGCATGGGAGGGGCCATGGACCTGGTGGCCAGCGCAGAGAACATCATCGTGTGCATGATGCACACCAACAAGGCGGGTGAGAGCAAGCTCCTGCCGAAATGCACCCTGCCGCTCACGGGCGTGGGCTGCGTGAAGAAGGTGGTGACCGACCTGGGGGTGTTCGACATCGTTCCGGAGGGCTTCCGGCTCATCGAACGTGCGCCGGGGGTGAGCACCGAGGAGATCAAGGCGAAGACGGCCGGCCGCCTGGTGATGGCCGCGGACGTGCCCGAAATGGTGATCTGATCGGTCCATGCGTGCGGTCCAACTGCCTTGGCGGACCCTGGTGCATATCATCGCCACGGGCTTTTTGGTCTGCGCGGTGGCGTTCATCAACGGTTATCCGCTGGTCTATTCCGATACCGGGGCTTATCTGGCATCTTCCTTCTCGCTGGAACCGCTCCCGGACCGACCCCTTGGCTACGGCCTGTTCATCCGCATGGTCACCTGGCAGTCAACGCTCTGGACGGTGGTCGTTGCTCAGGGGACCTTGACATCGTGGCTATTGCTGGAACTGATCCTCCAGTTCTTTCCCCGTGATCGGGCATTGCGGTGGCATGTGATCACTATCGCAGTCCTTCTGATAGTGAGCAGTATGCCGTGGTTCAGCGCGGAAGTGATGCCGGACATCTTCACGCCGCTGTTGTTGATCGTGTGGTTCCTGCTTTGGTATGGCAACGAAATACCCCTCTATCGACGGACGATGCTGTGGGTGTTTGCAGTGGTGTTCTTGGGAAGCCATTACTCGCACGTGGCTATGACACTCGCCGCCCTTGGCCTGCTCGTCCTGGTCCGTGCACGATCCGGGTCGGGGAGTCTCGTTGTGCCCTGGTCGGTCTTGTCCGGCACATTGGTGGCATGTCTTGGTGTGATCACCATGCAATCCGCCATGAATGCATCGTATGGATACGGTTGGAAGTACGCCCCGTCCCGACATACGTTCTTTGCTGCGCGATTGTGCGATTCGGATGTCCTGGGGCGCTATTTGGACGAGCGTTGCTCCGAGAAACCGAATTGGCTGTGCCGTTATCGCGCGGAACTGCCTACACAGCCGGTCGCATTTCTATGGGCGGGAGATTCGCCGCTTGCCAAAGAGGGTCTGAACATGGCCAGTGCGGACCCTCTCCTGGAACCCATTGTTCGGGACCTGATGACCTCGCCGGTCCATCTGGGGCACTACATCAAATCCGCCTGCATTGGTTCGGTGGTGCAGCTCTTCCAGGTCCGCACCAACTCCGGGTTGCAGTCCTATTCGGAAGGGTCATCGCCTTATTTCTGGATACAGAAGAAGCTTCCCGATGAACTAGGCCCGTTCAGGACGAGCGTTCAGAGTCTCTATGGCTATACCCTGTTCGACCTGGATGTATTGGTCCTGCTGGCTTTGCTGGCGAGTTGTGTATTCATGTTCCTGAAATGGTCCGTGGTCCAGGCCCACCCCGCTCTCGAGAGGTTCATTGCCCTGGTTGTCGTCTGGTACGTTCTGAACGCCATCATTACGGCGAGCCTGGCGAACGTATACGACCGTCTGCAATCGCGGGTCGCCTGGTTGTTGGTACTGTGTGCGATCCTGGTCGTCAGCAAGGCTATTCCGGGGCGCCAACCTGCATCGTGAGCGCCTCCTCGTGGCCCGTGAACATTGCCATCCCGGCTTACGGTGGTTCCCGTTGAGCAGATGCAATCCCTTCTGAGAAAGACCATTCCCTCAGATGCCCCCACATTGAGCGATCTCGCCGATCTTCGCCGGGATGCAGCTGCACAACAAGGTCACCTGTTTGTCGATCGTCGTTCCCGCGTATAACGAGGCACGGACGATCACAGCCATCCTTGACCGTGTGCACGCGGTGGAACTGATGCAGGGGATCGGCAAGGAGGTGGTGGTGGTGAACGACGCCTCGTCAGACGACACGCGTCGGCTGGTGGAGGAGTTTCAGAAAGCGCACCCGGACCTCGACCTGAAGCTGTTCGACCAACCCCGCAACATGGGCAAGGGTGCGGCCATCCATCGGGGCATCCGCGAGGCCCAGGGGGAGTACCTGATCATCCAGGACGCCGATCTGGAATACGATCCCCGCGAATACAACGACCTGCTCCGGCCCGTGGTCGAGGGGTTCGCTGACGTGGTCTTCGGTTCCCGCTTCATCGGCCACCATCCCCACCGCATCCTGTTCTTCTGGCACAGCATCGGGAACAAGGTGCTCACCATGCTCTCCAATGCGTTCAACAATCTGAACCTCACCGACATGGAGACCTGCTACAAATTGATCCGGTCCGATATCGCCAAGGGATTGGACCTGCGGGAGAAGCGGTTCGGGTTCGAGCCTGAGGTCACCGCCAAGCTCGCGCGGGTGAAGGGGGTCCGGATCTACGAGGTGGGCATCAGCTACCACGGCCGGACCTACGCGGAAGGCAAGAAGATCGGTTGGCGGGACGGCTTCCGCGCGATCTGGTGCATCGTCAAGTACGGCACCTGACACAAGGGCGGACAAGCCGACCGTTCAGTCGATGAAGACCTCCTGCACCTCGCCGACATAGTCCCTGGCCGGAAAGGGCACGAAGCCCTGGTCGAAGCGGGACCCCGGCCACCATTTGGTGTTGTGGAACTCCTGGCTGATGACGATCAACATCTGTACGTTGCTGATCGAGGTGACCCTGCTGTTCATGTACCCCACCAGGCGCATATGGTCCGGATCGGGCCCAATGCGCCAGAGGATCTCCTCCGGGCGCCAGTCGATCTCGAACCAGTACGGACCGCTGAAAAGCACACTGTCGGGCTCCTCCCGCTTTTCCGTTAGCGCACGGTAGTTGCTGTCCCAGCGATGAGCCAGGAACGTTTCCCCATCCCTGTCCACGGGGTGGCATCCCCACCCGAAATCCGGTGGTTCGGGGCAGGCCATGTCCCAGTTCGTGCAGGCTACGGTGATCATGTCCCGTTGGTGGCCGGGCGGCTCACCGCGCCACCAGCCGAGCCGGTCACCGGTGCCGCGCAGTTGTTGCGGCAGAATGGGCGGGAACTCACGGTCAGGGCAATATGGCGGCGTGCAAAGGATCTCGAAGTCGATCTCCGCATAGGCCACGCGCGGCACCCGCTCGTCGCTGTCGCCACCGTAGTAGTGGGCCATGTAACCGCCATCACATGCCCGGCGCAGGTTGCCGGGTGCGCCCTGGTCGATCAGCCAGATCGCATTGGTCAGCCCCACCCACATGTCCTCGTCGTTCAACAGTCGCGGCAGGTGGCAGCGAATGCGGTAGCGCCCATAAGTGGTCCCGTGCCTGGACCGGATGGCCACGTTCTCCTTGCGCAGATGCCCTTCGGTGGATGCGGGGTTCCGCAGTTCGATCATGTGACGGTCGGGGTCGGCTCGCACCGTGGCGCAGGGTGTCGTGGAGGTGGTCGGACGTGCATCCACCATCCACGACTCCGGCATGGCGCATCGATAGCGGTCGTGATCCTCCGGCGTATAGCCGTTGTCCAGCACGTCCGCGATCACGGGTACGTTGCGGAAGGTGGTGGAGGGATCGATGTACTGGATGAACTGTTCGAACGGAGCGCGTTCCAGCATCGTTGCGGAGTGCCCACAGGTCGCGCAGTAGGCACTACGGTCCGCGACAGTGGAGTCCAGTACGGCTATCCCGGCACCCGGGTCCGGATGCGCGCGCACGGTGAGGCGGCGATCGGCCTGGAGCACCTGCACATCCGCCATGTGTGCCCCCGGCCCATGGAGGAAGTACCAGTACGGTTCGATGTAGGCGGCCGAGGTGTCACCGATATCGATCACGCCTTTCGCGAGCTTGAGCGCCTCGAAGCGGTCCTCGGGAACGACCACGAGCAGCACACTGTACTCCCCGACGCGGGGGTTCCGCGCCCAGCGTGCACGTACACCATTCCTTCGGTAACGGGACTCATCGCGCGGATCGCCGGCGATCCGCCATTGGCAGGTCACCTCGATCCCCGGGGCATCCACGGGAGTCGTTGTCCGGAACCCTTCATGTGCGTTCTCCCAGGAACCATAGAAATTCTCCCAGGCATCCGGATGCTGCGCACCGGAGCCGTCCAGTTCGGGGAAGTGATAGCTCTCGTTCCGGTAGTAGAGCTTGTATCGGAACCTGCGCCCGGGGTGGATCGTGTCCCGGAGATGGAACCGGGCGGTGAAGAAGCCTCCATCGACCTGTGCTGCGCTGGGGACCCGGAACCCGGAATCGATCGCATCGGTGTAATCGAGGTCGAGCGCCACTCCCTCGGAGACGTCCAGCCCACCGAACGGAGCGAGGTCCGAAGCCCATCGCGCTGGTCCCTCGGTCGTGGCCTCCGAGCCACAGCCAAGCACCAGCCCCCCCAGCAGGGAAAGAAGAACGGGTCTCATGGCGATCCCGGGGTCATGAGCTTCATGGCCACTGGTCCAGGGTGTTCGGCCACACGCCCTTTATCCAAATCGTACCCGACCAGTACGAGACCGGTCGCTGTCGGCCACCCCACCAGGCGTTCGTAGCTCAGAAGATCACGATGCAGCACTTGCACGAACGGACGGATCAGGACAGTGTCCGACCCGCGCACCCAGAACAGGAAGGCACTTCCAATGCGCCAATCGACCCGACCCGCCGAGCCCGGTAGATCAACGGTCTGCGGCCCGGGTTCCACGGTATGGCCGGGCCGGGGTAGCATTTCATCGGGTACGTATCCGATGACCTGTTCCGGGACGGAGTCGATGGCCAGCCGGGCCATGTCGGGAACGACAATGCGTCGAGGACGGGATCCTCCGACCGCATCCGCTGCCGTACCCAGTGGTGACCGGCTTTTGAAATGGATGGAGAGGTCGTCCACAAATACCTCCGTGCGCCCCTTGTTCCACAGATAGATCGTGATGCTGTCCGAGAGCTGCACGGGAAGATCCCGGACCAGGAATTCCGCATTGCATCGGACCCATTCCCCCGGCTTCTGTTCTTCGGCCTTGATCTCCTTCCCGAACCAGGCGATGCGTTGCCCGTCGTCCCTTTCGATCGTCGCGACCGCCCCGATGCGTGGGTCGGCATCCTCCGCATAGTACCAGAATCCCACCTCGATGGCCGCGAGCTCCTCCGCCACATCGCGCACCGCGCGGCGGACCGGTGGGCCGTATTCCTCTCCCGCTCGGAAGACCAGGCATCTATGACCGCCATGGGCGCGGGTGGTGTCCGTGCTTCCTTTCGGGACGGTTCCGGCATTCTCGAAATCCCAGAACAGGTTCGGATGGACCTGACGATCGCCGACCCGCACCCCCAACAGTGAACGCGGATCTCCCGGCGTGTCCCATGAGCGGTCCCGGACGCTGCACGCGCAGAGCATGCCGATGCAGAGGAAGACCATGGTCCTCAAGGTGCGCTCCATTGCTTCATGGCCTCCAGGTGCATGTAGACGGCATCACGGTGCAGCATGCTGTCCGCGGAAACCCCCTGATCTCGTGCCTTCTCAAGGACACTGCGCCACCATGCTTCGTCCCTGCGGATCGCCAACTCGAAGTGTTCCACACTGGTCGGGTCAGCCTCCTTCAGACGCAAGGCATGCATCTTTGCGTTCGCCCGCCTCAGGGAGTCGCGGCTCTCCGGATGAAGCACATACCGTTCGATGGCCCGGGAGATCAAGCGGTTCTGGTATTCGGTCGGATGGCCGTTCGCTGTTTGCTCGTAGCGTGAATAATCGCCTCCGAGAAGACCGTCCGCGCGCACCAGGTCGCCCGTGAAGAGATATGGTTCGTCCATTTCCTCCAGGAGATCGCGCAGGAAGAAATAGCGTGGATCATAGGACGATCGGTACATCGGTTCGAAGACCAGGACCAGATGGTCGATGTGCCGGTCGTTCATGTCGTCGATGGCGTCCCGCATGAGCGCTTCGTTCAAACGGCGCATGCCCTCCTTGAAGCGGACGGTCGCCGCTTCGGAGGCCAGGCTGTCCTTCAACACGACGTGGGCGACCAGGCGGCCGAGGTAGGACGGGATGCCCGGCCCATGGTCGGCGAACCATGCCCTGGCGTCAGGATCGATCGGTACGTTCTGCAGGGCCAGGCTATCGCCCCTCAGTGTGAAGAAGGGCTTCTCCCCGATCCGTGCGCTGAACATCGCCCGCTCCATGTCGCGGGTCATCATGCTGAACACAATGAAGGGATGTTCATAGCGATCGACCACCTGCCGGTAGAGCAGGTCGATCTGGTCGAGACCGTAGCCACCAACGCCGTAGTTCACGAGATAATGCTCGCGGGCGAAGGCGCTGTCCGCGTTCAGGATATCCTCGAAACAGGTGGCCTCCACGCATTGGGCGAACGAATCCCCGAAGAGCAGCACGGGCCGGCGCCCGTTGGCGGGAGGCGCGTACATCGGGGCATAGGTCGTACGGTCGAAATGGCCGACCCAGCCCAAAAGGGGATGCGGGGTTGCGGGAGGGCGTTCGGCGCCACCGAGCAGGGTATACAACTTCCAATACTCCTCCGAGAAGATCGCTCCGGTGGTGTCCGGATAGTTGCGGGCATACAGTTCCGGGCGACGCAGGTTCGAGAAGGCCTTGCCTTGGCCGAACAGCACCCATCGGATGGTGAGCTCGGCCAGCACCAGGGTGATCAAGCCCATGCCCAGGGCGATGCCGATGTTCCTGAGGCGTTCCTTCACGATCGTGGTGGGCGCAAAGTACGTCGGGCCTGCGCTCAGTGCGATCCGGGAATGGCCTGCAACAAGCGCTTCGTGTAGGATGCCTTCGGATGGTCACACACCTCATCGGCCGGACCCAATTCCACCAGGCGCCCCTGCTCGAGCACAAGGATCCGATCGCACATGTAGCGTACCACGTTCAGGTCGTGGCTGATGAAAAGATAGGTGAGCCCATGCTCGTCCTTCAGGTCGTTCAGCAGGTTCAGGACCTGTGCCTGAATGCTCACATCGAGCGCCGCGATACTTTCGTCGCAGACGATCAGTCGCGGTTCGACCGCGAGCGCCCGGGCGATCACCACGCGCTGCCTCTGCCCGCCGCTGAACTGATGCGGGTAGCGGTCCGCATGCGTCGCCTCCATGCCGACCTGTTCGAGCAGCCGCACCGCACGATCCCGGCGGTCCGCGCCATTCCTGCCGATGCCGTGTACACGCATGGCTTCGGTGATCGCGCGACCTGCGGTCAGCTGCGGGTTCAGGCTGGCGTAGGGGTCCTGGAAGATGAGCTGCAGTTCACGGCGCATCCTGCGCATTTCCCGATCGTCCAGTCGGGTCAGTTCGGTATCCCCATAGTGCACACGTCCGCTGGTGGGATGGATCAGTTGAAGGATGCTTCTTCCCAAGGTCGTTTTGCCACAGCCGGAGCCACCTACGATCCCGAGCGATTCACCGGAGTGAACGGCGAACGACACCCTGTGCAGGACATGGACCGGGGGTTGCTTGCGCCTGAAGGCACCGCCCGGCGCCGGGTAGGCCTTGTCCAGGGAATCCACACGCAGCAGGGGCGCCCCGGCCATCAACTGTTCCAGATGCGCTTCGCGTTCGCTGCGTGCCACGCGGTGCATGAGGCCCGGCCCCACGCGTCCCCGGAGGTGGTCCTCCACAGTGGGCAACCGGCGGGGATGATCACCGGCCACGGGCCGACAGGCGAGCAACCCACGGGTATAGGGATGTCGAGGTGCTTGGAATACCTCCTGGATGGGTCCCTGCTCCACGACATGACCCCGGTGCATGACCAAAACGCGGTCGGCCAGCTCGCGAACCACGCCGAGGTCGTGGGTGATGAAGAGCATGCCCATCCGCCGGTGAAGGGACAGCGTGCGCAACAGGTCCAGGATATCGCGCTGCACCAGCACATCCAAAGCGGTCGTCGGCTCGTCACAGATCAGCACACCGGGATCGCAGCACAGCGCCAGGGCGATCACCACGCGCTGTTTCTGTCCTCCGCTCAATTGGTGCGGATACCGGTCGATCACCCGCTCCGGGTCCGGGAGTCGCACTTCCTGGAAAAGCCTTACGACACGTTCGCGTGCCTCTTTGGTGGGGATCCCCAAGTGATGGCGGATGGCCTCTGCCACCTGTTCGCCGACAGTGTATACCGGATCGAGAGCGGTCATCGGCTCCTGGAACACCATCGCCACATGGGGACCGCGCAAGCGTCGAAGAGCCTTCTCTCCGATCGATAGCAGGTCCACGCGACCTTCGCCGACCTGCAATTCCGCGCGTCCTTCGATACGGGAGCCCTTCCTCGGCAAAAGCCCCATGAGGGCCAGCGAGGTCACCGTTTTGCCTGAACCGGAGGCGCCGACAATGGCGATCGTTCCTCCGGCGTGAAGCGAAAAGGAGACTCCCTGAACAACGTGGGCATCACCGAGATGCACGTTCAGGTCGTCAACGGTGAGCAGAATATCCGTGGGACCGATCACACCTGGCCGATGTTGCGTTCGGGGATCATCTGCCGCCCGGTCAGGCGGAGATAGAGTTGCACGGTGGCCACTACGTCCTTGCGGCAATAGGTGGTGATCCGGTCGAGGTCCTGGTCCTCGTAGTATACCCGTGCCACGTCCGCGCCTGTGATGTCGTCCTTCGGCGTGGGTATGCCAAGGAGGTGCGTCAGCAGCGCCAGTGAGGTGAAGTTCTTGCGGTCACCGAAGGACCAGAGGTTCATGGTGTCCAAGTGCCCGACCTCCCAGGGCTTCAGCCCGGCGATGTCGAGCAGGCGCGGCAGAGACAGACCGTTCACCACGCACCGTCGCGCGATGAAGGGGAAGTCGAACTCCCTGCCATTGTGCCCGCACAGCCAGTGCTCGTCCGTGTTGTAATGCTTGTCCAAGAGGTCCACGAAGCGTTCGAGCACATCCCGCTCGTGATCGCCGTGCAAGGTGGTCACACGAAGATGGGGGCCATCGGCCTGCTTCTCGATGCGCCCGACGCCGATGCAGATGATCCGCCCGAACTCCGCATAGATCCCCGCCTCCCGGTACAGGTCGGCGGCGTTCATGTTCTGGGACCCCTGTCGGAACCGTGTCTTCTGGTCCCAATACTGCTGCATCATGGGATCCAGTTGCGACCATCGGTATGTGGAGGGAACGGTCTCGATGTCGAGGAAGAGGACCTTGGTGAGGTCCCTCACTTGTTCGTTGCGCACGTTCGGTGCCCGGACCCGGTCATGGTGTTCCCGGGACGGCATGGACGAAGTTACCCGGGCTCACTCGATCATCACACCCCGCCGCTCCATCAGCGGCAGGTCCGTGAAGTGTTCCGACGAAATGCTTTCCGGCAGGAAGATGTACTTCTTGTCGTGGATGACCCCGTCGATGTAGAAGCTGAGCCAGTACTGGTTGCTCAGGGGGAACACCTCCTCAACGATCCGTTCGATGCGCGCCCAGCTTTTCGGGCCGAGCGTCTCCAGGAAATGGCGCATTTCCGAAGTGCGCCGCTGTTCGCCTTCGATCTCGCCGTAGCCACGGGAGCTGACCAGCACGTTCTCCAAGGGCACGGTGTTCCGGTTGATCAGGTAAACGTACCAGCCCGGCTCGTCCTCCGCATCCCGCTCCTGTACGATGGCCATCGCGACACCCTCCACGCGCGGTCTGTGGATGTCCGCCTTCATGTTCCCTGCGTGGCCAGTGCGCGGGCGATCGCGATCCATTCGAACACGTCCGTCGGATGCCCTGTCTCGTTCACCTCCTCGCGCTTCATTCCGGTCCGAACCATCACCAGGCGCTCCCAGGGGATCACGACGACATATTCCCCGTGGAACCCACGGCAATAATAGATGGGCCTTCCGTCCAGATCGGCCAGCCACCAATAATACCCGTATCGCCGGTTCGGTGCGCCTTTGTCATCGAGCTTGGCCGGGGTGATGGAGGCCTCCCAATACTCCTCGGGAACGACCCGTCGTCCTTTCCACATTCCACTGTCCAGGTACAACTGACCGATCCGTGCGAAGTCGCGGGCGGTGGCGTAAAGGCAGCAGAAGGCCTTGTAGTCGCCAGCCTGACGGTCCTTGCCCCAATAGGCCTCATGTTCGCAGCCGAGGGGCTTCCAGATCTTCTCGCGGGTCAGGGTCACCAGGTTCTGGCCATAGGCCTTCTCCAGCACTTGGGCCATGATCTGGGTGCTGCCGCTGATGTAGTCGAATTCGGTGCCCGGTTCATCCCGACATGGCTGATCGATGCTCAGCTCGCGGACGTGATAGCCGTAGTAGCCCTTCGCATTGTCGCTGAACGGGTCGGCACCACTTTCACTCCAATCCAGGCCTGTGCTCATGGTCAGCAGGTTCCAGATCGTGATCTTCTCCTTGCAGCCTCCCTTGAACTCCGGAAGGAAGTCACCGACCTTTTGGAACACGTTGTCGATCCTTCCCTCCTGCATGGCCACGCCCGTCAGCACGCTGATGTAGCTCTTTGCGACGCTGAAGGAATTGCTCACACTGTCGGCATCCCACCCGCTCCAGTACTTCTCGAACAGGAGACTGTCGTTCTGCACCACCACGAAGCCCACCGAATACAATTCCTTCAGGCGTGCTTCCTGTTCGGCCGTGAGCGACACCTTGCCATTGCGCGAGGACTTGGGCCAGGGTTGCGGATCGTCCGCCGGGATGGCGTCGTAGGGGAAGAAGTCCCGGTCGTCGATCTCCGGACCGTTCCGGCCGCGCAGATAGGTGTACCACACCCCTCGTGGGATGTGGCCGTTGCCCGTGAGGTAGGCCAGGGCGGTGAGCACGGCCAGCACGATGACCAGCCAGAGCAGGAACTTCTTCAGGAAGCGCATGGGACGGCGTTGGCTCGAAAGTACGGTCATCCACGGACCAGTTCCACGTCGAAAAGATCGGCCAACTCCACCTTCAAACGCTCCTTCACCTCCTGCATCGGCACCTCACAGCCCAGTTCCTTCGACAAACTGGTCACGCCCTTGTCCGGTATTCCACATGGCACGATATGCTGGAAATACGAGAGGTCGGTGTTCACGTTGAACGCGAAGCCGTGCATGGTGACCCAGCGGCTGGCGCGGATGCCGAAGGCGCAGATCTTTCGGGCCTCGGTCGGGTCGTCCAGGTCCAACCAGACCCCGGTCAACCCCTGGATGCGGCCGGCCTTGATGCCATATGCCCCCAACGTGCCGATGACCGCCTCCTCCAGCGTGCGCAGGAAACGATGGATGTCGGTGAAGTGGTGGTCCAGGTCGAAGATGGGATAGCCCACGATCTGCCCCGGACCATGATAGGTGATATCACCACCCCGGTCGATGGGGAAGAACCTCACCCCCTTTTCCCGCAGTCCTTGTTCGTTCAGCAAGAGGTGCGTGGCCTTGCCGCTCTTACCCAAGGTGAAGACATGCGGATGCTCGCAGAAAAGGAGATGATCTTCCGTCGCGACCTGTTCCCCTTCCGGAAGGGCCCGGTTGGCGATCTTTCGATCGATGGTGGCCTGGAACAGTTGGTGCTGCAGGTCCCACGCTTTAGCGTAGTCGATCATGCCGAGGTCGTGAAAGTGGATCCGTCGCACGGAACAAAGGTCAGCATCGTGCGACCCACCGCGTACGGCTACTTCACTTCCGCCAACTTTCCCTTCAGCATGTTGATCACCGCGATCTCGGTGGGGTCCACGCCCTTCTTCTCGGCCCAGAAGTAGCTCACCCAATCGCCCAGGTGGATCAGGTACAGCTGGCGTGCATAGGCCGTATCGCCCTTGCTCCACACCTCGAAGATGTGCGGCGTATGGCGGGCGAAGACCTCCTTGTTGATCGCCATGCGCACCTGGGAGCGCTCGTGGTCCTCCTTGTGCCGGAACAGCACCACGGCGATGTCGTCGCTACCCCCGGCCCAGCCCACCAGCTCGTTGTGGTTCATCTCAGGAATGGCATGGTGCCAGCACAGTTCCTTGCTGTTCTCGTTCACCTGCTGGCGGAAGCGGATGCTCACCGCCTCGGTGTTGGCCTCGCTGTAGATCACCAGTCGTTTGCCCAACAGGTTCTCCGTAAGCCCCCTCGCCGCAGCTTGGATCTGCGTCCTTTGGTCCTCGAGCATGCCGGCCGCGCTCTTGATCGCCCCCTCGAAACCATCCCCGATGATGTCGAAGTGGTGCAGCAGATGGAACTGCTGGACAAGCGAGTATGCGAGCATGGTGCGGGGCGGGTTCCCTCCCGGGATCACGACATGGTCAAGGCCCTTCGTTCTTGCGGTCTCCAGCATGGCACCCCCGCTGGTGATCACGCACACGCGAGCACCCTTGCTTATGGCCTGCTCCATCGCGGCGAGGGTCTCCTCGGTGTTGCCGCTGTAGCTGCAGGCGATCACCAGGCTTTTGGGGCCGACGTAGCCGGGCAGGTAGTAGTTGTTGTATACCTCGATGGGGCACTTCGCCTCCTTCTGGACCAGTTGCGCGGCGATACGTCCGCCGATCCCGCTGCCGCCGAGGCCCGTGACCACCACGTTCGTATAGGGCCCTTCAGGGCTTCTGAGCTGGGCCTTCCGGCCGATCTCCAGCGCTTCCTTGAGCTGCTTTGGGAAGGCGTCGATGAGCTTGTACATGGATCCGATGATGTCATTGCGAAATTAGACCGCTCTTACGCATCAGGCCCTCCGCCGGTTCCGGGTATCTTCGCGACCCATTTTGCGCAACGCCATGGCACACGTCCTTTCCGACCAGGAGATCGCGCGCCGGGAGGCTTTGGACAAGCTTCGCGCGCTCGGCATCGAACCCTTTCCCGCCGCGGAATTCCCGGTGACCGCCACAGCGAGGGACGTGAAGGAGCTGTTCAAGGAGGAAGGGGATCCCGCACTGGTGACGATCGCCGGTCGGATCATGAGCGTCCGCATCATGGGCAAGGCCAGTTTCGCCGTGCTGCGCGACCACACCGGCGACCAGCAGATCTATGTGGCGCGCGATGAGATCGCACCCGGTGAGGACAAGGCACCATACGATGAAGTGTGGAAGCACCTGCTCCACCTGGGCGACTTCATCGGGGTGAACGGCCATGTGTTCAAGACCCGCACGGGCGAGATCACTGTGCATGTCAGGTCGCTCACACTGCTGAGCAAGGCCCTGCGCCCGCTTCCGGTCGTGAAGACGGATGAGGAGGGCAACGTGCACGATGCCTTCGGCGACCCCGAGCTGCGCTACCGCATGCGCTATGTGGACCTGATCGTGAACGACGGCGTGCGGGAGACCTTTCTGAAGCGCACCCGGACCGTCAGTGCCATGCGCAGATACATGGACGACGCCGGCTATGTCGAGGTGGACACCCCTGTGCTCCAGCCCATTCCCGGCGGTGCCGCCGCGCGGCCGTTCATCACCCACCACAACGCCCTTGACGTTCCCTACTACCTGCGGATCGCCAATGAACTCTATCTGAAGCGCCTTATCGTGGGCGGCTTCCAGGGTGTGTACGAGTTCAGCCGCAACTTCCGGAACGAGGGCATGGACCGCACCCACAATCCGGAGTTCACCGTGATGGAACTTTACGTGGCCTACAAGGACTACCGGTGGATGATGGACTTCATCGAGGGGCTCTTCCGCCACGTGGCCACGGCATCCAACGGATCGCCGACCACCGATTTCCAAGGCACCCACATCGATCTCGGCCCCGCCTTCCAGCGCATCACCATGTGTGGAAGCCTGAAGGACAGGACCGGCAAGGATGTGCTGGAGATGGATGAAAAGGAATTGGGCGAGCTCTGCAGAACGCACGGCGTGGAGGTGACCACCGCCATGGGCAAGGGCAAGTTGATCGACGAGCTGTTCAGCGTGCTCGTGCAGCCTGAACTCATCCAGCCCACCTTCGTCATGGACTTCCCGGTAGAGATGAGCCCGCTCTGCAAGAAACACCGCGACGACCCGCGCCTGACGGAACGGTTCGAGCTTTTCGTGAACGGCTTCGAGGTGGCAAACGCCTACAGCGAGCTGAACGACCCGATCGACCAGCGTGAGCGGTTCGAACACCAGCTGGAGCTCCAGCAACGCGGAGACGATGAGGCCATGTTCATCGACCAGGACTTTCTGCGCGCGCTGGAGTTCGGCATGCCGCCGACCAGCGGCGTGGGCATTGGCGTGGACCGCGTGGTGATGCTGCTTACCGGCCGACCAGCGATCCAGGAGGTGCTGTTCTTCCCGCAGATGCGGCCGGAGAAGTTCGATTGACGGTCATCGGGAATGCTCTTCAACTCAAGCGCGTTCCTCGTCTTCTTCCCGGTGGTATGCACCACCTACTTCCTGCTGCCTCATCGCTTCCGTTGGCTTTGGCTGCTGCTGGCCAGCTGCTATTTCTACATGGCGTTCGTGCCCGTGTACATCCTGATCCTGGGCTTCACCATCGCCGTGGACTACATCGCCGGCATTCTCATCGAGGGCAGCACGGGACGCCGACGCAGGCTCTTCCTGCTGGCGAGCATCATCGCCAACGTAGGTGTATTGGCGGTATTCAAATACTGGAACTTCCTGAACCAGAACATCGGCGAACTGTTCAGGGCGGCAGGCCTGTCCTATGGTATCCCGGACCTCGGTATCCTGCTCCCCATCGGCCTTTCCTTTCACACCTTTCAAAGTCTTAGCTACACCGTCGAAGTGTATCGCGGGAACCTGAAGGCCGAAAGACATCCCGGGATCTTCGCCCTCTTCGTCATGTTCTTCCCCCAATTGGTGGCCGGACCCATCGAGCGCGGGCAGGCCTTGTTGCATCAGTTCCATGAGCGGAAGCGGTTCTCCTATGCCGCTCTGGAGCATGGGCTGGTGAAGATCGCCTATGGCTTCTTCAAGAAGGTAGTGGTCGCGGACGGATTGGCGGGATATGTCAATATGGTCTACGACCGTCCGGAGGGGGTCTCGAGCATTGCCCTGCTCGTAGGCACCGTTTTCTTCGCCGTGCAGATCTATTGCGATTTCTCGGGTTATTCGGACATCGCCATCGGGACGGCCAACATCCTCGGGATCCGGCTTATGGAGAACTTCCGACGGCCGTACCTGTCCTCGTCCATATCCGAGTTCTGGTCGCGATGGCACATCTCCTTGTCCAGCTGGTTCCGGGACTACGTGTACATCCCCATGGGGGGCAATCGCGTGGTGAAATGGCGCTGGTACGGCAACCTGATGGTGACCTTCATGCTGAGCGGGCTCTGGCACGGGGCGAACTGGACCTTCATCGTCTGGGGGTTCCTGCACGGGTCCTACCTGATCCTTGCGCTCGTGCTCAAGGCACCGGCCCGGACCCTGGCGCGTGCCATCCGCTCGGACAGGCTACCGGGTCTTCGACGAGCGTTCGATCGGTCGATGACACTGGTGCTGGTGACCCTTGCCTGGGTGTTCTTCCGCGCGGCCGACATGGACCAAGCGCTGTCCGTGCTGGGCGGGATCTTCCGGCCGGATGGCGATTGGAGTCCAGCTTCGCTCGCTTTGCGTGGTGGCATGCTTGTACCGCTCCTGGGCGTCGGGCTCATCCTTCTGCTGGCGGCCAGCTACCGACTGCCCTATGACCTTCGGCTGCGCTCGCCACGCGTGTTCCTTGTGCTCACGACACTGACCATCATACTGCTGGGAAGCAATGGCGGAGAGTTCATCTACTTCCAGTTCTAGGCGGGCGTTCACCCGGTTGCTGCTTCCCGTGATGGCGGGGATCGTGCTGGGCTGCTGGTTGATGGACCTGCTGGCGATGCGGTTCCTCATCCTCCCGGCACGCTCCGCCGGCGCGTACAAGGTGCATCGCATGTTCACCGGGAACGCCCCGGACGAAGTGCCGATCCTTGGTTCGTCGCGCGCGGCGGGCTCGTACGTTCCTGAACGGATCGACGCACACGCCTTCGATTACGGTATCGAGAAGACAGAGCATGAACTGGTGGAAGTGATGCTGGCCGAAGAGCTTCGCAAGGAGCGCCGGACCCCGATCCTCATCAATTGGGATTTCGAGTTCTTCCAACACAAGGTGGGGAACATGGCCCACTTCGTTCCGAACCTGGAACACCCGACGGTGCGTGCCTATGTCGCGGAAGAGCTGCACTGGTACCATCGGTTCCCCGGTCTGCGGTTCTTCGGGTTGTATGACGACTATCTGAAGGCCCTGCTCGGGGAGCGCTCCAAGGGCAATGTCCGCTCTGCCGGTGGCGTGTTCGACAACGGTCGCCATGATCGGTCCCGCTTCCAGGAACAGGTCCGTCGGCGCCTGGCGACACAGATGCGATGGATCGACCCCCAGGGGAAGGATTCGGTCTTCCTGGACCTGGTCCGCTCCACCGATCGACGGATCATCATCGTGGCCGCCCCCTACCACCGGTCCTATTTCACCAATTTCAAGGACCTGGGCGCTGCGCAGGCTTACCTCGCGGGTTTGGACAGCCTGGTGAATGTGACGGTCCTGGACCACTCCAGGGACGAATTGCCCGATGTCGACTTTCTGAACACCTCGCACGTCAACTACACGGGGGCCCAGGTCTTCAGCGAAAGGTTGGGAAGGGAATGGACGGCTTTGTTCCCCGATCGCCGATAGGGGGTGCTGTTCTTTGGTCCGGATACCAGGTGACCGGACTAGTCCGTGCGGGCGATATGGACCATGATATCACCCACCTCGAGCATCTCCGCCACATCCATACCGCTCACAACGTGCGCAAAGCGTGTGTAACGACCATCCAGGTGGGGCGCGGGCGCCAGCATGAGGAAGAACTGGCAGCTTTCCGTATCGCGTCCGGCGGAGGCCACACCTACCGCGCCGGGGGTGAAACCGCGCAGGCCGATCTCCGTGCGCATCGTCCAATTCATGCCGCCATAACCGTCGCCGCGTGGACAACCGCCTTGCGCGACGAAGTCCGGGACGATCCGATGAAAGGCCTTGCCATCGTAATACCCCGCAGCGACCAAGGAGTCGAAGGCCGCGGATGTGCCAGGCGCCGCATCGGGCTCGATGGCCAGGATGATGTCGCCTTTCGTCGTCGCGATGCGGTATTTCTGGTCCTGCTGCAGGTAGGAAAGCCGGTCGCGGTGGATCGGATGGTTGAAGGGTGGGGCAGTGTGCATCGGCCTTGGTCGACCGGCCAGTTGCGCTTCGGCGTCATCGAGCAATTGGATCGTCTCGAGATCGCGGATGGGATGCAATGCGGTCCGCGCCTCCTTGATCATGCCGTTCCCCAGGGCCTCACGGACCTGTGTGCTGTCCATGCCGGCCAAGGTCTCACAGCCAGCGGCGATGAGGCCGGCATCGTGGGTGCTCAGCGCATCGCGTATGGCACTGGCTGGTGTGATGTTGGTCGTCGATCCTTCAGCGTTGCCGGCGATCCGCAACAAGGCCGAGAAGGCCGCCTGTTTTTCCGGAGGAGTGCGCGGGGCATGGAGGATCGCCCGTAGCTCGCCCGACCGATCCTCGTCCGGGTCCCACGCCATCGCCGTGATCAGGTCCGCGTTGCGGTAGGGGCCGAGATCCTGTTCGGCCATGCTGCGCATCAGCAACCGCGCGGCATTGCGTGTGCCTTCGTCGCCATCACGCAGCGCGATACCGTACAGGGCGATCTTGATCGCCAACCGATCATGTTGCTGACCCGCGCGCCAGGCGGCTTCACCATCCAAGGGAGGAGGCAGGCGCTCAAGTTGCTCCAAGGCGGCTTGGCGCACGCTGCTCGCGGAGTCATTGGTCCGGTCGAACAAGTAACCGGCAAGGGCGGCATCACGTGACGCACTCAGCGCCCGAACGGCCGCGACACGGATCATCGGCAAAGGGTCGTTCGTTCCGAGCCGCTTGAGCAGCTGGATCACCTCCGGGGTCGTGCCATGTCCTAAGGCACCTACCAGGAACATGCGCACGTTGGGGTCGCGTTCCACCTCGAACGCATGCAGGATGTCATCCGTTGCCGGGACCAATTGCTCCTGTGGCAAACGCGCCAATGTTTGCGCTGCGCGGGTGCGGATGTCGCGATCGGTGCTCTCCAGATAGCTGATCAGGAAAGCGGCATCCCGTGGTCGCGCACGCAGTTCGGCGCGGAACACGGCCTCGTGCATCACGCGGGAAATGGCCGTATCCGGTTCGGCATCCGCGGTCGTGATGATCTGTTGCAGCAGGATGCTGTCCGCGATGAAGCTCAATGCGAACAACGCATTGCGTCGCACTAGAGCGTCGGGGTCGTCAAGGGCTTTGGTCAGGCAAGCACTGGCCGCAGTGTCCTGCACGCTTGCCAGGGCGATCGCGGCGTCGCGTCGCACGGTGGCGTTGGTGTCCAAAAGAAAGGCGCAAAGCGATACCACATCGCGGTGGTCCTGCGCGAAGAGGACATCCATCGGGATATCGTCGCCGGGAGGATCGAGCGCAGCCGGCCCACCGTGGGGGGGGGAACAAGCAAGAAGGCCAAGAGCGAGGAACAAGAGGATCTTTCGGAGCAGCATGGCCCCGAAGATCGCCTTCCCGCGCGTCCGAGGTATCACTGCCTCGCTGCCAACTTGGGCTGTGCGGGCCGGAACAGGTCGGTAAGGTCCCATCCGAAATACCGCAGCACGGCCAGCAACACCATGGTCGCCGTGGCTTCATCAAGGTTTCCGACCAAGGGGATGTTGTCCGGAAGCAGTTCGAAAATGCCGAGGGTCGGGTTCATCAGGTAGAGGAAGGCCAGGATGCCGGCCAGTGCGACAAGGAGCTTTTTCATGGTACGGGTTCCGCACAAAGAACGCGCCGGACAGGCCCCGGGTACCCCGGGAGTATCTTTGCGGGCCATGAAGAGGACCCTCCCGATCGCATCGCTCCTGGTCTGCTCCTTGCCCGTGCCGCTCGCCGCGCAGATGATGGGTGATCAGGATGCGATGGACCAGATGAAGTACGACATCCAATACCTCGCCAGCGATCGGCTTGAGGGACGTGAAGCAGGCACTTCGGGGGAGCGGCTCGCGGATGACTACGTGGTCCAGAAATTCTCAAGCATCGGCCTGATGCCGTATGGCGACAGCGCCACCTACGACCAGCCGTTCCATTTCGCGGGACAGCCCATGCTCGGCGCGAAGAACGCATTGCAGATCGGTCGCAGGAAACTGAAGGTCGGTGAAGAATGGTATCCGTTGACCTGGTCCTCGAACGGGCAGGTGTTGGGCAAGACGATCAAATGCGGCTATGGCATCCAGGCCCCTGAGCTGGATTATGATGACTATGCCGGCAAGGACCCCAAGGGGAGGTGCGTAGCGCTCTCCGTCAGTTCACCCGATGGGATCCACCCGCACTCGAAATACCTTGCGTACAACGACCTGGAAGACCGTGTGCACAAGGCCATGGAACTGGGTGCCGTAGCGGTGGTGCTGTACAATGACGATCCGGATGCCGAGGATCCGTCGGCCGAGCTCTCGCCGAAAATGCAACCCATCGGCGTGCCTGTGGTCTTCCTGAAAGGGGATCGGTACAAGACCCTCCTTCCGGACAACAACCCCTGTGCGATCGGCATCGACATCGATCGGCCCGAGATGACCGCCCATAACCTGGTAGGCATGCTCGACAATGGGAAGGATGGTGTCGTAGTGATCGGAGCGCATCTGGACCACCTGGGTTATGGCGGTGAAGGAAGCCTGTGGCGTGGCGAACCGGCGATCCACAACGGTGCCGACGACAATGCCAGCGGCGTGGCCGCCATGCTGCAACTCGCACGCGACCTCACCGAGATGGACGAGGCCCGCGCGAACGACTACCTCTTCCTCGCCTTCAGTGGTGAGGAAAAAGGATTGTACGGATCGAACTACTGGACCAAGCACCCCACGGTGCCCCTCGATCGGATCAACTACATGATCAACCTGGACATGGTGGGTCGCATGGACTCCACGCGTGATCTGGAGATCAACGGCGTGGGCACCTCCCCAGCGTGGGCCGAAGTGGACGGACTGACGGCGGGCGATTTGAAGATCAAGACATCCGAGGGCGGCATCGGTCCCAGTGACCATACATCGTTCTATCTGAAGGACATTCCGGTGCTGCACTTCTTCACCGGCGCGCACGAGGACTACCACAAACCCAGCGATGACGAGGAGAAGATCAACTATCCCGGCCTGTTGAGCGTCGTGCGCTACATCGAGGCGGCCATCACCACCTTGAACGACAACGGCAAGCTCGCCTTCACCAGGACGCAGGACGCGGACACCTCCAAGACCCCGCGCTTCACCGTGACGCTGGGCGTGGTACCCGACTACATGTTCGATGGTCGCGGGATGCGTATCGATGGGGTGACGGACGGGAAACCGGCCTCGCATGCCGGCCTCAAGCCGGGCGACGTGGTGATCAAGCTTGGTGATGCGGAGGTGATCGACATGATGAGCTACATGAAGGGGCTCAGCATGTTCAAGAAGGGTGATGCCACCAAGGTGACCGTACTGCGTGACGGCAAGGAGATGCAGGCAGACATCCAATTCTGATGGCGGTCGGCAGGGTGACGGTGATCGGCGGTGGTTCCTGGGGCACGGCCCTGGTGAAACTGCTGGCCCAGAACAACGCACCGGTCGGCTGGTGGTTGCGCGGACAGGCGGCGATCGACCACATCCAACGCTACGGGCACAACCCGAACTACATCAGCGCGGCACAGTTCGATGTGTCACGCCTGGCGATGCACACCGACCTGGCACAGGTCGTCCGGGAGGCGGACACCCTGGTGCTCGCCGTACCCAGTGCATTCGTAATGGACACTTTGGGCACACTGGCGCCGGATGCATTGCAAGGGAAGACCCTGTTCAGCGCCGTGAAGGGCATCGTGCCACAGACGGACCAGATCGTCGGGGAGTACCTTTTCACCCATTGGAAGGTGGCGGAAAAGGACTTTGGCGTGATCTGCGGTCCCTGTCACGCGGAGGAGGTCGCGATGGAACGCCTCAGCTACCTGACCATCGCATCCCAGGACGCCACCAAAGCAGCTGCCATGGGCGAGGCCCTGAACGGACGCTTCATGCGCACCACGCTTAGCGACGACATTTATGGGACCGAATACGCAGCGATCCTCAAGAACGTGATCGCGGTGGCGGCCGGGATCAGCGTGGGTCTGGGCTATGGCGATAACTTCCGGGCGGTGCTGGTGAGCCGCGCGATCCAGGAGATCGAGCGGTTCGTGGCGGCCGTACATCCCATCACCCGTGACATCAACGAACCCGCGTACCTCGGTGACCTCCTGGTGACGGCCTACTCCACCTTCAGCCGCAACCGCGAATTCGGGAACATGATCGGCAAGGGATACAGCGTGAAGGCGGCGCAGCTGGAGATGAACATGGTGGCCGAAGGCTACTATGCGGTGAAGTGCGTACACAAGATCAATCAACGGTTCCGGGCGGACATGCCGATCACCGAAGCGACCTACCGCATGCTGTATCAAGGCGCGCCGCCGATCGTGGTGATGCGCGATCTCAGCGAAAAGCTCGCGTAATGGCCCTGGTCCGTTTCCATTGGGACTTCTTCGGCCCGGATGCGGTACCCACCGCGGAACATTTCTGCCGGCACGTGGAGGAGTTCTGCTACCGGGAAGGGATCACACGACCACGCACGTGGACCAGCGCCTTCCCGGCGCGATGTGTGGCCACTCTCGAATGTGAAGAGGCGCATATGCGGACCGTGCGGGACGCGCTGCGTCCGAAGCGGGCGGAGCGCATCATATCCCCTTGAACGGTTCAACGGACGAACCGAAGTGAACGTGTTCCCGCGCTTCCGGTCAACTCCAGCAGGAACGCCCCCGAAGGCAGATCGTCCACTGGAACGGATAAAACGCGTTGACCGGCAGGCATCAGGCCTTGGAACACCGTTCGCAGGCTCCGTCCGGACGCATCGAGCACGAGCAGCTGGATGGAGGATCGCTCCGGAAGGGTGATCCTAACGCGCAAAGCAGCGCCGTCCATCGGACCCTCGATGGCGATTAGCGCGCCGTCCATTTCCGTGAGGTCAGGCACCTTCGTTGCAAGCGAGGTCAGGTACACCCGGAATACCCTTGGGGCGGCGTCGCTCTGTGTGCCGGTGTTCACGAAGAAAATGTTCTCCGCGGAGCTCTCGATACCTCCCACGATGTGTCCGACCAATATGGTGTCGCCGGCCAGGTCATGGAGCCGGAGCATCCCGTTCGCATCGAAGGGCGCCTCCTGCCAGGGAATGAATTCGCCTGCGGCCCCCAGCAATCCGGGCATGTCGCCGATGGCGGTCTCGGTCAGCTCCCCGTTCAGGTCCCGTCGGACCAGACTGATCGTTCGAACGAAGGGTACGTTGGGGTCGTCCCACAGCACCCCGTTCTGATCGAAAAAGAACTCGCCAATGCCGCCGAAAAAGACGTTCGACATGCTGTTGGCGAGGCTGTCCCACGCGGCCAGATGGGCCGTATGGTATTGGTTCAACAACTGTTCGAAGTCCGGGACCACCGAAAAGGAAGTTCCGTGCAGGTCGACGGTGTTCAGCCAAGGCAGGTCCTGGTCATAACGAAAGACACCGGAGAACACGGTATGCCCGAACGAGCCGTCCGGAAACACCTGTGGTAACATGTTGTAGTCGCGCCGGTGGAGATCCGTGGTGTCGATCACCTCGGTATAGTCCAGGATACCCAGTGTGGTGCCGTCGTCGGTCACCTCGAAACTGCGGATTGCATTCGTGTATTGCTGCTCGAACCCCGGACCGAAATCGGGCCCGATCGGATTGTACCGTCCCATGAAGCGCTGACCACCCACGAGCAGGAAGTGGCCCCCTTCCATGCCAAGCTGGCCGCCTGTTACCTGCATCCGGGTATCCGCCAGGCTTCGGAAGAAGGGGGCGATGGCGCCACCGGTCTTGATGGCGCTGATGCAGCTCGATACATCAACGGCCGTGATCCGAGCGTGGGTGACGTGGTCGCCCGCCGTGCCGGAATACCCGTAGCCGCCGATCATGTACAACACGTCCCCACGCTGCTGGAACTCCATGTTCGTGCTTTGCAACTGTTCGTACAGCGCTGTCGGAAGACCGCTCAGGGGGGTGGACCAGACCTGCTCCAACACGGGGTCCACGACCCATGCGGAGGTATTGTTGTCGGAGGCCAGGAAGGTGAAGGGAGGTTGTCGACGGTGCAGACCGTCCGTTCGCCCGCCGATCAGCAACCACTGGCCATCATGCTGTCCCCAGGCAAAGGCCTGCAACCCGGGCATGCCAGGGATCGAGACCTCCTCAAGAACAAGACCCCGGCCCTCGATCTGGGCATCGGCCGAAGGGATGGAGAGGCACACGGAGACCGTGAAGAACGAACGCTTCAACATGCGGCCAAATTCGGTCGCGATCGGGCTCGCGAACGGTGACGAACATCACGCCGCAAGCAGAAGATCCCTCCCCTCGACAAGCCCACGGGCGGTCAGGAACTCCGCGATGCGATCTCCCGTGCCGCGCTGCGAGATCATCGACACGATGACCGCCTTTCCATGTCCGGGCAGGTCGATCGCGGGAATGAAGCGGTAGCCCTCCACCTCCCGCGTACGCACGTCCGTGAACGCATGGATCCGAACGCCAAACTGTTCCAACAAGCGCGCGCGGGCAACACATAGCCCACTTGTTCCGGCGATGATGACCGGTCGCTGGCCATGGTATTTCCGGTCCAGCCACCGCGCGATCCACTTGGCCTTGAGCGCAAAGAACGCTTCGGTGGTGTAGTGCGGGTGGGTGCGGCTCAGGCGGGCGGCGTGGTCCCGCCACTCCACCAACACCTCCGGCAGTTTGGCGAAACGTACGCCCGCATCCATCCAACGCAACCAGAGCTCGTGGTCCTCGGGTATGGGCCCCGTATCGTACCCGCCGTATTCGTCCACCAGCTCTCGGCGGAACACGACCGAAGGATGTGCGAGCGGCACATCCACGAAACGCTTCACGTAGTGCATGTGCGGATCGAGGATCGTGTTCTGCCAGTTGACGAACCAGGCCATGCCACTGCTCTTTTCCACGGTCGTGACGAAGCGCGTACGTGTTCCCAGAACGCCGATCTCCGGATGCGCGTCAAGATGGGCGATCTGCCGCTCCAGACGTTCGGGTAGGCTGATGTCATCCGCGTCCATGCGCGCGATGTAGCGGCCGCGTGCAGTTCGAAGTCCTTTGTTCAGTGCGTGTGCGATCCCTGTCCGTGGTTCATGGACCAGATGGATGCGTTCGTCACGCATCGCCCATTGCCGCGCGATGTCCGCGCCGGCATCGGCACTTGCATTGTCGATCAGCAGCAGTTCCCACGGGGTGAACGTTTGCGTGGCAATGCTGACGACCGCGGCATCAAGGGTCGCTGCCGCGTTCCGAAAAGGAAGCAGAACGGACACAATGGGCATCATGGCGTGCCTCCCCCGGCGAGCCTGTTGCGCACGATCGCGGCCTTTCCTGCGCCGATCGTACCGGTCAATTCCTCCATGCTGGCGGTCTCCACACCTTTCACGCTGCCGAAACGCTCCAGGAGTTTCTTCACGGTGGATGGCCCGATGCCCGGTATCTCCTCCAAGCGGCTGTGCACTACGCGCTTGTTCCGCTTGCCGCGATGGTGGGTGATGCCAAAGCGATGTGCCTCGTTGCGCATGTGTTGGATGAGCTTGAGCGAGGAACTCCGCTTGTCGATGTGCAGGGGGTAAGGGTCGTCCGGGAAGTAGATCTCCTCCAGCTTCTTAGCGATGCCGATCACCGCCACCCGCCCGCGCAGGCCCAGCCGCTCCAATGTCTTCACGGCGGCGCTCAATTGCCCTTTTCCGCCATCGATCACGATAAGCTGGGGAAGCGACCGGGCCTCCGTGAGCATCCTGCTGTACCGCCGTTCGACCGCCTCCTCCATGCTTGCAAAATCGTCCGGACCCTCTACCGTGCGGATGTTGAAGTGGCGGTAATCCTTCTTGCTCGGCCTGCCGTCACGGAACACCACACAGGCGCTCACCGGATCGGTCCCCTGGGTGTTGCTGTTGTCGAAGCACTCGATATGGCGCGGCAGCTCGGAAAGGCGCAGGTCCTGTTGCAGTTGCTCCAGGATGCGGTCCGTGGCCGCTTCCGGGTCCACCAACGCCTGTTGCTTCTGCTTGTCGAGCATGAAGTACCGCGCATTGCGCTCGCACAACTCCAGCAACTTGCGCTTGTCCCCACGCTGGGGAACCACGAAGACGGTATCCGGCGCCTTCACACCCGGATCCACAGGGACGATGGTCTCCGGAGCGGTCCCATGATAGCGTTGTCGCAACTCCGCGATCGCCAACTGGAGCACGTCGGCATCGCTTTCCTCCAGCCGCCGTTTCAGCTCGATCGTGATGCCATGCACGATGGCCCCATCGATCACGCGCAAATAGCTGACGTAGCTGGTGCGGTTGTCGCGAGCCAGTCCGATCACGTCCAGGTCGCCGATGTCGGGGTTCACCACTACGCTGCGTGCGTGGAATTTCTCCAGCCGCTCGATCTTCTTCCGCAGGGTTTCGGCCTGTTCGAACTCCAGCCGTTCGGCATGCGCCTGCATTCGCTGCTTCAGGAGCTGGACCAGCCCGTTCACACGGCCCTTGACGATCTGCCGCACCTGGTCGATGTTCGCGTCGTACTCGGCCTCGTCCTGCAGGCCTTCGCATGGCGCCTTACAGTTGCCGATGTGGTATTCGAGGCAACGCTTGAACCTGCCCTGTTCGATGTTCCGGGCAGAGAGTTCGAAGTTGCAGGAACGCAGTTGGTAGAGGCCATGCACCAGGCCCAGGAGGGTGCGCATGCTCTTGGCCGAGGTGAACGGCCCGTAATATTCCGCACCATCGTCCTCGGGATTCCGCATGCCCTCCACGCGCGGGAACCTTTCATTCCGTATGCGGATCCAGGGGAAGCTCTTGTCGTCGCGCAGCTGGATGTTGTACCGCGGCTGGTATTGCTTGATGAGGGTGTTCTCCAACAGCAGCGCTTCGAACTCGGTGTTCACCACGATCGTTCGCAGGTCGGCGATGTGACGCACCAATGCGGCGGTCTTGCCGTTGGGCACGTCCGCGGCGAAGTAGCTGCCCACGCGGTCGATCAGGCTCTTCGCCTTGCCGACGTAGATCACGCTGCCCCCGGCATCCAGGAACTGGTAGACCCCCGGTTGGTCCGGCAGCAGGCGCACCTTGTCACGGATGTCGAGTTCGGGCATGGTGCGAAGATCGATCGCCCCGGACCATTCAATACACGAGCAGCCGCGGCTCGCTCATATCCTCGATGGCGTATTTGATCCCTTCGCGCCCCAGTCCACTGTCCTTTATGCCGCCGTAGGGCATGCTGTCCACGCGGAAGCCGGGGATGCCGTTGATGATCACCCCGCCCACTTCGAGATCCTCATGGGCCTTCCTCACATGTGCAAAATCGTTGGTGAAAACACCGGCCTGCAGGCCGAACACACTGTTGTTCACCTGCGCAATGGCATCATCGAAGTCGTTCGCGCGCTCCAGGGTAGCAATCGGACCGAAGGCCTCCGCGCAGCTCACCTGCATGGTATTGTTGGTGCCTGAGAGCAGGGTGGGGGCGTACAGGTTATGGGCTTCATCCACGACGGCCCCTCCGGAAAGCACCGTTGCGCCTCCCTTCCTGGCCTCTTCCACCCAGCTCGCGATGCGCTGCAGATGCCCTTTGTCGATGAGCGGCCCCACAATGGTGTCGGGTTCGGAGGGGTCGCCGGTCCGGACCTCCTTCATCGCATTCAGGAGCAGGTCGCGGAAACGGTCGAACACGCTATCGAGCACCACGATCCGTTGCGTACTGATGCAGATCTGACCGGCATAGAGGAAGGCGCCCGTGGCTACCGTTCTCGCTACGGCTTCAAGGTCCACGTCATCGTCCACGATCACGGCCGCATTGCCTCCCAACTCAAGGGCGACCTTCTTTTTCCCGCAGATGGTCTTCAAGTGCCAGCCGACCTTGTCACTCCCCGTGAAGCTCAACATCGCGATGCGCGGATCCTTCACCAGCATTTCGGCCACCGGGATGCCGCACAACAGGCAGCTGAACGTGCCTTCGGGATAGCCCAGCTCAGCGATGAGCCCAGCAAGCGCAAGCGCGCTGAGGGGTGCCTGGGGCGCGGGCTTCAGGACCACGGGACAACCGATGGCCAGTGCGGGAGCCACCTTGTGCAGCACCAGGTTCAAGGGGAAATTGAACGGCGTGATGGCGGCGACGATGCCGATGGGATGGCGCTTGGTGAAGGCGGTCTTCCCGGCACCTGCCCCATAGTCGATGGGCACCACCTCGCCGCCGAAGCGCAAGGCTTCCGCGGCTGCCGTGCGAACCGTTACGATGCAGCGGGCGATCTCACCCCGCGCATACCCGATCGGCTTGCCGGCCTCCTGCACGATCAACCGTGCCAGGTCCTCCGCGTGGTGTTCGATCGCTGCGGCGAGCTTCTCCAGCTTCGCACTTCGGTCGCCGGCGCTCAGACGGCGGAACTTCGGGAAGGCTGTTGCGGCCGCCGCGATGGCCGCGTCCATCTGCGCCGCGGTCGCGTGCGGGATACGGGCCAGTTCCGTGCCACGGTACTTGTCAAGCACGGTGTTGAACGTTCCATCACCGACGTCGGTCCAGGAACCACCGATGAAGTTGAGCGGTCGATAGAGCGGGGTGGCGGCAGAGGTCTTCGGGCACATGCTGCGAAGGTATTGGCAGTGGCGGCGTCCGATCATGCGGCCACCGGCACCCGCGCTGTCATTTGGCCAGATACCGCCCCACCGGCCGCAGCAGCACGACCTCCACTTGTTGTTCCTCGAAGCGGTTGAAGCTCGCCTCCACACGCTTGTCCGGCCAGATGATCTGGACCCGACCCTTGCCCACGTCGTACGCCGCGGTATACAGTGTGCCGAAGCCACGCAGGTATTGCTGGCTGTAGAGCGGGGGCTTGAGGAAGTGCTTGATGAGCTGGGCGCGGGTGAGCCTGGGTTGGGCGATGCTGTGCTCTAAGAAGTGTTTGCGCTCGATCGTATGCGTGAACGCGGCGTATTCGTCCCACTCCACCTGATGCTGATGGTTGCAGGCCACGGCCTGGTAGATCACCTGGGCGGGACGGTCGTGGTTCAAATACACTGTGGCGTACTTGCCGCTCCGGTCCACCACTGTGACATTGTAGCCCATGTGCACGGGGATGCGCGACAGCACCGTGCAGGCCTCATCCGTGGTACCGCAGGTCTCCAGTACATAGCGGATCACGAGTGGAATGCCGAATCCGGATCCCCACACCTTGCGGCCGCCAAAGGCCAGGGCCACGGCGAGCCCGTCGGCGTTCATGCCGTCGAGCAGGCCCCACCCGCTGTCCTGGATACCGATCACGGGTTTCACGTATTCCGTGTAGCGCATGCGACCGTCGAAGTAGCGTGGGTCGAAGTCGTAGTTGCGGATCAGCGTAGGGGAGCCCTTGGTCCAGGCGACCTGTGAGCAGCCGGCCATGTAGGGCGGCGGGCACCACATGCTCAGGAAACGGCTGGCCACGTCGTCGTTCTTCGCCAGGCGACACAGGCTGTTGTATACCGGTATCAGCTCCGGCATGTGCAGTTCAAGCAGGCTGCGGCAGGTGTGCAGGTCGGGTCGTGCATCCAAGCCCTCGCTCTCATACCAGATGCGAAAGAGCGGCCAGGCCCGGTCGAAGAACTTCTTCCAACGTTCCCCGGGCCAGGGCTCGCGCACAAGCTTCAAATGGACGTACATCCGGTCCCAATTAACCGCAAAGACGCCAAGGCACCAAGGATCCCATGCAATGACGTTACGCCGTTCGGGTCCGACATCCTTTCGATCACATCATTTTGAACCCACCGACCTCCAGAAGGTGCTCCTGCCCGCTCCCTGCGTCTACGCCGGGTGCCATGCTCTTGAACTGCGAGCGGATGGCGGTGAGCCATTTCCTGGCCCTTTCGGTCAGTGTGAAGTCGTCCGTCATCATGCGGCCGCGCATCACCAGGATGCCCATGTCGGCGCCTTCATAGAACCAATCCCCCGGGCGGCTGATGCGCAGGAAGAACGCTTCGTTGTCGTTCTCGACATAGCGGCGATGGGTATCCATGCGCCAGAAATGGATGCTGCCATCATCGCGCATGCGCCAGATCCCGCTGCGCGGTGCATCGGTCACGCGCCGCACATCGTCGGCGGTGTACTTGATCACCATCTGCCCCCAGGAGTCGATGTTGGCAGGATCGGCCCAACGGCGGTTCAGCGCGTTCACGCTGAGCGTGTATGGCACGTCCATCCACTCGAGGATATGGAACAGGTGCAGAGGGGCATCGGCGAGTGCGAAGGCCGCATGGTTCGTGATGGAACTGGCCCCGGTGATCCGGGGGTTGAGCTCGCCCAGATAGATGGCTCCCGTGTCAGTGTCGATCAGGAAGTCGAGTTCGAAGTAGCCCTTGTAACCCTCCTTGAGCAACTGGTCCCCGAACCTGCGTGCGTAGCGACGGGCCTTCGCACGGATCTGCGGCGTGAAGGTGTCGGCAAAGATCTCATTGCCACACCAACCGCCTTTATACGGGGTAAGTTCCTTGAAACCGACGAGCTCGGTCATCAGCGGCGCCACGATGGTGCCATGCCGTGTGACGCAAGCTTCCATGGCCGCACCGCGACAGTTGATGCGCTTCATGATCTTGCACTCCTTCTCCGCCTCGATCTCCTTCGCGCACTTTTCATAGTCCTTTTCATTCTTGATGAAGAAGGTCGTGTGCCCGCTATCCCCATAGGGTGTCTGCACCACGAGGTCCCCCCCGAGCCGGGCCTTCTGCGCCACGGCCAGCAGGTGTTCGTAGTGCTTCACCGGGCTCAGTACGTTGGGCACGCAAGGCACACCGGCCTTCTCGGCCACCCGGTTGGTGTTCACCTTGTTGTCAAGCCAGCTCCGCAGTTTCGCCCTGGGAAAGATGACCTCCAGCCCGGCCTTCTTCGCCAACGCTTCCGTGCGCTCATCGAACATCAGGAACATCGCCTTGCCGCTGGCCTGTCGCCGGCCCTTCCTGGTCGAGGGACGCCGACCCTCCAGATAGTCGCGCACTTCGCTGTGGGTGAGGAGGTAGTTGTTGATGTCCTCGATGCTCTGGAACTCTTCGTGCGGTTCCTCCACGCGCGGGCTCATCAGGTTGGGGTGCAACCCATCGAAGCAGTCGATGTAGGTGATGAACTTGAACCCCTTGATCCATTCGTCGGCGCCCAGCAGGTTGAAGTTGGTGGCGCTGATGAAATAGAGCGGCACCTCGTTCCTGTGGAAGAAACGCCGGATGTCGCTGATGTTCTTGAGCGTGTTGTCCGGCCGGGTCCTCTCCCGCCGACGCGCGACACCGCTTCCGGCCTTCTTCCCCGACCGGTCCGCCGCGGCTTTAGCGGATGTTCCCTTTCGTGCTGCGCGCATGGTCGTGGTCTTCCTCGCGGGTCCGCGGCGGGCTGGTGTCTTTTTGCTCATGATCGCTTCGTCTTCTTCTGTCGTCCGCCCCCATTGGAGATCGGCGGGGTGGAAAGATGCATGGCTCCCATGGCCGTGGTCGTCCGTTGCCTGCCCAGCGCTTCTTCAGTGAATACCCGAAGTCCCAATTCGGGGCGGTAGCCATGGATCTCCTTCACATCGATGGCGATGAGAAAGTCGACGATCTCCTTGTTGATCACCTGGCCGGGTACCAGAACGGGGAAGCCGGGCGGATATGGGATCACGAACCCGGCCGAGATGAGTTCGCCTCCGCTGTTCAATGATCCCAAGGCATCGGACAGCCCGACATAGCGGCAACGGCGTTCATTGTAGGCCAGGAAGTAGGCCGCCCGCAGGTCACCTCCGGGCACCCCGGGCTGGCCCTGGAAGCTGCGGTGGAAGCTGCTGAAGTCGGGAAGCGGCGGGATCACCTCGGTAAGCGCGCGGATCCGGGCCACGTGGGCGAATTTGTCGTCCAGTTCGAAGGCGGAGTTGCGCTCCTCCAGTTCATCGGCGATGCTCAAAAGCACCTTGGTCAGATAGGCCAACGAGCCGCGTGTGGTGCCGATGTTGGTCATGAACAGCACCGAGTTCCTGCTCGTCTTGTTGATCTGGATCTGGTGCCTGTCCATCAGGTACCGGTTCTTGAAGGTGTCCCCGTCGATCCCGGTCTTGCCCGTGTACAGGTTGATCTTGGTCGGGTCCACGGCGAATTCGTCCACCGCCCATGCCTTTTCGATCTCGTTCCAACCCTTGTCGCGCCGGTAGTAGTGCTCCAGTCCGCTCTGCCGGTATTCGGGTGGTACCAGTTCCCCGATGGTGATGATGTCGAACCACTTGTGCAGTTTCGGGTGTTCGCGGATGGTGCGACGCAACAACAGGCCCAGTTCAATGGCCTTTTCCACCAGCTCGAAACCTTCGAACTCCACCTGGCGTCGCCCCACGTCCATGCTCGCCAGGATCTGGTAGTTGGCGCTGGTGCTCGTGTGCGTCATGTACGCCTCGTGGAAGCTCTCCTCGGTCTTGCGTACGAAGTCATCGTCCCGGATATGGACCATGCTGCCCTGGCGCAGTGAGGTGAGCGTCTTGTGGGTGCTCTGCGTGGCATACACTCGGATGCGCACCTTGTCCGGGTCGGGCAGGCGGGGTTCCTCTCCGGGTTCCAGGGACCTGATATGCGCCTCGAATTCCGTTCGGTATTCATCCGTGCGGTACTTGCGCGCGAGCTTGGCGGCCACATGCATGGCGGTGCGCTGCCGAAGCACATAGCTGAAGCGCGCGAAGGCCCACCAGGCTTCATCCCAGAGGAACACGATATCCGGCTTGATGGCAAGGACCTGCTCCATGACACGCTCCACGTTGTACACGACCCCGTCGAACGTGCAATTGGTAAGCAGCAGCATCTTCACCTTGTCCAGCCTGCCTCCCGATCTCAATCGGAGGAGTTTGGTCCGTATGTGCTCAAGTGGGACCGCGCCGTACATGCTGTATCGCGGAAGCGGATAGCTATCGAGGTAGACCGGATTGGCGCCGCTGAGCACCATGCCGTAGTGGTGGCTCTTATGACAGTCGCGATCGATCAGGACGATGTCGCCCGGCTCCACCAGGGCCTGCACCACGATCTTGTTGGTGGTGCTGGTGCCGTTGGTGGCGAAGTAGGTGCGTTGTGACCCGAACGCACGGGCGGCCAGTTCCTGGGCCTTTTTCAACGGTCCGGTGGGCTGCAGCAAGGAGTCAAGCCCGCCCGTGGTGGCGCTCGTTTCCGCCAGGAACAGATTGCGGCCATAGAATGCCCCGAAATCCTGGATCCAACGGCTTTTGAAAACACTGTTGCCACGCGATATCGGCATGGCATGGAACACGCCCATCGGTCGGCGACTGTAGTCCTTGAGCGCCGTGAAGAAGGGCGTCTGGAAACGGTCCTGGATCCCGCGCAACAGCGTGAGGTGCAGCTCGGTCAGGTCCTCGGTGCGGTAGAAGATCCGGCGGAAGATCGCCAGCGTTTCGTCACGCAGCTCGGGAACGGGTGTGTCGGTGACATAGTACAGATCGACCTCTGGGCGGAACCATCGGCCGATATGTCCCAGGTAGGGTCCCATCCGGTCATGACCGATGTCCTTGGGGACCATCTCATCGATAGCCCTTGTGAAGGCATGCAGCACACCCGGTCGATTCACGCTGGCATAGGGAGGTCCGTAGCGGATCACCAGTGCCTGGATGTTGTGATTGAACAACAAGGCGATGAGCGCATCCTGGACGGTGCGGACCACCACGGCGTCATAGACGCACGGGTCCTCGGCTTCGCGACAGCTGCGCAGCTGGTGCTTGAGCGCGGCCTCTTCGTCCTCTTCGATGTCGTCGACGAAGAGCACCTCGAAATAATTCGGACGGGGCCGGTCCTCATCGGGTTCCAGCAGCTCGCGGACACTGGAGAACGGGTCGGTCAGGGTGGCCGGGTCGCTACGGAACGCGCCACTGCTCAGTGTGCGCACCACCTGTGCCACGGCTTGACGCAGCCCATGATGCTCGCCCGTACGCAGCATTTCCTGCAGGCGGTGCACGGTCGCTCTGCCGGGGTAGGCCCAGTACAACTCGATGGCGTCCAACTGATCGAGCATCGCGACCATCCCTTTCAGGTCGGCCCCATCCTCGTCGATGTCCATGGTCGCCAGTTTCAACTGGTCCCAGATGTGGGAGCGCATACGCGCCGCATTGTAGTGGGCCCGGGTCTCGGTATCCGCCGTTCCTGGCATGGGGGGATGCACCTTGCCGATAAGATAATGGATCGTCAGGACACCGGCAGCCGTGCCCTCCTGTGGGTCAGCGTTTCCGGCGGGAGCCGGTCGGCCTGTGTCCGGCGTTCTTTTTCGGAGCTGCCCCCCCGGTCTTTTTGGTAGCACTGGCGCGCCGGGTCGAACGACCTCGTGGCAGGCCTTCGTGCAGGGCCACCCGGTTGCCCTCGCTATCGATGAACAATCCGAACCAGCCTGCCGTTCCGCTGATCAACGTCTTGGGCATGATCACGCGGCCGCCAGCCAGTTCCACACGCCCCAGGATGCCATCCAGGTCATTCCCTGCGTTCAGGTAGACCAGTGTTCCGGTATCCCCCGGCACGCATCCCGGACCATGGATCAGTGCGCCACCGATGCCTTTCTCCACCGGGAAGTATGCCATGCCGAACTCGCCGTTCCAAGCCACTTCCATACGCATGTTGTAGATGGCGTTGTAAAAGGCGGTGGCCCGATGTATGTCATAGACGGGGATCTCGAACCAGCTGATGAAATCCTTCAGTTTGATGTGTGGTCTTCCGGCTGTGCTTCCCATGGTCCTTGGGGGGCTTATTGTTCCACGATAGGTAGTGTGCGCGTGCGGCTTCACCCGGCCTGTTCGGGCGGTGGTCGAAATGAAGATACGATGTGCCTGGGTTGTTCATGTGCCATCCGCGTCTCGTCCTTCACCTCCAATTCGCTCAACTCCTGCACGCGTTTTGGCTTGAGGAGAGGTCCGAGCGCCTCCAGAGCGGGATGTTTCACCCCTGCTACATAGATGCCGAAATCCACGGGCCGGTCACGGAAGCTCTTCAGTGGCTGGCCGAGCCGGAGCACACCCAGTTCACGGCTTCGCCGCACCTTCTCCAGGTTGATCTCGATGGGGATGAACTCCTCGTTGTTGTCCGCTTGGTAGATCACACGACCCTCCGGACCGCAAACGATGCTCCTACCACTGCCACCTGCATCGAGCCCATTGATGTCGAAGAAGTAGCACTGGTTGATGGCCGCACTGGCGCGTGCGATGCTGAGTTCGATCTCGCGATCGATCGTGCCGGTAAGCGTGGGGTGAAGGATCACCTCGGCGCCCATCACTGCCAGGGTGCGTGTGGTCTCCGGGAACCACATGTCGTAGCAGATGCTCACTCCGAAACGCCCGACCTCGGGTACGTCGAACACACAGAATTCGCTCCCACCCGTGACGCCCACTTCATAAGGATAGAAGGGGAACATCTTGCGGTAGCGCGTCACCACGCTACCCTCCGGGTCGATGACGCTCGCCGTGTTGAAAACCCGTCCGTCCCGCTTTTCGAAGATGCTGCCCGGAAGGAGCCATACCCCGTGCTTGGCGGCCATCGCGCACATCTCCTGTTCGAACTCACCCGGTACGGGCTGGGCATGCGCGATGTGCGGGCCGTACGCACAGAGCTCGCTGAACATCACCATGTCCACCCAGGGGTAGATGGTCATGAGCAGGTCCAGCTTGGTCTTCATCGCCTCCACGTTCGGGTAGGCGGCGCTGGAGCGCATCTGGATACCGGCTATGGAGAAGGGTTTCATTCGTTCTTTTCGTGGGGTCGGCGTACGGGATGGTGCCGGTCGTGGTCAAGGGCCACCCTCAACCTGCGATCCGATCGAGCTCCTCTTCCATGATGTCCAGCCCTTTCTTCAGGAGCGCATCGCTGATCACCAGGGGACAGAGCACGCGGATCACGTTCTTCTCGGTGCCTGCGGTGATCACCACAAGGTCGCGTTCCGCGCAGGCGTTCATCAATTTGGTGCAGGTGTCCGCATCGGGCCGCATCGGGTCGCCGTCGATGTTGAACTCCATCGCCATCATCGCACCGAGGCCACGGACATCACCGATGCACCGGTGTTTCGCCTTCATTTTTTCGAAGCGCTCCCGGACGATCCCGCCCACATGGCGGCCCTTGGCATTGATGTCGATCTCCTCCATGTACGTCAGGGTGGCCAACGCAGCGGCGCAGGCCACCGGACTGCCGATGTAGGTCCCCCCGATGCTGCTCGGCGCCGCCTTGTCCATGAGCGCCGCCGTGCCCATCACGGCGGCGATCGGAAGGCCGCTGCCCAGGCTCTTGGCCCAGGTGCTGAGGTCGGGCGTCACCCCGAAATGAGCGTAAGCGCTCCACGCCCCCGTGCGGCCGAAGCCCGCCTGTATCTCATCGAAGATCAGCAGGATACCGTGCGTATCGCACCACTTCCGCAGGCCTTCCACGTAGGCCTTCGGGGCCACGTTGAAGCCCCCTTCGCCCTGCACCAGCTCGATGATCACACAGGCCAGCTCCCGCGGATCGATGAGGTTGTGCGAAAGCTCCTCCAAACGATGAAGCTCGTCCTTCACGAAATCGGCCTCACTGCGCCCGTTGCCGTAGCGATAGAAGTTGGGGAAGCGGGTGCGGTACACCTCGGGAGCGAACGGCCCGCAGTTCGGCTTGTAGCCCACCTTGCTGGTGAGCGTCATCGCCATCATCGTCCGGCCGTGGAAGGCGTCCGTGAAGCACAGCACACCGGGTCGTCCGGTCGCCTGTCGGGCGATCTTGATGGCGTTCTCCACGGCCTCCGCGCCCGTGCTTACGAGCATGGTCTTCGTCGGTCCTCCATGCGGTAGCAACGCGTTCAGCTTTTCGCAAAGCGCGATGTACGGCTCATAGCTCGCCACATTGAAGCTCACGTGAAGGAATCGCTCCGCCTGCTCCTGGATGGCCTTCACCACGGGAGGAGGGCAGTGGCCGGCGTTCACCACGCCGATACCGCCCGCGAAGTCGATCAGTTCACGGCCGTCCGCATCAATAATGGTGGCACCCTGGGCTTGTGCGGCGGTGGCGTAGTTGAAAATGCCCACACCGTTCGGTACTGCGGCTTTGCGGCGGGCGAGGAGCTCCTGACTGCGGGTCTTGCTGGCGATCATCTCTGTTCACGACGGGATCTGCTACAAAGGTCTGCTTTCTTCGAAGAGATGGCGTCCGATCGCCCGGACGGGGTCAGAGTTTGTGCGCCAGCACAACCGTCCTCCGGAATTTCTGCGTGTTCCCGGCCAGGTCGTAAACCTCGAAGTAGACCACATAAGGACCCATCGGTGAAAGGGTGTTATCGGCTTGAACGCCGTCCCAGGAGATCGCACCGGAGGTCCCGAGCAGTTCGTTCTCCATCAAGGTCGCCACCTCACGGCCGGCGATGTCGAACACGGTCATGCTCCCGACGGACCCTGGCTCGTCGAACCGATAGGCGATGGTGAGCAGGTCCTGATAACCGTCGTTGTCCGGGGAGAAGATCGCGGGATCGATGGTCATCGCACCGCTCGCTTCGGCATGCGGCGCGTACTGGGAGTTCTCATACCCGGGCGTGGCCCAGCCCACGGCCTCCGCGGCGCTGTGCCAGTTGCTTGGGTCGTTCGCCGCGCGGTCCGGATCCACCCGCTCCAGGCTCACGCCCTCGGTCCCGTTCAGGAGCGCGAAGTGCAGGTCGTCGTCGTAGTCGAACCGTTCCAGCTGGTCGCTGTTCGCATCAAGGAGTATCACACTGCCACTGCCGTTGTTGTAGCTCGGCAGGTCGGCAAGTCGGATGCGGTCCGCGTGACCGAGCGGATAGCGGGTGATGATGTCCGTCGGGTCCTCTGTCAAGGCGATGTACTCCCCGGGGAAGAGCAGATACGGTTGCTGGCTGATGGGGGTGATGTTCGCCACAGCGCCGTTGCTGACGTTCCCCAATTGGAGGTCGGCGAGGCTCAGTACCTTCTGCGAACGATTGTACAATTCCACGAAGTCGCTGCCACCGGTCACCGGGTCATAGAGCACCTCGTTGATCACGACGTCCCCGGCTTCTACCGGTTCGGGAAGGCCAAAGGTACCCGAGGCCTGACCGATGGCATTGCCGCTGCAGTCGGTCACATCAGCGACCGTGATCGTATACAATGTTCCGACCACGAGCGGGTCCATGAGGACGAGCTGCACCTGATCGGGAGCGATGGCCACCGCCTGTTGCACTGCGATCGATGGATCGATGGTGTACATACCCGAGGTCAGGGAACCTTGGTCCATCGTTTCATTGAACTGCAGGATCAGGGTCTGTGCGCCGGCCACCAGGACGCTCTCAAGCACTGGCGGTGTGGAGTCCGGTGTCGGGTCGAACGCACTGTTCTGTTCACCAGGCGTGCCCCCTGCAGGATCGCTGCTGGCGATCCAGTTCGCCGATCCGCTGCAGGTGGCGAAGGAGTTGATCTGTTCAAGCGTCCATCCACCGTCATCCTTGTTGCCGTCGCGGTACCAGCTCAGTGCGTACGTCACTGCATCGATCTCCGCACCATTGTCGTCCTTCAGGGACAGCGGGTCGCCGTCATTGTTCAGCGAAGGGAACGTGGGAATGCTGACCACCGTTCCGAACCCGGTGAACAGGGCGGCGTTGGCATCATCGGTCAGAATGGCGAACGCACCCGGGCCAAGCGTGACGGAAGGCAGCGTACCGATCGTGCTGCCGTCAGTGATCGTCCATCCGCCCAGGTCGAAGGTCCTGTCCGATGTGGTGTTGAACACCTCGACGAACTCCGCATCGGGTAATCCCACCTGCGGCGTCGGGTCCGCCATGATCTCGTTGATGACCACATCCCGGAACGTGGCCTCGTCGGGCACGATGTAGTCGAAGGCGAGCTGGCCGTTCACGATGGCGTTCCCGCTCAGGTCCTCCACATTGTTGACGAAAAGGGTATAGCTGTTACCGCTCACGAGGGAGGCAGAGAGCGTAAGGTGTACCCGGGACAGCTCGGTCGCATCCCGTTGCGCATTGGTGGCCGAGAGGAAAGGTTGGATGTCATAATTGCCAACGACCTCCGCCGTTGCCTGGTCCACGGGTTCATTGAAGAGCGCATCGACGTGGTCCTGGTCGAGCACCTCGACCGCAGTGAGCTGAGGCGGATCGGTATCCACGACGATCGGGCCAACGACGAAGTCGTCGAAGAAGTGGTTGTTGATCGGGCCTGCCGCGGAACTCTGTTCGATGCGGATGCCGAAGTGGGTGCAGCTGCTGTACGAATTGTCCATAACGGCACCCGCCAGGATGAAGCTGCCCAGTGCACCATCATCATAGTACAAGGTCCATTGGTCCGACGCGTCCCGCTTCACCTCGATGCGGAACGGATTGTCGCTGCTGCTGTTGACGATGCCGTTCGGGCTCATGATCAGCGATGTGGCCGTTCCCGCATCGCTCCGGAACAGTTCCACGCGGTCCGAGGTCCCGCCGATCCGCACGAAATAGCCGTTCACGTTGGCGGAAAGGTCCGCCTGATCGCTCATCAGATAGACGTCCGCGTAATTGGCGCCACTGGTGCTGAACTTCAAGTTGATAAAGAAATCCCATTGGGCACCGGTGGCCTGGGTGCTCGGCGTGCTCAATTGGTAGTTCGCCGCACCCGGGCTTTGCGAGCGGAGCTGGCCTGCATCGATGGTGAAGAGGCCGTCATCGCCGCTCCAGGCGGGGTTGCTGGTGAAGTCGCCGTCGCTGAAGTCGTCCGAGAATTGTGCGTACCCGCTGCCGAGGAGAAGAACGGAAGGGGTCAAGATCAGCGTGCGACGAAGGGCGCGGAACATCGGGCGGAACAGGGCGGGGAAGGTAGTACTTTCGGGCGCTGACGCACGTTAACGGAACGTCATGAAGGTAGCCGTGGTCGGGGCCACCGGGCTGGTCGGTGGGGTGATGTCGAAAGTGCTCGAGGAGCGCGCATTCCCCTTGGACCAGCTCCTGCCCGTGGCGAGCGACAGGAGCATCGGGTCCCATGTGCGGTTCCGGGGGCAGGATGTTCCAGTGATCGGCATGCAGGAAGCCATCGCTGCACGACCCGACCTCGCCTTGTTCAGCGCGGGCGGCGCCATTTCCCTGGAATGGGCGCCCAGGTTCGCCGAAGGGGGCTGCATCGTGGTGGACAACAGCAGCGCCTGGCGCATGGACCCCACCAAGAAGCTGGTGGTGCCGGAGATCAATGGACAGGTGCTCGGATCGGAGGACCGCATCATCGCGAACCCCAATTGCAGCACGATCCAAATGCTCATGGCGCTGGCGCCGTTGCATCGGGCGTTCGGGGCCCTGCGTGTGATCGTATCCACCTATCAGGCCGTGACCGGTACGGGGATGAAGGCCGTGCGGCAGCTCGAGAGCGAACAGGCCGCAATGGCAGTGGACCCGGTCTATCCGCACCGCATCGCCGGGAACCTGATCCCCCAGTGTGATTCGTTCACCGAGAGCGGGTACACGAAGGAGGAGCTCAAGTTGGTCAACGAGACGCACAAGATCCTCGACCCCGCGATCGCAATGACCGCCACCGCCGTGCGTGTCCCTGTGACAGGTGGTCATAGCGAATCGATCAACGTGGAATTCGCAAAGCCCTTCGAACTGGACGAGGTGCGCTCACTGATCCAGGGCGCACCCGGTGTCGTGCTCTGCGATGACCCTGCCGCTTCCGCCTATCCAATGCCGATCGATGCGGCCGGGAAGGATGACGTTTTCGTGGGGCGGATCCGCCGGGACGTGACGCGGCCGAACGCGCTGAACCTCTGGGTGGTGGCGGACAACCTGCGCAAGGGTGCTGCGACCAATGCGGTCCAGATCGCGGAGCTGCTCGTATCCATGGGCCTGCTCCGGTCCCGGGTGGACGCGGGGTCCTGAGGCTGCTTGTCGGCGCGCTTGTGCGCGGACGTACCTTGGAGGTTCCAATTCCATTCTCATGTTCGCACCACGTGGTAGCGTCGTGGCCGTGATGGCCCTGTTCGGTGGCGCCACCATTTCAACGGCACAGCCCCGGATCGATACGCTCCGGTCACCTGTGGTGGCCAATGCACAAGCCACGGTGGGTGGTCTGATCGCCACGGCACCAACGATCACGATCACCGATCTGCATGACCTTGTCCCTGCGTCCGTATTGCTGGAGGGTGATTTCGCCGGCTACGAACGGCAAGGGATCGCCGAAGGCCATGGCTCGCCCGCGATCGACATGGCCCTGGGCCTGGTGCTGGGCCGCCGGGTCGTGAACGGCCATCGGCGCGGCCCCGAGCTTCGGCTGGGCTACACCTTTCTGCCGCTCACCGCCATCGGTGCCGAGTTCCATCGGACCGACCGCGCCCCGTATGATACGCTGACGTCCACGCTGACCGGGCAATGGTATGCCGTGGACAGTGTCCGGGAACGCACGGTCCATGTCGCCCACAAGGCGAGCCAGTTGGCGTTCAATGCTTCACTGATCTTCCGCACCCATACCGACACGCGGATCACCTTCTTCGGGGGCATCGGCTTGCAGGCCGGACTGGCATTCGATGGGCGCACCGAGGTGGAGGAACGCATCGAACGCTACGTGGAGCGCTCGGATGGTGGGGGACGGCTGGACTACGTCCAGTTGACCGACCGGACCCGCAACGAGGTGTTCACCCATGAAAATGGGACCTGGTATGCCGGCTATGTCCCGGTGGGTATCGATCTGCGCCTGGGTAGGAAGCACCCCTTCTGGCGCATGGTGCATCTTTATCATGAGCTGCGTCCTGCGATCAGCTTCTGGGATGTGCCCGACATGCGCAAGGTGAGCGCCGTGGGCATCCAGGCCCTTTTTGGCCTCCGGATCGATACTTCGCCCTATTGAGCCGCGGGATCGGTCCCGACCCCGCCCTCCGGAGCCTCAAATGTCGGTGCCGTATCGGTCGTCACTTCCGGTCCACGATGTCCCTGTTTGCGCTGGAGCAGTATGAAGAGCACCATGCCCACCGTGATGGACGCATCGGCCAGGTTGAACACGGGCCGGAAGAACACGGCCGTCTGCCCGCCCCAGAAGGGCAGCCAGTCGGGGAGTCGGCCCTCCCAGAGCGGGAAATAGAACATGTCCACGACCGCACCGTGGAACAGGGGCGCATACCCGCCACCGGGCGGGAACAGCACCGCCTTCTGAAAGGGGGTGCTCTCACTGAAGATCAGCCCATAGAAGGTGCTGTCGATGATGTTGCCCAACGCGCCGGCCATGATCAGTGCCAGGCTCACGATCGTCCATGTCGACGCTCCTTTGCTCACGGACCGCCGGATGATGATCAGGATCACGATCACCGCGATGATCCGGAACAGCGTAAGCATCAGCTTGCCCACGTCCCCTCCGAACTCCATACCGAAGGCCATGCCCCGGTTCTCGATGAAGTGCAGATAGCCCTTGTCCCCAAGTATGGAGATCGCGCTGTCGTAGTAGAAGTGCAGCTTGACCCAGATCTTCAGCGCCTGGTCCGCGACCAGGACCAGCAGAACGATCAGGAGGGCACGTTTCAAGAGTGGCGTTCGCCGGCGGCGCGGATCAGCTGTTCATCTGTTGTTTGGCCTCGATGCTCAGGGTGGCATGGGGCACTAGCCGTAGGCGTTCCTTGCTGATCAGACGACCGGTCACCCGACAGATGCCGTAGGTCTTGTTCCGGATCCGCAGCAATGCGTCCTCTAGGTGCTTGATGAACTTCTCTTGGCGTGCGGCCAATTGGGCTGTTTCCTCACGGCTCAATGTTTCGCTGCCGTCCTCGATCATCTTGAACGAAGGAGAGGTGTCGTCCGTGCCGTTGTTGTCCGTATTGGCAAGCGTCTGTTTCAGCAGCTCATAGTCCCGGCGCGCCTCGTCCAGCTTCTTCATGATGATCTCCTTGAACTCATCGAGCTCATCATCGCTGTAGCGCTCCTTGTCGGCGGACATGAGCGTGGAGACCTGTTTCTTCACGATCGGGGCCACCTTGGGCATGGAGGGCATGCCCTTCACCCGGACCACGGGTGGCGCTGGTGCTGCTTTGGCTTCCTTCTCGACCTTGGAGCGGCCGGCGGCCTTCGGTTTGGGCGCGGCTTTCTTGGGTGCCACGCTCTTCGGAGGGACGTTCTTTGCCGTGGTCGTCTTCACTTCCTTCTTCGGCGTCGCCGCCTTCTTCGCGGCCGGCTTCGGGGTCGCCTTTTTCACTGCTTTCTTGGCCGCGGTCTTCTTCACTGGGCTTTTGACGACCTTCTTCGCCACGGCTTTCTTGGGTGCCGCTTTCCTGGCCGCCTTCTTTGGAGCTGCCTTTTTGGGTGCCGCCTTCTTGCCGGCCGTCTTCTTCACAGGGGCTTTGGCCGCTTTCTTGGGCGCCACCTTCTTCACCGCCTTCTTGCTCGCTGCTTTCTTGGCGGGCGCCGGCTTCTTCGCAGCAGGCCGCTTCGTTGCGGGCTTCTTCGCTGCTTTCTTGGCTGTTGTCTTTTTGGCCATGGCTACCCCTGGAATTTGATCCGCGAATATACGGACTTTCCGCGCTCAGCGGGCGGTCCGGACCAAGCTGACCCGGCACCGACCACCCTCCTCCAGGTCTACTTCGTGCACAAGGCCGTTTTCCAGTGCAAGGGAGGGTACAAGTAGCTGGTCCTCAGCGGTCAAGGCCAGTGTTTCCGTCAGGATCCACCCGGCATGGCCCCGAACGGCCCTTTCAAGTGGAACATCCCCGTTCCTTTCGATGTGCAGATCGATCCGGTCCGTGACCGCGAACCCGCTGTCCTTCCGCAGGTTCTGGATACGGCTGACCAGCTCCCGCGCGATCCCCTCTTCAATGAGCGCGTCGGTCAGGGTGATGTCCAGCGCCACGGTCAACGGCCCATCGCTGGCCACGCGGAGGCCAGGGACGTTCTCCGCGGTGATCTCCACGTCATCGCGCAGCAATTCCACCTCATGTCCCTCCACCAGGAGCTTCATGCTCCCGGTCGTTTCGAGTTCCGCGATCTGCGCCTGGGTGAAGGCGTTCACGGCCGCGGCCACCCCCTTCATCAACTTGCCCATGCGCGCGCCGAGCTTCTTGAAGTCGGGCTTGATCTTCTTGGTCAGCCTGCTTTCATTGGCATCGAGGACCACCAGTTCCTTCACGTTCACTTCGCTCAGCACCAGTTCCTTGACGGTCTCCAAGCGAAGGCGCATGACGTCGTCGGTCACCGGCACCAGCATCCTTTGCAGCGGCTGGCGCACACGATGGCCCTCTTTCTTTCGGATGCTCAACACCAGGGAGGTGAGCCTCTGCGCGAGCGCCGTGCGTTGTTCGAGTTCGAGATCGACGAGCGCTCCGTCGCAGGCCGGCCAATCGCTGAGGTGGACGCTGGTGCCCTTCAGGTCGCGGAAAAGGCGGTCGCTGAAGAAGGGCGCGATCGGCGCGCTCAGCATGGCGATCACTTCCAGGCACCGATGCAGTGTTCGGAACGCGGCGTTCTTGTCGGCGCCCAGCTCACCTTTCCAGAAGCGGCGGCGGTTCAGGCGCACGTACCAGTTGCTCAGGTCCTCCACCACGAAGTCCTGGATGGCGCGCGCGGCGATCGTCGGCTCGTAGTCCGAGTAGTTCATGTCGGCGAGCCTCATCACGCTGTTCAGGCGCGAGAGGATCCAGCGATCGCTCTCGGTCAGCGTTGCTTCGCCGTTGCCATCGAAACCATCGATGTTCGCGTACAGTGCGAAGAAGTTGTAAGTGTTGAAGAGCGCCCGGAAGAACTTGCGCTGCACCTCGACGATCCCCTCGGCATCGAACTTCAGGTTCTCCCAGGGCGAAGCATTGCTGATCATGTACCAGCGCACCGCGTCCGCGCCATACGTGTCCAGCGTCGAAAAGGGGTCCACGGCGTTGCCCAGACGCTTGCTCATCTTCTGGCCGTGCTTGTCCAGCACCAGACCGTTGCTCACCACGGTGCGGTAGGCCACGGAATCCTGCGTGAGCGTGGCGATGGCATGCAGCGTGTAGAACCAGCCACGGGTCTGGTCGACCCCTTCGGCGATGAAGGCCGCTGGGAACTTCTCTCGGAAAGTGGCCTCGTTCTCGAAGGGATAGTGCCACTGCGCATAGGGCATGGCGCCGCTGTCGAACCACACATCGATCAGGTCCGTCTCGCGTTTCATCGACTTTCCGCTCGGCGATACGAGCACGATGTTGTCCACGTAGGGGCGGTGGATGTCGACCATGTCGTAGTTCGCATCGCTCATATCGTCGACCGCGAACGACGCGTAGGGGTCTTCCCGCATCACCCCCGCCGTCACCGCCTTGGCGATCTCAGCTTTCAATTGCTTCATCGAGCCAATGCACAATTCCTCATCGCCATCCTCCGTGCGCCAGATCGGGAGCGGGATGCCCCAGTAGCGACTGCGTGACAGGTTCCAGTCCTGCAGGTTCTCCAGCCAGTTGCCGAAACGGCCCGTGCCGGTGCTCTCGGGTTTCCAGTTGATGGTCTTGTTCAGCTCGATCAGGCGGTCCTTCCTTGCGGTCACCCGCACGAACCAGCTGTCCAGCGGATAGTAGAGCACGGGCTTGTCGGTGCGCCAGCAGTGCGGGTAGTTGTGGGTGTACTTCTCCACCTTGAAGGCGCGACCCATCTCCTTCAGTTTGATGCCGATCTCCACGTCCACGCTTTTCTTGGGCGCTTCCCCCGCGGGGTAGTATTCGTTCTTCACGTATTTCCCCGCGAATTCACCCATCTCCTGGGTGAAGCGCCCCTGCAGGTCCACCAAAGTGAGCGACCCGATGCCGTGCTGCCGTGCCACGCGCATGTCATCGGCACCGAAACTTGGCGCTGTGTGTACCACGCCCGTACCGTCCTCGGTGGTCACGAAATCGCCGCCGATCACTTTGAACGCGTCGCCGCCCGTGGGTTGTGCGTACTGCAGCAGTTGTTCATAGCGCACGCCCTCCAACTGGTGACCGAGGAACTCCCTGTCCATGGTCCAGGGGGTCCGTTTGCCGTCCTTGGCGTAGGCCATTGATGCCTCCGCCCATGCTCCTGCGTCCACGAATTGTTTTTCGGTGAAGTAGGCGCTCAACCGGGCCTTGGCGAGCACGACCGTCTGTGGCTCGTGCGTGTAGGGGTTGAAGGTCCTCACACGCACATACGGGAGCTTCGGTCCCACGGTGAGCGCACAGTTGCTGGGCAGTGTCCATGGCGTGGTGGTCCAGGCCATGATGAGGACCTCACCGAAAGCATCCTCGAAGAGGAAATCGCTTGCATCATCCCGCTCGACCTTGAAGAGGGCCACTACGCTGGTGTCCTTCACCTCCTTATAGGTGCCGGGCTGGTTCAGTTCGTGGGTGCTGAGGCCCGTTCCCGCGGCGGGGCTGTAGGGCTGGATCGTATAGCCCTTGTACAGCAGGTCCTGGTCGTGCAGCTGCTTCAGGAGATGCCACACGCTCTCGATGTACTTGGTCCTGTAGGTGATGTAAGGGTGGTCGAGGTCCAGCCAGAAGCCGATGCGCCGCGTGAGGTCGTTCCACACGTCGGTGTAGCGCATCACGGCCTTCTTGCACGCCGCGTTGTACTCCTCGATGGAGATCTTTTTCCCGATATCCTCCTTGGTGATGCCGAGCTCTTTCTCCACGCCGAGTTCGACCGGCAGACCGTGCGTGTCCCATCCCGCCTTGCGGTCGACACGTTTGCCCTTTTGGGTCTGGAAGCGACAGAAGATGTCCTTGATGGCTCGGGCCATCACGTGGTGGATGCCGGGAAGGCCATTGGCGCTGGGTGGTCCTTCGTAGAAGACGAAGGGCTCGGCGTCCTTGCGCAGTTCCAGACTTCGTGCGAAGGTGTCCTCGGCCTCCCACTGCTTCAGCACCTCCTCCGCGACCTTGGGCAGGTCGAGCGTGTCGTATTGCGGGAAACGCTTGTCCATCAGGGCTTTGAAAAGGCCTGCAAAGATAAATGGACGCGCCGGACCGGATCAGTTCTTGAACCGCACCAACACAGTGTTGCCTTTTTCCTCGCGCCGCACCTGCAGCTTGTCCTTCAGGTCGGCGAAGAGCGAGGAAAGGGAATCGTGTCCGTAGCTCCTTGGGTCGAAGCCGGGGTCGAGACGCCGCAGGGCCTGTCCGATCAGGCTGAGCGAGGCCTCCTCATCCTCCCCCCGGGCGATGTTGTAGGCCTTGCGCAACTTGCGGAGCAACGCCGTATTCGATGAGAGGCCTTCGCTCTTTTTCCGTGAGCCTCCCGTCTTGGTCTTCGCCGCTGTTACCGGACCTTCCTGCACGTCCAGGTTCTCCACGTAGATGAACTGCTCGCAGGCCTTCACGAAGGCGTCCGGTGTCTTCTTTTCGCCCACGCCCATCACGAACAGACCGCTCTCGCGCAAGCGCGTGGCCAGGCGGGTGTAGTCGCTGTCGCTGCTGACGATGCAGAAGGCGTCCACCAGGTCGCCGTGCAGGATGTCCATCGCGTCGATGATCAAGGCACTGTCCGTGCTGTTCTTGCCCTTGGTGTAGGCGAATTGTTGCACCGGCTGGATCGCGTTGGCGTTGAGTTGTTCCTTCCAGCCGGTCATGTTCGTGGTGGTCCAATCGCCATAGATGCGCCGGATGGTGATGGTGCCCTGGCGGCTCACTTCCTCCAGGATCGCCGGGAGACGCCTTGGTGTGGCGTTGTCGCCATCGATCAGGAGCGCGATGGTGGTATCGTTGATCTTTCTTTTCATACGCCGCACAAGGTAGAACGCCCGGATGTCCGGGCGTTCCCTATCGATCGTGGGTGTGGTCCGAGGCTCACATCGCCCCCTTCATCATCTTGTGCCAATACAACCAGGGCAGACCGTACTTCTTCAGCAGCCACATGCTCCAGAGCGGCTTGCTGGTGTCGAAGAACCTGCTGAGCAGCGGATCGCTGTCGCGCACGTTGTCGTATTTGAACTCGGCCAGGAGCATCTTGCCATAGCCGGTGACGAGCGGACAACTGCTGTATCCGCCGTACTGCTCCTTGGCCAGCGCGCCGTCCTTGATGCGTTGCAGGATGTTCGCCACCACCACTGGCGCCTGCTTGCGGATGGCCGCACCGGTCTTCGCCGTGGGCAGGGCGGCCACGTCACCCAATCCGAACACGTTCGGATAGCGTTTGTGCTGCAGCGTGTGGATGTCCACCTCCAACCAACCCTTGCTCGGACCCTCCTGGTAGGCCAGCGGGCTTGCCTTGATGAAGTCCGGGGCACTCTGGGGAGGGGCCAGGTGCAGCATGTCGTAGGGCATGACGATGGTGCTCTCTCCTTCGATCTTCTCCTGGAGCCCCAGGTCCTCCGTGATCACGCACTGGTTCTCGCCGGGTTTGCTCCACTTGAAATGGATCTCCTTCTTCACCGGATCGATGCGGGACGGATTGTAGAAGGTCTTGAGGATGATCCCCTTCTTCCGGACGACATCCTCCAGCGCTGCGCGGAAGGGATCCACGCCGAAGATCACCGATCCGGGTGTGGCGAATACCAGACGGGTCTTGTTACGCACTCCGTCACGACGGAAGAACTCATCGGCCAGGTAGGCGATCTTCTGCGGGGCGCCGCCGCATTTGATCGGCGTGCTCGGCTGGGTGAACACAGCGTTCCCGCCCTTGAACGCCTTCAGCACACGCAGGGTCTTTTCCGGATCCACGTAGTTGCTGCACACACTGTCGGTGCCGAGGGCCTCCCGCAGGCCGGGCAGGGCGTCGATATCGAGCTTGATACCGGGGCAGACGATGAGATGGTCATAGGTCAGGACCTGACCACCTTTGGTGTGCACGGTGTTCTGCTCGGGCTCGAACGTGGTGGCGAAGTCCCTGATCCAATCCACGCCCGCGGGGATCTGGTCCTTTTCGCGATGCCGGGTGTTCTCCATCTTGAACGTGCCGGCACCCACGAGCGTCCAGGCGGGTTGGTACCAATGGTCCTCACTGGGCTCGACGATGCCGATCCGGAGGTCCTTCTTCTTGCGCTTCAACTGGGCGGCGGTCATGATCCCGGCGGTACCGCCGCCGATGATCAGGACCTGGAAATGGGAGTGGGCCATGGTACTGGTGCGTTTTGGGACCATGAAGTTCGCCATGACCAGCGCCCCTTTCCGGTGACCTGTGTCACATGCGCAAGGCCCCGGTCGTGCCAGGGCCTTGCGCTGCTGTGTCGAGAAGGGGTATCAGTCGTGTTGCACCAATTGCACTTCGCATTGGATGCGTACCTCGTTGCTGACCAGCACGCCACCGGTCTCGAGGGCGGCGTTCCAGTTCAGGCCCCATTGCTCGCGGTCGATGCGGCCGCTGACCGTGAGCCCCGCCTTGGTGTGGCCCCAGGGATCCCTGGCCACGCCGGCCCAATGCACGTCCAGTGTGATGGGCTTGCTCACACCCTTGATGGTCAGGTCGCCGGTCATCTTCCATGTGTCACCGCTCCTTTCGAGGCCGGTGCTTTGGAAGGCCAGTTTCGGGTAGTTCTCCGCATCGAAGAAATCGCCACTGCGCAAGTGTTTGTCGCGGTCGGCCGCACCCGTGTCCACGCTGGCGGTGTCCGCCCAGAAGCTCACGCGTGCGCCGGAAAGGTCCTCGCCTTCCAGCTCGGCCTCGGCCCCGAACTCATTGAACTGTCCGGTGACGGAGCTGATCATCAGGTGCTTCACCTTGAACCGGATCTCGCTGTGGGCCTTGTCGATCGCCCATTTCGTCGTCGTTGCCGTTTCCATGTTGTTGTTCTCCTATTGTTGGTCGTTGTTCATGTCGTTCCTTATCCCGGTTGCTCCATCAGTTCAGGTCCATGGGTACGTCGATCAGAAGGAGCTGACCACCGTGCGACCCCATCTGGATGTCGATCGCCTCCTCTCCCTGGATGCCCAGTCCGTCCCGCCGTTGCAGCTCCTGGCCTGCGACGGAGAGCTTCGCCCACGATCAGGAAGGTGTACACGCCATTTCCTGCGCGCTGCGGCGCATAGGTAAAGTGCACGGGTCCCACGAAATGGCCCAGTAGGAACCAGGCGTCCTGGTGCATCCAGAGGCCACTGGCGTTCGGGTCGGGCGAGATGATCGTCCTCAGGGCATCGTCCGGACCCGCGGGCAGGGTCATTTGGTCGTAACGGGGTGCCACGTTGCTTTCCCGGGGAATGGCCCAGATCTGCCGGAAGTGCACCGGCTTGTCATGGTCCCGAGCCCGTTCACTGTGCGTGATACCGGTGCCGGAGCTCATCACCTGGACATCCTCCGCCTCGATCACTTGCGCGTGGGTGCCAAAGCCCATGCCGGGTCCCACGGTGTCATCGTTCAGCACGCGCAATGCCCCGAAGTGCATCCGGTCCGGGTCGGAGTTGTTCCCGGAGCTGAAGGTGCGCCATGTATCCAGCCAACCGTGGTCGGCATGGCCTCGTGGACCGACCCTGTGCAGGAGGAGATTTTTCATGACAGTGCAAATATATAACAGGTAAATATATTACAGGGAATATAAATGAAGGATCATTGGATGGCCACTCGGTCTTTGGTCCAGAGCCACAGGAGCCATCAGGTCCCATTCTCGTTCACTCCGAGCTGTACCGATGAGGGGGCGACCGCCTCGCACCAGCGGGTAATTCAAGAACGCCACCGGCCCATTCGGTCCCAGGGATCGACGATCCGATCGAGCGTCGCGCCACCCGGACCCTACACATCCTACATTTGTTCGAGCAGCAGCATCTCTGTATTCTCCGATTGAGCGCCCCTTCCCGATATCCGATCCTGGAACGGATCGACCGTCCCGCCGACCTGCGCCTCCTGAAGGAGGCTGAGTTGGAGGTGGTATGCAAAGAGCTGCGCGAGTTCATCATTGATGTGGTCAGCGTCAAGGGAGGGCACTTCGGCGCCAGTCTTGGTGTCGTTGAATTGACGGTCGCTCTGCACTATGTTTTCAATACACCGCACGACCAGTTGGTCTGGGACGTGGGGCACCAGGCGTATGGGCACAAGATCCTCACCGGGAGACGTTCCGCATTCCATACCAATCGGAAGCACGGGGGTATCAGTGGGTTCCCGAAGCGCAGCGAGAGCCCGTTCGACACCTTCGGGGTGGGGCACAGCAGCACGAGCGTTGGAGCGGCCCTGGGCATGGCGGTGGCCAGTAAGCTCAAGGGAGAGAACGACAGGCAGGTGGTCGCCGTGATCGGCGATGGGGCCATGACGGCCGGTATGGCATTCGAGGCACTGAACCATGCCGGTGGTGCGGGTACGGACATGTTGGTGGTGCTGAACGACAATTGTATGAGCATCGATCCGAACGTCGGTGCGCTGAAGGAGTACCTCACGGACATCACCACGAGCCACACCTACAACAAGGTCAAGGATGAGGTGTGGCACCTGCTGGGCAAGATCAGTAAGTTCGGCCCCAACCCCCAGGCCGTGGCCCAAAAGGTGGAGGGTGCCATCAAGAGCGCCCTGTTGAAGCAGAGCAATCTGTTCGAAAGCCTCAAGTTCCGCTACTTCGGACCGGTCGACGGGCACGATGTCGATCACTTGGTGAAAGTGCTCCGCGACCTCCGCGACATCCCCGGCCCGAAGATCCTGCATGCCGTCACAGTGAAGGGCAAGGGCTACAAGCCGGCCGAGGAAGGAAGTGCAACGCTTTGGCATGCCCCGGGTCTCTTCAACAAAGAGACGGGTGAGATCATCAAGGTGGTCCCCAAGAGCCCGCAACCGCCGAAATATCAGGATGTGTTCGGCCATAGTATCGTGGAGTTGGCGGAAAAGAATCCAAGGATCGTGGGCATCACGCCGGCGATGCCAACAGGTTCCTCGCTGAACATCATGATGAAGGCGATGCCCGAAAGGGCCTTCGATGTGGGGATCGCGGAACAGCATGCCGTCACGTTCAGCGCCGGGTTGGCCACCCAGGGTCTTGTGCCCTTCTGCAACATCTACAGCTCGTTCATGCAACGGGCTTACGACCAGGTCGTCCACGATGTCGCACTGCAGAAGTTGAACGTCGTTTTCTGCCTGGACCGTGGCGGCCTGGCCGGGGCGGACGGTCCAACACATCATGGCGCGTTCGATCTGGCCTATTTCCGCTGCATTCCGAACATGGTGGTCAGTGCGCCCATGAACGAGGAGGAGCTGCGTGACCTGATGTACACCGCCCAGTTGCCGGACCAGGGGCCGTTCAGCATCCGCTACCCGCGTGGTGAGGGGGTGATGACGGAATGGAAGACGCCGTTCAAGACGATCATTGTGGGGAAGGGTCGCAAGCTGCGTTCCGGGAACGATATCGCCGTGTTGACCATCGGTCATATCGGCAACGTGGCCGCCCTCGGGATCGACAGCCTGGAGTCAAAAGGGTTCAGCGTGGCCCACTATGACATGCGCTTCGTCAAGCCTTTGGATGAGTTGCTCCTGCACGAGGTGTTCGGCAAGTTCAAGCATGTGGTCACTGTCGAGGACGGATGCATCCAAGGCGGTATGGGCAGTGCTGTCCTGGAATTCATGGTGGACCATGGCTACCAAGCCCAGGTCAGGCGCCTGGGCATCCCCGATCGCTTCATCGAGCATGGCTCGCAGCCCGAGCTATACGCGGAATGTGGCTTCGATGCCGTAGCGCTCGTGACCGTGGTCCGGGAGATGCTCGGAGACCGGGGCGCGGGATCGGAGAGCGATTCGCGTGCGATCGCCTGATCAGCCCTTCACCAGGTCGAACTCCTCGAGGAATTTCGTGTTGTAATCCCCCTTGCGGAACCGTTGGTTCTGGAACAACTGGAGGTGGAACGGAATGGTCGTGCTGACCCCTTCGATCACATATTCGTTCAACGCACGAACCATCTTGTCCAGCGCCTCCTCACGACTTTGCGCGGTCACGATCAGCTTGCCGATCATGCTGTCGTAGTTCGGAGGAATGGTGTATCCGGCGTAGACGTGGGTGTCCACGCGAACGCCATGCCCGCCCGGGCTGTGGTAGCTGGTGATCCTGCCGGGCGTCGGGCGGAAGTTGTTGAAGGGATCCTCCGCATTGATGCGGCATTGGATGCTGTGCCGGGTCGGCTCGTAGTTCAGGCCGGAGATCGGCACCCCCGCGGCGATCTTGATCTGCTCACGCACGAGGTCATAGTCGATCACTTCCTCGGTGATGGTGTGTTCGACCTGGATCCGCGTGTTCATCTCCATGAAGTAGAAGTTCTTGTGCTTGTCCACAAGGAACTCCACGGTACCCACCCCCTCGTAGTTCACCGCTGCGGCGGCCTTGATCGCCGCTTCGCCCATCTTTTTGCGCAGGGTCTTGGTCATGAACGGGCTGGGCGTCTCCTCGACGAGCTTCTGGTGGCGGCGCTGGATCGAGCAGTCGCGCTCGCTCATGTGGCAGAAGGTGCCGTATTGGTCGCCGGCGATCTGGATCTCGATATGACGGGGTTCCTCGATGTATTTCTCCATGTACATCCCCGCATTTCCGAACGCCGCACCAGCCTCCTGGCTGGCTTTCGCGAAGGCCTCGTCGAATTCCTCCTCCTTCCAGACCAGTCGCATCCCCTTGCCGCCACCGCCTGCCGTCGCCTTCAGGATGACGGGATAGCCGATCTTCTTGGCCTCCTTCTTGGCCACGTCCAGGTCGGTCACCAGCCCGTCGGTGCCGGGTACGCAGGGTACGCCGGCCGCCTTCATCGTGGCCTTGGCCGTGGCCTTGTCACCCATGGCTTCGATCTGGTCGGGAAGTGCACCGATGAATTTGATACCCTGGTCCTGGCAGATCTTGCTGAACTTGGCGTTCTCGCTCAGGAAGCCGTAGCCCGGATGGATGGCATCAGCATTGGTGATCTCGGCTGCCGCGATGATCCGGGGCATGTTCAGGTAGCTCTCCTTGCTGGGCGGGGGACCGATGCAAACGGCCTCATCCGCAAAACGAACGGGCAGGCTGTCCTTGTCGGCGGTGGAATAAACGGCCACCGTCTTGATGCCCATTTCCCGGCAGGTGCGGATCACGCGCAACGCGATCTCGCCACGGTTGGCGATCAGGATCTTCTTGAACATCAGCAACGAGATTGGACGCAGAGGCGCAGAGGCGCGAAGAATGCGGACTTCGGTGCGTACTTGGCGACGATTCCTTCAAGGAACATGGCGTCTCTGCGCTTCTGCGGCTTACTAAGACGGGTCCACTAGGAACAGCGGTTGGTCGTACTCCACGGGCTTGGCGTCGTCCACAAGCACCTTCACGATCTTGCCGCTCACCTCGCACTCGATCTCGTTGAAGAGCTTCATCGCTTCGATGATGCAGATCACCTTGCCGGGCTTCACCTCATCGCCCACGTTCACGAAGGTGGGCTTGTCAGGACCTGCGGCGCGGTAGAACGTACCGATCATCGGTGCCTTGATGGTGATGTACTTCGATTCCTCCGGGGGTGGGGCCGCCGGAGCGGACGGCGTTGCGGCTGGAGCAGCGGCTGGCGCTGGTGCGGGAGGAGGTGGCAGCTGTGCGGCATAGGCCGGAGGCGGGGCGGCGATCACCTGCACCTCCTTCTCCTTTTTGCTGGAGGGGGTCTTGATGGTGATCTTGAAATCCTTCTGCTCGATCTCCACCTCGCTCACGCCGCTCTTGGCCACGAACTTGATCAGCTCCTGGATCTGCGAGAGGTTCATGGTTCGTTGTTAGGGGTTCAGCCGGGTTCGGGCGAAGGTAGGAAAGGGTGGGATCAGCCGCCGTAGGCCCATTTCACATAGATGGCGCCCCAGGTGAAGCCGCCACCGAAGGCGGAAAGCACCAGGTTGTCGCCTCGCTTCAGCTTCGGTTCCCATTCCCACAGCAGCAGGGGAAGCGTACCGGCGGTGGTATTGCCGTACCGGTCGATATTGACCATCACCTTGTCCTCGCCCAGCCCCATCCGCCGTGCCGTGGCATCGATTATCCGCAGGTTGGCCTGATGGGGCACCAACCAGGTCACGTCCTCGGAGCGCAGACCGTTGCGTTCCATGACCTCTGCGCTCACGTCGGCCATGTTGGTGACGGCGAATTTGAACACGGCCTTGCCCTCCTGGAACACGGCATGTTCGTTCGCCTCCACGGTGCGGATGGTGGGTGGGCTTACGGACCCGCCCGATCTCTGATGCAGGTATTGACAGCCTGAGCCGTCCGAATAGAGCACACTGTCCAGCACTCCGAAGCCCTCGGTGTTCGGCTCCAAGAGCACCGCGCCGCCTCCGTCACCGAAAATGATGCAGGTGGAGCGGTCCTCATAGTTGATGATCGAGCTCATCTTGTCGGCACCTACCACGACCACCTTCTTGTATCGTCCGGTCTCGATGAACTGCGCACCTGTCGTCAGTGCGTAAAGAAAGCCGCTGCATGCGGCCATGAGATCGAAGCCCCATGCGTTCCTTGCGCCGACGCGGTCACAAATAATGTTCGCCGTGGCCGGGAATACATGGTCCGGGGTGACGGTCGCGCAGATCACGAGGTCGATCTCCGAAGGGTCGATGCCGCGTTTCTCGCAAATGCCTTGAACGGACCGGACGCCGATCTCCGAGGTCCCCAGCCCTTTACCCAGTATCCGTCTTTCCTTGATGCCGGTCCGTTCCGTGATCCAGGCGTCATTGGTCTCCACCATGCCCTCGAGGTCATGATTGCTGAGCACCTTGTCCGGTACATAGGCATGCACCGCGGTGATCGCGGCCGTGGTCCTTCCTGGGCTCTGGTCCTTGTTCATCGGAGCGCTTCGCGGATCCGGTCGTTGAGCTTGCTGAGCACCACCTCCCTAGTGAAGAGCACCATGTTCTTGACGGTGGCGGCGTTGCTGATCCCGTGACCGATGATCACGTTCCCGTTCACGCCAAGCACGGGCAAACCACCATAGTTCTCATAGTCGAACCGATCGAAGAACGGCTCCTGCACGCCACGCTTCTTCAGGAGATCGTGGAAGGCTTCCACGGCCTTCAGAACGATGTTCCCGGTGAAGCCATCGCAGACCACCACGTCCGCCTTCCCATTGAACAGGTCACGTCCTTCGATGTTGCCGATGAAGTTGTATTGGCCACCCTCCTTCATCAGCTCATAGGCGGCCAGGGTGACCGAATTCCCCTTCTTTTCCTCCTCCCCGATGTTCAGAAGGGCGACCTTCGGTTCGGCGATATGGTAGACATGCTTGGCCAACAGGGCGCCGAGCAGACCGAACTGATAGAGCACGTCCGGCTTGCAATCCGCATTGGCCCCGACATCGAGCAGGATGCCGTAGTCACCGTTCTCTTCCGGTACGATGCTGCAGATGCATGGTCGGATGACCCCGGGGATGGGCTTGACGCTGAGCACGGAGCCAACGAGCATCGCTCCGGTGTTCCCCGTGCTGGCGAACGCATCCAGGCGCCCTTCTTTCAACAGACCGAAGCCGAGCGCGATGCTGCTTTGCGGTTTGCTCTGCAACGCCCTGGTTGCACTGTCCTTCATGGTCACATCGTCCCGGCTCGCCACGATCTCGAACCGTTCAGGACCCACACCTTCGGCCTGCAGGCGCTCCAAGATCCTTGATTCGTCGCCGATCAGGACAAGGCGTACGTCCGCGGGCAGTTCGCCCAAAGCCATTACCGCGCCACGCACCGGCACTTCCGGGCCGTGGTCGCTACCCATGATGTCCAATCCGATCCGCATTGCGGAAGGCAAGGAGCTGCGCGGAAAGGTCTGGTCCTACTCCTCGTTGGCGGCGGAGACCAGCAGCTTGCCATTGTAGTACAGGTCGTCCCCGACCTGGTACGCGCGATGGCGCAAGTGGGTCTCGCCGGTCTCCAGACAGGTGGTCACCGTGGGCGTTGACGCCCCTTGATGGGTGCGGCGTTTCATGGTGCGCGTCTTGGAGTGGCGTCGCTTCGGGTTGGGCATCGTCGTAGTTGTTCGGCGCGCGGATCAGCGCTGCTGTTTCAATGTGCGTAGCGCGGCCCAGCGGGGGTCGCCTTGTTCCGTTCCGTCCGTATGCTGATGTCGGGCCAGGGCCGCCTCGACCTCCGGGTCGCATTGCCCCTGCGCATGCAGTCGGCGTGTCGGCATGGCGAGACGAACGCATTCGTACAGATAATGCGTCAGTTCGATGGCATGATCGTCAGGGTCCAAGCCGACCACGTCATCTTCCATTCCGTCGAATCGCTGTCGTCCGTTCAGATGGAAGACCTCACGCTGCCGTCCGTCCACCGGTTGGTCCAGCGGACCATTGCAATGATCGCACGTGGTATGCACAGTGCCGTGGCAATGGATCTGGGCTACCAACATGGCCGGGCCCTTCTCCAACTCAACATCCGCCGTCACCAGCCCGTCGTCCAGGAGTTCATCCGAGGCTGCGTTGAAGAAGCGGGTGCCCAGTTCGAAATGGAACTGATGAACACCGTCCTTAAGAGCGACGAATTCGATGGTATGGTCCTTCAAGGCATCCATCCTGGCCCCCCTGTGAAAAGGGGACCGCAAATGTAGCGAGATCCAAGATCCCCGCCGCAAAGCCACCACCCCCCTGAAAGGGATTTCCGGCTACCCCGCGGTCTTCGATCTCTCGGTGCGTTGCGGTCGCAACGGGTTGGCTGTCAGTAGTTTGTACCTCTCGCGGTTCGCCCGGATGTCACATGCGGCCCAGACCGCTGCACGGAAGGACCCTTCATCGGCCACTCCTTTCCCGGCAATGTCCAGGCCGGTGCCGTGATCGGGACTGGTGCGAACGATGGGAAGGCCGGCGGTGAAATTGACACCGTGACCAAAGGCGATGGTCTTGAACGGGATAAGCCCCTGGTCGTGGTACATCGCCATGATGCCATCGAAATGTTCGAAGGTCCCATTGCCAAAGAAGCCATCGGCCGCGTAGGGCCCCATGGCGAGGATGCCTTCCGTGTTCAGCTGCCGGACCGCGGGCAGGATCCGTTCCCGGTCCTCGGTGCCAAGTGTGCCGCTGTCACCGGCGTGAGGATTCAAACCGAGTAGCGCGATCCGGGGAGAGGGTACGGCCAGATCACGCTGCAGGCTTTGGTGGAGCGACCGGGTCTTGACGAGGATCTTTTCCGTGCTGATGGCCTGCGCCACATCCTTCAAAGGAATGTGCCCGGTGACCATGCCCACGCAAAGGCCCTCGCCTATGAGTTCCATGAGCACCTCCTCGACCCCTGCCACATGGGCCAGGTATTCGGTATGGCCGGGGAACGCGAACCCGGCGGTTTCCATGCTGTGCTTATCGATCGGCGCGGTCACCAGCACATCGACCTTTCCTGCGGCCAGGTCGTGGGTGGCGGTTTCGAGGCTTCGGATCGCATAGGCGGCCAGGGATCCGGACGGACGGCCCAGTTCCACCGTGAGGTCCTCCTCCCAAGCGTTCACAACGTTCAATTTCCGGGGAAGTGCTTCCACGGCGTCACTCACACGATGGAACTGGACCTCCTCGAGGTCCAGGAGTTTGCGGTGCTGGCTGACGACCCTGGCATTGGCATACAGCACCGGGGTCACCTCCTGGAGCATGCGTCCATCCTCGAAGGTCTTAAGAATGACCTCCAGGCCGATGCCGTTCAGGTCACCACAACTGATCCCCACACGCGTTGCGGGTGTTCCTTCGCTCATGTTCTTCCGTTCTTGGCTTATTTGCTTCGGATGGGTCGATCATCTGCCGGCGCGGTCCCGAAGGAAGCGGTACAGGAGGCGTACGCCGACCCCGGTGCCTCCCTGGGGCCGGTACCCGTCCGCCCGCATCAGGTACGCAGGCCCCGCGATGTCCAGGTGGAAGTAGGGTCGGCGTGTGAAGCGGGCCAGGAATTTTCCGGCCGTGATCATCCCCGCGCTATCACCCCCCAGGTTCTTCATGTCCGCGATCTCGCTCTCCAACTCCTTGTCGTATTCCTCCCAGAAAGGGAAGAGCGCGATGCGTTCGTGGACCCTTTCACCGGCGTTCACCAATGATCGCATGGTCCGCTCGTCAGCGGTGCCCATGCCCACGATCCCCTGTTGACCGATGGCCCGTGCCGCCGCTCCCGTGAGCGTGGCCACCGTGATCACCAGTTCGGGTCCGTACCGTTCCGCATAGCTGAGGGCATCGGCCAGGATCATGCGGCCCTCTGCATCGCTGTTCATCACCTCAACGGTCAGACCGTTGTGCATGCGTACTACGTCGCCCGGGGCGAAGGCATTCCCACCCGGACGATTGTCCGTGGCGGGTACCAGTGCGACCAGATGAAGTGGCAGGTCCTGCTGGGCCGCCGCGGCGATCGCCCCGATCACGGCCGCCCCTCCGGCCATGTCGCACTTCATGTAGTCCATGCTGTGGGGCGTGGGTTTGAGGCTCAGCCCACCGGTATCATAGACCACGCCCTTGCCGATCAGGACCAGGGGTGCTTCGTTCACAGCGCGCCTGGGCTTGTATTCAAGGATGTTGAACGTGGGCGGGTCCAGGCTGCCCTTGTTCACCGCCAGCAGGCCGCCCATGCCCAGGGCCTCGATCTGTGCTTTGTCCAAAACCTGGACCTTGAGCCCCGGGGTGTTCCGCGCGAGGGTCCGGATCTCGGCGGAGAGCTGCGTGGCGTTCAGGAAGGAGACCGGTTCGTTCACGAGGTCCCGTGCGGCACACACCGCCATGACCACGTCGTTCAGTTCCTGCACCGCCTTGATGTCGACCACGGTACCAACGACCTTGAGCGATCCCAAGGTGGGGCCCGTGCCCGAGGTCTTGTATTTCCGGAACCGATATCCCCCCAGGAGGGCCCCCTCGGCGAGTGCCAGGACCAGCTCCGCATCCTTGAGCACGGCTTGCAACTGTGCCGACCTTCGCCCCGCGCTGTTCAGGATGGTCGCCATTTCTGCGCCCGCCCGCCGGGCAACTTCGAGTTGCCTTGCCCTTGGACCCTTCGCGCTCCGATGGACAAGAACGATCCGTCCTTGCGACCGTGATATGGCCACTGGCGCATCCCGGTCCAACTGGGCCAGAACATCCTGTTCATCTTCGCGGGAAAGGTCGAGCTGACGAAGGTGCGAACGGGCTCCGATGACGGTTACGGCATCCGATCCCGGGCGCTGTCGGGCGAGTTTCTCCAGTATGACCACGTTGGCGGGGAATGCGGTTCGCACAGCGGTGCAGGCCAAAGATAGCCCTCCACGAGTGGCGGTGAAGGGGGAAGAACAACGGCCCGGATATCGCGTTCGTCCAGCATACGCACATGGCTTGCGATCGGGAAGCATGCGGAATGTGCGAACTTTGGTCACCCATGTTCCGATCGTTCCGGCCCTGGATGGTGGCGATGGCCTTGGCGCTGCCGACGCTCGTCTCCGCCACGCACAATCGTGCTGCGGAGATCATCTATTGCGTGGACCCGAACGATCCGCTCCTGTACCACATCCAGATCATCACCCATACGAGGACATCGGCTCCGGCGGATCGTCCGGAGTTGGGTATCGATTGGGGGGACGGTACCGTGGACTCCCTTGCCAGGGTGCAGATCGATCTGTTGCCCAATGACGCCCAGCGCAACCTGTACCTGGGCGATCACCTCTATTCAGGTCCGGGTGTATACACGCTCTCGATGGAGGACGCGAACAGGAACGAGGGGGTGGTGAACATCCCCAACTCGGTGAACGTGCCCCTCTGCGTGAAGACCGTCCTGGTCATTTCCCCGGCCGTTGGAGCCAACTGCTCCGCTCGATTCCTGAACCCGCCGCTCCAGGATGCCTGCTACCAGGTGCCATGGGTCCACAATCCGGCGGCGTACGACCCGGACGGGGACAGCCTTTCCTATGCATTGACGATCTGTGCGGGTACTGACTGTGCGCCGATCGGGAACTACAGCTACCCCGACCAGGTCGTACCGGGGGCGAACAACCAGTTCGACATGGATCCGTTGACCGGCACGATCACCTGGGAATCCCCACAATTGGTCGGGGAATACAACATCGCATTCATCGTCAAGGAATGGCGACGGATCAATGGCACCTGGATCAATGTCGGGCAGGTGACCAGGGACATGCAGATCACGGTGAGACCCGGCTGCAATGACCAACCGCCGTTGGTGGCCGAGCTCCAGGATACCTGCGTGGTCGCCGGGACCACCTTGGTGATCCCGATCCAGGCTTCGGACCCGGATCCGGGTGATGATGTTTCCCTACAGGCATTGGGCGAGCCGCTCGTACTGAGTAGTTCACCTGCGGTCTTCACGGCCGGTGCGCCCAACAATCCGGTGAGCGGGACCTTCAGTTGGAGCACGGTTTGCGACCATGTACGCCTGCAACCCTATCAGATGGTCTTCCGTGCGACCGATGACGCCCCGTTGGTGCAACTCGAGGACTATGAAAGCATGACCATTCGCGTCGTGGCACCGGCACCCGAGAACCCCACTGCTACGCCGCAAGCGAACGCGCTCGCGCTCGCCTGGGACCCCAGCATGTGCACGAACGCGGAAGGGTACCGCATCTACCGAAGAGTGAACAGCTATGGTTTCTCCCCCGCGCACTGTGAGACGGGCGTGCCCGCCTACACCGGGTACACCTTGTTGGCCGCGGTGAACGGTGTCGGGAACACCAGCTACCTGGACGGCAGTGTCCTTTTCGGTGTGCAATACTGTTACATGGTCACCGCCTACTTTGCGGATGGTGGACAGAGTTACGCGAGCGATGAGTTCTGTGCATTCCTGGAGCGGGATGTTCCCCTGTTGACCAACGTGAGCGTCATCACCACCGACCCGTCCATTGGGCAGGATACCGTGCGTTGGACGAACGCCGTCGACCTCGATACCGTGCAGCACCCCGGCCCCTATCAATTCAAGTTGTACCGTGGCGACGGATACGACCTGGCCAATACGCTCGTCTGGACGTCCACGACCCATCCGTACCTCGAACATCCTGACACGGTCGTGGTGGATGGCGGCATCGATACACGCGACGGGCCGCACGTGTACCGCGTTGAGTTGTTCGGGGGCAATGGCAGCACGTTCATCGGAAGCAGCGATCCCGCAAGCTCGGTGTTCCTGGCCGCCGCGCCGAACGACGAACAGATCACCCTGAGCTGGACGGCGAACACCCCTTGGACCAATACCGATTTCGTGATCTATCGCTTCGATGGTGTCGATTTCATGCCCATCGGGACGAGCACCGAGCCGACATACGTGGATACGGGACTGGTCAACGGCGAAACGTATTGCTACAAGGTGGGCACGATCGGGGCCTATGGCGACCCGTCCGTGGTCTCCCCCCTGATCAATTTCAGCCAGGAGCGATGTGCCGTTCCCGTGGACCTGACACCTCCCTGTCCTCCGGCCCTGATGCTGGACAATGATTGTGAGGAACCTCTGAACACACTGACCTGGACCGACCCGAATTCGAGTTGCGCGGACGATACCTGGTACTACAACATATTCTTCTCCGACTCCCTGGGCGGGGCATACCAGTTGGTCGGTTCGAACTATGGACACACGGATACGGTCTTTCTTCATGTCGATGGCAGTTCTGTCGCCGGATGCTACGTCGTGACCGCGGTGGATAGCATGGGCAATGAGAGCGCATACAGCAATGTAGCGTGTGGCGACAATTGTCCCGAATACGAATTGCCGAACGTGTTCACCCCGAACGGTGACCATCACAATGACGCGTTCGTACCCTTCCCGTACCGTGGTGTGGACCATATCGACCTGACCATCTACGATCGATGGGGCCAGGTGGTCTACACCACGGATGACCCTGCCATCGAATGGACCGGTGAAAGGAAAGGCGGAGGAGGGCTCGTGAACGACGGCGTGTATTTCTACACGTGCGTGGTCTATTTCAAGCGTTTGGACGGGCTGGAGGCGAAGCAGCTCAATGGATACGTCCATATCCTTAGGGGTGGCAGCTCGAACGTCAACTGATGTTCACCGGTATCGTTGAGGAGGTCGGCACGGTGGTCTCCTGCCGGAATGAAGGCGGGAACAGACACATCGTGGTGCGCGCCCGCATGGCACCCGAACTGCGCATCGATCAAAGCATTGCGCACAACGGAGCGTGCTTGACCGTGATCGCCGTTGCGGGTGATACCTACACGGTGACGGCCGTGGAGGAAACACTCCGACGCAGCAACCTTGGAGACCTGGAACCCGGCGATGGGGTCGATCTGGAACGGAGCCTCAGAGCGGGTGATCGGTTGGATGGCCATTTGGTCCAGGGCCATATCGACGCGGTCATCGAATGTCTGGATATCCAGGAGGAAGGGGGCAGTTGGCGATGCACCTTCCGGCTTCCGATGGATCGGCGCCATTTGGTGGTGTCAAAGGGGAGCATCTGTCTCAATGGCGTCAGTCTGACCATTGCGGACCTCGGTGCGGACCACTTCACCGTGGCGATCATCCCCTATACATATGGGCATACGATCTTCCGCGATATGAAGGTCGGCGGCAGGGTCAATGTCGAATTCGACATACTCGGGAAGTACGTGGCGGCAGCGATGCAACACCCGGTCAGAGTTTGACCACGACCCCGCGGACCGATGCTTGATATCCTCCGTTCGGTCGGACCTCAATAACGTAGCGTCCGGGCAATAGTCCGGAAAGGTCCAGGTCCACCCTTCGATCGACCAACGTGGTCCGTCGACTGCGCACAACACGACCGGTGGCATCGGACAGGAGCCACTCCACGGCGCCTGCCCTGCCCGGTCCGAGGTAGACGGTAACGGCATCCACGGCCGGGTTCGGGAAAATGACCACGTCCTCCTGTTGGAACGCGAGCATCGGAATACGCAGTGCGATGTTCTGTCCAGATATTAGCCAGCGATCGGGATCCACACGTGCCGAGTCGGCCTGGAAGGGCAGCCAGGCGGAGAATACCTGCCCATCGGTCTGGTGATCGAACACCAGTGTCGTATCCTGCTGGCCGTTGCTGAAGCGCACCGGAACGGGAAGCGCGAAGAATCCGACGGAGGGATGCGAAGTGCTCTGATGTAGGACGAGCGCCACGGAACCGCCGGGGTCCTGCCCCCATTCGAGTACATAGGAAGGGTAGCCTTCGTGCTCGTACCAATCCAGGAAGAATTGTGTCAGGTCCAACCCGCCGGCCGACTCCAAATGGGCTTTCAGGTCCGTCGTACGTGCACTGCGATAGGCCAGATCGGGGTCGTCCAGGTAGTTGCGACAACCGGCAAAGAAGGCGCTATCACCGAGGACCCAACGCAACATATGCAGGACCTGGGCCCCTTTGTTGTAGGACAACCTACCACTGAACAGGACGTTCAGGTCGGTGGTGTCGGCACAACGAAGACTGCCACCTGGCAGGGATGTGACATTGGCGATCCTGGCGGCGTTGACCCCGGGGAACTCAAGGGGACGGAACTGGGCATAGCAAAGATCACTGAGGTAGGTGGCGAACCCCTCGTTCAGCCAGATGTCCTCCCAGCTTCCGCAGGTCACCTTGTCACCGAACCACTGGTGTGCCAGTTCGTGTGCCAGCAGTTCGAACCCGTAGTTCACGCAGAATGTCATCGTCTGGTGCTCCATACCGCCGCCCCATCCGAATTGTGCATGCCCGTACTTTTCGTCCGAGAAGGGGTATTCCCCGAACAGTCCGCTGTAGAAAAGGATCTCATCCACGGTGGCCGGCGTTCCGGCTTGCGCATCGGCCAGGTCCTCGGGGAACACGTAGTTCAGTATCGGCATGGGTCCTCCGCTCAACACAACGGTGTCCGCGTAGGCGGCATAGTCGGTCACCGCCAGGGCCACGAGGTAGTATGCGATGGGGTGGCGATGACGCCAATGCACCTGCAGGTCACCGTTCACTGTGTCTTCTCGTGTCAGTACCCCATTCCCTGCGACCCTGTTGCCGAAGGGTACGGTCACGAAGGCATCGATCGAATCCAGTTTGTCGTTCAGGTCTTGTTTGCAGGGCCACCAATCCTTCGCTCCATATGGTTCCGAAAGCGTCCAGATGATGGGCGAGCCATTGTGTTCGGCGCGCACGAAGGAGCCGAACCCGTCCTGTGGCGGTGTGCCATGGTAGGCGATCATGAGCGAGTCGGACGCACCGGCGGACAGGGGCGCCGGCAAGTGGGCCAGGAGGATGTCGCCTGGCACATGGTCGAAAGCAATAGGGCCCCCATGGTAGAGGATGCTATCCACGTTCAAGGTGTCGCTCAGGTCCAGCGCCACCGTTTCAAGGTCCTGTGTGGCGGTGAAATGGAGGGTCACCCTGCCGGTGATGGCCCGGATGGCTGGATCCACCTGCCAGTCCATCCGGCCATAGGTCAGGTCGAAACCACGGGTCACGGGTGTATTGTCCTTCATGGTCCATCCCCAACGCCCGCCGCGCTCCAGTTCGGCGATCGAAGTGGCCGCAGGTACGGAGCCGACCTGTGCCGCAACGACAGACCATGCCAGGAGCGCGGAAAATCCGAGCGATGCTCTCATATTCGAAAATTACAGCGCCGGGCCGTTATCCGATCCGCTCGAGCACCTGTCTGACCGCTTCGGAACGCCCCATGGTGTAGAAATGGAGGCAGGGTGCGCCGCCTTCGCGCAACCGGCTTGCCTGGTCCGTGCACCAATCGATACCGACGTTCCGAACGTCGCTGTCGGTGCGGCATTTGAGCAACTCCCGGGAAAGCGGCTCGGGAAGGTCGACGTGGAAGGTCTTCGGTATGAACGCGATCTGCCGCAGGGAGGTCAACGGCTTTAGTCCCGGAAGGATCGGAACATGGATGCCTTCGTTCCGGCAGCGCTCGACAAAATCGAAATACCGCGCAGCGTCGAAGAACATCTGGGTGACGAGGTATTCCGCCCCGGCGGCGACCTTCTGTTTCAGATAGGCGATGTCGGTGGAAAGATTCAGCGCTTCCGGATGCTTCTCGGGATAGCAGGCCGCGCCGATACAGAGGTCCGTGGGTGCCGCCTCCTCCTCCTCCTCGTGCAGGTACTTCCCGCGGTTCAGTTCGGCGATCTGCCGCACCATGTCCTCGGCGTGGGCATGCCCATCACGTTCAGGCACGAAATGGCTCTCTCCCTTGGTCGGGTCACCGCGCAGCGCCAGGACGTTGTCGATCCCCAGGAAGTTCATCTCAATGAGGGCGTCCTCGGTCTCTTCCCTGCTGAAGCCACCGCAGATGAGATGCGGTACCGTGTCGATGTCGTATTTGGTCTTGATGGTGGCACATATCCCGATGGTGCCGGGTCTCTTGCGCACGCGCACTTTCTGCAAAAGGCCATGGCCTCGCTCCTTGTAAATGACCTCCTCGCGGTGGTAGGTCACGTTGATGAAGCTGGGGCCGAATTCAAGCAATGGATCGATGCCCTCGTAGATCGAGCGGATATCCTTGCCTTTCAGAGGGGGCAGGATCTCAAAGGAAAGCAGCGTGCCCTTGGCCGTGCGCAGATGTTCGATGACCTTCATGGCGGCTGGCGAAGATAGCCCGGACATGCCGGGCCAAAAGGGAACAGGCCGCGATCGCGGCCTGTTCCCGAAGCGGAGCGGACAGGGGTCAACGCAGCAGGGTCACATGACCTTCGTAGCTCTTGCCGTTCTGCAATGTCAGGATGTAGAAGTAGGTCCCTTCGGGAACATCCTTCGGCGCCCAGGAATTGGCGTAGTTCGAGTTGTCGTAGATGAGATTCCCCCAACGGTTGTAGACCTTCAGGTCCGACCCCGGGAAATACTGGACGTTGGTGAACGTCAGCGCATCGTTCACGTGGTCCCCATTGGGACTGAACACGTTCGGGACGAAGATCTCGTCCGGGAGCACCGTCACGATCAGGGTATAACTGTCCGTACACCCGTCTGCGGTGGTCACGGTAAGGGTGACCGCGTAATTGCCCGGCCCTGGGAAGGTGAACGCCGGACCCTGTGCGTTGCTGGTGGCCACGGAATCGAACTGCCAGTACCAATTGGTGATCGTGCCCCCCGATACGGTAGAGGCATCCGTGAACTGGAAGCCCTGGCCGATCTGCACCTGGGTGCCCGGGGATACGGTGAAAAACGCATCCGGCGGGGGAGCGGTGAGGACATCCACGGAGGCCGACGCGCCTTCACACCCCAATGCGTTGGTGACGGTCACCGAGTACGTACCGGTTTGAACGAGGATCGTATCGGCCGTGCTGCCCGTGCTCCATGCGTAGGAGTCATAGGGCTGGTCCGTTGTCAGCACCGCCGGGTCGTTCCCACATTGGTAAAGGGCGCCCACGATCGTCGGCATGGGTGTTTCACCTTCCGTGACCACGATCGTGTTCGAGGCCAGCCGACAGATCCCCGCGGTGGCTTCCAGGGTATAGGTGCCCGGTCCCACCAGTACGCTCTGCCCATCATAGCCATTGCTCCACAGGTAGGAGTCGAAACCACCGGATGCGGTCAGGACCACGCCTTGCCCCGGACAGGCGACGGTGTCACCCGTGATCGTCGGAGGTTGCGCCGGGGTGTAGAAGATCTCCAGAACGATGGACACGTTGGTGGTCAAAGGTGGCTGTCCATCGTCCGTGGCGGTGTACGTGATCGTGTGGTACCCGGTGTCCGCGACCTGGGCGATGAACTGGCTGATGATGGTGGCGTTGATATTGCCGCTCGTGTTGCTGATCTCCTGGTAGTTGGAAATGCTGGATCCGTCCGATGTGGCCACTGTGACCTGGTCCTGCTCGGGGGCGATGAAGTTCATCTCGATGTTCACAAGCTCACCGGTGCAGACCCGGACCGTATCGCACAGGAAACTGCTGCTTGCGATCGGGGGGATGTTCTGTGTACTGACGGCCGTGGTGAAAACGAAATTCTGGCCATCGAGCCAATCCACACCATCCGGGTTGTTGAACGGGCCATCATAGTCGATGCCCGGGTGGTCGAACCGTCCGAACTGGATGTAATCCACGCCATTGCCGCGGTTCGCCCCGACCGTACTGGGAATACCTCCGAACCCGTTCTGGCCCTGTGAGGCATCCCCCGTCGTCCAATCCATGTTCTTGTAACAGAAGCTTACGTTGTTGCCCACACCGATGACGGGATCGGTACCATCAGTGATGATCAGCTGGAAGGTGCACTTCTTGTCGGTGTGCAGTCCGTAATAGCCGACATCGTCCCAGTTCACGTACATCGCCGTCGGGGTGATCTTGTACTTCACGGTCCCGCCGTTCAGCCCGAAACCATCATCGCCCCGGGTGTCCACATCCGCCCAATAGGGCGCCACCATGATGAAGTCGGTGGTCGGGAAAGGTGTCGCCGAATAGGTGAAGTAGGGGTTCACGAAACTGACATTGCCGTTGTTGTTGATGTAGCAGGTGGTGTACAGGTCGCCATAGAGGTTGAAGTTGAACGGCAGCGTGATCAACGAGGATGACTGGTCGTCGTTGGGCTGCATCGCCAACTGGTACGAGCTATCGGGCTGTATCCAGCATTCGCATGGGTTCAGCAAGCCGCCACCCTTCGGGGCGCCTGCAGCATGCTGGCGTTCGGCGGACAGGGGTGGCGCATCGGCATGTCCCGGGTCAGGCAGCGTAAAATGGTCGGGAAGCGCCCCGGCGTCCTTCATCTGCTGGTATTGGGTCCAGCTCAGTTGCTGCCCCCGCAGGGGCAGGCAAAAAGAGGCGCCGATCATGATCAGCACCGCAGGTATCGTTCTTTTCAGGTCCACGTTCTCCAAGTGATCAGGTTCAATGCAGTAGGGTCACGCGACCGACCCATTCTTTCTTATCGGATGCGAAGGACGGGCGCTCCACAAGGCGCCAGACATATACGCCCTGCGGGAGGATCGCTCCTCCGTTCCTGAAGGCACCGTTCCAGCCCTCCGCGGGGTCGGTGCTTTCGAATATGAGCTGGCCCCAACGGTCGTACACCGAGAAGTGATGGTCCTCCGGTACCATGCCGATGGTCACCGGCATCAGCACGTCGTTGGTGCCATCACCGTTCGGGGTGAAGGCGTTGGGCATGTAGAACGTTGGCACCAGTACCTCCACCACCTTGCAAAGGGTGTCCGCGCATCCGTACTTGTCGGCCACGTTCAGGCATACTTCATAGCTGTCGCCAAGAACATCCTCGAATTGGTGGTATACGAACCGCCCATCCGCCGAGTCCAGTCCGGCGAAGTCCCAATGGAATGCCACAGCTTCGGGATCGTCCGCCGCGAAGAAGATGTTCGCGTTCCCCTCCGTACCCGGGTTCGGGGAGAAAGTGAAGGTGGCCTGTGGTGCGGGATCGACCACGACGACACCGGGGGTCGTTAGGTGATCGATGCACCCTTCCGGTGAGGTGACCGTCAGCGTCACCGTATACCATCCGGGGGCCTGGTAGGTATGGGCCACACTGTCGCAGGCGTTGATCACCGCGCCGTCACCCAGGTCCCAGACACAACTGTTGCCCACACTGACGCTGTCGGTCGTATTCATCAACTTCACCTCCAGCGGGTCGCATCCTGAATCCGGTTCGGCGAAGAACGTGACGATGGGCAGCTTGTTGATCGTCACCTGCACATGTGCGGTGTCCGTCAGGTGCTGGCAGGTGCCGACACCCTGTACCACGTAGGTATAGGTGCCGCTGGTGTCCGTGCCGGGATCGAGGATCGCCGCGTGCGCCTGATCGAGCGGATCGGTCCATAGCCCCCCGGCATCCGGACTTCCGCCAAGGAGCGTGAACAGGTCGAAGTTCGGGGCGTCCGCACAGACGGTCAGCGGTGCATCGTTACCGGCTTTGGGTTCCGGATCCACGGCCAGGTTGAGGGTGCTGGAGAGCGTGGGACAAGGCTGGTCCGGCGACACGGTGTAGACGTAGTTGCCAACGAGCCCGCTCGCGGCATCGAAAAGGCCGTTGCTGGGTTGCCCGTTCGGGTCGATCCAGGTACCGCCGGTATCGGGTGTTCCCATGAGCCCGGTCAGCATGTCCAGCGTGTCGGCGTCCGCGCAAAGTGTCAACGCGTTGTCGGTACCGGGATCCATGGCCTGTGGAATGCTCACGGAAAGTGTGGCGGTGTCGTTCGGACAAGGTCCGGATCCGCTCACCACGTAGTGATAGTCACCCGCAGGATCACTGCCGGGTTGAAGCGTGCCTGAGAAGGAACTGTTGTCCGGATAATGCCAGTTGCCGCCTGCCATGGGTGATCCGGGTATGTTGAGGAACAGGTCGTCCGGCCCATCCGAACTGCAATAGGCCAGAATGATGTCCTGTCCGGCATCCACATGGCCGAAGGTGGTCATGGTGACATCACCGGCGGCCGGACAATTCCCACCAGCGCCGATGGAGTATGTATAGATGCCATCGATGTCGGTGCCTGGCACGAAAGTGCCCGTGTGCGATGCGCCGTTCGGGTCCACCCAGTTGCCGCCGGATGGCGGGTTACCGCCCAGCAGATTGAGCATGTTCACCGCCGCACCATTGTCGCATACGTCCAGCGAACCCGGCGTAAGGTTGGCCGCGACCTGCACCCACACGACGATGTTCAGCGTGGAGGTCATCACGGGTGAGCCGTTGTCCGTGCCTTCGAACACGATGTCGTGGTAACCGACCTCCGCCGCTGTCGGTGTGATCTCGACGGTGATGTCCGCTGCAAGACCTGCATTGCTGCTGATGATATTGAAGTTGCTCAAGGTCGGGCCGGAGGCCGACGGTGTCGTGGTCTGGGTCGGTTCTGGTGAAAGGAACGTGACCGTGATCTGGGAGGTCTGGCCTGCGCAAAGCACTAATGTGTCACATACCGACTGTCCGCTGATGACCGGCGGAATGTTGGGCGTGGTCAGGTCGGTGGAGAAGGTGAAATACTGATCGTCCAACCAGTCCACGCCATCGTTGTTCCCGAAGGGGCCGTCATAGACCGTCCCCGGCTGGTCGAAGCGGCCGAACTGGATGAAATCGATGCCGTTCCCCTGATTGGCCCCCACGCTGGCCGCCGTTCCCCCGAATCCGTTGGTCCCCGAGGAAGCATCACCGGTCGTCCATTGCATGTCGTGGTAGCAGAATGAAACATTCGCTCCATTCGGGATGGCGGGGTCGGTGCCGTCGGAAATGATCAGCTGGAAGGTGTTCAGCTTGTCCACATGCATGGAGTAATACCCCACGTTGGTCCAATTCACGAAAAGGGCCGTCGGGGTCACCTTGTATTGAACGATGTTGTTGCCCAGACCTCCGCCGCGCAGGTCGACGTCCGCCCAGAAAGGGGCCACCATCGTATAGTTGTTGAACGGGAATCCGGTCGAACTGAAGGTCCCATAGTAGGTGCCGAAACTGACGTTCCCATTGATGTTGATGTACACCGTGTTGTAGAGCGTGCCGTAGAGGTAGAACTGGAACGGAAGGACGATCGGACCATAGCTCCCATCGTCCGCGTTCTGGAACCCGCTCGCGTTCCACTGGGTGTTGTTGTCGACCGTGGTGTAAGTGGCGTCCGGTTGCCGCCAGCAATCACAGGTGGCACTCCCTCCCCTCTGCACGCCATTGGTGCCCGGCGTGATGGTGCCATGCGGTGGAGCGGTGTTCGTGCCGGTCTGCACGCCGTAGGTCGTCACCTTCCAAGCATCATAGCTGGCCTGATCGTATGGCTGTTGCGCCATCGTCCGTGTCGCAAGGGCCATGGCCAGAACGAAGAGGATCTTCTTGTCCATGGGTCAGCGCATCAATTGGAGATAGACTTTTTCCCGGTGGCGTTGGCCAATGGCATCCATGGCTTGCACGAACACGGTATACTGGCCCACCGGGCAGGGTGCACCGCTCATGTCGTTGGCATTCCAGGGGTGCAGGTCCTGTGCTGCAAATACCAGCTTGCCCGTGTAGCTGTCCGTGATCATCACGGAAACATCGGTGCACCCAACGCAGGAGATCTCGTACTGGTCGTTCGTGCCGTCGCCGTTCGGGGTGAACACGTTCGGCAGGAAGAGGTGGAACTCGGCCTTTGGTGCCTCCGTGACAGGTGCTTCGGTCGCGGGCGTTCCGCTGGTCGTGGGACCTGCTTCCTGGGCATGTCCCGGGGCGCCGGTCCCGTTCGTGTCCTCACCTTGCTCCATCGACTTGGCCGCCGGAGCTTCGGGTCGTTCTGCCGGAACGGCCGGATCGGGTGTTTCCGCAGTTACGGATGTGGTCGTAGCAGGTGGAAGAGTGGGTTCGGGGATACTCTCCAACTCGCCTTGTTCCTCACCGGACATGTGCCGATCGACATGGTCCGATGCGGGCACGGGTGCTTTCAGGGCGTGTTCATCCTGCGCAGTGATGACCGCATTTGCCCTGTCGGTTGCCATGGTGGTCCCTTCCGGATCGCCCTTTTCTTCCTGCGGTGGTGCCTTCGGATCGCTCGCTGTCGTGGATGCTCTCCCTGCGACCTGCTCCTCCGTTCCTGCCGGTCGCGGGCCGTTGGCTTGTGGTCGCTCTGTGCGGACCTCTGCCACGGATGTGTGGTCGGAGGTCATTTCGTTCCCCGTCAGGTACCATGCGCCGACCGTCAGGATCACGGCCGCCACACCGGCAGCGATCCACCCCGTTCCGATCCCTCCGGATGCCGCGGCGCCGATGCCGGCCTGACCGCTGATGGAGGCCCAGAGACCAGGGTCCACGGCCATTTCGTGGCCGGTGAACTTTTCTTTCAGGCTGCCACGCAACACCTCGTCGGCCCCGGCCGTAGGCGCCGCCACCCGGGCGGAGATGGCCTGCCACACATTGGCATCCACCGGCACCTCGTGGCCTGTGAAACGCTGCCGCAGCGACTCGTTCAGTTCATCCTTCGTGCGCATTCCGGTAGATCTCGGCCGCCTCCTTGGGCAGCAATTTGCGCAGGTACGCCCGCGCTTTCATGAACTGGCTCTTCGAAGTGTTCTCGGAGATGCCAAGGTGATCGGCGATCTCTTTGTGGGCATAGCCTTCGATCGCGAACATGTTGAACACTGCACGGTATCCCGGTGGAAGGGCCTGGATGAGTTCCATCAGTTCGTTCGCGGTCATATTGCTCAGCACGTGCTCGTCCTCTGCGTGGAGATGCTCGGCCTCGGTCAGGTCCAGACTGTGGTCGTACGGTTTGTTGCGTCGGATGTGGTCCAGGGCCGTGTTCACCATGGTCCGGGCTATCCAGCCCCCAAGCGGCCCATCGCCGCGGTAGTGGTCCATTTTCTGGAACACCTTCACGAAGCCGTCCTGCAGGATGTCCTGGGCCTGTTCGCGTCCGTTGCTATAGCGCATGCAGATACTCATCATCTTTCGGGCATAGGTCCGGTACAACTCCTTCTGCGCCAAGGGGTCGCGTTGAAGACAGCCCGCCACCATTTGCTCGTCCGTCATGCCTGTCCGGTGTAGATGATGCACCTCGGGCGGCCGAAGTTGCCTGAAAGACCAGTAAAGTTAAGGAGCAGCGGTCACCCTGTCACTTCGGCGAGGAACGGAATGGCCTACTTTTGCACGCCTTTTCCGGGCAGCGCAATGGACCACATCCGCAACTTCTGCATCATCGCCCACATCGACCATGGGAAGAGCACCCTGGCCGACCGTCTGCTGCAGATCACCGGCACCATCGCCGACCGCGACATGCAGGACCAGGCGCTGGACGACATGGACCTGGAGCGCGAACGTGGTATCACCATCAAGAGCAAGGCGATCCAGATGGACTATTCCCTCAATGGGAAGGACTACGTCCTGAACCTCATCGACACGCCCGGCCACGTGGACTTCAGCTACGAGGTGAGCCGGTCCATTGCCGCCTGTGAGGGTGCCCTCCTCATCGTGGACGCCACACAAGGCATCCAGGCGCAGACCATCAGCAATCTCTACCTCGCATTGGAGCACGACCTGGAGATCATCCCGGTCCTGAACAAGATGGACCTGCCCAGTGCCATGCCCGAGGAGGTCACCGACCAGATCGTGGACCTGATCGGCTGCAAGCCGGAGGAGATCCTGCACGCCAGCGGCAAGACCGGCCTGGGCGTGGAAAAGATCCTGGAGGCCGTGGTGGAACGCGTTCCGCCACCGAAAGGCGACCCGACGGCCCCGCTTCAGGCATTGATCTTCGACAGCGTCTTCAATCCGTTCCGCGGGATCATCGCGTACTACCGCGTGCTGAACGGCACCATCCGCAAGGGGGACAAGGTGAAGTTCTTCAACACCGGCGTGACCTACGACGCGGACGAGATCGGCGTGCTGAAGATGGACCTGCGTCCCAAGCCCGAGGTGAAGGCCGGAGACGTGGGCTACATCATCAGCGGCATCAAGACCGCAAGCGAGGTGAAGGTGGGCGACACCATTACCCATGTCGCCCGCCCCTGTGCCCAGGCCATTCAAGGCTTCGAGGACGTCAAACCGATGGTGTGGGCCGGCATCTTTCCTGTGGATACCGATGAATACGAGGAGCTGCGCGACGCCATGGAGAAGCTGCAGCTGAACGACGCCAGCCTGACCTGGACCCCGGAGACCAGCGCCGCGTTGGGCTTTGGCTTCCGCTGTGGCTTCCTCGGCCTGCTGCACATGGAGATCATCCAGGAGCGGCTGGAGCGCGAATTCGGCATGACAGTGATCACCACCGTGCCGAACGTGAGCTACACGGTCACCACCAACAAAGGCGAGGTGATGGAGGTGCACAACCCGAGCGAACTGCCCGATGTGATGCGGATCGCCAGCATCGAGGAGCCCTACATCAAGGCGCAGGTGATCACCAAGTCGGAGTACGTGGGTTCCATCATGACCCTTTGCATCGAAAAGCGCGGCATGCTCACCGGCCAGCACTACCTCACCACGGACCGCGTGGAGCTCACGTTCGAGATGCCGCTCGGTGAGGTGGTGTTCGATTTCTACGACAAGCTAAAGACGATCAGCCGCGGCTATGCGAGCTTCGACTATCACCCCATCGGTCAGAAGGAAAGCGACCTGGTGAAACTGGACATCCTTCTGAACGCCGAAAAAGTGGATGCCCTCAGTGCGCTCATCCACCGCGACCACGCGCAGGAGCTGGGTCGGAAGATGTGCGCCAAGTTGAAGGAACTGCTTCCGCGCCAGCAGTTCGAGATCCCCATCCAGGCCGCCATCGGTGCCAAGATCATCGCCCGCGAAACGGTCCGTGCATTGCGAAAGGACGTCACCGCGAAATGCTACGGCGGCGACATCAGCCGGAAGCGCAAGCTGCTGGAAAAGCAGAAGGAAGGGAAGAAGCGCATGCGCCAGGTCGGTACCGTGGAAGTGCCGCAGGAGGCGTTCCTGGCCGTGTTGAAGCTGGATTGATCGCTCCCAGGCCTATTTGTCCAGCGACCAAAGCAGGCGGCATGCCGGGCCCATCCCGATGGTGTCGGATGCCTGGCAGGTTCCGTCCGGGCCTACGGGAACGATCCGATCGACCAACGGAGATCGCCCAGCATTCAGATGATCCTCAAGCCATGACCAGTCCTTCGCCTTTTTGAAATCGTAGGCGATCATTGCTGATGTGGCCGGTGCCGCGAACCGGAACCGCATGTGATCGATCGGCGTCCAGACCACCCCGTCGTGAAGGGTGGCCAGGAAGGCGGTCTGGTGCAGGTACAGCCAATTGCCATCGCAAAGGACCGGCACGACCGTGGACCCGGGATGCAGTTCTTGCGCCTGCGTCTCCAATGCCTGCTGCCGTGTATGGAACCCCGCCATTTGCTTCGCGATATGAACGGTCCGGATGACGTGCAGGCCGATCGCCACAGGGGCCACCGCGAGCGTCATCCGGCTCCATGCCGCCGAACCGGTCCAGAGCACCAGCAGGAGCAAGGCGGTCCACTGGGTCCGTTCCTCCACATAGTGGAGATCGGCGTTCGGATTGCGCAGGACCAAAGACGCGGTAATGAGCACGAGGGCCGCCAGCAAGGCGGCGTCCGCCCGTTGGATCCGACGATCGCGGAACCCCCGGGCGGATGTGGTCAATACCAAGGCGATCAACAGCAGCGCACCCAGAACGATCAGGTAAGGTTGCTCCTGGTCCTTCGCGAACAAGAGCAGAGGACGGAGCTGCAGGAGGTCCGTGGAAGGATCGCGCACCGCGGATGGTTCAAAGGCGGCATTCTCGTACAGCAAGGACATGATCCGCAGCCCGCCCAGAGCTGACAGGCCGATGACCACCGCCCAGAGCAACCAAGGCGGGACCCGGGGCCAGCGTGCGCTCCAACCCATGCGGCCGCCGATCAGCATCGTGAGCTCATGACAGACGACCAGGAGTATCAGGAATAGCGGTGCGGCCCGATGGACGTACATGGCTCCAAGGCCCCAAACGAAGAGAAGACCTGCATTGCGCAAGCTGGGCCGATCGAGCCCCGCCCACCAGCCCCAGGCGAGCAATGCCAGGGCAATTCCGAGCAGGAAGGAAAAGAAACCGAGCAGCAGGGGCCAACCCCACAGGACCGGAAGCACCAGCAGGGGTCCGGCATTTTGCATCAGCTCCAGCTTTTGTGCCACCCTCCAGCTGGCGAGTCCGAGCACCAGGAGCACCAATGCGACCATCACGGTATGCGCATGAAAAGGACCGAGCGTGCGCACCAGTGGAGCTAGGAGCAACTCGTCCGCGCTGAGGTGGGAGAACGGCTGGTGGTAGCGGATCCCCTGGTCGTGGTCGCGCGCATCGAGCCAGGCCGAGGCATGCAGCACATGCATCGGTCCGTCCAGGGTGATGGTGGCCGGAAAGAACAGAGGTGCCAAGGCATTGAGCAGGACTAGGACGAGGGCCGTTCGAACGATGATGGATCTCATATGCACGGCCTCGGTCCCTACTCGGTACAAGTATGCTCAGGACCCGGCCGGTCCCTCCCTATATTGTACATGGCCGATCGACAAGATATATGGCGATCGTCATGGCTGTGCCCCTCCACGACTTCCACCCCGCCGTTCGTGCTTGGTTCGGGAAGAACTTCCCTGCACCAACACCGGTCCAGCAAAAGGCCTGGCCGGCCATCGCTGCGGGGAAGAACGTGCTGGTGGCCGCGCCGACCGGGAGTGGAAAAACCTTGACCGCTTTCCTCTGGGCCATCGATGAGCTGGTGCGGGAAGGGCTCGATGGCCGCCTCGAGGATCGCACACAGGTCCTCTACATCTCGCCGCTCAAGGCGCTGAGCAACGACATCGAGAAGAATCTGCGCGGGCCGTTGCGCGGGATCCGGGCCGAACTGAAGGAGCAGGGCCTGCCCGAAGTGGACATCCGCGTGATGGTCCGCACGGGGGACACCACCCCGCAGGATCGGCAGAGCATGCGCGAAAAGCCGCCGCACATCCTGGTCACCACCCCGGAATCCCTTTATGTACTGCTGACGAGCCTGGGTGGCCGTCGGATGCTCTCCACGGTGCGCACGGTGATCGTCGATGAGGTTCATGCCATGATCGGCGACAAGCGCGGCTCGCACCTGAGCCTGTCGCTGGAACGGCTCGATCATCTCCTGACGCGCCCGGCCACGCGCATCGGTCTCAGTGCCACCCAGAAGCCGGTGGAACTGGTCGCGAAGTTCCTGGTGGGCAACAAGCACGTGAAGAGCGATGGGTCCGCCGACTGCGTGATCATCGACACCGGTCACAAGCGGCGGATGGACCTGGCCCTCATGCTGCCGGATTCGCCCCTGCAGGCCGTGATGCCGAACGAGGTCTGGGGCGAGGTGTACGAGAAACTGATCCAGCTGATCGAGCAACACAGGACCACCTTGATCTTCGTGAACCAGCGGCGCATGTGCGAACGGCTGGCCTTCAACCTGCGCGAGCGTCTGGGGGAGGACAAGGTGGGTGCGCACCATGGCAGCTTGTCGAAGGAGCAGCGGCTGGACGCCGAAACGAACCTGAAGGAGGGGCGCTACCGCGTGCTCGTGGCCACCGCCTCGATGGAACTGGGCATCGACATCGGTGATGTGGACCTGGTATGCCAGATCGCCAACCCGTTCAGCATCGCGGCCTTCCTGCAACGCGTGGGCCGGAGCGGGCACCAGGTGGATGGTCTGCCGAAGGGTCGCCTATTTCCCCTCTCGCGCGATGAACTGGTCGAAAGCGCAGCCTTGCTGGATGCGGTGCGGCGGGGCGAACTCGACGCGATCGTCATGCCCGAGCGACCGATCGACATCCTCGCGCAACAGATCGTGGCCGAGGTGGCCTGTGAGGAGATCACCGAGGAGGAGCTTTTCGCGGTGATGCTCGGTGCCTATCCGTTCCGCCAGCTCGAACGCAAGACCTACGATGAGGTGGTGAAGATGCTCGCCGAAGGCTTCACCACGCGGCGTGGCCGGCGCGGTGCACACATCCACCGCGATGTGGTCACCGGACGTTTGCGGGCGAAGAAGGGGGCACGTCCGTTCGCCCTGCTCAACGGCGGGGCCATTCCGGACCTGTTCGACTACGACGTGATCGCCGAGCCGGAGAACGTGTACGTCGGCTCCCTGAACGAGGACTTCGCCATCGAGAGCCTGCCGGGCGACATCTTCCAGCTGGGCAACAGCACCTGGCGCATCCTCGGCGTGAACGAGAGCAAAGTGCGCGTGGAGGACGCCCATGGCGAACCGCCCTCGTTGCCTTTCTGGCTTGGTGAAGCGCCCGGTCGTACCAAGGAACTCAGCATGGCCACCGCGCGATTGCGGCAGGAAGTGGCCGACCGCCTGGACCATATCAGCGACACCATCGGCGACAGCACCGCATGGAAGAGCGCGCCGATGGAATGGTTGATGAAGGAAGTGGGGATCGATGCGGTGGCGGCCGAACAGGTCGTCGACTACCTGGCTGCAGGCATGGTGGCGCTGGGTGCGATGCCCACGCGCGATCGCCTGGTGCTGGAGCGCTTCTTCGACGAGGCCGGGGACATGCACGTGGTGTTGCACGCACCCTATGGGGCACGGCTGAACCGGGGCTGGGGTCTCGCGTTGCGCAAGCGGTTCTGCCGAAATTTCAACTTCGAGCTGCAGGCCGCCGCCACCGAGGATTCGATCATCCTCTCGCTGGGCAGCACGCACAGCTTCCCGATCGATGACGTGTGGAAATACCTGCATCCGAACACGGTGCGCGACGTGCTGGTGCAGGCCCTTTTGGATGCACCGATGTTCGGTACACGATGGCGATGGAACGCCTCCCGAGCGCTCGCCATCCAACGCCGCTCCTTCGACAAGCGCGTGCCACCGCAGATCCAACGCATGCAGGGCGAGGACCTTGTGGCGCTCTGCTTCCCTGACCAGCTCGCTTGTCTGGAGAACATCGTCGGTGAGCGTGAAGTACCGGACCATCCCATGGTGCAACAGACCATCCACGACTGTCTGACCGAGGCGATGGACATCGAGGGGTTGGAGGAAGTGATCGGCCGGATCGTTGGCGGTGGTATGGAACTGATCGCGCGCGACCTGCGCGAACCCTCGCCGTTCAGTCACGAGATCATCAATGCACGGCCTTACGCCTTCCTCGATCCCGCGCCATTGGAGGAGCGCCGCACGCGCGCCATCCGCACCCGACACGCACTGGATCCCGCTACCGCGAAGGACCTTGGGAAGCTCGATGGTATGGCTGTACGCATGGTGCGCGAGGAGGCCTGGCCGCAGGTCGGCGATGCGGACGAGCTCTACGACACGCTGGTCCTTTGCGGGCTCCTCACCGCGGAGGAAGGGGAGCGGAGCGGCTGGGGGCATCTGTTCGAGCGGCTGGTGAAGGAAGGGCGAGCGACCAAGCTGCGGACCGCGGCCACCATCCATCTCTGGGCCCCGCTCGAACGCATCCCCCAACTCCAAGCGATCTACAAGGACGCGACCCTCGAACCGGCCGTGTCGATCCCCGAGGCCATCCGCTCGGTTCATCCCCTGGAGAACCCGCTCGCCGACCTGCTGCGCGGCAGGATGGAGGTGGAAGGTCCGTCGACGGTCGCCGACCTGTCCCAACGGTTCGGTCTCGACCCCGGCGATGTGTTGCACGCGATGCTCCGGATGGAACAGGACGGCATGACCTTCCGCGGGCATTTCGATCCCGACGTGGACGAGGAGCAATGGTGCGAACGCCGTCTGCTGGCGCGCATCCATCGCTACACGTTGCAGAAGCTGCGCAAGGAGATCGAACCGGTATCGCCGGCCGCCTTCATGCGCTTCCTGTTCACCTGGCACGGCGTCGGGGTAGAAGCTAAGGCGGAAGGTCCACAAGCCTTGCGTGGGGTCATCGAAAAGTTGCAGGGGGCCGAAGCACCGGCGGTGGCTTGGGAGAGCGAGATCCTGCCCGCCCGCCTCCGTGACTATGCACCGGAATGGATGGACCACCTCTGCTTCAGCGGCCAGATCGCCTGGGGCAAGCTCACGCCCTTCACAGGGGAAGCCAGCGCACCGGCGTCATTGCGCTCCTCATCCCTAAGCATCTGCCTGCGTGAGGACCTGCCGCTTTTCTTGAGCGACGTGGTCCCGGAGAGGGAGCTCGACAAGGAGGCGCAGGAGGTCCTGACAGAACTGCAACACCGCGGCGCGCTCTTCTACCACGACCTGGTGAAGCACTGTGACCTGCTGCCTTCGCAAGTGGAACAAGGCCTCGCGGAGCTCGTCGCCAAAGGCCGGATCAGCGCCGATGGTTTCACCGGACTGCGGGCATTGCTCGTGCCGACCAGCAAACGCCAAGCCTTGAAGCAACGCCGCTCCCGCCGCTCCGGCACCATGCCCTTCAGCCTGGAACAGGCCGGTCGTTGGTGGTTGTTCGACAGACCCGGGAACGACAAGCCGGACGTGGAGGCGATCGCCCACATCCTCTTGTTGCGGTACGGCGTGCTCTTCCGCAAACTGGCCCAGCGTGAACGCATTGCACCGCCCTGGCGGGAGCTCGTACGCGTGCTTCGCCGCATGGAGGATCGGGGTGAGGTGCGTGGCGGCCGTTTCGTGAGCGGCGTCTGGGGCGAGCAGTTCGCCCTGCCGAACGCGATCCCGCTCCTGCGGGCCCAGCAGCGCGCCCAGGAACGAACGCGGGAGCAGCCGCTGGGGCTGGGCGACGAGGGCTTCACGGTGCTCTCCGCCGCCGATCCGCTCAACCTCACGGGGGTGATCACCACGGGGGAGCGCGTCGCCACGCGCCATACCGACCGGATCCTGTACCGTGAAGGCGTACCCATCGCCGTATACGATGGCAGGGACCTGCGCTGGCTCCAGACTCCCCGGCAGGACCATGACGTGCCTCGCGAGGCGGAGACCCTCAAGAATCGCATGCGGCGACAGGTGCCCGAACGGCTGCGGCCGTTCTATGGAAAGGGGATCGGGTAGCCACCCCCATTGATACATGCCCGTGAGGACCGACGACTCCGGGGGAGTGCCAACGTCAGCACGCCCATGGAAAGAATTCGGGCCCCCTGTAACTTTCCCCGGGGGGCCACCGTCGCATGACCGTAACCCCTTGTTGCGCACGTGACCCTGGCCGAATACAACGCTGCTGTGGACACCCATGCCGACGGCATCTATCGCTTCGCATGGAAGCATCTGCGCGACCGGGACGGTGCGAAGGACATCGTTCAGGAGAGTTTCGCCCGACTTTGGGTGAAGGTGGAGGATGTGGATGCGGCCAAGGTGAAGAGCTATCTGTTCACTACCGCCCACCACCTGATCGTGGACGATGTGCGCAAGAGCGCCCGCAGCACCACGCTGGAGGACCATCACGAGCCATTGCGGTGGACCGCACAATCCCCGCCGGACCTCCAGAAAGTGTTGGAAGAAGGTCTGGCGCGATTGCCCGAGGTGCAACGGAGCGTAGTGCTTCTTCGCGATCTGGAAGGCTACTCCTATGAGGAGGTCGCCGAACTCACCGGACTGAACCTGACCCAGGTGAAGGTGTACATCTACCGTGGACGCACGGCATTGAAGGATTATATCGGCAAAATGGAGCTCGTCCTGTGAAGCTTGATCGACATACCTACGAGGCTTGGTTGCTCGACCGGATGGATGGGCGCCTGACGACCCAGCAGGAACGGGCGCTCGACGCTTTCCTGACGGCCAACCCGGACCTGCCGGCACTTCAGGAGGTGCTGCCCGGGATCGATGCGGGTGCGGTCCCCTTCCCGGGAACGGATGCCTTGAAACGGGCGTTCCCGCCGATCGGAACGCCGGATGCATATCACCTCGACGACTTCCTGGTCGCCCGCGTCGAGGGCGACCTGACCATGGAGCAGGAGCGGGCCTTGGACCGGTACCTGCTGGCGCACCCCGGGAACGAGCGGGATGCCCGCTTGGTCATGCTGACACGGATCGTGGCCGCGGGCCTGGTCGTGCCCTCCTTCGGCCACCTCAAGCGCCGACAAGCCCGGATCATCCCTTTGTTCGTGCGTTTTGCGGCGGCGGCGGCTGTGGCGGCCCTGTTCAGCATCGCCCTCTGGTCGGTCCTGCGTGGCGACGAGCCGACCAGGAGGGTGCAAGTGGCCGAACTGCCAACTCCGGACATCGACAACGCCATCCAGAAGGCGCATGACAGCACCTCGGACGTATCTTATGAGGCCACCATCGATCACGTCGATGGTGGTTCGACCGACAAGATCGTTCGGGTCGTTCGACCGGGGGGTGCACCAGGAACGGACGTGCATCCGGCCCCATCGGATCCCGCTTCCTCGCCGCGGACCACCCGGGAATCCTGGCCTCAGCTGGCGGAGGCACGCCCTGTTCATCCGGCCGCGCCGATGGACCCACGGGTCCCCGTTGCGGTCGACGTTCCGGAACAGGCGATCGCAGCCGTGCCCGATGGAGCGGAACTCGCGTACGAACCACGAAGCGCACCTACGGTGGCCGAGTTCGTGCTGGGCACCGTGCGTGAGCGTGTTTTGGATCGGACGGCGGCACCGGAGTCCCCCTTGGGCAAGGATGACGCGGTCGCAGCTGTGAACAAAGGATTGAAACGCATCGGCGGTTCCGAGGCCGGAGTGCAGGTCGAGCGCACGGGCCAGCGGATCACCCATTTCGACCTGCGATTGGGTCGTGGCCTGGGGGTCACCGCCAGTCGCGGTCGCTGAACCCGGATCGGACGCTTTTTTGACGGACCGTTCCATCTCGGACGGTCCGTCGCCGTTCATCACCGTTCGCCCACCGTTCATCCATTTTTCGCCATCTGCTGTAACGATCCGTCCACTTGTGCCGTCCCATGATCGAAAAGCCACCAACACCAAAGGCCATGAAGAACGCCACCACCATCCGGACCATGCTCGTGCTATTGGCGACCGTCTTTACGATGGGCTATACGCGGGCCGCGGAACCTTTCCGCAAGAGCAACAATGCACACGCCGCGATCGAGCGCGAATTGGAACACGCCTTGAGCAGACACGTGATCTTCCCCGTAATGGAGCGGGGGAACGACATGACCGGCGAAGTGGTCGTAAGCTTCGTGGTCAATCGGGAAGGGCGACTGGAGGTCCTCTCCTGCGAGAGCGAGAACAAGGAATTGGAGCAATATGTGTTGCGCAAACTGGCCCTGGTCGATGTGGGTGAGAACCCGGACGGCATCTGGAAGACCACGCACGTGCGTTTCGTCTTCCGTCCGGAGACCGCCTGACCCCCGCTCTCGGCATCCCACTGAACGCCCCGTCCTTCGGGGCGTTCGTGCTTTCGGGCAAGGTGTGGTGGGATCTTCCACGCGATGTTGTAACAAATGGCGGGGTTCCCTGTCCTACTCCTGAACGAACCGAAGAACCATGAAGAACCTGATCATCCCCTGCGCTCTGCTGATCACAGGTGTGGCACAGGCCCAGGAAGACACCACCCGGACCAGGGAACAACATGCGCTGGTGATGGGACTTAGCGCCAAGGAAGGTGCTTATGCCCGCGTGCAGTCGGGGCAGCACCCCGAGAACGCGCCGGACACGCTCACGATCCGCACCCGCAGGAAGATCTACACGATCCTCACCCGGAAGGTGCACTTCAGTGCGGACTCCGACAGTATCGCCCGCGAACTGAAGTTATTGCGGAGGGAGCGCCGGAACATGTTCTGCTGGTGGGCCGGCGTGGAACTCGGCCTGGACAATTTCATAGCACCGAACGGCGGATTCGAACTGCCCGAGGAGGCCAAGTTCATGGAGTTGCGCACGGGGCGTTCCCGGTTCTTCGCGATCAATTTCATGGAGCAGAAGATCGAGTTCGGTTCGCACCATGCGGGCCTATTCACCGGCCTGGGCGTGGAATTCCGGAACTACATGCTCGCGAACAACGTCACGCTGGCCTACGATGCGGATTCGGTGTATGCCGCACCATTGGACGAGCCGACCTATACCAAGAACAAACTGCGCCAGATCGGACTTCGCCTCCCGTTGTTGTTCGAGTTCAACACGGCCCGGGCCGCCCTGCCCACCGCAGAGCAGATCGCGGCAGGGGACTTCACGCACAGTTCGTTCACGCGCAAGCACAACTTCCATCTGGGCTTCGGGGTGATCGGCTCCTGGTACTTCGACACGATGCACAAGGTGAAATACAGGTCGGAGGGCGAGTTGGTCAAGGAGCGGTCGAAGGGTGATTTCCACATGCTCCCCTATCGATTGGCTGGCCGCGTCCAACTGGGATATGCTTCGGTGAACCTTTTCGCGGAGTACGCCTTCACACCCTTCTTCGAGGACGGGAAGGGCCCCGAGTTGATGCCGGTATCGGTCGGCATCACCTTGGTGAACTTCAACTGAACAGGGAACGGCCGGAAGGACAGCGCAACAAGGGAAAGCACCATCAGGCCGATCCGCAGGCCGCCGGGCGAAGGCTTGGGCGGCCTGCCTATTTTTGCGGTCCGCATTGCGATGGTGTATCGTCCATCGTGACCAATACTGAACGAAGCCGGAGCATGGGACGCATTTTCGAGAAACGCAAGCACAAGATCTTCGCCCGGAACGCGAAGCTGAGCAAGATGTTCACCCGCATCGGGAAGGAGATCTCCATGGCCGTGAAGGCCGGCGGTCCCAATCCGGAGGCGAACCTGCGTCTGCGCATGGCGATCCAGAACGCCCGTGGTGCCAACATGCCGAAGGACAACATCGAGCGGGCGATCAAAAAGGCGGCCGGGGGCGAGGAAGCGGATTATTTCGAGACGACGTATGAGGGCTACGCGCCTGGCGGAGTGGCGGTCTTCGTCGATGCGGCCACGAACAACCAGAACCGAACAGTAGGCAATGTGCGCAGCTATTTCAGCAAGTGCGAATCGAACCTCGGTACCAGCGGCTCCCTCTCCCACATCTTCGAACGCAAGGCGGAGTTCATCGTGGGCAATGAGGCCCTGAAGGGTATGGATCCGGATGCCTTTGAAATGGAGGTGATCGATGGTGGCGCGGACGATGTCGTGCGGCACGAGGATGTGATCTACATCTACACGCCGTTCCAATCGTTCGGTCAGATGCAGCAGAAACTGGATGAGATGGGGGTGGAGTATCGGAATGCGGAATTGAAGCGATTTCCGCTCGTGACCGCACCGGTCGACGTGGCCACTGTGCGCAAGGTGATGCGCCTCGTGGAGATGCTGGACGAGGACGAGGACGTCAACGCCGTGTACCATAACATGGACATCAGCGACGAGGTCGCCGAGGAGCTGGAAAAGGACTGATCAGTCCGTTCGGAAGCGGATGTGGTAGGTGGTCCCTTCCGGTCCGCTTTCTACCGTGAACCTGCCGTTCATCTGTTCGGTGAGGCTTTCGATAAGCGACATGCCAAGCGTGGTGCCATCGTCCGCGCGGCCGGTGTTCGGCATGCCCACGCCATCATCCCGGTAGATCAGGTCGAACTCCGTCGGACCTGCTCGATGCACGGCCAGGGTGATGTTACCGCCGTCAGCGCCCGGGAAGGCGTGCTTGAAGGAGTTCGTGATCAGTTCGTTCAGCACAAGGCCCAGCGGCACCATGGTGTTCAGGTCGAACTCCAGTCCCTGGTCTATCTGTGTGCGGCAGCGGATATTGTCATGCACGCTGTTCAGTTGGACGAGCTCGGCAAAGAGCTCCCGTATGTAAACGTCCAGGTCGAGGTGTGCCAATTCGTCACCACGATACAGCTTCTCGTGGATGAGCGCCATGGAGGTCACCCGGCTTTGGGACTGCTCGAACACGTGCTGCAGCCTTTGATCATCGATGCTTCCGGACTGCAGGCGCAGCAGGCTCGCGATGACCTGCAGGTTGTTCTTCACCCGATGGTGGATCTCCTTGATCAGCACCTTGATCCGGTCGTTGGCCCGCTCCAGTTTCTCCTTTTCCTCCTCCAATGCGGCCTTCTGTTCGGCATCCTGGGTGCGGGCCGCGTTCAGGTTCTCCTTCATGCGCGTGAGCGCCATGCCGAGCACATCACCGGGTCCGCGTATGGGCACCGAGGTGTCGTAGTTGCCCTTGCCGATCGCCTCGGCGCTCTGTGCGAGCGCGTTCACGTTCTCGATCATCCTATTGAACGATACGGCCATCGCGCCGAACTCGTCGCTGGTCGTGACGGGCACCTGCACGCGTATATCCCCCTCGGCAAGTGCCGTGGCCGCATCGGTGACCTCCAATACCGTCCGACGGATGCCGCGCATGATCACGAACGCCATGATGGTGACCGCGGTGATCACACCGAACAAGGCGATCAGCACGAGCACAAGGCGGGCTTCGGCGTCACGCTGATTGGCAGCCGTGGCCTCCACGATGCGCGCGATGGAGGTGCGCTCCACTTGTTCCAATTTGTCCAACGCCTGCGCGGCCATGCTCCACCATTGGTCGGCCGCAACGTTCAACCCGGCCATGGAGCGTTTCTCATGGACCGTTCCGATCGTGGTGCGCAGGAAATTCACGTCGGGCCCCTCGAACATCGACCGGAACTCGCTGACCACCTCCGGTGGGGCGTCGCGCTCGAACAGGAACATGCTGGTGTTGTACCGGGCCATCTGGTCGTAGAGGTCGCCCATGTCCGATGCGTCCAGACCACCGCTGCTGAACCCCCGGCCGAGGATGGACCGCACGTTGGCGAGGGCTTCGTTCGCGCTCAATAGGCTGAGGTGGCCATAGAGCCGGTCCTTGGTCTCGGGGTCCAGCGCCAGTTTTGCCACCCGGCTCAGATCATCGAGCAGCCCTGCCTTCATGTGCCGGTAGCCGTGCTCGCATTGGACCGGCTCTATCCGATGTTGCTGGACCCGCTGGCGCAGAAGCTCGATGCCGTCCAGGAGCACAGTGCCCTGGACCACGTTCATCAGGTCGAGATCAGGGTCATCGACCCGCTTGGCGGCATCGTTCGTCCGGCTATACTGGTATTGCAATCGCGGTCGTGCGATCGGGGAGCCGGTGAGATAGCCCAGCGAGAGTCCGTTCTCCTGCTGCAGCTGGTGGAGCAGGTCGCTCAGCAGGTCGATGTTGCGCGACTGCACGCTGATGTACCGGAGCACGTTCCTCCGCTTGATGCTCGAATCGACCTGCTTGCCGATCAACAGCACCAGGCCGGCCACGGGGATGCCCAGGGTGACCAGGAACTTGGTACGGACCGGCAGGTCCGCGAAGCGCCATGACATGGTCCACGAAATTAGGGATGCCTGTCCCTCCGGTCCGTGCGGGGGGCGGGGGCTACCTTTGGCCCTACCGCTGCATCGTTCAACGCGGACCGTGAGATGAAGGAACATGTCGATCGCCTGGAGGCCATGCAGGCCCGGGCCCTCGAAGGAGGTGGCGCCATCCGCGTCGAATCCCAGCACAAGAAAGGGAAGCTCACCGCACGGGAACGTCTGGACCTTTTGCTCGATGAAGGCTCGTTCCAGGAGATCGGGCAATTGGTCACCCATCGCAGTACGAGCTTCGGCCTGGGGGAACAGGTCTTTCTTGGTGATGGCGTGATCACTGGCTATGGTCGTATCGAAGGTCGGCCGGTCTATGTCTTCTCCCAGGATTTCACCGTCCTTGGTGGCTCTTTGGCGGAGGCACATGCCGAGAAGATCTGCCGCATCATGGACCTGGCCATGCAGAACGGCGCACCCGTGATCGGCCTGAACGACAGCGGAGGGGCGCGGATCCAGGAAGGGGTGGTCTCCCTGGGCGGATACGCGGACATATTCTACAGGAACGTGCGTTCCAGCGGTGTGATCCCCCAGATCAGCGCGATCCTGGGCCCTTGTGCCGGTGGTGCGGTGTACAGTCCGGCCCTCACCGACCTCGTCCTGATGACCGAAGGCACGAGCTACATGTTCGTCACTGGTCCGAACGTGGTGAGGACCGTGACCCATGAAGAGGTGACCGCCGAGGAATTGGGCGGGGCCGCCACGCATGCGAGCAAGAGCGGGGTGGCACATTTCACGGCACCCAACGAACTGGAGGCCATTCGCGAACTGCGGCGTTTGATGAGCTACCTGCCGAGCAACTGCGAGGAGGAACCGCCGGTCGTGCCCTGTGCACTGGGAGATGAGCGTCGCCCGATATTGGATGCCATCCTACCGGAGAACCCGAACCAGCCCTATGACATCCGCGAGGTATTGAACGCCGTTATCGATCCGGACAGCAGCATGGAGGTGCATGCCGACTATGCGCGGAACATGGTGATCGGTTTTGCGCGTGTGGAGGGACATGTGGTGGGTTGTGTGGCCAATCAACCCGCTGTGCTCGCTGGTGTGCTCGATATCGATGCTTCCCTGAAGGCCGCGCGCTTCGTGCGTTTCTGCGATGCCTTCAACATCCCCCTGCTCGTTTTCGTGGATGTCCCCGGATTCCTTCCAGGGACCGACCAGGAGTGGCGGGGCATTATCGACCATGGTGCAAAGCTGCTCTATGCCTTCAGCGAAGCGACCGTGCCCCGGATCACCGTGATCACGCGCAAAGCGTATGGTGGTGCGTACGATGTGATGAACAGCAAGCACATCGGCGCGGACATGAACTTCGCCTGGCCCACTGCGGAGATCGCGGTGATGGGGGCCAGGGGTGCGGCCGAGATCATTTTCAAGGGTGAGATCGCCGACGCGGGGGACAAGGCGGCGAAATGGAAGGAGAAGGAACTGGAATACCAGGAGCGGTTCGCACATCCGTACGAGGCCGCGGCACGCGGGTTCGTGGATGAGGTGATCCGACCTGGCGATACCCGGATCAAACTGATCGAGGCCCTGCGCATGCTGCGGAACAAGGCGACCAGTTTGCCTCGCAAAAAGCACGGCAACATCCCGCTTTGATCGCGCGTGAGCGTTCGCCTGAGGCACGGCGTAACTTCGTGCCTTGGATCGATCGAACTACCCATGCAGACCCCCTTGCTCCTTTCGGCCGCCGTATTGCTGACCGCGCTTTCCGGTGAACTGCCCGACCTCCGGATCGGCGATGCCATGCCCCTGCCGACGCACAAGATGATGGACGTTTCCGGCAGCGAGGTCGCACTGGACGAGATCTCCCGGCCGAACGGCACCCTGGTCATCTTCAGCTGCAACACCTGCCCATTCGTGATCGGCAGCGAGGACAGCGAGGGTTGGGAGGGGCGTTATCCGGCATTGGCCGGGTTCTGTACCGAGAACGATGTCGGCTTCGTCCTGGTGAACAGCAATGAGGCCAAACGCGGGAAGGGGGATGGCTATGAGGACATGAAGCTCCATTACAAGGAGCACCGGTACCAACAATACTACCTCCTGGACAAGGACCATGTTCTGGCAGATGCGTTCGGTGCACGGACGACCCCGCATGTATTCCTTTTCGACAAGACCGGTAGGCTGGTATACAAGGGTGCGATCGACGACAGCGTGGAAAGTGCGAAGCAGGTGACCAGGAACTATGTCCGCGATGCCATTGCCTCTCTTGTGGCTGGCCGCCCCATTGAACCGGCGACCACCAGGAACATCGGTTGCAGCATCAAACGCGTGGCCGCGGAACATTGAGCATTTGACGGAGACGTTCGTTGGAAAGGCCGCGCAGAACGGCCTTTCCTGTGCTGTTGAAAAACCGGACCGTGTCCTTTGCGTGGTCGGTGTTTCCTTTGCAGGAAAGGCGACGATCCATGAACGTGCTCTTGATCGGAGGAGGCGGAAGGGAACATGCGCTGGCCTGGAAGATGGCGCAGAGCTCCCTGCTAGACACCCTTTATATCACGCCGGGGAATCCTGGAATGGTGCGGCATGGCCGATCGGCGGAAGTGGACCTGCACGATCCGAGGGACCTGAGGCGGTTCCTGCTGGACCACCGGATCTCCATCGTGGTCGTCGGCCCGGAGCAACCCCTGGTGGACGGGCTGCATGACCGGATCGCAGCGGACCCCGAACTGGAGGGACGTGTCACGGTCATCGGTCCGAAACGTTCGGCGGCGCGCCTTGAAGGCAGCAAGGATTTCGCCAAGGAGTTCATGTTCCGGCACAACATTCCCACGGCGGCCTACCGCACCTTCGCGAAGGGCGAGTTGAAGGCCGCCCAGGAACACCTCCGGATGATCAAGCCACCCTTCGTGATCAAGGCCGATGGTCTGGCGGGGGGCAAGGGCGTGGTGATCACAACGGACGAAAAGGAGGCCAGGACGGTGTTGAAGGAGATGCTCGAGGGTGGTCGTTTCGGAGAAGCGGGGGATTGCGTGGTGATCGAAGAATTCCTGGACGGCATCGAGGTATCGGCCTTTCTGATCACCGATGGGCATGCGTTCAAGATGCTTCCCGCGGCCAAGGACTACAAGCGCATCGGCGATGGCGATACCGGTCCCAATACCGGAGGCATGGGCGCCGTTTCTCCGGTGCCCTTTGCGGACAGGGAGTTCATGCAGAAGGTGCATGATCGCATCGCCGCGCCAACGATCCGCGGGCTGCAGAAGGAGGGCATTCCGTACCAGGGGTTCCTTTTCATGGGGCTCATGAACGTGGATGGCGAACCGTATGTGATCGAGTACAACGTGCGGCTCGGTGATCCGGAGGCCCAGGTGGTGCTACCGCGGCTTCGTTCGGACCTCCTGGACCTGTTCGAGGGCATTGCCACGAACACCCTGAGCGAACGGCATGTGGACGTCGATGATCGCACGGCCGTGGCCGTAGTGCTCGCTTCCGAGGGATATCCCGGTCCTTACAAGAAAGGGATGCTCATCGAGGGTGCGGATACTGTCGAGGAAGCGCAGGTCTTCATGGCCGGCGTCGAACAAGGCCCGAAGGGATTGGTGACCGATGGCGGACGCGTTCTGGCGGTGACCTGCATGGGCAAGGACATCGAACACGCCATCACGCGTACCTATCGCAACGTGATGCGCATCGCCTTCAATGGACGCTATTGCCGGACCGACATCGGGCATGACCTGGTGCGTTCACCGCAACAGGCTTGATGCGGGCTTCAAATGGAATCGCCCCTTTCCTTCGCCTTGCGGCTGTAGCGTTCCTGAAGGCGCAGCCAGTAAATGGCGCCGAATGCGAACACAAGGGTGAACCCATAGACCGGCAGCCACCCGAACGGCGTCAGGAACCAGCTGAAGGTGCTCTCCATGAAATGGGCGATGCCGAACCAGACCGCTTGCATGACCGAGTGGATGAGTAAGCGCCAAAGATAAGCGCAAGCCCCGACCTGTATGCTCGCCCGTTCCTTCCGCACGCACCAACCGGCCGTCCTGCTGCTCCTGCTGGTGATCGTGCCGTTGCTGTGGTCCGGTGCTTTCGGTCAAGCTGCGCCCCTCTACGAACAGCAGGCCATGTTGTTCTATCGGCCCCTGGCCGCACTCTTCGACCTGGTACCCTGGAGCCGCCCCGTGTCGGGCATGGTCCTTTGCCTGGGCATCGCCCTTCAATTGAACGCATTGGCGGACCGGGCCGAGCTGCTGGAGAGACGGAGCAATCTCCCCGCCCTGCTCTTTCCGCTCCTGCTTTGTATCGGACCCGAGAAGGTGGACGTCGGCCCGGCACTGTTCGGCATGCCCCTGGTGTTGTTCGCGCTCGACCGCACCTGGCGGGTCCAGGAACGACAACGCGTACAAGGCGTCCTGTTCGATTCCGGCCTGGCGATCGGCGCTGCGGGACTGTTCTATTTGCCGTACGTCTTCCTGCTGGTGGTGGTTTGGGCATCGACATCGGTCATGCGGCCGTTCTCCTGGCGCGAATATGTGCTGCCGGCGGTCGGGGTGGTGCTCGTTCTTTATTTCGATGCCGCCCTGCACTTCCTTTTCGACCTGGGGTCCTGGACCCCGGCACGCACGGTAGTGGCACCGGTACTGACCGTGGGTCCGGTGCGGACCGTTCCCTGGCGCTGGATCGGTCCTGCCCTCATGCTGGTCCTATTCGTTCCTGCCTTGCTCTCCTTCTACCGGGCCTACAAGCGGAGCGTGATGCGCGAGAAGAACCTCCGTTCCGCTTTTTTGGCCTTCGTCCTGGCGGCGCTGGTGATCGCTGTGTTCGGTTGGCTGCTCAATGGCAACGTGCCGTCCGTGTTGATCGCAGCCCCGCTGGCACTTTTCCTGGCCTTCCCGCTCACCGCCGCTCCACGCTGGATCGCCGAGGTGATGGCCTACGGACTGCTGGCCGCCGCATTGGTCGCCCAATGGGGGGGCACGGCTACCTTTGCGGCATGAAATGCGGTGTGGTCATCTTCCCGGGGTCGAACTGCGATGACGATATGGTCCATGTGCTGGGAGATGTCATGGGCCGCAACGTGGAGCGCCTCTGGCACAAGGACCACGACCTGCGCGGATGTGACCTGATCGTGCTTCCGGGCGGATTCTCCTTTGGCGACTACCTCCGCTCCGGCGCGATCGCCCGCTTTTCACCCATCATGCGCGAGGTGATCGACTTTGCCGGAAAAGGGGGACCCGTGCTTGGGGTATGCAATGGGTTCCAGGTCCTATGTGAAGCAGGCCTTTTACCGGGCGCCCTGTTGCACAATGAAGGGCAACGGTTCGTTTGCAGGAACGTCCACATCACGCGAGCTACGGCCGATCCGGTGCTCACAGCTCGCATGGATCGCAAGGCGCTCAAGGTGCCGATCGCCCACGGCGAGGGCCGATACTACCTGCCCGGCAGCGACCTGAAAGCCCTTCAGGACGCCGACCAAGTCCTTTTCCGCTATTGCGACCAAGAGGGTCGGGTGACCGCGGATGCGAACCCCAATGGCTCGGTGGACAACATCGCAGGTGTCTGCAACAAGGACCGGAACGTGTTCGGAATGATGCCACATCCCGAGCGTGCCGCTGATGATCGGCTGGGCAATACGGATGGGCGGCTCATCTTCGCCTCGCTGCTCGAGGCCGTGCCGGTCTAGCTGCCCAGCACGCGCAAAAGAGGACGGACATGTCGGACCTCCTCGGGTCTGACCCGGATATGCGTCCCACGAAGAGGGATGCCCTTCCAGCCATCGGCCTCGAAACCCGGTGCCACCTCCAGGTCCAGCTCCAAGGGCACGCCCGCGAACACACGCAGTTCCAAACCACCAGGCGGCACGACGACCCCTTCGACCATCAACCTGGCGGCATCCGCGGGCGGGGCATCGATCCGGATGGTGCGGATGGACATTCCGGTCCGTCGCGACAAGTCTTCGAGCAAGATCCCCGGCCGTGTCCTGGCGATCGCCTGTAGCCGGGCTACCGTGGTCATCGGATCGGGTCGGTCCATTTGGTCCTGCCAGCGCTCCCGGTCACGCTCGAGTTGGTCCCTCCAACGCTCCCCAAGGCCGTCCGCCAGGGTCGCGACCGACTCCGGGGAGAACACCGTGCCGAGCAGAACGGTCATTCGGGCCAGCAACCGATCCCTCAGTTCGGGAAGGCCGAGGATCTGTGGAAGGAACGGCGAGGAGGGGAACAGACCCTCGCACATGCGGTCCAATACATGATCGCTCGGAGGTGCCCAAAGGTCCATGTCATAGAGGATCCAACGCCATCTTCCATCCGGTGTCCGCGGCCGCCAGCACCGCATGTTCAGGTCGTGATCGGCACGCCCGCTGTACAGATCGAAGCAGGCCAGATCGATCAAGCTCCCCAGATCGATCAACTCCTCCATCTCGGCGACCGGACGACCCTCGCGCAAAGCCGCCATGGCCGTTTGGAAGTGTATGCGGTCACCGGTGACCACACGTCCCGCTGGCCCTTCGATGATGTCGTGGTCTTCAGCGGGGTCCAGCCGTCGGATCAGGTCCTTGCCTTTCGTGGGCATGACGCGATATGCCCCCCAATACCGCCCATTGAGATAGAGCGGCATGATGGTGGACGGGCCGATGTCCACACGGTCCCCGGCGCGGTGCACCAGCTCCTCCGCGACCATGTTGTTCAATGCGGCATGCATCGTGGCGTCCGACCGCAGGATGATGCGGGTCCATACACGACCGTCCGGAGTAGTGATGGGTCCCGACATGGTATCGGCCAAAGCCACATGGAAGGATCGTTTCGGCAACCCACGGGTGCCGGACCCGGAGATCCGGACAACGACGGGCAGGGTGCGTTCATTTCCGCCGCTCCGGAGCGTAAGCAGCGCCCGTCGCTCCCAGGCCCGACCTCGCTTGCTGAAATTGGCGTGAAGGCCTTCCACATTGATGCCTCGTTCGGGGTCGTTCAGGTCGTCCGGGTCCATGGTGAGCGCCACGAAGGAGCGCTCCTCCTCCGCATCCGTCACCAGGACCACCTCCGGACCGGCGATCGCTCCGGGTGCGGCCGCACGTGCGCGCAGGACCGCATGGGGCGGTACTTGAAGTGGCGCTGGGGACGGGATCGTGTCGCGAAGGCCGGGAGGCGAGCCATCGCAGGTGACCATGACCCAGGATCCGGAAGGACCGCGCAATACGGGGCCCGACCCGGACATGGAGAGCTCAGGTGCTCCGGCGATCCGTTGCAGAGGGGATCCCTCCGGGGCGGCCCTGCCAAGCGTTCCGGGTGTGAAATAGCTCCATTGCCTCGCCCCGTCCGGAAGTCTGCCGACCGATGTGCCCTCCGGGAGCTCTGGGAAAGTGAAGAGGTCCAGGATCGTGGCTCCGTCCGCATCGACGAGCAGCAGCGTTCCTCCTTCAGGTGGGAGATGCAGAGGCAGGTCACCCGGCCCGTTCCCCAGCTTGAACACGACGAACGCGGTGCTGCCGATGGCCGGTCCGGGTGAAAGGATCGCCCGTTGGTCGCCAAGGACCAGGGACAGGCCGGAGCGCAGCTTCGCTCTCTCCGCGCCCAGAAGCAGCTCCACGCCGTCCTGGTCGGTCGTATCACGTGCGACGCCCCTGTGCACCTCATTGATCACAGGGCTCTGGGCCAACGACCGGAGCATGCACAGCATCGGAAGCAGGACCAACGACCTGGGGGGCATCGGTGCAAAGTAGGCGGATCGTGAACGCCATGCTGTGTTAATTTGGTGCGCCAAACCCGAAAGGAACATGCCAAGGACACAGACCGCGATCCTCTCCGCTCTACTGGTCACCGCGGCCCATGCCCAAACGATCACCAGCGTCCAGTTCAACCCCAATTCGTTCTCCGAATGCGAACTGGTGGAATTGACGGTACATGGGACCTTGCCAGGCAACGCCACCATCAACAGTTTTGTGCCGGGCCAGGTGGGTAACACGATCACCGTGGAGCTCGTGGCCACGGGAAGCGGCGGCGGAACGGCCAATTTCAACCAAGGCATCCCGCCACTGGGGCCCTTCCCTGCGGGCAACTATGTCTTCCAGGTCTCGCTCAACCTGAACGGGAACGTCACCGCCACCAACAATACCAACAAGACGGTCACACCGGGCGTTGATCCGGATGCCGGTGAATACGGGGAGAACACCCAGGTCTGTCTGGTCGGATCGCCCATCAACATGTTCACGCTGCTCGGGGGTGCTCCTGACAGTGGAGGCGATTGGTTCGATCCCTTCGGCAACCCGCACCCGGCCAATTTCGTTCCTGGCGTGGACCAGGAAGGGTTCTACACCTACTCGATCGAGGTGCTTCCTCCTTGCAACAGTGCAGCGCAGAACGTGCTGATGCTCTACGCCACCAGCAATGATCCCGGTACCAATGGGTTCGCGCAGGTCTGCGTGGGCGGTGATCCGGTCGATCTTTTCCAGTATCTCGGTGGTACGCCGGATGCGAACGGTACATGGACCCGCGCTGGCAATCCACACAGCAACATCTTCGATCCGAGCGTCGATCCGGCTGGTGTGTATACCTATACCGTCCCGGCGATCGCACCCTGTCCGGCACCGTTCGCAACGGTGACCGTCACGATCCAACAACCACCGAGCGCGGGAAGTGACGGCGCGGTGACGGTGTGCTCCACCGATACCAGCTACGCACTGGCCGATGGACTCGGTGGGAACCCGGCACAAACGGGCACCTGGTACGACCCCCAGGGTTTCACAATGGGCAACTACAGTGCTTCGATGATCCCGTCGGTCAACGGCCCTGGCGTGTATACGTATGTCGTCACCAGTGCCATCTGCCCCAGCGACACGGCCTCGCTGACCATCGTGGTGATCGATCCTCCGTGCAACATCGGCATCGAGGAACCGGGTGCCGGGCTGACGCGTTTCGAACTCGTGCCGAACCCGACCGACGGTCTTGTGACCTTGGAGGCCGAGTCCAGAGGTCGTTCGCAGGACCTCCGGGTCCAGGTTTCCGACCTGTCGGGAAAGGTCCTATTGACGCTGGGGCCCGGCCGTGGGGATGGTCACCAGCTCCGGGAGCAGCTCGATCTGCGCCATTTGCCCAGTGGGGTCTATGCGGTCCACCTTTCCACTGCCGATGGATCGGTCACCCGAAGGTTGGTGCTGCGCTGATCAGGGCAGGGCGTTCCGTGTGACCCAATACCTGTAGGCCACAAGCGCCTTTTGAAGCTTCGTGAGGCGTTGCAGGTCGCGCTGCCCGAGCGAGGGCAGCAGGGCCTTGTTCAAGCGGGCGAGGGCGCGGAACACCGATCGGCGGAAGGTCATTTCAGTGGTGTTGCAACGTGCACTCCTCGCCCGATCGTTCCATTTCGATCGTGGCGTGCGCCACGCCCATCCCCCCCATCACGGCGCGCGCCTGTTCCTTCACCGTGCGTGCGATCAGCGGATCGATCTCATCCACCACGATATGGACGGTGAGAACGGTGTAGTTCCCGTCCAGGGTCCAGGCATGACGGTCGTGCACGCCCACCACGTGGTCCAGTGCCTTGATCCGTTCGGTCAGCGCATCCAGGTCGAGGTCGCCCGGTTTGCGAAGCATCAGGATGCGCGTGCCACGTCGGAGGGTGCCGATCGCGTTGAAGAGGATGAACACCGCGATGGCGATGGACAAGGCCGGGTCGATCCAGGCGAGGTCGGTCAGATGCATCACCATTGCCCCGACCAGTACCGCGGCCCAACCGAGGAGGTCCTCCATCAGGTGCAGGAACACCCCCTTCTCGTTCAAGCTATGCCCTCGATGGAGCGACCAGGCGGCGAACCCATTGGCGACCAGCCCCAATAAGGCGAGCCCGATCATGCCTGTGGTGTGGGGCATTCGGGGGTCGAACATGCGCGGCACGGCCATGGACACCGTCCAAATGGCACCGGCGATCAGGACCATCGCCGCCAGCCAGCCGCCCAACATGCTGAACCGGGCGTAGCCGAACGTGTAATGCTCGTCCCTTCCCCGGATGGAAATGTGCTGGAGGTACCATGCCGCACCGAGTACCAGGCAATCCCCCAGGTCATGCACCGCATCAGCGAGCACGGCTACGCTGCCTGTAAGCGTGCTGCCCACAAGTTCGATGACGGTGAAGGTGGCGTTCAGCAGGAATGCCGTGCGCAGCAACTTCACACTGGTCGTGTGGGAATGGCCGTGGTCGTGGGCCATGGCCCAAAGGTATCGGTGGCGCTGCTCAACCCACCACCACGCGGCCTGTGCGTTGGGCCAGGGATCTCTTGGCCTCGTTCAGGGCCTGGATCTCCGCGAGGACCAGGTTCACGGTGTCCTCGTTGGTCTCGTTGCGCAGGGTCTCCTGTTTTTCACGGATCATCCTGTCCACGCGCCGTTCCCGCAGGATGTCGATACCCTCCTCCATCGCGTCGAACAATCGGTCCCTCTCGCGGCCGACATGGATCCGATGCTTGTCCCGCCAATTGGGTGACAGGTCATGCTTCTCCGTCAGCAGGTCGATGGACAGTTCGCGCCAATGGTCCTTTTCGTGCGATGTGTACCGCGAGGCATCGGGCTTGTCACCGAGATTGCTGGCATGCCGGTAGTCGAGATACACTTCCCGGAACAGCGGGTCGTCGAAAAGGATGTCGTCCACGGCGAGCAGCATGAACATCGTTTCGGCCACGGTGGTCTCCTCCTCGCTCGTTGACCCGTCCTCGTTCTGGAACGGTACCACGATCCGTTCGTGGCCATAGTTCAGGAGCATGCGTAGCAGGTCCCTCTCCTGCGCGGCGGTGGTGCGTTCCACCGCGGATGGTGGTTGCACGGGGTGCAGCGCCGGGTCCAGCCTTTCGGTTTCGTCCGCAGCCCGGCCAAGCTCCTTGCGGAAGCGCTTCCGCAGCACTTTGTTCAATTCGGCGATCAGGGCCTGTTCGTTCACATCGAGTCCCCGTGCGCACTCCTTCACATAGAGTGACCGCAACACCTGGTCGGGTACATGGGCGATGCTCTCCACGATGTCGTGGATCGCCGCCGCCTTCCGAACCGGATCGCCGCCGGTGTCCGCCATCAGCAGCCCGGTCTTGAACACCAGGAAATCCTTCGCTTCTTCGCGCAGGAACGCCTCCACCTCGGTGCTGCTTCGCGTTCGAGCGAAACTGTCGGGATCCTCCCCTTCCGGAAAGAGCACCACCTTCGCGCCCAGTCCCTCTGCCAGTATCAGGTCTATCCCACGCAGGCTCGCCTTGACCCCCGCGGGATCACCGTCATAGAGGATCGTGACCGTGTCCGCGTATCGCTTGATCAGGCGGACCTGTTCCTCGGTGAGACTGGTGCCGCTGCTGGCCACCACGTTCGTTACACCCGCCTGGTGCAGGCTGATCACGTCCGTATATCCCTCCACCAAATGGCAGAGTCCGGTTTCGGCCATGGACTTTCGGGCAAAGTGGATGCCGTAAAGCGAGCGGCTCTTGTTGTAGAGGACGCTTTCCGGGCTGTTGAAGTACTTGGGCAGTTTCTTGTCGCTGCGCAACGTGCGCGCACCGAATCCGATCACCTGCCCACTGACGCTGTGGATCGGAAAGGTGACCCGCCCCTGAAAGAAGTCCCACGGTGTTCCGTCCTCACGCAGTTTGGCCCACCCGGCCTTCTCCAGCATTTCCGGTCGGAAGCCCTGTTCCAGCGCCGTGCTGCAGAAGGCATCCCCCCGTTCGGGGACGTAGCCGAGCTGGAAGTGTCGGATGGTCTCCTCCCGAAAACCCCGTTCCCGGAAGTAGCTCGAACCGATCCGACGGCCCTCCTCGGTGCTCCAAAGCTGCTCCACGCTCCACTTGAGCGCGAACGATTGGACGACGGATAGGCTCTCCCGCTCGCTCTGTTCGGCGGCCTGTTCCGGGGTGACCTCCTCCTCGGGCAGATCGATCCCATAGCGCTTGGCCAGCCACCGCACCGCTTCAACGTACCCGAGATGTTCGTGCTTGCGCAGGAAAGTGATGGCGTCGCCCGCTTCCCCACAACCGAAGCACTTGAAGATCCCGAGGGCCGGGCTGACGTTGAACGATGGGGTCTTTTCGTTGTGGAAGGGACACAGACCGAGATAGCGTGGCCCCTTGCGTTTGAGCGCCACGAAATCGCCCACCACCTCCTCGATGCGAACGGCATCCTTCACTTGCTGGATGGCTTCTGGCGCGATCATGGCGATCGAATTTACGGGGTCGCGGAACGGCCTTGCTCTCAGCGTTCCCTGATCGCACGCAAACTGTCCTCGTTCACCGTGCGGATCGTTCTGCCTTTGGTATCGTAGTAGTGCCAGGTCCCCACACGTTCATCGTTCCGCATCCGCCCGGTGTAGTAAGGTACGCCACCCTCGCGGTAGACCTCCACGTCGCCGTTGGACCGGCCCAGATGGAACTCGCCGGTGCTGCGCAGTTCACCGTTCGGGAAAAAGCTCTTCCACGGGCCTTCGCGCATGCCGTCCTGGAACCGCCCCGTCATGGTCGATCCGTCGGGCAGGCGGATCGTATGTTCCCCATCGCCGGCGCCAGGAGGGATCGTATCCTGTGGCCCGAAATGCACGGGCCTTTGCGCCCGCTCCACCATGGGGGTCGCAGGTCGCTCGGGTGCCGGTGCGGGCACCGAACAAGAGGTCAGAAGCAGTGTGATGATGATGGCGGACCCCCTCATTTGTCGCGTTCCACGGTGAGCTGCACGAGGCCCTCCAAGGCTCGTCTGGCCTCATTTTCCGGAAAGGTATGCAGCAGCTCCAGTGCTTGATCGCGATGGGCCAGCATGCATTCGTGGGCGTGCGCGATGCCGCCGACCTCCGCCACGCGTTCCACCAGACGTTCCACCTGACGGCCGTCCTGCGCGCGTGCCTTCACTACGCGCACCATCCAGCGGCGTTCGGAGGGTGACACCTGTCGCAGGGCATGGATGAGGGGAAGGGTCAGCTTCCGCTCCTTGATGTCGAGCCCCGTTGGTTTGCCGCTCCGGTCACCGGTCCCATAGTCGAACAGGTCGTCCTTGATCTGGAAGGCGATCCCGGTCAGTTCCCCGAACCGGTGCATTCGCATCACCTGCTCCGGTCCGGCGCCACCGGCAGCGGCGCCGCTGGCACAGCAGGCCGCGATCAGGCTCGCGGTCTTCTGCCGGATGATCTCGAAGTAGACCTCCTCTTCGAAGTTCAACCCCCTGGCCTTCTCGATCTGGAGCAGTTCGCCTTCGCTCATCTCGCGCACGGCCCGGCTTACGATCGCGAGCAGCTCGAACTGGCCGTGTTCCACGGCCAGCAGCAATCCCCGGCTCAAGAGATAGTCGCCCACCAGCACGGCGATCTTGTTCTTCCAGAGGGCGTTGATGCTGAAGAAACCGCGGCGCAATGGACTGCCGTCCACGACATCATCATGCACCAGTGTGGCGGTGTGCAGGAGTTCGATCAAGGAGGCGGCGACGAATCCCTCGTCGTTCACCGGGCCGAACGACCGTGCGCTCAGCAGGGTGAACATGGGACGCATCTGTTTGCCCTTGCGGCGCACGATGTAGTGCATCACCCGGTCCAGCAGGGCCGTCCTGCTCCGCATCGCATCGCGGAAGCGGGTCTCGAACTCGGACATCTCGGCCCGTATCGGTCGCTGGATCTCCTCAAGGGTCATCATCCGTCGGCAAAGATGGCGATCGGCACGTCCCTGGTCCGTCGTATCCGGAGGCCCCGTACTTTCGTGGGGATGCATCCCCGGAAGATCCTTTCCCGTTCCTGCCTCCTGCTGATCCTGGTCCTGGTTGGCACCGGTCTCCACGCCCAGGAGATGGAGCGGAAGAAACGACCGAAACGTTCATCCGTGGTGCTGTACAAGGAACGCTTGGCCGCGCAGTTCGACACGGTCAAGAGCGTGAAGAACGTGATCAAGTTGAATCCGCTTTTGTTCTTCCGGGGCGAGATCCCGATCTACTATGAACGCGCGTTGACACCTCATCTCGGGATAGAGGCGGGCCTCGGATTCACCTGGCGCAACTACCTCAACGTATCGCTGGTGGGTGATGCCACCGATGCCGATGACTACGGGGCCGGTACGGACCTGATCGCCAGGCCCTCCTACCATCTTGGGATCCGCTGGTACTTCCCGGACGACATCGAACCCCAGGGCACCTACGCGCAGATCGAATTCGCCCATCTGGAGTATTTGAAGGACATCAGTCGCAAGGACAGCAGCGGGTTCTTCACCGACGTGAAGGACCTCGATAGTCGCATCTACAACGACTTCCGGGTACTCATCGGCTATCAACGGCTCAGTGTCACGAGCAACTGGTTGTTCGATGTGTACGGGGGGCTGGCCCTGCGTGACCGCCACCTGGAGATCGTAAAGGAGACGCTCGATCTTTCTCAGGGGGTCTACAACTATGCGATCGAGACGAAGGACGACCTCACGGCCGCGTTCTTCCTCGGGGTGAAGGTGGGCATCGGGTTCTGACGCCGAAGAACCGCGCGCAGGGATCACTTCAACAGCCGTTCCCCTTCCTTCAGCGCGGGTTCGTTCTTGTTGGCCAGCTGTCCACAAGCGGCATCGATATCCCTTCCGCGGCTCCGCCGGATGCGCGCGACGATCCCCTTGCGCTGCAGGTGTTGCTGGAACGCCTCCGCATCCCGCGGCTCCGTCCGTCCGAATCCACCCGCGTCGATGGGGTTGTATTCGATGAGATTCACCTTCGCATGCACATCGCTTGCGTAGCGCACCAGTTCCTGCGCGTCCTGGAGCGTATCGTTGAACCCCCGGAGCAGGATGTATTCGAAGGTGACCGGCCTGCCTGTGGTCCGCGTGAAATGACGCAGGGCATCCTTCAGAGCGGCCAGGTCGTTCTGTTCGTTGATCGGCATGATCCGTGCACGTTTCGCATCATTGGCCGCATGCAGACTGAGCGCCAGTTCGAAACGAGCACCATCATTGGCCAGCTTCAAGATCATTTTTGCGATGCCCGCGGTGCTCACCGTGATCCGGCGGGGGCTCATGCCCAACCAGTCCTCCGCGGAGATGCGCTCCGCGCTGCGCAGGGTGTTCGCATAATTCAACAGGGGCTCGCCCATACCCATGTAAACGATGTTCGTCAAGCCTTGGTCGTGGTACTTGCGGGCCAGCCGATCGACCTCCACGACCTGGTCCACGATCTCGGCCGCTTCGAGGTTGCGGATGCGTTTCAACCTGCCGGTGGCACAGAACGAGCAGGTCAGGCTACAGCCGATCTGGCTGCTGATGCAGGCGGTGAGCCGTGTGGGTGTTGGGATCAGCACCCCCTCCACAATGTGCCCGTCCCAAGTGCGGAACGCGCACTTCACCGTGCCATCGCTGCTGCGCTGCTCCTCTGCCAGCGCGAGCGGGCGTAGTAGAAAACGTTCGGAAAGCAGCGATCGGAAGGTCTTGGGCAGGTCGCTCATGTCGTCCCAGGAACGGGCGCCTTTCTTCCAGATCCACTCCCAGAGTTGCCGGGCACGATAGGGCTTCTCACCGAGCTCCGCGGTCAGTGCCTCGATCTCCTGACGGGACAGGACGCGGATATCCGTGTCTGCGGCCATTCCACAAAGATCGCCCGATCCTTCAGGAACCGGCCTCGAGGATGAGGTTCGCCACGCGCATGTCCAACGGCGTGGTCACCTTGATGTTCCGTTCCTCGCCCTCCACGAGATGGACCCTGCGGCCGGTCCGCTCCACGAGCGTGGCCTCATCGGTGAATGCCGGATCGTACGGCAGGGCGAAGGCTTCCCGCAGGATGGACGCCCGGAAACATTGGGGCGTCTGCACGTTGCGCAGGCGAGCACGGTCCAGCGAACGACTGCCGTCCGTATCGACCTCGCGAACGGAGAAGGTCACAGGCATCACCGGAATAGCGCTTCCCTGGTCCTCGGCTTGGGTGAAGCACCGCGCGATCAGTTCAGCGCTGGGCAGGGGCCGCACGCCGTCGTGCACGGCCAGCACGGGATCGCCCTGCACCGTTCCAAGGCCGGCCTTCACCGAGTGGAAGCGCTCAGTGCCGCCTGCCACCACCGCGTGCGGCACGTGGAACCCATGACCGATGCACAGGGTCCGCCAGAGGTCGATGTGTGGTTCTGGGAGCACGACCACGATCGGCATTTCCGGATCGGACACATGGAAGGCCTCCACCGCCCAACTCAACAACGGTCGACCCCGCAACAACTGGAATTGCTTGGGGATGCTTCCACCGAAGCGGGTACCGGTGCCGCCGGCGACGATGAGGGTTGCTCGGGACAAGGCGGTGTGAAGTAACCGCAAAGGGATGGAACGGAAAAGCGAAGGCCGCGGAGTTCGCCGCGGCCTTCGCTGACATCGTGTGCCCGGGTCAGATGATCAACATCGCGTCCCCGTAGCTGAAGAAGCGATACTTTTCCTTGATCGCCACTTTGTAGGCGTTCATCACGTGATCGTACCCGCCGAATGCCGTCACCATCATCAAAAGCGTGCTCTCCGGCATGTGGAAGTTGGTCACCATGCGGTCCGCGATGCTGAAGTCGTAGGGGGGGAAGATGAACTTGTTGGTCCAGCCGTTGTACGGCTTGATGTGGTTGTCGGTGGAGACGCTCGTTTCGATGGCACGCATGCTCGTTGTGCCGACGGCACACACTTTCTTCCGGCGATCCTTCGCCTCATTGATGATGCGGCAGGCCTCCTGGTCGATGAGCACCTGTTCGGAGTCCATCTTGTGCTTGGTCAGGTCCTCCACTTCCACCGGCCGGAACGTGCCCAGCCCCACGTGCAGCGTGATGTTGGCGAAATGGACGCCCTTCAGTTCCATGCGCTTCATCAGCTCACGGCTGAAGTGGAGTCCGGCGGTCGGCGCCGCCACGGCGCCTTCGTTCCGCGCATAGATGGTCTGGTACCTTTCGGCGTCGCTGGGTTCGGTCTCCCGTTTGATGTACTTGGGCAGCGGGGTCTCGCCCATTTCGGTGATGGCGTTCTTGAACTCCTCGTAGGTGCCGTCGAAAAGGAAGCGGAGCGTGCGTCCTCGGCTGGTGGTGTTGTCGATCACCTCGGCCACCAGTTCATCGTTCTTGCCGAAGTACAGCTTGTTGCCGATCCGGATCTTCCGCGCCGGGTCCACCAGCACGTCCCACAGCAGGCTGTCCCGGTTCAGCTCGCGCAGCATGAACACTTCGATCTTCGCGCCGGTCTTCTCCTTGTTGCCCCATAGACGGGCAGGGAACACCTTGGTATCGTTCACGATGAAGGTATCCCCCTCATCAAAGTAGTCGATGATGTCCTTGAACTTCTTGTGTTCGATCTTCCCGTCCTTCTTGTGGAGCACCATCAGGCGGGATCCATCGCGGTCCTTGGAGGGATAGAGGGCGATCTGCTCCTTCGGCAGATCGAACTTGAATGCGGTGAGCTTCATGGGAACGGATAGGCTTACAGGCCGATCATTCGGGGCGGCGAAGATAATAGGATCGTTAAGCGAAGGTCAATTCATCTGGGGATCAGCGAGTTGGGTCTATTTCCGACCCAGTGGGGCGATCCGCTCGGACCATTCCAGGGGCGGTAGGGCGTCGGCCAGATCAAGATCGGCGATCCGCGTTCGCCGCAGGGCGCTCAGGTGCGCACCGCATCCCAGCGCTGCACCGATGTCGTGGGCCAGGCTCCTGATGTAGGTGCCCTTGCTGACCACCGCGCGGAAGTGGACCTCCTGGCCTTCGATGCCAAGGAGCATCAATTCATGCACCGTCACGGGCACGGGTTCCATCTTCACTTTCGCGCCCTCGCGAGCGAGGTGGTAGCCGCGTTCCCCTTTGTGGCGTTTCGCCGAATAGAGGGGTGGGCGCTGCAATTGCGGACCGGTGAAGTGGTCGAGCGCCTTTTTCACCTGCTCCCGGCCGATGTGCGTCCATGCCTTGCGCTCGGAAACTTCGGTCTCCCGGTCATAGGATGGGGTCACCTCGCCGAGGGTCAGGGTGCCTTCATAGGTCTTGTCGAGCCCAGTGAGGTCGGGCAGCTCCTTGGTGCGCGGTCCATAGGCGAGCACCAGCAGTCCGCTGGCAAGGGGATCGAGCGTGCCCGCGTGACCGACCTTCACCCGCCGCCCGGCGAACGCGTTCAGTGCACCGCGCAGTTTGCCCACAACGTCGAAGCTGGTCCAGCCGATGGGTTTGTCCACCAGCAACAGTCCACCGTTCTCCAGATCGGGGAACATGGTCTAGATCACCTGTAGGTCCAGGCCCAGGGCCAGCAGGGTCAGGATCAGTAGGCCGAGCACGATGCGGTACCAGCCGAAAAGGCGGAACCCATAGCGGGTGAGGAAGGCGATGAAGAAGCGGATCGCGAGCACCGCCACGATGAACGCCACCACATTGCCCAACAGGAGGATGCCGAGATGCGTGTCGGAAAGGATCTCCGGCGTTTCCTGGAACCCCCGCAACAACTTGTATCCGGAGGCGGCGAACATCGTGGGCACTGCCAGGAAGAAACTGAACTCCGCGGCCTGCTTGCGCGTCATCCCCTGGGTCATGCCACCGATGATCGTGCTTGCACTGCGGCTGACACCGGGCACCATGGCCAGGCTCTGGAAAAGGCCCACGACAAAGGCCCGTCCGTAGGTGATGGTGACCTCCTTCGACGGATGCAGGACCCGGTCGATGAACACGAGGACGATGCCCCCTGCAAGAAGCGCGAGGGCCACCACGAGCACATCATCCAGCAGCAGGTCGATATAGTCGTCCAGCAGGAACCCCAGGATGGCCGTGGGGACAAAGGCCGCCAGCAGTTTGAAGTAGAAATCGAACGACTTGAAGAACCGTTTCCAGTAGAGGACCACCACGCTGAGGATCGCACCGAACTGGATGCTGACGATATAGGCCTTGGTGAAAACGTCCGCCTGCGTACCGAGCAATTTCTCGGTGATGATCATGTGCCCGGTGGAGGAGATCGGCAGGAACTCGGTCAGTCCCTCCACGATGGCGATGATGACGGCTTCGAATGTGGTCACGGCTCAACGACGCCCCGGCGTTCGGGGGCGCAAGATGAGGCTTTCCGACATACCCGTGCCAAGGACCCGTTGGTCAACGCTCCCCCCGCTTCATGATCGCGTAGATCAGGAAGATGTACCCCACCATCACCACGATCGGGGCCACGGTGATGCGCATCGGGCTGAAGATGGCGCTCTCGTCGAACACGTTCGGGTCGCCGCTGCCACCGCCGCTCATGAAGATGTAGCCCAGGATCAGGATCGCCACGCCGATCAGCAGGTAGCGGTAGTTCACCCGCGTAAAGGGCATCTCGTTGTCGTTGTTCGCGGCCATGGGTCTGCGGTGTTCGGGATCAGCGATAGAACATCTCCTCGACGTTCATGCGAATGTAGCGGCGTACGGCGAACCAGGTGCTCGCCAGGGACATGATCAGACCCAGCACCAGCACCCCGCCGAAGAGCATGGCCAGCACTTGTGCGTTGGTGAACGCCAGCAGGTCGGGCACATAGCGCATGATCAGGCGCAGGGTCCCCACCAACAGCGCGATCGCCAACAAAGCCGCCAGGATGCCCTGCCAGAGGCTCTGCCCCAGGAAGGGTTTCTTGATGAACCATTGCGTGGCACCCACCAGGTGCATCGTGCGGATCAGGAAACGCTTGGAGTAGATCGCCAGGCGGATCGTGTTGTTGATCAGCGCCACCGCTATGATCAGAAGCAGGACGCTGAAACCGAGCACCGCAAGCCCCAGCTTGTTCATGTTCGCGTCGATGTTCTCCACCACCGCCGCATTGTACGAGACCTCCTGTGCGCGTTCGTCCTGGCGCAACTCCTCCACGATCCATTTCAGGCTGTCCGGTCGTGCATATTCCGCCGACACGCGCAGGTCGATCGACGCCAGCAATGGGTTGCTCCCGAGCACGCCCAGGAAGTCCTCGCCCAGGTCCTGCTTCAGCTGTTCGGCGGCCTCGTCCGCCGTGACATAATGCGTCTCCTTGGTGTAGGGCCTGGTGTCCAGCTCCTTGCGGAACTGCATCACGTCCACCTCCTTCACATCGTGCTTCAGGAAGATCTCCACGCGCACATTCTCCTGGAAATACCGCTTCAACGCATGGGCGTTCAGCACCAGGAAGCCCAGCACGCCCAGCATGAACAGCACCAGCGCGATGCCGATCACCGTGCCCACGGTGGCCGTGCGCGCCCGCGAGCGGTAGTGGCGGTCCATGCCCATCGGGGGGCGAAGGTAGCGCAGGGGTCCTTCGCCATAGCCTTGCCGAACGGCACGCCCCGCTAGATTTGCCAACGATCTCGGCGAACATGGCCTACGAGCACAAGGCGATCGAAACGAAGTGGCGCAAGGAATGGGTGAAGCGATCCACCTACCGCGTGGCGAACGACCCGTCGAAGCCCAAGTACTACGTGCTCGACATGTTCCCGTACCCCAGCGGCGCGGGCCTGCATGTCGGTCATCCGCTCGGCTACATCGCCAGCGACATCGTGGCGCGCTACAAGCGACACCAGGGCTTCAATGTGCTGCACCCGATGGGCTACGACAGCTTCGGCCTGCCTGCGGAACAGTACGCCATCCAGACCGGTCAGCATCCGGCGAAGACCACCGAGCAGAACGCGGCGCGCTACCGCGAACAACTGGACCGCATCGGTTTCAGCTTCGACTGGAGCCGGGAAGTGCGCACCAGCGATCCGGCCTTCTACGAGTGGACGCAGTGGATCTTCCTGCAGCTCTTCGATAGCTGGTACGATCCCCGGGCGGACAAGGCGCGGCCGATCGCCGACCTGATCGCGCGCCTCGAAAGCCAGGGTTGTCAGGGGCAGGACGCATCGATCCTCACCGGCGACATCGAGGAGTTCGTCGGTGAATTCACCGCGGAGGAATGGAAGGCGTTCGATGAGCGCACCCGGCAGATGGTGCTGCAGCACTTCCGCCTGGCCTACCTGAGCGAGGCGTGGGTCAACTGGTGCCCAGCGCTCGGCACCGTGCTGGCCAACGATGAGGTGAAGGACGGTGTGAGCGAGCGTGGCGGCCATCCGGTGGAACGCAAGCGCATGCCCCAATGGAGCCTCCGCATCACCGCCTATGCACAGCGGTTGCTCGATGGCCTGGACCAACTCGATTGGAGCGAGAGCATCAAGGAGGCCCAGCGCAATTGGATCGGCAGGAGCGAGGGGGCGCTGGTGCGGTTCCCCGTCGGAGAGGACTTCATCGAGGTCTTCACCACCCGCCCCGATACCCTCTTCGGTGTGACCTTCCTGACGCTCGCCCCCGAGCATGTGCTGGTGGGCAAGTTCACGACGGAAGAACAACGCGCCGCGGTGGAAGCTTACGTGAACAAAGCGAAGAACCGCAGCGAACGCGAGCGCCAGGCCGATGTGGAGCATGTGAGCGGGGTGTTCACCGGATCGTGCGCGAAGCATCCGTTCACCGGGGCGGACATCCCCATCTGGGTGGGCGATTACGTGCTGGCCGGCTACGGCACCGGCGCGGTGATGGCCGTGCCCGGCGGCGACCAACGCGACTGGCGCTTCGCGAAGCACTTCGGCATGCCCATCATCGCGGTGACCGAAGGTGCCGACATCGAGAAGGAGGCCGACGAAAGCAAGGAGGCCACGATCAGCAGCGAAGGCTTCTTGAAAGGACTGAAGGTGCCCGCCGCGATCCAGCGGGCCATCGCGGAGCTGGAGAAGCTGGGTGCCGGCGAGGGGCGCGTGAACTACCGCCTGCGCGATGCCGCTTTCGGCCGGCAACGCTATTGGGGCGAGCCCATCCCGATCTACTACAAGGACGACATCCCTTATCCGGTCGCGGAGCAGGACCTGCCGTTGGTGCTGCCCGAGATCGACAAGTACCAGCCCACCGAGACCGGCGAACCACCTTTGGCGCGGGCGAAGGATTGGAGCTACGAAGGGTACCCGCTGGAAACCACCACCATGCCCGGCTGGGCCGGCAGCAGCTGGTACTTCCTGCGCTACATGGATCCGAAGAACAAGGAGCGGTTCGCCTCCCAGGAAGCGATCGACTACTGGGGCCAGGTGGACCTCTACGTGGGCGGCAGCGAGCACGCCACCGGCCACCTGCTCTACTTCCGCTTCTGGACCAAGTTCCTCCACGACCGCGGCTGGATCCCCTTCGACGAGCCGGCGAAGAAGCTGGTGAACCAGGGGATGATCCAGGGGGTGTCGCAATACACTGCTTTTGCGAGCTTCGGAGGAAGCCCCGAATCAGAATTCACAGATCGGTTTGTCTTGAAGACAGGTGAGTTCTTTGAGGTGCCTCGACGTTGGGATGGGTTCAGACAGTACTTTTTCAGTTTGGAACTTCTGGATTCACTGGATTCGTGGAATAGCGTTGCTGTAGGACCAGAGCAGCTCGTTCCTGTAGCCATGGATGTGCGCTTTGTGGACAATAGTTGCCTTGATGTGTCGAAAGTCCAACTGAAGGATACACGACCAGAGGTTCGCGATGGTGTATTCTTCGCAACCAGTGGCTACTGGGTAGATGGGCAGTATCACGAGTTTCAAAAGGAAGCGCGTCATTTTGAAACTCGACCCGTAGTCGAGAAGATGTCCAAGTCCAAGTTCAACGTGGTGAACCCGGACGACATCATCGAGCGCTACGGCGCGGACACCTTGCGGCTGTACGAGATGTTCCTCGGGCCCATCGAGCAGAGCAAGCCGTGGGACACCAACGGCATCGAGGGCACCTACCGCTTCCTGCGGAAATTCTGGAATCTCTTCCACACCGGATCTCCTTCGGAGACACCTGTACCGTCGACCCACGGGGTCGACCCGTTGCCGCTGACGAACGATGCACCGACCAAGGAGGAATTGAGAGTGCTGCACGCCACGCTGAAGAAGGTGACCGAGGACATCGAGCGGATGAGCTTCAACACCAGCGTGAGCCAGTTCATGATCGCCACCAACGAACTGGGCGCACTGAAATGCAACAAGCGCGCGGTGCTGGAACCGCTGGTGATCGTGCTCGCGCCCTTCGCGCCGCATATCGCCGAGGAATTGTGGCAGAAGCTGAATCCGGAGAAATATGCTTCGGACACATACAAGGGCGTGTTGGCTGAACCCTGGCCCGCGTTCGATCCGCAATACCTCGTGGAGGACAGCTTCAACTACCCGATCAGCTTCAACGGCAAGACCCGCCTCCAGCTCGAATTCCCCATCGCCCTCAGCAAGGAGGAAGTGGAGGCCGCCGTGCTCGCCAACCCCGAAGTGCAAAGCCGTCTGGAAGGCAAGGCGCCCAAGAAGGTGATCGTGGTGCCCAGGCGCATCGTGAACATCGTTGTGTAGGGAGGCGCCGACCTGGGCTTATGGCGGCCGTAACTTTCATGTTCCCTGGCACCGCTTTTGCACGATGAACGCCATGACCCGCAAGTCCGCGCTGCTTCTCCTGGGCCTGTGCGCCGTGCCCCTGGCCTTCGCCCAGGCACCGCCCGTGGAGGGAACGGAGGCCATGGAGACATTCCCGCTCCGTACACTGCAACAGAACGCCTTCCAGGCCGGTGAGCGGTTGGATTTCATCGTGCACTACGGCTTCATGAACGCCGGAGAGGCCACTGTGGAGCTCCAGGCTACGGACCGCAAGATCCAGGGTCGTCCCATGCTGCACGCCGTCGGTACCGGCCGCAGTCTGGGTGCGTTCGATCTGTTCTACAAGGTGGACGACCGATATGAGACCTGGTTCGACAAGAAGGGTGTCTTTCCCTGGGTGTTCCAGCGGCGCGTGAGCGAGGGTGGCTACGAATTCAGCCAGGACTACCTCTACATGCAGCATCGGCGCCAGGTGAGCACCCAGAAGGAGCGGACGCATGACGTGCCGGCCGATGTGCAGGACATGCTGAGTGCGTTCTACTACGCCCGGACCCTGGACCTGCGCCACGCCGAACCCGGACAGGTGTTCGAGATCCAGACATTCCTGGATGATGAGATCTGGCCACTGCGGATGAAGTTCGTCGGCCGCGAAACGATCAAGGTGCGCAGCGGCAGATATCAGTGCCTCCGCTTTCAACCGGTGGTGCAGGAGGGCCGCATCTTCGCCACCAACGATGACCTGAACGTGTGGGTGACCGATGACGGCAACCTGGTGCCCGTGCTGGCCCAGGCCAAGGTGCTCGTCGGATCGATCAAGATGGAACTGGCCGGCTACTCCGGATTGGTCCATCCCATCGCCAAGTTGTGATGCCGCTGTCCGAACACGGTACCGTTGAAATGATCGGTCCCGTCCGCGCGTTGCCCTACGCGTGATGCCCTTTCTTGTGCGCCCATGAGCCGGAGGACCTGGTGGAGCATGGGCGGACTGGCCGCCCTCGCCGTGATGGCCGTCCTGATGACGGTGGACATCATGCCGCACGAGGAGTACGTGCCCGAGCCGGAGGCGATTCTCCCTGCGGAGGACACGATACCGGACCCGCCCAGCGTGTACGGCATTCCGCTCGACGGCTTCGTGATCGACCAGCAGCACGTGAAGCGGGGGGACACCTTCGGCGACCTGCTCGCCGCGCATGGCGTCCCGTACGGCGTTGTGGATAGTCTGGTGAACGTGGCTGCCGGATCGTTCGACGTAAGGCATATGCGCGTGGGCCATCCCGTTGCCTATGTCTTCACCAGCGACACCGCGGCGCTCCTGAGCTATTTCGTGTACGAGGTCGACCCCGTGGAGCACGTCGTGTTCCATGTCCTGCCTCCTTATGATGTGCGCGTGGGCCATCGCAGGGTGGACACGACCGAACGCGCCTTGAGCGTGGAGGTGACGGGCGCCTTGTACAACGACCTGGCGAACGCCGGGGCCGATCCGCGTCTGGCGATGTTGCTGGCGGACATCTACGCCTGGACCGTCGACTTCTATCGCATCCGGAAAGGGGACCGTTTCGCCGTGGTGTTCGAGGAGCACACCGTGGACGGAAGGCCCTATGGCGAACCGGAGGTGCTGGCCGCGCTCTACGTCAGTGGCGCAGTGACCAAGGAGGCCTATCGGTTCGCACAGGACGGCACCGTGGGCTATTTCGATGATGAGGGGAACAGTCTGCGCAAGGCATTCCTGCAGGCACCGCTGAAGTTCAGCCGGATCTCGTCTGGATTTTCGCGAAGACGGTTCCATCCCGTGCAGAAACGATTCAAGGCCCACCTGGGCACGGACTACGCCGCACCTTACGGCACGCCGATCCAAAGCGTGGGCGATGGAGTGGTGGAGAAGGCCGGCTACACGACCGGCAACGGCAACTACGTGAAGATCCGGCACAACAGCGTGTACGAGACCCAGTACCTGCACATGCGCAAGATCCTGGTGAAGGTGGGCCAACGCGTGGCGCAGGGTCAGATGATCGGCGAGGTGGGCAGCACGGGGCTCGCCACCGGTCCACATGTGTGCTTTCGGTTCTGGAAGGACGGCGTGCAGGTGGACCATCGCAGGGAGGAACTACCGAGCGCAGACCCGATCCCGCCGGCGCATATGGCCGAATTCCGCCAGGCCTGTCTGCCCCTGGCACAGGCGCTGGAGCGGACCGGCGATCGGCGCGACCCCACCGTCGAATTCTAGATGATCGGAGCAGACCGTGACAGGATGGTATCCCGATCTACTTGGTTTATAATCTAAACAAGTCTATATTTGTTCATCCAATACCGAACGACATGGACCAGGAGATGACACCGGCGCAGAGCATGGAAGTGATCCATCGCATGATCGTCGAAGCGAAACAAAGTGCGCAGCGCTCGAACTACTATTTCCTTCTCTGGGGCATGCTCTTCGCCCTGGCCGGACTGGTCGATCACGTGTTGCATCAGCAAGGCATCACGCTCCATTGGCTGGTCTGGCCGGCGATGGGTATCATCGGTACAGTGGGTTCCAGCGTGCATGGCGCGCGGGAAGGCCGCCGTCAGGGCGTGATGACCATGATGGACCGTGTGCAGATGTGGCTGTGGATCGCCTTCACCGTCGTGCTGGTCTTGATGATCGTTCTTCTGGTCGCCAAGGGTCTGGACCCGAACCCGTTCGTGCTGGTGCTCACCGGTATGCCCACTTTCATCACCGGCATGCTGATGCGCTTCCGGCCCTTGATGATCGGCGGGCTGCTGTTCTGGGTGATCGGCCTGACCTCCGCATTCGTGCTGCCGGGATACAGTTCGTTGATCTTCAGCGCAGGGATCGTGGTCGGCTATATCATACCCGGTCTGATGTTGAAGCGGCACGAGGATGGCCTTCGCACCACTTGATCCGGTACTGCACAACCAGCTTCGTCTCGCGGTGGTGAGCCTGCTGGTGGGAGTGGAAAGCGCGGATTTCAACTACCTCTTGGCACACACCGGCGCCACGCGGGGCAATCTGAGCGTGCAATTGAACCGACTGAAGGCAGCCGGATATATCAACGTGAAGAAGACGTTCAGGGAGAACTATCCGAATACCAGCTGTTCGCTGACCAGAAAGGGTCTCAAGGCCTTCGAGACCTACGTGGAGGTCATCAAGGGGTATCTCGACACGTGAAGAACGTCATTGCCGTAACCTTCCCCTTCCGACAGCGTTGAACCTCGTCGATCATTGAATGGCCTTCGGGGGTGGTCGGTCGGGTTTCGTCGGATCGGTGCAAACAACCGATGCGCGGTACGTATCAGGTCGGACAAGGCATCAAGCCCCAACCGAACCGTACCGTACCATGGAACCCAAGTACCGCACATTGATCCAGGCCGCAGCCATCCTTCTGGTCCTTTCTGTGATCGCTGTCACGCACCAGTCACCAAGCGTTGCGTCGGCCAATAAGGCCATGACGCAGGCGGAACGATAGGCGCCAACGTTGCGCCAAGCACCGAACGCCGGATCCGGGTCGCTCCCGGACCCGGCTTTGGTATTTTCAGTCGGGTCCATTCCTGGTACGATCCAACGGTTGACGATGCCGACGCCCTGCGGGTGCGGTCATCGATGGCTGGTCCCTGCCAATGGTGCCATTCCACCCCTTGGTCCAGCGGACGCCCCCTCCAGCGTGGGATGCCGTATTATAGTAGTGCCAAGCGCACCATTCCGGAATGGATCGGGCCATATCGATAGAACGGTCGCCCTGGAAATGGGTGGTCCTGATGGTCATTGCCCTCGTGGCGTGCAGGAAGGACGTGGAGGTGGTGGAGGATAATCAGGCCCCGAACTACGAAGGCATCCCCTCCGTGGTCGTGCGCAACTATGTGAACCGGTTGTTCATCGACCTGATCGGGCGGGAGCCCCTGGACGTGGAGATGGATGCCGATGTGAACGAGCTGGAGTCCAACGGCCTCTCGTCAGCCGCGCGCGCAGCCTTGGTCGACCGATTGATGACGAGCACGGATTACATCCAAGGCGACTCCTCCTATCGCAATGCCTATTACCAACGTCAATACGAGCTGTACAAGGCCCGCTGTCTGGAGGGGGCCTCGGATGCGGTGATCGACCAGTACATCGGCATGGCCCAGCTGAGCGCGCTGGCCGATTCCCTGGCGGGCAACACCGCCTCGGCACAGCAGGCCCAGGCCCGCGTGCAACGCCTGGTCGATCTCAGGTCCAGCCGGATCGAATACCGGGAGGGCGTGATCGGGATCAATGAGGTGTTCCGCAGGGTGATCTACAACGACATCTTCGATGAGATCAACATGGGCTCGTTCAATTTCGTGAACGCAACATTCGACAACCTTTTCCTCCGGTATCCCTCCACATCCGAGTTCAATGCCGGCTACAACATGGTCGAACATTCCCAGCCGGACATCCTCTTCGGGATGTCCGGACAGAGCAAGAGCGATTATGTCGATATCGTGGTAAGCTCGATCGAGTTCCATGAAGGAATGATCGACTGGTGCTATCTGACCTTCCAGGGCCGCCTTCCGGATAGCTATGAGACCTATGAACTGCTTGGACCGTTCCTTTCCGATAAGGACCTGCAGAAGGTCCAACGCCACATCCTCACATCCGATGAGTATGCCAATTTCGACTAGGGTCCTGCCCCTCGTTCTGCTGATGACCCTGGTCGCATTGGGGAGCCCGGGCTGCCGCAAGCCCAAGGTCTATGAGGTGAACGAAGTGCCGGTGCTTCCTCCGAGCCCGAACAAGGACAAGGAGAAGACCAATGAACAGTACGTGGCCATCCTGCACGCCAACCTGTTCCAGACCGCCCTATCCGCGAACCAATTGTTCGAGATGGGACAATGCATCGAGTCGATCGGTGACAAGGAGCTGGCGCGCGAGGTGATCATCAGCAACTTCATGAACAAGCCGGATGTGATCATCCCGAGCGATTCGGTGATGCGCGCCGATGTGGATGCGTTCATCCTGGACACCTACGCCCGGTTCCTGGTCCGCGAACCGACCCAGGCCGAGATGACCTGGTTCCGCAATTACATCGATGGTGACCCCAATGTCACACCCGAGCTGGTCTATTTCGCGTTCGCCGCCTCCAACGAATACCAGTTCTATTGACCCCGACGCCATGAACAGACGGAAATTCATCAGGAAAGTGGGTGCGGCCGCCGGTGCGGCGATCGCCGCACCGTACATCCTGCCCTCCGGGCGGTTGTTCGCAGCGTCCGGTGGGGGAGGTCAACTCGCATCGCATGTCGTGTTCGTGCTTTTCGCAGGCGGTGTCCGTCAGCAGGAGTCGGTCCTGCAGCGGTATCTGGACGACAGCCAGGACCAGCCATATGCCGGGAACATCCTGTACAACATGCTGAACGGCGGGCCGCCCACCCAGAAGATCGTGTACGGGACCGGCGCCGGAGGGATCGATCCCATTCCCGCCATCCTGGGCCAGACGCTCGAGTCGCAGGGTACGCTGTTCCGCGAGATGCGTGCCGTATCGACCGGGCACTATCGTGGCCTCACCTCATTGTTGCAGGGCAACACGGCGAGCACCCAGGGTCTGCAGCAAAAGCCACTGGACCCGACCATCTTCGAATACCTGCGCCGGCATTCCGGTCTTCCGGCCACCAAGGTGTGGTTCGTCGGCAACACCATCGGCAATTCGGTGCCTCTGCTCAACTACAGTGAACATCCGAACTACGGCGCGCAGTACGGTGCCAATTTCTTCGCCCCGAACGTGACGTTCGGGCCGCTGGGCGATCAATACCTGGCCGATGCCAAGATCTATCATCCGCAGGACCAACTGGCCCCGATCTATGAGATGAAGGCCTTCCTGGACAACAGCTTCGAGAATGAAGGACACCCGCTGCCCGCGCTGGGGAACACCAATGAGGAAAAGCAGGACATCCAGGCCTTCATGAAGGAGATGTTCGACAAGACACAGAACGGGACCATCGCCCATCCTCCCGTGCATGACAGTGTCGATCTACGGACGATCGGTTACGCCTGCGAGCTGATCAAATGGTTCAAACCGGCGCTCACCGTGGTGAACCTCAGCGCGGTGGACGGCTGCCACAGCAATTTCACCAGCTACCTCGCCTCGCTGCACCGTGCCGACCATGCCGTGGGCCACTTGTGGGACTATATCAATTCGCAGGTGCCGGAGATGGCGAACGATACCATCATCATCGCCTCGCCGGAATGCGGACGCAACGCCGAGGCCAACGCCATCCAGGACGAGAACGATTGGTATGCGTACGATCATTCCGACCAGAATTCATTGCGTGTCTTCTCGATGATGGCCGGTCCGTCGGTGCCCCAGGGACTTTCGGTCGGTTCCGAGAACGATCCCATCGGCACGACCACGGACATGGTGCCCACCATCGCCGAGATCCTGGGCATCAAGAGCGAGGTGATGGGGGCCGGCCTGTTGGACCCGATGGCGCAAAGCCTTTTCGACCTGATCTGATCATGCGGAAGCTGCTCATCATCGCGATCCTGCCGGTCATCGCCTGCCAGCGTGAGGATCCGAACCCGTTCGCAGACCAGGAGCAGAGCGTGTCACAACCGGCCACGGAATACCTCCCCGAAGGCAACTTCGCCTGGCTGCATCAGAAGGTCTTCCATCCAACGTGTGCACAGAGCGGGTGCCATGATGGCACTTTCGAACCCGACTTCCGGACGATCTCCAGTTCGTACAATTCGCTCGTATACCATCCGGTCATTGCGAACGATCCCGGGCAGACCTTCACCTACCGTGTCCTTCCCGGTGATGTGAACGCCTCCTTCCTCTATGAACGCCTGACCGTGGTGGTGCCCAATACCTCGGGCACGATGCCCCTGGAGGTTCCGCCGGGATCGGATTGGGCCCAGCTGCGCACCTACTACATCCAGAAGATCTCCCAATGGATCCAGAACGGTGCGCCGGACATGTTCGGCAACCTGCCCACTCCGGGCAACACGGAACCCCAGGTGGTGGGCCTGCTGGCCTTTCCAGCGGGCACCACCACGCAGCCCTATCCCCGGGGTACCGATCCGGGCGTCCAACCGATCGAGGTCCCCGCGGCCGCGGTGGACGTCTGGTTCGCGTTCATGGATGACGCCACCGCTCCGCAGGACCTTCAATACGACCGGTTCAAGATCTCCACCTCGAGCAACGGCTTCGACGATGTGGCCGAGCAGGACCTCGTGGTGAGCGCAGGATTCTCCGGACCGGATCTCGGGAATTCGACCACCACGTTCACGCACAAGGCCGCGATCGACCTGACCGGGTCGGCCCCTGGGACGTACTACTTCCTGCGTGTCTATGTGAACGATGGCGATCATCCCGATCCGACCGAAGTGCCCAATGATGGGACCGGCCCGCCGATGCGGGATTATTTCACCCTGCTGGTCGTGCCATGAGGATGTGGTGCAACATCGGCCTGTGCCTTGCCCTGTGTTGCCTCGGATGCAGGAAGGACGAGGTGATGTCCTCCACACCTGAGATCGCCCTGGTCGACCTTTCCCCGACGCTCGTCGCGGCCTTCGGCGATCCGGTGCACCTGAAGCTCTCCTACAAGGACGGCAATGGCGACCTGGGTACCGAGGACCCGGACGACCGGACGCTGGAGATCAAGGACAGCCGTCTGTCGGCACCGGACACCTACCATGTGCAACCGCTCGCACCCTTGGACAGCGAGGTGCCCATCCAGGGCGAATTGGACGTGCAGCTCGACCCGCTCTTCCTCATCGGCAATGGTGACCAGGAGTCGGTGACCTTCTCCATCCGGATACGCGACCGCGAGGGCAACTGGAGCAATACGGTCGTGTCGCCCACGGTGATCATTGTCGACAGCCTGTAACACGCCCCTCATGGAACTCCGCAACATGGCCCTTCCGATCGCCATGGGGCTGGGCCTCGCATCGGCCGCCCAGCCGCTGCCGCAGTTCAATATGAGCGATACCACGGTGACCGACTGCAAGGGGATCCTTCTCGACAGCGAGGCCGGTCCCGGAGGGACGATCTATGGCAACAACGAGGACTTCACCTTCACCATCGACGCGGGCAACACCATCACCCTGGTCTTCGATCCGGTCTTCTGCACCGAACAGGGGCTCGACCTGCTCACCTTCTTCGATGGCCCCACGACGGCCTCCCCGCAGATCGGTCCCGCCTATTCCGGGATCGTCGCACCACCGCCCATCATTGCGACCAGCGGATATCTCACGGTCCATTTCGTATCCGACGCGACCGTCGCCTACTGTGGTTTCGAGGCCCAATGGACCTCGGAGGTCGATCCACCTGTTCCACCTGCAATGAGCATCCCGACGGCCCCAGGATGCAATTCGGCGCTGGTCGCGATCCAGTTCAGCGATCCCGTCCCCTGCGATTCGATCACGGCCGAGGCGTTCACGCTCGCCGGGCCGAACATGCCGATCGTGTTCGGTGCGATCGCCAACAGCTGCATTGGCGGAATGGCCTCTTCGGCCCAGTTGACCGTGGACCCCCCCTTCGATCACAATTGTCCCTATGACCTCACCTTCACCATCGGCCTGGCCGATCGTTGCGATTCGATCTGGATGTTCACGATCTCGGCCTCGACGCAGATCACGACCTGCCCGTTGACGGTCAATGCGCTGGTCGACCAGGACACGATCTGCGCGGGTACCTGTGTGGAACTGGTGGCCGAGGTCCAGGGATGCGCCGGCTACAGCTATGCCTGGGACAACGGATTGCCGACCGGCGCGGGGCCGCACACCGTGTGCCCCACGGTCACGACGACCTATACCGTGGTGGTGAACGAGATCGGCATCGGGCAGACCGCTCAGAGCAGCGTCACGGTCCAGGTGGTCGACCCCCAGGTCGTGGCCCCTTCCGGCCCGATCTGTCAGTCCGCACCCGCGTTCGATCTGGTCGCTTCACCCCCGGGAGGATGGTGGAACGGCGCCGGTATCATCGACAGCCTGGCGGGCACGCTGGACCCGGACACGGCGGGCCCCGGTATCCATCCGATCACCTACACGCTTCCGGGCGGCTGCGACAACACCATCCCCATCGTGGTCGACAGCATGGACGCCGGACCCGTTCAGGCGGCCTGTCCAGGGACGACCCCGTTCTTCGTGCAGGGCGCGAGTCCGGCCGCAGGCATCTGGACCGGGCCGTTCATCCAGTCCTCCGGCTTGTTCGACCCATCGACGAACGGCTCCTACACGGTGACCTACTCCGCCGGGGCCTGCTCGGATTCCACGGTGATCAATGTGGACAACATCCTTGGTCCCGTCTCTCTCGATACCGTCTGTCAATCGGTGTATCCGGATACGATCCCGATCTCGCCTTTCGGTGGAACGTGGTATGGTGCCGGGATCGTGGATTCGATCTACGGTGTGTTCGACCCGGACGAGGCCGGGGGGGGAACACACATCCTGACCTATGCCATGATGGGTTGCAGTGGTCAGTTCCCCATCGTCGTCCTGCCCGCGGATATCGGTGGCAACCGTTCATCCTGTCCGGCGCAAGCGCCGTTCGTGCTGACCCCGTCCCCGATCCCTTCAGGAGGGGTATGGAACGGTCTGGGGATCACCGATCCGGTGACCGGGGTGTACGATCCATTCCTGGCCGGGGGCGGGTCCAATGTGAACGACATGTTGACCTATGCCGCACCCAATGGGTGCGTGGATACCGTGCTGATGTATGTGCGCTGGACGGCCGTGACCAACGACACGCTCTTCTTCTGCTCCGGTGATGCGCCCATGCCCCTGGACAACGCGCACACCGGACGCACCCCGGGCGGGGGGGCTTGGTCGGGGAGCGGCACCTACCTCAACATCGACAACAATCCGTTCTATGATCCCGGGGCCGCCGGGGTGGGCGTGCACTTGCTCACCTATTTGGCCAACACCTGTTCGGATACGCTCGTGACGATCGTGCATCCTGATGTGCTCATCGGCCTGGATACCACCCTGTGCACACTGGATGCCCCATACCAGTTGATCTCACTTCCACCGGGAAGCATTTTCACCGGTCCCGGCATCACGGGCTCCACCATGGCCCTGTTCGATCCGGCGGTCGCTGGTGTGGGCGTCCATCTGATCGACTATTCTTCGGCGGCGGGATGCAGTGACCAGGTCACCATCACCATCGATCCTTTCGAACAGGCGATGATCGGAGGTGTACAATCCTTCTATTGTTCGAACGACGTGCAGGTGGATGTTGAACTTTCCCCGCCAGGCGGGTCCTTTTCCGGACTTCCGTCGACCACCTTCGACCCGCTGCAACTTCCGGATGGGACGCACACATTGATCTATACCATCGGACAGGGGGCCTGCCTGTCCAGCGATACGCTCACCTTCATCGATCATCCGCCGCTCACCACCACGTTCACCGTTTCGCAGAACCCGATCTGCGATGGCGGAGGTAGCGTATTGGAGGTCGTGCCCTCCGGTGGATACCCGGGCGCACAGACCGTGTACCAATGGAACAATGGCCTGTTCCCCGTATCGACACATACGGTAAGCCCCGCCACGACCACCACGTACATCGTGCAGACCACCGATGGATGTTCCGACCCGGTGATCGATTCGGTCACGGTCGGGGTCTTCCCGCCCTTTTCTCCCGAGTTCACCATGAGCACGATCGCGTGCTACGGTACGCCCGGCATGATCCAGGCATCCGTCCCTGGACCGGGCACCTTCACGTATGACTGGTCAGGATCGACCTCGCAGTCCGGTCCGGTCTTCACGGGTACCGCTGGTCAAACGGTGTTCGTAACGGTGACCGAGGACCAGAGCGGTTGCCATACCGATTCCCTGTTGCAGATCCCCAGCTGGCCGCCGGTCACCGCGTTGTTCTCGGTGAACCCGGACGTGGACTGCGTCCCCTTCGATCAGGGAGATGTCACCTTCATCGATCAGAGCAACAACGCCGATAGCGGCTACTGGGACATCAATGGGACGATCGAACCGTATGTGCAGGGGGACTACCCCCATTACGCGCTTGGCGCGGCCGGGACCTACACAGTGACACTGATCGTATACAACGAAGGGGGTTGTGTGGACAGTTTGTCCAGGGATGTGTGCATCCTGGACGCGACCCCCGTCTTCGTGCCGGACATCTTTTCTCCCAATGCGGACGGCATGAACGATGTCCTCTTTGTCCGGGGACCTGCGATCGCGCAACTGGACCTGGCCATCTACGATCGCTGGGGTGAACAGGTGTTCCGAACGGGTGATGTGACCGTTGGATGGGATGGGAAATTCCGGGGAGCGCGCATGCCTTCCGGTGTGTATGTGTACATGGGGAAGGCCACATTGAAGGATGGTTCCGTCGTCGACCTGTCCGGCGATGTGACATTGGTGAGATGATGCGCTCGTTCGGCATCGGTCTCTTTCTGCTCGCTGCGACGGTCTCGGCGCAGGATGTCCATTTCTCGCAGTTCCCGTATGCCCCCTTCACGGTGGATCCCGCACTGACGGGGGATATCCCCACCGACCAGCGGGCCACCTTGATCTACCGTGACCAATGGAGCAGCGTGGGCAGTCCCTTCCGGACCTACGCCGCCGGTTATGACCTTCCGCTTCTGAAACGAAGGCTGGGCGGACGCTACCTCGGTCTTGGATTGAGCGCCTACCGGGACAGGGCGGGCAAGAGCGAATTCGGTGATACGCGTGCCGATCTGGGCATCGCCTATGGTCTGCGGGCAGGAGGCCGGAGCAACATCGCGTTCGGCCTGCAGGCCGGTTATGGACAGCGCAGTGCGATGCTGAATGAGCTCAGATGGGACAGCCAGTTCAATGGATCGGGCTATGATCCCACGCTTCCCGCGAACGAGGCCGTGGCCGACGCAAGCGTGTCCTTCTTCGACATGGCCGCGGGTGGCGCATGGACCATGGCCCTGAAGAGCGGCTTGGAATGGACCCTGGGGGGTGCCGCGTTCCACCTGCTCGAGCCGCAGGTCTCCTTGTACGGAACTTCGCACGACCGACTGTACCGGCGTTATGTCGTGCACGGGGAGGTGCATTGGACCGCCGGCCGTTGGGAGTGGATGCCCCGCATTTATGGATCGCAACAGGGTGGGGCCCGGGAAGTCCTCTTCGGTACGATGGTCGAACGTCGGTTGGGGACGGATTCACGATACACGAAGAACCTGACCTCGAACGCGGTGCAGTTCGGCTGCTTCTATCGGTGGGGAGATGCGGTCGTTCCGTCGGTGCAGTTCGAATACCACCGGATGCTCCGCGCGATGGTCAGCTATGATGTGAACATCAGCAGGCTCCACAAGCGGTCGTCCTACCAGGGCGGTTTCGAGGTGGGGCTGCAATGGATCGGTGCGTTCAAGGAGCAACGGGTGGGGTTGCCGGGGCACAAGAGCGGGAAGTGAACGATCACTTCCTGTCCCGCTCATCCACCGCCCAGTCCCCACCCTCCTTGATCAGCGCGATCAGCGCGTCAACGGCCTGGGCGGTGGGTACGTTGCGCTTCACCACCACCTTTTCCTTGTAGAGCGTGATCACGCCCGGACCGGTGCCCACATAGCCGTAGTCGGCGTCCGCCATCTCGCCGGGGCCGTTCACGATGCAGCCCATGATGCCGATCTTGACACCCTTGAGGTGGCTGGTGCGTGCGCGGATCCTCGCCGTGGTCTCCTGCAGGTCGAACAGCGTTCGCCCACAGCTCGGGCAACTGATGTACTCGGTCTTGCTGATGCGCGTGCGCGTGGCCTGCAGGATCCCGAAAGCGGTGCGGTCCACCACGTCATCGCCACAGCAGTTCTCGGGGCAGATCATCACGCCATCGCCCAGACCGTCCAACAGCAACGCGCCCATGTCCGTGCTGCTGAACAACATCAATTGCAGTTCGTTCAGGTTGACATAATCGCGGCCGATGATGATGGGCACGTCGCAGCCGGCGTTCATCAGCCGGAAGATAGTGGCCCGCTGTTCGGCCATGCCGTGCCGGTTGGTGGTATCGAGCAGGAGCACCAGGCTGTCATCCTCATCGAGCGCGGCGATCACCTCATCGGTCAACTCGTGCGGCATGGCATGCACGAAGTTGAGGTCGTGGTGGACGGATGCGTTGTCCAGCAGGTCCTGCACACTGAGCAGGGGATAGTGGCGCGGCTTGTGGCGGTCCTTCAGCCAGGTGGAATGTTCCTGCACGACACCGAGCGATCCCGGGATCTCGAAGGATAGATGGTGGTCGCCGATGAAGACCAGGTCACAGGCCTGGTCGGTGAGGTTCCATTTGTCAAGGGGAACGCTGTAGCGGTAGCCCCAGGCGAACAGCGTGGCCGGGGTGATCTGCTCCTTGGTGCTCAGGTCGGCGATGACCACCGGCGCGTGCCGGCCTCCGATGTGCAATACTTCGCGTGCGTGCCGTCGCGTATGGGAGAATGGATCGACCGGCAGGTCATGCACTTCGGGGATCGGATCGTGCCCCCGGCGGATCGTGTACCGGTCCACAAGGGCCTGTGCCACGGGGATCTCCGCTTCGGGTTCCTCGGTCAGGCTCACGCGGATAGTATCGCCCAGGCCGTCCTCCAGCAGGGCCCCGATGCCCACTGCGCTCTTCACGCGTCCGTCCTCGCCGTCGCCCGCCTCCGTGACGCCCAGATGAAGCGGATAGTCCCAGCCGAGCTTCATCATCTCATGCACGAGCAGCCGGTAGGCTTGCACCATCACCTGGGGGTTGCTCGCCTTCATGCTGAGCACGATGTCGTGATAGCCCAGCTCGCGGCAGATGCGGACGAACTCGAAGGCGCTTTCCACCATGCCCATCGGCGTGTCACCGTAGCGGTTCAGGATGCGGTCGCTCAAACTGCCGTGGTTCGTGCCGATGCGCATCGCAGTGCCGTGCTCCTTGCAGATCTTCACCAAGGGCGTGAAGCGCTCGCGGATGCGTTGCAGTTCGGCGACGTACTCGGCATCGGTGTATTCGCGTACGTCGAACTTCTTCCTGTCCGCATAGTTGCCGGGGTTCACACGGACCTTCTCCACGATGCGGGCGGCGATCTCGGCCGCGTTCGGCGTGAAATGGATATCGGCCACCAAAGGCGTGTCGAACCCCGCGGCGCGGATACGCTTTCGGATCTCCGCGAGGTGCTCGGCCTCTTTTTTCGATGGGGCCGTGATCCGCACCAGCTCGCATCCGGCCTCGATCATCCGGATGCTCTGGGCCACCGTCGCTTCGGTATCGAGCGTGTCCGTGGTGGTCATGCTCTGCACCCGGATCGGGTTGTCGCCGCCGATGCCGATCGGACCGATGCGTACCTCGCGCGTGCGCCAGCGTTCGTAGCGCGTCAGGCTGGGGCAATAGGCCTTGGAGGCGGGTTGTGTGAGGGTCATCGGTCGGTGCCACGAAGGTACAGGGCGCCGTCTCCATCCATGGCCGTTGCGGCACGGTCTTCGCCGGCCCCCCGCGTAACTTCACCCCATGCGCCCACTACTTGCCTGGGCCCTCTTGGTCGCATGCTCCACTTCGGCGCACGCCTGCCGCGCCCAGGCCGGTGGTGGCGAGGGTGTGGCCGTGGTGGAATTGTTCGGCTCCGAAGGGTGCTCCAGCTGCCCACCCGCCGATCGCCTGGTGCAGGACCGCATGCGGAAGGCGAATGCGCTACACGAGCCCATCCACCTGATCGCGTACCAGGTGCCGATCTGGGACCATCTGGGATGGAAGGACCGCTTCGCGAGGCGCCAATGGGAGCTTCGCCAGCGGGAATATGGCCGACGTCTCCAGGATGGGGTGTTCACGCCGCAATGCGTGGTCAACGGACGCTGGAGCTTCACCGGTTCCGATGCGGCCATGCTCGATGCACGCATACAGGAGTCATTGGATGATCCGGTCGAGGTCACCATATCGGGTTCCGCGCGGACCACCGAGCCCGAAGGCATCGCCGTGGACTACACGCTGTCCGGCCCGATCGATGGGCGCGAGATCAATGTGGTACTGGTCGAGGATGGGCTCGATTCCCAGGTCACGCGTGGCGAGAATGCAGGCGAACATCTCGTGCACGAGGCGGTGGCGCGTGCCATGCGAACGGTGCCATTGGACGAGCTGCACCGCTCCGGGCACGTGGTCCTGCCCACCACCGACGTGGAAAGCCATCAGCGTCTTCGTGTCATCCTCTTCGTGCAGGACATCGGCCAGGGTCCTGTACGCGGTGCCATCAGCGTGCGTATCGGTTCCTGAGGCGGATATCTTCGCGACATGCTCCGTTGTTGCGCCGGGGCGGTGGTCGGGTGCGCTTTGTTCCTGACGGTGGTCACGGGTTGCACACGGTCGGACCGGGTCGACCTGCACGCCGTTCGCGTCATGGTGCTGTCCACCGCGGAAGGAGATGCGGTCACCTTGGACACGCTTCTTGGTCGTCGCGCCACGCTCTTTTTCATCCTCGCCCCGGATTGTCCGCTCTGCCTGAACTACGCACCCTACCTCGCGTCGTTCCCGGACACGGTCGGCGATGTTCGCGCCGTGGGCATATTTCCATCGCGGTTCATGGACCGCGACAGCGTGCGGCTTTTCGCGAAGGCGCATGGCATCCACATGCCACTGGTGATGGATCCGGATTGCAAATTCGCCGGTCTGCTCGGTGCGCGCGTTACCCCCGAGGTCTTCCTGATGGACAATGATGGCGAACTGGTGTACCATGGCGCCATCGACAACTGGGCCTCGCGTCCAGGTCGGAAACGCGTTTCAGCCACAGCGCACTATCTGACCGATGCCTTGTCGTCTTTCGCGGAGAACAGACCGCCTCCGCGCAGGGAGGTGAAGGCCGTCGGTTGTTTCATCGAATACCCGTGAACGGCTACAGGGGCCCGACCGTCCAAGCGGTGATCGTCGCCGTGCTAGGCATACAGGCCTGCGGCGGGCCGCATTCCCAGGATCCCGTCGAGGAATTGGCGTTGCCGGACACGGTGACCTTCGCAGACCATGTCGCGTCGATCGTAAGGGCCAAGTGCATGCCTTGTCATCGTCCCGGGCAGATCGGGCCGTTCCCCCTGATCACATACACGGACGTGCGCCGTAAAGCGAAGACCGTACGTTTCATGACCGGCCATCGGTACATGCCGCCGTGGCCGGCCGACACCGCCTATACGCGATTCCTCGGTGAGCGGGTGCTTTCCGCGAGGCAGATCGCCTTGATCCTGAGGTGGGTCGACACCGGAGCGCTACCGGGCGACACCGCCAACCTGCCCCCGCCTCCGCCCCATCTCGATGAGCCACCCCTCGGCAAGCCCGATCTGGTGGTGTGGATGCCGGATACCATGCATGTGCCCGGGGACGCACGCGACCTCTTCATGATCGCCAAGGCCCCCTTCGAGATCCAGCGGGACACCTTCGTGCGCGACATCGTTTTCGTGCCCGGGAACCGTGCATTGGTGCACCACATGAACGGTGGCCTTGTGAACTACGCGGCCGGTGCCAAACACGATGTGTTCGCAGGCCATGGCTACATCGATGCTTCCGTCATGAAGGGTGTGGACGCTTTCACCGCGTTGCAACTTGCCAATGACGATGGCACCTGGCCCGCCCTCACGCCCAGCGCAGTGAACTATCTGCCCGGTATGCTGCCGCCGATGTATCCCGAAGGGATCGGTGGGTACCACCTCAAGCGCAAGGGCGCCATCCTGCTCAATACCCTGCACTTCGGCCCAGCCCCTCACGATACCATCGATCGCTCGAGGTTCCTGGTCTACTATGCCGCCGGACCACCGGAGCGTCCACTGAAGGAGCTGTCCATGGGATCCCTGGGGGTGGCGCCGGTGCATCCGTCCCTGCATCTCGATCCGGGCCAGGTCGCCACGTTCCACAGCCAGTACCGACTGCGCACCGCCATCAGCGTGCTCAGCGTGAACCCGCACATGCATCTGTTGGGAAGGAAGTTCCTGGCCTATGCGGTGACGGAGATCGGTGATACCATTCCTTTGGTGCGGATCAACGATTGGGACTTCCGCTGGCAGTTCGTCTACACGTTCCCGCACATCGTGGTGCTGCCGAAGGGCGCGACGATCCATGTGTACGGCACGTTCGACAACACGGCGGAAAGCCCACAGCAGCCCTTCGATCCGCCGCGGGAGGTGATCGGTTCGGACAGCCCGTTCATGCGCACGACCGATGAAATGCTGCAGTTCTTCATCACCTATATCGATCACCAGGAGGGCGACGAACGGATCAACCTCGCACCAGACGTGTCCGGCGGGGCGTCCGCGCCCGTTGCTGCAGCCAGCCGTTGATGAAGAGCGCCGCCAGGATCAGTGCGAATCCAACGTAGCTGCCCCAGTGCAGGCGTTCGTCCTCACCCCAGATCAACAGAGCGAGCAGGATGCTGTACACCGGTTCAAGATTTACCGTGAGCGATACGGTGAAGGCGGAGAGCTGCCGCATCACGGCGATGCCGGCGACGAAGGCGAAACTGGTGCAGAGCAGACCCAGCAACGACAGATAGAGGATATCGGTGGAGGGGAGCCGCCAGAGCGGCATGGGCAATCGGCCATCGATGGCCAGCCAGATACCCAGCACCAGGGTCGCCCCTCCCAGCTCAAAGAAGCCGATGCGACCGGCGTGGTCGCGTTTGATCAATTGCCCATTGATCACCGTGAACCAGGCAGCCAGCAAGGCGCTCAACGTGGCCACGGCGATCCCCAGGCGATGCTTGGTCTCCAGGCCGAAGATCAGGAACAGGGCGGCGATCACCGCCACACCAAGCACCACCTCGTAGCCGCGGATGCCGCGCTTGGTCCAGAGCGGTTCCAGCAAGGCGGTGAAGATGGTGCTGGCGGCCAGACAGGCCACGGCGACGCTCACGGTGGCCAGCTTGATCGCCCCGTAGAACGAAAGCCAATGGCCGGCGATGATCACGCCGGTGAGCAGCTGGTGACGCAGGTCCGCGCCGGGTCGAAGGGGGAACCGCATGATCGGCGCGGCCATGGCCAGACCGGCCATGCCGATCAACGTGCGGATGTAGACCAGCTGGTCGGCGGGTAGCTGGATCAGGCGCCCGAAGATGCCGGTGAGGCCCCAGATCAGCACCGTGAAGTGCAGCAGGAGGAGCGCGTTACGGTGGGGGCGGTCCATGGGCCGGCGGGCGCGGCCCGAAGATAGCCGGGGTCCTGCTGGTCAGTTCACGCTGTCCAGGAGCAGTTGGGCGGCTTTCACCTTGGTCTCCTGATCGGCGATCGCCTTCTGCTTCTCATCCTGTTGCTTGAGGTTGTCCTTGATGTCCTGCTCCAGGTCCTTGCCCTTCTTCTCAGCGTCGGCGCTATCCTCGGTGTACTTCTCGATCTTGCTCTCGAGCTTCGATCTGTCCTTCAGCAGGTCCTGCAGGTCTTTGGTGTTCTGCTCGCTGGGGTCGCCGGCCACCTCGGTCTTCTTGGTCTCGATCGCGATGTTGGTGGTGGACAGTTCGTGCTCCGCGTCCAATTTGTCCTTGGCGGCGTCCTTCCCCTTGTCCTTCGTCTTTTCAAGGGTGTTCTCGGTGCGGTCCTTCTCCTTTTTCAGCGTGGCAAGGTCGTTCCGGAATTGCTCCAGCGTCTTTTGTTCCGCGCCGAGCTTGTCCTGGAGCACCTTGGTCTTGTAGGCCACGGCCGTCCGATAGGCATAGTCGGTCGCGTTTTGACGGAGCAGCTCCTCCGACGTGCTCGCGAGGAAGGCGCCGTTCACGCGGAAGGCCAGGTGAACGTTCACCGTGGTGCTCTTGCGGGGTTGCTCCACAGCGCAAAGGATGGTGATGGTGTCGGCGGCGATCTCCGGTACCCGGGCGCCCAGGGCCTTGATCTCCTTCTTGTTGCTGACGTCCTTGCTCACCATCTTCAACCGGTTCTTGTAGAACCCCTCCAGGTCCTTGTCGTCACCGTTGTCGAAGGCGACCATGAACGAAGGATGCAGGCCATCGCTGAACGTGAAGGAGGTCTGTTGCACCTGGGTCTGGGCGGAGGCTTGAAGGCCCCAGGCGATCAGGGCAAGGGTCAGTGTCCGTGTCATGGTCTCTGTGTGTTGGGTGTTTTGGACGGCCCGAGGAACGGCCCGTCACTCGGTCTCATCTTCGACGTGAGCGACCCCGCCGCTCACGATGAACTTCATCACGTCGCCGGCCTTGGCATTGATCGGGGTCACGTTCTCCGAGGGCACGATATACACGTTCCCGCTCCAGGCGAAACTGTGTGGCAGGTACACTGCAACTTTGTTGCCAGGGATCCCCAGCACGCTCAGATCGTCCTGGGTGATGAACCCGAGCTTCTCCAGGTTGCTGTTGGCCACCATGCGCACCAGCACGGGACGATCGAACGAACGTTTGTTGCCCACCAGTGCGCCGACCAGGTCCTTCAAGGCTTCATAGATGGTCTTCAGGATCGGGATGCGCTGGAGCACCTCCTCGCCCAGTTCGGCGAGCGGCCGGAAGAGGATGGTGGAACCGAGCCATCCGGCCAGGGTGATGATCACAAGCAAGCTCAACAGGCCCAGCCCGGGCACGTCGAAGGGGATGATGCGGTCGAGCCAGATGAACAACTGGTAGATGCCATAGACGATGATCGTCACCGGCATCACGAGCAGCAGCCCGCGCAGGAACAGGGACACGATGTGGCCGATCAATCTCCGGGGGTCCATCGCCGCAAAATTACCCACCGGCCTTCAGCGGGCCCTCCGCACCAATGCCTCCCGTTCCCTTTTCGGCAGACTGTCACGTACCAGTGCATAGCTGTGATCGGCCAGTTCGAGCAGCAGGGGGTCGGGTACGCTGCCGTCCGTGGCCACGGTGTTCCAGTGCTGTTTGTTCATGTGGTACCCCGGAACGATGCCGGGATACCGCTCGCGCAGGTCGATCGCCCGTTCGGGGTCGCACTTGAGGTTGATGCCCGCGAACGTGTCCAGCCCGGTGAGTGCGAAGATCTTCCCGGGCTTGTCCCCGCCACCGACACGGAACACGAGCGTCTCCGGTCCGAAGGGCAGGTCCTCGGTCGCGCCCGGTTTGGCCAGGCAGTAGGCGCGGAAACGCTCCAGGGTCATGGCAGGGGTGCGTACAGCACCGGGCGACTGGGCGCTGCGTCGTTCATCAGATGCGGCAGCTGCAGGTCGAGCAGGTAGCGTCCGTCGGCCACCGCATCGGGCACGTAGATCAGTTCCGTGATCGTCCGCAGCCGGTCCTGGGTGGCGGGGAAATCCCAAAAAGCGTGGTGCGCGGCCAACACACCGCCATCGTCCTCACGGTCTACGCTGGGCAGGTCCACGAGCAGATGGCGCACGCCGATGCTCCGCAGCCAGGCCGTGGCCGTGCTCTGCAGATATGGCGGATTGCTGTCGGTCCAATCCCGCGAACGCTTTTCGTCCTCGTTGGGAAGGGTGCGGATCACGAGCGCCTCGGGAGGATGTTCGTCCAGGGTGTTGCGCAATTGCTCCAGGGTGATCACCTGATCGGTGCGCCCATCGGGTGCGCGCCGTTCCTCGGGCCGTACGGACACCACATCGGCGATGAAGAAATAGCGGTCGAGCATGCCACCCACCGGTGTCACCTCCGGATCGATGTGGCCAACACATTCGGTATGGGTCCCATGCCCGTGCGGGTTGAAGCCGACATCGCGGAAATTGACAGACGAGCCCCGTTCCACGGAGAACGTTCTTTCGCCCCGCACCACCGGTGAGATGCGCACCAGGTCAACACCCCACGCACGCATCTGGCCCTCGCCCGCGTGCAAGGGCAGGCTCAGGTCGATGGGCCGGCTCAGGTCGATCCGGTAGGGTTGACCGTGGTGTTCGAGGGTGGCGATCATGGGTCGATGAACAGCTCGGCGGCGATGCGGTCGGCGAAATGACGACCGGCCCCTGTCAAAACTAATCGTGTGCCTTCGACCTTCAGTTCGTCGCGCGAACGATACCGTTCGATCGTCTCCCGTTGCGGTCCGCCGATCGGAACGGGCAGAGCGTCCAGGTCCACGCCCCAGATCGTGCGCAGGCCGGTGAGCAGGATCTCATTGGTGCGTTGGGCAGGTGTGAGCGTTTCACTTTCAAAGACCGGTGTGCCCGCTTCGATGCCGCGCGCATATCGCAGGTTGTGCGCGACGTTCCAACGACGCTGTCGCCCATCGAACGAATGCGCCGAAGGTCCGATCCCGAGGTAGGGTGCGCCGGTCCAGTAGCTGATGTTGTGCCGGCTGAAATGGCCCGCGCGGCCGAAGTTGCTGATCTCGTAGTGCACCAGTCCGGCACGCGCCATGCGCTCCATCAGCAGGTCGAACTGGGCGGCCTGTGCCTCGTCGTCCGATGGCACCACCTCGCCCCTCCTCACCTGGTGTGCCAGTGCCGTGCGCGGTTCGACGGTGAGGCAGTAGGCACTGAGATGCGGCATGCCCAGGTCCAGCGCGATGCGCAGTTGTTCGTCCCATTCGTCCCGGTCCATTCCCGGCAGTCCGTAGATCAGGTCGATCGTCCAACTGGTGAAGCCGGCCCTGGCGATCCGGTCGATGCTGCGCCGCGCCTCCTCTGCGGTATGTGCACGGCCCATGGAACGCAGGCGGTCCTCCCGGAAGCTCTGCGTACCCAGGCTCAGGCGCGTGATGCCGCAGGCACGCCAAGCTTCCAGGTATTCGGTGTTGATGTCGTCCGGGTTGGCCTCCAGTGTGATCTCGGCATCCGGCGCGATGGCGAACAGACGCCTGGCCTGCTCCAGGAAGGCCGCGATCCGCTCCGGTCGGACCAGGCTCGGGGTTCCGCCGCCGAAGTAGATCGACCCCAGTGCCTCCGTCGGCAGCTCCATGGCGCGTTCCTCCAGCTCACGTAGCATCGCATCCAGCACCCGGTCCTTCGCCTTCAGCGACGTGCTGAAATGGAAATCACAATAGGTGCAAGCCTTTTTGCAGAAGGGGATGTGGAGGTAGAGGCCTGGGGAATGATCAATGGTGAATGAAGAATGGCCATCTTCAAATGCCGTGTTCGTCATCGGGCGTTCAACATTGGCCGTTCTTCATTCCGCATTCAACGTAATGCGGAACGTCGTCCCCTTCCCGGGTGCGCTCTTCTTCACGAAGATCCGGCCGCCGTGGTATTGCTCGATGATGCGTCGGCTGAGCGAGAGGCCCAGGCCCCAGCCGCGCCTCTTGGTGGTGAAGCCGGGCTGGAACACGGTGCGTTGCTGTGAGGCCGGGATGCCCTTGCCGGTGTCGGTGATGTCCACGTGCACGTGCGGACCATCGGGCACGATCTCCAACGTGATCGCGCCTTCGCCCTCCATCGCGTCGATGGCGTTGCGTACCAGGTTCTCGATCACCCAGCTGAAGAGCGGTCGGTTGATGGGAACGAGCCGGTCGGGGTCGTCGGGTTGGAGCACGTCGATCTTCGCTTTGGACGGCAGGCGCGGCCGCAGATAGAGCACCGTGGCGCGCAGGGTGTGGAAGAGCTTCTCCGGTGTGAGGTCGGGTGCGGAGCCGATCTTGCTGAAGCGCTGCGTGATCACCTCCAGGCGGTCGACGTCCTTGCGCATCTCGGTGAGTGCCGACGGTTCCACGCCCTTCTCCTTCAGCAATTCCATCCAGGCCATCAGCGAGCTGAGCGGTGTGCCCAGTTGATGGGCGGTCTCCTTGGCCATGCCCACCCAGACCTGGTCTTGCTCGGCGCGGCGGAAGATGCTGAACAGGATGTAGCTCACCAGCAGGAACAGCCCGATGATCACGAGCTGCACGTATGGGAAGTAGCGCAGCTGGGTGATCACGAGCGATTCCTGATAGTAGATGTAATGCCGGCCCTGCCCGGCCAGCGCCACCTCTATCGGCGGGTTCTCGGCGGCCATCCTGCCGATCTGTTCCTGCAGCTGCACCGGATCGGCCACGATGGCGCTGTCGATGTTGCCGTGCTCGATCACATGCGTGCGCGTGCTGTCCGTATAGATCACCGGTACGGCCGCGGTGTTCATCACCGTTTCGCTGATGAACGAGCGGATGATCCCGTCCATCACGTTCTGCAGTTCAGTGAAGAGCTTTGAATCCTTGTAATAGAGGTACTGCTTCTGATCCCCGTACACCGCGATCTCGACCGGCGGACGCTGCGTCGCCATGGCCTCCACTTCCTTCTGCAGCAGGGTGTCGTTCTTGGCCACGGTCTCGTCCAGGTTGCGACTGAACTTCACATTGCCCTTGCGGTCGGTGATGATGACCGGTACCGTGGTGTTGTCGCTGACGACCTTCAGGTAGAAGCCGAGATCGGACTGGTCGGCGTTGCCCACCAGGCGCAGCATGGCCTCGGCCCACAGCTCCACCTTCTTGCGCTCCTCCTCGCGCAGGCGATCGAAGAGCTTGTCGGTGTAGTTCACCAGTTGGGCGCGGTTCTGTACGGCCTCCGCCCAGAGGCGCACCTTGTGCCGCTCCTCCTCGCGCACCTGGCCCACGATCCGGTTGCTGTACCACAGCGAGGCGATCACGATCAGGATCGCCGCCAGGGCCAGGATCAGTTTCCAGCGCTGTTTGCGGGAGTAGAGGTCCATGTCCGGCCGTGAAGTTCGCGGAATACGGCGATCCGCAGCGCCTCAGGGGATCACCTCGAAACGCACCTGGTCCGAGCCGTCTTCCTTGTCCTTCCTTTTCTTCTTGGGCGGATCGGCCGTCGTGGGAGCCGCCGTACTGTCGGCATCGTCCCATTCCACCTCGAAGGTGGTGGGCGGTGGCGCGCCTCCGGCGGCCGTGGCGGTGCGGTCGTCCGTTCTTCTGCCCAGGCCCAGGTCGTCGCGGAAGATGGCCTTCAGCTCCTGCTTCTCCTCCTGCCACTTGCGTCCGCGCCGTGCGGCGGCCATGGCGTTGTCGTTCTCGAAGGTGGGATCGTTCGCCGGACCGTACATGTGCAGGAACACGCGGAACCCGGTGCCATCGTCCACGATCGGGCCGAACTCATCGGCCATCGGACCGTTGCGCAGCAGGTCGCCGAGGCGGAAGTTCATGTGGTGGTCCAGTCGGTCATCGAAACCGTGGCGGCCGCTCATTTCGATGTCCAGCGCCGTGCTCTTCACCGCCATCAGCGGGATGATCACCTGCCGGTCGCGGATCTCGATCCGGTTCTCCAGGCGCTCGAAGTGCACGTCCGCGAGCCGTTCCTGCAGGGCCCGGGCGTCCACGAAGGGGGCGATCAGCTTGTTCTTCTTCACATAGTCGGCCACCTGCATCAGAGGACGGTGGTCCTTCAGTTCGCCGTGGTCGATCGCGATGTCCACCGTGCTGGTCAGCCCGTCGAGGTCGAGGTGCAGGGTGGGGTCCAGCGGCACGCGCAGGTCCACCTTCGCGTCGGTGGTGCCACGGATGTGCTGATGCCCGATGAAGTCTTGCCCGAAGTCGCGGAATTCGGCGAACAGCGCGCTGATGTCGATCCCCTTCAGGTCGGCCTGGATGGCCATCGGGAAGCGGTCCGGATCGCGTCCATCCACGGCCAGCCGCCCGCTCACCATGCCGTTCGCGGTGTGGAATGTGATCGGGTCCGCGGTGAGGCGCTTATCCTTCAGGCTGAGGTGGCCACGGACCTCCGTCGTGCGGAAGTCCTCCATCACCAGCTCGTCCGCCTGCGCGTCGATGTCGAGGGCCAGCAATTTTGGGAAGCTCAGGCGCTGGCCGGGACCACCCCCGCCGGGCGCCGCATCGTCGGCCAGCAATGCGCCAAGGTCGATGCGCGGCGTGCGCAATTTGGCGGCGATGGTCAGTTTCTGGCCATCGAGCAGCAGATAGGGCACCAGGTCATGCAGCGTACCGGTGAGCGTCAGATGGCTGCCCTGCAGATCGGCGGTCAGGCCGCGCACCTCGGCGTCGCCGCCCTGGACGTGCATCTCGGCGTTCACGCCACTGATCCGGTGACGAAGCCCCTTCATTTTCAGTGCGGCGTCCTTCAGGCCGACGTTCCCGGTGATCGCAAGGGCCCGCAGGTCCGCGGCCTTCAGCCCGCTCCACGAGCGCACTGCGCCGGTCAACTGCAGGTCGGCCACCAGGCGGCCTTCCACCTGTTCCAGGGTATCCACGCGGGCGAAGCGCAGCAGGTCGGCCAGGCCGATGTGGGCGTTCATCCGGGCTTTCACGTGGGGCTGCTGTGCCCCGCGCAGTTCGAGCTCGCCCTTCAGTTCGCCGCTGCCCGACCGCGCCTGCAGCCCCTTCACGTTCAACTCCGCCAGTCCACCGTCGTTGTTCAGGGTCAGGTCCAGATGCCCGGCGATGCGGTCGAAGGTGATCCGGCTGTTCCGTTCCTTCATCTTCCCTTCGCGCAGGGCCATCTGCACGAAGAGCTGCGGGCCGGGCGTGCCGTTGATGGCCCCGCTGTAGCGCGCCACCACATCGGTCTCACCCTTTAATTCGTAGGCGCGGAGGGGATCGGTGACCGCCGGGGGCAGCAGCTGCATCAGTTCGGCCAGGTCGAGGTCCTTGCCCGCCGCGCGCAGATCGATGAACGGACCGTCCTTCTCCGGGCCCACCTGCAGGGTCGTGGTCAGCTGCACACCCTGTGATGCCAACGCGCCATCGATGATCCGGAAGACGCCGTCCGCACCACCGAAGGTCATTTTCAGACGCACGTCCGCCTGACGTTCGGCAAGGATGGTGCGCGTCCCCTGGAGCCAGTCCATCAGGTGGGCGTCACCCTCCACGAGCAGTTCGGATCCGCGATCGGCGAGGGTGCCGCGCAGGTCGAGCCGCTGGCTGCGTCCTGTGATCGCGATGGTACGGGCATCGTCGTGGTACCGCACCAGCAGGTGGTCGAAGCTGATGTGGTCCAGGTCGATCCGCCCATCGTTCGACGTCGTGTCCCTGGTCCAGATCCGCCAGTTCTCGCGGCCCTCGGCGTCCATGCCGGGGTAGGCCAGCACGTGCTCGCCATGGATGCGGTCGATCCGGTAATTGCCGGTGAAGAGGTCCCAGAGGCTGAACTCCAGGTAGAGGTCGTCCGCATAGGCCAGGGTATCCGCCAGGGTGCTCTCCGGATAGGCCTCCTGCGCCAGCACGTGCTGCAGGTGGAGCGAGGCATGGGGAAAGCGCCGCAGCAGGGTCAGGTCCACCTCGCCCACGGTCACCGGCGCGGTGAGCCTCCTGTTCATCGCACCGATCAGGGCGGCCTTCACGTCGTCCTCGTAAAGCGTGCCGATGATGGCCAGCGCGCTGGTGAGGAGGACCAGCACGACCGCGAGGATCGTAAGCGTTCGGCGCAGCATTTTCGGCATGGCGGCGGCGAAAGGTACCGGGGTGCCCAGGCGGCCCGACGCGCCCGAAGGACCGGTCTTCCACAGGGGATCGTTACATGGGATAACGCGCGCGGGCGAGGCGTGGTGTGCATGCGTGCGCGAGGGGCGGTTACCTTTGCCGCCGCCCGCGCCGGACGTGGGCCCCGGCCCCATAGTTCAAGGGATAGAATAGGAGTTTCCTAAACTCTAGATCCAGGTTCGAGTCCTGGTGGGGCTACCATGGTACAAGGAACGAACACCGATCCGCAGGTACACGACCTCCGTCGTCTGTTCACGTACTACAAGGAACTGGGCGAAAAGGCCCTTGCCCAGGTCACCGACACCGACCTCGACCGCGTCCCGCACCCGGACGGCAACAGCATCGCCATCCTGGTGAAGCACATCGCCGGCAACCTGCGCTCGCGGTTCACCGACTTCCTCACCAGCGACGGGGAGAAGCCCTGGCGCCAGCGTGACGCGGAGTTCGAGGGGACGTATGCTTCACGGGAGGACCTGCGCAAGGACTGGGACTCGGGCTGGGGCGTGCTGTTCGACACCCTGGCCGGTCTACATGACGCCGACCTCGAACGCGTCGTGTACATCCGCAACGAGGGCCACACCGCCCGCGAGGCCCTGCAACGGCAGGTGGCGCACCACGCCTATCACGTCGGGCAGATCGTGCTGCTTGCCCGGATGTGCGTGGGAAAGGAGTGGAGGTCGCTCTCCATCCCGCGCGGCGGCTCGCAGGCCTTCAACCAGGGCAAGTTCGACCAGGAGAAAGGCAAGCGGCATTTCACGGAAGGGAAGTAGCGGGCTCGGCGAGCGCCCCATTGGTAGTGCGACAGGTCGGACATTCCCGACCTTTGCCTGTCATGATCCAACACCGCGGCACGCTCCTGAGCGAGGACCTCTTCGAGAAGCGCTTCGTGTGCGACCTCGACGCGTGCCAGGGTGCGTGCTGTGAGCAGGGCGACAGCGGGGCACCGCTCGAACCGGAGGAGGCGAAGCTGATCAGGAAGCACTACGCCAAGCTCAAACCCTATATGACCGAGCGCGGCAAAGAGGCCGTGGCGCAGCAGGGCACCAGCGTGGTGGACATGGACGAGGAGCTGGTGACACCGCTCGTGCAGGAATATGCGGAGTGTGCGTTCGCGAAGAAGGACGAACGCGGCATCTGGCAGTGCGGCATCGAACGCGCCTACCGCGACGGCAAGATCCCCTTCAACAAACCGATCAGCTGCCACCTCTACCCGATCCGCGTCAAGCAGCTCAAGCACCACGAGGCGCTGAACTACGACCAGTGGCCGATCTGCAAGCCGGCCTGTTCCTGCGGCGCGAAGCTGGACGTGCCGGTGTTCCGTTTCCTGAAGGATGCCTTGGTGCGTAAGTACGGGCAGGACTGGTACGACGAGCTGGGTGAGTTGTACGAGGCTTGGAAGAAGCGGCCGAAGAAGATGGTGCGGTAGGAGGTGGCCGCAAAGGCGCCAGGACGCCAAGCGCGCAAAGAGGGGTTGCACAGGGAGGCACTGAGCTTTCTGCGCCTTTGTGGAAGCGTGCATTCATCGCCCGGCATTCGTGTGGATGCACATCCCGCTGGAGGTCAACGCACCGTTACGCGGGCGTTACGCGCCACCCCATCCGAGGATCGTTTACGCACGCACGCGAATGCGTGAAGCCGACGTTAGGAAAGTGTTGCCCCACGGGCGTTCGCGGAAGGGGCCGACCCGCTATCTCCCTACGGCCGCGCGGTCTGCAGCCTGTTGAACGATCGTGGGTAAGTCACGCTTGCACATGTCGCGGGGGGATCCCGACCCCATCAATGCTAGCTCACGAACGCGTGTTAAAAACTTCGAGAACATTGCCCCTGATCGGTCTTGATGAAGGGGTACCTGTCGTACACCTTTGTAAGCCCGGGGACGAGCCTCCTCGATCGTCGCCGGGAACCTTTCACAAGACTCAGCACCGCGAATCGGGGTGTCACCACCCCCTAGAATACCTGTCCCCAAAAGGACCGAAAAAGCAAGAAGGAACACGATGTCGACGACCACCGAGAAGCAGAACCAGATGAGCCTGGAAGATGTGTTGCCCGCCAACACCGACGTGAACAACGAACCCCTGCTGCAGGAGAACAAGGACCGCTTCGTCCTCTTCCCCATCCAGCACAACGACATCTGGCAGTTCTATAAAAAGCACGAGGCCAGCTTCTGGACCGCCGAGGAGATCGACCTGCACGCCGACCTGGTGGACTGGAACGAGAAGCTCAACGACGACGAGCGCTTCTTCATCAAGCACGTGCTCGCCTTCTTCGCCGCCAGCGACGGCATCGTGAACGAGAACCTCGCCGAGAACTTCCTGCATGAGGTGCAGTACACCGAGGCCCGCTTCTTCTACGGCTTCCAGATCGCCATCGAGAACATCCACAGCGAGACCTACAGCCTGCTGATCGATACCTACATCAAGGACCCCATCGAGAAGGACCGCCTGCTGCACGCCATCGACACGGTGGACTGCGTGCAGAAGAAGGCCGAATGGGCCCTGCGCTGGATCGAGAAGGGCAGCTTCGCCGAACGCCTCGTGGCCTTCGCCGCCGTGGAGGGCATCTTCTTCAGCGGCAGCTTCTGCTCCATCTTCTGGCTGAAGAAGCGCGGCCTGATGCCCGGCCTCAGCTTCAGCAACGAGCTGATCAGCCGCGACGAGGGCCTGCATTGCGACTTCGCCTGCCTGCTCTACACCAAGCACCTGATCAACAAGCTGCCGAAGAAGACCGTCGAGAAGATCATCACCGACGCCGTGGCCATTGAGAAGGAGTTCGTGACCGATGCCCTGCCGGTGAACCTGATCGGCATGAACGCCAAGCTGATGCAGCAGTACATCGAGTTCGTCGCCGACCGCCTCCTTCTGGAGCTCGGCAACGAGAAGGTGTACAACGCCGCCAACCCCTTCGACTTCATGGAGATGATCAGCCTGCAGGGCAAGACCAACTTCTTCGAGAAGCGCGTGGGCGACTACCAGAAGGCCGGCGTGATGGACCAGAGCAAGGAGGGCAACAGCTTCACCCTCGACGCCGACTTCTGAACCGGGGAACCCGACCGGCCCCTCCCCGACCCCCGACCGAACCTTTCAGCCAGGAACCAAAACCCTTACACACGCACCAGCATGTACGTCATCAAGCGCGACGGACGCCGTGAGGCGGTGAAATTCGACAAGATCACCGCCCGTGTGAAAAAGCTCTGCTACGGGCTCGACCCCATGGTGGACGCCACCCAGATGACCCTCAAGGTGATCGAGGGCATCTACGACGGAGTGACCACCACCGAACTGGACAACCTCGCCGCCGAGGTGGCCGCCACCCTCACGGTGAAGCACCCGGACTATGCCCAGCTCGCCTCGCGCATCGCCGTGAGCAACCTGCACAAGAACACCAAGAAGTCCTTCAGCGAGACCATGAAGGACCTCTACGACTACACCGACCCGAAGACCGGTGCCCGCGCCAGCCTCCTGGCCGATGACGTGTTCCAGATCGTGCAGGCGAACGCCGAACTGCTGGACAGCACCATCATCTACGACCGCGACTTCCAGTACGACTTCTTCGGCTTCAAGACCCTCGAGCGCAGCTACCTGCTCAAGCTCAACGGCCAGGTGGTCGAGCGTCCGCAGCACATGCTCATGCGCGTGTCCCTCGGCATCCACAAGGACGACCTGGAGAGCGCCATCGCCACCTACAACGACCTGAGCCTCGGCTGGTACACCCACGCCACGCCCACCCTCTTCAACGCCGGCACGCCCAAGCCGCAGATGAGCAGCTGCTTCCTGCTGCAGCTGAAGGAGGACAGCATCCCCGGCATCTACGACACCCTGAAGCAGTGCGCCCAGATCAGCCAGAGCGCCGGCGGCATCGGCCTCAGCGTGCACAACCTGCGCGCCAAGGGCAGCTACATCAAGGGCACCAACGGCACCAGCAACGGCATCGTGCCCATGCTCCGCGTGTTCAACGACACCGCCCGCTACGTGGACCAGGGCGGCGGCAAGCGCAAGGGCTCCTTCGCCGTGTACATCGAACCCTGGCATGCCGACATCGAGGATTTCCTTGAACTGAAGAAGAACCATGGCAAGGAGGAGATGCGCGCCCGCGACCTCTTCTACGCCCTGTGGATCCCCGACCTCTTCATGAAGCGTGTGGAGAGCAACGGCGACTGGACCCTGATGTGCCCCAACGAATGTCCCGGCCTCAGCGAAACGTGGGGTGAGGCGTTCGAGACGCTGTACGAGAAGTACGAGCAGGAGGGCAAGGGCCGCCGGACCATGAAGGCGCAGGACCTCTGGTTCCACATCCTGGAGAGCCAGATCGAGACCGGCACGCCCTACATGCTTTACAAGGACGCCGCCAACGGCAAGAGCAACCAGCAGAACCTGGGCACCATCAAGAGCAGCAACCTCTGCACGGAGATCATGGAGTACACCAGCCCCGACGAGGTGGCCGTGTGCAACCTGGGCTCCATCGCCCTGCCCAAGTTCATCACCAAGGGCAAGTTCGACCACGAGAAGCTGTTCCAGGTCGCCTACCAGCTGACCAGGAACCTGAACCGGGTGATCGATCAGAACTACTACCCGATCCCCGAGGCGCGCCGCAGCAACATGCGCCACCGCCCCATCGGCATCGGCGTGCAGGGCCTGGCGGATGCGTTCATCCTCATGCGCTATCCCTTCGACAGCGTGGAGGCCAAGGTGCTGAACCGCGAGGTGTTCGAGACCATCTACTACGCGGCCATGACCGCCAGCAAGGACCTCGCGAAGGAGGAGGGCCCGTACGAGAGCTACGAAGGGTCGCCCATCAGCGAAGGCCGCTTCCAGTTCGACCTGTGGGGCGTGAAGCCCAGCGACCGGTGGGAGTGGGACACCCTGCGGGAGGAGATCGCCAAGTACGGCGTGCGCAACAGCCTGCTGCTGGCACCCATGCCCACGGCCAGCACCGCCCAGATCCTCGGCAACAACGAGTGCTTCGAGCCCTACACCAGCAACATCTACACCCGGCGCGTGCTCAGCGGCGAGTTCATCGTGGTGAACAAGTACCTGCTGCGCGACCTGGTGAAGCTCGGCCTGTGGAACGAGGAGCTGAAGAACAAGATCGTGGCCGCCAACGGCAGCGTGCAGCACATCCCCGAGATCCCCCAGAACCTGAAGGACCTCTACAAGACCGCCTGGGAGATCAGCCAGAAGAGCATCATCGACATGGCGGCGGACCGCGGTGCCTTCATCTGCCAGAGCCAGAGCCTCAACGTGTTCCTGGAGAACCCCAACTTCGCCAAGCTCACCTCCATGCACTTCCACGCCTGGAAGAGCGGCCTGAAGACCGGCATGTACTACCTGCGCACCAAGGCCGCCACCGAAGCTATCAAGTTCACGGTGGACAAGAGCAAATTGGCCCAGCCCGCCGCCGCCAATGGCAACGGCGCGGTGAAGCAGCCCGCGATGGCCGAAGCGACCAACGGCGCAGCCGCCCCCATGCCTTCCGATGCGCAGGCGCACGCGTCCGCCGTAGCTGCAGCGAAGGCGGGGATCGCCTGCTCATTGGATGATCCGGATGGGTGTGAGATGTGTAGTGGGTAGGGTCCTTTGGCCGCACTGACCGGCCGTAATGGTCAGCTTTGGCCTTAAGCCCTCCTGGCCGTAAAGCGGTGGGCACCACTTAACAACCGTTCGAGATGAAACTGCTCATCTTGGCGATTGCGATATGGTGCCTGAAGAAGGTCAAGCGCATTCGCATCGACATGAAGCCGTAGGCAAGTGGAAACCGTGAACACATGTGTTCACGGTTTCTCCAATCCGGCCCCCCGCGTTGGTCCTCGTTTACACCTAAGGCGTTGGTCCGCAGCTGTGCCGCGGATGGCTCATCCAGGAACGCATGTGCCAGCTCGTTCCTGAAGTAAAGTGCGAAGTGGGTGGGTGGCCGACCATGGCGTCGCGTGTGCCGGACATGCGTTTGAGAAGCAACGATCCGCGGCACAGCTGCGGACCAATATGGGGGGCTGGACGTTCACGCCAAGACGAGGACATTACTTCATAAGATCATCCAGGGTCAATTGATTGGGCAGTTTGTAGGCGTAATCGCCCAGCGAGAAAATGAGCTTTCGCTTGATATGGTTCATGTCCCTGTATCTGACAACAAGCTTTGGCCCTGTTCCGAACCCATTCTTCAAGATGGATATATTGTCAATATGCTCTCTCTCTATTTCAAAATTGCGCTTCTTAATTATAGCGAAGTCAACATATAAGTGTCCAACATCACTTATCCACAATCGCTTCATTACCCTATAGAATATTCCGAATGTCACGATTGCTGTGCAACATACCGCTCCCACCTTCGCGGATAAGCTGGTATCCTGACTAATAACAGTAAAGATGCATAATAGAAGAATAATGCCAGTGACGGTGAACACATCGATACCAGGATACCCGGATATTCTCTTCATGCACGTTGAATTTACCATTTCCGTCCATTTAGGGCCGCCCCCGATCTGGCGCGCGAGTTAGGTCCACCGACCGGAGGGAGCGCGGGCCGTCCTCTCGTGCCATTCGAAGGGACCGATCTGGCGCCACGCTACCTTGGCATCCACCAATTCCACGCACCATGGCGCGCCGTATCCGATGGGTCCTGAACACGGTGATAGCGTTGGCCATCGCGGTTCCCGGGCAGGGGCAGAGCGTGGTGCAACCCGTGAACATGGTGCTGCCCTGTTGCACCCCTCCGCTGGATTCCGTGGACATCGGCCTGGATGGCACCTATGACTTCCAGGCTTACTGGCTGGGCGGGATCGACAACGTGCAATCGTACCTGGACCCCATCCCGTCCAACCTGCGCTTCGCCTATCCCGTGAACGCGGGCGATCCGTATGGCACGTTCTGGGGCGGTGCCCTGCTCACGCAGACCACCATCGCCTGCTTCTGGTCCAACTGGCTGCCGAACACCGGCGTGCGCTACGTCGGCTTCCAGCGCGTGAACGCCCCGGCGGACACCACCTTCGGTTGGGTCGAGGTGGACTTCTACGGCGACCCGGGCAGTTGCACCGATACGGTGGCCCTGCTTCAGCTGGCCTACAACAGCACCCCGAACGTGCCGCTGCCGGCGGGCAGCCTGGTCACCGGCATCGATCGACCGGCCACCACCCCCTCCCTCGTCATGGAACCGGTGGACGACGAACTGGTGATCACCGGTGCGGTGCCGGCATCGGCCGAGCTCATCCTGCGCAACGCGGTGGGGCAGGTGCTGCTGCGGCGCGCGCTGCATACGCATGGCGATCGCGTGCCGCTGGCGGGTCTGCGCCCGGGCCTTTACGTGGCCACGGTGCAAGATCCGCGCGGCGCCACCTCCGTGCGGTTCGTGCGGTAGTTCGGGCGCGGATCGTGAGGTTTTCCTACACGCCCATTTCCATCGGGCTGTCAGACCGGCCTGCGCGCCGGTGTTGCGAACGGCCAGCTCAGCGCGCCACGCAAACGCGGGCGTACCCGATCGCATCGTCCTGGCGCAGGCGCAACTGATACTCGCCGTTGGCCAGTCCGGATACGTCGATCCGGATGCGATCATCTGCCGGCCGGTCGCTTCCGCTGGCGACGATCCTGCCCGCCGCATCGAGCACGCTGTAGGACAGTTCCGCGGACGAGCCCCCGACCACCATCGTGACCTCCGTGGTAGCGGGCACCGGATAGGTTCCAAGCACCCGGTGCGCGTCAGGATCGAATAGGCCGACACCGGAAGCGGGCACCCAGAGGTCCACCCCGAAGTCGTGATACTCGCCCACCGAGGTGAGCACGTTGTTCGTCCGGTACCAATAGTAGTATCCGGTGGCGATGCCGTCCTGGTGTTTCCGCATCAGCACCACGTCGGGGATCGTTCCGCCCGGGTAGAGGATGGTGCCGGTGGCCACCGGCTCGAACCCATAGGTGGTGTTCACGGGTGGCCCGGCATAGCTGCAGGTGGCCGTGTTCATGGCCAGGTCGCCGAGGGCATAGGGGAACACCATGGTGAGCCGTGGTGTGGAACACAGCAGAAGGTCCCCGTAGTCACCGCCCAGGTGCCAGAGCGTATCGCCCACGAGGGCGTAGTGGTCCCAGATCGTATCCGCACCGAGCAGGTAACCGCGTGCATGTGTCGCACCGGGGAAGTTCTGACCGCTGTTCGTGCTGTCGGGCGTGGCGATCAGGACGTGCCGCGCCTCGGGTTCCGAGGTCACCACCGCGGTGAGGTCCCAGATGATGCCGGTGCCCGAGGTGGGCATGGTGGTGGTGTTGCCGTTCCAATGCAGCAGGACCTCGCTGCCGTTCGTGGGCATCGCCGTAGGCAGGTCGAAGACGACCTGGGCGTTGGCGCAAATGGACAGCAGGGCGATGGATGCGACGGCGACGAGCGCTTTCATGACCTTGTCCCACAAATGTACCCAAGGTGCCATCCGTCGCGATGCGATGCACTACCCACAAGTGGGTCCTGCCATCTGCATTTTCCGAAAGGGGATGTGCGCAACGCCTTCGCCGCCGTCATCCGCCCTAACTTGCCCGCGCCGGTCGGAGCGCGGCCCGGGCCCCGGCCCGGCCGGTGATCCAGCGGACGGAACCTTGTCGGAAACCCAGGCATCTGCGCTGCGGCTGGCCTTCGCCACCACTTCCGATCCGGCGGACGTGCGCAAGTGGAGCGGTTCCATCCATTTCCTCACCCGTACCCTGCGTCGGCAGGATGTGGACCTGGAGGTGATCGGCCCCCTGCTGCGCAGGCGCCTACTGCTCACCAAGGCCGTGAACCGCGTGCGCGCCATGGCGGTGCCCGGCACCTTTCTGCCCTCAGAGCGCACCGAGGCCATGGCCCGCCGCTTCGCCAGGGCCATCGGCACCCGTTTCCGCGCCGGACAGGCGCAGGCCGTGCTGAGCCCCGGCAGTATCCCCGTGGCCCTGTTGGATGCGGCCATCCCCCACGCCTTCTTCACCGATGCCACCTTCACCGGCCTGCTGCACGAATACCCCGAGTTGGAGGGGTACGATGGCGGCTCCGTGGAGGAGGGCCACCACCTGGAGCGTGCCGCGCTGCAGGGCAGCGTGCGCGCCTTCTACACCTCGCGATGGGCGGCGGACAGCGCCGTGGCGCACTACGGCGCCGATCCCGCCCGCATCCGCGTGCTGCCCTTCGGCCCCAACCTGGACCTGCTGCCCACGCGGGACCAGGTGCTGCGCGCCGTGGAGCAGCGACCCACCGAGCGTTGCGAGCTGCTGTTCGTGGGGGTGACCTGGGAGCGCAAGGGCGGTCCGCTCGCCCTGGAGGTGGCCACCCTGCTCAACGCCCGCGGCCTGCCCACCCGCCTGACCGTGGTGGGCTGCACGCCCCCCGGCCCCCTGCCCGACTTCGTGGAGGTGGTGCCCTTCATCGTGAAGGACACCGCCCTGGGCCAGCGCCATCTGGTGCGCCTGATGTTGCACGCGAACTTCCTGATCATGCCTTCCCTGGCCGAATGCTTCGGCATCGTATACGCCGAGGCCAGCGTAATGGGCCTCCCTTCCCTGGCGCGGGACACGGGCGGCGTGGCCGATGCGGTGCGCGACGGGGTGAACGGCCGGCTCTTTCCATCGGATGCCGTGGCAACGGACTATGCGGATGCGGTGGAGGCCCTGATGCGCGACCCGGACGCCTACCGCACGCTCTGCGCCGACAGCCGCCGTGAGCACGAGACGCGCCTCAATTGGCCCGCGACCGCACGCGGCATCCGTGACGAGCTGGTGCGGGCGCTCGAATAGGGATGCCCTACGGAAAGGCGAGGCCGGTGATCACCGTGTCGCCATTGGTGGAGGGCGCCTTCCTGCATGCCACCATGGTGCCGCCGGGGCATTTGTTCCAATGCACCGGGGCATCGTCCACGTCGCGGCCGAAGGCGATGGGCTCCTCCCAGGCGTGCGATCGCACGGCCACGTACATGGCGCAGGTGTGCTGTACCAGGTCGAAGGCGCGGACCTGCGCGCAGGTGGCGCTGCGCAGCAGGGAGGGATCCGCCGGGCCGTCCGCGGCAGCCTCCGCAGCGGGGTCTGTGGTGCAGGAGAGGAACGGCGCCAGGAGCGCCGGAGCAAGGGAAGGAGGTATGCGCATGCCGTGGGTCTTTGATCCAAGGTAGCGGCGTCGTGCGCAGCGGGTGGCCCCGATCACATTCCTTAACGTTCCGCAGGCAGCGCACCGTCCAGTAATTTCCGTCCGCACCCGGATGCCCTCCCCCATGCGCTGCACCCTTCCGCTCGCCCTGTTCTGTCCCGTGCTCGCCGCGGCGCAGTATGTCTATGACACCTCGTTGCCCATCGCACAGATGGTGCAGCAGGTGCTGGCGGGTCCGGGGGTGCAGGTGAGCAACGTGCTGGTGACGCCCGGCACCACGGACCAGTACGCGGTGTTCACCGCGCCGAACACCTGTCTGCAGATGGCGGCCGGCCTGTTGCTCACCACCGGTTCGCCGGACATCGCCGGTCCGAACGCGGCGCTTTGCTGGAGCACGGAAGCCCAGCCATTCGGTCCGTCGGACCCGGACATGGTGACCGTGCTGGGCGGCACCACGCGGGACCAGGTGACGCTGGACCTGGACGTGATGCCCCTGGGCGATTCGCTCTACCTGGAGTTCCGGTTCGGGTCCGAGGAGTTCGGGCCGCAGGTTCCGGTCAACGATGGCATGGCGATCTTCCTCAGCGGGCCGGGGATCAACGGGCCCTACACCAACGGCGCGGAGAACCTCGCCCTCCTGCCCGGCACCGCCGATCCGGTATCCACCGTGCACCTGCTCACCACGGCGGACTCCGCCTACTTCGTGGACAACGGCGATGGTCAGACGGCGCCGTTCGACACCGATCCCTACTACGTGCAGTACGACGGGCTGAGCGTCGTGCTCCGGATGGAACGGGCGGTGCAGCAGGGGGCCATCTACCACCTGCGCATCGCGGTGGCCGATGTGTTCGATCGCAGTTGCGATTCCGGTGTCCTCCTCCGCGCGGGCGGTTTGCGTTCACCGATCCACGAAGGGGTGGCCGCGGTGGCCGCTCCACCGCCCGGCCTTTTTTGGGATCCACAACAGGAGGTGTTGCACCTGGCCACGACGGGCGGCGGTTGGTTGGTGCTGCACACGGTGGACGGCCGGCCGGTGCGGACGTTGCAGGTTGCGGATCCCGCGGGATCGGGCGCGGCGCTGCCGGGCCTGCCGGCAGGCACGTATCTCGTGATGTTCCAAAGCGACCGGTCCGCTGCCAGGGCGTTGGGCCGCTTCGTGGTGGTTCGTTGATCTACCGGCCGACCACCACTTTGCGGGCGATGCGCTCCCGCCCGCCGCGCACTTCCACCAGGTAGATACCGGGCGCCAGGTCGGCAACGTCAAGGGGTGCGCCGTCCCACGACCGTTCCAGGGTGCTGCGTCCGGAGGCGTCGCGGATGGTGAGCGCGACGGGTGAGGTGGCGGACATCCGCAGGGTCGGCAGACCGTCCCGGTAGGTGATCCGCAGCGGATCGATGGCGGCTTCATCGATGCCCGTGGTGCCGGCGAGGCAGCCGGCCAGTTCCACCGCGAACTGCGCCGTGGTCAGTGTAGTGGTGCCCTGACCGGGAAAGAGGTGGCCGCTGATCATGCCGTTGGAATAGCCGAGCCAGTACACCCCACAGATGGAGATCATGTAGTCCTGCGGCTGCTCGTAGGAGGTGCCGCAGATGGTGTTGCCCACCAGGTCGGTCTCCTGCAGCGCGAAGAGCACCGTGTCGCCCACGCTCCAGGCGGCGGTGTACCAGCGACACAGCGCGCCGCAATCGCCCCACACGGTGATCACATCGTCGGCGTCCAGCGGCCCGCTGAACGACCGCACGATCTTCACGTGCATGCCGTAGGCCACGTCCACCTGCTTCACCGCGAGCACCACGGCGTCCGGCGCGAAGTAGGCACCGGGGTCCACTGACGCGCAGAAATTGTCCGGCCCGAAGCAGGAACAGGCGAAGGCCATCGTGGGCAGCAGTGCGGATAGGGCGAAGGCGGTGCGGGTCGAACGGGGCATGAGCGGTCCTTTCCATGAAGATGCGGCGTGGCCCGGCCGCGCTGCCTGTGCCGAGGTCACGGCCGGTCACGGCACGCGCAGTGCATCACGCACCATGACCGGACGTGCGCACACCCGCTACTCTTTCACCAGCCGACCGACAAGTCGGGCACCCCGGGTCGTGGCCGCGCCGGTGTAAAGGCCGGGCGCCAGCCCGCTCACGTCGATGGTGTTCTCACCGGTGCGGAGGGTCCGCGTCAGCACCGTCCGTCCGGTCGCGTCAAGCACCTCCAACGCAGTGCCCGCGAGGTCCGCGGCCGCGTCCAGGTGCACGCGGTCCGCGCAGGGTGATGGATAGAGCAGCAGGGGCCGGATGTCAGGAACGGGTCCCAGGCCCACCTGGCCGTCCTGCCCGGTGCATCCGCCGTCCAGTTGTTCCCAGAACGCACGGACGGAATCCACCCGTTGCTGCAGGGCGGCCACACTGGCGAACGGACCACCACTGCCCGCGCGCGCATACACCAGTGCGTACACCAGGTCGAACTCCTCGCCGGGTTCCAGCGTGAAGGGTCCGCTGTTGCCCAGCATGCGCCGGTCGCCGGGTAGGTTCCCCGCGTTCATTTCGTTCCAAGCTGCTTGCACCGCCCCTCCGGTGCCCGCGCCCACAGGGTCCGTGTCGTCCGGGTAGGCGAAGTGCGCCGTCAGGTTCGGGTCCGCGTCCGGATCGGAGATGTGGCCGTTGCCACCGTACAACTGCGGTGAGTTGTCGGCCCAGAGCCCGCGGAGGTAGTTGTAATAGGCGCCGGCGGTCATCGGGTCGCCCATCGGCCCCCCGCCGTTATTGTAATAGCGGGTGTAGGCGATCCCGAGCCGCTCATTGTCGTTCGCACCATCGCCGAACCCGGTGCCGTTCCAGGCCGGCAGGGTGTTGTCCACTGGATCATCGATCGCGTTTGCGTCCATGAAGGGCCCTTGCAGCATCACCGCGCCGAAGGCGGGGGGCTGCGTGCCATAGCCGAGCAGGCCGCTGCCGTTCTCGTCGTTGTTGTCGCCGTTGTATGCGTACCAGAGGTTGCGGGCGGCATCGCAGCCGATGAGGTCGTCGTCGTAGTTGCCCAGATCGAAGTCGGTGAAAAGGCTCACGTAGGTATTGTACAGGGTCAGGGTGCCCCGGTTGATCACGTGGTACTTCAGGAAGATGGTCTGTGCCAATGCCGGGTCGGCGGTGGCGAAGGCGAAGGGCATGGCCTGCACTTCCACGCCGATGGGCAGGCCGCCCGAGGCATGCGGGTGCAGCTTGTCATTGTAGATGAAGAACAGGGCCTGGTCCCCCTGGATGCAGGGTGCGTCCCCTTCGTCCGGGTCGTAGGCGCCATTGGCGTCGAAGTCGATGAAGGGTGCCAGGTAGAGGGCCTGGTCCTGTTGCAGGTCACCATGCGCGGGCCACTGGTAGAATCCGGCCGGTACGGTGTAGCCGGGGAATTCCACAGCAGGGTCGCAGCCCGGCGTGGCCAGGCAGGTGAAGTAGGCCTGGTGCTCGGCCACGTCGGCCGCATCGATCTTCCAGATCTGGTCATATTGTTGCGAGGTGGCCGCGGTGATGGTCGCGGTGCCATCGATGCTCAGCGGACCGGGAGCGAAGTCCGGATAGGTGTCCTGATCGTACTTCAGCGCGGCGAGGTGCAGTTGCTGCGAACCGTCCACGCCACCGATCCAGAGCGAGGCGGCATAAAGCGGATGCCTGCCGCTCATCGCGGGCACTTCATAGTCGGACTGGGAGGTGCCGGGGTTCTTGGCGATCATGCCGTGCGGCATGAAGAGCGCCTTCACGTCGTTGATTTCCAGGTAGGCGATGCTGGTGCTTTGCGCCGTGCATAGCATCGGCAGCATCGCGATCGCGGGTAGGAGAAGGGTCGTTTTCCGGACCATTACGCAGGGGTGCCATTTGAAGCACCAACACCAAAATATCGTTGTTCCCGATCGGTGCCCTTGCAGAAAGCCAGGCGGATATACGATCCCGGTGCGGGCACCCGGCCGGCCCGCGTTGGGTCCTTCGCTCAGGCCGTTCCCCGACGTGGTCCTTCCTCGTCCAGCCATTGCTTCGCCTCCTCCTCGGTGGTGAACACCCGGCTGGCGAAGTGGGTGGGGAAGTAGGTGAGATAGAGGCTTGTGAGTTCCTGCGTCATGCCGGGCGCGGCCACCCAGGCCACGGCGAGGGTCATGTCGACCACCTTGCGACCGCCGTAGTGATCGGTGGTCATCATGCCCATCTCGAAGTCCACGTCCTCGGGCATCACGATCAGCACCTGGTGCGGTCGTTCGCCGCCCATGCGCTCGCGCTGGTCCAGGATCAGTCCGATGCCTTTCGGTTCGAGCTTGATGCCGGGTTTGAAGCGCACCTCCACGCGATCGGGCCGCACCCGTGTCACGGTGGCCAATGGCGTATCGATCTTGTCCGGGCTGCTCATGGAAGGTGAGGTGGGAACGCAGCCGCGTACCGGATCACAAGAACGTCATTCTTTCAGGAACCGCAGCGTGCGTCGTGTGTCGTGCTCCTGGAGCAGTAGCAGATAGGTTCCCGCGCGCAGGTCCCGCACCTCGATGGTGACGATGCGTTCCTGTTCGGCGGCGGGCAGCATGCCGTTGCGCAGCGTGCGTCCGGTGGCGTCCATCAAGGTCCAATCGCTCGCTGCGGACATAGCATAACCGAGCTGAAGTGCATCGGTCACAGGTCCGATGATGCGTGCATGCATGCCATCGGTCAGCTCCGGTAATACTGTCGGCACACCCCCGGTGTCCCAGAACAGGTCGGCGTCCGGCGTGGTGTGCCCCGGCCAGAGCACGCCCACTCCGCCGCCGGTCAGGGCCACCAGACCGGGACTGTCGTTCACCGGCAGGTCCAGGGGCGCATGCCCGGAGATCGGTGCCGCGGTGGAGAAGACATCCGGTGCGGCGCCGGTCACTTGGTGGTGTACCAGCAGGTCCTGCGTCGGATCCATGCCGCCGGGCGTGGTGTAGGTCGCGTGCACGACCTCCAAACGCGTGCCGCCCATCTCGGCGTGTGCGATCGCACGCAGGTCCGCCACATCCTGGCCGGCACCGCCCACCACCTGGTGCGCCGTGCCGTAGTTCACCCCGTTGTCCATGCTGAGCCGGTACCACAGGGTGCGCCCGCCGATGGGCCCCTGCTCCCAGAGGAACCACACCCTGCCGCCGTGGATGGCCGAGGTGTAGTGCCACTTGTCGACGGTTACATCCGTGATCACATCCTGGAAGGTGCCGGGCGTCAGTGTCCCCGGACTTGATTCGGTATAGAACGCCGAGCGTACCTTGCTTTTTGGTCGATCGGCGAGTACGGGTCCATAGTAGTTCAGGACAACGGTGTCACCCGGACTGATCGACAGACGGGGAATGGACCCGGTCGAGGTCACCGAGGCACTGTTCCCCGTCCATGTCACACCGCCATCGTTCGAGCCCGCCCGTCGGATGCTGTTGCTGCCGGGCAGCTGCAAGTACAGGTAGAGCCATCCCGCCGGCGTCATCACGGCATCGAACTCCTCGGCATCATAGTCGGTGTAGGAACCGGTGACGCCCGTGCCCGGCGTGAACACCTTCACGGTGATCCCGTCGAGGAAGAGGCAATGGAAGGCGGTGGCGCTCTTCACCAGCTTGACGCGTGGACTGACGCCGTTGCCCGGTACCGTGTAGGAGGCCGGCGTCCAGGTCATCCCGCCGTCCAGCGAAAGATGAAAGGAGATCAGCGTGCCATCATTGGGCACCGTGTCGGCCACCGCAGCGACGAGCGATCCGTCCGGTGCTTCGATCACGTCGGTAACGCCACCCGAGAGGTAAGGGTCCACGGTAACATCAGGACCCCAGGCGCTGGCCTGCATGTAGAGGCACAGTGCAGGGAGGAGTAATGTGTGCTTCATGCCAGGAAATTAACAAAACGCCCGGGGGATGCGGTGCCCGTTCCATCCCCACCACTGCCCGCTCCGTCGGCCCTTTCGCCGGTCCGGACGGGGCCGATGCAATGATCGCCGCCGTGCGCACGTCCCTTTGACCGGTCCCTCCCATGGGGCCCTGAAAAATGGATCGAGCGGATTTCCTTCGGTTGGTGGGTGCCGGCGTCGGTGTGGCCGTGCTGGGACCCTGCCTGCAGGGCTGTCGCAAACAGCAGGACGCCCCACACCTGAACGTCGACTTCACGCTGGACCTGACGCAGTCCGGCAACCAGGCGCTCACCGCGAACGGCGGGTATCTGGTGACACAGGGCGTGATCGTGGCGCGTACCCTGGACGGGAACTACATCGCCGTGGCGGCGGCCTGCACCCATCAGGGTGTCACCGTGCAGTACCAGGCCTCGTCGCACCGCTTCCACTGCAATGGCCATGGCGCCAACTTCAGCGAGAGCGGCGTGGTGCAGAACGGACCGGCCACCACCGACCTGCAGCGCATGAACACCAGCCTGGAGGGGCAGGCCCTGCGGGTGTGGTCCTAGCGCGCACGGACGTGCATACATGGTGGACAGGCATGGAGGCTTTGACGACCTTCGTGAAGCATGCCGCGCCACATGCTGAAGCACCCACGCCCTGGGAAGTTGCGCCGCTTGGTGGAGCGGTGGCGTGCCGTATTCGACAGGTTGGTGCGGGCGCATGCCATCTGCGATCGGACATTGTCCGAACCGGCCGTGCATGAGCTGCGTCTGGCGGCACGACGTGCGTTGCCGGTGCTCGCGCTGATGGCCATCCATTGGCCGGACGACCCACGCATCGCGGGCGCCTACCGTTCCGTGAAGGCCACGCTGCGCGCGCTCGGCCCCCTGCGCGATGCGCAACTCCGGGTGTTGCGTTGCGGCAGTTCGGCGCGTACGACTTCGCTCCGCCCGATCGCCCGTGCCGAGGTGCGGCGGCTCGCTCCCGTGGCGCGCCGGGCCCTGGCCGCGATCCCCCTGGCGTTGCCCGCGGATCTTCTGTCGGGATCCGCTGCGATGGTGGGGGCGGACATTTGGAAGGCGAGCGGAAAGCGGTTCGGTGATCTGGCGGTGACCAACCGGAAGCGCTATGTGCGGCGCGAACGGAACGTGGTGAAGGGTGACACGGAGCTACAGCATCGTGCACGGGTTGCGTTGAAGCGCTACCGCCACCTGCTGATCACGCTGGATCCCGTGGTACGTGTCCGGGCGCGCCATTGGGTGGAACGCTTGAAGGCACGTCAGGACCGCTGGGGGGAGGCCCACGACCGTCACCTGTTCGATCAGTGGGTGGCCGCACAGGGATCCGTAGGAGAGGCGAAGCCCCGCTGATCCCCCGGGTTCACGCGGAGGTGGCGAGCAACGGACAGGCCGCCAGGCGGAGGACCCGCTCGGTGGTGCTGCCGCGCAACGCATCGAGGAACCCGTCGTGACCGGCGGTCGCCATTGCGATCAGGTCGGTGTCCGCGCCGGCCGCATCCACGATCGCCTGGGCCACTTCGCCGGAGACCGTGCGCCGCTCCCAGGTCCAGCCTTCCCGATGCGGTGGGTCCGTTTCCGGAGCGGGAGTGCCATCGTCCACATGCAGAAGGGTGAAGGTCACCGGTCCTTCGGCAAGCGATCGGGCGAGCTGCACCGCAGCGCCGATGGCGCGCTGTGGTGATGGTGCGGCCGCGATCGGCACCAGGATACGGCGCAGCCGTACGCTCCCGGATACCGCATCCACGAATCCCCTTCTTCCATGGGGGATGAAAAGCGTGGGTGCATGGGTGCGGCGTGCCAGCGGTTCGGCCATGCGTGGCACCAGCCAGCTCATCCGGCCTTCGCGCTGGTGTGTGTACAGCACGATCATCTCCGGCGTGTGGTGCTCCAGGTGTGCCACGCAGGTCTCGAGCGGATCGGCTCCCTGGGCCATCCGCTTCACCACACCCAGGCCAAGCGCCTTCAGCTCGGCATCATCGGAGGTGCGGGTGATCATGCCCCAGCGTTTGAGGGTCTCCCGCACCTGGGGCAACGTTCCCTGGTCGGGCTCCTCTTCATCGCCCACGTGCATGATGGATAGCCGGGCCTTTGCCGCGACCGCGAGGCGCAGGGCGTGCAGGAAGGCCGTGCGGCTGTCGGCCGTCAGGTCGGTGGGGTGGAAGATGGAGCGGTGATGGGAGTTCGCTTCGGGCATGACGCTGGATGTTCAGCACGCAAACAAATACATCATTTCGTGTCGCGGACCGACATTCCTCAGGTCCGGTCCCGATGTCAGATCAGGAGTCGGACCACCAACCATGCCAGTCCGGTGACGAACAACAATGCGAAACCGGGCAGCACGCGCTGCCACATGCCCCTGGCGCCGACGAACACCACGATCAGGAACTTGACCAAAGTGTTGCTCAGCATGGCCAGCATCATCACGTTCACCGCGAGCGAAAGTGTTCCGCCTTCCCGCACCATGCGCGCCATCGAAAGGCAGATCGCGTCCACGTCCGTGAGCCCGGACAGGCCTCCCGCGACATACACGCCGGTGTCGCCGAAGCGTGCGTTCGCAAACGCCACCAGCCATTTCACCGCGGCATAGAGCAGGGCGAACTGCACGGCCAGGCGCAGGTTCAGGGGGTTGCCCACCGCACGCGTGGGCGCGTCCTCTCCGCCGTCCTTCCACTCGCGCCGCAACTGCGGCACCACCACCACCGCTCCCGCGACGGTGACGAGCAGCACGCCCAGGGCCAGGGCACGACCCGTGGTCAGGGCGGTGACTGCTACGATCAGCAGCACGCGGGGGAACATCATGGTGCACGCCGTGAGCGTGGCGGCCGCCATCCGCTCCTTGGCGCGTTCGCCCTCCTGGTGTGACCGGCGGGAGAAGTTCAGCGTGGCCGCCGTGCTGGAGACCAGTCCGCCGAGGACCGCCGTCCACACCGTGCCGCGTCCCCTGTCCAGCACCTTCATCAGCACGTAGCCGGCGAGACTGATGCCGGAGACCAGCACCACCATCGTCCAGATCTCGCGGGGGTTCCACGCCGCGTACGGACCGAACGGCCGGTCCGGCAGGAACGGCATCATCAGCGCCGAGATGATGATGAACTGCGCGAAGGCGCGGATCTCCTGTGGGTCCAGCGTGCCCGCGAACCGGTGCAACGTGACCTTGAAGGAGAGCAGCAGGATCACCACCACGGTGAGCAGCAGGGCGAAGAGGATGTTCCCCGAATGCACGGTGGCGCCGATCAGGAAGGTGATCACGCTGGTGATCTCCGAGGTGCCGCCGTAGCTGCCGCCCCGTGCGATCATCGTGTAGGAGGCCACCACCAATGCGAACAGGCCGAGCAGACCGGCCGCGAACACCCAGGCACCATACCGATCACTGAGCAGCGCGGTCAGGAACCCGGCGATCGCGATCAGCGTGTGGGTGCGCACACCCGCCAGCTGCCGGTCGTCCTCCTCGATCCGCTTGGCGTACTCGCGTTCCAGGCCGATCAGGAAGCCTGCGCCGGCGGCCACGAGCAGATGGACGATCAGGTCACGGAGTTCGACCGCCACATGGTCCATGCGTCCAAGATATCCATTGGCCACACGCGTTTGGGATCGTGGGTGGTGATCCCGACCTTGGAGGTCCCACCATGACCGACATCCACCTCACCGAAGAGACGGCCACCGCGTTCATCACGCGCACCGGTCCGCATTTCATCGAGACCCGGTTCAAACCGGACATTCCCATCGACGCCAAGGGCATGGTGGAGAACATCCGTGCGCGACGACGCATGTGCGATGGTGAGCCCCATGTGATGCTCACTGTGGTGGAAGGCGATCGCTACTTCGATCCCGAGGTGATGCGTACGAACTTCTACGAGTTGCCGGAGGATCGCGCCGTGATCCGCGCCATCGCCCTGGTGCTGGACGGCGACCTGCTTCCGGCGATCGCGCGGCTCTACTTCGCCTATTTCCCGCAGACCTTCCGCACGGGCGTGTTCCGCACGGAGCAGGAGGCACGGGAGTGGCTGGCGGAAGAGCAGGCGGCGGTCATTTGAACGCCGGGATCCCTGTTACCTCCGCGCCGGTGATGAGCAGATGGATGTCGTGCGTGCCCTCATAGGTCACCACGCTCTCCAGGTTCATCATGTGGCGCATGATGGGGTACTCGTTGGTGATACCCATGCCGCCGAGGATCTGGCGGGCCTCCCGCGCGATGTTCTGGGCCAGTGCGACGTTGTTGCGTTTGGCCATGCTGATCTGTGCGGTGGTGGCGCGGCCCTCGTTGCGCAGCACGCCCAGACGCCAGGTGAGCAGCTGGGCCTTGGTGATCTCGGTGATCATCTCGGCCAGCTTCTTCTGCGTGAGCTGGAAGGCCGCGATCGGCTTGTCGAACTGCACGCGTTGTTTGGCGTAACGCAGGGCCGTGTCGTAGCACTCCATGGCCACGCCGAGGGTGCCCCAGGCGATGCCGAATCGGGCGCTGTCCAGGCAGCCGAGCGGCGCACCGAGGCCGCTCTTGTTCGGCAGCAGGTTGGCCTTGGGCACCTTCACGTTGTCGAACACGAGTTCGCCGGTGGGGCTTGCGCGCAGGCTCAATTTGCCGTGCGTGGTGGGCGTGGTGAAGCCCTCCATGCCGCGCTCCACGAGCAGGCCGTGGATCCGCCCTTCGGTGTTCTCGGCCTTGGCCCACACAACGGCCACATCGGCCATGGGGGCGTTGCTGATCCACATCTTGGCCCCGTTCAACACGTAATGGTCGCCGGCATCCTTGAAGGTGGTGACCATGCCGCCGGGGTTGCTGCCGAAGTTGGGTTCGGTAAGGCCGAAGCAGCCGATCTTCCTCCCTTGGGCCATGTCCGGCAGCCACTTCTTCTTCTGTTCCTCCGAGCCGTACTTCCAGATGGGGTACATGACCAGGCTGCCCTGCACGCTGCACAAGCTGCGCAGGCCGCTGTCGCACCGCTCGATCTCCTGCATGATCAGGCCGTAGCTGATCTGGTCCAGGCCCATGCCGCCGTATTCCTGCGGGATGATGGGTCCGAAGGCGCCGATCTCCGCCAGGCCGGGGATGATCTCCGGATGGAACTCCGCCTTCTCGAAGGCGTCCTCGATGATCGGTTTAAGGTGCTTGCTGACGTACTTGCGCGCCGTGTCCCGGATCAGCTTGTGCTCTTCGGTGAGCAACTCGTCCACCAGGAAGTGGTCGTGGTGTTGGAAGAGGTCCGTGGCGGCCTTGCGGGCGGGTGCCTGGGCGGGGGTGGAGGCGTCGTTCATCGGGCCGCAAAAGTAGTCAACCCCGGAGCCTGGAAGGGCCGAATACCTTTGCCCACGGCATGATGGGCACCCTGCGCGGCACCGACCCCTTAAGCACCGATTGGAGCATCGTGGTGCTGTTGCTCGTGGTGGGCTATCTGGCCTGGACCAATCTGAACGCGCCGCGCAAGTGGCGGCTTCTCTGGGAAACGGTGGAACGCGTGCGGATAAGCCGTCGCTCCATGCGTGAGGACATCAATCTGAACGACCGCTCGCTGATCGGTCTGTGGATCATGGCCGGGGTGATCATGGCCCTTTTTCTGTACCAGGTCGGCGTGTACTTCGGGGCGTTGCGTCCCCGGTGGGACCACTTCGCGGAGCTGGCGCTCCTTCTAATGGTATTGGCGGCGGGCCAGGTGGTGGTGCAACGGCTGACCGGCTGGCTGTTCAAAGGCGATGGAGGCTTGCAGGAATACACCTACAACCTGGTCCTGGGGCAGGTGGTCACGGGTCTGGCGCTCCTTCCGGTCTCTGTCCTGGTGGTGGGATGGTCGCCTTGGCGGCAGGTCCTGGTGATCGTCGGCCTGGCGATCATCCTGCTGGTGCATCTGGTGCGCTGGGTGCGTGCCCTGGTGATCGGCCGTGGGGCGGGGCTCCCGACGGGGCACATTTTCCTGTACCTTTGCGCCACGGAAATACTGCCTCTCGCGATCCTGATCCGAACGCTGCAGCGCTCCGCTCCCCCCGCATCGCAACTCCTCTAAGATCGAGGCCTTGAAGATCAAGTCCATACTCGTTTCACAGCCCGAGCCGTCCGACGTGAAGTCGCCGTACCATGAGCTGGCGAAGAAGTACGCGCTCAAGATCGACTTCAAGCCCTTCATCAAGGTGGAGGGCGTGGACGCCCAGGACTTTCGCCAGGAGCGCATCAACATCCTGGACCATAGCGCGGTGATCTTCACCAGCCGCAACGCGGTGGACCACTTTTTCCGGATGGCCAAGGAGATGCGGACCACCGTGCCCGATGGCATGAAGTACTTCTGCGTGTCCGAGTCGGTCGCGTTCTATGTCCAGAAGTACATCGTCTACCGCAAGCGCAAGGTCTTCATCGGCAAGAACACCTTCGCCGACCTGATGGACGTGATCAAGAAGCACAAGGACGAGGTGTTCCTGCTGCCCTGTTCGGACATCCAGAAGTCGGAGATACCTGTGATGCTGGACAAGGCCAGCGTGAAGTACACCAACGCGGTGCTCTACCGCACCGTGGCCAGCGACCTGAGCGACCTGAAGGACCTGAAGTATGACATGATCGTGTTCTTCAGCCCCGGCGGCATCGAGAGCCTGAAGAAGAACTTCCCGAAGTTCAAGCAGGATGCGGTGGTGATCGCCGCGTTCGGCCCCACAACCTCCAAGGCCGTGCGCGATGCCGGCTTGCGTCTCGACGTGGAGGCGCCCCTGCCCGAGGCACCGTCCATGACCGGCGCCATCGAGCTGTACATCAAGAAGCTGGCCAAGAAGAAGTGACCGGCCGGTGAGCGCGTGATGGAAAGCGCACGGCCGTCATCGACCCCCCCCCGGGGGCGCGCTACCTTTCGGAAGCACGAACGGCTCAGCGGCCGCAAGATCATCCAGCAGGTGGTCCGTGAAGGTGCCGTGGTGCATCGACCGCCGTTCCGCGTCAGCGGTCTGATCGTGGAAGACGAGAACATGGCACCCCTCCGCATTGCCTTCGCCGTGCCGAAGCGGTACCTCCCCCGCGCCGTGGATCGCAACCGGATGAAACGCCTGATGCGGGAGGTGTGGCGCCGGAACAAGCACGCGCATGTCGAACGGTTCCGACCGGGGGTCCGCAGGTGCGCCCTGCTGGTGGCCTTCCAGGGAAGGTCGACCGTGCCGTTCCCGATGGTGGAGTCCAAAATGATCGAGGCGCTGGACCGTTGGATGAAGGAACATGGATAGCCTCCTCGCCAAACTGATGATCGGGCTGGTCAGGCTATACCAGTACACCATCTCTCCGTTGCTGCCCGGTGGCTGCCGCTACACGCCGTCATGCAGCGAATACGGTGTGCAGGCGCTGCGCAGGCATGGCCCCTGGCGCGGCGGCTGGCTCACCCTCAAGCGCTTCCTATCTTGCCACCCCTGGGGCGGGCATGGCCATGATCCCGTCCCCTGAACGTTCTCATCGCATGCGCCATATCCGCAATCTCCGTTGGAAGACCTGGGTCATCGCCGCCGCCGTGGCGGGCTCGGGCGCGCTTACCATCGCCGCGGGCGACAACTACTTCGAGATCAGCAAGAACCTGGAGATCTTCACGGAGCTCTTCAAGGAACTGAACATCTACTATGTCGAGGACACCAAGCCCGGCACCCTGATGAAGACCGGGATCGACGCGATGCTCAATTCGCTCGACCCCTACACGAACTACATCGCGGAGAGCGACATCGAGGAGTACCGCTTCCAGACCACGGGACAGTACGGTGGCATCGGGGCGCTGATCAAAAAGAAGGGCGATGGTGTGGTGATCAGCGAACCCTACGAGGGCTATCCCGCGGCCAAGGCCGGCATATGGGCCGGTGACATGATCCTGGAGATCGACGGTCAGAAGGTGAAGGGCCTGGGCACCGACGAGGTGAGCAAATTGCTCAAGGGCCAGGCGGGGTCCACAGTGAAGGTGGTCCTGGAACGCCAGGGGCGGCAGCCGCAGGAAAAGTCGCTTGTAAGGGAGGAGATCAAGATACCCGATGTGCCCTACAAGGGCATGGTGGACGAGGCGCACCACGTCGGCTATCTCAAGCTGAACAGTTTCACCCAGACGGCGAGTTACGAGGTGCGCAACGCACTGAAGGAGTTGAAGGAGAAAGGTGCCGAAAAGGTCATACTCGACCTGCGTGGGAATGGTGGTGGTCTGTTGCGTGAGGCGGTGAACATCGTGAACCTGTTCGTGCCGAAGGGCCAGTTGGTGGTGGAGACGAAGGGGCGGATCGATGAGTGGGACAAGAGCTACCGCACGCTCAGCGAGCCGTTCGACGCGGAGATCCCGCTGGTGGTGCTCGTGGATGGCGGCTCGGCCAGTGCCAGTGAGATCGTGAGCGGCTCTCTGCAGGACCTGGACCGCGCCGTGATCATCGGTGAACGCACCTATGGGAAGGGCCTGGTGCAACAGACACGCGACCTGTTCTACAACGCCAAACTGAAGGTCACCGTCGCCAAGTACTACATCCCGAGCGGTCGTTGCATCCAGAAGCTCGACTACGGCCATCGGGACAGCACCGGACACGCCATCGAAGTGAGCGATTCCCTGATCAACGAATTCCACACCAAGAACGGCCGGGCGGTGTTCGATGGACGGGGCATCCTGCCGGACGTGAAGGTGGACGAGCCTGAGCTGCCCAAGGTGGTCGGCGCGCTCTACGGGGAGGATGTCTTCTTCGATTTCGCCACCAACTACCGTATGACGCACGATTCCATCGGGGCGCCGGAGCAGTTCGTCATCACCGACGCGCTCTACCAGGAATTCACCGAGTTCGCACGCAAGCACAAGTTCGACTATGGAACGAACAGCATGGCCGCGTTCGATGATCTGGTGGCCTCAGCGAAGAAGGAGCGCTACTACGAGCATGCCCAGGCGGCGTTCGAGCAGTTGAAGAAGGAGCTTGAACCGGACGCCGATGAGGAGATGCAGCTCTTCCGCGCGGACATCGCGGAGGTGCTCCGCAACGAGATCGTGTCGCGATACGACCTGCAGACCGGACGGGCCCGTGCCGCCCTGACGCAGGACGCCTATGTGAAGGAGGCGCTGGACGTGCTGAACAACGGCACGTATATCGGCATCCTCGACGGCACGGTGCACTGATCCCGGGTCACCCGCCGCAACACATGACGGGCTGGCGTTCGTACCTCACCTACGGCAACGTGCAATGGTCCGCGCTCGCCCTGGTGGCGGCGGCCCTTCCTTGGAACAACGTAGCGGTCAGCAATGCCCAGTTCCTGCTGATCGGCGCCTGGCTTGCCGAAGGTGTCCATCAGCGCGATCTGTGGGGCCGATTCCGTCGCGCCTTCACCGATCGTTGGGCACTGCTGTTCATCTCCATTTTCCTGCTGCATGTGATCGGCCTGTTCTGGACTCAGGACCTGGAGTGGGGGCTCGATCTCTGCCGGATCCTGCTGCCCATCCTGGTGTTCGGTACCATCCTACCCGCAATGCCCGCGCTCACGGAACGGGGCATGTGGGGGATCCTGCTCACCGGCGCCTACAGCGTGGTGTTGAGCACCGTGGCCTGCATGCTGCTGGCCCATGATCGGCTTGCTCTCGGCGACTACCGGGGTGTGTCCATGTTCATCAGCCACATCCGCCTCGGTCTGTTGCTCTGCATGGCCGTGGCGGTGCTCGTGGTCCATCGCCCCGGGCGCAAGGGACTGCGCGTGTTGCAGCTCCTGGCCGTTTCATGGGCCCTGGCGTTCATGTGGATGGTGGGCAGCCTTTCCGGCGCTGGTGCGCTGATGGCCACCGCGTTCGCCTTGGGCTGGTGGCGGGCGGGGATGTTGACCGGAACGCCACGCTGGGTCGTTCGTGGTACACTGGTGGGTCTGCTCGCAGCAGGGGCGTGGTCGATCATACATCTTGTCACGGACGGACCGCCTCCCAGGCCGCTGGATCCCGCGGCCTTGCCGGAGCGGTCGGTGGGCGGAGAGCGCTACTACCATGACCCGCAGGATCCACAGTCGGAGAACGGGCACTACGTGTGGATCGAGGTGGCCGATCGTGAACTCGAACGGGGATGGTCGCGAGCGAGCAAGGTGCCTTTTCTCGGCAGGGACCGACGGGGACAACCGCTGCGCAGCACATTGGTCCGCTACCTGGCGAGCATGGGAACGACCAAGGATTCGGTCGGCCTTGCTCAGCTTACGCCGGAGGACGTTCGGCGGATCGAAGCCGGTGTGTCCGACGTGCGGACAGGGCGTCGGGGCCTGCTCCTCACCCGTATCGATCAGCTCCGGATGGAACTGGACCGCTACCGGGTAACGGGCGATCCCAACGGGCACAGCCTTACCATGCGGTTCGAGTTCTGGCGTACCGGGCTGCAGATCGCCCGGGAGCACCTGTGGACGGGCGTGGGTACCGGTGATACGCGACCCGCCTTTGCGGAGATGTACGACAGGACGGGTTCGCGGCTCGCCCTAGAATGGCGCCACCGGGCGCACAACGAATACCTCACGCTCCTGATCTCCTTCGGCGTGTTCGGGATGTTGTGGGCCGTGCTGGCCTTCCTCCTTCCGGCATGGGGCCTCAAGGCGTATCGCGCACCGGTCTTCATCGCCTGGGCCGCCATCTTCACGGTAAGCTGCCTGACCGAGGACACCATCGAGACACAGGTCGGCGCGACCTTCTTCGCCTTCTACTACGCATTGCTGGTTTTCGGAGCGCGCCGGATCAATGCGGAGCGACCGCCTCGATCAACCGCCTGACCTGTTCCGGTCGGATGCGTCGGATGCAATCGCAGGGTCTTCCGGTGGCGCATTGAGGGCAATCCGGATCGGCGACCAGCGCATGTGCGTCCCGGCCGAGCGGTGCCCAACGACCGGGGTGGATCGGCCGCCTCGGCACGTACAGGCCGATGGCCCGGATGCCGACCGCGGCCGCGATATGCAGGGGACCCGTACTCGCCGCCACCAGCACCTGGCTCGCGGCGATCAGGGAGAGAAGTCGCTCCAGTGTAAGCTTCCCTCCGGTGTCGGTGACATGCGGGAGATCCACGGGCAGTTCACGGCGGTAGTCGTCCGCTTCCGAGGACGTACCGGTGATCAGGACCTGATAGCGTTCCGGGTCCAGCGATCGGATCAGTTCGGCGTACCGGTCGAGTCCCCATTCCACGGCACTTCCACGGGAACCGGGATGCAGCACCACATGCGTGCGTTCGGGTCGCAGCAGTGCACCGACCGTGCCATCCGGGGCCGGGGGCTGTAGACCGTAAAGCCCCGCCAGTTCGCTCAGCCCAGGCATCCGGTCGATCCCCAATGGCGCGAGCAGCCGGATGTTCAATTGTGCCTCGTGGAGCGCACTCCTTCGACGACCAAGGTCAACGCGCGCATTGCAGGTGGTCCAATGCCACCACCGGTGGCTGGTGCCGATGCGCAGCGGGACGCCCGCCCGCTTCGCCCAATTGGCCACGCGCCTTTTTGGGAATACATGGACAATGGCGTCCGCCTGCAGGGCCTTCCATCGCGCAACGGCCGCAGCCTCACCCTCGTGGTCCAGTTCATCGAGGGTGATGATGTTGTCCACGTGGTCACAATGCCCCAGGATCGGTCGGGTATAGGTGCGACCGATGAAGGTGATGCGTGTTCCTGGGTGGCATTGCTTCAGGTAGCCGGCCATGGGGAGGGTCAGCATCACATCCCCGATGCTGTCCGTGCGGCTCAGGATAATGTGTTCAGATGGCCTTTCCACGTCGCAGCGCGTCGAGCTTTTCGTACTTGAGACGCACGGCTCGTGAAGACATGACCGCTATGGTCCAGCCGGCCCATCCATCGCGGAAGCCCCCCTGCAGGATGTATCCCTGTGCGAACTTGACCAGGGGGGCGAGGAGCCGCTTCACCGGACCACCTCCCCGCCCTTTGGCGAACAGGGCCTTCGCATGCAGCGTGCTGTAACGATCGATCCGGTCGCGATGGTCATCAACGGACCGGTAGCTGAAGTGCAGCAGATCTCCTTTCAGGTCCGTGATCGCTGTGCCGGACGGAAGTGCCAGGATCTCGTGTACATGGTCACCCTCCCAACGCACGCCCTGCTTGGGGAACAGCCGCACCTTGGCATCGGGATACCACCCACCGTGCCGGACCCATTGGCCGCAGTAATTGGTGAGCCGCTTGAGGCGGTAGGCGCCGTGCAGGCCGGTGGCTTTTTGTCGCAGGATGTCCGCGGTGAGTTCGTCGCCCAGGACCTCATCGGCATCGAGCGACAGGATATAGGGACCGCGGGCAAGGTCGTTGGCGAAGTTCTTCTGGTCGCTGTAGTTCGTCCAGGCACGCACGGTCACGCGGGCGCCGCTCGATCCCGCGATCGCGACCGTGCCGTCGGTGCTTTCCGCATCCACCACGATCAATTCATCGGCCACGCGCGCAGCGGCCTCCAGGCACCTGGAGATGTTGTGTGCCTCATTGTGGGTGATGATGACGGCGGAGATGTCCATGCGACCGCCGCCGAAGTTAGCCGGGAGGTCGCGCCAAAGAGCGAAGGGGCCCGCCGATGTCGACGGACCCCTTCGTGGGGAGTACGGCCGCGGTCACTGATAGTGGGACACCATCAGCTTGCCCCGGCCCAGTTCATGATCGGCAGTGGACACCCGGTAGTAGTACATTCCATTGGCCAGCCATGCCGTGGTGACCGTCGCGCGGCCATTGGTGGTCGATCTACCCACCACCACACGGCCATTGGGGTCCATGATCTCGATGCGCACCGCACCGTTCACCCCTCTGATGTTGAAGAACACATCGCGGTCCGCCGGGTCCGGAAAAACGGCCAGGTCGTTCGCCGCGCCGCTCTCCCCGATCCCGACGTTCGGGTCGATGAGCGTGACGCAGAAATCCTCCGTCTCCCCATAGTCATAGGCGTCCTCGCAGCCGGAGACGGCCGCCTGATCATATTCCATGATCACCCGCAGGCGGGTCGTGCCCGGCGTGGATCCCGTTGGTATGGTGATGTTCCCGTTCACGGCGTTCGTCGTGCCCGGGCTGGTGTAAAGGAGTTCGCTCGTGCCGAAGGTCCCGTTCTGGTCCAGGTCGATCCACACGGTGAAGTACTCGGTGAAAGGGAACCCGGCGTATCCCGGTGTGAGCGTGATGGTATAGCTCTGCCCGATGGTGAGGTCGGTGCCCGGCCCCGTGTTGTCCGCATAGCCATCGTCACTGTTGCTGACATGATTGATCGATCCCAGGCTCACCCCGGCGATCCATTCCTCGCTGGCGTCATCGGCCACGGACGCGCAATAGGTCTCATCCTGGCAGGCGCCACACCCGGTGGTCTGGAAGGTCATGGTCGTGGACCAGTCGGTCGGTGTTCCGCCGCAATCCGTTCGCACCTGCACATCATACGCCGTGCAGGCCATCAGCCCGACCAGCTGGAGCGAGGTGGTGGTCAGCCCCGGCATCGACGTCCAATTGCCACTTCCGGCTTCCGCCACCTGCAGCTCATACCCCTGTGCGACCAGTACGGGTGACCAGGAGACCGTGGCGGAGGTGTTCCCATCGACCGTCACCACCACACCTTCGGGAGCTGTGCAACAACCATCCGTGGTCCAGGTGAACGACTGGCCGAAGCCGCTGGTCGTCGTGTCGCAATCCACCTCCACATGGAACTCGTACTCCGTGCAATCCATGAGGCCGGTGGCGACGAAGCTCGTGTTCACGATCCCGTTCAAGGTGGTCCAGCTGGGATCGCCCACTACATGGTACTCGATGTTGAACGGGCCGCCAGAGCTGCTGTTCCAGGAGAGCGTTGTGGAACCCAGGCCGCCATTGACGGCGGACAGGCTGGTGGCTCCCGGACATGCCCCACAATTGTTCAGGATCTCCATCAGGCTGTTGTACATGTTGACCCGACCGCCGGTGACGATGGTGCCGGGCAGATTGCCCACCTGCTCCACCCCATCGAACAAAGCCTGGCGCACGAAGAGCGCGCCCGCCTCTGGATCGGAATGCACGAGGCTCATCAGCGAGGAGCAGGGCGCGCTGTACAAGAGGCCGATCACGCCGGCGGTCAAAGGGCTGGCGAAGGAGGTGCCCGAGGTGGAGCCGTATCCACCGCCGATGTTCGTGGTGAAGATGTTCTCACCTGGAGCGCCGACGTCGATCGTGGTGGCACCGTAGGCGCTGAACGTCCGGTTGTCGCTGCTGTTCGTGGCGGTCACACTGATCATGAAATCGCTTGAGCAGGCCGTGGGCAGGTCGCCCACGATGTCCACGTTCACGTTGTTGTTGGCCGTAGCACCGCAATTCAGGATCCCGGCGGTTCCGAGGGTGTCGTACATCGCGCACCACAGTGGGGAATCGCTCGGCTGGCCGCCATCAATTCCCCAGCTCGCGTTGGTGGCCACCACGAACGCACCTTCGGCGCCATTGGTCATGTTGTATTTCCGGCGCATCACCAGCGGGTAGGTGTACGCCGCGATCACCGCCGACTCCTGCGTGCTCGCATAGGTCACCGGCATCATCTTCACATGCCAGTTGGCACCGGCTACACCGAGGTTGTTGTCGCCCACCGCGCCGATCATGCCGGCGACAGAGGTGCCGTGCGGCCCGCCGTAGGCATTGTCGTTGTTGCCCTGAGCGTTCCAGCCATCGACATCGTCCACAAAACCGTTGCCATCGTCGTCCACACCGTTGTTGGCGATCTCGTTCCAGTTGTGCCAGGCGTTCGCCACCAGGTCGGGATGCGGCAGGTCGGCGTTCTCCACGATGCACACCACGATGGTGTCACCGGTGGCGGTGAGCCCTCCGGTGGTGATGTCCCATGCCGCTTCACTGTCGATGTTCTGATGCTGCCATTGGGAACCGTACTGCGGATCGTTCGGCACGGAGCGCTCCTTGATCACATGGTCGTTCTGGGCCAGCATCACGGCCGGATGGCGATGGACCTCGCGCAGCATCACCGCCTGCGGGATCCCTGGCGCCTCGAAGTGCAAGAGCCAGGCACGCATGGGTGCGGAGAGCTCTCGGTCGATGCGCAGTTCCGTGGGCTTTCCGTCCAACGTGCGCAGGTCCCGGACGATCTCATCCGCGACATGCCCGGGTGTGAGCATGACAATGATGTTGCCCGGCACGTATTCAGGCCCGGGTGTGGACTGAGCGGGAAGCGATGCTGGGCCGATCAGGGCAAAAGCCAGAACGGCCGGAATGAGGAAAGGCTTCATAGCGGCTTGCAGGTTCGATCACAAAAGTAGATGCCTGATCGCGTCCGGACCCGCCCCAAAGACCACCTATCGGGAGGGAAATGAGGAACATCTTGGAAGGCTGAACCCACTTCCGGTACTGTCCCGCGTCAATCCCCGTGCACGAACACCCGTTTCACGCGTTGGCCGACGGCGGTGAGGGCCTCGTAGGGGATCGTGTCCAGGTCATGTGCGTAGTCCCTCACCGGGTGGGGGCCGCCAAAGAGGACCACCGGATCCCCTTCACTGCAGGAAATGTCCGTGACGTCCACCATGCACATGTCCATGCAGATGGTGCCGACATAGGGCGCCGGTGCGTCATGGACGAACGCCTTGCCCTTCCCATGCCCCGCGGTTCGGAACAGGCCGTCGGCATAACCCACGGGCAGCACGGCGACCCGACGCTGATGCGTACTCTTTCCATGCAGTCCGTAGCTCACGCTCTCGCCTGCGGGGATCTGCTTGAGCTGGGCGATCACCGTCCGCAAGGTCGCAGCCGGACGGAGTAGTCGCGTTTCGGCCGCGTCCACCCCCACACCGTGCAGGCCGATCCCGGGCCGCACCATGTCGAAATGCGCCTCGGGGAATCGGCTGATCCCGCCGGAGTTCGCGATATGCCGCAAAGGCCGGTAGCCGAGCACCGTGTCGATACGGTCGGCGGCCTGGATGAACCGGGCGATCTGCTCCCGCGTGAAGGCATCGTGTGCGGGGTCCTCGCTCGCGGCGAGGTGACTGAAAATGCTGCCCACGCGCAGGAAGGGTGCGGCCCCGAGCAGATCGATCAGGCGGGGGAGTTCGTCGATCAGAAAGCCCAGCCGGTGCATGCCCGTGTCGATCTTCAAGTGCACGGGAGGGCCATCCGCGCGTTGCTGGTGGAAGGCGATCGCCTGGAGGAGTGAGCGCTCGTCGTACACCTCGGCCTCCAGGTCGAAGCGGTGCAACAGGTCGAACGGGACCGGCTCCGGGTTCATCACCAAGATAGGCACGGTGATGCCCGCCTGCCGCAACGCGATCCCTTCGTCCGCATACGCCACACCGAGCATGTCCACGCGTTCGTATGCGAACAACCGCGCCAGTTCCACGGCACCACTGCCATAGCCGAACGCCTTCACCATGGGCATCACACGTATGCCCGGGCGCAACAGCGCGCGGTAGTAGTTCAGGTTGTGGCGCACGGCCTCCAGGTCCACCTCGAGCACCGTGCCGTGGACCTGTGCCTGCCAGCGCTCCACGGCACGTTCCAGGGCGAATCTTCTGGCGCCCTTCACGAGCACCGCCGCACCGGCCAGCTCTTCGGTGTCCACGCCTTGCAGGAGGGCCTCCGTATCGGGGTATGTGCGCACGTTGCCATGCAGGAGCTTCGCATGCGCCGCGAGGTGCGGGCCCACGGTGAGGACCCGATCGACCTGCGCATGCGCGATGGCGTGCGCGATCCGCTGGTAGAGCGCCTCGGGCGGCTCACCGCTCTGCTCGATGTCGCTGAGCACGACCACACGACGCCGGTCACGCCCATTGGCCATCAAGTGGTCCAGTGCGATGCGCAATGAGGCTTCGTCGTTGCTGTACGCGTCGTTGATCAGGAGGCTGCCCTCCACACCTTCGACCATTTCCAGGCGCATCGCCACGGGGGCCAGCGTGCGCATGCGCTCGGCGATGTGCTCGGGTGTGCGCCCCAGATGCAGCAGGAGGGTGACGCAGTGCAGCGCGTTCTCGATCGAGGCGTTGTCCGTGAACGGCAGCTCGAAGGTGAATTCCAAATGATCGTGCAACGCCGTGATCCGGCAGCCGGTCGGGCCGCGCTCCTCGCGCGTCACCTGCACGTAGGCGAACTCCTCGCGCGACCAATCGCGCAGGATCAGGTCCTTGTCCAGCCCGGATCCGAAGATGGCCTTGTGCACGGTGACGTGATCGCGGCAGTACACCAGTGCCTGGGCGTCGCGGAACAGCTTCAATTTCTCCAGGGCCTTCTCGCGATCGTCGCGGAAGTTCTCGGCATGTGCCGGACCGATGTTGGTGATCAGTCCGATCGTGGGATGGATGATCGGCCGGAGACGTTCCATCTCACCCGGCCTGCTGATGCCCGCCTCGAACAGACCGAGGGTATGGCGTGCGTTCATCGCCCACACGCTGAGCGGTACGCCCACCTGCGAGTTCCAGCTGCCCGGACTGCGCGCGATGTGCTCCTCCTGTTGAAGCAGTTGCGCGAGCCATTCCTTCACGATCGTTTTGCCGTTGCTGCCCGTGATGCCGATCACCGGTGCGTGGATATGGCCGCGGTGCCAGGCGGCCAGACGCTGCAGCGCGTCGAGGGTGTCCGGCACAGCGATCACATGGCAGCCCTCCAGGCCTTCGGTCGGTGCGCCGGAGCGGATCAGGAAGCTGCGCACGCCGGCATCCACCAGGTCGGGGATGTAGCGGTGCCCATCATGCCTTTCACCCTGCAGTGCGATGAAGAGGACACCCTCCCTCGGCATGGCCTTGCGCGAGTCGATGGCGAGGTGTGTGACAAGGGTATGGCCATCGCCTTGCAGGAGGCGGCCGCCCACGGCCTCGGCGATGGCGGAAAGACGATGGCCGGTCGAGGTCATCGGTGCCCGTGCGAACGATCGGTGACGGTATCGGCCTGTTCGGACCGTGCCTTCTCGAAACAACCCCGGCACAGCGGTACGTAGCTCTCCGTTTCTCCAAGATGGATGAGGTCCCGACTGCCGTGGGTGCGGTGGCTGAAGCTGGCGAGCTGTCCGCAATGCACGCAGATCGCATGCACCTTCGTCACGAACTCGGCCATCGCCATGAGCTGGGGCATGGGGCCGAAGGGGCGGCCCTGGAAGTCCATGTCCAATCCGGCCACGATCACCCGGCTTCCGCCGTTCGCCAATTGGTCGCAGACCGTGGGCAGGCCATCGTCGAAGAACTGGGCCTCGTCCACGCCCACGACCTCGATGTCCTGGGCCAGCAACAACAGGTTCGAACTGGATGGCACCGGCGTGCTGTGGATGCTGGTGGCATCATGGCTCACCACCTGCACCTCATCGTAGCGCGAATCGATGCTCGGCTTGAAGATCTCGACGCGTTGTTTGGCGAACTCGGCGCGACGCAATCGCCGGATCAGTTCCTCGGTCTTGCCGCTGAACATGGATCCGCAGATCACCTCGATCCAGCCCTTGCCGGGCCGCTCGCCGCCGGTACGCTCCAGGAACATCGTCGAAAGCCTTGGGGGACGGGCCATCCGGCCTTTTTGCACCCCGGCACGAAATTAGGCATCTTCGCGTTGGACCGGTATGTGGACGGTCCTCTCCATGACAACGGAAAAGGGCTACGAACGGATCGCGGACCTGTTGCGCGTGTTGGCCGATGCCGAGCGCGATCTGAACAAGGGGCGACTGGACCTGGAAGGCCTGGACAAGGCCTGTGACGCGGCACGTGAGCTGTACGAACGTCTGGTGGTGATCCGCCACAAGGCGCGCGAAGGTGGTCCCCGCCCACCCGGGGGGGCCTCGCGAATGCGTCCCGGAACCGGATCGCTCTCCCTTGCCGCGGACCCCGCGGTCCCCATCGCGCCGATCAAGTTGGACACGCGTCCGGAAAGCCGGCAGACCTCACTGATCGATGCGATCGCGGAGACGGAGAAGGGTGGCAAGGGAAGGAAGCGATCCACACCCAAGGACAAGGCTTCCGTCGCCGAGAAGCACGAGCATGCACCCATCCCGGACCTGGGGAAAGCGATCGCGCTCAGTCAGAAATTCTGGTTCATCGCCGAGCTGTTCGCTGGTGATCGCGTCAGGTACGAGCAGGCCGTCGAGGCGATCAACGGCATGGGCAGTGTCCAGGAGGCCCGGCAGCATGTCGAGAAGAACGTACTGCCCCTGTTGAAGAAGAAGCCGGAGGAGGACGCGCTCGCCGCGTTCATGGAACTGGTCGAACGCCGATTCCAGTGAGGACCTTCACATTCCTTTTCCTGTTCGTCGGTGCCAGCATGCGCGCACAGGACGCGGCCACGATCCTGGCACGGGGCCATGCCTATATCGACACGCTCGCGTCGCCATCGATGCAGGGGCGGGGTCCTGTGGCCGGTGGCGACAGCATCGCGGCCGACTACATCGCGGCGCAGTTCGCGCGCATCGGGATCCACCCCGTCAAGGAGACCTACTTCGAGCCGTTCGAATTCCGTGTGAACACTTTTCCGGACAGCATCAAGGTGGCGTTGGACGGCGTGCGGCTGCGTCCCGGCATCGATCTGCTCGTCGACCCGGCATCCGGATCGAGCAGGGGCACCTTCGATCTGGTCCATCTCACCCGGGAGGACCTGCTGACCCCTGAGCGTCGCGCCATGACCATGGGCGTGGTCACCGGTCGTGCCATCGCACTGGACCTTCCGCCCACCCGGGACCGCGACACGCTCGGCCTGTACGAAAGTTGGCTGAAGGACCTTGCCTATTCTGGTCCGGTCCTGCGTCGATCGAACGGCAAGCTGACATGGAGCGTGGCGCAGGATGCATTGCCCAACGCCGTGCTGGAAGTGCGGGACAGCGTGTGGAACGACACGGCCCGCACGGTGACGCTCGATGTTCGGAATGCATTGCTGGTCCATCATGCCCGCAATGTGCTTGGTCGTGTGAAAGGGCGCAACAGCAGGAAGGTGATCGTGCTGACGGCGCACTACGATCACCTGGGACGGATGGGGCCGGACGTGCTGTTCCCCGGGGCGAACGACAATGCCAGCGGGGTGAGCATGCTGCTGAACCTGGCCGAACATTTCCGGGCCCATCCGGCCCGGTACGACCTGATCTTCATCGCGTTCGCCGGTGAGGAGGCCGGACTGCTCGGCAGCGAATGGTGCGCGGTGGACCGACCGTTCGATCTGGCGTCGATCCGGCTGCTGATCAACATGGACCTGATGGGTACCGGCGACGACGGCATCATGGTCGTGAACGCGAAGGACCAGCACGAGGTGTACGATCAGCTCGTGGCGATCAATGAAACCACCCATCGCCTGGCGGCGGTGAAGGCCCGCGGTCCGGCCTGCAACAGCGATCACTGCCCCTTCGTGAAACGTGGCGTCCCGGGCATCTTCATCTACACGCTCGGAGGCATCACGGCCTACCATGACGTATACGACCGGCCGGAGACCCTGCCGCTCACGGACTATGCCGACCTCTATTTTACGCTGGTGGACCTGATCGACGCGATCAAGTGAACGCGGGACGGCTCATCCTGGTCCCCACGCCGATCGGCAACCTGGAGGACATCACACTGCGCGCGCAACGGGTGCTCGCGGAATGCGATGCCGTGGTCGCCGAGGACACCCGCGTGACCGGGCGATTGCTCCAGCATCTGGGCATCGCGAAACCGCTGATCAGCTTTCATGCCGCCAACGAGCACCGCATGGTCGAAGGGTTGGTGGACCGCCTGCGCAACGGAAGCACCTTTGCCTTGTGCAGCGATGCGGGCACTCCGGGCATCAGCGATCCGGGATTCCTGCTCGTGCGTGCGGCCTTGCAGGCGGATATTCCGGTGGAGTGCCTGCCCGGCCCCACGGCCTTCGTGCCCGCGCTGGTCATGAGCGGATTGCCTTGTGAGCGTTTCATATTCGAAGGGTTCCTGCCGCAGAAGAAGGGCAGGCGTGCACGGATCGAGGCGCTCAAGGATGAAACGCGGACGATCGTGCTCTACGAGAGCCCGCACCGCATCCGGAAACTGTTGGATGAACTGGCAGAGGCCCTGGGTCCCGACCGGCTGGTCAGTGTGAGCCGCGAGATCAGCAAGCTGCACGAGGAGACCGTGCGCGGCACCGTCTCCGAGCTGGCCGCGCATTTCGAGGCCCATCTGCCAAAGGGGGAGTTCGTCGTGTGCGTGGGGGGAAGCTGGTAGCTAGTATTTAAGGGGGATCTGTCTAATTTGCCTTCATGCGGACCTCCTTCCTGCTCAGCGCGCTCCTGACCTTGGTGGTCAATGCCACAGCCCAATCGTCACGTGGGTTAGAATTAAAGGTGGCCTCCGGAAGTGCGGTCTCGGGGCCATTGAGCGGATTGGATGTGATCCCCGATGGCAGGGATGGACTTGCCGTGATCAAGACTCCCTTCACCGCCTATTTCCTGTTCATTCCGATCCGAAAAGGGCAGGTCACCATCGATACCTTCCATGGGCCCAAACTGAGGAAAGGGAAGACCATCACCCTGCCCCGCGCGGCCGAGAAGGCCTGGACGCAGACGCGTATGAACGCGGATGACGTGCGCACGCTCAACGTTTTCGCCGAACGTAAGCGTCTCCGATTCGAACGTTTCGTGGTGGATCGGGGCACGCAGCGTTTTCGGAAGGAACCCCTTGGCTCGTTCGCGCAACCGGCCAAGAAGCACCGTATGTACATGATGCATACGCGCATGAGCCCCAGCGGTACCTATACCATGGTCCTGAGCCGGAACGTGGTCCATGAGAAACTGATGGGCGTCCAGGTCACCGTGCTTGACAGTCTGTTCACGGTCAAGGAGAGTTGGTACGTTCCAATGCCCTTTCCTCTGGTCAAATACCGCTTCGACATGCCCGCCATCGATGAAGCGGGTCATGTGACCGCGAGTTTGCGGGGCATTCCGCGTGAAAAGGGCCGCCCCAAGAAGTTCCGCTCCTTCGTGGTCCATGGCGGTCCTGGTCCGCTGGCCATAGAGGAGGTGGTGCTCGGGGATATGGACGCCATCTGCGCGGCTGCTTTTGTAGCGGAGGATGGAACCCCGGTGGTCAATGGTCTGGCCTGGGACCAGGCCACGGACCGCATCGGGATCTTCACACAACGCATGGATGGCACCATTCCTGCCAGCGGTGGTGCGGAATTCCTCGATCTTCCGGAGGCGGAGATCGACAAGCTGCTCTTCAGCGCCAAGGATTTCAAGCTGGCCGATCGCGATATCAAGTTGGACGAGGAGGACGAGGAGAAGGATGACCTTCGGGAACGGTTCCGCCTGTTGCGGTCGCTGGTCCCTATCCGTCTGGACCGGCTGCCCGATGGCGACCACGAGATGATCGCCGAGGTTCGCCAGGATGATGTGTTCTGCACGGACATCAACCGGTCATCGAGCTGCACTCCGACCTTTCTTCGGGGCAATTTGCTGCATATCCGTCTTGCACCGGATGGCACGGTGAAGTACTTCGGCACGGTCAGCAAGCTGTATAGATCGATCTTGACGGATGTAATGGGCGGACTCATTGCGCTGTACGACGGCGACACCATGCGACTGCTCTTCAATGAATATGCGCTTGCCAATCGCGTGGGCAGGGAACAGGACATGGGCTCCGGCGGTCAAGAGGCCACCGACCGCATGAAGGATTCCGAAGTCGTCACATCATGCTACACCTTTGTTCCAGGATATGAACCGGTGCGGGAGCATGTGCCGGAATTGTCCAAGAAAGGGAATTGGCTGTTCCCCGAGATCCAGGTCAGATATGGTCCGGCGGCTGTCATCAGCACGCTGAACTCCCGCTCGGGTGGTCGCTTTGTGCGGCTCGAAGTATCCGGTGCGGACCGTTGAGCATCTTGTCGGGATACTGACCGCGATCAGGTCCGGATGCACTGGATAGCGACAGATTAGGAACTGTCCGATGACCGAATTCGCCTTCCGCCCCCGCTTCCTTTTCCTCACGCCACTCCCCGCCGATGAGGTGAAGCTTCGAATGCAGCAACACCTGAGCGCACCTGGAACGAACGGGTTCCGATTGGGCGGCACCGGACATCATTTGATCCTTCGCTATCGCCAGGACCTCCGCCACGCGTGGACGCCCCAGCTCGATCTGGACCTGGAGGAGCGGCCCAAAGGCACACGGGCGCGCGTGCTCATCGGCCCTTCCCCGTCGATCTGGATGCTGTTCATGGGCGGGTATCTGCTCTGTGCGGTACTGGCCCTGCTCGGCCTGTCGATCGCCGTCTCGCAACAGGTGGTGGGTGCCGATCCCTGGGGGTGGTTGCTGGCCGCGCCCACGCCCATCATCGCCGTGGTCCTGTGGCTGGTGGCCCAGGCCGGCAAGCTGCGCTCCCGGGAGGAGATGCACGCGCTGAAACGCTTCGTGGACGAAGCGCTCGGATGCGACTGCCTTGCTCTGTCGGGAAACCCCTGACGCCCTATTCCTTCACGAACCGCGCCCTGGCGAAGGCGTGACCGGCGTGGTCCGCGGCCTCCAGGATATAGGCACCGGGTCTGAGATCCTCCAAGGACAGCTCGGTATTGCGTGGCCGCTCTAGGACCGTTCGTCCCAGCATATCATACACACGAAGAAGCGTGGCTGCCTGGGGTATCGACCGCACGTACAGCCGGTCTTGGGCCGGGTTCGGACCGATCGACAGGCCGGGCAGGCCACCGAACAGGATCCCGGTACTTGGTTCGTACGTTACGCTGATACTGTCCAGCGCCCACCACCAATCCCACCCGGCGCTGAATTGGAACCGCACCTGCGCGGTTGCCGAACCACCGAGGCCCGCGGTGACGTCCACCGTCGTATCCCGTGCGGGGTTCGGGTAGCCGATGTCGGTCCCCGTGACATAGTACACCTCGGTCCATATGGTGCCGTTGTAGGCCTCGATGCGGGTGAACGACTGCAGCCGGGAGCGGAATTGTTGCGAGAAATGCAGGAAATAGTTGCCAGCGGTGGAGGCATCGAACACTGGTGAGTTCAGGAAACTGTTCACGGTCACGCTGGTACCGCCGCATTCATCGCTGTCCAGGAACACGAAGCTGGAATCGAACCCAGGGCCGGCCGGCCAGGCCCCGCCGAAATCCTGATTGAAGCTCATGCCCGTGTGTACGGAATCAGGCGCATAGACCCAGTAGCAGTCGGACGTGTTGTTGTCCACGGTGAATCCCGTGGTGGATGTGCCACCATCGAAGGTCTCCAGCCAGAGGGTCTGTTGGGCCCTCGAAAGGGAAGGGGACAATGAAATGACCACGAGAACGAAGAGGAAATCGGAGATCCGAACAATGGATGCATGGTGTAGCGTTGATCTCATGATGAGAGGTTTTCTGGTGGGACCGTGCGACGCTACAAGGTAGGACCAGCGGAGCGTGAACATCGACCACCTGTTCATGTCGTTTTCGACCGGACATGGGAATGGATCGTTAACGGGCGCCCGAGGTCCTTGTTGGTCCGCTTCCGCCCGCGGTCACATCGATGCGCGGATCGTCCGATGCGGCCCGCAAGGTCCACGAATGGGCCGCCTATCTTTCCGCCGTGCGTGCCTGGATCCTCACTCAACATGGCGACCCCGACAAGGTCCTGACCCTTGGCGAGGCCAGCGAACCACGGGTCATGCCGCAGCAGGTGCGTATACAGGTCGAAGCCAGCGGACTGAACTATGCCGATGTCATGGCGGTACGCGGGCTCTATCGGGAGGCGCCCCCACTGCCCAGCATTCTTGGCTACGAAGTGGTCGGACGCGTGAGCACTGTGGGTGGAGGTGCGCCCAAGGAATTGGAGGGCCGTCGGGTATTGGCCCTGACACGATTCGGTGGATATGCCGGATCCGTCTGCACCGACCATCGTGCGGTGGTCCCTGTTCCGGAGGACATACCCGTGGGCGAAGCATTGGCGCTGGGGACCCAGGGCAGCACCGCCTGGTTCATGGCCGAGCATGCCTGCCGTCTGGAGCCGGGGATGCGCGTGCTCGTGCACAGCGCTGCTGGTGGCGTGGGGCAATTGCTCGTGCAGATCGCACTGCACAGGGGTTGCGAGGTCTTTGCCGTGGCCTCCGGTGCGAAGAAGCGGGAACACCTCAAGGCGATCGGTGCCCAACACGTGATCGACCGCAAGACAGCGCCCTATGATGCACAGCTCCGTGAACTGCTGGGTGGAAAGCGTCTCCATGTCAGTTTCAATGCCGTGGCCGGGGCGACCTTCCCCAAGGACATGCATCTGATCGGCAGCGGTGGGTCCTTGGTGTTGTTCGGAGGTGCGGAGCGTGGCCGGATCGGTACGTGGCGGTTCGTCTGGAACATGGGGTTCGTTCTTCCCATCTTCCTGATGATGAAGAGCAAGAGCATCATCGGTGTGAACATGTTGAAGCTGGGCGATCATGATCCCGTGCGTGTGGCACGCTGTCTTCAGGAGGTGGTAAGGGCCCATCAGGATGGCTGGTTGCGGCCGCACGTCGAGGCGGTTCGCCCCACGGACGAACTGCCGCAGGCGCTGGTCGACCTCGCAGAGGGAAGTACCATCGGCAAGCTGGCCGTCCAATGGTGAATCCTTCGGACCCGCTGTCCGCATCTACTTTTGTGCTCCGTGCATGGAACGCAGTGAACTGGACGTGCTGCCCCTGAAGGCCTGGGGGCTCGGCTTGGACCGGCCCTTGCTGATCGCCGGCCCGTGCAGTGCGGAGAGCCGTGATCAGGTGCTGGGAACGGCGGCGGGGATCGTGGGCCATGCGCCACAGGTGCGGGTTTTCCGGGCGGGTGCCTGGAAGCCGCGCACACGACCGGGAACGTTCGAAGGGGCCGGGGCAAAGGCCTTGGAATGGCTCCACGAGGTGCGTGAACGATACGGCCTCCTCACGATCATCGAAGTGGCCACCCCGGAGCATGTGCGCGCAGCCCTGGAGGCGGGTATCGATATGCTGTGGATCGGGGCGCGCACCGTTCCGAACCCGTTCAGTGTCCAGGCCATTGCGGATGCCCTGGAAGGATCGGATGTGCCCATTCTGGTGAAGAACCCGATCAACCCCGACCTTCAACTTTGGATCGGCGCGCTGGAGCGCCTCAACCGGTCGGGACTGAAGCGTCTGGCCGCGGTGCATCGCGGGTTCAGCTGGGGCGGCGCCACGCCCTACAGGAACCATCCGATGTGGGAGTTCCCCATCCGATTGAAGGCTGCATATCCGGAATTGGACCTTATTGCCGATCCGAGCCATGTCGCCGGGTCCACGGACAAGCTCCAGGAGGTCGCGCAGCAGGCACTTGACCTCAATTTCAGCGGGTTGATGGTGGAGACCCACCGCGATCCCCAGGGCGCTTTGAGCGACGCGGAGCAGCAGATCGCACCGAATGCCCTGGCCCGCCTGCTCGATGCGCTCGTGTTCCGCCGGGCCGCCCCCAGTGGCGCGCTCCGCGACACTCTGGTGGAGCTTCGTGAACAGATCGACAGGTTGGACGCGGACATCGCCCAGAAGCTCGGAGCCCGCATGGAGATCGCCTCGCGCATCGGCCTGTACAAACGGGAGCACAATGTGGCGATCCTGCAGCCGGAACGCTGGGAGCGGATCATGGCCGCCCAACACGCCCTGGGTGCGCGGATCGGCCTGGACCGCGTTTTCATCGAAGCGTTCATGAACGCCGTGCATCAGGAGAGCATCCGGCACCAGACCGCCGTGTGGGAGGCCGCTTCAGGATCCCCAGCGAACGCGGCGGAGCGGTTGGAGAACGGATCGCAGTTGCCCCTATCTTCGGGGTCCTCTGCAAGGAAGACCTGAACGGACCAAAACCTGAGCACTCTCAACATGCAACACTCTTACTCCCTGACCGCCCTGGCCATCCTGTTGGCCGGTGGCGTGGTGGCGCAGCCGTCGTTCTCGAACGGTTCTGCCGCTTTGTCGCACAACGCCAGCAGCGGCGGCTGCATGGCCGTGGTGGACATGGACGAGGATGGTCTGGACGACATCGTCCAACTGGACCTGAGCAAGCACGTCTATGTCCTCTATCAGAACCCGGACCATACGTTCGAGACCTACGACTACGGACAGGTCGACAACAGCAACCAATGGGGCTGGGCGATCGCGGACCTGAACAACGACGGCCACAAGGACGTGGTGAGCGGCGTGTCCGTCACGCGCTACCTACAGATCTCCGCACGCGGGGTCTACACGCTGTCCAACCTCAATGGTCCCTCCATCTTCACCCAGGGGATGAGCATCGCCGACATGAACGGCGATGGCTGGCTGGACGTGTACGCCTGTCACGACAATGGCGCTCCGAACATCTGGTTCAACGACGGTGCCGGCACACCGCTGTACCAGGCGACGTACATCGATTGGAGCACCAACCCCGCTAGCGACATGAGCGGGAACTACGGCAGCACGTTCACCGATTTCGACAACGATGGTGACATCGATCTGCACATCAGCCACTGCCGTCAGGGTGTGAACGACCCCAACGATCCACGGCGCTGGGATCGCCTTTTCGTGAACGACGGCACCAATCACTACACGGACCAGGCCGATGTCTATGGCCTGCAGAACCACGAGCAGGTATGGACCACCGATTTCGGTGACTACGACAACGACGGGGACCTGGACGCCTTCAGCACCACGCACAGCAGCACCCTGATGCTGTTCGAGAACGACGGCACCGGCCACTTCACCAATGTGACCGCCGGCAGCGGCTTGGAGAGCTTTTCGGGCTTCTTCCTGCAGGGCCTGTTCCGCGACATGGACAACGACGGCTATCTCGACATCATGACCGGTACGACCGATCACTACTTCCAGGGCCATGGGGATGGCACCTTCACGGAGGTGACCGGGCTGTTCCCCTCCCCAAAATCGATGCTCAGCTTCGCCTTTGGTGATCTGAACGGTGATGGTTTCGAGGATGTGTATGCGAGCTACGGCGACGCGTATGTCACCGGGGATCCATCCAACCCGGACCGGCTCTGGTTGAACACGCCCAATGGGAACCACTGGCTGAACGTGAACCTCAAAGGGGTGACGAGCAACCCCGATGCGATCGGCGCCAAGGTGACCATCACCGGTCCTTGGGGCACGCAGGTGCGGGAGGTCCACTCCGGCGAGAGCTATGGCATCGTCAACACCTCGACGACCCACTTCGGTCTTGGTGGTGCCACGGAGGTGACCACCATGACCATCCATTGGCCGAGCGGCCAGGTCGATACCTATTCGAACATCGATGCCGACCAGACGATCACGGTGATCGAGGGGACCTGCATCTCCCCGAACGCCTCGATCACCACTTCCGGTGACCCCGTGATCTGCACGGGCGGCGCCCCCCTGACACTCACCGCCAACCCCGGGTTCGACTATTCGTGGAGCACCAACGAAACGACCCAGAGCATCGATGTGACCGCGGGCGGTAGCTACACGGTGACGATCGATGACGGGAACGGCTGCACCGGTCAGGCCACCATCAACGTGGTGCAGGATCCCGACGAGACCCCGACCGTTTCAGCGGGAAGCGATGTCATCTTCTGCGATGGCGGCACCGTCGAGTTGACCGCTTCCGACGCGACGGCCTACACCTGGAGCAACAATGCCACCACGCAAAGCATCACCGTGGACCAGACGGGTTCCTACACGGTGACCGTGCCGGGCGTTTGTGGGGATTTCACTTCGGATGCCATCGACGTGACCGTCCTGAACTATCCGGCCATGCCGACCGCCACTGGTGCGAATATTCCGGTCCCTGGCACCGCGGACATCAGCGCGACGGGGAACAATGTGCTCTGGTATGACGCACAGAGCGGCGGCGCCCTGCTCGGTTCGGGGAATTTGTGGACCACGCCCATGGTGAACACCACCACCAGTTTCTGGGCGGAGGACGCCAACGTGCTCGGAGGGGACACCTACAATGGCGGACGCACGGACAATACCGCTACTGGACAGTACCACACCAATGATGGCTACTACCTGATCTTCGATGCGTACTCGCCTTTCACGATAAACAGTGTCAAGGTGTACAGCAACACGGCGGGCGATCGCACCATTGCGGTGGTGGACCAATCGAACGGGGTCACCGTGGCTTCCACGATCGTCAACATCCCGGTGGGTGAGGTTTCCGTCGACCTGGACCTGGACGTGCCTGCGGCAGGCACCTATGCCTTGCGTTGCGTGGGAACGCCGAACCTCTGGCGCGATGGCCTGGGCAGCAGCCCGACCTATCCCTACGCCTTGGGCTCGCTGGGAGCGATCACGGGTACGAACGTCACCGGTGGCAATACGTACGAGTACTACTATTTCTTCTACGATTGGGAGGTCAGCGCGCCGAGTTGGACCTGCGCCAGCGACCGTGCTGAAGCCATTGTAACGGTGGGCCCCGTGGGCATTGACCAACTCGAAGGCGATGGTGACATTCGCCTCTGGCCCATTCCCGCTCATGATCGATTGACGATCGCCATGGACCATGCCGATGGACAGGTCGCGATCGAGATCACCGACATCAGCGGCCGTACGCTCCGCACCAGCGACCTTGGCCGCTCGGCCGGTGAGCGGACCGTTCAAGTGCCGGTGGGCGACCTTGCGGCCGGACCGTATTTCATTGCGATCAGCGTGAACGGTGATCGGACAGTGCGTCCGTTCGTGGTCCGCTGATCATCGGGCGACCCTGCCAACGTGACCCTCGGCCTCGGCCGGGGGTCATGTCGTTCATGGGGTGCCTACATAAATTCGCAAGGATGGATACGTCCCCGCGAACCGTCATCTTCGGCGCAGGCAGCATCGGTCAGCATTTCCTGCAACAGTTCGCCCCCATGGCGGTCGATGCAGTGACCTTGGTGGACGGTGATCGGGTGGAAGCGACCAATATCGGGCGGCAACCGATCTGTGGGCCGGGTGACATCGGTCGTTCGAAAGTGCAGGTCGTGGCCGCATGGTGCCGGAGGGTTTGGCCTGAATTGATGTTCGGAACCGTCGACGCGTTCGCGGGTCCCGAGAACATCGCATCGATGCTATGCGGGCACGACCTTGCAGTGGACTGTACGGATGACCTACATGCGCGGCTCCTGATCGACCGGGCTTGTTCACAGGCAGGTGTGCCGTTGTTGAGCGGGGCGGTGCATGGTGCGCAAGGGCAGGTCGTCTTGCTCGACCGGACCATGGCGGGTGTCGGTCTCGGCGACCTGTTCCCGGGCCGTGCTTCCTCCGAACAGGATGGTTGTGACATGCATGATGTGCCGGATGCGTTGCTGCGGTCGGTAGCCGCGGCCATGTGCGATCGGGTCCGTTCATTGCTCTCAGGTACGGACCCGCGCTTTGGCTGGACCGAATTGATCGATCATCCGTCCGGCCAGCGCTTCCTGATCGCTCCGCCAACGGTCCTGATGCCCAACACATGAGCGCCATCGGACCTTGGCTCCTCTTCGCGGTGATCGCGCTGATGTATGCCTCGGTCGGGCATGGCGGCGCGAGCGGCTACCTCGCTGTCATGGCCTTGATGGGATACCCCCAGGAAGTGCTGCGACCTTCCGCGTTGCTGATGAACCTGTTCGTCAGCGCGATCTCCTTCCTCCAGTTCGCACGGGCCCGCCATTTCCGTTGGAACCTGTTCTGGCCGTTCGCAGTGGCTTCCGTCCCGATGGCCTGGCTGGGTGCGCAGATCACGATCGATCCACGCATGTACGAACGTATGCTCGCCGTCTGCCTACTGTTCGCCGTGGCGCGTTTGTTCGGCTTCTTTGGAAAGGGCGCTGGTGAACGACGGGTCCTGCCCCTGGTGGCGGCATTGGTGATCGGGGCCGTGCTCGGCCTTGCATCGGGCATCATCGGCATCGGTGGTGGCATCCTGCTCAGCCCAATGCTGCTGGTGTTCAACTGGGCCGATGCCCGGGAGACCGCCGCGGTGAGCGCCTTGTTCATCTTCCTTAACAGTGCGGCCGGCATCATCGGTGCGTTCGGAAATGGAGAGACCATAACACCCGAGGTCGGTGGGTGGGTCCTTGCCGCCGTGCTTGGTGGACTGATGGGAGGCTTCCTCGGCTCGCGCAGGATCCCGGAACCGAGGCTGCGGCAAGCGCTCGGTATCGTCCTGCTGCTGGCCTCCCTCAAACTGATGTGGCCATGATCTCCGTGGAGGAAGCCAGGCAGCGGATCATGGCCTGTGCCCCGCGCATGCCGCTGCGAACCGTTCGTATTGGGGATGCGGACGGTCGCATTCCGCCGGAGGACATCGTTTCACCACATGACCACCCGCTCTTCGACATGAGCGCGGTGGACGGCTATGCCCTTGCGTTCGATGGACCGCCCGAACGGTGCGTGGTCGGGGCCATCCCTGCGGGAGACGCGATGACCCACGCGCTCGGTCCCGGTGAATGCGCACGGATCTTCACCGGAGCACCCATCCCAGCAGGTACCGACACGGTCATCATGCAGGAGCATGTGCTACGGGACGGCGAGCGGGTCGTATTGCAGGATCCCAGGCTGAAGTGTGGCGCGAACGTTCGTCGTCAGGGTGAACAACTACACACTGGTGAAGTGATGCACGACGCCGGGGTCCCGCTCGATCCACCGGCCATCGGTCTGCTGGCGTCGGTGGGGATCACGGAGCTGGAGGTCGCGGAACGACCCGATGTCCTGGTCCTGTGCACGGGCAATGAGTTCGCGGAGGAGGGTGAATTGCCGCGGCCTGGACGCATCTTCAACAGCAATGGGCCCATGTTGCAAGCCTCCCTATCGCCATATGTGCAGACGCTGGAGGTCGCGTGCGTGACCGATCACCGTGATACCCTGCTGGACACGCTCAAGGCTGCCCGCGCGGACCTGGTCGTGTCCACGGGTGGCGTCTCGGTCGGCGAGCATGATATCGTGCGTTCCGTGCTGGAGGAACTGGGGGCGGAGATCATTGTCCACCGTGTCGCACAAAAACCGGGCAAGCCCATGCTCTTCGCCATGTTGGACGGGAGACCGGTGTTCGGTCTGCCTGGGAATCCGCGCGCGGTGATGGTCCTCTGCTGGGAGTACGTGCTGCCCTTCGTCCGGGCCATGCAACAGGCCGGCGATCCCTGGCCGAGAAGCGAGTTGCTTCCCTTGAATGATGGTCTCCGCGTGAAGGGCGGCCGGGCCGAATTCCGGGCGGCGCACATTGACAATGGTCGCGTGACCCTGCCGGCCGATGAAGGCTCCCACATGCTGCGATCGCTCGTGAACGCCCGCGCGCTGGTCTATTTGCCTGCCGATAAGCGGGAGTGGTCGATCGGGGAGCCGATCGAGGTCCACTACCTTCCGGCGCAATGAACGGCAATGGCTGGACGGGCGCGGTGCTGGCCGGTGGCCAAAGCAGCCGCATGGGTCGGGACAAGGCCTTGATCGAGCTGGAGGGCCGCACGCTGCTCGATCGCGCGATGGACCTGGTCGAGCCGCTCGTGTCGGAACTTCTGGTGATCGGTGATCCGGAGAAGTATGGTCATGTCGGTCCGTTCGTGATCGGCGATGTACGTCCCGGGAAAGGCCCGCTCGGTGGGCTGGTCACGGCGCTTCGCTATGCCAGCAACGATCGTGTGCTGCTGCTGGCCTGCGACATGCCGAACATCGATGCCCGCCTGCTGCAGCATGTGATGCGCGAACTGGAAAGTGAGGCAGAAGCGGTCGTGCCCCGGCACACCGGCGGCGCGGAACCTCTTGTGGCCGCCTACCACCGCGGCTGTCTGCCCACGTTCCAGCGTTGCATCGATGACGAGGTGTTGAAGATGACGGACGCCCTTGCCTTGGTGGAAGGACGCTACCTGGACATCGAGCCCGGAACGGAGGGGTGGCCGTCGGACCTCTTCCACAACATCAACGCACCTTCCGACCTTTGAGAGATGAAGGTCCTCCTGTTCGGACTGATCGCGGAAAAGGCCGGAGCTTCGGAGATCGATGTGCAGGGCTCCAGCACGGGTGAACTGCGCCAGGCGTTGACCGGTCGTATCGTAGGCCTCGACCGGATGATGTACGCCATCGCCGTTGATCGAAGGATCGTGCACGAGGACATACCGCTCACCGGCAGCGAGGAGATCGCCGTGCTGCCACCCTTCGCAGGCGGATGAGCGCCACGAAGCAGCATAAGGTCCGCGACATCTTCGTGGAGGGCCCGATCGATCCGGACTTCGTAGGGGAGAGCATCGCCAAGCACGCCACGCGTCATGACATCGGCGCGCACGAGATCTTCCTGGGACAGGTGCGCGGGGATGAGGTCGATGGGAAGCCCGTGCAGGCCATCGCGTACACCGCCTATCGCGACATGGCCCTCGAACGCATGACCGCCATCCGCGAGGAGGCCTTCGCCAGGTGGCCATCGATGACCTGTCTGCATGTGCATCATAGCCTGGGCACGATCAAGACCGGCGAACTGTGCTTCATGGTCCTCGCCAGCGCCCCGCACCGACAGGCCGCACGCGAAGCGGTCGCCTGGGTGGTGGACCGTGTCAAATCCGATCTGCCGATCTTCGGAAAGGAGCTCCTCCCGGATTCCACCCATGCTTGGAAAGTGAACCGATAGCGTCGATCCAGAAGGTCGGCCGATGTCGATGGATACCTTCATGCCCGCACCGACCGATGATCGACATCACCCACAAACCCACCACTCTACGGGAGGCCACGGCCACGGCCCTGGTCACGGTGGGCGATCCTGCGTCCATCGCCGCGATGCGTGGCAAGAAGGTGCCCAAGGGCGACGTGCTCGAGAGCGCGCGTGTGGCGGCGTTATTGGGCGTGAAGCGCACCGCCGAGCTCATCCCCGACTGCCATCCCATGCCGATCGAGCATGCGGAGGTCACCTTCGATCTGTCCGAGCAGGAAGTGTTGATCACCATGCGCGTACGGACCATTTATCGCACCGGTGTGGAGGTGGAAGCAATGCATGGAGCAAGCATCGCGGCGTTGACGATCTACGACATGCTCAAGCCCATCGACAAGGGCGTGGCGATCGCCGGCATCCGGTTGGTGGAGAAGAGCGGCGGCAAGAGCGATTGGGTCGACCGGTTCGACGTGCCCGTGAAAGCCGCCGTGCTGGTGATCAGCGACAGTGTCTCCGGTGGGAAGAAGGAGGACAAGGCTGGCGTGGCGATCGCTGAGCGGCTGAAGGGGTTGGACGTTGAGGTGTTGGAGAGCGGGTTGGTCCCGGATGAACCCGAGCGGATCGCGGAACAAGTGAAGGCCTGGGCTTCGCAAGGGCTCGACCTGATCATCACCACGGGCGGTACGGGACTTTCCCCGCGCGACCGCACGCCCGAGTCCATTGCCCCGATCCTGGACCGTGAGGTGCCGGGGATCATGGAGGCCGCGCGCAGCTACGGACAGGAACGCACACCGTGGGCCATGATGAGCCGCGGTCTGGCCGGCATGATCGGTCGTACGCTGGTGATCACCCTGCCGGGCTCCACGCGTGGTGCCAAGGAGACGATGGATGCGCTCTTCCCTTTCGTATTGCATGTGGTGAAGGTGCAGGAGCACGCGTTCCGGCACGGACAATAGGCCTTCAGCACAAAGCCTATTTTCGCCATCCCCCATCGCGTCCGCTGCCGGAGCGGTCGGGGGTCAACGATCCATCATGGTACAAGGCAAGGAAGCGCGTGTGCTCGAACTGGTGGTGCACCACGTCGGTAACGGAGCGGAGGAGAGCGTGTTCAACGACTACAGCGCCGTGCTCAATGGCGACGAGGAACAGGCCTTCCTCCGTCGATTCTTTTTGAAACCGTTCGCGCTCGTGGCCCAGACCCTGGAGTTCGATCCGGGGGAAGGCAGGAAGGGGAACCCGCTCCAGGCCTTGTGCCGCAAGATCGAGGGCGGCGATGAGCTGGTCGGCCATTCGGTCGGCATCGCGAAGTTGCTGGAGAAAGCGACGCGGGAGCAGGACCAGCGCGGTGGTGACGTTTTCATCGTGAAGTTCACCGATGTGGAGGTGGCCGGCCAGGCCTACGAGGCCCTCGGCATGTACAAGTTCGAGGACAAGGAGGTCTTCCTCGAGAGCAAGGCACGGAACGCGCAGATCGCCATGCGCCTGCGGCGCGGCCTCGGGAGCCGCCGGCCCGACCTGGCCTGCCTGGTGGTGTTCACCGGAGATGAGCCCACGCTGTTCGTGATCGATGATCCCGCCCGAACGGACCACTGGCGCAATGGGTTCATCCATGCCCGGCCGAAGAAGGACCATGTCAACAGCACGCGCAATGTGCTGGAGATGACCAAGAGCTTCATCACCCAGCAGCTGCCCCACGACTACGAGATCCCCAAGGCCGACCAGATCGACCTGCTGAACCGGTCCGTGCAGTACTTCAAGGACAACACCGAATTCGACCGCGGCAGCTTCGCCCGGGAGGTGTTCGAGAGCGACGAGGTCGTGGAATCCTTCCAACGCTTCGGAGACCGCTATCAGGAGGAACGCGCCCTGGACCTGGAGGACGGCTTCACCATCTCGGCCGATGCGGTCAAGCGCCAGGCCCGCGTGTTCAAGAGCGTCCTGAAGCTCGACAAGAATTTCCACATCTACATCCACGGTGACCGCAACAAGATCGAGCGCGGCGTGGACGAACAGGGCCGGAAGTTCTACAAGATCTACTATGAGCAGGAGCTTTAACGCATGTGCCCATGTGTTCATGTGCACATGGTCGTATGGTCCAGCGCTACCCCCCAATGCTCACCATCGGCCGCGCGCTCAGGTCGTGCAACACCTCCTGTTGCTTTTCCGGCTTGAAGGGTGGTAGTCCACCGAGCAGGGCATGCTTCGCCCGGACGTTCGCTTCGATCAACGGCGTGATATCCTCGCCATGGCGGAGGGCGGAGAGCAGGTCGGTCTCATCGCGGGCGAACAGGCAGTTGCGCATCTTTCCCTCGGCGGTGACACGCAGCCGGTCGCAGGTGGCACAGAAGGGGTCGGTCACCGTGCTGATCACCGCGAAGGTGCCGGGCCAGTCGGACACGCGGTAGGCCTTGGCAGTGCTGTGCGGGTCGTCGTCGAGCTTTTCGAACGAATGCACCGAGCCGATCTGGCCGAGCATCTCACCGTAGGTGTACACGCGTTCCCTTCCCCAGTGGTTGCCGGCAAAGGGCATGAACTCGATGAAGCGCACGTGCACGGGGTGGTCGCGCGTCAGCTCCACGAAGCGGAGGACCTCGTCGTCGTTCACCCCGCGCATCACCACCATGTTCACCTTCACGCGCAGGCCTTGGTCCAGCGCCATGCGGATGTTCGCCCAGACCCGGTCGAAGCCGTCCCGTCGCGCGATCTTCTTGAAGCGCTCCGCGTCGAAGGTGTCCAGGCTGATGTTGATGCTCTTCAGCCCGGCATCGATCAGTCCTTCCAGATGCTTTTGCAGCGTGAGCGCGTTGGTGGTCAGCCCCAATTTCACCGGCAGTTGGAGCAGGTCGCGCACGATGTCCACGGCATCCGGGCGAACGAGCGGTTCACCGCCGGTGATACGGATCTTGTTCACCCCATAACACTCCGTGAACAGTCGGGCGATCGTTGCGACCTCCTCCCGCGTCATCAGCTCCTCGCGCTTCAGGAACTGCTGGTCCTCCGGCATGCAATAGGTACAGCGCAGGTCGCATTTGTCCACGATGCTGATGCGCAGACTGCGGTGGATGCGGCCGAAGCGGTCGGTGAGCGTCGTGGACACGTCCGCAAGTTACCTTGAGACCCTCACCCTGACGGAAAACCCAGCATGGCGAAGAAGGAGTTGACACGCTGCCCCTGGCCCGCCGACGACCCCCGGATGGTCGAGTACCACGACACGATCTGGGGCACGCCGGAGCACGACGATCGCAAACTCTATGCGAAGCTGGTGCTCGACGGCGCGCAGGCCGGGCTCAGCTGGAAGACCATCCTGCACCGCAGCGAGGGCTATCGTAAAGCCTTCGACAACTGGAACGTGGAGAAGATCGCGCGGTACGGCAGGAAGGATGTCGAACGGTTGTTGTCCGATGAGGGCATCATCCGCAACCGCGCCAAGGTGGCCAGCGCGATCAACAATGCCCAGGCCTGGCTGAAGGTCATGGAGAGCGGCAAGGGTTCCTTCAATGACCTCCTCTGGAAATACGTGGATCACAGGACCATCGTGAACCACTGGAAGGACCCGAGGAAGGTGCCCGCCAGCACGCCCATCAGCGACGCCTTGAGCAAGGAGCTGAAGAAGGCCGGTTTCTCGTTCGTCGGCACCACGATCGCCTATGCCTACATGCAGGCGATAGGCATGGTGGACGACCATATGGACGGCTGCTTCCGGAAGGCGAAGGGATGATCCGGCCTCCCGGCAAACCCTCGCGACACCCATATTCACCATGAATTCATAGGGGTTGGATCACCCCGGTCGGGCGAAGGGCGAAGTAACTTTGGCGATATGGCGCGCAAAGCTTTCATCATCACCCCCAAGGATCGGAAGGAGGAGGAGCTCCTGCGGCAGTTGATCGCACGGATGGGCCTGGAGGGCCGCCTGCTGGACGAAGAGGAGTTGGAGGATGCCGGTCTGGCGCTTGCTTTGACGAAAGTGGACCGAACGAAACTGGCCGACAGCAAGCGCGTGATGCGGAAGCTCAGGAGTTGAGATGGAGGTCCTTTTTCTGAGGTCCTTCGAGCGGGACCTTGCAAAGGCCGATGCAGCGGTCAAACGAAAGCTGATCGTCCTGATCGCGACCATGGAACAGGTCGAACACGTGACGGACCTGGCACAAGTGAAGAAGCTCAAAGGGCACAAGGACGCATATCGGCTTCGTATGGGTCGGTTCCGGCTCGGGTTTTTCGTGGAAGACCGAACGATCCTGCTCGCACGACTTCTGGACCGGAAGGAGATCTATCGCTTCTTCCCCTGATCGATATGCCCGATACCATGCAAGCGCCCGTCACACCTGTTGAGGTATCCCGCTCCGGCAAGGGCCCGATCGAACGGGCCGAGGACCTGCTGGTGACCGAGGAACCGCTCGAGATCCGCCTGGACCACGGTCCTGTCGATGATCGCCGCGAGGACCGGATCACCGTCACCATGCGCACGCCCGGCGACGATCGGGAGCTGGCCATCGGTTTCCTGCTCAGCGAGGGGATCCTCTCGGGCACGGACGACATCATTCGCGTGGAGCACTGCCAGCAGGTGAAGCCGGAGGAAATGGGGAATGTCGTGCGCGTCAGCCTGAAGCCGGAGGTGCAGGTGGATACGGCGCGTTGGCAGCGCAACTTCTACGTGTCCTCCAGCTGCGGGGTCTGCGGCAAGGGTTCGTTGGAAGCCGTGCGCAACTTGTGCCCGGTAAAGCAATTGCATCCGCCGACGATCACACGTGCTGTGCTTCTCGAACTGCCGCGGCGCATGCGCGAGGCCCAGGTCGTGTTCCAGCACACCGGCGGCATCCACGCGGCAGCCCTGTTCGATCCCGCGGGGAAGCTCCTGCTGCTGCACGAGGATGTCGGCCGGCACAACGCCGTGGACAAGGTGATCGGCGCTGCGCAACTTGCCGATCTGCCTTTGGTCGACCGCCTGCTCCTCGTCAGCGGCCGCGCCGGATTCGAACTCGTGCAGAAATGCGTGATGGCCGGGATCCCCGCCATGGCCGCCGTGGGCGCGCCCAGCTCGCTGGCCGTTCAGTTGGCAAAAGACAATCTTCTTCTGCTGATCGGCTTTCTCCGCGACGACCGCTTCAACGTTTACTCCGGCGACCCGGCCCTGATCGCATGAAGGATCGCCTGCAGGTTCCCCGGGAGCGCATCGACGCGCTCATCCGCGAACGGATCGACCTGGTGCCGTACGATCCCGCCTGGCCCGACCGGTATCAGGAAGAGGAGGACCATCTGCGTGGCACGCTGCCCGCCGATCTGGTGATCCGCATCGCCCACATCGGTAGCACGGCCGTGCCCGGACTGAGCGCCAAGCCGATCATCGATGTCCAGGTGGAGGTGCACAGCCACGAACGCGTGATCGACGAGGTAGTGCCTGTTCTGGAGGCCGAAGGCTACGAGTTCATTTGGCGGCCGACCATCGGCGAGGAGGCACCGTTCTACGCCTGGTTCATCAAGCGCGGGCCGGACGGGACCAGAACGTATCACATCCATATGGTGGAGCCCGACGAAGCCAGCGAGGACCGGGTCCTTTTTCGCGACCACCTCCGGACCCACCCTGCCGATGTGCGGCGCTACGAAAAGCTCAAGCGCACACTTTCCGAGGTCTACCCGAACGACCGCGCAGCGTACACGAAGGGCAAGACCGACTTCATCGCCACGATCGTCCAACAAGCCCGTTCCGAACACCCATGATCCGTTCCCTCGCCCTCTTTTCCGCCATGCTGGGCTCCTGCCTGGGCCATGGCCAACGCACCTTCGACGTCACCATCGCCGACAGCACCTACCACATGAAACAGTACTGGTTCGTGCTGTACACCAGTGGCCCCGACACCACCCGCTTGGACAGCGCCACTTCCGCGGACCTGTTGAAGCAGCACCTGGAACACCAGGGCGAACAGGCGAAGCGTGGCCTGATCCAGGTGGCGGGACCTTTCGGTGACAACGGCGACTGGCGTGGGCTCCTGCTCTATGACTGCGATACCAAGGAGGAGGTGGAAGGCTACCTGTTGCAGGACCCCTTCGTGAAGCGCGGCAAGCTGGCCTATGAGATCCACCCTTGGTACGGCGCGATCGGGACCGCCCTGCATTGACCTTCTGCGCGAACCCTTGGAATGCTGAGGTGTTAAGGGGTGTGAAGCCTGGTCGGGCATCCCTGAGCGGCTGGTAATTTCGGCGCCGCAACGCCCGCTGGCATCTCATTCGTGAACGTCCCGACCGCATGAAGATCTCCCGTGTCCTTCTGCTGCTCGCCATCGTGGGCGTGGCGGTCATCATCGGTGTGAACAAGTGCGGCGGTGAGAAGCAGGCCCAGGGCGGTCCCGGCGGTCCCATGATCGCCGCGCATGTGTACGGACTTGTTGTGAAGCCTCGTCCATTGGATGATCGCATCAACACAACAGGCACCCTGCTGGCCAACAACAGCGTGGAGGTGCGCAACGAGACGGCCGGTCGGCTGGTGCATCTCGGTTTTGAGGAAGGCCGGCGGGTGAACAAGGGCGACCTGCTGATCAAGATCTATGACGACGACCTGCAGGCGCAGTTGCGGAAGCTGCGGCTCGATGAGGAACTGGCCGCCACCAACGAAGGCCGTTTGCACGACCTGCTCGCGATCAGCGGCGTGTCGCAACAGGAATACGACGCGGCGAAGAACCAGTTGGACGGCGTCCGGGCGGACATCGATGTGGTGCGGGCGCAGATCGCCAGGACCGAGGTCCGCGCGCCGTTCAATGGGGTCATCGGTCTGCGCTCGGTGAGCGAGGGCGCCTATCTGCCGGCCTTCACGGTGGTCGCCTCGATCCAGCAGCTCGATCCCATGAAACTGGAGTTCACTCTGCCGTCGCGCTACCAGGAGCGGCTGCATGTGAACGACACGATCACCTTCACCGTCGAGTCCTCGCCGGAGCCCCGTTCCGGTGTGATCTATGCCTTCGAGCCGGCCGTCGATCCCGGCACGCGCTCGCTTACGGCCCGCGCGCGTTGTGCCAATGCCGATGGAGCCCTGCTCCCCGGGGCCTTCGCCAAGGTGGAGGTGCCGCTGCAACGCATCCTCAACGCGCTGATGGTGCCCTCGCAGGCGATCATCCCCGAGATCCGCGGACAGAAGGTGATGGTGAGCAGGGGCGGCAAGGCCACGCCGGTCCTGGTGGACGTGGGCCTGCGCAACGACAGCACGGTGCAGGTGACCAGCGGCCTGCAGCCGGGCGACACCCTGCTCACGAGCGGGATCATGCAGGTACGCCCCGGGATGCCCGTGGTCGTGAACGTCGGGAACTGAGCCGGGATGAGCCTCTCCTCGATCAGCCTCAAACGACCGGTCCTGGCGATGGTGATGTCCATCATCATCGTCATCTTCGGTGGCATCGGCTTCCGTTTCCTGGGCGTACGGGAGTACCCCTCGATCGATCCGCCGATCATCACCGTGCGCACCGGCTACACCGGCGCGAGCGCGGAGGTGGTGGAATCGCAGATCACCGAGCCGCTCGAGAAGACGATCAACGGCATCGCCGGCATCCGCACGCTGAGCTCGGCCAGCAACCTGGGCAGCAGCACGATCACCGTGGAGTTCGACCTCGGTACCGACCTCGAGGCCGCGGCAAACGACGTGCGTGACAAGGTGTCCCAGGCCGCGCGCCAGCTCCCGCAGGATATCGACGCGCCACCGGTGGTCACGAAGTCGGATGCCAACAGCAGCTCGATCATCTCCATGACCGTGCAGAGCGACACGCGCACGCAGCTGGAGGTGAGCGACTACGGCGCCAACGTGATCCAGGAGCGCCTGCAGACGATCCCCGGCGTGAGCACCGTGCAGATCTGGGGTGAGAAGAAGTACGCCATGCGTCTGTGGATCGATCCGGACCGGCTCGCCGCGCATGGGCTCACCCCGCTCGATGTGCAGAACGCATTGGACCGGGAGAACGTGGAACTGCCCGCCGGCAAGCTTACCGGCAGGGCCACCGAACTGAGCGTGAACGCCCGGTGTCGCCTCAGTTCGCCCGAGGAGTTCGACAACATGATCATCGGTTCCGAGGGCGACCGGCTGATCCGGTTCCGCGACATCGGCGAGGCGCAGCTGGGCCCGGAGAACGAGGAGACGATCCTGAAGCAGAGCGGCACGCCGATGATCGCCCTGGCCCTGGTGCCCCAGCCGGGTGCCAACTACATCGCGATCGCCGACGAGTTCTACAAGCGCTACGAGCAGTTGAAGAAGGAGCTACCGTCGGACATCCACCTGGACATCGCCATGGACACCACGCGGTTTGTGCGGCGCTCCGTGGCGGAAGTGGGCGAGACCCTCGCGATCGCCTTCATCCTGGTGATCCTGATCATCTACCTCTTCTTCCGCGACTGGCTGATCGCCCTGCGCCCCTTGATCGACATCCCCGTGTCGCTGATCGGCGCCTTCTTCATCATGTACGTCGCCGGATTCTCGGTGAACATCCTCACGCTGCTGGCCATCGTGCTGGCCACGGGCCTGGTGGTGGATGATGGCATCGTGGTGACCGAGAACATCTACAAGAAGCTGGAGGGCGGCATGCGTCCGATGCAGGCGGCGATCGCGGGATCGAACGAGATCTTCTTCGCCGTGGTGTCCACCTCGCTCACCCTCGCCGTGGTCTTCCTGCCGATCATTTTCCTGCAGGGCTTCACCGGCCGCCTGTTCCGGGAGTTCGGGATGGTGATGGCCGGCGCCGTGCTGATCTCGGCCTTCGTGTCCCTGTCCTTGACACCCGTCCTCAACGTGAAGCTGACGCGGAAGGACCACAAGCACAGCCGCTTCTACGAGCGCACCGAGCCGTTCTTCGTCGCCATGACGGAAGGCTACCGGCGGTCGATCACCAATTTCATGCGCAGCCGCGGCTGGGCGTTCGGCATCCTCCTCGGCGCCATCGCGTTGATCTTCGGTGTCGGTGCCTTCCTTCAGTCGGAGCTAGCGCCGTTGGAGGACCGCAGCTTGTTGCGCGTGATCGTCAGTGCACCGGAAGGCACGTCCTACGAGCGGATGGACCACTTCATGGACCAGCTCGTGCAGGATGCGGTGGACAGCGTGCCCGAACACAAGGTGGTGCTCAGCGTCACCGCGCCCAGCTTTGCCGGTAGCGGCGCGGTGAACACGGGCTTCCTGCGCGTGACGCTGTCCGAACCCGGTGAGCGCAGGCGTTCGCAGGCGGAGATCGCCCAGGCGCTACAGCAGGATTTCGGCGCCTACACCGACGGCCGTGCCTTCGTGATCCAGGAGCAGACCATCAGCGTCGGTGTCAGTGCGAAGACCAGTCAGCCTGTCCAGTTCGTGCTGCAGAACAATTCCTTCGACAAGCTGAAGGAGTTCGTGCCCAAGTTCATGGACGAGGCGGCCAAGGATCCGACCTTCCAGGGCCTCGACGTCAACCTCAAGTTCAACAAGCCCGAGCTCAACATCACCATCGACCGCGACCGGGCGCGTGCGCTCGGCGTGCCCGTGGTCGACATCGCCCGCACCCTCCAGCTCGCCTACGGTGGCGGGCGCATGTCCTACTTCACGAAGGATGGGAAGCAGTACCAGGTGATCGGTCAGGTCCAGCTCCAGGACCGTGGCCAGCCGCTCGATGTGCGAGCGCTGCAGGTGCATGCGCAGGACGGCCGGATGGTGCAGTTGGACGATCTCCTTGATATCCAGGAGGCCAGCGAGCCGCCGCAGCTCTATCACTACGACCGGTACAAGTCGGCCACCGTTTCGGCTGGTCTCGCACCCGGGAAGACCATCGGCGACGGCATCGCCGCCATGCAGGCCATCGCCGATCGCGTGCTGGACGATTCCTTCGCCACCTCCCTCAGCGGCGCCTCCCGCGATTTCTCTGAAAGCGGTTCCAACATCGTCTTCGCCCTCGTCTTTGCGCTCGTGCTGATCTACCTGATCCTCGCCGCGCAGTTCGAGAGCTTCCGCGATCCCTTCATCATCATGCTCACCGTGCCGCTCGCCCTCGGTGGTGCCGTCCTGTCGCTGTGGCTGTTCGACCAGACGCTGAACATCTTCAGCGAGATCGGTATGATCATGCTCGTGGGCCTGGTGACCAAGAACGGGATCCTGATCGTGGAGTTCGCCAACCAGCAGCGCGAACACCATGGACTGTCCCGCATCGACGCCGCGATCGAGGCGGCCACGCAACGTCTTCGTCCGATCCTGATGACCAGCATCGCCACCGTGCTGGGTGCGCTGCCCATCGCCATCGGCCTGGGCAACGGCGCGCAAAGCCGCATCCCCATGGGCATCGTCGTGGTGGGCGGCCTGCTCTTCTCGTTGGTGCTCACCCTGTATGTGATCCCAGCGATGTACACCTACATCGCCACCCGGAAACGGGAAACCCACGAGGAGGCATGAGGGCGCGCGCGATCATCGGGACGGTCGCCTGTTGCGCGATGATCGGCGCGAAGGCCCAGGACAGCCTGCTCACATTGGACCACGCCGTGGAGCTGGTGCTGAAGAACAACTTCGACATCCGTATCGCGCGGAACACGGCCGAACAGGCGGCGAACGACAACACCATCGGCAACGCCGGCATGCTGCCCCGCGTGGACCTGAACGGGGCCTACGCCACCACCACCGGTCATGCGCGGCAGGAACTGTCGAACAACACCGAGGTGGACCGCACCGGTGCCACGTCGGACAACCTGAGCGGCAATGTGGCCCTGAGCTGGACCGTGTTCGACGGCCTGGGCATGTTCGCCACGAAGAAGCGGTTGGAGGAGCTGACCACGGAGGGTGAACTGGCGCTGAAGGTGCGCATCGAGGAGGTGCTGTCCGGCCTGATCGGCACGTACTATACGGTCGTACAGCAGCAGCAGGCGTTGGAGGCGATCAACGAGCAGATCGCGGTGGCGGAGGAGGTGGGCACCATTGCGCAGCGCCGGCTCGACAACGGTTCCGGCTCGAAGCTCGATGTCCTGTTGGCGCGTACACAGCTGAACGCGCAACGCTCTGCGGCCCTTTCCGCCCAGGCCGGTCTGGACAATGCCAAGTTGGAGTTGTGTCGCCTATTGACGATCGCCCCGACCACGACGATCGCGGTGGAGGATACGGTGATCATCCGCTACGACCCCGACCTCGCGGCGCTCCAGAACGCGGCCACCGCCGGCAACAACACGCTGCTGCTCTCCGGCAGCCGGCAGCGGGCGGCGGAGCTCGGCCTGCGTGCGACCCAGGCCACACGCTGGCCCACCATCGACCTGAACGGCGCCTACCAGTTCACGCGTTCCACCAACAACGCCAGCTTCATCCTGCTGAACCAGAACCTCGGCTACACCTGGGGTGTCACCGCTTCGGTACCGCTGTTCAACGGCCTTCGTACCAACACCGCGATCAGGAATGCGAAGCTCGATCTGTTGAACGCGGGACTGGACCTGGAAAGCGAACGCCAGCAACTGGACGCCGACACGCGCAAGGCCTGGCGCGACCTGCAGAGCCGCAAGGGGATCCTGACCCTGGAGGAAGAGAACATCACGGCGGCACGCGAAGTGTTGCACATCGCGGAAGCACGCTTCCAGGCCGGGCTCAGCAGCATCGTCGAATTGAAGGAGGCCCAGAGCACCTTCGCGGAGGCCGCGTCCCGACTGGTCACCGCGCGGTACAATGCGAAGGTGGCCGAGACCGAGCTGCGGCGCCTGGCCGGTGACCTGGTGCACTGAGCGGTTCACCTAGGCCAGGCGCAGATGGAAGGTCGCCGTGTCGCCTTCACCCTTCCTGTTCAGCGCTCGTGCTCTTCCGGTGAACGCTTTCCTCTCCGCAGCAGTGAACGGGTCGGGCGCGTTCAACGGCAGTCCGCGCAGATACTTCTCGCTGCCGGAGAACTGGAACGCCGTGCTGTCGCGCAGCTCCCGATCCACGTGCAGTCCGGCCGCCTCCGCGAGGAGCGCCATGCTCTTCGACGTGTGCAGGAAGAAGTGCCGCGGTGCATCGAGTTGCACCCAGCGGTCGCGGTAGTGCCTCCAGGCGAACGAATCCGCCACGGGGATCCGGATCACGGCCACGCCGTCCGGTGCCAGCCGCTCGCGGATACACCGCATCATGGCGAGCGGATCGGCCATGTGCTCGAAGGTGTGCCCGAGGTGGATCAGGTCGAAGGGTCCATCGATGGCCGCAAGCTCCCGTTGGAAGATCCGCACGCCGTTCGGATAGTGGATGTCCGCGGCGATGAACGGATCGACGCCGGTCAGGTCGTGGAACCCAATGCGCTGCAGGAGCAGCAACAACGCCCCGGACCCGCAGCCCACGTCCAGCACCCTGGACCGGAAGCCTTTTGGAAGGCGTGGTAGCCAGGCGAGCTTGCCCGTGCCCGCGATGATCCGTCCGATCGGATCGAATGTGCCCATCCGGTGCGCAGCGAGGTGGTGCGACATCCAATGCGTCAGCCGTTCCCGCAGTGTCGGAGTTCCCGGCCGTTCCGACCGATAGGAGTAGTAGGCGGTAGGATAGTAGGGTGATAGGTCCGGGGGGGGATCGAGCAGATGCAGACAGCCGCAACCGGCACATTCCAGGTAGGTGAAGGAACCGCCGAGCCCGAACATCTTTTCGGATGCGGAGAAAGTGGTGTTGCCTTCCCGGTGGGTGCAGATCGGACAGGCGGGTGGGGCGCTCATGGTCCGGGTGGAAGGTAGCGCGCGTTCCCTTTCACAGATAGCTCAACCACCACGCCTTGTTCCGCTGCTTCAGTTGACTGAACCACCGGCAGAGCGGATAGAGCGCCAGCACCACGCCGATCCAGATGAAGTACACCACGGTCAGGTGATAGCCTTCACCGGGGATCAGGAACCGGAACTCCACCCCATGGATGGGCGGTGTGTGTTCGGAGAACGCATGGCCCCGCGCAAGAAAGAGCACCATGCACGTCAGGTGGATCAGGTAGAAGTGCAGTACGTAATAGAAGAACGGCACGCGGCCATACTCGATGATCGCCTGTGCCGACCGGCCCGTGAGCGGCTCGGCATAGGCCAGGAACAGCAGCGCCAGACCGAGGGTCATGCAGAGATAAAGCAGCGAGGGCGGGTACTTGGTCACGTCCAGGAAGGAGAGCACGGTGCGCCAGGAAGCGGACTGAACGGACCAGGGCGAAGGATCACCGTAGACGTTAATGCCACGGAGGACGAGGAACAGCGCGATCACGCCGAGACCGAGCTGGAGCAACCGGCGCTTACGCACCGGTGCGGCGAAGTCCGGTGCGTACAACCTGCCGACGGCATACCCCAGGAGCATCACGCCCAGCCAGGGCACGATGGGATAGATGATCAGCAGAAAATGCCCTGGAGCGAAGGTGTAGCTGGCGAAGGCGCCGTTGCGCAGCAGGTCCCACCAGAACCCCTGGTGGGTGGAAGGAATGCTGTCGAACACATTGTGGCCGAACACGATCAGCAGGCCGAGGCCGAGCATCGCGCGGTAGGGCAGGTGGATCAACGCCGCCATCGCGATCATGCTGAAACCGATCGCCGCGATCACCTGCATCACCAGCCGCGGGAAGCCGGGCTGGAAGCTCCAGGCGAAGGTGATCACCACGAACTCCACCACCAGCAGCCAAAACCCGCGCTTGAGGAGGAAGCCCGTCAGCTCTCTGCGCGACTTCCGAAGCCCCTGCAGGTAGATCGAGGTGCCGGCCAGGAACACGAACACCGGCGCGCAGAAGTGCGTGATCCAACGCGTGAAGAACAACGCCCAACCCGTATGCGCCGGATCCAGCGGGTCGTGCACGAAGGCGTCGTAGTGGAAGAAGTCGCGGACGTGGTCCAGCGCCATGATCACCATCACCAAACCGCGCAGCAGGTCGATCGAGAGGATGCGGCGGCGAACGGCGGCGTCGGCGGTCAGGGTCGGCATGCCGTGAAAATAGCCGTCGACCCCGGACCGGGAGCGTCCTCTCGTCCGGCCTACCTGTTCGTCGGCTGCAGCATGCTCACCCGGTTGCCTTCGGTGTCGAGGAACGACACGTAGAGGCCGATGCCGGGGATCTCCTGCGGCTCGTGCAGCACCGTGCCGCCGCCCTGCTTCACCTTCTCCACATGGGCGTGGATGTCGTCCACGGCGATGGTGAGCGAGGGATGCGCGTTGTCCGGCGCCTTCTGGAAGAACCCGCCGTTGATCGTGCCGGGCGTCTTGATCATCCGGTCCGCATCCACCTCGGTGGTGCCGGCCAGCAGGTAGTCGCCCATCTCGGGTCCCAGCTGCTGCATCTGCCAGCCGAATACGGAGGAGTAGAATTTGCTCACACGCTGCCGGTCCTCGGCGGGCATCTCGAAATGGACGACGGGGTTCATGGATGGAGGTGCTTGATCGATATGCCATCAAAAGTAGTCGCGTCGGACCCGGGTCTGACGGTGATCAGTGTGGCGATCGGCAGGGCCGGATAGCTTCGCACCCCCGCATCCACCCATCCCCGAAGAACATGCACATCCTCATCATCTACGCCACCGTCGAGGGCCAGACCCGCAAGATCGCGCGGGCCATGGAGGACCATCTCCAGTCGCTCGGCCATGCCGTCTCCTGTTGCAACGCCATCGATGCACCACCTTCACCGGAGAACTTCGACCTGGTCCTGCTCGGCGGGTCCGTGCACATCGGCCACTATGCGACCGCGTTGAAGCACTACATCCTGGCCAACAAGGCCGCCATCGAGGCGCGGCCCAACGCCTTCTTCTCGGTGTGCCTCCACATCCTTTCCGGTGAGCCGAAGGCCATGGAGGAGGCAATGGACATCACGCGCCAGTTCACGGATGCCTGCCAATGGACGCCGAAGCGGATCGAGCAGATCGCCGGAGCGTTGAAGTACGTCGAGTACGACTTCTTCAAGCGATTCATGATGAAGCAGATCGTGAAGCGTGAGGGGGGCAGCACCGACACCACGCAGGACCACGAGTACACCGACTGGGCGCGGGTGATCCTGTTCTGCGACGAGATGGTGGCGCTGGCGGAGAAGGGTGTGGGGGTGAAGTGAGAGAACGTAACGATCCCATCAGCTGAAGCGGTATTTTGGTGCGAGCCCGCACACCCGCCCATGCCCGTCGACGAATACCTCCTCGAGCGCATCGACAAGGCCCTGCACCGGCGCAGGGTGCAGTGGGTCGGCAAGAAGATGTTCGGCGGCTACTGCTACATGGTCGATGACAAGATGTGCATCGGCTTCTACCAGGGCGGGCTCATGGCACGCGTGGGGCCGGACGCGGTGGAGCAGCTGACGAAGCGTGAAGGTGCCACGCAGATGGTGCACGGTGGCCGTCCGATGAAGGGCTACCTCCGGATCGACCCCGCCGGCTACGACAGCGAGGCCGACCTCGAGTTCTGGATCGACCGCTGCCTGGCGTTCAATCCGGAGGCCAAGGCGAGCAGGAAGCGCTAGTTGCGGTGTGCGGATGGTTCGCTAATTTGATCGCACAACAGGCTCCCATGAGAACGCTCACCGCCTCCCTGCTCGTGCCGCTCGCGCTATCAGCCCATGGTCAACAATGCGGCAGTTTCGTCCTGAGCGGATGCGCCACGACGATCAGTCCCTCAACCATCGTGGTCTCGAGCACCACCACACAGGATGCGGGCTATACCTGCTTCTGGGTATGCGGGGGCGACACCCTCTACCTCACGGGTGCCGAGAACTCGGTCTGGGTGGAACCGGGCGGTACCGTGATCATCGATCCCATGGGGTCGAACTACCTCATCAGCACCGAGATCGGCCTGAAGGACGGTGCCCACCTGATCGTGAATCTCGATACCACCGGTTGGGGCAGCGGGCCTTTCGATGCGGTGTGGTACGCACCCACGGCCGACATCGTGGATCCCAACGGATGGTTCCAGCAATTCCCCTGCACCTCGGTGGTGTTCGACTATGGGCAGGCGCCGGCGCAGGGGTGCGACACCACCCAGACCACCGGCATCCGCGATCGAGCGGTCCAGGCACCCGTGATCCACGCGGATCCCACGAACCGGCTCGTGCTGATCGACCTTCCACCGGGCGATTGGTCGGCGGATCTCATCGACATGCGCGGCGTTCAGATGCAGCGGCGCAAAGGCGAGGGCCGGTTGACGATCCCGCTTCAGGATGTGGCTTCCGGGGTGTACAACCTGGTGTTGGAGCAGGGTGGGCAGCGGTACGTGCGGCAGGTGGTGGTGGAGTGAGCGAGCGCTTCATCAGGAAGGATCCAACCGAGCTCGGTCCGGCATCCGGCGTTCGTGTCGCGATGCCATCGTTCAGGATCCATCCAGGATCCGCCACCTAGCTTGCAGGGGTGAAACTGCTCGTGATCGAGGACGAGCCGGAGCTGCGCCGGTCGTTGCACAACTACCTGACCGACGTGGGCTTCCTCGTGGAGACGGCCACGGACCTGCCTTCCGCTCGGGAGAAGGTCGCTGCGCACGACTATGATGCCGTGCTCGTGGACATCACACTTCCCGGCGGATCGGGTCTGGAGATCGTGCGCGCCCTGCGCGAGCGTGATCCGTCGACCGGTGTGCTGATCATCTCCGCGAAGGGATCGCTGGACGACAAGGTGCACGGCCTGGACCTCGGTGCCGATGACTACCTGGCCAAACCCTTCCACCTGCCGGAGCTGGTGGCGCGCCTGCGGGCGCTGCTCCGGCGCAAACGGTTCCGCGGGCGCCGGGCGATCGAGCTGGACGAGTTGCGCGTGCTGCCGGAGGAGCGGCGCGTGGAGGTGAACGGTGCGCCGGTGGAGCTGACCGCCATGCAGATGGACCTGCTGCTGTTCCTGGTGGCCAACACGGACCGGGTGCTGTCGCGCAGCGCCATCGTGGAGCATGTCTGGGGCGACCTGGGTGAACGCTTCGACCAGAACGACATGCTGTATTCGCACCTGAAGAACCTGCGCAAGAAACTGGCCGACAAGGGTTGCCGCGACCACATCCGCACGGTTTACGGCATCGGCTACAAGTTCGTGTCGCAGCCATGAAGCTGCTGCAACGCACCGCCCGCTACCAACTGGCCCTGGCGCTTCCCGTGGCCGTGGTGGGCACGTTGCTCGGCTACCTGCTGGTGAATGCCATCGTGAAGGACCAGGTGGACGAATTCCTCGTGCATCATGCGGAGCGCGTGCGCGCGGCCATCATGAACGGACAGTCGCTGCCTCCGACCACGGCGCCGGACCAACTGCTCCTGCTGCGGAGCGGGCGCAGCGCACAGCCGGTCTTCGCCGACACGCTGATCGCCGACACGGACGAGGAGGGCGAGCTGGTGCCCTGGCGCATTGCACGGTTCCCCATGCCCGATGGGATGCGGGGACCACAAGTACTGTTGGTGGGACGCAGTCTCGTGGAGACCGAGGACCTGGTGATGGCCATCGCCGGGACGATGGGTGTCCTGCTGGTGTTGCTGTTGGTGGGCAATCTCCTGCTCTTCCGCTGGGCGGCCGACCGGCTCTGGCGCCCCTTCCACCGCATCGTGGACGCCACGGGAACCTTCCGTGCGGACGTCTCCACCATCCCCGACCTGCCCCGCTCCGGCACGGACGAGTTCGACACGTTGGCCGCCGCGCTGGAGCGGATGATGGCCCGCATCCAGGCGGACATGACCGCGCAGAAACGCTTCACTGAAAAGGCCGCGCACGAGCTGCGCACGCCGCTGGCGGTGATGCAGGGGAAATTGGACGAGCTGCTCCAGATGCCCGGGCTCGATGAGGAGCGTTCCACCATGCTCGCGGGCCTGCTGGATGCACGCGAACGACTGGGCCGCACGGTATCCAACATGCTGCTGCTCGCCCGCATCGGCAACCAGGAATTCCCGCCCGCCATGGTGGACTGGCCGGCGTTGTTCCGCGAACAACTGGAACTGTTGGAAGGGCCGATCGCGGACCAGCGGATCACCGCGACGATCGACGCGACCGGACCTTGTACGTTGCGGCTGCATCCGATGCTGGCCGAGGTGCTCGTGGGCAACCTGGTGCGCAACGCGGTGCAACACAACAGGCCCGGCGGGCGGATCACGATCACCATCACGCGCGAAGGATTCCGCATCGCCAATTCCGGAGCGCCGCTCACGGTCGATCCCGGAACGTTGTTCGAACGTTTCGCGCAGGCCGATCCGAGCGGCCGCAGCGTGGGCCTGGGCCTTTCCATCGCCCGCGAGATCGTGGAAGGGGCTGGCTGGCGCATCCGCTACGACCACGCCGACGGGCTGCACACCTTGCGGGTGTCCGAGGCCTGACCGCATCCAGGATCCGTTCAGGATCGGGTGCCAGCTTGCGACCGGACCCCAAACACATGCTCATCATGAAGACCTTGTTGACCTTATCCGGTGCGATGCTCCTGTTCGGGAGCGTTGCCTGCAGCCAGAACAATGGCACGATCCACATTCCCGATGTGGTGATGGAACAATTCAAGGCGCGGTTCGCGCAGGCGGAAAAGGTGAAGTGGGAGATGGAAGGGAAGGAGGAATACGAAGCCAACTTCCAGCTGAACGGGGAGAAGGTCTCGGCCAATTTCCGCACCGATGGCACCTGGACGGAGACCGAACGCCGCATGAAGGTGCAGGACCTGCCCGGCACGGTGCGCGAGTCCATCGGCAAGAACTACGGCGGCTACAAAATGGAGGAAGCCGAGTCCGTGGAGACACCGGATGGCCCGCGCTACGAGGTGGAACTGGAGAAGGGGGAGACCACGATGGAAGTGGTGTTCGATGCCCAGGGCAACGTGTTGAAGTCGACGGTGGAGGAGGAGGATGAAGGCGAGGAGAACGACGACGACAACTAGGATCGATCGAACTTCGGGGCCGTGAGCGGATCGACCGGGAATAGGAGAAGTATCGTCCTCGTTCCGCTGCTCGCGGCCCTGTTGCTCACCCATCCGGCGGCCGCACAACGGACCACCTTGGTGGATTTCCTGGAAGCCGCCGAAGCCTATGATGCCGGTTTGCGCGACCTGACCGGTCAGGCGAGCATCCTGCAGAAGGACAGCGCCCTCGCACGGGCACGCTTCGGTCCCCAGGTGAACGCTACGGGACAGGTGCTCTACGCCCCATCGGGCAGCGGCTGGGGCTATGATCAGGCGATCACGAACGGCGGCCTTTACTCCGCGGTCGTCGGTGCATCGGTCCCCCTGTTCCGGAGCTTCGAACGCCGCGCGCGGACCGATGCGGTGGTGGCGGACCGCGGGGTCCTGCGCACGGACATCGCCGCGACACGGATCGAGGTCCAGCGGACGGTGACCGCGCTCTTCCTGCAGGCCCATGCGGACCAACGCGTGGCGACCCTCGCGCAACAGGAGCTGGACCTGTGGCGGTCGGAGGAGCGGGTGCTCGCCGCGCTCGTGGACCGTGGCATTTATCCGCAGACCGACCTGCTCGTGCTCCGGAGCGGCCTGGAAGCAAGACACATCGCCGTGAAACGGGCCCGAACGCGCTATCGGGCCGATCTGGCGCAGTTGCGGATCCAATGCGGGATCATGGACACGGCGACGGTGGAACTGGACCCGCCCGCGCTGCAGGACACGGTCAACTTCGATGCGACGCGTTCGCCCGCGATGCGGCGGTTCGAGGCGGAACGGGTCCGGAACGGCATCGCGGACCGGGCCATCGATGCGGCCTACCGGCCACAGGTCGATGTGATGGGCGATCTCGGTCTGAACGCCGTGACCGCGCCGGACATCCCGCAGCATTTCGGAGGCAGCCTGGGCGCGGGACTCTCCCTGCCCATCTACGACGGCGGCCAGCGCAAGCTCGCCCATGACAAGGTCGCGATCCAGGAGGCCACGCGCCAGGTGCAGGCGGACCACTACGCGTTGCAGTTGGAGGCACGCCATGCCCGGCTGCGCGCGGCCCTGTCCGACGCGGACTCCCTGCTCGACGACCTGCGCGCACAGCTGGCGCGGTACGATGCGCTCGTGAACATCTACCGCACCGAACTGGAACAGGGCGTGCTGAAGATGAACGACCTGTTCAATATACTGAACGCACGAACGGCGTTGCTGACCGACCTGGTGCAGGCGGAGAGCGACCGCGACCAGGTCCTGAACGAACTGATCCACCTGCAATGATCCACCGCTCCAGCGCACGCCTCGCACTTTTCACGTTGATCGTCACCGCGTGCAACAGCCCCGCGGTGGAGGAGGGTGCGTCCGCATCCCGGACGCCGGTGACCATCACCCACGTCGTTCGTTCGGACATCGCCGCGCACGTGCGCCTCAATGCCGTGGTCCGTTTCCTGCGCCGGAACACCGTGACCAGTCCGGTGACGGGCAGGATCACCAAGGCGTACGTGCAGCTCGGCGGGCATGTGCAGGCCGGCAGCCCGCTCTACGACCTCCGGACCCGGGAGGCGGATGCGTTGCGTGCGGCGCAACGACCGGACAGCCTGTTCCGGCTGGCGGGTGATCTCACGGTGCGGGCCCCATCGGACGGGGTGGTGGTGCGGATGGACAAACTGACCGACGATCTCGTGACGGAGGGGGATGCCCTGCTCGTGCTCGCGGACGCATCCGGCAGGGTGTTCATGCTGGAGGTCCCATTCGAGCGCAGCCGCCAGGTGATCCCCGGGACCATGTGTTCCATCACCCTGCCCGACTCCTCGGTCGTGGAGGGGACGATCGGTGCGCCGCTCTCCACCATGGAGGGTCCGGCCCAGACCCGATCCTTCCCCGTGCGGCCGCGTGTGCAGCGGGACCTTCCCGAGGGATTGATCGGCACCGTGCTGCTGCCCGTGCAGGCCCACCGGGACGCACAGGTGGTGCCCGCCGCCTGCGTGCTGAGCAACGAGGAGATGACGCGCTGGTGGGTGATGCGGATGGTGGATGACAGCACCGCCGTGAAGGTGCCCATCACCACCGGCATTGAAGCCGGCGACAGCGTGGAGGTGGTCGCGCCGGAGTTCGGTCCGGACGACCGCCTGGTGCTCACGGGTGCCTACGGGCTCGGCGACACCGCGCGGGTCCAGGTGCAAGCAGCGCGGCCATGAGGGACTTCTTCGTCCGCTACCGGGACCCGGTCGGGCTGGTGCTCGCGCTGGTGCTGATGGCCGGCCTCTTCGCCTACACCCACATCCATTCCTCCCTCTTTCCGGAGGTGACCTTCCCGAAGGTCAAGATCATCGCCGACAACGGGCTGCAGCCGGTGGACAAGATGATGGTAACGGTGACCCGACCCCTGGAGGCGGCCATCGAGCGCACGCCGATGCTGCAGGACATCCGCAGCGTGACCAGCCGGGGCAGCTGCGAGATCAGCGCCTTCCTGGATTGGAATGCCGACGTGGACCTGGGCAAACAGCAGATCGCCACGGCGATCGAACAGGTGCGCGGCGATCTCCCGCCCGGGACCAACATCTCGGTGGAGAAGATGGACCCGTCGATCCTGCCGATCATGGGCTTCACCATCGCCGGTGGCGACAAGGACCCCATCGAGCTGGACCTGATCGCCAACTACGTCGTCCGTCCATACCTCACACAGGTCGAGGGCGTCAGCGAGGTGCGCGTGATCGGCGGGCGGAAGAAGGAATACCGGGTGACGCTGCGCACCGACCGGCTCGCCCAACTGGGCGTGACGCCGGACAGCATCTCCGCGGCATTGGGCCGCACCAACTTCATCCGGAGCGATGGCTTCCTGTTCACCGGCCACCGCATGTACCTCACCGTGACCGACGCCACCGTACGCTCCCTGCGCGAACTGCAGGACCTGGTGGTGGCCAACGATGGGCGCCGCGTGCTGCACCTGAGCGATCTGGCGGATGTCGCCGTGCAGGAGGCGCCGCAATACCTCCGGATCAATGCCAACGGGCGCGACGCGGTGCTGATCGCGGTGGTCCGGCAGCCCGGGGCCAACGTGATCGACGTCAGCGACGGGGTCCGTCAGCGCGTCCAGGAACTGAACGACGGGCTGCTGCCATCGGGTGTGCACCTCGCTCCGTACTACGTGCAGGCCGATTTCGTGAGCGATTCCATCCACAGCGTGCGCGATGCGCTCCTGATCGGCATGCTGCTGGCCATCGTGGTGGCGATGATCTTCCTGCGGTCCTGGCGCTCCAGCCTGGTGCTGCTCCTCACCATTCCGATCACGCTGGCGTTCACGCTCGTGCTGATGCATGCCTTCGGCTTCACGCTGAACATCATGACGCTGGGTGCCGTTGCCGCCGCCATCGGCCTGGTGATCGATGATGCCATCGTGGTGGTCGAGCAACTGCATCGCACGCACGAGGAGCATCCCGGTCGCCCGAGCGCGGAGCTCGTGGGCGACGCGGTGCGCTTCCTGTTCCCCGCCATGGTGGGATCCTCCCTCAGCACCATCGTCATCTTCCTGCCCTTCGTGCTGCTGAGCGGCGTGGCCGGGGCCTATTTCAAGGTGCTCGCGGACACGATGATGATCACCCTCGGCTGTTCGTTCCTGATCTCCTGGATCGGACTGCCGGTCATCTACCTGCTGCTGCCAAAGGAAAAGATCGCCGCGCTGCAGCCCGCCCACGATGTGGAGGGAAAGGAACGTGTGACGCGGACCGCTCGGACGATCGGCTGGCTGGTCCGGCGGCCGTGGATCAGCCTGACCTTCATCGTCCTGCTGGTGGTCGCCGCCATCTGGGCGCTGGGCCACATCGGCTCGGGATTCCTGCCGGAGATGGACGAGGGCAGCATCGTGTTGGACTACGACTCGCCGCCCGGCACGTCACTGGAAGAGACCGACCGGATGCTACGCGAAGTGGAACGCACCTTCGCGGCGGTCCCTGAGATCGCCACCTACAGCCGCCGCACCGGCACGCAGATGGGCTTCTTCATCACCGAACCCAGTCGCGGCGATTATCTGATCCAGCTGAGGAAGGACCGGAAGCGCACGACCGATGAGGTGATCGACGACATCCGGCAGCGCGTGGAGGCTTCGCAACCGGCGCTCCGTGTCGACTTCGGGCAGGTGATCGGCGACATGCTCGGCGACCTGATGAGCAGCACGCAACCCATCGAGATCAAGGTGTTCGGCACCGATCGACAGGTCCTGCGCAAGCTGGCGAAACGGGTCGCGGGGATCGTGGAGCGCGTGCCCGGCACCGCCGACGTCTTCGATGGGATCACGATCGCCGGACCGAGCATCGCGGTGGTCAGCGACCAGCGGGAGCTCGCCCTGCGCGGGCTTTCGTCCCAGGACCTCGACGACCAGGTGCGTCTCTATGGCGAAGGCACGGTCATCGGGGAGGTGCTGGAGACCGAGCAGATGGTGCCCGTGCGCATGGCCCATAGCGACGCGGGGGACCTGTCGATGCAACAGCTGCGCGGGGCTCCGATCTTCCTGCCGAACGGGCGCATGCTGGGGTTGGGCAGCCTGGCGACCATCACCGCGGCGCCGGGTGATGCGGAGGTGGAACGCGAGGACCTCCAGCTCATGGTGCCGGTGACCGCCCGGTTGAACGGCCGCGATCTGGGGAGCGTCATGCACGACATCCAGCGCGCCGTGCGCGGCGCCGTGCAACTGCCCAAGGGCTATCACATCGCCTACGGCGGGGCCTTCCAGGAACAGCAGCGCTCGTTCCAGGAACTGGCGCGCGTGCTCCTTGCGGCGAGCCTGCTCGTGTTCACCGTGCTGCTCTTCCTGTTCCGCGATCTGCGGGCCGCGCTCGTCGTCCTGTTCGTGGCGCTGCTGGGCATCGGCGGATGCGTGCTGGCCCTGTACGTCACGGGCACGCCGCTGAACGTCGGCAGCTATACCGGCATCATCATGATCGTCGGCATCATCGGAGAGAACGCCATCTTCACTTACCGGCAATACGCGCACGTCCTTCCCGGAAAGGGGGTGCATGACGCGTTGGTCTATGCGATCGGGACACGGCTGCGCCCCAAGCTGATGACGGCCATCGGCGCGATCGTCGCGCTGGCGCCCGTGGCCCTGGGGATCGGCGTGGGGGCGCAACTGCACCAGCCCCTGGCCATCGCCGTCATCGGCGGATTCGTGACGGGGCTGCCCCTGCTCCTCGTCGTGCTGCCCTCGCTCCTGCGTCTGGTGGTGAAGCGGTAGGGTCTGCTTCGTGTGGGTCCCGAGGTTGAGACCCTTGGTGTGGGATCGGAGGAGAGCGACTAATGCCCGGTCACTGGAACGAAACCAATGGTCCCGCTCCGAACATGAGGTCCGGGGGAGGAGCCTTTCTCGGAAGCACGCCGGCTACCTCGTGAACTCGATCACGGTCCCGGTCATCGTTACGGTGAGCTTACGTGCTAGAATGAAATTGGCGTTGTGCCGCTCCATCCCAACGTTGATGATCGCACGCGCCTTGCCATCCAACTCCGCCTGTTTGATCATGGCCTGCTTCGCCTGCTCCACCAAATTGGTCTTGAGGCCTCCAAAGGCAAGCACGTACAGATCGGACGCGGTACCGGTCACCTGGCCGACCACCTTGTAATTCGCTTCTTTCAGCTCCACCATGGTGCCATTGCCGTAGGTGGTGAAGTGGTTGACGAGATTGCTGCTTACACCGCAACCGCTGAGGATCGCGAGGGCAATTACAGCGAGCATGTGCTTGGGACTCATGTGTGGGTGGGTTTATTCGGATCGATCGGGATCCGGAGTACTTTACTCGTGCGCTTGAGGAAGTGAAGAAATGCAATTTCTGGATCGCTACGACCCCAAGACGAATATTCCATATGATCGAATGGCCGACCCTGACGGCAGGGGATATCCTCTTCGATCCTTTTTGTACACGGCTTTTCTTTGCCATCCCTTCCCCAAGCACTCCAAGAGTAGCCACGGGCCTCGCCGTTCGAATGATCAGGGTGCGCGGCTCCCACCCCTACCTTGTTCACATGCGACACCTCCTCGTTGGTGCATCCGTGTTCGTGCTGTTCGGCATAGCGAACGCCCAGGGCCCCTGCCTGGACTACACCGGTTTTATTGCCTCCGGCGGGCTCGACCTCTGGGGCATCGCTGTGGGGCAGTTGAACGACGACACCCTGCTGGACATGGCCGTGAGCAACCACCTCACCAGCGACGTGTCCCTCTTTTTCGGCAACGGCGACGGCACCTTCCAACCGGCCCTCACCCTGGATGTGGACACCTTCCCCACGGACATCGTCGCGGCCGACCTCAACGGCGATGACCGGGCCGACCTGGTGACCGCCCATGCCGGCCAGGTGGACATCCTGCTGAACCTCAGCGGAGGCAGCTTCGCCGCGCCGGTCGTGGTGCCCATCCCCTTGGGCGAAACGTGGACCCTGCTGGCGCGCGACCTGGATGGCGACACCTTCGTGGACCTGCTCGTGCCCCACGGCGCGGGCGGTGGTGGCCTGGCGGTGCTGCTCGGCAACGGCGATGGCACCTTCCAACCCGCGGTGAACCACCCGACGGATGTCACCGCCACCTCGCTCGACCTGGCGGACCTGAACGAGGACGGCCACCTCGATGTGCTATACACCCACCTGGCCGGGTTCGGCGAGGTGGACCACTTCTGGAGCGTGCTGTGGGGCACCGGCCCCGGCACCTTCGGCACGCGCACCCACGTGCCCCATCCGCACACCAGCATCTTCGCCTCCACCTTCGACCTGAACGGCGACGGCCATGCGGACGTGGTCGTGTCCGACTCCTATCCCGATCCGCTCGCGCTGTGCATGGGCGATGGCAGCGGATCCTTCGCCGTGCCGATCGCCATGCAGGCCGGCGCCGGTCCCTCGTTCGTCCGTTTCGTGGACATGGACCTGGACGGGCACAAGGACCTGCTGGTGGCGGACTACTACGGCAACGCCATGCACGTGCTTCCCGGCGATGGTGCCGGTCAATTCGGTGCGGCGGTGAGCTGCAGCGCCACGGTGGATCCCATCGATTTCGCCGTGGGCGACTTCAATGGCGATGCCCTGCCGGACATCGTGATCCCCGCCAGCATCGGCGCCTACGTGGGCGTGATCCTCAATTGCGTGGTGGCCGGCGTGCCGGAATATGATGGCGCAGGCCTGCGTGTATGGCCCAACCCCACCACCGATGCCGTGACCGTGGCAGGCCTGCACCCCGGCGATGCGGTGGAGGTCTTCACGTCCACCGGACAACGGGCAGCGGTGCGCGCGGTGGGCGAAGGGGCGACCGTGTCATTGACCGGTCTGGCTGCGGGTGTGTATGCGTTGCGCGCTACAGTGCACGGCGTGGTACTTCATGCGCGGGTGGTGGTGCGGTGAGGGTGTTGTTGTACTGACCGCCGCCCGCATGCGTTCGCAACGCGGGCGAGCAGGGTGAGGTGGATGTATCGCTTGTTCAAAGGCGGATGAACCGGGCCGATGAACGACGATCGCCGGAAGTGACCGTGTACCATCCGGGGCGCAGCGCTGACACATCGACCTTTCCGTCCGGCGCAACGGCTGGCGTGGCGACCACGCGCCCTGAAACATCCAGGATGTATAACGCGCGTTGTTCGGCCGGCAACCCCCGCACTTCGATCAACCCACCGAACACCGGATCGGGGAACACCACGAGCGCCGGCATCGTGCGGGGCTCATCGATCGCCACGGAAAAGCAATGGGGGGTGAGCGTTGTGTTCGGTACGGTCACGACCGGGGTGTAGGGTATCGCCGTCGGAACGATCGTCTGTTGCGGATAGCTGGTCAGTGTGGATACGGCCGACTTCGGCACGTGGGTCAGCGTGAACACTTCCTCACACGCTCCAGGCACGGTGTCCAACGTGCGGAGCGTGATCGTGCCGTTGCTGCAACCCATCAGATAAGCGCTCGTGGTATCGTTCACCAGGATATCGCTGTATCCCAACAAGGTGGTGTCCAAGGGCAGCGGGGCCAAAACCTGGCCGGTCGTGTCGAAGATGCAGCTGGCATGTACGGGGTCGTCCGATGTGTAGGACAGCAGGACCCTTCCACCCCCCATCGCGTACAAGCGGGAGTAGTTCGCCACCTCGAAGTCGGTCGTGGCGTGATCATAACCATGCGTGGAGACCACTTCGCCATCGGCATCCACGAACATCACCACGGCGGGCTCCAGCACATCGGGGTCGAACACCTTCAACAGCACGGCCCATCGGTCGGAGGTCACCCGCGCCACATCCAGCGGTCGTGCATGCTGGAAGCCGGAGAACGAATAGGTCCGTTCCACCTGCGTCTGCCCCGAGAAGCCCACTTTACGGAAAAGCAGGTGGCCATTCTCGTTCTGATAGAAGAGCATGATGGAGCCGGCAGGGCCCGGTGCGATCGCGCCCCAGCTTCCCGGATGGTTCGGCATGGCATACCGGCGACACCACGCGTTGGTCCCGTTCGCATCCACGGAGAAGAGCCCATAGAAGTCGTTGAATTCAATGAACATGGATACCAACCGGCCCTGGTCGGTCAGGATCGTACGCTGGAAGCCGCCCGCCACGATCCCCAGGTCGAAATAGGTGCCCTGCAGAAAATTGCCGTTCGCGTCGAACCGGAGCACCACGGGTTGTTGGCCGAACGCGGAAGTGTCCACGCTCATCAATACCAGCAGATCGCCGTTGGGCAGTTCCCGCACCTTCCCCTGTGAGCGGGCCGGCATCCAGCGGGCCCAGACCACGGTGCCGTCCGGGGCCATGCGGATGAGCGGTGCGTTCTGCGTGCTGTAACCGTTGCCGCCCGAGCTGAGGAGCAGGTCGTTGTTGGCAAGGCGCTCGATGGCGTTCACGAACACGCCGCTTGCGAACTCCCAGGAGAAAGATGGTTGTGCCGTACCGACGGTGCGGAACAGGAGCGCGGTCAGCAAGGCCACCGTGCCGGCCATCCCGTAGGAACTATGGCAATGGCGCGTGATGTTCGAATATAACCGTTCCGCCGGCCGCATTGCCCACGATGCCGCCGTTGGTGATCGCCCGCATCACTCCACCGTCGGTTCCCGATGCCGGTCCACCCAGTAGGCCCAGAGCACGAAGAGCCATTGCAGCTGGCCCGCCCAGGCCACCGCGGTCATGTTCGGCGGGGGAGGCCCCAGCACGTTCATCAGATGCACCACCAGGAAGAAGGCCACCAGCGCCCAGAAACCGATGCGGCCCACCTTGTCGTGCGCGGCGGTGCAACGCACGTACACCCACACGCCCCAGGCGAACAGGGCCAGCTCCAGCAGCAGGGCGACTACGGGCATGTTCCACAGGCCCAGTCCCACCTTGGTACCGCCCATCGGGCTGAGGGGCAGGTCCGGCCGATGCACCAGCAGGTCCAGCACCCAGTGGCTCAGCACCAGCGCGCCCAGCACCAGGGCCACCCGTCCGTTCCGGCGCACCAGATAGGCCACCACGCCCACCAGCAGCCCCCAGCCGGCGGCCATCACCAGGCTGTGCGAGATGGGGTAGTGCGTGAAGTCGAGGGGCGTGAGCGCGGTGATCCCCGGAACGATCTCGGCCTGCTCCATGCCGGTAAGCAGCAGCACCGGCCACAGCAGGTCAAGGAATTGGGCCGCGATGAAAAGGACGCCGAGGGATACGCGGGGCACCAACCGCTTCGAGGCCATGCCCAGTGCGAAGTGACCGATGAACATGGAACGAAGCTAAGGATCGCTGTTCCCCGCGCGGTCGCGGCGCAGACGACGCATGCCCACCGGGGCATGGCAGCCGATCAGCGGGCGGTGGCGCTCGCTTCGGGAAGTTGCGCGAGCGCGGTCCTGATGTCCTGGAAGCCGGGGTTGGCCAGCACCTTTGCGCAGAGGTGGCAGCTGTCCTGCACCGGTCCGTTCATGAACGCTTCGGTCCACACCGGGCTGTCGGGCGTCAGAAGGATCAGACCCGCGAAACCGACCTCGCGGATGGTGACGAGGTAGGGGTCGTTCAGCGCCGCGGCCACAATATCCACGAACGGGGTCCGCCGCACGTTGCCGATGCGCAGGGCCTTCGCCTTGTTCACCGTGTAGGTGCTGCAACACGGATACACATCGCCGGATGGCCAGACACTGAAGGTGAACCCCTTTTTCAGCGGACACTGCGAATCGCGCATGTCGAACCGCACCTGTGCATGGCAGGCCCTGCCGTCCGCATGGCCCACCGGTGCCACGTAGTGGTACTCCATGCGGAAGTTGCGGCGGTCGAGCAGATCGGTCAGCTCGATCGGACAGGCTTCGGCGTCGTTCTCCTTGGTCACGCTGATGGTCACGTTGATGCCCCCGTTCACCATGCGCTCCACGAATTCGCGGATCAGCGGGTGCTTTTCCGGTTTGATCTCCCGGCCATGGGTCCCGTCCACGCTCACGGAGATGCTACGGATGCCGGCGCCCAGGAGCCCATCGGCCTTGGTGTGCATGGTGGAGCGCGATCCCAGCCAACCCATGCCGGTGGTCATGCCCCAGGAAATGCCCGCCGCGTCCAGGGAGGCGCCCAGTTGAACGATGTCGTTGTAGCGCAGCATCGGTTCGCCACCGGTGAACCCGACCTCCTGCACCAGGTCATGGCGGATGCAATCCGCGATCAACCCCTGCGCAATGGCAAGGTCCATGTCACCGGGCCCCGGCGGTACGCAGCAGAAGGAGCAGCGCAGCGGGCAGCGGTTCGTGAGCGAAAGGGCGAGTATGTTCCGCATGGCGTGGGTGGATCAACGACCGCGGCGGACCCGAACGGGTCCGCCGCGGTCCGTCGTTCAGGAATTGATGATCCAGCCGCCGTCCTTGTAAATGACGTTCAGGCTCACCAGGCCGCCGAAGGAATCCGGCGTCTTCAGGTCCTCCAGGTCCGTCACGCCATGGCGCTTCAGCACGTCGATCGCCGCGTTCGCGATGCTCAGCTGGGAGAGCTGGTCCCCGCCCTGCGGCTTCAGGGTCAACTCGCTGATGTGGCCGTTCTTCAACTGCTGGGCGAGGTCCACCTTTTCACCCGGTTGCGATCGCTTCACTTCAGCGGCGATCTGCCCCATGATCTGGGTCCGGAACCCCGGGTTCGTCTCGAATTTCTTGTTGAAAGCTTTCAGGTCCATTGTGGTATGGTTTTGTTCGATGCAAACCAATCCCTGACCGTCCGGCCCCACCATACCCGGTAGCCGGTATTTTGATCGGGGTCCATGCAGGGCCACACGATGTGGACCCTGCGCGGGACAAGAGGCTTCGCCCGCTTCACGAACGCGGACGCGTAGGTGCGCGCAGACCCAGCACCTGCGCGCACCCCGTGCGGCCTGTACCGATCCACCCGATGCGCTACATTGCCTGAAGAAGCCATGATCGACCTCCTTGCCCTCAACCGCACCGGTCCTTTCAAGCGGATGCAGGCGGACGACCTGCTGTTCGTGGAGTACAAGTGCCCGTCGCACGATGACCGCGCCGGGATCTGGTCCGAGCTGAACTACTTCGCGTTCTGCACCAGCGGCCGCAAGATGTGGCGCAGCATCGAGCGTGAATATCTGGTGGAGGCCGGATGCGCCCTCTTCGTGAAGAAGGGCGCGAACATCGTGCACCAGTATTTCGAGGAGGACTATTGCGCGCTGATGGTCTTCCTCTCCGACGACTTCATCCGGCGCTTCATGCAGCGATTTCCGGATCTGACCCAACGGCACGAGAGCGGGAAGAGCGACAGTGTGATCCCCGTGAAGTGGGACGATCACCTGCAGGGCTATGTGAACTCCCTGGCCAGCTACTTCAGCTCGCCGGCCGCGCCCAGCGAACACCTGCTGCAGCTCAAGTTCGAGGAGCTCCTGCTCAACATCTTCACCCGGCCGCACCACAGCGCCCTGGCCGGCTACCTCTCCGGGTTGAACGACGGCCGCGGTGCCGACCTGCGGCATATCATGGAGGCCAATTACGCCTTCTCCCTCAAGCTCGAGGACTTCGCCGAACTCTGCGGGCTCAGCCTCAGCTCCTTCAAGCGGGCCTTCAGCGCGGTGTATGGCACGGCCCCCGGCAAATGGCTCAGCGAAAAACGGCTGGACCGCGCGGCGCGCCTGCTGCAAGTGACCGACAAGCATGTGAACGAGGTGGCCTATGACGTGGGCTTCGAGGAGCCCAGCAGCTTCATCCGGGCCTTCAAGCAGCGCTTCGGCACCACGCCGCTGCGCTTCCGCACCTCCCCCGTCTAGCACGGCGTTCCGGGGCCTGACCCGATACGTCGATCTTCTGGTCCGATCCGCCTATCCGCAGGGCGTGGGACGCGGGCACTTTTGCCCCCGTCAACAACGCACAAAACCCAAGACCAATGGAAACGCAGACCAAGACCATGAACGGATTCGACCTGGAGGCCATGCACAACACCGTGGGTGCCATCCAGCAGAACAGCGCCATCGCCGCCTTCCAACTGCGGGCGGAGAACCGCTGGATCGGGGGCGGCCGGAACCGCAGCACGGTGCAGGGCTTCTACGGCGCCTGTCAGGAGGATACCAGCCGCGAGGTGCCCTTCACCTTCACGTGCGATGAACCCTACGTACTGCTCGGCACCAACAAGGGCGCCAACCCGGGCGAAGTGCTCCTCTACGGCCTGCTCGCCTGCATGACCACCACCATGGTGCTGCTGGCCGCCGCACAGGGCGTTGAAGTGGAAGGCGTGTCCAGCCGCATCGAAGGCGACGTGGACCTGCGCGGCTTCCTGGGCCTGGACCCCGGGGTGCCCGAGGAATTCAGCCAGCTGCGCGTGGTGTTCGACATCCCCGGCGCCACCGCGGAGCAGAAGGCCATGCTGATCGGACTGGCCCAGCGGTCGCCCGTGTTCAACACCATCACCCGGCCGGTGGATGTGCAGGTGAGCGCCGCCTGATCCGCCGCATGCTTTCCGTGAAAGGCCGCTCCCTCCGGGGCGGCCTTTCTCCATGGGCAGCACACCCCACCGCACATCTGCACCCCCTGACCTTTTCCGACCATGCTTTGGACGCTTTTGCACGCGCCGCGCACCGGCAGCGGGGGTCCTTTGCGGCACCAACGCACAACGCCATGCACACCACGCCGCCCCTCGACCTCCTCCACTTCCGCCTCGCGCGGATCGCCGCATTGTTCGACCTGCCGCGGATCGGTTCCGCCGCCACGCGCCACATCGGTCTTGAGGACATCGCCTACCGGCTGACCCTGAAGGCCATGACGCTGCCGAAGCACGCGACGGCCGAGGCGTTCCGGCCGCTCATGGAACAGGCCATGTCCATCCCCGCTCGTGCATGGGACTTCCTGGTCGATGCTCCCGAAGGCAGGCACGTGCTGGTGGACAACACCTTCCTGAAGGTGCTGCTGATCCGTTGGGCGCCCGGTGCCCTCGGTGCACGGCACTACCACCCCAACGGCGGCGGTCTGATCGCCGTGCTCGACGGCGCCATCCAGGAGGCCCGCTACCTGAACGGCACCATCGCCGCGCCGTACGAAACGCAGGTGCGCACCCGTCGCAGCATCACCTACATGGACGACAGCCTCGGCATGCACACCGTGGGCGCACCCTTCAGCGGACCGGCCGTCACCCTGCATGCCTATCTGAAATACCGGTAGGGGAGCATCGGGCGGGCCACACGAAGCGGACCCTGCGCGGGATCCGATCCCGGTGCCGCATCCCCGTGGATCCCGACACCGTGCGGACCCGGTGATCGCGTGCGGACCGCCAGCCACTGGACCGGTGCCGCGATCCGCTCATTCGCTGGTGCGCAAGCCGAACACCGTGGATAGTTTCAGGGCACGAGGAGCGGCGCGACCGTGCGCAGGACCTCCAACACCCACGAACCACCGCGCACATGCACCAGCTCCGCAGTCCCCTTTCCGGCAACCGGCCGTGGCTCGCTCTTCCGGCCATCGCCATGCTGGCCCTTGCCTCCTGCAGCAAGGGGGATGAGCCGGCACCAAGCGACCCCACCCCTGCGGACCCACCTGTGTTCGTGTCGGACCTGTCCTTCTCCAACTACCTGCTCCATCTGGACCATGTTTCCGGGGATGGGGAAAGCAAGACTTTGGTCGGGTACGATATCGATGATGCCAGTTGGTCCGATGTGGCCGGCCTGGTGTACCTCGGTGCCGATGCGGATGCCGAACCGCTGGGAACGCTCACCATCGGCATCGACCACTTCGCCTACATCAACAATGTGTACACGGCGGTCGTCTCCTCCGCCGTGCTATCCACCACCGATGTCCGGGTCGGTACTGCGCAGGTGTTGAACGCCAGGCGGTACCATCTGGTACCCGCAGGCCAGGGCGCGGCTTCGGGCCTGATCACCATCGTCGAGCGGACGGACGACCTCATCGCCGGGATCCTCGAATTCAGCATGTACCGGGTGCAGACCGATCCGAACGTTCAGGTGCCGGCCGAGACCATCACGCTCCACGGTGAGTTCGTGGCCCGGAACAATTGAATGGATCTTCCATCCCCGCAGTGTCGCGCTCTCTCGCCTGCGTTCGCACACGGGTGTTCAATGGCACCGTTGTTCCATAACTGGTCGAAGGAACACGCCGCAACGCGCCACAAGGCTTCACCCGCGTTGCGCACGCGGGCGAGGGGGAGATCAGCTGGCACACTCCTTCACCGAGATCAATGTTCGCGCTACCTGCTTGAAGTCGATCTCCATGGTCGTGTTGTGGTTCTCGAACTTCAATGTGCTGATCCCACTATCCCGCACTTGGAGCGTGACATCATCCACATCCATGTCGAAGTCCGTGTCCTCGATCCGGGTGGGCAGGTCCAAGCGTAAACCTGTCACATCTTTGAATACCAGGTCATAGGTCGCTTCGCGCAGAGGCAGCTCGGGCTTGCTGTTCGGCTCGATCGCCATGACCCGAAGGGTCAGATCCCGTTCAAGGGGCCTGAACGCACCATCCGGGGTCTTCAGGTCAAGCGTGATCCGGTCGACCCGAACCAAGCGGATCAGAAAATGCTTGTCTAGGATCTCCTCGTGAGCCGTCATATCAACTGGATCAGAAGAGGATCGGTGAAGCTTCCACAAGAATGACCAGCAGGCCAAGAGCGATAGCTCCCAATCGCCAGGTGCGATCTACTCGGTAAAGCTCCGTGCTACGCTTGATCTGGAACAAGGCCGCCAATCCGCCGTGCGCCAGAGCACTGTAGATCGATCCCGACAGGTCAGGAGGGTCGAAGAGGGGAAACGCAACATCGCCACCGGAATAGCTGAATGCGATGTTGGCGGTGAGGAGAGCGGAGGCGAAGGAATAGACCGTGAAAGCAGCGCCGATTCCCCATCCGACCCGACGCTTACGCCATAAGAGATAAATGATGATAGGAATGATCATCACGGGCAGCAAGTAGAGTGCGGTTGACGGATCCAGTTGCGCGCTGAAGATCCAGGGCAATAGAGTAAGACGTGGAAGTTGCAGGAACCAGACAAGGGCCAAAGGCAGGGTGAGCACCAACAGCCATTGCAATTCGCTCCGCGGGCGTTCGGCTGGAGAAATGAACGTGCTTTGGAGCGTGCTTGCCGCATCGCCTGCGTGTCGGCCGAGCTTGGCGAAGCGCGCTTTCGATCGTGCCCTTTCGACCATGTCCTGGGCGCGGCCTGCGCGGATCTCGGCTAGATCGTGTTCAGGGATCCCTCGTCGGTCCAACTCACGTTGGGCTGCATGCACAGCTTCGGGGTCACGGTCGGCAGGATCGTCGACAATGGCTACAAGGGCTGTGTCCGCCATCCTTGCAAACTGCCGCGCGTAGTCCTGCTGGTCCATGGTCAGGTGAAAGTAGGGCGCGTTCACCCAGGCTGCGGCAGGATCTCGGAACGGAAGCCTTGGCTGTAGGTAGGTGCTTGTCGCGGGATCTAACGCTTACCTCCGGTGCGTATGGTCGCGTTTGGATTGTCTCAACCGGACAAGACCGGCAACCACGAGGCAGGCGCCTATCACCAGGTAGTACGGCCAAGTGCCATACCAGCCGATAGAGGCCATCACGATAATGAGGCTGACCAGGAAAGTCAGCACAAGCATGAATACTATTGCCTTGGTATTCATGCTTCCCCTAGATCATTTCCAACTTCCCGATCCTGCAGCTCACCACCTTGTACTCGGGGCAGAGCGCCTCGGTGTCGTGCATGTCGCAGCTCCGGAGCAGAGCGACAGAGCGGGTGATGATGTTTAACATGATCTCCGGGAAGTGGAAGGTGCTGCTGAGGATGCCGGGCTTCACTTCGCGGCTTCGGTCACTGTACCCAACGCGGGCGAATGAAATGTCCAGCAGTATCTCCACGCATACTAATAATGTAGTAAATAAGGCCAGCCGACCGTCCTGTATTGAAGTCAGCTATGTTGATCATTGAGAGGTCTGTGTTAGGGGATACATTGAATGGAACCCCATTCGAAACGGCCCAAAGCGCATCCCCGAGGAACTTTCCCGACCCTTGTCACCTGATCCTTCTTAGTTGCCGGAGCGCAGAGCTACGGTCCTTCTCACGCGAGTATCTCGAGATCAGCGAATCCGTACAGAAGATGAATTCCAAGCTATCGCAAGGCACGATGACCTTCGTCGCGCAATCGAGCATGACCGGCCTCTTCGAACCATTGCGGACATAGCGCTCCATGTATGGGTGTTCCATGGCCCAGCGGCTTGTATCGCGCAGGTCGATCCATTGGATGGTCGAAGTATCCCCGGAAATTGTTTCGACGACATTCAGGGTGTCGCCTAACGTCGACCGATTGCCTGAGCGTTTCGGCTCGGGAAAAAGTTCCGAGGCATTCCAAGAGCGTTGTTCAATAACTTATCGCTCGGTTCTACAGCCCAAGGTAACGACCATTGCACCTATGAGTAGAGCCGGAATAAGGTTGGGTCCGCGCGTGGCCAAGTGCACTTGCATGCTTACCTCCTCACGCCTTCTCCACCACCTCCCCCGCCTTCCGCAAATGCCCCTTCCTCGCCTTCCGGATCCTGCAGCTCACCACCTTGTACTCGGGGCATAGCGCCTCGGTGTCGTGCACGTCGCTGGTGATGATGTTCAGCATGATCTCCGGGAAGTGGAAGGTGCTGCTGAGGATGCCGGGCTTCACCTCGTCGGTGATGCGCGCCTTGATGTCCACCTTGCCGCGCGGGCTTTCCACGCACACCATGTCGCCTTCGGCCAGGCCGTTGGCGCGGGCGTCGTCCGGGTGGATCAGCAGCACGTCCTCCGTCAGGATGTCGTTGTTGCGGGTGCGGCGCGTCATGGTGCCGCAGTTGTAGTGCTCCAGCTCGCGGTTGGTGGTGATGATGTAGGGGTAGTCCTTCCCGTGGGCGGCCACCTCCTTGCTCTCGATCCACTCGGGCATGAAGAACTTCCCCTTGCCGCGCTTGAAGGTCTCGGTGTGCAGGATCTGCGTGTCCGTGCCGTCCGCCGCCACGGGCCATTGCTTGCCGTTCTCACCCAGGGTCTCCCAGCGGATGCCCTTGAAGAAGGGCACGATGCGGCTGATCTCCTCGAGGACCCAGGAGGGGTGGTAGTCGGGCTGTTCGAAACCCATGCGGTTCATCAGGTCCACGATGATCTGGCCGTCGCTCTTGGTGCCCTCCAGCGGTTCCACCACGGCGTTCACGCGTTGCACGCGGCGCTCGCCGTTGGTGAATGTGCCGCTCTTCTCCAGGAAGCTGGCGCCGGGCAGCACCACGTCCGCATACTTCGCCGTCTCGGTCATGAAGAGCTCCTGCACCACGAGCAGCTCCAGGCTGTCCATGGCCTTGATCACCTTGTTGGTGTTGGGGTCCGTCTGCACCACGTCCTCCCCGATCAGCCAGAGCGCCTTCAGCCGCCCGTCGATGGCGGCGTTGAACATTTCGGGGATCTTCCACCCGATGTGGCTGGGCACGGGCACGCCGTAGTGCTCCTGGTACAGCTTGTTCACGTCGGCCTTGGTCACGTCCAGGTAGCCGGCGCCCTGGTGCGGCTGCGCGCCCATGTCGGCCGCGCCCTGCACGTTGTTCTGCCCGCGCAGCGGGTTCACGCCCACGCCGCGCCGGCCGATGTTGCCTGTCATCATCGCCAGGTCGGCGATCTGCATCACCGTGAAGGTGCCCTGCGAATGTTCGGTGACGCCCAGCCCGTGGAAGCTCATGGCCGCGGGGCTCTTCGCATAGGCGATGGCGGCTTCGCGCACGAGGTTCCGGTCCACGCCGGTGACCTGTTCCATTTTGGCGATGTCCAGCGCCAGCAGCTGGTCGCGGAACTCCTCCCAGCCCTCGGTGCGCGCATCGATGAAGGCGACGTCCACCAGGCCCTCGGCGATGATGTAGTGCATCATCATGTTCAGCAGGGCCACGTTGGTGCCGGGCTTCAGTTGCAGGTGGTACTTGGCATAGCGGGCCAGCTCGATGCGGCGCGGATCGATCACGATCAGCGTCTTGCCCTTCATCACCTGCTGCTTGATGCGGGCGCCGGTCACCGGGTGTGCATCGGTGGGGTTGGCACCGATCACCATGATCGTGTCGGTGTCCTTCAGGTCGTCGATGCTGTTGGTGGCGGCGCCGGTGCCGTAGGTGCGCTGCATGCCCAGGGCGGTGGGACTGTGGCACACGCGCGCGCAGCAGTCGATGTTGTTGGTGCCGATCACCGCCCGCATGAACTTCTGCATCAGGTAGTTCTCCTCGTTGGGCGTGCGCGCGCTGCTGATGCCGGCGATGCTGTCCGGCCCGTGGTCCTTCTTCAGCTGGGTGAGCTTGTCCACGATGAAGGTGTAGGCCTCGTCCCAGGTGGCTTCCTCGAACTTCCCGTCGCGCTTGATCAGCGGGGTGCGCAGGCGGTCGGGGTGGTCGTAGAAGCTGAAGGCGTAGCGGCCCTTCAGGCAGGTGTGCCCGCTGTTGGCCTCGGCGTTGTAGGGTGCGCGGATGGCCACCACTTTTTCATCCTTTACGCGCACATCCAGGTTGCAGCCCACGCCGCAATAGGTGCACACGGTGCGTACGATGCGGTCGGCCTCGGTCTCCTTGCTGCGGAACACGTCGGTGATGGCGCTGGTGGGGCAGGCCTGGGCGCAGGCGCCGCAGCTCACGCAGTCGCTGGCGAAGAAGCTCTCATCGGTGCCCTTCACGATGTGGTTGTCGAAACCGCGGCCGGCCATCGTCAGCACGAACTCGCCCTGCACCTCGTCGCAGGCGCGCACGCAGCGGTAGCAGCTGATGCACGCGCTCAAGTCGGATACCATATACGGATGCGAGGTATCCATGGGCGTGCTCAGGTGGTTCCTCCCCTTGGGGTAGCGCACGCTGTCGATGTCGAAACCGACCTGCTGCACCACGTTGTACAGTTCGTTGGCGCCGTGGTCCTCGGTCTTGAGGCGTTCGGTGTCGTAGTCGGTCAGCACCAGCTCCACGATGTTCTTCCGCAGCCGCTCCATGCGCGGGCTGTTCGTGGTGATGTACATGCCGTTGCCGATCGGGGTGTGGCACGAGGCCATCACCTTCTTCGGACCATCCTCCTGCAGGGCGACCTCCACGCTGCACACCCGGCAGCTGCCGAAGGGCTCCAGGTTGGGCGCGTCGCAGAGCGTGGGCACGGGGTTCGGGCCCAGGTGCCGGCGCAGGAACTGCAGCATCGTTTCGCCCTTGATGATCGGATGCGCCTTGCCGTTGATGTAGGCGACGTCCACGTCGGTCCTCACCGCGTTGGAAGCGGGAGGGGCCGCGGTGGTCTGCTTGGCGGAAGGAGCGGAGGGATGCTTGGCTTGGGGCGTCTGCATGGTGGAGCGGTTGGTGGACCGACCCACTAAGGTAAGGGGTGGGGGTCAGGCCGAGGGTGCGACCAGTCGCGAAGGCCCCTGTAACAACCGCCGCCTTACTTCGTCCCACCATACCGGAACAACCCACATCCTCATGAAACGCATCCTGAAATGGACGGGCATCGTGCTGCTGCTCGTCGTCGCGGTCTTCGTCGCCACGGTGTTCGGCCGCCAACACCTGCAGTTCGAGGCGCCCTATCCGGACATCACCGCCAGTACGGACAGCGCGGTGATCGCCCGCGGCAGCTACCTGGTGAACGGTCCCGCCCATTGCACCGGATGCCACACCGACAAGGCGCATGAGACCGCGTTCGTGAAGGGCGAGCCCGTGCCGCTGCATGGCGGCATGCCCTTCGTGCTGCCGGTGGGTACGATCTACTCACGCAACATCACCAACGACAAGACCTACGGTGTCGGTCGCCTGTCGGACCAGGAGATCGCGCGCACCCTGCGCTATGGCGTGGGCAGCGACGGTCGCGCCATCTTCGACTTCATGCCCTTCTACATGCTGAGCGATGCCGACCTGCAGGCCGTGATCAGCTACCTGCGCACCGTGCCGGGCGATCCGGTGGAGGTGCCGCCACACACCTTCAACTTCCTCGGCAAAGCGGTGAAGGCCTTCCTGATCAAGCCGATGGGACCGCTGGACGCGGAACGGCCGAAGGCGGTGCGCCCGGACACTTCGGTGGTCTACGGGGAATACCTGGCGAACAGCGTGAGCAACTGCGCCGGCTGCCACACGGAGCGCGATCTGATGACGGGGGATTTCATCGGCCCGCGCTTCGCGGGCTGGCGCCACATGGAGGGCATCAGGCCGGGCAGCTTCTTCAACACGCCGAACCTCACGCCCGACCCGGTGACCGGTCACCTGCACAGCTGGGACTTCGCACAGTTCAAGGCGCGGTTCCGTGCGGGCTCCACGTTCCCCGACAGCCAGATGCCCTGGGCCAATTTCGCGCGCTTCAGCGACGACGACCTGAAGGCGATCTGGAACTACCTGCACACCCTGAAGCCGGTCGCCAATGAGACCGGCCCCTTGAAGGAGCCGGCGGCTTCCTGATCGGAGCGCACTGCAGAGCTCCGTGCCTCCGCGCGCGTGCGCTGCTATCTTGAACAGCGATGGCCGCAACGTTCCGGTGGCCGGCGGTGTTCGTGGTGTGGTGCTTGATCACCGATGCGGTCCATGCACAGGTGCCGGACACCGCGTATGTGTCACCTTATTCCGTGCGGCACGATGAGCTAACCCTGTTGGCGGGCTATGCGCAGGGCCTGACCGGTGTGGCCGAACTGGGAATTGGCCGCACGACCTACGGTGTGACGCATCATCCTTACAGCCTCGGCTATCACGTCGGTGTGGAAGCGCGGGTGGACCGACCGGAGCGGTATGGTGTGAACGCGGGCGTGTTCCTGATAGGCGGAGCGGCCTTCGGCCTGCAGGCGGTGCAGTACTTCCACGATGGCGGCATCACCGTGCTGCGTCCGGAGTTGGGCGTGGGCCTGCAGAAGGTGAAGCTCACGGCGCGGTACGACATCCGACTTGCAGGTGATGATCCCGGCGGCATGAACACCTGGTCGGTGGGGTTGAGCCATGCCTTCCGGTTGGTGCGGCTGCCAACGGATCGGGAGGGGGTCCACAGATGATCCAGAGAACGCAGAGGAATTCCGTGCCTCCGTGTGCGCCCACACTTTGCGCCTTGCGTCTTTGCGGTGGGTCCTTACACCGGCTCCAACGCCTCCGTCGCCTCCTTCGGCACCTCCACGCGGATGGGATCACCGGGTCGCACCACACCACCCTGCAGCACGATGCTCATCACGCCGGTCTTGCGCAGCAATGTGCCGTCGGGCAGACGTTCCAACGTGGCCTCCATAAGCCCGGGTTGGATGCCGTCCAGTTGCCTGCACGGGTCGCGCGTGCCGGTCAACTCGATCACCGCTTCGTCGCCCAGGTGCAGGCGCGTGCCGCGTTTCAAGTGGAGCAGGTCCACCCCGCGCGTGGTGATGTTCTCGCCCATGGCGCCGGGGGTGATGGTGAAGCCCCTCTCCCGCAGTTCATCGTGCAGCTCGGCATGGATCAGGTGCACCTGCCGCAGGTTGGGACGCGTGGGATCCTTCCGCATCATGTGCAGATGGCGAACGGTGCTTCCCGCATGCACGTCGCCCTCCACGCCGGAGTCGGCGATCAGACGGACCTGGTCACGCGGCACTTTGCCCACACCGTTCTCGGCCTTGCTGCAGACGGCGATGACGCGGGCAGTAGGGGCCATTGATCAAGCCTTCTTTTTCACCTTGTAGTCGCGGATCAAGGTCTCGGCCGGAATGCGCAGCTTCTGATGCAAGGCCCGGATCATCCCCAGGCTCAATTTGCGTCGCCCATTGAAGATGTCACTACGCCGTTGGCGAGAACCGAGGATCTTGTCCAGCTCGCTCTCCTGCAGACCGAGCTGGTCGATGCGGAACTTGATCGCTTCGATGGGATCGGGAGGGGGTATGGGAAAATGCTCCTCCTCGTATTCGGACACCAGCAGGGCCAACAGTTCGAGCTCGTCCATCCCCCGGCTTCCCGAGGCGGGTCGCTGTTGCATCAATGCGTGCACCCGGGCCAATGCCGCCTGGTGCTCCTTCTTGGTCTTGATCAGCTTAGCCGTCATAATGGATGGTGTTCACGTCGACCTTGTCGTATTCGGCATGCGTCATCACACGAACAATGAAGACGAGCCCGATGCGGTACTCCACGTCCGCGATCAGACGGAAGCTATTGCCCTTGATGTTGAAGACCACGCGTTTGGTATCGATGATGTCCGCTGTCCGGAACGAGGTCTTGATGTCGTTCGGCCTGGACCAGGCGGCCCTTGTCACTTCGGCATACCAAGCCAGGAGGGGTTGTCTGGCTGGGGGATGCTTCGCGGCAAAGTCCAACAAGGTCTTCCGCTTGATGATCCGCATGCGAAGGTACGACGAATGTAACCAAAATGGTTACATCTGGATCAGGCAGCGAAATACCCCTTCAGCTCCTCACTGAAATACTGCAACGCGTTCTTCACGCCCAGCGGCAGTCCACCACCCAGCGCGCACAGCGAGCCGATCTCCATCGTCTCCACGAGGTCGTCGAACAGCTGGCGGTCGATCTTGAAGTCCTCGGTACGCGCCTTCTGGATCATCTCCATGCCGCGCACGCTGCCGATGCGGCAGGGGAAGCACTTGCCGCAGCTCTCCATGCCGGTGAATTCGAAGAGGTGTTCGAGGTAGGCGATCATGGGGAAGTCATCCGGGATGCTCAGCACGCTGGCGTGACCGAGCAGGAAGCCCTCCTTCTGGAAGCTCTCGAAGTCGATGCCCAGCTTTTCGACCTTGCTCAGGGGCACGATCCCGCCGAGCGGTCCGCCGATGTGGAGGGCCTTCACCTTCTTCTTGAAGCCCTGGCCGAGCTCGTCGATCACCTTGCTGAGCGGAGTGCCGCATTCCACCTCGTACAGTCCGGGGCGGTTGAAGGCGCTATCCAGGCAGACCAGTTTGCTGCCCGTGGTGCGTTCGGTGCCGAGCTTCGCATAGGCCGCACCGCCGTGCTCCACCACCCAATGCACCGTGGCGAGCGTCTCCACGTTGTTCGCGACGGTCGGCTTGAGGAAGAGCCCCTGTTGCGTGGGATAGGGTGGACGTGTGCGCACTTCGCCACGCTTGCCTTCGATGCTGTTGAGCAACGCGGTCTCTTCCCCGCAGACATATGCCCCCGCGGCCTTGATCACTTTGAACCGGTAGTTGAAACCGGAGCCTTTGATGTCCTTTCCGAGCCAGCCTTTTTCCTCCAGCTCCTTCACCGCCTGCTTCACGATCTCCACCGCCTCGGGGTATTCGGCGCGGATGTACAGCACGCCGGTGTCCGCACCCACGCAATAGCCGGCCACCATCATGCCGAAGAGCACGAGGTGCGGGCGTTGCTCCAGCAGGTAGCGGTCGCTGAACGCGGCGGGGTCGCCCTCGTCCGCGTTGCACACGATGTACTTCTGATCGCCGGGCGTGTTCGCGCAGCTCTCCCACTTCAGTCCCATCGGGAATCCCGCACCGCCCCGTCCGCGGATGGTCGCGGTCTTCACCTCGGCCAGGATGTCCTTGGGGTCGCTCGTCAGCACGCGTTCCCACAAGGCGTAGAATTCCTCCAGCGACGGCATCGGCGCGGTGAGGATGGGCGCTGACATGGAGGTACCCACGTGGTAGCTGTCGACCCGATGGGTCGACGGTACGGTGCCACTGCTCAGGATCTCGTCGAGGTGATCGATCGCATCGCCACTGTAGTTCACACCACCCGCGTTGAACGAACTGTTCTCGTGGCAGCGGCCGAGGCAGCACATGTGGCCGATCTCCTCCTCCTTGAAATGCCTGCGCAGTTCGGCGTGCACATGGTCCTGCGTGCCGGCGACCAGGCAGGTGCTGCCGTTGCACACGTACGCCTTTTTGCCTGCGTTCCCCTTCTTCAGGAAATCGTAGAAGCTGCTGGTGCCATAGGTGATGGCCTCGCCGATGAGGAAGTCCTCCGCGACATCGGTCAGCGCGTCGGTCGCGGGTGTGCCGTTGTTCTTCGCGGCGGCGGCCTGCAGGCGTTCCCACAGCGAATCATCGAGCTCTTTTCCAGCGCGGCCCGAGAGGGAGGATATGTTCCTGGACATGCGATCCCAAGGTACGGCGGGCGCGATCACGTGCGCGATGCAGGTGGGTGTGCCGGACGACGGTGCGTGATCGCGTCATGAACAAATGCCGGTTGATTTCGAGATGCCGGTGTGGTGATCGGCGAACGCGACGCCGGAGTAGGTTCGCGTCAAATCCTTGTGATCATGGCAAAGAAAGCCACCGCCAAGAAGGCCGCGCCGAAGAAGAAGGCCGCCGCCAAGAAGAAGGCTGCGCCGAAGAAGAAGGCCGCTGCCAAGAAGGCCGCCCCGAAGAAGAAGGCTGCGAAGAAGAAGTAAGGCGTTCAAGCACGCAAGGAAGGGTCCGCCGCGGCGGACCCTTCGCTTTTCGGCTCACTCCTCGCTGCGCCCGCGATGCTTGTGCTTCCGGGTGTACGTCCGTCCGCTCTTCACCACGCGTTGACGGAAGCGACCGTCCAGCGCACCGGCCTCCTTCTGCGCGGCGCGCTTCCGGCTCCGGAGCAGGTCCCGTACGGAACGTTCCCGCCGTTCTCGTTTCCGCTTCATGTGTGCCGTACCTCGTGCATCCGATCGAACCTTTCCGCTCTCCCGCGGTCCTAATTTGCACATCCTCCCATACCCACGTACCGATGAAGCAATGCTACGCCACGTTCCCATTCCTCTTCAGTGCGCTGACCCTCACCGCGCAGGGCCCCGAGGTCACCTCCTGGGTCCTGAACCAGGGGGAGACCGGTAGCTACTACGTTCAGGGCAACAGCACGCCGCAGACGATGACCACGCTCGCTGATGTGCAACTGGTGCAGTATGATGCCACCGATGCGTACATCTCCGCGACCGGCATACCGGCCTACCCGACCGGTCCTTTTCTGGACGGCAACCCCTCGCTGGCGGCGGACAACGGCTACATCTTCCGGATCCCACGGGTGCCCCAGGTGGCGGGCACGAGCCTCGAAGCACCGCTCGGCCACATCGGCGTGCTGATCAATGGGGTGCCGATCTTCAACGCGGAGGATGCGATGAGCTACAACAACGCCGGCGTCTGGTTGCGCAACGCGGTGTATTGGGAGAACGACGGCATGGACTGTTCGAAGGGCCACCCCGCACCAAGCCAGGGCCCCAATGGCGTCACCCAGGGCAGGTACCATCATCACCAGAACCCCATTCCGTTCAGCACCGCGAACGTGGTGCTCTCCGCCATCTGCAACCTGTATCCTGCGGACGGTCTCTACAGCCCTGATGCCAACGTGCATTCACCCCTGATCGGTTTCGCGTTCGATGGCTATCCGATCTATGGCTGTTATGGCTATGATGACCCCAATGACCCGAACAGCGGCATCCGCCGCATCGAGAGCAGCTGGCAGTTGCGCGGCATCACCCAGCGGCACGAACTGGCCGATGGCACCGTGCTCAACAGCAGTGCGTACGGGCCGAACGTGAACGCGCAATATCCGCTCGGCTGTTTCATCCAGGACTATGAATACGTTCCCGGTGCGGGCGACCTCGACCAGCACAACGGCCGCTTCTGCAAGACCCCCGAATACCCGAACGGCACCTATGCCTATTTCGGCACGGTGGACGCGGACCTCAACTCCGCATACCCGTATTTCATCGGTCCCACTTATTACGGGGAGGTGGTCACCGACAACTTCCCCACACCCGGCCCCGGGAACCCCTCCACCAATGTGACGGTGCCTGGCGGCACCACGCAGTGGACGGGAAACACCGGTATCGCGGTGCAGGGTGATGGCATCCGTCTTCATGTCGCCCCGAACCCCACCGCCGGCCGCCTGCGGGTGGAACTGCCCCCAGCGACCGACGCGCTGCGACTGGTCGGCTTCCAGGGTGCGCTGCTCCGCACCTGGCGTCCGCACGGAACGGTCGAATGGATCGATCTGGGGGAGCTCGCCCCGGGATGCTACGTCCTGGAGACGAAAGGGGAACGCGGTCGCAGTGCGGTGCAGGTGATGAAGCTGTAGGCGCGATCGTCGGACGTCGTCCGGATCCGATTTTTTGGGATGGCTGGTGCCGGTTATTTTCGGTGCCCCAATACCGCACATCCATGAAGAAGTTGTTGAAGATCGTCCTGTACCTGGTGCTGATCGCACTGGTGGTGATCGTCGGCGCGATCACGTACGTGTCCAAAGCCCTGCCGAACATCGAGGCGCCCAAGGACCTGAAGGTCGAGGTGACGCCCGAACGCGTGGCGCGCGGGGAGTACCTCGCGAACCATGTCTGTGTGTGCATGGATTGCCACAGCACCCGCGACTGGAACACGTTCGCCGCCCCCCTGAAGCCCGGCACGCTCGGCAAGGGAGGTGAGGTGTTCGATCGGAGCATGAACTTCCCCGGTCGTTTCATCAGTCGGAACATCACGCCGCACGGCATTGGTGATTGGAGCGATGGCGAGATCTACCGTGCGATCACCAGTGGTGTGAGCCGGGACGGCCATCCCTTCTTCCCGGTGATGCCCTATCCCAACTACCGTACGATGGACTCCGAGGACGTCTACAGTCTCATCGCCTATCTGCGTTCACTGGCCCCGATCGATTCCTCCCCGGATCCTTCCGAGGCGGACTTCCCCATGAGCGTGATCCTGCACACCATCCCGAAACCGGCGGAGCCGGTGAAGCGCCCCGATCCGGCCGATCCGGTGGCCTACGGTGCCTACCTGGTGAACGCGGCGGGATGCGGCGAATGCCATACGAAGGCGGAGAAGGGCAAGAAGATCGGTGAACCGTTCGCCGGCGGGTTCGAGTTCCATCTTCCCAACGGCGCGGTGCTGCGCTCGGCGAACATCACCCCGGAAAAGACCACCGGCATCGGCGCTTGGACGAGGGAGGCCTTCATCGCCCGGTTCAAGCAATACAGTGACAGCACCTATATGCCGGCGGCCATCGATTGGAAGGCCGGTGACTTCCAGACCATCATGCCCTGGATGATGTACACGGGCATGACCGACCAGGACCTTGGTGCTATCTACGAATACCTCTCCACGGTGAAGCCGGTGGCATCGACCATCGTGCGGTGGACGCCGCCCGGCAGCTGAGGGCTCACTGTTCGTCGGCCATCCGCAGTGCGGCCTCCCGCATTCGCACCGCACGTTCGTGCCCGAGGTAGCGCTCCACACCGGCGTGCACCAGGTAGATCAGCGGTGTGCTGACAACTGCGACGATGAACTTGTACGCGTAGGCGGTCATGGCCAGCGCCGTGGCCATGGCGAAGGTCATGTCACGGAACAGCCAGAAGGCCACATAGGTCACCACGAAGCTGTCGATCAGTTGGCTGATCAGCGTGCTGCCGGTGGCCCGCAGCCAGATGCGCTTGTCGCCGGTCATGCGTTTCATCCAGCGGAAGCTCACCGCATCGACCATCTGCCCAATGATGAAGGCGGTGAGCGAACCCACGATGATGTTCATGCCCTGGCCGAAGATGCTGCTGAACGCGGCCTGCATATCGGGCACGCCCTGGCCGCTGCTGCTGGTGAGCCACCAGCTCCGGTCCGGCGGCATGTGGATCGACAGGTACATCACGCCGAACCCGAAGGCGATCAACGCCGCGGTGATCAGCGTGAGGAAGCGTACGCCACGCACCCCGTAATAGTCGTTGATGATGTCCGTCATGATGAACACGATCGGCCAGGGCAGCACGCCCACGCTCAGTACGAAGCTCAGGTGTGGCTGGCCGAGCAGGCTGAAGTCCGCCTTGGTGATGCCCAACAGGTCCTCCAATTGGAACAGCTTCACACCGATCATCTCGGCCAGCAGCGCGTTGGCGGCGAAGAAGGCCCCCAGGATGATGTAGAGGCGCGTGGCCTTGTCGGCGAGGATGGAGTGGATCATCGGCGTGGAAGGTAACGGATGGCCATGTGGCCCCGTTCGCGTTCATCCGGCGACGCTCACCCCGATCAGATGCCCGATGCCAAAGGTGATCGCCGCGGCCGCCAGTCCGAAGAGCACCTGCCGCATGCCGGAATACCAGATGCTGCGTCCCGTGAACAGGGTGATCGCCGCGCCGATCAGGAAGAGCCCCACCGCGCTTGCCCCGATGCTCCAGGCGATGGCGCGCGCGCCATGGATGAACAGGAACGGCAGCACGGGCAGGATGGCGCCTGCTGCGAACAGCAGGAACGAGGTGATCGCTGCCTCCCAGGCCGAACCCTTGAGGTCTTCCGCGTTGATGCCCAGTTCCTCCTTCACCAACATGGCGTGCGCCTTTTCCTTGTCCGCGATCAGTTCGGTGGCCAGGTGCTGCGCGTCCGCCTCCGGGATGCCCTTGGCCATGTAGATCAGGGCGAGCTCCTTGCGTTCGCCTTCCGGGTTGGTCTCCAGCTCCACCATTTCCAGGGCCATCTGGCGTTCGTACAATTCCTGCGAGCTCTTCACGCTGATCCATTCACCCAGGGCCATGCTGAGCGCGCCGGCCAGCAGTCCCGCCAGTCCCGCCAGCAGCACGCCCTCTTCGCCGGCGGTGGCGCCCGCCACGCCCATCACCAGGCTCATGTTGCTCACCAGACCGTCGTTGGCGCCCAGCACCGCCGCCCGCAGCGCGTTGCCACCGACGGTCCGGTGCCGGCCCTCGATGCGCCCGATCTGTTCACCGCCCACCCGGCTCTTGTTGGCGAGCAACGACCGAAGGATGCGCACATGGTTCTCCTCCGATCCGCTCAGCGGTTCACCGGCCCGGCGCTTCAGGTCGACGCTCGCCCGCGCCAGTCCCTTTTCGGTGTCCATCAGCTGGGCGATCACATGCTCGTAGCCCAGGATGCCACCGATCCGGTCGAGCAACCGGGCCTGCCAGGTAGGTCCCGGCATTTCGTTCACGAGTCCATCGGCGGACAGATCGCGGAACGCGTGGTCGGCATGGCCGCGCTCGATCCGCGCCATCTCGCCGAAGAGCCGGGCGATGTCCGGGTCCGCCTCGTGGTCGGCCACGCGTCCGTAGAGCCAGGCCGCATCGATCTCGGTGCGCAGGCTCTGTTTGCGGAGTCGGGGCGTGGGCCGGGGCATGGACCGAAGATGCGCAGAAGTCCCGATCCTCAGTGCCGGACCACGCGATACAAGATGTCATGTCCCCAGGACCGCACCCGCAGCAGGTAGATGCCCGGTGTCCGCGGCAGGGTCAGGCGCCATCCATCGGCGTACCGTTCCGTCCGCATCGCGCACCTGCGTCCGTCCGCCGTATACACGCCGAGCAGTTCCGCATCATGTGCATCGATCCGCACGATGCCGTCGGTGGTCGGGTTGGGCCAGATGCGCACGTGCCCGGCGTCGGGGCCGAAGATGGCCGTGCGGTCGTCGCTCAGGGAATCGATGGCTACCAAGGTCGGCGTGCCATCGGCATTGGCGTACATGGTCTGGAAGGTATCGATACGCGGACCGCTGAAGCTGAACATCTCCGCGTTCCAAGCGGGTGGAACGGGCTGGAAGAACACCCGCGCGGTGAACTGCACAGGACCATCGTACCCGTCCAGGGCCACGTGGTAGTGCACGATGTCGCCACCGTTCCCCTCGTCGCCCAGGGCGTCGTGGTTGAAGTCGGTGTCGCTGGCCGGCACACCGGCGATCAGGGTGGTGTCGTAGGCGGAATGCGTGGTGGAGAACCCGATGGGCACCAGGCGGTTGTCCTTCAATGGTGACAGTGCGCGTTCCAGCGTGGTGGTCACATCCCCGTTCACGTCGCCCATCACCATCTCGTAGATCTGCACTTGTCCCTGATCGGTGATCACATCGTGGTGTGGCTCATAGGGACTGTCATGCCCCACGACCTCGAAGGCATTGTCCCAGAGGCCGTTCGCGTAAAGGGTGTCCTGCAGCGGAGTGATCGCCAGCACCTGCACGAAGGCCCGGCGGCTCGGATAGCCGCTGGGGAACTTGTGGCCCGCCCGGTCGGTCAATTTCACGTCGATGTATGCGGTGTCGGGCGTTCGTCCCACCAGTTCCAGCTCCAGGTCCACGGCGCGTTGTTGCAGCATCGCCATGGTCCGGGTTATGGTGCTGTCGAACTGGACGTCGGTGGCCGGGATCCCCAGCTGGTCCTTGTGCTCCTTGAGCAATTGGAGCATGAACACGTTCCCCCCCGCAAGATGGTGGAGCCCGAAAGGCGAATGCCCGCTCAGGAAGGCATAGTCGGAGGCGAGGATGATGCTGTCCTGCAACCGCGGCATGTGGCATCCCCGACATCCCTCCACGCCGAAATAGTCCGAGTTCTTCCACTCGTGCCAGGTGGCCTGCTCCACGAAGGAGTCGCCGGTGGGCGTGCCGTTCAGGTCCAGCGTTCCCGTGATCAGGGTGTGGCATCCCGCGCACACGCGCGAATCCTGGATGTGCTCGCCGAACCCGGGCCGCCACCCCACGAAGAACTCCATGATCTCCGGTACGATGTCATCATCCGCATAGGGACCATAGACCCGCGCGGAGTCGAAATGCAGTTCGCCGGAGAAGGAACGACCCGCACTGTCGGGATCCTGTTGGTGGCAGCTCAGGCAGCTCACACCGTCCTGCCCGATCACGCTCGTGTCCAGCATAGCCGCGGTGAAGGGCGTGTGGCCCAGCATCCGCTCCTCATGCATGCCCAATGGGGCGTGGCAGCTCGTGCACTTGTTCTCGATGGCCGTCTGGTGGGCGGGGTTCACCAACACCTCATGCTCCATCTTGGCGCGGAAGAAGGGATCGCGTGCGCTGTTGGCCATCATGGTGCTGCGCCAGTCATCAGCGATGTTCACGTCCCTGCCCGTGCTGTCGACGCTGGCCACACCCAGGGAATCCCCCCCATGACAACCGGCGCAGCGCCCACCCGTCACGAAGTAGGTGGAGAACTGCACCACCAGCCCTCCGTTGTCCGTTTTGAAAAGCCAATTCTCCAATGCCGAGTGGTAGCGGTGGGGTTCATGTTCCGTCGCGCTGGTCCACCCGGCGAAAAGCAGCACCACACCCGCCATCGCGAGCAGCACGCTCAAGGTCCTCCGCTGTCCCATGGGATAGGAGGCGCAAGTTAGGGCCACACGCAGCCCCGGGGTCGCTGCTTCCGCATACCTCGGTTGGCATCTTGTCCGTTCTTCGAGGACCGACCCGCTCCCACCCAGCTATTTTCGCCGCGATGCGTTGGCCACTTTCCTTGTTCGCCGTTGTCCCTCTTCTCCTGCAGGCGCAGGCGGTCACTCCCTACGTGGACCACTGGGATAGCACCCGAACGGTCAAAAAGAGCGAAGGGCTGCTGGTGAACGGACGCGAATGGGGGGAATGGCGGTTCTGGGATCCCCAGGGCCGCCTTGCGGAAGTGTCCGATTTCCGCTCGGGGCAGCGGGATGGTCATGTGGTGATCTACTACGACAACGGTCAGGTCCAGCACGATGGCTACATCCATCGCGGCCGGCAGGACAGCCTGATGCAGAGCTTCTACCGGGACGGCACGCCCATGGAGCGGGGCGTGTACGCAAACGGCAACAAGGCCGGGGTGTGGGCGTACTGGTACGCGGACGGTAGACAGATGATGCGGGAGAACTGTCAGGATACGGTCTGCCTCCTTCTGGATGCTTGGGACAGGGACAGCACGCATACCGTCATCGCAGGCAGCGGCACGCTCCGGGATTATTACGGCAGCGGCACTTTGCACGATGAATCCACCTATGCGTACGGGGTGCGCAGTGGACCCTATGTCGAATACTATCCGGCGGGGAATGTGAAGGCCAAAGGAGCCTACCTCGGCGGAGTGAAGGACGGTCCCTGGTCCTATGGCTTCAGTGATGGCCGGACGGAAAAGACGGAGACCTACACTAGGGGAGTGCTCAATGGGCCGTTCACCCTGAACTTCCGCTCGGGGGAGCCCCATACCACAGGGTCCTACCTGAACGGCGCCAAGCATGGTGTATGGACCTGGTATACGACAGCGGGAGGGAAGGACATGGAAGGGCCGTTCGAGGCCGATGAGCGGGAGGGCACTTGGCGCTACTGGTACCCCAACGGCCAGCTCAGCACCACCGGCGTGTTCCATGCCGACAAAGAGGAAGGGGATTGGGTCTACTTCTACCCGACCGGTCAGTTCTGGAAGAAGGGTTCCTACCAGGAGGGCCTGAAGCAGGGCATCTGGACCACGTGGTTCGAGAACGGCAACAAGCTCCAGGAAGGGGCCTATGTGGACGGTCTCGCGGACGGGGCGTGGAGCAGCTGGTTCGAGAGCGGAAAGCAGAAGGACGCGGGCACCTTCAAGGCCGGGAGGCTGGATGGCCTCTGGCGTGGCTGGTTCCCGGACGGCACCCAGGAATACCAGGGCCAATGGGAGGACGACCTGAAGAACGGGCCGTGGAAGTTCTGGTACGAGGATGGCCGTGTGAAGGAGGAGGGTGGTTACCTCGAAGGCCGAAGGAACGGGCGTTGGACAGCATTCAACACCCAAGGCTATCCCATCAGCGAGGGTGCTTATGTGGAGGGCCTGCCCAGTGGTCCTTGGACCTACTATGACGATGCCGGAGTGAAGATGCGCGAACAGGGCATGCTGGCCGGGGAGCCCCATGGCAAATGCACGGTCTATGATCAGCGGGGTCGTGTGGTCCAGGAGATGAGCTACGATCATGGCAGGCTGGCCGGGACGATGACGATCTATGGGCGCGACGGGAGGCCGGTGAAGACCATGGAGTTCGAGAACGGTGCCCGAAAGACCGACACGGCAATGCCGGGCAAGGACGATCGGCCGGCAGAGGTGCCTGGAATGGACCGCAAGCGCCACTGAAGCACCACTCCATTACTGACGCGTTTTGCGGGTGAGCCGGATGTGCATACCTTTGCAACGACAGTCGAGGAACGCGTGAAGAGGGGGTGCCCCCTCTTTTTTGTTCCCCGGCCCGGAAGAAGATGATCACGGTGCAGGAGGTCAAGGCCATCGTCGAACGCCATCTGATGGACACGGGACATTTCCTTGTGGATGTGGTGGTGCGCCCGGGAGATAAGGTGGTGGTGGAGGTGGACGACCCCCGGTCGATCCGATTGGAGCAGCTCGCCGCCCTGAACAAGGCCATCCGTGCCGATCTGGATGCGGGAGGTCATGACGTGGAGCTCCAGGTGGGTAGCCCCGGTATGGGCCGACCGTTCAAGGTGCCCGAGCAATACGTGAAGCATACGGGCCGGCTCGTCCAAGTGGAGATGGCCGACGGACGGAAGCTGGAAGGGCTCCTCGAAAAGGTCGCTCCGGAAGGGCTCGTCCTGCGCATCCAGCATCCAAGCAAGGTCAAAGGCCGACCGGCCAAGCTCGATCCCGAGCCCACCCTCCTGGCCCATACCGATATCCGAGAAACCAAAGCAAGCATCAAGTTCAATTGATCGGGCCATGAGCACCGTGAACCTCATCGAGTCCTTCAGCGAGTTCAAGGACCTCAAGAACATCGACCGGGTGACCATGATGGGCATCCTGGAGGACGTATTCCGCGGCGTGGTGAAGAAACGTTTCGGGGAAGAAGCCAAGGTCGACATCATCATCAACCCCGACAAGGGCGACCTGGAGATCTGGCTGAATCGCGAGATCGTGGACGACGACGACCTGGAGGACGAGAACACGCAGATCTCGCTGTCCGACGCCCGGCAGATCGAGCCCGATTTCGAAGTGGGCGAGGAGGTGAGCCAGGAGGTCAAGATCCATGACTTCGGTCGCCGCAACATCCTATCGCTCAAGCAGAACCTCCAGAGCAGGATCCTGGAACTGGAGAAGGACCACCTCTACAACAAGTACAAGGAGCGCGTCGGAGAGATCATCACCGGTGAGGTCTATCAGGTCTGGAAGAGGGAGACGCTCGTGCTCGACGACGAGAGCAATGAACTGATCCTGCCCAAGGACCAGCAGATCAAGAGCGATTTCTTCAAGAAGGGTGACACCGTTCGTGCCGTCGTGTGGAAGGTCGAGATGCGCAACAATACCCCGGTGGTGATCCTCAGCCGCACGGCACCCGAATTCCTGGAGAAGCTCTTCGAACAGGAGGTGCCCGAGGTCTATGATGGTCTGATCAACATCAAACGCATCGTTCGGGAACCCGGCGAACGCGCGAAGGTGGCCGTGGAGAGCTACGATGACCGCATCGATCCCGTGGGCGCATGCGTGGGCATGAAGGGCAGCCGCATCCACGGCATCGTCCGGGAGCTCCGGAACGAGAACATCGATGTGATCAACTACACGAACAACGACCAGCTGCTGATCCAGCGGGCACTGAGCCCGGCCAAGATCGGCAACATCAAGTTGGACGGCGACAACAAGCGCGCCGAGGTGTATATGAAGCCGGACCAGGTGGCGCTTGCCATCGGCAAGGGTGGACACAACATCAAGCTGGCCAGCAAACTGACGGGATACGACATCGATGTCTATCGCGAGACCGATGAGGTGACCGATGACGTGGACCTCAGTGAGTTCTCCGATGAGATCGATCAGTGGATCATCGACGAACTGCGCGCCATCGGTTGCGACACGGCCCGCGCCGTACTCGATATCCCGCTGGACGATCTGGTGAAACGCACCGACCTCGAGGAGGAAACGATCAAGGAAGTGGTCCGGATCCTGAAGACCGAACTGGAGGGATAGGGCCATGCCCGGTGATCGGGCTTGGGAAGAACGAACTGAAGACCGAATGAGCGGCACGGACAAAGGCGTACGACTGAGCAAGGTGGCGCGCGAGTTCAATCTCGGTGTCCACACCGTCGTGGAGTTCCTTGAGAAGAAGGGACACACGGTGGACAACAATCCGAATACGAAGATCCCGACGGACCTGTACGACCTGCTCCTCGAAGAGTTCGGGAAGGACCGCAAGGAAAAGCAGCTCAGTCAACGGTCGGTGCAACAGCGCCAGGAGCGGGAGACCATCTCCCTGGCCGATGCCGCCAAGGAGAACGCCACCAAGGCCAGGGCCGAAGGGGAGGTGGTGTTGATACACAACGTGGCGCCAACGGATGAGGTGCCCGCACCGCCGGTCACACCCTCCGAGCCCGAGGTGATCAAGGCCAAAGTGGAGAAGCCCGCGGTGAAGGTCCTGGACAAGATCGATCTGGAGAAGGGCGGGAAGGGCGCCGAAAAGGAGCCGCCCACTGCCCCCCCGCCGGGAGAGCATGGGAAGGAGGGGACAGTTGCGAGCGCCCCGGACGAACCGGCCGCGGAACCCGACAAGCCCGCGGAGCCCGAACTGATCCGGGCGACGGCGGAGAAGCTTTCCGGTCCGAAGACCGTGGGCAAGATCGACCTGCCCAAGGAGCGCGAACGCAAACCCGCCGAACGCGGAGGCGAAGAGCGACGCGGGCGCCGGAAGCGCATCGTGAAACCGGGTCCGGTGAACATCGATCGGGCGGTGCAGCAGGAGCAACGCGAACCGGGCCGAGGCGGGCGTCCGGGCGAACTGGACGAGAACGCGGTGAAGAAGAAGGTGAGCGAGACGCTCGCGCGCCTGACCGGTGGCGGAAAGAGCCGTGGGTCCAAGATCCGCCGGGACAAACGTGCGGAGCGCTACCAGCGACTGGAAGAGGAGATGGCCGCGCGCGAACTGGCGGGCAAGACCCTCAAGGTCACCGAGTTCGTAACAGCCTCCGAACTGGCCTCCATGATGGGTGTGCCGGTCACGGACATCATCAAGGCCTGTTTCAGTCTGGGCATGATGGTGAGCATCAACCAGCGCTTGGATGCGGAAACGCTGTCCGTGATCGCGGACGAATACGGCTTCAAAGTGGAGTTCGTCGGTGCCGAGGTGCAGGAAACGATCCCGATGGAGGAGGATGATCCCACGCGCCTCTCCGCACGACCGCCTATCGTCACCGTCATGGGCCATGTGGACCATGGGAAGACCTCGCTGCTCGATTACGTACGGAACGCCAACGTGGTGGCGGGGGAGGCCGGAGGCATCACCCAGCACATCGGGGCGTACAGTGTGACCCTGCCCAATGGGAAGCACATCACCTTTTTGGATACACCGGGCCATGAGGCGTTCACGGCCATGCGTGCCCGTGGCGCACAGATCACCGACATCGCCATCATCGTCATCGCCGCTGATGACAACGTGATGCCCCAGACTCGCGAGGCCATCAACCACGCCCAGGCCGCCGGAGTGCCCATGATCTTCGCATTCAACAAGATCGACAAGGAAGGGGCGAACCCCGACAAGTTGCGGGAGGAACTGAGCCAGATGAACATCCTCGTGGAGGAGTGGGGTGGCAAATTCCAAAGCCAGGAGATCAGCGCCAAGAAAGGAACGGGCGTTGACCAGTTGTTGGAGAAAGTGCTCCTTGAGGCCGAATTGCTCGATCTGAAGGCGGACCCTGCCAAGCGGGCCACCGGTGTGGTGATCGAAAGCACACTGGAACAGGGGCGTGGCTACGTGACCACCCTGCTCGTGGAGGGTGGCACCCTGAAGCGGGGGGATGTGATCCTGGCCGGCCAATTCAGCGGTCGTGTCCGGAACATGTTCAACGAACGGGGGTCCGGGATCCAGGAGGCGGGGCCCAGTGCGCCCGCATCCATACTCGGTCTGGACGGAGCGCCGAACGCGGGTGACCACTTCTACGTGTTCGCCGACGAGCGGGAGGCACGCACCATCGCCACGCGCCGGCAGCAATTGCAGCGCGAACAAGGCATCCGGACCCACAAGCACATCACGCTCGACGAGATCGGCCGGCGATTGGCGATCGGTGATTTCAAGGAGCTCAACATCATCGTGAAAGGGGATGTGGACGGCTCCGTCGAGGCGCTGACGGATTCATTGCTGAAGCTCAGCACGGAACAGATCAAGGTGAACGTGATCCACAAGGCCGTCGGTCCGATCGCCGAGAGCGACGTGCTCCTGGCGACCGCTTCGGACGCCATCATCGTCGGTTTTCAGGTCCGCCCCACGCCGGGTGCGCGGAAGCTCGCCGAGAACGAGGAGATCGACATCCGTCTCTACTCCATCATCTATGACGCCATCGAGGAGATCAAGCAGGCCATGGAGGGCATGCTCGCTCCGAAAGAGGTGGAGAAGGTCGTCGGTACCGCCGAGGTGCGAGACACCTTTAAGATCAGCAAGGTGGGTACAGTGGCCGGCTGCTTCGTACTCGACGGCAAGATCACCCGTAACAACAAGGTCCGCGTCATTCGCGATGGTATCGTGATCTATACCGGCGACCTGGGCACATTGAAACGTTTCAAGGACGATGTGAAGGAAGTGTCCCACGGGTACGAGTGCGGGCTCAACGTCGAGAAATTCAACGATATCAAGGTGGGCGACCACATCGAAGCGTTCGAGATGGTGGAGGTGAAGCGGACGCTGGACGATTGAACCACGCAATTCCCAGGACGAAGAACGGCCGGGAGTACCGGCCGTTCTTCGTTCGTTCCGGACCCGAAGGTCCCTAGAACACGATCTTCTGTCTCCGTAGGCGTGTGCGGTAGTGCTTGTTCCGCGACTTGTAGCGATACAGTTTGTAGTTCATCTGCAGCTTGAAGAAGAGGTAGGCGTCATTGTCGGTCGGGTCGCCCCGCTGCTCTCCCTCTCCGTACCTGCCGCCGGTGAGGTTCGGATCTGCCAGATAGGCCGCGATATCGCCGAAGTTGTCGCGGATCGCGGTATTGTCATAATAGTTGCCGCTCACATCGTCGATGTAATCGGTGAATGTCTTTGAATACTGCAACTCGACGCCCAGGCTGATCTGCTTCGACATCTGTTTCCGTATTCCGATACCCATGGGAATGCAGATGCTGAAGTTGGAGTATTCCGCCGGCCCGTTCGGCAGCCCTTGGCCTTCGGTGTGCAGGGGACGCAGACGCACCCAGGTATTGTTGAACTTGGCCTTCGGATCGAAATAGCAGGCGCCTACGCCGACGAAACCGTATAGTCCGATCCGGCTCGACCGCGTTCCCTTCACCCCGCGCAGGTCGAACAGGTGCCCGAGCTCCTCCAGAAAGGGGTGGTACTCCAGGATCACCGCACCTTCGAAAAGGTCGGACTTGAAGCTCAGGTTCCGCGTGTTCCGCGCGTACTCGGTGGTCAAGTTGTCGTTGCCGGCGAGCACCCCGTAGGTGATGGTGGTCCGGAGGCTGAGCCGTTCCCGCAGGTAGTAGCGGTAGGCCAGGCTGATGGCCGGTCGGGTCTGGCTGATCTCAAGGTCCCAGATGAAATTGGTGCCGATCTGGTTGCGCCCGCCCAGCTCACCCAGGAAATTGGACGCCCCCAATCCGACCGTGATCTCGCCCCGGTGGGTCTTCCAATAATCGGCGGTGCGGAAGTACTGGGCATCGGCAGTGGTCCCCATGCCAATGAGCAGGCCAAGGGCCACAAGCCATCTCCGGGACGATGCACGGTCGGTCATCATCAGGACCATTTCCTTCTCCTCGGCATCTCCACCGGATCGACGGGGATCCGGTCTTCCGGTCGGAAGGAGGCCCAAGGTATGGAGTTGACCGCGATCGGTGGCAAGGCCTCATCGCCCTGTCATCGGTCCAACGGACGAAGGGAGGGCTTCACCTGGTCCGGTACGATGTAGCATCCGGGGAAATCGGCACGGAGCTGCTGGCGCAAGCGCTCTGCCGAAAGTCTGTCGGGAAGGTCGCCGACGCGCACGCGGAAATTGGGCGCGAGGTAGCTCAGGTAGGCCGGCATGTCCGGATGCTGCTGCATGAACGTCGCGCGCATGCGCATGGCATCCGGCTTGGACCCCAGGAAGATCTGCACACGGAACCCATCCACAACATGCTCCAAGTTCGGATAGTCCGCCACGAAATCCAGAACGCGCTCCTCGCCTTTCAGTACCACCATCCCCGGCACGGTCGTCCCTTCCTTCGCAGTGTCCTGGGGAGGCGGGTCGCTTTTGGGGTGATAGGGTTCGAAAAGGCGCACCGGCGGTTGGGCCGAACACGGCAGGCCGGTAAGAAGGCCGCCGAGAAGAACGGTGCGGAACAAGTTGCCTGAGGACATGGTCAAGTGGCGGTCAAAAATAGGTCCGCGCGTGCTCGACTCCGACCCAGGGGGCTCTCGTACCATTTGATCCCGAGGCCGAAGAAGCGGACGGGGCTTGCCGGATATCTATTTAGAATGATCCTAAATAGGTAAGGTCTTCGTGCATTGGCGCAACCCTCAAGTAGCACATCCGCCTCGCCGTTTATTTTTGCGCCGGACCAAAGGAGGTGGTCCCATGCTAAATCGCTCGGAATGCCGCATCCAGTAAGGCTTTCACATCGATCCACTGGGCTGGTCCAGGCGGCTCTGGTCTTGCTCTTTTCCCTGACCTGCTCATGGTCCATCGCCCAGCCGGCCGACCAGGCGCAATACGACCAGGGGGAAAAACTCTTCAAACAGAACTGCGCCAGCTGCCACAAGCCCGACAAGCGCATGACCGGTCCGGCGCTGAAGGGTGCCAAGGAAAGGTGGGACGGCAAGGGGGATATCCACGCCTGGGTCCATAACAGCCAGGAATATTTGAAATCCGGCAATGAGTATGCCAATGCGCTCTATGCCGAGTACAACAAGACCCTGATGACGCCGCAGGCGATCTCCGATGCGGAGATCGATGCGGTGCTGTATTACGCGGATAATTACGCACCACCTGCACCACCGCCCGGGGAAGCGCCAGTCCCGACCGGTGCTCCGGAAGAGACCCCGGCCTGGCCGTGGTTCCTGGTGTTGGGGCTGCTCTTCGTGGTGGTCTGGATGTCGCTGAACGGAGTGCGTAAGGGGCTGACCAATGCCGTACGGGAACAGCAGGGTCTGGAGCCCGCGCCGGACATGACCATGTGGCAAGGGTTCAAGGCCTGGGCCTGGAACAACAAGGTCTTCGCTTCCGTGTTGGGCCTGCTCATCACCACGGTGCTGCTGGTCACGCTGTGGAATTGGGCGTTCGACATCGGTGTGTATGGCGGGGATGGCGTGGCACATTATCGTCCGGAGCAGCCCATCGCCTTCAACCACACCCTGCATGCCGGCAAGGCATCGGACAAGAACCTACAGATCAATTGCCAGTATTGTCACAGCGGGGCGGAAAAGAGCAAGCATGCCGGGATACCCAGCCCCAACGTTTGCATGAACTGCCACAGGGCCGTCGCCGAGGGCCGCACGCCGGATGGCACTCAGGAGATCGCTAAGATCTACGCCGCCGTGGGATGGGATCCCGCGGCGAACAATGGCGGCGGGGCATATACCGGTGAAGAGCACCCCATCCACTGGGTCAAGGTGCACAACCTGCCTGACCATGTGTTCTTCAGCCATGCCCAGCACGTTGCTGTAGGCAAACTGGAGTGCCAGGAGTGCCACGGACCTATCGACACGGAGATGACCGTGGCCGAACAATGGGCGCCGCTCACGATGGGGTGGTGCATCCAATGCCACAATGAAAAGGAGGCCAAGATGGCCGGGAACGGTTACTATGACGAGATCATGGCCCGCTTGAAAGCCAGCGACGACCTTGGCCATCGCGAGCTGAAGCAATTCCTCGAGGACGAGAAGATCACTGTTAGGGAGCTTGGCGGCTGGGAATGCGCCAAGTGCCATTACTAGAACAACCGCGCTGCCGCATGCCGAGCACGAAGCGATATTGGAAGGACCTGGGCGAACTGGACCGTTCGTCCGAGGCGATGAAAGGCCGGGACAGTGAGTTCCCCGGGCCGCTGCCCATCGATCAGGTCCTCTCCGACAAGGGATTCGCCGGGGCCACCACCGGCCGCCGTGATTTCCTGAAGTTCCTGGGCTTCGGCCTGGGTGCGGCATCCCTCGCCGCCTGCGAGACCCCCGTCATCAAGAGCATTCCCTACGTCAACAAACCCGAGGAGATCACCCCTGGTGTGGCCAACTGGTATGCAAGCACGTACTATGATGGCACCGACTTCGCGAGCATCCTGGTCAAGACAAGGGAAGGACGCCCCATCCATATCCAAGGCAACCCCCGGTTCGGTATCAATCGCGACCCGGACCTGACCAACGGAGTGATCAATGCGCGCATCAATTCCTCGGTGCTCGGGCTCTACGACAGCACGCGTGTGCGTGGCCCGGTGATGCGGCACGGAGAGAACGAAAGGATGGCCCACTCCTGGGCGGACGCGGACAAGGCGATCATGGGGCGTTTGGACGAGATCGGCAGCAAGGGTGGCCGGATCGTGATCCTCACCCCGACCATCATCAGCCCGAGCAGCAAGGCGGCCATTGAACGGTTCCGGATGAAGTACAGCACCGAACTTGATGGCGGTGACGGTCTTCAGGTGACCGTGGGTGCCCAGGTGGACCACGTACAGTACGATACCATCAGTTACAGCGGGACCGCGACCGCGAACCTGAAATGCTTCGGCAAGCGTGTGCTGCCCAGCTACGACCTGAGCAAGGCCGATGTGCTCGTGGGGATCGATTGCGACCTGCTCAGCGGTTGGGGAAATCCGACGGAGAACTCCTGGCAGTATGCCAAGCGACGTCGTCCGGAGAACGGTCCGATGAGCCGCCACTGGCAGTTCGAGGCGCGCATGAGCATCACCGGTGCGAACGCCGATATGCGGTTGGCGATCAAGCCCAGTGAAGTGCCGGGTCTGGTGATCGGTCTCCACGACGCGATAGCGAAGAAGGCAGGAGCGACGCTCATCGGTGGGGGTGCGGACAGCGATGCCATATCCCGGGTGGCGGATGAGCTCTGGGCCGCGAAGGGTCGCAGCGTGGTGATGTGCGGCACCAATGAAGAGGGCGTTCAGACCATGGTCGACCACATCAATTGGATGCTGGGTAATTATGGCGCCACCATCGACCTCGATGGCCATCAGCGGCTGCACGCGGGCGATGATGCGGTCATGCTCCGCCTGCTCGCCGACATGAAGGCCGGCAAGGTGGGGGCGCTGATCATACAGGGGGTCAACCCCGTCTACAGTCTGCCGAACGGGGCCGCGTTCCGGGATGCGTTGGCACAGGTGGGGCTCACGGTGAGCACCAGCGACCACGCCGATGAGACGGCGAGCGCTTGCCAATGGATCTGTCCGGACCACCACTTCCTCGAGTCGTGGAACGACCATATGCCCAAGGCGGGCCGCTATGCGCTCACACAACCCACGATCAGGCCCCTGCACGACACCCGCCAGTGGCAGGACAGCCTCCTGCGCTGGGCCGCAGCGGATGTGGACCACCATGGGTTGATCAGGGACACGTGGAGGAACGCTTGGGCCGGCCATGCGGATGGCGGCACCACACCACCGTTCGAAACGATGTGGGACCGGGCACTTGCCGAGGGGGGATATGATGCCTACGCTCCCGCCAGGACCGAGCAGATGTTCAATGGGGACGTCCAGACCGCTGCCTCGATGGCGCGCAAGGCCGTGGAGGGGGCCGGGGATTGGGAGGTGGTGCTCTACACCAAGGAAAGCATTGGCAACGGTCTACATGCCAACAACCCCTGGCTTCAAGAAATGCCCGATCCGCTGACCAAGGTGACCTGGGACAACTACGTCTGCATGTCGCCTACGGACATGAAGAACCTGGGCTTGAACCTTTACCTGGGCCAGGAGGCACCGGCAAGCGTGGTGACCATCGGCGTGAACGAAACCTCCTTCGACCTGCCGGTCGTGCCAGCGCCGGGACAAAGACCCGGCACTGTCAGCGTCGCGCTCGGTTATGGCCGCGGTGCCAATGGCGAGGAGGTGGGTCGTGCGGCATGTCTGAAGGACGAGGACGGCGAACCGATGCCGGTCGGACACAATGCATACCCCTTCACCTCGCTGGTGAACGGGAGCATCAGCTATCATGTGTTGAACGCCACGATCACACCCACGGGCGCCACCTACCCGATCGCCATCACGCAGACCCACCTCACGGACATGGGCCGTGATAGCGTGGTGCGCGAGACCGAGTTCGGCGTATGGGCGGAACACGACCCCAAGAACACCTACAATCCACCGGCCACCCTGCCGGTGCACGTGGATGTGAACGAGGACGGTGAGATCGACGCGCGTGACCGGGAGGACGTGAGCAAGGTCGACCTGTGGGAGGAGTTCGCGGTGGAAAGCGTCGGTCATCGCTGGGGAATGAGCATCGATCTGAACGCGTGCACGGGGTGCGGCGCTTGCCTGACCGCCTGCGTCAGCGAGAACAACATCCCAGTGGTCGGCAAGGACGAGGTGCGTCGGAGCAGGGAGATGCATTGGTTGCGCCTGGACCGGTACTACAGTTCCGACATGACCCAGGAGCGCGCCGAGGAGGAGGGGATCGGCAAGATCGAGATGTACACGGACATGGAGCACCCCAGTGAGATGCCACGAGTGGTCTTCATGCCCGTCATGTGCCAGCATTGCAACCACGCGTCCTGCGAGACCGTGTGCCCGGTGGCCGCCACGACGCACAGCCTCGAGGGGCTGAACATGATGGCCTATAACCGCTGCATCGGCACGCGGTATTGCGCCAACAACTGTCCATACAAGGTGCGCCGGTTCAATTGGTTCAATTATGTCTCGCCGAAGTTCGGTGAGGTGAACCCGGCCTGGGACGATGTGGGCCGCATGGTATTGAACCCGGACGTGGTGGTGCGTTCCCGCGGTGTGATCGAGAAGTGCAGCATGTGCGTTCAGCGGATCCAGGCCGGAAAGCTGGAGGCGAAGAAGGCCGGCACGCCGGTACCCGATGGCTCCATCCAGACCGCCTGTGCAGCCGCCTGTGGCACCGGGGCGATCGTCTTCGGCGACCTGAACGATCCGAACAGCCGCGTCCGTGCACGCTCGGAGGAGGAACGCTCCTACCACATGCTGGAAGAGGTGGGTATGCGGCCGAACGTGAACTATCTGGCGCGTGTGCGCAACATCGAGACCGAAAACGAGGCCTGAGCGGCCAAGGGATAACGAACAAGGAACATGCATTCCGAATCAGCGATCCGCACGCCTCTGATCCTGGGTCACAAGACCTATCACGATATCACCCACGATATCGTGGCACCGATCGAGAACAAGGCACCACGGGGATGGTACGTGCTGGTGACCATCGCCGCCCTGATCGCCGCCTACGGCGTGGGGTGCATACTCTATCTGATCTCCAAAGGTGTGGGTGTCTGGGGTCTGAACAAGACGGTGGACTGGGCCTGGGACATCACGAATTTCGTGTGGTGGGTCGGGATCGGACATGCGGGCACGCTGATCAGCGCCGTGCTGCTCCTTTTCCGCCAGCGTTGGCGGATGGCGATCAACCGGTCAGCCGAGGCCATGACCATTTTCGCGGTCATCATGGCAGCCACCTTCCCCGGCATCCACATGGGTCGGATCTGGATGGCCTACTGGGTGCTGCCGCTGCCGAACCAGTTCGGAAGTCTTTGGGTCAACTTCAACAGCCCGCTACTCTGGGACGTGTTCGCGATCAGCACCTATTTCAGCGTTTCGCTGGTGTTCTGGTACATCGGTCTGATCCCTGATTTCGCCACGATCCGCGATCGCCTGACCAAGCCTGTTCAGAAAAGGATATACGGCATCCTGAGCTTCGGTTGGACGGGCAATGCGAAGGCCTGGACACGGTTCGAGGAGGTGAGCCTCGTGCTCGCCGGACTCGCCACCCCACTGGTCTTCTCGGTGCACTCGGTGGTGAGCTTCGATTTCGCCACCTCGGTGATCCCCGGCTGGCATACCACGATCTTCCCGCCGTACTTCGTCAGCGGGGCCGTCTTCAGCGGCTTTGCGATGGTGCAGACGCTCGCTCTGGTGATGCGCAAGGTGATGCACCTGGAGAGCTACATCACCGTCAAGCACATCGAATACATGAACATCGTGATCATCGTCACGGGTTCCATTGTCGGTGTGGCCTACATCACCGAGCTGTTCATCAGCTGGTACAGCGGTGTGGAGTATGAGAGCTACGCCTTCATCAACAGGGCCACGGGACCCTACTGGTGGGCATACTGGAGCATGATGACGTGCAATGTGATCAGTCCACAGGTCTTTTGGATCAAGAAGTTGCGTACCAACCTGACGTTCACCTTTTTCATGAGCCTTGTGGTGAACACGGGTATGTGGTTCGAGCGTTTCGTCATCATCGTGACCAGCTTGCATCGGGACTATCTGCCCAGCAGCTGGACCATGTTCCACCCCACCTGGGTCGATGTGGGCACCTTCATCGGCACATTGGGCATCTTCTTCACCCTCTACCTCCTCTTCGCCCGGTTCTTCCCGGTGGTCGCGCTCAATGAGCTCAAGTCCATCTTGAAGGTAAGCGGCGAGAGCTACAAGCAGGAGGCCCAACACCATCATCATTGAGCTCCATGGCGAACAAGGTGGTCTATGCGGTCTATGAGGACCCCGATGTCCTGAAGGATGCGGCGCGGAAACTGGTGACCGCTGGTGTGAAGGTGCGCGACGTGTTCTCGCCCTTTCCCGTGCACGGTCTTGACCCGATCATCGGGATCAAGCGCACAAGACTGGGCATCGTCAGTTTCATGTTCGGACTGATGGGCACCAGCCTGGCGCTGCTCGGCATGTGGTACTTCATGGTCCACGACTGGCCGATGGACATCGGTGGGAAGCCGAGCTTCTCACTCTATCAGAACCTGCCCGCATTCATTCCCGTGACCTTCGAGTTCACAGTGCTTTGTGCGGCCCATGGAATGGCCATCACCTATTTGGTCCGCAACAAGACCCTGCCCGGCATGCCGGCACGTAACCCGGACCCACGAAGCACGGACGATAAGTTCGTGCTCGAGCTACGCTCCGAGGACAACGCCGATATCGACGGTGTGATCGGCGTGCTACGGGAGACCCCGGTGTTCGAGATCAACGAGCGCCAATACTGACATCATGACCAAGCAGCATAAGGGCATCATCGCAGCCGCACTGTCACTGACGGCGGTTTTGAGCTCCTGTGGTGGCGATCCGAACAGCCCCGGCATGGAATACATGCCCGACATGTACCGCAGTCCTGCGCTCGAGGCTTACGTGGATTATGGACAGGACCCCTACATGTTCGACGACAGCCTGGTGCTCGCCCAACGCGAGCGTCAGGAAGCCCGGAAACCCGTGGATGGGACCATCCCATTCAGCATGGACGCCTCGAAGGAGGAGTTCCATTTCCCCTATCCTTACGCGAACACACCGGAGGGGTATGAGCAGGCCGGCCTAGGGCTGCACAGCCCGATCCCGATGACGGAAGCGAACGTGGAGAAAGGCAAGGTGATCTACGGCAAGTTCTGCATCCACTGCCACGGTGTGAAGGGCCAGGGTGATGGGACCGTGGTGCAGAACGGGGGGTATCCGCCCCCGCCCAGCTATACCGCGCCTGGTCCATCGGGCCTCCGCGACCTGCCCGAGGGCAAGATCTTCCACTCGCTCACCTATGGAAAGAACGTGGCGATGGGAAGTCATGCCTCCCAGTTGAACAAGGAGGAACGCTGGCTGGTGGTGCAGTACGTCAAATACCTCCAGAACGGCGGCAAAATGCCGGGTGCGGCCTCGGAAGGGACCACGCCCGCGGTGGCCAACGCGAATTGAACCTGAACGACCGAGCAGCGATGAACTTCTCCATGAGCAAAAGGGCCCGCACGATCAGCATGGCGTTGATGGTCGTCGGGATCGCGGCGGCCTTGATCGGCATCATCGGCGATCATAGCGAGGGCCACCAGCACACCTGGGCCGCCCTTTTCGTCAACGGGTTCTTCTTCTTCGGCATAGCCCTCGGAACGCTTTATTTCTTCGCCCTGCAGTACGCCACTGAAAGCGCGTGGAGCGTGATGGTGAAGCGCGTATACGAAGCCGTCATGTCCTTTCTTCCAGTGGGTGCCATCATCCTGCTGGTCGTTCTATTGGCCGGCTCCCTGGGTATCCACCACCTCTGGCATTGGATGGATGTGAACGTGCGTGTGCCCAACGAGGCGGATCCCCATGCGTTCGACCCCGCGATCGCGGAGAAATCAGCGTTCCTCAACCCGGTCTTTTTCTGGGTGCGGACGATCGTCTACCTCGCCACTTTCATCCTGTTCGCACGCTGGTTCCGCCGCCAGAGCCTGGAGATGGACCAGCGGAACGGGGAACAGTTGGTGGCAAGCCACCTCAAGAACTACCGTCGTGGCGCCCTCTTTCTTGTGTTCTTCGCCGTGTTCAGCAGCATGATGTCCTGGGATTGGATCATGAGCATCGATGCACACTGGTTCAGCACGCTGTTCGGATGGTATGTGTTCAGTGGAATGTGGGTGAGCGCGATGATCACGGCCCTTGTCCTCGTCCTCTACTTGAAGCGGAAGGGATACCTGCCCCAGGTGAACAACAGCCACATCCATGACATGGGCAAGTGGGTGTTCGCCATCAGCTTCCTGTGGAGCTATCTCTGGTTCAGCCAGTTCATGCTGATCTGGTACAGCGACATCCCGGAGGAGGTGATCTATTTCCAGGTGCGCATCAACGAACATCCCTGGCTTCTTTGGGGCATGTTCTTCATCAACTTCGCCGTGCCGATGGTGCTCTTGATGAGCCGCGATGCCAAACGGAACCCCCGGTTCCTGATCACCGTGGCGACGATCATCTTCATCGGGCACTGGCTGGACGTCGTGCAGATGGTGATGCCAAGCGCGCTCGGAGAGCATTTCCATGGGATCGGCGCCCTGGAGGTCGGTCTGTTGGCCGCGTTCCTGGGCCTGTTCATCTTCGTCGTGCTGAACACCTTGACGAAGGCGCCGCTCACTCCGGTACACCATCCTTACCTGGATGAGAGCATCCATCACCATACCTGAAACGACCCGATCGGTCCCTCAACCCGATAACAGCGCACGATGACGAAGATTCTGATCATCCTGGTCCTGGTCCTGGGCGTTCTGGCGGTCGCACAGCTGGCCAGGGTCTACGAACTGACCTCCAAGCTGCGCGGCAAGCGGGAGGAGGATATCTCCCCGGGTGACAACCGCATGAACGCGATGCTCATGTGGCTCTTTCCCGTGGCGTACTTCGCCTTCTTCATCTGGCTCATCTACAAATACGGTCCGCATCTGCTCCCCATCGCGGCCAGCCAGCACGGTCGGTCGCTGGACAAGCTCTATGACTTCAACTGGGTGATCCTGTTCGTCGTCTTCTTCCTGACGAACGCCCTGTTGTTCTATTTCGCCGGGAAATACGTTCACAGCAAGGACCGCAAGGCGTTCTACTATCCGCACAACAACAAGCTCGAATTGCTCTGGACCAGTGTTCCGGCGGCCTTCCTAGCGGTGATCATCATCTATGGCCTGCGCACTTGGAACCAGATCACCGGACCAGCTTCTCCCGATGCGGTCCAGGTGGAGTTGTATGCCAAACAATTCGACTGGACCATCCGTTATCCCGGCAAGGACGGTGTGCTCGGGGCCACGGACTATCGGTTGATCAACGGAACGAATCCCCTGGGCATCGTTACGAAGGCCAGCATCGTACAGCGTCTGTCGGAGATCGACAAGGAGCGTGCGGAGGCCATGGAACGGACGGAGAATGAGATCCTGCCCGATGACAAACTGGAGGAGTTGAGCGACCATGTCGCCTATCTTGACCGTATGCGCGAGCGGATCACCGACCTGCGCACGATGATGGAGGAGGACATGACCGAGAAGGGAGAGGCCAGTCCCTATGCGCATGGTGCGGACGATGTGGTCCTGAAGGAATTCCACTTGCCGGTGCATCGGGAGGTCAAGCTCCTGATCCGGTCCCAGGATGTGATCCACAGTGCCTTCATTCCGCATCTGCGCGTCCAGATGAACGCCGTACCGGGCATGACCACCACGTTCAAGGTGACGCCCACCATTACGACGGACAGCATGCGGACAGTGGTGAAGGACGACAAGTTCGACTTCATCCTGCTCTGCAACAAAGTATGCGGAGCTTCACACTACAACATGCAGATGCCATTGACGGTGGAACCTGCCGAGGCCTTCGATACGTGGCTCAAGGAACAGGAGCAGAAGCCTTTCGAGGCCGGGCCGGCCCCGGAGGCCGCAGCGGTGGACACCACCCTGGCGGCACCGGACATGGCGGTTGACACCGCGCGGATGCAATGAACCGATAACGAACGAACACCATGGGCCAAGTGCAACATACCGCGCACGCCGAGCACCATCAGCACCATCACGAGGAGAGCTTCGTTTCGAAGTACGTCTTCTCGCAGGACCACAAGATGATCAGCAAGCAGTTCCTGATCACCGCCATCATCATGGCCTGCGTGGCGGTGGTGATGTCGATCATCTTCCGACTGCAGCTGGCCTGGCCGGGAGAGAGCTTCGGACTGACCCATTTCCTGCTCGGTGACAAATGGGCCCCCGGTGGTGTGCTGGACCCGAACATGTACCTGGGCCTGGTCACCATCCACGGGACCATCATGGTGTTCTTCGTCCTTACCGGTGGTCTCTCCGGCACGTTCAGCAATCTGCTCATCCCACTTCAGGTGGGGGCCCGGGACATGGCATCCGGCTTCATCAACATGCTCTCGTACTGGTTCTTCTTCCTGAGCAGTGTCCTGATGCTCGCATCGCTGTTCGTGGAGGGTGGTCCTGCTTCCGGGGGATGGACGATCTATCCACCCTTGAGCGCGCTGCCTCAAGCGATCCCGGGTTCCGGGGCGGGCATGACGCTCTGGCTGCTGAGTATGGCCATCTTCATCGCCAGCAGCTTGATGGGTGGCCTGAACTACGTGGTCACCATCCTGAACCTGCGCACGAAGGGCATGAAGATGACCCGTCTTCCCCTGACCATCTGGGCTTTCCTGATAACCGCTGTGCTCGGTATCCTTTCCTTCCCGGTCCTGCTCAGCGCCGCGTTGCTGCTGCTCCTGGACCGGTCACTGGGCACCAGCTTCTATCTCAGTGACATCCACATCGCAGGGGAGGCGCTCGACCATACGGGCGGAAGTCCGATCCTTTTCGAGCACTTGTTCTGGTTCCTGGGCCACCCGGAGGTGTATATCGTGTTATTGCCGGCGCTCGGCATCACCTCGGAGATCATCGCCACGAACGCCCGGAAGCCCATCTTCGGCTACCGCGCCATGATCGGCTCCATCCTCGCGATCGGCTTCCTCAGCTTCATCGTCTGGGGCCATCACATGTTCGTCACGGGTATGAACCCCTTCCTCGGAAGCGTTTTCGTTTTCACCACACTGCTGATCGCCATTCCTTCCGCGGTGAAAGTGTTCAATTACATCACCACGCTCTGGCGGGGCAACATCGTCTTCACACCGGCCATGCTCTTCAGCATCGGCCTGGTGGCCACGTTCATCGCCGGAGGTCTCACCGGCATCATCCTGGCGGATAGTGCGCTCGACATCGCGGTCCACGACACCTATTTCGTGGTGGCGCACTTCCATATCGTCATGGGCATGAGCGCCATTTTCGGAATGTTCGCCGGCGTCTATCACTGGTTCCCGAAGATGTACGGTCGTATGATGAACACCCGACTCGGCTACGCACACTTCTGGATCACCTTCGTGTGCGCCTTCGGTGTGTTCTTTCCCATGCACTTCATCGGATTGGCCGGAGCACCTCGCCGCTACTATGCCTATACGGAGTTCCCCATGTTCAACGGTGTTGTCGATCTGAACGTATTGGTCACCATCTTCGCCATCGTCGGTGGTCTTGCGCAGGTGATCTTCCTCTACAATTTCTTCTACAGCCTTCGCCGCGGTCCTCGGGCCGTGCAGAACCCCTGGCGAGGGAACACATTGGAATGGACGACCCCTGTGGAGCACGTCCATGGCAACTGGCCCGGCCCCATCCCCACGGTCTACCGTTGGCCATATGATTACAGCAAGCCGGGCAAGGATCAGGACTTCGTTCCGCAGACCGTGCCTCTCGAGGCAGGGGAGGAAGAGGACCACGGCTAGGACCGGTAGCGCACTACATGGGAAAGTCCGCACCTTTGGCGCGGACTTTTCGCATCATGGTCCAGCGCATCGTCGTTCCGATCGCCGCCTTTCTGCTGGCCGCCCCAGCCCCTGCGGGTGCGCAGCTGCTCGATACGATAGGGTCCTTCCTGCGGGTGAAGCCGCGCATCAGTGTGATCGTGGATACGCGTGGTTCCTTCATCAGCAACCGCAACGTGCGGATCATGGGGGTGAAACTGGGTCTGGAACACGGCGGACGCGTACGGTACGGTATCGGCTACAATTTCCTGATTTCCCCGATCGAACGCGACCAGGCCATCGGCCCGGACGGGAACGTGGTGACCACCCATCTGAGGTTCGGCTACGTGGCGCCCTACTTCGGGTATACCTTCTTCGTCAGGCGCCACTGGGAGGTCAGCATCCCGGTCCAATTCGGGATCGGCAGCGGTTCATTGGTATACCGCGATGAAGGAGGCGCGCGTCGGCGTTCGCAACGCACCACGGTGGTGCTCTATGAGCCGGCCATGCAGGTGCAGTACCGCCTCATCAAGTATGCGGCGATCTATTTGGGATGGGGCTATCGTCTCGTGGCACGGACCTCGGCCAGCTTGAACGAGCAGTTCACGGCCCCCATCTACCTGCTCGGTTTGAAGGTGCATTTCGGCGACATCTACCGTGATCTGCACGGCGGATCGAGCCGGAGCACCCGCTAAATTTGATCGGAACATGCAGGGACCATTCGACGTGCGGCAGGAACAACGGACCCCCTCGGACGGGGAGTTCGAGCAGGTCCTGCGACCCCGTCGATTCGGGGAGTTCGCCGGCCAACGGGCCGTTACTGACAACTTGAAGGTCTTCGTGCAGGCCGCACAGCAGCGGGGGGAGGCCCTGGACCATGTCCTCCTGCACGGCCCGCCCGGACTGGGAAAGACCACGCTGGCGAACATCATCGCACATGAGATGGGTGTCGGGATCCGCATCACGAGCGGTCCGGTGCTTGACAAACCCGCCGACCTGGCCGGTCTGTTGACGAACCTGGAGCGCAATGACGTATTGTTCATCGATGAGATCCATCGGCTTACACCGGTGATCGAGGAATACCTGTACAGTGCCATGGAGGACTACCGCATCGACCTCGTGATCGATGCAGGCCCCAATGCTCGGACCGTGCAGATCTCGTTGAATCCCTTCACCCTGGTGGGCGCCACCACACGCAGTGGTCTGCTGACGGCCCCGCTGAGAGCCCGTTTCGGGATCAACAGTCGGCTGGACTATTATGATGCGGAGACCCTCCGCGGCATCGTTGAACGAAGTGCCGGCCTGTTGAACGTGCCCATCGAATCGAACGCATCGGTGGAGGTCGCCCGGCGGAGCCGGGGTACGCCGCGGATCGCCAATGCGCTTTTGCGGCGCGTGCGTGACTTTGCGCAGATCGAGGGCGATGGCACCATCACACTGGCGATCGCCCAGCACGCCCTGAAGGCGCTCCATGTGGATGCACATGGGTTGGACGAGATGGACAACCGTATACTTGGCGCCATCATCGACAAGTTCGGAGGTGGTCCGGTGGGGCTCAACACGGTGGCTACCGCGGTCGGCGAGGAAGCCGGCACCATCGAGGAGGTCTACGAGCCGTTCCTGATCATGGAGGGCTATCTGCAGCGGACCCCCCGGGGTCGTTTGGCCACGGAGCGTGCGTACCGACACCTCGGCAGGTCCCCGCAGGCGCGTCCGGGGGATCTTTTCGGCTGATCGGTCGCTATGGGCTCCGAAGCGCAGCGCCGTTCGCTCAGTATCAAGACCAAGGCCCGCGAACTTGGTTTTCTTGCCTGCGGGGTGGCCAGGGCCGACCTCCTCGAGGATGAAGCACCCCGACTGGAACGTTGGCTTCGGCGAGGCGGGCAGGGTGGCATGGCCTACATGGAGCGCCACTTCGACGTTCGTATCGATCCCAGGAGGCTCCTGCCGGGCGCCAAGAGCGTGATCAGCCTGGCATACAACTACCAGACGGACCGTGTACGGACCGATCCGGAAGCGCCGAAGGTCAGCCGCTATGCATTCGGGCGCGACTATCATAAGGTCCTGCGAAAGCGCCTCATGCCACTGATCGATCACGTCCAGGAACAGCTCGGAGAGGTGGAGGTCAGGGCCTTCGTGGATAGTGCGCCCGTCCTGGAGAAGGCATGGGCGGAACGCGCCGGCATCGGTTGGCGAGGCAAGCACACCAATGTGATCCGGAAGGGCCAGGGCAGCTGGTTCTTCCTGTGCGAGATGATCACGGACCTGGAACTGGAACCCGATGCTCCCGCCACGGACCATTGTGGGACCTGTCGACGTTGCGTGGATGCCTGCCCCACGGCGGCCATAACCCCCTATGGTGTAGATGGCAGCCGCTGCATCAGCTACCTGACCATCGAACTCAAGGATGCCATTCCGGACGAGTTCACAGGTCGGATGGACGGTTGGGCCTTCGGATGCGACGTCTGCCAGGAGGTCTGTCCTTGGAACCGGTTCGCCGTTCCACATTCCGAACCTGAGTTCGGGCCAAGGGAGGGCCTATTGGAGCTCTCCCAGCGTGAATGGGTCGAAATGACCGAGGCGGTGTTCGAACGCATCTTCACCGGGTCCGCGGTAAAGCGCGCCAAATTCGTCGGCCTGCGCCGCAACATCGACTTCCTGTACCGATCCTGATCCAGGCGATCAGGTGCGCATGGTGCTCCGAAAGACGTCCAGGATGATGTCCTTGTACATGTGCCCGAAGGTGGCGAGGCACCACGCTTTCAGCACCAACTGGTCATGTTGACCGAGCCAGCGTCGCGCCTTGATCAATTCCTTTTTGAACAGTCGTTGGTCGAAGCTCACCTTTTGAAGCACTTGTTTGCTGAACTCCATCATTTTCCTCCCTTGTTCCATCATCACGTGATCAGGTTGGCTTGCCAGTGGGAAAAGGCAGGCATGAAGATAATCGATCCGAGGTCCATCTCACCGGTCGGGAGGGAGCGGGTTTTCCACGATCCCCGGCCGCCCGGCTCCGTGCAGAACGCGACCGGACGGGGATCCTTGTCCGTGCGTGACGAACAGTGTGGTCAGGGAAGGAACTTGTGCTCGCTCACCTGGATGATCTCGTAGGTCGCCGTGTTGTAGAGATAGGCGATCAACGCGCAATTGTCCGGGTCGATCACACCGGCTGCCAGTGCGCGGCTCAGGTCGGCCGTCAAGGTGTCCCCAGCGGCCGCTGAACCGGAGATGATCGGGTCGCCCCAGGCGCCGTTCAGGTTGTCACGCAGCACATGCCGGTGGTCGTAGTGCTCCACTTCCGACGGGGTCTGCTGGTTGTCGATCTGCCAGTCGTCGACATGGTCCTCGGTGAGGTACACGGTCAGGTTGTAGTCGCCGCTCACATCATGGATCACAGGTACCTGTACGGTCGTATGTATCGTGTTGGTGCCGTCGAGTTCGAAGGAGCTGAAGAGGAGGTCCACATCGGCCGGGGTGCCGATGATCTCATCAACGGCGGATCCCCAGGATGCTTCACCCAATGTGAGCGAGCTGTTGTACTCCCTGCGGCTCACCATGCCGGTAGGAAGGAAGGTGATCCCGAACGTCGTGACGTACGCATTGGCTTCGGGGGTCTGGAAATCCGTATCGAAATAGCCATCTCCGGCAGGTGGGATGGGGTTGGAGAAGAAGGGCATGCCATGCACGCCGACAACCATCAGCCGGTCCTCACCGTAGACCTGCTGCAACTGGAGCGCCACTTGTGTGGCCGCCGGGCAGTTGTTGCATCTGAACCCGGTGAAATCCTCCAACAACACGCGCCGCTGGACGACGCTGGACGTGTCACCTCCACCCGACCCCGGGCCATCGTAGGGGTCCGTGACCTTGTCACAGCCAGAGGTGATCAGCAGGACCAGGGGAAGGATACGAATGCGGTCATCCATGGTCAGAAAGTGCTGGTGATCGAAAGGGTCAGACCGTTCGCTGCGGGTACCTGCCTGCAAACACCTCCTACACAGAAGATGCCGGCGCGCTGACGGCCATAGCTCAATTGGAACCGGTTGGCGCCACGGATGTAGCCCACGGATGCCAACGGGTAGTGGATCCTTTCCGTATCGGCCTGCGGATCGCCCTCCTGGGGGAACGTGCTGTTGAACGTGGCATAATCGAACTGGTCCATGACCGCCACGAACCAGTGCGGGCTGAACGTGAGCTCGGCAAGCAACGTGGCCCAGTTGCCATGGTCCTGCTTCGTCCACAGATGCTGGACCTCGAAGCGCAGGGAGGTTCGTTCGGTGAAGTTGTGCAGGCCTTCGAGCACCGCGATGTTCGCGAAGACCATGGGCTTGCCTGGCTTGCCCTGGATCACATCGATATCGTACTCCAGGTACAGGTAGGTAAGCGCCAACTCCCAGTTCGCGCTCACCTTCTTCCGAAGTTCGACGTTGATGTCGGTGAAGTACTTGTTCGTGATGTCAGTGTTGAAGTTGAAAATGCTGTTGGTGCGGTAGCCTGTTCGCGTGCTGTCCCCCGCCAGGGGGACGACCGTGGTGTCCAATGCCAGGGCCGTTGAGGCGTTCACCGCGAGCTTCGTACCGTATTTCCCGCCCAACGGAGTGCCCTTCTTGAATTTGTAGAACACCTCGCCCTGGTAGGATACCTCCCCGTTCGGCTGGGTGGCGTAAGGGTACAACGTGGCGGGCAGGTTGTAGGTATGCTGCTTGGCGAGCGGTGGCAGGAAGTTGATGTTGAGGTCGAACGGCGTGGGGGCGGCCCGGTCGCTTTGGAAGAACATATTGTCAAAGCTGTGCGCACCTGCGGAGATGCCCAGCCCGCGTGTGGAATAGGTGGCGTTCACCAGCAGCGCATTGCCATCCTTGTAGATGAAGCCGTTCTTGCCGTTGGGGTCGTTGATCTTGTGCGCGTATTCGGAATAGATGTTCCATTTGGGCGTGGTGAAGTTCAGCCGGGCCGCCCATGCGCCCACGTTCTCGGGCAGCACGTACAATGGATCCTTGTCCTCCTGGTACTTGCTCACGAAGCTGCCACCGAGCACCAGATTGCTGGTGCAGGTCCATCTTTCACCGAAAGCCTCGGCAAGGCTCAGTTCGCCATCGAAACCACGCACGATCCCAGGCCCCTTCGTGGCGCCATTGTCGAAACCGAAACGCTGTCGTCCGATGAGCCCCTTGAGGTAAAGACCCGGGACCGGCCGGTAGCGGACACGTACGCCGTCCAACGCATTGTCAACGCCCAGGTAGCGTTCCTCATAACTGCGCAGCACGAGCCCCTGACCGAATTGCTCGTAGAAGTTGCCCACCGTTACCTCCAGGTCGTCGGTCTCGTAGCTCACGTAGCGGTAGCCCAGACCGGAGCCCTTGTAGGGTTGCCCGGCGGGATAGCCGAGCAAAGCGGGCTCATAGCTTTCCAGGCGCACGCCGGCCTGGAATCTGCCATACGTGAAGATGACATTGCCCCAGGCGTTCACACCGAGGTCCTGGGCGGGGGCCACGGCACCGATCTCCTCATCATCCGTGTAGTACTGGGCGTCGGAGCTGAAGTTGCCATGCACCTGCAGCCCGTCCTGGGCGGTGGTGACCAGCGGCAGAACAAGGGCCGGAACAAGGCCGCCCCGTAAAAGGGCGGTGCGGGTTTTCAGGCGCATGTGTGGGCGACTACTTGGCGGAGGCGAGCTCCTTCACCTTCTTGTACAGTTCGTTCTCGTCACCCGGCTCGTAATTGGTATGCTGCCACACGATCTTGCCGTTGCCGTCGATCAGGAAGGTGTGCGGTACGTTGTTCACGTTCATCGCGCGCTTCAGGTCGCCGTTCGGGTCCAGGTATACTTCATAATCCCAGTCCTGGCCGTTCACATAGGGCGCCACACGCGCAGAGCTGCGGGCATCATCGATGGACACGGCGATCAGCTTGACCCCCGTTTCCTCCTGCCACTGGTCGTACTTCTCCGCGATCGCGGTGAGCTCGCGTTTGCATGGGGAGCACCAGGTGGCCCAGAAGTTCACGATCATCGGCTTGCCACCGTTGTTCCAGGTCTTGGTGTCCACGGTCTTACCGTCCATGCTGCGCAGGTTCACTGAAGGAAGGGAACCCTGGGCGGTCAGGGACAGGGTCATCACGCTGAGCGCGAAGGAGAGGAACAGGTTCTTCATTGATCTATCGGGGTAAATGGAAAGGTCGGCGATCGAAGTGCAAGTATCGCACCGGATCGCCGACCTTTCCGAATTACCGGTTCACAGGATCACTTGTTCAGGGTCACCTTGCGGGTCACCTGGCCTTTGTCCGTACGGATGGTGAAGTAGTACATGCCATTGCTGAGGCCGCTCACATCGTAGGTCATCGAGCGGACACCGGAGCCGACCATGTAGGAATCGGCCATCACCTGCTGACCGAGCAGATCGGTCACTTCGATGGCCACCTGCCCGGCGCTCGGCAGCTCATAGTTGATGTTGAGCAGGCCGGTGGTCGGGTTCGGGTAGATGCTCAGGCTGTTGGCCAGCGCCAGGTCCTCGACACCGGCGAGCATGTCGGTGGTGAAGGGCTTGATCTCCTCGGTACCGAACTGTCCACCTTGGACCACGACATTGCCGTTCACACTGAGCTTGTAGTAGCCGTTGCCGAAGGAACAACAGATGCCGTCGCCATACGCATCATAGATGGCGAACTTGTAACACTCCTGGTCGTTCAGCGTCCAGTTGTAGGTGTAGACCGTGTTGTTGCCGTAGGAGCCCGGGGGGTCCTGTTGCACTACGTTGCCACTTCCATCGAACAGCTTCCAAGTGGTCTCGCTGCCGTAGTTGTCCGTCTTCAGCTCAAGCGTAACGGCAAGGCCGGGCATAATGGTGTTGCCCACCGAGATCGAACCATTCGCGCTGTTGTTGTTCGCATTCGAATCGGAGTTGGTAAGCTCGTAGGTGATCGTCTGTGTACCGTTGCCGGAAGTGACGTAGCTTCCCACGTTCACATTCGCCACATCGTAGGTTCCAAGTGAGCCGGTCCAGTTCGTGCTTGCCAGCACGGTGGCACCCTGCTTGGCTTGGATGGTGCCGCTCGTCAGGTTCGAAGTGCCCATGTTCTGCAGGCGGGCCACCAGGTCCAGGGACGCACCGCTGCAGGTGGCGGGTTTGTCCAGGCTGGGAAGGATCGCACCGTCGTTCGCGCTGTTCGCATGGTAGTTGTTCGCGCAGGTCTGGCATGAGTTCCAGATCGACGAAGTACTGGCCTGGCCCACCTCGTAGATCATGCGGTTCGGACAGATCCGGTAGATGGTGGGGAAATAACCGATCTCCAGAAGATCTGCGATGCTCGCATCGTCGATGATGGGATAGGGCGTGCCGGTCACCCAGTTGCCCTGGCTGTAAAGCGCACCGGAACCGGAGGTGCCGTACAACTGAGCGGTCGTGTTCTGGCTCTCACCCTCGATGAAGAACACCATCACATCGTTGGTCCCCGGAGGTCCGTAAGTGTTGTAAAGATTCTCCAGATTGCCGGTGTTGTGGTAGCTCCAGCAGGGTCCGCACCAGGCGGCGGAAACATCGATGATGACGGTCTTGCCCTGGTCGAGCAGGTCATACAGGTTCCAGGTGTTCCCGTCGAGGTCGGTACCGGTCCAGTCCGGACAAATGGAATAGTCCGGCATCTGGGCCATCGCCCCGGTGGACAGGGCGAGCGCAGCGGAAAGGAGTAGTGATCGGTTCATCATGGAAAGCTTAGGTGGTTTCTTGGGTTAGGGGGCGCTCATGCAGGCACTTTCCCAGGTGCCTTGCGGGGCAGATCGAAAGTAAGGGTCGTGCAAAATCAGGGACAGGCGGCTTTGGTGAACCCTTGGGATCCTACGAATGGCCGCTTGGCGCGAGCTTGCGCTCGGCCTGCTGGAACCACTGCATGGCTGCTCCTACCTTTGGGGTGTCAGAAAACGACCTTGACCCAGATGATGCTGAAACACTACACCCTGCCAGCCCTGTTCACCGTTATCGCCGCGAGCGCAACGGCCCAAGGGCTTGTCGACCTGGAGTACGAAGGGAACTCCGTGAACCAGCAAATGATCACGGTCTATGGGAGCGCGGACTCCCTGACCTTGGAGGCCGACGTGTTCGCTACGCTCCAGGGCAATGTGTCCAGGACGGTGAACGTCCGACGCTATGAACTGGAGGTGCTCCCGGGCAGTTTCAACTATTTCTGTTGGGGAGTTTGTTACGGGGGCATCCTGGCCGGCAGCCAGTACATGTGGCAGTCCCTGCCCCAGCACGCCATCGCCCTGTCGCCCGGGGTGGCGGTGAACAATTTCCACGCCTACGTCCAACCCGAGCACAGCATCGGCATCGCCAAGTTCCGGTATGTCTGGTTCGATGTGGACCAGCCGAACGACTCGGACTGGGTGGACATCGTGTTCGATACCACACCCGGGGCGGGCATCCATGAGAACGGCAATGTGGTGAACGCCTTCAGCGCCTACCCGGTGCCGTCGCTCGATGGACAGGTGGACCTGCGCTACGACCTTGCCACAAGTGCCGGCGCCGAAATGGCCGTGTATTCCCTGCTGGGCACAGAGGTGCGCAGGGCTTCGCTCTCCGGAAAGGTGGGTTCGGTCCATATCGAACAAGGTGACCTGGGCGCAGGCATCTATTTCGCCAACCTGGTGGTGGATGGCCGTGCGGTCGCCACACGACGGTTCGTATTCGGTTCACGCTGATCCTTCCCGCAGCAGCTCCAAGGCCAGCAGGGGCATGCCCTCGCTGGCCTTGCTGTTGATGGTGTGCACATGTGCGCCGGAAAGCGGAACAGGCTTCGGGTCGACCACCCAGATGGGGCGTCCGTGTGGAAGTGCGTGCACGAGCCCTGCCGCCGGGTGGACCTGCAGCGAAGTGCCCACCACGATGAGGAGGTCGGCACGGGCGATCAAAGCGGCGGCCACCGGGATAAGTGGCACTTCCTCCCCGAACCAAACGATATGCGGACGCAGTTGGGATCCCAGCGGACAGCGTAAGCCGAGCCCAAGTGACGGGCCGTTGATGCGTGTGACGAACGAGGGGTCCGCGGTACTCCGTGCCTTCAGCAGTTCCCCGTGCAGATGGAGCACCCTGCTGCTGCCCGCCCGCTCATGCAGATCATCGATGTTCTGGGTGATGACATCCACGTCGAACACCCGTTCCAGTTCAGCGATCGCATGGTGTGCGGCGTTGGGGACCGCGTTCAGGCATTGTTCCCTACGCATATCATAGAACCGGAGCACCTTGACCGGATCGGCGGCCCAGGCCTCCGGAGTGGCCACGTCCTGGATGCGGTACTGCTCCCAAAGTCCGCCGCTGTCGCGGAAGGTCCCCAAACCGCTCTCAGCGCTGACCCCAGCACCGCTCAGAACGACGATCCTTGTTCGGGCCATGGTGCCGGGGCAAAGGAACCACCGAAGATCGATCCACGCACGTCCGCGGTGGCGCGGGATCGGGGCAAATCCTACCTTGCGCCTCCTTCATCCAGAACCCTCCGCGCATCGCTCTACTTTTACCCGCTTTTCTAGGACCTTTTTCGATACGTAGGGCGCATGATCGACTGCCTGAGAGGAGAGCTTTTGGACCAATTGCCGGGCCAGGTGGTGGTGGATTGCATGGGAGTGGGCTACCTCGTGCATGTGCCGCTCTCCGTTCAGAACGATCTTCCGAGCGAGGGGAACGTCCGCTTGCACGTTCACTATCAGGTATCCGTCGACGTGCGGTCCGGTCAGAGCGAACACCGCCTGTTCGGATTCCTACGCCCCGATGAGCGTGCCTTGTTCCGACTGCTCATCAGTGTGCAAGGGGTCAGTGCCACTTTGGGATTGGCCATCCTCAGCGCCAGAAGCACCGAGGAGGTGCGCCTGGCCGTCCTCAACGGGGATGAGGGACTTCTGAAGGGGATCAAGGGGATCGGCCCGAAGCTCGCCCAACGGATCGTGGCGGAACTGAGCGGCAAGCTCGGTGCCGCACATGCGGATGTGGTCCTTGCCGGAGGCGGGTTGGGCAATAGCCCCAAGGCCGAAGCGTTATCGGCACTGATCACGCTGGGTCTGGACCGGGCCAAGGCCGAGCGCGCCCTGCAAGGCATTCTGAAGGACCATCCGGGGGGGGCACCCCCTTTGGAGGAACTGATCAAGCTGACCCTGAAGAAACTCTGACCGGCAGTCGGTGCATGACCGTGAGCGACGGACATAGGAGGCCATGGAGCCGATCGGCGGAGGCCGTACTGGTGTTCCTGTTCCTGGTGCTGGTGTTGCCCGGTCGGTCTTTCGCCGGGGTTTCCTTCTCCTTCGAGGTGCAGCAGGTGGATTCACCCCAGATCGATCTCGTCTGGCCCATCACGGACGACCCCGGCTCCGGTTCGACCCAACCCGAAGGTGTCGATCTGGGCGGGCCGTCGAACATCCAGAACGATGTGATCTATGACCCGGTCACGGGCCAGTATATCCTGCAAAGCACGGTGGGGGGTGCGTTCGACTATCGACCACCAATGAGCATGTCCTTGGACGAGTACCTCCAATACGACATGCAGCAGGCGATGCAGACCTATTGGCTGGAGAAATCCGCCGAGGAGTCCGAGCGCGCCACGAAGGGGCTGATCCCACAGCTGACCGTGAAGGGGGAGGCCTTCGACCGCATCTTCGGCGGGAATACCATCGATATCCGCCCGCAGGGTTCCGCGGAGATCACGTTCGGCGTGAACATCTCCAAGACCGAGAACCCCCGGATCCCGGTGGACCAGCGGCGCATCACCACGTTCGATTTCGACCAGAAGATCCAGTTGAACCTGACGGGGAACATCGGTGACAAGCTGAAGATCAACACCAGCTACAATACGGAGGCCACGTTCGATTTCGAGAACCAGGTGAAGCTGGACTACACCGGTTATGAGGACGAGATCATCCAGAAGATCGAGGCGGGCAATGTCAGCCTCCCGCTCCAGGGTTCCCTCATCCAGGGCAGCCAGAGCCTCTTCGGGATCAAGACGGAACTGAAGTTCGGGCGATTGACCGCCACCGCCATCTTCAGCCAGGAAAAAGGGCAGCGGCGCGAGGTATCCGTTGCGGGCGGAGCACAGACGAACACATTCGATATCAAGGCGGACGAATACGAGGCGAACAAGTACTTCTTCCTCAGTTACTATTTCCGGGACCAGTACGAGAACGCGATGCGAACGCTGCCTACGGTGAACAGCGGCATCCAGATCACGCGGATCGAGGTCTGGGTGACCAATACGCGGAGCGATTACGAGCAGAACCGCAACATCGTCGCATTCACCGACCTCGGTGAGGACATCGCCCATGTGAACCCCGACATGCTCGGGGTGATCAGTGATACCGGTCCCGGAACCACGAACGCGGACAACGGTCAAAACTCGCTCTTCGCTACCGTCAGTGGCAATGCGCAGATCCGGGGTTTCGTGAACGCCGCCGCGGAACTTCAATCCATGGGTATCCGGGCGGCACGGGACTATGAGAAATTGGAGAGCGCCAGGCTGCTGCAACCCAATGAATACACCCTGAACGAACGCCTCGGCTTCATAGGCCTGAACCAATCGTTGAACAACGATGAAGTGCTTGCCGTGGCCTACGAGTACATCTATCCGGGTGGCACGGGTAAGGTGGGCGAGTTCAGCACCGATGGTGTGACACCGCCCCAGGCGCTGATGCTCAGGCTACTGAAGGCCACCATCACCGATCCGCGCACCCAGGGGTCCGATGGGCAGACCTATGGTCTGTGGGACCTGATGATGAAGAACGTCTATTCGCTGGGCGCGTTCCAGGTCAACCGCGATGATTTCCGGCTCGATCTGATCTACAACAACCCGTCCACCGGGGTCGACATCAACTACGTGCCGCGGTCCCCGATCGACCAGAGCCCCCTTTTGCAGGTGCTGGGGATGGATCGGCTCGATCCACAGCAGGCACCCAACCCCGACGGCTGGTTCGACTATGTGGATGGCGCCGCCACCACGGGGGGTACGATCAATTCGCAGAACGGCCGTGTCTTCTTCCCCGTCCTGGAACCATTCGGAAAGACCCTTCGCGATGCCCTGAGCCCGGGCCAGCCGGATGCGGTGATCAACACAATCGTCTTCCAGCAACTCTATGACAGTACGAAGACCGCCGCACAGAACCTGCCCGAGTTGAACCGTTTCCGATTGAAAGGCAGCTACAAATCCGCGAGCAGTGACGTGATCAGCCTGAACGCGGTGAACATCCCCCAAGGTTCCGTCGTGGTGACGGCCGGGGGCGTGCGGCTCGTTGAGAACCAGGATTACACCGTGGACTATAACCTGGGCCGCGTGAAGATCCTCAATCAGGGCATCCTGGAGAGCGGGACACCGATCAACATCTCGTTGGAGAGCAACAGCCTTTTCAGCATCCAGACCAAGACGCTCGGTGGGTTGCGGTTGGATTACAAGGTGAACAAGGACCTGAACATCGGGGGTACGTTCATGACCCTATACGAGCGTCCGCTGACCCAGAAGGTGAACGTGGGCGACGAACCGATCCGTAACACGATCCTCGGGCTCGACGCCAACTGGCAGCGGGAATCGAACTTCATAACCACGCTCGTCGACAAGCTGCCCTTCTATGCCACCAAGGAAGTGTCGTCGATCAACGCGTCGGCGGAAGCGGCCTACCTGATCCCCGGTCACAGCAAGGCGATCGGCTCGGCCGGCACTTCCTATATCGACGACTTCGAGGGAAGCGTCAGCACGATCGATCTGCGCACCCAGAGCCTCTGGTTCCATTCCGCCACCCCACAGGGACAGCCGGACCTTTTTCCGGAAGGCGACTACATCAACGACCTGAGCAACGGGTTCAAGCGTGCGAAGATGGCCTGGTACGTGATCGACCCGCTCTTTTTCCGCAACAACAACCTTACGCCGAGCAATGTCACCGGCGACATGCAGCGTGACCATCGCATGCGCGAGGTGTTGGAGCAGGAGGTCTTCCCGAACCGCCAACTCGCCACCGGTACCCCCACCAACATTCCGGTCCTCGACCTGGCCTACTATCCCCGCGAGCGCGGACCTTACAACTACGATACGGACCGCCTGGACCAGGACGGTTATTTCATCGATCCCCAGGACAGCTGGGCGGGGATCACGCGACGCATTACCACCACCGATTTCGAGGCCAGCAACATCGAGACCATCCAGTTCTGGATGATGGACCCTTTTGCTGAAACGGGCGGTTATGGCAGCAACGAGGACAGCCCGAACAACACCGGTGGCGACCTGTACATCGACCTGGGCAACATCAGCGAGGATGTACTGCGCGACAGCCGAAAGAGCTTCGAGAACGGACTGCCCAAGGACCTTTCCGATGCCAGCGCGGCCACGAGCGAGACCACCTGGGGTGTGGTGCCCAACACGCAGAGCGTGGTGAACGCCTTCGCCATCACCGATCAGAACAGCTACAAGTATCAGGACGTGGGCCTGGATGGCCTGAGCGACTCGCAGACGGATATCGATGGACGCTCCGAGCAGCAGTTCTTCAGCGGCTATCTGAACGATCTGGCCACCGTTGTCACGAACTCTTCGAGGCTTTCCGAATTCCAGGGTGACCCGTCCGGCGACGACTACAGGTTCTTCCGGGCGCAGGAGTATGATGCCCTGCCGGCGGCAGACATGTTGCTGCGCTATAAGGATTACAATGGGTTGGAAGGCAATTCGGTGACGGACGAGGATTCACCGGAGGACTATCCCACCCAGGCCACCACGCTGCCGAGCACCGAGGACATCAATCAGGACCAGAACCTCAGCGAGAGCGAGAGCTATTTCCAGTACAAGGTGGACCTGCGTCCCGAGCACATGGTGGTCGGGGAGAACTACATCGCGGACAGGGTGCTTGGCACCGACCCCAACAGTGGAAAGCAGGTGTATTGGTACCAATTCAAGGTACCGATCCGCGTTCCCGACCGCGTGGTGAACGGCATCCAGGACTTCCGCTCCATCCGCTTCATGCGCATGTTCCTGAAGGGCTGGTCCCAGGAGGCCGTACTGCGGTTCGCACGGCTCGAGTTCGTGCGCGGGGAGTGGCGCAAGTACGATTTCAGCCTGGAGACCCCCGGTGAAGGACTGGGTGGGGACCCCTCCCTGACCACGTACGAGACCGCGGCGGTGAACATCGAGGAGAACGGCAACCGGACCCCGATCAACTATGTGGTGCCTCCGGGGATCAACCAGGAGGTGGACGTTGCCAGCACCAACCTGCGCAGCTTGAACGAGCAGTCCCTCCAGCTGATCACCTGCAACCTGCGCGACGGGGACGCCCGGGCGAGCTTCCGCAACGTGAGCTTCGATATCCGCAGCTACAAGAAGCTGCAGATGTTCATCCATGCCGAGTCCGCGGACCTCAACGACCCCATCACCTACGGTGACGTAAGCGTGTTCATCAGGCTCGGGAACGACTTCGACCAGAACTACTACGAATACGAGGTCCCGGTGAAACCTTCCGAACTGTACAACAACGATCCCTACAACGTCTGGCCGGAGGACAATGACATGATCGTGGAGTTCGCGCGTTTGAACGACGCCAAGATCGATCGGAACAAGGAGGGCTTCCCCGTGAACCAGCGCTTCATGCAGATGGACGGTGACCGCCGGCTGTGGGTGAAGGGCAATCCGAACCTCAGCCAGATGAAGACGATCATGATCGGCATCCGGAACCCGAAGAAGGACGGGCAGGAGGCCAATCCATGGCAGGCGGACGACGGGCAGGCGAAATGCGTGGAGGTTTGGGTGAACGAGCTCCGGTTGACCGATTTCGATCAGCGGGGTGGCTGGGCCGCGCTGGCCCGGGTGAACACGACCCTGGCCGACCTGGGGACCCTCAGCGTGGCCGGCAATTACAGCACACCGGGCTGGGGCAGCATCGATAAGCGCGTGAGCGAACGGCAGCGTGAGACCAACTACGGGGTGGATGTCGCCGCGAACCTGGAGATGGGCAAGTTCCTGCCGGAGAACAGTGGCGTGAAGGTGCCGATGTACGTCGGGTTCTCGGAACAGGTGAGCAATCCGCAGTTCGATCCCCTGAACCCGGACATCGAATGGGACGACGCGACGCGGAACCTCACCGCCCAGGAACGTCGGGAGCGATTGAAGGAGGTACGCACCTATACCCGGCGGCGCAGCATCAATTTCACCAACGTGCATCGCGACCGTCCGCAGGGCAAGAAGGAGCACCTGTGGGACGTGGAGAACCTTTCCTTGAGCTACGGCTACAGCGATCAGGAGTTCCATGATGTGAACACCGAGTTCGACAATCTGAAGCAACATCGGGGGTCGATCGCCTATGTGCACAATCCGAAGCCACTGGCGGTGAAGCCCTTCGAGAACATCTCCCTGATCAGCAAGAGCAAATGGCTGAAACTGGTCAAGGAGTTCAACTTCAACGTCGGTTTCAAGCAGGTCAACCTGCGCACGGCGATCGACCGGTCGTACCAGGAACGTCTGATACGACCGAACCCGGATATCGAATCGCTGCCGCCCAGCCCCACCTACAACAAGAACTTCAACTGGAACAGCCAATACGGGTTCCGCTACGAGATCACCAAATCGCTCCGGCTCGACTTCAATGCCAACAACAGGGCCATCATCGGTGAGCCTCCGGGCCGCGTGGACCCGAAGATCAAGGGGGAGTATGAGGTATGGAAGGACAGCGTGCTCACAAGTCTGTCGGAATGGGGCGAGACGACGGACTACGACCACACCATAAACCTGACCTACCAGCTGCCCTTCGACAAGTTCCCGCTGACGGACTGGATCACGGCCAACACCGCCTACACCGCCGGCTATCAGTGGGACAGGGCGCCCTTCCAGCAGGATTCGATCGGGAACATCATCCAGAACTCCCAGAACATCACGCTGAACGGCCAGTTCAACTTCGTGAACCTGTACAACAAGGTGAAGTGGCTGAAGAAGATCAACGACAAGTCGCGCAGCTCGTCACGCGGTTCGCGCGGACGGACCGGCACCGATCGCGGAGGGGACAAGGGTGCCGATGACAAGGACAAGAACAAGGACCAGAAGGGGGACAACAAGTTCAACATCCTGGAAACGCTGGCCCGCATGGTGATGGCCGTGCGCAACGGCAACGTGAGCTACAGCCAGAACTCAGGCACCCTGCTGCCCGGCTACGGTCCGAAGACGAACGTGATCGGCATGGACAATTTCGACGCGCCGGGATTCGGTTTCGTGCTCGGCCAGCAGAACCATGACCTCAATGGGGACCAGGTGCGCAACATCGCGGTGCATGCCGCGAGCGAGGGATGGCTGGTGCAGAACGGTTCGGTGTTCACTCCCTACACCGAGACGCGCAACGAGACGGTCAATGGTCGGCTGAGCCTGGAGCCACTGAAAAGCCTGCGGATCGACCTTTCGGCCAACCGGACCTATTCGGAGAACCGCAGCTCGTTCATCCGCTACAACGACACCACGGACACCTATGCCCTGGAGAGCCCAAGGGAGTACGGGAACTTCAGTGTGAGCATCATCACCTGGGCCACCACGTTCAGTCGTGACGATGACAACTTCGTGAGCCCGGTGTTCACCGCCCTCCTCGCGAACCGGCCGGTGATCTCCGCACGGCTCGGCACCGAGAACCTGGCAAGCGAGTACGTGCCCGACAGCGGGTATTTTTCCGGCTACTACGGCACTTCACAGGACGTGGTGATCCCCGCTTTCCTTGCGGCCTATACCGGTCGCGATGCGGGCAGGGTGGGGCTGGACCCGTTCAAGCTGTTCCCCTTACCCAACTGGGACATCACCTACGATGGATTGTCGCGCACGGCACCGTTCAACAAGTGGTTCCGCACGTTCACGATCAATCACAGCTACCGCAGCACCTTCAATATCGGATCCTACCAGACGAACCTGCAGTACGACCCGGAGCAGCTCCTGACGGATGCCGCGATGAACTACCTGCCGGAGCGCCAGATCGCCGTGGTCACCATTTCAGAGGTGATGCGGCCGTTCATCAACTTCGACATGACCCTGCAGAACAGCCTGCTGGCCAAGTTCGAGTACAACAGGGACCGCAATGCCAGCCTCAGCCTCACCAACTACCAGGTGACGGAGGTGCGCGGCAAGGAATATGTGATCGGCCTGGGCTATCGGTTCAAGAACGTCAAATTCCCCGTGACGATCGGCGGCAACCGGCCCAAGAGCGACGTCAATCTGCGTGTGGACCTGAGCTGGCGACAGAACAACACGGTGATCCGGAAGATCGCCGAGGAGCAGAACCAGGTGACCGCGGGCCAGAACATCCTTTCGATCAAGGGATCGGTGGACTACGTGATCAGCCAACGCCTCAACGTGCGCGCCTTCTATGAGCGTGTGGTGAACAAACCGGTGATCTCCACCTCCTTCCCCAGCGCCAACACGAACATCGGCCTCAGCCTGCGGTTCACGCTCACCCAGTGACCCGCTTTCACCAACGGACCTACATTCGCACGCATATCCCGACCATGAACATCCCCATTGAACTCCGCTACACCAAGGACCATGAATGGATCCGACTGGAAGGTGACGAGGCCGTGATCGGCATAACGGACCATGCCCAAGGCGAACTGGGCGACATCGTCTTCGTGGACATCGGCACACAAGGCGCCACCTTGGCCCAGGAGGAAGTGTTCGGTACCGTGGAGGCCGTGAAGACGGTCAGTGACCTTTTCATGCCGGTGGGTGGCACGGTGATGGCCGTAAACGCCGCGATCAATGACGACCCCGCCCTGGTGAACCGCGATCCCTACGGAGAAGGCTGGATGGTGCGGGTCAAGTTGAGCGACCCCGGTCAGGTGGAAGGCCTGATGACCGCTGAACAGTACGGGGCCCTCGTCGGCTGAGCCCATGGGACGCCACGGGCGCCGGGCTGCGCTGTGGGCCCTGATGATCCTGGTGCTGTGCCTGATCCCCGGCAAGGACCTCCCCGAATGGCATTGGTTCGACCTGCTCGATCTGGACAAGGCCGTCCATTTCGCCCTTTTCGCCGTGCAAGCGGTGCTGACCGCGCTGGCCTTCCATCCCCTGACCCCACGGACCACGGAACGTGCCAAGGCATGGGGTTGGGCCTTTGCCACCTGTGTGGTCTATGGCGGGCTATTGGAAGTGATGCAGGGTGCCCTGCTGATGGGGCGGACGGCGGACATCACCGACTTCGTGGCCAATACACTGGGCTGTGTGGCCGGACTGGTATATCTGCATCGGCGCGCGGCAAAGGCGGGATCAGCGTCGGCACGAACGGATCCCTAAATTTGAACCTCATCCCGTCCACGGTGTACGGGGATGCAAAGCACGGCAACCGATGGAAGCAAGGAAATCACCCGAAGCCGATCTCGAGAAGCGCAAGAACAGCTTCCTGGGCATCGGCCTGCTCGCCGCATTGGCTTTGACACTGGTGGCTTTCGAATGGACCGCCTTCGACAGGTCCGACAATACGATGGGCACCCTGAAGCTGGACCTGTTGGAGGAAGAGGTGATCCCACCCAGCGCCACGCCTCCGCCGCCTCCGCCGCCTCCACCGCCTGCGCCGACCACCGTGCTGGAGATCGTGGAGGATGACGAGGATGTGGAGGAGGTGGAGATGGAGGATACCGAAGTGGAGGAGGATACCAAAGTGGATGTGATCGAACAACCCGAAGAACGGGTGGAGGAGGAGCAGATCTTCACCATCGTGGAACAGATGCCTTCCTTCCCCGGAGGTGAGGAAGCATTGTTCAAATACCTCGGCAAGTCCATTAAATACCCACAGATGGCGGCCGATGCAGGCATTTCCGGTGTCGTCTATGTCACGTTCGTGGTGGACAAGGACGGTAAGGTGAAGGACGCGAAGGTGCTGCGGGGCATCGGTGGAGGTTGTGACGAGGAGGCGCTCCGTGTGGTGAACAACATGCCGCCGTGGCAGCCCGGAAAACAGCGCGGGAAGCCGGTGAAGGTCCAATACAATCTGCCGATCCGCTTCACACTGAAGTGATCGGGAACGGAACATGAGAAAGGCCCGCTTCGGCGGGCCTTCTTCGTTCGCGGTGGATGATGATCACACGATCATTCCCGCGGCCACGGTCTCGTTGGTGCCTTCGTCGATCAGGATCAGGCTGCCCGTATTCCGGTTTCGGTTGTAGGGATCGAAGCTGAGGGGAACGGTCGTGCGCAGGCTGATGCGACCGATATCATTCATGCCGATCGCCTTGTCACCCTCCAGCTTGTGCAGCGAGTTGATGTCCATCTTGTACTTCACCTCCTTCACCATGCATCGCGCGTCGCGGCTGGTGTGCTTCAGGGCGTACTTGCCATTGGGTACGAGCGGCCGTTCGTTGAACCAGCAGAGCATCACCTCCACGTCCTGGGTGGTCTCCGGCAGGTTGTTCGGGCTCACCAGCATGTCGCCGCGGCTGATGTCGATCTCGTCCTCCAGGGTCAGCGTCACGCTCATCGGGGCGAAGGCCTCCTGCAGCGGCCCCTTCTCGGTGTCGATGCTCTTGATGCGCGAGGCGAAGCCGCTGGGCAGCACCTGAACCGCGTCGCCCACACGGAAAACGCCGCCGGCGATGCGGCCCGCGTAGCCCCGGTAGTCGTGCCAACGGTCGTCCTGCGGCCGGATCACGTACTGCACCGGCAGGCGCCGGTCGATGTGGTTGATGTCGCCGGCGATATGGATGTTCTCCAGCAGGTACATCAGCGTGGGACCCTGATACCAGTCCATGTTCGCGCCACGCTGCACCACCATGTCGCCCTTGAGTGCGCTGATGGGGATGTAGCGCACGTCCTGCACGTCCAATTTGCTGCTGAAGTCCTCCAACTCGCCCTTGATGCGCTCGAAGACGGCCTCGTCATAGTCCACCAGGTCCATCTTGTTCACACAGAACACGATGTGGGGGATGCCCAGCAGCGAGGCGATGAAGGCGTGGCGGTTGGTCTGTTCCTGGATGCCCTTGCGCGCGTCCACGAGGATGATCGCCAGGTTGGCCGTGCTGGCCCCGGTGACCATGTTCCGTGTGTACTGGATGTGGCCGGGCGTGTCGGCGATGATGAATTTGCGCTTGGGCGTGGCGAAGTAGCGGTAGGCCACGTCGATGGTGATGCCCTGTTCGCGCTCGGCGCGCAGGCCGTCGGTCAGCAGGCTCAGGTCCACCTCGCCGGTGCCGCGCTTGGCACTGGCGCGCTCCACCGCCTCCAGTTGGTCCTCGAAAATGGCCTTGCTGTCGAACAGCAGCCTTCCGATCAGCGTGCTCTTGCCGTCGTCCACGCTGCCCGCGGTGGTGAAGCGCAGGAGGTCCATGTCGAGGTAGCCTGTTGGGGCGGACGATCGTCCGCCCGTACTTGGATCGTGGTTCATCTTCTGATCTTCTGATCTTCTGATCTTCTGATCAGAAGTAGCCTTCCTTCTTCCTGTCCTCCATCGCCGCCTCGCTGCGTTTGTCATCGATGCGGCTCCCGCGCTCGGTCACCCGGCTGCTGGCCACCTCCGCGATGATCTCCTCCAAGGTGGCCGCCGGTGAATCCACCGCGCCGGTGCAGCTCATGTCGCCGATGGTACGGAAGCGCACGCGGCGCATGTAGGGTTTCTCCTCGGGCTTCAGGCGCATGAAGTCGCTGTTGGCATAGAGCACGCCGTCGCGCTCGAACACCTCGCGTTCATGGCTGAAGTAGATGCTGGGGATGGCGATGTCCTCGTGCAGGATGTACTGCCACACGTCCATCTCCGTCCAGTTGCTGATGGGGAACGCGCGGAAATGTTCGCCGGGGCGTTTGCGTCCATTGTACAGGTTCCACAGCTCGGGCCGCTGGTTCTTCGGGTCCCACTGGCCGAACTCGTCGCGGTGGCTGAACACGCGCTCCTTCGCCCGGGCCTTCTCCTCGTCGCGCCGGCCGCCGCCGATGGCACAATCGATCTTGTGCGTTCCGATGGTATCGAGCAGGGTCACCGTCTGCAGCTTGTTGCGACTGGCGTGGTAGCCCGTTTCCTCCTGCACCTTCCCCTGGTCGATGCTCTCCTGCACCGAGCCCACGATCAGCGTCACGCTGTGCTCCTGCACTAGGGCATCGCGGAACCGCATGGTCTCCGGGAAGTTGTGGCCGGTGTCGATGTGCACCAGGGGGAAGGGCACTTTCGCCGGGAAGAAGGCCTTGCGTGCCAGGTGGAAGCACACGATGGAATCCTTGCCACCGCTGAAGAGCAATGCGGGGTGCTCGAACTGCGCCGCCACCTCGCGCAGGATGTGGATGCTCTCGCTCTCGAGCTCCTTCAGGTGGGTGAGCCGGTAGTTATGCATGGACGTCGGCGCGCTTCACGCGCAGCAGGATGCGTTCGTACAGGTCGGTGATGCACTCCGCTTCATCGCGTCCCGACGTGGCGATGTGGATGTCCGGGTGTTCCGGTGCCTCGAACGGGGCGCTGATGCCGGTAAAATCCTTCACCTCGCCAGCGCGGGCCTTGGCGTAGAGCCCTTTTACATCCCGCGCTTCGCATTCCTCCAAGGGCGTGTCGATGAACACCTCGATGAAGTCGTCGGCGCCGATGATCATGCGGGCCTGCTGGCGGATCTCCACGGTGGGACTGATGAAGCAGCAGATGGTGACGACCCCGCTTTGCGCGAAAAGCTTGGCCACCTCGGCGATCCGGCGGATGTTCTCGGTGCGGTCGGCCGCGCTGAAGCCCAGGTTGTTGTTGATGCCGGTACGCACGTTGTCGCCGTCGAGCACCTGGGTCAAGAGGCCCTGTTCGTGGAGCCGGCGTTCCAGGCCGATCGCGATCGTGCTCTTGCCGCTGCCGCTGAGACCCGTCATCCAGATCACGCAGCCAAGCTGGCCGAGCAGCGCCTCCTTGTCGGAACGTTGCAGCAGCCTGTCATGGATCGGATGGATATGGTCCTGGGCGCCTGGCATTTCGGGCTGCAAAGGTAGCCGATCCGGACCGCCTTGAACGCCTTGATGGATGCGGCTTCCGCTATCTTTGGACCTCATCCTGCCCCATGCCCGTCAAGCCCCCTGCCCGTACAGGCCCCCCCGATCCCCGCACCACGCCCACCGTGGACCAGATGGGTATCGAGGAGCGCACGGCGCGGATCCGGACACGCAGCATCAAGAAGGGGACGAAAGTGCAGGGGATGAAGCTGGCGCTGAGCATGATCGACCTGACCACCCTCGAAGGTCAGGATACGCCGGGCAAGGTGCAGCAGCTGTGCTACAAGGCCATGCACCTCCACGATGGCTATCCCGGTCTGCCGTCCGTGGCCGCCGTGTGTGTCTATCCCACATTGGTCAAGGCCGCGAAGAAGGCCTTGGAAGGCAGCAGAGTGAAGGTGGCCTCCGTGGCCACGGCCTTTCCCAGCGGTCAGGCACCCAAAGCGGTGAAGCTGGCCGACACGAAGTATGCCGTGAACGAAGGTGCCGATGAGATCGACATGGTGATCAGCCGTGGTCATTTCCACAGCGGCGACCACGCCTTCGTGTTCGACGAGATCGCCGCGATCAAGGAGGCCTGCGGTGATGCCCGCCTGAAGGTGATCCTGGAGACCGGCGAACTGGGCACCTACGACAAGGTGCGCCTGGCCAGCGACATCGCCATCGCGGCCGGCGCCGACTTCATCAAGACCAGCACCGGCAAGATCAACCCCGCCGCCACCATGGAGGTGACGCTTGTGATGTTGCACGCCATCCGCGACCATTACCTGAAGACAGGAAAGATGATCGCCATGAAGCCCGCCGGCGGTATCCGCAAGAGCAAGGAGGCCCTGCACTATCTGATGATGGTGAAGGAGGAGCTCGGCGAGGAGTGGCTCGACCCGCACTGGTTCCGGTTCGGCGCCAGCAGCCTGGCCAATGACATCCTGATGCAGCTCGAGAAGGAGCGCACCGGGCGGTACCAGAGCGCGGATTACTTCAGCATGGATTGAGATCAGCTCCCCCGGAGCGCGGCCATCACCTCCGCCCTGCGGCGCCGACTGACCTCGATGGAACTGCCATCGGACATTGCGATGCCGATCTCAGGGTCCACCGAGCGGACGTGCGCCCGATTGATCATGTGCGACCGGTGGACGCGTACGAACTCGTTGCGCTCGAGGAAATCCGCGTAGTTCCCGAGCGTGTAGCTCGATAGGATCTTCCGATCACCAGTGAGATGGAACCAGGTGTAGTTGCCATCGGATGCACACCGCACGATATCCCTCGTGCGGATCGTCCGGTCGCCCTCCCGGGTGACGATGATGAGCGTACCGGGAACTTCACGCACTTGTTCCTTGCGGTCGAGCAGATGTTTGATCCGACCCTCCACGGAGCTGCGTTCGCGGGCGAATCGCTCCAAGGTGGCGTCCAGTTCCACCGGATCGATGGGTTTCAGCAGATAGTCGAGGGCGCTGTAGCGGATGGCGCGGATGGCATAGGCGTCGTAGCTGGTGATGAACACGACCCCGAAATTGCGTTCGGTGAGGGCGTCGAGCATCGCGAACCCGTCGAGGCCGGGCATCTGGACATCAACGAAGACGATATCAGGCCGCGCACCGCGGATCCGTTCGAGCCCTTCCCGTCCATCCTCCGCGGTCGCCACCACATCGATAGGCCAGCGCGAACGATGCAATTCGCCGGCCAGTTGCTCGCGCGTGAAGACGTCGTCATCCACGATAACGGCGCGCGCACGCGGCATCGTCCGTTCACGTTCAAGTTCCATGCATGGTCACTTGGATCAGCCCCTGGAGTTCCTTCGCCTGTGCCAGCACGCTTTGGTGATCCCCCGTCAATGCGGTCGATGCGATCGCATCGCAGGCCTGCATGAATCGTGCGGCATCACGATGCACGAGCTGAGGGCGCATGCGATGAACGATCTCTACGACCTGCTGCCCATCGTTCCGGTCGATGGCCTGTGCAAGGGCTTCGACCCGCTCCGGGATCAGCCGCTGGAACAGCGCGCCGAGGCCGTCCGGATCGTTCCCGTTCCTTTCCTGTCCCGCGGATAGCAGACCCAGGTGATCGATCAGCACGGCGCGCAATGCGGCCAGAGTGTACGGTTTGTTCATGCAGGCGTTCATGCCGGCCTGGATGCACTGGACATGATCCTCGGGCAGCACGCTCGCGGTGAGCGCGATGATGGGGATCCGTGCCGCCCGACCGCCAAGTGATCGGATCGCGCGCGTAGCGTCGATCCCGTTCCAGCGGGGCATCCGCACGTCCATCAACACGAGATCGATGCGACCTTCCCGGTCATCGCGGATCATTTCATAGGCCTCCTGACCATCACCGACCCGGATCACCTGGCACCGCGGCACCACGCGCTGCAACGATGCTTCGGCGACCTCGGCGTTCGTCGGGTCATCCTCCGCGATCAGGATCGTGGCGCGCACCCCATGGTCGATCGGCTGGACAGGTCGCCCGTTCCCTTGAGCGTCGAATGGCGCGTCCACCTCCTGCATCGGCAGCGTGACACGGAAGGTGCTGCCTTTCTCCGGCACGCTCTCCACATCGATCCACCCGCCCATCAGACCGACGAGCTCCTTCACGATCGCCAGCCCAAGGCCCGTTCCTCCCTCTACCCGGTCATCCTCCTCCCGCGCCTGCACGAAGCGATCGAAGATGTGTGGCAGGGCCTCCTCCGGGATGCCCATACCGGTGTCCGTCACCGTGATCGACAGCTGATCATCGATGGTTCCGAGGTGCAGGGTGACCGAACCGTTCGACGTGAACTTCACCGCATTGCCCAGCAGGTTCATCAGGATCTGGTCAAAGCGTTGCGCATCACCCTGGATGAAAGCGGGGAGGGTGCCGTCGATCCGGATCGCCAGGTCATTGCCGCGCTCGTTGGCCCGCGGTCGGAGCTGTTCGATGCAGGCTCGCGCATGTGCGTTCGGATCGAAGGGCGCTTCGCGCAATCGAAGCCTGCCCTCCTGCGAGCGCGCGACATCGAGCAGGTCGTTGATGTGCAACAGCAGGTCATCGCCGGCCTTGCGGATGGATCCCAGGTAGCGGATTTCACGTTCGTCCTCCGCATCCTGCATGAGCAGCGAGGAGAAACCGAGGATCGCGTTCAGTGGCGTGCGCAGTTCGTGGCCCATGTGCGCGAGGAAGCGGTCCTTGGCGCGCTCGCTCGCCTCGGCCCGTTCGCGTTGACGTTCGGCTTCGGCGTGTTGCAGTTCCAGCTGGGCGACCAGTCGGCGTTCCTTGCGGTTGCCACGAACGAGGAGGACCGTGATCACCCCCAGCAACAGCAGGCCGCCCAGGGCAATGGAGGCCAGCAGTTTCTGGTGTTCGGCCTCCTCACGGGCCAGGGCCTCGTCCGCCTTCGAACGAGCCAGTTCCTTCTCCTTCTTTTCCGATTCATATCGCGCTGACAATTCCTGCAGACGGTGCTCCTGGTCGAGACCCGCGAGAGAATCCTTGAGGGCCATGTAGCGCTCGAAATGCCGAAGCGCCTCCGCGGGGAGCCCCAGGGCTTTTTCCGCACCTGCCGACCCCTTCAAGGCTTGCAGCTCCTCGGCGGGGATGCCGAGCCTTCGCGCGGCGGACAGGGCTGCGTTGAACACCGGCAGCGCTTCCGCATCCTGCCCGCCCACATGGAGATAGACGCCCAGCATGATCTGTGCGTGGAGCAGCTCCGCCGGTCGTTCCATCCGTTCGAACAAGGCGACCGTCCCCCGGGCCAGGTCGACCGCCCGCGAACGATCACCGCGTCGCATGGCGATCTCGGCGCGGTTGTAGTTCACATACCCCACCATGAGCGAGTCGCCGGCGGCGAGGGCGCAGGGGATCGCGCGTTCGAAGAGCTCGAGCGCAAGGTCCGGATCGCCCATGCCTGAACGATCGATGGCCATGGCGATGTACTCCTTGGCCATCCGGGCGCTGTCATGGCGGGCACTGTCGATCGCAAAGGCCTCCTGGAAATAGGGCAGGGCCTCGGCATGGCGATCCATGTTGTTGTAGGACGAACCGACGGCGTACAGCCGGGTGGCCCGAACGCGGGGATCGGCACAATGTTCCCCGAGGTACAGGGCCTTTAGGAATTGCTCCAGTGCATCGGCGTGGTGCATCTGCATCTGCCGGTTCATCCCGATGTTGGTGTGCACCTTCGCGAGGGCACAGCTATCGCCGGACAAGCGGACCGTGAGCAGTGCGAGCTGGAGCACGCTATCGGCCCTGGCGAACTCGCTCGTGCGGAGGTGGCAATAGCCCAGGTCGGTCAAGGCCGTACCCAGTGCGGTGCGATCGTCCGCGCGGCGGGCCAGGTCCGCCGCCAGCGTGCCGTGTTCGATGCCCAATGCCGGATCGCTGTCGGCCGCGTTGGCACAGATCGCCATGTGCAGCCGGAGGCGCACCTGATCGCTACGGGCGGTATCCAGTTCCGCTTGCAGCCGTGGAATGAGCGAAGCGTCCTGGGCCCTGACGGCCAACACCATGCCCCAGACCAGGGCGGCGCCGATGCCTCGCATGGCACCAAGATACCGGGACGTCGGCGCTCCCCCGAGGCCGTTCGCTCGATCACCGACCGCTCACTCGATGCACCCCTGCCGTCGACACGTTCACGGTCCGCTCCCTCGATCGTTCGCGACCGGGGAGGGCGGGTCGCGTTCAACTTGCCGCAACCTCATGGTCATGCGCTTCCATCATACCCTGTTCGCCCCTTTCCTTCTCCTGGCCGCGTCCGGTTCCGGCCAGGGTGGTGTGGGCATCAACAACCCCACCCCCCACGCCAGCGCTCTCCTCGATCTGACGAGCACCAACAAGGGCCTGCTCATGCCGCGAATGACCACCGCGCAACGTTCCGCCATCGCAAGCCCCGCGACCGGTCTGCTGGTCTTCGACAGCACCGCGAACGCGTTCTACTATTTCAACGGTACGGTCTGGGTGATGCTCTCCACCGGGCCATCCGGCTGGGGGCTCAACGGCAACAGCGGAACGAACCCTGCGATCAACTACGTCGGCACGAACGACCTGACCCCGCTCGCGTTCAAGGTGGGCCTGGTGAACGCCGGGCGATTGGACTTCGCGAACACCTGGATGGGCTGGCAGAGCGGGAACGCGATGACCGTGGGAACGCAGAACAGCTTCTTCGGCGTCAACAGTGGCGCGGCGAACACGGCCGGATCGAACAATACGTTCATCGGGCATAGTGCGGGCGCGGCCACGACCAGCGGCACCGAGAACACGTTCGTCGGCGCCACGGCGGGGCAGTCCAACTTCGTCGGCTTCAACAACACCTTCCTGGGGTCCGGCGCGGGGCGCAGCACCTTCAACGGTGCGAACAACACCCTGGTGGGGCGCAACGCGGGGTTCGCGAACACCAGTGGTGCCACGAACACCTTCATCGGCACCAGCGCGGGATCGGCCAATGTGAACGGGAACGCCAACACGGTGGTGGGGTCGGGTGCGATGACCGCGAACACCTCCGGTTCGTCCAATACCATGCTGGGCGCGGCCGCAGGACAGTCGAACACGACCGCCTCGAACAACGTTTTCGTCGGAAGCCAGAGCGGCCAGCAGAACACCACAGGCTCCGTGAACACCTTCGTGGGGACCTCGTCCGGAGCGTTCAACACAACGGGCACGGACAACACCTTCATCGGGACATCGGCAGGCATCACCAACGTCGATGGTTTGCGCAACACGTTCCTGGGACGGAGCGCCGGGCGTTTGAACGTCTCGGGCGGCGATAATGTCTATGTCGGCGTGAACACCGGCTACAATAGCACGGGTGATCGCAACACGTTCGTAGGCCGCAGCGCCGGCACGAATTGCACCGGTTCGGACAATACCCTGATCGGTTACAACACGGCGGCGGTGCTGAACACCGGCACGGGGAACACCACCCTCGGGCACCAGGCGGCGTGGGGCCTGAGTTCGGGTTCCGACAATGTCTGCATCGGGATGAGCGCGGGCTACAACACCGGGGCGGGGGTGGACAATGTGATGGTGGGTCGAAGTGCCGGTAGCAGCAACACCGGTTCGCGGAACACGTACATCGGCCGTGGTAGCGGAGGCAGCCCTGCGCTCACCAATGCCACGGCCATCGGCTATCTCGCGCAGGTCACCGTGGACAATGGCCTGGTGCTCGGTGCGACGGGAGTGAACGCGGTGAACGTCGGCATCGGCACCACCGCGCCGCAGTATGGCCTGCATGTGCTCCGGGCAGCACCGGCTTCGGCCACTCTCGGTCTCCGCAACACCGATGATTCGGGTGTGAGCGGTGCACACTACTTCGGTGCTGCGGGCACCCTTTGCGGGGTGACCGGATGGGCCAATCTGGGCAACAGCTACACGCCGAACACACTGGTGCATGGAACGCTCAACAATGCATCCGCCACCTTCATCACCAATGGCACCGAGCGCATGCGCATCGATCAGACAGGCAATGTCGGCATCGGTACGACCGCCCCCGCGACCGCCCTCGAGGTGAACGGCTACACCATGCTCGGTAGCAACGCACCGGCGATAAAAGTGTTGAAGCTCACCGGGACGACCAGCTCGATCCAGGGCCTCACCACGTCCATCGCCCACGGGCTCAACGTGGCCAAGATCCTGTCCGTGACGGTGCTGGTGGAATATTCGCCAGGCTACCTGATCCCCGATCAATACGGGATCTCCACCGGCTACGACTTCACCTTCCTGGTGCAGCCCACCGCCATCGCCGTGGTCACGGAGAACGGTAACTCCGCCAACATCCTGAACAAGCCGATCCGCGTGCTGATCACCTACGAACAATGAGGCGCGCGCACCTCCTGCTTCCGGCCTGTCTGCCGCTGACGTGTGCGGCCCAGATGTTCACGGTGAACGGGACCATGGTCACCGTGGGGGCCGGCGTGCAACTCACGGTGCAGGGCGATCTGCTCGCTGGTCCGACCGCGACCCTGGACAACAGCGGCACCATCGACCTGAACGGCAACATGACGAACAACAGCGGAGGACCGCTGTTCACCGCCGTTCCTGGAATGGTGGTACTGAACGGTACGAATCAGCAGGTCGGCGGTGCGAACATGATGGCGATGGACGGCCTGGACCTGCAGTGCACATCCCTGACGCTGCAGCAGGATCTTTCCACTGGCGGCAGCTATGGGATCCCATCGGGCATTTTCGGATTGAACGCCGCCTTTGTACAGCTCAACGGGCATGGGCTGGTCGTGACCAACTCATCCACGGGCGCCATCGTTCGTACCACCGGCCAGTTGATCAGCGAGACCGACCCGCTCACGGGATACGGTACCGTGGAATGGTGGATCGGCGGCGGTACGGGTCCGTACATCGTGCCGTTCGGCGATGGGAGCACCGATCTGCCGGTGCACCTGAACATCAGTGCCGCCGGAGCCGGACCAGGTCGTTTCGTTTTCGCCACCTATCCCACCGACCCCACCGCCGCACCGAACAACAGGCCGCTGCCGACCGGACTTCCCGTGCTCACTGATCTGGCCGGGATCGAGAACGCACCGAACACGCTCGATCGCTTCTGGCCGATCACCAGTGCCAACTATTTCACCCCGCCCACCGCGTCGCTCACGTTCACCTATCGGGACAGCGAATGGAACGGGGGTACGAACCTCATCGCCGAGGCTGCGCTCCTGGCGCAGAAGTTCGACGGCACCGTCTGGTCGCAACCACCGAACGGCGCGGTGAACACCGCAAGCAACACCGTCACAACGGCGCCGACGACCGCATTCGGGATCGTTTGGACACTGGTCGCCGGCAGTTCACCGCTTCCCATCGAATTGCTCGGCTTCCATGCGCGACCGGATGATGCTGACGTCCTCTGTACATGGACCACCGCCACGGAGATCGACAATGACCATTTCGTCGTCCAGCGCAGCACCAACGCCATCGACTTCACCGACCTCGGTACCGTTCCCGGTGCAGGGAACAGCCAGACCACGATGGACTATGCGTTCCGTGATCATGAGCCGGTCGAAGGACTTTCCTACTACCGCTTGGTGCAGGTGGATGTCGACGGAACGGAACATTTCGGGCCGACGGTGACCGTGCTGATCGAGCATTCGGGTGCCGATCTCATCGTCTACCCGAACCCGGCCGGGGAAGTGATCCACGTGCTGGGCGCTGCACCCGGTCAGCCGCTTAGCGTGCTTGATCCCAGTGGACGCATCGTGCGCGCCGAGGTCCAGGGTTCCTATGGCAGGGTGCGCATCGACCTTGCCGGGCTCCCGGTGGGGACCTATCTGCTCCGTACCGTCGGTCCCGGCGGGCCGATCGTGGAACGCTTCGTCCATCTGGCACCCTGATGCGTGCCCTGTTCCTGCTGTTCGTCGCCGCGTATGTGCGTTCAGCGGACGGTGCGTGGTCCATTGTTGCGCGGTGAAGCGCCGGGGCCGTGGGGCAGCTCTGTGGAGCGTATCCTTGTGTCGTGTTCGCGCAGAGCGCACCGACCCCGACGCATGAAAGCCGACTATTGGAACGTATCCGATGAACAGGTGGTGGAGAAGACCGGCCACAAGCTCGCGCATTGGATGAAGGTCCTGGACGGCTTAAAGGCTGCGGAGAAGAAGTCGAACGACGTGGTGGCCTATCTCCAGAAGGAACATGACGTGCCGCGCTACTGGGCGCGCACGCTCACTACCCACTACCTGAAGCAGAAGGCCAAGCCATGAGCGACCAACAAGGACTTTTCGTGAAAATGGCGCTGGACGCCTGGAACGCGGAGACCAGGGCCATCAACGCGTTGTTGGCGAAGCTCAGCGATGAGCAGTTGATGCGCGAGGTCGCGCCTTCCCGCAACCGCGGCATCTACCTGCTCGGCCACTTGACCTCCGTGCACGACCGCATGCTGCCGCTGCTCCGGTTCCAGGAGATGCGCTTCCCGGAACTCGAGCCCATCTTCCACGATGCGCCGGACCACGCGGTCTCCGAATTGCCTTCCATCGCGCAACTGCGCGAGCAGTGGAAGAAAGTGAACGACACCCTGACGAACCACATGACGCGGCTGCCCGCGGCGGAGTGGTTCACGCGCCATGCCAACATCTCAGAAGAGGATTTCCCCAAGGAGCCGCACCGCAACCGCTTGAACGTGGTGTTGAGCCGCACGGGCCATCTGGCCTATCACCGCGGTCAGCTGGTGTTGTTGACGGGCAGGTAACGATCGGCTGCGCAGGGTCCCGCTACCTTCGCATCATGGCCAAGAAGAAGACTATCGACTGGCAGCTCGCCCCCGCCCCCGAGTCCACCGACCACGTTCGTATTGACAAGCAATACGAGCTCTTCATCAACGGCAAGTGGCAGAAGCCCAAGAGCGGGAAGTACTTCGACACCATCAACCCCGCCAACGAGCAGAAGCTCGCGCGCATCGCCGAAGCGAACGCAGCCGATGTGGACGCCGCTGTGAAGGCCGCGCGCAAGGCCTACGACACCGTGTGGAGCAAAATGCCCGCGAGCGAACGCGCCAAGTACATCTATCGCATCGCGCGCCTGCTGCAAGAGAAGGCTCGCGAGTTCGCCGTCATCGAAAGCATGGACGGCGGCAAAGCCATCCGCGAAAGTCGCGATGTGGACGTGCCGCTCGCCGCCGCGCACTTCTTCTACTACGCCGGCTGGGCCGACAAGCTCAAGTATGCCTTCCCCGGCAAGAACGTGTCACCGCTCGGCGTCGCCGGACAGGTCATCCCCTGGAACTTCCCACTGCTCATGGCCGCGTGGAAGCTCGCCCCCGCGCTCGCCTGCGGCAACTCCGTGGTGCTGAAGCCCGCCGAGACCACACCGCTCACCGCGCTCAAGCTCGCCGAGCTCTTGCAGGAAGCTGAGCTCCCCGAGGGTGTCGTCAACATCGTCACCGGTGCGGGTGCCACGGGCGCGGCGGTGGTCAACCATCCTGATGTGAACAAGGTCGCCTTCACCGGCAGCACCGGCGTGGGCAAACTCATCCAGCGCGCCACCGCGGGCAGTGGTAAGAAGCTCACCCTCGAGCTCGGCGGCAAGGCGGCCAACATCATCTTCGCCGATGCCACCATCGACCAGGCCGTCGAAGGCATCATCAACGGCATCTACTTCAACCAGGGCCACGTATGCTGCGCCGGCAGCCGCCTCTTCGTGGAGGAAGGCGTGTACGACGAAGTGATCCGCAAGCTCAAGCACCGCATGCGCTCGCTCGTCGTGGGCGATCCGCTGGACAAGAACACCGACATCGGCGCCATCAACAGCAAGGAGCAACTGGCGACCATCAACCGCTACCTCAAGTTCGGCGTAGCCGACGGAGCGGAGATGTACGCGCCGACTTGCGACTTGCCGACTCGCGGCTATTGGTGCCGCCCCACGCTCTTCCTCAACGTGGCGCAGAGCGCACGCATCGCGCAGGAGGAGATCTTCGGCCCCGTGCTCGCCGTGCAGACCTTCCGCACCGTGGACGAGGTGATCCAGAAGGCCAACAACACGCCCTACGGCCTCAGCGCCGGCGTGTGGACGGACAAGGGCAGCAAGATCTTCAACCTCACCAGCAAATTGCGCGCGGGCGTCATCTGGGCCAACACCTACAACAAGTTCGATCCCACCTCACCCTTCGGCGGCTACAAGGAAAGCGGGTATGGGCGGGAAGGGGGATTGCATGGGCTGGGGGCGTACTTGCGGCTCAATTGATCCGCAGATGGCGCAGATGACGCAGATGCGCACTGTATTGGATCATCTGATCATCTCATTGTCTGATCTTCTGATCGGTAGTTGGGCGTTCCGGCTCGAAGACTCGCCGTCGGACCATTCGCTGCAAGTCCTCGCCGAGGCGGCTCCGGGCTTTACGCTGCTGTCCCTAACGCGAATCCTTATCAGTGGTATTCCTAGCAGTTTTACTAACGATGCTCTCTAGGTCCAACTTAGCCTTCGCGACATAGTGATTTCCATCAATCTCACCGCGGCGACTATCCAAGATATTCAATAAGTCCTTACATGCATCAACGAAATAGTTCTTTTCATTCGGCCTCCACCTATGGAAGAATCTATCATACATGGGCAGGTACAATCCGGCAACGCGGAATGGATAGTGGAAGCCCTCGATAGAATTTGCCTGGCTTCGTACAATGGCATGTGCGTCACGGAAATTCTCGAAACTGTTTCCGTCGGTAGAGCTTGCCAACTTTGATTCCATCAGCCATCGACTAAAGGCATTGTCCAGGTAGGACGTATCATAGTTGGGATTCTCATACGCGAGGGCATAAGCTGTGTCAAAGTTTTTCTTGGCGATGTCATACTCGCCAAACGCCATACGGGCAATGGCGTTCTGTAGCCAGTATTGTATGTTCTTGAAGAGACTTGCGTAATTTCGAACTGATTCATAGAACCGAATAATTCCTTCCCGTTTGCCCTTGTTTGGAAGCAACGAGTCCAATATGCTGTAGCGCATGATACTCTTGAAAAGTCCATGGTAGAAATTGCTGCGATAGGGACCTGTGATTTCAAATGAGTAATGGGCACTGCAGACTTTGATACAACGAATCAAAATGTCCACGATGTCGTCGGTCTTGCCAAAGTTGTGCAAGAGGTATTTGGCCAAGAGGGACGATCGAGCTTTAAGATTACCGCGATCGAAATCGAGGAATTCTCTTACGATTTCCAAGCGCCTGAACTCTGCTGAGTTTAAATTACCTACATCCACAATCTCTGTGAGATTATCCACGTTAGTAACAATGCCAATTATTTCAACGATGAGTATCAACTGCACAATGGGCTCATACTTGGACACTCCAGCAAGCTGCTCATACATTACCTCGACACGCGAGTGAACATCGGGTGACTCAATGATGGACAATAAGTAAGGCTGGAACTCACGATCACATTCGGAAACGAGAAAGCGCTCTTTCTCATACTCGTTCATGCCTGCTTTACTGCCCCATAAGCCATATGAGTTAGTCAAATCAATAAGCGATTGGATTTCTTCATCCGCCAGCTGATCCAGCGAAACTTCGGTGATATTCTGGTCCTGAAGTGTGCCCGCAATCCTGTCAGCATGGATATCGTTGAGGTTGCTTCTCAGTGATAGCAGTATAACGATGTTCTCAGCTCGCTTGAGCTGAATCTGCTCCAGCACATAGACATAGTTGACGTAGTTTTCGATAATTATTGCAGTGGGACCTGTTCTTGAGCATATCCAATCAATCTCCGATTCGACTGATTTCGTCACATCCATCAGTCGGTAGACCACATAAGACTGCTCGATAAGCCGGACCGCAAGACCATCTAAGAACAAGGTCTTCCCATTCGCCATACCGGAATGCACAACCACGTTCTTCGCAGTACCGCTACGAATGCACTCAATGACTTGGTCGAGCTGATGGCGGCGCACATAGTACTGAGTCGCTGGATTGTCGAACATCGATTGCTTTATGAAATCGATGTTTCTGTTCCCGAACAATAGCAAATTGAATACGTCAGGCGTGGTCACTGTTTGCAGATCCTGGCTGAGGACGACCTGTGCAAAGCAAGCCAAGGTCGGCTGATTAGACTTTGACGGCCGAGGCAAGTTGCGCCTTGCCTCGACCATAGTTGCGAAGGTATCCACACCAATGCTGTTGACCTCTCCAAACTTTGATAGGATTGATCGGCTGGTCTCTTTGGTGTTCTCGGAGGTTATGAAGAAGCACTTCTCCTTCAAATCACCATACTCAAAGAGAATTCGACTGATATCGAGATCATACTGCAGCGAGTATCCGACGAAGAAAACCGCTTTAGCAAGTCTGATGTCGCCTTTGAAGTACTCACACCACGGGGACTGTTGGAAGGACGGTGTGAAGTAGCTGGTACTCGTTAGCTTTAGATCCGACGAGAGCGAATTCGCTTCCGCTGAGATTGCGTAGCCGTTGATGTGAAGGCATATGGGTGCGTGCTTGGGGATGGTATAAGGGCTGTCGAGGGTGGTGTAGCTGAGTACCTTTCTATTGTGCTCAGCATGCGCCACCTCGACTACGTTGTCATAGTTCGTAGTGTACAAGCGCTTCCATGGAATGTTGCAGATGTTGCGGTGGCATTCCTGTATCTCACCTACCGTGAACAGTTCTTTGATCTCCTTGATGAGGATTGTAGATCCAAATTTGTCCAGGAAGAGTTCGGCAGCTGGCCCTAGGTCGGCCTGCTCGCTTAACCCGCAACGCGAGAGTAGATGCGAAGACAACTTGGCCCCGACCGGCAGCCGGTTGCCCATCTTGTTCTTAGCGGTGCTACTGAAGCCTGCGCCTACGAAGAGTATGGCCTCACCTTGATATGCAACGTCAATGGCCTCCTCGATCGTCATGCCGGTCTTATTTGCCGAAATTTATCCGAAATGGATGTTATTTAGTCCAGTGGTATGCGAGGCAGGTGGATATTGTCAAGATTTTTCCTTAGGAAGGTGCAGCGCAAAGTGATGAATGCATCTAACTCCGTTCTAACACTAGTCCCCCATGCCCCGCCTCCTCGTCCACAGTTACAGCATCTCCTTGGATGGCTTCGGTGCCGGTCCCGACCAATCGTTGGAAGCCCCGCTCGGCAAGGGTGCGGAGCACCTGCACACCTGGATGCTCCGCACGCGCTACTTCCAGCGAACACACTTTGGCAAGGACGAGGGCGACCTCGGCACGGACAACGACTTGGCGGCCCAAGGGATGGAGAACATCGGCGCGTGGATCATGGGCCGCAACATGTTCGGTCCGGTGCGTGGCCCCTGGCTGAATGACGATTGGAAGGGCTGGTGGGGCCCGAACCCGGTGTACCATGTGCCGGTCTTCGTACTCACGCACCACCCGCGGCCATCGCTGGTCATGGAGGGCGGCACGGTCTTCCACTTCGTTACCGACGGCATTGAGGTGGCGCTTGAGCGCGCCCGCGACGCAGCCGGTATGTTGGATGTACGTGTGGGCGGCGGTGCCTCCACCATTCGCCAGTACCTGCAGGCCCAATTGATCGACGAAATGCACCTGGCCGTTTCACCCACGCTGCTGGGTACCGGCGAGCCGCTCCTGGCCGGGCTGGACCTGACCAAGCTTGGGTACAAATGCGAGGCCTTCGTGCCGGGCGAGCGGGCGGGGTTCTATCGGATCATGCGAGCCTAGATTTCGAGGGTATGAAACCCGGAGCCAACAACGAACGTGTCTTCCGCATGGCCTTTGCCGGCGTCTACCCGCACTATGTGACCAAGGTGGAGAAGAAGGGCCGCACGAAGGAGGAATTGCACACCGTGATCCACTGGCTCACAGGTTACACGGACAAGGGCCTGCAGAAGGTGATCGACACCAAGGTGGACTTCGCCACCTTCTTCGCCAAGGCGCCCAAGCTCAACCCGAACGTGCACCTGATCACCGGCGTGATCTGCGGCTACCGCGTGGAGGACATCGAAGACCCGCTGATGCAGAAGATCCGCTACCTCGACAAGCTGGTGGACGAGCTGGCCAAGGGCCGGGCGATGGAGAAGATCCTAAGGAAGTAGCTCACCCTTTCGGCTCCCACAGCTCGATCTTGTTCCCTTCAGGGTCAAATACCCATGCGAAGCGGCCGTACTCCTGGTCGTCGCGCTTGGGGTCGATGCGTACACCGGCGGCCTCGAGCTTTTTCAACAGCCCATCGAGGTCCTGCACGCGCAGGTTGAGCATGAACTGCTGCTTCGCATCGAAGTAGTCGCTGTCGCGCTTGAAGGGCGAGAACACCGTGGGCCCCGCGTCCTGGTTCCAGATCCAGCCATGCTCCTGGTCGTTGATGCCGAGGTGATCGTTGTACCACTTGGCCAGTGTCTTGTGATCGTCCGCGCGGAAGAAGAATCCGCCGATGCCGGTGACGTGTCGGGACATGGGGTCGTGTTGTATCGCACCAAGATAGGCGCGCCGGGTGGGATCGGTCGATCGTCGGCCCCGCCCTTCCTAACTTGCATCCGCATGGCGGACGACAAGACCCTCGAACAGCGCAAGGCGGTCACCCCGACGACCGGGGCCAACGGCAGCAACGGAGCCGCGAAGAAGGCCGCCCGCCTGCCCGTGATGAAGACCTACAAGATCTTCATCGGCGGCAAGTTCCCGCGCACCGAGAGCGGCCGCTACTATCAGCCCAAGGGCGGCGACGGCAAGCCGCTGGCCAACGTGTGCCGCAGCAGCCGCAAGGACGTGCGCGAGGCGGTGGTGGCCGCGCGGAAGGCGCAGGGTGGCTGGGGTGCGCGCAGCGCGTTCAACCGCGGACAGATCCTCTACCGCATCGGCGAGATGCTGGAAGGCCGCAGCGCGCAATTCGTGCATGAGCTGATGCTGCATGGCGTCGCACAGAAGCAGGCGGAGACCGAGGTGGCCCTGGCGATCGACCGGTGGCTGCACTACGCGGGTTGGTGCGACAAGTACCAGGCGGTGTTCAGCAGCGTGAACCCGACGAATACCGCACACTTCAATTTCAGCGTGTACGAACCCACCGGCGTGGTGGGACTGATGGCACCCGGGGACAGCGCCCTGCTCGGCTTGGTGAGCACCGTGGCGCCGATCATCGCGGGTGGGAACGCGGCCGTGGTCGTGGCCAGCGAGACCAGGCCGCTGCCGGCGGTCTCCTTCGCCGAGGTGCTTGCCACCAGCGACCTGCCCGGTGGCGTGGTGAACCTGATCACCGGCCTGCGGAACGAGCTGATCAAGCCGCTCGTTCAGCACATGGACGTGAACGCCTTGGTCGCGTGCGACACCACCCAGGACGAGCGCACGATGCTCGACCAGGAGGCCACGGCCAATGTGAAGCGCATGGTCCATGCGAAGGTGACCGACTGGAGCAGTGCCGAGGCGCAGAGCCCCTACTTCATCCTGGACACGCAGGAGGTGAAGACCACCTGGCACCCGATCGAACGGGGGCAGGGAGGAGGTGGCGGGTATTGATCAAGCCGGTAGTTCCCACTCCCACACGGTTCCCGCTTCGTCGTCCACGGCGTCCCGCACTTGGGCGAAGCCGCATTTGGTGAGCACGCGGGTACTGGCGTTCACTTCGGGCAGGGTCTGTGCGATGATGCGCACGGCTGGATCGGTCGTGCGGGAAATGCGGACCAGTTCCATCGCCATCCGCGTCGCGATACCTCGCCCTTCCAGGTCCGGGCGTGTGGCGTAGGCGATCTCCACGATACCCGGTTTCGGTGCGCCCTTGAACGCGCAAGTCCCCACCACGGCATCCTCCTCCACGGCGAGGTAGGCGGTCCAGGGCGGCGCGAAGCTCACCACCTTGTAGAAGGCCTGGTTGCCGTCGATCCACTCTCGGACGGATGCGGTGATCGGGACCGAGGCCAGGTCAGGGGACCCTTCAAGGGGTATGGGGATCAGTTGCATGTCCACAAGAAAGCACACGTTCCATCACGAGATCTTATATTCAACCAATAGGTTTAATATATTTGCCTGCGATGGCAACGCCCCACGCCTTGGACCGCACGCTGACCGCCCTGGCGGATCCCACCCGTCGGGCGATTCTTCAGCGGCTTTCCGCCGGGGAGGCTCGCGTCACCGACCTTGCCAAGCCGTTCGACATGTCGTTGAACGCGGTGAGCAAGCATATCCGGGTATTGGAGCGTGCCCGGCTGGTGGAGCGCCGTCGCGTGGGGCGCGACCACTTCCTTTCGTACCGACCGGAACCGTTGGACGCGGCCGCAAAGTGGATCGCCGAGACCCGGACGTTCTGGGCAGTGCGGCTGGACACCCTCGAACGCCTGTTGCGTGAAGAGGACACCGCGAAGAAATGATCACCTCAACACCCATACCCATGGATAAGTACGGAACCCTGATCGCCCCCAACACCATACGGTTCGAGCGTCTATTGCCCGGGCCGATCGAACGCGTGTGGGCCTACCTCACCGAGTCGGAGAAACGTGCCAAGTGGCTGGCCAGTGGCGCCATGGACCTGCGCGTGGGGGGTGCCGTGGACCTGCACTGGAAGCACAGCGAACTGGATGCGGTCCAGGACGAGGCACCGGAGCGATACGCCAACGGTCACCACATGCAGGCGACGATCACGCGCTGTGAACCGCCACATGCCCTGGGCTTCACCTGGGGCGCCCGCGCGGATGCCCTGTCCGAGGTGGTCATTGAACTGTCCGAGCAGGGGAAGGACGTGCTCCTGGTCCTGACGCATCATCGCCTGCCCGGCCACAAGGACCTGCTCGGCGTTTCCGGCGGTTGGCATACACACCTGGACGTGCTGGTCGCGCATCTCAACGGCCGCACGGCACCGGCTTTTTGGGCCACCATGGACGGCCACAACGCGGCATACGCTGAACGACTGAAGGTGGGCACGGCCGAGGGCTGATCGGCTCGGAAGTGCAACCCGTCCGGTGGCGCTTTCAGGGTAGGTGGCACATGCAGTGAGGTGCCCAAGGCCCTTCACCGAAGGAACGCCACCGGATTTCATGCTGTGAAGTGCGGCAGACCTCACCGCAACCCCCTAGTATTGCCCGGTGAAGTCCGGCATCGTTCCACGCGCGTTGGTCGTCCCGGCGGTCCTGGGCCTTGCCGTGGCCAACGCGCAGCCGTTGACGCCCACGGTGCTGACCCCCTTGAGCACCGCGCTGAACGAGACCAGCGGCCTGCTCGTGATCGACGGTCAGGTGTGGACCCAACTGGACAGCGGCAACCCCAATGCCCTGTACCAGGTCGACCCGGGCACCGGCGACGTGCTGCGCACGGTGACCGTGGCCAATGCCTCCAACGTGGACTGGGAGGACCTGACCACGGACGGCACCTGGGTGTACATCGGCGACTTCGGCAACAACTCCGGTGCACGCACCGACCTGCGGGTGTACCGCGTACCCTTGACGGACTTGCTCGACCCCGGGACCATGGCACTGCAGGCCGATACGATCATGTTCAGCTATGCGGACCAGATCGACTTCACACCGGCGAACAACGCCAACGATCGGGATTGCGAAGCGATGATCGCCATGGACGACAGCCTGTTCCTCTTCACCAAGAACTGGCTCAGCAGCAACACCTATCTCTACGTACTTCCCGCCCAGCCTGGCACGCAGCTGGCCGTGCGCCGCGATACGCTCGATACACAAGGGCTGGTGACCGGGGCGGCGCGGGACGTATTCTCGGGCTCCGTGGCCCTCTGCGGCTATACGACGGTGCTGACGCCCTTCATCTGGCAACTTGAGGGCTTCACGGGCCACGACGTGTTCGGCGGATCGGCGGAGCGCCATGTGGTGCAGGCGCCTTTGACGCAGATGGAAGGCATCGCGTGGAGCGCGCCCGGTACGCTCCATCTGACCAACGAGCAGAACGCACTGGCCCCCGCGCGGCTGTGGTCGCTCGATGTCGACCTGGCGACGGCGCTCCCAGCGGAGGAACGCGTGGAAGGGGCCACGGCCCATTTCGACGCGCAGGCCGGCATCCTGACGATCGATACCCCCACCGCGGAACAGCTTAAGGTCATTGACACGGCGGGGCGCGTGGTCCTTCAGGTGACATTGGCCGCCGGCACCACCCGCGTGCCCACGGCGGAATGGGCGCCAGGGCCCTACGTTCTGCACATGCGGGGCCTGCGAGGCGACGGAATGTTGGTCGTGGCCCATTGAGGACCACATCGCGGGTCCATCAGGGCCGTGCTCCGCTGGACGGCTATCTTCAACGACCAAAGCATTGGATCATGCAGCAACAAGCACGCGTTCGGCTGGACCTCTTAGCGGCGGCCGGCCTGGCCACCGGCGCCCTGTTCGGCGTTGGCGGTTCATTGATGCACACCCCGGTCTGGCGGGAGTTCCTGTACGAGATCAGCAGCGTGGGCCTGGTGGTGGGCGCCGCCCTGTTGACCGTACGCTACCTGATGGCCGGGGATGCGGCCGCTGCCGCGGGCTTCCTGGTGCTGGCCATCGGAGAGGCCGTGATGAGCGGAGGCACCGTGGCCGAACCGGGCGCGGCGCGCGCGAGCTTCGGCGCAGGCATGGCGCTCTATGTGCCGGCCCTTGTCCTGGTCGGCCTTTCGCGGTCCTTCCCGCTGTGGGTGCGGATCGTGGGCGTCCTGGCGGGAGCGCCCTTCCTGCTGGCCGCGGCGAAGATCTTCCTAGATGGTCCTGTCTTCTCCACCGATGCGCTTCCCGGCGCTGGCTACGGTCTGCTCACCTTGACGATCGTCGGGTGGATCGCCACGATCCTGCGGCGTACGCCGGTGAAGGACAACGGGTAGCGGCTCAATGCACCACAAGGAACCGGGCGACCCCCGGCGGCCCCCCGGCCCGGGTGACCCGCGCCTGGTAGGCCCCGGTGGGCCAAGCGCCGGTGTCCAGGTCGATCACCTGTCCATCGCCCCGCGATCGTGACACGATCCGTCCGGTCCCGTCCAGCACAGAGATCTCCCATTCGCCGTTCGTCCGGGTGAAGGGAAGCGTGATGGTCAGGTGATCGTCGGCGGGGTCGGGATAGGCCGGAAGTACGGTCGCCGGATGCAACTCCGCCGATCCGACCGCGTTGTCGAACGCATAGATGTAGATGTTCTGATAAGCGTTCGCACTGCCGCCCGAGCGGTTCGCGATCAGGTACAGATGGGTGCCATCGTAGTACATCCCGCGCGGTGATTGATCGTTGTCGATCGGGGTGTCCGGCAGTTCGATCCAGCCGATGTCCTGCTCGTTGGTCAGGTCGTAGGCATAGATGCGTTCCTGGTCGCCGTTCAGGTTGTCGGTCACGTAGAAGAGCGTATCGCCCTTGATGGCGATACCGTACGGCTGTTCACCGTGCAACGGGACCGTGTCGTTCGCGGTGGCATCACCGGGCACCCAGCGATAGGCATAGGCGTATGGATCGGTGTTGAAATCGGGATAGTACATGGTGTACCACACGGCATTGCCATCAGGGAAAAGGTCCCCGATACCCGAGGAATGCCCGCCGATCACGTCCGGGAACATCCAGGTGTTCAACAGGGTGCCGCTCAGGTCGATCTCGTAAAGGTGTGCACCGTTCGCAGCATAGTCCTGTGCGATTAGATAGGATGTGGGCGTCCGCACCAGGCCGTGGTCGAAGGTGAAGCCCGTGCTTTGCTGGCCGAGGAGATTGCCCGCGTGATCACTGTAATAGATGGCCCCGGACAGGTCGGCACCCAGGAAGATCGTATCCGTGGTCACATGGATGCCCCAGAAGTTCTGGGTGATACCGGCGTACTGCAGGCTGTCGACCAGCACTTGCGACCGGCTCGATGTGGCGAGCAGCGCGAGAAGGATCGCGGGAAGGGAACGGTGGATCATGCACCGAATGTAACCCGGGCTTCGCCGGTTGAAAACCTCCCGTGCCCGTCCGTGCATTCCGGCATCGGCGTCTTACCTTGTCTGGACCAAACTTCAATACCTGAACACCATGGCGGTCGAAGCGTACTGTGTGAAATGCAAGGCCAAGCGCGAGATGAAGGACCCCAAGCAGGTCGAGATGGCGAACGGCCGCAAGGCGATGAAAGGCACCTGCCCGGTATGCAGCACGGGCATGTTCAAGATCCTCGGAAAGTAGGGTCCTAGAGGGACCTGCCGGCGGAATAACCGGAGGCGATCCGCACCCGGGAGAGGGTGGTGTGTGCCACGTTTCGGGCCCGTTCCGCACCCACGGCCAGCTGGCGGTCCAGTTCGGGCTTGTCCGCCATCAGGCGGTCGAAATCCTCCCGCTCGGTGCGGAAACCGTCAAGGAGCGCGGACAGTAGTTCCTTCTTGGCGTGGCCATAGCCATAACCGCCCGCGCGGAGCCTGCTCGCCATGTCGTTGGCGGCATCTGCTGATACCAGCAGTCGGAACAGCCGGTACACGTTGTTGGTGTCGGGGTCCTTCGGTGACTCCAACGGCGCGCTGTCCGTTACGATCCCCATCACCTCTTGTTTCAGCTCCTTCTCCGGAGCGAACAGGCGGACGAGGTTGTTGCGGCTCTTGCTCATCTTCTGGCCGTCCGTTCCCGGCACGATCATCACCTGTTCGTCGATGCGGGCATCGGGCACCACGAAGGTGTCCCCCATCAGATGGTTGAACCGTTCCGCCACGTCGCGGGTGAACTCGATGTGTTGCTTCTGGTCCTTGCCCACCGGCACTTCGTTGGCGTCGTAGAGCAGGATATCGGCGGCCATGAGCATGGGATACATGAAAAGTCCGCCGTTCACATCCTCGAGGCGGTCGGCCTTGTCCTTGAAGCTATGGGCCAGAGTGAGCCTCGAGTAGGGGAAGAAGCAGCTGAGGTACCAGGCCAGTTCGGTCACTTCGGGTACGTCGCTCTGGCGGTAGAACACCGTTCTTTCCACATCCAGGCCACATGCCAACCAGGCCGCGGCCACACCATAGGTATGATCCCGGAGGACGTTCGCATCCTTGATCTGTGTGAGGGAATGGAGATCGGCGATGAAGAAGAAACTGTCGTTCGCTGTCGAGCGCGATGCGGCGATGGCCGGCCGGATGGCGCCCAATACATTGCCCAGGTGAGGGACCCCTGTGCTTTGAATGCCGGTAAGGACGCGGGCCATCGGGTGCGGTGCGCGGCGAAGATAGGGCGCCTAGTTTTGCGGCTTCCCCCTGCAGGGACATGGACGAGCGTACCCAAGAACATCGGCGTCACGTGCGCCGGGACGACGGGAGGAGCATCCTTCTGATGTGGCTCTTCGCGCCGCTTCGATTTGCCTACAAGCTCTGGTTCGCGCTGATCTTCTGGGTGTCGCTCGCCTTCCTTTATCCGCTTTTCAAGTTGTGGCTGCGTCACCCAAGGCATTTCCGGAAGGCGTTCCTTTTGAAACGCGTCTGGGGACAGGTGCTCCAGTGGGGCGGTCTGTTCCCGCAGCGCGTCCGTTTCCGCGCGCCACTGCCCGCGCCGCCCTATATCGTGATCAGCAACCACAGCAGCTACATCGACATCGTCCAGATGTTCAATCTGGTGCCGGACTATTTCCTGATGATGGGCAAGTACGAACTGAAGCGATGGCCCCTGTTCCGGATGTTCTTCAAGGACATGGACATCGCCGTGGACCGGACGAGCCGCGTGGGTTCGGCGAAGGCCTTCCGGCGGGCCGCCGCCGCGCTCGACGCCGGTGCCAGCATCGTCATGTTCCCGGAGGGCACCATACCCTATGATGTGCCGCGAATGAAGCCCTTCAAGGACGGTGCATTCCGATTGGCGATCGAGAAACAGGTGCCCATCGTGCCCGTCACCTTCACGAACCATTGGCGGTTGTTCGGCGACCCCGAGGACCTCCTGAGCAGGGGACATCCCGGGATCAGTCGCGCGATCGTTCACCCGCCGCTTCGGACGGCAGGACTTTCGGAGTCCGATCTGGTAGATTTGCGGCACAAGGCCTTCGATGTGATCCAGGGACCAATGCGCGCCGATGAAGCTTGACGAAACCACACTCGACCGCATCGCCGAACTCGCGCGACTGGATGTCAGTGATCCCGCGCGACGTGCGGAGCTCTTGAAGGACATGCAGCGGGTGCTCGATTTCGTGGAGAAGCTCAACGAGGTGGACACCACGGGTGTCGAGCCGCTGATCTTCATGACCGATGAGGTGAACGTGCTCCGGGAGGATGTCGCCGAACACACCATCACGCATGAGGACGCCCTGAGGAACGCTCCCGTGAAGGACAGCGATTATTTCAAGGTGCCCAAGGTGGTGGACAAGGGCTGACCGCGCTGATCGGCTTTCCTATACGTGGCGCGATCGTGCGCGCATCAGCTGCGTGGGATCTCCATCTTGCAGCTTGTTACGCTGTACCATGGAACGTCGCGCCATCCTTCTGATCATCCTGTCTTGTTGCACCTCCCTGGTGCGATCCCAGTATGAGGAGCGCTATCTGTCCCGCCTGGACGAACAACCGGAATGGGTGCGCCTGATGTACGCACCGGACCCCGATCCCGGTGCGGTGGAGGATGCCTACAACAGGTACTATGCAGTGCATCCCTTCGTGAAGAACAACAACACCCAATACTATTGGCGATGGTTGCGGGGGATCGTGCATGACCGCGTGCCGAAGGAACCTGAGCAGCGGGCGGCCTATCCGGCGGACCAGAGGCACTACCTGGAAATGCACGAGCAGGCCACAGGGCAGCGAGGCGGTGGGGTCTGGACGCCGATCGGTCCGTTCGACTGGGACCATGGTGCGGCGAGCAAGAGCTACGCCTGTGGCGCCGCCCATGTGTACACCGTGGAACAGGCGCTATCCAACACGAACGTGGTCTACGCCGGCACGGCGAACGCCGGAGTATGGAAGAGCACCGACAAAGGCCTGAACTGGACCAACCTGACGAAGGACATGATCCTGGGAACGGTGCTGAGCCTGGAGATCGACCATGCCAACGCGGACATCGTCCTCTTCGGTGGCGAAGGCCATCTCTACAAGACCATCAATGGGGGGGCCACGTGGAACACCATCGGCGATGCGGCCTTTCAAGCGCTGGACCACAGCGTCCGCGACATCGTGATGCACCCCACGAACAGCCAGCAGGTCTTCGTGTGCAGCGACCAGGGCCTCTATCGCACGGACAACGGCGGAACCACCTTTACGCTGGTCCAGAGCGGTGTCTGGCAGGAGTTGGAGTTCCACCCCGTGAACCCGGCGGTGGTGTATGCGGTGAAGCAGACGGGCAATGTCACCCAGTTCTGGCGCAGCACGAACGGTGGCATCTCGTTCACGCAGATGACCTCCGGATGGCCGGTGCCCGTCAGCCCTGACGAACAGAAGCGCACGGAGATCGCGGTGAGCGCCGCCGCACCGAATACCGTCTATGCGCTTTGCACCGGCGTGGTGAACGGTGGGAGCGGACTGTACGGGGTTTACAAAAGCACCGACATGGGTGCCACATGGGGATTCACCTGTTGCGGCCCCCAGCCGGGCGGAGCACCCTCCGCCGCCAACATGAACCTGATGGGTTGGAGCGACGAGGGCCTGGATGATGGCGGGCAGTACTACTATGACCTTGCCTTCGCCGTGGACCCGGCGAACGCCAACAACGTCACTGTTTGCGGAGTGAACCGATGGGTGAGCACGGATGGGGGGGGCACGTTCAGTTGCCCGGCCAAGTGGAGCCACAGCAACAAGGTGGACTATGTGCACGCCGACATCCATGACATGCATTACCAAGGGAGCGATATCTGGCTGGCCTGCGACGGGGGGATCTTCTACAGCAATGACGGGCAGGCCACCTATGACCACCGCATGTTCGGGATCACCGGCACGGACTTCTGGGGATTCGGGCAAGGGGGCTGGACCGGGGGCGAGGTGATGCTCGGCGGCACCTACCACAATGGCACACTGCTCAAGGACAACAACGTCTATGAGAATGGCTGGGTCAGCACCGACGGTGGGGACAACGAGCGCGGCTTCGTCTTCCCGCAGGACGACCGGCGCGCGGTGAGCGACTACGGCGGTAAATTGCTGAGCGGTGATCGCACGGTCGACAACGGTTCCTTCACTTGGGACAAGTTGCCGAACGCCAGTTATATCACAGGCGAGAGCAGCGAGATCGTCTGGCATCCGAACGAACTCCGCACAGCCTTCATCGGCGAAGGCAACACGCTCTGGAGGACCACGGACCAGGGTGCGAGCTTCAGTGCCGTGCACGACTTCGGACAGAAGGTCACCAGCATCGAGGTCGCCTTCAGTGACCCGACCACGTTGTACGTCTGCACCTATCCCGGCTGGTGGGATGCGAAGCATGTGTATCGTTCCACCGATGACGGCACCACATGGGCCGAGATCACACCCTCCTCCGCAGCGATCAACGGAAACACCTGGGTGCCCTACGACATCGCCGTGAGCGGCAGCGATCCCCAGACGATCTGGCTGGTGCGGACATCGCAGTACGGCGACTATCCGAACATCAACGGATACGTGGTCTACAAGAGCATCAACGGTGGTACGAGCTGGACGAACATCACCGACGCGAACCTCGACAACGAGTGGCCCACGAACATCGCCCATCAACTGGGCAGCGCGGGCGACCTCTACATCGGAACGCGGCGGGGCGTCTACTACCGCAGCGATGCGCTCCCGACCTGGACGCTTTACAACAATGGTCTGCCGGCGCAGATCTTCAGCACGCGTCTATTGATCCAATACGCAGAGGGCAAGGTCCGCAACGGCACGGACCGGAGCGTCTGGGAGGCGCCGGTCCATACGCCCAGCGCACCACTGGCGAACATCTTGACGGACCGGCGGCAGGTCGATTGCCTGACACCCACTGTCCAATTCTACGACAACTCCGCACTGAACGGCACCAATGCCAGTTGGTCGTGGTCGTTCCCCGGAGGCTCGCCGGCCACCAGTACCGTTCGCGATCCGCAGGTCACCTACTCGGGACCGGGGAGCTACGATGTCACCCTGACCGTGACGGACGTGAATGGGACGGATACGCGGATATTTCCGGCGTTCATCACGTTCGCCACTTCCTCGGCGGCCACTCCTTTTGTCGAGGATGTGGAGAGCGGTGCCGCCGTGCCGCCGGGTTGGACACTGGAAAATCCGGATGCCGCTACCACCTGGGGCACGGTCACGTTGGCCAACGGCCCTGACTGCGCCCCCACGACCTGCTGGCGGATGGACCACTACTACTACAATGCTTCCGGACAAGAAGACCGGTTGGTCACCCCACTGCTGGACCTTGCGGGCTCCGCAGGAACGCGACTGCGATTCGACCATGCCTATGTCCGTTATGCCGCCGGTTATGACGACGGCTTCCGCGTGGAGATCAGCGATGATTGTGGGGCGAACTGGTCGGTGGTCTATGCGGCAACCGGTACGGCGCTGGCCACTGCGCCCGACCAGAACAGCCCGTGGGAACCAGCGGACTGCTCGGAATGGCAGGCGCACGATATCGACATCGGTGCTTACGACGGCGAAGTGGTCCTGGTGCGCTTCGTGGCGATCAACGACTACGGCAACCGCTTCTACCTGGACAACGTGGAGGTGGTGAACACCGGCGCAAAGGTCGCCATGCGCGTGATGCTCGAGGGCGCCTATGATCAGAACACGGGTCTGATGCGCGATGATCTCCGGGCCGCGGGTTTGGTCCCGGGTGCCGAACCGTTCACCGCTGCGGGGTTCACGCAGGCCGGAGGAGGTGGAGGTGAACAGGTCCAGAGCGGTGTGCGCGATGTCACAGGTCCAAACGCAGTGGTGGATTGGGTCCTGGTGGAATTGCGAAGCGCGGTGACCCCCTCCACCATTCTGGCGACAAGAGCTGCCCTGGTACAACGCGACGGGGACGTGGTCGGTATGGACGGCACTTCGGAGGTGGCATTGAACGCATCCCCCGGCACCTACTATGTGGCGATCCGCCACCGCAACCACCTTGGGGTGATGACCGCGAGCACGCGATCGCTCTCAACGACGGCGACCGCGATCGACCTGACCAACGGAGGCACCATGACGTATGGCGCGCAGGCCCAGAAGACCATCGCGTCAGTGCGTGTGCTCTGGACCGGGAACGCCCGTCAGGACGACGTCCTGAAGTACGCCGGGGCCAACAATGACCGCGACCCGATCCTCACGCGCATCGGTGGCACGGTCCCCACGGCGGTGACGCAGGGTTATTATCAGGAGGATAACACTATGGACGGCCTCGTGAAATATGCGGGCGCGAACAACGATCGTGATCCCGTGCTCCAGAACATCGGAGGCACCGTCCCCACGGCGACCCGGCAGGAACAACTGCCTTGACCAACGACATCGGTAGGCGCCCCGGTACCTTTGCAAAGTGGCCGATGCTCGCTTGACCGTCCGCACATTCCCGGTCCAGGGCATGACCTGCGCCAGTTGCGTGCAAAGCGTGGAGTCCATGCTTGGCGCGCAGCAGGGTGTGCAGGAGGTGGTGGTGAACCTGGCTACGAACAGCGTGCGTGTCCGGTTCGATGACGCTGCGGTGACCCCGGAGGTCTTGCGCAAGGCCGTGCAAAGCATCGGCTATGACCTGGTGATCGACGTGGCCGACGATGGCCTCGATGATGCACTGGCCAGGGAACAGCAGCAGCGCATCCGGAGCCTGCGCGATCGCATGATCGGCGCACTTGTGCTGGCGGTGCCGGTGATGATCCTCGGCATGGTGTTCATGCACGCCGCCTGGGCCAGGTGGGTGGCCTGGGCATTGACCACGCCCGTGGTGTTCGTGTTCGGTCGCGACTTCTTCATCAATGCCTGGAAGCAGGCCCGCCACCGCACGGCCAACATGGACACCTTGGTGGCGCTGAGCACCGGGATGGCCTATCTCTTCAGTGCCTTCAACACCGTTCTCCCGCAGATGTTGGAGGAGCGCGGGCTCACGGCGCACGTGTATTTCGAGGCGGCCGCGGTGGTGATCGCTTTCATCCTGCTCGGCAAATGGCTCGAGGAACGCGCCAAGGTGGGTACCTCCGCTGCGATCCGTCAGCTGATGGGTCTTCGACCGGATAGCGTGGTGCGCGTCGAGGAGGACGGTGCCCAGCAGGAGGTCCCCCTGGGCGATGTGGCCATCGGCGACCTGCTCCTCGTCCGGCCTGGAGAGCGCATCGCCGTGGATGGCCGGGTGGTGGATGGGTCATCGTTCGTTGACGAGAGCGCCCTGACCGGTGAACCGATGCCCGTGGAACGTTCCGCCGGGATGGCGGTGCTGGCGGGCTCCGTGAACCAGAAGGGCAGCTTCCGCATGCGGGCCGAAAAGGTCGGGGCGACAACGCTGCTGGGCCGGATCATCAGCACCGTGCGGCAGGCGCAGGGCAGCAAGGCGCCCGTGCAACGGCTGGTGGACCGCGTGGCCGCCGTGTTCGTGCCCGGCGTGATGGTCGCGGCATTGCTCACCTTCCTGATCTGGTGGTCGGTGGGCGGCCCCGATGCATCGACCCACGGTCTCTTGGCGATGGTGAGCGTTTTGGTCATTGCCTGTCCCTGTGCACTGGGTCTGGCCACCCCCACGGCGATCATGGCCGGCGTTGGGCGTGCGGCGGAGATGGGCATCCTGATCAAGGACGCCGAAAGCTTGGAGAAGGTCCGCGACCTGGACGCCATCGTCCTGGACAAGACCGGGACGATCACCGAAGGGCGACCGCGGGTGGTCGAGATGATCGGCCTGGAGGAGGTGGTGGACCGGATGGCGGTCCGCGCGATCGAGGCCCGCAGCGAACATCCGCTCGCACAGGCGGTGGTGGCGTACCTCACCAACGGGAAGGCCGCCGTGCCAGAGGTGGACCATTTCGAAAGCCATCCCGGCATGGGCGTGAGAGCCACGGTGAACGGTCACGCCTGGACGATCGGCAGCCGGCGTTCCCTCGACGAACGGCGGGTGCAGGTGCCCATGGAGCTGGTGCGATCCGCGGCCGCGCTCGAGCGTAAAGGCAGCACGCTGGTCTGGGTAGCCCGCGATGGACAGGCGGTCGGTGCGTTCGCCATCACCGACCCGGTGAAGGAGGGAGCTGCGGAGGCGGTCGCCCGTTTGCAGGACATGGGGATCGCCGTATCGATGCAGACCGGCGATGGACCGCGCACCGCGAAAGCCGTTGCGGAGGCCGTCGGGATCCCCATGCATCGGTCCGAGGCTTTGCCCGCGGACAAGGCGGCCTATGTGCGCAGCCTGCACGGACACGGCAAGGTCGTGGCCATGGTCGGTGATGGCATCAACGACTCCGAAGCGATGGCCGTGGCCGACGTCGCCATCGCCATGGGAAAGGGGAGCGACATCGCGATGGAGGTGGCGCAGATGACGTTGATCTCCCCCGACCTGCGTGCATTGCCAAGGGCGATCGTGCTATCGCGTCGGACCATGCGTGTGGTGCGGCAGAACCTGTTCTGGGCGTTCATCTACAATGTGATCGGGATCCCGATCGCCGCGGGCGTGCTTTATCCGGTGAACGGCTTCCTGCTCGATCCGGTCTTCGCCGGTGCCGCGATGGCGCTCAGTTCCGTGAGCGTGGTGTCGAACAGTCTGCGGTTGCGCTGGATGCGCATCGCGTGATCAGAGCACGATGATCCTGCCCTGCGCCGTGGGGCAACCCCTGTTCATGGCGATCGCCGCATAGGGCCCGGCGGCCAGTCCATCGATCGTCACCGCGTTCCGGTCCCCCAGCACGAACTCAAGGACGGTCCGCCCCGATCCATCCAGCACCAACAGCCTGTCAGCGGACACACTTGCAGGCAACAACACCTGGAGCGGACCGTTCGCCGGAAGGGGCCGAACGAGCAGTTCCGCTATCCAGCCGGAATGATCGATCCATACGCTGCGCATCCCGCTCAGGCGCTCGTGCCCGTCGAGGTCCACCTGGCGCAACCGGTAGTAGTTCAGGCCCGGTGAAGGGGAGGCGTCATGGTCGGCATAGCTCTGCATGGTCTGTGCATCACCCGCACCGGCCACCTCATCGATGGCGGTGAACAGTTGACCATCGACCGATCGCTCCACGACGAAGTGGTCGTTGCCCTGTTCGCTGGCCGTCACCCATTCCAGGTCGGTCCCACCGTGACCATCGGCCGAGGCGTCGAAACGGATCAGCTCGATAGGCAGAAGCACGGAGGGTTGGACCGTGACGTCATCCAGGTAGTAATAGGAACCGGAATTGCCCGAGGCCCCCAGGATCTGGTAGGTCGTCGATCCCCACGGAACGAAATTGCCGAAGCAGATGTATGAATAGGCGGCCGTGGGCGTGAAGCTGAACGTGAAATACTGCCACGTGGTGGAGTAGAACACGCCGGGGATCTCGATCTGCGGGGTATAGGCGATCTGGGCGCCACAGCTTTGCGTCAAGGGGGCCGTGCTGAAGGCCACGCCGATGTGATCGATGCCGTAGGGATGGATCGTGCTCACGCCGTTGGTGAGCCAGAAGCCCACATCATAGGTCTGGCCGGGAACGAGCGGCGTGGTCAGGCTGCCGCGAACGTATTCCCGGAAGGTGGTGTTCGTCCAGTACCAGGGAGCGAAGCCCACCATGCCGTGGCCGGTATGGGGCATCACCGTCGCCCAATAGGTGGAGGGTGGTGCGACACCTCCCGAGCTGCCGGTGTTGTAGTACTCCGGGCTACCGCAGCCAACGACCAGCGAACAATATCCGCTCGGGGAGGACCACCCACTGGCGTAGCAGACCTGGGAATAGGTCGTTGGCAGGGCCGAATAGGTCTCAAAACCCCCGTTCACCACAAGGTTCTGCGCCCCGGCATCAAGGGCCGCAGCCAGCCCCCAACAGAATTGAAAAGCCCTTCGCATCGATGGATGGGCCGTGTTCCAGGAGCAAAATATCGCTCTCGACCCATTCGGAACCTGATCGTAGGCAGGGATCCGTCCGGACCGGTTGGAACGACCGATGGGACCGTCGGATCGATCGCCGGAACCCACTTCGACACCTTCCTACCTTCGCCTCCCATCCATCCCATTCCCCCATGTACGGAGCGATCAAGGACCATCTGAGCAAGGAATTGCGGACCATCGATGATGCCGGCCTGTACAAGCATGAGCGCGTCATCACCAGTGAACAGGGCGCCGAGATCACCGTGAACGGACGCACCGTGCTCAACTTCTGTGCGAACAATTACCTGGGGCTCAGTTCGCACCCCGAGGTGATCAAGGCCGCGCATGCCGTGCTCGATACGCACGGATACGGCATGAGCAGTGTGCGGTTCATCTGTGGCACACAGGACATCCACAAGGAACTCGAGACCAAGCTGGCCACCTTCCACGGCACCGAGGATACGATACTCTATGCCGCCTGTTTCGATGCGAACGGGGGCGTGTTCGAACCGCTGCTCGGTGAGCAGGATGCCATCATCAGCGATACGCTCAACCATGCCAGTATCATCGATGGCGTGCGGCTGTGCAAGGCGAAGCGCTACCGCTATGCGAACAATGACATGGTGGATCTCGAGAAGCAGCTCCAGCAGGCGAAGGCCGATGGAGCGCGGTTCAAGGTCATCGTCACCGACGGTGTGTTCAGCATGGACGGCATCATCGCCGACCTGAAGGGGATCTGCGACCTGGCGGACAAGTACGATGCGCTGGTGATGGTGGACGAATGCCATGCCGCCGGGTTCATCGGAAGGACCGGACGTGGGAGCGTCGAGCATTGCGGTGTGACCGGTCGTGTGGACATCATCACCGGTACATTGGGCAAGGCGCTCGGTGGGGCCATGGGCGGCTACACCACCGGACGGAAGGAGATCGTGGACATGCTCCGCCAACGCAGCCGACCGTACTTGTTCAGCAATTCGCTGGCCCCGGCGATCGTGGGTGCCTCCATCCGCGTGATCGACCTTTTGAGCAGCACCACCGAACTGCGCGATCGGTTGGAGAGCAACGTGGCGCGTTTTCGCAACGGTATCGAGGCGCTTGGCTTCTCCACACGTGGAGCGGGTGCGGCGATCGTGCCCGTGATGCTTGGCGATGCCAAGTTGAGCCAGGAGATGGCGGACCGGTTGCTGAAGGAAGGGATCTACGTGATCGGCTTTTTCTACCCCGTAGTACCGAAAGGTGAAGCACGGATACGGGTACAGCTCAGTGCGGCCCACACGGACGCGCATATCGACCGCGCGCTTTCCGCGTTCGGCAAGGTCGGCAGGGACATGGGTGTGGTGAAGGACGGCGTGCCACAGGTGTAACACTTTGCATTTCAGGGGAGATGCGACTAACTTGAGGGGCTTCTTTCTACATTCCTGTCCCGTACCAAAGTCCTCCCGCCATGCGTGTCGTGCGTACCCGTCACCAGGTGCTCGTCGGTGTTTCCCTGACGGGCGCGGTCATCGCCGCCTCGGCTTTCCAGGCCTTCGAACTGCCCAACGTCGGCTCCGCCGTGCCGGCGAGCGACTTCATGAACTTCGAATCGGCGCACGTGCATCCGCTGGACATGACCCCGGACGGCACCAAACTGCTCGCCGTGAATACGGCCAACAACAGTCTGGAGGTATTCCAGATCACCGCGCATGAGCTTCTGAACGTCGCAAGCATACCTGTGGGCCTTGATCCGGTCACCGTGCGTGTCCGCAGCAACACCGAGGCTTGGGTGGTGGACCAGGTGAGCGATGAGGTCAGCATCGTCGATCTGACCCAGAACGTGGTGGTACGCAGCCTGGCCACCGAGGACGAGCCCGCCGATGTCGTGTTCGCCGGCACGCCACAGAAGGCCTTCGTCTCTTGCGGAGGCAAGGAGAGCATCCAGGTGTTCGATCCAGCCAACCTTGGCAACCCGCCCACGGAGGTCCTGCTGGAAGGTGAGCTGCCACGTGCCATGGCCGTAAGTCCGGACGGCAGCACGGTCTACACCGCTTTCTTCGAATCGGGCAATCAGACAACCGTGGTGCCCGGCAATACGTTCGCCGCCTCCGGTGTCTGCTCTCCGCAGGGAGGGTGCACCAATATTTCCGATGACGTGATCAACCCCGCGGGACCGTATGGCGGTGCGTTGAACGCCGCGGCCGGCATCGTACCCAATGCGGGCACCGGTTTTGATCCGCCGCTCAATCCGCTCAACCCGCCCACGGACAACAGCCACACGCTGATCGTACGCAAGAACGCGAGCGGCCAGTGGATGGACGACAACAACCACGACTGGAGCACGATCATCACCGGAGGCGTCGGGGTGCGGACGGTCGGGTGGGACATGCCCGACCGCGATGTGGCCATGTTGAACGCGAACAGTCTGGCCCTGACCTACAAGACCCATCTGGGCAACATCCTCATGGCGATGGCAGTGAACCCAGCGGACGGCAAGGTCAGCGTCGTGGGCACCGATGCCACGAACCAGGTCCGTTTCGAACCCAACCTGAACGGCAAGTTCCTGCGGGTCAACATCAGCCAGTTCACCTCGGGTGGATCGCCGGCCATCACCGATCTGAACCCGCATCTCACTTACACGAGTTCCAGCGTGCCCCAGGCACAGCGGGAGCTCTCCGTCGGAGATCCCAGGGGCATCGCCTGGCTGGCGGACGGTTCCAAGGCCTACATCACGGGCATGGGCTCCAACAATGTCATCGCCGTCGACGCCAGTGGAGCGCGTGTGGGCGGGGGGGCGATAGCCGTGGGCGAGGGCCCGACCGGTATCGTGATCGACGGGACACGCGACCGATTCTATGTCCTGAACAAGTTCGAAGGCACCATAAGCACCGTGGATATGGCCACAGAGAAGGAGATCGCCCGCGCCAATTTCTTCGACCCGACACCACAGGTGATCAAGGCCGGTCGCCGCGTGCTCTACGGCACCCTTGACGGGTCGGGCACCGGACACATCGCCTGCGCCTCCTGCCATGTCGATGCTCGTTGGGACCGCCTGGGCTGGGACCTCGGCGATCCATCGGCCGACATGCAGACGGTGGACGGCAAGTCCTTCCACCCATTGAAAGGAGTGAAGACCACGCAGTTCCTGGTGGATATCATCGACCACGGACGTGGCAACCTGCACTGGCGGGGCGACAAGCACGAGTTCGCGGATTTCGCGGACGCGTTCCATACACTCCAGGGAAGGGATGCGCCCATGGACCCTGGACCCATGCAGGAGTTCGCCGACTTCCTGGCCGAGACCTGGTATGTGCCCAATCCATACCGAACGTATCGACCGGAATCGAGCGTTGCTGCAGCGACCGAACGTTGCAACCCGAACCGGGTAAGAGGGATCGGCACCACGTTCCAATCCATTCCAAGTGCCGGGGTCAAGCTCTTCGTTTCGATGAATCTCAACTGCGCCAACTGCCACAATGCACAAACCGGCAGGGGAGACCTCGCCGGCGATGGTTTCGTGGCCGGTGGAGTGGCCCCGAACACGACCGGCTTCGTGGCCAATCGCAACATGGCGGCCGACCTCCGCAGCACTTACCGCAAGAACGGCTTCTTCTACAACACCACCAGTTGCAATGTGGGCTTCGGCATGTTGGCCGATGGCATCATGGAGACCTGGTTCAATGAGACCGGCACAGGGAACTACCTGGGGGACTACGAGCCGGAGCTCCTTTCCTGGTCGGGTGGGATCACACCGGCGAACTGTTCGGCCTGTTTGAACACGGCCAATTTCCCATTGGCCTCCACCGATGTGCATGATGCCGGACCAGCGGTGGGCCTGCGCGAGACCATCAACGCCGCTCAGGGCAGCACCGCGCAACTGACCATCATGAAGAACCTCGTGAACGACTATGGCACACAATACGGAATGATCGTGAAGGGCATGTACCAGGGCGAATTCCGCGGGTTCTATTACATCGGCAGCGACAACTACCAGTCGGACATCGCTGGGCAGACGGTCACCCATGCGCAATTGGTGAACGCGGCACAAGCGGGTGGCTCACCCCTGAGCTGGACGATCGTGGGTGCCAACACGGCTGTGCGCATGGGCGTGGATCGCGACAGCAACGGCATATTGGACCACGATGACCACCAGGCCATGGTGAATCTGCGCGCCAACATGGAAGGGGCCTATGACGGTACCGCCATGCGCAGCGATCTACGGGACAATGGTGTGCTGCCCAACACCGATCCCTATGGCATGGGCGTACAGGCCAACCCGGACGTCCTGGCGTTCACCGGTCTGGCCTCGCCCGTCGACTGGGCCATGGTGGAGTTGCGCGACAATTCCGACCCCTCCGTCGTGGTGGACAGCAAGCCCGTGCTGGTGCAGCGCTCGGGCAACCTGATGGATGCCACGGGCGAACAGACCATCGTGTTCGCCGGTGTTCCGGCAGGGGACTATCACGTGGTGGTGCGTCACCGCAATCACCTGGGTGTCATGACCTATGACCCCGTCCTGCTCCAGGACATGGGCACGCTGATCGACTTCACCGAACCGGCCACCGCCACCTGGGGAACGAATGCGCAGAAGAACGACAATGGCGTGATGGTGGCGTGGATGGGCGATGTGACCGGCGACGGCGTGATCAAATACACCGGCGCGAACAACGACCGCGATCCCATCCTGGTGCGGATCGGAGGCACCATCCCAACGGCCACGGCCAACGGATACTATCCCGAGGACGTGAACCTGAACGGCACGGTCAAGTACACGGGAGCGAGTAACGACCGCGATCCGATCCTGCAGACCATCGGTGGGTCATTGCCAACGAACGTGAAGGTGGAGCAGGTGCCGTAGGTCTCAGCGTTGCTCAAGGCGAGCGATGCGTGCGCGCAGGTCCCGGATCATCGCGTCCTGTTCCTGGATCGACCTGATCAGTACGGGGATCAGGTCGCTGTAGTAGACACCGAGGCGCCCTTCGCCCGGGTCGAAGGTGCCCTCCTCCGGGGCGGGCCCGCCCGCCCCTTCCACGACCACCTCAGGAAGCACCTCGCGCAATTCCTGGGCGATCAGGCCGAACTTGTCGCCATCCGAGGGGCGGTCCTTCCACCTGTACCGCACCGGGTGTAGACGCAACACCGCCTCGAGCCCAGCTTCAAGGTCGCGCACGTCCGTCTTGTCGCGGGCATCACTTGTGTTGATGGTGCCGTTCACCGCATAGACGGAGGTCCAGCGCAGGGTGGAAAGCCCGAGCGTGATCGCGTTGTCCGAGGCTGGCGTGACGGAGGAACCGCCAAGGCGGAGTACATCGGTCACCGTTGCCAGATCATCATTGCTCTGCCCGATCCATAGCAGGCCGCTTTGGTTCCGGATCTGCCAGTCGCTGAAGCCGGTCCCGGTCCGCTTGAGCTCCACTCCGGCGGTGCGCGTACCGCCCGTGCTGGTAACCCGCACGTACTGTTCGTTCGAACCCTCCACGTCCACGCGGCGGTCGGGCGTGGTCGTACCCACGCCCAGGTCGCCTCCGCCCACATTGGTGACCACATGCTCGGCCGATCCGAAATTGAGGTAGAGCATGTCCCCCACGGTTTCGATCTGGTTCCCATCGAACGCCATGCCCGAGGTCGAGGTCCCGATCAGGACCGCCGCATTGGCCGTGTTCACCGTCGTGCCCAGCGATCCCAGCGCGGTGCTCACCTGCAACATCCCTGTAGGATAGTCGAGGCCAACGGCGGTATGCCCGTTCTTCAGGACGGTGAACGAGTTGCTGCGATTGGTGGTGCTGGTTCCATCCCCTATCTGGAACACCGGATCGGAACCGATCCAGAGAGCGCTGTCCCCCGTGATCACGTTGTATCGTCCCAGTGCCATCGACCCCATCGGGTAGGCCACGGTACGGTACCCGAAGCTCTGGCTGTAGTTGCCGCGTGCCTCGGTGACCCAACCCGTTGCGAAGGCATTGTAACCGAATGCATCGCTGGGCCCCAATGCGATGGAAGCCTGGCCTCTGGCATCCGCGTTCCATCCGATCGCCACAGCGTAATCCTCGCGTGAGGAGGACGCACCCAGTCCCGTGGTGCCACCACCGATCGCCACCCCGTAGCGTCCACCGGCATAGCCGTACATGGCGATCCCGCCGTCATCCTCGGCCGTCCCCTCCACCGTGAAACTCCCATGGCCCTTCGAGTAGCCTCCGAACGTGTAGCTATTGTTGCCCTTGGCGTTCCCGAAGAATGCGACGGAGCTCGAACCGTTGGCCCAACCGAACGAACCGAAAGCGAAGGACCCGAAGCCCTTTGCCATGGAGTTCTGCCCACCGGCCCAGGAGTAATAGCCCACACTATCGTAATCCCAGAAACGATCGTAGTTGTATCCGCCGAACGGTGAAGTGAGATAGCCGCAGCGGAACGCACCCTTGTTCGCGTAGTAGATCATCTTGAACCCCGTCCCGCTCAACGAGTCACCGATCAGCAGGTTCTTGTTGGACGCCATGTGGAGGTCCGTGTAGGCCGTGGCGCGTCCAATGGCGATGGAATCGGTGTTGTTGTAGATGGTGGTGGTGGTCTTCATCCAGTCATTGTCCGCACCGGCCACCAATTGCACCCATTGCGCCCCATCGAAATACCAGAAGGCCCCGGTGGTGGTGTCGTAGACCATCAAGCCGTTCGCAGGTGAGGTGATGGCCACGCGTTCGGAGGTGGTCATGCGGGGGATGAGGAGACCCCGCTTGCCGGTGGCTGGGAGAGCGGCCGCATCGATGTCGAGAAGAGCGCTGGGGTCGGGTGCCGCGCCGTTGGCGTTGATGCCGATGTTCTGTGCGGTCAGAGGCAGGGCGGCCGCCGTTCCGATCACAAACAGGAGCAATCTGCCTTGTTGCATGGGTTCAGAGTTTGACGGACCGGCCGATATACAGCGCACCATCGGTGCGCACGCGTATCGAGTAGGTCCCTGCCGCCAGTCGATCGATGTCCAAGACGCCGTTCACCGGAAGGTCCAGCGGTGTCATGTTCCCCAGCAGATCGATGGCCTCGACCGACCGCGCCTGCTCGTTCTCTGGGAGTCGCAGCGTCACCCTGTCGTGTGTGGGTACTGGTGCCAGCAGGGCCGTATGGATGTGCGACCCGGGGACACCGACCGTCATCACGGTGAAGGGGTCGGAGGTCGCGCTGCAGCCGTTCGCATCCGTGACGGTCACGGTATAGTCGCCATTGGTCATTGCCGTCCAGTCCGCACCGGTGGCACCGGTGAGCGCGGTCCCATCGAGGTGCCACTGCAGATCGCCCGACGCCATGGTGCTCAGATCGATCCCGTTCGAGCTGGTGATCACCGGCATCGTCGGAGGAGGAGCGAAGGTGACCTGGATCGTGTCGACATCGTGGCATTCCATGGCGTCCGTCACCTGCACATCATATGCTCCGTCCGAATCCACGTAAATTCCTTGCAACGTGTCCGCGGTGTTCCAGAGGAAGGCCGCATAAGGGCCGGCGTCGAGCATCACGCTGTCGCCCAGGCAAGCAATGACGTCGGGTCCCAGGTCGAGGAACTCCTCTGCGGCGGGGTCGCTCGTGAAGCTGAACAAGCTGATCTGGTCTTGAAGACCCCAGGCCAGGATGCGACCTCCCGGCAGGGTCATCCCTCCGTAGACCTTGTGGTAGGTCGGGCCGTAGGGGGCGGCCACACCGTTATTGCCGAAGCCCGTGTCCAAGGCGCCGTCGGACAGGCGCTTCACGATGCGCGGGTGACCATTGTTCCAGTTCTCGGACCCGAACTGGAGCGTGCTCCCATCGTTCAGCAGTTCCATCCGGCGGCCAAGGGCATTGCTCGCTACCATCACCTGGCTCAGGCCGCCGCTGCCGTAGGAGGGGTCCAGGCTGCCATCGGGCAGGAACCGCGCCATGAAGAACTCCCCGTTCGTGAAGTCGCCGGTGCCGCTCACGAGGATACGTCCGTTCATGTCCACAGCGGCATCCAGACCAGCGGTACCCACATCGGATGCCGCGATCACCGTGGACACGCTGACCCCGTTCGTGCCGAACCCCGTGTCGATCGGACCTGTGGGCAGGAATTTCACCATGCCGACGCGTTGGGTGCCGGATTCGGTGACCAACCCTATCGCCACAAGACTGCTATCCGCGAGCCGTACGCCCGTTCCGAGGTCGAAATCCAACCCATACCCCAGTGCGGCCATGTTGACGAATTCCATGCCGTCGCCACTGAAGGCGGGATCCAGTGTGCCGTCGGGAAGGAAGCGCATCGCACCGATGCCGAGCTGTCCACCATTGATGTTCGTGGAGGAGGAACCTACGCAGACCGCCCCGCCGCTGGCCATGGGGAACACACGCCAGAACGCCCCGCTGCTTATCGGGTCGAACGAGACCTTGTTGAATCCTGTCGCATTGAACGTGAGGTCCGGGCTGCCATCGGCGTTCAATCTGTAGATGGTGGACTTGTGGCCACTGAAACCGTTCCCCGGTGCATTGGTCCCGCAGGCCAGGATGCGGCCGTCGTCCAGTACGGTGAGATCGTGCAGGATCGAGCGGCCCTCGAACCAGATGTCCTTGACACCCCCGTTCCCGAATGTGGGATCCAGCGCGCCGCAAGTGGTGTCCACCAGGGCCGCGGTGATCCGGTAACAATTGCAGGTGCCCCAGTATCCCGTTCCGGCGACCAAAAGGCGGCCATCGTATCGGAGCACGCCGATCTGCCCCGCCGCGCTTCCGGACCAGACGGGATATTCGCGAAAGCCCTGGTCACCGAAGACCGGTGAGGTGAGGAGCGTCTGGGCGTGTGCCGGAAGAACAGCCAGGACGGCGAGGGTGCGCATCAGGAAATACATGGGCGATGGATCGGCCTCCAAAACTCCTGGGACGTGAGTTCCTATGCATCACAGGAACCGGGATCGGGGACTCACGGAAAACCGTGAACGATCAACGATCCAAAAGGCCTTCCCGCAAGGCGACCCGCACCAATCCGGCGCTGTTGCGCACACCCAATTTCTCCAGCAGATGCCTTCGGTGCGTCTCCACGGTGTTCACACTGATCTTCAGGGCATCGGCGATCTCCGTGGTGGTGCGTTCATCGGCGATCAGGCCAAGCACTTCGCGTTCACGCTCCGTCAGTTCCCGGTCCGGTGGCGCTGCACCTCGGTGCGTGGGTTCGCGCAATCCGGCCACCACCACTTCGGTGGCATGTCGGCTGAGGAACGTTCCTCCACCGTGAACGGTGCGTATGGCATCAAGCAGTTCGTCACGTCCGACGTCCTTCATCAAATAGCCCTTGGCGCCATTTTCAAGCATCAAGGAGATCATATGATGGCCATCATGCATCGAAAGGGCGATGACCCGCGTTCGGGGCCATGCGCTCATGATCCGCCCGCATGTCGTGATGCCGTCCATCCCGGGAAGGCCGATGTCGAGCAGGACCACGTCCACGGGTCGACGCTCCATCTGTTCCAAGGCCTCCTCGCCACTTCCGGCCGACGCTGCCACTGTTATGTCCGGGACATCGGACAGCAAGGCCCGGATGCCGTCCACGAGCACCTGATGATCGTCGACCACGAGCACTTGCACCATGCCAACAAGTTAGTCGTTCAGGGGCACCGATACCTCCCACGAGGTTCCCTTCGCCGAACTGTGCAGCAGAGCGGTGCCCCCGAGCAGTTCGGCGCGTGAACGGATGTTTGCCAACCCATTGCCCATGGGCCCTCCGCCTTGATCGAACCCATGTCCATCATCGGAGATCACGAGATCCACTCGCCGGCCGGTACGTTCCATATCGATGGTCACCTCCCTGGCCTGGGCGTGTTTGAGCGCATTGTTCAAAGCCTCTTGGACGATCCGGTATAGCGCCACCTCCACCTTCGCGGGGATGCGTTCGATGAATCCGTGTGCGTGGGCTTCCACATGCAGTGACGCGCGACGTCCCACATCGAGCGCCAGTTCCTCGAGGGCCTTCACGAGTCCGGCACGTTCCAGTGTAGCAGGCATGAGCGCGTGGGAAATACGCCGTACTTCCGAGCAGGCCTCCGCGACCAGGCGGCTGGATCGATCATGCCCCGTTCCATCGGTGCTGCCATACATCAGGGCGCTGCTCAGCAGCACACCTATGCCGTCGTGCAGTTCGGCAGCGACACGGCGGCGCTCGGCCTCCTCGCCGAGCAGCATCGCCTCATAGGCTGCCGCTTCGCGCTCCTTGGCAGCGCGTGCCTCCCTTTCCCGAGCGAAGGCGGCGCTTCGCAGGCGATCCCGCCAAAGAAGGGCCACGACCACCGCCAGGGCCAGGGCCGCCAACGCAGCCAGGAGGATGAACCACCGCTGCTTGTCCAGTCGCACCTGCTGATTGGCCAGGCGCAGGTTGCTCTCCGCCAGGTCTCGGTCCTTGCGCGCACTCTCGAAACGGGCTTCCAACTCGTTCACCTGTCGGAGGGTCTCGGCATTGAGCAGACTGTCCTTCAGCGCGGCGGAACGCCGTTCGGCGAGGTAAGCGGCCTCCGCATCCCCCGTTCGCTCCAATGCAAAGCCCTGCCAATGGAGCACTTCCGCCAACAGGTCCATGGCACGGATCGACGAGGAGACCATCCTGGCGGAATCGAGCAGTGGGAGCGCTTCGCGGGCCCGGTCACCGGCAAGGAGCGATCGCGCCACACCCAGCTGGCTCTCCGCGATCTCCAGTTGGTGGTCCATGCCATTGCGCAGGGCCAGGCTTCGGCGGAACAGGAGCAGGGCACTGTCCGCCCGACCCAGGGCGAGATGGGCGGAAGCGAGGTAGTGGTATTGGTAACCCACACCCCAATCGTCCCCCAAAGACATGTCGAGGGCCAGGGCCCGACGGTGGTCCACCATGGCTTCATGGTGCCGACCCATTTCCGCCAGGGCATGGCCGCGATTGCCCAACACATTGGCCTGGTCCCAAGTCTCGTTCAGGCGGGTGAAAATGGCCAGGGCGCTGTCGAACCGCTGGATGGCCTGTTCGGGCCGCCCCAGCTTGCGATCCAGGATACCGATACTGTTCAGGTCGTTGGCCAAGCCGTATTCGTTCCCGGAACGCTCGTTGATGGTCATTTCCTCCACATAGAGGTCCATCGCTCCCCGCAGGTCACCCTGCAGGCTGCGGACCACGGCCAGGTTGAAGAGCGGCCCGGTGGTGCGTTCCTCGTCCCCGGACCGCCGGTAATAGGCCAGGGCCAGTTCAAGGTCGCGGATCGCCGCAGGGTAGTCCCCTTCCAAGCGGGCGGCCAGACCCCGGTAGAATGTCCCGAGCACGATGGTCTCCGAGTCCAGGGATCGTTCGGCGGTGGCCAGCGCGGACCGGATGTGCTCACGTGCGTCGCGGGTGTCGCGTGTCAACAATTGCCGGGCCAGACGCAGCTCGAGCCGGGCACGCGGCAATCCTTCTTTCTCCTTGGCGATCAGCGCTTTTAGCGAATCGATCTGGCCGCATGCCGCACCGACCTGGAGCAACAGGAGCAGGGCGGACAGAAGGCGGTCGGAGCGTAACGTCATACGGTCAGGACGGGAAAGTACCGCGATCGGCCCACCCGGCCCTGTTCATGACGGACCGATGCGCACTTTGTCGCGATCCCGAATTCGGACTATCTTCGCAGCCCCTTTCGAAAAAGGACCTTTCAAACCCCACGCACCGTGGCATCGACGACGCATGTGACGAGCATGGCCAACAAGGCCACCGTCAACAAGGAATGGCTCCTGGTGGACGCCGAGAACGAAGTGTTGGGCCGCCTGGCCACCAAGCTGGCCATGCTGGTCCGCGGCAAGCACAAAGGCACCTTCACCCCGCACGTCGACTGCGGTGACCATGTGGTGGTGATCAACGCCGACAAGGTGCGCCTCACCGGTGCCAAGATGGCCGACAAGGAGTACCAGCGCTACAGCGGCTATCCCGGGGGCCGCACCGTGGAGAAGGCATCGACCCTGCATCGCCGCAAGCCCACCGCCCTGGTGGAGATCGCGGTGCGCGGCATGTTGCCGAAGACCCGTCTCGGTCGCGCCCAGTTCCACAACCTGCACGTTGTGGCCGGCAGTACGCACGCCCACGACGCTCAGAAGCCCCGCAAGTTCGACCTGAACAGCATCAAGTAAGCATGGCCACCATACAGACCATCGGCCGCCGCAAGACCTCGATCGCCCGTGTCACCCTGACCGAAGGCAATGGTGAGGTCATCATCAACGGCGTGGACGGGAAGGAATACTTCCCCATCCTAATCCAGCAAGCCAAGCTGAACCGCCCCTTCCAGCTCACGGAGACCGAGGGGAAATTCGACGTCGTCGCCCTGGTCGACGGTGGTGGCATCACCGGCCAGGTGGAGGCCCTGCGCCTCGGCATCGCCCGCGCCCTCGTGGAGGCCGATCCAGAGCACAAGCCCAAGCTCAAGGCCGAGAACCTGATGACCCGCGACCCCCGGGCCGTCGAGCGCAAGAAGTTCGGACGCAAGAAGGCGCGCAAGCGCTACCAGTTCAGCAAGCGTTAACAGGTCCCGCGCTTGCGGACACCCCGATGCTTCGGACCACGAGGCGAAGGTGTGTTCAGGATCCAATCCCGAAGGACCTCCGGGCGACCGGAGCTACCAGCGGGATGCCTGTAAAAGGGAACAAGGAACGTGAACAAAAAATAGAAGGATGTCTCGTACTGATTTCAACTCCCTGCTGGATGCGGGCGTACACTTCGGCCACCTCAAGCGGAAGTGGAACCCGAACATGGCCCCCTACATCTTCGCCGAGAAGAAGGGGATCCACATCATCGATCTGAACAAGACGGTCGTCAAGCTCGATGAGGCCACCTCCGCCTTGAAGAATATCGCCCGTGGTGGCAAGAAGATCCTGTTCGTCGCCACCAAGAAACAGGCGAAGGACATCGTGGCCGCCAAGGTGAAGCCCACCGGCATGCCGTTCGTCACCGAGCGCTGGAGCGGGGGCATGCTCACCAACTTCGGCACCATCCGCCGCGCCATCAAGAAGATGGCCGCCATCGACCGGATGAAGACCGACGGCACCTTCGACAACATGAGCAAGCGCGAACGCCTCCAGGTGATGCGCCAACGCGAGAAGATGGAGAAGAACCTCGGCTCCATCGTCGACCTCACGCGCCTGCCCTCCGCCCTGTTCATCGTGGACGTGGTGAAGGAGCACATCGCCGTGGCGGAGGCCCGCAAGCTCAACATCCCCATCATCGCCATGGTGGATACCAACAGCGACCCCTCGCTGGTGGATTTCCCGATCCCAGCCAATGACGACGCCACCAAGAGCATCGACTTGATCGTGGACCTCGCCGTGGCCGCCGTGATGGAGGGACTGGAGGAACGCAAGCAGGACAAGACCCAGGAAGCCGAGGGCAGCGCCGAGGAGACCGACGAGGAGGAAGGTGAGGAGAACGACGCCGAAGAGGACGGCGGCGAGAAGGAGACCGTCGCGGCCAATGGGTCAGGCAACGAGGATGAGAACAACGGATAAGAACCCAAGCAAGTGAGCATCAAAATGGCCATCACCGCCGCTGAAGTGAACAAACTGCGCCAGATGACCGGCGCGGGCATGATGGATTGCAAGCAGGCCCTCACCGAGGCCAACGGCGATTTCGACACCGCCATCGACATCCTTCGGAAAAAAGGCCAGAAGGTCGCCGCCAAGCGCGCCGACCGCGAGGCCAATGAAGGGTATGTCGTGGCCAAGACCAATGCCCAAGGCACCGCTGGCGTGCTGGTCTGTGTGAACTGCGAAACGGACTTCGTGGCGAAGAACGCGGACTTCACCGCCATGGCCGAGAAGGTCGCCGAGATCGCCCTGGAGAAAGGCGCCAACAGCGTCGACGCGCTGAAGGCGATGGCCTATGACAGCAACGGGCTGAGCATCGCCGAGAAGCTGGTGGAACAGACCGGTGTGATCGGGGAGAAGATCGACCTGAGCGCCTGCGAAGCCCTGAAGGCGGACCATGTGTATGCCTACAACCACCCCGGGAACAAGGTGGCCAGCCTGGTGGGCCTGAGCAAGACCGGTTTCGAGACCGTTGCCAAGGATGTCGCCATGCAGGTGGCCGCGATGGCACCGATCGCCTTGAACAAGGAGAGCACGCCGCAAAGCGTGATCGATAAGGAGATCGAGATCGGCAAGGAACTCGCCATCCAGGAGGGCAAGCCCGCCGACATGGCCGAGAAGATCGCGCTGGGCAGGTTGAACAAATTCTTCAAGGAGAGCACGCTTCTGGCCCAGGAGTTCATCAAGGACGGTAAACTGACCGTGGAGCAATATGTCAAGGCCGCCGACAAGGACCTTACGGTCATCGGCTTCAAACGGCATTCGCTGACCATCTGACCCTGCACCAGGGATCATATCGAGGGGGGCTCCGGCCTCCCTCTTTTTTTGTTGTTTTGACCTCCGGTCATCACCCCCACACCCTGCGATGAGCGGATCCCCCAAGTACAAGCGCATCCTTCTCAAGCTCAGCGGCGAAAGCCTGATGGGCAGCAAGGAGTACGGTATCGATGAGGCCCGGCTGGACCAATATGCGGACGAGATCATCACCGTGGCGGCGATGGGGGCCGAGGTGGCCATCGTGATCGGTGGCGGGAACATCTATCGCGGCATGCAGGCCGTGGCCATCGGGATCGATCGTGTACAAGGCGACCACATGGGTATGCTCGCCACGATGATCAACAGCCTGGCCCTGCAGAGCGCCCTGGAGGCCAAGGGCCACAAGACGCGGCTGATGAGCGCGATCAAGATGGAACAGATCGCCGAGCCCTTCATCCGCCGGCGCGCCGTGCGCCACCTGGAGAAGGGGCGCATCGTGATCTTCGGCGCGGGTACCGGCAATCCCTACTTCACCACGGACACCGCGGCCAGTCTCCGCGCGATCGAGATCGAGGCCGACGTGATCCTGAAGGGCACCCGCGTGGACGGCATCTACTCCGCCGATCCCGAGAAGGACAAGAGCGCCACCAAGTACGAGCGCATCAGCTTCAACGAAGTGTACGAGAAAGGCCTCAGCGTGATGGACCTCACGGCCTTCACGCTCTGCAACGAGAACAAGCTCCCCATCGTGGTGTTCGACATGAACAAGCCCGGCAACCTGCACCGCCTGGTCTCCGGCGAGCCGGTCGGGACCCTTGTCGAGTTCTGATCGCCGCTCCTCCTCCGGGTTTGCAGCGCTGGCGCGGGGGGGATAATTTCGCCGCCCCGCGGCACCAGCGGCGGGACCGAGGTCATGAGCGACACGCAGTCCGAGATCATGCACGCCGAGGAGCAGATGTCCAAGGCGGTCGACCATCTGGAGAACGAACTGACCAAGATCCGCGCGGGCCGCGCCAACCCCGCCATGCTCGATGGCGTGCGTGTGGACTACTACGGCAGTGAGATGCCGCTGAACCAGGTGAGCAACATCAACACGCCCGATGCCCGCACGATCCTGGTGCAGCCCTGGGAGAAGAAGATGATCGACCCGATCGAGAAGGCGATCATCGCCGCCAACCTGGGCTTCAATCCCAACAACAACGGCGAGGCCGTGATCATCAGCGTACCGATGCTCACGGAAGAACGCCGCAAGGAACTGGTGAAGGCCGCGCACAAGGAGGCCGAGAACGCCCGCGTGAGCCTGCGCAGTGCGCGCCACAAAGCCATCGACGGTATCAAGAGGCTCCAGAAGGACGGCCTGGCGGAGGACCTCGCCAAGGATGCCGAGGCCGAGGTGGAGAAACTGATGGGCATCTACACGAAGAGGATCGACGTCCATCTCGAAGCGAAGGAGAAGGACATCATGAAGGTGTAAGAGGGTCGCATCCCATCACACCCACACCGGGCTCCCCTCCGAACAATTCCGGCACATCTCGATGCTGCTGCGTGAAGTGAACAGCGTGCGGCGGAAGTCCGCATAGGCCGCGCTGGTCCAGATCTCACGAAAGCTCTGAGACCGAAGGTCGCCGAGCACGTGGTGGGCATCCTTGTCGAAACAGCAGGGCACCACGCGGCCGTCCCACGTGATCACGCAGCTGTGCCACATCTTCCAGCAGTGGTCGTCCAGCCGATTCTTCACTTCCCAGGTGCCATCGGCCTTGCGCCGGTAGCGTGCATAGCGGTCCTGCGTGGGGATCAGCGGATGGTCGTCGCGTGGATCATACACCTGGGCGGTCTTCAGCCAGAGGTCGTCCACGCCGATCCGCTTCGCCAGCTCGCGCGCCTCGGGTACCTGGTGTTCGTTCGGCCGCACCACCAGGAACTGGAACACGACATGTGGGGTGCGGCTCTTCAGCTTCCGTTTCCAGCGGACGATGCGTTCCGCGCCTTTCAACACCTTGTCCAGATCGCCCTCGCGGCGGTACTGTTCGTAGGTGGCCTGGTCGGTGCCGTCGAGGGAGATGATCAACCGCGACAATCCGCTGCGCACGGTGGCCTCCGCGCGTGCCTCATCGAGGAAATGCGCATTGGTGCTGGTGGCGGTGTAGATGCCCTTCGCCCGCGCATACCGCACCATGTCCAGGAAGCCCGGGTTGATGTAGGGTTCGCCCTGAAAGTAGAAGGTCAGGCCCCAGAGGTCGGGCGCCAGCTCATCGATCACCCGGTTGAAGAGGTCGGACCGCAGATTGCCGGTGGGCCGGGTGAAGTTGCGCAGACCGCTGGGGCATTCGGGACAGCGCAGGTTGCAGGCCGTGGTGGGCTCGAAGCTGATGGTTACCGGAAGGCCGTCGATCCGGGGATCGCCCGTGCGGCGTGCACGGCGGAAGCTCCGCCAGATGTGGTAGGCGTTCCGGGCGCGACGCGGGGTCAGTCGCCGGCCCCATTCGGCCCCATCACGCAGATCGGCGCGCATCGTGGACCAAGTTAGGGGAGCGTGTATCCATGTGCTCATGCCCGGCCCCCTCCGCCGGGGATCTCGTTCCTTTGTCGGTCGCGGCTCCGGCGCATCCGGGGCTCCGTTCTGCATCAATGTGGGAATGGCTGGCAAGCAGGGTCCTGCGCAACAGGACCGGGATCCTCATCGCCCTGGGGACGATCACCCTTTTCATGGGGTGGAAGGCCCGTGAGGTCCGTACCAGCTTCAAGCACGGCGGACTGCTGCCCAAGAACGACAGCGCCTACATCGTTTACCAACAGTTCCTGCAGAAATTCTCCGAGGACGGGAATGTGATCGTGCTCGGCGTGGAGGACCGCCGCCTCTATCAGCCGGAGTTCTTCACGGCCTGGTGGCAGCTGGGCAACGATCTGAAGAAGATCGACGGGATCGACTCGGTCTTCAGCGAGGCCCACCTGTTCGACCTGGTGCGTGACGACAGCCTCAAGCGCTTCCGATTGATGCCCGTGATGACCTCTCCGCCGGGTTCGCAGGCGGAGATGGACACGATCCTCACGAAGGTGCGCTCGCTGCCCTTCTATCGCGGCCTGCTCTACAATGACAGTACCGGGGCGAGCTTGATGATGGTGTTCGTGGACGCTCGGGTGTTCGACACGAACGACCGCGACCGCGTGATCGATGCGTTGGAGGAACGCGTCAGCGCCTTCGAGCAGGGCGGGATCCAAGTGCATCGCAGTGGACTTCCCTACATCCGGGTGCGCACGACCCAGTTGCTCCAGGGCGAACTGCCCATGTTCGTTGGCCTGGCCGTCGGGGTCACCGCCCTGCTGTTGCTGCTCTTCTTCCGGAGCTGGCGCGTCATGCTCTATTCCCTGCTCGTGGTGCTCACCAGCGTGGTCTGGGCCTTCGGCACCATGGCCCTGCTCGGGTTCGAACTGAACATCCTCACCTCCGTGGTGCCGCCCCTGCTCATCGTGATCGGGGTGCCGAACTGCGTGTTCCTCATCAATAAGTATCACCACGAGTACGTCCGCCACAACAACAAGGTGCGCGCGTTGCAGCGGGTGATCTCACGCGTGGGCACGGCGGCGTTCATGACCAATGCCACCACCGCGCTCGGCTTCGGCACCTTCATGTTGACCTACAGCGACGTGTTGCGGCAGTTCGGCATCATCGCCGCGCTGAACATCATGCTGCTGTTCGTGCTGGCCCTGTTGCTGATCCCCATCCTGTTCAGCTTCCAGGCCCCGCCGAAGCCGCGCCATACGAGCCACCTCGACCGCCGCTGGCTGGACAAGGCCGTGGAATGGATCGTGCGCACGGTCAAGCAGCGGCGTACCGCCATTTATGTCACCTCTCTCGGGGTGCTGGCGTTCGGGTTGATCGGCCTTCGGATGCTGAAGAACCAGAGCCGGATCGTGGACGACCTGCCCAAGGACGGACCGGTGCTCACCGATCTTCACTTCTTCGAACGGAACTTCAAAGGGGTGATGCCCCTCGAGTTGATGATCGACGCGAAGAAGAAGGGTTACGCGCTGAAGGAAGCCACCCTGCGCAGGATCGAAAAGCTCAGCGATACGCTGGAGACCTACCCGGTGTTCTCGCGCCCGCTCAGCATCGTGGAGGCGGTGAAGTTCACCAAGCAGGCGTTCTACGGGGGCAACCCTGAACGTTACCAGCTGATCCGCTCCTCCGGCCCCGATCGTTTCATCCTGCCCTACCTCCAGAACCTCAGTGGCAAGCAGGACCTGGCCAAGGCCTTCCTGGACAGCTCCCGGCAGACCACCCGCCTCACGGTGCAGATGGCCGACGTGGGCACACAGCGCATGGACAAGGTGGTGGCCCGCCTGCGGCCGCAGATCGACAGCATCTTCGATCCGCTGAAATACCGGGTGACGCTCACCGGTACCAGCATGGTCTTCCTGAAGGGGACCGCCTACATGGTGAGCAACCTGGTGATCAGTTTGGCCATCGCCATCGTGGTGATCGGCCTGCTGATGGCGTTGATCTTCAACTCCGCCCGCATGGTGTTGGTGTCGTTGGTGCCCAACCTGCTCCCCTTGATCGTCACCGGTGGCCTGATGGGCTATCTCGGGATCCCCATCAAGCCGAGCACCATCCTGGTGTTCAGCATCGCGTTCGGCATCGCGGTGGACAATGCGATCCATTTCCTGTCGAAGTACAGACTGGAGCTGCGGCTCACCGGACACGACCTGCGCCGTTCCGTGGAACTGGCCTTGCGTGAGACCAGCATCGGGGTGATCTACACCGCCGTGGTGCTCTTCTGCGGTTTCTCCATGTTCATTCTGAGCGAATTCGGCGGCGTGAAGGCGATGGGCACCCTCATCTCGATCACGCTCGGCGTGGCCATGTTCACCAACCTCCTTGTTCTGCCCGCGCTCCTGCTTTCCTTCGAGCGGTCCATCACCACCAAGGCGTTCGATGAACCGCTGCTGGAGATCCTGGACGAGGAGGACGACATCGACATGCAGGAGCTCCACATCGAAGGCCATGACCACGAGGGGCCGCGTTCATCCCATCGATCCTCCTCGCCCGACGAAGCATGAAAGGCATCATCCTGGCCGGAGGTTCCGGCACCCGTTTGCATCCTTTGACCCTGGCGGTGAGCAAGCAGCTCATGCCGGTGTACGACAAGCCGATGGTGTACTATCCGCTGAGCACGCTGATGGCGGCGGGGATCCGCGAGGTGCTGGTGATCAGCACGCCGCACGACCTTCCCCAGTTCCGGAAACTGCTCGGCGATGGCACCCAGCTCGGCTGCACCTTTTCCTATGCCGAACAGCCGAAGCCCAATGGCCTCGCACAGGCCTTCGTGATCGGCCGCGACTTCATCGGCGACGATCCCGTGGCGTTGGTCCTGGGTGACAACATCTTCTATGGCGTGGGTTTCGGGCGCATGCTCGCTAAGCACACCGATCCTGATGGCGGACTGGTCTTCGCCTACCACGTGAGCGACCCCGAACGCTATGGAGTGGTGGATTTCGATGCGGACAATCGCGTGCTGAGCATCGAGGAGAAACCCGCGAAACCCAGGAGCAACTTCGCCGTGCCGGGGCTCTACTTCTACGACAACAGCGTGGTCGACATCGCCGCCGCGCTGAAGCCCAGCGCACGTGGCGAGTACGAGATCACCGATGTGAACCGGGAGTACCTGCGCCGCGGCAAATTGCAGGTGGAGATCATGGACCGTGGCACCGCCTGGCTCGACACGGGCACGTTCACCTCGCTGATGCAGGCAGGCCAGTTCGTGCAGGTGATCGAGGAACGCCAGGGGCTCCGCATCGGTTGCATCGAGGAGGTCGCCTTCAAGAAGGGCTACATCGATGCCGCCCGGCTCCGGGAACTGGCCGCGCCCCTGATGAAGAGCGGCTATGGCGAGTACCTGATGCGGCTGGCGGGCGACCGATGAACACGACCATCGAGGTATACCGCGGTCTCGTGGAGGAACGGCTGGCCGACTGGACGAAGGCCCTGCCCGATGATCCACTGTACCACCGCATCACCTACCTGCTGGGTCTGCCCGCCAAGCGCGTGCGCCCCGTTGCCACGCTCATGGGTTGCGCTCTCTTCGGTGGGGATCCCCGTGCCGCGCTCGACCAGGCCCTCGGCATCGAGCTCTTCCACAACTTCACCCTGATGCACGACGACATCATGGACCAGGCGCCGCTGCGCCGGAGCCAGCCCACCGTGCACACGAAGTGGAACACAGCCGGTGCGATCCTCTCCGGTGATGCGCTCCTGGTGATGGCCTATCAATTGATGGGCACGGACCCGCGTGTACTGCCGGTCTTCTCCCAGCGCGCCCTGGAAGTGTGCGAAGGGCAGGAGATGGACATGGGTTTCGAGACGTCCGATGCCGTCGGCGTGGACGACTATCTGGAGATGATCCGTCTGAAAACGGCCGCGCTGCTGGCGGGTGCGCTCGAGGTGGGTGCGCTCCGAGGTGGGGCTTCGGAGCAGGACGCGAAGCAGCTCGGACGGTTCGGTGAGCACCTGGGGCTGGCGTTCCAACTGCGCGATGACCTGCTCGACGCGTTCGGCGATCCCGAGAAGGTGGGCAAGCGACCGGGCGGCGATCTCCGCGCGGGGAAGAAGACCTTTCTGCTGATCCGTGGTCTGGAGCGGAGCCAGGAGTTGGACCGTACCGAACTGCAGGAGGAGTTGATGAAGGGCCCCGAGGTGCGTGACGTGCAGCGCATGCTCCGTGTGCTCGTGGAATTGGGCGTGCCGGCCGACACCGAGGCCGAGGTGGAGCGCCATCACCGTTCGGCGATCGCCGCGCTGGATGCGGTGCCGGCGGCGGAGGAGAACAAGACGCCGCTACGCGAACTGGCGGACCTGCTGCTGCAACGCGCTCACTGAAGCAGGTCGCGCAGGGCAGGCTCCAGCTCGGGGTACTGGAAGGTGAAGCCTGTGGCCTTCAACCGCGAACCACTGATGCGGCTGCCGTGCAGCAGCGCGTCGGCGACACCGCCCAGGAGCAGGCGCAACAGGATCCCCGGCACCGGGGGCAGCAGGAAAGGGCGATGCAGCACCCGTGCGAGCGTGCGCATGGAGGTGCGGTTGTCCGGCTGTTCAGGGGCGCAGACGTTGTACGCACCCTGCAGGACCGGATCGGTGATCGCCCGGACATAGGCTGCCACGAGGTCGTCGATGTGCACCCAGGGCCAGATCTGGCGTCCGGTACCCAGGGGTGCCGCCAGACCCCAGCGCGCAAGACCGGCCAGTCGGGGCAAGGCACCGCCATCCGCAGCCTGCACCGGCGGTGTGCGCAGCTTCACCACGCGGCAGTGGTCGCACCATTCATCCACTGCGTCTTCCCATGCCCGGCTGATGCGACCGATGGTGTCATTGCCCGGAGGATCGTCCTCGGTGAAGATGTGGTCCGAGGTCACCGCGCCGTAATAGTCGATCCCGGCGGCGCTGACGAAGGAAGTGGGTCTCGTGCCCTGCTCCCGCGCGACGCGCAACAGAAGGCGTGCGCTCTCTGCGCGGCTGTCGATCAGCTCCTGCACGCGCCGCGGTGTCCATCGACCGTGATCGATCGGCGCACCGGCCAGGTGCACGATGTGGTCCACACCGGCAAGCGCGGCCGGGTCCAGCACACCCTGCTCCACGTCCCAGGTGAACACAGGCACGTCGCTCCTGCCCCCGGTGTCCGGCTCAGATGACGCACGGTGTGCCCCGCGGTCCGCAGGGTGGAGGTCAGGTGCGTGCCGATCAGGCCGCTGCCGCCGGTGATCAGGATGGTGGCCATCGTGTTGCGAAGGAACACCCGATCCCCCGATCCGGTTCAGGCGAGGTCCACCGGCCGCAGGTCCTCCCGGTCCGCGTAGCCCCATTCGGCGCCGCGCTCCAGGTCCTTCATCGGTACGTTCTTGTCCTTCAGTACCTGCACCACCATCCAGCCCATGAGGAAAGGTGCGGCCATGAACAACAGCAGGTACAGCCGGTCCGGCGCGCCGAAGAGCGACACGGCCATGTTCACCAGCAGCACGCTGGTGACCACATGTACGGCGATGGGCAGGGGCCGCATAGCAGGAGCACGCACGGAACATGTCCGTGGTTCCCATGAAGGTACGATGGGGTCGTGCCGTTCCCGGCGACTTTGGTCACCGAGCGCTTATCGCGCCCGCTCGATCGACTTGAAGTCGCCGATCAGGAAGCCCTCCTTCTTGCCGTAGAGCGCGGCGTCGTCGCTCTGGAACATCAGCTCGCCGGTGCCGGCGTTGAACACGCGCTTGAAGCACCACTTCGTCTTGTAGTCGCCGGTGAGCAGCATGTCCGTCACGGTCTTGCCCCGGTCGCCGGACTTCACCGCGTTCACCAGATCGGCCAGCTTCACCACCTGCACGGGTGATTGGTACTCGGCCTTGATCGCACCCGCGTCCGCCACGCTCTTGTCGAGATGCTCCTCGGCCACCAGCAGTTCGGTGTCGCGGATCAGGCGCGTGCGTCCGTCATAGATGCGGTCGGCGGTGGTCTTGTCGGTGATCTGGCCCTTCTCCACCATCCCCAGGTAGTCCTGCAGGTGCTTCACGTAGATGTTCAGCATCGGACCGGTGTTCTGCTCGTTGATCGCCTTCGGGTCGATCATGATGAACGCCAGTTCCTGGTCCGCCGGGATCGTGGTGAACGCATTGTCCGTGGCCTGCATCGTCTCGTTCTTCTTCTGCTTCCAGCCCTGGATCAGCGTGAGGAACACGGCGGTGTGCTTCTCCGGATCGTTCTTCGCCGACTTCAGCAGGTAGAGGTTGTCGGCGGACATCGGCTGGGTGGCCAGGTCACCCACGTGAACGAAGTCGAACGTGCCGGTGAACTTCCAATTCGCCTTCACGGCGTCGATCATCGCCCGGTTGTAGGGGGAATCGCCATCGTCCAGCACGACGAGGGTCGTCCTGGCACGGGCATCCTTCACGAAGGCCGCATCGAAGGTGCCGTATTGGGCGTGCAACAGGGTGGTGGTGGCGAGCAGGGCGAGGAAGGTCGTCGTACGGGTCATCATCACGTGAAGAATGGATCGAAGGGTGAGCTAACTTGCCGCAAGGGCGACCAAAAGTAGTGCCGTGGTCCCCGCGCCATCCGATGGAGTTATCCACGAACGGACCTGGGAACCTGCCCGCCCCGAAGGAGGCCGGCCTCGTTCTGGCCACGCAGGACGTGCTCACCGCCACCATCGCGCAGCTCACCAAGGACCTCGAGCGGCCGGCCGACCGCATCACGCCACCGCCCGCCGACCCCGGGGCGTTCGAGGCCCTGCGCGGGGAAGTGCTTCCCCTGTTGCAGGAGCACCTCGAGGAGGGCTCACTGGACCGTGTGCTCTACCGTGTGGACGTGCCCGAAAGGTGGACCGTCGATGCCCTGCGCACCGGTGGGCTTCACGAATTGGCTGGGCGCGTCGTGCTGCGGGCCCTGCAGAAGGTGCTCACCCGCCGACGGTTCTCCGGATCGGGTGGGGCAACTCCCTGATCCAGGGCTATCGGGTCCTGCGTGCCCACAATACAGCGGGCTGTGCGTTCCTCGAATGCGGAACCACGATTGAACACCGATGCACACGGATACGGGCATCCGGTTGATCGGAGGATGCTGCATTCATCCGTGTCGATCCGCGTTCATCCGTGGTCCTTTCCTGCTTGGTGTCGCACCGGACGGCGTTTCGCCGGGATCGGCAGGCAACTCCCTGGCGGCCAATGACGTTAAAGGGCCGGGTCCGGTGGCTACCTTTGCGAGCGGAACCGCGGCCCCGCGCATGGACAGATACTCCTTCCTGAGCAACGCCGACAGCGCCTGGCTGGACGGCCTCTACAAGCAGTACCAGAACGATCCCTCCAGCGTCGAGCCCGGTTGGGCCCGCTTCTTCGAAGGTTTCGACCTGGCCCGGACCCACTTCGACATCCTGCCCGCGCAGCATGCGGCGTCCAGCGGCGACAGCGAGCACATCCGCAAGGAGTTCCGCGTGCTCGACCTGATCAACGGTTACCGCACGCGCGGCCACCTCTTCACAGCCACCAACCCCGTGCGGCAGCGGCGGAACTACGAGCCGAAACTGGACCTGGAGAACTTCGGCCTGGCCGACGGCGACCTGCCCACCGTGTTCGAGGCCGGCAACGAGATCGGCATCGGTCCAGCCACGTTGGGCGACATCGTGGACCACCTGAAGGCCACCTACTGCCGCAGTGTCGGTGTGGAATACCGCTACATCCGTGTGCCGGAGAAGGTGAAGTGGCTGCAGGAGCGCATGGAGGGCACACGCAACACCACCGCCTTCAGCCTCGAGGACAAGAAGGAGATCCTCTTCAAGCTGAACCAGGCCGTGGTGTTCGAGAAGTTCCTCGGGCGCAAGTTCATCGGGCAGAAACGCTTCAGCATCGAGGGCGGCGAAACACTGATCCCCGCGCTGGACTGGGTGATCGAGCACGGCGGCAACACGCACGGCGTCACCGACGTGGTGATCGGCATGGCCCACCGCGGCCGCCTCAACGTGCTGGCCAACACCCTGAACAAGACCTACCAGAGCATCTTCAGCGAGTTCGAAGGCAAGGACTACGACGATGCGCTGGTCGAGGGCGACGTGAAGTACCACATGGGCTACAGCAGCACCGTGGTCACCAACCAGGGGAAGAAGGTGAACCTCACCCTCAGCCCCAATCCCAGTCACCTGGAGAGCGTCGGGCCCGTGATGCAGGGCATCGCCCGCGCCATCATCGAGCACGACCACGCCTTCGACGACAGCAAGGTGGTGCCGATCATCATCCATGGCGACGCCGCCATCGCCGGCCAGGGCGTTGTGTACGAGGTGGTGCAGATGGCCAAGCTCAAGGCCTACAGCACCGGCGGCACGCTGCACATGGTCGTCAACAACCAGGTGGGCTTCACCACCAACTACATCGACGGACGCAGCAGCACCTACTGCACCGATGTGGGCAAGGTGACCCACTGCCCGGTGTTCCACGTGAACGGCGACGACGCCGAGGCCGTGTGCCACGTGGTGCAGCTCGCGCTCGACTACCGCCAGCAGTTCAAGAGCGACGTCTTCATCGATCTGCTCGGCTACCGCCGCCACGGCCACAACGAGGGCGACGAACCCAAGTTCACCCAGCCCGTGCTTTACAAGGCCATCGCCAGGCACGAGGACCCGCGCGCGATCTACCGCAAGCACCTGGAGGAGAGCGGCGCCATCGAGGCCGACCTGGCCAAGGAGATGGAGAAGCAGTTCCAGGACATGCTGCAGGAACGCCTGGACGAGAGCAAGCAGATCGACAAGAGCACCATCACCCCCTTCCTCGCCGACCGATGGAAGGGCTTCCACCGTCCGGCGAAGGAGGTCTTCGACAAGAGCCCGGACACCGGCGTGGACCGGAAGACCCTGCTGCACATCGGGAAGAAGCTCACCGAAGTGCCCAAGGGCATGAAGTTCTTCAGCAAGCTGGAACGCATCCTGCAGGACCGCGCCCAGATGCTGGAGGATGACAAGCTCGACTGGGGCATGGCCGAGCTGCTGGCCTACGGCAGTCTCCTGGTGGAGGGCCATCCCGTGCGCTTCACCGGGCAGGACGTCGAGCGCGGCACCTTCAGCCACCGCCATGCCGTCGTGAAACTGGAGGACAGCGACGCGGAGTACATCCACCTGAAGCACATCCAGAAGCAACAGGCACTGCTGCAGATCTACAACTCGCTGCTGAGCGAATACGCGGTGCTGGGCTTCGAGTACGGTTTCGCCTTCGTGCGGCCCGAGACCCTCACCATCTGGGAGGCGCAGTTCGGCGACTTCGTCAACGGCGCGCAGATCATCCTGGACCAGTACCTCTGCTGCGCGGAGGAGAAGTGGAAGGCCATGAACGGCGTGGTGCTCCTGCTGCCGCACGGCTACGAGGGCCAGGGCGCCGAGCACAGCAGCGCGCGCATGGAGCGCTTCCTCAGCTCGTGCGTGGACAACAACCTGTTCGCCGTGAACTGCACCACGCCGGGCAACTTCTTCCACGCGCTGCGCCGGCAGCTCGCCTGGGACTTCCGCCGGCCGCTGGTGGTGTTCACCCCCAAGAGCCTGCTGCGCCACCCGCGCTGCACCAGCACCCTGGACGAACTGGCCAGGGGCCGCTTCCAGGAAGTGATCGACGACGCCACCGCCGACCCGAAGAAGGTGGACACCGTGGTGTTCTGCCAGGGCAAGATCTACTACGAGCTGCTGGAGAAGAAGGAGGAGTTGGACGCCACCGGCGTAGCCCTGGTGCGGATCGAACAACTGCACCCCCTGCCGTTGAAACAATTGCAGGCGGTGCTGAAGCGGTATGCGAAGGCCTCCCGTCATTTGTGGGTGCAGGAGGAACCGGAGAACATGGGCGCCTGGCCTTACATGAACATGTACTTCAAGGAGGTGCGGCTGGAAGCCATCACGCGTCCGGCCAGCGCCGCGCCCGCCACCGGCAGCGCCCAGCGGTCGGCTGCCCAGCAGAAGGCCATCATCGAGCGCACCTTCGCCAAACACCTGAAGCCCGCCGCCGCACGGGCCTGACCACCCATGAGCAAGGAACTGGAGATCAAGGTGCCGAGCCCCGGCGAGAGCATCAGCGAAGTGCGCATCGCCCAATGGCTCGTGGGCAACGGCGACGTGGTGGAGAAGGACCAGGTGATCGCCGAGATCGACAGCGACAAGGCCACCCTCGAGCTCACCGCCGAGGACGAAGGCAAGATCACCCTCCTGGCCGAGGCCGATGCCACGGTGAACGTCGGCGATGTGGTGGCGAGGATCGATACGTCCGTGAAAGCCGAGAAGTCCGCCTCAGCCAAGGCTACGGCGGATAAAAAGGCGGAGAAGGAGAAGTCGTCCAATGGAGCAGCCAGCGGTCAGCGGTCAGCGGTCAGTGGTGAGGGATCGGCATCCCGCAACCCGCAACCCGCCAACGCGCAACCTGCAACAGCCTCCCACGCCACGCCCGTGGCGAAAGCCGTCATGACCGAAAAGGGCATTCCCGCCGACAAGGTCCACGGCAGTGGCCCCAACGGGCGCATCACCAAGAGCGACGTGGAGGCCTACATCGCCGGGGGCGTGTCCGCGCCGCAGTTGATGAACGGCTGGGGCGGAAGCCGTGAGGCGCACCGCGCCAAGTTGAGCACTCTGCGCAAGAAAGTGGCCGAACGCCTGGTGAGCGTGAAGAACCAGACCGCCATGCTCACCACCTTCAACGAGGTGGACATGAGCGCGGTGATGGCCCTGCGCGACAAATACAAGGACAAGTTCAAGGAGACGCACGGCGTGGGCCTCGGCTTCATGAGCTTCTTCACCAAGGCCGTCACCGAGGCGCTGCGCCTCTTCCCCGCGGTGAACGGGCAGCTCGATGGGGAGGACCTCGTGACCTTCGATTACGCGGACATCGGCATCGCCGTCAGCAGTCCCAAGGGCCTGATGGTGCCCATCCTGCGCAACGCGGAACAGATGTCACTGGCAGAGATCGAGGCGAAGATCAAGGAACTGGCGGTGAAGGCCCGCGACGGCAAGCTCACCATCGACGAGATGACCGGCGGCACCTTCACCATCACCAACGGCGGGGTGTTCGGCAGCATGCTCAGCACGCCCATCCTCAACCCGCCGCAGAGCGCCATCCTGGGCATGCACAACATCGTGGAGCGCCCGGTGGCGGTGGACGGCCGCGTGGAGGTGCGCCCCGTGATGTACGTGGCCCTCAGCTACGACCACCGCGTGATCGACGGCAAGGAGAGCGTCAGCTTCCTCTACAAGGTGAAGGAGATGCTCGAGGATCCCAACAAGCTCGTCTTCGGCGGCAAGGAAGGCGGGGAGGTGTTGTTGGGGTTGTAGGGCTTCCGCGCTTGAGGCGCGGACGAGTGCTGCGGGGCCAACAAGATTATCGGTGTTGTAATTGAGTTTGAAATGGACTTCTCACCGTACCAACCCGGTTCGCAAGCTGCAGTTGATAGCTCGAACATGGGTTTGACCTACGAGTTCAGCCACTCGAAAGACAGGGTGGCCGGGGATGACCCCGTCGAAGGCGCGGTTCAGATGGATACTTCATGCGGTCCGGGCCAGGGCCATTCCATCTTCGACTACAAAGGCCAGGAAAGCGCTGTAGGCAAACTGCCAGGCAAGACTCTATGAGAAAGATGTGGTCATGGCTCTTACCTGCTGTGCTCGCGGTGTTGTTCTTCGTTTGGGTGATAACCCCGTCGAGCTTCTTCAACTTCTTGCCCTATGCTATACACGAGGGCTTGTTCCAAGGCAGCGGCTATGAATCCGAGTTCATCGTCGGGTTCGACATCTGCGTGGCCGTGGCACTCTTCTTCGGGTTACGCGCATTGATGCGATCGACCATTGCAGCTCCCCCGCGCTAGCGCTTGGAGAGCGAGAGCCAGCTTCATCCCCCGCAGGGTCTCCGCCTCGGGACCCTGCGGTATCCAATGAATGCTACTTGAGCAGCAGGGTCCACTGCGTGAGACCCTGCAGGAGATACGAACATTTACGCATCCCAATGTTTGGGATAGATGCTCCATCAACACCTCCGGACCTTAGGGCGTATCAAACATTGATATGCGTTCACCGACACACCGCTGGAACTTTGCCTCGATGTCAAACCGACCGCCATGGAACGGCCATGGAGAACGTTCGTATTTGGAACGAAGCCCGCGCCATTCCTTTGGTCCACACGGGGACCGATAATACAATCACACCCAGATCCCATGGGCCTGCCCAAGCAACTCCCCAAAGCGACCATCTGGTCTTGGTTCGCCTACCTCACGGACCCGGATACCCCACGGGAAGCCTTTTGGCGAGGACTTGCCCTCATCCTTGTGATCGGCATTGCCCTTTGGCCGGTTTTCCTACTGTTGATGTCCGCGATCCGGTTGCTCCCATGGTTCAGGGAGTGACCTTCAATTCCAAGGAGGATAGCTTGGTTCCGTGCCTGAGGCCGGTCGTATTGATAACGTCCAGAATGGTCTTGATAGCCTTGTTTGTTCTTTCGGCGAATTCAACGTGGGTAAGGGTACCCTCTATTTGAAAGGTTGCATTCTCTGGTGAGTCCAACCATCTTCCTCCTGCGTGTGTTGTTATCCGTCGTTGTATCGTCTGGTTGCAGTTACCGCCGCTTTCAAGCGAGAAGGTGATCTTGTACAGCATACCGTAAGGTATTCCTTCTCTTCTCTATCATCGAGCCCCCGCATCAGCTGATTGTTCAATGTGACTGATTCCCCGCAAGGTTTCCGCCTCGAGACCCCCCAATATGGCGCGAGCGTCCACGCTCGTGCCTTTCCTTCCTCTCGCTAGCTTGCCCACATGAGTGAGCGGCGGAAGTTCGTGGATGACTAGGCGCATTTCATCAGTTTCGCCGTAGTGGGATGGATCGATGTGTTCACGCGTGGGGAGTATGCGGATTTCATGCACGCGAACCTGATGTACTGCCGAAAGAACAAGGGCCTGCGTTTGCACGCGTTCGTGATCATGCCGAGCCATCTGCATCTGGTCGCGAGCGCGAAGAAGGGCGATCTGGGCGAGATCATACGGGACCTGAAGACCTTCACGAGCAAGGAACTGGTGAAGAGGATCGCGGCCAACCCACAGGAGAGCCGGAAGGAATGGATGCTGGCCGTGTTCAAGGAGCACGGGGCGGCCAACCCGCAGAACAAGCATCATCAATTCTGGCAACAGAGCAACAAGCCGATCCTCCTCGATACCAATAAGCGGTTCGATGACTGTGTGGACGATGTTCACCAGAACCCGGTCGTTTCAGGACTAGTCACGGACGTGACCGCCTACAAATGGAGCAGCGCGAACCCGATGATGAGGATGGAATTGGATGAGGTGTGATCGGGTAGGCACGAGCGTGGACGCTCGCGCCAAGCGTTCATGATCGCGCATAAACGTCTGTCCTACCACCATATCCTCCTCCTCTCCCTAGCTTGCCGCCATGCGCCGGGTCGTCGCCCTCGTCCTGCTGCTGGGGTCCGTCCTGGCGGCAATGCCGGTGCATGCGCAGCCGGATTCCTTGTGGCGGGTCTGGAAGGATCCGCATCAGCCGGACAGTGCGCGGCTGAAGGCGATGCAGGCGCTGGCCTGGCGCGCGGTGTTCGAGCGGCCGGACAGCGGCATGGCCCTCGCGGAGGAACAGCTGGCCCTCGCCGTGCAGGTGGGCGATGCGCAGGCGCGCTACGAGGCCCACACCACCCTGGCGGTGGGCAGCAGCATGAAGAGCGACTACGCGGCGGCGCTGGAGCACCTGCAGCATTGCCTGGGCATCGCCCGCGAAATGCACGATGCCAAGCGCGAGGCGAACACCTACAGCAACCTCAGCAACGTGTACCGCAGTCTGGGCGATCTGCCCACCGCGCTGGAGCAGTTGCAGAAGAGCCTCCGCATCGACACCGAGCTGGGCAACGCGGAGGGCCTGGCGGGCACCTACAACAACATCGGCAATGTGCATACGGAGCTGCACGACCTGCCCAATGCGCTGGCGAACTACGAGAAGAGCGCGGCCCTGTACGAGAAGCTCGACCTGATCAAGGGGCGCGCCCAGGCGCTGATGAACCTGGGGGCCACGCACCTGGACATGGGCGCGCGGGCCCAGGCGCAGGACGAGTTCCTGCACAGCCTCGCCCTCTACCGCACCATGGGCCGGAAGCTCGAGATGGGCATGGCCTTCAACAACCTGGGTCGCACCTATGGCGAACTGGGCCGCAGCACGGAGGCGTTCGCCGCGCTGGACTCGGCAAAAGTGCTGTTCACCGCGGTGAGGAGCGGCAAACAACTGGCGCGCAACCTCTACTACCGGGGCACATTGCTGCTGCAGGAGGGCCATGCCGCTGATGCACGGAAGGCCTGCGAAGAGGGTCTCCGCACGGCGCGGGACCTCGGCCTGGATCTGCAACGCAAGGAATGCAGCGCATGCCTGATGGACGCGTACGAGCGGCTCGGCGACTTGGCCCAGGCGTTCCGCGCGCAGAAGGAGTTCATGGAAGTGAGCGATTCCCTGGACCAGCGGAACAACGCGAAGGAGGTGCTGCGCCTGGAGATGCTGCGGCAATTCCAGCAACAGCAGATCGCGGACAGCCTCGCGGCAGAGCGGGCGCGGTTCGCCATGGAGCTGGCCTACCGCGAGCAGCTGGGGCGCGAACAGCAGCGCCGCAACCTCCTGCTGGGCGGCGGGGTCGTGCTGGTGCTGCTGGCGGGCGGACTGTGGAACCGGCTCCGCTTCGTGCGCCGTTCACGCGCCGCGATCACCCGGGAGAAGCAACGCAGCGATGACCTGCTGCACAACATCCTGCCCGAGGAGGTGGCCGCCGAACTGAAGGAGAAGGGATACGCGGAGGCGCGGCATCTGGACGGCGTCACGGTGCTCTTCACCGACCTCAAGGGCTTCACCCAGCTCAGCGAGCAGCTCTCGCCGGCGGACCTCGTGGCCGAACTGGACACCTGCTTCAAGGCCTTCGACGCGATCGTGGACCGGTTCGGCATCGAGAAGATCAAGACCATCGGCGATGCCTACATGGCCGCGGGTGGTGTGCCCGATCCGCGTGAGGGCGCCGTGGTGGATACGGTAAGGGCCGCGCTGGCGATGCAGGCGTTCATGGAGGAACACTTCCGCACGCGCAGCGCGCAGGGGCTGCCCGCCTTCCGCATGCGCGTGGGTTGCCACACCGGTGCGGTGGTGGCCGGCATCGTGGGCAGCCGCAAGTTCCAGTACGACATCTGGGGCGACACGGTGAACACCGCCAGCCGGATGGAGAGTGGCGGCGAGGTGGGCCGCGTGAACATCAGCGCGGCCACGCATGCGCTGATCAAGGACGTTCCCGGACTGCGCTGCACCCCACGGGGCAGGGTGGAGGTGAAGGGGAAAGGCGCGATCGAGATGTTCTTCGTCGATGCTGACGCCGGGCCGGAAGCCTAGTGTTCGGGTGACCGCACGCGACGCTACTCCACGACCAGGCGTTGGTGCAGCGTGGTTCCCTGGTCGCTCACGAGCACCGTGTACGGACCGGGTGCCAGGCCGTGCAGATCGAGCGTGACCGGTCCGTTGGTGGCGCGGAGCGACCGCTCCAGGACCGTTCGCCCGGCCGCATCCACGATCCGCAACGCGGCGGTTGCGCGCAGGCCGGTGACGTTCACGGTCACCCGATCGTGCGCCGGGTCGGGAAAGAGCACGAGGCCCGGTGCGGGATCCACCGTCCGGATGCCGAGCCCACTGCTGGCACGCAGGCCTTCGTAGGCCGCGTCGGTGAAGTCCGTACCCTCGATGGCGATCAGTTCCACGCCATCGCAATACACGTACAAGTGTCCACCCGCCATGCCATCGCCCCCCGCATCGGTCAGCTCGAGGCTCAGGCAGGCCTCCGCGGGCAGGGGCACCGTTTGCGTCTCGAGCGTGGCTGGATCGGCATAGGGACCGCCCTGCGCCACCACCTGGCCCAGGTCGTCTCGGATCGCCCATTCCGTTTCGCCGGGCTGTGCATCCGTCAGCACTTCCACATCCACCTGCTGTTGGCCGCAGGTGGGCACTGCGCCGCCCACGGTGAGGCTCAGCACGTTGCCGGTGCTGTCCTCGTCCGGGAAACCGTTCACCGAGATGATGCGGAACTCCAGCACGTCACCGGTCGTGGCGGCCACGGGGGGGAAGGCGGGTTGCCGGACCTCGTTGGTGATCGCCGCGACGGCAAGCAGCCAATCGAAGGAGTTGTCCACCACCCCGTTCTTCCAGGTCTCCACCACGCAGCTGGTCATGGACGCTGAGCCCGCGTTCTGGATGCGCAGCACGGGGGTCACGGAATCCACGCAGGCGTAGCGCAGGCCACGATAGGCGAGGATGCGGGCATCGTACATGCTCTGGGCGCCGAGCAGGAGCGGCGCGGTCCATGCGGCGCACAGGGCGGCGATGGTGAGGGTCTTGTGGGCCATGAGGCAAACCTAGCACCGGGCGGGGATACGGGGAAAGGTCCGCGGGTCACCATTTCGTGGTCGTTCGGGACGCCCCCAAAGTCAGGTACATGCTAAGGGATCCGTCGGGCGACCTCACTCCTTCAGCACCCTTCCGTGCAGCACCTGTTCATCGGTACAGGTTGCCTGCACCACGTACAGACCTGCCGGGAACGTACTCAGGTCGATCGATGCCGATGCCGCATGGTCCAAGGTCGCTTGTTGCATGATTCGTCCGCTGATGTCGTTCACGGTCACTCCCGCGATCGATCGACCATCGCCGATGCGGACCTCCACGCGATCGTGCGTCGGGTTGGGCACCAGTTGCAGTGCGATGCCCGTATGCGATGCGATGTGCGTGCTCTGTGTCGCGGTGAGAACGGCATCGTTGGTGTGCACCGGCGTGTTGAAGTCGAAGTAGATGTCCGCCGCGTTCTGGAATTGCGTGCCGGGCAGCACAGGCGGCATCGGCCGGATGCGGAAGGTCACAAGGCCGTGGCTGGCCGGTTCGTTGGTGCCACTGTCGGGCAGCAGGATGTTGGTGAAGGTCCACTGTACCGCGCGCCCCTCGAGGAACTGTACGTCGAACGTATGCGAGGCCACGCCCTGTTCGAACGTGGTGATGTCCAGGTCGGTGTCCAGCGTATCGGCGACCACCACGGTGAAAGCTGTGTCCGTGCCTGTGTTCTGGAAGCGGATCACGTAGTCGATCCATTCATCCGTGCCGATGAAATAATCGGCGGCGCTGAAGCGGGTGCTGGTGAAGGCCTGCTTGTCGTTCGGGTCGAAGGAGCCGGTGACCACCTGTTGCACGAGCTGGCTGTTGTTCCCGAGCGGTTCGACGAGGGTGTTGCTCACGGACACAGTGCTTTCCAGCAGGGTACCCAGCGGTGTGCCCGGCGGCACATCGCAGAACACATGGAACATGGCCGTCTGGTAGCCGGTGAAGGCGGGGAGATACCATGTCAACGTATCGCCGTTGTTGACATCGGGCGCGGGGTTGGCGGAGGTGAACACCAATGCGGGGTCGAGCACTTCGCGCACGGTGACGGGTCCGCTGATCTGCGGCGAACCATTACCCGCCTGGAAATGGTGGCTCGTGGAGAAACCGGGATGCGCCGTCGTGGCACCGGAGGTGATGAAGAGGTCCAGCACCTGTGTGCTGCTGTCGGCCAGGTCGATCTCCACTGGCAGCGTGTTCATGGTGAAGGGGGTGGGAAGGCTCGGCGGACAGATCGGCACCAGGGACGCGGCCACTTGGTCGAGCGCGTAGGACCCGTTCGCCAATGCGATCAGGTAGTGACCGGTGTTGTCGGTGATGGCATACTGCGGCCCGGGTAGCACTTCGAGCACCGTGAAGGGTACGGCCACCTCGCCGCCATCGTGAACACAATCCTGGTCGTTGTCGATATAGACCTGTCCGCTCAACGTGCCGCATGATGTCCCGAGGTCCGGGATGGTGAAATGGATGGTGTCATCATCACAGGGATAGGCGGTGGTCTGCTGCCAATAGTTCCAGTCGCGCCAGGCGAAGTAGTCGCCGGGGGCAAGCCCGGTCACGCTCACCGCTCCCTGCGCATTGGAAAAGCTCCCCACGCCAAAATTGTTCATGTCGTAAACGTGGAGATCGGGTGCATTGAAGAAGCTCCCGTTATCGTAGACGTGCTGGATCACGACCGAACCTGTGTAGGTGCCGCTGCATGCCCCGGTCACATTGGTGATCGTCCAGGCCGGGTATCCGATCTGCGGCTCGACGATATACACCTCCACCATGTCCTGGCATCCCAGGGCATCGGTCACGGTCACCTGATGGGTGGTGCCGCCACAGGCACCGGGCACCTGGAAGTATGGGTGGCCCGCCATGTCGATCCCCAGCACCGGTTCGCTGTAGCTGTATGGCGGGGTGCCCGGGAAACCCGTATCGATGATGCGGAATTCGCCCCAGCAATGACCCGGGCAGTTCGCATGGCCATCCTGTGCCGGATACCAGAAATCGTACAACTCCAGCGTCGGCATGTCGTAGATCGTGTAGTCCTGTGTCACCTGGTCCATCAGCGCGTCGGTCACGGTCACACTGTAGGTGCCCGCGCTCAGACCCTGGATCGCGGGCGTGGTGGCCGAGGTGGACCAGAGATAGGTGTAGGGCGGTACGCCGCCGGTGCCGGTCACCTCAAGATGGCCGTCGTGTTCGAAGCAGTGGTCGTTCGACTGGGCGACCAGGCTCATGCCGAGTGATGGCGGGGTGGTCGCGGCCACGTGCAAGGTGACCGTGAACAGCAATACGCAGCAGAGGGTCCGCATGGGATGATCGGTGGGTGCAGGAAGATGACGAAGATCCAGAGAGGAAGTTGCCGCCTGGACGTGGAAAAGGCCCCGATATGGGGCCCTTCCATGTGTGCGTTCGTTCGGTTCAGGCCGGAGCCTTGCCACCGCCCATGCCCAGCACCCAGCCGGCCACGGCGCCCAGGATGCCACCGACCACCAGGTTGACCACCACATCGATGATGATGATGGTATGGCTGGCGAACATGTGGGTCATCCCGAGGAACATCATGTCCATGCTGAAGGCGGTGAGGGCGGCGATGATGGCACCGGGCACCATGCCCGCCATCGCGCTCTTCACGCCCATGCGCCAGAGCGCATAGCCGGTGATGGCTCCCCATCCCAGGTTGCCCAGGGCCATGGCCAGCATGTTCATCTGGTCCTGCGGGCGGTCGTAGCCCTCGAAATGGTTCATGCCCGCCGCATAGGTGTCGGCCAGCAGCATGCCCCACACCAGCCAGCCGATGAAGAAACTGGCCACACCGGCGGCGAGACAGGCAAGCAACATCCGTGTATTCATGTGCAAGAGGTATTGGTGAGCATGATCGAAACTAGTCGCCTTCGGGCCATGGTTGGAGACGTGCCGGTCGGGGTTATGAACCGGTGATCATGGAAGCGCGGGCCGCGAAGGCTCAACATCGGCGTGTTGAGAAGATGGGCTTTCATACAACGGTGCGCTGAAGGGGCCGGTCTACGTTTGCGATGGCACCTGACCGGAACAAGCACGGCCCATCCCGTTCCTGATGACCGACCAGCAGGTGCTTCGCGGGCTCCCGCTACCGTGAACGCTGCTGGACGACCGGACCGGTGAACGCCACTGGTGCGGAGGAATGGGACGGGACCGTGGACCGGCAGGCACCACCCCTATCGGATGGTCCATGGCTGAACACGTACGCCTCTCTTCCCCGCGCCGCTCGTTCCGGACGCTCGTCACCCGCTCCCTCATTCCCATTGCCTCCGCGCTCGCTGCGCTGGCACCCGTGCGCGAGGCGCACGCCACGCACGCCATGGGAGGTGATCTGACGTACCAATGCCTGGGCGGGAACCAGTACAAGATCATCCTGAACTTCTACCGCGACTGCAATGGGATCGCCGCGCCGACCAATTGCAACAACGGTCTGCAGTTCCATGTGGCTTCACCCACCTGCAACCCGGGCGGCTTCGATCAGTGTTTCGCACTGGAGAGCGTGCAGGTGATCACGCCGATCTGCGCCACCGAGCTGGATCGTTGCCTGAACAGCGGTGGGACGTACGGTATCGAGAAGTACACCTTCAGCAAGGTGATCGATCTGAGCGCATGGGCCGGCTGCGGCAGTGACTGGGCGATCAGTTGGGGCCTGTGCTGCCGCAACAACGCGATCACCTCGCTGCAGAACCCAGGCAACCAGCAGCTCTACCTGGACACCCGCCTGAACAATACGTTCACCCCGTGCAACAGCTCGCCGGTGTTCCTGACCAACCCGACGCCGTTCTACTGCCTCGGGCAGTCAGTGAGCTATAATCCTGGCGCGTTCGATCCCGACGGTGATTCGCTGGACTTCGCCCTGATCCCCGCCCGGGGTGCGAACGGTGCCAATCTCAACTATGCGAACGGCTACAGTGCGCTGCAGCCGGTGCACAATGCCGGCGGTGCCGGCAGCGTGCAGCTCGATCCGGTGACGGGCACGATGACAGTGGTCCCGGACATCCAACAGGTGGCGGTGGTCACCTACCGGGTGCGGGAATACCGCAACGGCGTGCAGATCGGTGTGATCACGCGCGACGTGCAGGTGGTCGTGCGCACGTGTCCTGGCAACACGGCACCCACCGCCAGCGGCATCAATGGAACGAACACCTACAACGTGTCGGTCTGCGCGGGCAACACGCTCAACTTCACCGTGAACAGCAGTGATCCCAATGCGGGGCAGAGCGTGACGATGACCTGGAACAACGGCATCCCGTCCGCGAGCTTCGTGGTTGCCGGCACGCCCTTCCCCACGGGCACCTTCACTTGGACGCCGACCCCACAGCAGGTCGGCACGCACCTCTTCACCGTCACCGTGGTCGACAACAGCTGTCCACTTGTCGGCACGAACGCGTTCGGTTTCACCGTACAGGTGACCCCACCATTGACCCCAGCGAACGCGGGACCCGACCAGAGCGTATGCGGCACATCGGCCACCCTCGCGGGCGTACTTCCCTTCCCGAACCTGCAGGGCACATGGAGCGTGGTGAGCGGGTCCGGCACGTTCAGCAATCCCAATTCGGCCACGGCCACGGTGAGCGGATTGTCCCCGGGGCAGAACATCTACCAGTGGAGCGTGAACTACCAGACCTGTGGTGTGACCACGGACCAGGTGGTGGTGACGTCCTACGACCCTGGTCAGGCCGCGGCGAACGCAGGCCCGGACCAGTCGCTCTGTCTGCCTACCAACAGTGCCACGCTGGCCGGCAACACGGCCACGGCGCCTGCCGTGGGCACCTGGACCCTGGTGACGGGTCAGGGTACCATCACCAACCCCAACAGCGCGAACTCGACAGTGACCGGGCTGGGTGTGGGCGCGAACACCTTCCGATGGACGATCATCAACGGCCCCTGCGGAGCGCCAACGACGGACCAGGTGACCATCTTCCTTTACAGCAACCTGCAGGGCGTGGCGAACGCCGGTCCGGACCAGCAATTGTGCGCGCCGAACCAGTCGACCACATTGACGGGCAATCCACTGATCGCACCTGCGACAGGACAGTGGACGGTGGTGCAGGGTTCGGGCACGTTCGGCAACGCGAACGCACCGACCACCACGGTGAGCGGTCTGGCCATTGGCGTGAACATCTTCCGGTGGACGGTGAACAACGGTCCCTGCACCCCGAGCAGCACCACCGATGACGTGGCGGTGACCGTCTTCGATCCGAACAGTCCGAACGCCAACGCGGGTCCGGACGTTTCCATTTGTTCTCCGCCGAACAATGTGACGCTGACGGGCAGCACGCCGACGGCACCGGCCACCGGGGTGTGGACGCTGGTGAGCGGCTCCGGCACGATCGTGACCCCGAACAGCCCCAGCACACAGGTGACGGGGCTCGGCCTGGGCGGGAACGTGTTCCGCTGGACGGTGAACAACGGGCCCTGCGCGAACGGAAGCACCAACGACCAGGTGACGGTGACGGTGTATGATTCGAGCTCACCCGCCGCCAATGCCGGCCCCGACCAGAGCATCTGTTCCACAACGCCGAGCGCGATGCTCGCCGGCAATGCACCGATCGCTCCGGCCACCGGCCAGTGGACCCTCGTAAGCGGTACCGGCACGATCACGAACCCGACGTCACCCAGCACCACGGTGACCGCGCTCGGCGTCGGCAACAACGTGTTCCAATGGACGCTGGATAACGGACCTTGCCCTTCCGGCGTGACCAACGATCAGGTGACCATCACCGTGTTCGACGCCAACGCGGTGACGGCCAATGCCGGTCCGGACCAATCGCTCTGCACCCCCACGACCTCCACTGCGCTTGCAGGCAACACACCGACCTTCCCGAGCACGGGCTCCTGGACCCTGGTTAGCGGCAGCGGTACGATCGTGACGCCCGGCAGCCCCACCTCGCAGGTGACGGGCCTGGGCGTCGGAGCGAACGTGTTCCGATGGACGGTTACGAACGGCCCCTGCACGAACCCGGTGAGCACGGACCAGGTGACCATCTTCCTCTATGACGGCAACAACCCGGTGGCGAACGCCGGACCGGACCAACAGCTGTGCGGCGTGACGAACACGATGATGGCCGGCAGTGCGTTGACCTTCCCGGCCACCGGTACATGGACATTGGTGAGCGGCAGTGGCACGATCGCCAACCCGGCTTCGCCGACCTCGCAGATCACCGGGCTGGCCGTAGGTGCCAACGTGTTCCAGTGGACGGTGAACAACGGTCCTTGTGGAGCACCCACCAGCGATCAGGTCACGGTGTTCGTCTTCGATCCGAGCGTGCCCACGGCGAACGCCGGACCGGACCAGCAGCTCTGCACACCGATGACCTCCACCACGCTCACCGGCAGCAACATCATCTTCCCTGCGAGCGGTACCTGGACACTGGTCAGCGGTAGCGGCACTATTGCGACGCCGAACGCGTCGATCACCGTGGTAAGCGGCCTGGCCGTTGGCGTGAACGTGTTCCAGTGGGCGGTGAGCAACGGACCCTGTGCGGCACCCTCGAGCGACCAGGTGACCATCACCGTCTTCGATCAGAACAATCCCGTAGCGAACGCGGGACCCGACCAGAGCATCTGCGTACCCACCGTTCCCAACACCGTCAACTTACAGGGTAGCAATGTGATCTCGCCCGCCACGGGCACGTGGACCCTGGTGAGCGGCACCGGCACCATCGTGAGCCCGAACAGCCCGACCACGCAGGTGACGAACCTGACGGTCGGGGTGAACATCTTCCAATGGACCGTGAGCAACGGCCCCTGTACGCCGCAACAGACCACCGACCAGGTGGCCATCTATGTCTTCGATGCGGCGAATCCCCTGGCGAACGCCGGACAGGACCAGGACCTCTGCACGCCGATCACCTCCACGATCCTGAACGGAAGCCTGCTGACCGTGCCGGCCACCGGCACATGGACCCTGGTGGGCGGAAGTGGCACGATCGTATCGCCCAATACACCGACCACACAGGTGACGGGACTGGGACTCGGTGCGAACGTGTTCCAATGGACGGTGAGCAACGGTACCTGTGCGGATCCGCTGACGAGCGATCAAGTGACGATCAACGTCTTCAACGGCAATGCGCAGGAAGCGGACGCAGGCCCCGACCAGACGATCTGCTCCACCACGGCCTCCATCACGATGGCCGGCAATGTGCCGACCGGTCTGGCCACCGGCCAATGGAGCGTGGTGCAGGGCACCGCCTCGTTCGCCAACGCCGCCAGTGCAACGACCTCGGTGAGCGGACTGAGCGTGGGGACGAACATCCTGCAATGGACGATCGACAACGGCGCCTGCGGATTGAGCAGCGACCAGATGACCGTGATCGTGTACGATGACGCACAGGCCTCGGCTGATGCCGGCCCCGACCAGTCGATCTGCGTGCCGACGATGCCGAGCCAGGTGAACCTCGCCGGCAATGCCATCGCCTTTCCGGCCACCGGCCTCTGGACACTGGTGAGCGGCACGGGCACCATCGCCGACCCGAACGACCCGAACACCCTGGTGACGGGTCTTTCCGTGGGTGAGAACGTCTTCCAATGGTCGGTGGACAACGGTCCTTGCGCCAATGGATCGACCAGCGATCAAGTGAGCATCTTCGTATTCGATGCGGCCAACGGGGTGGCGAACGCAGGGCCCGATCAGGAACTGTGCACTCCCGCGAACTCCACTACGCTGGCAGGCAGTACGCCCACATTCCCTGCCACAGGCCAATGGACATTGATCAGTGGTACGGCCAGCATCACCGACCCGAGCGATCCGGCCACCACCGTCACGGGGCTGATCATCGGCCAGGTCGTCCTGCGGTGGACCGTGAACAACGGTCCATGCGCCAACCCGGTGACGACGGACGACATGACGATCTCGATCTATGACGAGAACAACCCGGTGGCGAACGCGGGTCCGGACCAGGAACTATGCATCCTTACCACGCAAACGGTGCTGAACGGCAGCCCGGTGACCTTCCCGGCGGTCGGTACCTGGACCGTGGTGAGCGGCAGTGGTGCGGTCTCGGACCCGAACAGCCCCTTCACCACGCTCAGTGGATACAGTGTGGGTGACAACATCTACACCTGGACGGTGGACAACGGGCCTTGTGCCAATGGCCTGACGGTGGATACCATCCACGTGTTCGTCTATGACAGCAACAACCCCAGTGCGAACGCGGGTCCTGATCAGCAATTGTGCACGCCCCAGAGCGGCACCACGCTCGCCGGCAGCAGCGTGACCTACCCCGCGGTGGGCACCTGGACCCTGGTGAGCGGCAATGGCACCATCACGGACCTCAACGATCCTGCCACAACGATCACCGGTCTTTCGATCGGGGTGAACGTGTTCGAATGGACAGTGGACAACGGCCCCTGCACGAACGGGATCACGCATGACCAGGTGACGATCGAAGTGTTCGATTCGAACAACCCGGTGGCGGGTGCGGGCCCGGACCAGGAGCTCTGCACGCCCAACACATCCACCACGATGGCCGGCTCCCTGGTGACCGTGCCCGCGGTGGGCACCTGGACCCTGGTGAGCGGCAGCGGCACCATCGTGGATCCGAACGATCCGAACACGGCGATCACGGGTTTGGCGGTGGGTGAGAACGTCTTCCAATGGTCGGTGAGCAACGGCCCCTGCGCGAACCCGTTGACAACGGACCAGGTGAGCATCTTCGTGTTCGACGCGAACAACCCGGTCGCCGACGCCGGTCCCGATCGGTCGCAGTGCACGCCGAACGTGAGCGCGAACATGGCGGGCAGTGCGCTGACCTTCCCCGCTACAGGAGAATGGACGCTGGTGAGCGGCAGCGGCACGATCACTGATCCGAGCGATCCGAACACGACGATCACCGATCTGGGGATCGGCGAGAACGTGTTCCAGTGGACGGTGAGCAACGGTCCGTGCGCGAACGGCCTCACCAGCGACCAGCTGAGCATCTTCATCTACGATGCGAACAACGCGAACGCCAACGCCGGTCCCGACCAGTCGCTCTGCACGCCGAACACCTCCACGTCCATGGTCGGCAGTGCAGTGACCTTCCCCGCGACCGGCACCTGGACCCTGGTGAGCGGCAACGGCACCATTGTGGATCCGAACGATCCGAACACGGGCATCACCGGGCTGGCGGTGGGTGAGAACATCTTCCAATGGACGGTGGACAATGGTCCGTGCGCGAACGGGACCACCAGCGACCAGGTGAGCATCTTCATCTACGATGCCAACAATGCGAATGCCGACGCCGGCGCCGATCAGTCCATCTGCACACCGGCGAGCACGGTGGTGATGGCCGGAAGCGCGGTGACCTTTCCGGCCATCGGCACCTGGACCCTGGTGAGCGGTTCCGCGACGATCACCGATCCGAACGATCCGAACACCGTGATCAGCGATCTGACGGTGGGCGAAGTGGTGCTCCAGTGGACCGTGGACAATGGCCCCTGCGCCAATGGGACGACGAGCGATCAGATGGCCATCCTGATCTATGATGAGGACAATGCGATGGCCGATGCCGGATCCGACCAGGAGCTCTGCACGCCCCAGTCGAGCACCGGTTTGTCCGGGAGCCCGGTCATCTTCCCGGCGGTCGGCACCTGGAGCGTGCTCCAAGGCGCGGGAACGTTCGCTGATCCGAACGATCCGAACACGACGGTCAACGGACTTGCCGTGGGTGAGAACATCCTTCTATGGACCGTGGACAACGGTCCATGTGCGAACGGCACCACGACGGACACGGTGAGCATCTTCCTCTTCGACCAGGGCACGCCCGCTGCGGATGCAGGTCCGGACCAGGAGCTCTGCACCCCGCAGGTCGGCACGCTGATGGCGGGCAGCACCGTGATCTTCCCGGCGGTGGGCACGTGGACCGTGATCAGTGGAACGGCGGTGGTCGCGGACGTGCATGACCCCAACACACCCATCGATGACCTGACCGTGGGCGAGAGCATCCTGGTGTGGACGGTGGAGAACGGTCCCTGCAACGATCCGATCACCACGGACACCGTGCGCATCGCATTGTTCGATTCGAACATGCCGTCCGCGGACGCGGGCCCCGATCAACAGGTCTGCACGCCCGTGACCTCGGCGACACTTGCAGGCAGCCCCATCACCTTCCCGGCCACCGGCGAATGGATCCTGGTGCAGGGGCAGGGCACGATAACCGATCCCAACGACCCGAACACGACGGTGACCGGTCTGGGCGTGGGTGAGAACATCTTCACCTGGGTGGTGAACAATTCCCACTGCGGTTCCGGCCTGACGAGCGACGATGTGAGCATCTTCCTCTTCGATCTGAACGCACCGCCGGCCGATGCGGGGCCCGATCAGGAACTCTGTTTCCCGGACCAGCAGACCGTGCTTGCGGGCAACACACCCACGCCCCCGGCCATCGGTGTCTGGAGCGTGACACAGGGTCCGGCGAGCGTCGGTGCGGTCAATGACCCGGCCTCCCTGGTGGAAGGTCTCACGGTCGGAGAGGTGATCCTGACATGGACCATCGACAACGGCATTTGCGGGGTGAGCTCGGACGACATGCACATCCAGATCTTCGATCCCACGCAACCGCCCGCGGATGCCGGCCAGGACCAGGAGCTCTGCACACCTGCGGACTCGACCTTCCTCGACGCCACAACGCCGATCTTCCCGGCCCATGGCACATGGAGCCTGGTGCAGGGCGCCGGCTTCATCTTCGATGCCAACGACCCGGCCACGCAGGTGAGCGGTCTGGCTATCGGTGACAACGTGTTCCAATGGACGGTATACAACGGTCCTTGCAACTATGTCGACAGTGTCGCCTTCGTCACCATCACCCTTTTCGATGACAGCACGGCGGCAGCGAACGCCGGTCCGGACCAGGAGGTTTGCCTGCCGCTGACCAGCACCACCATGGCGGCGGACATTCCGCAGCCGCCGGCATCCGGCACGTGGACACTCCTTGGCGGTTCGGGCACCATCGCTGATCCCTCCGATCCGCTCACGGACATTTCCGACCTACAAGTGGGGATCAGCACCTTCATCTGGACGCTCGACAATGGTCCCTGTGCGAACAACGGCCTGCTCACCGACACGATGACGATCTATGTCTACGATCCGTCCGCACCCTCGGCCGACGCCGGCCCCGATCAGGAGTTGTGTACACCGCAGGACAGCACGGTCATGGCCGCCAACACACCGTTGTTCCCCGGAGTGGGTACGTGGACCCTGGTGGGTGGCACCGGAACCATCGCGGATGTGAACGACCCGACCTCCACGGTCACTGGGATGAGCGTGGGCGACAACCTGTTCGTCTGGACAATCTACAATGGCCAATGCGGATTCGGACCACCGAGCACCGACACGGTGACGGTGACCGTATTCGATGAGAACCAACCTTCGGCCGCTGCAGGTCCGGACCAGCAGTTGTGCACGCCCACGAGCGGTGCGGTACTGCAAGGCAACGACGCCATTTACCCCGCAACGGGACTATGGACGGTGGTCCAGGGTGGTGCCACGCTCGCCGACCCCGCCGATCCGAGCACGGCCGCCTTCAACATCACCGTGGGTGAGAACATCTTCGTATGGACCATCTTCAACGGACCCTGCCCGAACGCGGTGACCACCGATACGGTGAGCGTGTTCCTGTTCGACAACAATGCACCCGCTGCCGACGCAGGTCCCGACCGGTCGATCTGCGTGCCGACGTTCCCGAACGAGGTGACGATGGACGCCAACGTGCCCTTGTTCCCGGCGATCGGCACCTGGACCCTGGTGAGCGGTAACGGTATGATCGCGGATATCCACGATGCGCACACGCTCATAACCGGGCTCACCGTCGGCGAGCATGTCTTCCAATGGGCGATCGCCAACGGACCCTGTCCGAACGGCCAGACCACCGACGAAGTGACCATCCTGGTGTACGATGCGGCACAGCCCGACGCGGACGCGGGACCGGACCAGCAGCTCTGCACGCCGGACAACTCCGTGCAACTTGCGGGCAACGGTGTGATCTTCCCGGCGACGGGCATCTGGACCATCGCGGGCGGCAGCGGTACCATCGCCGATCCGACCTCGCCGACCAGCACCGTCACCGGACTGACGGTGGGCGAGACCATGCTCGTCTGGACGATCGACAACGGCCCTTGCGCAAATGGCATCACCGTCGATACGATGGTGGTGCAGGTATTCGATGACCAGGCGGCCGCGGCGCTCGCCGGCGACGACCAGAGTTTCTGTTCACCCGTTCCCTCCACCACCATGTTCGCAAGCTCCCCTGTCTTCCCCGCCATCGGCACCTGGATGCTGATCAGCGGCAGCGGCACGATCGCCGCCCCGAACGATCCCTTCACGACGATCACGGACCTGGACATCGGAGAGAACGTGTTCCAATGGGTGATCGCCAACGGCCCCTGCGGCAGCAGCAATGACGACATGAGCATCTTCGTGTACGACGGTTCGCTGCCCGACGCCGACGCGGGGGACGACCAGGAGTTCTGCCAGCACGAGTTCACCAGCACCTATCTCGATGGGACGCCGGTGAGCGGACTGGCCACCGCCTCCTGGAGCGTGGCCTCGGGTTCCGCCACGTTCGGCGGTGCGGGTGATCCGGGTACGCAGGTCACAGGCCTCGCCCTGGGCGATAACCTGCTGGTGTGGACGGTGAACAACGGCGTCTGCGGGAACAGTGCGGACACGATGCTGATCCACCTGGAGGATTGCCTCACGCTGGTGATCCCCGACGCCTTCTCCCCGAACCACGATGGTGTGAACGACACCTACGTGATCCACAACCTGGAGTACTACCCCGCCGCCAGCCTCGTTGTGTTCAACCGCTGGGGCGCGAAGGTGCTGGACCGCAGTCCGTACAACAACGACTGGGACGGCCGCAGCGAGAACAGCCTGAACTGGGGTGAGGAACTGCCGGAGAGCACCTACTACTACGTATTGGACCTGGGTGACGGCAGCGATGCCTACACCGGATACATCTATATCCGCCGTTGATCATGGAATACGCACAGCGGAAAAGGAACCATCGGACCATGGAACGATCGGCCGCACGTTGGAGCGCACCGCTCCTGGCCTGCTTGTTGACCGCTTCGGCGTTCGCGCAACAGGACCCGCAATTCACGCAATACATGTTCAATCTGCTCGCGCTGAACCCCGCCTATGCCGGGAGCGCCGAACGGGTAAGCATCAAGGCGCTCAGTCGCCATCAATGGGTGGGCTTCGAGGGGGCGCCGACCACGCAGACGCTCACCATCCACGCTCCGCTCCCCAGGGAGAGCGTCGCCCTCGGTGGCACCATCATGCGCGATCAACTCGGTCCGGTGACCCAGTACGCGTTCATGCTCGACGTGGCCTATCGCATCCACTTCGGCGGGGACCGCAAGCTCGCCTTCGGCCTCAAGGGCGGTGCCACGCTGTTCCAGGGCAAGTTCGCCGAGCTGCACCCCCTGGAGCAGAACGACCAGGTCTTCCAGGAGAACGTCACCTCGAAATGGGACCCGCAGTTCGGATTCGGCGTGATGTACTACGGTGATCGTTTCTACCTCGGACTGAGCGCGCCACGCCTGTTGCGGACGGACTTCTTCGAGACCGATTCGCTGTCGTTCGTCTCTGAGCCCGGGCAACGTCCACACTACTTCCTCAGTGGCGGCTATGTGTTCGACCTGAGCGACTACATCAAATTCAAGCCGACCGCCCTGGTGAAGGCCGTGGACGGCGCACCGATCAGCTTCGACCTAAGTGCGAACTTCCTGTTCTATGAGAAGTTCTGGATCGGAGCGATGTACCGGCATGAGGATGCCGTGGGTGCGCTGGTGCAGTACTACTTCACCGATGGGATCTACGCGGGATATGCCTATGACTACCCGATCTCCATCCTCAACAATTACAGCGGCGGCTCGCACGAGATCATGCTTGGCGTCGATTTCGGCAAACGCATGAAGGGCATCCGCTCACCGCGATACTTCTGAGCCATGATGGAACGCAAGCGAACGATCCCCACACGGCCGGTACTGGCGCTCGCCGCCCTGACCCTCTGGCTCCTGCCCGGAGCAACGCAGGCCCAGAAGATGAAGGAGCGCATGGCCGACCGTTATGCCGAGGTGTTCGACTATCCCAAGGCGATCAGCGTTTACGAGGACCTGGTGGACAGGAACAAGGCCTCGGTGACCGACCTGCGGCGGTTGGCCATGGCCTACAAGCGAACCGGTCGCAATGACAAGGCCGAGGAGACCTACACCCGGATCATGGGCTCCGGCAGTGCAAGCCCACAGGACATGTGGGACTATGCGGAGGTGCTGCGGGCGAACGGCAAGTACGACGAGGCCGTTACATGGTACGGGAACTACGCCGCGCAGAACCCCGACGACGCGCGCGCCACGACCTACACCCGCAATCCGGAGATCTTCCGGCGCATGCTCCGCGACAGCAGCAGTGCTTCGATCCGGACGGTACCCATCAACTCGACCCGGGCCGACCTGGGCATGACCGTACTGGACGACCTGCTCCTGTTCTCCAGCGCCCGTGGCGATGGTGCCGGTGGACGGGCCCGATACGACTGGGACGACCAGCCCTTCCTCAACCTCTATACCGCGCTGCTTAAGGGCCTCACCGCAGAGGAGCCGATGGTGATGCGGAAGGACATCAACAGCCGCTACCACGACGGCACGGCCAGCTATGATTCCCTCGCACACAGGCTGTACTTCACACGCAACAACCTGCACTACGGGACCAAGAGCCTGGCCGAGGACGGTGAGTTGAAGTTGGGTATCTACTTCAGCGACATCCAGCAGGGCGAGTTCGGCAACAAGGAATGGGGCACCCTGATCCCCTTCGATCACAACGACCCGGAGTCGAACCTAGGCCAGCCCTGCATCTCCCCGGACGGGCGCAAGCTCTTCTTCGTCAGCGATCGACCCGGCGGGCAGGGCGGGACCGACATCTGGTACTGTGACAACCTGGGGAACAACTGGGGTGTGCCGCAGAACCTCGGACCCAGGGTGAACACTCCGGGGAACGAGATGTATCCCTTCATCACTTCCGATAGTCTGCTGTACTTCAGTTCAACTGGCCATCCGGGCCTAGGTGGCCAGGACCTCTTCTTCACCCATCTTACGGTGAAGGGCCCCGGTAACGTGTTCAATCTCGGCTATCCGATGAACACGCGATACAACGACCTCGGGTTGATCCTCGTGGGCAGCGACAGCACCGGCTTCTTCGTGAGCGATCGACCCGGCGGCATGGGCAGTGATGACATTTACGGTTGTACCGTCCGTCCCCCCCTCATGTACCTGGCGGGCAAGGTCATCGACAAAGTGAGCCGCGAGCCGATCGAGGGCGCCACCATCCTTCTGAAGGATGACAAGGGGGAGCACGTCAAGCATTTCCAATTGGAGACCGCACCCGGCGGGAAATTCTCGATCGAGGCCGAATACCACACGAAATATGTCATCTCCGCGACCAAGAACGGCTACTTCCAGAACCAGGTGGCCGTGGAAACGGACCTGGACCCCCTCGAGGACATCGTGGTCGAACTGACCAAGTACGATTACGCCGCCGAGGGTATCGTCATGCACGGCGAGACCGAGGCCCCGCTCGACATGGCCCATGTGCGCCTGTACGATGGGAGCGATCAACTGCTCGAGGAGGTCGTGACCGATGGCACGGGTCACTACGCTTTCAGCCTGATGCCCGAGAGCGACTATCGCATCCGTGTGGAGCGCGACGGCTACTTCAAACAGAGCGCACGCATCAGCACCAAGGGCAAGCCCAGTGCCGTCATCCATACCGACTTCCGCCTCTTCCCGTTGGAAGTGGGTCAGGTCGTGCGTCTGGAGAACATCTACTACGACTATAACAAGTGGAACATCCGACCGGATGCGGCCGTGGAACTGGACAAGCTTGTTCAGACCCTGAACGACAACCCTTCGGTGAAGATCGAGTTGAGCTCGCATACCGATTGCCGCGGCAGCGACACCTACAACCAGAGCCTGTCGGAGAAGCGCGCGAAGAGCGCGGTGGAGTATATCATCAAGCAGGGCATCGACAAGTCGCGCCTGACCTACAAGGGCTATGGCGAAAGCAAGCCCAGCGAGTCGTGCGCTTGCAAGGCCTGCACCGAAGAGGAGCACCAGCGCAATCGCCGGACCGAATTCAAGGTGTTGGCGAAATAGGGAGGGGGTGAATGATGGATCGGGGCCGCTTTGTGCGGCCCTTTTCCTTTTCCCTACCGGCGGATATGCATGCGGGCCCGGTCGGCGTAGTAACCGCCCCGCTGGATGATGCGGTCCAGGAGCGGCCGGGCTGCCGTGCGACCATGCAGTGCTTCAATGCTCTGGGCGCGGTACCAGTCCGCCTCTTCGCCAAAGCTGTCCACCGGATGCGCACCCACGCGTTCGAGCAGGTCGATGGCTTGTTGGAACCGCCCCAGATGGAAGTGGCAAAGCCCGCAATAGAATAGTGCGTTGACGTCATCCGGGTATTGGTCCAATATCACCTGCAGCCGGCGAAGGGCGCCGGCGGGATCGTGTCGTGCGAACCGCCCCAACGCATCGTCCATGAATTCGAGGTAGGGTTCCTGCGCCGCGCTCTCCATCGAGGCTGCTTGTTCGTTGGCGCTCGTATACCGCGCATCAACGCCTCCTGGAGATGCCTCATCGTCCTTGCTCGGATGCAGTTCCGAGGGGTCGACCACCTTCAGGTCGTGCAAAAAGAGCAGCTGCCTGTCCGGCCGATGCGATCGTTCCTCCGGGAGGGCGTGCTTAACGACAATCGGAGGCCGTGTGCGGATGGTCCGGATGGTCTCTGCAACGATGGTGTCCGTGGGCCAGGCCGCCAGGGGCGCGTGTTGCGCGTGACTGTCCGGACCATCCTTCCGGGCGCGCCCCGATCGGGACCCGGTGACCGGGATCGTGGATACCGGCATTGCGCCCGGACTAGCGATCCGGATCATCGGTCCAAGGCCCATTCCTGTATTCCGATCCTGTTGTGCGGTGTATCCAGTTCCCGGATCGCCGGGACCGGAAGGCGCGTGGTCGAACTCGAAGGACCACACGGCCATGCCGATCCCGGTAAGGGCCACCAGACCGAGAGCGGGCCGGTTCCAGGGTCGCTTGCCGCGGTATGGTGAGCGCAGCGTGGTAGAGGCCTCCAGGGCTTCTGGGGCCCTCCAGCCTTCCATCGCCTCACGCAGCATCGGGTCGGCTTCCAGATGTTCCTCCACGGCATGCTCCCGATCGCCGGAAAGTTCCCCTCGGGCATAGCGCCGCAACTCTTCCGCGGATGGGCGTGGGCCGGGAGCGAAGGGCGATCTATTGGTCCTGGTCCGCATCGGATAAGAGCATGCATCGCAGATTGCGGCGTCCGTTCTGCAAGTGACTGCGTACTTGTTCCACACTAAGGCCCGTGCGATCCGCCACCTCCCGGTAGCTGAGCCGCTCGATGTGGAACAGCCGGATGCAGATGCGTTGGTTCCCGTTCAAGCGTTCGATGGCCGCCTCGAGCCTTTCAAGGTCCGCCTCACGCAATGCGGCTTCCCCTTTCACGTCCTCCGCGGGCGGAAGGTCCTGCCCGATCGGCACGGTCAGGTCCTTACGGCGAAGGATCCCCAGGCAATGGTTGCGCATCACCACGTGCACCCAGGGTCGAAAGCACTCGACCTCGTGCGCCGCCAGTTTCACGGGCAGGTCGGTGAACACCTCCAATACGGCATCCTTGGCGGCCTCCACGTCCTTCAGGTACTTCATGGCCACGCCGAACAGGAGGTGGGCGTAGCGGTCCCACAGCACGCCCAGGGAGGCCTGGTGCCCTTTGCGTGCGCTTCGCACCAGGTCCTCATCGCTCTGCTCCGTTGTTCGGCCATGCCGCAGGAACATATCCTGAATTTCGGGAACGATCGCCTGCGTTCAGTGCATGGAATGGCGCTCTTGTATCACGTCCAGATAGCTTTTCGTCTCAATGGCGATCACGCCTCCGGTCACGTCCCCATAGCGTGCGGGCAATCCTCCGGTGTACACGGTGATGCTGCGGATCGCGGAGGAGGGTACACCGCTGAGCCCGCCCATCTTGACGCCGTCCACATAGTAGGCCATGTTGTCCGAACGACTGCCGCGGAAGTACAGGCCATCACCGTTCGGAGCGGGGGTGACACCCGCGAAACTCTTGGCGATCATCCGCACGGGATCCTTGAGGTTCGGGTCGTTCTTGAATTCCGAAGCGAGCAGGCTCATCTTGCCCGGCTCCTCGGGTTCGATCTGTGGTCGCGCATAGGTCGAAATGTCGATGATCGGCAGGTCATTGTTCATGGTCAGGCGCTGCTCCTTCAGCCGGGTGATCTTGTCCGCCAGTACGTATACATCTCTGACCTCGGCCGTGGTGTAGCCCACGAAGGAGATCCGCACCGTGTAGGTCCCCGGCTCCAGCGGTTTCAGCACGAAGTGCCCGTCCATGTCCGTAGAGGTGCCCTGGGTACCGCCGGGGCGTTCCACATGGACATTGGCCAGGTAGAGCGGGTTGCCATCGGGGTCGGATACGGTCCCGCGGATCTCACCGGTGGATTGCGCGTTCGCCGTCAGTGTCATCAGCAACGCGGCAATGAGCTGGGGAAGGGTTTTACGTCCCATGGTTCGGATGTTTATCCATGGGATGCGCGACCTACCCCGATCGCACATACGGGGAGGGTGGAAAATGCGGCTACAGTTCTTCCGCGACCACCTCGCGCACACCGGGGACCATCTGCTTCAGCAGGTTCTCGATGCCACCCTTGAGCGTGATCATGCTGCTCGGGCAGCCGCTGCAGGAGCCCCGTAGCGTGACCGTGACGATACCGTCCTTGTACGAACGGAACCCGATATGGCCGCCATCGCCTTCCACTGCGGGACGCACATATTCGTCCAGAATAGCGACGATCCGCTCATCCTGCTCATTGCCGGGTGGGTAGTGGCTTGCCGCCCGTTCATGCGCCTCTTCCACGACTTGGGACGGCGCATCCGCACTCACCACACGCCCGTCCGTGTTCAGGAACTCCTGGATGTATTCGCGCAGTTCCAGCTGGACGAGGTCCCAGGTCACCGCATCGTTCTTGTTCACGGTGATGAAGTTGCCGGAGATGAAAACACCCGTCACGAAAGGGAGATCGAAGATCTTTTGGGCCAATGGCGAGATGCCCTCCGGCTCGCTGGGTCCGCGGAATTCCAACATGCGTCCTTCGTCCAGCAAGGGGCGGCTGGCCACGTAGCGCATCGAGGCCGGGTTGGGCGTCATCTCGGCATAGACCGTGATCGGGGGGAGCGTGCTCGACATGTGCGGCAAAGGTAGGATGACCATCAAGGGTCGGACTTGGTCAGCAAGGCACCTGCATGCGGCCCTACCTTTGCACCATGCATCGCCGGATCCGCGCATACCTGGCCATTCCGCTCGTGATGCTGCTTTCCGTGGCACCCGCGCTCACGCGCATGACCTGTCAGATGAGCGGGCGGAGCGAGTTGAGGATGGGTGCGGCCGAGGATTGTTGCCCGGGGCATTCAGCGCACGAAAGGGACGAGCTGGCACCGATCTGCTGCCTTTCCGCTCAGGTGCAATTGAAGGCCGGGAGCTTTGTTCATCCCCTGCCGCTCCATCTGCCATCGGTGGAGCTGGTCCTGGCGGAGATGCCGGTGGTGGTGATACCCTTGGCGGACCATGCCAGGGTGCGACCGGTCACTGAACGGCCACCTCCGTTGACGGCGCCTGAGCGTGCCGCGTTCACCGGGGTACTGCTGATCTGAGATCCTCCTGTTCGTGGCCATGGGGCGGATCGCTCCAGGCCTTGTTCACTGTAGTTCACCCCTTGAACAGGAAGACCATGCAATTCCATCGACCGGTCCTTGCGATCGTCCTGCTGGCGGCACTGCCTGCCCGCTCCCAGCAGACCATTTCAGGGCAGGTGCTCGGCCGCGAGCGTGACGGCAGCGAACATCCATTGCCCATGGCGAACGTGCTTTGGGCCGGCACCACCAGAGGTGCCTCCACGGATGCCGAGGGGCGGTTCACCGTTCCGGCGCCGACGGACCTTCCGGCGCAACTCGTCGCCACCTTTGTCGGATACACCAACGACACCCTGCTCCTGGGCGAGCGACCATCGGCCCCGTTGCGTATCGTGTTGAGCGCGAGCCTTGAGCTCGGCACCGTGGAGGTGGTCGAGCGACAGAACGCCACACGGCTTGATGCCCGGAGCATCCTCAGCCAGGAGGAACTCGGCCTGAAGGAGCTCAAGCGGGCCGCATGCTGCGACCTCAGTGAGAGCTTCGAGACCAATGCCACCGTGGACGTGAGCTATGGCGATGCGGTGAGCGGCACGAGGACGATCCGCATGCTGGGCCTGGATGGCCGGTATGCTCAGATGAACGTGGAGAACCTGCCTTTCATCCGCGGGCTCTCCTCGACCTATGGCCTTTCCCTGATCCCCGGCACATGGATCGGTGCCGTGAACGTGAGCAAGGGCGTGGGCACGACCGTGAACGGCCCCAACGCGATGACCGGACAGATCGACCTGCACCTGTTGCCACCGTCGGAACAACCGCTACTGTTCGTGAACGCATATGGCAACAGCCAGGGAAGGGCGGAATTGAACGTGCACAGTGCGCAGCACCTGGGCAGGGCGGGCAGCAACCTGCTGCTGGTGCATGGCAACCTTTTCGACACCGAGATGGACCAGAACCACGACGGTTTCCAGGACCGACCGCTGGCACGGCGGATCAATGTGATGGACCGGTGGATGTACCTGGGTGAACGCCGGTCGGCGCAGTTGGCGGTGCGCTATGCCCTTGATGATCGCACAGGAGGACAACGAGCGGACCTGCTCGGTGATGTGGCGCGCCCGGACCGGTTGTACACCATCGACCTTCGGAACGAGATGATCGACGTGTTCGGCAAGCACGGTATCATTTTCCGGGACGACCCCACCAAGAGCATCGGTGTGCTCTTCAGTTTGCGCAGGCACGATGTCAGCGCCCTGTATGGGGACCGGACCTACTTCGGCCAGCAGGAGAGCGCCTATCTCAGCACGGTGTACCAGATGCTCCTGACGGATGGACAAGACCAACTGAAGGCCGGCCTGACCTGGCAGTACGATGAATACGCAGAGGCTTTCACGGACAGTGCCTTCGCCCGGAACGAGTCGATGCCGGGCGCGTTCGCGGAGTACACGATGCATCGCGGGTCGTTCACGTTGGTGGGCGGGGCACGGTTGGATCGCAACAGCTGGTACGGCACAGTGGCGGCGCCGCGGCTGCATCTCAAATTCGATCCCGGTCCGCTGACCACCGTGCGTCTTTCCGGGGGCTATGGTTTCCGATCGGCGAACCCCTTTGTGGAGACCCCTGCGATGTTCGCCAGTTCACGTCGTGTCGTGGTAGAGGGGGAGTTGGGGATGGAGCGCGCATGGAACTTCGGGGGATCCGCGTTGCACAAGTTCAAATGGCTGGGCAGGAAATGGGCGCTGGGGATCGATGGCTACCATACCCGGTTCGTCAGCCAGGTGATCGCTGATCTGGACCGCTCCCCGCAGGTGATCGCGCTCTACATGCTGGATGGGCCCTCCTATGCGAACAGCCTGTTGGCCGATGTGCAGGTGGACCTCACCCGGGCATTGCTCATGAAGGCGTCCTACAGGTGGTATGATGTCCGCACGACGTATGATGGTGTGCTTCGCGAACGTCCGCTGACACCAAGGCATCGGGGGCTCGTGGACCTGGCTTGGACGAGTCTCAACGATCGCTGGCGTGCGGATGTGACCTGGAACGTGTTCGGCCCGGCGCGCGTTCCATCCACGGCAAGCAATCCGGAGGCATATCGTACCTCGGAACGCGGTCCGTCCTGGTCCACCTTGAACGCCCAGATCACCCGCGCCTGGGATGCCTGGGAGATCTACCTGGGCGGGGAGAACCTTACGAGCACCCTGCAATCCCGGCAGATCATCGCATCGGATGACCCCTTCGGCCCGTATTTTGATGCCAGCTTGATCTGGGGGCCGATCGACCGTGCCATGGTCTACGCCGGAATTCGATATTCAGTTGGACCCAAAAAGAAGGAACGACCATGAACACCCTCCGCATCGCCATCGTCACATTCTCACTCATGGCCTTTGGCGTGGCCAAGGCACAGGCCGACCATTCCAAGGACGATAAGTACGCGCATCTGGAAGTGCATACTTCCGCGATCTGCGGAACGTGCAAGAAGACCATCGAGGGCGACCTGATCTATGAGAAGGGGGTGCATGCCGTGCATCTGGACCTGGCCGCGAACGTGATCCACGTATCCTATGATGCGGACAGGACCGATCCGGACAAGATCCGAATGGCCATCACACGGATCGGCTATGACGCGGATGATCTTGTCGCGGACCCGAAGGCGATGAAGCGCTTGCCGGCCTGTTGTCAGAAGGAGGCCGAGGAAGAGTTGGAACACCATTGACATGGCATTGGTGCGCACCCTGAACGGCATCACCCCCCGCTTCGGCGAGGACTGCTTTCTGGCCGAGACCGCCGTGGTGATCGGTGACGTGGAGATGGGCGCGCAGTGCTCCATTTGGTACCATGCCGTGGTCCGGGGGGACGTTCACCGGATCCGGATCGGCGATCGGGTGAACATCCAGGATGGAGCTGTTCTGCACTGTACCTACCAGCGGGCGGAGCTCACCATCGGCAACGACGTCAGCATCGGTCACCGGGCCATCGTGCACGGCTGCACGATCCAGGACAAGGTGCTCGTGGGCATGGGCGCGATCGTGATGGACCATGCCGATATCGGCAGTGGCAGCGTGATCGCCGCGGGCGCGGTTGTACCGCAAGGCGCCAAAGTGCCGCCCAACAGCCTCATGATCGGCGTACCCGCGAAACGCGTGCGGGAAGTTGGGGAGGACCTCTCGGTGAACGAGATCGAACGGATCGCGCGGAACTATCTACAGTACGCGGGTTGGTACACTACAGGCACCTGACCGGTCAGCGCTCCTCCCAGAGCCGCAGTTCTTCGACCCGTAGCTTATGCCGGAAGAAACGACCGGCGCTCTTGGCGAATGATTCGCTCACATCGGAAAGGAAGAAATGGTCCGGGCCGGCGGGTGCATCCGCTTCATGCAAAAGGCCGAGGCCCGTGAGCTGCTGTTCGATGTGACGCGCCACGATGGTGGGCGGATCGAGCACGGCGACCTTCTCACCGGCCACCTCCTCCACCTCCTTGCGGATCAATGGGTAGTGGGTGCATCCGAGCACGAGCGCCTCGATACCGGCCAGATTGCGGTGCTCCAAGTAGCCGCGGATGACGGCCCGGCTGATCGCGTTCTTGTAGAATCCCTCCTCGATCATCGGGGCGAGCAGGGGCGTGGCCAGCGACCGCACCTTGACGGAAGGCGCCAATCGCCCGATGGCCCGTACATAGATCCGTGAGCCGATGGTGCCCTTGGTACCGATGACGCCGACCCGCCGCCCTTTCCAGTGCCGCGCCACATGTTCGGCGATCGGATCGATGACGTTGAAAACGGGCACGCGTTCACCGGCCGTCAGATCGACCTCGCTGGTGGCATGTGCTGAAGCGGTATTGCAGGCGATCACGACCGCCTTGCAGCTCCGGTCGAGCAGGAAGTTGGCGATGCGGATGGCGTAGTGCTTGATCGCCTCCGCGGATTTCTCGCCATAGGGGAAGTGTGCGGTGTCGCCGAAATAGAGCAGGCGTTCACCAGGCAGGGCCCGCCGGATGGCGACCGCGACCGTCAATCCTCCGATGCCGGAGTCGAAGATCCCGATGGGACGTTCGTTGCGCGGCACCGGTCCGGCGTGAACGGATCAGAGGCCGAGCTTGGCCTTCACGAGCGGCAGGATGTCCTCGCCTCCATCGTAGTACAGGACGAATCCGGCACTACTGTCGAAGATGTAGGAGAAGCCCTTCTCCTTCGCGACCGCTGTGATCGCACTGTCCGTGCGGGCCACCATCGGTTTCAAAAGTTCCTGTTCCTGTTTGGCCAGGTCGTCCTGGGCCTTTTCCTGGGCATCCTGGATGCGTTGTTCCAATTCCGTGATCTCACGTTGCGCCACCTCCTTCTCGGTCTGGGTCATGATGGTGGCTCGCGATTGATAGTCGGCGATCTTTTGCTGGTACTCCGCGCCCATCGCCTTCAGCCGGTCGTCCAGCGTTTTGGCGAAATCCTGCATCTTCTTCTCGGCGTCCGGACGTTCAGGCAGCATCAGCATCAGGGCCTGTCGGTCGATGTGGCCGAGCTTGTTGGATTGGGCCATCAGGGACGGTGCGCCCACGAGGAGCAGGCAGGCGGCAAGGATGAGCTGTTTCATCGTAGGGTGGTTCATCGGGGTTTGATCACGTTGTCCTGTCCGGTCTGCGGTTTGGAACCACGGTCCATGTTGTTCTGCTGGTCCTTGCCGTCCGGTCGGTCGTCCTGGTCGTTCTCCTCCTCCTCGCCCCCGCGGGTATTGCCCGGGTTGCCGGAGTGGTCGGGACGGATCCCGAGCTTGCGCAGCACGCTGTCGCTCTTGTCGTACTTGTCGCTCGCGAACAGGATGTTGTTCCCTTGGGATCCGATATCGAAGACGGCGATGTAACTGGTGCCGGCCACTTCTTTCACCGCCTGGTAGATGCGGTCCTGGATCGGCTGGATCAGTTCCTGCCGCTTCTTGAACAGGTCGCCGTTCACGCCGAACCGTTTCTTCTGAAGTTCGCGGGCCTCGCGCTCCTTCGTTTCGATGTCCGCCAACCGGGACCGCTTCATCTCCTCGGTCAGGAGGATGGCCTCCGCATTGTATGCATCGCGCAGGCGTTTGATCACGTCGTAGCGGTCCTCGATCTCCTTCTGCCATTGGCTGGAAAGATGGTCGAGCTCCTCCTGGGCCGCGTGATAGTCGGGCATCTGGTCCAGGATGTACTTCGTGTCAACGAAGGCGATACGTTGCGCATGGGCGGGGATCGCCATGAAAGGCGCGGCCAGCAAGGCCAGGCGAATGAGGAAGGTGCGCATTTTGGAAGCGTCGAAATTAGGCGATCCGGGTCAGAGCTCCCCAAGATCGATGCCGATCGTGAAGTGGAACTGCCCTGCGGGCATGTCGGGTGCGTCAGGCACGTCGTCGAAACGCCAGCCATAATCCAGTCCCATCGGTCCGAACATGGGCAGGAAGAGGCGTAGCCCCACGCCTCCCGACCGGTAGAGCCGGAAGGGGTCGTACCGGTAGAATGTGCCCCATGTGTTGCCCGCCTCCAGAAAGCCCAGCATGTAGATGGTGGCGGACGGGTTCAGACTGAGCGGGAAGCGCAGTTCCGTGGAGTATTTGTTGATGATGAAGTTACCCGTGCTGGGCGCCAGGGAAAGATCGTCGTAGCCGCGCAGCCCCACGATCTCGCGACCATCGAGCTGGTAGCCCGTCAGGGCGGAGCCGCCCAGGTAGAAGCGCTCGAACGGACTGTCGCCGATCCGATCGGTGTAGTGGCCAAGATAACCGAAGCCGGCCCGTGCCATCAGCACCAGGTCGTGCCCGGATTTGCTGCGGGTCACCCGCGTGAACCATTGCGTCGTGAACTTCCACTTGTGGAACTCGGCCCAGCGGTAACGCTCGCTCGCGGGCAGGTTCGCGTAGTCCTTGTCGGGGTTGAAGGCCGAGAAGGGAGGGGTCGCCTTCAACGAAAGTGTGATATCGGAACCCGAACGTGCGAAGAACGGCTGGTCCACGGAATTGCGCGATAGCTGGACCTGATAGGCCAGCACGTTGGAGGTGCCGTTGCTGAACGAGAACAGGGAATTCCAGTTCCGCAGGTCGTAGATCTGGTAGCTGATGGTCTGGCGCAGGATGAAATAGTCGTCCGGCCAGTTCAAGCGTTTGCCAAGCCCCACGGACCCACCGGATATCAGAAGCGATTGCCGCAACGGATTGGCGACACGGCCCTCCTCGGTGTTCACGTACTTGTTCTCCCCGTTGGTCTGGACCGAATGGTAGACGGAAAGGCTGAGCGCATTGGGCTTGTGCCCCCCCAGCCAGGGTTCCACGAAGCTGAGGCTGTAGGATTGATAGTAGCGTCCGTTGGTCTGTGCTCGGAGGTTCAAGGTCTGTCCGTCGCCGGCGGGAAGCGGCTGCCAGGCCGCGCCGTTGAACAGGTTGCGCAGTGAGAAATTGGTGAACGAAACACCCAGCGAAAGGACCACGCGCCCGGCACCCCAGCCGCCACTGAGCTCCAGACGGTCGCTCGGTTTCTCCTCGACGGTGTATTCCAGGTCCACCATGCCCGAGCGTTGATCGGGAACCGGGTTCACGCCCAATTTCTCGGGATCGAAATAGCCGAGATTGGCGAGCTCACGCTGGGTGCGCAACACATCGGAACGGTTGAACAGTTCGCCCGGCTTCGTCCGGATCTCCCTCCGGATCACGTGCTCGTTGGTCTTGGTGTTGCCCTTGATCGTGACGTCGCGTATCCGGAATTGCTTGCCCTCGCGGATGCGGATGTCCACATCGATGCTGTCCCCGTTCACGACGGTTTCAACGGGGTCGGGGTAGAACGACAGGTAGCCGTCGTCCATGTACAATGAACTGATGTCACGACCGCCTTGGTTCATGTAGATCCGGCCGTCGAGCAGCTTCTTGTTGTACACATCCCCCCTGCGGATGTTCATGATCTCGTCCAGTTCCCGGTCCGTGTGCTTCGTGTTCCCGGTGTAGGTGATGTTGCGGAAATAGAACCGCTGGCCTTCGTCCACCGTCAACTCCAGCTTCAGGCGCCGCCTGTCCACGTAGTACATGGTGTCGCTCACGATGGTCGCGTTGCGGAAGCCGAGCTCGTTGTACTTGTCGATCAGGCTCTCCTTGTCCGCCCGGTACTCCTTGTTCAGGAACTTGCTGCTCGCGAAGGGGTTGTACCAGACCTTGCGTTTCGTCTTCCGCATCGCATGCCGCAGCTTGCGTGCCTTCACTTCGCCGTTGCCGTGGAAGACGATGTCCTTGATGCGGACCTTCTTCCCCTTGTTCACATTGATGATCAGCAGCTCACTATTGTCCATCAACGAATCCGGCTTCTCGATGATGTCGACATCGGTGCGGAGGAACCCCTTTTCGACGTAGTACTTCCGCACGCTGTAGCGGGTGTTGGCCAGCAGGGCCTCGTTCACCTGTTGGCCCCGCACCAGCCCGATCTCCTCACGCAATTTGTCCGCATCGCTCTTCGTGACGTTGTTGAACTTGAACCGCGACAGGCGAGGCCGCTCGAGCACGACGATGTTGAGGAATATGGTGGACCCGCGTACCTCGGCCACTTCGATCCGTACATCGCTGAAGAGCTTCTGTTCCCAGATGTTCCTGACGGCCTTGCTGATCTTCTCGCCCGGAACGGTGATGCGCTGACCCACCTGCAGGCCGCTGAAGAGCTTGACGGCGTTGGGGTCGGTGTTGGTGGTGCCCGTCACCGTGATGCCACCGATCTCGTACTCGCGTGCCAATGCGCGGTCCATCACCGGCCCCGTGGGCTTTTGGGCCAGCACGATGGTCCTGGCGGAAAGGAGCAGCAGGATGGCAAGGAGGCGCACCTTCATCTACTGGGGGCTCACCTGTTCACTGATCTTGCCGAAGCGGCGCTCGCGGTTCTGGTAGGCGATGATGGCCGCGAACAGGTCGTCCTTCTTGAAATCGGGCCAGAGCACGTCGGTGAAGTACAATTCGGCGTATGCGATCTGCCAAAGCAGGAAATTGCTGATGCGCTGTTCCCCGCTGGTCCGGACCAGTAGTTCCGGGTCCGGCAGACCAATGGTACAGAGGTGTTCTTCAAGGGTCGTCTCTTCGATGTCGGCCGGGTCGATATCGCCCGTCCGGACCAGTTCGGCCAGTCGTCGGACCATGCGTACCATCTCCCACCGCGCGCTGTAGCTCAATGCGAGCGTCAGTGTGATCCGGTCGTTCATGCTGGTCCTGTCGATCGCCTGTTGAAGGGTTTCGCGACAATCGCCCGGCAGGCTGTCCAGATCACCGATGGCGTTCAGCCGGACGCCGTTCTCGTTCAAGCTGTCCAATTCGCTCATGAGGGTCCTGACCAGCAGGTCCATGAGCGCATTGACCTCCGCCTGTGGCCGGTTCCAGTTCTCGGTGCTGAAGGCGTAGAGGGTCAGATACCGCACACCCACTTCGGAAGCCGCCATGAGGGTCTCGCGCACGGCGCTCACGCCATGGCTGTGACCGACCACCCGCATCTCGCCCTGGCGCTGCGCCCAGCGACCATTCCCGTCCATGATCACGGCGATGTGCCTGGGCACGCGTGCACGGTCGATCTTGTCGCTGAGCTCCATGGAAATGCGGAATGCCCGCTTTCGGGCAGGGGGCAAAGATCGCAAGGATCGGCGGATCAATGCTTCATGCGGAAGTACAACTGGTCGCACTCGGTGAACTTCGAGAGCAACAGGGTGATGGAAAGCCCCGTGTAGTTGTACCAGTCGCTGGTCTTGGTGTCGCCGCGGGCACGGCCGATATTGGTGCCATCGAGCCGATGGATGCTCGGGTCGCTGAGCTCCCCGGCCACGGGGTTCAGGAGTTCGGGATCGGCATAGGTGCCGCTCACATCGTCGATATGGTCGGTGAACGTCCGGCGCATGCCCCATTCGAGCTGGATGTCGATCCGCCCGAGGTTCGCCTTGAGGCCCGCCCCGAAAGGCAGGCAGACCTGGTCGTTCTTGTAGGGCTCGCCCGCACCCGTCGCTGGATTGCCCTGGCCCTCGGTACCAAGGGGTTGAAGGTCGTACCACGTGTCGTTCAGCTGGGCTTTCGGGTTCACATGGAAATAGCCGATCCCGGCGAAGATGAACGGGGTCCATTTCACACCGTCCTTACCCGTTCCGCGATAATTGAAGAAGTTGACCTCGGCCAGGACCGACCCTTCGAAGATGTTCGTACGGAAATGCAGGTTCCGGACCTGCTGCAGTGTATCCGGGGAATCGCTGTCATAAGCCTCCAACTGCCCATAGAGGGCCTGCACGCGAACGGCGTAGCGGGAGTCGAAATTGTACCGGTACAGCAGACCGCCCATTGGTTTGGTCCGGCCCGGATAGTGACGGGTGTTCAGATCCCCGATGTAGTAGGTGACCCCGCCCGTGATGCCGATCTCGCCGATCTGGGCATGCGCAGGGAGGGCCCAGGACAGGGCCAGTGGGAAGGCGATGTAGGGGAAGGGCCGGCGCATGGCTCCAACAACGCACGGAAGAGCGCGATGGTATACGTGGAATGGCGGTGCGAAGTTAGTCCGCGGGTGCGGGTCCGGCCGGGCCGTTCCGCAGGTCAAGCCCCCAGCTCAACTTGCGGCGCAGCGTGGTGAAGAAGTCGTGCCCGGGCAGATGGGCGATGAGCGCGGGCTGGTCGGCCTTGCGCACCACCAATTCGCGCTGGCCCTCGAGGGTGATGCTTCGCGCATCGAGGTTCACCAGGTATTTGTCCCTTCTGGCATCCACCACGATCCGCATGACGGCGTCGTCGCGTACCACGATCGGCCGGACGTTCAGGTTGTGTGGTGCTATCGGCGTGATGGCGAAAGTGCGGCACCCCGGTTCCAGGATAGGCCCGCCGCAGCTGAGGGAGTAGGCGGTCGAACCCGTGGGCGTCGCGATGATCAGGCCATCGGCCCAGTAGGTGTTCAGGAACCGGTCATTGACGTACGTGGTCACCTCGACCATGGTGCTCCGGTCGCGTTTGTGCACGCTGACATCGTTCAATGCCAGATCGTCCCCATCCAGCTCGTATGCACACCCTTCCAGGCGCAGCATCGTGCGTTCCTCGGTCTCATACTTGCCCGTGCGGAGCATGTCCAACGCTGCATCCACCTCCTCCGTGCGGACGTCCGCCAGGAACCCGAGGCGCCCGAGGTTGATGCCCAGCACCGGGATGCCCGCGCGGGAAGCCAGGTCCACCGCTCTGAGGAAAGTGCCGTCGCCCCCAAGGCTGATCACGATGCGGGAACCACCCGCGTTCTCCCGCCCGGAGAAGGCCGGGAAGGTCTCGGGTGCATTGTGCTTCCGTAGCCAGGCGGCCAGCTTCTCCTCCACGCACACTTCCAGACCGGCGGTCGTCATCCGCCGCAGCAGGGTGGTGATCCGTGCGAGGTCTTCCGTATCGGGCCGGCGGGCGTAGATGCCTATCCGCATCGGTCAGAAGGGATTGGTGAAATGTAGGAAGAAACCATAGCTGCCCTGGGCGTTCAGCGTCAGTTCGCCGCGCACCACCTGGTCGTAGCTGGTCACGAGGTCGAGTCCGAGCCCATAGCCGCTCGTCCAGGTGTTGTCCAGTCCGTTCATGCCACCGTATTGGTCGTCGATCACGTAGCCGGCATCCACGAAGGCGTTGAGGTAGATCGCCAGGTGCAGTGTGCGGAACGGTTCCAGCGGGATCAGTTCCACCCGGCGATCGATGGGCCGGAGCAGTTGGAACATGGCGTTCAGCTTGCCCAGGAAATAGTGTTGACCGTCAACGACCTGGTATTCGTAGCCCCTGACATAGTTCCGGTACCCCAATCCTTCCTGAACGAAGTAGGGCGTGGGCGGCCCGTAGGTGGTCTTGCCACGTAGCGACAGTGCCAGGATGCTGCGTGGCGAGGTGGGCCACCAGTTGCTCCAATTCGCAGTGAAGGTGGTGATGTCCGGTGCCTGCGTGCTCAGAAGGCCAAGACCCTTTCGTTCGACCTGCAGCTCACCAAAATGACCTTTCAGCGGATAGGCACGGGAATCCCTGTTGTCGTGGATGATGGTGTACCTGAGGAAGAGGAAGCCCGTTCGATCCGCGCCGGCCCCGAAATGGTCCGGGAACGCGGCTGCCAGTTCCGGTACAACGGATGCATCCACATAGCCGAGCCGCCATGCGTGCCTCAGGTCGTGTGCGCGGCGGAGGGTCAATTCCACTGCGGCGTTCCATTGTATGCGTGCGTTGCCTTTGTCCGGTGCGAAGAAGATCCTTTCGTTGTCCACTGTGGCCGTGGTCACCTCGTGCTGTTGGTAGTAGCCACCACCGATGCTCAGGCCCCAGCGTTGCCGGTGGTCGATGAAGGGTACCTTGTAGTGCAGCCCGTATTGCTGTGCATAGCCGAACTGGAATTGGAGGTCGCCGGTCTCATTGCGACCTCTGGAATTGTAGCGGTTGATGTAGAAGCCCCAGTTGAGGCGGGACAGGTCCCGGGTGCGCCACCATGTATTGAAGTTGGGGTCGGCCACCTCCAGGATCGGCGAGGGCCACCAGTACCATCTTTCGTTCAGATGCACCTCCAGCAGCACCTCCGTCGGACCCAGATAGATCGGCAGGATGGCCACTGTGTTGAACAGACCGGTGTTCTGGAGGTTCTCCCGACTTCGGGCGATGGCGGCATAGAGGGCGGTGGATGTCAGGGTGTCGCCTTCCCGCAGCGTCATTTCCCGCAGGACCACGCGCGGTCGGGTCACCTTGTTGCCGTCAAGGGTGATGCCCATGATGTGAAAAGGACCGTCGTACGCGGGGATAGCATCCTGCGCGTTCAATACCGGATGGAGCAGCAGCAGGAAGGCCACGGCCCGGGAACGTCGCACAAGGTCCAGGAGCAGGTGCGAAGGATGACAGTAGAGCAGCTGGGGGAACATCCGGTGACGGACGCTTACATGCGGATGAACCGCATCAGCTCATCATACCGATCACGCAGGTCGTCGTGGAACCGCGAACCCTGATAGGTGCTCGTCACCTTGTACTCGTATCGCTCGAAGCTCTGGAGGATGTCGCTGATGTCCTCCCGGTTGATCTTCAGGGTCACCTCCACCAGTGTGCTGTCCGGGTCGGTGTGGCTGAAGGCGCTGAGAACCCGGGCGTCGTTGCCCTCGACGATGCGTGCGATCTCGTGAAGACTATAGTCGGTCTGTGCCATTTCGAGTACGACGACGCTGCCCGGTTCATGGATGTTCATCACCTGGGCCAGTCGGTGCAGCGCCTCGTGTTCGTTCACTGCGCCGAGGTACACGCCGGTCATGTCCACCACCGGTACCACGCTCAGACCGCGACCACTGATGAGCTTCATCACGTCGTAGATGTGCTGGCTTTCCCGTACGAATGGTATTTCCACCGAGTCCATTACCGAGCGCACGGCGGCCCGCGCGTCATTGCGATCGACCAGGGCGCTGTCCGTCACCATGCCCACCAACCGTCCTCCTTCCACCACAGGGAGGTCCTCCACCTTGAACTCCTCCATCCAATCCAATGCGCGGGTCACCGTATCGTCGGGGCGCAATGGTGGGATCCGTTGTGTGATGAGTTCGGAAGCGCGCATAGGAAGGGTCCGTGAAGGACGTTGTCGCCGTATTTTCGGCAGCCTGCCAAGGTAAGGTGATCGTTCGGTGACCCGGCTCAGCGTCAACATCAACAAAGTGGCCACGCTTCGTAACGCGAGGGGTGGGAAGGTGCCGGACGTGATCGCCACGGCGGTGGACCTTCAACGATACGGCGCGGAGGGCATCACGGTGCACCCGCGACCTGACGAACGCCATATCCGACGCGCCGATGTGCCTGCTCTCCGGAAGGTGGTCACCACCGAGTTCAACATCGAAGGGTATCCCTCGGATGACCTGCTGGACCTGGTGCTGAAGGTGCGTCCCGAGCAGGTGACCTTCGTTCCGGACGCTCCGGACGTGCTCACGAGCAATGCGGGATGGGATGCGGCACGCCACAAGACCGCGTTGCGCTCCATCATCATGCGCATGAAGGCGGTTGGGATCCGGACTTCGCTCTTCCTTGCCCCGGATCCCGAGCAGGTGGCGCATGCGGCGGACACCGGAACGGACCGGATCGAGCTGTATACGGAAGCCTATGCAAGGGACTTCCCCGCCGATCCAGCCGCGGCCGTCGCGCCTTACGTTGCTGCCGCGGAGCATGCCCGTGGGCTTGGCCTCGGGTTGAACGCGGGCCATGATCTCGACAGGCATAATCTGCGCTATTTCGCCACCCGCGTGCCCGGCCTTCTCGAGGTGAGCATCGGGCATGCCCTGGTGGCCGATGCGCTCCACTTCGGTTGGGCCAACGCCGTCCAGTTGTATCTGCGGGAGCTGCGCCCATGACCCCTCTCTTTCATCGGCGCATGGGCAAAGGGACACCTCTGGTCCTCCTGCATGGGCTTTTCGGTAGCGGCGACAACCTCAACACCGTGGCACGCGGGTTGAGCGATCTTTTCGATGTGCTCCTCGCGGATCAACGGGACCACGGGCGCTCTCCACACACCGATGCGATCGACTACGATCGGATGGCCGCGGACGTCCGGGACCTGCTGGATGCGGAACAGGTCCATCGGGCGGTGTTGGTCGGTCATTCCATGGGCGGAAAAACAGCCATGCGTTTCGCGCAGTTGTTCCCCGACCGCATTCTGAGGCTCGTAGTGATCGACATCGGCCCCCGCGAGTACGCGGTGAACAACCATGCACAGATCATCGAGGCGCTCCTGACCAGTGACCTGCCGCACAAGCGCACGCGCGCGGAGGTGCAGGAGCATCTGGCACGGTACGTGCCCGAACCCGGAGTGCAGCAGTTCCTGATGAAGAGCCTCTACTGGGCCGGTCCCGAACGGTTGGCATGGCGGTTCAATGTTCCCCTGATCGCCAAGGACATCGCTTCCATCCTGGCGGCCATCGGCCCGGAGGTCGTACGCGTTCCCACCCTGTTCATTCGTGGCGGCCAGAGCGATTACATACCGAGGGAGGACCTGCCGCAGATCCGCGAGCAGTTCCCCGACCACCGGGTGGAGACCATACCCTACGCGGGTCATTGGGTACATGCGCAGGCACCTGATGAAGTGGTGGCCCTGATAAAGGACTTCGCATGAAGGCGGTCTTGGTCTTGAGCGCCCTGCTCTCGGCGGCCATCTCACCCGCACAGCCCGATGGTACTGGGGTGCCGTACACGTCCGCCTATGACTTCCGTTCCGGCATCTACCTCACCTTCGAGGAGTTCCGGAACAATGCACCGGGGATCCCGATCGATGCGCTCTCGGACGACCAGGGCCTGAGGATCCGCGACATCGAGGAGGAGATCGGAAGGTCCTACCATGTGGACAGCACCGGTCGGCGGGTGCGCATCGACGCAGGCCGCATCTGGGGCTATTGCACACACGATATCGTTCGTGTGGCGGCAGGCAATGGCTTCTTCCGCATCGGTCGGATGGGGGCCCTTGCACATTTGATCATCGAACGCACCGTGCATGACTACGACCCCTATTCATCCGGCTATGGAGGCTATACGATGCAGGAGGAGCGAATGGTCGACATGATGACCGGCGAACTGCTGCCCTTCGACGTTGCGGGCATGGACAAGGCCCTGCTGCGTGATCCGGTACTTTCCGAGGAGTTCCGTGCTCTCCCGAAAAAGGAGCGTCGGCAGGCCGCGACGCTCTATCGGTTCCTGCAACGATACAATGCGCGGCATCCCCTCCGGATGCACCCTTCGGGCATCCGATGATCGGTGGGGTCCGGAGGAACGACGTGGGCTTAACACACGCGCGGTAATTTGCGGCCCTTGCCTACATCCATGACCAAGCTTCGTCCATCCGCGATCCCCTTTCTGACGATCCTGCTCGCGCCCCAGCTCCATGCGCAGGATGCCACCACGCGTTATCAGACCGCGTGCATCGGTTTCTACAACCTGGAGAACCTGTTCGACACGATCGATTCCCCGGACACGGACGACAAGGAATTCCTCCCGAACAGCGCCAAGCAATGGACCAGCGCCCGCTACCATGAAAAGCTGGAGCACATGGCGCGTGTGATCGCGGAGATCGCCACGGACATCGATCCGGATGGCGTACGTGTGCTGGGCGTTTCTGAAGTGGAGAACCGCGGTGTGCTGGATGACCTCGTCCGCGTGCCCACACTGGCCGAACGTGGCTACAGGGTCGTGCACAAGGATTCCCCCGACCGTCGAGGCGTGGATGTTGGTCTGCTTTACGACCCCAAGCACTTTACTTTCCTTGACCAGAGGAGCTACGTCCTGAGCAACCCGGAGGACACCGCCTTTCGCACGCGAAGCCAGCTCCTGGTGAAGGGTGTGATGGACGGGGACACCATCCACGTGATCGTGGCGCACTGGCCCAGCCGCCGGGGAGGGGAGGCCCGGTCGCGACCGCTCCGGATCCTTGCCGGGCAGCTCGGCCGCCACATCGTGGACTCCCTTCTGGCCCGGGACCCGGAGGCGAGGATCTTCTACATGGGCGACCTGAACGATGATCCGGTGGACAAGAGCCTGCGCATGGGTCTGGGTGTGGTGGGGGACAAGCGCTACGCGACGAACGGGAAGATGTTCGATCCCATGATGGACCTCTACAACAAAGGGATCGGCTCGTTGGCCTGGCGCGACTCGTGGAATCTCTTCGATCAGATCGCCATTTCACCTGGAGCGGTGGCCGAAGGCAAGGACCACTTCCACTACTACGGTGTGCGCGTCTTCAACCAACCGTACCTCCGTCAGAACGAGGGCAATTTCACCGGCTATCCGTTCCGTACGTTCGTAGGTGACAATTACATGGGTGGTTACAGTGATCACTTCCCGGTCTATGTCGTGCTCGTTCGTCCCGATGGGCATGTCGGGACCTCCTATTGATCGGAAAGAAAAAGGTCCCGCCCGATGCCGGGCGGGACCTATCAAAGGCCATTATCGGTTCAGTGACGGACCACGATACGCTGCACGGCGTTCCCGAGGGTGAACTGGTATACACCGTTCTTCAAGCCACTGAGGTCGAGCATCGAAGCGCTGTTCATCGTGCCGCTCAGCACCCTGCGCCCCATCGCGTCGCAGATCACATACGGCAGCGTTCCCGAGGCACCCATGATCCGGAGCGGGCCATTGGTCGGATTGGGGCCCACCTGGATGATCGACCCTGGGAGGGAGGCGATCCCGCTCGCGACCTCGATGTCGTTCGCATCGCGCGGCTCGACCTTCCATTCGGAGAACGAATAGTTGAGCGGGCCTGTGACATTGTACATCGTGTTCAATGTGGGGGTGAAGGCGTAGATCAGATCGTCGACGAACACATCGCCGGAACCATCGTTCACGATCCATTGACCATTGCCGGAGTTCGGGTCCGTGCAGGTCGCCTGCGATACCGTCAGCAACTGGCTTTCGTACTGTTCCGCGTTCGCATCCGCCGTGGTCACATTGGTGGTCACCACGGCATTCCCACTGGAAGCGATGCTGAAGTCGGTCACCTGGCCCAGTTCGGTCAGGTTGAAGTATTCGGAGATGGTGCCAGTGACGCTCACATTGTCGCCGATGGCAGGCGTGTTGGTCAGATCATAGACATACAGGCCGTTCCACGGACCTGCACCATCCTGTAGGAAGTACCCTTGTGGCGCCACGGCAGTGACCGTGCCGGTGGTAACGACCGCCTGACCATCCAGGGGTGAATCACCGCTCGGGTCGGTGGTGTATTGGATGTCATGGATGGTCGCGGTCGTGGGGGGGGTGACGGTGCCGATGAAAATGCGCACCGAATCCACCTCCAGCTGGCCCATTCCCGGTACGGTGTTGCGCACGCTCAGGATGAACTCACCACCGGTGGTGTCGTGGGCGCAGGTGACCTGCTGGGTGTACTGGGCCCATGATGTGCTGTTCACCGTCTCGTAACTGTTGTAAGTGGCGTAGCCCGAACCGGTGCTGCGGCCATCGTACATCCCGGTGCGGATCTCACCGCCGCCACGGGCATAAAAGCTGATGCTGTACGTGGTGCCGTCCGTCACGGGCACACCCTGGTTCGTGAAGCGCTTGTGACTGTTGGTGGTGTTCACCAGGCGCACCGCGTAGCTGCCGAACTGGATGTTCTGGTCGGCTTGTTGGACACTGTCAGCGGCAAAGGTCGTCTTGGACCCGAGCCAGCCGTCGGGCGCCGTGCCGGTCCAGCTTTCGAAGCTGGTCGCGATGATCGTTTGCGCGTCCAGGTGGAGCGCTGCGATCAGGAGGAATGGGGTAAGGATCCGTTTCATGGTCGGGGGTGTTTAATTCTCACTGATCTTGATGTCGTCGAGTTCATAGGCCTTGCCGTCCGAGCTGCTCCCGGTATATCGGAAGCCGACGTGCACGTTGCTGCCGATGTAGGGGATCAGATCGAGCGCACCGGAGGGTGTCCAGGTATAGGAGCCCGGGGAGAGTGCCGCGGTCAACTGGGTCCAGGTGGCCGATGACGGTGCGCTGACACCGTCGTAATCGTTGCTCACGTAGACCTGCAGGTCGGGTCCGGTGAAGTTGCTCGCCGTGCGGAAGGTGAGCACAGGGGTGGCCACGCCGCTCAGGTCGACCGACGGCGAGATGAGCCAGGTCTCGCATGCATTGTTCGCGCCTCCCACGTAATTGTTGATCTTGGCGAAGTTGTCGCTTCCAAAGGAGCTGGCGGTCCAGGGAACGGACCCGCTCACTGCCTGTTGCGTCCAACCACCGCTGGTGATGCTCAAGTCCTCGAAATCCTTCAGGATGATCGGCAAGCCCTGACCCGGACAGCGCGTGCCGTCCATGTGCACCTCACCGTAGCGTCGCACGTACAGTTGGACCGTTGACCCGAACCGGCTGAGGATGGCGACCATCGAGCCTTTCCCGGTGGGTAGCGGCTGCGCGGCGTAGTTCGCATAGCCGCTGGTCCGTACGATGATGTTGGGCGATCCATTGCAGTCCTCCAGGTTCCGGTTCACCGTCGTTTGCCCGATGGCATCGGACCACGTTAGCGAGGCGGCCTCCGAGGCGATGAACTCAACACTGTCCACACGGACCAGTCGGCCCTCCCAACCGTTCAGCTGGTTCACATCCGCATCCTGTATCTGGTCGAGTGTCACGGGCAATGGGTCCACGTTCACCAGGGTCTCCTGCTTCACGACGTTGTTGTCAACGTTGATCGAATCCAGTTGGACCAGTCCCTGGTAGGCGCTCAGCACGGTGCCCGGCAGATAGATGCGGACACGGTCACCGATATACAATCCCCCGGAGGTCACCAGGCGCAGGCAGATCGCCGCGGTGCCATCCTGCGCGTAGATGCTCTTGTAGAAATTCCCGTCCTGTTCATCGGCCGTAATGGTGCAGTAGACCGACATGTCCGTGGAGAAGTGCACCGCTGCCCCGCCGTTCGCGGCAAGGGTATCGCGCAACTGGGCCACGGTAAGGATATTACCCGTGGGGATGGTCCGCTCCGGTGGCGTATCGAACTCCTTCTTGCAGGAGGTGGCGATGAGCACCAGGCCGGCGACCAGCAAGGTCGGTACGTTGGTGCGTTGGGAATGGAAGTGTCGCATGTTAGAGGCTCAGTCCGAGCATGATGAAATAGGTGCGTCCATAGAGGTACCCGAGCTTCGGCGGGAACTTGTCCACGTCGGTGCGCTCGTACCGTAGTTGTTCGTATCCCCCCACGGCAAGGTCCGTGTTGTCCAGGATATTGCTGATCGAAACGGTCAGTGCCAGGCGGTACTTCCGTTGGATCATCCAGGACTTGCCGCCGAAAAGGTCCAGGGTGACCCCATCGTCCAGGCGTGTTTGGTCCAGCAGATCATGCCATTGTGGATCGTCCACCACGAAATTGTCCAAGGCCTCGGCCGAGCGACGGTCGGGGTTGGGGTCCAGATAGATATGACCGAAATAGTTCCCGGTCAGCGACACGAACCAGTACTTCGGGGAGTTGTACTTCACGCCGAGCGCAGCGGCGGTCTGTGGCATGCCTCCCACGCGGTAGTTCTTCAAATAGATCAACCGGTCCTGCGCGACCACTTCACTGCTGTTGTCACGCGTGATGGTGGCCAGCGGGCGGCTCGTGTACACATACCGACCACCCGCATAAACGGCGCTGATCGTGATGGTGCTCGTCGCGTTCGCTTCCAGGCCCAGCTCGACACCGGTATGCCTTTCATCCAATCCGCTCATGGAATAGTTCACCAATGTGCGATACACGTCATGATAGAACGAACGTGACCAGACCTGGTCGTTGATCTTCGCATAGTACAGGGTGGCGCGTCCCTTCAGCCGGGGAAAGCGTAACACGTAGTTCAGATCGGCGCTGGTGACCTTTTCGGTGGTGAGGCCGGGGACAACCTCGTCCCGAGTCCGTGGTGAGACATAGGCATTACGGGGTTGTGGAGGGCGATCCAGATAGGCTGCGTTCGCGGTGACGTAGTGCCGCCCGGAGAACTTGTAGACGGCACCGCCCTTGAGCCCGTATTGCAGGAATTTATGCATGTCGCCGTTCCCCAAGCTATTGTCCGGGAACCGGCCGTTCCGGGTGAATCCTTCCCGCCAGAACCGCTTGCAACCGAGCATGCCGGCGGCGTAGAGCTCCAGGTGTGACCAACGGACCTCGTACTGTGCGAAACCCTTGAGTTCACGCACATGCATGTCGTAATCCCAACCGAACCTGTCGCCTTCGCGTACCACATGGTTCGGGGTCCCCAGGTCGTTCTGGGCCACGCTGGGGTCGCTGAAGTCCTGCTCGGCGAACTGGTCGACGTCCACCCAAAAGTCACCACCCAGCAGATCGTCCACAAGCTTGTAGTTGTGGGTCACGTGATCGATGAAGCTGACACCCGCCGTCAGGTCGCTACGGGCGTTCATGTTCCGGACGGCCACTGCATTGACGCCCATGCGGCGAAGGTCGTTGCGCACGTCCTCGACGATGTACTTGCTGCGGTCGCCGGTGACGTTGTACCCCGCGATCCCGTCGGCGTTCTGCACGGTGAACAGGTTCTTGCGGTTGGCGAAATAGAGCTGGTCCCAATCGATCTGCCGCGCCGCGGGATCCTCCTCCCAAAGTGTGGTCAACGTGGACGCATAAGCCGGGTCGGTAACCGTGTAGTAGCTGGGCAGGTAGCGGTAGTAGTCCGGACGGGGGTCGGCCGCATCGTACCAGTTCAGTCCGGTCACCCCGTCACGGCCGAAGGTGTAATGCAGGGAGGTGGTCAGTTTCGTCCGGTCGTCCAATTGATAGTCGTCACGCAGGATGAACATCGGTTTGTTGTCGGTGCTGATCCGTGCGTTGCGCTTTTCTCCGCTCTGGAATCCCCAATAGGGATTGTAGTAGTTGTTGTTCGTCAATAGATGCGTCTCTTCGGTCGCCAATCCCTGCCGGCCAACACGCAAGGGGGCCGCGAAGGCGACCAGTCCGATGGTATGCCGGTCACTGAGCCGTTTTTCGGCGCTTAGGAAGTAGGCCCAGGCATCGTAGAAGGTACCCTCGACATAACCTTCCTCCGCCCATCTTCGGGATCCCGATATGCTGAATGCCCACCCGCTCTTCAGCAGACCGCTGGACCAGGTGGCCATGACGCGATGATCATAGGAGCGATTGGAGAGGGCATAGGAAACACGCAGCCCCTTGCGCATTCCGGAGGCGCGAACATCGATCGCCGAATAACCACCGATCCCGCTGAACAGGTATCGGGAGGCCGTGTTCCCGGTGCGGATCTCCGTGTTGCGTGTCACATCGTTCAGGCCGCCCCATTGGGACCAGGTCGCCCATCCCGCTTCCGGGTCGTTCACCTGGATGCCGTTGATCAATACGTCATTGTTCTCTCCATCGAGACCCCGGATGCGAAAACGCGCGGGTCCGAAGCTGTAACCGGCCGTGGAGGAGAATATGTCCCGAGAGGATTGCAGGATGCCAGAGATATCCTGCGATCCCAATTCGGATTCCAGGTCGGAGGCCGTGACGGTGTGCACGGGCAACTGCGCACGCAGTTCCGCGCGCGCCGTGTCCGCGGCGCTGCCGGTGGTATCCGTTACCTGCGCGAGAAGTGTGGCGACCGGTAGCACCGATGTCGCGAACACAAGCGTTGCGCGCGTGAGGCGACAATGGGGTCGGTGTGCCGAGGAACGCGTCATTTTCAAATAAAGGGCACCAAAAGTACACAGCCCCAACGTGAGGAGAAGGTGATCCCGGCATGAAGTCTCGCACGGGTCATCCGTAGGTCCGGAAGGGAAGACGATCTTGGCAGGCCGGTTGACAGCCAACCGCCTGACCCTCAGCCCTAAGAATGGCTACCTTTACGGATTGATCCCTGCAAACCGCATGCACCGGTCCGCGCTGAACCCTGACAGCCGCTGGTTGCGACGGACATTGTTGTTCGTCGGATTCAGCTTTGCGTGGGCGTTCCAGTCGGTGCGGGCGGCCCATTATTCCGGGGGCAGCCTGACCTATCAGTGCCTGGGCGGCAACCAGTATCTGGTCACCCTGGACCTCTTTGTGGATTGCTCGGGGGTGGCTCCGATCCCGCAAACGATCAATTTCGCCAGCGATTGCGGCACTTCATTCTCCGTTGCCAACTTGCCTGTGCCCGCAGGCACCGAGGTCAGCCAGCTCTGTGCGGCCTCCATCGCGAACAGTACGTGCAATGGGGGGGCGCTTCCGGGGATCCAGCACTTCCAGTACCAGACGGTCGTCAATCTGGGTGCTTGCGATGATTGGACCATGTCCTGGTCCATTTGCTGCAGGAACAATACCGTGAACCTGAGCGGCACGCCCGGCATGTATATCGAGGCCACGCTGGCCAATGCGACCGCGCCCTGTAACAACAGTCCGGTCTTCACGGACCAGTCGATCCCGTACGTCTGTGTGAACCAAACGGTCAATTACAACTATGGGGTGACCGAGCCGGATGGGAACACGCTCGTGTACTCACTGATCGATGCCCGGTACGCCGCTCCGAACCCGACGCCGGTGGTCTACGCCGGTGCGTATTCCGGTGGCAATCCGGTGAACGGCGCGACCCTCGACCCGAACACGGGCCAGTTGACCTTCTTCCCCACTGTGCAGGGCAACTATGTGATCACCGTGCTGGTGGAGGAATATGACAGCAATGGGAACCTGATCGGCTCGGTCATGCGCGATCAGATGTTCGTTGTGCTCAATTGTACGGGACAGACACCGACCACATCGGGATTGTCCAACAATACCGGCGGAACGATCACCAGCGCGAACAGCATTCTGGTATGCGACGGAGAAGCGTTCTGTGTGGATGTCACCTTCACCGACCCCGATCCAGGCACCACGCTCACGATCACCACCAACGCGACCAACCTGCTACCGGGGTCCGTGCTCAACGTCACCGGGACCAATCCTGCCGTGGCCACGATCTGTTGGACCGGTGATGTCAACTTTTCGCCTGTCAATGTATATGTGCAGGCCAGTGACGGATCATGTCCGCTGGAGAACGTGGTGTCCACTTCCGTGAATATCACGAGCTCCCCAGGGGGCGGCCCACCCCCCAACGCGGGTCTGGATGCGCTCGTTGCGAGTTGTGAAAGCGGGGCGATCATCGATCTGTTCGGTCAACTTGGTGGTGCCCCGGACGCAGGGGGTACATGGACCGATCCCGGGAATCTGGTACATAACGGCATGTTCGACCCGGCGTCCGACCCGGCTGGCGCATATGTGTATTCGGTCAGCAATGGTTGCTTGACGGCATTCGCCCAGGTCACGGTCGCTATCAACGCGGCACCGGACGCGGGGATCGACGGGAACAGCAACCTGTGCGAGAGCAGTGCACCGATCAACCTGTTGGCGCAGCTGGGCGGCACGCCGGATGCGGGTGGTGCGTGGAGCGGCCCGAGCCCGGTGGTGGGCGGACAGTACGACCCGGCGACGATGACCCCCGGGGTGTATACCTACACGGTGACGGGCACGGCGCCCTGCGCGAACGCGACGGCCGATGTGACGGTGGTGGAGAGCGCGGCGCCGGACGCGGGTCTGGACGGGAACAGCAACCTGTGCGAGAGCTCGGCGGCGATCAACCTGCTGGCGCAGCTGGGCGGCACGCCGGATGCGGGTGGTGCGTGGAGCGGCCCGAGCCCGGTGGTGGGCGGACAGTACGACCCGGCGACGATGACCCCCGGGGTGTACACCTACACGGTGACGGGCACGGCACCCTGCGCGAACGCGACGGCGGACGTGACGGTGGTGGAGAACGCGGCGCCGGACGCGGGTCTGGACGGGAACAGCACCCTGTGCGAGAGCTCGGCGGCGATCAACCTGCTGGCGCAACTGGGCGGCACGCCGGATGCGGGCGCGTGGAACGGCGCAGCTGGGCGGCACGCCGGATGCGGGTGGTGCGTGGAGCGGCCCGAGCCCGGTGGTGGGCGGACAGTACGACCCGGCGACGATGACCCCCGGGGTGTATACCTACACGGTGACGGGCACGGCACCCTGCGCGAACGCGACGGCCGACGTGACGGTGGTGGAGAACGCGGCGCCGGACGCGGGTCTGGACGGGAACAGCACCCTGTGCGAGAGCTCGGCGGCGATCAACCTGCTGGCGCAGCTGGGCGGCACGCCGGATGCGGGTGGTGCGTGGAGCGGCCCGAGCCCGGTGGTGGGCGGACAGTACGACCCGGCGACGATGACCCCCGGGGTGTACACCTACACGGTGACGGGCACGGCACCCTGCGCGAACGCGACGGCTGACGTGACGGTGGTGGAGAACGCGGCACCGGACGCGGGGATCGACGGGAACAGCACCCTGTGCGAGAGCAGTGCACCGATCAACCTGCTGGCGCAACTGGGCGGCACGCCGGATGCGGGCGGTGCGTGGAGCGGCCCGAGCCCGGTGGTGGGCGGACAGTACGACCCGGCGACGATGACCCCCGGGGTGTATACCTACACGGTGACGGGCACGGCACCCTGCGCGAACGCGACGGCCGATGTGACGGTGGTGGAGAGCGCGGCACCGGACGCGGGTCTGGACGGGAACAGCACCCTGTGCGAGAGCAGTGCACCGATCAACCTGCTGGCGCAACTGGGCGGCACGCCGGATGCGGGCGGCGCGTGGAGCGGCCCGAGCCCGGTGGTGGGCGGACAGTACGACCCGGCGACGATGACCCCCGGGGTGTACACCTACACGGTGACGGGCACGGCACCCTGCGCGAACGCGACGGCCGACGTGACGGTGGTGGAGAGCGCGGCACCGGACGCGGGTCTGGACGGGAACAGCACCCTGTGCGAGAGCAGTGCACCGATCAACCTGCTGGCGCAACTGGGCGGCACGCCGGATGCGGGTGGTGCGTGGAGCGGCCCGAGCCCGGTGGTGGGCGGACAGTACGACCCGGCGACGATGACCCCCGGGGTGTATACCTACACGGTGACGGGCACGGCACCCTGCGCGAACGCGACGGCCGATGTGACGGTGGTGGAGAGCGCGGCACCGGACGCGGGGATCGACGGGAACAGCAACCTGTGCGAGAGCAGTGCACCGATCAACCTGCTGGCGCAACTGGGCGGCACGCCGGATGCGGGTGGTGCGTGGAGCGGCCCGAGCCCGGTGGTGGGCGGACAGTACGACCCGGCGACGATGACCCCCGGGGTGTATACCTACACGGTGACGGGCACGGCGCCCTGCGCGAACGCGACGGCCGATGTGACGGTGGTGGAGAGCGCGGCGCCGGACGCGGGTCTGGACGGGAACAGCACCCTGTGCGAGAGCTCGGCACCGATCAACCTGCTGGCGCAGCTGGGCGGCACGCCGGATGCGGGCGGCGCGTGGAGCGGCCCGAGCCCGGTGGTGGGCGGACAGTACGACCCGGCGACGATGACCCCCGGGGTGTATACCTACACGGTGACGGGCACGGCACCCTGCGCGAACGCGACGGCTGACGTGACGGTGGTGGAGAGCGCGGCGCCGGACGCGGGTCTGGACGGGAACAGCACCCTGTGCGAGAGCTCGGCACCGATCAACCTGCTGGCGCAGCTGGGCGGCACACCGGATGCGGGTGGTGCGTGGAGCGGCCCGAGCCCGGTGGTGGGCGGACAGTACGACCCGGCGACGATGACCCCCGGGGTGTATACCTACACGGTGACGGGCACGGCACCCTGCGCGAACGCGACGGCTGACGTGACGGTGGTGGAGAACGCGGCACCGGACGCGGGCACCGATGCGATGACCACGGTGTGCGACCAGGGCGCGGCGATCGACCTGTTCCTGGAGCTGGGCGGCACGCCGGACGGGGGCGGCAGCTGGACCGACCCGAACGGCAACGCGCATGGCAACACCTTCGATCCATCCACGGACATCGCGGGCATCTACACCTACACCCTGGCGGGCCAGGCACCGTGCCCCGGTGATCAGAGCACGGTGACCGTCGGTGTGAACAGCGCGGCGGACGCGGGCACCGATGCGATGACCACGGTGTGCGACCAGGGCGCGGCGATCGACCTGTTCCTGGAGCTGGGCGGCACACCGGACGGCGGCGGTGCGTGGACCGACCCGAACGGCAACGCGCACACCAACACCTTCGATCCGTCGAGCGATCCGGCGGGCATCTACACCTACACCCTGGCGGGTCAGGCACCGTGCCCGGGTGATCAGAGCACGGTGACCGTCGGCGTGAACAGCGCGGCGGACGCGGGCACCGATGCGATGACCACGGTGTGCGACCAGGGCGCGGCGATCGACCTGTTCCTGGAGCTGGGCGGCACGCCGGACGGCGGCGGCAGCTGGACCGACCCGAACGGCAACGCGCATGGCAACACCTTCGATCCGTCGAGCGATCCGGCCGGCATCTACACCTACACGCTGGCGGGCCAGGCACCGTGCCCCGGTGATCAGAGCACGGTGACCGTCGGCGTGAACAGCGCGGCGGACGCGGGCACCGATGCGATGACCACGGTGTGCGACCAGGGCGCGGCGATCGACCTGTTCCTGGAGCTGGGCGGCACGCCGGACGGGGGCGGCAGCTGGACCGACCCGAACGGCAACGCGCATGGCAACACCTTCGATCCATCCACGGACATCGCCGGCATCTACACCTACACGCTGGCGGGTCAGGCCCCCTGTCCGGGCGATCAGAGCACGGTGACCGTCGGTGTGAACAGCGCGGCGGACGCGGGCACCGATGCGATGACCACGGTGTGCGACCAGGGCGCGGCGATCGACCTGTTCCTGGAGCTGGGCGGCACGCCGGACGGCGGCGGCAGCTGGACCGACCCGAACGGCAACGCGCATGGCAACACCTTCGATCCGTCGAGCGATCCGGCCGGCATCTACACCTACACGCTGGCGGGCCAGGCACCGTGCCCCGGTGATCAGAGCACGGTGACCGTCGGCGTGAACAGCGCGGCGGACGCGGGCACCGATGCGATGACCACGGTGTGCGACCAGGGCGCGGCGATCGACCTGTTCCTGGAGCTGGGCGGCACACCGGACGGCGGCGGTGCGTGGACCGACCCGAACGGCAACGCACACACCAACACCTTCGATCCGTCGAGCGATCCGGCGGGCATCTACACCTACACGCTGGCGGGTCAGGCCCCCTGTCCGGGCGATCAGAGCACGGTGACCGTCGGTGTGAACAGCGCGGCGGACGCGGGCACCGATGCGATGACCACGGTGTGCGACCAGGGCGCGGCGATCGACCTGTTCCTGGAGCTGGGCGGCACACCGGACGGCGGCGGTGCGTGGACCGACCCGAACGGCAACGCACACACCAACACCTTCGATCCGTCGAGCGATCCGGCGGGCATCTACACCTACACGCTGGCGGGTCAGGCACCGTGCCCCGGTGATCAGAGCACGGTGACCGTCGGCGTGAACAGCGCGGCGGACGCGGGCACCGATGCGATGACCACGGTGTGCGACCAGGGCGCGGCGATCGACCTGTTCCTGGAGCTGGGCGGCACACCGGACGGGGGCGGTGCGTGGACCGACCCGAACGGCAACGCACACACCAACACCTTCGATCCGTCGAGCGATCCGGCGGGCATCTACACCTACACCCTGGCGGGCCAGGCACCGTGCCCCGGTGATCAGAGCACGGTGACCGTCGGTGTGAACAGCGCGGCGGACGCGGGCACCGATGCGATGACCACGGTGTGCGACCAGGGCGCGGCGATCGACCTGTTCCTGGAGCTGGGCGGCACGCCGGACGGCGGCGGCAGCTGGACCGACCCGAACGGCAACGCGCACACCAACACCTTCGATCCGTCGAGCGATCCGGCGGGCATCTACACCTACACCCTGGCGGGTCAGGCACCGTGCCCGGGTGATCAGAGCACGGTGACCGTCGGCGTGAACAGCGCGGCGGACGCGGGCACCGATGCGATGACCACGGTGTGCGACCAGGGCGCGGCGATCGACCTGTTCCTGGAGCTGGGCGGCACGCCGGACGGCGGCGGCAGCTGGACCGACCCGAACGGCAACGCGCACACCAACACCTTCGATCCGTCGAGCGATCCGGCGGGCATCTACACCTACACCCTGGCGGGTCAGGCACCGTGCCCCGGTGATCAGAGCACGGTGACCGTCGGCGTGAACAGCGCGGCGGACGCGGGCACCGATGCGATGACCACGGTGTGCGACCAGGGCGCGGCGATCGACCTGTTCCTGGAGCTGGGCGGCACGCCGGACGGGGGCGGCAGCTGGACCGACCCGAACGGCAACGCGCATGGCAACACCTTCGATCCATCCACGGACATCGCCGGCATCTACACCTACACGCTGGCGGGTCAGGCCCCCTGTCCGGGCGATCAGAGCACGGTGACCGTCGGTGTGAACAGCGCGGCGGACGCGGGCACCGATGCGATGACCACGGTGTGCGACCAGGGCGCGGCGATCGACCTGTTCCTGGAGCTGGGCGGCACACCGGACGGCGGCGGCAGCTGGACCGACCCGAACGGCAACGCGCACACCAACACCTTCGATCCGTCGAGCGATCCGGCGGGCATCTACACCTACACCCTGGCGGGCCAGGCACCGTGCCCCGGTGATCAGAGCACGGTGACCGTCGGCGTGAACAGCGCGGCGGACGCGGGCACCGATGCGATGACCACGGTGTGCGACCAGGGCGCGGCGATCGACCTGTTCCTGGAGCTGGGCGGCACACCGGACGGCGGCGGTGCGTGGACCGACCCGAACGGCAACGCACACACCAACACCTTCGATCCGTCGAGCGATCCGGCGGGCATCTACACCTACACGCTGGCGGGTCAGGCCCCGTGCCCGGGCGATCAGAGCACGGTGACCGTCGGTGTGAACAGCGCGGCGGACGCGGGCACCGATGCGATGACCACGGTGTGCGACCAGGGCGCGGCGATCGACCTGTTCCTGGAGCTGGGCGGCACGCCGGACGGCGGCGGTGCGTGGACCGACCCGAACGGCAACGCACACACCAACACCTTCGATCCGTCGAGCGATCCGGCCGGCATCTACACTTACACGCTGGCGGGTCAGGCACCGTGCCCCGGTGATCAGAGCACGGTGACCGTCGGCGTGAACAGCGCGGCGGACGCGGGCACCGATGCGATGACCACGGTGTGCGACCAGGGCGCGGCGATCGACCTGTTCCTGGAGCTGGGCGGCACGCCGGACGGCGGCGGCAGCTGGACCGACCCGAACGGCAACGCGCACACCAACACCTTCGATCCGTCGAGCGATCCGGCGGGCATCTACACCTACACCCTGGCGGGTCAGGCACCGTGCCCGGGCGCGAGCGCCTCGGTCACTTTGACCCTGGAGGTTGCTCCCGATGCGGGTCTGGATGCGCTCGTTGAGATCTGCGGCGGTGGCGCATCATTCCAGTTGGTGGATTCGCTTGATGGCGCCCCGCAACTCTCTGGAACCTGGGTGGACCCGAACGGTGCGGCCTTTAGCGGCACTTTCGTTCCCGGTCTCTCGCCGAACGGTAACTACATCTATACCGTGACCGGGATCGTTTGTCCGTCGGACCAGGCGATATTGACGGTCTCCCAGCTGCCCGGACCGAACGCAGGGGGGGGCAATTCGATCGCCTTGTGTGATGATGGTGCGCCTATCGCATTGATCGATTCGCTTCTCGGGACACCGGATGCGACCGGGAGCTGGACCGACCCGAACGGTGATCCGGCCGGCCTGGTCTTCGATCCCTTGACGATGCCGGGTGGTCCATATACCTATACTGTCCAAGGCAACGGGATCTGTCCGGACGTTTCCAGTATCCTGATCATCACGGTGGCCCAATCGGTCGATGCGGGTACGGCAGGCGCAGCGACACTTTGCTCGGATGCCGGTCCGTTCGATCTTTTCGCGGCGCTCAATGGGACCCCGCAATCCGGTGGCACCTGGACCGATCCCAATGGCGATCCAACGCCAGGGCTTTTCGATCCGCTGGTCGGTCCGACCGGGAGCTACACCTATACTGTTGCCGCCCCCGCACCCTGTCCTGCGGCTTCCGCCACGCTCATCGTCGAGGTCACGCCTGCCCCGGATGCGGGCTCGGATGCGACGACCGCTTACTGCGAAAGCGGCTTGATCTCGTCGTTGCTCACTGAGTTGGGTGGTGCGCCGGACCCGGGTGGACAATGGGCCGATCCAAACGGCGTGGCGTTCGGAGGTACCCTGGACCCGGCGACCGACCTTCCAGGCACATATACATACGTGGTCCAGGGGGTGGCGCCGTGCGCCAATGATACGGCGTCCCTGGTCGTAGCCATCGTATCGCCAGCGGATGCCGGTGAGGATGGAAGCACGATGGTCTGTTCCAACGACCTTCCTTTCGATCTGCTGCCGCTGCTCGAGGGCACTCCGCAACCCGGGGGGGGCTGGTCCGGCCCTTCCGGCGCGACCTCCGGCACCATAGATCCTTCCGTCATGTTGGGCGGCATTTACACCTACACCGTCGCTGGAACACCGCCCTGCCCCGATGCCCAGGCCGATGTCCTGGTCGACATCATTCCGGTCCCGGTCGCACAGATCATCATCGATATGGCGGATGGTTGCGCTCCCGTAGTGGTTCAGTTCAGCACCGATCATCAGGGGGGCGGGGACGTGCTCTGGGATTTCGGCAATGGCGAGAATTCCACGGACCTGTTCCCGGGCCCGGTCACGTATCCGTTCGCAGGAAGCTATGGGGTCAGTTTGTTCATCGACGCGGGCAACGGCTGCACACGGTTGATCGAGGCGCCGGGAGCGGTCGAGGTGTTCGACAAGCCGGAGGCCGCATTCACGGCGTTGCCCGAAGTGCCGACCACGTTCAGCCCTGAGGTCTACTTCCATAACCTGAGCACGGGTGCCTCCAGCTATTGGTGGACCTTCGCCGACCTTGGCCATTCGGAAGAGGTGCATCCGCTGTTCACCTTTCCGTCCGAGCAGGCCGGGGAGTACGAGGTCTGTCTGGAAGCAATGGTCGCACCTTCCTGCTCGGATACCGTGTGCAGTGTCATCACCATCGAGGCGGCCATGGACGTTTACGTGCCGAACGCGTTCACGCCGGACGGGAACGGACAGAACGAATCGTTCCGGCCGGTGAGCGTCGGTCTCGACCCGGACCAATACGAGTTCCTGGTGTTCGATCGTTGGGGCCAGGTGCTGTTCCGCACGACGGACCCGGAGGAGGCGTGGGACGGCAATTATGCCAGCGGATCGCCCGTGCCGCAGGGTGTCTATGTCTGGAGGTTGATCGCGAAAGACCTTTATTCGCCGAACCGTGTGGAGCGTATCGGGCACGTGACCCTCGTGCGGTAGCCGGATATCTTTGTCGCCGATCCACCGCCCGTGCCCGAGAGGCTTGTCATCATTCCCACCTACGACGAGAAGGAGAACATCCAGGACATCCTGGAACGCGTGTTCGCCTTGGAGCCGGATTTCCATGTCCTGGTTGTCGATGATGCCTCGCCGGACGGGACCGCTGCGATCGTGCGGGGGCTGCAGGAACGATGGCCGGGCCGGCTCCATCTTCTTGAACGCAAGGGCAAGCTCGGACTGGGCACGGCGTACATCGCTGGTTTCAAATGGGCGCTGTCGAACGATCACGCCTTCATCTTCGAGATGGACGCCGATCTCAGCCATGACCCCAACGACCTTCCGCGTCTGTTCAATGCCTGCGCCGCTGATGGCGTGGGCATGAGCGTGGGCTCGCGCTACGTGAAGGGCGGGCGCGTGAGCGACTGGTCGTGGGACCGCGTGCTGATGAGCTACATGGCCTCCCTGTATGTACGCACGGTGCTCCGGCTTGGCGTGCATGACACCACGGCGGGCTTCGTCTGTTACAGGAACGAGGTCCTGCAGGCGCTTCCGCTGGAGGAGATCCGGTTCATCGGCTACGCCTTCCAGATCGAGATGAAATACCGTGTGAAGTTGAAGGGCTTTCGCATCGTGGAGGTCCCGATCACCTTCAAGGACCGCGTAAAGGGCCGGTCGAAGATGAGCATGAACATCTTCCGTGAGGCCTTCCTGGGCGTTCTGAAAATGCGCTTCCGCATCCGCCGATGAAGGACCAGCTTATCCGGAACGCCACCCTGGTGAACGAGGGTCGCCGCTTCCAGGCCGATGTTCTGTTGCGGCAGGGAACGATCGCCCGGATCGCACCGGAAGGCATCGGTGATGCCGGCAACATGGAGGAGCACGATGCGGGCCGTCTCTACCTGCTGCCCGGCGCGATCGACGACCAGGTGCATTTCCGCGAACCGGGCCTGACGCACAAGGAGGATATCGCGCACGGTTCGGCCGCTGCGGTCGCCGGTGGCATCACCAGCTTCATGGAGATGCCCAATACCAAGCCTCCCGCGCTCACCCGGGAATTGCTGGAGGAGAAATATGCCATCGCCCACGCCACGTCCGTTGCGAACTATTCGTTCTACATGGGCGTGAGCAACGCCAACATCGACGAGGTGAGGCGTACCGATCCACGCACCGTTTGCGGGTTGAAGGCCTTCCTGGGGTCCAGCACGGGAAACATGCTGGTCGACGACCCCGGCACGCTCGATGTGCTTTTTCGCGAAAGCCATATGCTATTGGCCGTGCATGCGGAGGACGAAGGGATGATCCGCGCCGGACTAGCGCAGGCGAAAGCGAAATGGGGCGATGACATCCCGATCGAGGAGCATCCGGTGATCCGAAGCGCGGAGGCCTGTTACCGGTCCAGCTCGAACGCCGTGGCCCTCGCCAAAGAGCACGGCACCCGCCTCCATGTTCTGCATATCAGCACCGCACGTGAGCTGGAGCTGTTCACGCCGGGTCCCGTGGAGACGAAGCACATCACCGCCGAGGCCTGTGTGCACCATCTCTGGTTCACCGACGCGGACTACGCGAGGCTCGGCGCACGGATCAAGTGGAACCCGGCGGTGAAGGCCCGCGCAGATCGTGATGCCATCCGAAAGGCCGTCAATGAAGGGCGTATCGATGTGGTGGCCACCGACCATGCGCCGCACACCCTGGATGAGAAGTCGCAACCCTACACCTCCTGCCCCAGTGGAGGTCCGCTCGTTCAACACGCCCTGGTCGCCATGCTGGAGCTGGCAAGGCAGGATGTCTTCACCATCGAGCAGGTCGTGGAGCGCATGTGCCACGTGCCGGCGCGAATGTTCAAGATCGAACGGCGTGGCTTCCTGCGTGAGGGATATGCTGCCGACCTTGTCCTCGTGGACCTGAACGCACCGTGGACCGTGAAGAGGGAGAACTTGCTCTACAAATGCGGATGGTCGCCTTTCGAGGGGCAGCGTTTCCACGCCCGCGTGAAGACCACCTGGGTGAACGGTGTGCGTGCCTATGCTGGTGGCCAGGTGGACCGGACCGTTCGGGGGCAACGCCTCACCTTCGACCGATGAATCGCGTGCTACTGTTTGTCCTGCCGCTGTTCGTCGCTTGCGCCACCGACCGGTCCGATGGGTCCGTTGAACTTCTGGACCGCGAGACATTTACCGAGGTGCTTGCACAGACCCAATTGATCGAAGCGCGCAACAACCGGGAAATGGTGGTCGAACATCGCACCGATGGGCCGATGGCGATGTACTACGACGAGTTGTTCACGGACATGGGTGTCACGCGCGATCGATTCACCGCCACCTACGATCATTATGCGGCGCGCCCCGATGAGTTGAAGGCGATCTACGAGGAGGTGCTCACGCGACTCACGCGGATGAAGGACACGGCCGGAGGTTCGGTGGCCCAAGGCGACACTCTGGATCAGGGCCGCTGAGCCAGCAGGAATTCGGCCACGTTCTGCGTCATTTCCTGCGCGCTGCGGAATTCCATGCCCAGCGCTGAGCGCACTTTTTCGCTGGAAAAGCTGCGCTGCATCAGGGAAGTGCGCGTCGTGTCGCGCGTGACCAGTGGATGACCACCCGTGACCAGCGTGCGCAGCCGTTCGAGCCGCCATGCCAGGGCCAGCCAGGACGAGCGGACCCGAACGTGGGGTGGCGTATTGCCAAAGGCCTCGGCGAGCAGGGTGAAGAGCGCTTTGTATGTGATATTCTCACCGCTCAGCAGGTAACGCTCGCCTTTCCCTTCGTACTGCATCAGGTCCATGCACGCCTTCGCCACGTCCCGCGCATCCACGACGGCCGTGCTGCCCGGTGGGTAGAAGCGTGTGCCTTTGCGCACCCGCTCCACCAGCGTCATGCTGCTGCGACCGCCCGCGCCCGGCCCGATGATCAGGCAGGGGTTCGCGATCACCGCGTCCAGGCCCTCGGCCACACCACGCTGCACCTCCAGCTCCGCTTCATACTTGCTCACGGCATAGGCGGAATGACGTTCGTCCGCGTTCCAGGGCGTTCGTTCATCGATCGGTGTGCCCGTGGCATGGCCCAGTGCGCCGATGGAACTGACATGGCAAAGCCGATCGACGCCATGGCTCAGGGCCGCGTTGACCACGTTCGCCGTTCCGGTGATGTTCACCTCCTGCATGCGGCCCGTGTCGCGGGGGTCGAAGGAGACGATCGCCGCGGCGTGGTACACCTGCCGCACGCCTTCCATCGCTTCCGCCAGACCGATCACGTCCGTTACATCGCCCTCGATGAACTCCAATTGGTCCAACGCATCGGCATCATCGGGCCGGTAGTGGCGCAGCACGCGCTCCAGCCCCCTGCGATCGGATCCCTCGCGCACCAGCAGCCGCAGTCGTTCACCGCGCGCGAGCCCCTCGGCCACCAGATGCGCCCCCACGATGCCCGTGCCGCCGGTGATCAGCCACATGGCGCGCAAATTATCGCCGCGCCGAGGAATGGATCATCCACAGAGGACACAGACCGGGCGCGCCGAAGCTTCAGCGAAGGTGGGATACGCAGATACTCTCTGCGCTTCGGTGTTTCCGTGAAAGCCCCCTTAGTGCTCTTGGCGTCTTTGCGGTGAAATTGCCATTCACGGACAGCGCAGACCTCCTTCGGTCGCCTACCAACTTCAGACTTCCAACTTCTCCAACGGCCCCAACTACCTTTGCCGCCCACCATGGCCAGGGACCTCCTCACCGAATTCCGTTGGCGCGGCCTGCTCCAGGACAGCACGCCCGGCGTGGAGGAACTGCTCGCAAAAGGTCCGGTGCCCGGCTACATCGGCTTCGACCCGACGGCGGATTCGCTGCACGTGGGCAGCCTGGTGCCGGTGATGTTGCTGGTGCATTTCCAGCATTGCGGACATGCGCCGATCGCGCTGGTCGGCGGGGCCACCGGCATGGTCGGCGATCCCAGCGGCAAGAAGGCCGAACGCCAGCTGCTCGACGAGGACACGCTGCAACACAACGTGGAAGCGCTGCGGAAGCAGCTCGAACGGTTCCTCGACTTCAGCCCCGGTGCAACCGCCGCGCGCATCGTCAACAACTACGACTGGTTCAAGGACATGGGCTTCCTGCGCTTCATCCGCGACGTGGGCAAGCACGTCAGCGTGAACTACATGATGGCAAAGGACTCGGTGAAGAACCGCCTGGAGGAGGGCATCTCGTTCACCGAGTTCAGCTACCAGCTCGTGCAGGGGTACGACTTCCATTGGCTGCACCGGAACATGGACTGCCATCTGCAGATGGGCGGCAGTGACCAATGGGGCAACATCACCACCGGCATCGAACTGATCCGGCGGCTGGACGGGGGCGAGGCCTATGCGATCACCGCGCCACTGCTCACCAAGGCCGACGGCAGCAAGTTCGGCAAGAGCGAGGGCGGCAACGTCTGGCTCGATCCCGTGCGCACCTCGCCCTACCGGTTCTACCAGTTCTGGCTCAACGCCAGCGACGCCGATGCCGGACGTTTCGCTCGCATCTTCACCACTTGGGAGCGCGCCGAGGTGGAAAGCCTGGAGATGGAGCACGCCAAAAGCCCGCATCTGCGGCGCCTGCAGAAGGAAGTGGCCGCGGACATCACCCGCCGCGTGCATGGGGAAGAGGAGCTTCGGGCCGCGTTGCAGGCCAGCGAGATCCTCTTCGGTTCGGGTACCACGAAAGCATTGGCTTCACTGAACGAGCAGCAACTGCTCGATGTGTTCGAGGGCGTCCCGCAAGGCGAAGTAGGACGTGACGGTCTTGCCGCCGGACTGCCGATCCTGGACCTGCTCACCGATGGTTCCGGTTTTCTGCCGTCAAAAGGCGAAGCACGCCGCGCGTTGAAGGAGAACTCGATCGCCCTGAACCGCGCCAAGGTCGATGAAGAACGCACGGTCGGCACGGATGACCTGATCGCCGGACGCTACCTGCTGCTCCAACGCGGCAAGAAGAACTACTTCCTGGTGAAGGTGGTGTGAATGGGTATGTGCCTTTCGCAACGAGGCATGCCACCTTTCTTTGCCGGGCGCCCGGGGGTCATTGTTGGATCACGAGCTTCTGTGTAAGCAGGATGTACCCCTTGTTCCATAGCTCCACGGAATAGACGCCCGAAGGGACCGAACGGCTGTCCCAGAGCACCTGTTGCGGACGCGCAGGCAGGTCCGCCTGGAAGATCACCCGGCCCACCAGGTCGCGGACGCGGATAAAAGCCTGATCGGGCGCGGACGCCAGATCGTAGTCCATGCCCACCCAGCTGCTCGCCGGGTTGGGGTGGATGGTCAATCCCCCTGCCGCATGCGCTGAAGGCATGGCCCCCTGCTCCTGCACGCCCACGTCCAAGCCGTACAGGCGACTCACCATGCGCTGCAGGGTGTCGTTGGTGGTGCCGTCGTCGTAGCCGTGATAGCCCCCATGCACATAGAAGCTGCCATCAGGGGTCGGCACGATCTTCCGGATGCTGCCTTTCCATTCGAACCCGTTCCAAAATAGTCCGCATCCGTTCCCCGTGAAGCCGTCGTTGGAGAGGTTCCCGGCCGTATCGATCAAGGCGATCCCGCCGCGTGGTGCCCCTTCCACGCGATCGAAACTGCCGGTGATGATCCAGCGGTCGTTCCCCAGGGGCAGGATGTCGGAGACGGGGGCATAGGTGGGGTCGTTGTCCACGGTGAAGAGCGTCTGAACGTGGTTGTTGAAGGTGGGGTCCAGGTCGCCGTTGGGCAGCAGGCGCACCAGGCTCAGGGTATCGGGGTCGGAGCCCCATTTGAAGGACCCTGCGCAGAGCAATTTGCCATCATCCTGCAGGTGGAACGCAAAGGGCCAGCCCCAGTTCACCTCGGTATGGAAGGTGGTGTCCAGATCGCCGTTGGGTTGGATGCGGATCACGCCGTTGGCGGGTTGCCCGTCGTACTGGGTCATGAAGCCGCTGCAGATGAACTTGCCGTCGGGCAGGGGATGGATCGAATAGATGATCCCGTTGCATTGGCGGTGGGTGCGGGTGGTGTCCAGATAGCCCTGGTCGCTGAACCAGATCAGGGTGTAGCTGCCCACGAAGCCGCGGATGGTATCGTTCAGATGATGCAGGCCGCACATCAGCACCCGCCCGTCGGGGTATACGTAGTAGTCGCCGCCCTGCAGCGAAAGGAAATAGGGACCGGAATTCATCAAGATGAAATCCGTATCCAATGATCCGTCCAACCAGCACCTCCGAACGATCGACCCGTTACCTACGTACATCCGACCATTCCATGGCGTGATCTTTCCACCCATGAACGCCACTTCCGCAAAATCAGTATCGCGGCTTCCGTCGCTGTTCAACCGAGCACCTCCCCGCCAATAGGTGTCTCCTGGGAATTTGAACTGCCCGGAAATGATCACGTCCCCATCGTCGAGTGGAAGGACCGAGCCAATGTATTGTTGGTCGATCACCGTTCGGAAGGTGGTATCCAGGTCGAAGGGTTGCTGGGCGGCCGCTGTCCAGGCGATCGCCCACGCAGCACCGATGAGCAGCGCGGCCCGCATCTTCCTCAGGGTTGCACCACCAGGCGGGCGGTGGCCACGCGCCGGCCGCCGTTGCGCAGTTCCACGGTGTAGGACCCCGGCGGCACGCGGCGGGTGTTGGCCGGTTCTTTCGCGTAAACCAGGACGCTCATGGTCGAGGATCAAATCTATCAAGACAGCGTCTGAAATGGGCCCGGAACAAGGTCGCATGCGTATCACGGCCTGATCTGCACCCTCACACCTCGACCATCAGATTGCATCCCCGCACATCGCTGTTGTCGAAGCGTCCGAGCACCTCGAACGTGCCGTCGGGATGCAGGCGACCGAGATCCTGCGTGCTGATGAAGGGACAGCTGGCGGCGTTGCAGAGATCGATCACGTCGATACCGCCGGTGCGGCCGTGCGCCGGGCGCGTGAACGGATCGCTGACCTCGCGCACCAGCACGCGCATCCAGGGCGGGCAGGTGAAGCGCCCTTCCCCGGCGGAATAGGCCTGGGAAAGCAGTTCGGTCATGCCATACTCGCTGTGTACGGCCGGGATCCCGAACGCTTCCTTCAGGATCGCGTGCACGTCCTCCCGGACCAGCTCCGGGCGTCGGCCCTTCATGCCCCCGGTCTCCATCACCGTGGTGTGCGCCAGGCGCATCGGATGCTTTTCCGCCAGGTCGAGCAGAGCGAAGGTGACGCCCAGCAGCAGGGTCCGTTCTCTCTCGGCTTCGGAGCGTTCCAGGACGTCGACCAGGGCATCGAGGTCGTGCAGGTAGGTGCCGCTGAGCGGATCCCCCGTGGCGGCGATGAGGAGCTGTGCCATGTACACCAACGAGCTATCGGGTCGCTCCAGATAGGCCGGCAGCAGGGCCAGGATCCGCCATTCGCGGGGATCACCGTAGGCCAGCCGGAAGCCTTCCAGGAAGCTGCGTTCGTACAGTTCCGGCCAGGGCACGGCATGGGTCGAGGTGCGCATCCCGGTGGTGCCGCTGCTGGTGAAGATGCGATCGGCCTTCAGCCCGTCCAGCAGGACGGTGCGGTCGCGGAAGAGTTCGATCGGCAGGAAGGGGATATCCGCCACGCGCTCCACCCGGGCAGGGTCGCGCCCCAGGGCGTTCAGGAATCCATGGTACACCGGGTTCTCCGCCGCATGCAGGTGAAATAGGTCCAGCGCCAGTGCGTTGAAGCTCTCGGCATCGTGCACCGTGAAGGGCCGTTCCCGGAGTCGTTCCCACCGCTCCACGCCTGCGCCGCCACTGCCGTATTTTTGCACCAATGCGATCCGGAAATGCGTCCGCGGTAAAAGTAGCGGTGGTCCTTGTGGCCATCGTTTCGCTGCTCGGCGTTTCCTGCCTCAAGACCGGGTCGTTCCCGGATACGCCGCAGATCACCTTCAAGGAGTTCAAGCAATTCGCGGATTCCGCTTCCGTGACGATCACGTTCACGGATGGCGATGGGGATATCGGGCTCGATGCATCGGACACGTTCCCTCCGTATGATACCCTGCCGTGGCGGTACAATCTTTTCCTGGAATACCAAGAGCTGCAGAACGGAACGTGGGTCCAGTTCGATGGACTTGCACTACCGTTGTACTACCGCGTGCCACGCATCACACCCACCGGTCAGAACAAGACGCTGGAAGGCGAGATCGCCGTGACCTTGCAGCCTTTTCCCACGATCCCCAACCCGCCGCACGATACGATCCGCTACAGTATCAAGCTGGCCGATCGCGCCCTGCACGAGAGCAACGTGGTCTACACGGACAGGATCGTGGTGCAGTAGACCGCTCAGAGCTCGCCGGCCAGTGCCTCGGACACATTGATCAGGTGGTCGCCCACCTTCTCGCAGGACGAGAAAAGATCGTTGTAGACGAGACCGCTCCTGATGTTGTAGTCGCCGCCTTCGATGCTGCGGAGGTGCACCTTGCGCAACTGGTCGCGGAGCTGGTTGATCTGCTGTTCGACCACCACGGCGGCGTCCAATGAGACCGCTGCCGGTTCGGCCTCCATGTTGCGGAACATGACCTCGAACGCGCGGTCGAGCAGGTCCATCATCTCCAGCAGGTTCTGGCGCTGCTCGGGCGTGAACCACAACCGGTCGTCCATTTTCCGCTCCATCGCCTTGGACATCTGGAAGAAGATGTCGCCGATGCGTTCCAGATCACCGATCATGGCCAGCATGCCCTGGATGCGGGCGGAGATCTCCTCGTTGCGGGCCTCGGTCCCGGTCTTGGTGAGGTACTTGATCACCTCCTCCTCGATCCGGTCGGTGATCTCCTCATAGCGGGCCACGTCACGCAATAGGCGCTCGCGTTCCCGGGGATCGGTGGCCACCAGCAGTTCGCGGATCATCCCCAGCATCCGGCGACAGAGCCGGCCGAACTTGAGGATCTCCTTGCGGGCCTCCAGCAGGCTGAGTTCCGGTGGCATGGGCACGTCAGTGTCGATGTACTCCAACCGGTACTGTTCATCCTGGTCGCCGCGTGAGGGCACCATGCGGGTCACCACCCGCTCCAGCAGTGGGATGGCCCAGACCAGCAGCAGGGTGTTCAGCACGTTGAAGGAGACGTGCAGGGAGGCGAGGGCGTACTTGATCGTGCCGGGCTCGGTGTAGGGCGACCCGCCAGCGAACCGTCGGACGCCGGCGTCGATCAGGTGGAGGTAGGGCGCGAAGAGCAGCAGGGCCCAGGCCACGCCGATCACATTGAACAACAGGTGCGCCCGCGCGGCACGCTTCGCCCATACGTTGCCCACCAGAGCGGCCACGTTGGCGGTGATCGTGGTGCCGATGTTCTCGCCCATCACAATGGCCGCCGCCAGGGGATAGCCGATGGTGCCGTTCTCGCAGAGGACCATCGTCAGGGCCAGCGCCGCGCTGCTGGATTGCAGTGTTACGGCCATGAGGAAGCCGATGAGCACGAAGAGGAGCACGGAGACCGGCCCCAGGTCCGCCAGGTCGCGCAGGAAGGCAAGGGCCTCTGCCGAAGGCCCTGGCATGTTGTCGCGCATGAACTCGAGACCGAGGAAGAGCAGTGCGAAGCCGATCAGGAACTGCGCCAGCGCCTTCAAACGGTCGTTGCGCAGGAACATCAGGGGGAAGGCCACGCCGATGATGGGGATGCAGAGCTCGGCCAGCGGGATGTTCGCGAAGCCGAGCCAGCTGATCAGCACCGATTTCAACGTCGTGCCGATGTTGGCGCCCATGATCACGCTGATCGCCTGGCGCAGGGTGAGCAGGCCGGCGTTCACGAAGCTTACCACCATGACCGTCGTGGCGGAACTGTACTGGATGATCGTGGTGATGCCCAGACCCGTGAGCACGCCGCGCCAACGGTTGCTGGTCATGGCATCGAGCAGACGCCGCATGCCGTTGCCCGCCACCTTCTGCAGGCCCTCGCTCATCACCTTCATGCCATAGATGAAGAGGCCGAGCGAACCGGCGAGCTTCAGCAGGACCAGAAGGCTGAAGGGCATGTAGGGTGGGATGGGCGTTTCGGGAAGGGGCGCAAAAGTATCCGGATCGACCCGGTGCCAAGTTAAGAACGCGTTAAGTCCCGCGTCCGACGCGACTTTCAGCCCGTCGCTCGGCTATCTTCGCCGCGTTGTCCGCCGGTGCGGACGCGAGGAGATCGCATGGCACTGGGTCCCATCACCCCCCGACAGGTCATCCTGCTCACTTCCGCGGCGGTCGGAGGGGCCGTAGCGGTCCTGGGCCTGGTCTTCTTCTTGATCGCCGGTGACACCTCCCACCTCTATCTGGTGGCGGTGTTGATGATCGCGGCGTTCGCCGCCGCCTATGTCGCCACGGCCTACGGATTGAAGCGCTTCATCCAGGAGCGCATCAGAACGATCTACAAGGCCGTTCAGGGATTGCGGGAGCGCACGGCGGAGAAGTCCGTGGACCTGGATCAGGACGTCCTGGGCGAAGTGAACGAGGAAGTTGTGGACTGGGCGCGCGCGCGGCGAAGCGAGATCAACGAACTGCGCGAGCGCGAGAAGTTCCGCCGGGAGTTCATCGGGAATCTGAGCCACGAACTGAAGACGCCCATCTTCAACATCCAGGGCTACATCCTCACCCTGCTCGAAGGGGGGTTGGAGGACGAGAAGGTGAACCGCGACTTCCTGCATCGCGCCTCCAATGGGGTGGAGCGATTGATCAAGCTCGTGGAGGACCTCGACATGATCACCAAGCTGGAGAGCGGGGTCATGGAGCTCAATGTCAAGCGCATGGACCTCAATGCGCTGGTGAAGGAGATCGTCGAGAGCATGGAGATGAAGGCGAAGGCGCGTGGGATCACGATCCGCAATCAGCTGCCGCCCAGCCTGATGGTGATGGCGGATCGCGACCGGTTGGCGCAGGTGTTCATCAATCTGTTCACCAACGCGATCAACTACGGCAGGGAAGGCGGCCGCTGCCGGGTGAGCGCGGATGATCTGGAGGACCAGGTGCTGGTGGAGGTCAGTGATGATGGCATCGGCATCAGTCCGGAGCACCTGCCTCGCCTGTTCGAACGGTTCTATCGCGTGGGCAAGAGCCGCTCGCGGAACGAGGGTGGCTCCGGTCTTGGCCTGGCCATCGTGAAGCACATCGTTGATGCGCACGGCCAGACCATCACGGTCAAGAGCAAGGAAGGCGAGGGGTCCACGTTCATCTTCACCTTGAAGAAAGCGCGCTGATCCGGTCGCCGAGGGTGAAGGCCTGCACGCGGCCGTTGTTGTTCGCCACGAGCAGCGTGGGAAGCTTGTCCGGGCCGGTGGTCAGCAACGCCAGGTCCTTCACATCGCCCCACGCGAAGAATCCGGAACGCGGTATCGGCATCGGTCCGAAATGGCCATGTCCGTCATTGGTCAGCACCAGTCCGGTCCCCGCATCGTAGCGCACCGTCTCCACCTCCGCGCTCCAGTTGTTGCCCGCCACCACCAGGTCCACGTGCCCGTCACCGTTCACGTCCATCGGCACGATGGCATTGATCGGGGCGGTCTGTGCGATGGCGGGCAGGGGTTCCATGGTGAAATGGCCCACGCCATCGTTCCGGAATACCGCCGATCGCATGCAGGTGGCCTCCAGATGCAGCGCCTTCTGCAGCTTCTCCGGCGGGTAGATCTGTTGCAGGTCCGCGTTGGCGAAGGCGTCATAGGTCGGGAACCGGTCCAGGATCATCGGGCATTGCTGCGAGGAGCATTCGCGGCCCCTTACCGGCAGCTCATGACCGTTCTTCTCCTTGGCCAGCACGATGTCCGAGCGACCGTTCCCATCGAGATCGCCCCAATACACATGCAACGGATGATCCGGTGTTGCCTGGAACTTGCTGTTCCATCCGAGGTTGCCGGCGATCAGGTCCTGGTCGCCGTCCCCATCGATGTCCGCCGTCGCAAGCCCGTACCACCAGCCGTTCGTGTGGGGTGGCGTGGCCGTTCCGCCAATGTTGGTGAACCGCCCCATGTCGTTCCTGAAAACGAGCAGTGGCATCCATTCACCCACCAGCACCAGGTCATCATCGCGGTCGCCATCGATGTCCACGAACCGCATGTCGGTGATCATCCCCGGACCGATCCCTTGTGGAATGTGTTCCTCCGTACCATCGGTGAAGTGCCCCGAGCCATCATTGATCAGCAGGTAGGAGCGGGGTGGGTAGGGATAGTGCCCCGGTGTGACCCGGCCACCGATGAACACGTCCAGGTCCCCGTCGTGATCGATGTCGCTCACCGCACAGCGCTGCGCACTGGTCTCCATGTGCGGCAGGGCATCGGACCCGTCGATGAAGCGTCCACCGCCCTGGTTGACGTAGAGGTGTTGTGCGAAGAAACCGGAACGTACGTCCTGCTCGTTCGATCCCGCGAGCACGAGAAGGTCCAGGTCGCCGTCGTGGTCGGCATCGAAGAGAACGGAGCCGAGCTGCTCCTGCAATGCGTGGGCATACCAGGGATGTGAGGTGGACGGGGAGAACGTACCCGATGGGCCCTGCAGGAAGAGTTCGCTGGCCTCGTTCGCCGCGCCGCTCACGAACACATCGGTCAGGCCATCGCCATTCACATCACCCGTGGACAGGAAGGGGCCGAGGTTGCTGTATTTGTGCGGCAGCAGTACCTCCAGTTGGAAGTCATCGTAATTGTCCTCGCGATGCTGGAATCCGGGGGCGTTCGTGATCGTGACGTCCGTGAAAAGGGGGCGGGGCGATGCGGCATGTGGAGCAGGTGTTCCGGCATCCTCCTCGTGCAGGTTCAGGAGTTGGTCCCCATGAACATCGTGCAGGACCGTCCGGTCCCCGTTCGGCCAGTCGACCACGAGGCTGTCCACGCCTTCACGATCGCCGAGACCGAAATGGAGCACGGGGTCCACGCTGCTCTGGTATCCGCGTGTCGGCTGCAGTTCCTGGTATTGGATGCGCCCCCGGTCGTGCAGGGTCACCTTGGCTCCGAGCGCATGATGATCGCCGTCACGCAGATCGATCCGCAGGGAATGCCGGTCCGGGTAGCGGGTGTCCGCATTGTTCCGGAAGACACTGGCCGTCGCATCGATGTTATTGATCACCAGATCGAGGTCACCATCGTTGTCAAGGTCGGCATAGGCCGCACCGTTGCTGTTGAGCGCATCGTTGAAGCCCCAGGCGGACGAACTGTCCGAGAAGGTGAGCAGTGGACGCCCGGTGCTGTCCGCGCCGTTGTTCCGATACAGGTAGTTGTGGATGCGCGTCGAGGGGACGAGATCCAGTTTCTGGTAGAAGTCCTTTCCGTCGCGGATGGAGGGGTAGACCTCCTTTTGGTAGTCGTTGTTGCGTATGTCGTGCAGGTAGCCGTTGGTCACCAGCAGGTCCTTCCAGCCGTCATTGTCCAGGTCGGCGAACAGGGGGGCCCAGCTCCAGTCGGTGCGCGCCACGCCCGCCATCTGGGCGATCTCCTGGAAGCTGCCGTTGCCATTGTTGTGTTGAAGCGTGTTCACCATGTATTGGTAATGGTTCCCGGAGGCCACGATCGTCCAGAACACGATCGGCGCCATGCTGCCCATGTTCTCTTTGCTGCGCACATGGTCCTCGCTCATCATGTCCAGCACCATGATGTCGGGCAGACCGTCGTTGTCGAAATCGGCCACGTCACAGCCCATGCCGAAATTGCTGATGTGGCGCGTACGTTCCTGTACCTCGTTGATGAAGGTGCCGTTGCCGAGGTTGCGGTACATCGCGTCGGCCACATCGAAGTCGTTGGCCACGAAGATGTCGGGTCGTCCGTCCTTGTCCAGGTCGGAGACGTTCACGCCCAGACTGAAGCTGTAATCCTGCAGACCGGCCGCGAAGGTCACGTCGGTGAAATGGTCGCCATCGTTCCGGTACAGACGGTTGGACCGGCTCCGCCCTTGACGGATGGCGGCACGTACTTCGCTGGTCCGAACACCCTTGTAGCGTCTTTCCGGATTGTTGATCACGTAGAGGTCGAGGTCACCATCCCCATCCATGTCGAGGAAGGCGGCCTGCGTGGAGTGCGAGGTGTCCGCTACGCCCATCTGTTCGGCCACTTCGCGGAAGGTCAGGTCTCCGTTGTTCAGGTACAACAGGTTACGCGTCCTGGCGTGGTCGAGCGTCGGACCGCTCCGGCATACATAGATGTCCAGGAACCCATCGCCGTTGACATCGGCCATGGTCACGCCGGTCCGCCAGCCGCCGGGGTCATCGCCCAATGCCTTGTCCGTGATGTCCTCGAAATGCAGCCCCCCCGTGTTCCGATAGACCCGGTCGCGCACCTGGTTGCCGGTGAAATAGAGGTCGGGCAGGCCATCGTTGTCCAGGTCGCCGACAGCCACCCCCCCCCCGTTGTAGGTGTAGATGTAGGTGAAATAGTTGATGTCCGAGCTCTCTGTGAGCTGGTTGGCGAAGGTCACCCCGCTCTCCTCCGGACCAAGCGCCGTAAACAGTGATCCCGGCCTGTCATCATGCATCTTGGCGGTCGCGTCCGTCGGACCGGGTTCGTTCGTGCACCCGTTGAACAAGAGGACCAGGAACGCAAGGGTCGGCAGGCCTGCCGATGCATACTGGAAGGGACCTTTCATGGCGAGGCCCGAAGGTACGGCCGCCCGCAGGCCGGGGGGTCAGCGTTGTGTGAGCAGGCGCCCCGAAATGTTGGGACGGAACATCTGCAATGCGTCGTTGTTGTTCGCGATGACGATCCAAGGCTGCCGTTCGGCTCCAACGTGCACCACGGCAAGGTCCTTGACATCGCCCCAGGCGAACAGTCCGCTCTCCCGGATGGAAAGCGGCCGGAACCCTCCCTGACCGTCTCCGAGAAGGACGATCCCCGTACCGCCGTCGTACCGGATCGTTTCCACCTCGGCGCCCCAGTGGTTGCCCGCGGCGATGATGTCCTGCCGTCCGTCGCCATCGATATCCAACACCGCGATCCCGTTCAACGGTGCCATTTGCGCGGCATTGGGCAGGTCCAACACCCGGAACCGGCCCTGACCGTCGTTCATGATCGTGCATGAGCGCATGTGACGCACCAGAAGGTGTTGGGCGGCCCGCACCTTTTCCGGACCATAGATATCGGTGATGCTGGCATGAGCGAAGGCATCGTACGTGGGGAACCTGTCCTTGATCATCCCGCACTGTTGCGAGGAACACTCCCGCCCACGCACCGGATAGAGCACGTCGTTCTGGGCCTTCGCCAGAACGATGTCCGATCGGCCGTTGTTGTCGAAGTCGGCGCTGTACAGTTCCAGCGGGTGGTCCGTGGTGCCATGGAACTTGTTGTTCCATCCGATATTGCCGCAGACCAGATCGAGGTCACCATCGCCATCCAGGTCGGCTGGCACGAGGCGGTCCCACCACCCCTCCAGATCATCCAGCCCGGTGATCCCGGTGGCAGAGGCGAAGTGGCCCCGGTCGTTGTTGAACCATCGGATGGGCATCCATTCCCCGAGCACGACCAGGTCCTGGTCCCCGTCCTGGTCGTAGTCCAGGAAGGCCGCATCCGTGATCATGCCGACCTCGGCGAGGTCGGGTGCCCTTTCCTGTGTGGCATCAGCGAAATGCCCTGCACCATCATTGAGCAGGAGGTAACTGCGTGGCGGTGCCGGATAGCGACCCGGGATGATCCGCCCCCCCAGGAAGATGTCCAGGTCCCCATCCCCATCGGCATCGCCGATCGCTGCGCGCTGGCCGCTGGTCATGGTGGGGGCGATGCCCTGCGGGTCGAACGCGAATCCTCCATGCCCATCGTTCCGGTACAACCTGCTCTGATAATTCTCCGGTGCCTGGTCGGTCTCGTTGCTGCCGCTCACCACGAGCAGGTCCGGGTCAGCATCACCGTCCGCATCGAAGAAATAGGCGCCAAGGTCCTCGCAGACCGCTTGATCGTTCCACGGATGTGAAGGGCTAGACCGGAACCCGTGCCCGTCGCCCAGGAACAAGGCGCCGGCCTGGCCCCGTGCGCCGCCCACGAACACATCGTCGTTCCCGTCCCCATTCACATCAGCGACCGCCAGGAAGGGGCCGTTCGCGCTCTCCTTGTGGGGCAGGAGCACCTGCACGGCGAAATCGTCATAGGTGTTCTCCCGGTGTGTGAACGGGATCGCCTGACCGGCGGCGACCTCGGTCAGAAGTGGCCGGGCTCCGGGCACCGCAGGCTCCGTCGCGGCGTCGGACCGATCGATGTGCAGGACCTGGTCCGCCGCGATGTCCCGACGATGGGATATCCGACCGTCGGGCCAGGTCACGATCACTTCTTCGACATGGTCGTTGCCACCAATGCCGAAATGGAGTACGGGCTCCACGCTGGAAGCATAGCCGCGGGTGGGCATCAGCTCGGCGAATTGTTCGCCGTTCGCGGTCCGGACCCTCACCTTCGCACCGATGGCCATGGCCGTGGTCGCCTGGTCGAGGGCCACGCGCAGATAGTGTCCTCCCGCGCTGCCCACGGCATGGTTCTCCAGGACCGATACCGGGGAGTCCATGTTGTTCACGACGATATCGAGGTCGCCATCCCCATCAAGGTCACCGAAAGCGGCACCATTGGAGTTCATGGGTGCGGTGAAGCCCCATTGTTGCGAAACATTGCTGAAGGTGAGATCACCGTTGTTCCGGAAGAAGTAGTTGCGGATGCGCGTGGAGGGGACCAATTGGAGCACCTGCTCTGGAGTGACGGGCGTACGGGCCTGGGCGATCTCCTTCGCCTTGCGGTTGTAGTCGTTGTCACGCATGTCCCGCTTGTACCCGTTCGTGATCAATAGGTCCTTCCAGCCGTCATTGTCCAGGTCGGCGAAGAGCGGCGCCCAACTCCAGTCCGTCTTGGAGATCCCGGCGAGCTGTGCGATCTCCGAGAACGTTCCATTGCCGTTGTTCAACTGGAGCGTATTGAACATGTATTGCAGGTGGTATCCGGCCTTGACGCTCTGCCAGAAGCGCTCCGTGCTCATGGCGCCCATGTTCTTCTTCGAACGCACGTGGTCCTCGCTCACCATGTCAAGCACCATGATGTCGGGAAGGCCATCGTTGTTGAAGTCGGCCGCATCGCATCCCATGCCGTAGTTGCTGATGTGGCGGGTACGCTCCCTGACCACCTCCTTGAACGTGCCATCATGCTGGTTCAGGTACATCATGTCGCGTTCGATGTAGTCGTTGGCCACATAGATGTCGTCCCATCCGTCCCCGTCCAGGTCACTTACCGCGAGGCCGAGCCCATACCCCATGTTCCAGACGCCGGCTTGGGCCGTCACATCGGTGAAGTGGCCCCCATCGTTGCGGTAGAGGCGGTCGGTGGGGGAGCGATGGGCCCGCACCAAGGCCTCCACCTCGACATTGTTCAGTTTCTTTTTGCGCTGAAGCGGCGCGTTAAGAACATAGAGGTCCAGGTCGCCATCCTTGTCCATGTCGAAGAAGGCCGCCTGCGTGCTTCGCGTGGTGTCCGCGATACCCCATTCCGCAGCAGCCTCCCGGAAGGTGCCATCGCCGTTGTTCAGGTAGAACAGGTTGGAGCGTTGTAGCGGATCGACATACCATCCTGCACGACAGACGTATAGGTCGTTCCATCCATCGCCGTTCACGTCGGCGAGCGTGACACCGCTGTGCCACCCATGGCCGTTCTCGGCCGGGATCGCCCTGGCCGTCACATCCTCGAAATGCAGATCGCCCCTGTTCAGATAGAGACGGTCCGGTACCATGTTCCCTGTGAGATAGATGTCCGGGCGCCCGTCGTTGTCAAGGTCGCCGATCGCCACTCCGCCACCGTTGTACAGGTATTCGTAGACGAAGTAGTTCACCTCGTTGTTCTCCACGATCCTGTTCGTGAATTCCATCCCGGAACGCTCGGCCGGGACCTCGGTGAACAGTGGAGCGGGAATGGTGTCCGATGCGACCGTCCGGGCCTGGTCCTGGCCGGGTCCGCCGGAGCAACCGGCAAGGGACGCAAGAACCAGGGCGGGGATGAAGCGATGATGGAACTCGGTGCACATGGGGGTATGGGATGATCACCGGCACTCCCATGGGGACTTTTCCCGGGAAGGCGTTCCCGAGGAGGGACATGCGAAGAGGGCCGGTCATTTGCGGTCCTTGCCCACCCCATCGGGTTCCATCGGCGATGGATGGACGCGGACCCTAGCGCGTCACCAAAATAGCGGGCCTCAACATGCGCCGCAAGTGAACTTCACTTCAGGACCTCCTCCCAGAAGCGGATCTCCTCCTCGTTGTTCACGCTGATCCGCGGGATATCGTCGTAGATCGTCACCTTTCCCGTGATGCACACCTTCCTGTGCAGCAGGTAGGTCTCGGGATCGTAGCTGAAGTTCGGTCCGTTGTAATCCCAGACCGTGGCATAGAAATCCTGGTGCGGGTGCATGCGGTCCAGGTTCAGGTAGATCGCATTGGCCTTCGCGGTCCTTCGCGTGCTCACCACCGTGCCGCAGATCGTTGCGGTGTTGCCGACATGATATTTCGCCTGCACCGTATTGAACATGCCCCTGGGCAGGGGAGGGTGCATCGGTTCCGCTTCACCCTGGAACGGATCGCCGTTGTGGTACCAGGCCATCGGATCCCGCTGTGCCTCGATCCGTGCCTCCAGGGTATCATCCAACGCCGGAAAGAAGTCCAGTCCGGTGAGCTCCTCCACGCTGTCGATGGGCACGGCGTAGCTGATCACCGGGTCCTCGTTCACCCCGTTGGTCATCAGGAAGGCGATGCCCTTCTTCTCGGGACCGTCGATGTCGGCCACCACCTTGAAGAACAGTTCCGGTATGCGGATGTGGTGCGTGCCGTTGGGGGTGTGCAACTCGGGAAGGCCATCCTTCAGCACGGGCCCCGTCACTACGAACACGCGCTCGTTGCCATAGCGCACGGTCCGGCGCACCCAGTCCTCCAGGTCCGCCCAGGCACCCCGGTTCAGCTCCGGCTTTTGCGGGCTGATGTTCGAGTAGTAATAGGTCGCCTTCATCGCATCGAGGCTCCACCGCATGTCGGCACTGGGCACCATGTGGCCCCGATCATAGCCGCTGTACCAGTAGTCGTTGAACATGTCGGTATTGACCGGCACCTGTGGGTCGGGCAGGAAGGTGTCGATGCGGGCGAGGTTGCCCGTGACCACGTCGGGCGTGACGATGTGCGCGGTCCATTTCGGAACCTGGTCCCGGGCGTCATAGACCAGAGCGTGGCCCGGGTGCTCCACCACCACATCGCTGGACGCCAGTGCGGGATAACCCCATCTGCGCAGGTCCCGCTGCATCACCGCGAGCTTCGCCTGTTCGATCCCCGATTCCAGGGGTGCCTCCTGGGCCCGCAACGCCTCCAGTTCCGCTTCCAGCTTGTGCAGATGTGCATCGGCATCCTCCTGGGCCCGGATGCAGAATGGCGTGAGCAGCAGGAGCAGGGGGACCGTGCGCAGGGTGGACATGCGCCAAAAATAACCGGGCGGCCTCAGCGCACGAGGCACGCGGTCAGATCGTCGAGCGCGCTCTCCAAAAGCTCCTCCCCCTCGGCCGTCGGGCAGCGGGGTGCATTGTACAGCTTGATCCATGCGGCGGACACATCGATCCGGTCCTGATGTTGCACCAGGAAACGGCCGGTCTTCGCGTGCAGGCGGCCGAGGTATTCCTGTTCCTCCTGTCCCGGTGTGGGGATCACCAGCGCGGTACGTCCGAGCGCATCCAGGTCCATCAGGGTGGTGTAGCCCGTGCGCGACACGATCATGCGGGCGCGGCGCAGCACGCGCGCGAGTTCCTCGCCGCCGAGATGCGGGACCATGCGCACCTGGCCGGCGCGTTCCGATCCCTGCTGTTCCGGCAGGCCGCGCACCAGGAGATGCGGTCCCGGGATGCGCTGCATCTGTTCCTTCAGCAATTCCTCCAGCAGGGAGCGCTGGGGCTCCGGCCCACTGATCACCGCCACGATGGCGTACGGTTCCTCTTCCGGGTCGATCGCCTGCGCCTTGAACCGGCTCCGGGGTCCGATGTACCTGGCATTGGCGGGTAGCTGCGCTCCATGTGAAAGTTCCCCTGCCAGCCCGGGGGGCTCCGCATGGTCCATGATCCAGCACGCATCGAACCTGCTGATCAGGTGCAGGTTCAGCCGGCGCAAGGCGGCCTGCGCCGTGGGGGTGAAGGGGAAGACCTGATGCGTGATCAACACCGAGGGCACTTCATCGGAGCGGATGCCGAAACGCTGGTCGCTGATCACGGCATCAAGCTTCAGCGATCCGGCGATGCGGTCGAACAGCTGGCGCTCCTCGTGCATGGTGCGCCACATCGCCGGGAACTGCTTCACCATGCTCCAGAGTTGCGAAGGGCCCCTGGCATACCGGATGTGGAGTCCCGGGATCCGGACATGCTCCAGGTCCGGGAATTCGGACCGCAGCAACGCGAGCGGGCCGGCGTCGGCACCGATCACGGGTACCGCGCCGCGGCGCAACAGGGCGCGCACCACGGGTATGCAACGCGTGGCGTGACCCAGCCCCCAATCCAGCGGGGCGACCAGGATGCGGGCGTGCTCCAGGTCCTTCATGCAGGGGTAAAGTTGCCGCACCGAACGTGAAGTGTACATCGCTGTTACGTTACTTCCAACGCGGCCGTCCACCGTCCAAGGGGACTATTTTCGCACGCCGATCACCGCGCATGGGCAAGAACAAGCTCTTTCGCTTCGCCGAGAACGCCACGTTCGACCATGTGGTGCAACCGTGCTATGCCGACCTGATGGCGGACGATCTTCCCCTGAAAGGCCGTTGGAACAGCGATTTCTTCCACAGGGATGCACCGCTCGTGCTGGAGCTCGGTTGCGGCAAGGGGGAATACACCACCGGATTGGCGAGGCTCTTCCCCGAGCGCAACCATCTCGGTGTCGACATCAAGGGCGCGCGCATCTGGCGTGGTGCGCGCACCACGTTGGAGCACGAGTTGGCCCATGTCGGCTTTCTGCGTACGCACGTCGACCACATCACCCGTTGCTTCGGCAGCGGCGAGGTGGACCAGATCTGGCTCACCTTCAGCGATCCGCAGATCGCCAAGGCCCGCAAACGCCTGACCAGCCCGCTATTCATCGCGCGGTACCGCCAAGTGATGAAACCCGGTGGCGTGGTCCACCTCAAGACCGACAGCCCGCTGCTCTACCGCTACACGTTGGAACAGGTCGAAGCGGAAAAGTTGCTGCTGCAGGAACAGAGCGCCGACATATATGGCGAACTGATCCATCGTGTCGATCCGACCCAGCAGGCCGTGCTCGGCATCCGCACTTTCTATGAATCGATGTGGTTGGAGGAGGGCCGGAAGATCCACTACGTCCGTTTCGTCATTCCCTGACCATGGCCGGCAAACAGGTGCGTGACGGTGCCGTTCAGGAAAGGGACTTCTTCCAGGATGTGATGGATGTGGTGCGACAGGTGCCTCGAGGCCGCGTGACCTCCTACGGTGCCATCGCCAACTACCTTGGTGCCAAGCGCAGTAGTCGCATCGTCGGCTATTGCATGAACAATGCGCACGCCGTCAGACCAAAGGTGCCCGCCCATCGGGTGGTGAACCGCATCGGTCTGCTCACAGGAAAGCATCACTTCGCCACGCCGACGCGCATGCAGGAGCTGCTTCAGAAGGAAGGTGTGAAGGTGAAGGACGATCGTGTGGTGGACTTTCCCAAGCGTTTCTGGGACCCGATGAAGGAGCTGCGGGTCTGAGGACACGAACCTGGAGATCCAGTTGAGACGCAGGGACCTGGAGCGAACGCAAATGTCCTGCCTGCAGGTGCAACTAATTTCGCGGTCCCATGCCCATTACCGAGGAAGCCGTCCGGACCGCACTGTCACGCATCATCGAACCCGACCTGAAGAAGGATATCATCACGCTCGACCTGGTGCGCGAGGTGAAGGTCGAGGGCAATGCTATCCACGTGACCGTCGAGGTGAGCAATCCCGCCATGCACAGCCGCAAACGCATGGAGGAGGCCGTCACCTTCCAGCTGGGCCAGGCCTTCGGAGCGGATGTGCGGGTGATGGTGAACGTCACGGCGTTGTCGGGCGATCGCGCCAAGGCGCGCAAGGTGCTGCCCGATGTGAAGCACATCGTGGCCATCGCCAGTGGCAAGGGTGGGGTGGGCAAGAGCACCGTCACGGCGAACCTGGCGGCGGGCCTGGCGGCACGCGGACTCAAGGTCGGCCTGGTCGATGCGGACATCCATGGCCCCAGCATGCCCTTGATGTTCGACGTGGTGCAGGAGAAGCCGCGCACGGTGGAACGTGAGGGGAAGCAGTGGATCGTTCCCGTCGAACACTACGGCGTGAAGCTGCTCAGCATCGGTTTCTTCGCCGCGCCGGACCAGGCCATCGCGTGGCGCGGCCCCATGGCCAGCAAGGCCCTGGAGCAATTGTTCAAGGATGCCGACTGGGGCGCGCTCGATGTGCTCTTCGTGGACCTTCCACCGGGCACCGGCGACATCCATCTTTCCCTGGTGCAGGCCATCCCGCTCACGGGTGCGATCATCGTGAGCACACCACAGCCCGTCGCGCTCGCGGATGCGCGTAAGGGCGTGGGCCTGTTCCGCCTGCCCAGTGTGAACGTTCCGGTTTTGGGCATCGTGGAGAACATGGCCTGGTTCACGCCCGCGGAACTGCCGGAGAGCAGGTACTACATCTTCGGCCGGGACGGCGCACGCGACCTGGCCACCGAGTTGAAGGTGCCTTTCCTGGGCCATGTGCCGCTGGTACAGAGCATCCGCGAGTCGGGCGATGTCGGCCGCCCGGCCGTGTTGCAGGAAGGCACGCCTGCTGGCGCCGCTTTTGCCGAACTTTGCGATCGGGTGATGCAGCATCTCCAACTGCCCATGCCCGTCTGATCATGTTGTCCGCCCGTGAGATCAAACTGGCAGAGAAGCGCATTCGCGAAGCGCTCGAGGACCTGCGCCCCTTCTTGAACGCCGATGGTGGCGACATCACGTTGGACGCCTTGGATCCCGAGGGCATTGTGCACGTCCGCCTGCACGGGGCCTGTTCCGGCTGCGCCATGAGCCCGATGACCATGAAGGCCGGCGTGGAGGAGGCGATCAAGCGGGTGGCTCCCGCCGTCGTCAGCGTGGAAGCCGTCAACGCCTGAGCACGCGCTCCTCCCCGGCGTGACCGCCATCACGACCGGCGATACCCGCAGCCGTACCTTTGCCGCGTCTTTTCATGGACAAGACCCTGCACCACAAGCACATCGAGGAACGCGAGAACGTCGTGATCCTCTTCGCCGGCGATTCCGGCGATGGGATCCAACTGACCGGCAGCCAGTTCACTGACACCAACGCGCTGTTCGGGAACGACGTCAGCACATTCCCCAATTTCCCCGCGGAGATCCGCGCGCCACAGGGCACCCTGGCCGGCGTCAGCGGGTTCCAGCTCCATTTCGGCAGCGTGGAGATCTTCACACCTGGTGACCAGAGCGACGTGCTGGTGGCGATGAACGCCGCCGCGCTGAAGGCCAACCTGTCCAAGCTGAAGAAGGGCGGCATCATCATCGCCAACAGCGATGGTTTCGACCCCAAGAACCTGCGCCTCGCAGGCTATCCCGAGGGTGCGGAGCCCCTGCACGACGGCACCCTGGCCAACTACACGGTCCATGCGATCGACGTCACCAAGATGACGCGCAATGCTCTGGCCGACGTGCAGCTGGGGATGAAGGAGAAGGACCGCTGCAAGAACATGTTCGTGCTCGGCTTCATCAACTGGATGTACAGCCGCAGCCTGGACAACAGCGAGGCGTTCCTCCAGAGGAAGTTCAGCAAGCAGCCGGACATCCTGGAGGCCAATCGCCGGGCCCTGCAGGCGGGCTTCAACTACGGCGACACCAGCGAGACCTTCACCACGCGCTTCGAGGTGAAGCCCGCGCCGATGCCCAAGGGCACGTACCGGAGCATCACCGGCAACCAGGGCATCGCCCTCGGTCTGGTGGCCGCCGCGCAACGTGCCGGGCTCGACCTCTTCTACGGCAGCTACCCGATCACACCGGCCAGCGACATCCTGCACGAGCTCTCGCGCCACAAGAACTTCGGTGTGAAGACCTTCCAGGCGGAGGACGAGATCGCGGCGATCTGCTCGGCCATCGGCGCCAGCTACGGCGGTGCGCTGGGCGTCACGGCGAGCAGTGGTCCGGGCATCGCGTTGAAAGGCGAGGCGCTGGGCCTGGCGGTGATGCTGGAGATCCCGCTCGTGGTGATCAACATCCAGCGCGGTGGCCCCAGCACCGGCCTGCCCACGAAGACCGAACAGGCCGATCTCTGGCAGGCGGTCTTCGGGCGTAACGGCGAGGCGCCCGTGCCGGTGATCGCGGCCAGCACGCCGATCGATTGTTTCGAGATGGTCTTCGAAGCGGCACAGATCGCCCTGGAATGCATGACGCCCGTGATGCTGCTCAGCGATGGCTACATCGCCAACGGCGCCGAACCCTGGCGTTTCCCGCAGGCGAAGGACCTGGGTGCCATCAAGCCGCCGTTCGTCCCTCCCGTCATCGCGAGCTCCGACGAAGGGGGAGAGAAGCGATCTCTGTTCCATATGACGGAACCCTTCCTGCCCTACGTGCGTGACGAGCGTGGCGTGCGTCCCTGGGCCCTGCCCGGTCAGGCCGGCATGCAGCACCGCATCGGTGGATTGGAGAAGGAGGACCGCACCGGCAACGTGAGCTACGACCCCGTGAACCACGAGAAGATGGTGCGTCTCCGTGCCGACAAGGTGGCTCGCATCGCCGACCGGTTCAAACCGATCCGCCTGGACAGCGGCCCCGACCGCGGCGACCTGCTGATCGTGGGCTGGGGGTCCACCTACGGCGCCATCCGCACCGCCGCATTGCGTCTGCAGGAGGAGGGTCATGCCGTCGCGCATGTCCACCTGCGTCACCTCTTTCCCTTCAACAAAGGGTTGCGTGATCTGCTCAAGCGCTACGACCGCGTGCTTGTTCCCGAGATGAACAGCGGACAGCTTCGCCAGCTGCTCCGCGCCGAGTTCCTCGTGGACGCCCGCGGGTTGAACAAGGTCCAGGGAATGCCCTTCACCAGCGAAGAGGTCCATGCCGCCGCCATGGAAATGCTCCGCACCCCGACCCCCGCCGAAGCATGAGCACCACCAACGGAACGGTCGCACCCGAAAAGGTCGACTTCAGCAGCGACCAGGAGGTGCGCTGGTGCCCGGGTTGCGGCGACTACAGCATCCTGAAACAGGTCGAGACGCTCCTGGAGCTGAGCGGGCGGAAGAAGGAGGAGATCGTGTTCATCAGCGGCATCGGCTGCAGTTCGCGGTTCCCGTACTACCTGGACACCTACGGCATCCACGGCATCCACGGCCGCGCACCGGCCATCGTCAGCGGTCTGCGCAGCGTGCGCCCGGACCTCAGCGTGTGGATGATCACCGGCGATGGCGACGCGCTCAGCATCGGCGGCAACCACATCATCCACCTGCTGCGCCGCAACGTCGACGTCAACATCCTGCTCTTCAACAACGAGATCTACGGGCTCACCAAGGGGCAGTACTCGCCGACCAGCCCGGAAGGGGCGGTGACGCGCAGCACGCCCATGGGCAGCATCGATCATCCGTTCAACCCGCTGGCCTTGTTCAAGGGTGCCGACGCGACCTTCATCGCGCGCGCCATGGACCGCGATCCGAAGCAGTTGCGCGAGGTGCTGGCCCGCGCGGATGCACACCGCGGTGCCAGCATGGTGGAGATCTATCAGAACTGCAACGTCTTCAACGACGGCGCCTTCGAGATCTTCACGGATAAAGCCACCAAGCCGATGCACACGCTCTTCGTCGAGCACGGCAAGCCGCTCACCTTCGCCAACGGCACCAAGGGCATCTGCATCTCCTCGGAAATGAAGCCGCGCATCATCGACATCGGCCCGGACTTCTCGCCCAACGACTGCTGGGTGCACGACGAGCGCGACAACTTCAAGGCGTCCATCCTCGTGCGACTTTTCGACGACCCACGGAAGGAGAACGCCTTCCCGCGGCCCTTTGGCGTTTTCTACGTCAATGACCGCGTCACCCACGAGGAGAAGCTCAACGCCCAGGTGGCCAGGGCCCGTGAACTGAAGGGCGACGGCGACCTCGACAAGCTGCTGAGCGGGGAGCGGACGTGGACGATAGGCTAGAAGAGGCGGAGGTCGCTTCTCATGACCGTTCAATAAGGTTCCGCCTCGATCCTTCCTTCCAAGTACTGCGGAAGATCCCTGGACCTCACGTCCCTTTCAACCGCCGCATGGCCTTCTCGATGATGCCGATGCGCACGGGGATGCGATAGGCCACGAACAGACGGAAGTTGCCCACGTTCCAGCCGTAGGTCACATCCGGTCCCAAGTTCGCTGTGGAGCGTTCGTTGGTGTAGGAGACGCCCACGCAGGCATGGTTCCCGTTGTAGCCGAACGCCAGGCGCTGCTGGATGCGCAGTTCCAGACCCAGGTGCACGCGTGAGGTGTCGCCCTCGGCCTCGGGGAAGAAGGTCTCGCTGCGCCCCAGTCCGATGCCGCCTGCGAACGATGCCGAGAGGAACACGTGATGGCCGATCACGAAGGTGTGCACATAGCCGAAGAGTCCGCCCAGCTCGTACAGATCGATGCGGCGGAAGCGCAGGGCTGGATCGAAGAGGGTGTCCACCGGCGTGGGGATCTCCGTCCGGTCCGAGCGCATGCCCTGATAGTCCGCATAGCCGCCCACCAGCATGGAGCCGGCGCTGCGCCGTTGCCAGGCATCCTGGTTGAAGGCCGCGCGGTAGCTGAACTTCCTGTTGTTCACGATGTAGATCACGCTGGCCCCCAGGTTCTCCTGGTGCATGTCCGGGCGCAGACGATCGTGGTCGATGATGCTCTGGTAGAGCGGATCGCCGGCGGCGGATCCCGGATAGGACAGCGCGTCGATGTAGTAGCCCTGATAGACCTGCGCGAAGAGATTGATCGCATAGCGTCGGCCATACATATTGCCCTGCGCGTCGAAGTAGCGCGTGCGGCCGCGCAGTTCCTGGTCGCCGTTCAGGAAGGGGAAGCCCACACCGATGTTGAGCGTGAGGGAGCGGTAGCTCGCGCCGACGCCCAGGTTCACGTTCGTGTTCGGCCTATAGGTGATCCGGCTGCTCTGGCGCCCGTCCTCCAGGTCCATCGAGTTGAACTTGGTGCTGCCGTAGACGCGCAATGTCAACCGGTGCGTCAGGTCGATCACACGGTCGGGGTCGAAGCCGCCATTGGAAGCGAAGGTGGTATCCTGGGCGTGCGCGGCCGGTCGGCCAAGGAGCAGGAAAAGCGCGGTCGCCCCGGCAATGCGGGCCGCCTGCAAGTGCTTCTTGCGCTTCACCGCAGTTGCTCGGGGATCAGGCAGACGGGGATCGGCTCCATCTTGTGCTTGTTCGCCGCGTGCAGCCGGTCGTAGATCGCCAGCACCTCGCGCTGCCTGTCGGTCAACCCCATGGTCCGGGGGTCCAGACCGTTCTCCCGCAGATCCATCGCCCATTCCAGCTCGGGGTAGGTGGCACCGATCTGATCGGCATCGGTCCGTTCGTCACCCCACAGGCCATCGGTCGGGGGGGCTTGTTGGATCGTTCCGGCGATCCGGAGCTCGGCCGCCAGGGCGTACACTTCGGTCTTCGTCAGGTCGGCGATCGGGCCGATGTCGACCCCGCCATCGCCGTACTTCGTGAAGAACCCGACGCCCATGTCCTCCACTTTGTTCCCGGTGCCCGCGACGAGGAACCGCAGCAGGCCGGCGAAATAATAGAGCGTGGTCATGCGCAGGCGCGCGCGCGTGTTGGCGAGGGTCAGGTGGCGCATGGTCTCGTCCTCCACACCGGGCAGCTCGGCCACGAGTTGATCGAACACACTGGTGAGCTTCACCACTTCCATGCGCACGTTCGCATGGTTCTCCCGCAACCAGGTGATGTGGTCCTGGGCGCGCTTCACCTGGTCGAAATGCTGATGGATGGGCATTTCCACGCAGACCGTGGGAAGTCCCGTGCGGGCGCAAAGCGTGCTGGTCAGGGCGCTGTCGATGCCGCCGCTCACGCCCACCACGAAGCCGTTCATGCCGGCACGTGTGCAGTAGTCACGGAGCCAGTCGGTGATATGGTCGATGATGCGTGCCTTGTCCATGATGTGGGTCCTGTTCAGCAAAAAGCCCCACGAAGATCGCAGGGCTTTCCGAAGCGTGTGGTCGCGGATCAGAAGTAGACGCCCAGGGCCAGTTCCACGAAGCTCAGCTTGCCATGGGTCTCCACCTTGTTGTTGCCTTCCACCTCGAAGAGCTTACCCTTGCTGTTGAAGGCGTCCGTGAACCCGTGGTTGTAGTTCACGCCGAACAGGATGGACGTGTTGCCGGCGATGTTGTACTCCGCTCCCGCTCCCACTATCAATGAAGCCCGGAAGATGGCGGTCTGATCGCTGATGTTCGCATCGCTCTCCCTGCTCATTTCACCGGTGATGCTGTCCATCGTGTACCTGTCACCCTTGGCGTTGATGTTGTATGCCGAGCCGAAGCCAAGCTGCCCGAAATAGGTCATGTAGCCGATCTCGTTGGTGCGCAGCTTGATCAGCACGGGCAGTTCGACGAATTGAAGCTTCCGCTTGAACGTCATGGCTTCCACCGATCGACGGACGGTGATCCCACTGATGTCCTGGTCGAAGTCGAACTGGTCCGATCGTTGGTTGCCTCCGGTGATGTTGAGCAGCAGTCCGGTCGATAGGGCGTAGTTGTTATTTCCCAGTCGGAAGTCGGTCAGAAGCCCGAACGAGAACCCCAATCGGACCCCGTCGCTTTTCAATTCCTTCGTGTCCGAATGGATCCAGGCGATGTTCGGCGAGGCTTTGATGCCAAGCTTCACACCGCGCTGGGTCTCCTGGGCTTGCAGTGTTGTCGCGGTGAGCACCGCGATGGCGAGAACGGGGATGGCCTTGTTCATAGTTTTGACGTCCATGTATCAATGGGCCAAAGTTAGACGCCCGCCTCAGGTGCGCGTCACCGCGGCCTGCGCGCTGATCCTGCTGCTCCTGGGCTGCGTGAACACCGATGAACGCATTCCCCGCGGGGCCCGGCCGCTGGAGGTTCCGGTGGGGCGGCTGGACCGGCTCCTGTTCCATACGGACAGCGTTCGCAAGGCCCTCCAACAGGCCGATGCGGAATTCGGGTCCTTTTTTCGCGTGTACGTTGAGGAGGTCCTCCACATGGCGTCCATCGATGACCCCCGATTGCCACGCCTGATGTACAGTTTCACGCACGATCCGGACTGGCGTTCGGCACAGAGCGCGATCGACAGCATGCTGGGCGACATGACCGGTGCGCGCACCGGGTTCGGACTGGCGTTCGGCCGCCTGCACGCCGTGTTCCCGGACAGTCTCATACCGCGTGTGGTCATCTTCAACAGCGGATTCAACTACGGCATATTTCCAACGGATAGCGTTCTTGGGGTCGGAGCGGAATGGTTCATCGGCCCCCAGCAACCTGTGGTAACCTACCTCGCCCCGGATGTGTTCCCCAAGTATATCCGGGACAGGATGGTTCCCGAAATGCTGCTGCCGGGCGCGATGAAGGGATGGCTGATGGTGCACTACCAGCCCGACGTGCGAGGCAAGGACCTGTTGACGCATCTGGTGGAGACCGGCAAGGTGATGGCCCTGCTCGATGCGCTCCTTCCGGACACGGACCACACCCTGAAGTTCGCCTTCACCAGGGACCAGCTGAAGTGGTGCGCCGACAACGAGTACATGATCTGGAAGGAACTGGTGGCAAAGGAGATGTTGTTCAGCTCATCTCCGGAGGTCATCGACCGCATCATGAACGACGCGCCCTTCACGAACGGATTTCCACGCGAAAGTCCCGGCCATATCGGGGAGTGGGTGGGCTACAGGATGGTGAAGAGCTACCTGGACGACCACCCGGAAATGACCTTTGGTGAGCTGTTCGCGCTGCGCGATCCTCGTGCCGTGCTCCAACGATATAAACCCCGTTGAACCAACGATACCCGACCCATGAACGCACGCACCTCCGAGATCCGGATCACTGTGCACCTTGATGCGAACAAGGTGCCGGAAAGCATGCAATGGCACGCCGACGATGGTGAGGGGAGCGGTGACTGCAAAGCGGCATTGCTCAGCCTTTGGGACGAGAAGGAGCGCAACACCATGCGCATCGACCTCTGGACGAAGGAGATGACGATCGAGGAGATGAACGTTTTCTTCCATCAGAACCTGCTCACCATGGCCGACACCTTCGAACGAGCGACGAACGAAGGGCGCATGGCGGCCCAGATGCGCGACTTCGCGGCCTATTTCGCGGAGCACATGCTCGGGGTGAAGGGGGGAGAATAGGCGCTACGATGCGCCACGGACCTCGGACCTTTCGTACTACTCTTCGCCGAAGCCCGCGTTCACCTCGTCGATGAATTCGAGCAGGGTCTCGCGTCCCGCTCGGCTTTCGGCCGAGGTGATGAACATCAGTGGCAATTCATCCCAGCTCCGCTTCAGGACCCGCCGGTAGGCGGCCACGTTGGCCTGCACCTTCGGCGGTGAAAGCTTGTCGCTTTTCGTGAAGACCATGGCGAAGGGAATGCCCTCCTCGCCAAGCCATTGGACCATGTCCAGGTCGCTCCGCTGTGGTTGGAGCCGGACGTCCACCAACAGGAATACGCATTGCAGGTTGGGACGTTCGCGCAGATATGTGCGCACCATGCGCTGCCATGCCTCGCGTTCGCTCCGCGCCACCCTGGCAAAGCCATATCCGGGCAGATCGGCCAATAACCAGGCCCCATCGGTGGTCAGTGTGCCCGCCACTTGGAAGTGCTCGACGAGTCGCGTCCGCCCGGGGGTATTGCTCACGCGTGCCAGTTTGTCCACACCACAGAGCATATTGATCAGCGAGCTCTTGCCGACATTGCTCCGGCCGATGAAGGCGTATTCCGGCAATGTGGGCTTGGGCCAGTGCGCGGCCTCCCTGCCGCTGCCGAGATGTTCGGCGCGGAGGTTCCTCATCTCAGGCTTCCTGCTGCTTGAGCGTGGATTCCAGCCAGGGGTCCACGATCGCATTGAACCGCTCCGGCTGTTCCATCATCGGGGCATGTCCGCATTCATCGATCCAATGAAGGGCGCTGTTGGGCAGCAATTGATGGAATTCCACGGCCACCTCCGGCGGAGTGATGGTGTCCTGCCTTCCCCAGACCAATAGTGTGGGCATCCTGAACTGTGGCAACTCCTTGGCCATGTTGTGTCGGATGGCGCTCTTGGCCAGAGCCAGTATGCGGATCAGCTTGCTCTTGTCGTTCACGGTTTCATAGCATTCATCGACCAGTTCCTTGGTCGCATGCCTCGGGTCGTGGAAGGTCAGTGCCACCTTCTCGCGGATGTAATTGTAGTCCTCACGCCGGGGGAATCCGCCACCGAAGGCGTTCTCATACAGCCCACTGCTGCCTGTGAGGATGAGCGAGCGCACGCTCTCCGGGTGCTTGCTGCAATTGATCAGCGCCACGTGCCCACCCAGTGAGTTCCCGAGCAGGTTCACCTCCGTCCATCCCTTATGCCTGATGAAGCGCTGAAGGAACTTGGCCAGGGCGCCGACGTTGGTGTTCAGCATCGGCATGCTGTAGAGAGGCAGCATCGGCACCACCACGTGGTATTTCGCGGCAAGGTGGGCGAATGCCACTTCGAAATTGCTCAAGGCGCCGAACAGGCCATGCAGCAGGACAAGCACGTGCCCTTCCCCGGATTCGATGTACCGGAATTCGCCTTCCTCTTTCAGTTCGGGCAGCATGCGGAGGGGTGACGCCCAAAAGTAGTGAAGGTGCCCTGTGCGTTAAGGCCCGACCGACCGGTGCTCCACATCGGGATGTGCGTAACCCTCTTGCCGATCGGTCCGGTCGCCTCTCCGACCTGAGGAGATTTGGAACGGGGTGGTCCGGACCGAAGCGCGCGGGGGATCTGTCAGCACAATGAACGATTGTTCATTGATCCCCACTTCCTCCCACTCGTGAAATGGCCAATTTTTCCATTATTGATGGGCATCTGGCAACTTTTATCGACCTTCGGCGTTGAGAAGTTTTGCACAGTCGGTAAAAAAGTGGGATATGGTGGGTTGAAGTGGGAAATTGATCCTACATTCGCTGCCATTCTCGCGCACGCATGAGGCATGCTGAGCCTGTTGGGGGAATACGATCTGAAACTCGACGCGAAAGGGCGTCTCGTTCTGCCGAGCGGTCTGAAGCGCCAGCTCGAGGGCGAGATGTCCAAGGGTTTCGTGATCAACCGCGACGTGTTCAAGCCCTGCTTGGTGCTGTACCCGATGGTCGAGTGGGAGCGCACCCAGACCACGATGCGTCAGTTGAACCGGTTCGTGGAGAAGAACCTGGAGTTCATCCGGCGCTTCATGAACGGGGCCACACAGGTGGACCTCGATGGCAATGGCCGTCTGCTCCTGCCCAAACCGCTGACGGACCACGCCGGCATCCGCCGCGAGGTGAAGCTGTTGGGTATGATCGACCGCATCGAGGTATGGAGCAGAGAGGGGCATGCCCGCATGATGCACGAGAAAGTGGACCTCACCGCGCTGAGCGAGGATGTGATGGGCAACCTCGGTAACACACATGGCGCATGAGTACCACGACCCCGTTCTTTTACATGACTGTGTCAATGGCCTCGCCCTCCGCCCCGACGGCGTATACGTGGATGCCACCTTCGGTGGTGGTGGGCACAGCCGGGCGATCTTGGAGGAGCTCGGCCCGGATGGTGCGCTGATCGCGTTCGATCGCGATGCGGACGCCGCCCGTAACGCACCTGACGATCCGCGATTCAAGCTGGTCCGGTCGGACTTCCGCTGGATCAAGAACCATCTGCGGCATCTCGGTCGGCTTCCCGTTGACGGCCTTCTCGCCGATCTCGGCGTGAGCAGCCATCAGTTCGATACGGGTGACAGGGGCTTCAGCTTCCGACATGATGGTCCCCTGGACATGCGGATGGATCGTCGTGCCAAGCGGACCGCCGCCACCGTGATCGCGACATCGAGCGAGGAGGAACTCGCCACGATGCTGCGGGAATTCGGCGAGGTGCCCGGGGCGCATCGCGTCGCCCGACGCCTCGTGCAGGCCAGGTCCGATGGGCCGATCCGCTCGACGAAGGATCTCGCGGACGTGCTTGCGCCCCTGGTCCCGCGACGCGGCGGGTCAGGATTTCTCGCGCAGGTGTTCCAGGCCCTTCGCATCGCTGTGAACGATGAGCTCGGTTCCTTGCGACAGCTGCTGCAGGTGAGCGCACAGGTGCTGCGGCCGGGTGGCAGGCTGGTGATCATCAGCTACCACAGCCTGGAGGACCGATCGGTGAAGCATTGGATGCGAAGCGGTGATCTGGAGGGAAGGGAGCGGACGGACCTGTACGGCGAACGCATCCGGCCTTTCCGGCCATTGACCAGCAAGGCCATCCGGCCAACGGAAGAGGAAATGGAACGCAACCCCCGGGCACGCAGTGCGCGGGCTCGCATCGCAGAACGCATATGAACAGGATCAGGAAGCAACAGCAGAATGGCATCGGAGCGGTCGCGCCCTCAGGGGGGCGGAAGCTCCCGCGGCTGCTCGTGGGCGTGCTCAACGGCTCCTTCCTGACCCGCGAAAAGGTGCTCGCCAACATGCCCTTCTTCCTTTTCGTGGCCCTGATGATGGTGCTCTACATCAGTTACGGGTATTACACGGAACGCACGGTGCGCGAACTGCACCGCACGGATGGTGAGCTGAAGGAGCTGCGCAGCGAGTACATCACCGTACGCAGCCACCTCGACCGAACGGAACGACAGAGCCAGGTGGCGGAGGATATCCAGGATATCGGCCTTGTGGAAAGCCGCGTTCCGCCACAAAAGATCGAGGTCGGGCCCGAACAGTTGGAACGACGGGTAGAGAATGAATGAGCAACGCCACATGCGATTGCGCGCTTCGCTGGTCTACGGCGCGGTGATCCTTTTCGCCCTTGCCGTGGCCGTGAAGCTCTTCACCATCCAGTTCGTCGAAGGTGCGCGCTGGTCAGCGCGCGCCGAGCGGCTCGCGACATCCTTCCGGACCGTGCAGCCCGATCGTGGCCACATCTACAGTGAAGATGGCCGCTTGCTGAGCACCAGCGTACCTGATTACGAGATCCGCATGGACCTCCGAGCCGATGGGCTCACGGACGAGGTGGTCGCCAGCGAGATCGATCCACTTTGCCATGCGCTTTCTGCGATGTTCGGGGATCGCAGCGCCGAAGCCTATCGCCGCGACCTGTTGGAGGCGCGTTCCAGGAACGACCGCTACCACCTCGTGCAGCGCCATGTGGACTATGAGCACGTCCAGGAGCTGAAGGAGTTCCCATTGTTCAGGAGAGGACGCTACGTCAGCGGGCTCATCATCGAGAAGCATACGGTGCGCGTGCATCCGTTCGGTCGCCTGGCCGCCCGCACGGTGGGCTATGTGTTGCGCGATAGCAGCGCGATCGGATTGGAGGGTGGCTACGATGCCTGGTTGCGTGGTGTGACCGGTCGCCGGTTGGAACGACGGCTGACAGGTGGGGTGTGGATGCCGGTGGAGAACGGGGATGGCCAGGACCCTGTGCCCGGCAGTGACGTGCATAGCACCATCGACATCAATCTACAGGACGTGACGGATGCCGCGCTGGAGAAACAGCTCCGGCTGCATGGGGCCCATCACGGATGCGTGGTGGTCATGGAGGTGTCCACCGGTTTTGTGAAGGCCTGCAGCAATCTCACGCTCCATCACGACAGCCTCTACCGGGAGGACCTGAACTACGCCGTAGGTACCAGCACCGAGCCCGGGTCCACGTTCAAGACCGCATCGCTGCTGGTGGCTTTGGAGGACGGCCGACTCTCCCCGGACGACCGGTTCGACACGCATGGTGGTGTGGTGAAGTACTACGGCAAGCGCATGGAGGACAGTCACGAGGGGGGCTTCGGTGTGATCGATCTGGCCCGTGCGTTGGAGGTCAGCAGCAACACGGCGGTGTCGCAGGCATTGGTGAAGGCCTACGGCGACGATCCGCAACGCTTCGTGGACGGGCTGCGCCGGATCGGCCTGGACAAACCCACCGGGGTGCGTATCCCCGGTGAACCCGTACCGACGTTGCGGGGCCCGGGCGACAAGCTTTGGAGCGGCCTCAGCCTGCCTTGGATGAGCATCGGTTATGAGGTGAGCCTAACACCGCTCCAGATCCTCACCTTTTACAACGCCATCGCCAATGACGGCCGCATGATGCAACCGCAGTTCGTGCGGAGCATCACCCGGGCCGGTAGGTCCGTGGCCCGTTTCGATCCCGTGGTGCTCAATCCCCGCATCTGTTCCGGATCGACCCTCGAGAAGGTGCGGCGCATGCTCGAAGGCGTGGTGGATTCCGGCACGGCGAGCAATCTGCACGATGCCGATTACCGTATCGCCGGAAAAACGGGAACCGCGCAGATCGCGAAGCAGGGTGCGGGCTACAGGAGCGCTGGTGTCAGCTATCAGGCCTCGTTCGTGGGCTACTTCCCCGCTGATGTGCCCCGCTATTCGTGCATCGTGGTGGTAAGCTCGCCCACGTCGAGCGGATACTACGGCAACGTCGTGGCCGGCCCCATTCTCAAGGAGATCGCGAGCAAGATCCACGCGAACCGTCTCGACATGCAGACGGAACCGGCTGAGGCCCGCCCCCTCGCGCAACGGACCCCGGTGACCTTCAGCGGGAACGCGCAGGACCTGCGCACGGCACTCGAAGCCCTGCACGTGCCCTTCGACCAGCGCGGGGAGGGGGAGTGGGTATCCACCACCGCTTCCGATAGCACCGTGGTGATGGTGCCGCGCACCATTCCCGGGGATGCCCTGCATCTGGTACCGAACGTGACGGGCATGGGGTTGCGTGACGCGCTCTACATCCTGGAGGACCATGGCTTCCGGGTACGCGTGCGTGGCGAGGGCATGGTCCGCAAGCAGTCCATTCGCCCGGGTGAGCGTTACGCCCCCGGTACCACCATCGAGCTCGAGCTGACCACATGAAGCTGCTCAAGGATATCCTCTACAAGGCACGCCTGGAGCAGGTGGTAGGCAATACGAACATCGCCATCGAACATCTGTCGTTCGATAGTCGGACGGTGGTGCCCTTCACCGCGTTCGTGGCCGTCAAGGGTTCGCGCACTGATGGACATGATCACATCCGGCAGGCCGTGGAACTCGGCGCCACGGCGGTCATCTGTGAGCGGATCCCGGATGAGCGGAAGCCCGGGGTGACCTATGTACGCGTGATGGACAGTGCGCATGCCCTGGCCATCGCGGCCGCCAATTTCTTCGACCATCCTTCACGGAAGTTGAAACTGGTCGGCGTGACGGGTACGAACGGAAAGACCAGCGTGGCCACGCTGTTGCACCGGCTGTACCGGTCACTTGGCAGAAGGACCGGTCTCATCTCCACCGTGGAGATACGCATCGGCCAGGAGGCCGTTCATGCCACGCACACCACTCCGGACGCCATCCGGCTGAACGAACTGCTCGACCGGATGGTGGAGGAGCGATGCACCCATTGCTTCATGGAGGTGAGCTCGCACGCCGTGGTGCAGGAACGCATCACGGGTCTGCATTTCGATGTGGGCGTGTTCACCAACATCACGCACGATCACCTCGATTATCACGGATCCTTCGCCGAGTACATCAAGGCGAAGAAGCGCTTCTTCGACATGCTCGGTGCGGATGCCACCGCACTGGTGAACGCGGATGACTCCAACAGCAGTGTGATGGTGCAGAACACCCGCGCGTCCAAGCGTTCTTTCGCTGTTGCGGGGATGGCCGACCATCGGGCGCGGATCGTGGAGAACCAACTGAGCGGCCTGCACCTGAACATCGACGGTCATGACGTCTACACACGCCTGGTCGGGGCGTTCAACGCGAGCAATCTGCTGGCGGTATACAGCACCGCGCTGATCCTGGGAGAGGCACCGCTCAACGTGCTGACCGCCCTGAGCGACCTCACACCACCGACCGGTCGCTTCCAGGTGGTCCGTGGAAAGGGTGGTGTGATCGGTATCGTGGATTATGCACACACGCCCGATGCCCTGAGCAATGTGCTGACGACGATACGTGATGTGTGCGCCCAGGGAGAGAAGGTGATCGGTGTGGTGGGCTGCGGTGGCGATCGCGATCGGGAGAAGAGGCCGGTGATGGCACGTCTCGCGGCCGAGCATTGCGATGCGGTGGTCCTGACGAGCGACAACCCGCGCGGCGAGGATCCCATGGCGATCATAGGTGAAATGCGGTCCGGCCTGGGTGCCGCCGACCAGCAACACACCTATGTGAACGCGGACCGCCGTGAGGCCATCCGCCAGGCAGTGGGCATGGCCGGCCCCGGCGATGTGGTACTGGTGGCGGGGAAGGGCCACGAGACCTATCAGGAGATCGCCGGTGTGCGCCACCCCTTCGATGATGCCGCCGTATTGAAGGAGACCCTTGAACTGCTGCACAAGTAATGCTGTACCACCTGTTCAAGGCCATTGACTTCACCGTGCCCGGGTCCGGCGCCTTGAACTACATCTCCTTCCGTGCGGGGATGTCGGTGATCGTCTCCCTGATCATCAGTTTGTGGTTCGGCAAGGGGATCATCCGGGCACTGCGCCGCAGACAGGTCGGTGAAACGGTCCGCGACCTCGGCCTTGAAGGTCAGCTGGGCAAGCAGGGGACGCCCACCATGGGTGGTCTGATCATCCTGGCCGGGATCCTGGTGCCCACGCTGCTCTTCGCGAAGCTGGACAACATCTATGTCCTTCTGATGCTGCTCACCACGGTGTGGCTCGGCGTCATCGGTTTTCTGGACGACCACATCAAGGTCTTCAAGAAGGACAAGCGTGGTCTGGCCGGCAAGTTCAAGGTGGTGGGACAGGTGGGCATCGGCATCATCGTCGGTGCCGTGGTCTACTTCCATCCGGATATCCGCACCAAGGTGGAGGTGCCCGCGGTGCTCGCCGACCAGCTCGACCCATCGGCCATGAGCCGCTATGTGGAGGAGGATGGCGAGGTGCACTATCTGCTCGATCGCAAGTCGCCCAACACCACCATCCCGTTCATCAAGGGCAACGAATTCAACTATTCAAGCGTGCTCGGCCTCCTTGGTCGTGAGGCCCGGAACTATACCTGGATGCTGTACATCCTGGTGGTCATCTTCATCATTACGGCGGTCAGCAACGGTGCCAACATAACGGATGGACTTGATGGATTGGCCACGGGCACATCGGCGATCATGGTGCTGGCCCTCGGCGTGCTGGCCTGGGTGAGCGGCAACATCATCTTCAGCCAGTACCTGGACATCATGTACATCCCCGACATCGGGGAATTGGCCGTGTACATCGGCGCGATGCTGGGTGCCTGCATCGGCTTTCTCTGGTACAATGCCTATCCCGCACAGGTGTTCATGGGCGACACGGGGAGCCTGGCGCTCGGCGGGATCATCGCAACGCTGGCGATCCTGGTGCGCAAGGAACTGCTCATACCCGTTCTGTGCGGCGTATTCGTCGTGGAGAACCTCAGTGTCGTGCTCCAGGTCAGCTGGTTCAAGTACACGAAGCGGAAATACGGAGAAGGGCGCAGGATCTTCCGCATGTCACCGCTGCACCACCACTATCAGAAGCTCGGCATCCACGAGAGCAAGATCGTGAGCCGCTTCTGGATCGTGGGGATCATGCTCGCCGTGCTCACCATCGTAACGCTCAAGCTGCGATGAAGGAACTGGTGGTGCTCGGAGCGAAGGAGAGCGGCATGGGTGCGGCCCTGCTGGCGCGTCGGCGCGGCCTGGAGGTGTTCGTGAGCGATGCCGGCAAGATCGGTGAGGACTTTCGCGCCACGCTCACCACGAACGGGATCCCCTTCGAGGAAGGTGGGCATACCGCCGACCGTGTGTTGTCGGCCACCGAGGTGGTGAAGAGCCCGGGTATCCCTGAAGTCGCACCGATCATGATGGAACTGCGCCGTCGTGGCGTACCGGTGATCGGGGAGATCGAATTGGCCGCGCGCTACACATCCTCCCCGATCGTGGCGATCACAGGGAGCAACGGAAAGACGACCACCACGCTGCTCACCTACCACATCCTCCGGAACGCCGGCATGGACGTCGGTCTCGGGGGCAACGTCGGGCACAGCTTCGCGCGCCTCGTGGCGGAACGCGACCACGCCCACTACGTGCTGGAGTTGAGCAGTTTCCAACTCGATGACATCCGCGACTTCCGACCGCATGTCGCGGTGCTGCTGAACATCACGCCCGACCACCTCGATCGCTATCACCATCGCATGGAGGACTATGTCGCAAGCAAGTTCCGCATCGCGATGAACCAGAACGCGGGTGACCACTTCGTCCACAATGCGGACGACCCGGTGATCGCGCATGCGCTGGACCACCATACCGTCAACGCGCGCCGCTGGCCTTTCAGCATCGTTCGCGACCTGCCCCAGGGGGGCTGCGTGCATGATGACCAACTCCGGATCAACATCGACCAAACCACCTTTCACATGTCCATGATCGAACTCGCCCTCCAGGGGAAGCACAACGTGTACAATTCCCTGGCCGCAGGCATCGCCGCGCGCATTCTTGAAGTGAGCAAGGACGTCGTGCGGGAGAGCATGAGCGATTTCCAGAACATCGAACACCGTCTCGAACGCGTGGGCACGGTGAACGGTGTGCTGTTCATCAACGATAGCAAGGCCACGAACGTCAACAGTGCCTGGTACGCCCTCGAGAGCATGGACCGCCCCGTGGTATGGGTGGCCGGAGGTGTGGACAAAGGCAACGACTATGGGGAGTTGCAGGACCTGGTGAAGCAGAAGGTGAAGGCCATCATCTGCTTGGGCACGGACAACAAGAAGCTCCACAAGGCCTTCAAGGGCACCATCGAACGCATGGTGGATGTCAACAGCGCGGACGCGGCCGTGCGCATGGGGTACGACCTCGCCGAACCCGGTGATGTGGTGCTGCTCAGCCCCGCCTGTGCCAGTTTCGACCTGTTCACCAACTACGAGGATCGTGGTCGTCGCTTCAAGGCCGCGGTCAAAGCCCTTTGATCCCCAGTAATCGCGTCACGATGGACCAGAAGATCACCCAACAACGGACGACCGGGACCGCAAGGCTCCTTGAAGCACGGCAGCATGTGCTGGGCGACCTTGTGAACGCCCCGCATCGTTCCGAGCGCGTGGCGGAGACCGACGGTGTCGTCTACATCAACGATTCGAAGGCCACCTTCCTGGACGCCACGCTCCGCTCGATGGCGGAGATCCAGGCGCCCCTGGTGTGGATCACCGGCGCGTTGCCCGATGATCATGGAACGGAGGGTGTTGCCGCCTATCTGCTGGAACGGGTGAAGGCGGTCGTGCATTTCGGAGCGACCGACGGATCGTCCAGTGGACCTTTCGGAGAGGATCTCTACCAGGCGGACGATCTGCGGACCGCGGTGTTCGTCGCCCACGAACTGGCCCTACCCGGCGATGTGGTGCTTTTCAGTCCCGCCTGTCCGAGCGGCAATGGATTCGCCAACTACGAGGAGCGCGGACATGCCTTCAAACAGGCGGTACGGGACCTCTGAACCGGAAACTGCAGATGACGATGACCAGGCTTTTCAACGAACACCTCCGGGGCGATCGGACCATTTGGATGGTCGCGTTGCTGCTGGGCGTGGTCAGCCTGCTCGCCGTCTACAGCAGCATTGCCTCGCTCGCGTTCAAGCATGAGGGGGGCAGCACGCTTCATTTCCTTTTCAAGCACGGTATGATGCTGGCCACCGGCGGACTCATCATGTACTATGCTCATCGTCTCCGTTTCGGCGTCTATTCAAAGCTCGCCCAAATGCTCATCTGGGCCACGCTCGGCCTGCTGGTGGTGACCCTTCTGCTTGGCACCAACCTGAACGATGCGAGCCGATGGCTGCGGATCCCCGTGATCGGGCAGAGCTTCCAGACGAGCGACCTGGCGAAGGTCGTGCTCGTGCTTTATCTCTCCCGGGTGCTCGCCAAACAGCGGGACGAGCCTTGGACCTTCCGCGACGTGCTGGTGAAGCTGATGGTGCCCGCAGCCGCGATCTGCGGTGCCATCCTGCCGGCCAACTTCAGCACGGCCGCGCTTCTGTTCGCCACCTGCATGGTCCTGTTCTTCATCGCCGAGGTGCCCATCAAGTACCTCCTCTCCGTGGTGGTGATCGCAATTGGTGCCTTCGCCCTGCTCCTTTTGCTCTCCCGGTCGGTGCCCGGGCTGCTGCCCCGCCTGGACACCTGGGCGACGCGTGTGGAGAGCTTCGGCAAGGAGGACCCCGATGCGAACTATCAGGTGGACAACGCCAAGGTGGCGATCGTGAACGGGGGCTTGCTGCCCAACGGCCCCGGCACGGGCACCTCACGCAATTTCCTGCCACACCCGTATTCCGACATGATCTTCGCTTTCATCATCGAGGAGTACGGGTCGGTGATCGGTGGGCTTGGGTTGTTGCTGCTCTACCTCATCCTGCTCGGGCGGGCGGTGCGTATCGCCGCACGATGCCCCAGGCGTTTCGGTTCGCTCGCCGCACTTGGACTGAGCCTTGGTCTCGTGCTGCAGGCGATGGTGAACATGGCTGTGGCCGTGAACCTCGTGCCGGTGACCGGTCAACCCCTTCCGCTGGTGAGCATGGGAGGCACATCCACCTGGTTCACCTGTCTGTCCATCGGCATCGTGCTCAGCGTGAGCCGCAGCGTGTACGATGAGGAGGGAGCTTCCAACGAACAAAAGGGCCGACCACGGACCGCCAATGCCATCGCCTAGGATCATGATCGCAGGAGGAGGCACCGGTGGACACATCTTCCCGGCGATCGCCATCGCGAACGCTGTCCGCGAACGCGCGCCACAGGCGGAATTCCTCTTTGTGGGCGCCTTGGGCAAAATGGAGATGACGAAAGTGCCGGCAGCAGGCTACCGCATCGAAGGCCTTCCGATCCGTGGCTTCCAGAGGCGGGCGCTCTGGAGGAACATCGGTCTTCCATGGCGGCTCCTTTCCAGCATGTGGAAGGCAGGAAGGCTCGTGCGCAGATTCCGTCCGGACGTGGCCGTAGGCGTCGGTGGATATGCGAGCGGTCCGCTTCTCGCAGCCGCACAGCGCATGGGCGTGCCCACCCTCGTTCAGGAGCAGAACAGCCATGCCGGTGCCACCAATCGCATGCTGGCGAGGAAGGCGGCCTGCGTGTGCGTGGCCTACGACGGGATGGACCGCTACTTCCCCAGGGAGAAAGTACTGCTGACAGGAAATCCGGTGCGGCAGGATGTGGTGGACCTGGTGGGCAAGCGTCCACGTGGCATGGAACATTTCGGGCTTCGGGAGGGTGCCCCCGTGGTGCTTGTGACGGGTGGCAGTCTGGGTGCACGCGGCATCAATCGTGGCATCGAGGCCGGCCTTTCGAAATTGAGGGACGCTGGAGCACAGCTCATCTGGCAGACGGGAACCCCCTTCCTGAAGCAAGCCCGTGCTGCGATTTCCGCGCTCGATTGGGGCGAGGCGCGGGTGCTCGAGTTCATCGACCGCATGGACCTGGCCTATGCCGTGGCCGATGTGGTCGTGGCGCGTGCGGGTGCCATCACGGTGAGCGAGCTCTGCCTGGTGAAGCGGCCGGCGATCCTCGTTCCGTTGCCGACCGCGGCGGAGGACCACCAGACGAAGAACGCACGAGCGCTCAGCGACAATGGTGCGGCCCTGCTGGTCGCGGATGCGGAGGCCGTCGACAGGCTCGGCACCACCATCGCGGAACTCCTGCGGGATGAACACAGGCGTCAACAACTCGTTCAGAACATCGCCGGCATGGGCCGACGCGATGCGGCCGCGGCGATCGCCGCGGAGGTGATCCGGATAGCACGCGAATGATCGTCCGGCCACATACCCTTTACTTCCTCGGCATCGGCGGGATCGGCATGAGCGCGCTCGCACGCTACTATCGGCGTCAGGGTGCGCGGGTGGCCGGCTACGACCGCGTGCGGTCCGCATTGACGGACCAGCTCACGGCCGAGGGTATCGAAGTGCAGTTCACCGAGGACCCTGACGCGATCCCGGCGGACCTGCGGACGCGAAAGGACGTGCTCGTGGTCCGCACCCCGGCCGTTCCTCCCACCAGCCCGTTGCACCTGCATTGGCAGGCGGTCGGCGCACGCATCGTGAAACGTTCGGAACTGCTCGGGGCGATCACACGCGACCACCGTACGATCGCCGTGGCCGGCACGCACGGCAAGACCACGGTCAGTACCATGCTCGCGCACCTGCTGCACGAAGGAGGAACGCCCATCAATGCCTTCCTCGGTGGAATAAGCGCCAATTATGGCTCCAACGTGCTGCTCGATGCGCAAGCGCGCATGAACGTGGTGGAGGCGGACGAGTTCGACCGGAGCTTCCTGCATTTGCAGCCCAGTGAGGCGATCATCACCTCGATGGACCCGGACCACCTCGATATCTACGGTTCGCCGGGGTCCATGTTCGCCGCCTACGCCGAATTCGCCGCGCTTTGCTCGGGACGCCTGCTGGTCAACGAGCGCATCGTGGACCGCATACCGGGCGCGGAGAGCTATGGTTTCGGACCGGAGGCAGGCTCCAGAGCGGCGAACGTTCGGGTGGAGGAGGGGGCCTACCGGTTCGATCTGCACACGGACCGAGGACGCCTGGAGGAGATCCGGCTGGGCATGCCGGGACGGCACAATGTGGAGAACGCCGTCGCCGCCGCTTCCATGGCGATGCACCTGGGCGTACGCCCCGACCAGGTGCGCGCGAGCCTGGCCTCCTTCCGGGGTGTGGAGCGCCGCTTCCAGACCATTGTCGAGGAGCCCGGAACCGTGCTCATCGATGACTATGCCCATCATCCCACCGAACTGGCCGCCGCGATCGGATCGGCCCGGGAGCTCTATCCCGGTCGCCGACTGCTAGGGATCTTCCAACCCCATCTCTACAGTCGGACCCGGGACCTTGCGGCCGGCTTCGCGCAGAGCCTGGCCCTGCTCGACGAGCTGATCCTACTTGACATCTATCCGGCCCGGGAAGCGCCGATACCGGGCATCGATGCGCAATGGTTGCTCGAACAGGTGCCACTGGGAGCGAAGTCCTTCTCCTCCAAGGATGGCCTGATCGACGAACTGGAGCGCCGCGACCTGGACGTCGTCCTGATGCTCGGAGCGGGGGACATCGATCGCCTCATGCCCCACGTTGCACGATCGCTCCGTAAACATGTACGACCATGAAGCGTCCGCATGCCATTTTCAGACTCGGGTCGATCGTGCTCGGTACGGTCGCACTGATCACTGTGCTCGGTTTCGTCGAACGTTCGTCCGAGCGGACCCCCGTGAAGGACCTGTCCATCGAGGTGCGCGGTGATGAAAAGGGCGGCTTTATCGACGAGGCCTTCGTGCGGCAACAAGTATTGGACATGAACGGTGCGGTGATCGGTGTGCCGCTGGGTGATATGGACATCCGCGGTATCGAGGAACGGTTGAACGCCGTGCCCTGGGTCGACAACGCCCAGGCCTACCACACCCTGGACGGCGTGCTGCACGTGCGCGTGGACCAGCGTGAACCCGTCGTGCGGGTATTCGACCGGGACGGTCAGGGATTTTACATCGATAGGCGGGGCTACACGATGCCGACGAGCGACGCCTTCGCACCCCGCGTACCCGTGGCCCTGGGCGATCTGCACCTCCCTTACAAGGACAAGGTGTTCGACGTGCTCTCCGGCGATAGTCTCGTGCGCGGTTCCAACCTCGACAAGGTGTTCCGCGTAGCCCGCCTTGTGGTGGACGACACCTTCTGGAACGCCCTGGTGGACCAGATCGTCGTGGACATGGACGGTGAGGTGGACCTGTTGCCGCGCGTGGGTGCCCAACGCATCCGACTTGGCGATGGCAAGCATTTGGAACAACGCTTCGCGAAGCTGAAGCTCTTCTATGAAAAAGGAATGCCACGATCGGATTGGCGGCGGTACGAGACCATCGACCTGCGTTTCGCCGATCAGATCGTCTGCACCCAACGCAAAACGCCCTAATCGGACCAAACCATGGACAATCAAGAGATCGTCGCCGGACTTGACATCGGCACCACCAAGATCGCCTGCATCGTCGGGCGCAAGAACGAGCAGGGGAAGATCGAGATCCTCGGCATGGGCAAGTCACGGTCCGACGGCGTGAGCCGGGGCATGGTGGCCAACATCCAGAAGACCGTGGAGAGCATCAAGGCCGCGGTGCGAGAGGCCGAGGACAATGCCGGTGTGGACATCGGCACGGTGAACGTGGGTATCGCCGGGCAGCACATCCGCAGCATGCACCATCGTGGTATGATCACGCGCCAAAGTCTGGAGGATGAGATCCGACAGGAGGACATCGACCTGCTGATCGACGACATGTACAAGCTCGTGATGCCTCCCGGCGAGGAGATCATCCATGTGCTTCCGCAGGAGTACATCGTGGACGGGGAACAGGGCATCCGCGATCCGATCGGCATGAGCGGCGTGCGTCTGGAGGCGAACTTCCACATCATCAGCGGGCAGGTCACGGCCGCGCGGAACATCAACAAGTGCGTCCACCGAGCCGGGTTGGATGTCACCGAGCTGATCCTGGAACCCCTCGCCAGCGCGGATGCCGTGTTGAGCGCCGAGGAGAAGGAGGCGGGTGTGGTCCTCGTCGACATCGGTGGTGGGACCACCGACATCGCGATCTTCTATGACAGCATCATCCGGCACACCGCCGTCATTCCCTTCGGTGGCAACGTGGTCACTGAGGACATCCGCCAGGGTTGCGGCATCATGCGCGAACAGGCCGAACTGCTGAAGGTGAAGTTCGGCAGCGCACTTGCCGCCGAGAACAAGGAGAACGAGGTCGTCTGCATCCCGGGCCTTCGCGGGCGCGACCCCAAGGAGATCAGCCTCCGGACGCTGGCCGAGATCATCCAAAGCCGGATGGAGGAGATCCTCGAGCACGTCTATTTCGAGATCCGCAACAGCGGTATGGAGAAGCAGATGATCGCCGGCGTAGTGCTCACTGGCGGCGGCGCGCAGCTCAAGCACCTGCGTCAGCTCGTGGAGTACATGACCGGGATGAGCGCGCGCATCGGGTACCCCAACGAACACCTGGCCAAGAGCAATGTCGAACAGGTCACCAGTCCGCTCTTCGCCACGGGCGTGGGCCTGGTGATGAAAGGATTCGACTACCTGGACCGGCGCCGCCCGCGCGTCACCGAGCCCGCCACGAAGGTCAAGGGCCATTCACAAGGCGGCCGGGTGGGCAGCTTCTTCGACAAAGTGCTCAAGGGCGCCACCGAGCTCCTCAACGACGACGACGTTTGAACCTTCCCTTCCACCATCAAAGACCGAACGACATGAAATTCGACCTTCCCAAAGAGCTGGCCTCGATCATCAAGGTGATCGGCGTCGGTGGTGGCGGCAGCAATGCCGTGAACCACATGTTCGCCCAGGGCATCAAGGGCGTGGACTTCATCATCTGCAATACCGACAAGCAGGCGCTGGACATCAGTCCCGTGCCGGTGAAACTCCAGCTCGGGTTGGCGCTCACCGATGGCCTCGGCGCGGGTTCCGTACCCGATCGGGGCAAGGACGCCGCCCAAGAGAATATCGACGAGATCAAGCAGCTGCTGAGCACACGGACCAAGATGGTCTTCATCACCGCCGGCATGGGCGGGGGCACCGGCACCGGTGCAGCCCCGGTCATCGCAGAGATCGCCAGGGGCATGGGCATACTCACGGTCGGCATCGTCACCATGCCCTTCCAATGGGAAGGCCGCAAACGGAAGCAGCAGGCCGGCTCCGGCATCGAGGAGCTTCGTGGTCACGTGGACACGCTGCTCGTGATCAACAACGACCGGCTTCGCGACCTCTTCGGCAACCTGTCGTTGGACAACGCGTTCGGGCACGCGGACAACGTATTGACCACCGCCGCCCGCGGCATCGCCGAGATCATCACCGTCACCGGGAAGGTGAACGTGGACTTCGAGGACGTGAAGACCGTGATGACCAACAGTGGTGCGGCGATCATGGGCATGGCGGAGGCCGAGGGTGAGGATCGTGCCCTGCGCGCCGCGCAGGAGGCGCTCGCCTCGCCGTTGCTGAACGACAACGACATCCGGGGAGCGAAGTTCGTCCTGCTCAACATCACGCATGGCACGCAGGAGGTGCTGATGGACGAGATCACGGAGATCACCGACCATATCCAGGAGGCCGCCGGCAGCAGCGCGGATGTGATCTGGGGCTACTGCAAGGACGAGTCGCTGGCGGAGAAGGTGCGGGTCACGGTGATCGCCACCGGATTCCACGTGAACCCGGAGACCGGCCTCGTCGAGGAACCCAAGGCCGAGCGACGTGTGATCCCGCTCGACGCTGATGTGCCGACCATGATCACCCGGCCCATCGCCAATCCCGTGGCCATGGACGGTAGGACGGAGGACAAGCGTGAGGAAGTGTCGTCCAACGATGGACCGACGGAACCCTACCTGAAGCCAGCGGCGCCAATGGCACCGGCGAACGGGCCCACCGGAACGAAGGAGGATCCTCCTGCGATCCCGGATGTGCCCGCCATCGAAAAGAAGGTGCACGACCTGTACTCCGAGGAGATGAGCATGCGGCCGGCGGGGCAGGTCGCGCCAAAGGTGCCCTCCGATGTAGTGGAACAACGTCCAGTTGGTCCGGAGCACCAGGCCCGTGTGGAGGAGCGCCTGACCAAGATGCGGGAGGTCGCCTTGCGTCTTCGCTCACCGAACGGGATCAACGACATGGAAAGGGAACCGGCCTACAAGCGCAAGAACATCGTTCTGACCGTGGGTCCGCATAGTGCGGACAGCAACGTGAGCCGCTATACGCTGACCGAAGGACAGGACGAGAACGGTGAGCGCAACGTGGAACTGCGGCGCAACAATCCCTACCTGCACGACAATGTCGACTGATCGGGCATGGAGCTGAAGCAGCGCATCGACGCCGACATCAAGACCGCCATGCTGGCCCGCGACAAGGACCGGTTGAACGCCCTGCGTGCGATCAAGAGCGCCATTCTGCTCGAACTGACCAAGGAAGGTGGTCAGGACACCTTGAGCGAGCAGGATGGCCTTCGGATCCTGCAGAAACTGCACAAGCAACGGACCGAAGCCGCAGCCATCTATCGTCAGCAGGGAAGGGCTGACCTGGCCGCGGAGGAGGAGGCACAGGGTCTTGTCATCGAGGCCTATCTGCCCGTGTCGATCGGTGATGCCGAGTTGAGGGCGGAGGTGGGCGCCATCATCGCGGAGCTAGATGCCTCGAGCATGAAGGACATGGGGCGGGTGATGGGCGAGGCGAACAAGCGCCTGGCAGGAAGGGCGGAGGGGGCGCGCATCGCGGCCGCGGTGAAACGGGCTTTGGGCGGCTGAAGCACGGCGGGTGCTCCGGAACGGAACGATATCGATCTCCGCCGTTACCCCACCTGCAGTTTGAAACCGACGCCGTGCACGTTGTTGATCTGCACGCGTTCGTCCCGTTTCAGGTACTTGCGCAGCCGGCTGATGAACACGTCCAGGCTTCGGCCAAGGAAGTAGGTGTCATCGCCCCATACCATGTTCAGTACGAGCTCCCGCGGCAGCACCTGGTCCTGGTGCATGCAGAGCAGGCGAAGCACTTCGGCCTCCTTGCGCGTGAGCTTCCGGTCCTCCCCGGGATGCTTCAGCGTCAGATCGCGGTGGTCGAAGGTGTAATCGCCGAGTGTGAAGACCTCCCTCCGTTGCTTGGCTCCGGTCCTGTCGATCGTCCTTCGAAGGATCGCCTCGATGCGAAGGGCGAGCTCCTCATGACTGAAGGGCTTGGTGAGGTAATCGTCACCTCCGGCCTTGAACCCCGTGATGCGGTCCTCCGTCTGGCTCTTGGCCGTTAGGAAGATGATCGGGACCCGGTCATCGGTGCGGCGGATGTCCTCCGCAAGGCCGAACCCGTCCTTGTTCGGCAGCATCACGTCCAGCACGCACAGGTCGTACGCATGTTCGTTGAAGTACTTCAGTCCCTCCTTGCCGTCGCGGCACAGATGCACCGCATAGCCCTGGCGTTTCAGGGCGTCCTGGATCACGAAGCCCAGGTTGGGGTCGTCCTCCACCAACAGGATGTTCGCCTTTCGCTCGGTCATGTGCGCTCGTTCTTGTTGATCGGGATGCGGAATGTGAAAATGCTGCCGTTGCCCGGTTCGCTCTGCACCTCGATCGCCCCGCCATGTGCATGGACGATCTGTTGCACGTAGTGGAGGCCGAGCCCGAAGCCCTTCACGTTATGCACGTTACCGGTGGGTACGCGGTAGAAGCGCTCGAACACATGCTTCAGGTCGTCCTTGCGGATGCCGATCCCACGGTCCTCCACCGCCACCGCGATCCACCGTCCGCGAATGCGCGTGGTGATGGTGATGCGGGGAGGGCCGGCGCTGTATTTCAGCGCGTTGTCCACCAGATTGAACACCACGTTCGTCAGGTGCACGGGATCTCCGGTCACCCAATGGTCGGTCGCCTCAAGGTTCATTTCGATGCTGCCCTGTCGCTCCTCCAGGGGCAGCTTGAAAGCATCGACGACGTGGCGGATCCGCTCGTGCATGTCTATCCGCTCCCGTTTCAGCGCCAGCTTCTCCTGGTCCAACGTGGCGAGTTGCAGCACGCGCTCCACCTGGGCCCGAAGCCTTTCGTTCTCCGATCGGATGATCGACGCATAGGTCGCCAGTCGTTCCGGCTCGTTCACGATGGCCGGGTCCGAGATCACCTCGCTGCTAAGGGCGATGGTGCTGATCGGCGTCTTCAGCTCATGTGTCATGTTGCCAATGAAGTCGTTCTTCATCTCGCTGAGCCGTTTCTGGCCCATGATGATCCACACGCTGTATGCGAAGAAGGCGAAGACGATCATGCTGACGATCGCGGGATAGATCCAGGTGCTGCGGCTCACCGTCTCCGGCGTCCATAGCGAGCTCGACCGCTTCGGGAAGAATACGCCGAAGTAGTGTCCGTCCTTGTCGAGCTTCTGCAGGTGCGTATGGGGCAGTGTGTCCGTTCCGGCGCTGTCCATCACCACGTAGTTGCCATAGACGATCGAATCGGTGAAGCAGTCGTAGATGCCGTATTCGAAATCGTCCGTGATGTTCCTTCGCATGAACTCCCTGCGGAGCAAGGCCTCCAGCAGATAGGGATGGAGCGTGTCATTGATCGTTACCGCGAAATAGTTCGGCCGCTCCTGTTTCACGGCGTCGAAAAGGTCGGAGGGGTCCTTGTTGATCGAAAGGATCTGCTCGGTGACGTTCGTGAGGGCGATGATCACACGATCGTTGAACTGCTTTTCCAGCTGCTGCTGCTCCTGTTTTTGAAGTTCGACCTGTTCATGCTGCAGACGGAACGCACGGTCCAGCCAGAGCATCTGGGTCAGCAGCACGCCGATCACGCTCAGCGTGGCCAGCAGGATCATGGTGCCCAGACTTCTCCGCCGCATGGGATGTCGCCGACAATGTTAGCGCATCGGGCCCGCGCAGGCCCGCGCATTAACGATCCTTTCGATCGCGGTGGTCAGAACCCCTCCTGATCGTTCTGGTCCAACCCGGGCTCGCGTTGTTGTTCGCGCTGGGTCTTGTTGCGTCGGAAGAGCGATACATCCCGCTGGCCGAACCTCCAGGTCAGCGTAAGGCGCGCGAACCGCGATTCCCTTCGCCGGTCCGTTTCCTGGATGAACCGGTCCGTGGTGAAGGTGCTTCCCCAGTGGCGGCTGTTCAACACGTCGTTCACCGATGCCGTCAGGGCAAGCTTGGGTGTGATGTCCCAATTGGCGCTCGCATCGATGCCGTAGTTCGATGCCGTACGCCCCTGTGGCACGATCCGCGGCCAGTCGTAGTCACCGGACAGTTGCACGGTGACCACCTTCACCGGCTTGTAGTTGACCGCGGCCTTCGCGCCACCGCTCCACCCGGTATTGTTGGAGGTGCTGCCATTGCTGGTCAACGCCACCTGCGTGTATTGCACGGTCCCGCTCAGGGTCATGTCCACGTCCTTTCCCACGAGGATGCGAAAGGCGTTCTCCCAGCCGATGTCCCGGTTGTCGTCACCGTTCGCCCAGGTGTTCACCAGGATGGTGCTGTCCTCTTCCAGGGGATAGGCCACGCTGGTGATCACGTCCTGCGTCTGCCGTACGAAGATGCTCGTGAGCCAGTTGCTCTTCCCCGCATTTCCGAAGGGGAGCAGATGGTTCACCTCGGCCAGGTTGCTCATCTCCGGCCGCAGGAGCGGGTTGCCGCGCCGAATGCTGGTCGGATCACTGGAGTGGATGAACGGGGTCAATTGCCAGAAACGCGGTCGGGAGATCTTCCGGGAGATGTTGAACTGCAATTCGCGTCCGCCATCGCCATCCCATTTCCGTGACAGGTAGATCCCCGGGAAGAGCGCCCGGCCCAGGTCCTTCCCGCCGCCCGGGTAGCTGTAGCTGAATTCCTCGCCACGGTCCAACAGTTCGCCTTTGAACCAGCTGGATTCGAAACGCAGTCCCGCCTGCAGTGACCAATGGTCGGACAGCTTGTGGATCCAGTTGACATAGACCGCGTTGATCAGGCTGGTGGTGCGGTAGTTGTTGCTCAGGGTGCTGTCGAACACACCGGCCGGATCGATGGTGTTCCTGTCGAACACATCGAGCTTGCTGTGGTCCAGATCGTATCCGCTCTTCACACCGTACTCGATGGTGTTGCGCTCGTTCAGCGGATCCCGGGCATCGGCCTGCAGGTCGAACTCCTCCCCATTGGAGTTGCCGAGCTGGTCCTGGATGTGAGGCGCTCCCTCCACGAGCGATCCTTCCGCATCCCGATCGGTACGGACGTAGCGGTCGGTGTTGTCCCGTCGGCTGATCCCATACCCGGCATCGATGCTCCATTGCTTTCCCTCCTTGGGGCTTTTGTGCAAGAAGCCCAGCCGGCCACCGATGTTGTAGCCACCGTGCCGTTCGGTGACGTCCTGCTCCCCACTGCTCAACAAAGTGCCGAAGGGTTCCCGGGTGGAGTAGGTCTGCAGTTCATCGCTGGTGCTGTTCCTGCCTCGTACGTTGCCGGTGAGCGTGAGCGTGCTCCGGTTCGTCACGGCATAATCCACGCTGAAACGGCCGCCCTGATAGGTGCGTTTGCTAGCGTCCATGTTGTCCTGCCGGAAGATGTCGAGCACCTCTCCCTCGTAGAGGTCCGTTCGATCGTTGAAGCCCTTGGTACGGTTGGCGCCGGAATAGAAGTTGTAGGACAGGTTGAAGTTGAAGCGGCCTTCCTTCACCTGCATGTTCGCCCCGGCCTGGTAGCGGTCGTTCGTTCCGGCCCCGAGCTGGACCTGTCCGGAATATCCCGGCTTGTCGTTCTTCTTCAGGACCACGTTGATGATGCCTCCCGTGCTGTTCGCATCGAAGGCCACCGACGGATTCGTGATCACTTCCACATGATCGATCTCGTCGGAAGGGATCTGGTCCAGTTCCAATGAGGTGGGCCGCCCGTCAACGAGCAGCTTGGGCTGGGCGTTACGCAGGCTGACGTTCCCGTCCACATCGACGCTCAATCCCGGGATGTTCTTCATGATATCCACGGCCGATCCGCCCTTGCTCACCAGGTCGCGGTCCACGTTGTATACGCGCCGGTCCACGCGCAGCACGCTCTGGCTCTTCTCGCCGACCACCTCCACCTCCTTGAGCAGTTCCTGGTCCGGATGCAGCTGCAGGTCGCCGAGGTCCAGTTCCAGGTGCTGGCGGTCCAAGGTCACCGGTGTGTCCAATGTCCTGTAGCCGATGAAGCTCACCCGCAATGTGCCCCGCCCCAGCGGCAGCTGGTCCAGGTCGAAATCCCCGTTGGGCCGGACGATCGAACCGGTGACCAGGCTGTCCTTCGGGCCCCAGAGGTAAGCGACGGTGGCATAGGCCGCGGACTTGCCGGTGGAGGCATCGAGCACCTTGCCGTAGACCTTTCCGATATGAGGAGGAGCCCCGCCCTGCGGACGTTGTGCCCATGCAGGTCCCGCAGGGGTCAGGACGCATTGAAGGATCGCCAGGGCGGTCAGGGGTTTCATCCGGAGAGGCTTGGGCTATGAACGGACCATGGTGCTGTTGGACGATCGTGCGTACTGGAGGTTCGATCGGGCCGTGGCGGCGCGCAAAGGTCGGGCCGAAATGAAAGGACCCCGCCGAAGCGGGGTCCTGGTCTTGTCGTGGTATCAGGTTCAGTCCTCGTCCCGGTTGAAACGGTCCTCCCGGTCGCGGTAACCGCCGCGCTCTTCGCGGAAGCCACCCCGATCACCGCGGAAACCACCGCGATCGTTGCGGAAACCGCCGCGATCACCACCGCCACGGAAGGGGCGGTCGCCGCCCCCTTCAGGACGCGGACGAGCTTCGTTCACGACCAGGTCGCGGCCGTGGAACGACTTGCCATTGGTGCCTTCGATGGCTTGACGAGCGGCCGAGTCATCGGACATCTCCACGAAGCCGAAACCGCGGCTCCGGTTGGTGGCCCGATCCATGATGATCTTGGCCGAGGTGACCTCGCCGTAGGGTTCGAAAAGCTCCCTGAGGTCCTGGTCCTTCACTGAGTAAGGCACGTTGGCGACGTAAATGTTCATGTTCTACTTGCGTGAGTTTGCTTTTAGCGCTGGTACCTCTTGTTCCGCCATGAACGCAAGGCCTTTAGCGGGGCGAAGCTAGGGAGATCCCACATATTCCCGACAAGCCCCCCATCATTTCCCCGGTCGTCACCGGCGTTGGATACCGACCAGCGATCGTCACGGGATCGTCAAACGTGCGTCACGGAACATCCAGAACGCCATCTGAGGCAACGAGTAAGGCATGGGACAGGCCCAATTTTGCGGCCTTGAACGCCCCGACCATGAGAAGCCTGACCCCGCTGACACTGCTCCTTTCAGCCGCCATGAACGCGCAAACGACCGTGACCGTGACCACCGCACCGGCCAACGCCGACCAGGTCTGGTACAGCCTCCAGAACGGCACGGTCCGGACCGCACCCTTGGTTGAATGGGACCTGGGCTTCGAGATCGCCGGCTTCACCGCCTCGATCCTGGTGAACACCGCCAAGGGGATCGCCGTCTTCAAGGCCCCCTACGCCGTGGGTGCGTGGAATTCCCTCGACACGGCCGGTATGACGAACAGCTGGACGCAGGTGTATGACAGCGACACCTCCTGGAGCTACGGCGCGCTGAACCAGGAGTTGACCAGCGATGAGTTCGACCTTGGGTGGGGCGTATACAACCTGGTGACCCACACGGTCGCGGGTGATAGTCTGTTCGTGGTGCACCTCGCCAATGGTGACTGGAAGAAACTGCGGATAGATGGCCTGGCCGCCAATACCTACACATTCACCTGGGCGGACCTGGACGGGTCCAACGAGACCACCGGATCACTGAACAAGGCCAACTATGCCGACAAGAACTTCGGCTACTTCAGCCTGGAGAACAACATGGCCCTCGACCGGGAGCCCCTGACCACGGACTGGGACCTGCTCTTCACGAAGTACACCGCCTTCATTCCCCAGGCCTACCCCGTGGCCGGCGTGCTGCAGAACAGGAACGTCACCTGCCTGCGCGTGGCCGGCATGGATCCCGCATTGGCCGAGTGGACCGGTGGCTACTACGATCCGCACATCAACACCATCGGATACGATTGGAAGTCCTTCAACATGCAGACCTTCCAATACGACATCGCGACCGACCGCTGCTATTTCGTCAAGGACGGATCGGACCAGGTGTGGAAGCTCATCTTCACGGACTACGGAGGCAGCGCGACCGGCGACATCACTTTCACGCAGGAGCTGATCAGCGCCGCCGGGATCGATGAGGCGGGCGCACCCGCCGCATCGATCGCGGTCTATCCCGACCCGGTCGAAGGCGGTACGACGAACCTGTTCATCGATGCGCCGGGCACCCACGCCGATCTGCGTGTGCTGGATGCGAGCGGTCGCGTGATGATCGCCCGTCCGCTCGATGGGGCACTGGCGATGCGGACCCTGCCGCTCGATGTGCAGACCCTCTCTCCGGGTGCCTACATCGTGCAGGTCCAGGGAGGTGGCTACCGCGTGCATTCCCGTTTCATCGTTCGCTGAGCACATCGACCCGGCATGGGTGGAGCGCATCAGCGAGGGGCACTCCCGGGGTTGCGGCACGCGCTTGTCGGCCTGTCGCTCGTCATTACACAGGCCTTGGCCGCACAGGTCGCCCTGGTCGTGACGGATGCCCGGACCGATGCCCCACTGCCGGACGTCACGGTGATCTTCCAGCCCTTGGACGGAACGACCGGAAGCGGCACCACGACCGATCAACAGGGGCGTGCCACGGTCCCGCTGAACACCAGCGGCACGGTCGTTCGGCTCAGTGCGGTCGGTCGGGTGACGATCCAGGATACCCTGCGTGACACACGGACCAGGGCCTATCGGCTGGAGGCATCCACGGTCGATCTCGGCGAAGTGGTCATCACCGGCCAATACGCACCGGGTTCAGTGGAGAAGGCCGTGCAGCCGGTGCGCGTGATCGATGCGGAGCGCATCCAGCGGATGGCCGCGCGCGACCTGGCCGGAGCGCTGCGCAACGAATTGAACATCCGCCTATCGCAGGACAACGTGCTGGGCAGCTCCATCAGCATGCAGGGGCTGGGTGGCGAGAACGTGAAGGTCCTGGTCGATGGGGTGCCGGTGATCGGACGGCAGGACGGCAACCTCGACCTCGGCCAGCTGGACCTGTCCGGCATCGAGCGAGTCGAGGTGGTCGATGGTCCACTGAGCGTGGACTACGGGACCAACGCGCTGGCCGGAACGATCAACCTGATCACCCGGAAGGGCGACAAGGACGGGAGGGGAGCGGTGCGCGCATCGGCCTATGCCGAGCACATCGGTACGCTGGACCTCAACGTCAACGCGACCCGGCATGGCCCCCGGCATGACCTGGCGCTCACCCTGGGGCGCGATGTGTTCCTGGGTTGGGATCCGGACCAGGGAGGTCTGCCGGACCTTGCCCCGCAGCCGGCCGATAGCACGCGCCACCAGCAATGGAAACCGCGCGAGCAGTACACCGGACGCTTCTTCTACCGATGGAACGGAAAGTACTGGAACATCGGCTACAAGCTCGAAGGCATGCACGACCGCATCGTCGATCGTGGGGCGCCCCGGGTGCCTTACTATGAAACGGCCTTCGATGCCGACTACGTGACCACGCGTCTGGACAATGCGCTCTTCGCGGAGGGGCATCTGCGCGAGGACAAGCACATAAATGTCCTCCTCGCTCACGATAGATACATGCGAAGGCGCATCACCTGGTACCGCGACCTGACCACCTTGGACGCCACGCTCGTGGATGCGGCGGAAGCCCAGGACACCAACCGTTTCACCCTCACCGAACTGCGCGGCACCCTGGCCTCCTCGCCCGACAGCACCTGGTTGCGGTATTCCGTCGGGATCGATCTGGTGTACGAAACGGGTAGCGGTGACCGCATCGGGAACGGGGCGGAGGACATCGGGGACAACGCCATTTTCGGCAGTGCGGAGATGGACGTCGCCCACGGCCTGACGCTGCGGCCCGGTGTGCGCTTCGCCTACAACACGCGCTACGGTGCGCCGGTGACGCCCGCGTTGAACCTGCGGTGGCGGATCGACGATCGGCTCACGTTGCGGGCTGGGTACGCGCGCGGTTTCCGGGCCCCCTCGCTGAAGGAGCTCTACCTGCAGTTCGTGGATGTGAACCACGACATCGTCGGCAACCCGGACCTTCGCGCGGAGCGGTCCCACCACGCCGATCTGGAGCTCGCATTCCGCAAGGTGAACGAGGAACGGGCATGGGGCCTCGGGCTCGGCATGTTCTACAATGCGATCAGCGACCGGATCACCCTCGCGCAGCTCTCCGGCACCCGCTACAGCTATGTGAACATCGGCCGGTACCACACGCTGGGCGGAAATGTCGGTGGGAAGTGGGGACACGCCGGATGGCATGTTTCCGCGGGCGCGGCGATCACCGGTGTCCGCGATGAACTGGCCGACACCACGGGCCGGCCCTATCTGTTCTCCCCGGAGGTGCGTGCTTCGATCGAGAAGGATTGGAAGCATGCCTGGCGCGCTTCGGTGTATTGGAAATACCAGGGTTCGCAGAACAACTACGTGCTGACCGATGCGGGTGTGGCCCACGGGACCATCGCGGACTACCAGATGGCCGATGCCTCCGCCTCCAAGGGACTGTGGAAGGAGCGGCTGTGGCTTACCCTGGGATGCAAGAACATCCTGGATGTGCGTGATCTGAACGCGTCGATGGGCGAGGGGGGTGTGCACAGTGGGGGTGGTGGGAGCGTGCCGCTCGCAACAGGCCGGACCTGGTTCGTGCGGCTGGCCCTGGAACTGAAAAAGCAGGACCGATGAGGACCGCGATCGTGCCGCTGCTCGCCCTGCTGGCCACGGGTTGCATCAAGGACGAGCTTCCCGTGCCCGCCCATCCGCGCGGCGACGCCCGCCAGGTGCAGGTGTGCATGGGCAGCGGCTACCAGGACCAGGTGTGGTACGATCCCGCGCAGGACGCCGTGGTCGCCACGAACCCCAAGACCGCCTGGGACCTGGCCTTCACTTCCGACCCCGATGACTGGCGCGTGTGGTTGAACGGCGCGAACCTGATGACCGTGTGGAACACCGGCCAGACGGACATCACGCTGTCCACGGACACCACGGGCATGGCGGCACAGGCACGCATCGATGCCGCGAGCGGGGAGCCGGACAGCACGGCCTTCGGCGATTGGCGCAATGCGGACGACGTCTACGTGGTCCATCGCGGGTTCAACGCGTTCGGCACGCCCCTGGGGCTGCGCAAGCTGCAGTTCATCGCGGAGGATGCGGATGCCTACGTCTTCCGCACGGCGGCGCTGGACGGGTCCGAGGAGCAGGAGTTCCAGGTGCCCCGCGACCCCACGCGGTGGTACACCTACTTCTCCTTGACCACCAACAGCACCGTGGCCATCGAGCCGCCCAAGGACAGCTGGCAGCTGCTCTTCACGCAATACACCTATCGGTTCCACGATCCCTATTTGGCGTACCTCGTCACCGGCGTACTGATCCAGCCCGGACAGGCGCGCGTGTCGCGGATCGACGGGGCCGACTTCAACGCGGTGTCATTGGCCGACACCCTGGCGCATCCCTTCAGCATCCATCGCGACCGCATCGGCTACGATTGGAAGGCCTATTCGTTCGATACCAACTCCTACACGGTGGATGCGGGGCAGGTCTACATCGTGATGGACCGCCAAGGCCACGCGTACAAGCTCCACTTCCTGGATTTCTACAACGACCAGGGCCAGGCGGGTTGTCCCACCTTCGAGCTGCAGGAGCTCTAGCGGTGGCCGTTGGCCACGATCAGGCGCGCCACGCGGTGCATATCCGATCCGGTCAGATCGAAGGCATAGGTGCCATCAGAAAGGTTGGATAGATCCAAGCGCATGGCGGCCGCGCCGGCGTCCGCCACAACCGGACCGGAACGAACGAGCCGTCCCATCATGTCTTGCAGTTGGTAGCGATCGGGTGAGGCACCAAGCCGCCATTGGACCAGGACCTGATCCCGGGCCGGGTTCGGGTACAGGGCGATGGCGCCCGTTCCTGACCGGTCGGTGATGCGGGTGGTGATGTCCAATTGCCAGTCGAACAGCCGGACCCCACCCCAGTTCGCATGGAAGGGTTGTGGTGGAAAGGCGATGAACGAATTGTTCAGGTAGCATCCGATCACCCGGTCGCCCAGGACGTCGAGCCCCCAGGTGGCGGTGCTGTCGTTCGGAGGGCCGTTCGCACCGACCAGGGTGAGGGCGGGGAGTTGTGTGGCATCGTACACCAGCAGTTCGCTGTCGCCCCCGCTCACGAACAGGAGCGAATCGTTGCGCACGAGCATCAGTTCATTGGTGTGCCCGTCGCTACCGAACCAGGTGCCGAATCCGCAGTTCCAGGGGTTGGTCCAACTCTCCTGCTGCGGGTCCGTGGGATCGCTGATGTCCACGACCTCGATGCCGCAGAAGTCATAGGTCAGGATCGCGTGGTCGCCCTTGAGCACGACATTGTTCGTTGCGTTCGGGGTGAAAAGCGGATGGTCCGGGTTGACGTACTGCCCGAGCTGGGCGAGCGCGTAGGGATCGCGGATGTCTATCGTGCGGAACGCACCGGCGTCGTAGGCCAGGTAGAGCACGGTATCCCGCACGGCCATGCCACGCGCCTGTGGGGCATAGCTCACGATGCCCGGCCAGCCGGGGTCGGGTTGGAAGGAGGAGAGGAATCCGATCCCGAGCGGGTCGGAAACGTCCAGCACCACAACGCCATCGTCCATGGCACCGAGGTAGGCGACGTCATCCTGGACCTGCGCGATCGCGGCGCCGTTCTGGAACTGGGTGTCGTACCACACGTCGAGGACCACCGGTGCTTCGGGGTCGTTCACGTCCACCGTGGCCAGCCCGGCATATTGCGCCGTGCCTTCAAAGCCGCCGACGCTGAGGTAGAGCAACGCCCCATCCTGTTCCACGTTGTTCACCGCCAGCCCGCTCAATTGGGCGGGCGCGAGGGTGTCCGTCGGCACAGGCATGAGGGGATCACTGATGTCGAAGGTGACCAGACCAAGCTCGCGGCAGCAGACGTACGCATACGGACGACCCATCCGATCGAGCTTGCAGGAATAGGCGCTTTGCGAGATCGTGCCGACCGAATAGGGGAACTGGAACGCGCCGAGCGGTGTGAAGAGGACCGTGTCGATCACCTGGCCTTGGACCAGCACGGCCAATGCCACGGCAGGGATCACGAGGAATGAACGCATGAACCAAGATAACGATCACCGGTCCGCTCACTCCAGCATCACCGGTTGGTCCTTGGGGTGCTTGACCGAATAGGTGAATCCAAGCTTCTCTGTCCCTTTCGCGGCTATGTGCCGCTCCCAGGTGAGCAGGCCTTTGTCCTTGTCCACCTTCGCACCGCCATCCTCCTCGAGCTTCACCTCCACCTCGCTCATCGGGCTGACCGGCATCTGGTCCTTGATCACCAGGTCGATCGCGGTGGACTTGTTGTTCTTCACGGTCAGGTCCCAGGCGATGGTGACGGTGCGCTTGCCGCCGATGACCGGCTTCTCGCTGTAGTCCTTGCGTTTCACGCGTTCCACCACCACGCCCTTGTCGCGGCCCAGGCTGATCTCGAGGGTGTCCTGCGGACGGCCCAGGTCGAGGTACGACCTGCCGACGTACGTTCCCTCAAAGAACACGTTGGCATCACCCGGGAGCAGGTCGAGGTCCTCCCAGCCCGTGGTCCGGGCATAGAGGAAGGCGTCCTTGTCCAGTTTCGGGATGGCGTAGTACCTATACGTGGCGGGGATGGAGAGGGTCTTCACGCCCACGGTGTGTGCGATCCCATCGCTCGGCACGCTGAACGGCGCATCGATGCCGAATTCGAAGGTGGTGGTGCGGTAGACCACCGTGTTGCCCAGTTCGAAGCGGGCCTCCTCCTGCTCCAGGTCCCGCGAACTGCCGAGGGCATCCTCGGCCATCGCGGCGGGAGCTTCGAGCGCCTTGTTGCTCCGCGTGCGCCCGGCGCTCTGGATCGTTTGGAGCATGATCGGACGGTCCAGGACCCATGGCGAAAGCATGGGCATCACGCCACCGAGGGTCGGGTTGCCACTGTTCAGGATCAGGTCCACCTTGTCCCAATCCTCACCGGTGTTGTTCACGATCCGCGCCTTCATCAGCAGTTCGACCGGTCCGTCCACTGAGCGGGCGCGCAGGTCGTAGGCGGGCGTCCATCCGGCGTTCGCCGTGAAATACGTTAGCACGAAGGAGGCGTTCACCGTGGCCGGCGCATCGATCTCCACGAAGATCTCGCTGGTCGGACGCGGCGCCTGGGCCTGCAGCTGGGCAAGCTGTTGCCGCAACTTGTCGGCCGCATTCCCGATGTCGGTCAGCTTCTCCTGTTGTGCGAGCCAGCCGATCTTCACCGCTTTCAGGCGGTCGCGGACGTAGTCGTTCACGGCCTGCAGTTGTGTCGCCGTCAATCCGTTCTGCTGACCGGCCACGGCGCTGTTCTTGGCCAGCAGCTGTTCCTCGTTCTCCCAGACCTGCTGGATGCCCCGTTCCACATTGTAGTCGTGCTCCAGCTTCTTGATCCGGTCCTGCAGGTCCGCGATCTCCTGCTTCTTGGGGCTTTCGGTCAGGTAGTTCACCCGGTGGTTCACGCTCAGGATGGTGAAGCCACCTTTCCCGGTCACCTCGATGCTCTGCGGATCGAGCCCCTGCGGAAGTCCGGTGAACACCAGCGTGCTGCTTCCACTGGTCAGCGACAGGCTCGCTTTGCGCGTGATCTGGGCACCGCTCAGGAAGATCTTGGAGCCGGTGAGCTTACTGGGAACGGGTTGCTCGGCAGCCTGTACTCCGAGGCCGGTCGCCAGGAAGATGATCCAAAGTATCGGTCTTGGTCGCATGAGTGGATATGGGAATGGTGTTGGCTCCGCGATGACCCGTACACGTGAGGTGCCTATCGGTTCGATCCGGTCCCTCCAGTGGATACGAACCGGCGGATACTACCGCCCTGCTGGGCGCGGACCAGCAAGAGATAGACCCCCGGGCCGGGCACCGGAAGGATCACCTGCTGGCCGTGGACGAGCGGGCCGTATCGGACCTCGATCGTTCGACCGGCTGCATCATGCAAACTCAGTTCATCGATCGCCCCGTCGATCTGCACGACCACGGTGCCCGCAATGGGATCCGACCAGGCCTGGAAAGCATCCACCTCCGAGGTGTTGATCCCCAGGGGGCTCCCCCAATATCCCGTCGAAGTTGCGGTACACCCGGCGGTATTGGCCACCGTTACGGTATAGAGGCCCGAAACGTTCATGACGAGCGTATCCTGGTCCGCGCCGGGTATGACCACCCCGTTCAGGGTCCAGGAATAGGATGCATACCCCACGGTCGCCAACAGTGTGTCACCGGTCTGTCCGATGATCGGTGGAGGCGGTGCCTGCACCGCCGTGACCAGCACCGTGTCGGATGCCGTGCACCCTGTCGATGTGACGGTCAGGACCACGGTCGCTGTTCCCGGAACAGGCAGAAGTGTGGTCGTCTGTTGATCAGGTCCCTGGATCGCTCCGAGGTTCGTCGTCCAGAAATAGGATGGCCCCGATGCGGTGCCGGGGTCCGCGGTGAGTTGCAGGGGGGTGTTGCCACAGAATGTGGTGTCGGGCGGTCCCTGCACGGTGAACGGCATGCCCACGTTCACCAGGGCACTGTCGCTCAAGGTACATCCGGAACCCGGGTCGGTGACGACCACGCTGTACCAGGTGCTGTTCAGAGGCGAAGCGACAGGGAAGGGGGCCAACGGGTCGTTCAGGCCTGTGGATGGTGTCCATTCGAAGTCCACCCCTTGCACACCTCCGGTAACCACGGCCATGTCATCGATCACCCAGATATCCTCGCCGGTGATCAAGGCATTGGTCTCCCGCCAGCGAAGCAGCACCGCCGGCTGCATCGCGCCTGCCGGTATGGGTGTCTCGACGAGGGTCCATTGTTGGTACAACGATGGGGCGAGCAACAGGATGTTCGTCCAGTTCGATCCACCGTTCGTGGAATACTCGAGCGCCAGTTGATCGATGGCCTCGGGCGCATCGCATCCACCGTTCCCGTCCGCCGCCACGACGTTCCACCGGACCATGCCGCCTTGTGTCAGGTCGAATGGGCCGGCCACGGCCAGGCGGGGCGCTGGTCCATAGAACATCATCGCATCGCCGGATCCGGAACCGCAGACGTCATCGATCACCACACCGTTCCATTGCGACCAGATCGGCGAAAGCCCCGCATTGAGATCGTCCGAAGCGATCGCCTGGACCAGACCCGGATACAAAGTGGTGACCTCGCCCAGGCAGAGCAGGCTGTCCCCGGCGGTCGCATCGATCGAATGGAGCGGACTGGGCTGCACCGTGAGATAGATGCTGTCCGAGGCGATCGAGCAGCCCAACGGGCTGGTGACCGTCACGGTCGTCCAGTTCGATGCGCTGGCGGCCAGGAATGCGCTGTCCGGACCGAGGGTGCCGGTCGTGTTGGTCCACACCGTTGCATGTGGAGCACCGTTCGGTGCGACCGTTGCAGCGAATTGGACGATCGTCGAGGCACAGGGCATTGTGTCGTTTGCCGTCAGTTCGACAGAAATTGCCGGGGTCACTTCGATCACAAAGGACAGCCCCGACCCCAAGCATCCATTGGGGGGCGTTCCACCGGTATCGGTGACCAGAATGGTGGTCGTCGAGTCCACCACCAATGTGAGCGAAGGACCCGAGCCCAAGGTGTCGCCGGTTGGCAACGGCAACGTCCAGATCGGATAGCTGTAATCCATGGGTGCGTCTAGCGTGATCGGACCTCCTGCATGGCAGACCAGGGTGTCCAGGACAGTGGCAACGTCAGGGGTATGGGCACCCAGTGCATAGGCCAGGCTGATCCCCTGTCCCGTTGTGAACAGGTAGCCCTGGACCGGGTGGTTGGACCCCAGGACATGGGTCCCCTGCCCGACCGTTGTCCGAGCATATACCTTGTCCGGGCATCCGGTGAAGGGGGCGAACAGATTGGCATCGAGCGGCAGACCGTCCAACATCACTTGTCCGATATCCGACTGGTCGGCGACCACGGTGAGGGTCGCGTCCATGGTGTTGCCGACGTCGGCGTTGCTGAAAACGGCATTGGTGATGCCCTGGTCGTCCGGTACGAGCGCCACGATCGCCGGATCGCCGGAACCATTGCAGAGCAGGCCCTCCAGCAGCTGGACCACGTGCACCGGTGCGTCGGCTTCAACGCACGCCGGACCGGTCACCCCGTTCATTTCGGTCAAGTCGCCAGCGTTGAGCATCAGCGGAGGCGCACCATTGATCGAGACGGAAGTGGCATCCATTGAGGCCATGATCCGCAACGTGTAGGCGTTCGTTCCGAGCACCGGTGCGGCCAGGTACCGCAGGCCCCATCGATCGATGGGCAGGTTCTGCGTGAACAGATGATCGCAGGCCGAACAGCCGGCCGGCACGTTCGCACAGACGGCGCCGGAGAACACGGCCAATGGCGTACACGCACCCAACGGACCATCGGTCACTTCCACAAGGCTTCCGCTCAGGTCGTCCGTGCCGGAGAGGGCCAGGACCTGATAGGTATCACCGCTGCCGAGCGTCACTGTGAACGGCTGACCGGCCGGGTGGCCTCCCGACGTTGGTGCGGAAGGTGTGATCTGAACGGTCGTGGGGTCCGCCGTTCCAACAAGCAGGAATTCGGAATTCAGGTCGGGGAAACCGGCAAGCCCCGTGTACGCCTGCACGCGATAGACCGAGCCCAGGACGTGCACCGGAAGGATGTTCGCCGCATCCGCCGTATACCCTTCATAGTTCACCGCCACCACGCTCACCGGATCCAGCGCCGTGACATGCACACCACGATCGCCGATCGTCTCCGAACCAAAGTTCATCACCTGTGCGAGCGGCAGGTCCACCACCGTATTGGAGAACGCCGCGACGGCAAAGGGGAACACGAGGCCCTGCTGCGGGACGGTCACCTCGCCCGAAGTGCTCGTACCCGAGGTGATCACCAGCCGCACGAACTGTGGCGTGTTGCCCTGGTAGTTCCGCATGAAACCCGCCCACAGATCGGTGCCAAAGAAGGTGTTCGGTTGCGATCGCCCCGGAACGGCCGCGGCAAGGGCCATGAGCAACGCTGTCAAGAGAGGAAATGCGGATCCGGTCCTGGTCATCGTCGTTCTTGTTCTGTTCCATGGTGAAGATACCGGGATGCCGCGCAAACGCTGCCTGGCCTCTCAGGAGAGCGAATGCCCACCCATCTCGGAGAGACCGAAGGCACTGCCGGGACCGCTCCAGATCGGGTCAACGAGCTTCGCATAGACACGTGGCCCCGGGCGGACCTGTCGCGGGTCGATACGGCCGTCATGGATCTCCGGTGCGGCGACGAAACGCCAGAATTGCATGCGGATGTAACCGTCCGACGGAATGGTATCCGTTCCGGCGTCCAGCCGCATCAGGAAAAGGCCCTGGCGCCCATGGCCCAGGTCCAACGGCCGCTCGGGGCGGAAGGTGTACCAATCCGGATCGTCGTCCAACACGACCCTTCGTTCCAGTACGCCGACCACTGGGAGGGCGCGCTCCAGAGCGGGGAGGGCGATGCGCGACCACATGCGCGCGGGGATATCCACACGGATGCGCGACCCGGAGAGGTCCGTCGCGTAGTGTGCCACCGGAAGGAACCAGCGGATCGGGTTGGCGGACACGCCAACCCGGGCCAGATAGCCGGGTATGAAGTGATAGGAACTGAAGCTCAACGCAAGCACCAGCAACATCACGCTCATTACCCACCATTGCCGGGCCAGGAGCTCCCAGGCGCTCCACGCGCCCAGGACCAGATAGCGCATCACGAAGGCAAAGGCGAAAATGGCCAGCATCGCGTTCACGATCCGGTACCTGAACATGATGCTGCGCAACTTGAGATGCGGTTGTGCGAAAGGGGAGATGTTGATCAGGTTGTTCTTCATGATCACCCATAGCTGGATCGTGCCCAGGAAAAAGACGAGCGTGATCGCCCGTGGCCGTCCGGGGGAGAGCATCCAGAAGTCGTAGAAACCATGGCCCAGTGCGGCGAGGAGGAAACCCACGGCGCCGGCCATCCAGACACCACCCTTGCCGCGATGCCTGGCGATGGCGATGGAATAGCAGATGATCGATGTGAAGAACATATGTGCTACGGCAGCATAGAGGGCGCGGCCCGCCACCGCGGCCAGATCGGTGAAATACAGGTATTGGATGTTCTCGATGAACGCGAACCCCAATGCACTGATCGATCCGTAGAGCAGATGATCATAGGGCTCATCGATCCGTGTGGAAAGCCGCAGCACGAGCAGGTAGGGGATGATCTTGAAGAACTCCTCGATAACCCCGATGACGAGGACCGAGTAGCGTGCGTCGTGCCACGGGTCGCCATCGATCCTCCAATGGGTCAGGGCTTCGGCCTGCCTGTAGACGATCATCACCAAGGGCATCAGGGCGCAGGCGAGCAGGAAGGTGAGTGCCAGCATCCGCTGTTTTTCCGGTTCGAACACATCCAGCCATGTCAGGAACCGGTACCAGGTGTAAGAGATCAGCCCTGCGATGAAAACACTGGCGATCTGCATCCATGGGTCATGAGCCAATCGCCCGCCCTGGCCGGAAAGCGCAACGAACAGCGCGGGCATGGTGAGCAGCAGGGCGAAGACCAGGGTGGCCCGGTAGATCGGACTGCTCCAGGCGCGACCCTTCTCCAGCACGCGGGCCGCATGTATGTCCGCGCTCCATTGCACACCGAACAGCACGGCGAGAGCGAACAGGATCGGGATGAACAGGACCATCGGGCGACCTCCAAGGGCAAGATAGTGTCCGCCTTCCGACCGTGCTCCTGGGCGTATACAGATCGAGCGGCCCTCATACGGAGGGCCGCTCGATCCGTCGGTCGAACTTGGTCAGCGTACGATCAAGGTGCGATGCGCCACATGCTGATCGGATGTGATCGAGACCAGATAACTGCCAGCGGGAAGACCATCTGGCAGACTGACGGTGGTACGCAAGTCGCCAGCCTGCGCGAAACGCCGCGTGAGAACGACGCGGCCGGTCATGTCGGAGATGGTCATCGTCCGCTCCGTGATCACGTTCGCTCCTCCGGTCGCGAGGACCTCGAAGCCCCGGCCATCGGTGGGGTTCGGCCAGATCTCCAGATCAACACGCTGGCCTTCTTCGGTGCTCAGCTCGCGCGTCAGAGCCGCGTTGGTGTTCTGGATGGTGAGTGCACACACATTGCCACAGAAGCCGGACCATTGACCCCCCATGAAGGACTCGACGCTCACGTCGTAGGTCACGCCATCCTCCAGGGGATATGTGGTCCAGTTCAGGACAAGGACGTAGGTGGGTTTCACGAGGTAGCGAACATACCCCTCGCCTGCGTTCTCGAAACGGAACCGGTACTGCGTGGCTCCGGCGATCGGCCGGGTCCAGATCTTGTCTCCTCCGCCGAAGGACTTGGTGGCCCCACAGCTGAAGGTCGGCAGGTCCGGGTCATCGATCAACTGGGTGCAAGGATTGGCGGCGGAGGGATCCACGGCCATTTCACAACCCGGACCGAAATTGTCATCCGAGAAACCGGAGGCACCCTGGTCCACGCGGACATGCACGAAGTAAGTCGTTCCGGGTACCAAGGGATAGGTCTGCATCTCGGAGATCTTCACCCAGTTTCGCGGCACGGCGATCCGTCGGCGCCAGCCGGCGTTGGGATCACAGAACTCGAATTGGTAGAGCGCTGCTCCTCCGATCAGGTCGGCGTAGACCTTGCCGAACCCGGAATAGTTATATACCTGACAACTGCTCGACATGATCCCCGCGGGTCCAAGGGGCAGGTCGAATCCATGCCCCTCGATATAGGAGAGGGAGAATGGTGCCGCTGAAGGGCTTTGATCACCGAAGTCGCCATTGTCGTGGAGGATCACATCGCCTTGGTCGTTGCGTATCTCCCAATACCCACCGGTCAGTCCGTCGCCAAAGCTGTCGAACAGACGCAGCGTGAAGTGATCTCCTTGCTGATCTTCCAGACAGACGTTCTCGGAAATGAGAACGTTGGCTTGCCCGACGTATGGTCCGCCACTGTCCAGGACATTATCCACCGCATCACGGAACTCCCAGGTGATCCCATCCCCACCGTTCGCATCGAGTTGGATGAGGAGTTCCACGAGGAACCCGGGACATGATCCCACCGGTGTGCCGGCGCACACACAGTTGGAACCGACGACATCGTTGCTGGTGTTGGGGTCGCCGTCGTCGCAGGCGTCGCCGATGTCGGCCATCAGGTTCGGGCAGTCGTAAGGCGTGCCCGCGCAGACGCAGTTCGCATCCACCACATCATCGTGTGTTCCCGCGTCACTATCGTCACAGGCATCGCCGATGTTCAGCATCAGGTTCGGGCAGTCGAACACCGAGCTGCCTGTGCACACGCAGTTCGCATCGATCGCATCTCCAGTGGTGTTCGGGTCCATGTCGTCGCAGGCGTCGCCGATGTCGGCCATCAGGTTCGGGCAGTCGTAAGGCGTGCCCGCGCAGACGCAGTTCGCATCCACCACATCATCGTGTGTTCCCGCGTCACCATCGTCACAGGCGTCCCCGATGTTCGGCATCAGGTTCGGGCAGTCGAACACCGAGCTGCCTGTGCACACGCAGTTCGCATCGATCGCATCTCCAGTGGTGTTCGGGTCCATGTCGTCGCAGGCGTCGCCGATGTCGGCCATCAGGTTCGGGCAGTCGTAAGGCGTGCCCGCGCAGACGCAGTTCGCATCCACCACATCATCGTGTGTTGCCGCGTCACCATCGTCACAGGCGTCCCCGATGTTCAGCATCAGGTTCGGGCAGTCGAACACCGAGCTGCCTGTGCACACGCAGTTCGCATCGATCGCATCTCCAGTGGTGTTCGGGTCCATGTCGTCGCAGGCGTCGCCGATGTCGGCCATCAGGTTCGGGCAGTCGTAAGGCGTGCCCGCGCAGACGCAGTTCGCATCCACCACATCATCGTGTGTTGCCGCGTCACCATCGTCACAGGCATCGCCGATGTTCAGCATCAGGTTCGGGCAGTCGAACACCGAGCTGCCTGTGCACACGCAGTTCGCATCGATCGCATCTCCCGTGGTGTTCGGGTCCATGTCGTCGCACGCGTCACCGATGTTGGCCATCAGTGCTGGGCAGTCATAGGGCGTACCGATGCACGCGCAGTTGGCATCGACCACATCGCCGTAGGTACCCGCGTCGCCATCGTCACAGGCGTCCCCGATGTCGGCCATCAGGTTCGGGCAATCGAAGATCGAAGTGCCAATGCACACGCAGTTCATGTCTATTGCGTCGTTCTCGGTGGTGGCATCCCCATCGTCGCAGGGTGTGCCCGGTTCAGGACCACCAGAACAGAGATCGAAGGCGTTGCATGTGCCGTCATTGTCATCGTCATAGCAGTTCAGTGAGTAGCTCACGCCGCATACAGTGGTGCTCTGTACCTCGATGTAGTAGGTGCCCGCTGCCACGGACCCTGTGGTGGCCGTGGTGCTTGATGCAGGCATGCCATTGCCGCCGACGGCCGCTGTTGAATTCGTCGCTTGCACAGTGCTCGCCGAATTCCTGATCCGAACGGTCATGGTCCCCGCAGGTCCGGCATTCTCGGCGTCGATGTCCACGGTAAGGATACCGCCAGGATGGTTCACTTTGAACCAGTCCGTATTGTCGTCATACTCGAAGTTCACCCGACCGGGCACGGATCCCGCGTCAAGGTCGATCAGTGATGCCTGGACCGATGAATTGTTGGGTTCGAGATCATCGCCGAAGAAGGGGGACGCGACCGAATAGTTCAAGCTGTAGGATGTTCCACACACGCTCGGTGATTCCAGGCGCAGGTAGTAGACCTGTTCGGTGCCGATGCAATTGTGCGAGAACGTGTTTGATTGCGCGGTGCCGTCGGGACCGATGTTCACCGTCCATGTCTCGAGCTGTGTGACCGCCGAGTTGAGCAGGCGGGCCGTGATCGTGCCAGTACCCGGCCCTGAATGTTCGGCCTGGATGTTCACGGTGATCACCCCGTCGTCCGGGGCTTGCAATCGGTAGTAGTCGGTGGTATTGTCGTAGTCGAAGTCCAGCCGGCCGACGTAGTCCGTACCGGCATTGGCAATGGTCGCCTGCACGGTGTTCTCGTTCGGCTCGGCATCATCCCCGAAGACCGGCGCCGCCACCGAATAGTTGAAGCGATAGGATACACCGCATACATCCGCGTTGGAGAGGTCCAGATAGTAAATGTTCTCCGTACCCGTGCACCGATGGATGAAGTTGTTCTGTGCGGGAACACCGTTCGCGCCCACGGTCACCGTCCACAGTTCGAGCTGTGTCGTGGAATTGTTTCGGAGCCGGACATCAACGCTTCCCGGCGCGCCATCGGCGTGCTCGGCCCAGACGGTCAGGGTCAGCACGCCATCGTTCGGGGCCTGCAAGCGATACCAGTCCAATGTGTTGTCGTAATCGAAGTTCAGTCGACCGTCGTAGTCGCTGCCCGCGCTCGCCATGATGGCCTGGACGGAATTGTTGTTTGGTTCCGCATCGTCCCCGTAGAAGGGCTGCTGGACGGTGTAGTTGAAGCGATAGCTGATCCCGCAATCCGATGGACCCTCGAAGCTGAGGAAATACACCAGCTCGGTGCCGGTGCATCGGTGTGTGAAGGTGTTGTTCGCGGGAACGCCATTGGCGCCCACGTTCACCGTCCACGATTCCAGTTGTGTGCTGGAATTGTTGCGGAGCCGCAGCGTCATGGTGCCGGCTGTTGCCCCGGCGTGTTCGGCATCCACCGTCACGGTCAATACTCCGTCGTTCGGTGCCAGGATCCTGTGGTAGTCCACGGCATCGCCATACAGGAAATCCATCCGGCCATCTCGATCGACGCCCGCGGCCAGGGTGTCGGCCGCCTGTACCGAGGAGTTGTTCGGTTCCTGATCGCTCCCGAACACAGGTGGGAGCACATCGTAGGTGAATGAATAATCCGTACAGACCGCTCCGCTGGGATTATTGATCGAGATGAAGTAGTTGCCGACACCCGAACACAGATGCGTGAAGGTCTCGTTCACGACGGAATTGTTCCCACCTGCGGTAACGTTGTATGTTTCCAGGAGCGTCCCGGAGCTGTTCCGCAGGTTCATCGTAACGGTCAGGTCTGTCCCGCCACTGTTGCTCATGGCCGTTTGGATGCGCATCACGCCGTGATCGGACGGCGTCAGGAGGAAGTAGTCCACGGTGTTGTCCGTGGTGGTGCATGCGCCGGTGTTGCCGGCCATGGCCGTGTTGTAGGCCACGGGCGTGGCCTGCACGGTGTTGTTGTTCGGCTCGATCTCCGTTTGTGCGGAGAGGCACAACGGAAGCGCCAGGCCCAGGGCCAGGACGAAGCGGTTCCTTGGTATGGGATCTTGTCTCATGAGGTTGGGTTTGGGTCCTTCTTTCCTTCAAATCGAGGGGCGCCACCGGATGTGAACGATCCGCCGCCGGAATTCTCCTGTTCACATTCACCGGTGATCCCGATGGGAACATGATGCCCCGCACGCAAATGGACTGGACCCGACGCACCGGTTCTTCGTATTATCGTATCCGTCCCAGCTCACATCGTGGAACGGAACGCCCAGACCTCTGTAGAGAACGGATCGTTGGCGGGTCTGTGCCGGAGCGACCGCTCCGTGCTGCAGGCCCTCTACGATCGTCACTTTCCGGCCGTGAGCGGCTATGTCGTTCGCAACAGCGGCACCGTGCGGGATGCACAGGATGTCTTCCAGGAGGCGATGACCGTCCTTTGGCTGAACGCGCGGGAAGGTCGTGTGCGGGTCGATGGCCCCGAGGATCTCGGCGCCTACCTCTTCCGCGTGGCGAAGAACAAATGGCTGGACGTATTGCGCTCCACCGATCACCGGAATATGCGCGTGGCCATGGAAAGCGATGACCTTGTTCAAATGCCCGCGGAAGTGAACATGGATCGGACGGTCGAGGACCGTATCGCCGGACTTCGGTCCATGTACGGCCGTCTGGACGAACGATGCCGGACGGTGTTGGACCAGTTCTACTTCGAGCGGAAGGACCTCACCATCATCGCCGAGGGGCTGGGCGTTGATGTGGGCAGCATACGCACCATCAAGTACCGCTGCATGATGAAGCTGCGCGGAATGAAGGAAGCCGCCGTCGAGGGCACTTCGCACGAGGAACGCAGATCATGACGGACGCAAAGGACAAGCAGCGTTTCGAGCGCATCGAGGCCTTCCTGCTCGATCGCATGACGGCGGACGAACGCCGCCGGTTCGAGGATGAAATGGCGGCGGATGTCGGGTTGCGCGATGAAGTGAGCGCCCAGCACGAAAGCATGCTCGCCGTGGAACTGGGCGGTTTCGACCGTGTCATGCGCGAGATCCGTCAGGGACACGGCTCCGAACGGGCGTCCGGCCCGGGCTGGTCCTGGTGGGCCATCGCGGCTTCCGTGGCTGCACTGGTGGCCGTGGCGGTGTGGTGGACCACGCGCCCTCCGGTCCATGAAAGGCTGTTCGCGGAGGAATTCATGCCCGATCCCGGTTTGCCCTCGCCCATGAGCGCGACGAGCGACTACGCCTTCCAGGATGCAATGGTTGATTTCAAGCTCGGGAACTATTCCGAGGCAGGCACGAAGTGGGATGTGTTGTTGAAGAAAGATCCGGACAACGACACCCTGCTGTACTTCATTGCCAATGCTGAAATGGCCAGTGGGCATCTGGACGCAGCCATCCCAAGGCTGCAGAAGGTCGCAGCGGACCAGGGGTCCGCGTTCCGGAAAAGGGCGAGGTGGTACCTTTTCCTGGCACGGGTAGGCACTGGAGACCTGCAGGGTGCTCAGGCCCTGCGGCTGGAGGACGACCCTGAATACGGCCCTCGCGTGAAGGCCATGCTCATCGAGGCGAAGCAATGAGGTGCAGGGGAGGAACTCTCGCGCTGCTACTCGTGGCGGCAATGGCCTCCCGTGCGCAATCCGTCGATAAGCTGGCCGAGCGGCATGCACGTATCAATGCGCTCTATGAAGCGGAGAACTATGCCGGTACCATTCGCGAGATCGACATGCAGATCGGGGAAGCTGCGGGCACCACATGGGAGGATTCCATCTTCCAATATCTCTATAAGTACGGTCGCGCACATCGAAAACTGAAGGATGCCGCCGCGGGCGTCACCGCCGCCGAGCACATCTATTCCTTGGTCCGACAGCATGGCAAGGCTGAACAGGAGCTTGAGGCGCTGTTCGATCTCAGCTGGACCTACTATGATGTAGGTCGCATGAAGGATTGTGCGCGAGTGGACTCCATTGGCGTTCTGGTCTCCGACAGTGATCCAAGGATCCCGATCGGGCAGCGCGGCCGGGCAAGACAGTATCTGGCGTTCGACTACAGCATTCTCGGCGACCATCTGCGTTCCGCACAATTCGCAAGGTCAGCGCTCGACCTGTATGCCACGGCGGACAGTATTCCGGCCAAGCAATGGGCGGAGTCCTATACTGCAGTCGGTGCGGCCTACTGGCATCTCGGACGGATAAACGATGCGGAGGATTACTATGAAAGGGCACTGGACGTGCTGAGTGATGGGAACGATCCGGAGATCCTGACGCGGAAGGCATCGGCCTTTGGCAATCTCGGTATCATGTGGCAGGGCACTGGGGATCTGGTCCGTGCGCGTTCAGCATACCAAGAAAGCCTGCACTTCAGCGACCTGGTGATCAAGAGGACCTCGGATCCGTTCATGAGGGATGAGGCTACCATGGGCAAGGCCAGGACCTATTTGAACATCGCCACGATCTACTTCGAACTGGGCGATAACGCCCGGGCCCGGGAGCTGCTGGAAATGTCCTGGCACGACCGGGCGAGCGTGCTCGAAGCGGACGACCCACAACTCATCGGTGTGAAGGAGCGCATGGCGGACCTGGAGATGGCCGGTGGGTCATTGGATAAGGCCCGGTCCCTGGCACAGGAATATCTGGATGCGTGCACTGCACGCTTGGGTACGCATAGCGCAGAGTATGTGCGGACCTGTTACAAGTTGGCCAAGATCGCCGCGGAACAGGGGGACCTTGTTCGTGCCGATTCCCTGTTCACCCGGAGCATGGAGGTCGGACGCAGCCTGGCCGATCCGTCCACCGATCCCGATCTGGCCTCCACACTGCGTGACCGGTCGACCATGTATCTCCAGGCCGGTCGCTACGCCGATGCGATGGCCGATCTGGTGCGGGCCCGCGAGATCATGGTGCGCATCCATGGCCCTGTTCACTACAAGGTGGCCCAGATCGACGTGTTCATGGCCGAAGTGGCCTTCCAGGACGGGAACATGGATGCGGCGATCGCCCATTCGTCCTCCGCACTGGAGAAGGTGAAAGGTCGCATGGACCGCCTGCACGCGACGACCGGTCCGGTCTACGATCCGAGCCCGGAGCTGCTTCCGGATGCGATCTATTGGCATGTGCGCGCCCAACACGAAAGAGATCGTTCCACCGCTCCGCCTGGACGATGGAACGAGGAGATCGATCTCGCGGTGGACGCGCTCGCACGCAACCGGCATACCATCACGGACGACGCATCGCGCCTGTATATCGTAGGCTCTCAAAAGCGACTGTTCGACCTCGCCATCGATCTCGCCTTCGAGGATCATGCGCGCACCGGTCTCGGTTCCGACCTGGATCGTTTCCTTCGGCTCACGGAGGCCGATCGGTCCATTCTACTGAAGGGGCGTTTGAACATGTTCGCCAGCCTGAAGTTCGCGGATGTGCCGGATAGCATCCGTGCCCGGGAGCAGGAGATCATCGGATCACTTGACGTGGACATGGATGACCCTGGAACGGCTCAGGACCTGGACCGGACCGAACGCGCGTACAAGAACCTTTTGAGCACGCTGGAACGCGACTATCCGAAATACTACCGGCTACGGTACGGTGAACCGCAGATCGGGCTTGCTGAAGTACGGAAGTCCCTTCTCGGCCCGGATCGGGACTTGCTCGTTTACGCGGCCACCCCCGATCACCTGTATATCCTCCTGGTCACAGAGAAGGATGCCGAGCTTCATCAGGTCGATGGGAAGGATCTTGCCGACGCGGTGCGGCGCTCGCGCAAGGCGGTCATCGCACGCGATGCGCGTGCCGCAGGATCGGCGAATTCAGCGCTCTATCAGATGGTCTTCCAACCCGTCGCCGATCGGTCCCGGGCCAAAGGACTGCTCGTGGTGCCCGACGCGGACCTGCATCTCATCGATCTGGAGATGCTGCCAACGGGACGCATGAGAACGAATGGCGGCCGACCGGAACTGCTATTGGACCGGTACGCGATCACCTATCTCCTGTCCGCCACGACGGCCATCCAGTTCGCCGGCCTCAAGGGCGATAGGGCGGAGGGCGCGCTTGCCGTGGCGCCCGGCTTTTCGGATCGAATGAAGCAAGACTATGTGTCCCGGGTCCATGATCCCCTCCTCATCGACCAACGCTTCATCAACTTGGTCCGCCAACCCTTCGCCGTGCGCACCGCAGAGGTGCTGGGTGGACTGCTGTCTGCGAAGGTCATGCTCGGAGGAGAGGCCAGCGAGCGCCGTTTTCGCAGCATGTCGGGCAGGTACGGGATCCTGCACCTGGGCACCCATGCGGAGATGAACGAGATCGCACCGCTGTATTCGTATCTCGTTTTCGACAAGGATGGTGACGGCATGGGATCCGACGGGGATGGTTACCTCCATGCCTATGAGATCTTCGATCTGGACCTGCGTGCGCAGCTGGCCGTATTGACGGCCTGCGAAACGGGGATCGGCAAGGAATCCAACGGCGAGGGGGTCAGGTCGCTCGCCTATGGTTTCGCCTATGCAGGCTGTCCCAGCCTGGTCATGTCGCTCTGGAACGTCGACGAACGCAGTTCGTCAGAGGTGATCACCAATTTCTACGCGGCACTCGCTGACGGAATGCCCAAGGACGAGGCGCTACGCGCGGCCAAGCTCCACTATTTGGAGGATGCCAGCGGTGATCTGCGGGAGCCCTACTACTGGGCGGGACTTCTGCTCGTGGGCGATCCCGCACCGATCCGATCGCTGGGGCATCGGCCGGTCTGGCCCTGGCTCCTGGGCGGTTTGCTGCTGCTCTTGGCCGGCTATGGGTGGTACCGCCGTCGGTCGTGATCCTTTTCCAAAAGGACGGGGGGCCGCCCCGGTGATGGAGCGGCCCCCTGCCTAAGTGAGCGACGTGCGACGCGTCACTCGATGACCACGCGATCGGAGAGCTGTGATCCGTCGGTGGTCACGATGATGGTGTACAGTCCGGCGGCCATGCCACGGTCGAGCTGCAGCTGCTGCTGCAGTTCCTCGCCTTCGGCCTTGACCTGCTGGCCCAACACCCGTTGACCCATGGCGTTGAACATGTCGATCTGCACGTCATGCATGCCCTCGCCCAATTGCTGCAGGTCCACGTAGAGCAGACCGGTGCGGTTGGGGTTGGGGTAGATCGTGAGCGCTGCGCTGTTCGGCTGAACGATCAGGTCACGCTGACCCGGGGTGTTCAGACGCATGCGGCAGGCGTCGCCGAACTGCGAGTAGTTGCCGCCGATCAGCGCGCGCACACGCACGTTCAGGTCGATGTCGGCCGGGACCGGCAGGGTCACCAGGCTCAACGGGGCCAGGCTCTGCGTGGTCTTGAAGACACGGCGCGAGTAGCTTCCGTGCGGATCGAAGATCCAGAACTGGTAGCCCGAGGCACCCGGCTGGTGGTGCGCGTAGATCTGGGTGCTCGTGGAGTACACCAGGTCCATGCGGTCGCAGAAGGCATCGATGATCCCCTGGTTGCTGACAGGCAGGCAGAAGGGATAGAGCACGCTGCTGGAGGAGACGAACCCACCGTTCGCGTCGATGATGCGGCGGCCCATGGCATCGCGGAGGATGTATCCACCGTTGGTGATGCCGTTGCCTCCATCATCGTTCACCACCAGGCGGTAGCACATCTGGTTGAGGCATAGGTCCTCCGTGATCACGGTGCCGCCCATGCCATCGGCGTAGGGGCCGCCCATGTCGATGAGGATCGTACCGGTCTCGTCGTAGATCTCCCAGGTGGTCTCGCTGCCGAAGTCGTCCAGTGTGATCTCCAAGGTGAGGTTCTCCGTGCAGCCACCGGGGGTACCCGCGCACACACAGTTGGAACCGACGACATCGTTGCTGGTGTTGGGGTCGCCGTCGTCGCAGGCGTCACCGATGTTGGCCATCAGTGCCGGGCAGTCGTAGGGCGTACCGGTGCACACGCAGTTGGCATCGACCACATCGCCGTAGGTGCCCGCATCGCCATCGTCGCAGGCGTCGCCGATGTCGGCCATCAGGTTCGGGCAGTCGAAGATCGAGATGCCTACACATACGCAGTTGGCATCCACCACATCATCGGAGGTGTTGGGGTCGCCGTCGTCGCAGGCGTCGCCGATGTTGGCCATCAGTGCCGGGCAATCGTACGGTGTGCCGGCGCAGTTGCAGTTGGCATCGTACAGATCGTTGTACGTGCCGGCATCCTGGTCATCACAAGCGGTGCCAGGTAGGGCGTTGCCGTTGGGCACGCCAAGGCAGTCCACCGGATCGCCGGTGCAAACGCAATTGGCGTCCCACATGTCGTTCACGGTAAGGAAGTCGCCATCGTCGCAGCCAGTGCCTGGCAGGGCGGAGCCGCCGACAACGCCTTCGCAGTCCGTGACAGCGGGGTAGGTGAGCAGCGGGCTGACCACCTCACCCGGGCCGGCCTGGTTCCAGACGTAGGTCTCCACGTTCTGGTTCGGGTCCGACAGCTGGACGTTGAGGTGGAAGCTCAGCTGACCGTCAGTGGTCACCTGGGCGATGAGCATCCGGTTGGTGCCGGCGGGATCCACACCCTGGCTGGCCGGAAGCGTCGTCCAGGATTCGTCCACACAGGTGAACGTGCTTCCATTGCCGGTGAACGCCGCAAAGTCCATCGTTAGACCCAGGTTGTAGGTCAGGTTCGGGCCGGTGCCGGGAATGTTCCCGTCGTTACCGGTGAACCCCGGATAACTGCCACATGTGGTCAGGTCACCGTCCGTGTCGTCGCTGCGCAGCACACCGAATTGCTCGGTATTGGTGCCGCAACCGGCGGTGCCGCCGGATATACCCGCGCGGTTGATGGTGATGAACGAGTCGAACATGGCACCCTCGTCCAGACGACGGGTCTGGGGAGCGAGTTCGTCATTGGCCACGTCGTCGTCGTTCCAGAAGTTCGTGGTCGTGGTGATGTCCAACGGGTTCGGGGACGGTGTACCGGGTGCACCATAGACCTGGAGCAGCTTGTAGTTCGGCGCCATGTCCAGGTAGATCCGATAGCACTTCATGCCCGGCACGAGCGCGTAGCTGCCACCGGCCAGGTCGATATTGTAGTAATCAGCGTCGGCCTGGGTGATCGTGTGGTATTCCTCCACGACCACGTTCTCCAGACCCTGCGCTCCGGCGGTCAGTCCGCCGAGCATCAGCGCTGAGCCGAGAAGGATCTTTTTCAATTCAGGTCTCATGACTTGTTTCTTGTTGGGGTCCTCACGGGAACCTTCTTCTTAGTAACAGGTGCCACCGAAGGCGTTCACGAACAGACCGAAGTCGGCGGTGTTCACCAGACCATCGTGGTTCAGGTCACCGGCGCAACCGGCCACGGCGCTCACGTCAGAACCGAGCTGCGAGGCGAGCGTCCAACCCTGGGTCCAGGGCGTGGCGCCGGGCTCGAAGGCACCGCGGTAGGCGGCCCCTGTGAAGAAGCCGTCAACAGGAGGCGTCAGCGTCGTGGTGGCCGTACCGGCGGCGGGCACCGGGTTCACGCGGTCCGTCAGCACGTTGCCGGGCTGGGTCATCGTGTAGGTCGCGTCGATCAGAGAGTTCGCACCCACGCTCAGGTTGCCGTCCGTGGTGAAGAACTTCGTGTTGTCGGCAGGGGTCGCTCCACCGGGAACGGCCAGCGGCGTGGTGCACTCCTGGAAGGTGCAGTTCTTCACATTGAAGGTGCCGGCGTTCCAGAAGGTGTAGCAGTCGGCGGTCAGGTTCAGGCCCTTGTCGAAGCGGGCGAAGATGCTGTTGTAGATGCTGCCCTGCGTACGCTCCTTGGCCTCCAGGCCCACGTCGTTCAGGTTGCGGGCGATGATCGTGGCGTTGTAGACGATCGGGGTGGAACGGGCTCCGCCGTCGGCGAAGTTCGTCGGGGCGTCGTCGCTGTCCATCTCGAAACCGTTGTCGCCCTGGTTGTTCGATCCACCGCTGTTGTCCGGACCCTGCAGGCCATAGACGAACTGGATGCGACCGTCGAAACCTTCGTCCCAATCGCAGTAGTCGTCATCGTTGTGCATCGACACGAGGTACTTCACACGGGCCTTGCCACCGAAGAACTCGGCGCCGTCGTCCTTGTTGGAGATCGCCTCGATGTGATCGATCGTGGTGCCGGTACCGACGGAACCGAAGGAGAACGCGTTGATCTCGTTGTCCAGGCCGATGGATTCGCCACCGTAACGCACGGACACGTAGCGCAGGATGCCGGAGTTGTCATCGTTGACCTCCTGGCCCACGGGCATGCCGTAGTAATTGCGCGTGTCGCCGAGGAGCAGGCCCTCGATCAGACCGACGCCATCGGTACCCGTGGGAGCGACGCTGCCCGAGTTGGCATCGTTGTTCCGCACGTTGTTGTAGGCGCGGCCCAGCACCAGCAGACCGCCCCACTGACCGCGGTTGGTCACGGAGTAGGAACCGTCGAGAGGGTCGGCTGCGGCCGTCATGATGATCGGGCAGCTCTGGCTGCCGTTCGCCCAGATCTGTCCACCACGCGATACGATCACTGAGTACGCGGCGCCCGGGTTCGAGTTCGCCTTGATCACCGTCCCGGGTTCGATGTACAGGTCCTGACCGTCGTTCACGTACACCCGGGTGTTCAGGACGTACAGGTTGTTGCAGGTCAGGGTGGTGCTGTTGCTGGCGAGGTTCAGGCTACCGTCCACCAGCGTGGACATGTTCACGACGGTCCTCGACGAAACGTCCGGACAACCGCAGGCCGAGCCCACCGACTGGGCTTGGCTTCCGGTGGTGCCCAGCGCCGCGATGCCCGCCGCAAGGGTCAACTTTGAAATGGTCTTCATGGTCTTCGGAGTTTGGGGGTTAGGGTTTTCTGTTCCGATCTCATCACATCGATGAGCGGCACAAAGCTCCCTGTGACCCCGTCCGCGATCGGTTAGGAAAAGGACACGATTTGGTCAATGTTCCCTGACCGCAGCGTGAAGCGATCGCAAAGCGGACCGCACCTCATTGTTGTCCGATCGTAAGATCTTTCGACGGCCGCCCGATAGCATCCGTGCATCGGGATCATCGGGATGTGGAGAGCGGGTGAACGAGCTCGTTCGACCGGCCCTTGGATCAGGGGACCCTGCCGTGCAGCAGGTCGGGATGGTAGGATTCGTCATCCCCGGCATCTCGCCAGACGTACTTGACGGCCGAACCGTCCGGAAGGCCGATCTGCACATTGAAGGCATAGGACAGTATTCCGGTGGTGCTCACCTGTGCGATCAGGACGATATTCTCCGGGGTCGGTCCTTTCGTTCCGCCCATCACCGCCCAGGCGCCGTCCATTGTATGTACCACGGATCCGCGGATGTGGCCGAAGTAGCCTGGGTCCATGCGGAAGCCAACCACCGGGGGTACGGAGTCCACGCGCAACAGACCATCGCTCCTGTTGAGGGGAAGGGGTGGCACCAGCCCGAGGTTGTCGCTCTTTACGCCGGCTCCGGAATAGGGTGGGCAGGTGAGCCGCGACCCATCGGGGTCGAGCCGGAGCGGCACGGCCAGATCCTGGTCGCTCGCTGCTCCAAGTGTCAACCAGGAATCGATCGCGAGGGGGAATGCGTTCAGACTGTCCGCCGGGATGTGGTCGCCGATCTTGGCCCCGTGCTTCTTGTCGTTGAAGAAGTCCGTGGTCGTCTTCAGATAGAGCTGGTGGTCCTCATTCCCGTACACCATCTGCAACGTCCGGCCGGCCGCCAGGTCCACGTAGATCCGATAGGTCACCAGCGGCGCGGCACCTCCGTCGGGGTCCGGCGCGACGTGATAGGTCTCGACGAAGACGCTATCGATGTCCTGGGCCTCCGCGATGGTCGCGCAATGGATCAGGCATCCGGCGAGCAACACCGCAGCGATCGATCCGTTCATGGCGGTGGTCAGAAGTGGGTGATCCGCTCGATGTGCGCGTGGTCGTCCACCGTCACGTTCAGGAAGTAGATCCCTGAGGTGAACCCGCTCATGTCGATGGTCTCCGGGTGCCGACCGGTGATGATGCCGAGGTCCCTGCTCAGCAACAGGCCACCCACGGCGTCGCGCAGTTCGAGATGGGTTTGCGCCGCTTGCGTGGTCTCGATCTCGGTCCAGAGCACGTCGCGCACCGGGTTCGGTCGGGTGGTCACGTTCACCGTTCCGCCACCAAGCTCTTCGATGCCCACGGGCATGCCCGCGCAATTGCAACCTGCGTCCCAGGTGTCGTTCGTGGTGTTCGGGTCGCCGTCGTCACAAGGCGTGCCAGGCAATGCGGGCCCGTTCGGGACACCTTCGCAATCCACAACGGTCTGACCGGAGTCGAAGCAGAGGCTCGGGTCCGTGAATTTATTGTCGGTATTGTAGCCCGTGCCCGCCGTGTCGGAGGCGAGCAGGTTGCCATAGAATTCCATGATCTGATGGCAGTTCGGGTCGGGGCAGACGAGACTGTCGGGGATCCGCACCCAAAGGTTGAGGCAGAACTGGAACTCGCCGTCGGTGGTGAACTGGCCGATCAGGATCCGGTTGGTCGTGTCCGGTCCCTCGGTCCCGCCGAGCACGGCCCAGGCGAAATTGTCATCGGAATAGGAGTTGCCCGTGCCGGCGTCGAACATCGCCGGCGGCGTTCCCACCGAGGTCGTGGTGGGCGGCGTACCATTATCCCACAACCCATCGGCCGTCGTCAAGGGGATCCCCGTCAACGGCACGTCGTTCACGAGCAGACCGCCCGGAACACCATTGCTTCCGCCATCGTTGTTCGCACCGCCCACGATCGAACCGTCCGGGTCCGCTGATTTCAATACGCCCCAGTGCATGTCCGACGCCGCTCCCATGCTCAACCATGAATCGATGGCCACCGTGTTCTCGTCCAGGTGCGTGTGACCGATGGCGTCGCCCCAGGCCTCGCCCCTGTCGTCGTTGTTGAAGAAGCTCGTGGTGGTGGAAAAGGTGATCGGGTGGTCCTGAAAACCGCCCACGGTCAGCAGCTTGTACCCTGCTTTCAGATCAACGAACACCCGGTATGTCACCGCACCGGGCACCAATTGGGAACTGCCGTCCAGGTCGGCCGCATCCGCGCTGTCGGCCATGTAGTAGGGTTCCACGATGATCCCCTGGAACCCGGAAGGGTCCGGTGGAGTGTACTGGGCTTGCAGGGTCCGGAACGGGATCGTGGCGAGAAGGAGCGGAAGGAAGTAGGGATGTCGCATCGAAGGAAAGACTTCTTGGCCGCGAAGCTACCGGCGCACGATCCCGGCGATGTTCCGTCAGATCGAAGAGATCGTTACGCGCGATCAAGGCTTGTCTGAAGTAGGTGTGAACCCTCAGCGCACCATCAGGCGGAACGTGCGTTCCACGCTCTTGCCGTGCAGGTGCACGATGTATGGACCGGCCGGCAGTGAACGGATATCGATCGCGGACCGACCACCCGGTGTGGGATCGACCTGCGTGCGATGCACGGTGCGACCGGTCAGGTCCAGGAGGCGAACTTCGAGCGTTCCACTGGGCCGTCCGGCGTTCTCGATGAACAGACGTTCAGAGGCCGGGTTGGGAAATAGTGTGAAGGTCGGAGCTTCAAGGTCCTCCACTCCGGCGTCCGGACAGATCAGGGTGATGTCCAGGCCGTTGCAGTCGTTCGGGCCATAGCAGCACAATGCCTCCACATTGAAATTCGCAGATGCATCGTAGTTGCAGGCGAGCGTGTCGAGGCAGCCGAACACGATCGGGGTCTGACAGCTGCCATCATCGCATCCGGCCGAGGGGTCGTACTCCACGTAGTTCGGGTCGGTGCAACCGCACACCGGTGGATAGTTCAGCAGGCCGCTCGCCGTCTCGTCCGCCAGAAGGATGCTGTCGTTCGCGACATACTTCACCACGTCGCCGTTCCCACGCTCCACCTCGACGTTCAATGCGAACGTCAGGTCACCGGTGGTGGTCAGCTGGGCGATCAGGACCTTGTTCTCCGAGGTGGGCCCCTGAACGCCCGGGGCGGCGCAGCCGATCCGGGCATCATAGGAGATGAACAGGTCGTACAGCGTGCTATCCTTGAACACCACGGCCGGGTCGTCACCGGTGTGGAAGAAGTTCGGGGGCAGCGCCACACCGCCATTGAGCGGTGCAAGGCCGTCCGCGTCGGTGAGTGGGATCCCTGCGTCGGGATCGTTGTTGACCAAGAGCCCACCCGGTACGGATGCGCTCCCACCGTCGTTGTTCGATCCACCGACGATCGAGCCATCGCTGTCCTCCGCCTTCAGGATCCCGAACTTCTGATTGCTCGCCGCGCCCATCGACAGCCAGCTGTCCAGCGCTACGGTGTTCTCGTCCAGGGCGCTGTTGTTGATCTCGTGGCCGTAGGTCTTCCCCCGGTCAAGGTTGTTGAAGAAGGGGGCGGTGCTCGCGATCACGAGCGCATGGTTGGCGTCGCCATAGATCGCGCGCAGGGAACAGTCGTCGCAGAGATCCAGGAAAACGCGGTACGTACGGCTGCCTTCGATCAGGGTGCTGCCGACCGTATCCGTGCCATCGTCGGCGTTGCTGATGTAGTAGGTCTCCACGATCACGTTCTCGATGTCGCTCTGGGCCTCGACCTCCAGGTGAAGGGTCAGCGGAACGGCCAGTGCCAGCAGCGGGAGGAGGTGTGTCGCGGCACGCATGGGTCAGCGGATCGAATAGGACAGGGTGAGGATGTACTCGGTGCCGTAGGTGTATTTGTCGAAATCGAGGTCGTAACCCGAGGCGAACTTGTAGCTCCGGCGCCGCGGCGCGTTCAAAAGGTCGCGTACGCGGAACTTCACGCCCCAATGCTTCCCGAACTTCTTGTTCACGGTGATGTCGATCAGATGACGCGGCATTTCGTACGCACGGATGCCATCCGGGGCGACCTCCGAGTTGGTCACCGCCAGTTTCGGCCCCTGGACGTTGTATGAGACACCGAAGGTCAGCTGCAGGCTGTCCAGGCCGTACGACAGCATCGAATTGACGATGTATGGCGCCTGACCGAACATCTCTGTGGTGAAATCACGCTCTTCCCCGTTGACATTGAAGGTGAGTTCCGACTCTGACGACATCAGGGTCAGGTTACCTCGCCATACCAGGCCGCGTAGGATCCGGAACTTGCCCTCCAGCTCCGCGCCATAAACATGCGAGCTGTTCGCGTTGCGCCAGGTGAAGCCTCCGCCCGCGGTCTGCAGCAGTTCGATGTGGTCCTCGAAATGCTTGTAGAACCCGCTGAGCGAGATGTTGTCCCCGTTCTTGAAAAAATACTCCAGACGAACGTCGGCGTTGTCGATCCGTGTCATCCGGAGGTCCGGATTGCCGTAGATCGTCGCCTGCAAGAGGTAGTCATAGTATTGGACCACGGAGAATTCCCGGAAGCTCGGTCGCCCCAGTGAGCGGAAATAGCTCAGGCGCAGGTTCATCGGGGCGTCCACCTGGTCGCGCAGCTTGTAGATCAGGTTCGCACTGGGCAGCAGGTCCCATTGGTCGATCTGACCGGGTCGCGCGGGCTTGGGCTCCGGCGTCAGTGCGCCGTTGATCGAAACGTCGCCTACCGTGCCCCGGATGGTGTCGTCCGCAGCGATGTTCAGCTCATGGAACCGTTGGATGTCGCTGATCAGGTCGGTGTGCTCCGCTCGCGCGCCGGCTACAAGCCGCAGCCGACCGCTCAAGGCCAGGTCCACCATGGCATAGCCCGCCCAGACGTCCAGGATGCCGATGTCATTGTCCTTGAACGAGCCATAGGGTGCGTAGCGCGAGGGGAACCGGCCGTCGGGACCCAGCTCGAACCGACCCGGATCCTCCCATTGCGTGGGCCCAGGGGCATCGAGGACCGTGTAATATTTCTGTTCGTTCGTGCGCTCGTCGTGCCGGAAGGCCCCGCCGAATTTGAACTTCCTCGGGCGTTTCACGTCGTCGGCCAGGGGTAGCTCAAGGCCGAGTCGCGCATCCAACATGTCCTCGTTCAGATAGCGGTAGATCCTTCCCGGCGGGCCCTGCGCTCCATCCACGTCCGAGATGGGCTGCCCCGGCGGGGGAAGGATGTACTTCACCGACTTCATGTCCAGGACGTCCCTTTCACCGGTGGAATAGCTCACATCCGCGTTCACGGTCAGGTTCAACGCCGGGATCAGATGCTTGCTGCCGTATTGAAAGACCCAGAGCCGGCGCTGTTCGTAGAACTGGTCCTCGGAAACGAAGGTCGAGCTGTTGATCCCGGGCTGCAGGTACTGTAGGTAACGCGCATTGTTCTGGCCCAGCACGTTCGCCATCGCCATCAGGGAGAACGTGTTGTTCCGATCGAGCTTGAAGGAGAGGTTGCCCAGGGCGTTCCAGCCGTTGGACACCTGGCTGACCTTCTGGTCGCCCTTCTTGAAGTAGATATCACCGGGGTTCTCATCATCGTACCGCTCGGGCGATCGCTCGATGGTCGACTCCGCATCGTATTGCGTCTCCGCCATGTACCGCAACCCGATCAGATAGCCCAGCTGTTTGGGCTGCTCCTTCTTCTTGAACAGGTCCACCTGGTTCCCGATGCTCAGGGAGATGTTGTAGTTCGGGTCGCCGGTCGTTTCGCCCACGCGCCAGTGCGAATTGTCCCATTTGTTGTTCAATGTGGCGAGTTCGCCGTTCACGGTGGGTGAGAAGTAGGGCAGGTCGTACATGGAATTGTATGCGTCCACGGCCACCTGCACCGCGTTCGCATCATTGAGCAGCGCCGGGGGAAGCAGTCCGAGCTCTGTGAGAGCAAGATGCTGCAAGGTGCTGCTGGTGCCCATGTTCGTGGAGGTGAATCCGGGCGTGGACCCGGTGATGCCATAGTGGTCGAGCCAGTTCTGAAGGCCGAGCAGGACGAGCTGCTGGTACAGATCGGGGTCGACGAACGTGGGGAAATCCTCCACGTCGGAGGGAACGCCGTCCGGCACGTCGCGCGACCCGTCGTCCCAGCCGAGCAGATCGGTCGAACCGATGCTCGCGCTCACGATCTTCTTGTAGCTCGAGTTCGGGTTGTAACCGATCGCGCTGGAGATGCTCACCATCAAGCGCGAAGGATAGTCACTGGTGTTCATGGACAGGTAGGCCCCAGACCAGTCACCAGGCAGGTCCGGTGAGGCCGTCTTGGTGATCACGATATTGTCCAACAGACCCGTGGGGAACAGATCGAGCCGCAGGTTGTTGGTGAACGGGTCCAACGTCGGCACCCTGGAGCCATTGATCGTGTTCACGATGTAACGGTCCGCCAGCCCACGGACGGTCACGAACGAGCCGACGGTCGAAACACCGGTGATCCGCTTCACGGCCGAGGCCGCATCGCCATCGCCGGTCCGGGCCATCACGTCCTTGGAAATGAAATCGACGTTCGTGGCTGAGTTCACTTTCATCCGCTCCAGGTAGGCATCGCCGGAACGACGGGCTTTCGCGACGACCTCCACCTGCTTCAGCTCGATGTTCTTCTCGGCCAGTTCGAAATTGGCGACCACCACCTCGCCGCTCTTCGGCTCCAGGGTGAGCTCCTGAGATTCGAAGCTGACGAACGCCACAACGATGATGGTGGGTCCTGAACGATCGAGGCGCAATGAGTAGTTGCCGTCCAGATCGGTCGTCGTTCCGGTGCCGGGGTCGTCCTTCAAAACGATCGTCGCACCGATCAAGGCCTCCCCGCGTGGGTCGGTCACCTTGCCGCGCACCGTGCCCTGGGCCTGTACGATGCCCGCGACCAACAACAGAACGAATGCGACCAGCGACCGGAACATGGCTTCCTTTCGGGTGGGCAAGGATAGCCGCAGGGGTGCGGTCGAGGTGTTTCCGTTCCGTTAACGCTGATCTATTTGTGGACGAAGCTCAAGCCACGCGCGGGACGGGAAAGATGAAGGCCCCCATCCCTCGGATGGAGGCCTCCTTGCACCGTCCCGGAACCTCACGCGGGGACGCGGATGCGGCTCATTGAACGCTCACCACAGGACAGTTCACCAGCGCGGCGCCGTTCACCAGGATGTTGGCCATTTGCGCCGAGCTCAGGTCGCTCACCATGCTGAAGTTCGCGTTGTCATAGATCTGCACGTTCCAAAGTGGCGAGTACGTCATGTCCGCCGGAAGTGTTGCGATCACGTTGTGGGTCTGCATGTTGCCCATCTCCGTAACGAAACCGGAGGGTGGTCCGCCGTCGGGCTGGTCGGGGTTGATGTTGAAGGTGACGTAGATCGGTGATGTCGGGACCGGCGGACCCATCAACGTGTGCTCGGAGAAGTTGAAGTAGAAGCCGACCTGGTCCTGGTACCAGCACTGCACCAGGGCGTTGCTCTCGCCGTTCAGGCGCTTCATCGCGGTGGAGCCATCCGGTACGATCGGGCAATTGACGATCAGGGTCTGCGGTTGCACCATGTAGCCCAGCGCGGCGATCTCCGCGCGGCTCGTCACCGAATTGGCGACATAGTCGCTCGGCACCGTCACCTTGTATACCTGCCAGAGATCGTTGTACCCGCTCTCGCCCGGGATCTTGTCGATGATGTTCAACTGTCCGCTGACAGGGTCGCTCGCCCCCTCGCGGAAGAGCACCCAGATCGGCGCGGGCGTCGTCGGCATTACATCGAAGTTGTAGTACTCGACGTGTTCGCCGTTGGGGCCGAGCCCCATTGTGATGAACGGGGCCTGGTCGAAGTCGATGGGTGCGTTCGCGCCGGGCAGTCCATTGGACCCGTCCCTGACGAACAGATGTCCGGCGTCCATGCTGAACCGGTCCACGGACACCCGCGGTGCGGTGCTCGGGTCGATGGCAGGCCCGGCATTGGGGTTGTTGTTGGATGAGGACATGTCCTCCATCTCGTCCTTTTTGCACGCCGCCAGGGCCAGCCCCATCATCGCGATCGTGCTGAACGTTTTCATCGGATACTTCATGGTCTTATCGGTTTCGGGCCCATGGGAGGACCACGACCACGAAGGTCCCGGAGGGTGATCACGATGCGATCACGCACCGATCACTTTTGATCGCGACCGCTCAGGCGATGCGCGAGCGCAGGGTAAAGCTGAATGTGCTTCCCGCGTCGGGCTTGCTGCTGACCTCCACATCGCTCCCGTGCATCTGCAGGATGCGTTTCACGATGGCCAGCCCGAGCCCGGCCCCGTCCCCTTTCAGGGAGCGGCCACCACTGAAGTACCGGTCGAAGATGTGCGGCAGCTCGTCCTCCGGGATCCCGATACCAGTGTCGCTGATGCGCACCTCCACGGCGTCCGGCCGCGTGCCGTCCAGTTCCACCGTGATGTGGTCCCCCGGCCGGCAGAACTTGATCGCGTTGTGCAGAAGGTTCTGCAGCACCCGGTCGATCTGGCGCACATCCACTTCCACGATCGGCAGGTCCTTCGCCATGATGATGTTGATGCTCACGTTCTTCTCCTTCGCCAGCAACCGGAGTTTGTTCACCACGTCGTGCACCAGTTCACCCAACGACAGCGGCTCCAGCTCCAGTTCGGTCTGGCCTGCCTCGAGCTTGCTCAGAGTGAAAAGGTCGTCCACGAGCCGACGCAGGCGCTCGGCGCTCTGCATGATCGTCCGGAGATGATCACGCCTTTCGTCGGCGGACAGGCGGTCTTCTTTCATCAACAGCGTTTCGGCGTAGCCTTGGATCGCGGCGATCGGCGTGCGCAGATCGTGGCTCACGTTGCCGATCAGTTCCTTCCGCAACTTGTCCATCCCCTTGAGCTCCTCGATGTTCCGTTCGATGGTCCCCGCCATGTCATTGAAGGTCGTGGCCACGTGGCCCAAAGCGCCACGGCCGGGGGGATGGATACGCGTGCCCAGATCGCCCGATTGGAAACGGCGGAACCCGGCGATGATCCGGTCCAGGTCCATTGTGATGAAGTAGATCGCCAGCAGGCCCCCCACCACCGTCAGCAGGAAGGCGAACAGGATCGACCGGCTGCCCAATTGGAGGAAGTAGCTGCCGAAAAGCGTGTCCGCCGCGCCCGCATATTCCTGGCTCGCAAGGATGATGTACACATAGCCCTCGATGCGGCCGTTCTCCTCCACGGCTGCTGCGCTGAAGATCTTCTGTTCACCGGGGGCCCGGGGATCATCGCCCACGATCGGCACCTGTTCCCGGGGGCCGGCCACAAAACGACGGATGGGGTCCATCCCAACGCTGTCCAGCTTTACCTCGCCATCGAGCGCCACGTATTTCAGGATCTTCCCCGCGGTATCCAGCACGTACACCTCGATGCTGGGGTTCACCGCCATCATCGAATGCATCAGCGTGCCGATCTTCTCTTCGGCGACCTCTCCGTTCAGAAAGGGCCGGATCTCGTTGACCGTGTGCGCCGCCAGGTCGTGGTTCAGACGCTGCGCGACCTCCAGCGCGTAGTTCCGGGAGGTGTCGATATGGACCTTCAGCGTGATCCCCGCGAATACCAGCAACACCACCAGGAAGATCGCCGAGACCTTCCAGAAAAGACCGGAGCCCCAAGGGACTCGATGTGGTGCCTCACGCATCGGAGAAACGATACCCCACACCCCAGGTGGTCAGGATGAACTCCGGTTCGGTGATCTTCCGCTCCACCTTGTTGCGAAGGCGATTGATGTGGGAGTTGACCGTGTGCTCGTATCCGGTGTACTCAAGGCCCCAGACCTTGGACAGCAACTCCTCCCGTGTGAAGGTGACCCCCGGATGCTGGGCCAGATGGAGGAGCAGATCGTATTCTCTCGGTGTCAGCTCGACCCGCGTACCGTGGACCTCCACCGATCGCTTGCGCGTATCGATGTGCAGTCCCGGTATGTCGATATCATCGGCCTGAGGCAACTGCTCGGGTGTGCGCTCCATGCGGCGCAGCAACGCTTTCACGCGCGCAAGCAGTTCGCGCACGCTGAACGGTTTCGTCATGTAATCGTCCGCGCCGGTCTCCAGCCCGATCACCTTGTCGATCTCCTCCGCGCGACTGGTCAGCATGAGGATCGGTATGGCCACCCGCTCCGCCCGAAGCTTCTGGCAGATGCTGATGCCGTCCAGCCGCGGCAGCATCAGATCGAGTACGATCAAGCAGTGCCGTTGTTCCAGTGCGCGCGCCAGTCCTTCACGGCCATCGTAAACCTGCTCCACCTCGTATTGCAGATCGGTAAGGTGCAGGCGGACCAGATCGCTGATGTCCTTGTCGTCCTCGATCAACAGGATGCGACGCATGTCGGCAAAGTTGGCCGAAGTTCATCACGGGATCATCACGGAGGATGGACGGATACGACAAACCCCGGCCATTGCTGACCGGGGTTTGCATTTGTTGGGAACGGTTGGACCTTACATCATGTCCATGCCGCCGCCCATGCCGCCGTGCGGCATCGCGGGGGCCTTCTCCTCCTTCTCCTCGCTGATCACGCACTCGGTGGTGAGCAGCATGCTGGCGATCGAGGCCGCGTTCTCCAGGGCGATGCGGGTCACCTTGGTCGGATCGATCACGCCGGCGGCGAACAGGTTCTCGTACTCCTCGGTGCGGGCGTTGAAACCGAAGTCGCTCTTTCCCTCGCGCACCTTCTGCACCACGATGCTTCCTTCGATGCCGGCGTTGGCCACGATCTGGCGGAGGGGCTCCTCCAGCGCGCGGCGCACGATGCCGATACCGGTGGTCTCATCGGTGTTGGCACCTTCGAGCTTCTCCAGCGACTTCTGGGCGCGGATGTAGGCCACGCCGCCGCCGGCCACGATGCCTTCCTCCACCGCAGCGCGGGTGGCGTGCAGGGCGTCGTCCACGCGGTCCTTCTTCTCCTTCATCTCCACTTCGGTGGCCGCACCAACGTAGAGCACCGCCACGCCACCGGCCAGCTTGGCCAGGCGTTCCTGCAGCTTCTCCTTGTCGTAGTCGCTCGTGGTGGTCTCGATCTGCGCCTTGATCTGGTTGACGCGGGCGGTGATGTCGGCCTTCTTGCCGGCGCCGTTCACGATCGTGGTGTTGTCCTTGTCGATCGTGATCTTCTCGGCCTTGCCGAGGTAGCTCAGGTCGGCGTTCTCCAACTTGTAGCCGCGCTCCTCGCTGATCACGGTGCCACCGGTCAGTACGGCGATGTCCTCGAGCATGGCCTTGCGGCGATCACCGAAGCCGGGGGCTTTCACGGCGGCCACTTTCAGGGCGCCGCGGATCTTGTTCACCACCAGGGTGGCCAGGGCCTCGCCGTCCACGTCCTCGCTGATGATCGGCAGGGGCTTGCCGGTCTGCGCGCTCTTCTCCAGGATCGGCAGGAGCTCCTTCATGCTGCTGATCTTCTTGTCGTAGATCGGGATGTAGGGGCTCTCCAGCTCGGCCTCCATCTTGTCGGCGTTGGTCACGAAGTACGGGCTGAGGTAGCCGCGGTCGAACTGCATCCCCTCCACCACTTCCACGGTGGTGTCGGTGCCTTTCGCTTCCTCCACGGTGATCACGCCCTCCTTTTGACCTTGCCCATGGCTTCGGCGATCAGCGCGCCGATGGTCTCATCGTTGTTGGCGCTGATGGTGGCCACCTGCTTGATCTTGTCGTCGTTGTCGCCGACCGTTTTGCTCATCTTCCTGAGCTCGTCCACCACCGTGGTCACGGCCTTGTCGATGCCGCGCTTGAGGTCCATCGGATTGGCACCGGCGGCCACGTTCTTCAGGCCGGCGGTCACGATGGCCTGGGCGAGCACGGTGGCGGTGGTGGTGCCGTCACCCGCCGCGTCGGCGGTCTTGCTGGCCACTTCCTTCACCATCTGGGCGCCCATGTTCTCCACGGGCTCCTTCAGTTCGATCTCCTTGGCCACGGTCACCCCGTCCTTTGTCACGCTGGGGGCGCCGTATTTCTTGTCGATGATCACGTTGCGGCCCTTCGGTCCGAGGGTCACTTTCACGGCGTTGGCCAGACTGTCCACGCCCTTCTTCAGGCGATCGCGGGCGTCCAGCTCGAATTGGATGTTCTTGGCTGCCATTGCAGTATCGGTTTTTGGTCTCGAGGTGAGGTATTTTAGTTGAGGACGGCGTAGATATCGCTCTCGCGCATGATCAGGTAGTCCTTGCCGTCGAGGTTCAGCTCGGTTCCGCTGTACTTGCCGTACAGGATCTCGTCGCCCACCTTCACGCTGAGCGGCGTCACCTTGCCGTCGTCGGCCACCCGTCCGGTGCCGGCGGCGATCACTTTGCCACGCTGTGGCTTTTCCTTGGCGGTGTCGGGGATGATGATGCCCCCCTTGGTGGTCTCTTCGGCTGCGGCGGCTTCAACGAGCACGCGGTCGGCCAGCGGTTTCACTTTCGTTGCCATTGACGTAGGGATGATTTTGATGCGGTTTCGATCGTGGCCGCCCCCGGTCAAGGGGCATGCCAGAAGCTGTAGGCTGTCGATCTTGCCCTTGGAAGGGATGGGTTGTCAGTCAGGCGCTGACAGCTTGTCCGGGGCTACTGGGCCGGAGCGGGTTCGCCTGCGTCTGGGACCGTCTGCTCGGTGCCGCTGTCCTCCACGTCCTGGTCCACGGCGTTCGGGTCCACATTGCCCGAGGTCACCTGCTCGCTCGGCGTATCCAACTCGTCCACCACCTGCCGGGTGCTGCCTTGGATCGAGGCCGAGATCAGGCACAGCACGAAAAGGGCGCCGGCCAGGGTCCAGGTCGATTTCTCCAGGAAGTCCGCCGTGCGCTGCACACCACCGATCTGTTGGGCACCCGTGAAACCGGCCGCCAGGCCGCCTCCTTTGGGGTTCTGGGCGAGCACGACCAGGGCGAGAAGACCGCAGACGATCAGGATGAGGATCGAGATAGCTACCATGATGAAAGGCTTGTCCTACTTGTTCGTCCGGCCTTCCAGCTTTTGAACAAGGGCCGCAAAGTAAGCGCTTTTCGCGGGGTATTTCAACGCCAGCTCCCGGTAAGTGGCGATGGCCTTGGCATGGTTCCCCTGCTGCTCGTAGATCCGCGCCAGGGTCTCGGTCACCAGGTCCATTCGCTCTTCCAGGCTCCGTTTTGCCGCCTGTTGCGGGGTGAAGAAAGCCGCGGTAGGTACCGGTTCCGGATGCTGCTGGGCGATGAACCGGTCGATCAGGGACCCGGTGTCCAGGGGTGCTTCGGGTTCGGCGACAGGTCCGTCCGAAGATGCGGTCCCGGGTGATCGTGTCACCGGTCCGTTCGATCCATCCGAAGGCATCCGGACAGGTTCCGAAAGCCAGTCGGTGAAGCGCAGCCGGGTGCTCGGAGTGATCGCCTTACCATTGGAACTGGTTTCGTTGGTGCTGGAAGAGGCGGTGGATCCCCCGACGATCGGTCCCGGAGGGGGTGGCGTACCTGGTGCTTCTTCCACCGGCACCGGGGCATGCTCCGCTCCGGCGGCATCGCCATACGGGTGGACCAGTTCGTAGCTGCTCGCCAACGCCGCTTCGATGTA
>JACJZJ010000001.1 GCA_020635675.1 Flavobacteriales bacterium | reverse complement strand
TGAAAAGGAGAATGCGCTTGTATTGGTGTATGCGTCCACGGGGAGGGAACACCCTCCGCACACGCGGCACGCCGCCCTGCGATCAGCTGTCCTGCCCATCGTGTCGACCGGAACTGGATCCGCACATCATTCGCTGTATGCAGGGATGGCAGGTCATGGTCGGTCAGGCAGGATGAACGAATGTAAGCACCAAAGAACGCCAGAACAAGACGAAAAGATCATTTATTCGAGATATCATTATTTGTGATGGATCGTGCTCAACGCAAAGGTTCCCGTCCATTTGGTATTCGCACAAGCGCAGCGGTCGTGGATGATCCGTTTCGGTGAAGCCGGTCAGGGACCGGCGAGCGCATCCGCAGATCCGAACGGCTTTCCGGGGTCTTCAGGCACAAGTGGCGGTCAGGCTCCGCGAAGCTCCGCCTGCCGAACACTTGCGCCATTTATGGGGCCTCTTCTGCGGATCCAAAGCCGGGCCGGACCATGCCTCTCATTGCGCCTCCGCGCACTTTCGTCCCCTCCCACCCCCTCAGGGCATCACCACCAGCCGCCCACGCTGCCGCACGCCGCCCTGCCGTTCCTGGAAGAGGTAGGCGAACGCGCCGGGACCCAGATCATGCCGCACCACCTGTCCGTCGTGCATGTTGGACCATTGCCGCACGATGCGACCGGTGGCATCCACGATGGTGAGCGTGCCTTGCGACCCGGGCTGCGCTGCCTGGAACACCCATGGCGCACCCACCGGAACGAAGAGGTCCAGCACGGCGGGGCGTTCCGGTCCGATGACGGCCGTGCTGACCATTTCCTCCTGGTAGCCGGTGTAGTACGTGAGGCCGTTGTAATCACCGAACGCGCTGACCTGCGCCTGGTAGGGGCTGCCGCTCTGCAGCACGTGCGGCCCCTCCACGATGTCCGTGCGCAGGTAGTACCAACCGGCGGCCGCGGGCATGGGCAGGAACTGCGGTCCGATGTCCACGCCGTCCAGCAGCACCGAGGGCGCGCCGGCCTTCGCCTGCGTCACCACGTTCAGGGTGTGCAGCGGGGTCCAGCCGGTGGGGGCGCCCCCGGGACCGGTGAGCGACCAGAAGCGGCTGGACAATGAACGGTGGTCGCTCGGTGGCACGAAGGCCATGCAGCCATCGCCCGGCGCGCCGTTGCAGTCCTGGCTCTGGTTGAACTGGACCACGGCGACAGGCGCGTCACTGGTGATCAGCGCGGGTGTGCTGAGGAGCGGTGCGGCGTATTCGCCCGCATCGAGGGGAAGGGTGAGACCCGTGGTGGTGGTGACGGTGGTGCCGTCGTTCAGGGCGAGGATCTTGAAGATGTCGCCTCCACGGTCCTTGTAGGGCACGGCCGCGAAGTGCACGCCCCAGCTGGTGGTGGGCATCAGCTGTGTCCAGAGGTGATCGGTGGCGGCCATGCAGGTGACGCGGCCCATCTTGGATCCACCGAACACGGCGATGGGCTTGGCGGGATCCAGTCCGGTGACCACGGTGCCGGTGAGGTCGTCGAACGATTGCAGCTGGAAGGTGTTGCCGGCATCGAGCATCACGGTGAAGGGCACCCCGGCCGGGCGGAAGCTGCTGGTGAGCACCGAAGGGGTGATCTGCACCGCGGTGCCATCGGCGGTGGCCTGCACCAGGAACTCGCTCGGGCTGGATCCGTCCACGTCCTTTTCCGCCACCACCATGTAGTCCGTGCCCAGTTCCGGATACGGGAGCACGAGGGTGGCCTCGGAGAAATAGAGGCGGTGGTGGATGGCGTGCACGGTCACGGGCACGTCCGCGGTGATGTGCAGCCCATCGGCGTAGTACACCTCCGCGCCCACGGGGTAGCTGAAGTTGGCGGGCACGTAGATCACGGTGCTGCCGCCCGCGGGCACGCTGTAGGGGAAGGCATCACCCGTGGCGGGCACCTCCAGCACCACCTGTGCGCTCTGCAGCGCGTTCACCACCAGATAGAGATAGGGTGGGCCGTTGAGGCCGAGATCGAGGTTCTCCATGTAGCCCAGCCAGAAGTCCGTGCCCGCGGAGGTGGCTCCCTGTGCGTGGGTCCGCTGGCCGGAGAAGCCGAAGGCCAACAGGAGGCAACTGAGGAGAAGGACGCGGGAGAGCGGGCGCATGTTCGAAAGTACTGACCGTGGGCCATGTGCGGACCGCCGTGCTTCCCGTTCGCGCGTTCCCTACTTCATCGTTCCGCGTTCAGCGTTCCCCTCCCCCCGATACCTTCGTGCCATGCGCCCCGCCGAGATCCTGCACCTGCTCCGTCTGGAGTTGCGGCTGGACCTGCACCAGCGCCATGCCGTGGGCGGCTCGCTGCTGTACGTGGTGAGCGCGGTGTTCGTCGCCTACCAGGCCATGCAGGGGCGCGCCGAGGGCACCGCATGGAACGCGCTGTTCTGGATCATCCTGCTTTTCGCGGCGTTCAACACGTTGGCGCGTTCCTTCCAGCGCGAGGATGCCGGCCAGCATCTCTACCTCTACACCCTGGCCGATCCGCGCAACGTGATCCTGGCCCGGGTGATCTATGGCGCGGGCACCATGCTCGTGCTCAGTCTGCTCAGTTTCGGCACCTACGTGCTGTTCCTGGGCCACGCACCGCTGAACGATGCCAACGTGGGCCAGTACCTGCTGGCGGTGGTGGCCGGCGGGACGGGCTTCGCCGCGGTGCTGACGCTGGTGAGCGCGATCGCCTCCCGGGCGGGCAACGGCGTGGGCCTGATGGCGGTGCTCGGTTTCCCCATCGTGCTGCCCCTGCTGCTTTCGGCCATCAAGGCGGGCCGCCTGGCGCTGATCGGCATGCCGTGGACGGTGACGGGCAAGTACCTGCTCTGGCTCGGGTTGGTGGACGTGATCGCGGTCACGCTGGCCTGGGTGCTCTTCCCCTACCTTTGGCGCGACCGATGAAAAGCGGGTGGTGGAAGGCCCTGGGCGTGCTCCTGCTGCTGTACGTGGTGATCGTCGGTCTGCGCACGCCCCTCGCCCCCGCGCTGGTGCACCTTTCCGAGGACAAGCTGCCGCCGGGCCGCAACGAAGTGGTGGTGGCGGGCTACAACACCCGCTTCACGGCCGATGCCCCGCAGGCCTGGCTGCAGAACGACGCGCAGTTCGTGTGCGCGACCGCCGCCACGGCCGAGCGCGATGACCGCCTGCGCGTGGTGTTCGACGTGCCCGATGGACTGCGCCGCGACCTGAGCCATCTGGTGGTGCGCAGCAACGGCCGCACGCTGGTCTTCCACGACGCCTTCTGGAACCCGGCCAAGGGCGCGGGCATCGCGAACGCCGGGTGTGCGCCGCCGGTGGAGGACACCGCCGGGCCGTTCGAATTCCCGGACCGCAGCGTGCTGTACGAGACCATCCGCAACCTCTTCTTCCACGTGCCGATGTGGTTCACGATGATGTGGTTGATGACCCTTTCGCTCCTGCACAGCATCCGCACCCTGCGGAACAACGACCTGGAGCATGACCGCGCGGCGGTGAGCGCCGTGAGCACCGGCCTGCTCTTCGCCTTTCTCGGCCTGATCACCGGCAGCCTCTGGGCGCGCAACACCTGGGGCACGTGGTGGACGAGCGACCCGCAGCTGAACGGCGCCGCCGCGGTGACGCTGATCTACCTGGCCTATCTGGTGCTGCGCGGATCGGTGAACGAGTTCGACAAGCGTTCGCGGCTGGCGGCCATCTACAACATCTTCGCCTACGCGCTCATGATCGTCTTCTTCCTGGTGCTGCCGCGCCTGACCGATTCCCTGCACCCCGGAAAAGGGGGCAATCCCGCTTTCAGCCAGTACGACCTGGACCATCACCTGCGCACGGTGTTCTACCCCGCCGTGGCCGGATGGGTGCTGGTGGGCACCTGGCTCTACACCCTGCGCCGCCGTGCCCGGCGCATTGAAGCCTGGCTCGATGAGGAACCATCTGCATAAGCTCGCCACCACCGCCGTCGCGGCCCTGCTGGCGGTCCGTACCTTTGCCTCGTCCGCGGCGCCGGACTGGTTGGAGGAGACCTTCTACCGCTCCGGCAAGATCAACACCGTGATCGCCGTGGTGACGGTCGTGCTGCTGGGACTGGCCTTCTGGATGTTCCGCAGTGACCGCCGCCTGGCCCGGCTGGAGAAGCGGATGAACGAGCGCCACAAGGCATGAAACGCACCCACATCATCGCCATCGCCCTGATCGCGGTGGCCATCGCCGCGCTGATCGGTTCGCTCAGTGACAGCAGCACCTACGCGGACCTGGACGAGGCCTTCGACAACCCCGGACAGGAATACCACGTGGTGGGCACGCTGGACCGCTCGCAGGAGATCGTGTACGACCCGAGCGTGAACACGAACCTGACCACCTTCACCATGCAGGACCTGAACGGCCGCAGCTGCACGGTGCGGCTGGCCAAGGCCAAGCCGCAGGACCTTGAACGCAGCGAGCGTCTGGTGCTGATCGGCAGCGCCGCGGACGATGGCACGTTCGATGCGCGGGAAATGCTGATGAAGTGCCCCAGCAAGTACAACCAGGAGAACAAGATCGCAGGCTCCTGACCGCCGGCATGAACGACACCGGCACGGCGCACCTCCCCCACTCCAACGGCCCGCACGCCTGACCCGAGACCATGGGCCCCATCGACCACGTCGGCGAACACACCTGGGCGGGCCAGCTCGGCCACCTGCTCACCATCCTGTCCTTCGTGATGGCGGGGCTCGCCTTCGCGGGCTTCCTGCTGCATGCTCGCACCAACGATGAAGGCTGGCGGCGGATCGGGCGCGTGGCCTTCCGCGTGCACACCCTGGCGGTGCTGGGCATCGTGCTCACGCTCTTCGTCATGCTGTTCGACCACTGGTTCGAATACGACTACGTGTGGAAGCACAGCAACCGGACGATGCCCATGCGCTACATCCTTTCCTGCTTCTGGGAGGGACAGGAGGGCTCGTTCCTGCTCTGGACCTTCTGGAACGTGGTGCTGGGCAACGTGCTGATCCTGCGCGCCAGGGAATGGGAAGGCCACGTCTTGACGGTGGTGACGCTGGTGCAGGTGTTCCTGGCCACGATGCTGCTGGGCATCTACATCGGCGACGTGCGCGTGGGCAGCAGCCCCTTCCTGCTGGTGCGCCAGCTGCCGGAGAACCTCGGGCTGCCGTGGACGCAGATCCCGGACTACCTGGCACGCATCCCGCAGTTCCAGGACGGCCGCGGCCTGAACCCGCTGCTGCAGAACTACTGGATGGTGATCCACCCGCCGACGCTCTTCCTCGGCTTCGCCTCCACGATGGTGCCCTTCGCCTACGCCATCGCCGGCCTCTGGCGCCGCCGCCTGCGTGAGTGGATCACACCCGCCCTGCCCTACGCCTATTTCGGTGTGATGGTGCTCGGCACCGGCATCCTCATGGGCGGCGCATGGGCCTATGAGGCGCTCAGCTTCGGCGGTTTCTGGGCGTGGGACCCGGTGGAGAACGCCTCCCTGGTGCCCTGGCTCACGCTCGTGGGCGCGGCGCACCTGATGATCGTGAACAAGCGCAAGCCGACCTCGCTGTTCAGCACCTTCCTCTTCACGCTCCTCACCTTCCACCTCGTCCTCTACTCCACCTTCCTCACCCGCAGCGGCGTGCTGGGCGACACCAGCGTGCACAGTTTCACCGGTGACGGCATGCTGCCGGGCCTCACGCTCTTCATGCTCTTCTTCGTGGCCGTCGCCGTGTTCTTCCTGATGCGCGATGTGCGTGCGCGGCGGTTCTACGTGCTCATCAGCGCGGCCCTGCTCGTGATCGGGGTGGCGTTGCAGGTGCAGGTGATGGCGATCCTGCTCTTCCTGCTCGTATCGGGCTGGTACACCCTGCGCGCCTACCGCATGGACTTCGACAAGCCCGAGCAGGAGGAATCGGTCTGGTCGCGCGAGTTCTGGCTGTTCATCGGCGCGCTGGTCCTGCTGCTCTCGGCCACGCAGGTCACCTTCAGCACCTCGGTGCCGGTGTTCAACATGCTGATCGCGCCGTTCCAGAAGCCGCTGCATGCGCTGGCCGACGGCATGCACAGCGACTGGCTCATGCGCATCGCCTCGGCCAAGCTGGCGCCACCGGCGGAGGCCAGGGCGCACTACAACAAGTGGCAGATCCCCTTCGCATTCCTCATCGCCCTGCTCGTGGCCGTGGTGCAGTACATGCGCTACAAGGACACCGACATGCGGAAGTTCCGCCGCAACATGCTGTGGTCCTTCCTTGGCGCGGTGGCGATCGCGGTGGTGCTGACGCTCGTGCTCCACTACGGACCGCGCGAAGCGAACCTGATCGCCCTGCTCTTCGCCGCCACCTTCGCCGTGCTCGCCAACGCCGCCTACATCTGGATCGGCCTGAAGGGCAAGTGGAGCGGCGCGGGCGCATCGATCGCGCACGTGGGCTTCGCCCTGGTGCTGCTCGGCGCGCTGATCAGCACCTCCCGCCAGGAGGAGATCAGCCGCAACGGCGGGCACTTGGACCTGCGCTTCCTGAGCAAGGACCTCGACAACGGCACCGACATCCTGATCTACCGCGGCGACACCGTGCCCATGGGTGGCTATTTCGTGCACTACCGAGGCAAGCGGCAGCAGGGCGTGGACCTGCACTACGAGGTGGACTATTTCGCCCAGGAACCCGAGCGCTACGGCAGGGGCGATACCGTGCGCGTGAGCGACATGCTCTTCACCGCGGTGGACGACCATACGGCCGGACCGAGCTTCATCGCCGACCAGCCCGTGCACTGGCGCGAACTGCAGGACTATCCCCGACGCGCGCTCTGGCATGCCGCCAGCTGGCGGCCCGTCCGACCCGGCGCGAAGCAGTTCACCCTGGAACCCCTGGTGCAGTTGAATCCGCGCTTCGGCAACGTGGCCGAACCCAGCACGCAGCACTGGCTGGACCGCGACCTCTACACCCATGTGCGCTATGCGGACCTGACCGCACCGGATCCGAACGATACCGCCCTGTTCCACTACATGCCTGCGCGCACCTATGAAAAGCAGGTGGGCGACAGCATCGTGACACCCTCGTGCCTGGTGGTGCTGGACAGCGTGCGCACCGTGCGCGACAGCATGACCGTCCGCATGCTCGGTCCGGACTTCGACGTGTACGTGCTGCACATGCGCGTACGCGACCTCTACGACCCGCACCGCTGGTTCTCCGCCTCACCGGTGATCATCTATCGCGACGGACGGCCCGTTGCGGCGAAGGGCTTCGAGCTGCCGCCGCTGCGCGTGCGCTTCGACCTAAGCAGCGTGGAGGGCCGGAAGATCGCCCTGGACGTGGCGGAACAGGAGTACGTGGTGATGCAGGCCATCGTGTTCCCCGGGATCAACATCCTCTGGACCGGCTGCATCCTGATGTTCCTCGGCACGCTGCTGGCGGTGCGCCAGCGTGTGCGACGCAAACGCAAGGCATGAGCGCCGCCCGACCCGATGACGGAGTGCTGCTGATCGGCACCGGACGTGTGGCGTTCCACCTTGGCCATGCGCTGGGGCGCGCCGGTCGGCGCATCACCGGCATCGCCGGACGCGACCAGCGGCGCACGCGCGAACTGGCACGGGAGCTGCGCACCACGCCCTTCGCGATCGACGAGGGCTGGCCCATCTGCGGCATCTATGTGATCGCGGTGAAGGACGATGCGATCGCCGAGCTCGCCGCGCGTATCGTGCCACGCGACGCCGTGGTGGCGCACACCAGCGGCGCGCTCGATGTGGACGTGCTGATGCCGCATGCGCATCGCGCGGTGCTCTGGCCCATCCAAAGCCTCAGCCCGGGTACGCCCGCGGACCTGACCCACACGCCGTTCATCATCGACGGCAATGACGACGTGGCGCGCGGAGCGATCCGCGACCTGGCGCGCGAGGTGAGCGGCAAGGTGGTGGAACTGCCGCTGCGGCAACGCCAGATGCTGCACCTCGCCGCGGTGTTCGCCAGCAACTTCCCGGTATACCTGCTGCAGATGGCGGACCACCTGCTGAGGCGGCAGGACATCGATCCCGCCCTGCTGATGCCCCTGTGGAACTCGATCGCACGCAAGGTGGCCGAGGTGGGCCCGGAGAACGCACTGACCGGTCCGGCCCGCCGCGGCGATGCGCGCACCCTCCAACGCCATCTCGAACTTTCGGTCACCGATCCCGAACTTCGCGCCGCCTACGCCCTGATGAGCCGGATGATCATGGACCACTACCATCCGGACGTCCACTGGCGGCCCGAGGCATCGGATGGAAAAGAGCTATAAGGAACTGCTCGCGGGGATCCGCGCCTTCCTGTTCGACGTGGACGGCGTGTTCACGGACAACCGCGTGATCCTGCTCCCCGGCACCGATCCGGTCCGGACGTTCCACACCCGCGACGCCTATGCGGTGCAGCATGCCGTGAAGGAAGGGTTGCGCATCGTGATCGTTTCCGGTGGGCGCTCGGAAGGCGTGCGCGAAAGCTTCGGCCGGCTTGGCGTGAAGGAGGTGTACCTCGGCACGCGCAACAAGGTGGACCTGCTGGAGGAGCTGGTGCGTGACGGCCTGGACCCCGCCACCGCGGCATACATGGGCGACGACATCCCCGACCTGCGCATCATGCAGCGCGTCGGTCTGGCCTGCTGCCCGTCCGATGCCTCGCAGGAGGTGAAGGGCATCGCCCACTTCGTATCGCGTTTCCCCGGCGGTGGTGGATGCGTGCGCGACCTGCTCGAGCAGGCCATGAAGGTGCAGGGCAAATGGATGACCGACGGCGCATACACCTGGTGAGATGCTCGACCTGCTGCGCCTGACCCGCCCGCTGAACCTGCTGATCATCGCGGCCACCATGGCGGTGGTCCGCTACGGCGTGGTGGCCTCCATCGTCAGCGGCATGGGCCTCCACCTGCAGTTCCCCGGCATGGACTTCCTCCTGCTCGTGCTCAGCACCGTGCTGATCGCCGCGGGCGGCAACGTGATCAACGACTACTTCGACACCCGCATCGACAAGATCAACCGCCCCGGGTCCGTGATCGTGGGACGCAGCGTGCAACGGCGTACGGCCATGGCCGGACATCTGGTGCTGAGCGGTGCGGGCCTGCTGCTCGGCGCGGTCGTGGTGTGGCACACCCGCCTGTGGCATCTGATCGGCATTCCCCTGTTCGCCATCGCCGCGCTGTGGACCTACAGCTCGAGCCTGAAGCGCCGGTTGATCATCGGCAACGCGGTGGTGGCCCTGCTTACCGCCCTGGTGCCCCTGACCGAGGGACTCTACGAAGTGGCGCACCTGCAGCGGGCCTACGCCCAGGGCATCGGTGCGTTGGTGCTCGACCCTGACACCTTCACCTTCTACCTGCAGGTGATCCGCTACTGGGTCGGCGCCTTCGCCGCGTTCGCGTTCCTGGGCACCCTTGTGCGCGAACTGCAGAAGGACATGGCCGATGTGGACGGCGATGCCGCGCTCGGCTGCCGCACCGTGCCTATCGTGATGGGCATGGGCAGCGCCCGCGCGCTGGTGATCGTGCATGTGCTGATCATGGTCACCGCCCTGCTGGTGCTGCGGGCGGCCTTCCTCGGCGACACGGTCTCGTTCTGGTCCATCGCCGCGATCATCGCCGCGCTGCTGCTCTCGGCCGGACTCACCTACGCGGCACGCGACCGGGCCGGGCATCTGCGCGCAGGACAAGTGATGAAGGTGGCCATGGTGCTGGCCCTGACCTACGGCGTGCTGCTCCGCGTGATCATCCAGGGCCAATGAGCGGCACCGTACTGCTCCCCTGGCGCCTGGTCCTGGCCTCCGCCTCGCCCCGGCGTCGCCAGCTTTTGCAGGGGCTGGACCTCCCGCTGGAGATCACCCATGTGGAGATCGACGAGACACCCCCACCGGGCATGCCGAACGATGCGGTGGCCGAACATCTCGCCCGGCAGAAGGCCGATGCCTTCACCGGAAGCCTGGCACCGGACCAGGTGCTGATCACCGCGGACACCACCGTGCTGATCGATGGACGACTGTTGAACAAGCCGGAGGATGCGGCCGATGCCCGCCGCATGCTCGGGATCCTCTCAGGCCGGACGCATGCCGTGGTCACCGGGGTGTGCCTGCGCACCGCGGAACGCACCCTGAGCTTTGCGGACGTGGCACGCGTCACCTTCGCCACGCTCTCCGAAGCGGAGATCGCCTACTACGTGGACCGCCACCACCCGCTGGACAAGGCCGGTGCCTACGGCGTGCAGGACTGGGTGGGCTACGTGGCCGTCGAACGGATCGCGGGCAGTTTCTACACCGTGATGGGCCTGCCGATGCACCGCGTGTACGCGGGCCTCAAGGAGCTCGCCGGTCGTTAGCGCACCAGCACCACATGGCCGCGGTGGTCATGACCACGACCGAAAGCATCACGGATGCGGAGCGTCCAGATGTACACACCCGAGGGAGCATCCATGCCGTCCCAGCCTTCTGCACGATCGGCGGTGGCGAAGATCTCCCTGCCCCATCGGTCGGCGATGCGCAGTTCGTATTCCTCCGGGAAGAGGATCGGGCTGATGGGCAGGAACACGTCGTTGATCCCATCGCCGTTCGGGGTGAACGCGTTCGGCGCGAAGAGCGCGTATTCCGCCTCGACGCACACCTGCGTTCGGGCCGTATCGGCACAGCCGTCATTGCTGTATGCGACCAGCGTCACCGGCACACAGCCGTCGCCGGGTAGCGTGAATTGCGCTATTGCGTCCACCGAGGAGAAGATCGTGGGATCGCCCACCTCCCACAGTCTGCCGATCGCACCGACGGAGGCATCGATGGCCGTGAACCGGGGTGCGTCGAACGCGGCGATCGACGGCTGCACCTGCGGGATCGCGATGGGCTGCGCGCTCACCAGGATCTCCGGACCAACGATCGATCCCGAACACCCGTTCGCATCCAGAACGGTGAGCACCGGTGTGAACGCACCGCCGGTGCCGTAGCAGTGATCGACCAGCGCGCCGGCATCCGTACCACCATCACCGAAATCCCACGAAGTGGCGATCGCACCGGTCGTTTGATCGGTGAACGTGGGACAGAGCGGGGCGCAGCCGGCCAGGAGCGAGATCGACATCACGGGTTGCACAGCGGGATGCAGATCGACCTGCACCTGATCGGCGGCGGATGAGCAACCGTTCGCATCCTCCGCGGTGACGGCATAGACGGTGGCGGAGGTCGGGCCCACCTGCGGTCCCGCCGGTGACCAGGAATAGGTGTAGCCCGGCGTACCTCCGGCAGCCTGCGCGGTCAACTGCAAGGTGGTGCCCGGGCACACGGTGGTGTCGTTCATCGCAGTGACCGTGAGCACCGGTGGTTCGTTGATGAGCACGGTGCCCGTGACGGAACAGGCGTTGGGGGCGGTGACCTGCACGGTGTAACTGCCGGGAGCGAGCCCCGTCGCCGTCGCCGCGTTCCCGCCGGACGGCTGCCAGTCGTAGGTCAGGTTCGGTACGCTTCCGGTCACCTGTGCGATCGCCGAACCGGTGCCGCCTTGGCAGAGGGCATCCGTGCCGATCACGTTCACGCCGAGGATGGTCACGGGCAGGGTGATCGTGCTCGGATCGCTGCATGGCGCGGTCACCGTCAGCGTCACCGTGTAGGTGCCGGCCGCAGGATATGTGTGTGACGGATTGGCCTGGGCCGATGTGTTGGCCACCCCGGACGCGGGATCGCCGAAGTCCCAGAGGTGGCTCGACGGGCAGGAGGTGCTCTGGTCCGTGAACGTGATCGTGCTGCCGTTGCAGCTGGTGATGAAGTCCGCCGTGGTCGCTGGCGCTTCCTGGACCAGCACGTCATCGATGGCGATACCATCGTAATCGTTGCAGGCGGTGCCGGCACCGAAAAGGAAGCGCAGGATCACCTGCGGTTGGTTGGCGCAGGCGGGCAGGCAGTGCTTCGCTTCGACCCAGCCTCCGCTGCCCTGTCCGCCCTGGCAGTTGCCGACGGTGGTACCGACGCGCCCGCTCCAACCGTGCTTCGGGCTGGCGCTGGTGAGGTTGGTGATATTGCTCGAATTGTACCAGTTGGCATTGAGGCAGTCCACCGGGTCGTTGAACGCACCGACGTTGCTCCAGGTCGTGCCGGCGTTCAATGAGTACTGCATCACCATGCCGTCATACTGCCGCTCGCACTCCCAGAAGATCTTGAAGGAGACCCAGGGATGGTCGAGATCGGTCATGTCGAAGCAGGGGCTCTGCAGCCAGGACAGTTCACCCAGGTTGTAGAACGTACCGGTCAGCCCGCCCACGCACCAGCTCTTGCTGCCGCCACCGGCACTGTTGATCGTGGGATGCGCGGGAGTTCCCCAGGCCCAATCGGAACCGGTGCCACCGGTGGTCCAGGCCGGTACGGTCTCGAAACCCTCGGTGTACGGGAATATGGAGACGGGCGTGCCGCACTGGCCCCGCGCCGCACCGACCGATACGGCCAGCAGGAGAAAGGATGTGAGCTTCCGCGGATGCGTGGGAATGGTCACCGGCCCTGCCATGGCGGTGCAAAGTTCGGGAGTTGTCGCCCCGGGAACATGACGGGATCGCAAAGTCGTCCGGCGCTCAGCCTTCCGATTTCGCCCGCTCCCAGTACTGGTCCATCTCCTCCAGCGTCATGGCATGGAGCTGACGACCATCGCGTGCCACCTCCCGTTCCATGAACTTGAACCGCTGGATGAACTTGCGGTTGGTGCGTTCCAGGGCCTCATCGGGATCGATCCCCAGGAAGCGCGCATAATTCACAACACTGAAAAGCACATCGCCCAGCTCTTCCGACCGCTTTGCCGAGCCGGCCTCCACTTCCCGCTTCAGTTCGCCGAGCTCCTCGTGCACCTTCTCCCACACCTGCTCCTTGTTGTCCCAATCGAACCCCACGCCCCGGGCCTTGTCCTGGATGCGTATCGCCTTCACCAGGGAAGGCAGCCCTTTGGGCACGCCCTCGAGCACGCTTGGCACGGCATCCTGCTCGGATCCGAGGCCGCTGGCGTTCCTGTTCGCCTTTTCGCGGAGCTTGATCCTCTCCCAGTTCGCCTTCACCTCCTCCTCGTCCTCCACCTCCACGTCGTCATAGATATGTGGGTGGCGGTGGATCAGTTTCTCGCAGATGCCGTTCAGCACATCGGTGATGTCGAAGGCCTTCCGCTCGGCGCCGATCTTCGCATAGAACACCATGTGCAGCAGCAGGTCGCCCAGCTCCTTCCGCACGCCGTCCAGGTCGTTCTCCAGGATCGCGTCACCCAGTTCATAGGTCTCCTCGATGGTCAGCGGTCGCAGGGTGGCCATGGTCTGTCTGCGGTCCCAGGGGCATTGGGCGCGCAATTCGTCCATGATCGTCAACAGGCGGAGGAAGGCCTCGGCACGGGGATCGGTAGTGGCCATGGTGCGAAGGTCGGGTCCTGCGGTTCAGCCTGCAACGTCCACCGGTCCGCGCGCCAATTGGTCCAGCACGGCATCCAGGTGCGGCACGACATCATACACGTTGTCGATCTTCCCGCCCAGCACGTGGTGCAGGTTCGGCAGACCCACGGCGCTCCTGAAAAGGATGGGACGGCTGTCCGTCTGGGCGCTGCCCGGCAACTTGGTGCGCACCGTCCAAAGCGAGGGCAGCGGTTCCGCCTGACGCAGCGCCGGAACATACCGGGCACCATCGCAGATCATGTGCATCCGGTTGGAGCGCGGCATGGGCGATCGGTACAAGGCGTCGAGATCGCGAGGGGGCCGGCCCTCGCCCTCGAACCAATGCCCATGCGTGGAATACCGGACATGATAAAGCGAGCGCGCCCGATGTGCCGGGAAGGGCAGGCTGGAGCTGAACGGCCCGTCGAGGATGGTCCATCCGATGTCGCCCAGGGGTGGTCCCCAACGCAGCAGAAGGATCTCGACCAGTTCCTGTTTCAGCGGCAGGAACTGCAGACCCGAACGCGCGGCGAGCCCGTTGAGCGCCGCATACGTACAGTTGATGACGGCTCCGGCCCGGATGCGATCGCCATGGTCCAGGGTCGCTTCGGCACGACCGTCCGGGGCCTCCGCGATGCGTTCGACCCGCACGCCCAGGGTGGTCCTCACACCGGCCTTTTCCAGCTCCGCCTCCATGTGCACGCGCAGTGCCTCGGAATCGAACGCCCATTCCTTCACCTCGAACGCCGCTTCGATACGGTCCCCGTCGAAGAACGCCGCGGCGGCTTCGTCCACTTCGCGGTACTCCGCTCCGATCCGATCGCAGAAGAGCGCGAACTGTTGCGCGGTGACGTGCGACCCATCGCGTGCGATGGCATACAGGTGGGTGAACCCGCGATCGATGCATTCGGGGAACTCCTGTGCGAAGCGTTCGAAATTCGCACGGGAGCGGATGCCGGTGAGGATGCTCCTCGGATAGTGGTAGCCGTTGTGCACCCGGGCCTGGTTCACGAGCGAGGCGCGTTGGAGCATGCGGTCGCCGGCCTCGACCAGTTCAACGCGGGCACCGCGGCGTGCGGCATGCGTGGCGAGATAGGTGCCGAAGAAACCTCCGCCCACCACGAGCACATCGGTATCACGCGATGGGCTCATGTGTTCGTGCCGAGCGGATACCAGACCGAAACCGCCTGGACCGCCTCGGTGATGAGCTGACAATGGTCCGCTTCCTTCGGCGTGCGCATTTCGATGCTCGCCCAGTTGATGCCCGACCAGGGTGCTCCCATCCTGGCGATGGCGGCCTGCTCCTCGTCCCCGCTGTGCAGCAGTTCCAACCCAGGCACGGACAAATGCATGTGGCCGCTCCAATGGGCGGCCTCCAGGACCGCCGCGGGCACGGGGGGCGATCCATCGCGCATCGCCTGGGCGATGGCGCCGGTGTCCATCTGTACGCGCACCGCCGGATGGCCCACTTCCCGGACCAGGGCAACGGCCTCCTCGATCCGGTTCACGAAGTCACAGCCGGCATAGATCGATGGATTGGGTTCGACACAGACCACGACACCCAATGGTGCGATGCGCTCTCCGAGGTGGCGGAAGAGGTCGGTCGCGATCTTCATCGCCTCGGGCATGGACAGGCCGTGGCGCAGCCGGCTCGCCGGCGAACCGAACACCATGCGTGCGGCACCACAAGCCGCGGCCACCTCGGCCATGCGCACGAGATGATCGATCAGCTCCGCGCGCACCGCCCCATCACCGAACAGCTGCAGTTCCGGCCGCCCGAAGACGAGCGATTGCACGGAGACGACCTCGATGCCGTGGTCGTGCCAGAAGTGGCGTTCCTCCGCGATCTCATCCACGGTGGCCCGCACCGGGTCCGCGAACGCCATGGGCAGCACCAGTTCCACACCCTCCACAAGCGCGAGACGGCGCAGGCATCGTCCGATCGCCGATCGGCGCTCCGGCGGCCACGCGAAGGAGGACACGGCCAATCTCATGATGTGGCGGGCAGCTGCAGCGGACGTCGGTCGGGATGTCCGTCGACGAACCGCTTCATCGCAGCAAGCACTTCGTCCAGGCCGTAGAGATATCCGTCCGAGCGTCCCCATTCCGCGTCGTGCACGGTGCGCATGTCGTAGTCCGCTGCGTTCGGCGCCGGATGATGGTACCGCACCCCGAACACTTCGCGGCAGAGGTCCTCCACCTGGATCGGCGGGGAGCAGATGTTCAGCACGTGGATGTCGCGCTCCATCATCCGGGACAGGTCGTCCCACAAGCGACCCACGTCATAGTACTGATGCCGCCCGGCCGTGTTGATCTTGTATACCTCATGGTCCTTGATCAGGTCGTGGACGACGTTCTTCTTCAATCCGGCGCCGAACAGACCGGGAAGCCGGACCACGAACGCCCCGGGGAAGATGCGTTGGAACTCCTTTTCCATGATCGCCCGGTCGCGCCCATAGGGATGGTTGCCTTCGAGGTCAACGGCGTCGTTCTCGGTCCTGCCGCGGGTGTCCGCGTATACGTCGGTGGTCGAGATGAGCACGGCACGTTCCGCGTGCACCCCGGTGAGCACGTCGAGCAGGGCGCGGATGTTGCGCAGATCGGCCGCCTCATCGCGATTCGCGATCCACTTCTCCGCGCGAACGCCCGCGCAGACGAGCAGACCGAACCGGCCACCCCGCGCCGCATCGATGTTGCGCGAGTTGAAACAGGCTTCGAAGGCATGGGCCTGTGACAGCGTTCCACCCACGAACCCGGTATGTCCGATCAATGCGTCCATCAGGCCGGAAGGGCCGTCCTTCAAGGTCTCCAAAGATATCGGCACCTCCGATCTATATTCGTCCGGAGCCGTCCACCATGGAAAAATCCAGTTCCACCCTGGCCTCGTACATCGTGATCATGCCCGCCGAGGCGAAGGGGCTGCTGAACCCCGCGCTCGATGAACTGGCACGTTCGGTGGAGGAGACATCGGCCTATTCCGAGATCATTCTCTTGGACGATTCGGGCACGGATGTCTTCCAGGAAGAGGTGACCACCGCCCTGGCAGAACATCCTGCCCTGCACTACGTCCGATTGAACCGAAGCTTCGGGGAGGAGATCGCGAGCTATGCCGGAATGGACCAGGCCATCGGTGACCATGTTGCCGTGGGCGTACTGGGGCAGGACCCCCTCACCGAGCTGCCCCGGATCATGGAACGCTGCCGGTCGGAGGAACGCATCATCTTCGGCAGGGCCACCAACAAACCCACCGGCGGCCTCTTGCGCCGGATCGGGCAGCGGCTCTTCCAACGCTACGCAGCGCGCGCACTGCACGTGGAGTTGGACCCTCGTGTCACGCGACTGGTCGCCATGCCGCGGTCCATGGTGAACACCTTGCTCAAGCTCCGCGACCCCAGCGGATACCTCAGTGTGCAGATCGGCCATGCCGGGGTACGGCCCGCCTATCACGACTACGTGCTGGACCGTCCCGATCTCTGGCTGGCCCGGCAGGACCTGGGGTCCTCCATCATGCGCGCGGTCAACGTCACCGCACAGAATTCGGTGCATCCCCTCCGGTTCGTCACGTACATCGGCGTGATCGGACTGGTCTTCGACCTCCTTTACGGCCTGTTCATCCTGGGCATCTTCCTCTTCATGAAGGACCGCGCTCCGGGCTGGGTGGCGCTCTCGGGACAGCAGGCCATCTACTTCTTCTTCATCTGCGCCTTTTTCGTGGTGATCAGCGAATACCTCGGCCAGATCATGATCAACGTGAAGGGGCGGCCGCTGTATTTCGTGGCCGACCAGCGGCAGGGCAACGCCATGGACCAGATGGCGGACAAACGGAACGTGGTGGACGAATGAGCGCCGATGCTGAGCGTCGTTATCCCCGCCCACAATGAGGAGGCCTCCCTCCGGCGAACGATCGTCACGATCGCGACCACCCTGCGCGGAGATCCCATCCCCCATGAGATCGTGGTCGTGGACGACCACAGCACGGACCGCACCTGGGAGGTGCTCCAACACCTGGCCGGGGAGGTTCCTGAACTGAGACCGCTCCGCAACAACGGACCGAACGGCTTCGGCAATGCCATCCGCTTCGGACTGGAGAACTACACCGGCGACCGGGTGACCATCATGATGGCCGATCTGAGCGATGATCCGAACGACCTCGTCCGTTTCGATCATGCCCTGCGGACGACCGGCTGCGATTGCGTTTTCGGCAGCCGGGCGATGCCCGGCGCGACCGTGCGCGGATATCCACGCGCCAAATGGATGGCCAACCGATGCGCGAACCTCTTCCTCTGCGCCGTGTTCCAGTACCGCTACAACGACACCACGAACCCGTTCAAGCTCTATTCGCGGGCATTGATGGACAGGCTTCTTCCCCTGCGCTCCGCGGGATTCGAACTGGAGATCGAGATCCCGCTCAAGGCCATTGTGCGCGGCGCACGCTACACGGTGCTGCCGAACGATTGGAACGGACGCGAAGCGGGTGAATCCAAGATGCGCCTGCTGCCACTGGTGCGCCCCTACCTGCGCGTGGTGGCCGCATGTCTGGCCGAACGCTGGCGCCGACGCAACGACCGATGAGGACCCTTCGCGAGATCCTTGGATCGCACACGACAACGATCGTGCTGCTGGCCCTCCATGCCCTGGCCGTTCTGTCCTCGCTCTGGGTGTTCCAGGGCATGTCCGCATCCGATCAACCGACCTATATGGGGCTTGCCGACGGGCTGGCGCAGGGGCGTTTCACCTACTGGATCGGCACGTTCGACCCACCGCCGATGGAGACCTATCGCACGCAGGGCTATCCGGCGTTCATCCTTCTGGCGCGTTCGCTCGCGGGCGGTGTCCTGGGGATCAAGCTGGTGCAGATGGCGATCTACCTGGGGCTGCTGATGCTCGTGCTACGTGCGTTGCGCCGGCATGTGCATGGCGTGCGCGCCGGCAACCTGTTCCTGCTGTTCATGCTGCCGCAGTTCCAGATGCTCTACTACACGCAGATGGTCTTTCCGGAACTGCTCATGGCCGTGCTGTGCACATCGGCCGTCCTTGCAGCGCTGCCCGCTCCGGATCGACCTCCGCGCGCGATCATCGTGGGCGTGCTGCTTGCCGCCGGATTCTGGGTCAGGCCCGTCCTGTTGCTCTTCCCCTTGTTCGTCTGGCTCATGGACCAGGTGTTCCTCCGCGCACGCGTCGGGCGTCGCGTGCTCCGCATGGAATTGTTGGTCCTGCTCGTGTTCAGTGCCACCGGGCCCCTGCCGTTCGCGCTGTGGAACCTCAAGACCCACGGTGTTTTCAAACCGGTGCCCATCAGCGGCAGCGGAGTGATCTCCAACATGGGCATCTGGCAGATGCGGCTTCCGGGCTACGGCACCATGCATTATTTCCGCTATTCGTTCTTCGGGCGTGAACTCCTTCCCTGGGTGGGTCCGGATGCTGCCGAGGGATACTACACCCTGTACCAGGAACAATGGCAGCGCATTGATTCGCTCACCGCGCCGGCGATGACCCCGGAGGACCGCGAACGCATCCCCATCATGATCGCCGAACACCCGAGACTTTTCGTGACCCGCTCGGCACCCTACACCATCGCCCTGGACAAGGCGATCACGCGGGAGAACATCAAAATGATCGCGGACGACCCCGGGTATTTCCTGCTATCGCGCCTGTACACCGCCATTCGCTTGTGGGTGACCTCACCGAGCCCGCCGATGGAGAAGATCGTCTATCGCCCGGAAGGGGATCTTCGTCCGATCGCCCGCTTGCCGCACGGGATCACCGCATGGGCGAAGGTCCTGGCGCCCTTCCTGATCACCGGCCTCACCTTCGGCGCTGCCTTCGTGGTCCTTTTGCGACGCATCGTCCGGCGCTATGGACCCTGGCTCGATCGCCGCTGGATCCTTTACATGGTCCTGTACATCTGGATGATCCACATCCCCATGGCCATCCAATCGCGCTATACGGTACCCGTGCACGTGCTGCTGATCATGGCGGTGGCGCTCGCACTGGCGGACGGCGGTGCATCCAGGGCCACGCGTTCGACGGACGCGTGATGCGACAATAATGCTTGTATTTACAAACGTCAAGCTATCTTCGCGCCGTGCCCGACGCCAAAAGCCCCTATTGCAACTGCCTTTATCACGCGGCCAATGCCATGGCGCGGAGCATTACACGGCTGGCCGATGAGGAGTTCGCGAAAGCGGGTCTCTCCCCCACACAGGCCTTCATATTGATGAGCGTGGTGCGCAGCCCCGGTATCGGTGCGGGCGACATCGCCCGCGAAGTGGAGCTCAAACCGAGCACGATCACGCGAATGCTGGACAAACTCGAGGAAAGCGACCTGGTGACACGCAGCAGCGAAGGCAAGTCGGTACGGGTGTACCCCACTCCCGCCGCACTGGGTACCGAGCAGGCGATAAAGACGGCGTGGGGACGTCTCTATGCACGCTACTCCAATGTTCTCGGCAAGGAAAAGGGCGCCAGCCTCGCCAGGGACCTCACCTCGGCCAGCGGCAGGCTGGACCGCGCAAGTTGAAGTCGGCGCTCAACGATTGTACATACAACCATAACATCGGACGAACATGAGCAAGAAGATCGGCATCATCGGCACCGGCGCGGTGGGACAAGCCCTCGCCGCCGGGTTCCTCAAGCACGGCTACACGGTGCAAATGGCCACGCGCCATCCCGAGAACATCGCGGATTGGCTGAAGGAACATCCGGACGTAAGGACCGGCACCCACAAGGACGTGGCCGCCTGGGCGGAACTGGTGGTCTTGGCGGTGAAAGGCACCGCGGCGGAAGCGGCCGTCCGACTTTGCGATGCGAAGGACCTCGCCGGCAAGACCGTGATCGACGCCACCAACCCCATTGCTGATGCACCGCCCGAGAACGGTGTGCTGAAGTTCTTCACCACATTGGAGGACAGCCTCATGGAGCGCCTGCAGAAGGTGAACCCTGACGCGCACTTCGTCAAGGCCTTCAACAGCGTGGGCAATGTCTTCATGGTGGATCCCGGTTTCGGCGGCGTAAAGCCCACCATGTTCATCTGCGGCAACGACGCCGACGCCAAGAAGGAGGTGACCGCATTGCTGGACGGGATCGGTTGGGAGGCCGAGGACATGGGCGGCGTCGAGGCCGCGCGCGCCATCGAACCGCTGTGCATCCTCTGGTGCATCCCCGGATTCATCCGCAACCAGTGGACGCATGCGTTCAAGCTGTTGAAGAAGTGACATGAAGACCCTCTCCCCTGTCCCTACTTTCGCGGCATGACCCGACCCTCCGTGCTCTTCTTCGGACGCAATCCGTCCATGATGGCGATCGTCGACCTGCAGTTGAAGGAAGCCGGCATCACCGCCACCGGCTACATGGACGAGGCCGAACTGAAGCAGGCGATCGAGAACGGCGAGGCCACGATGCTGGTGATCGGCGGAGGCGTGGAAAAGGAGCCGCGTGAACGCATGAAGGCCCTTTGTGCGGAGAAGAACGTGCTGGTACTGGAGCATTGGGGCGGGCCGCAGAACCTGCCGGAGAACATCAACGAGGCATTTTCGTGAGCGCACGCCGCGTGGCGTTCGTCACCGGCGCGGACCGCGGGATCGGAAGGGCCATCGCTGATGAACCGATCTCCCGCTGCACATGGCGGAGGGGAACGGACCGGGAATGAACGTGCATGGACGGGAATACCATCGGACCCGTTCACGTTCATTTCCGTCCATTCACGGTTCCGCACCGCCATACTCCGCGCCTCCGTGTGCTCCTCCCCACATACGCTAGGCCGAAACCCCTCGTTATTTTAGCCGCCCTTCGATGCGCAGGACCCTCCACGCCCTACTGCTGCTGGCCTTTCCGGTCGGACTGTCCGCGCAGCAGGCGCAGGTGCATGGCACGGTGACCGATCAGGGAGGTGTGGGGCTGGCCCTGGCCAATGTGGTGGTGTTGAACACCGCGCTGGGCGTGGCCTGCGAACCCGACGGCACCTATCGCATCAACGTACCCGCCGGACGGCCGATCGTCCTGCGCGTGAGCTTCACGGGTCTGCTGCCCTATTCCGAGGAAATGACGCTGGAAGCGGGCCAGGACCGGGAACTGAACATCACGCTGAAGGCCCGCACCCTCGGCACGGTGACGATCGAAGGGCAGCGCGACCGTGACGCGGGCATCATCCGCCTCGATCCGAAGGTGACACGCTTCATCCCCACCCCGCAGAACGGCGTGGAAGCCCTGCTGAGCGGGCAGATCGGCGTGGTGATGCGCAACGAACTGAGCGCGGGCTACAGCGTGCGCGGCGGCAACTACGACGAGAACCTGGTGTACGTGAACGACATCGAGGTGTACCGCCCCTTCCTCGTGCGCGCCGGTCAGCAGGAGGGCCTGAGCTTTCCCAACCCGGACATGATCGAGCAGATCAAGTTCAGCGCGGGCGGCTTCGAGGCACGCTACGGCGACAAAATGAGCAGCGTGCTTGACATCACCTACAAGCGCCCGAAGGAGTTCGGCGGATCGGCCAGCCTGAGCCTGCTGGGTGGGTCGGTGCATCTGGAAAGCGCGATGCTGAAGAAACGCCTGCGCCAGGTCACCGGCTTCCGCTATCGCGCCAATGGCTATCTCCTGAACAGCCTCGACACCAAGGGCGAATACGATCCACGCTTCCTCGACCTGCAGTCGTATTGGACCTACGACCTGAGCGACAAGGTGGAGCTCGGCTTCCTCGGCCTCTACAGCACCAACCGCTACGACCTGGTGCCGCAGAGCCGGCAGACCGAGCTGGGCAATTTCAACCAGGCCCTGCGCTTCACGGTGTACTACGAGGGTCAGGAGAAGACCGCCTTCCGCACCTGGAGCGGGGCGTTGAACCTGAATTGGAAGAAGGACCCGAAGACGCTGTTGAAGTTCACCTTCTCCGCCTACCGGACACAGGAAAGCGAGCACTTCGACATCCTGGGGCAGTACTATCTGGACGAGCTGGACCGCGACCTGGGCAGCGACCAGTTCGGCGAGGTGGTCCGGAACCTCGGCGTGGGCACCTCCCTGGACCACGCGCGCAACGACCTCGACGCCACCGTGCTCACCCTCGCCCATCGCGGCTTCCGGCAGTTGAAGACCAGCTACCTGGAATGGGGCGCCGATGTGAAGAGCGAGGTGATCCACGACAAACTGAACGAATGGACGCTGATCGATTCCGCCGACTACAGCATCCCGCAAAGCCAGGGCGAGGACCTCGAACTGAACTATGTCCTGAAGAGCAGGCTGGACCTTTCCAGCATCCGCGCATCCGGCTACCTGCAGAATACCTGGACCTGGAACACGCGCGAGGACCGCAGCTGGTCGTTCAACGCGGGGATCCGTGCGCAGTATTGGAGCTACAACGGACAGACCGTCACCAGTCCGCGACTGCGCCTGAGCTACCACCCCGGCTGGAAGAAGACCCGGAAGAACGGCGAGGTGGTGGACCGCGACTACGAGTTCTGGTTCGCCACGGGGCTCTACTATCAACCCCCGTTCTACCGCGAATTGCGCAAGCCCGATGGCACGCTCAACGCCGATATCCAGGCCCAACAAAGCATCCACTTCGTGCTGGGCATGGACCGCCTGTTCAGCATCTGGGAACGCCCGTTCAAGTTCACCGCCGAAGCCTACTACAAGCTGATGGACCACGTGATCCCCTATGAGGTGGACAACGTGCGCATCCGCTACTACGGCACCAACAACGCCCGCGCCTACTCCACCGGCCTGGACCTGAAGCTCAACGGGGAGTTCATACCGGGTATCGAGTCCTGGGTGGGCATGAGCTTCCTCAGCACGATGGAGGACCTGAAGGACGACTTCTACTACAAGCGCTACAATGCGGCGGGCGATCTGATCCAGCCCGGCTACACCTACGATCAGGTGGCCGTGGACAGCGTGCTGGTGGAACCGGGCTACATCCCCCGCCCCACGGACCAACGCGTGAACTTCGCCCTCTTCTTCCAGGACGAGATGCCCCGCTGGCCCACGTTCAAGGTGCATGTCAACCTGGTGTTCGGCACGGGCCTGCCCTTCGGTCCACCCAATAACGACCGGTACAGTGACACGCTGCGCACCAGCCTCTACCGCCGCGTGGACATCGGCTTCAGCAAGCAATTGCTCGGCGCGAAGGGCCAGGAAAAGCAGGGCTTCCTGCGGCATATCGACAACATGTGGGTGACCGTGGAGGTGTTCAACCTGCTCAACATCAACAACTCGGTGGACTACGCCTGGGTGCAGGACGTGAACGGTCGCTACTACGCCGTGCCCGAGTTCCTCACACCCCGCCGGCTCAATGTGAAGTTGATCGCCTGGTTCTGATGTGCGACCGTACATGGCCGACCGCCTGACGGCGTCGGAGGCGCCGATCGGACCACGGATGAACACGGATGTGCCCCATCGGCCGGATGGCAGCGCGACCGCATCACGGTCCCATCGGGCCGGAAAGGCCTACTTCACGGATCGCCGCTATTTTAGCCTCATGGCTCGCTCCACCGTGATCCCGTCCGCACCTCGTCCGATGCACGGCCTCGGCACCCTGCTGCTGGTGACCCTCCTGCTTCCCGCCTGCTCGGTGCACAAGTTCGTCGCGGCGACGCACCCCAACGGCAAGCCGGAAGTGATCGTGTTCATGAAGGGCGCGGGAGAGGATGCCGAAAAGGTGATGGAGAAGGTCTACTACCCCAACGGACAGATGGAGTACGTCGGCCACTTCGCCAATGGCGTGGAGGATGGCGAGTGGACCTATTATTACGAGAACGGCACCAAGAAATACGTGGAGCACTGGGAGAACGGTCTCGAGCACGGCATCCAACTCGACTATGCGCCGGACGGTCAGGTGCAACGTGAACTGCACTACGACCACGGCAACCTGGTGAAGGAGATCGATCGCTCCCACATGCCCTGATCGAACGTTCCGACTTCCGGAGCGTCCTATGGCCATGCGCATCCTGATCGCCCTCGCCGCCACCCTGCTCCTGCTCCGTCCCGCACAAGGACAGCTCTACTTCCCGCCCAATGCCACCACGTGGGACACGCTCGCTCCAAGCGATCTCGGATGGTGCACCGACAGCATTCCCCAGCTGTACGACTTCCTGGAACAGAGCAACACGAAGGCCTTCCTGCTGTTGAAGGACGGGCGGATCGTGCTGGAGAAATACTTCGGCACCTTCACGCAGGACAGCCTCTGGTACTGGGCCTCGGCCGGAAAGACCGTGACCGCCTTCCTGATCGGCAAGGCCCAGGAGGAAGGCTTCCTGTCCATCACCGACACTTCCTCGACCTACCTCGGCACCGGTTGGACCAGCTGCCCGCCGAACAAGGAGGAGATGATCACCGTGCGCCACCAGCTGACCATGACCACCGGCCTGGACGATGGCGTGCCCGACGTGGACTGCACCGATCCGAGCTGCCTGCAATACCTCGCCGACGCCGGTACGCGCTGGGCCTACCACAACGCCCCCTACACCCTGCTCGATGGCGTGATCAACGCGGCCACGGGACAGACGATCAACGCCTACCTCTTCAACAAGCTCTCGCTCACCATTGGGCTCTATGGCGCCTATCTGCAGCTCGGCTACAACAACGTGCTCTTCAGCACGCCGCGCGGCATGGCCCGTTTCGGGCTGATGATGCTGGCCGACGGCACCTGGGATGGCGCCACCGTGATGGCGGACCAGAACTACCTGAACGCGATGCGCACGCCCTCGCAGAACCTGAACGAGAGCTATGGCTACCTCTGGTGGCTGAACGGCCAGCCCAGCTACATGCTGCCCGGATTCCAATTGGTGATCCCCGGACCGCTGATGCCCCACGCCCCACAGGACGCCTACAACGCCATGGGCAAGAACGGGCAACTGCTCAACATCTCCCCCTCCAACGGGCTGGTCCTGGTGCGCATGGGCGAACTGCCCGGCGGGCTGTATGTACCGAACCTGTACAACGACACGATCTGGCAGCACGTGAACGCCATCCTATGTTCGACCACATCCATACCTCCCGCGCCGGCGACGGTCTCCACCGCTGCACCTCATCCCTACCCCGACCCGGCCACGGACGAACTGACCTGGCCCCGATCAGGTACCCCCGAGGTGCGTGCCGCATGGGCGATCACGATGGACGGCCGCAGGTTCCGCCTGTCCTTCCAAGGTGATCACATCCAGCTCGGGCGCCTGGCCCCGGGAACCTACGTGCTGGAGCGCCAATTAGCGGATGGACGTGTGGAGCGTGCGCAGGTCAATGTGGTCCGCTAACGCCGCTTCGCGGTTGTGCGAACGACCTGGGGATGGGTTGGCGTTACTACCGACAGTACACGGTTGCTGGACAGCTTACCTGCTGGTGCTCCGTATCTTTTCCATTGACGCACCGGCTGTGGATAACACGCACAGCAATGTGTGTTAGCAACAAGTTGGGCACAATAAGATAATAGAGAATGTTCGTACTCTTTCATTTCATATTTATGTTAATCAAAATTGCTATTCAGGCGACAGTATATGCGACTTTGACCTTCATAATTATGTACGTACTCAGCAAAACAACTGAAATCGGAATAATTAAAAAATGGATGAATCGAAAATTTCTGACTTGGTGGGTAACAGGACTTACCTTTTCGATTGGACTATTTTTCTTTGCATTTTCATATTGGGGAAACCATGGACTTGGCGACTCTGCTCGACTACCTGTTGGACATGGTCAAGCAATACACAACGGAGACGGAGTATGGACATATTTCTATCCTGACCTTGAAAAAACATATAACCAATTACATATAAATGACTTTGCTTTAAAAGATGATAAAATTTGTGCAGAGCAAGCAAAGGAAAATGAAAGCAAATACATAGTTTTTGATTTCAAGACTTCTGAATTAATTGAATTTCAAAGTCAACAGGAGTATGAAAAATACGCAACAAAACATGATTTACCAGAAACTGCAGAATTCAAGGACTTCCTTAAACATTACCATGACTTTTGGAGTGGTTGGAGATTCTATTTATTGCCATGAAAAGAAAAAAATTATTGTGCCCAACAACGCATATAGCTTATGGCGGGTGCACGGCTGTCAGCATGGTTTTCGCTCCGTAGCAAACTTTGGTTTCGGTGGACAGGAAAACGCTTCAAAACCGCCACAAGCCATATGCAAACCGTTAGCGCTTCGCGGCGGGAACCAGTCCCTCCAGAAGCAGCCGATCCCAACGAAGCCCTTACGCGAACTGCTCCACGCTCACCGTGATGATGCGGAGGCATTCCCGGAGCTGCTCCTCGGTGATCACCAGGGGTGGTGCGAAACGGATGATGTCACCGTGGGTGGGTTTGGCCAGGAGGCCGTTGTCGCGGAGCAGCAGGCAGAGCTCCCAGGCGGTTTTCGCTGAGCCATCGGATGCCTCGCGCGGTTCGATCAGGAGCGCGTTCAACAGGCCCCGCCCGCGCACGCCGCGGATCCAATCGTACTGGTCCACGAGCTTCGCGATCTCCGCGCGGAAGATGTGGCCGAGCCTTTCGGCGTTCTCCACCAACTTCTGATCCTTCACAATGGACAGCGCCTCGATGGCCACGCGTGCGCCCATCGGATTGCCGCCGTACGTGCTGCCGTGCGAGCCGGGCGTGAACACGTCCATCACTTCGTCGTTCGCCAGCACGGCGCTCACCGGATACATGCCGCCGCTCAGGGCCTTGGCCAGCAGCACGACGTCCGGGCGCCTGGCCTTGTCCTTTTCGCCGTCCGGCACGCTGCACAGCAGCCGTCCGGTGCGCGCGATGCCTGTCTGGATCTCATCGGCCATGAAGAGGACGTTCTTCGCCTTGCACAGCGCGATGGCCTTGGGGATGTAGTCGTCCGCTGGAACGTATACACCGCGTTCACCCTGGATCGGCTCCACCAGGAAGGCGCAGACGTTCTTGTCGGCCAGTGCTTTTTCCAACGCACCAAGGTCGTCGTAGGCGATGATCTCGAACCCGGGCGTGTACGGGCCGAAGCCGTCGCGGCTCTCGGGGTCGCTGCTCATGCTCACCACGGTGATCGTGCGGCCGTGGAAGTTGCCGTCGCACACCACGATCTTCGCCTGGTCGGAGGGGATGCCCTTCTTCTCATACCCCCACTTGCGGGCCATCTTCAACGCCGTTTCCACCGCCTCGGCCCCCGTGTTCATCGGCAGCATCTTGTCGTAGCCGAAGGTGGTGCACACCTCTTTCTCGTAATTGCCGAGCAGGCTGCTGTAGAACGCGCGCGAGGTGAGCGTGAGCGTGGTGGCCTGATCCTGCATCACCTTCACAAGGCGGGGATGGCAATGGCCCTGGTTCACGGCGCTGTACGCACTGAGGAAGTCGTAGAAGCGTTTGCCCTCGACGTCCCAGACGAAAACGCCTTCACCGCGCTCGAGCACGACGGGTAGGGGGTGGTAGTTGTGCGCTCCGTAGCGATCCTCCATCGCCATGGCGCGCTGTGTCTTGGTGGAAGCGGTCGTGATCTCTTGCATGTCTTGTGGGACAAGGCTTTCCGGATGCCCTGCCGGGTGCGAAGTTAGGTATCTTCGCCGCCCTCATGGCCGCACGGAAGCCGTCGATCGTCCTGGAACGCGTGCCCATCACGGGCGCCGGCGCGAATGGCAAAGCCTTGGCGCGCGTGGATGGGATGGTGGTGTTCGTGAGCGGCGCGATCCCGGGGGATGTGGTCGATCTGCGCGTGACGCGCAGGAAGAAGAGCTACATGGAGGCGGTCGCGCAGCGCCTGGTCGAACCCTCGCCGGACCGGGTGGATCCTTTCTGCAAGCATTTTGGAACGTGCGGTGGTTGCAAGTGGCAGGACCTCGCCTATCCGAAGCAGCTGGAATACAAGCAGCAGCAGGTGATCGACAACCTGACGCGGCTCGGTGGTCTGGAGCTGCCCGTGGTCGATCCCATCCTGGCCTCGCCGCGGACCACCCACTACCGCAACAAGCTGGAGTTCACCTTCGGCGCCCATCGTTGGTTGACCGGTGCCGAACTGCGCAGCGACCAGCGCTTCACCGACCGCAACGCGTTGGGGTTCCACATCCCGCAACGCTTCGACCGCGTGCTCGACATCGACGAGTGCCACCTGCAGCCCGAGCCCAGCGACAGCATGCGCCGGTTCGTGCGCCAGAAGGCCGATGAACTGAAGCTCTCCTTCTACGATGTCCGCGCGCACGAAGGCTTCCTGCGCAACCTGCTGATCCGCACGACCACCACTGTAGAGACCATGGTGCTCTTCGCGTTCGGGCACGAGGATGTGCGCAAGCGGGAGGCCCTGCTCGGTGCCTTCACCGATCGCTTCCCGGAGACCACCTCCGTGCTGTGGACGATCAACCCGAAGAAGAACGACACGATCTGGGACCTTGACGTGCATGTGCATCGCGGGCGGGATCACCTGGTGGAAGTACTGCCCGACGATGATCACCCGGCCCTGCGGTTCCGCATCGGGCCCAAGACCTTCTTCCAGACCAATCCCGAGCAGGCCCTGGTGATGTACCGCCGCGTGCGGGAGCTAAGCGGGCTCAGCGGCGGGGAGCACGTGTACGACCTCTACTGCGGTGCCGGCAGCATCACGCTCTTCCTCGCGCGCCATTGCCGTTCACTCGTCGGTCTGGAGATCGTACCGGAGGCGGTGGGCGATGCCGAAGCGAACGCCGCGCTGAACGGGATCGACAACACCCGGTTCTTCTCCGGCGACCTGAAGGACCTGCTGACGCCGGACTTCACCACCGTGAACGGACGTCCCGATGTGGTGGTGACCGATCCGCCGCGCGCGGGCATGCATGAGGATGTGGTGCGTGCGCTGAACGCCATGGCACCCGACCGCATCGTGTACGTGAGCTGCAATCCCGCCACGCAGGCCCGCGACCTGTCGCTGTTGAAGGACAAGTACACCATCACCGCCGTGCAACCCGTGGACATGTTCCCGCACACCTTCCACGTGGAGAACATCGTGCGGTTGGAACGGATCGAACAATGAAGGCGCTCGATCAAGATTTCTGGGAGGGTCGGTACTCGGACCATGAGACCGGCTGGGACATCGGCCGCATCAGCGATCCGCTCAAGGCCTACTTCGACCAACTGACCGATCGCGACCTGCGCATCCTGATCCCCGGCGGCGGTCGGTCGTATGAAGCGGAGTACCTGCATCGGGCGGGCTTCGGGAAGGTGACGGTCATCGATCTGGCGCCTTCGCCGTTCCGTGATCTGATGGAGCGGTGCCCCGACTTTCCACAGGACCATCTCGTCCAGGGCGACTTCTTCGCACTGGAAGGCGCCTTCGACCGCATCATCGAGCAGACCTTCTTCTGTGCGCTCGATCCGCTACTGCGTGAGCGCTACGTGGAGAAGATGCATGATCTGCTCGCTCCCGGAGGTCGTCTGGTCGGCGTCCTGTTCGACGATCCCCTGAACACGGACCGACCGCCCTTCGGTGGTGATCGCGACGAATACATCCGTTCGTTCCATCCGCATTTTCCGGATGTCCGGCTCGAACGCTGTTACAACTCCATACCACCACGCGCGGGGCGTGAGCTTTGGATCGAGGCGGTGAAGTCGTGATCGCGCACGGCTGATCGGAAAATGCGAACTTCACGCCCCTTTCGCCGGAAAGGATGAAGATCGAGGCCGACAACGTCAAGGAGTACCTCGCGGCATTGCCGGAGGACCGGAGCAGGGCCGTCGCCAAGCTCTGTCGCATGGTACGTCAGATCTGGCCCAAGGCCACCGAGGACCTGACCAACGGCATGCCCACCTATCACCTGGACGGCCAGGCCTTCTGCGCGGTGGGGAACCAGAAGAACTTCATGGCCCTGTACATCATGCCCCACGACCTTCTGAACGCCTTCAACAAGGACCTGAAGGCCTATGACCGGGGGCGCTCCTGCATCCGTTTCCGCAGGCTGGAGGAGGAGACCCTCATCCTGTTCGAGCGCATCCTGAAGTACACCGGCAGCAAATTCCCCGACAGCAGGTTCTACGATCCGGCGAGCGCACGATCGCGCAACTGATCACAGGAAGGGCTGCGCGAGCAGATAGGCGCCCACCACGAGCACGAGGCCCAGGACCAGTCCGCGGAACCGCTCCTGCGGCACGTGCACCAGGATGCGTTTGCCCATCCAGGTCCCCGTGAACCCGATCATCGCCAAAAGCGGCAGATAGGTCCAGGTGCGCTCCTCCACGAAGCCCTGGAGGAAGTACACCACGGAACGGCTGAGGTCCACTCCCATGTCGATCCACGCCGACGTGGCGATGAACATGCTCTTCTCCAGCCCGAACGCCGAGAGGACGAGGCCCCTGATCGCACCGCCGGTACCCACCACACCGGCCACGGAACCGGAAATGGCACCCCCCCAGATCGCGGCGCGCCGATCGGCACGAAGCCTCCACCACGGAGCAAGCAGCAGGAAAAGGGCCATCACCACCAGCAGGATGCCGAGCATCACGCGCAGCAGATCATGGGAGAGATAGCTGGCCGCACGTGCCCCGATCACCACACCGATCACGGCGGGAACGCCCATCCACAGGATCAGCCGGCGGGAGAAGCCCTCCCGGAACAGGACCATCTTCGCCGCATTGCTGAGGACGTGGAAGATGGCCGTCAACCCCAGGGCCTTCTCGAAGGGCATGAAGGCGGTGGCGATGGGCATCACCAGCATCGACGATCCGAACCCACCGATCGTGCCGATGACCTCCGCCACCAACAGCAGCGAGGCGAACAGTACGATCTGCATCGTGCAAAGGAAAGGCTAGACGGGCTTTCCGGTTGGCACCCGAACTTCGCGGCATGATCCGTTCCCGTTCGTACCTCCTGCTTCTTGCGCTGATGTTCGCAGCTCCCGATGCGGGCGCACAGGAGAGGCGCGTGCTTTTCATCGGCAACAGTTACACTTATGTGAACGATCTGCCGAACACCCTGGCGCAATTGGCCCTCTCGATGGGGGATACGATCATCGCCGCGATGTCCGCACCCGGCGGCTACACCCTGCAGCAGCACGCCTCCTACCCGCCAACGCTGAACCTGATCGCCTCACAGGCGTGGGACTTCGTCGTGCTCCAGGAACAGAGCCAGATCCCGTCCTTCCCCATGGCACAGGTGCAGACGGACTGCTATCCTTTCGCCGCCGCGCTGGTGGATTCGGTCCGGGCGAGCGACATCTGCAGCGAGGTGGTGTTCTACATGACGTGGGGGCGTGAGAACGGCGATGCGTTGAACTGCCCCAACTGGCCGCCCGTCTGCACCTACAGCGGCATGCAGGCTTTGCTGCGCGAGCGCTATCTGCAAATGGCCGTGGACAACGACGCCTTCTGTGCACCCGTCGGCACCGCATGGAAGATGGTGCGCGATGCGTGGCCGCCGATCGACCTCTATGCTGCGGACGGCAGCCACCCCTCCCCCGCCGGAACGTATCTGGCCGCGTGCACGATGTACGCCACGATGCTGCGGAAGAGTTGCATCGCTTCGACCTATTCCGCGCAACTGGACAGCGCAACGGCCGCGACCCTGCGCATGGTGGCCTCCGACCTGGTGCTCGACAGTCTGACGAACTGGAACATCGGTGTGAACGACCCACAGGCGGTCGCCACGTGGTCGGACCTTGGCGGCCTGCAGGTCGCCTTCGACCAGAATTCCTCCGGGGCCGTATCGCACCACTGGTGGTTCGGTGATGGCGACGAAAGCACGGACGCCACGCCCCTGCATGCCTATGCGGCCCCCGGGGGGTACGACGTGACCTATGTGTGCATCGACGCGTGCGGAAGGACGGACACCGTTGCGCTGGCGATCACGGTCAATGCCGTGTCCATCGATGAGGGCCTCATGCAAAAGGACCTGTTCACCGCCCGTGACGGTGTGTTCCAGGTGATCACGGACCAGGCCGCAACGATCGATGTCTGGCTCGCCGACGGCCGCATGCTGGCGCGATTCAATACCACTGCCGGGGTCCCCTACCACCTGCCCGTTCGCATGCATCCCACGACGATCCTCTACCGCGCGACCCCGACATCGGGAATGCCATGCGCCGGCCACCTGATGATCCCCTGATCGCCGAACTTCGTCCGCGATGAGCGCATCGCCCACCATCATCCTCGATCATGAGCAGGTCCGGCGCAAGCTGGAGCGTATCGCCCACCAATTGCACGAGGAACATTTCGCCGAGAAGGGGATCGTGATGGTCGGTGTGGCCAAGCGCGGCGCGAAACTGGCCGAGCGCCTGGCAGGAATGCTCACGGGCATCGCCGAACTGAAGGTGGAACTGCTGACGATCACGCTCGACAAGGACGATCCGCATGCCGCACCGGTGCGGCTCAATGCCTCCCTGGATCGCCTGGACGGGCAGGTGGTCGTTCTCGTGGACGACGTGCTGATGAGCGGCCGCACCTTGATGCATGCCGCCGCCTTTCTCGTCGGGGCGAAACCAAAGCGCGTCACCACGGTGGTCCTTGTCGACCGTCGCCATCGCACCTTCCCTATTCGTGCGGATATCGTGGGGCTCACGTTGAGCACGAACCTGCAGGAGCACATTTCCGTGGAATTGGGGTCGAGGGACCGTGTTCACCTGAGCTGACCCAACTCGTCAAGGATCCGCTCGGCCACGCGGTCGGGTGCATCGTCGGCGTCCACCGCGCGATCGGCCCGGTCATACACGCGCTCCCTGCCGTTCCATAGGTCCCGGACCCGTTCATGCAGGGCCTTCCCTTTCAACCCGAAAAGCTGTGGACGATCGCCCCCCGTACGTTCGATCCGATGCAGGAGCACCTCGAACGAAGGCTTCAGAAGAACGACCTCGCCCCAGCCCTGAAGCCGCTCCAGATTGTCGGCATGGAGCGGCGTTCCTCCACCGGTCGCCAGGACGAGCGCTCCGTCACGCGCCAGCACCTCCCCCAAGACCGCATGCTCCACCGCTCGGAACGCCTCTTCACCATGCGCAGCGAAGTAGGGCGTGATCGGACCGATGCGTTCCTCGATACACCGGTCCAGGTCGGTGAACGGCACTTCCGCCTGCCTGGCCAGGATCCGGCCCACGGTCGTTTTTCCACTGCACATGAAACCGATCAGAGCGACGCGCATACCGCGAATTTGCGGAGGATCGCATCTTCGGCCATGACGCCATTTACTTTGCCGACCGGTTCATGAGGATCAAGGAAGCCAGCGACCCCAAGCTCGTACGCGACTGGATGCGCCTGCCCGGGAGCATCTACGCGAACGACGCCAATTGGATCCCGCACCTGAAGCAGGATGTGGAGAAGGTGTTCGACCCGAAGCGGAACAAACTGTTCAAGGAGGGTGCCGCAAAGCGCTGGATCCTGGAGGACGCGAACGGTCGGCCGATCGGCAGGATCGCCGCCTTCATCAATCCGAAGACCTCCGCCACCGAAAAGCAGCCCACGGGGGGGGTCGGGTTCTTCGAATGCATCGATGACCAGCGTGCCGCCGACCTGCTGTTCGACACCGCACGGGAGTGGCTCTCGAGCAGGGGCATGATGGCCATGGACGGGCCGATCAACTTCGGGGAGAAGAACATGTTCTGGGGACTCCTGATCGAAAACTTCACCGATCCGCCGATCTACGGGGTCAATTACAATCCGCCTTACTACCAGCGGCTCTTCGAGACCTATGGTTTCCTGGAATACTACAAGCAGCTGTTCTTCAAGCGCAGCATGTCGGTGCGCGCCCAACCGATCTTCTGGCGCAAGTTCAACCAATTGACGAACGACCCCGACTTCCGGATCCGTGATGCGAAGGGGAAGCGCATCACGGAACTCGCAGAGGACTTCCGAACGGTATACAATGCGGCCTGGGTGGACCATGACAATTTCAAACCCATGGAACAGGCCTCCGCCCTGAAGATCATTAAGGCGATGAAGCCCGTGATGGACCCGCGGATCCTCATCTGGGTCGATCACAAGGACAAACCCGTCGCCTTCTACATCAGCCTGCCGGAATTGAACGAGATCTTCCGATACGTGAACGGGGACCTGAACTGGCTGGGCAAGCTGAAATTCCTTTGGCACAAATGGCGTGGGACAGTGAAGACCATGACCGGGATCGTGTTCGGCGTGGCCAAGGAGTTCCAAGGCAAGGGACTGGAAGGGGCGATGATCGTCCATGCCGAGCAGACCATCGTGGATACGGGTATCTACCGCGATACCGTGCTGACCTGGATCGGCGACTTCAATCCCCGCATGATCAAGGTGTGCCAGAACCTGGACGCGGTGAACTACCGCACGATGGCCACCTACCGCTATCTCTTCGATCGCAACGCGCCATTCGAACGGCATCCGGTCATCGACAAGAAATAGACGGGCGCTCCCCGGTTGGTGGTAGGTGATTACATTTGCAGCCCCAACGGCGATCCTTGCATCAAGGATGACCCTGTAGCTCAGTTGGTAGAGCACAACACTTTTAATGTTGGGGTCCCGGGTTCGAGCCCCGGCGGGGTCACGGAAGCCTCTCCTGCAGGAGGGGCTTCTTCGTTCCGGTCCTGGTCCTGTCCAAATGCGGGTGTGCGAGATCTCCACGATCCCATGTGTTCGACGAACGGGCATTTTTCATAGCCTGACCGGTAGTTGTAGGAGATGAAGGCAATGACCTTCGATAAGATCCCCAGCGTCGGCCATCTCCTGGTCCTGGTGTGCGACGGTCGTGTTCACTATCTTCACCGACCACGTTACTGACGTGTTGTTGAACTTCCGAGCCGAATAGGACAAAACCTCCCGCTACGCATGAAGAAGATGTACAACGTGATCCTCAAGCCCCGACTGCTCCTGGTGGTCATGCTTTTCGGCGCGACCTGTGCCGTACAGGCCCAATCCACGGTCACCGAAGGGAACGATCGCGCGCCCGGTATCGCTCCCGAGGGCGTGGAAAAGAGCGGCGGACTGTCAGGTGGGCTGGGCTCGACGAACAATGCCGTGCACGTGTATCCCAACCCGTTCCAGAACGTGCTGAACGTTCAGGTGCCGATCCCGAACTGCATCATCGCACGCATCCAACTGTCACATTCCGTCCTCGGTCTGTTGCTCTCCCAGAATACGCCGTATCAACCCATCATGACCGTGAACACGGCGAACCTCCCCTCTGGCACGTACGTGCTGACGGTGTACGACGACAACATGGAGCCCTACCTTCAGAAAAAGGTCGTCAAGGACCATTTCACAGGCAGGCACTGACCCACCCGACCACGCTTTGAAGGAGGGGGCTCAACGCCCCCTTTTTCTTTGCCCGACGGACCCGATGGTCCCGTTATATTTGCGCCCCTCGTTGATGCGGTGCGACCCATCCGCCCAGGTGGTGAAATTGGTAGACACGCTACTTTGAGGGGGTAGTGCCTTAACCGGCGTGCTGGTTCGAGTCCAGTCCTGGGCACCCTGAGAACGCCCGCCATGGTGGCGGGCGTTCTGCTTTGAACATCCACCGCATCGGTGGTGGGGTCCCTTCTGGATCGTGCGAACTACGCCCCCGTTACGGGAGAGCACGTTCAGACCAATCTGGCGTCCAGCGTAATGGGTACCGACCGTAAAAGTCGACCGATCGGACATTCCCTCTTCGCTTCCTCGCCAAGGGCCTTGAACTTGGTCTCATCCAGCCCCGGCACACGGCCTTCCAGTTCCAGATGGATACCGACCACGCCCATTCCGTCCCCCACCTTGTCCATGGCCACGGTGGCCACGCAGGTCAGCAGGTCCGGTACCGATCCGGCGGCGTTCAACACAAAGCTGAGCTTCATGGTGAAGCAGCTTGCAAGCGCCGCTGCGATCAATTCCTCAGGATTCGTGCCGGCCTTTCCGTCCGCGTTCTCGAAACGCGTCTTGAAAGTATGCGGGATCCCATCAAGGGCTCCGCTGGTACTGCTGATGTGCCCGGTTCCTTCCTTTCCGGTCCCGCTCCACGTGGCCGTGGCCTTTCTGTTCAGTGGCATGTTGGTCGACTTTGTTCCTGATCAAGTGTACAAAGATCGTCACACGTGTCTCCGCCCCGACCGTATCGGTGGAACGACCCTGTCGCCGATGTCGGGCCGCACCACAAGAACACGCACTTCTACCTTCGCCACATGCTGCCCCACATCCGCGTCCTGGAGACCGCGGGGATCCTCGCCGGTCCGTCCGTGGGCATGTTCTTCGCCGAGCTTGGCGCGCAGGTGACCAAGGTGGAGAACCAAAGGACCGGAGGGGACGCCACGCGTCGTTGGAAACTTCCCGAAGAGGAGCCCGACTCCATGGTGAGCGCCTATTTCAGCAGCGTGAACTGGGGCAAGGAGCATGTGTTGTTGGACCTGACGACGCCTGCCGGCCGTGCCCGGTTCGATGACCTGGTGCGCTCGACGGATGTGTTGATCACGAACCATCTTCCGGATGACGCGGAGAAACTCGGGCTGCAACGCGATCGCCTCAGGACGATCAATCCAACGCTCGTGCACGGACATATCCGGGGATATGTCGCATCCGATCGTCCGGCGTTCGATGTGGTGCTTCAGGCCGAGTCGGGCTACATCAGCATGACAGGTACCGGTCCTGAACATCCGGCCAAGCTGCCCATCGCCATGATCGATGTACTCGCGGCCCATCAGTTGAAGGAAGGACTGCTACTGGCCCTGTGGGAGCGTGATCGCGATGGGATCGGGGCCTATGTGGAAGTGTCACTGGAAGAGGCCGCGCTCACCGGGCTGATCAACCAGGCGAGCAACTACCTGATGACCGGCCATGTTCCGGGACCGTTGGGAACGCTCCACCCGAACATCGCGCCGTACGGTGAGCTCTTCCATTGCGCGGACGGTGGCACGCTCGTACTGGCCGTTGGCAGTGATGCACAGTTCAAGGCATTGTGCGATGTGCTCGAGCTGCCGCTGCTGGCTTCGGATCCGCGCTTCCTGACCAACGCCGACCGCGTCGCGCATCGCCCGGCCCTCAACAGTTCGCTGGTGCCTGCCATTTCCGGACGCGACCTCGGTGCGCTCATGCACGCGCTGATGCGAGCCGGTGTACCTGCCGGGGAGGTCCGCTCCATGGATAACGTGATGCGGACACCGGTCGCGCGGCGGATGACCTTGGAAAGCTCGATCGATGGCGTGCCCACCCGCAGGATCAGCGGGAATGCCTTCCGGATCGAACGGGATCAGGGCTGACCGGCGGGTTGTTCGGCCCGCCCCCGTTCCCGATGCATGGCATGCTCCAGCAACGGTAGAAGCGCGCCGACCTCCTTATCGTTCAATCCCTTGCCAAAGCCGAATTTCCGGCCTCGATCGGTGAACACGAGCCTTTCCCCACCGATCACCCAGAAGCTCTCATTGATCTGCCATTTCAGCGACCTTTCGTTCCGCCCAAGGGGACCGAGGTCCTGGATGTTCTCCACGAAATGGTCGCGCGCCTTACCGAGTCCGAAGATGCTGTTCTTCAACGTGAACACACCGCCCTTGAGCCGCCAGGATTCGAAGCCCTTCAACCGCCAGGCGACGGCCTTTCCGATCCGCAGGGCGAAATAGGCCCAGAACGCAAGGAATACGAGCAGGTATTGCCGCAGACCGCCATGCGGCAGGTGCAGGTAGCTGTAAAAGATGTAGCCACCGGAGAGCAGCCACGCCAGGAACCAGGCGACCAGGAGCGTCTCCTGCCACTTGGGGAGGCGGGCACTGATGACCACCGACAGACGGTCCTTGGACCGTTCGATGCTGACCCGTGGGGAAAGGAACTCCATCAGACCGTGACCTTCCCCGCGACCCGATCGTAGAGCGCCTCGTACCGGGGCAGCACCGCGTTCACGTCGAATCGGCGCGCATCCACCATGGCTCCTTTCCGGAAGCCTTCCAGCGCACCGGCGTCCTTCAGGATACGGACCGCGTTGGCAGCCATCTTGTCGAGGTCGCCGAGTGGACTGAGCAATCCGCCCACCCCATCGGTCACGACCTCCGGCGTGCCGCCGGTATGGTTGCTGACCACCGGTACGCGGCAGGCCATCGCCTCCAACGCGGCCAGACCGAAACTCTCGCTGTCACTTGTGAGGACGAAAAGATCGCAAACACGCAGCACCTCCTCCGGTCCGGTCATCTTACCGAGGAAAAGGATATCATGGCAGTCGTTGGCACTGCGGCACATGTTCTCGATGCGCTGTCGTTCGGGCCCATCGCCGATCAGGAGCAGGCGCGCCGGCAGCTTTTCACGCACGCGCCGGAACACGCCCACCACGTCCTCCACCCGTTTCACCGGCCGGAAGTTGGAGATGTGCACGAGCAGGCGTTCTCCCTTGGGCGCATAACGGGCGCGCAATTCCGGATCGGCCTCCTGGGGGTACTGATCGATGCAGACGAAGTTGGGGATGACCTCGATCTCGCGCTTCACGGGGAAGTGCGCATAAGTGTCCCGTTTCAGGCTTTCCGAGACCGCCGTCACCGCATCGCTGCGCTCGATGGAGAAGGTGATCACCGGCTCGAAGCTGGGGTCGCGTCCGACCAAGGTGATGTCCGTACCGTGCAACGTGGTGATGAAGGGCAGGTGGAACCCCTTCGACGCGAGGATCTGCTGGGCCATCCAGGCGGCTGAGGCATGCGGGATCGCATAATGCACATGAACGAGATCGAGCCCTTCGTAGATCGCCACGTCGACCAATTTGCTGCTGAGCACGAGCTCGTAGGGCTGGTAGTCGAAGAGCGGATAATCGCTCACCCGTACCTCATGGTAGAACACGTGCCCGGCCCTTTCCCGCAACCGCACCGGCCGGTCGTAGGTGATGAAGTGCACGGTATGGCCCTTCTCGGCCAGGGCCATACCCAGCTCGGTGGCCACCACGCCGCTTCCGCCGAACGTGGGGTAACAAACGATCCCGATGCGCATATGCTCTCTGCGAACTGAGGACCGCAAAGTTGCGCGATCCCGACCCGTGATCGGCACGGCACTCGCGAACGGGGCCTCATCTTCGATCATCCTTGCCACCTTTGCGCCCTGGCATGCCAAGGATCCTGATCAAGAACGCGAAGGCCCTCGTGGGCACGCATGCTCCCGAGGTACGTCGTGTGGCCGGTGCGCAAATGGCGGATCTGCCCCTGATCGAGAACGCCTGGCTGCAGGCGGAGAACGGTCGCATCACGGGCATGGGGCCGATGACCGACTTTCCCGGCGTGACCGACTGGAACGACCTCACGGTGATCGAAGCCGAGGGGCGACTTGTGCTGCCGGGTTGGTGCGACCCACATACGCACACCGTTTTCGCGGCACCGCGTGAGCAGGAGTTCGTGGACCGCATCAACGGCCTTTCCTACCAGGAGATCGCGGCGCGGGGTGGAGGCATCCTGAACAGCGCGCGAAAACTGCGCGACATGTCGGCCGACGACCTCTACGACCAGGCCCGACAACGGCTGGAGGAAATGATGCGGCAGGGCACGGTGGCGGTGGAGATCAAGAGCGGATACGGCCTGACGGTGGAGAGCGAACTGAAGATGCTCCATGTGATCGCCCGGTTGCGGGAGACCCTTCCGCTTCGGATCAAGGCCACGCTGCTGGCCGCGCACGCGATCCCGCCGGAGTTCATGAACGACCGGAAGGCGTGGGTCGACCGGATCGTCGAGGAACTGATACCGGTGGTGGCCCGGGAGCATCTCGCCGATCATGTGGACGTGTTCTGCGAGACCAATTATTACACCGTGGAGGAAATGGACCGAATCCTTCAGGCGGGGGCGGAGCATGGACTGCCGGGCAAGGTGCATGTGAACCAGTTCACCAGCATCGGCGGCATCCAGGCGGCCGTGGCCAACAAGGCGTGGAGCGTCGATCACCTCGAGGTCATGCGGCCCGAGGACATCGATGCCCTCATCGGCAGCGGAACGATCCCCACGGTACTCCCCTCCTGCTCCTTTTTCCTGAACATCCCATACGCTCCGGTGCGGGACCTCATCACCGCAGGACTTCCCGTGGCCCTGGCCACCGACCACAACCCCGGCAGCACGCCGAGCGGCAATATGAACTTCATCCTTTCGCTGGCCTGCCTCGAATTGCGCATGCTGCCCGAGGAGGCGGTGAACGCGATGACGATCAATGCCGCCTCCGCCATGGGCATGTCGGATCATTTCGGCGCACTCTCCGTTGGTCGGAACGCGAGCCTGATCATCACCCGACCGGTGCCCTCCCTGGCCTATCTGCCGTACGCATTCGGCACCGATCATATCGATACCGTGATCATCGATGGAACCATCATCCGCTCCGGGACCGCAATTCCCTGATCCCTCCAACGAAGCGGACCGCGCATTGCCACCAGGCATCGGCTTCGCACGAGGTATGGCGGTCTTCATTGCCGTGTTCACGCTCTTCTTCATCGTGCAATCCGGCGTCTTCGTCGTTCATGTGATCGGATCGGATCCGGACCTGTCCGCACTATCGTTGCGCGAAGCGCTCAGCGACCCTGGCTTGTTGTCCGCGCTTCAGGACCATCAGACCGATGGTGATGCCATCGCAGCTGCCTCGCTCTGGTCCGGTCTCGCCGGCTTCCTGGCGACCCTGCTCTTTGTTCAGCTTTGGAAGCGCGATGGCTGGAAGGCATTCCTCGGCTTCCGCATGTTCCGTCCCCGTGCCCTGTTCATCTGGTCCGGGGCGTTCGCCGCCCTGGTGGCGGTGATCGAGGTCCTGGCCACCTTCATTCCTTCCTTCCGGTCCGACTACATGAACGAGGTGATCGGTTCGGCCCACAGCCTGCCGATGCTCCTGTTCGGGGTGGGGGTCATGCCGGCCCTTTTCGAGGAGACGCTCCTGCGCGGTCTTTTCCTTGGCACCATGCGGCACATCACCGACGAGCACATCAGCGTGGCCGTTACCGCCGGTGTCTTCACCCTGATGCACATGCAGTATTCCGCGGCGATCCTGCTGCTCGTGCTGCCCATGGGGGTCGTGCTCGGTTATGCCCGCACACGCAGTGGCTCCATCTGGGTGCCGATCGTCCTGCACATGCTGAACAACGTGCTCAGCGTGGTCTTTCCGAACATGTAGCGAGGCCGCACCGGCGTGATAGCTTTGCCCGCCCGAACCGACCCGCCATGTCCATGCCCCGTCTGATCGAATGTGTTCCGAACATCAGTGAAGGCCGTGACCGGGCCAAGATCGAATCGATCGCCTCCGTAGTGGGCACGGTCGAGGGCGTCCGTCTGCTCGACATCGATCCGGGCAAGGCCACGAACCGTACAGTGATCACCTTCGTCGGTCCGCCGGAAGCCGTCGTGGAAGCGGCCTTCCTCCTGGTGAAAAAGGCCCAGGAGCTGATCGACATGCGGAACCACGGTGGCGCACATCCCCGGTTCGGCGCCACCGATGTCTGTCCGTTGGTCCCCGTGAGCGGGATCACCCTGGAGGAGGTCGTACCCTATGCCCGGGCCCTGGGAGAACGCATCGGGAAAGAACTGGGCATTCCGGTCTATCTCTATGAACAGGCGGCCATGGAGGACAAACGCCGCAATCTGGCCAACAACCGGAGCGGCGAGTATGAAGGCCTGGCAAAAAAACTGAAGGACCCTGCATGGAAGCCCGATCATGGTCCGGCGGAGTTCAATGAGCCCGTCGCGCGCAGCGGTGCGACCGCAGTGGGCGCACGGAACTTCCTCGTGGCCTACAACGTGAACCTGAACACCACCAGCACCCGTCGCGCCAACGCCATCGCCTTCGACATCCGGGAGGCCGGCCGCGTCCAACGGGAAGGCGATCCGCTCACGGGGAAGGTGGTCACCGACGCCAGTGGCGAACCGATCAAGATCCCCGGCAGGCTCAAGGCCGTGAAAGGCATCGGCTGGTACATCGAGGAGTACGGCATCGCACAACTCTCGCTGAACCTGACGGACATCACGGTCACTCCCGTGCATGTGGCTTTCGATGAGGCGTGCAAGTCGGCGGAGGAACGCGGCATCCGGGTCACGGGAAGTGAACTGGTCGGGCTGATCCCCAAGCAGGCCCTTTTGGACGCGGCGGACTTCTATCTCCGACGCCAGCAACGCAGCCTGGGCATCTCCGAGCACGAAAAGATCAAGATCGCGGTCAAGTCGCTCGGTCTGGACGATCTGGCCCCGTTCGACCCGGAGAAGAAGGTGATCGAACTGATGTTGGAGGATCCGGCGCTTGAGCGGTTGGCGCGAATGGACCTGAAGCGTTTCAGCGAGGAGACGGCCGCTGAAAGCCCGGCCCCTGGCGGAGGATCGGTCAGTGCGTACATCGGCGCGCTCGGCGCCGCGCTCGGCACCATGGTGGCCAATCTCAGCGCACACAAACGCGGCTGGGACGAGCGCTGGGAGGAATTCAGCGACCATGCTTCGGAGGGTGAGGTCTGTCGCAGGGAGCTGTTGCGCCTGGTGGACGAGGACACGCGCGCGTTCGACCGGATCCTTGCGGCCATGCAGATGCCAAAAGGCTCATCGGAAGAGCAACAGACCAGGAGCGCCGCGATCACGGAAGCCACCAAGGGCGCCATCCTCGTTCCACTGGAGACCATGCGCATCTGCGTGCGAAGCCTTGACCTCCTGAAGGCCATGTCCGAAAAAGGGCTGCCGGCCTCGGTGAGCGATGCAGGGGTGGGTGCCCTGTGCGCACGCACGGGTGCGCTCGGCGCCTACCTCAATGTGCGCATCAATTGCGCCGGGCTCGACGCACCGGACTTCATCGCGGAAGTGACGCGTGAAGCCGATCTCCTTCGTGCCCGGGCCGAGGAGGTCGGCGACGCGGTGTTCGGCACCGTTCTTGGCAAGGTCTGAGCAGGACAACACCTGCGCGCCATCAGGCGTATACCGTGGGTGTACCCCCATCTTTGCATGATGGTCAGGCGCAGGTTCCGTCAATGGTGGCGGCGGGTGATCTACTTCTTCCCGCTTCAGTTGCTCGTGCTGCACCTGAAGAAGAACCACCTGCTCCTGCTCTTCTGGGCCGTGCTCTGGGCCTACATCACCGGAAACCTTGGTGTCAAGTACGGCATTCCTTATGTGTTCCTCTATCCCGAGTATTTCGGGCATGTCAACCTGTTGTCCTACCTCCTGACGGGGTTCGCGCTGGGTGGGTTCATCACCGCGTTCAACCTGTACAGCTATACGATGCATGCCTACCGGTTCCCGTTCATCGCCACACTGAGCCGGCCCTTTCTCAAGTTCAACATCAACAATGCCATCATTCCGGTGGCGTTCGTGCTATCCTATCTGTATTGCTCGGCCCGCCTCCAACTCTTCAAGGAACTGGTCCCGCCCGGTCAAGTGGTCATCGACCTGTTCGGTTTCGTCATGGGCATCGTCCTCTTCCAGTTGATCTCCCTGCTCTACTTCACCCGGACGAACACCGACATCACGAAGGTGCTCGGCCACGAACCAGCGCAGTATCGCCCTGAAGGCCCCTTCGGCGATCTGCTGGGACCGGCCTCACCCATCCCTGCCCGTCGTTCCGCGCAGCGAAAGGCCACCCGCTGGCTCCGCAGGGAACAAAGGGCCCGCAAGTGGCACGTGGAGACCTACCTGGTGCCACCGCTAAGGATCGCGCTCGCCCGAAGCAGTCGCCACTATGACAAGGAACTGTTACGCAGTGTGCTGTGGCAGAACCATATCAATGGATCCATTTTCGAGGTGATCGTGATCGTTAGCTTCATCGCGCTCGGTGCGCTCAGCGGTTGGAGCCCGTTCGAGATCCCCACCGGCGCGAGCGCCTTCCTGCTCTTCACGATGTTGTTGATGATCATCAGCGCCCTTTACAGCTGGTTGAAAGGGTGGACGCTCAGCGTGATCGTGGTCCTGATCATCAGCGTACAGGTCCTGAGCCTGCGCACCGATGCATTTCTGTACGACAACCAGGCCTATGGGCTCGATTACCAGGCCAAGCCGGCCCGCTACACCATCAAAGAGCTGAACGAACTGGCGTACGACAACGCGGCCACCACCCACGACCGGGCTGCCATGGAAGTGGTGCTCGACCGCTGGCTCGTCCGCGCCCAGGCGGTCACAGGCACCGAAAGACCACCGATGGTCATCGTGAGCACCAGTGGAGGAGGACTGCGCAGCATGTTGTGGACCTGCCTCTGCATGCAGGAACTGGACAGCGTGGCAGGCGGGGACTTTCTGCCCAGGACCGCCATGATCACCGGTTCGTCCGGTGGATTGATCGGCGCAGCCTACTACCGCCAGTGCTACCTCGCACACCAGGCGGATGACAGTATTCCAGGTCCGGACGACCCGCTCCACCTGGAACGCATGTCGCGCGACATCCTCAACCCGGTGGCGTTCACGTTCGTCACCAACGACATGTTCATCCGTTACCAACGCGTGGTGGACGGTCGGCACATCTACACACGGGACCGCGGCTATGTGTTCGAGGAACGCCTGAACGAGAACACGGGCGGACTGCTCGATGTGCGTCTGCGCGACCTGGAAGGTCCGGAGCGCGAGGCCAGGATCCCGATGCTGCTGATGGCACCCACCTCGGTGAACGACGGACGCCGGCTGCTCATCAGTGCACTGCCCACCGCACACTTGACCAACAATTCCGGGAAGCTTGGCACGGCCCATGAACCACAACCCGAAAGCATCGAGTTCATGCGCCTGTTCAAGGACCAGGATGCGGAGGACCTGAAGCTGACCAGCGCGCTGCGCATGAGCGCCACATTCCCATACATCACCCCGATGGTCACCCTTCCGAGCGACCCTCCGATGCGCGTCATGGACGCCGGCATCCGGGACAACTACGGTTATCGGACCATGAGCGCTTTCCTTTTGGAACATCGGACCTGGATCGCCGCGCATACCGGCGGAGTGATCGTGCTGCAGCTTCGTGACAAGCAGAAGCTACTGGACGTGCAACCGGTCGCCCGTTCGTTCATGGCACGACTGTTCGACCCGGCCAGCAATGTCTACGGGAACTTCGTGAAGGTCCAGGACCAGGACTACGACCTGATGCTCCAACAGATCAGCGCGTGGATCGACGTGCCCTTGGAGGTGATCGATCTGCAGCTTCATCACAGGCCCGAAGAGGAGATATCGCTCAGCTGGCATCTGACCGCGGTCGAAAAACAACAGGTCCTCGATGCCATTCGCTCCACGGACAACCAGGCGGCCCTCGCCCGTTTCCATCAGCTGATCCTCAGTCCTGGGGTGCTGCTGAGTTCGGTGGCGACATCGGATGCGTCCGGTGGTAGGCGATGAGCCCGTCCATGGGATCCCGGACCACGGTATCGAGCATCGACCCGTGCTCCTGGAATGCGTCTCGCAGTTCGGATGCGAACGCCCATGCCACCGATCCCACGGCCCGGAAGGTCCCGGCGCCAAGTTCGCGCCCCACCTGGAGAGCCATTGCGCCGAACCGCTCACGCAGCAGTTGATGTACGTAGGGGTCTTCTCTTACCTGGCCCAGATGTTTCACCGGTCCGGCCAATGCCATGGCCGTGGATGCGGAACGATGGATGGTCTCGACCACGGCTGAAGGATCCAAGCCATCGCCGCCGAAAAGCGCCTCCTCCACATGCCGGGGCATGTCCCCGCGCAGGGCATCCCGGAACAGGCAGCGACCGATGTCCGCGCCACTTCCCTCATCGCCTAGGATATAGCCGATCGAACGTATGCGATGGTCGATCTTCCGACCGTCGAAATGCCCCGCGTTCATGCCCGTGCCCAGGATCAACGCATGTCCACCCCGGTCGCCAAATAGGGCGCGGGCCGCTCCCAGCAGGTCGTCCGCCACGACGATGTCCGCCTCCTTGAACACCTTTCCCAAAAGCATGCGGACACGCTCACCCCTCTTCCTGGTGCCACAACCGGCGCCGTAGACCATGACCAAACCGGGGGAGCCCATCACTGGAGATCGTTCCTGCAGCGCCTGGCCCAGATCGTCCATCGACCCTGTTGCCGGGTTCGCTCCGGGCAGATCGCCGGCGGACCAGGTCAATGCATCATTGGAAAGCAAGGCCCAGCGTGAACCGGACCCACCCACATCGCCGAGCAACAGGTCCTGCGACATGGACGAAAAGTAGCACCCCGCTAGCTGCGGGTGCTGTTGAAGAGGAACTTGTTCGGAGAAGTGAGCCCATGCTTCACGGCATACATCACCAACGCCGCGGTGTTGTTCACACCCAGTTTCTGCATGATGTTCCGCCTGTGCGTGGTCACCGTGTGCGCGCTCAGCCGCAATTGGTCCGCGATCCGCGTGTAGGAAAGACCGTCGGCGATCAGGGCGATGATCTCGTATTCCCGTTCGCTGAGCGAGATCGGTTCACAGGTCATTTCCGCGTCCACCAAACGATCCAGGTCGATGGAGGCCCGTTGCATGGCCTCCACGATCTTCCCGCAGAAGAAGCGGTCACCATCGGCGGTATGCAACACCGCGTCGATGATCTCCCGGGCATCGCAGTCCTTCTTCACGTAGCTGGTCACCCCGCCGCGTATCGCGTTCATGAGCGCCACGGGGGAAGGGTCGGGCGTAATGGAAATGAAGCGGGTCCGCCTACGTCGCTGGATACCATCGCGAATGGCATTCGCGTCAAAGCCATCCGCCGTATGGTCGATGAGCACCACGTCGGGTCGAAGCTCGTCCAACGCATCGCCCATCGCTTTCGCGTCCCGGACCTCCCCGACCACTACGATCCGCTCGACATCACACAGGATATGGCGCAATCCCGTGAGGGCCAGGTCGGCATGGTCGGCAAGCAGGGTGCGGATAGGCATCTCTTGTTTAGAATGATTCTAAACAGCGACAAAGATATCCCCCGACGCACCGTCCCCCAAGTCCGGTTTTACACGATCGTTCGTGAATGGACCGGATAGGTACATCCGTCGCAACTCAACTCCGCGGAAGGGAACACTTCGCGCGCCTCGGCCAGTAGGACCTCCGCGTTCTTGTAGCGCGAACTGAAGTGGCCCAGGAGCAGCCGACGCACCCCGGCCTCCCGTGCGATCATCGCAGCCTGACGTGCCGTGGAGTGCATCGTGTCCCGTGCGCGCGCGGCAAGCTGTTCCGTGAACGTGGCTTCGTGGTAAAGGAGATCGATATCACGCAGGAACGGCACGAGCTCCCTGGCGTACGCGGTATCGGAGCAGTACGCATAGGACCGCGCTGGTGCGGCTGGTGTGGTCAACTCAGCGTTCGGGATGACCGACCCATCCTCCACGACCAGGTCCTCTCCAGCCTTGACCGCGGCCCGTTGGAAATGTGGTACAAGATGCACCCGGTCCTTTCGCAAATGAAGGGGTGCCTGGTTCTCGCGGAAAATGAATCCGGCGCATGGCAACCGATGATGCAGTTCCAGTGTTTCAACACGGAGCCGGTCATCCTGCAGGATCACCCGGCCGTTCGCAGGCTGCAAGGGATGGAAGGCCAGTGGGAAACGGAGGTATGTCCGACCGGCCCGGAGTTGGATGTCGATGATCTCCTTCAGTTCCTCGGGCCCATGGACCTCCAAGGGGACCTTTCGCCCCATGAGGTGCATGGAGCTGATCAGGCCGATCAGCCCGAGATAGTGATCACCATGCATATGGCTTATGAACACATGGCGGATCCGCTGAAAATTGAAAGCACCCTCCCGCAAACGTTCCTGGGTCCCCTCGCCGCAATCGATCAGATACAGGCTCCCGTTCGCCTCCAGGACCTGCGCAGAGGGTGAACGTCCCCTGGCGGGCAGCGCGGCACCGGTACCCAGGGTGGTCAGCGCAAAACGCATGATGTCGGCACTCGGAAAGAAGAAGCCCCGCGAACGGGGCTTCCAAAAAAGATCAGGACAGGTCCATGTCAGTGGTGCAACACCATCCGTCCGGTGAAACTGGTCCGGTCGGCCTCCAACTTGTAGAGATAGATGCCATCCTCGAGCCCATCAGCATTGAAGAGCATCCGGTTCACGCCCGGCTTGCCGTACATCTCCGCTTCACGAAGCTGTTCACCGATCAGGTTGAAGACCTTGAGATGGACCGCACCCGCACGCGCCAAGCGGAACTCGATCGTGGTCCGGTCGGCGAACGGGTTCGGCACATTGTGGACATCATCGAGCACCGGTCCGTTCACTTCCGCGATCCCCGTATTGTCAGGGTCGACGATGATCTTGTATCCGGTGAACTGGTATGGCACGCCGATCGTCTGGCCGACGACCACGGTGAAAGCCGTGACGTTGAACGTGAGCGGGAACTCACCCATCTGGGTCGGCACCCCTTCGATCAGCCCACAACCCAGGATGTTCGTGAGATAGGTGCAAGGGGCTGGTGTCTGCGAGTTGCAGAGGATCCCCAGACCGGGGGGCAGTCCGGAGACCCCGTTGAACTGGACGGAATCGATGAACACACCAGCGAACTGGGGGTCGATCTCTCCTCCATCGGACGGCACCTTCATGTTCAACGTGTCGCTGTAGAACACATTGAGATTGGCATGGGCGAAGCCTTCCAGGGTGTCCGGCCAAACGCCGAAGACGCTGTCCTGATAGGCCGGATTCGGAATGCACTGCCCAGCGACCTGGATCGTGGTGCCGGCAAGAATGAACGCGAGTAGAAGGTTCCTCATGTGGGATCTCATTGGTCCTTGTTGACGTCCTTTTCGATCTGCTCCATGAAAAGCAGGTCCACTGCTTCGTTGAGCGAAGGGGTGATGGACAACACGCTTTCCAACTGGGAGATCTGGACGAGCTTCTGCACCGGCTCCTGCAAACCGCATACCACCAGTGTGCCGGAGACGCTTCGGCAAAGCCGGTTCGCGACAAGCAGGGCGCTGAGCCCCGACGAGTCGCAATAGCGCGTCGCGGAAACGTCGATGATGATGTTGCGCACGCCGGTCTTGTTCAGGTAGACCAGTTCGCTCTTCAGTTCCGGCGCGCAGGTGGTGTCCAGTTTGTCCACATTGGATGTGACCAACGTGTACTTGCCTTTGTCCTCGATGGTGAAATTCATGGTGCTCGCTCGAAGGCGTTGGCGGTAAAGATAGGGAGCCGGTCAATTGTCGCGATGGATCCGGCCCGCGAGCAGGTAGAGGACGGCCATCCTTACGGCCACGCCGTTCTCCACCTGCTCCAGGATGATGCTGGCTCCACTGTCGGCCACGTCGCTGGTGATCTCCACCCCCCGGTTGATCGGCCCCGGATGCATGATCACAATGTCCCTGCCGATCCGGTCGTACCGGTCACGGTCGAGACCATAGAGCATGGCATACTCGCGCAGGGTCGGGAAGTAGGACGGCCCTCCCTCCGACTGCCTCTCTGACTGGATGCGCAACATGTTGGCCACGTCGCACCAACGCAGGGCCTTGTCCAGATCATGCTCCACCAATACGCCCATGCTGGCCACATGCCGGGGCATCAGGGTGGGTGGCCCGCAAAGCATCACCTCCGCACCGAGTTTCCGCAAGCACAGCATGTTGCTGAGCGCCACGCGTGAATGCAGGATATCCCCCACGATCACGACCTTCCTTCCCCGCACCGATCCAAGCCGCTCGCGAATGCTGTAAGCATCCAGCAGGGCCTGCGTCGGATGCTCATGGGTGCCGTCGCCGGCATTGACGATCCGCGCGTTGACGTGCCGGCTCAGAAAGACCGCCGCGCCGGGGTCGGGATGGCGCATGACGACCATGTCCACCTTCATCGCCAGGATATTGTTGACCGTGTCGATCAGGGTCTCCCCCTTCTTCACGCTCGATGCCCCCGAGCTGAAATTGATCACGTCCGCGCTCAGGCGCTTCTCGGCCAGTTCGAAGCTGATGCGCGTGCGTGTGCTGTTCTCGAAGAAGAGATTCGCGATGGTGATGTCCCGCAACGAGGGCACCTTCTTGATCGGACGTCGAAGCACCTCCTTGAACCCGTCCGCGGTGCGAAATATGAGCCCGATATCGTCCTCGCTCAGGTCACCGATGCCCAGCAGGTGGTCCGTGCTCAGTTCTTCGCTCTTTGCCTCAGTGCCCATGTGCGACATTGCCGGTCGTTGGGGAGGGACCTCGGGTGGGGTCGGTGGAAGTGGTCTCGAGCAACACCTGGTCCATGCTCTCCGTCTCCGCCCATTCCACGCTTACCCGCTGACCCGAGAGGCTATCCACCCAGCGGCCGACATAGTCCGGCTGGATGGGCAGCTCCCGTTGGAACCGGCGATCGATGAGGATGAGCAATTGCACCTGGCTCGGACGCCCGAACGCGAGCAGTGCGTCAAGACCGGCCCGGATGCTGCGACCCGTGTACAGCACATCGTCTATCAGTACGACCCGGCGCCCGTCGATGGTCTGGTCCAATTGCGTGGCACTGGGAGCGAGCGGCACCGACCGCCTCCGAAAATCGTCGCGATGGAAGGTGATGTCCAGCTCGCCGTAGAGGAGATCGTCGTGCCCCAGGATCCGTGCCAGTTCACCCCGCAGACGCCGGGCGAGGAGCACCCCTCGCGGCTGAAGCCCGAGGAGGACGGTCCGGCGCAGGTCACCATGGTCCTCGATCAATTGGTAGCACAGACGCGTGAGCGTTAGCGCGAAGGCCCGGGAACCCAGGATGACCGAGGTGCGCATGCCGCGGCGAAGATAGCAGGGCGACCCTCAACGCAAGCGGCCCCGCCGATGGGCGGGGCCGCTTGTTCGTTGCTCGGAAGCGTGGATCACTCGCCGGCGTCGTCGCCCTGCTCGTCCTTCTTCTTGCTCCCCTTTCCGGACCTCTCCTGGTCCTCCATGGCGCTCTTCAGATCGCTGAGAACGCCCAGGTCGCCGAGGGTGCTCTTCTCCACCTTTTCGTTCACGCTCTTCACACTGGGGCTCTGACCATCCGCACGTCGTGCACCCCGTTTGGTGCTCGCCGGCGCTTCGTCCTCACCCTCTTCGAAGGTGCGCGTGTGGCTCAGCACGATACGGCGTGCCTCCGCGTTGAAATCGAGCACCTTGAAAGGGAGTTTCTCCTCCAGGTCGGCCTTGCCTCCATCCTCCTTCTTCAGGTGTTTCGCGGTCACCGTACCCTCGACCCCATAAGGCAGGGCCACGATGAAGTTGTTGCCACTGCGACCGATGAGCGTGCCCTCATGGACGCTACCTACGGTGAAGGTGCCCGCGAACACCTCCCAGGGGTTCTCCTCCACCTGCTTGTGGCCCAGGCTCAGACGCCGGTTCTCCTTGTCGACCTCAAGGACCTGCACCTCGATGTCGTCACCCACGTTGCAGAACTCGCTGGGATGCTTGATGCGCTTGGTCCAACTAAGGTCGCTGATATGGATGAGACCGTCGACGCCTTCCTCCAACTCGGCGAAGATGCCGAAGTGGGTGAAGTTGCGGACCTTGGCCGTGTGGCGGCTGCCCACCGGGTATTTGAACTCGATGTCCGCCCAGGGGTCCGGCGCCAGCTGCTTCATGCCCAGGCTCATCTTGCGCTCGTCGCGGTCGATGTTCAGGATCACGCACTCGATCTCCTGGCCTTCCTTCAGAAAGTCCTTGGGGCTGCGCAGGTGCTGGCTCCAGCTCATTTCGCTCACGTGCAAGAGACCCTCCACACCGGGAGCCACCTCCACGAACGCGCCGTAATCGGTGATCACCATCACCTTGCCCTTGATCTTGTCGCCGGCGTTCAATTCAGCGTCCAGTGCATCCCAGGGGTGGGGGCTCAGCTGCTTCAGTCCGAGCGCGATGCGCTTCTTCTCGTCGTCGAAATCCAGGATCACGACGTTGATCTTGTCGTCCAGTTTCACCACCTCCTCGGGATGGCTCACCCGGCCCCAGCTCAGGTCGGTGATATGGATCAGACCATCGACACCGCCCAGGTCGACAAAGACCCCATAGCTGGTGATGTTCTTGACCGTGCCCTCCAGCACCTGGCCCTTTTCCAGTCCACTGATGATCTGCTTCTTCTGGGCCTCCAGTTCCGCTTCGATGAGCGCCTTGTGGCTCACCACCACGTTCTTGAACTCCTGGTTGATCTTGACGACCTTGAACTCCATGTTCTTGCCCACGTACTGATCGTAGTCGCGAATGGGCTTCACATCGATCTGGCTGCCGGGCAGGAAGGCCTCGATCCCGAACACGTCCACGATAAGACCGCCTTTCGTGCGGCACTTGACGAATCCGGTGATCACCTCATTGTTCTCCATCGCATGGTTCACCTTCACCCAGGCGTTGTGCACGCGGGCCGTCTTGTGGCTCACGATCATCTGCCCGCTCTTGTCCTCCTGCTTCTCGATGTAGACCTCCACCTGGTCACCGACCTTCAGATCGGGCTTGTAGCGGAACTCGCTGAGCGCCACCACACCCTCTGATTTGTAGCCGATGTTGATGACGACCTCCTTCTTGTTCATGCCAACGACCGTTCCCATCAGCACTTCCTTCTCGGCGATGCTGGTCAGGGTGTCCTCGTAGGCTTTCTCCATCTTTTCACGGTCGGCGGAAGGGATGGAGCGCTTCTCGTCCTCGACGGCCCCCCAGTCGAAATCGGCGGGGGGTTCGGCGAACTGGACATTGCCGTTGGCGGTCACGGCCGAGTTCCCGGCCTTTTCGGCCACTGCAGTGGCCTCTTTTTGTTCTTCAGCCATGTGGCTGTTCTTGATTGTATCCCGGACCCCGGGGATGCGTTCCGGAAGAGGGTTCGTTTTCCCGTGGCATCCCTGCACGGGTTCTTGAAAAGGGCTGCAAAGATAGGCGATCGGTACGGACCGGAGCCCGATCGGCGCCGGGACCATGTGCACCGGTACCTTTGCGGGGCGATCCCCATGCGTGCGTTCTCCATCCCCGACCACTACAGAAGTTCTTTGATCGGCCGGATCAAAGCCTACCGGAAAGCGCAGGATCCGCGCAAAAAGGACCTCACCCCCACCCTGCTGGACCTGGGTCCGGTGCGGTTCGTGCTGGCCCGGCATTTCGGTTTCTGCTACGGCGTGGAGAACGCGATCGAGATCAGCTACAAGGCGCTGGAGGAGAACCCGGGGCGTCGGATCCATTTGTTGAGCCAGATGATCCACAACCCCGCCGTGAACGATGACCTCGTGGCGCGGGGTATGCGTTTCATCCAGGACACGCATGGTACCATGCTGATGGACTGGAACGAATTGACAGCCGACGACATCGTGATCATACCCGCATTCGGCACTACTCTGGAGACGGAAGCGAGGCTCCATGCGATCGGGATCGACCCCCTGCGGTACAACACCACCTGCCCGTTCGTGGAGAAGGTCTGGAAGCGCAGCGGTCAGCTCGGAGCGCAGGATTTCACCGTCGTGATCCATGGAAAGGCCCGGCACGAGGAGACCAGGGCCACCTTCAGTCATACGGTGCGCAATGCGCCGGCCATGGTGGTCCGGGACCTGGAGGAGGCCCATCTGCTCGGCCGCATCATCCTTGGCACCGAACCTCTGGGGACCTTTGAAAGGATATTCCGGGACCGTGCCAGTGCCGGGTTCGATCCCGGGCAGCACCTGGACCGCATCGGTGTGGTGAACCAGACCACGATGCTGGCCACCGAAACCCAGACCATCGCCGACCACCTGAAGCAAGTGATGCTGGAGAAATACGGCAACGGGGCTATCGGTACGCACTTCGCCGACACCCGGGACACGCTCTGCTATGCCACGAACGACAATCAGGATGCGACCTATGAGCTTTTGAAAGCCGACGCGCAACTGGCCCTGGTGGTGGGCGGCTACAACAGCAGCAACACGAGCCATTTGGTGGAACTGCTGGCGGAGAAGTTCCCGACCTACTTCATCAACAGCGATGCGGAGATCATCGATGCCGATACGATCCGCCACTTCGCCGTCCCGGCCCAGGAGAAGCGCACCACGAACGAATGGCTTCCGGTCGAACGCCCCATCACTGTCATTCTCACCAGCGGAGCCAGTTGCCCGGATACCCTGCTCGACCGTGTGATGTTGAAGGTACTGTCCCTGGTCGATGGGGTGCTGGACCCGAGGGAGGTGGTCGACGAAATGGTCGGCTGATCGACCCCGTTGGGTCGAATTCCATAGCTGATCGGAGGCACATCCACACCGTTCCGTTGCTCAGCGGACACGGCTCGAAGGCTTACTACTCCATGCCCACTTTCGCCAGCACCCCGGAAACCACTTTCATGGCCAGATCGAACTGTTGCTCCCGATCGATGTCGCTGTTGTCGATCTCGACCGCGTCCGGAGCTTTGATGAGCGGGTCGGCCGCACGCTTGGTATCGTCCTCGTCACGGCGTTCGATGTTCTCCAGCACACTGGCATAGTCCACTTCCACACCGCGGGCCTTCAGCTCATCATACCGTCTCCGGGCACGAACCTCGGGGCGGGCGGTCATGTACAGTTTCACCTCCGCGTCCGGGAACACCACGGTACCGATGTCGCGCCCGTCCATCACCACCCCCTTTCCACGGCCCATTTCCTGTTGCAGCCTTACCAGCTTGGCCCGCACCTCGGGCACGGGGCTGACAAGTGTGACGTGACGGCTCACGTCCATGCCGCGGATCCGGCGCTCCACATTGCGACCGTTGAGCAGGGTCGTGCTCCGGCCCGTTCCCGGATCATGCGTGAATTGGATCCGGATGGCATCCAACCGGGACAGGAGACCCTCACGATCCAGTCGTCCATCGTGTACAAGACCGTTCTCGATCACATACAGTGCCACTGCGCGATACATGGCGCCGCTATCGATATAGGTGTAGCCGAGCCGCTGCGCGAGCTGTTTGGCCAACGTGCTCTTCCCGCAGGAGGAAAAACCATCAACGGCGATGTTGATCAACGGCGCAGCTCCCATGCGGTGGCCAAATTAACCGGCCTTCCGCTTGAAATCGCTGAACCGCGTGGACAGCGTGATGGTGTTGCTGGTCCCGGCCAGGTGGTACTTCGCGAACCCGTAGCTCAAATGGAACTTGCTGACCCTGATGCCCAGACCGAAAGAAAGCCCGGCGATGCCCGGCTTCCCTTCCACCCTCAACTCATGCCGACGTCGGAAATTGAAGCCCAGGCGGGCCATGAAGTACCTGCCGAAAAGGATCTCGGCACTGGGGACGAGATGGTAGGTCAGCTTCTCCCCGAAGGAGGTCTTCTTCACGATGGCCTCCCCCGTCGTCGGGTCGATCGTGGTCTGTTGCACGGGATCGTCGTAGGTCAGGTCCCATCGTTGGATGTTCTCGTACACCAACCCAAGGCGGAACGGCGCATGCCTGAACTTGTAGGTCACTCCCAGTTCCGCATTGAACGGCAGCTCCTCGCGTTGGTCGGTGTAGGTGGAGGTCTGGTAACCGATGTTCCTCAAGAGCACGGCCATGGTGAGCCCGAGAGAAGGCTTGGTGAAGACCCCGCCCAGATCCACCGCCCAGGCCGTGCTGTTGTAGCCGGCCAGTTGCGAGGTGATGAACTTCACGTTGGCCCCCAGCGCGAAGAGACTGTCGATCGGATGCGCCGCGCCCACCTGGAAGACATATTCGCCCGCTTGGAAGCTTCCGAGCTCCGCACCGGTCTCATCCGTGCGGTCGAAGGTTCCGTAGTCAATGAACTGCACCGTGCCCGAAAAGGTGGTCCGGATGCTGTCGAAGTGATGGGCATAGGAACCGAACCCCATTTGAATGCCGTCGAAATACGGCAGGTAGCTGAGCGCGATCTGCCTCGTCATCGTCGCGTTCAAGAGTGCGGGATTGAAGATCCCCAGGTTCAGATCATCGTCCAGCAGCGCGGGGTAGGTGCCCCCGAGCGCGGACAACCGTGCGGACGAGGGAATATCGAGCACATGGAACGCATCCTGCCCACCCGATTGCGCCATCGATCGGACGGACAAGGCACCGGTAATGGCCAGGAGGATCAGGGGCTTGGTCATGCCAGGGACGATCGGTGAACGCGAAAGGAACGCAAGTTAGCGGCGCAAAGTATGGCGGATGCGGCCGCTGGACGGCGACCGACGCGTGGAAAGCCATTGTTAATGGGACCTGAAGCGCTAACAATGTCTTAACGATCCATGAAGCACCCGGTAACAACCGACCGGGACTTTTGCTTCGCGAAAGGCCCTGAACGCCCGAAGCGAACGCGATGTACCGTACCCTGCTGACCTTGTTATTCACCGCGAGCACCCTGTGGTCCCTGGGCCAACAGGGCACCATTGCGGGAACGATCACATCCAATGAAGGCGGTCGGCCGCAACCGATGCCCTTCGTGAACGTGGTGATCAAAGGCACCACCACCGGTGCCACCACGGACCTCGACGGCAAATTCAGCTTCCAGGCCGACCCCGGAGAACATGTACTCGCGGTCTCCTTCGTCGGTTTCCAGCCGGAGGAACGCAACGTGACGGTGACCACCGGCGAGCGCACGACCGTGGACATCGAGTTGCGGTCGCAAGCCGTGGAGATGAAGGCGGTGGAAGTGGTGAGCGTGCGACGCACGGAGACCGAGAGCGCGGTGCTTATGGAGACCCGCAAGAGCGAGCAGGTCGTGAACGGCATCGGTCGCCAACAGATCGCCAAAAGCCAGGACCGCAGCGCGGGCGACGTCGTGAAACGTGTACCGGGCGTGACGCTGATCGGGAACCGCTTCGTGATGGTCCGGGGGTTGGCCGATCGCTACAACACCGTTCAGCTCAACGATGTGACCGCCCCCAGCCTTGAAGCGGACCGCCGGGCGTTCAGCTTCGACATCCTGCCAAGCGGCGCGCTCGACCGGGTGCTGATCTTCAAGACCGGCAGCGCCGACCTTCCCGGTGAATTCGCCGGTGGCGTGGTGAAGCTCTACACCGTGAACGTGCCCAACGAGAACATCACCAAGGTGGGGCTGAGCACGAGCTACCGTTCCGGAACGACCTTCGACAAGTTCTACACCAGCACAGGCAGTCCGACCGATGCCCTCGGTTTCGATGATGGTTATCGGAAACTCCCCGATGCCTTCCCGGCGGACCTGTCCACGGTGACCGATCCCGCCACGTTGCAGAACGCGGGTCGCTCGCTGCCGAACAACTGGGCCACGAAGAGGACGAACGCGGCACCCGATGGACGTTTCGACCTGCTCATTGCCCGCAGGTTCGGCAAGGATGACGCCAAGGTGACCGGAGGTACGCTCACCGCACTGAGCTACAGCAACACACGCAGCGCCTACACGGCGAACAACTACAATTACAACACCTACGATCCGATCGTCGGCCATAGTGACACCATATACAGTTACAAGGACAACGAGAACATCCAGCAGGCCCGGATAAGCGCGCTGCATAACTGGACCGCTTTGATCGGCAATGGCACCAAGCTCGATCTCCGCAACCTCTTCACCCAGCAGGGAACGGAGCAGACCACGCTGCGCACGGGACGGGACCTAGAGGGGGGATCACAGGTGCGCAACTACGCCTACCGCTACGAACAGCGGACGATCTACAGCGGTCAATTGCACGGGAGCCATGATCTGAAGACCGATGTGAACAAGCTGGATTGGACGCTCGGCTATGGGCTCGCCACCGGGCAGGAACCGGACTACCGGCGCATCCGCACGGTACGCGACATCCATACCACGGAGGCGGATGTGCCGTACGAAGTGATCGTGCCACCGGGCGCCAGCACACTGGATGCCGGCCGTTTCTATTCCGAGTTGCACGAACACATCTACACGGGCAAGCTGGACTTCGAACAACGCGTGGGCAAGCCCGATGCGAAAGTCGGTGTGAAGTTGCGTGTTGGCGGCTTCGCGGAGATGAAGGACCGGAGCTTCGACGCCCGCTGGATGTCGTTCAAAAAGGCCAGCACCTCCCAGTTCGACCAGAGTCTGCTGGACCTGCCCCTGGAGCAAGTGTTCACGGAAGAACACATCAACAACACCACCGGCTTCAAGCTCGAAGAGGGCACCAATCCGAGCGACAGGTACGATGCGGCCAACCACCTTTACGCCGGCTACCTCTCCGGCACGTTCGTATTCTCGAAGCTCTTCACCTTGAGCGCCGGTGCAAGGGCGGAGCACAACACCCAGGAGCTGACGAGCACCACCTACAGCGGCCGCCGTATCCGCATCAACAACCCCGTGCTGAGCATCCTGCCCTCCCTTAACGCGAACTACAACGTCACGGAGCGGGCGCTGGTGCGCGCCGGTTACGCCATGACGGTGAACCGTCCGGAATTCCGGGAACTGGCGCCCTTCAGCTTCTACGATTTCAGCACGAACAACGTGCTCTTCGGCAATGACAGCCTGCGGACGGCCACCATCCAGAACGTGGATGCGCGCTGGGAGTACTACCCCGGGGCCGGAGAGATCATCAGCGCCGGCGCGTTCTACAAGTCGTTCGCGGACCCGATCGAACTGTACTTCGTGCCGGGCGCCGGATCGGGTGGTACGCGCAATTTCACCTTCCGGAACGCCGAGAGCGCCATGAGCATCGGTGCCGAAGTGGAATTCCGCCGATCCCTCGCCAGCATGGGTGCAAGCGGCGCATTGGGCCGGTTCAGCCTCCTGTTGAACGCGACCTACATCTACAGCCGCGTCCAGCTGGGCGACCAGGCGAAGGGCCAGTCGAGCGAAAGGCCGATGATGGGACAATCGCCCTATGTGCTGAACGGTGGCATCTATTTCGAGCAGGCCGAACACAAGCTCCAGTTCAACCTCCTGTACAATGTGTTCGGCCGTCGACTTTACGCGGTGGGCACGACCGGAACACCGGATATCTACGAGATGCCACGCAGCACCGTTGACGCGACCGTGACGAAGGGCCTGGGGAAGCATTTCGAAGTGAAGCTGAGCGCACAGGATATCCTGAACCAAAGGACCCGCCTGATGCAGGACAGCAACGAGGACGGTACGATCAACGACCAGGACGAGGAGATCCTTGGCTTCCGGCGCGGGACCTACTTCTCGCTCGGGATCGGATTCACGCTCTGACCAGGCCGCGGACCTGCATAAGGGCCCGACCATTGGCCGGGCCCTTGTCGTGTTATGCCCTTAACACAAGCTTAAAGCCGATGGACCCCAGCGATAAGACGAAGGGAGATCCAGCTTAACATCGTGCCGGTACGTTTGCCGCACAAACAAAGAGCTGTACCATGAACTTCATCTTCAAGAACGCGCTGGCGTTGGCCGTGATCGGAACGGTCGCCGCCGTGCTACCCGCGTGCAAAAAGAAAGAGGGCTGCACCGATCCGACGGCCCTGAACTACGATCCCGATGCGGACAAGGATTGCTGCTGCGAGTATGCATCATCGAAGGAATTCACCATCACCGACCTGGGCAGCGGTGTGATGCAGGTGGAGGGCGAGACCGACGTGAACTACACCTTCTCCGCGGCGAACAAATGGCTCCTCAAGGGCTTCGTCTACGTGAACAGCGGTGCGACCCTCACCGTGGAACCCGGTACCATCGTGAAGGGGGACAAGGCCTCCAAGGGTTCGCTGATCGTCCGCCGGGGTGGCAAGCTCATGGCCGCCGGCACCCAGAACCAGCCCATCGTCTTCACGTCCAACCAGCCCGCCGGCTCCCGCGACTATGGCGACTGGGGCGGGATCATCCTCTGCGGTCGCGCCACCCAGAACCAGCCCTCCGACCCGACCGTCGAAGGCGGACCGGACGCGACCTACGGCGGCACGCAGGACAACGACAACTCAGGCGTGATGCAATACGTGCGCATCGAGTTCCCCGGCATCGCCTTCCAACCCAACCAGGAGATCAATGGACTGACACTGGCCGCGGTGGGCAGTGGGACCACCATCGACCACGTGCAGGTGAGCTACAGCGGCGACGACAGCTACGAGTGGTTCGGCGGCGCGGTCAACTGCAAATACATGATCGCGTTCCGCGGCTGGGACGATGAGTTCGACACCGACTTCGGCTATCACGGCAAGGTGCAGTTCGGTCTTGGTCTGCGTGATCCGGACATCGCTGACGTCAGTGGCAGCAACGGCTTCGAAAGCGACAACGACGCGGCCGGCGACCCCTACAGCCCCTATACGATGCCGGTGTTCAGCAACATGAGCCTGTACGGCCCCTACACCGTGTCCGCCAGCATCAACGGTCAGTTCAAGCGTGGTGGTCACCTGCGCCGGAACACGAAGCTGAACTGCTACAACTCCGTGATCGCGGGCTGGCCCACCGGTCTCCTGATCGATGGAAGCGGCGCGCAGGCGAACGCGGACGCCGATGAGCTCCGTGTGCGCAATACCACGCTGGCAGGCTGCCCAAGCACCCTGGAGGTGGAGAGCGGCGGAAGCTGGGACGTGAGCACGTGGTTCAACACGGCATCCTACAACAACAGCATCATCAGCGACCTGACGGACCTGATGATCGCCTACCCGATGTCGCTCAGCGCACCGGACCTACTTCCCACGGCCGGCAGCCCGCTCCTGAGCGGCAGTGATTTCACCTCCGGCCCGGTGACGGACAGCTTCTTCAACAGCACCAGCTACGTCGGCGCGTTCGGTTCCACCGACTGGACGGCAGGATGGACGAACTGGGATCCCCAGAACACCCCCTACTGAGCGCTTCCAGGTACATCGCAACGCTCGGTAAATGGAAAGGTCCCGCCTCTCGGCGGGACCTTTCTGCTTTCCAGGGGGCGGACACGTGACGCGGCCCGCCCGACATTCTATGCCACGAGCAATGCGTGCTCCACCTTCTCCTTGAGCAGGGCGCGCTGCACCACATCGATCATCTCATCGACGTAGGTGAACTTCAATCCGACGAGGTACCGCTTGTCGATCTGCTCGATGTCCTTGCGATTGTCATCGCTCAGGATGATCTCCTTGATACCCGCGCGTTTCGCGGCCAGGATCTTCTCCTTGATGCCACCCACGGGCAGCACGCGTCCGCGCAGCGTGATCTCGCCCGTCATCGCGAGGTACTTGCGCACCTTTTGTTGGGTGAACGCGCTGGCCATGCTCGTCAGCATGGCGATACCCGCGCTCGGTCCGTCCTTCGGCGTGGCGCCCTCGGGAACGTGTACATGGACGTTCCACCGTTTGAACACCTCCTGGTCGAGCCCGATCATTTCGCTGTGGGCTTTGAGGTACTCCAATGCGATCATGGCGCTCTCCTTCATCACATCACCCAGATTGCCCGTTAGGGTGAGCTTGCCCTCCCCCTTCGTGATGCTGGTCTCGATGAACAGGATGTCCCCTCCTGTCGGTGTCCAGGCCAGTCCGGTGACCACACCGGCGACATCATTGCCCTGGTACTTGTCACGCGCGTGACTGGGGCCGTAGATCTTCACCAACTGCTCCTTGTCGATCGTCACCGCATGCTTCTGACGCAGAGCGATCTGCTTCGCGCGGTACCGCACCAGCTTGGCGATGCGCTTCTCCAGGGTTCGGACGCCGCTCTCGTCCGTGTAGTTGTCGATGATCGCCTCCAACAGCCCCGCCCCGAGCTTGAACTGCTTGGCCTTGATCCCGTTCTCCTTCATCTGCTTGGGAAGCAGGTGCCTCCTGGCGATCTCCAGCTTCTCCTCCTGGGTGTATCCGTTCACCTCGATGATCTCCATCCTGTCCCGGAGGGCCGGGTGGATGGTGCTCAGGCTGTTGGCCGTGGCAATGAACATCACGTGGCTCAGGTCGTATTCGACCTCGACGTAGTTGTCATAGAAATGGCTGTTCTGTTCCGGGTCCAGCACTTCGAGCAAGGCGCTCGCCGGGTCGCCATGGAAGTCCTTGCCCACCTTGTCGATCTCATCGAGCACGAAGAGCGGGTTGCTCGTCCCCGCCTTCTTCAGGCTCTGGATCACGCGGCCCGGCATCGCTCCGATGTACGTCTTCCGATGACCGCGTATCTCGGCCTCATCGTGAAGCCCGCCCAGGCTCATGCGCACGTACTTCCTGCCGAGCGCTTCGGCCATGCTCTTGCCCAGGCTGGTCTTGCCCACCCCCGGCGGTCCATAGAGGCAGATGATCGGCGCCTTCATGTCGCCCTTCAGTTTCAGGACCGCCAGATGTTCGATGATCCGCTCCTTGACCTTTTCCAGTCCGAAATGATCGCGGTCCAGGATCTTCTGCGCCCGTTTGAGGTCGAACGAGTCCTTGGTGTATTCGCCCCAGGGCAGTTCCAGGAGCAGCTGCACATAGTTGTGCTGAACGCTGAACTCCGCGCCGGCGGGGTTCATCCGGGAAAGTTTGCCCAGTTCCTTCTCGAACACCTCGGCGATCTGTGGCGTCCATTTCTTCTTCATCGCCTGGGCCCGCATCTCCTCCAGCTCCTGCTCGATCGGATTGCCTCCGAGCTCGTCCTGGATGGTCTTCATCTGCTGGTGCAGGAAGTACTCGCGCTGCTGCCGGTCGACCTCTGTGCGGACCTTGTTCTGGATCTCGTTCTTCATCTGCAACAGCTGCAGTTCCTTGGTCAGGCTCGCCAGCAGCATCTTGGCACGCTCGCGCAGGTCGGCCACCTCGAGCATACGCTGCTTCTCGGCCACCTCGGCGTTCATGTTGCTACTGATGAAATTCACCAGGAAGCTGGGGCTGTCGATGTTCTTGATGGCGAACCCGGCCTCCGTGGGGATGTGCGGGCTCTGCTTGATGATCTCGAGGGCCAGGTCCTTCAAGGAACTGACCAGGGCATCGAACTCCTTGTCGTCCTTGGCCGGCCGCACTTCCGCGAATTCATTGATCCTTGCGGTGAAGTAGGGCTCGGTGCGCACCATCTCGACCACCTCGAAGCGCTTCTTGCCTTGGATGATGGCGGTGGTGCTACCGTCCGGCATGCGCAGCATGCGGATGATCTGGGCGATGGTGCCCACCTTGTTCAGGTCCTCGGCGCGGGGCTCCTCCACCTGACCGTCCTTCTGGCTGACCACCCCGAGCGTACGACCTCCGCGATACACTTCCTGGATCAGACGGATGCTCCGATCGCGGCCCACCGTGATCGGTATGACCACCCCCGGGAACAGTACCGTATTTCGCAAGGGCAGGATGGGCAGTTCGGGCGGGGTCGATTCCGCGTTCATCTGCTCCTCGTCCTCTGCCGTGATCAGGGGGATCAGTTCGGTCTCGTTCTCGAGCACTTCTGAACTGAAGAAGGAAGCGTCGTTCTGGAGGATGTCGTTCATCAACGATCGGTCGGGATGGATGTACAAAATTACCCAGTGAGGCGATGGCCTCGACCGGGCCGCAGGTCAATCACCATGCCGTCGGGCATGGCATGCAGGATCGTCAGGTGGCGACGCGATCCACGGCCGACATGTCCCGAACATGGGTCAGTATGGCACGTTGCACGGGATCCAGTTCCACATGGCGCCGCGCCATCACGCGTTCGGCGACCGCCAGCGCCTTGTCCAGCTCATGCTCCGCCAGCCCTTCGGAACCACCCCATACGAAGCTGGGCAGGTGCTTCGATGGGAACCCCGCACCGAAAACGTTGGTGCAGACACCGACCACGGTACCGGTGTTGAACATGGTGTTGATGCCGGTCTTGCTGTGATCGCCCATGATGAGCCCGCAGAATTGCAGTCCGGTGCCGATCGATTGGCGTTCGGCATAGCTCCAGAGTTTGACCTCGCCATAGGTGTTCTTCAGATTGCTGTTGTTGGTGTCCGCTCCCAGGTTGCACCATTCGCCCAGGACACTATTGCCCAGGAAGCCGTCGTGGGCCTTGTTGCTGTGGCCGAACACCACGCTGTTGTTCACCTCGCCACCGATCCGGCTACCGGGACCGATCGCCGTGGGTCCGTATATCCTTGCCCCCATCTTCAACTGGGCGTCCGCGCCGAGCGCGAAAGGTCCACGCACCAGACAGCCCTCCATGATCTCCGCATCACGGCCCACATGGATGGGCCCTTTCGTGGTGTTCAGCACCGCCGCCTCCACCTTCGCCCCCTCCTCGAGGAAGATGAGCGCGGGATCGCCGATCACCGTGTTCAGCGCACTCAGTGGCGCCGAACGTCGACCCTCGGTGAGCAGGGCCATATCGTTGATCACCGCCTCACCACAATGACGGAAGAGGTCCCAGGGGCGCTCGTACCGCACAAGATCGCCCCCATACGTGATCCGGTCCAGGAAAGCAGGTGGCGTCACCCAATCCAGTTCGGTCGGCACGCTCCCGGAGGTATGGCAGAAGGCGAGGACCACACCATCCTTCACCAAGACCTGACCGGGCGCAAGATCGAGCACCGCCGACACCAGGTCGGGAAGGGGCAGCAGGGAGCCCCGCACCTCGCGCACCATCTCCGCGCCCGCGACCACAGGGTAGCGTTCCTGCAGATACTCCTGTGTGCGAAAACCGACCGGCAGCTCGGTCATCCGCCACCAGGCATCGGCCAGGGTCAGCACACCTGGGCGCATCGCGCCGATCGGACGTGTGAACGTGAGCGGAAGGAGCTGGGCGTGAAGACCGGCGTCGGAGAGCAACAAGGCCATGCGCCGAAATTACGGGCATGGCTCACATGCCGAGCAGACCCAGTACCGCCCAGAACAGCGCGGCGAGCACCGCGCTTACCGGGATCGTCAGGATCCATGCCCACAGCAGCTGGATGGTCACGCCCCAGCGCACCGCGCTCAGGCGCTTGGTGGCACCCACGCCCATGATGGACCCCGTGATCGTATGGGTCGTGCTGACGGGAACTCCAAGGTGCTCCGTGACATAGAGGGTCATCGCACCGGCGGTCTCCGCGCAAACCCCCTCCAAGGGCGTGACCTTCGTGATCCGCGTGCCCATGGTCTTCACGATGCGCCATCCCCCGCTCATGGTGCCAAGGCCCATGGCGGTGTAACAGGCGAGCGGCACCCAATCGGGTATCTCGCTGAAATCCGCGATGATGTGGTTGGAGACCAGCGCAGCGGTGATCAGGCCCATCGTTTTCTGCGCATCGTTGCCGCCATGGCCGATGCTGAAGGCGGCGGAACTGAGCAACTGGAGCCGTTTGTAGAGGTTCGCGGTCCGGAGGGCACTGGGTGGTCTCGAGCGGTCCCAGGCATAGGCGATAAGGAACACCGCCGAAAAGCCGAGCAGCCCCCACTTGAGCACATCATTGAGCGGCACGAAGATGAAGGTGGCAGCCGTGGCGACGACGATGATCAACGCCTTCTGCCAGAACCGGTATAGACTGGTGGTGAAAGTGATGAACATCGCCACCACCATTCCCACGAACGGTGCGAGCACGATGAAAGCGGCGATCTCCCCGACCTTCACCAGGTCAACGCTCTGCAGACCCGCGGAGGTGAGCGCCGCACCGGCGAACCCGCCGATCAGGGTGTGCGAGGAACTGCTCGGGATCCCGTACCACCAGGTCAGCAGGTTCCAGGTGATCGCCGCCAGGATGCCCGCCAGCACCACACGGTCATTGATGAAATCCTGGTGCACCGTCTTGGCCACGGTGTTCGCGACATGATGGTCGCTGAAGATGAAGTAGGCGACGAAGTTGAAGAAGGCCGCCCACAGCACCGCCTGGAACGGCGTCAGGACCTTCGTGCTCACGATCGTGGCGATGGAATTCGCCGCGTCGTGGAATCCGTTGATGTAGTCGAAGATGAGGGAGAGAACGATGATGACGACGAGCAGCGTCATGCGCTCAGGCGTACTTCAACATGATGGACTCAAGCACGTTCGCCACGTCCTCACATTTGTCGGTGGCCATCTCCAGCGCGCTGTACAGATCGCGCAGCTTGATGAGCATGATCGGATCCTTCTCCTGCGTAAAGAGCGTTTCCAGCCCCCTGTCGAACACCTCGTCCGCCTCGTTCTCCATCGCGTTGATCTTCACCACCAGTTCGCTGTGCCCGTTCGATCGGTGCATCTGCCGCAGGGACTGCACGGCGAGCTGGACGATCTTGCATCCTTCGTGCACCAGACGGGCGAGTTCACGGGCCGTGGCATCCACCTCAGCGATGTGGAAGAGTTCCAGGTTCTTGGCCGAAGCCAGGATCACGTCGGCGACATCGTCCAGTGCGCTGGCCAGGTAGTGCACATCCTCCCTGTCGATGGGCGTGATGAAATTGCGCGCCAGCTCGGTGAAGATGGTGTGCGTCAGGTCATCGTTCGCCCGTTCGATGATCTCCAACCGCTCCAGGATCGCCGTGCGGTGAGGGCCGGGCGCGGTGCCCATGATCTCAAGGAGATCCTCGGACATCTTCACAACGTTGGCCGCGGAAGCCTCGAAATGGAAGAAAAAGACTCGATCCTTGGGGCGGAAGACCTGGAACAGTGAGGAAAGTCCCATGATGGTGCGAACAGGGTGCGCGGCAAATGTAGACGGGGCCATCCGCGGAAATGCCCGGGGTTGCAATTCTTAACCCACGCTTAACATGAGGCCCCTTCCGACCCCGATGGTGCGGTCGATCCTTCCGACCCGCATCGCTTGCCGCCGGTGCGCTAGTTTCACCGCATGATCTATGCGTTCAATGGGATCGTTCCCGTGGTGCACCCCAGCGCTTTCGTCCATCCCCTGGCGGCGGTCACAGGTCACGTCACCATCGGACGGGATGTGTACATCGGTCCGGGTGCGGCATTGCGTGGGGATTGGGGCGCGATCGAAGTGGCGGACGGCTGCAATGTGCAGGAGAATTGCACCATCCACATGTTCCCCGGCGTCACCGTGCGCCTGGAGGAAGGAGCCCACATCGGCCATGGGGCGGTGGTGCACGGGGCACATATCGGACGCAATTGCCTGGTGGGCATGAACGCCGTGGTGATGGACAACGTGGAGGTCGGCGAGGAATGCATCGTTGGCGCGCTTGCCTTCCTTCCGGAGGGGAGCATCTGGGAAAGACGCAAGGTGATCGTGGGTAATCCGGCCAGGGCCGTGAAGGACGTCAGCGATGAGATGATCGCCTGGAAGACCCGGGGTACGCAGCTCTATCAGGCGCTTCCCGCCGACCTGCACGCCACGCTCCAGGCCACGGACCCGCTCGCCGAGGACCCCGGTGATCGTCAGGTGCCCGACATGGAAATGTACCGCACGTGGCGGCGCACCACCACCAGTTGACGCGAGATCGATCCCCGAACACCAACCCATGGACAGTCAAGAGACCGACGACCTGCTCGCCACCGAGAACGCCCATCTCAAGCGCCTGCACGAGATCGTCGTGGACAGTATCCGCGAGCAGGAGCTCATCGTGGACAACCTGCTGCACCCGGCAAGCGAAACGCTCACCCGGGGGCAGCGCATCTCCGACCGCATCGCGCGGTTCGGAGGATCGTGGGGCTTCATCCTGTCCTTTCTGGTGGTGCTGGCCGTCTGGATCGTTTATAATGTGATGGCCCCAAGGGCCGGCGTATTCGACCCCTATCCCTTCATCCTGATGAATCTGGTGCTGTCCTGCATCGCGGCGATCCAGGCGCCGGTGATCATGATGAGCCAGAATCGCAAGGAGGAGAAGGACCGGATGCGCGCGGAGAACGACTACCTGGTCAACCTGAAAGCGGAGCTGCAGGTGCGCAGCCTGCATCAGAAAATGGACCTACTGGTGCAGGAACAGATCCGCACGCTTTTCGACATCCAGGCACGGCAGCTCGAACTGTTGAAGCGGATCGATGAACGGCTCGGGGAAGGTCGCAACTAGCCTTCCTCCGGATCACGCAGGTGGAGCATGTGCAGGAACCGGTGCACCACCGGGGCAAGAAATACCGCGATCGTCGTCAGGAAGGCCACGCCGCTGTATAGCGCATAGCACGCCGCGAAGAGCTTCGCACCGTCGCTTTCCATCCGATCGATGGGCCCCATCCCGGTGAGGATCATGCTGGCGTTGAGGAAACCGTCCACCAACGCGAGCCCACCGAAATACATGTACCCGGCCGTGCCGATGGCCAGGGAAACCACCACGACCGAAGCGGCCCAGCCGGTCCAACCCAGCTGCCGGCGGATGAATTGGCGTCGCGGCAAAAGCCCCTGGCGGCGGTGCTCGAACATGGCGCCAAGCTAAGCGGGCCGGCGGAACAATGGACCCGTCCCGAAAGCATTCGCCCTGGCGGCCTGTGCCGTTACTTTGAGCCGGAGCGCATGCAGGTCCCATTGCTCAAGGAGATCGTTCTGATCCTCGGCCTTTCTGTGCTGATGATCCTGCTGTTCAAGCGGGTGAAGCTGCCGGAGCTGCTGGGCTTCCTGGCCACGGGCGCCATCTTCGGCCCGCATGGTTTCGGTCTGGTCAGCGCCACCGAAACGGTGGAACTGCTCGCAGAGGCCGGTGTGATCTTCCTGCTGCTGGTCATCGGCATCGAGTTCAGTCTGAAAAGCCTGGCCTCCACGGGGCGCACGGTCCTTCTCGGCGGATCGCTGCAGGTGGCCGGCACGGTCGGCGGCACCGCGTTGATCGGTCACGCGTTCGGCATGGCCTGGTCCCCGGCGGTGTTCCTCGGTTTCCTCTTCGCCCTGTCCAGCACGGCCATCGTGCTGAAGCTGCTCCAGGAGAAAGGCACCATCACAGCGCCGCACGGCCGGGTGGCCTCGGCGATGCTGATCTTCCAGGACATCATCGTGGTGCCGATGATCCTGCTGACCCCGCTTCTCGCGGGACGGTCCAGCGACCCCTGGTCCGACCTGTTCGCCATGGTGGGCAAGATGCTGGTGCTGCTCGTGCTGGTGTATGTCCTGGCGCGCTTCGTGGTGCCGCGGCTCCTCGATGCCGTGGTGCGCACCCACAGCCGCGAGCTGTTCATCGCCACGATCGTCGCCCTGTGCTTCTCCACCGCCTGGCTCACCTCGGCACTGGGGCTCAGTCTTGCGCTCGGCGCCTTCTTCGCCGGCTTGATCATCAGCGAGAGCGAGCATCGGTTCCAGGCCACCGGCAACATCCTTCCCTTCCACGAGGTCTTCATCAGTTTCTTCTTCGTGTCCATCGGCATGCTGCTGGACCTGCACTATGTATGGACCCACCTGCTCCAGGTCGTGTTCTTCACGTTGATCGCCGTGCTGCTGAAGAGCATCGTGGCCGGCAGCTCGGCCCTCGCCCTGCGCTATCCCCTGCGGACAGCGCTGCTCACGGGGCTCTCGCTCGGACAGGTCGGCGAGTTCGCCTTCATCCTGTCGGCGACAGGCATCGCCTTCGGCCTGCTCGATCGCGACACCTATCAATTGTTCCTGTCCGTGTCCATCTTCACCATGGGCCTGACCCCCTTCCTCGTGGCGGGGTCCGAGCGCCTGGTCGCGGCGATCACCCGGATGTTGATCCCAGTACCCGTCCGTCGTCGACTGGACACCTTCACCCGCCTGCGGCGCACCGCACGCGCCGACCTGCAACGCCTGCAGGACCATCTGGTGATCATCGGCTTCGGACTGACGGGCAAGCACCTGTCACAGACCGCCCGGCTCACGGGCGTGGCGCATGCCGTCATCGAGATGTCGCCCGAACTGGCCGAGGAGGCCCGCAGCCGGGGTGTGACGGTGGTGGCGGGCGATGCAACGAACGATCATGTGCTCGACGAGGCGGGCGTTACTCGGGCCCGGGTGATCGTGGTGGCGATCAGCGACCCGGTCGCGACGCGGACCGTGGTGGCGCGCATCCGACACCTTTCGGATGCGCCTTACATCATCGTGCGTACCCGGTACGTGAGCGACATGGACGAACTGAAGGACCTGGGCGCGAACGATGTGGTACCGGAGGAGTTCGAGACCTCGATCGAGATCTTCTCGCGGGCCCTGCGGCGCTATCTCGTGCCCGAGGATGAGGTGGAGGACATGACCGCGCGGATCCGTGGTGCACACTATCAGGCCCTGCGGTCCATGGAAAAACAAGGCGTGCAGGACCGCATCGAACTGCATGCTTCGGAACTGGAGCTTGCTGCACTACCCATCCGCTTCGGCAGGAACAGGGTGGTCGGGCATCGTCTCGTCGATGCCGACGTGAAGGGCCGCTTCGGCGTATCGGTGCTCGCCATCCGGCGCGGACCGCGGGTGATCACCAGCATCGATGGCGACACCAGGCTGCAGGCCGATGACATCCTCTATGTGCTCGGGCCGGGCGGCGGCATCGGACAGCTGGACCAGCACCTCCGGGAATGAGCAAGGGCCGGATCGAACGATCCGGCCCCGCCCGTTCCGCGTCCGACCCTATCCAGGCAACGCTCGGGATCGCGCTGCGATATGGACCGCGGCGCCGAACACCAAGGCCGCTAGACCGATCAGCCAGAGCATACTGCCGGGTCCCTGACCGCCGCCCGGACGCCTGAACGGGATCACGGGAGCATCAAGTCCATTGCGCCGTTCCGGGGTCATGCGCCCCTTCACCTCGTCGATGTACCGCCGATCGTCCCATGTGTTCCAACCCGTGAGCGTGGCCAGCTCGTCCACCTCCTTCTTGCGCCTGTAATAAAGGTCCTCCAGGTAGTCCTGACCGGCGCTACAGCTCAGGTCGCCCTGTGCCGGATGCGTGAGGATGTAACGACCCTGGAACTGCTGCTGGTCCGGCGTCACCTGGAACAACAGGTCCTGCGGGAAGTCGGCCCGGGCATAGCGCACATGCAGTCGGGTGAAGAAGACATTCCCGTTCGCTCCACCATTGGGGCCGACCCAATCCACACCCGCCTGTGTCAGCTGCGCCGTAAGCGGCGGCGGCCCCACGCAGGGGTCGCACTTCACACCGTTCCAGCTCGGGGTGACGTTCCAGGCATATTCCAAGGTCACGATGTGGCGACCCTCCCGTTCGTAATGGCGCTTGAAGAGGTCCCGGTAGAACTCGCCGAACCGGTCCTTCACATACAGCGGGATATGGCGGTCGGTGGGCAGATCCACCGTGCGGTAGTTCGCACACTCCACGCGCCCGGTCCGGGTGAACGCGTAAACGATCATGTCCTGCTCGCCTTTCGAATTGGCCATGCCTAGGCGTATCGGGAGCATGAAGCGGTCGCTCTCGAAGCTGACCTGGATCGGTCGGAGGAACTCGAAGCCCATGTCCTGCATGCGCTCCAGGTCGACCTTCACGACGAAGAACTTCAGGTGGTCCTTGATGTAGGGATCGAGCACCTCGTTCGCCGTGGCGGGGATCCGGTACCCGTTCTCGATCAGCCAATCCTTCAACCCCTCGCTCTCCTTCGCGGAGAGGATCAGGATATCGTATTCACCGATACTGTAGCGGGCCTCGATGGTGACGCCGCGGCTCCGCGCGCTCTGCTCCTCCCGCACCTCCTTCATTGCTGCGCCGGCCATCGGAGCCCTGTCAAGCTCGTCCATGACCGCGTAGTCCCAGCGCTGGCAGGGATTCGCATCATAGTACTCGACCAGCCGAGGCGCTGAATAGGCGTCGAGTTGGTCGAAGATCGCGCGGTCCACCACGCGGATATCCTGCTCGCGGAGCACGGTGGGCACAGGGACCACCATGGCGAAATCGCGGACGTCGCCCTTGAAATCATTGCTCATGGTGATGGTCGTGCGCCGGCCATCGCGGACAAGGATGATACCGGAGCGGTCGTTGAACAACGTGGCGTCCGCTTTGGCCACATAGAAACCGCAGAACGCAGTGCCCACCTGGGGCAGGCTTCCGGCGAGCAACGCGGGAAGCAGGAACCGATGTAGTTTCATGATGTTATTGGATCGATGTTGATCTGGGTGTTGCGAACGGGCGGCGACCACTGGAAGCGGGCCGCACGCCAGAGGCGGTCGAATACGGGTGTGAACATGGACACCAGAAAGAGCGCCCAGATCGGCGCGGCCTGGATCCGCACACGATCGGCCAGCAGGAAGGCGACCGCGGCCACGAGCATGCCCCAGACGATCCGGGCACGCGGCGCGTTCGGTGTGGTCATGGGGTCCGTGATCATGAAGAAGGAGAACAGCAACAACGAGCCGTTCATCATCTGATGGACGAACACATCCGTTCCCCAGCCCAGGTACATCACGGTCCGAGCGAATTGCAGAAGACCGAAGGACCCCAGGAAAGTGAACGCCACATCCGCACGACCGACCCGAAGCAGCATCATGGTGGCCAGCGAGCCGAAGAGCACCAGCAGAAGCGCTCCGCTACCCCACTGGCCGGGCGAGACCCAGGCGTCGCGGGAAAGGATGATGGTGAGCACGATGCCCAGGTTCCCAGGGTTGAAGACGTGCTTGCCCCGATCCCGCAGCACACATTTGCCGCCGATGGCGATCACCGCCGCCAAGGCGGCCGTGCCGAGCGTGCCCACATGCAAAAGGAGGCTCAAGCCGAGTCCCGTGATCACCGCGCTCTTCAACCCGGACAAGGGCAGGTCGAGCACGCGTACCGCCATGGCCTGCATCGCCAGACAACTGCCGATCAGCACCGCATAGCGCGGCAGCTGGAGGCTCCAATGCAGGTTCAACAAGCCATGTACGAGCAGTGCGGCCAACAACACGATCTGCGCGTGGCGTGCATCGCGTCGGAAGAAGTCCATCAGGGTCCGGAGCATGGTCCTCATGTGCATCGTTGCTGACCACCCGTACACCCGGATCGCGATATGGTTCGATCGCATGTGCATCGCGATGGAACCAACGACCTCCCTGCTGCGTACACACGTCCTCACCACATGCAGCAATGACGGCGGGGAAGCAGATCAAGCACATCGTATTGATCGATGATGAGGAGGATTGTCTCTATGTGACCAAGCTCGTTCTGAAGCGCGCCGGATATACCGGCAAGCTCTCCTGCTTCACCTCGGCGAAGGAAGGACTCGGTTTCCTCCAGAGCGGAGGGGACCCTCCCGACCTGATCTTCCTGGACATCAACATGCCGGGAATGAGCGGGTTCCAATGGCTGTCCGCCTGTGAAAGCGCCGGGATCCTTCCCAACGGGCACAGCAGCGTGGTGATCTTCTCCTCCTCCAATCGCCAGGGCGACGTGGACGAGGCCCGCGGTTTCTCTTCCGTGATCGGCTACGTCGAAAAGGCGCTGACCGTTCCCAGTTTCCAACGTGTGGTCGACGTCCACTCCGGGCGCGCCCATCCTACCTTTGATCTACGTTCATGAAGAAGGTCCTGATCATCGAGGACGAGTCCATCATCTCGTTCGGCTATCGTCTCCAGATCGAACGCATGGGGTTCGAGGTCGTCGGCGTCGCGCGCAGTTCCGAGGAGGCCGAGGTCCTTTTGAAGGAGGAGCGGCCGGACCTGATCATCATGGACGTCTATCTGAAGGGCGACAAGAACGGGCTGGAACTCGCACAGGAGATCCACCAGAAGGACCCGATCCCCATCCTCTTCCTTACCGCCAGCACGAAGCCGGAGATCGTGGAAGCCATCCACGACCTCAAGGGGGCCCAATATCTGGCGAAGCCCATCAGTACCGACAATCTCACGGACGTGCTGGAGCGCTTCCTGCGCACCCATGTCAGCCACTGAGCATCGACGACCGACGCCGGCCGACGCTTCGCAGGCGGAGCGACTTCACCGGTTCTCGCACGATGTGCGCAACAAGGTCGGTGGGTTGATCGAGGTGCTGCGTTCACTGCCGGGGACCACCTCCTCCGAGGAGCGCAGGGAACTGGAGGAATTCGCAGAACGGAACATCTTCGCAGCGCTGCATGCCCTCGAGGTCCTGCTCGATGACCTGGACGTGGAGCGCGGCACGCCCCGATTGCGCCGCGTTGTGGTGGACCTGGCCGAGGTCGTCCGCCAGACCATCGACGATGTGGCGAACAGGTATGCCCGGAAGGAGCAGCACCTGGAGATCGCGCTTGCTCCCGATGTGCGCGTGGACGGCGACCCCGAATTGCTGTTCCAGGTCGTGCACGCCCTGCTGACCAACGCCTCCAAGTTCTCACCCAGAAAGGACGCGATCCATGTCGCAGTGACCGTCGAGGAGCAGCACGCGTTCCTGCGCATCACCGATCATGGTGTGGGCCTGAGCGATGAGGACCTGGAGCAGGTATTCGCGCGGTTCGCCTGGCTGTCCTCCCGAAGCACGGAGGGCGAGTCCCAATCCCGCGGCACCCTGGCCCGCGCGCGGCAATGGGTGGAGGCCCATGGTGGAACGCTCAGCGCGCATAGTGCCGGGAAAGGTCAGGGATGCACCTTCACCCTGAGATTGCCCGCCGTGGAGCGCCTCCCTAGCTGAGCTTCAGGATCTTCTTCGCGATCCGCTGGCCCTTGCCATTGATCCCGAGGTTGAACTCGACCTCATCACCGATGGCCAGTTCATTGAACCCCGGCTCGAGCACATCGTCGTGCAGGAAGAACAGGTTGTTGTCCGGATAGCGGATGAAACCATAGCCATTGTGCAGGCTCATCACCGTGCTGGCATGCCGCACATCATCCACCTCCGTTGATGTGCTTTCATCGAAAGGCTCATGCATCCCTTCGTCCCGCGTGGTCTCCCGCATCACGAAGAGTTCCCGCACCACGGTGTCATCGTCCTTCAGGCCCTCTTCGATCAGGTCGTGCATCGGCATCGGATAGGACACCTCGTTCCAGAGGTCAGTGCTCGTCTTGGTGGTCTGCACCTCGCCGCTCTCCTGATCGGTGAATTCGAAATCCCAGCCGAGCAACATGGTTTTGCAACCAAGTGCATGCAGCTTCCGCACCAGGGGCACATGGTCACCATCGCTCGCGATCAGCACCACGATGTCATAGCGTTTGAGCATGCAGAGCTCATAGGTCTCGAGCGCCATAAGTACATCCACGCCCTTTTCGCGCTTGCGGCCCATAAGGTCCTTCACCGGCAGGTAGTGCGTCTGCACCCCGTTGTACATGAGCACATCGTCGAACACGCGATCGTAGTAGAGCTGGTTCGGTTTCTCGTTCGCTTCGCGCGCCGTGAACCGGCCGCGGAAGAAATGTGCATCGATGATGTGGCAGAGGTTCGGATGCGTGCCCTCCCTCTCGGCAAGGATATGCCGCACGTAATCATGCAACCCACCGATATGGATGCGACGGCGGTGGGGGTGGACATAGTTGTAATAGTTGCTGACGTGGGTGAAATAGCTGCCGTCGTAGAACACGCCGACCTTCAGGGAAAGATTGCCTAGTGCCATGGGGATGATAAGGGTACGGATAGGAACGAGGGGCGCAAAGGTAGGCGCGCTCCATGCGCCCGCCGGACGACCGGCATAACTTCGTGGCACCATGGTCCTTCGTCCTGCCGCACCCATCCTGTTCTGGCTGATCGGGACATCGATCCCGGCCCAGGACCCGGTCACCGTCGGTGCATTGGGCCATGCGAGTTCGGTAAGCCTTCCCCTCTCCAAGGCCATCGTGTTCGAACGTGCCATCGAAGCGTGGAACACCATCATCGCCATCGAACCCGGAGCCACACTGGTGATCACGGACCCCGACACGGGTATCCTGGAGGGGACCGCGCGCATTCGCTTCCGGTCCCACGTCCTTTCCGGCCGTGAACAGACGATGGGCAGCATCCACTACCGGATCCGCATCCAAGCCATGCACGGGGAATGCCGGATCGCCTTCTCAGCGTTCAAGCACACGGGTAATCCGGGGGCTGCCCGGGGGGCGATCGACCTGGGCCTGCTCACCGCCTCCGGCCCACCGGCCCAGCGCCTGCCGGGCCTGTCAAGACCCATCGCCACGCGCATCATGGACGAAGCCCGCAAGGCGGCCCTGGAAAGGGCCGTTCACATCACCCGGTTGTTCGAGGCTTCGCTCCGGTCGGGCACGACCCGCTGAAACCCGCGCCCGTATGCGGCCGTTCAAGGGTCAGCTCTCGGACCCTTGGACAACCTCTCCTATCGGATCTGGCCCATCATCGCCACCCTGCTGGCGGTCCTGTTCATTTCCTTCGACCTCTTCCTGGTGAACGAGGCGCGGAAGGTGCAGATGCGTATGGCCGCGGAAGTGGAACTGCTGGATGCGCTCGCGGACATGGACCGCGCGCTCCATCAGCTCGGGCTGGTGCACCGTGTCGATCTGCACACCGGACAACACAATTGGGAGCGGGATCTTGGTGAATTGATGGAGCACATGCGTTCCATCCATGACCGCTATGCCGGGGAGCCGGGCGTACAAGCCCTTCCCGAGAACTTCATTCACGCGCTGGTACAGGCGGACTCGCTGCACCGCGATGCATCGATCTTCGGCGAGGACGCCCAGGCGCATGCGCGGGATGCCGTGCTGCAACTGATGCTCCGCAACGCGGGCAAGGCCATCGAACGCACCGAACGGCTCGTGCATGAACGCGGTCTGAGCATCCATTCGAACCAATTGAGCCGCAGATGGGACGAGGCCCAGGTGCTCATGTTCCTCTCCTGCCTAATGGCGGTGGTCTTCGCCCTGCTCGTGGGTATGAACCGGCGCCTGCTCTTCGAGAGCCGCCGCCAAGGCGATCAGCTCGTGATGGCCAAACGCGACCTGGAGCTGACCAACCGGGAGCTTCGGGAAACGATGCTGAGCAAGGAGGAGAAGGAGGTGATGCTGAAGGAGATCCACCACCGGGTGAAGAACAATCTGCAGATCGTCAAGAGCCTGATCCGGTTCCAACTGGACCAGGTGGACGACCCCAAGGTCCGCGAGCTGTTCAACGAGTGCATCACCCGGGTCAGCGCGATGGCACTGGTGCATGAACAGAGCTATCTGAGCAAGGACCTCGCGAACATCGACGTCGGCGCCTACCTGGACCATCTTGTCCGGGACATCATCCATGCCTATACGATCGACACGCGTTTGCGGATGGACATCGCCATCGAGGTACGGACGCTCGGCGTGGACACCCTGATCCCGCTCGGCCTGCTTATCAACGAGGTGATCAGCAACGCGTTGAAGTACGCCTTTCGCGACCGTGAGGAGGGGACCTTGATCGTGCACCTGAAGGGGGACGAACCCGATGGCTTCGACCTCCGCATCGGCGATGACGGCGTCGGCATGCCCGACAAGAACAAGTGGGAGCGGCCGAACAGCCTGGGAATGGAGCTGATCCACACCCTGGCGGACCAACTGAACGCCACCATCGAGCTGTTGCCCACGAACGGCACGCTCTACCGCCTTTCCACCCGCGCTGGCCACGCGCAGCGTCGCGCCTGACGCACGTTCGGCCACACCGCCCGGGACCGCTGGCACCTTCCGGCTACATTTGGCCCCTTCAACCCCTTGTGATGGACAAGCGCATTTTCTTTGCGGCCGCCATTCTGGTCGCCTGTGATCAAGCGGCACCCGATGGATCAACGATGACCGCGATCACTTATCCCGCAACCCGGCAGGACCCTGCCGCAGGTGACTCCCTTTTCGGGGAATGGGTGGCCGATCCCTACCGCTGGCTGGAGAACGACACAAGCGCGGAGACCGCCGCGTGGGTGAAGCAGGAGAACGCGGTCACCCAGGACTTCCTCAAGGGGATCCCCTTCCGGGATGCGATCGAGGAACGCTATTCGGAACTCTTCAACTTCCCGAAGGTCAGCGCGCCGACGAAAGTGGGCGACCTGTATTTCATCCACAAGAACACCGGCCTGCAGAACCAGTTCGTGATCTACGTCCGCCAGGGCCTCGAAGGCGAGGACAAGGTATTCATCGACCCGAACGCGATCGACCCCAACGGCACGACCACCTTCGACCTGCTGGGTGCGAGCAACGATGACCGGTACATGGCCGTGAGCATCAACAAGGCCGGCAGCGACTGGCAGGAGATCGAGGTGTGGGACCTCAGCACCATGACCAAGCTTGGCGACCACCTGAACTGGTGCAAATTCACCGGTGCGGCCTGGTACAGGGACGGCTTCTTCTACAGCCGGTACCCCGAACCCGCCAAGGGCACGGAACTCAGCACGGCGAACAAATTCCAGAAGGTCTATTACCACAAACTGGGCGACCCGCAGGAAAAGGATGTCCTCGTGTGGGAGAACAAGGAGAACGGCGACCTCTATGTGGGTGCCGGGGTCACCGAGGGTGAAGAGTTCGCAACGCTTTACGTCAGTACCGGTACGGACGGATTCGAGATGTACTACCACGACCTGCGAAAGGGCGGCCTGCCCACGCCCGCCACCAAGTGGGTGGCCCTGCAACAGGGATTCGAGCACAAGACGAGCATCGTGGACTTCGTACCGACCACCGGCCATTTCCTGGTGCTCACCGAGGTGGATGCGCCGAACTACCGGCTGGTGGAGGTGGACCCGGCGAAGCCCGCCCAGAAGGATTGGAGGGAAGTGATCCCGCAGCGCTCCGAATTGCTCCAAGGCGTGAACAGCGGTGGAGGCCTTCTGTTCGCGAGCTACCTGAAGAACGCCACGACACGGATCCGCCGTTTCAAGCTCGACGGCAGCGACGAACAGGAGATCCAACTGCCGGACATCGGCAGTGCCGGTGGCTTCGGTGGCAAGCGCGACGCCACGTTCGGCTTTTACGGCTTCACGAGCTTCACCGACCCCGGCACCAGCTACAAATACGACTACGCCACCGGGGAGAGCGAAGTGTTCTACCGGCCGAAATTGATGTTCGATCCGAACGATTACATGACCGAGCAGGTCACCTATGCGAGCAATGACGGCACGCAGGTGCCCATGTTCATCGTGCACCGAAAGGACGCGCAGAAGAACGGCAGGAACCCGACGCTTCTCTATGCCTATGGCGGCTTCAATATCAGCCTGACCCCGAGCTTCAGCACGAGCCGCATGCTATTGCTCGAACAGGGTGGCGTGTACGCCCAGCCCAGCCTGCGGGGTGGCGGCGAGTTCGGCGAGGAATGGCACAAGGCCGGCATGAAGGAGAAGAAGCAGAACGTGTTCGACGACTTCATTTCCGCGGCCGAATATCTGATCGGTGAGAAGTGGACCGATACGCCGCACCTGGCCGTGAACGGAGGCAGCAACGGCGGCCTGCTGATCGGCGCTGTGGAGACCCAGCGCCCCGATCTTTTCGGTGTCTGCGTTCCGGAGGTCGGCGTGCTGGACATGCTGCGCTTCCAGAAGTTCACTGCAGGTTTCGGATGGGTGCCCGAGTACGGCAACGCCGAGAACAGCAAGGAGGAGTACGCGTACCTGAAGGCCTACTCACCGCTGCACAACATCCACCCCGGCACGAAGTACCCGGCCACCCTGGTGATGACCGCCGATCATGATGACCGGGTGGTGCCGGCTCACAGCTTCAAGTTCATCAGCACGCTCCAGGCCGCCCAGGCCGGCCCGGCGCCCGTGCTGATCCGCATTGAGACCCAGGCCGGACATGGCGCCGGCAAGCCCACGGCCAAGATCATCGAGGAACAGGCGGACAAGTGGGCCTTCATCTTCCGGAACATGGGCTTCACTCCGCAGTATCCCGACAGCACTTCGGAGGCGCAGGCATCCATGCACTGAGAACACCCATATGCGAAGAACGAAGCCCCGGCCTGATGGTCGGGGCTTCGTTCTTCAAACGCTGTCTATCGCGAACACCATCGTCGCGGCAAGTCCAAGGAACACGAGCACCGTCAGGACAAGCGTCAGCAGAAGCGCAAGCACCGTGCTCCATATCCACCGCAGACCATGCACCCGGTGCAGCGCGGGGACCATGTACGCGAACACGAAGAGCATGGTCAGGAAGGAGAACGAGCCGTTGGTCAGATACTCCGCCAGGTGCAACAGGGCCGCCACGATCAGGGCGAACGCCGCCAGGTGGAAGGCGAACACCAGGTGCACCACGTACAGTGAACGCCAGAAGAACAGTTTGAGCAGCAGGGCCACCAGCGGAATGATCACCAGCAGCATGAGCGGAAGCTGCCTCTGGAACCGGTCGAACACCTCATCGAAACGCCCTTCGTGGTTCAGCAGCAGCACCTTGTTCTCCAAGCGCTTGCCCCAGCCGCCTCCCTGCGCCCGCTCGCGCTGCCAGGCATCCACGCCCAGACTGTCGATCGCGGCCATTTCCTGGTCCAGGCCCTGCACTTGTACGACCCCTTTGTCCCTGTCCGAAATGGTCGGTGTGCGCTCCTCGCCCAAGCTGAAGATGAGGAAGGCCACCACGCTCACGAACACGTACATGCGAACGGCGGGAATGTGACGCGCGCGCCGTTCCTGCCTGAAATCCACCGTGAGGGCGCCCGGCTTGAACAGCAATTTGGGTACGCTGTTGAAGAACTTCGAATCGAATGCGAACGTGTCGCGCAACACGTCCAACAACACCTCACCGAAAGGCACCAGACCGGAACGTTGGTCCTGCCCACAGTTCAGACAGAAGCGCGCATCCCCCGGCAACGAGGTGCCGCAATTGGGACAGGCGCGCCGCTCCTCTCCGGTCATGGTCCGAAGTTGCGTGAAATGCGCGGATCCGGCGTCATCTGCGAAGAACGGGCAGACGCCGGCCTTGTTCCGGCCATTCCAGCACATACGCACCTCCCGGAAGCCCACCCAGATCGATGGAGCCGCTGTACGTCCCCTGCCCCACAACCCGGCCGGTCATTGAAAGCACACGATACGATGTACCCGTCACACCGTCGGCCTCCACCGTGATGGGACCGTCCGTCGGATTCGGAGAGATGGTCCACGTCAGCCCGGTGGAAGCAGGCTCCGCGACACCGCTCCATACACAGCCCGGCGTCCAGCTGAGCTCGGGAACGCGAACGTGCGAGGGAAGTGCCACCGCGTTCGGCATGAACGGCGTGTTGGTCACCGCGACCACCGCAGCGGTCACGTTCTGGGTCGTCGCCGTCAGGGGATCGTTGTCCACCAGGTCGCAGCCCTCTCCGTTCGCGTCGAGTTGCACCACGGAATGCAGGCCCATCGCCAGCAACTGTCCGTTCAGAAAATGGAACCCATTGAACCGGTCCGCATCGTAGCGCTTCGTCCACAACACATCACCGGACGCATCGATCCTCGCCAACAACCCCACATAGCCGGCATTGGACCCGCTCACGAGGAAGGATCCGTCGTCCATGGCGAAGGCCTTGCTCAGGAAACATCCGCCGCTCACATCCGCATAGGTCCTGCACCAGAGCACCTCACCATCGGGGTCCACCTTCATCACCACCGCATCGAAGCTGTTGCCGACAGTGCGATAACCCGTGCAGAGGTAGTTGCCGTCGTTGGTGGGGATGATGTCATAGAGGTCCTCGGTATAGGTACCATTGAGGTCGTAGCGCTTCAGCCAGACCGCGCCGCTGGCGTCGGTCTTCATCAGCATCGCCTGCATGTTGCCGGGCGTTGCGGTCGGCGTGCCCGCGCCCGTGAGCAGTTGCACCATGGGATCCGCGGTGGGTATCGCATGATAGAAGCGGAAGTCGGCCGCAGCGCCGATATCGATCCCGCTCCATCCGGTGCCGTCGGTGTTGGCCTCGATGCGATGCACGGCCTCGGTGAAGGACCCGCCGTCCGTGGAGTAACAGGTGAACGCGTTGCCACGGGGCACGAGGCATAGCAGCTGGTCGTGGAAGTGTTGCAGGTTGTCGATGTCCAGGTACCATTCCACCGTACCGGAATCGTCGAGCTTCAGCAAGGTGGGTGTGGTGCCCAGGCTGGAATAGGCCCCACCGCTGATCACGAAGCCATCGTTGACCCGTGCCACATCGGCGAAGAAGTTGAGCGGTGTGAGCAGCCGGTAGCTGACCGCGTCCAGCACTGTCATGTCGGCGGAGGTCCACAGCAGGTCCACGCGACTGGAATCGTAGCCGAAGGCCCTGTCGCAGGCGAAGACCAGGCCGCCGTTGTCCGCGAAGGGCACGATGGCCCGTGTGCCACCGCCCGGCGCGATCATGTAGTTCTGGAACAACTGGGTCATCGCCGGGCCTGACAGGAGCACGACCAGTGGAAGGAGGGCGAAACGACGGGTCATGGTATCGGACTTTCACCGAAGATAGCATCCGCCCATCCCGCTAAATTCGACCGACCCGGATCGTATGGCGAACACCACGTCCACGGCTTCCTTTCGGCTCAGGGCCTTTGTTCCGGAGGACCTGAACGCGCTCGTGCGGCACGCCAACGACCCCACGGTGGCCGACAACCTCACAGATGCCTTCCCTCATCCTTTCACCGAGGAGGACGGGCGGGCGTTCCTGGAACGGTTCATGGCGCACGAGCCACCGCAGGTCATGGCCATCGAGGTGAACGGGGAAGTGGCCGGTGCGGTGGGGCTCCATCCGCAAAGCGACGTGTACCGCTGCAATGCCGAGCTCGGCTACTGGCTGGCGAAAGAATACCGCGGCCGGGGCATCATGACAGCGGCGGTGCAACAGGCCATGGAGCGGGGCTTCCGCATCCTGCCCTACATAGACCGCATCTTCGCCCGGCCCTACGGTCGCAACGTCGCTTCACAGCGCGTGCTGGAGAAGGCCGGCTTCACCCTGGAGGCACGCATGGCCGGCACCTTCATCAAGAACGGACGGAAGGAGGACGAGCTGATCTACGCGGTGCGGCGCTCATAGGTCGGTGGCCACCGGATGCTTGGGCTGGTACATGCCCACTTTCCCTCCTCCCGGCAATGTGAAGGAGGTCATCCAGCCCCAGCCCTGGTCCGTGACCGCGCCGTGCGCAACACCCTTCGCCCGCAGCTCATCGAGCGTGGCCTCGATGTCATCGCATACGAAGTGAAGTTCATGGCGATCGTTGGCCTTGTCCGGGTGCACCGCCAGTTCGGTGGGCGGCAGCTTGAAGATCAGCCAGCCATGGCCGGCGTCCACGTGCGGGTACTTCAACACATCGCGGAAGAACGCGCGGTCGGCATCCGCATCCGTGCTGTAAATGATGATGTGCGCGGAGGTGATCATGGGGTGAAGCTATCGCTCCATGATCACCCATATGCACTCAGGGCAGCAGACCCAATGCCTGCAACCGCGCCTCCAGCTCGTTGATGCGAGTGCGCATGTTGTCGATGATCTCGACCACACTTGCGTCGTAGACGGGGTTCAAGGGCGCGTTGTTCGGTACGAACAGCGGGTTCTGCTGCTTGAGCTGGATCACGCTGCCGTCCCCGTTCATGAGATGGAACACGGACGGTCCGCCTGGTGCGACATCGTCGGAGAAGATCTGGATGCCACCGGGCACGGTGATGCCCGGACCGGTAACAGGCGCCGTTCCGTTCTGGATGGCCAGCACGTTGTTCCCATCCGTACCGATGTGCTGACCGGTCGCGTCGCCGATCACCACATTGCCGTTGAGCAAGGCGGCGATGTTCTGCTCCGCTGCCTGCTGTCCGGAGACGTCGGACACATAGAGACCGATGTTCTTCGACGCGGGATCACCGCCCCAGATGCCGGTGCACTCCACCTGCAACCCCACGCGGTGATCATCCTGTCCGGTGCTGCTGGTGGTGGCCTGGTTGTGCACGACCAGGGCGGTGTTGCCCGCGGTCGATGGCTCGCTGTCCTCCACGTGCAGGGTGGCCGAAGGCATGGTCGTTCCGATACCCACGCGCGGCGTGTTCGACCAGGTGTAGCTGAGCACGCCGTTGCCCCCGTCGACCAGGGAACTGAAGCTTACCCAGTTGCTGGCAGTTCGTCCCTGGAATTCACTACCCGTCCAGCGGATCGTGCCTTCGTTGTCGTTCGTGGTGTTGCCAAGACGGATGGCCCCGTTGACATCCAGTCTTTCCTGGGGTGTGGTCATTCCCAATCCCATGTCGCCCTCCGACGTGATCACCACATCATCATCCAGGTTCGTGGAATCGTTATGATAGCGGACCTCACCACCGAGCGGTTGGATATCGAGCGTGGCCGGCTCCAACACGATCCCACCGCCGCCGCCACCGGAACCCGAACGCGCCTGGATCTGGTGATCGTCGAACACGAGGTTGTCCCCATCGATCGCTCCGAAAAGCGCGATGCCCGTGCCCTGTTGCAAAGCGACCGGTGTGTTGGGATCGGCCGCGGATCGGCTGACATGCAATGTGGCGTTGGGCATCGGCTCATTGATGCCCACGTTGCCGCCGGGTAGAATGACCATGCGGCCGACCCCATGCCCGGGTGTGAGGGCTACGGGTTCGGAGAAGACCAGTGCTCCATCGCGTTCGGCGAGCGGATCCTGCAGATGACCGATGTCCCAGCCGTCGTTCGCCACGCTCGCGGTGTTCAGCAGATGGATCCCCACCACGCCACCATCGTTGATGCCTTGGATGTGGAGCTTCTGGTCCGGCACCCGCGAGCCGATGCCCACATTGCCGCTCGGCAGCACGACCAAACGTTCCTCCGAACCGGAACCGGTATCCTCCTGGAGGGAGAACGCCCCGTCGCGCTCGGTCGTCGCTTGATCGCTGACATGACCGAGCGACCATCCTTCGTTCACCGCGGCGCATGCGGCATTGGAAACGGCGATGTCCACCCGGCCGTCCAGGTCCAGGTCAGCAACGTGCAACTTGCGTTCCGGTGACGTGGTACCGATACCCACGTGGCCGGTCGTTCCATCGATGAAGAGGCGGCTCGAAAGAGCGTCCGGAGTACCCTGCTCGATGCCAAATCCCGTGCTATCCGTGGCCGTGAAGACGAAGTCGTCCTCGGTGGGTGTATCCCCTGTCTGGAAGTATGTCTTCAGGACGTTGCGGCTCTCGATCGAGAGGGCGGCCGGCGGGTCCTGTGTACCGATGCCCATATTGCCCGTGCTGTCCGCGATGAAGAACACGCGACCGGGATCCGCGAGCGAGTCCGTGATGAGCAACCCCGGAGGTGAGGACGCGGGCGCGGTCAGTGCGACCCAATTGACGAATGATTTGGAGGCGGTCACGCCCCGCCGGAGCACGAGCGCCGAACCGGTCGTGCTGTCCGCTTCAACGGTCAGCGGACTTATGGGTGCGGTGGTTCCGATGCCAACACGACCTGTGCTGTCCGCCAGGAAGAAGCTGGGCACCGCGGTCCCTGAATTGGGCACGTTACTGAAGAGCAACCCGCCGAACTCACCCTGGCCCGGGAAGTAGACCCTGCTGAAGTCCCAGTTGTTGTTGCTCCCGAGGTTCTCCGAACCGCTGATGCGGATCGCCCGCCCCGAACTGTCCGCTTCGATCCCCAACGGTGCTCCCGGCTGCGTGGTGCCGATGCCGAACCGCTTCCCCACCACGTACAGTCCGCTGTCGGCCACCCATGCGCCGCCATCCCAATGCATCACCTGACCCACCTCGGTGCCGTCGGGCACATTGCTGCTGTGTGCCGCGTGCAGGGCGTAGGGCACGCTCAGGAACTCCTCGGTGCCCATGGACGTAAGGACACCGGTGCCATCGATGTCCACCAACACCTCCATCGAATGGCAGCACATCGGGCTGAGCAGCGTGTCCGGAGGATCGGCCGAGGCACCGCGACCGACCTCCAAGGCGAACAGGCCAACGTCATTGGTCACCACGCTCTGTGTCTCGGAATACAGCAACGGGTTGCCCGGTGCCGTGCCGTACACGTTGATCTGGATGTCCAGGGACCGGTTCGGCATGGGATTGCTTTCGGCATCACGCATGACGGCCTGGTACTTGAACGCGGAGGGGGCCTGTGCGCGGGCGGCGATGCCACCGGCGATGAAGACCAATAGGGAAAGGACGCGAAGGGTGCGCATGGCAAAGGGGTTGAGGTCGAATGGTGCGGACGCTTGGGAGGCGTTCCGCTTACAGCTCATTTCCCGGTCGCCGCGCTGGACCGATCCTTGATCACCGCTCCTCGACCGGGATCCAATGGTCAATTTAGGAGGACCGGACGATCCGTCAAGGGATCCCGGGGCGATCGTCAATAACTTCGAGGACATGCGTTGCACTTCCATCATTGCTATCGGCGCGTTCCTCCTTCCGCACCTGGGTCATGCCACCATCTGGACCGTCGGTCCGGGACAGACCTTCACGACACCCAGCCAGGTCGCATCACTGGTGCAGAACGGCGATACGGTCGATATCCTCGCCGGCACCTACCCCTCCGATGTCACCAACTGGACGGCGGACGATCTGCTGCTGCGCGGCTTGGGGGGCTTCGCGGTGCTGGCATCGAACGGCCTGAGCTGGGGCGACAAGGCCATCTGGGTGATCCAGGGCGATCGCACCACGGTGGAATGGATCGCGTTCGCCGATTGCACGTCCACATCCAACAATGGCGCCGGCATTCGCCAGGAAGGTCACGACCTCATCGTGCGTCATTGTCTTTTCCACGACAACGAGAACGGTATCCTCGCCGGCACGGTGAACCCGAGCAACATCACCATCGAGTTCTCGGAGTTCGCGCACAACGGCTACGGCGATGGCTTCTCACACAATCTCTACATCAACCACATCGACACGCTCATCTTCCGATTCAACTACAGCCACCACGCGCATGTGGGCCAGGAGCTGAAGAGCCGCGCGCACGTCAACTTCATCACATACAACCGCATCGGCAACGAGGCCACCGGCGATGCCAGCCGTGAGATCGACCTGCCCGACGGAGGCCAGGCCTACCTGATCGGCAACAGCATCCAGCAGGGGCCCATGGGCCAGAACTCCAACCTGGTCGGCTATGGCGTGGAAAGCCTCAGCAACCCCGGCCCCCACCGGTTCTATGCCATCAACAACACGCTCGTGAACGAAAAGACCGTGGGCAGCTACTTCGCGGTACCCACCGGTCTGGTCCATTTCAAGGTGTGGAACAACATCCTGGCCGGTGGCGGCACGTTCACCGATGGTGTCTGGCCCGCCGGCACCGATACCGCATCGAACCTCGTCACCTCCAACATCGCCAGTGCGGGCTTCATTTCCCCGACCACCTATGACTACCACATCACCGACACCTCTCCTGCGCACAACCTCGGATCGCCGGCGGGTGTTTCGGTCTCGGGCGTCGACCTGGTGGCGTATTACGAATACGTGCATCCGACGGACAGCATCCTGCGCTGCCAGCATGCGCTATTGGATGCCGGTGCGTTCGAGACGTGCACCGCGACGGGGATCACCAGGCAAGCTGCGGCCTCGTTCCTGCTCTATCCCGATCCGGTATCGGACCTCCTGCATCTCGTCTTTCCGACCCGTGACGTGCCGCGTTCGATCGAGATCGTGGATATGGAGGGACGGACGGTCCACGAGGTGACCGGAAGCATGATGAACACGATCGACGTGCGCGGGTTGACCTCAGGAACCTATGGCGTTCGGGCCATCGGTCCACATCAAGTAAGGACGGCCCGTTTCATCAAACACTGACCCACGCACAACCAGCGGCACCTTCTTTCGTCTCCATATCGGCCGACCCCGGTCGACACCACCCACCTCCTTCCATGACTTCCCGCGCGATCGCCGTGCTGCTCGGCAGCCTATCGGGAGTGCTGCAAGCCCAGACCCTGCTGTTCCATGAGGATTTCGAGAGCGGCGCGGCGTCCTCGCTCGCGGCCAACGGATGGACTTGGATCGGGAACGACCCGACCTTCATCGCCGGCCCCGTCAGCGCCCATGCAGCGGGACGCGAGTCGCCGGACCTGAGCGTGCCCCCCATCAGTACGGCCCACATGCCTCTGCTCTTCCATCCCCTGCCCTACGACCCGAACGTGTACTACCAGGTGATCGCATCTCTTTACGCCGATGCACCGTTCGGTTCGATCGCGGTCGCCAACGCGGGTACGGGATGGCTCACCCCTTCCGGCTTGAGCATGAGCGGTGTCAGCTGGAGCGACGGCTCCTGGGCCACACCGGTCGAGTTCCCTGCGCTACCCATCGGACCACCCGGGGTGACAGGAGAACAGTTCGGGATCCTCCTGACCATCGGCGGCTCGGCCACGATGAGCCACGTGTATTTCGATGACCTGAAGGTGGTGACCTATCCCGTCGGGCAAGCCACCTTCGCCGGCAAGGTGTTCCTCGACGGGCCCTTCATGCCGGGCACCGGCCAGATGAGCACCGCACTGGGTGCCCTGTCGCTGTTGCCCTTGACCGAACCTTACAGCGCCCTGGGCTATCCGCAGATCGGTGGCGGCGGCGAATCGGCCACTGCGGACCTACTGGCCACGGACATCGTGGATTGGATGCGCCTGGAACTGCGGTCGCAGGCGGACCCCACCCAGGTCATCGCCACACGACAGGTGCTTCTCGCACGCAACGGTTCGCTGCTTACCCCGTTCGGGACCAGCCCGATCGTTTTCGACGCGCCGGCGGGAAACTACCACGTGGTGGTGCAGCACCGGAACCACCTCGGCATACTTTCCGCCAACGCGCTCGACCTAGAGGATGCAGCCTTCGCCGGTCCGCAGCACGACTTCAGCAACGCGGCATTTCCCGTATGGGGTGTGAACGCCAGAAAGGTCGTGGTGGGCGGCATGGCGCTCTGGGCCGGGGATGCCAGTAGTGACCATATGGTGAAATACGCCGGTGCGGCCAATGATCGCGACGGGATCCTTTTGGCCATCGGTGGTACCGTGCCGACCGCCACGCTCACCGGGCAGTACCGTCTAGAGGATGTGAACCTGGACGGCATTGTGAAATATGCCGGGGCCGCCAATGACCGGGATGTGGTCCTGCAGACCATCGGTGGCACCCTGCCCACGAGCACACGGGTGGAGCAGCTGCCCTAGGCATACCAGCGAGGTCCGACGATCAATTGAACGGACGGGGCCGTGGTCGCCCACGGCCCCGTCCCGTTTCGTTCCGTCCGATCAATCCGCCAACACGCCGAATTTGCCGGCCTGCACATCGGCCATGGCCTGGTGGATCTCCTCCATGGTGTTCATCACGAAGGGTCCGTAGGCCGCGATCGGCTCGTTCAGCGGTTCGCCGCTGAGCACCAGCAGGGTGGCGCCGTTCGCACTGGTCACCTCCACCGCGGTGCCGTCGTTGGCCAGGATCACCAGGTGATGCACCGGAGCCTCGCTGCCGTTGATCACCGCCGCATCGCCATCCACCACCAGGATGGTGCTGTTGAAGCCTGCGGGCAGCTCGAATCCGGCCTTGCCATCGGCGCCCAGTTCGATCGTCGCCGCGATGATCGGCGACCAGGTCTTCGCCGGGCCTTTCGCACCAAAGAGTTCACCGGCCAGGATGCGCGCCCGGCTCCGGCCGTCGGGCAGTTGCACCTCGGGCATGTCGGCCGACTTGATGGCCTGGTAGCGCGGGGTCTCCATCTTGTGCTTCGCCGGCAGGTTCACCCACAGCTGCGCCATGTGGAAGGTGCCGCCCTTTCGCGCGAATTCGGCTTCGTGGTACTCCTTGTGCAGCACACCGCTGGCGGCGGTCATCCATTGCACGTCGCCCTCGCCGATGATGCCGCTGTTGCCCGTGCTGTCGTGGTGCGCCACCTTGCCCTGGAAGGCGAAGGTCACCGTCTCGAAACCGCGGTGCGGGTGCACGCCCACACCACGTGGCTTGTCCGTGGGGCTGAACTCCACCGGGGCGTTGTAGTCCAGCAGGAAGAACGGACTGAGCCGGTCCTGCGGGATGTTGTAACCCATCGGGAAGAAGTTGCTCACCTTGAATCCATCGCCCACCATGTGGGTCCGTGGCGGCGCCAACACCGCCTCAACACTACGCTTGGTCATCTATTCCCATCGTATCCTTATGGAGCTGGATGGGCGGCTGTACCTAGCGATGAGCGTGCCAGTGCTGCGTATGCGCCAATACGGCAGGGCCATATGCCAAGAGCGCTTCTTCGTGTTGGGAAGGTCAGTGTCTCTGGTTCATCCACAGATGACGCCGATGTCACAGATAGCCCAGCTTTCCCTGGCATTTATCTGCGTCATCTGCGGATAGCCTTTCCTCCCGACCTTCGCCCTCATGCAATTGAAGAACTACGCCTGCGGCCAATGGGTGGCCGGCACGGGCAAGCAGGCCGAGCTCGTAGATGCTTCCACCGGCGAGCTCGTCGCCACGACTTCATCCGGCGGACTCGATTTCGATGCCATGTTGCAGTATGCACGCGCGACAGGTGGTCCGCCGCTGCGGAAGATGACCTTCCCCGAGCGCGGCCGCATGCTCAAGGCGCTGGCTCTCTACCTGATGGAGCGCAAGGACAAGTATTACCAGATCAGCTACAAGACCGGCGCGACCAAGGCCGACAGCTGGGTGGACATCGAGGGCGGCATCGGCAACCTCTTCGCCAACGCCAGTTTGCGCCGCACGCTGGGCAACATGCCCTTCTACGTGGATGGCGAGGCCATCAAGACCAGCAAGAACGGCACCTTCATCGGCCACCACATCATGGTGCCCAAGGAGGGCGTCGCCGTGCACATCAACGCCTTCAACTTCCCCATCTGGGGTATGCTGGAGAAGTGCGCCGTGAACTGGATGGCCGGCGTGCCCGCCGTGGTGAAGCCCGCCACCGTCACCAGCTACCTCACCGCCGCCATGGTGGAGGACATCGTGGCCAGCGGCATCCTGCCCGAGGGCGCCATCCAGCTGATCTGCGGATCGGCCAATGGCATCCTGGACCATGTGATGAGCCAGGACGTCGTCACCTTCACCGGCAGCGCCAGTACCGGCAGGATGCTGAAGGCCCATCCGCGTCTGATCGATGAGAGCGTGCCCTTCAACATGGAGGCCGACAGCCTGAACGCCATCGTGCTCGGCCCCGACGCCACGCCCGACACCGAGGAGTTCACGCTCTTCATCAAGGAAGTGGGCAAGGAGATCACCCTGAAGTGCGGCCAGCGCTGCACTGGCGCCCGCCGCATCCTGGTGCCGAAGGCCCTGGTGGAGGACGTGCAGATCGCCCTGGGCAAGCGCCTGGGCAGTACCGTGATCGGCGACCCGCGCACCGAAGGCGTGCGCATGGGCGCCCTCGCCGGCACCACCCAGCGCGAGGAGGTGCGCCGCGCCCTGCAGGAATTGATGCAGGGCACCGAGGTGGTATTCGGCGATCCGGACAGCGTCCAGGTCACCGGCGCCGACGCGAAGAAGGGTGCCTTCATGAGCCCCGTCCTGCTCTACAACCCCGATCCCTGGAAGGTGCGGGTGAGCCACAACGTGGAGGCCTTCGGGCCCGTGAGCACGTTGATGCCCTATGACAACATGGACGATGCCGTGGCATTGAGCAAACTCGGCAAGGGCAGTCTCTGCGCCACCATCGCCACGTACGACGACAAGGTCGCGCAGCAGTTCATCTGGGGCGCCGCCAGCCACCACGGCCGCATGCTGGTGCTGAACCGCGACATGGCGAAGGAGAACACCGGCCACGGCAGTCCGCTGGCCACGCTGGTGCACGGCGGTCCCGGCCGCGCGGGCGGCGGCGAGGAGATGGGCGGCAAGCGCGGCGTGCTCCACTACCTGCAGCGCACCGCCATCCAGGGCAGCCCCACCACCATCACCGCCCTCACGCAGCAGTACCAGCAGGGGGCGAAATACCACATCACGGAGAAGCATCCGTTCCAGCTGCATTTCGAGGAACTCAACATCGGCGATACGCTGATCACCGAGAAGCACGAGGTGACGCTCAAGAACATCGAGGACTTCGCCGCGCTGAGCGGCGACCGCTTCTATGCGCACATGGATGAGAACGCCCTCGATGGCACCCCCTTCACCGGCCGCGTGGCGCACGGCTATTTCATCCTCTCGCGTGCGGCGGGCCTGTTCGTTGATCCGCCGAAAGGCCCGGTGCTGCTCAACTACGGCATCGAAGAGTGCAGGTTCCTGAAACCGGTGTATCCGGGGTCGACGATCCAGGTGCGGTTCACCTGCAAAGAGAAATTGGATCAGGAGAAGCGGCCGAAGACCGAGGATTCGCCGAAGGGTGCGGATGTGGCGAGAGGGATCGTGAAATGGTTGGTGGATGTCATTGATGAAACTGGGGAAACCGTTGCATTGGCGACCATTCTGACCATGGTGAAGAAGCTGGACCAGAGTTAGATCTAGCGCCCCCCGGTGGACACGGGTGGACGGAGTGCCGCTACCCCGTCCACCCCCGTCCACTAAAAACGGCACCGTGCTACCTTGCCACCATGCCCGAACGCCCACCCAACAGCAAGGTGTTTCCCAAGAGCGGCGGCTTCGAGAAGCTCGTGGGGTATCAGGTGGCCGAGCTGCTTTATGACTTCACGGTGCGCTTCACGAAGAAGTTCATCGAGCCGGGCAGCCGTACCCGTGATCAGATGGAACAGGCCGCACGCAGCGGCAGCCGGAACATCGCCGAAGGCAGTGTGTTCAGCGCGACCTCCAAGAAGGTGGAGATGAACCTGACCAATGTCGCGAAGGCCAGCCAGACGGAATTGCGCAAGGACTATCAGTCGTTCCTTCGACAGAACAAGTTGAAGGAGTGGCCGAGCGATGATCCCGTTCGCCAGGAGCTCATCGATCGGCGACTTGCCGATGCGGATGCACTCGCCAAATGGACCAGGGAGGTGCACACCCGCCATCCGGATCGAAGCTGGGCCGAGATCGCCGGCAACATCGGCAGCATCCTGTCCAACGTGGCCATCGCCCTGCTCGACCGCCAACTGCAACGCCTGGGTCGCGACTTCGAGGAGAACGGCGGGTTCAGTGAGCGCTTGTACCAACTGCGTAAGGGAGGTACCGAGCTCTGAGGGAGATCGCTTCCGAGACTCCCCCCGGACGGCTTGCAAAACGTGCACCGGCGCTGCTATACCCCGATCCGTATCTTGTCCATCCCACCGGCGAAGAATGGACCTCAAGCCCTCCCAACTGCCCGGCATGGCCGAACTGCTCTCGCCCGATGAGGCGCGGGACATGGACCGCCTAGTGCCGATCAAACGGTTCAAGAAGGGCACCGTGCTGCTGAAGGCGGGTGACGTGGCCACCGCATCCTGGTACTGCCTGGAGGGCTGCGTGCACATGTACTACGATGTGGACGGCGATCTGCGCACCACCGAATTCTTCACCGAGGGACAGCCGGTGGCCTCGCTGTACAGCTTCATCAACCAGGTGCCGGCCAACCACTACCTGGCCTGCGTGGAGGATTGCACGCTGGTGGTGTGGAGCTATGCGGCCGAACGGGAGCTCTTTGGCAAGTACCCGAACCTGGAGAGCAGCTGCCGGGTGTCCATCGAGAGCGACTTCGGCGCGCATCAGGAGAAGCTCGCGGGCTTCATCACCAAGACCCCCGAACAGCGCTACCTGGACCTGATGGCCGAGCGGCCCGACCTGCCGCAGCGCGTGCCGCAATACCTGCTGGCCAGCTACCTCGGCGTCACGCCCGAATCCCTCAGCCGCATCCGCAAGCGGATCGTGGCGAAGGAGGCGGCACGCTGAACCTAGGCCGCCACGTCGATCACCACGTTGCCGCGCTTGTGGCCCTGGTCCACGTAGCGGTGCGCATCCACGATGGCGCGCAGCGGAAAGTGCCGGTCGATCACGGCCTTCAGCTTGCCCGCGCCGACCAGGTCGCGGACCTGCGCGATGCCTTCCGCGCCGCCTTTGGAGATCCCGCCGATCACCCGGTGACCGCCGAACAACTTGCTTTTCAGCATGTGCCCGTAGTCCGATCCGGCGGCACTGCTGGTGACGTACCGGCCGTTGGCGGCCAGCAGGTGCCTGCAGGCCGTGAAGCTGGTGTGGCCCACGGTGCTGAAGATCACATCGTAGGTGGCTCCGCCCTTGGTGAATTCGGTCTTCCGGTAGTCGATCACGTGGTCCGCCCCAAGGGTGCGCACCAGCTCCACGTTGGCGGTGCTGCACACGGCGGTGACGGTGGCGCCCATGGCCTTCGCCAATTGGACGGCCGCGCTGCCGATGCTGCCCGAGGCGCCGTGGATCAGGATGTTCTCGCCACGCTTCAGCTCGGCCGCCTGGAGGAAGTGTTGGGCCGTGAGCGCGCCGATGGCGAGCGTGGCCGCTTCGCCGTGCGCCACGTTGTCCGGGGTGTGGGCGATGGCACCGTCCTCCGCCATGCAGATGTATTCCGCGTGCGTGCCCGAGCGCATGCCGGTGCTGCCGAAGACACGGTCGCCCACCTGGAACTTGGTGACCTTGCCGCCCACGGCATCCACCACACCGGCCAACTCGTGCCCCAGGATGGGCGCCTTGGGGGTGAAGAGGCCGGAGAAGAAACGGATGAGGAAGGGGTCCGCCCTGCGCAGGCGCACATCACCGGAGGTGACGGTGGTGGCGTGGATGCGGATCCGTACTTCGTTGTCCTTGGGTTCGGGGCGCGCCACCTGGGCGATGGACAGGACCTCGGGGCTGCCGTAGCGGCTGTAGACCGCCGCTTTCATGTGCGTGTTGTTCATGGCGGCAAAGGTCCCGCGGCCCATCCGCCCGATCCGTTGACTTTGGGTAAGAACGTATTCCATGGATGCCGCAAGGTCCCGGAACGGAGACCCTGCGGGGGGATGGAGACCCAACCTCCTCCCCCTCTCCTGCGTGTATAGTAGAGGTATGCTGATGCCGCACCATCGCCCCACCACCCGGCGCACCTGTTCCCTCGCCTTGCTCCTGCTCGGTGGCGCCCTACATGCCCAGTCCCTGGACTGGGCCATCGGCCTCGGCGGCCCCAACACCGACCAGGGCCAGGACGTGGCCGTGGCACCCGACGGCAGCATCTACACCACCGGCTACTACTACGACCAGATCGATCTCGACCCCAGCACGGCTTCCTACTTCTTCTTCGCACCCACCAACGCGGCCGATGGCTTTTTTTCCAAGTACGACGCCCAGGGCCACTTCATCTGGGCCAGGCGCCTCAGCGGGCCCGACATCGTGTACCCGCATTCCATCGCCGTGGATGCCGCGGGTGCGGTCTACGTGGCCGGCAGCTTCCAGGGCACCATCGATCTGGACCCCTCCTCCGGCGCCGACCTCCACACCGCCACCGGCAGCTATGACGGTTTCCTGGCCAAGTACGACGCGAACGGCAACCTGCTCTGGGGCCATCAGCTCGGCAGCTATTCCTACGACTGGATCAACCAGGTGGCCGTGGACCCCGCCGGGCAGGTGTACGTCACCGGCTACTTCACCGGACTGGTCGACTTCGATCCCGGACCCGGCACCACGAACGTGCAGGGCCACGGCATGGCCGACATCTTCCTGGCGAAGTACGCGCCCGACGGCACCCTCGGCTGGGCCATCGGCATGGGCGGCGCGCACAACGAGGAGGGCCGCTCGCTGGCCTTTGACGCCGCCGCCAACATCCACCTCTGCGGCTATTTCGGCGATGGCGCCGACTTCGATCCCGGACCCGGCACCCTGATCCTCAACACCCAGAACAAGGACACCTTCCTGGCCGTGTACGACAGCACCGGTGCCCTGATCCGCGCGAACGACCTGGGCGGCGGCACCATCGCTGGCAGCAACTGCGAGGCGATGGACGTGGCCGTGGACGCCACGGGCAGCGCGGCCATCACCGGCATCTTCTGGGGCTGGATCGACATGGACCCCGGGCCCGGCACCACCGCGATGACCCCCATCGGCACGGGTGACATCTTCGTGGCGCGCTACGACCCCACCGGCGCCCTGCTCTGGGCCCGGCAATACGGCGGCACCGAGGAGGGCATCGGCAACAGCGTGGCCCTGGACAGCAGCGGCAACGTGTACACCACCGGCTACTTCCGCGCCACGGTGGACTTCGATCCCGGGGCTGGCGTGGCGCCCCTGAACGCCACCGTGGGCCGCGACATCTTCGTGGCCAGCCTCAACGCCGCGGGTGACCACCGTTGGGCGTTCAAGGTGGGCGGCACGGGCATCGAGGAGGTGGGCTATGCGCTGGCCACCACCAACGACAATACCCTGCTGCTGGCCGGCTCCTTCGGCGACGCCGCCTGTGTGGACCCCGCCCTCCTGGCCGACTCCCTGCAGACCCACGGCGGCATGGACGCCTTCGTGGCGCGCTACGCTCTGGATGACGTGACCACGGGGATCGCACCGGTGGAAAGTGCGGATGCCGTGTTGCTGTACCCGAACCCGCTGCACACACAGGGCGAGGTCCGGTTCACCAACCCCGCGCACCTACCCGCCTACCTGCAGCTCTACGATGCGCAGGGCCGGTTGGTGCTGCGCACCGCCCCCACCACCTCCGACCGGATCGTGCTGGACCGCGGTGCATTGGCGCCGGGGCTCTACCAGGTCCAGCTGGTATCAGGGGATGCCGTGCGGGACGCGGGGAGGTGGGTGGTGGAGTGAAAGAAGAAAATTGAAAGGGGAAAGGAAGGGGAAAGGAAGGTGAAAGGCCGCGGAGCGGAGGGGTTGGAAGGTCAATGGTCGTTGCGAACACCCCACTCCTCTTACGTCGTCCTCGCGAGGAAGCAGTGAAGACCGCCAAGGCCGGAGGCCGAGGCGATCGAGCCGTCCGAAGCGATCTCGTCATCGGGAGGGGAGATCGCTTCGCAGGCTGTTGGGTGCACAGCCCTGCTCGCGATGACGGTCCCGGAGTGAAGGCCGCGTAGGTGTAAGGGCTCAGGTCAATGGTCGTTGCGAACACCGCACTCCTCTTACGTCGTCCTCGCGAGGAAGCAGTGAAGACCGCCAAGGCCGGAGGCCGAGGCGATCGAGCCGTCCGAAGCGATCTCGTCATCAGGAGATGAGATCGCTACGCAGGCTGTCGGGTGCACAGCCCTGCTCGCGATGACGGTCCCGGAGGGATCCCGCTGTTTCAGAACTGCGGCACCTGCGAGCGCACCGCGGTGGGCTGCGCGCCACCGATGGTCTGCAGGATGCGGTCGCGGTCGTTGGCCGCGCCGGCGTACTTGATGATACCGTCCATGTTCACATCCTCCTGGGCGTAGATGCCATCCACCACCTGCGTGGGAGCCAGGCCGCCGATGGCCACGAGTACGGGATCGCGGTCGTTGCCGGCACCGGTGTAGGCCACTTGCTTGTTCCACGTCGCATCTCCGCACCACATCGTCTGCCGCCCACCGTTCTGGTAGTCGATGAGCGCCGCGTTGGGGAAGCAGGCGGTAAGGCCGTCATTGCGGAAGTCGATGACCTCCACTTCACCCCCGAACGCATGGATGGTGAGGGGGACCAGTCCGAGGTGGTTGCGGTGCCGCACCGCCGCGAAGTAGTCGCCCCATTCCACGCCGACGAACTCCAGGACGCTCGCGCCGGTGGTGTCCACCACGTCGCCGTCGCGCTGCACGAGCGCGGGAACGGAACACACCGTGTTGCTGTTCGCGGAGTTGCCGTCACGGAGTTCCACGATCACCCAGTCCACGATGGCATCGTTGCCGGACACGGCCAACAGCGATGGTGGGATCGTCGCCCCGGCGGCCGATGACCCGACGTAGCCATAGCCCAGCGCCGTATACGGCTCGCTGAGGGGGAGCAGGCCGCGCGCGCGGAGACTGTCGTGCATGAGGCCGGACACCTTGTCGAAGGGACCGTCCAGGAACAGGCCCACATGCACCCGGGGATCCGGGGAGTAGCAGGGATCCGCCGGCAGGCATTCGACCGGCGCGAAGTCGAACCGGGCGGGATCGGTGTCCAGTCCGGGTGGCACGTTGGGGAGGCAGCCCACGTTGGTACCGCGACAGAAGAGGTCCGTCATGGCCAATGGCAAACGGGGCAGGCAGGCGATCTGGGAACTGTCGATCACCAGCCATTCCAATTCGCTGTTGAGACCACCGATCCCATGGCTGAGGGGATTGCCGCTGAGATCGACCGTTCGGGAGACGGAGGAAACATCGTACAGGACCCCGATGGAGTCGATCAGGTTGTAACTGATGTCGAGCGCGTCCGCGCCGAACTGGGTGACCTCCGTGATCAGGTTGTGGCTGAAGTCGTGAAGGTCCGGCGCATTGTTCCAGTTGACGGGTACAAGCTGGGTGATCTGGTTGTGCGAGGCATCGATCAGGTCCAACTGGCCCAGATCCCCTCCGGTGAGCTCGGTGATCTGGTTGAACGAACAATCCAGCAGGTAGAGGTCACTGCCGAACCCCGTATCGAACGCGCCCGTGATCTGGTTGTGGTCCGCGCGGACCTCCCGGGCCAGGAACGGCACCTCCACGTGGCTGAGCTGGTTGTACGAGCAGAAGAGGTACTCCACAAAAGCGGGTGGATACAGGGACCCGGTGATCTGGTTGTTCCGGATGTCGAGGATCACCACGTTCTGGAACGCATCCAGGCCCGTGATGTCGGCGATGTTCTGGTTGCTGATGTCCAGGAAGGTGGTGTTCACCACATCGGGATGGGTCTCGTCCAGGTAGCTGCCGCTCATGGCCGCCGGGTAGTTCGCCATGAGCCAGTTGCGGAAGTTGACGTCCGGGATGTAGGTGCTCGCCCGCCCTGGGGCGCACACACCGAAAAGCAATAGCATCGGGAGGATCTGTCTGCACATATTGGTCTCGCTTGGGTCGTGGATCGATCGCAACATAGGAATGACGTGCGCAGCGCCGCAGGGATGCCTCGCGGCATGGCGGACCGTGAGGATCTCGTTGTCACCACGGGCTTGACCTGGGGTCGTGGGATGCGTTCGGTCCATGACCTGTTAAAATGCCCCATCGCCGTTCACGATCCGGTACCTTGCCCGATAACCCATTAACATCCGACCCATACGGCCAACGGACACGGCCTGCCGAACCCCACAGCACGATGAAGTATCCACTACCCACTGCCCTCGCCCTCACCCTTTCCACCACCACCCTCACCGCCCAGACCTGGTACCCTGCCAATGAGCCCTCTGGCGGTCGCGCCCTGATGATCCAGGAAGCCGCCGATGGCGCCCTGCTCTGCGGCACGTTGCGCGGCCTGTACCGGTCCACGGATAACGGCTTGAACTGGCAGGATATCTCGGAAGGGTATACGAACACCGCTGTCGGCTACGCCATTTCCAAGCCGGGCGGCCTGTACATGGCCACGTTCAGCTATGCGCTGCGACGCAGCTACGATGCGGGCCAGAGCTGGGACCTGCTGCCGACACCGGATTGGACCTTTTCCAAGAACCTGGAGGTGAACAGCAGCGGACAGATCTTCATCTCCACCGACAATTCCATCTGGCGCTCCGACGACGATGGCGATACCTGGACCCAGCTGACCGTCGCCGCCAATGTGACCCAGCTGGCCAGTCTGGTGATCAGCCCGGACGATGAGCTGTACGCCGGCTCCTTCAACCACAAGATCTATCGTTCCACGGACAACGGCGACACCTGGACGGAGCAATACACCACCGCCAACGACATCCTGCATTTCGCCTTCGACGGCAACGATGTGATCTACGCCCTCACCAGTTTTTCCGGGCTGTACAAGTCCGTGGACAATGGGGACACTTGGACCCTGCTGCCGCCGATCCCGGGCAGTTACAGCGGCGGCTATGCCATCACCGTGAACGCCGCCGGAACCGTGTTCGTGGACCCCTACGATGGCGGTGTGTCACAAAGCACCGACGGCGGTATGACCTGGACGGACATCACCTCCGACCTGATCGACCCCGCGGTGATCGCGTTGTACGTGAACGCGAACCAGGACCTGTTCGCGGGCACGAGGTCGGCCGGGGTGCAACTGCTGAACGGCACCTCGTGGACGGCGCGCAACCAGAACCTGACCGCCGTGCGCATGAACCGGCTCGAGTCCGCCGACGGTGTGCTTTATGCCTGCACGGAATTCGGCGTGTTCATCAGCAGCGATGCGGGCCAGACCTGGCAGCCGAGCATCCACGGCCTTGGCGATCCCGACATCCAGGCCGTGGCCAAGGCGGCCAACGGCGATCTCTACGCCGGTTCCGAACAGCTCTACCGCTCCACGGACAACGGGGCCAACTGGACGGACATCTCCCAGCCCTTTCCCGGTGGCGAGGTGTTCGTGAACGACCTGCTGACCGAACCCGGCGGTCGACTGGTGGTGGCCACGGACGAGTACGGCATCCGCTACACCGACGACCAGGGACAAAGCTGGACCTATGCCAACGATGGGCTGGAGGATGTGACCATGACCTTCATCCGAAAAGCGGCCAACGGCTACTACTTCACCGCCGATGGCTACAACCTGTACCGCAGCAACGACCTAACCGGCATGTGGGAGGTGATCAACACCGGCCTTACCGATACGGACATCGAGGACTTTGCCGTGGGCAATGGCAAGCTCTTCGCCGTGACCTATTCCGACGGGATGTTCGCCTCCTCGAACAACGGCGACACCTGGTCGCTGGCGATCGATGAGGACTTCACCAACATCACGGTGAACGGGAACGAGGTCTACGGCTCGTCCGAGAACGTGAACACTGGTGGTGTGCACCTGTCGACGGACAACGGCGCCACGTGGAACAACATCGTGGCCGGACTGCCGGGCACGCAGGTGGAGGAGGTGCACTTCATGCAGGGCGTCGGCCTGTTCGCGCGGGTGCGCGATCACGGTCTATACACGTTAGACTTTGATGTGAACGGCATCGGGGATGTCACCTCAAGTGCCGACGGTCTCAGCTGTTTCCCGAACCCCTTCACGGATGCGGCCACGATCCGGGTGGAACTGCCGCATGCCGCAGATGTCATTGTGACGATCAGCGATCTGCAGGGTCGCACGGTGCAGCGCATCGCACCCTTGCGACTTGCGCCTGGCATGCATGATCTGCGCGTTGGTGGGGACCTGGCACCGGGGGTGTACCTGATCACGGCGGAGTGGGGTGCGCAAATGCGGACGATCCGGTTGGTGAAGGGGGAGTGAGGGGCGTGGTGTAGCAGGCACGGATCACTCCTATCAACGTCACTGCGCGGATCCTGCAGGGTCCGAAGCGGTCCGCTGTTGCGAAGGCGTAGGTGATGAGCGGTCCTATTTCCCACGAGATCGCCGCGTAGGCTGTCAAAAGCACAGCCCTGTTCGCGATGACGGTCAGGGATGGACCGGGGACCTCGGTGGAGATCTCTCCATCAATGACGCACGCTTCTAACTTCACGGCCTCGCTATTGAACCCTCCGATCATGCCCGCAACCGTCCGCGACCTCGAGCCCAAAGCCCTCTGGAACCACTTCGCTGACCTGAACGCGGTGCCGCGCGCCAGCAAGAAGGAGCAGCAGGTGATCGCCTTCATGAAGGCCTTCGGCGAAGGGCTCGGCCTGGAGACACAGGTGTTGGAGGCTGGCAACGTGCTGATCCGCAAGCCCGGCACGAAAGGGAGGGAGAAACTGCCCACTGTGGCGCTGCAGAGCCACCTGGACATGGTCCACCAGAAGAACAACGACACTGCCTTCGACTTCGCCACCGAAGGCATCCGCATGCGCGTGGACGGCGAATGGGTGAAGGCCGAGGGCACCACCCTGGGCGCGGACAACGGCATCGGTGTGGCCACGATCATGACGATCCTCGCCAGCACGGACATCCCCCACCCGCCCCTGGAGGCGCTCTTTACCATCGATGAGGAGACGGGCATGACCGGAGCGTTCGCCCTGCAGGCGAATGTGCTGCACGCGAAATACCTGCTGAACCTGGACACCGAGGAGGACAACGAGCTGACCATCGGCTGCGCGGGCGGCATCGACGTGACCGCCAACGGCACCTACGCGCAGGAGGCAGTGAAGGACGGACACACAGGCTGTCAGCTGACGGTGAAGGGGCTGCATGGCGGACACAGCGGCACGGAGATCCACCTGGGTCGCGGCAATGCGAACAAGCTGATGGACCGCCTGCTGATGCGTGGTGAGGAGTTCGGTCTGCGTGTGGTCAGTATCAATGGCGGCGGCCTGCGCAACGCGATCCCGCGCGAGAGCGTGGCGGAAGTGTTGCTGCCCAATGACAAGGCCGAGGCCTATGCGAAGGCCGTGCAGGAACTGGCCGCGACCTTGAAGAAGGAATACGCCACCACCGACCCGGACCTGACGATCGAGCTGACCGACGCGAACGTGACCGGTCAGGCGATGAACGCCGCCGATCAGGGCCGGTTCTTACGCGCGGTGGCCGCCTGCCCCAATGGCATCCACCGCATGAGCCCCGACGTGGACGACCTGGTGCAGACCAGCAACAATGTGGCACGCATCGAACTGAAGGACGGCCGCTACCAGGTGCAATGTCTCACGCGCAGCTCGGTGGAGAGCGAGAAGCTGGACGAGGCCAACGCGATCAAGGCGGTGTTCGAGCTCATCGGCGCGCAGGTGGAATTCTCCGGCAGCTACCCCGGCTGGACGCCGCAGCCCGGATCGGACGTGGTGCAGCTGATGAAGAACATCTACAAGGAGCGCTTCAAAGAGGAGCCGCACGTGCTGGCCTGCCATGCGGGTCTGGAGTGTGGCATCCTCGGCACCCACTACCCGGACATGCAGCTGATCAGCTTTGGTCCCACCATCCGCGGTGCCCACTCCCCCGACGAGCGCGCGCAGATCAGCAGCGTGCAGAAGTTCTGGGGCTATCTGCTGGAAACGCTGGTGAAGATCCAGTGAGGTGCAGGACATTCCGACCCGGTCGGTGGCGCCAATGAGGGGGAGCGAGATACCTTTCAGCCCTCGAAGCGTGTCCATGTGCTGCGGTTCGAGAACAAGCAGATGTTCGAGGACCTTGATCGAGTGCTGCTTACGATCAGCAACGCCTTCGTGAAATAGCTTGACCCTTCCCTTTCCCCTGCCATGTGACCGGAATGAGGTCCGCTTCCGGAAGGAGGAATTGGAACTTCCCCCGGATCGCGCATCTTGCCGATCGTCCCATGCCCCGCATCTTCAACAGCATCCGCCAGCGCCTCCTGAAGGAGAACCGCTTCACGCGCTACCTGGTGTACGCCGTAGGCGAGATCGTGCTGGTGGTGGTCGGGATATTGATCGCGCTGAGCATCAACACCTGGAACAAGTCACGGCAGGACCTTCGCGCACGTGCGGAGCTTCTGGATGAACTGCGGGACGATCTGGTGCTGGACCAGGCCACGATCGCGGAACATATCCAATGGGAGGAACTGTTCCTGGCCGAGGTCGACAGTGCCCGGGTCCTGGTGAAGGGCCGGATCGACACGGATGCGCTGCAGGCGCTGCTGCGGCGACTGACCACGCGGCACACCTTCGTCCCGAACAAGACGACCATCGTCAAGATGACCGCCTCCGGCGAACTGGGCCTGCTGCGGAACTCCGGGATCGAGAACAGCATCGTGCGCTACTACCAGTTCAACGACTACCTCACCTCCGTGACCAACAACAACAATCTCTATATCGTGGACCTGCAGTTCGGCCCCTTCGTATCGAACAATGCCCTGGGGTTCGGATGCGATGCGGACGGCGCAGTGGAGGACGACCTGGACCTGGACCCGGAGAAGCGCTACCTGCTGAAGGTGCAATTGGACCGCCGGGCGCTGATCGCCCGCACTTCCATCGACCGCTTCAGCAAATTGAAGGAGGCGGCGACGGACCTGCTGCAGCGGATCGAGCAGGTGCCGGGGGAATAGCTGGCCACTACCTCGCCCCTCTTGTTCCGGACCTGGGCGCGCTCGCGGTCGATGGACCATTTCTACAGGGATCGCGGTGCTCCTATCAAAGCGCTCCGGCTGAAATACGACGGCGGTGAAAGGCGCTGCCGCACTGATCCGACATCATGCACTCGGGCCTTTCGCCCATTCAACGGTGGCCCTAACTTGTCGCTTCAACCCCGTTCGTCATGCGCATGCTCACTGCCCTCCTCACCTGCGTTACGCTCACCCTCCAGGCGCAGATCAATACTTATCAGAAGATCCTGGAAGCCGATCTCGGCGAGGGGCGGGTGATGACCACGATGTCCAACGGGGATGTGGTGCTCGGTGCCCGGCATTCGGACTTCATGGCCAACGTGAACGCGGTCCAACTCGTCCGGTTCGACGCCACCGGACAGGTCCTCTGGGGCCGCAAGCTCAGCAACGCCGCCGACCCGACGGACTACCTCGTGCTGAACGACGTGGCGCATGCCGCCAACGGCGACATCCTGCTCTGCGGCTCGCACGGATACGGTACGCAAGGCGACAGCGCATTCGTGATCCGAACGGACGGCGCCGGCTCCGTGCTCTGGGCGAAGAACTTCAAAGCCTCCGGCACCGGCGTGCTCCGCAGCCGCGCGCTCCGCGTGCGTGAAGCGCCGAACACCGACGTGGTGGTGCTGGGCGAGACCGATCTGGACAACGGTGGGCTGGAGAGCCGCATGCACATCACGCGTTTCAATACGGGAGGCACCGTGCTCTGGACGAAGGACGTGGTGGCCCAGATCTTCGGTACCGGGCAGCTTGCGGGTGATGTCCGATTCCCGCCCGACGGAGGCATGCTGGTGTTCGGCCAGACCCTGCTACTGACAGAAGGCAGCTGGCTGATGCGGCTGAATGACGCCGGCAACAAACTGTGGGTAAGGCAATTGAACACGAACGCCAATGGCCTTAGCCTGGAGCCGGTCCGTCTTTTTCCGACCTCCGCCGGCTACGACCTCTTCTATCACAGCGAGTTCACTGGCTTTACGTCCATGCTCTACCGGATACGAACGGACACGACCGGCACCGTACTCGCCGCCCAGCAGTACGATGTGGCCAGTGGTGACGGATACGCCAATGATGTGACCGCGCTGCCCGGAGGCGGATATGCCGTGGCCGGTTGGAGCGATGCGCAAAGCTCGGGCCTTGCCGTGCTGTTCACCCTCGATGCCTCCGGCCAGACGCAATGGGCCATGGACTATGGTGGCGGTGACTATGAACATCTCAACACTGTTGCGCCGACGGGCGATGGCGGATTCCTGCTCGCAGGCACCGGTATCCGGGACAGCCTGGAACTGCGGGGAGGGACCCCCGTGAACACCTACCTGGTGAAGACCGACGGCAGCGGGATCAGCAGCTACTGTGAAACGCAGGATGTGGTCACCGGATCATCGACCAATTTTGCGAGCATTGCCAGCGACCTGGACATGAACAACATCACCGGGTGGGCCGATGCGACCTACAACAACGATCCGGGCGTCAACGCGGTGGATGTTTGCGTGGTCTCGACGGTGCCGGAACATGCCGCGGCACGGATGCAGATCCAGCCCAACCCGACCCGCGACAGTGCGGTGATCCACTGGGGTGCCTCGCCCGTCGACCGCGTGCTCCTGTTGGATATGACCGGTCGTGTGGTCCTGATCGCTCATGCAAGCGGTACGCGAACCGACCTGGACCTGGGACAATTGGCACCGGGGACGTACCTGGTGCTTGCGACGAACGCGGGAATGCCGGTGGTGCAGGCGCGATTGGTGCGCTTGTGAGGGTGCCGAGCGAAGCGAAGGAGGTCCTGTTCATTCGATCGCCCCGAACGCCATCTGCTCGATCTTACCGGAGGGCAGGAAGAACAGGTCCAGCACGTACGGGTGGCCCTCGTTCACCATCCGGAGCGAGATCCGCTGTTCACCGACATCCATCACCTCATCGAGCCGGGCTCCGCTCAGCTGGGCGACCAACGCGGGCATGGCCTGCAGGATCGTCGCCGCATCGCGGCGGACCAGGACCTCGGGAGCGTACGTCGCTTGGATGACGTCGCGCAACCTGCCGGCATCACCTGATCCGAGCGCGTTCACGATCCGCTGCGCGGCGCGCTCCCGTGGCGCATCGCCCAAAGCTGCCACCCGACCTGTTCCCGGCCCGGTGCGCAGCACTTCCGTGGTGGCAAGCGGTTCGTCCGCGGCCACCAACGCCGGATGGTCCTCCGGCGCGTCCATCACCGCGCGTATCCAATCCTGGAAATGCGACACACGTACGAAATGTTCCACCGCCCCATAGCTGCACGGACCGTCCACACCCGGCTCACCCATCGAGCTGATGCCCGCCACGAACAGGCCTTCCTCGGTTCCGATGAAGGCCGGTCCGCCACTATCACCCGGGCCGCTGGTGCCTTCCTGCTCGGTGGCCCCGGCGCCGGGTGCGTCGTAATCGAACAGCAGCTGCAGGCTGTCGACCGCATCGATCACATTGGTATAGGCCCGGAGGCGGCCGTCCCGCACCCAGCTGCCGTCGCTGTTCCTCCGGTCGCCGTGCCCGGCGAGGACGATCGGTCGATGCAGTTCATCGCTTCCGGTATAGAATGCCACCGGTGGCACACCGACCACGGGGCTCTCCAAGTGGAGCAGCGCGATGTCGTAGGGCCCCATCGGTTCGAAACGCGGATGCACGAGGACCTGGCGCACGTTGTGCATCGCGCCGTTGTCGAAGTATACCTGCAGGTGACCGGCGCTGCGCCGGTACATACCCTCGGCCACATGCCCGGCTGTGAGCACCCAGTCCGGCGCGATCAGCGTACCATCCCCTCCCCGCTCGCCCACCTTGCACACCGCGGTGAAGCGCTCGCCGGACCGCAGGGGATCCACCGCATCGCGCTGCGCCATGTGGGGCAAGGGCTCGTTGCAGCCGGACCGCAGGGTGAAGGAGGCGACGCTCGCCAAGCCGATGAATAGGGCACTATTCATCACAGTTGGCCATGATCCTGTTCAACGTGCTCCGCAGCGCGGCGACCTCACCGGCCTTCACCCCCCTGAGCGCCTGCTTGCGGTAGTCCTCCACGATGGTCGCCACCTCGGCCACCTGGCGCCTTCCCTTTCGCGTCAATCCCAGGCTGACGCTCCGGCGGTCGTTCGCCGGCACCTTGCGCTCGACCAGTTCCGCCTGCACCAGCAGGTCCACCATACGGGCAATGGAAGCCTTGTCCTTGAACACCCGCGCGGCGACCAGGCCCTGCTGGATGCCCGGTTCCGCTTCGAGCACGTTCAGCACCAACCACTGGTCCACCGTGAGCGTGGAACCGGCCGCCACCAGCCGTCGCTGCGCGAACTGACGGTAGGTCTTGATGGCCCGCTCGATGGTGTAAAAGACGACGCTGCCTAGATCGCTCATGGGTGTTCGGACAGTACAATGATATATCAATTGATGATGTATCATCTGTTAACGGGCGTTAATTCTTTACAGGTCCGAAGGAAAAAAGGGAAGGACGGATGCCGATCTTCGCCGCCCATGGACGCCCTGGACCTTTCCCGCCGTCTGAAGGTGCTGCGCCGTACGGTTGAGATGCTGCAGACAGAGCTTCGGCACGGCCACATGGATGATGAACTGGTCCGGCGGATCGACACGCAACTGGAGGACGGCATCGCCACCGACCCGCGCAGCGCCGGACTGCGCACCCAAGTCGACGTCCTGCGGGAAAGCACCCTCACCCCCCGCCCCGAACTGTTGCGGGACGCGATCCGGGCCTGCGACAAGCTGAAGGATGCGATCGAGGGCGTGGTGAGCGCGCTGAGATGACCATGGGGCCCCAGATCGGGATACCGCAGCGACCGGCTCCGGTCCTCCGATCGCCGCCCTGTTCACGATCGTCTATTTTCATCGATACATATACACATACGCATACCATGGAACGATACCTACCCCTCGCACTTGCGATCCTGTTCATGAACCCTGCGCTCCAGGCACAGACCACCACGGAGGGCTTCGAGAACGGCTACGCGGACGGTGCGACGCAATTCAACGGGCCGGGCGGCGAGGTCTTCCAGCTGACCTCCGACTTCCGGATCGTGTATTACCCGCCGTACGGCAACGACGGTTCGGCCTACTTCATCGATACGGGTGCACTGGAGGGCAATACGAACACGCCCCCTTCCCGGATCGTGCTCGCGAACGCGGACAAGACCTTCGAATTGCGGAAGGTGCACGTCTGGACGAGTTCCGATGACGGGGCCAGCTACGCGACGGGCACGGTCACCTTCGCAGGCACGGGGCCGTCCGGCGCGGTGTCCCAGAGCTTCCTGATCGAACCCACCGGCAACACCGGTCAGGATTGGGATGTGGTCGACCTTTCCGGTTCCTCCTTCGATGGCACCCCGTTGCAGCAGGTCACGGTGACCTATTCCGCAGGGCTCGACTATGTGGCCCTTGACGACATCGAATACACGCTGGCCGACCTTGTGGGGATCCAGGGGACCGATCGCCCGCCGATGATCACGCTGTACCCCACACCGGTGCTTGATGTGTTGCACATCGACCTGACCACCTTTTCAGGGCCCACGGATTTCGCGATCTTCAATGGTGTGGGCCAGGTCGTTGAAGCGGGCACGCTCGCCGGCGGAAGGGAGCGGTCGCTGAACGTCGCCAACCTGACCGAAGGACTCTATCTGCTCCAACTCGCCACGGGGAATGGGCGCCCCGTCGTCCTGCGCTTCTCGCGGATGGGTCGCTGATCCCTTCCCCCGTGTGGCAGCGATCAGCGGTCCGCACGGGGGTGAACATGGAACGTGTTGGTGAAGGAGCGCCACTCCTTGCCCGGACCCGCCCGGACCTCGTCGAAGAACAACGCCATTGCGCGAAGCAATTGCCGATAGGTCGCGTGCTGCGCTTCCAACTCCGCGCGGTCCGGCAGCGAAGCGCCATCGGGCATAGCGAGCCGGAGGAACGCCGCGCTGGTATAGCTCTCGTGGCTGAAAGGGTCCCTGGGGTCCAAGTACCGAATGTCGTCACCAGCATTGACGAAAAAGGGGTATGGTGGTGCCCCCTCCGTGTTCGCCACCAACAGGATGGGCAAGGCATAGCGATGCGTGCGCACAGCCTCGAACACGTGCGGCCATTTGTCCTCGATCTCGACCGTGTCCGTCTTCCATTCGATCGTGGTCTCCAGACTGACGAAGGCCTGTGCGAGACCGGGCACGTGCAGCGTACACCATCCCTCCTGGGCGCCCCAGCTATGGCCGACGTAGAACACGCTGTCCGAAGTGGTGAGCCCCCGCGCGAAGTCGATCATCCGCTGGATGGAACCGCGGTCCGGTCGCCATTCCAGGGGTGTGCCGTACATCGCGCGCTCCAATGGCCAGTGGAAGTTGGCCGATACGAACGTGTAGCCGCGTGAGGCGAAGTATTCCGCCATCTCCTCGTTCTCGTCGCCCGATCCCTGTGAGCCGTGGTGGTAGAGGATCACCGGTGCATCCGTCCGTTCCGGAAGGGGGGCACGGTGGCAACGCGTCGGCCAGGTCAAGAGCGTGTCGAGCACCTGTCGCTCAGTGAACGGCGTGTAGTCAATGGGGACGTCGCCACCCAACGGGTACCGCAGGTCGTATTCCACGAAGCTGGAGTCCATGCGCCGCACCAGCTCCTGGTACACGGCACGCAGGGGACCATCGAGTTGGCGCTGTCGTATTTGGCCATGAGTGAGCGGAGCAGCGGCCGTGGCGGCCGTCGGGAACCAGACCTGCACGAACAGGGGTGCGGGGCCGGTGTAGCCTGATCCGGTGTAGTGCAGGCCTTCGTTGAACAGGAGCGTATCGGCGTAGCCCACCGTCCATGTGCCGGAGGGCCCGACAGGGACCCCCTTCACCTGCGCAGTGGCCTGCCCCACGAAAAGTGCGAGAATGAACACGGTGATGGAACGCATGCCCGAAATGTACCGGAAGGACGCGCGGGCCGTGTGGGCCGCTCCGGTATCTCGAAGTGGGTCATCACGTTCGCGGGCGATGTCCGGACCGATGCCATCTTTGCCGCGCTCCCGGACGGATGGCCCACCAAGGACGCCATGTACTCGTGATCTCGCCCGAACCCTGGGCCGGGGTCCACATCAGCAAGCACGTGCTTGCGGAAACGCTCGTGCGCATGGGCCACCGGGTGTGTTTCTGGGATCCACCGGTGCACGGGATGCGCGGACTGGCGATCGCGCATGACCAGGGCATGGACATCGTCCATTACGGCCATTGGTTCCGCGGCGTGAACCGCCTGCCGCGCTTCCTCAGGGAATGGTACCACAATGCGTGGGTGCGTCGGATCGAGCGCGCGCAGGGTCGACCCTTCGATGTGATCTGGTGCTTCGACACCACGCGCATACAGGAATTCCCGAGCTGGCCGGTGGAGCGCATCCTCCACCTTGTGGACTACGACACCCTGGATACAGGTGACGGCCTGATCCGCACCGCCGACCTGGTGATCACCGTGGCCGAACCCATCAGTGAACATGCGCGTCGGATCGCCCCGAACGCCGATGTCCACACCGTGGGGCACATGGTGGACGAACGCTGGCTGGAAGGGCCGGACGACCGTTCCCACGGCGCGACACCGACCACCGCGGCCTATGCGGGGAACCTGGCGACCCTCTACATCGACTGGCCAATGATCCGCGCCATGATGGAGCGCCATCCCGAGGTCCACTTCCACATGTACGGCCCTCATCGCGATGACCTGCCCGACGCCGATTTCCAGGCCGTCCGAAGGCTCGCGAACTGCACGTTCCATGGTCTGCTGCGGAAAGAGGACCTCATCCCCCGTCTTCGCGCCGCGGACATCCTGATCTTCTGTTACAAGGCCCACGAGTTGCAGGCCATCGCCAGCAATGCGCACAAACTGCTCGAGTATCTCTCCACGGGGAACGTGGTCGTGGGATCGTACGTGTCCAGTTATGCGGGGACCGACCTCTTCCTGATGGCGCACGCACGCAAGGAGGTCCTGGGACTTTTCGACCGCGCCTGCGGGGAGTACGTGGCCCTCAATACCGAGGCGCAACGCGGGGCACGGATCGCCTTTGCAAGAGCGCATACCATGCCGGGGCTGGTCCGCTGGGTGGAGGAGCGCATGCGTGGGAAATGACACCAGGCGGCGCGTTGCGTTGTCATGCGGTCCCCGGAACTTCGCTTTCCTTGCGCACCATCCGCTCGAGCAGGTACAACATCCCCACCGCCAGCAGCAACACGCCGGTGAAGAAGTACCAGGTGATGGTGAACCCGAAATGGGCGATGAGGTCGAGCCCGGCCGTATGTCCGATGAGGTGCGCCACGCTCCATCCGATGGTGAACAGCGCCATGTACGCTCCCGGTGGGCCCTTGTCGGCGCGCTCATAGGCCAGCCGGTTCATGAAAGGGAAGTTGAGCATCTCACCCACGGTCATCAGCAGGATGCCGACCCACAGAAAGGCGACCGCGGGAACGATATAGAGCAGGACGAAGCTGAGCGCGATCAGCCAGACGCTGAAGCGCAGGATGCGGAACGGGTCCAGCCCACGCGATCCGCAGTACTTGATCAGAGGCATCTCGGTCAGGAAGATCACCAGTCCGTTCAAGCCGAGCAGGATGCCGATGGCCCGCTCGTCCAGGCCGTGCACTTCGCTGTAGAAGATCGGCACCGTGCTGAAGTACTGCAGGAAAGCGACCCCGACGAAAACGAGGATCACCAGCATGAAAAGGAACGGTCCATCGCGATAGGGTGAACGTGTGCCGGTGGACCGGGCCCCGCGATCATCCGTCCTCGCCTGTCGCCTGGGCAGAGCGGTCCAGAGGATGCCAGCGGCTGCCAGGCTCGTCAGCCCATCCACCCAGAAAAGGCCGGCATAGCTCCAGGTGGCGATGAGCAGGCCACCGATCGCCGGCCCAAGACCGAAGCCCAGGTTGATCGCGAGCCGGATCAATGACACGGCGCGCGTCCGGTCGGCAGGCCTTGCATAGGCGCGAATGGCAACATACATACCCGGACGGAACGCATCCGCCAGCACCATCAGCAGAAAAACACCCGCGCAGAACGGCGCGAAGCCCCGGACGAACTGCAGGCCGATGAAAGCCAGCCCCGACGCGATCAGGGCACCCACCATGACATCGTAGAAACCCAGCTTGTCCGACAGTTTGCCCCCGAGCCAGGAACCGACGACCGAACCCGCGCCGAAGCAGCTCATGATCCAACCCACCTGTTCCAGGGTCAGGCCCATGTCCTTGGTGAGATAGAGCGACAGGAACGGCACCACCATGCTCCCCGCCCGGTTCACGAACGTGATCAGGGCCAGCAGCCAGACCTCGCGGCGCAGGTCACGGAATGAATCGACATAGTAGCGAACGGCACGGGCGAGCACGTGGGGAACTGGCCGGTGGACCATTTGGGAAGTGGAGCCTAGCGGACCAGCAGAAGACGGCCCGACGCGACCATGGCATCCTTCCACCAGAGTGTGAACGTGTAGAACCCCTCGGGAACGGTCCCGGCATCGATCGTCCGTTCTGAAGCGTGCAAAGTGATCACACGGCCGGATGGATCGGTGAGGATGGCGCGATCGAAAAGCGGCGCGTCGTGGATCGTCGTCCCGCCTCCGTTCGACACGAGGACCGATCCGAACGAAGTGCCTGCCGCACACGGTTCCATTGCGGTCGGTTCAATGGCCATCATGCAGGCGCCATCGATAGCCACGTAGTTCATCGTACTGGGTGAGAAGGAGACCACCGATGTGTTCGAGGTCGCGATGAATGTGGTGCAATCCTGCTCCCAGGTGTAGTCCGTCGTGTCGAGCGGCGTGGTATGGACCGGTGCACCGTTCACGGATACCGTGATACCCACGGGGGCGTCGAAAGTGAACTGTCCCGGCAGAACGATGCTTTGCGCCGCGTACCAGAAGCAGATCTGATAGACGTGGCCGGGGTCCGTGGCGACCGCTTGTGCGACCGCTTCCGTCCCCCATAGGTTCTGCCAGGTGCCACCGTTCGGAGAGATCAGCGGTGTGCCGACCCACACATACCCTGGCGTGCTGTTCAACGGGCCGGTGTCGTCATTGATGTCCGGGGAGATCGTGCCGGTCCACCCGGGTGCGGCCTGCGTTCCCTCGGGTCCTGTGAAATCACCGTTGCTGAAAAGGCCACCGTTCACGCACTGCGCCCAGGAGGGAACCGTGCTGCAAACGAAAATGACGAGCAGTGCGGGAAAAAGGACCAGCGTGCCGCGCATGCCGGGAAATTAATTCTCCGAGCCGGACCGCGGAGGTGGAAGCCTAGCGCAGGTCGCGCCGCTCGACCAGCTCACCCTGGTCGTCGAACCGCTCGCCTGTCAGGAGCAACCCCGCCCGGTAGCGCAAAGCGATCACCTGTGCGCCATCCGCGTTCCGGAAGGACCATTTCCCGTCCTGACGTCCCCGGTCGAAACGACCCTGGACCACCAAATGGCCTTGCGCATCATATTGCTGCCAGCGTCCGTGCGGCTTCCCACCGAAGTAGCCGCCACGTTCCTTCACGGAGCCGTCGGCGTAGTAACCGGTGTACCAGGCCCATTGGCCATCCATCTGCCAACTGGCCACCAGATGCCCCTCCGCATCGTACTGGTCGGAGACCTGTTCCTGGGCACCTGCCCGCGATGCGAAAAGCAAGAGGGATAGGAAGAACAGCGTACGCATGATCAAGCGAACATTGGTGGATAGGCACTACAAAGGTAATGCATGGAACACATAGTGGTAACATTAAATTAACATGACAAATGGAACGCGCGATCGATCTCCCCGGACCACCCGCCATTGCTGGGGATCCTGTACTTTCAGGGTCCATCAAAACCCGAAAGCCATGGCCAATGTGACCGCAGCCTCGAACCCCAGCACGAACGACCCCAGAATGTCCGGGGCCGGAACCGTCAACAAGACCCAGAGCAAGAAGGGCACCAACGACACCGTATCCGTGGATGTGGTCCAGGTCGGCCTGACCGCCGACGGCAAGCACGCCGAGGTGGTGCTCAAGATCGGATCGAGCGGACGCGTGACCATGACGGTGAACACCGACGGCAGCGCGACGGTGAACGCCACCGGCAGCGGCACCACGGACTACAGCATCCTGACCCTATCCACCGCGGACCCCAACAACTGGACGATCACAGTGAAGACCCAGGACGGAAGCGTCTATCAGTTCGTCAAGGGACACGGAGGTGGGGGACATTGAACTTCGGCTTCTTTTCAAGGATGGATCCCCGTTCCTCTCCAGGGCGGGGGTCCTCGCATTGTTGCTGACCCTCGCACCGCAAGCGCAGGGCCAAGTGGTGGACGCGCAGTGGGCGGACAGCGCGTACCACACCTTCATCAACAGCCGTTTCACCGAGGCCCGGTCCGCGTTGACCACGCTGGACAGTCTTTCGGCCTTTTATCGGAGGACCGGTGACCGTTGCCGCCAGGTCCACGTCGCTGGATGGCGCAGCCATTGCTTTGAAGTGCTTGGCCAGTTGGATTCAGCTCTGGCGATCGCCCAAAGCGCACAGGCCCGTTTCCATTCGGGCTGCGACAGCCTGGTGCTGATGTCGATCAACGTATTCCTCACCAATGCCTACCTCTCGCTCGGTGAATTCGACAAGGCGTTGGGGGTGTGCGAACGATCCCTTTCCGCGTGGAACGATGCCTGGCCTTACTCGATCGCCCGCAATGGCCTCTACACCGATCGCGCCATCGCCCTGGCCTACAAAGGCGACCTGAACGCCTCACTGGCCGCATTCCACGACGGGCTGGACAATGCCCGGCGTGAGCGCATCGTCACGGACGAGATGGATGCCCTGACCAATCTCGGCGCCCTGTTCGGCATGCTCAGCGACAATGGCAAGCGCAAGGACATGCTCGACAGTTCGATCGCCTACCAGGAGAAGGCCCTGCGCCTCACGCGGCGGCTCGGCGACCGGGAGAACGAAGCGCTGCTGTTCAGCAACCTGGCCCAGGCCACGATCGATCGGGGACTGCCCCGAAAGGCCCTTCACCTGCTCGATTCCGCCAAGGCCCTGTTCAGGGACCTTCAGAACCTGGAGCGGTCATCCAAATTGGAACTGCTTTACAGCTATGCATTCCACGACCTCCACCTCCCGGACAGCGCCTTTGCCCACCTGAAGGTCCACCTCGCGCTGAAGGACAGCCTACTGAACATCGAGAAGGTGAAGGCCATCGCGGACATGCAGGAGAAGTACGAGAGCGAGAAGAAGGCCCGTACGATCAAGGAACTGGAGGTGAAGAACCTGGATGCCGAACTCCGAAAAACGCAGCTGACCCGCACCCGCAACATCTATCTCTTCAGCGGGATCGGCATCTTGATGCTTGCCGGAGGATTGTACAGCCGCCTGCGCTACACCCATCGCGCCAAGGCCATCATCCAGAAGGAGAAGGACGTTTCCGAAGGCCTGCTGCACAACATCCTTCCCGAGGAGGTGGCCGCGGAACTGAAGTTGAAGGGCTATGCCGACGCACGTGAGTTCGATCAGGCCACGATCCTCTTCACGGACTTCAAGGGGTTCACCGGTGTGGCCGAGCGCTTGTCCCCGGCGGAACTCGTCGAGGAGCTGAACACCTGCTTCAAGGCATTCGATGCGATCATCGATTCACGCGGCATCGAAAAGATCAAGACCATTGGCGATGCCTACATGGCGGCCGGGGGACTGCCCGACCCATCGGCCACCAGGCCGATGGACGTCGTTCTTGCAGCGCTCGACATGCAGGCGTTCATGGTGGGCCACGCCCAAGAGCGGCACGCCAGGGGGCAGCCCGCGTTCGAGATGCGTGTCGGCATCCATTCCGGACCCGTGGTGGCGGGCATCGTGGGGGTGAAGAAATTCCAGTACGACATCTGGGGCGACACCGTGAACACCGCCAGTCGCATGGAATCCAGCGGAGAAACCGGTCAGGTGAACATCAGTGCCGCGACGTACGCGCTGGTCAGGGACGAGCCCGGCCTGCAGTTCACGCATCGCGGAAAGGTGCATGCGAAAGGCAAGGGAGAGTTGGAGATGTATTTCGTCCGTCGCATGACGCATACGGCACCAGCCTGAGCCAGGAAAGCGGGTCCATCAAGCGGCTGCGTGGGTTCAATGGCCGTCGATCACACCGTTGTCGTTCAGGTCGGCCTTGGTCAGGTATGCCTCCCGAAAAGCGAGATGGTCGGCCCGGTCCTTCTCCACGATGACCTTCGGCCTTCGGGTGATCAGCGTCCGTCCCTCCCAGGTGAGGGCGAATTCCGCGCCTCCCACATGCACCATCACCGGTTGGTCCATGCGCAGCCGCACGCACCGGGCATCACCACCACCGGGATCATTGATGATGACGAGGACGTGGCCATCGTTGGTGCGCTTGTCGAGAAGACGAAATGTGAACCCGTCAACGGAGTACATCACATCCGCCTTCACGGTGGTCCGCGCGCCGTCCCCTCCGAGTTCCAAATCCTTGGTCGCATCCGGCGCGGGCAGCAGGTCCAGCATCGGTATCGGCATGTCCGCAAGCACGTAGGCCTCGGTGCACGCCCACTCCAGCACCGCATAGGGCAGCCGGAAGTAGCCGTCCTCCCCCCACTCCTGCCCCCAGGAGTTCAGTACCAGCAGCGAACTGTCGTCGTCGTCATATCCGGCACAGGCCAGGATGTGGCCGGTAAATCCTGCCCATGCCGCCATGGTCAATGGTCTTGCGGGATCCCACGTGAACATGCGTTCACCCCGTGTCCGGAATCCGCGCTTGAACGTGCTGTCGATCGACATCTGGAAGATCACCGGCCGTCCCAGTGAGAGATGGTATTTCCATTGGAGCGGATCGTCGGTCGCGATCAGGATGGGACAGGACAACCGATGCTTCTCCGCATCCTCGAGCATCTCCCGGGCGATCGGTCGCAGGCATCCGATCACTGCGGTATCGGTCGGGTAGTACGACGCGTCACAGCAGCCCACCTCGCATACGGTGTGCACCGCATCCTCCAATCGAACTCCGGCCGTGCAATCCTTTTGCCCTTCGCGTTGCAGGACCATTTGGTAGAAGAAACCCGCACTTCCCGTCTCCTTGGACGGCACCGTCCCCAAGTCCCGCATGCGGCGGTCCCTGGACCGGTTCCGATGGAACGTCGTCAGCCCATAACCCAAGGCCCAGCCGGAACAGGTCGATGACGGTCCTTGATCACCGGCGGGCGGGAACCAGGCGGACAGATCAACGGAGGCCGGTATGCGCGCGTGGCGTGGTAGGACGAACGGACTCTCCACCACGATGCTGTCCAACGATTCATGGTCCGTCGGCAATGCACCCATCGCCAGGGCATGTTCCTGGCCGTTCGCGGTGACCGCGGACCACGGGAGCAGGAGCAGGAACCGACACCGGGATGAACGGATGCGCACGATATCCCCAAAGTAGTTGATCCCGGATGATGCAGGGCCGCGTTCGCCTAGGGACAAGCCCCGCGCTCCACCACCTCGACACCCGCACGCCATGCCTCACAGCGGTTCGGGTAGGTCCGGCCATCACAACCGCAGAGCGGATCGTATTCACGCGTGCAGATACCCGGTGCCACGCGCGCGGGGTCAAGGCACGGACCGTCCTTCAGGATCCGGTCCAGCGTGGCATCGAACACTTCGGGATGCTCGATGTTGGCGACATGTCCCGCGCCCGGGATCCAGATGAGATGGTCCGCGGGCAGGTGATTGGTCCGCACGATCCCCCTGCCCACCGACGGCGGGATAAGCCGATCCTCTTTCCCCCAGATCACATAGACCGGCATCGTCCATTGGTACTCGTGGTGAACGTAGCGATCCTCACGACCGATCAGGTCGCGGAGCAGGGCCACCTGCACCGGTGTCCGGCCCCGCATGGCCTCGTTGATCTGCCTGAGTGCGAACTTGGGGATCTTTCGCGGCTCGGCCAGGACCCCATTGATGTTCCTGCCCCGCTCTTCCGGTGTTCCGGGCTGGAAAAGGTCCAGGATGTCCTTCGCGCCGATCGCCCGTGCCGCACTGTCGGCCAGCGCCTTGTCGTAAGCGTTCGCCGGACCGTCATAGATCACCAGTACACGCACCCGCTCCGGATGCTGCTCGGCATAGTTGGCGGCCATCGCTCCTCCGTATGAATTGCCGACCAGGAAGACCTTCTCCGTGACCTTCAGGCTGTCCAACACCAGATCCAGGTGCGCCACTTGTGCATCCACACTGTTCCCGCTCCACGTGTCCATGCTCCCGCCATGCCCGATCAGGTCGGGGACGATCAGGTCGAACCGATCGGCGAGCTCCCCGACGTTCGCCGACCACATGCCCGCATTGGAGGTGATCCCGTGCACGAGCATCAGGTCCGGCTTGGCCGTGGGCTTGCTGCTCCAGACATGTCGCGGACCATCCGATGTACGGAACGTGTGTTCCTGCAGACCTGCCTTGCGGAAATGGCGGGACACGGACCGCTCCTGCATCCGCACCACATTGCAGGAGCACAACACGGCCGCCGTGATCAGCAGTGCAACAGTACCGATGTGGGATCCGATCCGGGGCAAGGGCATCAATAAGGAGGTCATGCCGCCAAGATCGCGAAAAGGTGCTCCGACCGGCCGCTCGTCAGAGAAGCGATCGGATCGAAGCGAGGTGGTGATCGTCGTGCTCGGCCACGAAATACGCCATGTCCACGGGCCGCATGGTCCGTTGCAACCGGGGATGCAGGATCGGACAGGACAACACGTCCTCATCGAGGCCCACGATCCGGTCAACGAAATGACGACGCGAGCGCGCGAACCGCTCAAGAAGCTCCTCGAGCGGACGTTCGTTGTGCGCGGCGTGTTCCGTGGCGGCATTGGTCATATCAGCGGGCCGCAACTCCGAGGCTTGCGCGATGTAGTCATCGACCCTGCCCTCATGGAGCACATCCAGGTCGATCAGATGTCCGATGTGCTGCCTGATGCTCCACTTTCCATCGTGTTGCATGCAGGTACGCGCGGCATCCAGGTCCCTGGTCATCCAGACCAGACGCGGGTGCGTGCCCCGGAGGCGCTCGGCGATGTTCGGTATCCAGCCGGTCGGGATATCGAAAGTGAACGTGCGATCGACCCACCGGGTGCGCTCCATGGTCTGAATATAGGGACCGGTCCGGGCGGGCGGTCTCACAGGTTCTCCGGCAGCACCTTCACCGCGAGCCGCGCGTAGCTGTCGGGGAAGTAGCGCTCCAAAATGGCCACGTAGTAGTTGTAGGGCTTGTGCTGGAAGAAGTTCGGGGGGGCCTTGTACACCGAACGGTCCGTGAACACGCCGTTCGCATCACGCGGGTTGGCACGCATGATCGAGTCGTTCCGGAGGATCGTCGAGTCACGCAGGATGAGCGGGTACGGAAAGGGGTCCAGTTCCACACGACCGGGCATCGGCGTGTAGTTCATCTCCTCGCGGAAAGGCGGCATCCGCACCTCGCCAACGGATCCCGTGATGCGTTTCGTGATGGAGTTGCTGAAGTACCGGGCGAGGCCCGTGACCTGGCCGCTGAACATCTGGAAGAACGCATCACGGGCCGTGCTCCTCAAGCTCGGACCCTGGCCCATCAACATGCCGGCGATGCGCTGCGGTGCGAGCAGCGATCCATCGTCGTAGGACAGAGGCATCTTCGTCACGGGGTCCTTGGGATTGACGATGCTGAAGCTGCTGCCGTCCGCCACATAGGACCGCTCGTATTCCGCCGCGAAAGCGGTGTTGCCCACCATCGGGTTCGCGAATGCGTAGGTCTTGAACCGCATGCCACCGGGCAGGCGCGTGGTCGAAAGGCGTTCGAGGTAGGCGCGCATCAGCAATGCGAGCGCACCACCCTGGCTGTGACCGGTGATCAGGATATCGCGCACACCCTTTTCACGAAGCTTGATCAGCTCGTCCACCACATCGTCGGCGAGGAACCCGATGCCCAGGGTGTAGCCGGCATGCACCGCCGCCGCCGTATCATCGGCCAGATCGTAGTCGAACATCCGGCCATCGATCGCGATCGTGCCGCGTGCCGGGATCATCGCCGAATGGATGTTCTCCATCCAGCTCAATGGGTCGGCGGTGGAGCCACGGAACTCGATCACCCCGATCGCCCCTTTGCGGAACACCTGGAACATGTTGTCCAACCCCCGTTCGAAGGCGATGTGCACGCGGTCGTACCCATCGGGTATCATCGCCTGGTCATCACCATAGAGGTCCTTGAAGGTGTGCGTGGTGCACAGCGAGACCATGTCGCGCGCCTCCTCCGGATCGAAGCCGGTCAGGAGCTGCGCCGGGAGGGAGGCACCCAGCGCGAACGCCGCGACGAACAGAAGATGGCGAGGTGCTGAAAGGAGGTCGATCATCCGTGGTCCGAAGGTGAACGTCGAACACAAAGAAAAACGTGTGCCGATCGCCCGGGACCACCACGCGACAACCGTCCATCAACGATCGCACCTTGGCAAGGTCCATTGGACTATTTTCACCGGACAAGCTCCCCTACCATGCGCCAACTCCTACCCTGTCTCCCGCTCCTTTTCCTGACCGGTCCTGCATCCGCACAGATGGTGCAGAAATGCTGCGGATCCAGCAACAGCACCTTCCTGTGGGGCTTTCCCACGGCCAGCCACACGCAGTCGCTATTCCTGCCCTCGGACCTGAGCGGCGCGGCGAGCGGCGACATCCATCGGTTGTACTACCGTTATGGAACGACCGGCATCGGATCAGGCAATACGCTGACCGGGGTCACGATCCGCATGGGTCTCACGGCGCAGACGGGATTCACCAATGGCAACCTCTTTTTCACCGGTCTTGATACCGTTCTGACCCGCGACACCCTCACGATCCACGCCGGGATAACAGGGGATTGGTTCTCCATGGACCTCGACTCCCTGTTCGCATACGATGAGAACCTCACGCTCATCATCGACATCAACTGGACCACCAGCGCCACGACGAACTTCGGTTGCTACGGCAACAGTAACAACGGTCGAAAGCTGCATGCGGACAACGATACCAGCGCGACGGGCGCGACCTCGAGCACCACTTGGCAGGACATGGGCTTCGATGTGATGGTCCCCACCTCGATCAATGACGCAGCCACGCTCGACCTGCACGTATACCCCGTGCCCGCCAGCGATCATCTGGACGTACGCACGAACGAACTGCTGTTGTGGGATGGCCTTCTCGAGTTGCGGGACATCATGGGGCGATCGGTCAAGACCCTGGGGTTCCCCGGTAATAGCAACAGGATGCGCGTCCCTCTGGCGGATGTGCCCCGTGGAGCCTATCTCGTTTCCCTGAGCGACGGACGTGGCCGCAGGCGGACCGTGCCGGTGATCGTGCAGTAGTTGGGACCACTCCGGCGGCTTCGCCGTTCCGATCCCGGCACATGAGGGTTACCTTGGACGATCCACCTGCATCCCGAAGATCATGAAGACCCTCTTCGTGGCGGGCTTCGGCCTGTTCCTGTCGCTCCATCTGTCCGGTCAATGGACCGCGGACACGCTCCAGAACACGGTGGTGCGCGACGATGCCCTGCAACCGGCGGTCACCCCGCTGATGTGCGACGGGCCGAACGGTTCGACCTACATATCCTGGTTCGAGACCCAGGGTGGACAGTACGTGCTGAAGATGCAATTGCTCGACGTGGACGGATATGCCCAGTGGCCGGCGGACGGCCTTCTGATCAGCAGCCATCCGCAGAATTCCGCACTGTTCCGCTACGACCTCGCGGCGGACAATGACGGCAATGCGATCGTCGCTTTTCAGGACGAGCGCACGGGACAGTTGGACATCGTGGTGTACAAGATCGCGCCCGACGGCACCTTCCTTTGGGGCGTGGATGGGATCCCCCTGAGCGACCCCGGCAGTTCGCAGGGTCTGGCGCCGGTGATCGGCGTGCTGTCGAACAACGACGTGCTGATCGCCTGGAACGCCAATGCCGCCAGCTCCTGGATCGCCTATGCGCGTATCGACGAGGACGGCACGTTGCTCTGGGCGGTGCCGCACCAGATCATCGGCACGGACCGGTACACACGCCCACGGGTGGTGGCTTCGGGCAACTCGGGATACATCATCCAGTACGTGGTGGAGACCGGCTCGGGCTTCCCACCGACCAGCACGCTGTTCGCGCAGAAGTTCGATGCCCTGGACCAGTTCCTATGGGGGCCCGTCCAACTCTCGAGCAAGACCATTCCCTTCTTCCACTTTCCCGAACCCATCACGGACGGGCATGGCGGCCTGTACATCCTGTTCCAGACGAGCAACAGCATGAACACCTCCCTGAGCGATGTCTATCTGCAACGCTTGTACAATGATGGAGCGCTCTGGAACCAGCTTGGCGAACCCATGTTGGAAGGGACGGGCACGCAGCGCTACCCGGCCGGCCTTGCCTTTGTCGATGACGCGGTCGGCGTGATGGTGGCATTGAAGGTCACGGACATCGCGCAAAGCATCGCCGGGATCAGCATCCAACGCTGCGATACCGGGAACACGGTCCTCTTTTTGCCGAGCGGTTCCATCGTGATAGCTCCGAACGCGAACTATGATGAGCCCATCGACCTCGCGGCCACGGACGACGGTGCCGTGTTGATCCACCGCGAAGGGTCGATGGGATCGGGGCGGATCCGCGCGACGCGTCTTGACATCTTCGGCATCCCCCTGTGGTCCATGCCCATGCGCACCCTCTGCGCGGTCAATGCCGCCAAGGACGACATCGCTTGCGGGAGCGTACGGAACGACCAGCTCGTGACCGTATGGACGGATGACCGCACCAATAGCGGTGTCTTTGCACAGAACCTGGACGCGTCCGGCGGTATCGGTCCGGTAGGCATCACACCGTCGTCTCCCCGGGACGATCCCTTCAGCCTGCTGACCGATCCGGCGGACCGGCCCGAGATCGTTCCGGCTCCGGGCATTGTCGGGCCATTCGACCTGTCCGTAAGGGAAGCTGGTGGCAAGATCGTGCGTACCACCAGGATACCGGGGCGCTCACGGCTCGAATACCAAGACCTGCCCGCCGGCATCTATACCATCGAGATCGTCCAGGACGGCCGACGGTCGACCCTACGCTGGTGCCGCCCATGACCACCACGCGCCAGCACGGTGAAATGTATTGGGCCCTCGGCTGTGCCCCCGAACCGCCCTACTATGCCTCGATCTTCAGCACCCTGAAAATGGCCCACCGGCCCGGCTATGCCGAAATGGACGAGGCTACGATGAAAGCGGCGGCGGAGCAGGACGGTTATCTGGGCCATCAGGTGGTGCACGATGGGGACCGAACGATCTTCATCTCCTACTGGCGGGACATGGAGGCGATCCGCGCATGGGGCGCGCACGATCTGCACATGCAGGCGAAGGCGAAAGGGCGGTCCGGTTGGTACGCCTGGTACAGGAGCGAGATCGTGCGCGTGGAACACGCTGCGGAACTTTCCCGTTGATCAACGACCCGCAGAACGTTCCTTGAATGCGGCGATCGCTTTCCCGGTGAACTCGGACAACACGAGCCGTCCGCTGATCATGGCCCTTTGGGCGAGCAGATCATCCCAATCATCGGTCCCGCGCCAGATCACGCGCTTCAGTTCGGCCATGGCTTCGGAGCCGCAGCTGGCCAGCCTGTGCGCATGTTGGTCCACGGCATTGTCCAGTTCCGCATGCAACGCGAACACCTCGGCATACAACCCGTGCCGGCGGCACCAGTCGGCATCGCGCCAGAGATCGGGCGTGATCGCCAGGGCACTGAAAGCCGCATTGCCCATGCGCCGTTCCACTGCCGGCCCCACCACGAACGGTCCGATGCCGATGGCCAGCTCGCTCAATCGGGCGCTCGCGCTCTCATGCGCGTAGGTGATATCGCAGGCAGCGGCCAGTCCCACTCCACCACCCACCGCCCTGGCGTGCACCCGGCCGATGACGAAGCAGCGCGAGCGTCGGATCGCATTGATCACCTGGGCGAACCCGCTGAAAAAGGCGGTACCCTTCGCCTCACTGTCGATCGCCAGCAATTCGTCGAAACTGGCTCCGGCACAAAAGGCCTTTTCGCCTTCGCTGCGCAGCACGATCACACGCACGCTGTCATCGGCGCCTGCCTGATCGATCGCCTCGGCCATCCGGTGCAGGATGTCACCCGGCAGGCTGTTGCTCCTGGGATGATGGAAGGATACGGAGGCGATGCCATCCTTCACCGTGGTCTTGACGTAGCCTTCGCTCATGGTCGCTCGCACCGCGATCGGACGCGTGTACGCCACGAAGATCGCCACCTTGCCGAAAACCAACGGGCGCCGATCCACGTAGGAACGACGGCTTGCATGAACGTGCAGGCGACCCATGCCCAGGATCGGCCCACTGTCCACCTCCCGAAAGGTCCTCCTCGCCATCTATGCGTTGGTCCTGGCGCTGTGTGCTGGTTTCATCGCGTGGTCGCATGCGAGCACCTATGCCGCGCTGCGCCGCGAAGCATTGACCCACCTGGGCAGCATCACCTCCACACTGGCCGGACAGGTAGAGGGTGCGCACGTACACCGCCTGCTCGACAAATACGGATCGAGGGGCGCACTGGTCAAGAACACCCAGGATGCCTGGTACTACGTCATGCACGAACATCTGCGCAAGGCGGCGGCCAGCAACGGTCTCGAAAGTCCGATACTCGTCCTGAGCTACGACAGTCTGGACCAGGAGCTCCAGATCGTGGCCACCAGCGGTACCGAGCCCCGATTCCGTGAACGATTCGACCGCGGCCAAGGACGCCTGTTGGGCGACTATTTCAAGGGCGGACGGGTGGACCCCGAACAGGCCAGCGCACATGGCGACCTCATGGCGTTCGATACCATCGTGGACGGCAAGGGGCGGGTGATGGGTATCGTGCTCGCAGAGACACCACTGGCGACCGTACACGCCGCCGCTGAACGGATCCTCTGGCGGAACGTCCTGATCACCTCGGGGGTGTTCGCCCTTCTCGGACTGCTGCTTTTCGGTTCGGTGGGGAGATGGCTTCGCCAGCAGGAGCTCGATCATACGGCGCTCATGGCCCGGCACGGTCATGTGACCGATAGCATCCAATACGTGCGAAAACTCCAGAACGCGCTCGTCCCCTCGCAGGATGCGTATGCGACCCAGTTCCGCGACTTCTTTGTGATGCACCGGCCCAAGGACCTGGTGTCCGGTGATTTCCATTGGTATCACCGGATAGGTCCCGACCAATGCCTGGTGGCCGCCGCGGATTGCACCGGACACGGTTTGCCGGGTGCCATGCTCGCGGGCATCGGTTGCTCCCTTTTGAACGAACTGGTGACCACTTCACCCGAGCGCGACCCCGCGGAACTCCTGCATCTCCTGAACGAGCGGCTCATCGGTACGCTCCATCAGCAAGGGCGGCGATCGGGTGCGGGTGACGGCATGGACGTGGCGCTCTGTCGGATCGACCGTGCAGCGAACGAGGTGCTTTTCGCAGGCGCCTTCCGGCCATTGTACCTGGTACAGGAAGGGCAGCTGACGGTGATCAATGGGGATCGCCGGCCGATCGGAGGAGCGCATCACGGAACGGACCGGCACTTCACCTGCCACCGCCTGGCCGTCCGCCCTGGCGACCGCCTCTACCTGTTCAGCGATGGATATGTGGACCAGCTCGGTGGGCCCGATCACCAGCGCTTCATGACCAAGCGGTTCGATGACCTTGTGATGCACCACCAGCATCTTCCGTTGCGCGATCAAGGCGACGTACTCGAACGTGCCTTCCTGGACTGGAAGGGCGAGTCCGAACAGGTGGATGACATCTGCGTGCTCGGGCTTGAGGTCTGATCGCCGCACCGCCTCTGCCTTTCCGCGTCACCGAGGCCTTCTATATTTGGGCAAGCGGACGGAACAGAGCCGCATTGGACCATGACGACGAAAGCGGAGCTGATCGCCCGGATGGAGGCCTTGCTCCAACAGGAGGACCTGGAACAGACCGCCGACCAGGTCGAAGCGGTCAAGGAAGGCTATGAGGCCCTGGTCGCGGAAGCGCAGGAGCAGGAACGCCAGTCCTCCGGCGAAGGGGAGGTGAACGATGGTCCCGATGAAGCGACCTCCACCGTCGCCGCACCGATAGAATCCGCCCCACTGACGGACGACGACGACAAGAAGTTCAAGCAGCTCCTCGACGCTTTCCATCAGAAGGTGAACGAGGTGCAACGTCAAAAGGCACGCGAGGAAGCCGAGAACCTGGCCACCAAGGAGGCGATCATGAAGGAGCTCAGGGAGCTGATCGCCAATGAAGAGAACATCGGCAACGCCTTCCAGCGCTTCCATGAACTGCAAGAGCAATGGAAGGCGACCGGTCCCGTACCGCAACACGCCTATCGCGACCTCCAGCGCGACTTCAGTCATCTGCTGGACGAATTCTTCTACCATATCCGCATCTACAAGGAGCTGCGCGATCATGACCTGAAGAAGAACACGGCCCTGAAGCGGGCACTGATCGCCGACATGGAGGCTGTACAACGCGTGGACAGCGTGAAGGAAGCCGAGACGCTGGTCAAGGAGTACCAAGAGAAATGGCACCTGATCGGCCCGGTCGTGCGGGAGGAATGGGAGGAGGTGCGCGACGCGTTCTGGAACGCGACGCGGGCGGTGTATGACCGGATCCATGAATACTACAAGGCCCGCCGCGCCGAACACGAGGCCAACCTGGCGGCCAAGGAAGGGCTCGTGCAAAAGGTCAATGAGATCACCGCGAGGACCGTGGATGCGGGCAGCAAGGAATGGAAGGCGCTCACCGATGAAGTGCTCGAGCTCCAGAACGCGTGGAAGAGCATCGGATTCGCCACGAAGAAGGAGAACGAGCGCGTCTGGAAGGAGTTCCGTGCGGCATGCAATGTCTTCTTCGATGGTAAGAAGGCCTTCTTCGATCGGATCCGGGAACAATACCGCGAGGTCCGCGAGAAGAAGCAGGCCCTCCTCCAGGAAGCACTTGCCCTGAAGGACAGCACCGAGTGGCGTGGCACTGCGGAGCGTCTGAAACAGCTGCAACAGGCTTGGAAGGAGACCGGATCGGCCGGGCCCCGTGATGAGCAGAAGCTGTGGGCCAGGTTCCGGGAGGCTTGCGACACGTTCTTCTCGGCACGCAAGTCCAATTTCGACCGGTTGGACGCCGAACAGGCCGAGCACCTTCAGGCCCGCGAGGAACTCCTGAAGGAGATCGAAGCCTTCTCCCTCAGTGGCGATCGCACCAAGGATATCGAGGGCCTGAGATCGTTCAGCAAACGCTGGATGGAGGCCGGTCGGGTTTCACCGCGGAAATACGAGGCCCTCTTCGAGCGCTACCGGGAGGGCATGGACAAGCTCTACGGCCAACTGAAGCTCGAGGCGGACGAACGCCGCCGCATGCACTTCCAGGACCATATCGAGGGTTTGAAGAGCGCGCCGGACGGGTCGTCACGGATCGAGCGCGAGTCCCGGATCATCAAACGGAAGATCCAGGAGCTTGAGAGCGAACTGCTCCAGTTCGAGAACAAGATGGGCATGTTCAACTTCAAGAGCGCCAGCGGCGAGGCCATGCGGAAGGAGTTCGAGAAGCAGGCGGACCGCACACGACGTGAAGTGGAGCGTCTTCGTGACCAACACAAACAGCTGCTGCGCGAATTGCGCTGAGGCTCGTGGACCCCAGGCTCGTCCTTCGCATCGATGTGCCCGTCGCCTGGGGGGAACAGGACCTTTTCGGCCACCTGAACAACGTGGTGTTCCTGCGCTACTTCGAGTCCGTCCGGATGTACTACCTGGAGCGCATCGGTGTACTGGACCTGTACCGTGATGCGAACATCGGTGTGATCCTCGCCCACACGGCGATCGACTTCCGCAAGCCGGTGATCTGGCCACAGACCCTGGCCGTGAGGACCGGAACCACGCGCATTGGCAACACCAGCTTCACCCTGGGTTACACGATCCATGACGAGGCGGACGACCTGGTGGCGGAAGGCAACAGCGTCCAGGTGATGTACGACTATGGCAAAGGGGCCAAACTGACCCTGCCGATGCCGGTGCTCGAAGCCATCGCCAGGATCCAGAGGCACGCATGAGGCCCGCTCCCTGGCAATGGCCGTTGTTCTTCTGCGTCCTGGCCGCCTGCGGTCCGACGCGGCCCGAACGCGAAGGTCCTCTCCCGGACGCGCAATTGCCGGAGGCCGTACGCCCCTACCTGACGCTCGTCGGTTCATGGATCGACACGACCACGGACGATCACATGGACTTCCACGAGACCTGGACGCATGCGGGCGGGGCCGGTCTGATCGGGCACGGATTCATCCTCACAAAAGGCGACACGGTATTCATCGAGGAACTCGCACTGGGCTGGAAGGACAATGGAGAGGCCACCTATTCCGCGCGGATCACCTCGCCGAACAAGGGACGCTGGGTCCCATTCCATGGACGCGCAATGGGCACCGACACCCTGGTCTTCATCAATGCCCGGCGCGACTTTCCCAAGCGGATCGCGTACATCCGCAGCGGTGCGGGATGGTCCGTGCGCGTGACCGGCGTGGAGAAGGGGGAACGTCGGATCGAGGTCTTCGAACTTCGACCCACCTCGAGCAGGGATATGTGAGCGATCGTTGCGACCTTCGTCCAACATCAAAACCTCATCAAGATGGGCATGCTCAAGGAGTTCAAGGAGTTCGCGATGCGCGGTAACGTGGTGGACATGGCCGTTGGTATCGTGATCGGCGGAGCGTTCGGGAAGATCGTCTCCTCGTTCGTCAATGACGTATTGATGCCACCCATCGGGTTGGCCCTGGGTGGAATGGACTTCAGCAAGATGAGCATGGAGCTCCAGCCCGCCGTCATGGAGAACGGTGAGGTGGTGAAGGAGGCCGTGATGCTGAACTATGGCCTGTTCATCAATACAGTGATCGACTTCATCATCGTCGCGTTCGCCATCTTCATGGTGGTGAAGGCGATGAACAGCATGAAGAAGAAGGAGGAGGCCGCGCCGGCCGCACCGCCGGAGCCGAGCAGTACCGACAAGCTCCTGATGGAGATCCGCGATTCCCTGAAGAAATAGGACGGGCTTCGCCCTTATCCCGGACCCCCGCCTTTGAGCGGGGGTCCGTCGTTCCGGAACACCCTGAAAGCGCCCGTGGCGGGATCGAAATGTGCGTCGGGACAATCGAACGCCGCCGCGATCACACCCTCACGCACGGCCATTCGCGGATCACCGAGCCAGGGTCCACCGTCCCGCCGCAGCAGGAGGATGCGGTCCGCCAACGCCAGTGCATGCTGCAGGTCGTGCGTGGCGCAGACGATCGCCTTGTGGCGTTCCGTGGCCACACGGCGCAGCAATGCGAATACCATCGCGCGATTCGTGATGTCAAGATGCGCTGTCGGCTCATCCAGCAGAAGGATGGGGGTGTCCTGGGCCAGGGCACGCGCGATCATCACCTTCTGCAATTCGCCATCGCTCAAGGTCGCGACAGCGCGGTCGGCGAGCGAAATACCATCAACGGACGCCAATGCATCCCGTACCGCTTTCCGGTCCCCTTCACTTTCCCTGCCCAATGCGTCCGTCCAGGGATGACGGCCCAGGGCCACCAGGGCCGAGACCGTGAGCAATCCACTGCGTGGACGCACCGTGAGGACCTGTGCAATGCGACGTGCCCGATCACGGGGAGACAGCGCACGAACATCCCTGCCTTCCGTGGTGACGTGGCCGCGCATTGGGGACCGCAAGCCTGCCAACGTATCCAAAAGGGTCGATTTGCCGGTGCCGTTGTTGCCGATGAGCGCCACGAGCTCCGAAGGACGCAGATCGAGGTCGATCCCTTCGATCAACACGCGTCCATCATGCCCGATGGCCAGGTCCGTGGCGGTCATTGCACAACTCATGACATGCGTGCCCATCGGCGTCCACGCACAAGTACCATGACCACCACGGGAACACCGAGCAGGGCTGTCACCGCGTTCAAGGGCATCGCGTGCACCGGTCCGGTCAGGCGCACGATCAGGTCGCAGACCAGGGCCAGCAGCGCCCCCATGCCCAGGCTGTAGGGAAGCACGACCCGATGGTCCTCTGTCCGCAACACCCCCCGGACGACATGTGGCGTGGCCAGACCGAGGAACGCGATCGGTCCGCAGAACGCCGTGCAGGTGCCGGCCAGCACACCTGTCACGATGATCACACCCCGACGCAGGCGCCGGACCTCCACGCCCATGCTCCGCGCATAGGCATCGCCCAACAACATCGCGTTGAGCGGCTTGGCCCACCAGATGCAGAAAAGTGATCCAGCGACCACGGGTATCGCCAGCAGCGGGAGACGATCGAGGGTGGTGGTCGCGAACGTGCCCATGCCCCATAGGACGAAGCCCTTCAGCGCGCGTTCACCTGCGGCCACCTCCAGGAGACCGATCAATGCCGAACTGAAATAGCCGATCATAAGACCCACGATCAACAGGGTGATACCGTCATTGACCCGTCGGTCCGCTGCAATGACGACCGCCAGAACGGCAAGGGCCCCCATGCACGCGGAGAGCACCAGGGCCAGGTCCGACCCGCCCAGGAGGGCCGGCAGGAACGGGCCGCCCAGGAACAAAAGGGCCACACCCAGGCTCGCACCACTGGAGATCCCGAGCACGGACGGTCCGGCGAGCGGATTCCCGAAGAGCGTCTGCAGCATCGCGCCGGATACCGCCAGGCCTCCACCCACCAGCAGGGCCGTCAGCGCCTCCGGCAGGCGCACTTCACGCACGATCCGGACCCAGGGGACCTCGGACGCCCCCGGATCGGAAAGGGCATTCCACACCGCACTGGCGGGGATCTTGACCGGTCCGAACATCAGATGGCCGAGCAGCAGCGCGGCCAGGAGCAGGAGCATTAGGATCGGAAGGAGAACGCCCAGCGGCCGCATTGCGGCAAACTTACACGGTGCCCGTACTGCCGGATATCATGGGAGCGGCATTGAGGCTGTCGTACCTTTCGCTTAGAATCCAAAGTCATGAGCAATGAACGCGGACAAGGCGCCTTTCTCTTCCTCGCCGGCCTGACCGTCGGAGCGGCGCTCGGTGTGCTCTTTGCACCCCAAAGTGGAAAGGAAACGCGCGAGCACATCGGCGAACGCGGCAGAAAAGCAAAGGCGGACCTGGATGAACTGGTCGCCGAAGGCCAGGAGCGCTGGCGCGAGGCCAAAGGGAAGGTGAAGGAAAAGGCCACGATGACACGCGAAGAGGTGGATGACCTTCTGAAATACCTGTTCGAGGAGGGACGTGACCTGTGGGACCGCGTGAAACACCAGACGCACAAGAGTTCGGCCGATGTCTAGGACCGACACCGGGACCCGGGCGACGGAAAATGGGGCCATGTCCCGCACGGACCCGTTCGCACAAGCGGACATGGGGGATTTCATGGATAGCCTGTGGGCCGATGCACGCGGCTATTGGGAGGCCCAGAAGGACCACACACTGCTGGTGGCGAGCGAGCGCTCGGCGAAGCTTGCGGCCGGTCTCCTGAGCAACGTGGTGCTCGTTCTGGCGGTGGCCATCGTGCTGCTGTTCCTGAGCATCGCCGGTGCCTTGTGGATCGGCCAGGCGCTCGGGGATACCGCGTCCGGCTTCGCGATCATGGCCGGCGCCTATACCCTGCTCGGGGCGATCTTCCTGATCATCTGGCGGGGTGGTGCCCGCGACCGCATCGTGCTCCACCTGCTGAATACGATGTACCACGATGACTGACCGCCCACGATTCCTGAGCCTGGACGAGGTGGCCGCGGAAAAGCAGCGTCTCAAGGAACTGGGGCGATCCCACCAGCAGGGCTTGCAGCGCCATTGGAAGGCCCTGAACGACGGAGAGGTCCGTGGACGGTTGTTGCGCAACGCGGCGGGGGAGATGCTGCGCTCCTGGAAGCCCTTCGCCATGGTCTCCAAGTTCCTCGGAGAGGGTTCCTTCACCACGGCCCTTGGTGCGGCGGCCTTCCGAAAAGGGGGACTCGCCAAACGGATGGTCGTGTTCCTCGGCACCTGGTTGCTACCGGGACTGCTCCAGGAAATGGGCGACGTTTCGCTACAGCAGCTTCTGCACGAATTACGGGTCTCCCTGGAACGCCTGTACGCGCGCTTTCATGAAAAGGAGCCGCAAGGTCAGCAGGACCGTCAGGCCTGAGACGACCGACCAGGAACACAGTTCGGGCAAGGACCTCGGAACTCAACGAACCTCACGTAGGGGTGCGTAGATCGCACCGGGAAGCATCGTGGCCAGCATGCCCTCACGCAGTCCCAGCCAGAGGTAGTTGAATACGGCCCGGTCCTTTCGTCGGTCGATGCGGAACGTGCCGAGCCGGAAGTCCTTTTCGGAGGCACGTCGATTCTCCTTGCGCACAACGCCGTTGACGAGGAGCGTGAGCAGCTTACGGGCCTCCCTCCTTCCGTCCGTGCGACGAACCTCCAGCGCCAGATCGGTGTATTCCATGTCCACCGTGCCGGTCGCTCCATCATCGTCGCCCACCATGTCATACCGGACCCCCAGGATGACACCGCGGTCCGCGCGCACGCCGAGCAGATCGTTGGTCGCGCGATCGAACGCCCGGAATGGTAGGGAGGTGCTGGTCGCATGCACGAAGATCCGATCGTCCGGATCTTCCAAGGGCAGACGTACGTCCAGGTCGATACGGGCCTTTTCGAACGCCAACGCGGATGCCCTGACGTGCATGGTGTCCTGCCGATGTGGGTCGGACGTGCAGGTGCCCGTGATGATCACATCCAGTGTATCGAAGCGGACCTCACCGAAGTCGGCCATTTCCTCGCCACGCTCGAAGTAGCTGACCGCACCGGCATCCAGGAGCACGGTGTCCAACTGAAGGCGGAGCGGGAGTTCGCGAAGTGCACGGGCGGGCAGCGGCTTGAAGATGAAAGGTGGATCGGGCATGTGCTTGTCGCGGTGCACGATGAGTTCGGGGCCGGCGATCTTCAGCAGGCGGGCTTGGAAGACCTTCCCAAAAAGCAACCGGCCCAGATCCAGGTCCCGGAACAGGATGCTGTCCGCCTGCACATTGAACAGGTCCTTTTCGAAGCGCTCCACCTTCGGGAACCGTTCGACGGGAATGCGCGGCGTGAGCATGGGAGTGATGACACGCAATGTGCGCCCGCCATCCGCCATTGTGATGCGACCGGTCCGGACGGCATACACCTGTCCCCAGCGACCTTCGAGCGCGTCCCATTCCATCTCCGCGCCGACCAGCCGCACACCACCCTGACCTATGCCATTGCTCAGGTCCACCGCCAACCCGGCCGAACGGACATCGCCCGGTCCGATGGACATGCGGGTGGTATCCCGACCCGATGATCGGAACAGTCCCATCCGCACGTCTGTCAGCACCAGGCTGTCCGCTTCGAAGAACGCCGCAAAGGAGGTCTTCTGTTCAGTGCGCTCACGCTGCACTGTATCGGACCGAAGTCGGAACAGCAGGTCCGCATCATGCATGCGAAGGGCGTCCACGGAAACGCGGTGCCGGAGAAGCAAGGAGAAGACCGACAGTCCGCTCACCTCGATCGACCCGACCCGGCCGGTGATGGACGCGGATGTCGGAACACTGTCCGAAGCACCTGCCGTGATCTCGATCCCGCGCCAGGACAGGTTGCCTCGGAACAGATCGACCTGCACCGACGCGATGTCCACTTGTGCACCGGGACCACCGACCTGGTGCATGAGCACTTCGCTCCTGCCCACGAGCCAATGCTCCAGCCACTGCTTCACGCCCCAAGCCACAAGGCCGAACAGGACGAGGGATAAAAGGACCAGCAGCCCGCGGCGCTGGCGATGGGGTCTTTGGCGTGCGATGAGCGATCGTGTTGGCCGAGGAAATTACATCAGGCCGCAGGCATGCCCATCCACCGCCGTCAAGGTGGATCGCAATACGCCGATCGTTCCGGAGGCGAAGGCCACTTCGCCCGCTTCGGCGCCGTGGCGGAGATCACCGGGAGAGGATCACATCCGCCTGTACCATCCCTTGATCCGCTCGCGGTCCAGCACCTTCCGCCAGTCCGGGCCGAAGGCGTGGTCCCACATGTGCGGCAGGTCGTAGGCTACCTCGGCCATGGCGTTGATGGTCTCCTCGCTCCACTCCTTCGCAAGGCCTTGCGGGATATGCACCCCGCGCTGCGCCACCATGCCTTTGAACTCCTTCACGTACGCGCCGTACACGTCCTCCAGTTTGTCGAACGCGATGCAGTTGGCGATGCAGTGGTGGATGTGCAACACCTTGCCCAGGCCGTAGCTGAGCGCATGGCAAACGCCCACCTCGCTGTAGGTGAGGCTGAGGCCGCCCATGTAGCTGGCCACCATCAGCAGCTCGTCGCTCTTCGGGTCGCTGCGGTCCAGTCCAAGGAAGACCTCTCTGCACATCTCCAGCGCCTTTTCGCTATACGCCTCCGCAAAAGTGTTCTTCTTGGTGCCGGTGATGGCTTCCACGCTGTGGATGTAGGTGTCCATGCCCGTGTAGAACCATTGGTCCTGTGGCACGGTGGCGATGAGGTCCGGATCGAGGAGGATCTGGTCGCACACGGTCCAGTCACATTTCAACCCCAACTTTTTCACGGGGCCGGTGAGCACGGCGGTCATGCTGACCTCGGCGCCCGTGCCGCTGATCGTGGGCACGACGGCGTGATAGATGCCCGGCTCCTTGATCAGGTTCAACCCCTGGTACTGCACGCTGCTTCCCGCATTGGTGAACATGAGCGATGCCGCTTTGGCCACGTCCATCACACTGCCACCGCCGATGCCGACGATGCCCGCCGGGAGGCCACGACGCGAAAGGATGTCGTCGCGCAGCTTGTCGATCAGTTCGGTGGTCGGCTCCTCCAATGTGCTGATGAAGTGGATCTCGTCCCCCTCCTGTTCGGGGATGCGTTGGACGAAGTCGGGCTTGTCCTCGAAATAGTCGTCGACCACGAACACCATGAAGCCCTCGTTCGCCGTGCGTTGGGGTTCCAGGATCTCGCCGAGCTTGCCGAAGCTGCCCCGGCCGTAGCAGGTCTTGGTGACGGACTTGAAGTTGCGAAAGAGTTGCATGGACCTTATGATCGGATGTGGATCGGCGAACGTGGTGGACTGCAAAGGAACGCTGTACCCGTTTATCGATGAAGACGGCCCGTACGCAGCCGCGGGATACATCGCCGAAAGCAACCCAGCACGTCGGATCACGTCAAATCCAGGATCACAACACTTTGCATGAAGATCGGAAGATCCCTGTTCCCGCTCATCCTGCCCTTGCATCTGATCGCGCAGACCTCCGGGGTCCTTGACCCCACCTTCGGCGGTACCGGGTTCGTGATCAGCAATGGTGACGTTGTTCTGGAACACAGCCATTCCATTCTCCTTCAGCAGGACGGCAGGATCGTCGCCATCGGAACGGCAGTGCCGAACAGCAATGACATTGGTGTGGCCCGTTTCCTGCCCGATGGTCAACCGGACCCCTCCTTTGGTGGCAGTGGCGCTGTGGCCGTGGATATTGAGAACACGGAGTTCGCCTATGGCAGCGCGCTGCAGGCGGACGGCAAGATCCTGATCGCCGCCATGACCCATCTGGACACGACCTACAAGGCGGTGCTTCTCCGCTTGCAGTCCAACGGGGCTTTGGACCCTTCATTCGGTATCGGAGGGATCCACGAACTCTACTTCCCGGGTGGAGCAGCCTACTTCTACGACTGCACCGTCCAACCGGACGGATACATCGTGGCCTGTGGCATGGTCGGGAACGAGATGCTGCTCCATCGCGTGGACCCCAGCGGCACTGCGGACCCCGCGTTCGGGATCATGGGAACGGTGCGTGCACAATACAACGGGCTCCCCACCACGGCAGAGTCCGTTGCCCTCCAGCCGAACGGTCAAATAGTGGTCTGCGGAGCCCCGGGCGTGGTGGCGCGATTCGATCCGGATGGCACCCAGGACCTTCTTGGTTTCGGCACCAACGGTTGGGCCGACCTCCCCGGCGATGTGACACCTCATCACTTCGCCGACGTGATCCTCCAACCGGATGGTCGCATCCTGGTGGCAGGGGGACCTTCCCTCCTTCCTCCGGACACCCTGCTCGTGATCCGATCGATGACCGACGGGACCCCGGACACTTCATTCGGGTCCGATGGCTCTGTCGCACTACCCATATTGGATGGAAGCACCTCAATGGCACTGGCCCTTCGCGCCGATGGCCGGATCATCACCCTCGGGACCGTCCTCGATCAAGGAACGAGCAGGATGATGTTATCGCGCCTGGGGTCGGACGGGGTGCTCGACACCGCGTTCGGCCAGTCCGGAACAACCACCCTCACCCTGGCCATGCCTCCCCCCCATCATGAGATCGGGTCCGATGTGCTGGTGACCCAGAACGGGGACATCCTGGGAACAGCAGCCCACTTCAGCGCCGATAATGGCTTTCTGGTGGCCAGATTCTCCGATCCGTACCAGGCGGAAAATGTTCCTTCCGCAAGCCGACCGGGTGAATTCCATGTCTTCCCGAACCCGGTCGCGGATCTCGTGACCATTGAACGCAGGGACGGGCCTTGTGACCAGTTGCGGGTGACGCTCGTGGATGCGACAGGCAGGGAGGTCATGTCCAAGCAGGGATCCCACCTGCGCGCCATGACGATCGATCTGGCCGGCCTCCCTCAAGGCGCATATGTCCTGCGGATCGGGACCGACGAAGGACGATCCGCCCAGCTCATGATCAAGGAATGACAGGGCCGGGTCCGCTTACGCGGTCACTCCCTCCATCGCCTTGCGCACGACCCATTCCATCTTCTTCAGCAATGCATCCAGTTCCGCCTCGGTCCAGGTCACACGGATGTTGAAACTGATCAGACGGCTCATCACCGCGTCGCTCTTCGGGAACCGGAGCGTGTGCAGGTCCTGCGGCAGCCCGAGCTCCTGTGCCACGGTGCGGAAGGGCATGCGCATGTCCTTCACGTGATCCCACTGCTTGATGTAGTGGTACATGTTGTCGTACCAATAGGCCACGCCGAGACCGGCCTCGCCCATGGCCTTCACCGCCCCACGCGCGCTGGCCTCGTCCGGCAACAGGAGGTGGAAGAAAGTGGCGCTGTCGCCGGCGTCGTCGCACTGCTTCCGGAAGGCCAGACCGGGGATCTTCGCCAGGCGCTCCTGGATGATCGCCTTGTGCCTGCGCTGTTGCTCCAGGATATACGGCAGCTTGCGCGCCTGCGCCAGTCCGATCGCCGCGTTGATCTCGCCGATGCGGAAGTTGGTGCCCATGATCGGATGCGGCTCCATGCCCCGGTTGTCGCCCACATGCGTGTGGCCGTGATCGCTCAAATACTCTGCGGACCGGATCAGCTCGGGATCGTCCGTGATCACCACGCCGCCCTCCCCGCAGGTGTTGATCTTGAAGAAGTCGAAGCTGAAGCTGCCCATCTTGCCATGGAGCCCCAGGTGCTTCCCCTTGTACGTGGCCCCCAGCGCCTGGGCGGTGTCCTCGATCAGCAGGATGTTCCTCTCCTTGCACACCGCCATGATCCCGTCCAGATCGGCCGAAGCACCGCACATGTGCACGAGCAACACGGCCTTGGTGTTGGGGGTGATGGCGTTGCGGATGCCCTCGGCGCTGAGGCAGAGCGTCTCGTCGATCTCGGCGAACACGGGAATGGCGCCGGCCCACAGCACGGCCTCGATGGTGGCCACGAAGGTGAAGGGCGGCACGATCACATGATCGCCGTAGCCGATCCCGCAGGCGGCCAGCATGGTGCTGACGGCCGTGCTGCCGCTGCTCACCGCCAGGGCGTGCTTCGCACCCGTGAACTTTGAGATGGCGGCCTCGAAGTCCTTCGCCTTCCAATGACCCTGCCGCTGGGCATCGTGGTTGTACCGGAAGAGGACGCCCGTGTTCAGCACGTCCATCACCTCCTTGCGTTCCTCGTCGCCGAAAAGTTCCGTTCCTGGCATGATGCAAATGCTTGAGCGGCAAAGGTAGTCGCACGTTGGAGGCCAAGAACGGTCATGTGATGGGGCCGGACCGAGCGACGGGCCGTGTTTCTTTGTACCAACGACCCTTCATCGATGCGCCGACGCACCCTGCTCCTTCTCCCCTCCACGCTCTTCTTCGCGGACATCTTCGCCCAGGGATGCAGCGATGCCGGCGTATGCACGGCGGGCCCCTTGGGCGAGGCGCTCCTGACCGACAGCGCCTACCGCAGCGCGGCCCACATCGGTCTCAGCTTTGCGCAGGGAGAGCAGGGCGTGAACGTATTCCAAGTAGTGCCCGAAGTGCAGGTGGGCCTCACCCACAGGCTCGGTGCCCAGTTGAAACTGGCCTACACCACCGTAAACGGTGATCTGGGAAGTACAAGCGGCCTGGGTGATATCACGCTCAGCCTGACCTATTTGGTCCATCGCACCGATCGCGGCAGCTGGCAGGTGCTGGCCGGCACCAGATTCCCCACGAACAAGGCGGATGCGACGGTGGACGACGGTCCGCTGCCCATGCCCTATCAGACAAGCCTGGGCACCTGGGACCTGCTATTCGGGGTGGCCTATCGGAACAAGGGATTCGAGGCGGCCCTGGCCTACCAGTACATCTACTTCGACCAGAACGAGAACTTCTTCCTGCGTTCGCGCTGGGATACCGCATCCGTGGCACAGAACTACTTCGACTCGTTCTGGCTGGAACGCGGGGACGATGCCATCCTTCGCCTGCAATACGGGTTCCGCACCGGCAGATTCGATATCAGTCCAGGCCTGTTGGGGATCTACAAGGTGGAACGCGCCCGGATCATCGACGAGGCGACCTACCACTGGAAGGAGGTCGAAGGCTCCGATGGCCTGACGTTGAACCTGACGGCGCAGGTGCGTTACAACCTTTCCGACCGCTGGGCTGCCGACCTCATCTATGGCTCCCCATTGATCACCCGGGACGTGCGACCCGATGGGCTCACACGTTCCTATGTGGCCACACTGGGACTGCGCTGGCGGTTCTGAAAATCGATCGATGAAGAAACGTTCGTTCAATGGGATCGTGTACAGCGTCGGTCCGCGCGCACCCGCCACGCTCCCACCCGCCCAACAGGACCTGCGCATCCACCTGGACCGGCTGAAAGGCAACAAGCTGGTAACGCGCATTGTCGGTTTCGTGGGCAAGGAGAGCGACCTGGATGAACTGGGCCGTGCGTTGAAGAGCAAATGCGGTGTCGGCGGGAACGCCAAGGAAGGTGTGATCCTGCTTCAGGGCGATCATCGCGACAAGGTCCTGGCCCGGCTGCTTGATATGGGCTACAAGGCGAAGAAGGCGGGAGGATGACGCGACCGCCGGGATCTGCCATCTTCGGGGCATGAGGCATTTCATCACCTTCATTTCCATCAGCATGGGACTGCTGATCGGCAGCGCCGTTCAGGCACAGATCGCACATGACCTTACCGTCTTCTCCGAGAAGGGTCAGGAATTCACCCTGCTTGTGAACGGGCAGGCCGTCAATGAGGTGCCGGGAGCAAGCATCACCGCAAAGGACATCAACTTCGACTATGCCAGAGTGGTCGTCCGTTTCGCCGATGGCACCACGCCCGATATCGAGCGGAAGAACCTGCAGATCGCCACGCCGGGAACAGGACCGAAGGTCCCCGTGGCCACGGTCTTTGCCATCAAGGAAAAGAAGGGCGAGCAGGTGCTCCGCTTCGTTTCACGTTCGGAAAAGAAGATCCAGGAAGCGCCCGTCATCATCATCGACCGTTGACCGCTCCGCGCAATGGCGAGGCGCACTGCTGAACGGATCCGCTTCTCCGCCCGTGTGGAGAAGATGAGCGGGCGTTTTGCCTGGACCTATGTCGAGTTCCCGCACGACGTGAAGAAGACCTTCGGTGTGAAGGGCAGTTTCCGGGTGCTCGGCACCATCAACGGTGTGGTCATGGACCGTGCGTTGATGCCCACGAAAAGCGGCTTCCACGTGATCGCATTGGGCCAGGACCTTCGCCGAAAAGCCAATGTGCGGGTCGGTGACGTCGTGGAAGTGGAGGTCTGGCCGAACCCGGAACCGGACAAGGTGCCGGTGCCGGAAGAGCTGCGGGAGACCCTGGATTTCCTGCCGGAGTTCAAGGCGGCATGGCAGCGGATCCCACCCGGGAAGCAACGCAACATCTGCATCTGGATCGACCAGGCAAGGACGACACCGACCCGTGCAAAACGCGTGGCGGAACTGCTACGCCGGTTCGAGACCGGGCACCCGTGGTTCGCGCCAGGGAAGGAGTAGCCGGGTCCGTTACTCAGGAACCCCGCACCAATAGGCCGACCGCTCGGGCTCGCACCTTGCCCAGAGAGGCAGTTCCATACCGGGCTTCACCAGCAGCAGCGCCCATCGCTCCACCAGTTCGAGATACGGTGCGCCCGCGCTGTTGACCACGACCGAAAGGGCGCGGTCGTGCGGACGATCCTCCAGGGGGGCGCAGAGCTCCAGGCGCAGCAAAATGCCCTCGCCCACTCCCGTGCGCGTGGTGAACGTGCGCAGGTCCGAATACCCCAGGAGCAGTCTGCGATGCAGTTCCTGTGCGCGTTGCACCTTCCAGAGGTCGCGCCCGGCCTGCTCATGCAGAAGCTCGACCGCCTGGAACTGCTCCCGCGTGGGCAGTGCGTAGGTGGCTTTGAACACGGCATCGGGCATCGGATCCTTCTTCAGTTGGTTGAACAGGGACGCGCTCTTGCCGGGTCGCACCATGATCAGCTCCTTCTCCGGCAGGTGCACCAGGTACTCTGAACCCTTTTCCGTGGGCACATACCCATGGTAACGCTGGAACTCACCGTTCTCCTCGCGCCTCCTCAACAGACCGCAACGCACCGCCGGCCCCAGACCGGCCTGCAGGCCGAGGAAATCGGACAACTCCTCATAACCGTTCTCGCGCATGTGGCGGATCCGGTTCCATCGTGCTTCGAACACCGCTGCGGACATGGGGGCCAAGATCGGACGGTGCCATCGCCATCCGGGGGAGCGGGTCGGGGTCTTGTCAAGAGCGCTCTGTTGATCGCACCCCATTGATGTCACGGAACCCACGATCGGCGCGGGAGGTCGTAATTTGCGGCGTGATGTCCTTCTCCGGACCCGTGGAAAGGATGGTCCGTCCCGCGGTGGACGAACCCACCCGCATCGCCCGGGAGCGGCGCCGACGCCGCTGATCCTGGCTCCTCATCACCGTTCGAGGCCCGGTGCGCCTGGCACCATCATTGCGGCCTCTTCATTCCTTCAATGCCATTGCTCATGCGCCATTCGCTCCTGTTCCTTCTCTTCCTTCCCCTGCTCACCCGCAACGCCCTCGCGCAATCCTCCCGCTCCTATGATGACCTTCTCGTCCTGTATGTGGATGAGAACTATGAGAAGTGCATCTTCAAGGCGGAACGGTACACCGAACGGGATGCGACCCGTCGCGATCCCCTGCCCTACCTGTATATGAGCATGTGTTTCCACGAGATCAGCAAGATGGACAAGTACACGGACGACCCGGACTTCAAGAACGCGGGGCGCGATGCCCTGAAGTATGCGGAGAAGTTCCGCAAGAAGGACAAGGAGAACGCCTACTTCGCCCAGTACGAGGATTATTGGGAGGAGCTGAACGCCGCGGCGATGGGCGTGGGCTTCATGTACCTGGAGGAAGGGTCCTACAGCAAGGCCAAGCGTGAATTCGACCGGATGACGGGCTATGACCCCGAGAACGCGGGGGCCTGGCTGATGCTCGCCCTGAGCCAGATGAAGATGAACCTGATGCGCGATGCCGAGGAGAGCCTCGTGCAATTCCGGCACACCTATGCGAAGATGGGGGACCATGACCGGCTCTCGCCCGACCGGAAAAGGCTGCTGCGCGAGGCCCTGATCCGGTATGCGGAGCAGCTCGACAACAAGGGCATGCGGGATTCTGCGCGGACCACGCTCGCCCTAGGCGCGGAGGATTTCATGGACAATGCCGAGTTCAAGGCGCTCCATGACGAATTGAATTGAGGGCCGCGGTTCGCACGCGGGCGCAACGAACGGACGAATTGACCGGTCAGCAGCAATGCCAGCCGACCGGGAAGGTTGGTTGGCCTGTCCTAGAACGCGAGACCGACGTTGATATCGACCGCACCCGAGTTCACCTGGCGCTCCACGGGTCGATAGCGTGAAGCGTAGTCGCCCTCGCGGTAGGTGCGGAGCGACTGTAGCTCGAATCCCGGTCCGAAATGGAGCATGGTGCGCTTCCCCGACCGGATCGAAACGCCCAACTCCCCGCCGAACAGCGGACCCATGGTCTGGAAGCCGTCGTTCGCATCGAACGCAGTGCCACCCTGCACCGCCAGGTAGGGTGTGATCTTCCGGTCCAGGAAATGGAACCGCACCTGCACGAAGAGCGGGACGAGGAGGGTGGCGGCCGTATCACCGGTATAGGCCCGCAGACCGAAGCCCAGCCCGGCCATTAGGTGTGGACCGGACCGGTATCCGTTCACCACGTCCACCTTCGCCCTATCCAGCCCATACTGCTTCACGCCGATCCCATACCCCACGGCCACCAGACCCTGATAGCCGCGCGACACACCAGCATTGGCCACAGCGCCCCGTTCGATGGTCTCCTTGGTGATCCGTTCCACATCGGCCATGGCGAAAACGAACACGCTCCTGTCGGGTGTCTCGATCTTGATCGAAACGCCGGGGACCTGTTCCACCACCATGCCGCGGACCACGCTACCGTTCTTCAGGTAGATCACGTCCTGGTAGCCCTTTTGGGCGCACACGCCCGTGGTGACAAGGAGGAGGCAAAGAAGGAGCATGATACGGTGCATGGAAATGAGCTTTTGCGACTTCAGTAGCCCAGTAGATCTCCGATCGCCTCCTTCACCCTCCCCTTCGCAAGGAACCCCTGCTCCAGCGGGATCGCGAAGGGCACGGGGGTATCGATGCTGGCCACGCGCAGTACAGGCGCGTCGAGGTGCTTGAAGCAGTGCTCCGTGATCAGCGCGCTGATCTCGCCGCCGATGCCACCGGTGAGGGTATCCTCATGCAGCACCAGGGCGCGACCGGTCTTGCGCACCGAGCCGTAGATGGTCTCCACATCCAGCGGGACGAGCGTGCGCAGATCGATGATCTCGGCGTCGAGGTCCAGCTCTCGCACCGCATCCACCGCCCAATGCACGCCCATGCCGTAGGTGATGATGCTGAGCGCCGATCCCTCACGCACGACCGCCGCCCGCCCGAATGGGATCGCGTAAGGTGCCTCGGGTACGGGCCCGGTGATGCTGCGGTACAGCGCCTTGTGCTCGAAGTAGAGCACCGGGTTGGGATCGTCGAAGGCGGCGATCAGCAGTCCCTTCGCATCGTACGGATTGCTGGGGTAGGCGATCTTCAGGCCCGGCGTCTTCACGAACCACATCTCGTTGCTCTGGCTGTGGAAGGGGCCCGCCCCCACGCCTGCGCCCGTCGGCATGCGAATGACCACATCGGCGTTCTGGCCCCAGCGGTAGTGGCTCTTTGCCAGATTGTTGCAGATCTGCGTCATCGCCTCGCTGACGAAATCGGCGAACTGCATCTCCACCATCGCCTTCATGCCCTTGATGCTCAGCCCGAGGCCCGCACCCACGATCGCGCTCTCGCACAGGGGCGTGTTGCGCACACGCTCGCGGCCATAGCGCTCCACGAAGCCTTCGGTGATCTTGAAAGCCCCGCCGTATTCGGCGATGTCCTGCCCCATCAGTACCAGCCCGGAGTGCCGGTCCATGCTCTGCGCCAGGCCTTCGCTGATGGCGTCGATCATGCGCTTCTCCGGGCCGGCGACCGGCGGAACGGCGGATGACCCATCCGGAACGAAAGGCGCATAGACATCCGCCAATTCGGTTTCCGCATCGAACACCGGATCGGGCTCGCCGAAGGCCTGTTGGATGCCGTCCTCGATCTCCTGTTTGATGGCCGCACGCACACGGTCCTTCTCCTTTTCGCTGAGGATGCCCTCGGCCAGGAGCCAGTTCTCGTAGTTCACCACGGGATCCTTGCGGCCCCACTCCTCGAACAGGTGTTTGGGTACGTACTTGGTACCGCTGGCCTCCTCGTGGCCGCGCATGCGGAAGGTCATGCATTCCACCAGGACCGGTCGCGGCTTCTCGCGCACGCTGTCGGCCAGGCGGGCGACCTCCTTGTACACCTCGAGGATGTTGTTGCCCGCCAGTTGCACCGCCTCGATGCCATAGCCCGCGGCCTTGTCGGTGAAGCTCTTCATGCGGAACTGCTCGCGGTTGGGCGTGCTGAGGCCGTAGCCGTTGTTCTCGATGATGAAGAGCACGGGCAGGTCCCACACGGCGGCCACGTTCACGCTCTCGTGGAAGTCGCCCTCACTGGTGGCGCCGTCGCCGGTGAAGACGATCGTGCAGCGTTGTTCCTTCTTCAGCTTGTGCGCCAGGGCGATGCCGTCGGCGATGCCCATCTGCGGGCCGAGGTGGCTGATCATGCCCGCGACACGGTCCTCCTTCGAGCCGAAATGGAAACTGCGCTCACGGCCCCTGGTATAGCCGGTGACCTTGCCCTGCCATTGCGCGAACAGCTTGTGGAAAGGCATGCCACGGGTGGTGAACACGCCCAGGTTACGGTGCATCGGCAGGATGTACTCGTCCGGATGCAGGGCCAGTGTCGTCCCCACGCTGATGGCCTCCTGGCCGATGCCGCTGAACCACTTGGTGATCTTGCCCTGCCGCAGCAGGCTCAGCATCTTCTCCTCGATCATCCGCGGCTTCACCAGATCGTGGTGCGCGCGCAGCAGGAACTCGTCGCTCAGGCCGCTGCGCTCGAAGCGCAACTGGCGGTCCTCGGTGGTCAACGTGGGCATGTGGTCGGAATGCGAGGCAAAGGTATCGGGAGACAGAAAGCTGGAACTTGAAAGCGGTCCGGAGGTTTCAACTTTCCTGATTCCTATTTCCTATTTCCACTTTCCCTTCCTTCGCACCGTGCTGCCCCGTCCCCGCGGACCGCTGACCGTACTGCTGCTGCGCCTGCTGGTGCTGGCCCTGCTCTATTCGGCCCAACGGCTCTGCTTCTTCCTGTTCAACCCCGGCTCCTTCCCGGACGCACCCTTCCTGGCATTCGTTGGCGGCGTCCGTTTCGACCTGAGCGCGATCGCCTGGCTGAACCTGCCCTGGGTGGTGCTCTATCTGATCGCGCCGGCGCGGCGCCGTGCCTGGGCCACGGTCCAGAAGGTCGTTTTCCTGGTGGTGAACGGCATCGGCTTCGCCTTCAACTGCGCGGACATCGAATACTTCAAGTTCACCCTGAAGCGCAGCACGGCGGACCTGCTCTCGATCCTCACCACGGGCAGCGATACCGCCAACCTGATGCCGGCCTTCCTACGCGACTATTGGTACATCGCGCTGATCTTCCTCGTGTGCCTGCTGCTGGCCGGGTGGGGCTACACCTGGTCCGGCCGGTTCCTTCGCGACCGGGCCCTTCCGTGGTCCTGGAAGTTCGGTTGGCGCATCGTGACGGTCGCCCTGTTCGCCCTCTTGTCACGCGGGGGCCTGCAGCTGATCCCTCTGCAGGTGCTCGAAGCGGGCAAGTATGCACCGCCCGCCTACTTCCCCCTGGTGTTGAACACCCCCTATACGCTCCTGATGAGCCTCGGCAAACCCGTGCTCGAACCACGCATCTACATGTCGGTGGCCGACGCCGAACTGCGCTGGCCCGTGGTGCACCAGTATGCCGATGGGGCCAACACGCCGTTCGATCTCGTGACGGCCGCAAGAAGGCCCAACGTGGTGGTGATCATCCTCGAGAGCTTCTCCGGGGTTTACAGCAGCAAGCTCACCGGCCTTCCTGGATACATGCCCTTCCTGGATTCACTGATGAGCGAAGGGATGTATTGCACGCGTGCCTATGCCAATGGGCGCCGATCCATCGATGGCATACCCGCCGTGCTCGCCTCGATCCCGGAGCTCATGGATGAGGCCTTTATCACGTCGCCCTACGCCGATGTGCCCTTCACCTCCCTCGCCAATGAATTGAAGAAGGACGGGTACGGCTCCAGTTTCTTCCATGGCGGAAACAACGGCACGATGGGCTTCGATGGTTTCGCGCGTTCCGCTGGCTTTGACCGCTACGTGGGGCGTGACCAGTACCCGGACCCCAATGACTACGATGGCTCCTGGGGCATCCGCGACCGGCCCTTCTTCCAATTCTTCGCCCGGGAACTGGGCAAGCAGCAGGAGCCCTTCGTCAGTGCCATCTTCTCGCTCAGCTCGCACCATCCGTACGAGCTGCTATCCGAGGATGCGGAACGGTTCAAGGGCGGCACGTTGAAGATCCACCCGACCCTGCGCTACGCGGACGACGCCCTGCGCCATTTCTTCAAGACCGCATCCACGATGCCTTGGTTCGACCATACCCTGTTCGTGATCACCGCCGACCACACGGCGGACATCGATCGCAGCGGCCAGCACTACGGCAAGGCGATCGACTACTGGGTGCCCCTGGTCTATTACATGCCGAAATACATGAAGCCGGGCCGGATCGACCGGGTGACAGAGCAGATCGACGTCCTGCCGACCGTGCTGGACCTGATCGGGCATCGGGATCCGTTCTTCGCCTTCGGGCACAGCGCATTGCGAGCGACCAGCCCACCCTACGCGATCAGCAGCAGCAATGGGGTGTATCGGATGATCGGGGAGGAACATCTGTTGCGCTTCGATGGGAAGGAAGTGGTCGGGTTCGGACCGATCGCGAATGGGGATCCCGATGATGGCCCTGCTGAATTGATCCAGGCGGACATGGTACTGCGCATGCAGGCCGCCGTGCAGCAGTTCAATGGTCATCTGCTATTGCGCAACATGAAGGTCACTCCGCCATGAAGATCACCGTGGTCGTCAATCCGCTATCCGGCAAACGTCGGGCGCCATTGGTGGTGGACCATGCCCACCGGCTCGCCACCTCGGATGGCCACGAACTGACCGTGCGTACGATCAACAGCAGCGGCGATGGGGAGCGGTTCACCCGCGAGGCGATCGCACATGGGGCCGATCGCGTGATCGCCGTGGGTGGCGATGGCACATTGAACGCCGTGGCGGGCGGCCTGATAGACACCAAGGTCCCCCTGGGTGTCGTGGCGATGGGCTCCGGCAACGGGTATGCGCGTTCACTGGGCCTTTCCCTGAAGCCGGAGGTCGCGCTCGCACATGCGTTCACGGCACCCGCAAGGGCAGTGGACATCTGCTACCTGAACGACCGGCACTTCCTCGGCACCGCGGGGATCGGTTTCGACGCGCGTGTGGCATACGACTTCGACCGCAGCGCAGGCCGTGGCCTGTGGACCTACATGCGGATCATCCTCAAGGAGATCCTTGGTGCCCAGCCGATGCGCGTGGTGGTGAAGGCGAACCAGGAGACCTCCGAGTCGCAGGTATTGATGCTGGTGTTCTGCAACTCGCGCGAGTTCGGGAACGGCGCGATCATCAGCCCACGCTCGGTGCCCGACGACGGCATGGCTGAATTGCAACTGGTGGCGAAACCTCCGCTACCCGCTCTGGTGAAAGCCTTCTTCGATGTGTATACCGGCCGCGCGGACCGCTCGAAGCACATCCGCAGCATTCCCTGCCGGGAAGCGCAGGTGCATCAGGATGGCCTCCTTGCCCATTTGGATGGCGAACCGGTGGAGATCGGCAAGGAGATCCGCTTCCGACTGGAGCGGGAACGGTTGTGGGTGGTGGGGTGAGGCCCGCCGCGGAGGTCACAACGAGATGCTGCGCCGCCGTCAATTGCCGGCTCTCCCGCGCTTCTTCGCCTCCCGCATCGGATTGCTCTGCTCGATCGACCGTTCCTTGAACACCTTGATCGCTTCAGGCTTCAGTGGTCCATGCCACACGTTGTTGCCGGTATCGATATCGGCGGTCTCCAGATCGGGATCGAGCTGGATGTCGGTGACCTCTTTCAACTTGGCAAAGACGCGCGTGAAGGTGTCCTCCATCCGCCAGACCAGCGCGGGGATCCGGTCGACCTCCGTGGTGCCATCGGCATAGGTCCATTGGACGATCAGGGGCATCGGCATGCCGCCCTTGTTGGAGAAGGTGACCTCATAGAGATAGGGCGCGTCCGCGAGGGCCGCGCGCTCCTCGGCGGACCAGCCGGCCATGCCATCGATGGGAAGCGCTGCGGCGTCCTTCGCGTTGTCATAGAAATCCCGCGAACCGGGGTCACGTTCCACCACGGTCTGCGGCACGTCCTTGAGGTTCCGTTCGTGCGTGAGCGTGGGTGGGATCTTTCTCGGCTCGGACCTGTTGTTCGGATCGGCCTTCACGCAACGCACATGGTCGATGCTCAGGTCCACGGGTTCGGTGGTGTAGAACCAACCGCGCCAGAACCAGTCGAGGTCCATCGCGCTGGCATCCTCCATCGTGCGGAAGAAGTCCCACGGCGTGGGATGCTTGAACAGCCACCGCTGGCAATAGGTGTGGAAGGCCTTGTCGAACAGCGCGCGCCCCATGATGGTCTCCCGCAGGATGTTCAGCCCGGCGGCGGTCTTGTTGTATTGCGAGTCGTGCAGTTCCGGGATCTCGTCGGAACCGGTCATGATCGGCACGCGCTTCGACCGATCACCCTTCATGTAGGCGCTTGCCGTGAGCGGCGTGCCGCGGTAGATCGGCATGTCCCGGTCCCATTCCTGATAGGTCAGCGTCTCCAAAAAGGTGTTGAAGCCCTCGTCCTGCCAGGCCCATTGGCGCTCGTCGCTGTTGATGACCATCGGGAAGAAGTTGTGGCCGACCTCGTGGATCACGACCTTGATCAAACCCAGCTTCGCCTCCTCGGAGTAGGTGCCGTCCTTTTCCGGACGCACTCCGTTGAAACAGATCATCGGATACTCCATGCCCATGCGGTCGGTATGGATGCTCTGGGCGACCGGGTAGGGATAATCGATGCTGTACTTGCTGTAGGTCTTGATCGCATGGGCCACGGCGCGCGTGCTGTACTGTCCCCAGAGCGGGTCGGCTTCGCCCGGATAGAAGCTCATGCACAGGACATGGTGATCACCCACGGTCTGGTCCATGCCGTCCCACAGGAACTTGCGGCTGCTGGCGAAGGCGAAGTCGCGGACCTGGCCCGCCTTGAACACCCAGGTCCTGGTGTCCGTGGCCTTTTTCTTCTCCGAGATGTGCGCTTCGTCCTCCGTCACGATCATCAATGGCCGGGATGCGCTGCGGGCCCTTTCCAACCGGCTGCGTTGCTCCGGCGTGAGCACGCTGGAGGCGTTCTGCAATTCACCGGTGGCACCCACGATATGGTCCGCCGGCACGGTGATGGCCACCTTGAAGTCGCCAAATTCCAGTGTGAACTCTCCGCGGCCGAGGAACTGCTTGTTCTGCCAGCCCTCATAGTCGTTGTAGGCACATAGACGCGGGTAGAACTGCGCCATCGCATAGATGTAGTTCCCATCCTCGGGGAAGTATTCCCAGCCGCTGCGTCCACCCACCTTCAACCGGTCGTTGATCGGATACCACCAATCGATGTGGAACACGAACGACCGCCCGGGGGCCAGAGTGTGGGGCAGATCGACCCGCATCATCGTGCCGTTCACTGTATGATCAAGGTCCCTTCCGCCACCGTCCCTCACCGCCGTGATCCGGAAGCCACCCACATAAATGAAGCTGTAGTTCCGGAGTCGCGCGATCGGGATGCTGTCACCGATGCGTCCGGGCGTGGTCATTTCCGCATCACTCCCCGGCACCCAGAGGTCCTGGTCCAACTGGAGCCACAGGTAGTCCAGCCCATCCGGGCTGTTGTTGCGATAGGTGATCGTCTCTTCACCCGTGAGCTTCTGCGTGGCATCGTCGATCGTGACGTGCATGTCATAGTCCACCTTCTGCTGCCAGTAGGCGTGGCCTGGAGCGCCGCTGGCCGTCCGGTATTCGTTCGGCGTGGGCCATTCGGCGATCATCTGCTGGAATCGCCCATGACCAGGACCGTTGTCCTGGGCGACGGCGGACGCGAGGGTCAGACCGGCCAACAGGACGGGAGCATACTTCGGAGGCATGGTGGCGAAAGTAGGCGGATGCAACGGTCCATGTCGAACGGGTCCATTGCCCGGGTCCCGATCTTCGCCCCGATGACCATCCGCCGCTCCGCATCCAACACGATGAGCAGGAAGGAAAAAGCCGCCTTCGCCGCTCGGAAGCTGGCGGACCTGTATCCGCGCCCTTCCATTCCGCTCCACCATCAGGACCCCTACACCCTGCTCGTCGCAGTGGTGCTCAGTGCCCAATGCACGGACAAGAAGGTGAACGAGATCGCCCCCCTCTTGTTCAGAAAGGCCCGCACGCCGGGACAGATGGTGAAACTGCGGGTGGACGAGATCGAGGACATCATCCGGCCCTGCGGCCTGGCCCCGGCCAAGGCGAAGGGGATCCACGGCCTGTCGGAGATCCTTCTGGAGAAGTACGATGGAGAGGTGCCTGATTCCATCATGGCCCTGGAAGCACTTCCATCGGTGGGCCACAAGACCGCCAGCGTGGTGATGGTGCAGGCGTTCGGCGTACCCGCCTTCCCCGTGGACACCCACATCCATCGGCTTGCCTGGCGGTGGACCCTGAGCAACGGGAGAAACGTGGAACACACAGAGGCCGACCTGAAGAAGCTTTTTCCTCGGGAAAAATGGGCCGACCTGCACCTGCAGATGATCTATTTCGGCAGGGAGTACTGCCCGGCCAAGTGCCATGATCCGCGGAAGTGTCCGATCTGCTCGGTGATCGGGCGGCGCGCGATGTTCGATCGAGCCAAGAGCAATACAGCCCCCTGATCCTCAGGAGGCTGCACTTGTTGAAAAGGTGGTTCCGGTCAATTCAAGACCATGGCGATCGTGCCCACCGGCGGGGCTTCGACCACCTTCAACGCCTTGCTGTAGTTCAGAATGGCCGTGATGGTGGCCGTTCGTGGACCAGGCTCAAGATCGAGGCTGGGGCGGCGCACCGCGCGGGAAGAGCGTTTCCGGGGAGTAGTATGGGTCATGTACCGTTGGGTTGGTGTGTGTGATGGCTGAAGAACGCCGGCCACCAGCCGCGTATTGCACGCCCCTCCCCCGAAGTGGGTAAAAATGAACGCCGGCTTACGGGCCGGCGTTCCTGGGCATGCACCTGGTGTTCCTTATGCGCGTTCCAGGTGGATGTCGTGTTTCTTGATGAGCTTCCGCATGTTGATCAGGGCATAGCGCATGCGGCCCAGTGCGGTGTTGATGCTCACGTCGGTCTGTTCGGCGATCTCCTTGAAGCTCATCCCCATGTAGGTGCGCATGATGACCACCTCGCGTTGTTCTTCCGGCAGATGGTCGATGAGCTTCCGCACGTCGTCGTCGATCTGCACGTTCACCATGCGCTGCTCGACGTTCTTGCCGGGCTGTGCGATGGTGGCGAACACATCGTGGTCGTCGTTGCTGCGCACCAGCGGCATCTTCTTGTTCCGGCGGAAATGGTCGATCACCAGGTTGTGCGCGATCCGCATCACCCAGGGGAGGAACTTGCCCTCCTCATTGTACTTCCCCTCCTTCAGGGTGTGCACCACCTTGATGAAGGCCTCCTGGAAGAGGTCCTCTGTGGTCTCACGGTCGCGTACCATGAGGTAGATGTGGCTCCACACCTTGCGCTTGTGACGCTGCAGCAGGATCTCGAATGCATGCTCGTTCCCTTCCAGATAGTGGCGGACGAGCTCCGTGTCGTTGAGCACCTTGGTTAGCATGACCTTCCCTTTTGGGTCCGTTAAAGCGGATCGACTTGGTGGGGTAGAGGTCTATGCGATGCTAACCTTCGTTTTTCGGGGCCTGGGGCCGGGTGTCTTTCTACGGAATGAGGACTTGGCCTCTTCCGTTAACGCTGCCCCGGGACCCATATTGTGCGACCAGGGGGTGGAATTGCCTTGTCCATCCCAAAGATAGGTCATCCGCGTATTCGGAGGCCCCACCGCTCCCTAACTTCGCGCCTCCTTTGCCTGCCCAGGTCCGCACCGGAACCCCTGCCGCCGCAACGAACGGCCGGTCACACAAGCCGAAGTCCCGCGTTCCCGGAATGATCCGGGTCCAGGGTGCACGGGTCCACAATCTCAAGAACATCGATGTGGACATCCCCCGCGGGAAGTTTGTGGTGATCACGGGGCTCAGTGGAAGCGGCAAGAGCAGCCTGGCCTTCGACACGCTCTACGCCGAGGGACAACGGCGATACATCGAGAGCCTCAGCAGCTATGCCCGTCAGTTCATGGGGAGGCTCGAGAAACCCGATGTGGACAGGATACTGGGCATCAGTCCCGCCATTGCCATCGAACAGAAGGTGATGACGCGGAACCCGCGCTCGACCGTCGGAACGAGCACCGAGATCTATGATCACCTGAAACTGCTCTTCGCCCGCGTCGGGCGCACGATCTCTCCGGTCAGTGGCCGCGAGGTGAAGCGACACACCGTGGAGGACGTTGTCGCGGGTCTTCACTCCTTCCCCACCGGAACACAGGTGTTGATGCTCTGCCCGATCCACGTCCCCGAGGGGCGCGACAGGGCCATCCACTTCGATGTGCTTCGGCAGCAGGGCTACGCCCGGGTGCACAATGGCGGAGCGGTCCTCCGGATCGAGGAGCTTCTCAAGGAAAAGAACATACCCGAAGGGGACTGGCATCTGGTGCTCGACCGAATCAGCGTCGTCAAGGACGACCCGGAGAACGACAGCCGGGCCGCGGACAGCGCCGAGACCGCATTCTTCGAAGGCCAGGGCGTGTGCGAGCTCCTGGGCGAGGATGCCAAGGGAAGGCCGAAGCGGCTCCACTTCAACGACCGGTTCGAGCTGGACGGAATGGTGTTCGAAGAGCCCGTACCGAACCTTTTCAGCTTCAACGATCCCGTGGGCGCCTGTCCGCGTTGCGAAGGTTATGGCAGCATCATCGGCATTGACCCCGAACTGGTGATCCCCGACCCGCATCTCAGCATCTACGACGATTGTGTGGCCCCCTGGCGTGGGGAGAAGTTGTCGGAATGGAAGCATGCCTTCATCGAACGCGCGGAAAAACATGACCTCCCCGTGCACCGCCCGTACCGTGACCTGACGTCCGCTCAACGGGAACTGTTGTGGCATGGAGCGAAAGGCCTGCGCGGCATCGATGCCTTCTTCAAGTATGTCGAGGAGAAGAGCTACAAGATCCAGTACCGCGTACTGGCCAGCCGCTACCGCGGGAAGACGACCTGTCCGGAATGCGGAGGTGCCCGGCTTCGCAAGGAGGCCTCCTATGTACAGGTCGGCGACCACCACGTCGCACAGCTGACACGCATGCCCATTCGCGACCTCCTGGAATGGTTCCGTGACCTGAAGCTCGGCGCGCATGACCTCAGGATCGCGGAGCGGTTGCTGAAGGAGATCACCAACCGGCTGCAATACCTGGATGATGTCGGGGTGGGTTATCTCACCCTGGACCGTCGGAGCAATACGCTCAGTGGCGGGGAGACCCAGCGTATCGACCTGGCCACGAGCCTGGGAAGCAGCCTTGTGGGAAGCATGTACATCCTCGACGAGCCGAGCATCGGACTGCATCCACGTGATACGGAAAGGCTCATCGGTGTGCTGAAGCGGCTTCGCGACCTGGGCAATACCGTGATCGTGGTGGAACATGACGAGGACGTGATGCGCGCGGCCGACCAGATCATCGACATGGGCCCGGAGGCCGGATCGCATGGCGGTGAGATCGTCTTCAGCGGGACGCATTCCGAACTCCTGAAGAGCGACGGTCTGACGGCGTGCTACCTGACGGGCCGCGCCGGGATCGTGGTGCCATCGCGAAGGCGCACGGTGCGGGACAAGCTGGTCCTGCGAGGGGCTTCGGAAAACAACCTGAAGGACATCGACGTGACCTTTCCGCTGCACATGCTCACGGTGGTCACCGGTGTGAGCGGAAGTGGCAAGACCACGCTGGTCAAGCGGATCCTGTATCCATTGCTGCGACGGGAACTGGAGGGTTATGGCGAACGTCCCGGTGCCCATCGTCAGCTCGAGGGCGATATCAAACGCGTCCAGGCGGTGGAGCTCGTGGACCAGGACCCGATCGGCCGGTCGTCACGAAGCAATCCGGTGACCTATGTGAAGGCCTATGATGATATCCGCCAGCTCTTCAGCGACCAGGACGTGTCGAAGGTCCGCGGTTACAAACCGTCCTACTTCTCGTTCAATGTCGATGGCGGCCGGTGCGAAGTGTGCCAGGGTGAGGGCGAAGTGCAGATCGAAATGCAGTTCATGGCCGACATCCGTCTTCGTTGCGATGCGTGCCACGGCAAACGATTCAAGGACGAGATCCTGGACGTCCGCTTCGGGGGAAAGGACATCGCGGAAGTGCTCGATCTGACGGTGGACGATGCGATCGCCTTCTTCCAGGCCCAGGCGGAAGGGCCGACCGCCTGCTCACGCGTGGTGCAGAAGCTCCTACCCCTTCAACGCACCGGTCTGGGCTATGTGAAGCTCGGCCAGAGCAGCAGCACCCTCAGCGGAGGCGAGGCCCAACGCATCAAGCTCGCCTCGTTCCTGATCAAAGGGCACGATGAGAAACCCACGCTTTTCATCTTCGACGAACCCACGACCGGGCTCCATTTCCATGACACCGCCAAGCTGCTCGACGCGTTCGAGGCCCTGATCGCCAACGGTCACAGCGTGATCGTGATCGAACACGACATGGACGTGATCAAATGCGCGGACCACGTCATCGACCTGGGCCCGGATGGCGGAGATGCCGGAGGAACCGTGGTCTACTGCGGAACGCCAGAAGGACTGATGGAGGAGAAGGAGGGGTACACGGGTGCATACCTGCGCGCGAAGATCACGCGTTGACCGCGGGAGGTCTAGCGGAACTGCAGGTCGTACAGCCGCTTGTAAGCACCGTTCATCGCCAGGAGTTCCTGGTGGTCGCCCTGTTCGATGATCCGGCCCTTGTCCACCACGACGATCCGGTCCGCATCCTGGATCGTGCTCAGCCGGTGGGCGATCACGATGCTCGTACGCCCCTCCGTGATGAGCGCGGTGGCTTCCTGGATCATCTGCTCGCTGGCGCTGTCCACGGAACTGGTGGCCTCGTCGAGCACCAGGATGCGCGGATCGTGCACCATCGCGCGGATGAAGGAGAGCAGCTGACGCTGTCCCACGGAAAGGACCCCTCCCCGCTCACGCACATCGGTGTCATACCCATCCGGCAGCCGCATGATGAAATCATGCGCACCAACGCTTCGCGCCGCGGCGACCACCTGGTCCCGCGAGATGGAAGGATCGTTCAATGTGATGTTGTTGATCACGGTGTCGCTGAACAGGAACACATCCTGAAGCACCACTGAGATGCACCTGCGGAGGTCTTGCAATGGGTACTCCCTGATCTCACGCCCATCGACAAGGACACTGCCTTTCTGGTATTCGTAGGCGCGGCTGAGCACATTGATCAGGGAGGTCTTGCCGGACCCCGTTGCCCCCACCAGGGCCACCATTTCGCCTGCCTCCACCTCCAGGTCGACACCCTTCAAGACCCACTCCACTTCCCCGTCCGGCGTGCCCGTCGCCACGTCGCCATAACTGAACCAAAGCCCTTCGATGCGGATCTCTCCGCGGATATGCTCCGTGGAGGCCGCACCCGCATCATCGATCGTGGCCTCGGTGTCCAACAGGCCGAACACCCTTTCGCTGCCCACCATGCCCATCTGCAGCACATTGAACCGGTCGGCGAGCTGCCGGATCGGGCGATAGAGCATGTTGATGAAGAGGATGTACGCCACGATGTCGCCGAAAGTGGCCACACCGTTCAGGACATCACGGACGCCCCACCAGACCAGGAAAGCCAGCGATATCGCCGCCAGGATCTCCACCACGGGGAAGAAGACCGAATAGGCGAAGACCGATCGGATGTGCGCACTGCGGTGTTCGCGGTTGATCGCCTTGAACTTCCCGAACTCCTGCTGTTCGCGCCCGAACGCCTGGACCACCACCATGCCTTGGAGATGCTCCTGTACGAACGCATTGAGACGGGCGACCTGGGTGCGCACGTCCTGGAAGCTCTTCTGGATGCTGTTCTTGAAGATGTTGGTGGCCCAGATCAGCACCGGGATCGGCGCCATGCTCAACAGGGCCAGCTTCCAGTTCACCACGAACATGACGACCACGACCACGACCAGCTTCAGGATGTCGCCCATGATGGAAAGCAGACCCTGGGAGAAGATGCTGTCGATGGTCTCGATATCACTGATGGTCCGCGTCACCAGTGTGCCGATCGCGGTGCGGTCGAAGAAGCGCATCCGGAACCGCAGCAGGTGCGCGTACAGACGGGTGCGCAGATCGAAGGTGACGGCCTGTCCCAACCAGCTGGTCCAATAGGCCTGGTAGAATTGAACGAGCGTTTCGATCACCAGCAACGCCATGACCACCAGGGTCATCCTGATCAGGCCGCTCTTGTCCCCGGTGAGGGCATGGTGGTCGATCATGTCCCCCATCAAGAGCGGGCGCACCACACCGATGCCGGATAGCAGGATGGTGAGGGCGAAGGTGACCCAGAAGACCGTGCGGTAGGGTCGCACAAAGGTCATCACACGCGCGAACAAGCGCTGATCGAACGCCCTGCCCTTCGTGGCGCTCATGCCTGGAGAAAGGGATAGATCACGCGGTCAAGGTACAGGCCGCGCGCCGGGGCCGACTTGCCGGCGGCACTGCGGTCGTGTGCCGCGAGCACGAGCGCCATGTCCTCTGCCGGCCGCTGCCCTTTGCCGATACGCAGCGAGGTACCCACGATCGCCCGCACCATGTTCCGCAGGAAGCGGTCGGCCTTGATGATGAAGCGGCAGCCTGCAGCAGTACGCTCCCAGCGTGCCTCGCGCACGTCACAGATCATCGTGCGACTATCGCTGCCTGCCTTGCAGAAACTGCTGAAGTCCTGCCGGCCCACCAACACACGGCAGGCCCGGTCCATGGCTTCCACATCCAATTCGGGCCGAAGGAGATAGGAGCGCCCCTCTATGAAAGGATCCTTGTGGCGATGGATATGATACCCGTAGCCGCGTTCGGTGGCGCTGAACCGAGCGTGATCTTCCGGCGCGACCGGGAATACCCGACGTGCGGCGATATCGTCGGGAAGCAGACTGTTCAGGCCGTGCACGAGGCGGTCGTCGATGCGGACCTCCTCCGGCGCGTCGAAATGGAGGTAGTACTGCGAAGCGTGCACGCCGGTGTCGGTGCGGCCACAACCCACGACGCCCAGCTTCGGCAGTTGCAGCACGCGTCGCATGGCGCGCTCCACCTCGCCCTGCACCGTGGGGCGGTCGGGTTGCAACTGCCAGCCGCGGTAGGCGGTGCCCAGGAAGGCGATCTCGAGGAAGTGGCGGGGCATCAGGCAAAGGCCCATGGGGACCTGTGATCATGTGCCCATGGGATCGGAAAGCGGGCGCAAAAGTACCGGTCGCTCGATCTATCCCACCTTCGCAGCATGCTCCGCATCGGTCTCCTCAGCGACACCCATGGCTGGCTCGACCCACGCCTGGAGGACCACTTCGCCGGATGCGATGCCATCTGGCATGCCGGTGACATCGGCGACCTGGAGGTGACCGATACGCTGCAACGCTGGAAGCCGCTCCGGGCCGTGCACGGCAACATCGATGACGCCGCGATCCGCCGGGAATTCCCGAAGGACCTGCGCTTCTTGGCGGAGGAAGCTGACGTATGGATCACGCACATCGGTGGTAGGCCACCGCGCTATGACCGCCACGTGCGCGACGAACTGACCCGGAACGCACCGGACCTGTTCATCTGCGGCCATTCGCACATCTGCCTGGTGAAATGGGACGAGAAGCTGAACATGCTGCACATGAACCCCGGGGCGGCCGGGCGGCATGGCTTCCATCATGTACGGACCGCATTGCGTTTCGCCATCGACGGAAAGACGTTCCGTGACCTGGAGGTGATCGAGCTCGGGCCACGTGTGGTGCGCCCGGCCTGATCAGCGCAGACGGTCCGCGCTTCGCACCAGGTCCTCGTCCTTCCGGATGGCGCGATCGGCCAGATAGGCGAACACCAGCACGAGCAGCGGGGCATAGAACGAGGGACCGTAGCTCACGGAGACCGGAGCCTCCTGCCCCAGATAGACCTGGATCGAGCGATCGGTGATCACCGCGAAGGCGATCGCACCGAGCGCGACCAGAAAGGTACCGCGAACGACACGACGCTGGCGGGTGCGGTGCCTGAACAGGAACACCGAGGCCAGGAGCGCACAACCGAGCACCGCGAAGACCGCCATGAACGGCACCTTGGGTTCGACATCGGACAATTCCGCGCCCTCCCCGGTGAACAGACCCATGGGGCGTAGGACCACCTTGGCCTGGTCCGAACCTCGCGTGTAGGTGGCCATGGGCAGGGCGATGGCCGCGAAAGCGATGGCGGCCGCGATCACCAGGAAGACGGTCTGTATCCTTTGGAGCATGGTGGCGCGAAAGTACAGGCCGCTTGTATTTGCGGTCCCTGTCTTATTATTGTGCCGAGTTCGTTCGGCCGGTGAGTTCTTCACGGCCGCCAAACAACGACAACATCATCGAAAGCAGGGTCCAGCACCAGGGCCGAAGCAGGCGTTGCCATACGCCATCATCCACGCCAATCTTCCGTCATGCACGACATCACGTCGCTGAGCGAGATGAAGCTCTCCGAACTGAAGGAGATCGCCAAGAAGCTCCAGATCAAGAAGGCCGATACGCTGAAGAAGCAGGACCTGATCTACAGGATCCTTGACGAGCAGGCCGCCAAACCCGACCGTGTGGCCGAGGCGACCAGCACGGTGTCCAGGAAGGACGATACGGCCATCGCACAGGAAGCCGTGGCGGACGAGGATCCCGAACCCGAGCCCGACCCCGTTGTGGAAGTGAACGGTGAGGATGCCGAGGACCAGAACGAGGAGAACGAGGAGGAGAACGGGGACGATGACGAGGGCACCGACGGGAACGAGGAGCCCAAGGCCGCGGCCGCACCTCGTGACGAGCGACCCACCGAGGGCCATGATGGCCAGCGCGATCAACGACGGGATCGGCGCGATCAGCGTGATGATCGCCGCGGTGACCGGAACGACCGACGGGAACGCTTCGATCGCCGCGAAAAGCGCGACAGGAACGACGGCCATGAGCGCGGCGACCGCGGGAGCGACCGCGAACCACGTCCCGAACGCGCACCTCGCGAGAACCTGAGCTTCGATGCCTTCGTGGAGACGGAAGGCGTGCTGGAGATCATGCCGGACGGCTATGGTTTCCTGCGCAGCAGCGACTATAACTACCTGGCTTCACCCGATGACGTCTACGTGAGCGGCCAGCAGATCAAACAGTTCGGACTGAAGCTCGGTGATACCGTGCATGGTTACGTGCGCCCGCCTCGTGAAGGGGACAAGTTCTTCCCCTTGGTGAAAGTGGAGAAGATCAACGGCCGCGAACCGGACTGGGTGCGTGATCGTGTACCGTTCAAATTCCTCACGCCGCTCTTTCCCGACGAGAAGTTCACCCTGGTCGGCAAGAAGGACCAGAACATGTCCATGCGGATCATGGACCTCTTCGCGCCGATCGGCAAGGGTCAGCGTGGCCTGATCGTGGCACAACCGAAGACCGGCAAAACGGTACTGCTGAAGGACGTGGCGAACGCCATCGCCGCGAACCATCCCGAGGTGTACCTGATCGTACTGCTGATCGATGAACGCCCGGAGGAGGTGACCGACATGGCGCGCAGCGTGAACGCCGAGGTGGTGGCGAGCACCTTCGACGAGCCCGCGGACCGCCATGTGAAGGTGGCCACCCTTGTCCTGGAGAAGGCCAAGGCCATGGTGGAATGTGGCCATGACGTCGTGATCCTTCTGGACTCGATCACCCGCCTGGCGCGTGCCCACAACACCGTTCAGCCGGCAAGCGGCAAGATCCTTTCCGGCGGCGTGGATGCCAATGCATTGCAGAAACCGAAGCGCTTCTTCGGTGCAGCCCGGAAGATCGAGAACGGTGGCAGCCTCACCATCCTGGCCACCGCCCTGATCGACACCGGTTCCAAGATGGACGAGGTGATCTTCGAGGAGTTCAAAGGAACGGGCAACATGGAATTGCAGCTCGATCGCCGCATCAGCAACCGTCGCATCTTCCCGGCGATCGATGTCATCACCAGTGGCACCCGCCGTGACGACCTGCTGCATCACAAGGACGTGTTGCAACGCACCTGGATCCTGCGGAAGCACCTGGCCGACATGAACCCGGTGGAGGCGATGGAGTTCATCAGATCCAGGATGGAAGGCACCAAGAGCAACGAGGAGTTCCTCGTATCCATGAACGGTTAGTGAGGCTCCGGCGCTCGTCTTCGATGGAATGAGCCTTGCCTTCTACTTCGCCCTGGCGATCATGGTCCTGAGGACCACGCTGCACTACATCGGCCATGACCCGGAAGGCACCGCGTTCATGCTCGTCCACCTTCTTGCCCTGGTCGTGGTCGTCTTTTTCGCCGGACAGCGGCAGTTGCGCATGGACACGGCATCGGGCTTTCCTGCCCTGGTGCGGGAAGGCTTCAAGGCCGCCGCGGTCTACACCATCCTTTATGCGATCTTCATCTGGGGGTATTTCCACACGATCGATACCCAGGCCTTCCCTGAACGGATCCAGCGCATGGTCGAAATGGCCGAACAGGAAGGCCGACCGGGGGATGAGGCCCGACGGCGCCTCCAGGTCTTCTTCACCCCCTTCAACTACGCGACCATGACCTTTTTCGGCCTTCTCGCCATCGGCGCCTTCAACGCACTGCTGCTGGGCGTCGTGCACCACAAGGTGCTGCGCCGGTTCAGGCGATGAACGCCTCGGCCATGGCCTCCAGGTCGACACCACCGAAGTTCCCGGAACTCATCATCAACAGCGCACTGCGGTCCGTCGTTGCCTGGCGAACGGCCCCGATCAACGCGACCGGGTCGGTCACGATCTCCAGGTCGTCCCTTCCAAAAGCGGCACGTATACGTTCCGGAGGGACCGGAGGCAGGCGTTTCAGCGCGACCGCGTGCGGATCGTAGAACACGATCGCCTTGTCAGCGCCGTCCATGGCATTGGCGTACTGGTCCAGGAAACCATCGCTCAGGCTGCTGAACGTATGGAGTTCCATGCAGGCGATCAGGACCCTGTCCGTGTATTGCTCATGCACCGCTTCGACCGTGGCCTTCAGCTTGCTCGGGGAATGGGCGAAGTCCTTGAACACCACGCGACCCGGGACCTCGGCAAGCTTCTGCAGCCGCTTGGCGGCCCCGGTGAACGAGGCTATGGCTTCATTGAACGATCGGTCCCCGATGCCCAGCCGATGGCAGATGTGGCGTGCACCCTCCAGGTTCTGCAGGTTGTGCCGACCGAACACCTTGAGCGGCACCGCACCGGATGGCGTGATGAGGCGGGTGATGCCGTCGACCACCCGATGGGCGGGCGTACCATAGGGCACCTTGATGAGGTCCGGTCGCGTTCCCTCCACCAGTTCTTTCACCACGTGGTCCTCGGCGCAATACACCAGGGCGCCGCCGGGTTCCACGCGTTCGATGAACCCCCGGAACTGCTCCACGTAATCGGCGAAGGTCCTGAAGACGTTGACATGGTCCCAGGCGATCCCGCTGATCAACGCGATGTCAGGACGGTAGAGATGGAACTTCGGGACCGGTTCCAGTGCAGAAGCGAGGTATTCGTCGCCCTCGATGATGGCGACCGCGCTCTCCGGGCTCAACCGCACCATGCAGTCGAAGCCCTCCAACTGCGCGCCGACGAGATAGTCCAGTTCCACGCCCTCCTGACGCAGGACATGGATGACCATGGAGGTGATCGTGGTCTTGCCGTGGCTTCCACCGATCACCACCCGGGTCTTGTCGCGTGTTTGCTCGTGGAAATATCCCGGGTAGCTGAAGATGGGGATGCCGAGCTCCTGTGCACGCAGGAGCTCGGGATTGTCCGCACGGGCATGCATGCCCAGGATCACGGCCTCCAGTCCGGTATCGATGCGATAGGGATCCCAGCCGAACTTGTCCGGCAGAAGACCCAGGTTGTCGAGGCGGCTGCGACTGGGTTCGAAGATCTCGTCATCGCTGCCCGTTACCTCGAACCCCTTCCGATGCAGGGCGATGGCCAGGTTGTGCATGGCGCTGCCCCCGATGGCGATGAAGTGGACCCGGTGCATGGGACGAATTTGGCATGCCGAAGCCGCTCCCGGCCCGGAAGGTGCGACGAACATCCCACGATCGCCTGTCGAATTCCGTGAGGCACGGACCGGGCGTGAGCTGTTCATCCAGCGATCGGACGTTTTACATTTCGGCCATGCGATTGCATGTGATCGAGACCGGTCTTTTCAAGCTCGACGGCGGGGCCATGTTCGGTGTGGTGCCGAAAACACTCTGGTCGCGCCATCATCCCCCGGATGATAGGAACCTCTGCACATGGGCCATGCGCTGCCTTCTGGTGGAGTCCGACGGTCGGCTCGTCCTCATCGACAACGGGCTGGGCGACAAACAGGACGCGAAGTTCTTCGGTCACTATGAACCGCATGGCGAGGCCACGCTCGAAGGATCGCTGCGCAAACTCGGGTCGGGGCCGGACGATATCACCGATGTGTTCCTCACCCATCTTCATTTCGACCATTGCGGAGGAAGCATCCGGTGGAATGCGAAGCGTGACGGCTTTGAGCCTGTCTTCCGCAACGCCACCTACTGGAGCAACAAGGCCCACTGGGAATGGGCCACCCGGCCGAACGCCCGCGAAAAAGCGAGCTTTCTGAAGGAGAACATACTACCCATCCAGGAGAGCGGCCAGTTGGCATTCGTTCCGATGCCGGAAGGCCCCGTCGGCACCAACCACTGGGTCCGCGATCTGTTCCCCGGCTTCGATGTGTGGACCGTGAATGGCCATACCGATGCGATGATGATCCCGCACATCCGGTACAGGGACAGGACGATCGTCTTCATGGCCGACCTCCTGCCCAGCTTGCACCATGTTCCCCTGCCCTGGGTGATGGCCTACGACACACGACCGCTCCTTACTCTGCAGGAAAAGGCCCCGTTCCTGGAACGGGCCGCGGACGAACGGTATGTCCTTTTCTTCGAGCATGACGCGGCGAACGAATGCGCCACGCTCGAGCGCACCGAAAAAGGTGTTCGCGTTCAGGGAACGTTCCCCCTCGCCGACGTTTGATCACCAGAGGTCCATGCCGAGTACCCGGAACGTGGTGTAGGGGAAGCCGATGAAAGGACCGTCGGTACGCTCCTCGACGGGAAAGACCTCGACGTTCGCGCAGACCCCGTGACGCGCCCGGCCCGATGCAGGATCGAAGTGGAAACGGTGCCAGGGGCAGACGACATACCCCTCATCGCACCAGCCACCCGAAAGCCGCTTTCCCTGGTGCGGGCAACGGTCGGCCAGGGCATGCAGAACACCCTGACTGCGCACGAAACAGATGTCACGACCGTGCACCCGCAGGTGCAGCAAGGCACCCTCCGCAAGACCCGGCAATCGGTCGTCGGCCACGGCATGCCATCGGATGCGATCAACGATCATCGGGCACAAAGATGAACGCACCGTTCCTGGCGACGTCATGCACGGGTACCCCGATCTTCCCACACCATTCACGGATCCGCCAACGCTGCAGTCCATCCAATGCCGGCGACAAGACCAATCGAGCGCCTCGACGCACAAGTGCCTCGACGACCGGGACCTGGATGTCTCCCGGTGGACCAATGACGATCACATCGGGTGGATCGCTCAGACCTTCCGGTATGTCCCCTGCGCGGTCCGCGAACAGTACATCGATCCCGGGTGCGAACCAGCGACCGTCCGCGAAGTACATGAGCCCGTTCTCAAGGACCGCGGAAGAGGCGATGGAAGGAACAGGGGCGATCCGCGACACGCCCATGGCTTTCGCATAACGCAAGGCATGGTCCTCCGACCCAGCCTTGGGGGGCACGGTATCCCGATCCGCGACACGGACCAATAGACCGCCGACCTGGAGCAACGGCACCGTGGCCCCTCGCGCATCCGCAAGTGTGAACTGCCGGTGGTCGGCGGACCGCACGATCTGGAACCTCCAGAGACCAAGGAACAGGATCGCCCAAACGCCCATCGCCCAGCCTGCCCATCCCTTCCTCCATACGATCCGCATTGCGAGCAGCATCACACCAACGAACAACGTCACCGCTTGCACCGCGTCGATACGCACCGCCGGGTAGGCCGCGGGAAGTGAGGCGAACAAAGCCGTGGTCCAGTTCAGTGCATGCAGAAGCAGCGAAGCGACCTGCGTCATGATCGGGCCGATGACGGGTATTCCATGGACCACGGCAGCACCGAGCCCGGAATACAAGGCAAGAGGTACCAACCCGACCACCACCACGTTCGCCGGCAGGAACCAGGTCGGGAAGGCCTTGAAGACGAACAGCGTCAATGGTAGGGTGGTGAGCTGTGCGGCGATGGACACAGAGATGACCCGCCATCCCTGCCGCAGGAGCCAGACGTCCGGGGACCAGGACCGCACGAGGGAGCGATAGAACAGCACAATACCGAGAACGGCCAGGAACGACAGCTGGAAACTGAGCTGCCCCAGCATCAAGGGTTCATAATTCACGAGCAGGAAAGCCGCTCCGAAAAGGCTGTTGATCGGGTCGGCGCGTGAACCGGTGGCCTCGGCGATGATGAAGATCGAGCAGATGACCGTGGCCCGGAGAACAGAGGGGCTCGCTCCGGTGAGACCGGCGTAGGTCCAGACGGCCACCAACAGGAATGCGCCGCGAAATCCTCTTGCATGCCAGGAGCGTCCGATCGGCCGGAGCAGTGCGGCGAGCATGAGGTACAGGATCCCCACGTGCATGCCTGAAACGGCCAGCACATGCATGGTTCCGCTCCGCACGAAAGCATCCTTCTGATCGCGTTCCAGGTCATCGCGGGCACCGATGAGCAGCGCTTCCAGGAGCGCCTGTTCGGGGGGGGCAAGATGGAGGGCTTCCGTTCGCCGCCCGATCGCCCTTCGAAGGTGATCGAAGAGCTCGGACCATTTCCAGCGGTGCCCGACCGTTCCCACTCCCTCCGCGGCCACGAACGCTTCATGGGTGATGCCCATGGACCGCAACCAGGATGCCCGGTCGAAACCACCCGGATCCGGAACGCGGTCAACGGTGCGAAGTGCGGCCCGAAAGACCAGCACATCACCTGCCCGGGGTGTGTCGAAGCTCGTGTCCGCCTTCAATGTGAGGAGCAGACCTGTCCGGTCCGGCGGCAGCTCTCCGCCCTTCTGATAGGCGATCGTGGTCGTTCGAAGTTGGATGGACCGGGGTGTGCGTCGATGGGCACCTTGCACCTCCGCCAGCCATACATTCCTGGTGGTGGGCGGTGTCGGCCGAGGCCGGTCCATCACCTCCATGCGCCAGGCCCCCATTTGGAAAAGCAAGAGCGTCATTGCGGTCCCTGCGAGCCAACGGTGTGCATAGGCCGTCCTGCGAATGGCGAGGACGCCGAAAAGCAAAGCGAACAGCGGGATCGACCAGGCCAGTATCGCTTGGGGGAACGTCCCGTACCTGCCGACCGCCATGCCCAATAGGAACGGCGAAGCGATCCGCACCATCGGTGCCCGGACGAGTACGCTCCAAAAGACCCCACTCCCCGACATGCTTCCTCACCTTCATGCCCCGCACCGTACCACCGGTGGGATCGTGGCGGTGGTCGGTCGAGATCCTCCGTGAAAATACGTTCGGGCGGATACATTCGTTGCACCCTACGGTACAGTTCATGATCACCGCCCTCATCGTCCTCTTTGTGCTGTCCTCCGGTGCCGTGACCGCATTTGTTGCCGGCCAGCGTGGTCGAGATATCCTGCCCTGGTATCTCTTCGGATTGCTGCTCGGACCCCTGGCTTGGATCGCTGCTTCCCTGGCACCGAAGCGCCACACCGCCGCCTGATCGGTACGGCCCTTAAAGGGCCTGAAGCATGTAGCACTTCAGGTAGAGCGACTCCGGAAAGCTCCACAGGACCGGATGGTCAGGAGGCTGCGTTCCGTGGTACACCTCACGCAGTTGACGATGTGCGTCATTGGCCGCGGCCTCGGTCGTCCGGCGAAAGAGCTCGGGTGTCATGTGCTGGCTGCACGAACAGGTCACCAGCGTGCCACCGGGGGGCAGGCATTTCATCGCGCGCAGTGCGATCTCCTTGTAGCCACGTTGGGCCTTGTCCAATGCCGCCCTGCTCTTCGCGAAAGCGGGCGGGTCCAGAACGATCATGTCCCATTGCATCCCGCGGCGGCTGGCCGCGGTGAGGAAGTCGAAAACATTCTCCGTACGAAAGGAGCACCGGTCCTCAAGGCCATTGATCGTCGCATTGGTGCGCGCCTGGGAACAGGCCTCCTCGCTGATGTCCACACCGAGCACTTCGGCCGCACCGTATTTCGCGGCGTGCAGGGCGAATCCACCGGTATGGGTGAAGAGGTCAAGGACCCGAGCACCATCGCAGAACGGCCGGATCGCCGCATGATTCGCCACCTGGTCCAGGAAGTGACCGGTCTTCTGACCTTTCGCCACATCCACCGCGAAACGCACACCATTACCCGCGCCTGGTGGCCAGTTCTCCTCCACGAGCAGGGTGGTCTCGAAAGGCCCGCTCAGGGCCCCCCTCACCTGCTCCAAGCCCTCCTTCTCACGCACCGGAACATCGTTCCGCTCGTAGATCCCCCGGGGCTGGAAGATCTCGTTGAGGATGGTCACGATGCCGGGCTTCATGCGATCCATGCCCAGGGCCAGGGTCTGGATCACGAGCACATCGTCGAACTTGTCGACAACGAGCCCGGGCAATCCATCGGCCTCGCCGAAGACCATTCTTGCGCTGCGGTCGTAGCCGTATCGTTGCCGATGCGTCCATGCGGCGATCAACCGCTCCCGCAGAAAGTCCTCGTCGATCGCACGGTCCAGTGACCGTTCGATCATGCGGGCGATGATGCGTGATCGCGGATTGTAGAGTGCTTGTCCGATCGGACCGCGCTCCGCATCGAACACTTGGACCGCGTCCCCCGGTCGGGCACTTCCGTCGACACGCAGCACCTGATTGTCGAACACCCAGGGATGCCCCTTGCGCACACGGTCATGCGTGTCCTGGATGATCAATCGGGCCATGGGCGCTGAATGTACAGGCTGTCGCGAACTAGGGACCGTCCTCCCGAAAGAACTCCAGATTACCGAGGTCGATGAGATGTACGTCGCGATAGTAGTGGTGGAGGATGTCGTTGAAGTCATAGCCATCGCGGGCCATTTCCATCGCACCTTCCTGGCACAACCCCACGCCATGACCGAAGCCCCGGCCATCGAAGACCACCGAATCGCCTTCGGCATGGATGAAGAAATAGGTGGAGTTCAACTTCCAATCATCCCGGACCTGCTTCAGTGGGATCAGTGGACGCCGCGCGGTCAGATAAAGTTCGCGGCATCGCGGGTTCTGGTCGAGCACCTCACGCACCGCATCCTTGTCATCCAGTCGAAGACCATAGGTGCTCGCCAGGTAGTTCAACCACTGCGCTTTGCCGATCGACCTGCGCCAGGTGGCGTGCGGCTGGGCGAGACAGAACGTATCCACTGTACCCTGTAGATAGGGCTCGGCCTTGCTCCAGACATCCTCCGCGTTCATCGTCTCTCCGCCGCAATTGCTGTGGAAGGTGGCGTGGATCAATCGGATGTTCGCATCCACCACGACCATGCCGCGCGTTTCCTGGACCGCGGCGTGTATCAGCGGGATGTCCGCACGACCATGATATACCTGACAATGGACCTGGTCGCAAAGTTCGAACCCCTCCCCTTCGTGCTTCCTCGCGTTCGCGAGCGCATAGGTCCTGCAGCTGACGGCCTGCAGCTTGTAATACTCCTCCGGCTTGTCGCTGCCCGCTTCACTCTGCACCACGCCGGCCACGTAGTCCTCAAGTCTGGCCTCGTTCACGAAGCGTAACCGTCCGTTGATGATCCGCACCTCGATCACACCGGGATAGACATGCTCGGACAGTTTCGGGACCGAAGGTCGCAGGCGTACGCCGCCATCCTTCATCCTCGGCACCAGGGTCAGTTTGGTCCTGGCGGTGTAGCTGCCGGACAGTGTTCGAGCGCTCAAGGTGCCACCCTTCAGTTCGATCCGCAGCCCGTCGTTCGGCGCAAGCTCGCCAACGATGCGCCCGTCCGCCATCACCGTGATCGGACCCTTGCTGCCGATCAATGTCGCGGCCGTGATCGATCTGTCATAGAGCACAGCCACCTGCACCTCCTGGAATTGGCCACGCGCCATGGAACCAAGCAGGAACAGTGATGGCAGAATGACCTTGCGGAGGAACATGAGCAGAGAACGCGGGGCGAAGCTACCGGCCCCCTACCGGCCTCATCGGACCCTCTCCGAAAGAATTTTCCACAGCCTGTCGGCGACGCGCATGCTCGCGCCCGGGCCACCCAGCTTCTCGCGGAGCGAACGAAGGTCGGAGATCATGCGCGCACGGGGATCCCCGTCGGACAGCAAGACGTCCAATTCCGACCGGATCCTGTCCGCGCGAAGGTCGTCCTGGATCATCTCGCGCACCACTTCACGCCCCATGATCAGGTTCACGAGCGAAATGAAGGGCACCCTGATCAGCCGCCGTGCCAGCCAGACATTGACCGCGCCACCGGCATAGCAGACCACTTCGGGTACGCCGAACAGCGCCGTCTCGAGCGTGGCCGTACCACTGGTGACAAGCGCCGCCCGTGCGTGACGCAGGATATCGTAGGTACGGTCGTGCAGCAGGAGAACCTCCGCTCCGTTGATGTGATCGCGATAGACCTCCTCCGGCATGGAAGGAGCGGCGGCCACCACGACCTGATGGTCCGTGCAGGTGCGCACCGCCTCCAACATCACAGGCAACATCCTGCCGATCTCCTGCCTCCGACTACCCGGCAACAGGGCGATCACAGGGCGGCCATCGGCACCTGGCAACGGGCCCAGGGGCCGCTCGCCCTCCTGGGCGATGGCATCCAGCAAGGGATGGCCCACGAACTCCACCTCTATGCCCTGTTCCGCGTACCAGTCCTTTTCGAACGGAAGGATCACCAGCATCCGGTCCACATCCCGCCTGATGCGCTTCACCCTCCCCTTCTTCCAGGCCCATACCTGTGGGCTGATGTAGTAGACCACGGGAATGCCCAGCTTCTTCGCGTACGTGGCGATGCGCAGATTGAAACCCGGATAGTCGATGAGCACGATGGCATCCGGCCTCCAGGTGGCGATGTCCCTCTCACACCGGTCGATGTTGCCCAGGATGGTCCGCAGGTTCAGGACCACCTCGGAAAAACCCATGAAGGCCAGATCACGGATGTGCTTGACCACATCCGCACCGGCAGAAGCCATCCGGTCGCCGCCCCAGGCCCGCACCTCCACCTCGGGATGTCCCGCCTTCAGGGCACGTACCAGATTGGCACCATGCAGGTCGCCGCTGGCCTCACCTGCGATGATGTAAACGCGCTTGGCCATCAGATCCAAAGAGCGACGATCACCACGGCATAAAGGAGCACCGCCGTGAGCACCCCGCGCATCGCAAGGCTCTTACCGAACCGGTCGAACAGAAAGAACAGGGGAAGGTCCATGATGAGCGACAACGAGAGGATCGGTGAACGGTACCGTGGAGTTCCCAGAAAAAGGTCATGGATGTAGAAGTCCATGTCCAGGAATGGACGGATGAGGCCGGTGTAGATCCAACCGTAGAGGAAAAAGCCCAGCACCGGTGCCAGCAAGCCGGCCACCAGGCCAAGCCCTTGCTCATTCGAGCGCATGGTCCCAATCCTTCAGGTCTGCGATACCCTGGCGGGCGGTCATATCGTATTGCGTGGGCACGACGCTCACGTAGCCATTGTGCACGGCCCACACATCGGTATCCTCGCCATCGTCCTCGCTGCGGAATTCACCCTTGAGCCAGAAGTACTCCTTGCCGGTGGGGTCCCTGCGGGTCTCGAACTCGTCCTCCCAATTGGCCTTGGCCTGGCGGCATACCCGAATTCCCTTCAACGGACCGAACTCGGCCCTGGGCACGTTCACGTTCAGACAGTATCCTTCCTTCATCCCATGCTTCAACGCATCTCCCACCAGGGAACGTACAACGGACCGTACATGGCCGAAGTCGGCCTCGATGCTGTGGTCCATCAGGCTGAATCCGATGGAAGGGATGCCTTCCATGGCCCCCTCCACCGCAGCGCTCATGGTCCCGCTGTACAACACATTGATGCTGATGTTCGCACCGTGATTGATCCCGCTGACCAGCAGGTCGGGCTTGCTACCTTGGAGCAACTTGTAGATCGCCAGCTTTACGCAATCCACAGGTGTCCCACTGCAGCTCCAGGATTCCACATCGGGCATCAACCCCACCGGAGCGAGACGAAGGAAATGATGGATGGTGATCGCATGCCCCATGGCGCTCTGCGGTTTGTCCGGCGCCACGACGAGCACGCGGCCGAACGGCACCATCTCCTCCACCAGCGCACGGATGCCCGGTGCGAAGATGCCATCGTCGTTGGTCACCAGGATGAGCGGGCGATCGGCCATGGGACCGCAAAGCTAGTCGGGTTGCACGTTGCGGTTCGGTGGCGGACCGGGAGAATGTAGCACCTTGATCGCCGAATGGACCATCTGAGGAGAACTTTGATGACCTTTCGTCCTTGACCCCGACCCATCGGTACACACCATGAAGAAAGCGATCTTCCCTCCCAACGCGGCGAAGCCCATTGCACCTTATTCACCCGCCGTGGAGGCCGGCGGCTTCGTTTTCCTCAGCGGTCAGATCGCGCTGGACCCCGCCACAGGTGAACTGCGCCAGGGGAGCATCGCGGAAGAGACCAGGCAGGTGATGGAAAATATAGGGACCCTGCTCCGAGCGGCCGGGCTGGACCATGGGCACCTTGTGAAGATGACCATCTTCCTCAGCGACATGGAACACTATGCAGCGGTCAATGACGTATACGCCTCCTACTTCAGCGACGGTCCACCCGCCCGCGAAGCCGTCGCCGTAAAGGGTCTGCCCCGCGATGTGAACGTGGAGATCAGTGGTATCGCCATTCGGACCTGAACACCGCACCGACGCGCGGATCAGTGCATGTGCTTCAAGTTGACCGCGTAGAGTATGACGAACACGATCGTGATCAGGCCGAAGAACCCGACGCTCAGCACGGTCATCAAGCCGCCGCCCAGAAAGACCACCGGCACCAGCAGGCTGCCGATCGCGGCGAGCAGGTAGTACCAGAAACCGGACCGCCGTAGGTTCCACATGTGCCACACGCCGAAGAGGCTGAGCAGGGCGAGCGCGATGCTCGCATATCCCATCGGCTTCGCGTTCTCTGCGGCCTTCCGGGCAAGTTCCATGGCGGAATCCATCATCCTTTCCGCGAACGCCCCACCCGGTTGCCCTTGCAGTTGGCCACGTACCTCCTCCATTTTGGCCTCCGCCTCGGCAAGCTCGCGGTCCGCCTTCCCGGTGAACGCGTTCTGCACTCCACCCCAAAGGCCCCACAGCCCGGCAATGGCGCTGAGAACGCAGATGATCGTGAGCAACGTCGGCCTTTGCTGGGCCCTCCCGTGCGGCATGGTGATGTCGGTCATGGTGATGGTGGTCCGTCCGACACGAAAATAGCGGATAAGGGGTCACGTGCGGGACGACGACCGGTCTGCCACGGCATACCGCTCCATCGGAACCGTCACAGGATGTGATGCTCAGTGCAGGTGCTTGCGTTGTGTACCGTACAACACCACCATGGCCAGCGCGAGCAAAGGACCGAACAGGCCCATGTATTTCAGCGGCAGGACGAGATGGGGCAGGAAAATACCGCCGACCTGCGCTATGGCATAGGTCGCGAACCCCTGTTTCCGACCCCGCCACATACCCACTACCCCGACCAGCCGCACAATGGTCCGCAACAGGTAGAGGCCCATCAGGAGCACACCACTGGAATAGATGATGTGCATGACCTCATCCACCTGTGACATGGTCTCCTCCGGGAACATGTCGTTGAATCGGGCCATGCTGTCCTGGACCGTGGAAATGAACTGCTCCTCCGGCATCGAACGCATGCCCATCATGGCAAAAAGACCCAGCAGATAGACGATCAGGAAAAGGCCGATGTTCACGAAGCTCAGGACGCCAAGGCCTGTGATCATGTCCGGTCGTTTGCCATTGACGTTCTCGTCGGAGGAGGGGAACCCGGTGGTCATGTGCGTGGTCGGTTGGTCCGCGCCGAAGGTAGCTGTCGTTGCACATCCCCCGGGGCCGGGAGAACGGGGTGACCCATGGACGAAGTGCTAATTTCGCAGCCCATCCAAACCACCTGATCCATCCGATGAGCTACGACGTCATCGTACTTGGCAGCGGCCCGGGCGGCTACGTGGCCGCCATCCGCGCCAGCCAACTCGGCCTGAAGACCGCCATTGTGGAACGCGAGAGCCTGGGCGGCATCTGCCTGAACTGGGGCTGCATCCCCACCAAGGCCCTGTTGAAGAGCGCGAACGTGTTCGAGTACATCAGGCACGCAAAGGACTATGGCATTTCCGTGGGCGAGCCCAAGGCCGACTTCGGCGGCATGGTGAAGCGCAGCCGTGAGGTGGCCGACAGCAACAGCAAGGGCATCGCCTTCCTCATGAAGAAGAACAAGATCGATGTGGTGATGGGTACCGGCAAGCTGCTGCCGGGGAAGAAGTTGGAAGTGACCGACGACAAGGGCAAGAAGCAGACGCTGGAGGCCAAGCACATCATCATCGCCACCGGTGCCCGGAGCCGCGAACTCCCCGCGCTGAAGCAGGACGGCAAGAAGATCATCGGTTACCGCGAGGCGATGGTGCTGCCTGACCAACCCAAGAGCATGGTGGTGGTGGGCAGCGGTGCCATCGGCAGCGAGTTCGCGTACTTCTACAATGCCATCGGCACCAAAGTGACGCTCGTGGAGTTCATGCCGAACATCGTGCCCGTGGAGGACGAGGAGGTGAGCAAACAGCTGGAGAAGAGCTTCAAGAAGCAGGGCATCGAGGTGATGACGGGGAGTGAAGTGACCAAGGTGGATACCAAGGGCAAGAGCTGCAAGGTCACTGTGAAGACCCCAAAGGGCGAGCAGACCATCGAATGCGACATCGTGCTCAGCGCGGTGGGCATCGTGGCCAACCTGGAAAAGATCGGGCTGGAGGAGGTGGGGATCGCCACCGACAAGGGCAGGATCGTGGTGAACGCCATGTACGCCACGAACATCCCCGGCTACTATGCCATTGGCGATTGCACGCCGGGTCAGGCGCTCGCGCACGTGGCCAGCGCGGAGGGCATCATCTGCGTGGAGAAGATCGCCGGACAGGACCCGCAGCCCCTGGACTACAACAACATCCCGGGTTGCACCTATTGCTCGCCCGAGGTGGCCAGCGTGGGCTACACCGAGAAGCAGTGCAAGGAGAAGGGCCTGGAGATCAAGGTGGGCAAGTTCCCCTACAGCGCCAGCGGCAAGGCCAAGGCGGCGGGCAACACGGACGGCTTCGTGAAGCTGATCTTCGACGCCAAGTACGGCGAGCTGCTGGGCGCGCACATGATCGGTCTGAACGTGACGGAGATGATCGCCGAGGCCGTGAGCATCCGCAAGCTGGAGACCACCGGTCACGAGATCATCAAGACCGTACACCCACACCCCACGATGAGCGAGGCCATCATGGAGGCCGCGGCCCAGGCCTATGGCGAGGTGATCCACTTGTAGGACGCAACGGGAGCGATGGCCGACGGTCGTGCTGTCCGGGGAAACGGACCATTGATCCCCGCTGAACCGTGGACACGGACATAAATGATACGACCAAGAGCGCGGCGCATTTCTTCGATGCGGTCAGCAGCACCTATCGGGAGAAATACAGCCATCAAAGTCCCTTTCACCGCTATTATTTCAATGAGCGGCTGGAGAAGGCACTGAAGGGTCTGGACCTCTCCGAAAAAGATGTGCTGGATATCGGCAGCGGCACCGGGAACCTGTACGACCGTGTCGTCGCACAATGGCCGTCGGTCCGCTTCCATGCCACCGATGTCAGCGCCGGCATGTTGGAGCAGAGCAGCGTGCCAGGGGAACGCACCTTTCTGGGGAACGCGTACGACCATGACCTGCCCGTCCGTCGATTCGATGTCATCTTCATGCTGGGTGTCACCACGTATTTATCGGGACTGGAACTGGCAAGGAACTTGGCGTTCATGGAGGAGAGCCTGAAACCCGGCGGACGCGTCGTGATCACGTTCTCCAACAAGCATGGCCTCGACACTTGGATGCGGGCCATCTTCCGAATGCCGGCCCGTCTGCTGGGACGCAAGGACCGGGTGCTGGCCTCGGGCCTTCGGCTCCGTACATACACCCGCCGTGAAGTGATCGCTCTGCTCGGGCCGCACCTTGTCGTGGATGAGGTGGATATGCATAATCACACGATATTCCCCTTCGGGTCCCTGCTACCCGACCTGGCCATTCCCCTGGCCCGACATTTGGACCGCTGGCGGGCCTCCGCACTCAAACGCTGGCTGAGCTCGGACCTGCTCGTGCGGGCGCACGTGCGGTCATGATCCATCTCCGGACCAGGCAACCTCGGGGACCTGCATCGTCTATCCTGTGCTGGGCGGCCACGGATCGATGGACCGTGTGACCGTCGGCGATGCGCGGTAATTTAGCCCGGCCGCTCTGACATGCCCAAGGTCCTTCGCATCATCAATCGTTTCAACCTCGGAGGCCCGACGCACAACGCCGCCTACCTCACGCGATACCTGCCCTCCGACTATGAGACCCTGCTGGTGGGGGGTATGTGGGACGCCAACGAGGAAGGTAGTCGGCACATCCTTGACCAGCTTGGCGTGGATCCGCTGATCCTGCCCGAAATGCGGCGGGACATCGCCCCTTGGCGCGATCGATCGGCCTACCGGCGGATCAAGCGACTGATACGGGATTTCAAGCCGGACATCGTGCATACGCATGCCAGTAAGGCCGGTGCCGTGGGCCGCATGGCAGCGATGGAAATGGGCGTACGTTCCATCGTCCACACCTTTCATGGACACGTTTTCCACAGCTATTTCGGGCAGTTGCGGACCAATCTGTACAAGAACATCGAACGGTACCTCGCCCGAAGGAGCGACCGGATCGTGGCTATCAGCGAGAAACAGAAGCACGAGCTGGTCGACGAGCACCGGATCACCACTGCGGACAAGGTGAGCGTGATCCCACTGGGCTTCGATCTCAGCCGGTTCCGCGAGGACATGGCCGCCAAGAGGGCCTTGTTCCGCCGGGTCTACGGCATCGGACCGGACGAGATCGCAGTTGGGATCATCGGCCGCCTTGTACCCATCAAGAACCATGACCTCTTCCTCCGTGTCCTGGGCGCGGTTCGAACCAAAAGCCGCCGCCGGGTGCGTGGGTTCATCATTGGTGATGGTGAGGAACGCGACCGGCTGGAGCAACGTGCACGGGAACTCGGGATCTCGATGGTCTCCGGCCCTGTTTTCAACGGCCACGGCTTTGGCCACGGGGTGAACGGGAAACCCGTCGTGCAGCCGGCCACGCTCACGTTCACGAGTTGGATCCGTGAGGTCGACATCGTCAATGCGGGCCTCGACATCGTGATGTTGACCAGCCTGAACGAAGGCACGCCCGTCAGCCTGATCGAGGCCCAGGCGGCCGAACGCCCCATTGTTTCCACGGATGTGGGCGGTATCGAGAACGTCGTGGTGCCTGGCGGGACCGCCCTGCTGTGCTCGGCAGAGGAGGAGGCGCGCATGACGGAGCACCTGCAACGCCTGGTGGACGATGCAGAATTGCGCCAACGCCTGGGCTCCGGCGGGTGGGACCATGTCCGTGCGCGCTACCACTACACCCGGCTGGTCGACGACACCGTGCGCATGTACTCGGAGCTGCTCGACCGGCGCTGGACCTGAACATTTACTTTTGCGCGATGCGTAACGGATCGGCCAGGCTCTGGCCATTGCTCTTACTGGCGGTCGTGTTGGTGACCGGTTGCACGATAAACCGGGACATCATGTTCAAAACACCGCTGGACTACGAGTTCGATACGCCCCCGGATTCCATCGACCCCCAGTTCAAGATCCAGCCGAACGACTACCTGCAATTCCGCCTCTTCGCCAACGATGGGTTCAAGATGATCGACATGGTGTCCAGCAATTCGCAGGATGCCGTTCGCAACCTGAACCGCATCACGTTCAACTACCTGGTGGAGTTCGATGGCACCGTGAAGCTGCCCCTCCTGGGACATGTACCTGTCGCCGGAATGACCCTGCGCGAGGCGGAGATCTTCCTGGAGCAGGCATACGTCGAGTTCTACAATCGGCCCTATGTCCAATTGACGGTGACCAACCGAAGAGTGGTCGTATTCCCCGGCGGTGGTGGCGATGCCCAGGTGATCCCTCTGGAGAACAATAACACCACGCTCATGGAAGTGATCGCCCAGGCGGGTGGCATCTCCAAGCGGGGCCACGCGGCACATGTCAAATTGTTCCGGAAGAAGAGCGACGGCACGCGCGATGTCTATGAGTTCGATATGTCGGACATCGAAGGGCTTCGCTTTGCGGACATGGTCATGCAGGGTGATGATATCGTCTATGTCGAACCGAACCCCGAACTGGTCCGCGAACTGCTCTATGACCTGAACCCGATCATCACGCTGCTCACGAGCGCAGTGCTCGTGCTGGGCATCATCCGCGGGTTCCAATAGGCGCTGCCATGCTGAGCGAGGACATCAGCCAGCGCAACCTCAACTTCGAAAGCTATCGGGAGCGCATCACGAACTTCAGCAATGAGTTCGAGTTCGGGCTGTTCCTGCACATCGTCCGCCGATCCCTGCTTTGGATCATGCTCGTGACCGGGCTGTCCATCGCCGCCGCATACATCTACCTCCGCTACACCGCACCGATCTACGAATCGCGCACGGTGCTTCAGATCGGCGATACGAACACGGCGCAGAAAGTGCTGCAGGTGAACGAGTTCATCGACGACAACAACCTGCTGGCGGACGTGGAGCTGCTCCGATCCAAGTTCTTCCTGGAGATGGCGTTGAAGAAGCTGCCGCTCCAGGTCAGCTACTTCTACAAGGGGCAGATCCTCACGAAAGAACTCTACAACCAGAGCTTCTTCCGGGTCGTTGACATCACCGTCCTGGACGACAAGGTGCTGAACCAGCCCATCTTCATCGACTTCGCCAACTCGGGCAAGGTGACCCTCAACTATGCCCTGGGGAAGGATGTTTACACCAGTTCCTTCGATCTGGACGGACCCGTGTCCACACCGCAGTTCAGTTGCCGCATCATGATGCGCAACAGGACCATATCCACCGAGGACCAGCCGAACTCGATCTACTTCCGGATCAACGACCCGCACACGCTGGTCAGCCAGTATTCCCGTCAGCTCTCGGTGAACATCGCCGACAACAATGCCAAGACGGTCGAGATCCGCTGCAAGGACAACAACCCCACGCTGGCCAGGGACCTGGTCCGGGCCATGGCGAACACCTTCATCGAATACGATCTGGAGCGCAAGAGCGAAAGCGCAGAGAGCATCCTCCGGTTCATCGAGACGCAGAAGGACACGGTGTTCGAAAAGCTCCGGGAATCGGAGTACCGCATGCAGTCGTTCAAGATGGAGAACAAGGTGGCCGACATGGACGAGCTGACACCGATCTACCTGCAACGGTCGGAGGAGTATGAGAACAAGGTGCTCGAACTTCAGGTGGAACGCCGACTGCTGGACGAGATCGAAAGGGCCGCGCTCGACACCGCCAAGGGAGAGAACGCCTACGAATTGATCCCACTATTGGTGGGGACCGCTTACGAACGCACACTCTCCGACCTGATCGTCGACCTCCATGATCTGCTCCAGCAACGGGAGGAGTACCGGTTCGAAGTGACCGAGGTGAACGAGGTGATCCGGTCGATCGATCACCGCATCCAGGTGCAACGCGACCTGATCCAGGAAAGCATCAACTCACTGAGGACCCGTGCCGGTGAGAAGATGGAGGAGTATCGGGACATCCTCCAGGGATTCGATTCGAAATACGCCACGCTACCGGAGAAGGAGCTTCAATACGCCCGCATCGCGCGGCTGTTCCATATCAACGAGAAATACTACACCCAGCTCCTCGAGAAAGAGATCGAGTACCAGATCAGCCGGGCGGGTTTCGTGCCGGAGAACCGGATCCTGGAGACCGCCAGCCTCTCTTCCACGCCGATCGCACCGGACCGGAACATGGTCCTGATCACCTACGTCCTCACGGGGGTGATCGTCAGCTTCCTGATCGTCCTCGTGCGCTATATCCTGCACAACAACATCACCTCCCTGAACGATATCGCGAAACATTCGAACGCGTCCATCGGCATCCTGGGAATGATCCCCAAGTACAAGAAGGAGATCCCCATCAGCCAGCTGCTGGTGGACAAGAACCCGAAGTCCCTGATCGCGGAATCGTTCCGGTCGGTCCGGACGAACCTGCAATTCGTCGATCACTCGCCCGGCCCCAAGATCATCGCGATCACGAGCACGATCAGCGGGGAGGGAAAGACCTTCGTGGCCATCAATCTGGCAGGCATCATCTCGTTCAGTGGAAAACGGGTGATCGTGCTCGACCTTGACATGCGCAAACCGAAGATCCATCTGGGGTTCGGTGTGGAGAACATCCGCGGCATGAGCACATTGCTGATCGACCGGGATTCACTGGACGCCTGCATCCAACACAGCAATCTGGAGAACCTCGACTTCATCACAGCAGGCCCGATCCCGCCCAATCCATCCGAACTCGTGATCAGCGAGCGCATGAACGCCATACTTGATGAGCTGCGGCACCGGTATGATGTGATCCTGATCGACAATCCACCGGTGGGCCTGGTGACCGACGGCATCGCCATGATCCAACGGGCCGAATTCCCGATCTACATCTTCCGGGCCGACTACAGTAAGCGCCAGTTCATCCAGAACGTCGACCGCCTGATCAACGAGAACCGGATCACCCGGCTGACCACGATACTCAATGGTGTGGATATCGACCGGAACAAGTACGGCTACAACTACGGCTATGGCTACGGCTATGGCTACGGTTATGGTCAGGGCTACGGTCAGGGCTACGGCTACTATGAGGACCGCTCCGAGCAGGAGCGCCGGCGCAAGGGGTTCTGGTCGAAATTGTTCGGTGCATGACGCTGCAGATCGACCGTTTCCCGATCCACGGCCCCATGCTGGTCAGGCCACGCATCTTCCGCGATGACCGCGGTCATTTCCTGGAGACGTTCAACGACCGGGCGTTCCGCGAGGCGACCGGCCTCGAGATCGACTTCGTTCAGGACAACGAGTCGATCTCGCACAAGGGTGTATTGCGTGGTCTCCACTTCCAGCTCCCACCCCATGCCCAGGACAAATTGGTGCGCGTGGCCCGCGGGGCCGTGCTCGATGTGTGTGTCGACATTCGTCCGCAGAGCCCGACCTTCGGACGGCATTTGACCGTGGAACTGACCGAGCGAGAGCGGAACCTGCTCTTCGTGCCAGCGGGTTTCGCACATGGGTTCATCGCGCTGGAGCCCGATACCCAGTTCCTTTACAAATGCTCCGCATACTATGACCCGACGGCGGAACGTACGCTCTTGTGGAGCGACCCCGAACTGGGGATCGATTGGAAGCTGACCGGGCCGATGGTCAGTGACCGGGACCGGGCCGGAGCGACCCTGTTCGAGCTGTTCGGAAGAAAGCCCTGACCGCCACGCAGCGATGTACAATGCCACGCAGCTCTTCCTGATCTACTCCGGCCTGTTCTTCGCAGCGGTCATGTTCTCCCTGCTCATCAACTCCCTTTTCATGCGGTTCTCCCGCACCCTGGGTTCCCGTGAACCGGATGCGGCGCTGATCCGCTGGAGCGTGACCCACAAACCGGCCTTCGGAGGCATCGCCTTCTTCATCGTGTTCCTCGGCGCGTTCGCGGTGAACGGGGTCTTCTTCCCACGGACCAGCGCCGCCTGGCAGCCCGAACTGTTCGGCCTGATCGCCGCCACCAGCGTCGGATTCCTGGTCGGCCTGGCCGATGACGCCTACAATACCCGACCGCTACTCAAGTTCTCGGCGCAGGTGGCCTGCGCGCTCATCATGATCATCTCAGGGACCTACATCCGGGTGTTCGACACGCTCTGGATCGACCAGCTGATCACGGTGGTCTGGGTCGTCGGCATCATGAACGCCATCAACATGCTCGACAACATGGATGCCATCAGCACCGTGGTGGCGATCATGATCCTGATCGGGGCGCTCATGGTGCACGTGCTTCGGGGTGCCATGGAGAGCATTCAGGTGGTCCTGCTCGTCGGCACGATCGCCGCCCTTTGCGGCTTCCTGTTCTACAACTGGAACCCGTCGCGCATGTTCATGGGCGATACCGGCAGCCAATTCCTGGGTGTATACCTGGCCTATGTCGGGATCACCTGTTTTTGGAACGGTGCACCCCCTTCCGGCGCGCACGAACCATGGCGACAGGCCGTAAGCGCGCTCATCATGTTCCTGCTGCCCATCATCGATACGACCACCGTGACCATCAATCGGATGCTCCGCGGCACATCGCCCTTTATCGGTGGACGTGACCACACCACCCACCACCTCAGCTACGGCGGCCTCAGCGACGGGCAGGTGGCGCTGACGTTCGCGGGGCTCGGCGCGGTCTCGGTCTTCCTTAATTTTGTACAGCTGCGTTTCATTCCCGAGTGGAATAACCTTTGCACCATCCTTTACGTTCTCTACGCCTTGGTCCTGTTCGGCACCCTTTTCGGGATGACCCACCGCAGGAAACGACGAACGCCTGATGCATAGCCCTCAAGGTCGGATACGAAGGAAATGGACGGAGCCTGGACGCACATTGGGCGCCCTGCTCGGACTGATGCTCATGGTGCTGATGGCGCGTCTGTTCATGTTCTCGGTCGCCAGTGAAGAGACCGACCTGGACCACCAGCGCGATTTCAACGCCAACTACAAGATCTTCAGCCTCACGCTGCCCGAACAGATCACCCTTTGCGATGAACCGGTGCCGTTGGGCGAACTGGACGTCCGGGAAAGACTGGACCGGGAACTTCTGGTGAACACCTACTGGCAGAGCAACTCCATCCTTGCCTACAAGCGCTCCGCCCGATGGTTCCCGGTGATCTCCGGGATATTGGCCAGGGAGGGCCTTCCCGACGACCTGAAGTACATACCCCTGGTGGAAAGCGGATTGACGAACGTCGTGTCGCCCGCTGGTGCCACCGGGCAATGGCAGTTCATGAAGGAGACCGCCCAGCATTTCGGCCTTGAGGTGAACGGAGAGGTCGATGAGCGGTACAATGTGATAAGGAGCACTGAGGCTGCTTGCCGTTATCTCAAGGAACAATACGACCGCTTCGGGAGTTGGTCCATGGCCATCGCCGCTTACAACCTGGGACCGGCGGGGCTCGACAAGCAGGTCGAGCGGCAGAAGCAGCGCGACTACTTCCATCTCTTGCTGCCCGAAGAGACCAGCCGCTACGTGTTCCGCATCCTGGCCATGAAAGAGATCACCAATGATCCCGAGCGCTATGGTTTCCACATCCGTGCCAAGGACCTGTATGCGCCCTACCGTGTGAGAAGTATGGAGATCACCGGAAGGATCGATGACCTGGCGGACCTCGCCATTCGCCAAGGCACGGACTACAAGACCCTGAAGCTGCTTAATCCCTGGCTGCGAGACACGAAGCTGAGCAATGCACAGGGGCGTACCTACCAGCTGTTGCTGCCCGCAGGGGACTTCAATGACGCGACCGGCATCGACGACTGATCGGAAGAGCGCGAAAAGCGGCCGCACTTCAGCGAAGGGGCCCACGCCGGACCACGATGGAGCCGAACCGGCGTTCATCGAGGTGCTCGGTGCACGTGTACACAACCTCAAGAACATCGATGTCCGCATCCCGCGCGACAAGCTGGTGGTGATCACCGGTCTCAGCGGAAGCGGCAAGAGCAGCCTCGCGTTCGACACCCTCCACGCTGAGGGGCAGCGGCGCTACATCGAAACGTTCAACGCCTATGCCCGCCAGTTCCTCGGAGGCATCGAACGGCCGGACGTGGACCTGATCAACGGGCTCAGCCCCGTGATCGCGATCGAACAAAAGACGATCGGTCGGAACCCGCGGTCCACGGTGGGCACCATCACCGAGGTCTACGACCTGCTCCGACTGCTCTTCGCACGTGCCTCCACGGCCTACAGCTATGTGTCCGGAGAGCCGATGGTGCGCTACTCGGACGCCGGGATCGTCGATCTGATCGTCCGGCACTACGCGGATAGGGAGATCGTCCTCCTCGCCCCGATCGTCCGTGGCCGCAAGGGTCACTACCGTGAACTTTTCGAACAGCTGATACGACAGGGGTTCCTTCGCATACGGCTTGATGGAAAGCTCGTCGAGCTCACCTCACGCCCGCGCCCTGATCGGTACAAGCTGCATGACATCGAGGTGGTGATCGATCGGTTGAAGGTGGGCGCGAACGCCCGCAAGCGCCTTTCCGATTCGTGCGGCCTGGCATTGAAGTACGGCAAAGGCGATCTGATGGTCCTCGACCCGACGGAGGAACGACCCCGCTATTTCAGCCGGAACCTGATGTGCCCCACGTCCGGGATCGCATATGAAGAGCCGGAGCCCAATCTCTTCAGCTTCAACTCGCCCTATGGGGCCTGCCCCAGGTGCAGTGGACTTGGACAGGTCACGGAGGTGGACGTGCGTAAGATCGTACCTGACAGGAACAAGAGCATCAAGCGAGGCGGCATCATCCCCCTGGGCAGCTACAAGAACAATTGGATCTTCCGTCAGGTGGAAGCCGTGCTCGAGAACTTCGGTCACGACCTGGAGACCCCGATCATAGAAATGGGTGACGAGGTGCTGGCCGCCCTGCTCAATGGCATGGACGAACCGTTGCGCGTAAGCAGCCGCATCGGGCTCAGCGACCGCAAGGTGCAATTCGAGGGCATCATCCCCTACATCCTGGAACAGGCCGAGGAAGGATCGAAGCAGCTGCAGAACTGGGCCGACCGGTTCACCCATATGATCGGTTGCCCGGAGTGCCAGGGTTCGCGGCTGAAAAGAACGGCCCTTTGGTTCAGGTTCGCGGGAAAGAACATCCATGAACTGGCCGTGATGCCATTGGAGGAGTTCGATGCCTTCATGCGCGAGGCACCCGGCCAGCTGGATCAGCGACAGGCATTGATCGCCCAGGAAGTGATCAAGGAGATCACCGCGCGGACACGGTTCCTGCTCGATGTCGGATTGGAATACCTCACCCTGGATCGCAGTGCACGGACCCTCAGCGGAGGAGAGGCCCAGCGGATACGGCTGGCCACCCAGATCGGCTCCGAACTCACCGGTGTGCTCTACATCCTGGACGAGCCCAGCATCGGTCTGCACCAAAGGGACGACCATCGCCTGATCGCCTCGCTCCGCCGTCTGCGTGACGGTGGCAATTCGGTGATCGTGGTGGAGCACGACAAGGAAATGATGATGCAGGCGGACCACATCATCGACCTCGGGCCCGGAGCGGGGGAGCATGGTGGCCGCCTGGTGGCGGAAGGGAACGCGATCGCGCTCCAGGGCAGCGACTCGCTCACGGGGCGCTTCCTGAAGGGGGATCTCCAGGTGCGGATCCCTGAGGCAAGGCGAAAGGGGAACGGGCACCAACTCGTGCTGCGCGGTGCGAAGGGCAACAATCTGAAGGATGTCGACGTGTCCTTCCCGCTAGGTACCTTCATCTGCGTCACCGGTGTCAGCGGTAGCGGGAAGAGCTCGTTGATCAGCGATACGCTGTACCCCATCCTCAGCCGGCATTTCCACCGGGCGGAGACCCATCCCCTGCCCTATTCCACGACCGAAGGTCTTGAGCACCTTGATAAGGTGATCGAGGTCGACCAAAGCCCGATCGGACGCACGCCCCGCAGCAATCCGGCCACCTACACCGGACTGTTCGACCATATACGACAGCTCTATGCGCAGCTCCCCAGCGCCAAGGTCCGTGGGTACAAGGCGGGGAGGTTCTCCTTCAATACGCCAGGGGGACGTTGCGAGACCTGCAAGGGTGCGGGCGTGCGCACCATCGAGATGAATTTCCTGCCCGATGTCACCGTACCCTGCCAGACCTGTCGAGGCAAGCGATACGACAGGGAAACGCTGGAGGTGCGGTTCAAAGGGCGGAGCGTGGCCGACGTGCTCGCGATGCCCGTGGAGGAGGCGACCGAACTTTTCAAGGACGTGCCCCAATTGATGCAGAAGCTGCGCACTCTTCTCGATGTGGGACTCGGCTATGTGAAATTGGGACAGAGCAGCACCACACTGAGCGGTGGTGAGGCGCAACGGATCAAGCTTGCCACCGAACTCAGCCGACGCGGCACGGGGAACACGTTCTACATCCTCGACGAACCCACCACCGGCTTGCATTTCGAGGATGTCCGTCAACTCATCGGCGTGCTCGACCGACTTGTTGAACAGGGGAATACGGTGCTGGTCATCGAGCACGATCTCGATATCGTCAAGGTGGCCGACCATGTGATCGACCTTGGTCCGGAGGGAGGCATCGGAGGTGGCCGCATCGTAGCGCGCGGCACGCCGGAGGAAATAGTGCGGATGGGCAAGGGATATACGGCCCGATACCTGGAGAACGAATTGGCATGAAAAAGACGACCACGAAGGCCACGCCAACGCGCCGGTCCGAGGACCACGGCGACAGCGAACGCCGGATCAAAAAGGCGTTCAAGCGCAAGGGCTGGAGCGAAGTGAAGGCCAACGACAGTTGGGCCATCTTCAAGATCATGAGCGAATTCGTGGAAGGTTTCGAAGCGCTCCAACGGATCCGCCCCTGCGTCAGCATATTCGGCAGTGCGCGCACCGCGCCGAAAGCCCCTGCGTATGCGCTCGCCGAGGAGATCGCCTTTCTGCTCACCGGCTATGGTTATGGTGTGATCACGGGCGGCGGTCCCGGGATCATGGAGGCGGCCAACAAAGGCGCACAGCGTGGTGGCGGCACCAGCGTGGGCCTCAACATCGAACTGCCCTTCGAGCAGGAGCCGAACCCGTACATCGACAAGGAGAAGAGCCTCCACTTCGACTATTTCTTCGTGCGGAAGGTCATGTTCATCAAATACTCCCAGGGGTTCATCGTACTGCCCGGAGGCTTCGGAACGCTCGATGAACTCTTCGAAGCGCTCACCCTGATCCAGACGAAGAAGATCGGCCGCTTCCCGATCATCATGGTCGGGAGACATTATTGGCAGGGGCTCGTGGACTGGATCGAGCGGACCATGGGTGACAAGTACCACAACATCGGGCCGGAGGACATGGACCTGGTCACCGTGGTGGACACGGCCCAGGAAGCGGTGGACGCGATCGATCGCTTCTACAGCAGGTACATGCTGAAGCCGAACTTCTGATCGCGGCGAAGCCGCGCCGATCGCGGCCATCTTCAACACGAGGGTGTTGGTATCGGAGCAAGCTGGTGCGCCATCCACCGCACCGGATGCGGATAGTTTTGCTCAGGCCCACGGAAGGGCCGCTGTGAACCCGCTCATCCATGGCCTATCCGCTGCTCATCCTGCTCGACCTTTTCGGCATACTCCTGTTCGACCTTTTCCTTCTCGCCAACGTCAAGATCGTCCAGGACGCCCCACCTACCATGATGCCAGGCACCGAAGTGAAGGTGACCGTGACCATCGAAAAAGGGGACCTCACCGGATTCGCCAAGCTGCAGATCGATCTGCCCGAAGGGTTGACCGCAACAGCCATTGAGACGAAAGGAGCCTCCTTCACGTTCGCCGACCAGAAGGCGAAGTTCATCTGGATGGCCCTGCCCTCCTCCCCGACCTTCAAGGTGAGCTACGACCTGGTGGCCGCTCCGACCGCCTCCGGCGCTCTGCCGATCAGCGGCCGATTCTCCTATATCGAGGAGAACGAACGCAGGACCTATGACCTGCCCACCACCACCGTTACGATCATGGGCGATGCGAGCGTGGCCGAGGAAGTGGTGCGCACCGGGGAGGGGCCGGCGATGGAGGGCGCGAACGACATCGTATCCGCCGCCGGGGCCGTTCCCGTGGAACCTGCGCAGGAGATGCCGGGCACATCCATCACGGAACCTCCAAAGGAAGTCGATGGCACTGCGCGCAACGTACGCGTGGTCGATTCTCCCGAACAGGGTGCGGGGGGCGTGACGGTCTCTCGCAAGATCACGCCGGTGACCGAGACCGAAATGTTGGTGGAGGTGTCGATCAACAAGGGCACCATTCGCGGTTTTGGAAAGCTTCAGGAGGAACTGCCCCAGGGGTTTTCAGCATTGGAGAAGAACAGCGCGCAGGCCATTTTCACCACGAACGACCGCATTGCCAAGTTCGTCTGGCTGAACCTCCCGGAAGGGCCCGAAATGAAGGTGACGTACAAGCTGCGTGCGAACGGCAGGCCGGAGGGCACCTATGAATTGCGCGGCGAGTTCGGCTATCTGGTGAACGACGAGACCCAACGGGTGAACATCGGGACATCCGCCTTCCTCATCGGTCCGAAGGCTTTGGAGAGCCTGGCCTCGGAGATCACGCCGGACGAGAACAAGGACCTCGCGGAGACCGGACTTCCGGCGATCGGCGGCACGAAGGACAACACGGACAAGGTGAACGAGGGCGAGCAGCGCAAGGTCCTCCCACCGGTGAAGGAAGATCAAGGGGTGTCCAAGGGCATTCCCACCCCGGAACAGGGGATCACCTACAAAGTGCAGATCACTGCGGCACATCGGGAAGTAGGGCGGGACTATTTCATGCAGCGCCACCATTTCTCCGGTGATCTCAACGTGGAACGGCACGAAGGTTGGATCAAATACACCACAGGGCGGTTCACGGAATACCGCCAGGCCAGGGACCAGAGGATCGCCCTGGTGGCCGCCGGCCATCGATTCCCAGGACCTTTCGTGACGGCCTACAACAATGGCGACCGGGTCACGGTGCAGGAGGCATTGATGGTGTCGCATCAGCAGTGGGTCCAATGAACCGCCTGATCTATCTTTCAGGCGCATGCCACCCCATTCCGCACACGTTCTTCGCGACCTGAACAAAAGGGCGCTGCGCGTGTCTTTGTCGATGGCCGTTGCGTTTTTCGCTCCGGCCATCCAGGCACAGGACGTTCCGGACAGCGCCACGTTCCGGATACGCCCCACCTTCGGGGCGGGAGTGGGCATGTTCGCGTTCTACGGCGATATCGGACGCTCGCATGAGGGATACGATCCCCTGCTCAGCCGACTGGGCTATCGGTTCAGGGCCGGTGCCCCCTTGACGAGGTGGTTGGATATCACCTTGTTCGGGCTCTTCGGCCGGGTCGGGGCCAACGAGCGAAGCCTCGATCGCAATCTCAACTTCGAATCGCGGGTGACCACTGGCGGGCTGCTGCTCACCTACAACTTCCATCAGCTGCTGCATCCCGCGCGTGTGGTGGAACCGTACATATCCATCGGTATCGAGGCCATTGAGTTCGTCAGCAAGACCGACCTGTACGATGCGGAGGGCCGGCGCTATCACTACTGGAGCGATGGTACCATCCGGGACATGGATGAACACGACCCCAATGCCGGCCTGGCCATTCGTTTGCAGCGCGACCATACCTACGAAAGCGACATACGCGAGCTCGACCTGGACGGCTTCGGGCATTATGCGGAGCGCACCTGGGGAGTACCCATGGGGATCGGCGCCCGCATGCGTCTGGGAGGTGGGTTCGATCTGCGCATCGGGACCGAGCTCCACCTGACCGGGACGGACCTCATCGACGGAGTGACCGTGGACAGCAGGGAGGAACGCCAGGGGGACGCGAAGAACGACCGGTTCCTCTACTCTTCGTTCTCGATCAACTATGCGATCGATACGCAACGGAAGAAGATCAAGCGTACAAAAGGTCCTACCCTGTCCAATGATGCGCTGGACCAGATCGCACTGCGTGATGATGAGGACCAGGACGGTGTCAGCGACATGCACGACGCATGCCCGCACACGCCTCCCGGCACCAAGGTGGACCAACACGGTTGTCCGCTCGATGGGGACGGAGATGGTGTTCCGGACGATATCGATCTCGAGCTTACCAGCGCTCCCGGTGCCATTGTCGATGGCGCCGGAGTGACCATCACGGACGAGGACATGCTCAAGGCCTACCTGAACTACAAGGATTCGGCGAACGCCAATATCGTCAGCTCCCGGGTCGAATCCATCGGGCCGGCCCCGGTGGCGGTGAAGAAACGCAACAAGCGCTCCTATGTCGTGCAAGTGGGCACCGAGGTGGAAGGGATCTCCGAGGACATGATCGATCGGATCCTCAGCATACCGGACGTGCGCACCATCGTCAAGGGGGATACCACCTTCTACGTTGTTGGGGACTACGCTGCCATCCCCGAAGCCGTTCGCCGTGAATTGGCCCTGACCCAACAGGGAATGCCCGGAAAGGTGATGGCCGAGGAGAACGGCGCCCTGATCGATGTCGCTGACGAGGTGGCGAAGTCGCGCGCCGCCATGGGTGAAGGAGCTGCAACCTCCGGAACCACACCCGGATCAGGCGAGGCCATTGTTCGCGTGCAATTGGGGGCTTTCCGGCACAGACTTTCGAAGGACATTTTCGCCGGTATCGATGACCTGGTGGTCCTGAAGGGTGATGATGGATTGACCCGCTACTACACGGGGAGCTACACGGACATCAACGAGGCGGCAAAGCGCAAGGTGGACATGCTGCTCAGGGGCTTCAACGGGGCCTTCCTGGTCGCTTTCAAGGATGGCGAACGTGTCTCCCTCAAGGAGGCCGGAGCGCAATTGACCGGTCGGGAGGATCTTGATGCCGTACCGGAGGGCACCATTGACAAGAGCTTGGTACGTTACCGCGTACAGGTAGGAACATTCGCTGGGAACGTACCGATGGACGTCATGGACCGATTCCTCGATATCGGGGACGTGACACCGGTGACAAGTGCTGATGCCGTGCGCTACTACTATGGCTCCTTCACGGACAGGGCGGCCGCGGAGGAAGCCCGGAACATGATCCAGCAGAAAGGCCTTACGGATGCCTTCGTGGTGGGGGAACTCGGTGGGCGTGTGATCAATGCGGATGAAGCGGACCGCATCCTGTCAGGCCCCTGAAGGTCCTTCAGGCAGGCTTGCGTATCATTGTTGCACAAAACCGTTCCCGCATGAGACCGCTGAGATCCCTTCTCCTCCTTGTCACATTGGCCGCTTTCGGTCGGATCAGCGCACAGGATGCGCAAGCCACCACCTGCTATGCATTCCTTTTCGGCACCATCAACGGCACCGCGGTGATGACCGATGCGGTACAAGTGGACATCCATGCGATGAACGCCGACATCATCGCGCTTTTCGATGGCCGGATCCCGGCCGACCGCACCCCGGCACGCTGGGAGGTGGTCCGGAGCAATGATGCGAGTTCCGCGGAAGCCCAGCAAAAGGCCCTTGCGGAAAAGTATGCCGGAACAGGCCTGCGCGTAGAGCACCTCTCCATGGAAAAGTGACCGTCACCACCGAGGAAGAACAAGGGGCGCCCGGTAGGCGCCCCTTTCCATTCCCGACCGGTCACCGGTCAGTGTTGGATGACCAGCCTTCCCAGAGGAATGCCGGCACCTCCTCTTCCCATGCCGCGTACAGCATAGCAGCCGCTGGGTACAGCGGCCGTGTTCAGATCGAGCCTCACTCCCTGGAGGGAATGTTCAATGGCCACCGACCGCCCCAGGGCGTCGATGAGTTCGATACTTCGAACATCGACCGTGGTGGGTATCACGGCGGAGATGCGCTCATCGGCAGGCACCGGGAACCAGTCGAATGCGATGGGCCCGGTGACCTGTTCGGATACGCCGACATACATCCCGCAGGGATCCCGACTGCCATCCATCGCCAGGGTCCCCGAATTCTGCGGGTCGAGCCAGGCTTTCAGTTTCTGGCTGGTGCTGTTGGGATTGGACGACCAATGGTAGGACATCTTGCCGTAGTAGTCCGGTTGGTTCTGGCCGTTCGGGTGCTGGGCTGAATTGCAGTAGGAAAGTCCCCCGGTCAACGTACCGATGATATGTCCGGTGGCGTCGAAAAGAGGTGATCCGGAGGATCCGCCCTCGGTGACCCCGTGTCCGTTCGTCGTTCCGCTCCAGTGCACCAACCAGTGGCTCTGTGGTCCGTTCCAGGCATAGGAGGTGGTCTGTATGTTCGTGGTATAGGTGCTGATCTTCTTCTCATCGCCATTGGGATGATGGATGCTCACACCCGACCCGCTCACGGCGCCGCCGGCATCCCAGCCGTTCCAATAGGGGCCGTAGCTACCCGGGACCGGGTCCATGAGCTCCACAAGCAGGAAATCCGAGCCGTTCGCTCCGCCGCCATCATTGCTGTTCGCACGCTGGGTGCAGCCCGTCATCACCTTGCCCACGGACGCATTCCCAGAGCCGCATTGAGGGCGCTCGTACCGGAAATAGAACTTCCAGAGCGGGAAATCAGAAGAGGACGCACCAAGACCGCAATGCAACGCCGTCAGGATGTAAGGAGTGCAATCCTGGGCGACGTTGTTCACGAGCGACCCGCTGCAATATCCGATGCTTCCTCCCTCCACCACACGGATGCGCACGACACCATCACGCTCGTCCGCCCAGTTGTCCCCTTCCGGAGAACAGACCACATCCACCTCGCATGGGTCGGCGGCAATGTCGAAAGGCCTGTAGGTATGGCCCACTCCGCTGATCCTTACAGTGGCCTGGCCGGGCGGCACCCACGAGGGGAGGTCCACTTCCACGATGCATCGGTCTCCTTTGGTGCGGTCCGTGGCGAATCCTTTGCCCCCATGCACGGTCGCGGCGGTGAAACCGCCGAGCACCTCCCCCCCATCAGCACCATGGACGTACAACACGGCACCCGGTGGAAGGTCGATCTCGCCGAAGAAGAGTTCCAACCCGAAGGCGTTCTCGGATGCGATCTGCAGGCGGCAGACCCGCGCACCGTCGCCGAGGACGTCCCATTTGCCGGCAGCCAGAACATCAACGTCCAGGCCCAGGAGCGCGGCATCAAAGGGGACCTGGGGGCCTTCCGCCCTATCGGGCCCCTGATCGGGGACGAGGGATGTACTGAAAGGTACCGGATGAACCACGGGGACATCCCGCATCTCCAGGCCGTTCATCAGCGCGAGCGGTGATCCACCCTGGCCGATCTGGGCCAGCACGGGAGACATAACGCCAAGTGCCATGGTCAGCATCGCGGGCCGATGGATCGAAAGGAATGTATAGCGCCACATGCCAGCTAATCTAGTCCATATCCCACGCCACCCGAAAAAAGAGCGGGGGATGTTGCTCCCCCGCTCAGTACATGATCGATCGAACGGATCACTTCGGCCTGCGCACGAGGGTGATGTGCCCCTGACGCTTTACATCCGAGCCATCGTTACCCTGGCCTTCGAACAGATAGAAGTAGGTGCCGTCGTTCACTTGGGCCTTCGGTTGCCAGATGACCTTGTTCGAGGTGGTCGCGGGTGCCTCGTACACCACGGTGCCCCAGCGGTCGTAGATGGTCATCTTGACGTTCCTGAACCCGCGCAGATCGATGTATTCGAACACATCGTTGTGTCCGTCGTTGTCCGGAGAGAACACGTTCGGGATCTCCACGATCGGGTTGGGAAGTACCACGATGCTATCGGTATATGTCCCGAAGCAACCGTTCTCGCTCAGACCGGTGAGCGTGATGTAATACGTGCCGGGATCGACATAGATGTGGTTCGGATCGCTGTCACCGGAACCATTGCCATCCCCGAAATTCCAATTGAAGTTGTTCGAACCGGAGGCGGAGGTGTTCTGGAAGAAGACGGTGAGCGGGAATACGCCCTCATCAGGGTTCGGAACAAAGCTCACGTTCGCCGGAGGGAACCAGCCCACGGTCAGGTCCGCCGAGGCCGCACAGCCACTGCCCAGTTCGCCGACGGTCACAGTGTAGGTGGTGGGGGCGGATTGCGGTGTCACCACCGGGTTCTGGGCCGATGGGTCGTCCAGTCCAATGGCCGGGGTCCAGGTATACGTCAGCTCGTCCGCTGACACACCGCCACAGAACACGAATCGGGTGTTCGGGCGCTCTGTCTCGACCGATTCGATGGCGAACCCGTTCGGCGTGTCACTGCAAATGCCACCTTGATCGCTGTGCCATTGGTGCACACTGTTGAAGGCCGTCGTCGTGTAGTAGGTCGGCGAGTTCAGGGTGAAATCGGTCCCGAAGAGGTCCCAGAAATCGAAGCAGACCTCCACCACAAGGTTCGACGTTCCATCCCAGTTGAAGCCATGATCGAACTGATAGGTGTTCCAGCCGGGTACGATCTGGATGGTGTCCGCCGGGAAAACGGTGGTCAGGCCCGAGATCCATGCTCCACTGATCAGCTCCTCCTGCGTGGTGCAGCCGATCTTGATCTCGAATTGATAGAACGTCGTTGCGGCGGTGGCCGGGATCTGTGCGATGTTCCACCCGATCTCCGAGATCTTGCCACCGGCGAAGCCCAGCGCCTGGAGTTCGCTCGCCGTGAAAAGGATCTGGTGCCGAGCGCCGGTGTACCATTGCCCGTAGATGGCCGGATAGGCCGTGTTGGCCAGATAATCGGTCCCATCACCGACGTCCATGGTGGATATCGGTCCGCAGCAAGGTCCGTCATAGGTCCCGCAGAATCCGGGCAGGGAGCAATCCAAGTCCACGAAGAACTGGGTCGAATTGCCCTCACATACCAAGGAGTCGTTCTGTGATACGGAGAACTGGGGTACATAGCCAGGCGTGACCGTGACCGCCAGAGACGTATCCTGGTGGTAGCAGCCGTCAGGGCTGGTGATCCCCACATTGTAGGTGTAATAGCCCGGGTTGCCGTATATGCCGGTCGGGTTCGGGATGGAACTGGAGGTCAGCCCTTCATCCGGGATCCACTCGAATTGATAACCGGGCACATTGGGGTTCACGGCCACATTGAAGTCCACGGTCTCGCCCAAACAGATCAGTGTATCACTCTGTGTGGCCAGGAAACTGAAGTCCGGAACGACGTTGACCGTCACCGTATCCGAATTGATGCACGTGCCCGCGAGATCGCTTACGACGATGTATGTCGTCGTATTGTTCGGGTCGGCTATCGGTGCATCGCAGGGATTGCAACTGAAGTTCACGCCCAACTGCATGGGATCACCGCTCATCACGCTCCAAGTGAACAGGCTGCCACCTTCGGCCTGCAACTGCGCCACCTGTGGACCGCAGATCGTCTGGTCCGGACCGGCCGAGGTACGCTGGAGCACGTTCACCGCATACACGAAGGTCTGTTCCCCATTGATCGGACAGGCATCATCCTCCACGGTGACCGTGAACGGGAAAAAGCCGCTGGTACCCGGCTGGGCCGTCCAACAGATCGTAGCCGTCACCGGATTGATACCGGTATAGGTGATCGTCGCTCCGGGGAGGTTCTGCAGGATGTTCGAGGTCAACGAGAGCGTGTCGGTCGCGTCGGGGTCATCATAGGTGGCCGTGAAGCAGAAATTGTTCGACTCGCACAGCTCGATCGAAAAGTCACCGGTCTGGATGGCGCTCCCGTTGAAGTTCTGAATGGCGCCGGCGAACGGGTTCGGGGGGTTGTTCGTGCAGGGGATCGCCACGAACTGCATGTCCCGCAGAACAGTACCGATCAGGTTGCCGTTGCCGTCGAACTCCTGCACCTGCACCACAACGACGAAGTTCCCCTGGACCGTCGGCGTGAAGGAGACCAGACCGGTCAGTGGGTCGAGGGTGATGCCGGTGATCGGCTCTATGGCGGAGTATGGGAAGTTGTAGCCCAGGGGTGCGCCACCACCTCCCATGGCCGATACGAAGGAGTAGCTCAACGAATCGCCGTCCGGATCGAAGGCACCGTAACTGTAGAATACCGGGCTGCCCAGGCACACGTAAGGGATGGGAGCGTTGGTGAACTGCGGCGAATCGTTGCAGGGGAAATCGGCGTTGTTCATCACCGCCTCGATGTAACCGTCCTGGTTACCCGGGTCGGTGAGGTTCACGATCGCGTTGTTCCGGCAGCAGAGGTCCCACGATATCGTCCAACTGTCGCAAGGGGCGAGGTTCGAAAGGCTTCCGGTGTAGATATAGGCCTGTATACCAGGCAGCGGACCACCATTGCACGAACTGTTCCCGATGTCATCGGGACACAACTGGGAGACCTCCGTGAAGCTCTGCTGGGTAACGGTGACCGACGTATTTCCGCATGGACTCGTCATGTCCAGGGTGTAGGTCTGGTCGAGCGTCGTACCCGCGCAGTCCCTGTAGATGATCAGGGAGAAGTCGTACTGGCCATTGCCGACACAGTTCCATATGATCTCCGCGCCTGTCACGTGCGTGGCATGTGCGGTATTGGCCATGAACAGACCAGCGAACAGGAGCGTAATGAGCTTTCGGGCCATCGTGAAGGATTGAAGCGGTCGAAGATACGTTTCCTTGGGGATCCCCATCACCCTCCCTCCCCATGCCATCCTACGTCGTGACGCGCCTTGACCCGGAGAGGTTGTCCCGTACGATCGTGACCTGTGCGGCTACCTTTGCCGACCATGGCACAGAGGCTGCGGAATTCACGGTGGCGCGGTACGGGACCCGCTGCGATCATGTTGTTCCTACCCCTATTCGGTCCGTCGATCTGCGCTTTTGGGCAGCCTGATACGCTCTTCGTTCCCTCCGGTGACACCGCTTTCGCCTATCCCGTCAGGTATGCTCCTCATTCGGACACGGCTGTTTACAAGCTCAAGGGCTATTATGCCTTCGATACCACACGCCAGGCCGTGGAACTGGATTTCAAACGGGGCAAGCCCAGCGGGGTCTACCGGGCGTTCTATCCGAACGGTGCACCCTTGATCTTCGCGGTATATGGATGGGGGTCATTGCATGGGGACTGGACCGAATACGATGAGTTCGGGAAGGTCTCTTTGAAGGGCCAATACCGCAACGGTGTGCGGGAAGGATCCTGGTGGTTCCGTGATGAAGGGATCCTCGCCCGCTACAAGGGCGGTGTGCCGAACGGAAAGTGGCGCTACTACGAGAAAGGACACCTCGTCCGTGTTGTTCGCTACCATGATGGGAAGATCGTTCCCGGTCATGATTTCCGGCTGGGATCCTGGGCCGTGCCTTAACGTTGCTTAACGATCCGCCGGAACCTCGGCGCGTTCCACACCGTTACATTGAAGCCCGTTCCGTCAACGGGATACCGTTCCATGAAGAAGCACCACACGCCGCTCCCCTTTCTTTTCGCCGCGCTCCTTCTCCCGGCCATGTCCGCATTGGGACAGGCACAGGACCCCGCCACGATCGGCAAGCTCGAGGCACTGATGTACCACATCGACCGCATGTACGTGGACAGCGTCGATGACAACAAGCTGGTGGAGAAGGCGATTCGAAGCATGCTCGAAGAGCTCGACCCTCATTCGATCTACATCCCGAAGGAGGAGCTTGAGGAGGTGAACGAACCGCTCAAAGGCAATTTCGAAGGCATCGGGATCCAGTTCAACATCGTGCACGACACGATCTACGTGGTCGACGCGATCGCGGGTGGACCCTCGGAACGCCTAGGGATCCGCGCGGGCGACCGGATCGTCACCATCGACAAGGAGAACGTGGCGGGCATCGGCATCCGCAACACGGACGTGATGGACAAACTGCGAGGGCCCAAGGGGACGAAGGTGACGGTGGGCATCCAGAGACGGGGTGAGAACGAGCCCCTGGACTTCACGATCACGCGTGACAAGATCCCGATCTACAGCATCGAGGCCAGCTACATGGCCACACCGTCCGTCGGATACGTCAAGTTGAGCCGGTTCAGCGCCACAACGGGCAAGGAACTGCGGGAGACCATGGACAAGCTGCATACCCAGGGCATGCAGGACCTCATCCTGGACCTGCAGGGCAACGGGGGCGGCTATCTGCGATCGGCCATCGAGGTGGCGGACGAATTCCTGAGCGACAAGCGCCTGATCGTGTACACGCAGGGACGCAACGCCCCGCGCGACAATACCTACGCGACCGGCAACGGGCATTTCGAAAAGGGTCGCCTCGTCGTGCTCATTGATGAGGGCTCGGCCTCGGCCAGCGAGATCGTCACAGGTGCCATACAGGACTGGGACCGCGGCCTCGTGATCGGCCGTCGCTCGTTCGGCAAGGGCCTGGTCCAGCGGCCTGTGATGCTTCCTGATGGATCCGCGGTACGTCTCACGGTGTCGCGCTATTACACGCCGAGCGGGCGCTGCATCCAGAAGTCCTATGCAGAGGGGGTGGAAGCCTACCGCCGCGATCGACTGGACCGCTTGAAGCACGGCGAACTCACCTCATTGGACAGCATCCACCCTGCGGATACCGCGCGCTTCTTCACCATGAACAAACGCATCGTCTACGGCGGCGGCGGCATCATGCCGGATCTTTTCGTGCCCCTCGACACGACCATGAGCTCGGAGCAATTCGGCAAACTGGTGCGCAAGGGCACGTTCAACACGTTCGCCCTCACGTACGTGGACGAGCATCGGTCAGAGCTGCTGAAGCGGTACAGGGACGTGAACGCCTTTATCTCCGACTTCCACATCGATCAGGGATTCCTCGATGGCTTGAGCGCAGCGGGGGAAAAGGACGGCATTGCACCCGATCCGGAGGACATGGACCGGTCGAGCGAACTCATCGAACTGCGCTCCAAGGCACTGATCGCCAGGGACCTATGGGACACATCGGCCTACTGGCAGGTGATCAACACGGACAATCCGGTGGACAACAGCTATCGCCGGGCGATCGACGCGCTCACCGACGATACCTACGAGCGCATGGGCATGGCCCGCCAGTAGGCTGTTAATGGATCGTTAATGGAGATAGCCGGGGTCCGGCCACACCTATTTTCGCAGCCCTACCACTTTCCAAGCAACCAAACCCATCGACCGATGAAAGACACCATCAAGATCGTCCTGCTGGCCATCATTGCCGGCACGCTGATCTACATGGCCGCAGGCAACGCGGGGACCACGAGCGGGAGCACCGCGAGCAGTAGTTCACCCGCCATGACCAGCGCCGAGGCGAGCAAGACGCCGTCCAACACCCTGGAGGCGAACAAGAAGTTCGACCCGCTGGCAAAGACCTCCAATCCGGAAGTGGACAACCGGCCGAAGACCAACGTGGCCTTTCCGAACATGGAACACGACTTCGGCAACGTCATGCAGGACAGTGAGAACCACTACACCTTCGCCTTTACCAACACAGGCAAGGAACCCCTGGTGATCGAGAACGCGCAGGGGTCCTGCGGATGCACGGTTCCCAGCTACCCGAAGGAACCCATTCCTCCGGGGGGCAAGGGGAACATCGACGTGGTCTACAAACCCGGGAAGCAGGAGAACCAGCAACAGAAAACGGTGACCGTGACGGCCAATACCGAGCCGAAACAGACCGTTCTGCGCATCAAGGCGTTCGTCAAGAAGCCGAGCTGACCCAGTGAAGCGCCACCCCTCGAAAGGCTCCGCTACCGGGGCCTTTCGCTTTTTCAGACCAGCTGGTCGATCGATGCCGCCAGGTCCCGGTCCTTGTCGGTGACGATCCCTCCGGCCGAGTGCGTGCTCAAGGTGATGTGGACCTTGTTGTACACGTTCTTCCATTCCGGATGATGGTCCATCTTTTCGGCGACCAGCGCCACGCGTGTCATGAAAGCGAATGCTTCATTGAAATCCTTGAACCGGAATTCGCGTTCCAGCCTTCCGTTGTTCTCTTGCCACAGGCTCATGATCAGCGGTGTATCGGTAAGGGAATGAGGCGCGGTCCATCGCTCGTATCATGGACCAGCTGCATTTCGTCCACGAGGTGCCCCGCCCCGCACAGTTTGTCGATGATGAAGAGCACATACCGTATGTCCACGCTGATGTTCCGGCATTTGGCCGGGTCGAACCGGATGTCGCTCATGGTGCTTTCCCAGGTCCTGTCGAAATTGATCCCGATCAACTCGCCATCCCCGTTCAGGACAGGGCTGCCGCTATTGCCTCCCGTGGTGTGCAACGAGGCGGTGAAACACACGGGCATGCTGCCGTTGACACCATAGGGACCAAGATCCTTTTCCTGGTAAAGCCGGACGAGCCGGTCCGGAACATCGAACTCCGGATCACCTGGCACGCGTTTGTCCATGATCCCTGCCAGCGTAGTGAAAGGCAGGTAGTCCACGCCGTCCCTCGGCATACTTCCCTCGATATGCCCATAGGACAAACGCAGGGTCCCATTGGCATCCGGCCAGAAGACGCTATCAGGGAACAACTCCATGGCCCCCTTCAGTTCCTTCCGCATGGCGACATCAATGGATCCGCTGAGCAGGGCATAGCGTTCAGCAGCACTTCCCCGGTAGCGGTCCAGGGTTCCCGTCGATAACAGATAGGCCGGGTCCTTGTCCAACTCCCGGACGATCGACCGCACCGGTCGTGCGAGCAGCTTCCTGAGGCGCTCCGGGGACGTCAGCCAGGACCGGTCGTACAGGTCGTTGACGAAAGCCTCGATGTCCTCTTTGGACCGGTCCTGCACCGCACTTAGGACGGGGGCCCTGAGCTCCGGCGTGATCTGGGCGAGGTAGTAGGGCAGAACGGCCGCAAGTATCCGCCGGTCCACATCGGGGTCGGTCGCTTCGAAATGTCCCCTGGCGCGCTCACGCAGCCGGGCGATCTCGGCCTCCGAGCGGCCTTCGAGTTCCATCTGCCGGCCGTTCTCGACCAGGTCCCGGAACTGTTCCGCGAATCGCATGATGTCCGGGCCGTAGTAGTAGATCTCGATGAACAGGTCCCGCGCGAGCGCGTAGGGTGCCGAGCGATCGTACAAGGTCCGAAGGGAATCAAGGACCGCGACCAGATCCTCCCGTCCTGCCGCTGTCGCACGCTTCCGAAAGCGTTCCTCGTCGCTCTTCCTCCGTTCGAGCGCGTGGAGTTCCCTTAGGCCGCGCAGTTCACCGATCCACTTCTTGTAGCCATTGCTGATACCGCTTTGCTTGGAAGCGTACATGATCCGTGAACGGTCGCTGCCGCGCATGGCCTCATCGATCACTGCAAGGCTCGATCTCCGCATGGCGATGCGGACCGGGTCGGTCACTTCCATCACCTGCTCCATTCCTGCGGATGGGAGATACCGCTGCGTCCGACCGGGAAATCCGAAGATCATGGCGAAGTCGCCCTCTCTGACACCTTTCATGCTTATGGGTAGAACATGGCCGGGGTGATAGGGGACGTTCTCCGGCGCCGCATCGGCCGGCAGGTTACCGGGGCCCGCATAGATCCGGAACACCGAGAAATCCCCTGTGTGGCGCGGCCACATCCAGTTGTCCGTATCGCCACCGAACTTTCCGATGGCCCCCGGCGGGGCACCCACCAGACGAACATCGCGGTACGTCCGCGAAACGATCAGGATGAACTGGAGACCGTGGTCGAAGGCCCGCACCACCGCCCCGTAGGCCCCGCCACCCTTGGCTTCCTCCGCGATCGCAGCACTGCGCTCCTCAACGGCCACGGCGCGCTCCTGCTCCGGAACTTCGGCATCAAGGTCTCCCAGGATGCGTTCCGTGACGTCCACCATGCGCACGATGAAGGTGACCGTCAAACCGGGCGTCAGGAGCTCCTGTGAACGGTCCATGGCCCAGAAGCCGTTCCTCAAGTGATCGTGATCGACCGTCGAATGCCGCTGGATCGCGCTGAACCCGCAATGGTGATTGGTGAGGACCAACCCCTGGTCACTGACCACCTCGGCCGTGCATCCACCGCCGAAGATCATCACCGCGTCCTTGAGGCTGCCCCTGTTCATGCTGTAGATGTCCTCCGCGGTCAGGTGCAACCCTTCCGCCTGCATGCTGTCCTGTATCGCCGCAAGCATGGACGGGAGCCACATGCCCTCATGTGCGCGAAGCACAAGTGCCGGGATCAGGGCCAGAACGAAGAATATTGGACGACGAACATGCATGGCCATGGGGAGGTGTACGAAGACGAATGTAGGCCGACCCGTACGCCGGGTCCTTTTCACTTGTAACCCAGGTGACACATGAACGTTCAACGGGCTGGGTCGGACCAACTCCCACGGTCCACGAATGCACGTATATCAACGACGAACCGAGAGTTGTCCACGGACATCCTCCCGCGCATGGCTGGTGATCTTCGGCCTTTTCACCGCATTGGGCCAGGCTTCGGGTCAGGGATACGCCTGGCAATGGTCGGACGCCATCACAGGTCTGGACGATCAGGTCATCACCGATGTGGCGTCGGACCCATTGGACGGCTCCGTTTATGTAGTCGGGTATACCCAGGGGGCCATCCAGATCACGAGCCTGCTCAGTTCGATCCTAAGCTCCCAGCAACTCTTCGTTTTCAAGTACGACCGCAAAGGCACGCGTCTTTGGGGGTTCACTGCGGGCGGTCTGGGAGACTCCCAAGCCAATGGGGTGACACTTGATCCCGCTGGCAATGTCTATGTCACCGGGTGGACGAGCGGCACCGTGGACGTCGGCGGATATGGACACATCATCCCGAACACGATCACAGCCGTTGGCCAAAAGGACATCCTGCTGCTGTCGTATTCGACAAACGGCGTGCTCCGATGGGCCAGAAAAGAGGGCGGAAGTTCGAACGATGCGGGCTACCGGATAGTAGCGGATGCGCATGGGGTCACCATGCTCGGTCAAGTCCATGGGAACACTACTGTCGGCAATGGTTCGATCAATTCCACCGCACAGACCAATTCGGACATCCTGGTCGCGTCGCGATACACGTTCACTGGAGGCCCACGTTGGGTCCGTTATGCTGAGAATACCGGAGGGTGCCTACCCCGATCCATCGCCAGCAATGGAAGTGTCATTTACATCGCTTTTCAGGCATCCAGCCCCACGGTGACATGGAAGAACGGATCCAATTCCGTGGTCGGATCCTATACGGCGTCCGGGACGAACGATCTCCATCTCACTTCAATGGATTCGTTGGGGACGATGGCATGGACGGTATCGGTCGCCTCTTCGAGCAACAGTGCTTCGCGCAGCGCCTCCGTTGCCGCCAAGGACCAGTTCCTCTATCTCGGTTGTACGACCTCCAGCGGCGCCGTACTTCCGGGTGGAACGACCGTTCCGGCAGGTTCGAACGACCAGGTCCTGCTCACGCGATTGTCGCCGGCCAATGGTTCCACTTTGTGGTTCCGATCGGCCAACACCACCGCCGGTGGCCATGATCTGACATTGACCGACCTGGCCATCGGTCGGAACGGAACACTTCATGCTTTGGGCCAGTTCAAGACGAACTTGTCCATCGGTTCCAGGAACGTTAGCGCACCGACAAGCAAGATCACTGGATTCCTGGCGACCATCGGCCGCTATGGTGTGGTCGGGCCGCTCACCAACGCGACCAGTTCGCAAGATCTCACTGTTTCGTGCGTGGCCGCTGACGACCTGGGGTTCATTCCCTTGGCCGGCATATTCAAGGACGATGCATCCGCCGGTGACCAGTCCCTGACCGGATCGAATGATCTTGATGGCTCGCTATTCGACACGCAGGCCCCGAGCGTAAGTGGAGCGGATGTTTCGATCTGGGGATCACCCCCTGCCCTGTGCGCGAATGATGGTCCGCTCGATCTGACCACGACGCTCTATCCCTACACCACTGGAAGCGGCCAATCCGTGACAAGCTCCAGCAATGTGGTTAACGCGACAGGCGCTCTCGGACAGGTCCTCGGATCGTACGCCGTTTTCAACCAGAACATCAGCTATGTCGTCATTGACATGGGTTCCACCATCCCTGCGGGAGCGGCGCTGGACGTGCTATGGAGGGTGCCTTCCGGCAGCAGCGGACTCACTCTCTATGGCTCGTTGGACGGGACCAACTTCACGTTGCTCGGGAATCTGACGACATCCGCGACAACATTCACCTATTCCTCGCTTGCACTTCCGGCATCGTCCCGGTACATCAAATTGGCCCGGTCAGGTGTGGATATCGTTCATGTGGACGGCATCTTCTTCACTTATGAAAGCTCGACTTCCGGGACCTGGTCCGGCGATGGCGTCGTAGGCACCACGTTCGACCCATCCACCACCATTGGTGCTAGCCCCTATGCGGTCACTTACACGGTGACCGACGGGGCGGATGTGTTCAGCACAACGCACAGTATCACGGTTTCTCCAGTTCCGGTCGCTGGCACGCTTTCCGCGTCTCCGACGGTCTGTCCTTGGAGCGATGCAACAGTGTACCTGAACGGGCATGTATCCACATCCCTGCGATGGGGCGTGAACTGGAACGGTGCTGGATTCATGTTGGTGCCCGGTTCGGACACGGTCCTCGTGGTACCGGAGGTCAATGGTTCCATCCAGGTCCGTGCTTTCGTGTCGAACCCGGGATGCACACCGGTCCCTACGAACGTGATCACGGTGGACGCCCTTGACAACACCGCTCCACAGATCACTTCCTGCGCGCAGGCGGACACCCTGTTCGTCGATGGTACGTGTCACGCGATCGTACCTGATCTGACGGCTGCCGTCATGGCAACGGATGATTGCCCAGGCACGCTCTTTTTCCAACAAGCACCGATCGCCGGTTCAAGTGTAGGAACCGGCACCACCAGCGTTGCCATCACCGTCTCTGACAGCACCGGCAATGCGACGACCTGTTCGGTAGATCTTCTCGTCCGTGATACGATCCCACCCGTGATCGGCAACTGCCCTGGCGATACCATACTGTACGTGCCGGCAACGTCGTGCACCGCGCCGTTCCAGGCACCGCTTCTGGTCGTCAGCGACAACTGCGGCTTCTTCCAGACCACGCTGAACTTCATGGCGATGGACCAGGTGATCAATGCCGCCACGCTGGACACGGCATTGGTCATCGACCAGGTGCCGATCCCCCTCGGCGGTCTGCTGATGCACCTTGCACCCGGAGTACACACCTACGTCCGCAACGTCAATGACGGAGCGGGGAATTCAGCGCATTGTGTATTCGATGTCACGGTGCTGGACACCATTGCACCCTGGTTCGACCATTGCCCCCCGGACACATCCGTCGCAGCCGGAACCGATTGCCTCGCTGATGCGACGGCCCTGTTGCCGACCGCTTCCGACAACTGCGGGATCGAGAGCAGTTGGTGGTCATTGGGCGATGTGGCCAACCTCACACTGGGCACCCATCAACTGGCCTATACCGTGAGGGATAGTGCCGGCTTGGAGGCCACATGTACCTTCTCCCTCGATGTGCTCGATGGTTCCCCGCCCCACATAACCAACTGTCCGGCACAGCCCATCGTGCTCGCGGCTGCAGCCAATACGTGTACCGCCTTGTTCACATACCCTGTTCTGAACGCCGATCCGGATTGCAGTCCATTGACCTACACGAGCCACTTGCTGCTCGACGGCGCATCCACCTCCACGGAGACCACAGGGAACCTTATGGAGACCCTTGGGGTCGGTACGCATACCGTTTCCGAGATCTGGAGCGATGGGACCGGCGCGGACACTTGCACCTACCTCGTCATCGTGCAGGACACGCTGCCACCCGAACTGACGGGGTGTCCAGGGAACGTCACGCTGACCGCTGGTTCCGTCGATTGCATGGCGCTCGCCCAATGGAACGAGCCTGTGGCCACGGACGCATGCGGAGCGGCCTCCCTCACACAGGTCGCCGGTCCGACGATCGGGTCGCTCGTGCCCATCGGCCCGGACACGGTCGTCTACATGGCTACCGATGCTTCCGGGAACACGAAGTTCTGTCGGTTCCACTTGGATGTCATCGACGCCGATGCTCCGGATGTCATCTGTCCGCTGTCCGCTATGGTCGAACTGTACCTGGGAGGGAACTGTGAATTGACCTACCCGGACCTGCGCGATACGGTCACGGTCACGGATTGCAGTCCCTGGACGAATGCGCAGGACCCTCCCCCCGGAACGGTCTTCCATGCCGATACCACCTTCCTTCAGACGATGACGATCACCGACAGCTGGGGGAACACCTATCTGAACCAGGATTGGATCCACATCATCGACGACACCCCCCCAGCATTCACCTGTCCGGGGACGCAGACGGTCGCCATGATCGGATGCACCGGTCTGGTACCCGACCTTTCCGCGTTGGTTACCAACGCGGTCGACTGCAGCGGCCCGATCACGATCTCGCAGTCCCCCCTTCCGGGTGTGGCAATATCCACGTCGCAATCGGTGACCCTACAGGTGACCGATGCTGCTGGCAATGATGCGACCTGCTCGGTCCTTGTCGTATTGGAGGACCTCACTCCTCCCATGATCCAGTGCAACGGTGACACCTTGATCGACCTGGATCCGGGACTTTCCGGTACCTGGTTCCATCCGAGCATCAGCGCCTCGGACAATTGCGGATCCCCGATCATCACTCCCCCGACCGGCGACAGCCTCTGGTGCGTGGTCGGGTCGAACCAGTTCTCCTACAGTGCGGATGATGGCCTTGGGAACTCCACAGCTTGCACATTCACGGTCACTGTGCGCCTACTGGATTGTGCAGGTGACCCGAATGGATCCGCCCTCCCCGGCACCAATTGTGACGACGGCGATCCCAACACGGGTGGTGATGTCTACGATGCTTCCTGCAACTGTGCCGGTCTGTTGATCGACTGCGAAGGCGTGGCCGGTGGGTCCGCTCTCCCCGGTGTGGCCTGTGACGATGGCGATCCCAACACGGGTGGTGATGTCTACGACGCTTCCTGCAACTGCGCCGGTCTGTTGATCGACTGCGAAGGCGTGGCCGGTGGGTCCGCTCTCCCCGGTGTGGCCTGTGACGACGGCGATCCCAACACGGGTGGTGATGTCTACGATGCCTCCTGCAACTGCGCCGGTCTGGTGATCGACTGCGAAGGCGTGGCCGGTGGGTCCGCTCTCCCCGGTGTGGCCTGTGACGACGGCGATCCCAACACGGGTGGTGATGTCTACGATGCCTCCTGCAACTGCGCCGGTCTGGTGATCGACTGCGAAGGCGTGGCCGGTGGGTCCGCTCTCCCCGGTGTGGCCTGTGACGATGGCGATCCCAACACGGGTGGTGATGTCTACGATGCTTCCTGCAACTGCGCCGGTCTGGTGATCGACTGCGAAGGCGTGGCCGGTGGGTCCGCTCTCCCCGGTGTGGCCTGTGACGACGGCGATCCCAACACGGGTGGTGATGTCTACGACGCTTCCTGCAACTGCGCCGGTCTGGTGATCGACTGCGAAGGCGTGGCCGGTGGGTCCGCTCTCCCCGGCACCGATTGTGACGACGGCGATCCCAACACGGGTGGTGATGTCTACGATGCCTCCTGCAACTGCGCCGGTCTGGTGATCGACTGCGAAGGCGTGGCCGGTGGGTCCGCTCTCCCCGGTGTGCCCTGTGACGATGGCGATCCCAACACGGGTGGTGATGTCTACGATGCCTCCTGCAACTGCGCCGGTCTGGTGATCGACTGCGAAGGCGTGGCCGGTGGGTCCGCTCTCCCCGGTGTGGCCTGTGACGATGGCGATCCCAACACGGGTGGTGATGTCTACGATGCCTCCTGCAACTGCGCCGGTCTGGTGATCGACTGCGAAGGCGTGGCCGGTGGGTCCGCTCTCCCCGGTGTGGCCTGTGACGATGGCGATCCCAACACGGGTGGTGATGTCTACGATGCCTCCTGCAACTGCGCCGGTCTGGTGATCGACTGCGAAGGCGTGGCCGGTGGGTCCGCTCTCCCCGGTGTGGCCTGTGACGATGGCGATCCCAACACGGGTGGTGATGTCTACGATGCCTCCTGCAACTGCGCCGGTCTGGTGATCGACTGCGAAGGCGTGGCCGGTGGGTCCGCTCTCCCCGGTGTGGCCTGTGACGATGGCGATCCCAACACGGGTGGTGATGTCTACGATGCCTCCTGCAACTGCGCCGGTCTGGTGATCGACTGCGAAGGCGTGGCCGGTGGGTCCGCTCTCCCCGGTGTGGCCTGTGACGATGGCGATCCCAACACGGGTGGTGATGTCTACGATGCCTCCTGCAACTGCGCCGGTCTGGTGATCGACTGCGAAGGCGTGGCCGGTGGGTCCGCTCTCCCCGGTGTGGCCTGTGACGATGGCGATCCCAACACGGGTGGTGATGTCTACGATGCCTCCTGCAACTGCGCCGGTCTGGTGATCGACTGCGAAGGCGTGGCCGGTGGGTCCGCTCTCCCCGGTGTGGCCTGTGACGATGGCGATCCCAACACGGGTGGTGATGTCTACGATGCCTCCTGCAACTGCGCCGGTCTGGTGATCGACTGCGAAGGCGTGGCCGGTGGGTCCGCTCTCCCCGGTGTGGCCTGTGACGATGGCGATCCCAACACGGGTGGTGATGTCTACGATGCCTCCTGCAACTGCGCCGGTCTGGTGATCGACTGCGAAGGCGTGGCCGGTGGGTCCGCTCTCCCCGGTGTGGCCTGTGACGATGGCGATCCCAACACGGGTGGTGATGTCTACGATGCCTCCTGCAACTGCGCCGGTCTGGTGATCGACTGCGAAGGCGTGGCCGGTGGGTCCGCTCTCCCCGGTGTGGCCTGTGACGATGGCGATCCCAACACGGGTGGTGATGTCTACGATGCCTCCTGCAACTGCGCCGGTCTGGTGATCGACTGCGAAGGCGTGGCCGGTGGGTCCGCTCTCCCCGGTGTGGCCTGTGACGATGGCGATCCCAACACGGGTGGTGATGTCTACGATGCCTCCTGCAACTGCGCCGGTCTGGTGATCGACTGCGAAGGCGTGGCCGGTGGGTCCGCTCTCCCCGGTGTGGCCTGTGATGACGGCGATCCCAACACGGGTGGTGATGTCTACGATGCCTCCTGCAACTGCGCCGGTCTGGTGATCGACTGCGAAGGCGTGGCCGGTGGGTCCGCTCTCCCCGGTGTGGCCTGTGACGATGGCGATCCCAACACGGGTGGTGATGTCTACGATGCCTCCTGCAACTGCGCCGGTCTGGTGATCGACTGCGAAGGCGTGGCCGGTGGGTCCGCTCTCCCCGGTGTGGCCTGTGACGACGGCGATCCCAACACGGGTGGTGATGTCTACGATGCCTCCTGCAACTGCGCCGGTCTGGTGATCGACTGCGAAGGCGTGGCCGGTGGGTCCGCTCTCCCCGGTGTGCCCTGTGACGACGGCGATCCCAACACGGGTGGTGATGTCTACGATGCTTCCTGCAACTGCGCCGGTCTGGTGATCGACTGCGAAGGCGTGGCCGGTGGGTCCGCTCTCCCCGGTGTGGCCTGTGACGATGGCGATCCCAACACGGGTGGTGATGTCTACGATGCCTCCTGCAACTGCGCCGGTCTGGTGATCGACTGCGAAGGCGTGGCCGGTGGGTCCGCTCTCCCCGGTGTGGCCTGTGATGACGGCGATCCCAATACGGGTGGTGATGTCTACGATGCTTCCTGCAACTGCGCCGGTCTGGTGATCGACTGCGAAGGCGTGGCCGGTGGGTCCGCTCTCCCCGGTGTGCCCTGTGACGACGGCGATCCGTGTACGATCGCGGATACATGGACCGTTGGTTGCAATTGCACCGGAACACCTGACCTCCCTGACCCGGCATTCGCATATGCGTCTTCGACCTATTGCAACGCGTCCATGGACCCGACGCCTTGGACCGCCGAACCTGGCGGGGTATTCAGTGCCGCGCCGGCAGGACTGGTCATTGATGCGAATACAGGCACCATCGATCTGGATGCCAGCATGGCCGGTAGCTACACCGTCACCTACTCTGTGGGAACCGTGTGCAGTGCATCATCGGACCAGGATGTCCTTGTCGTTACATCTCAAGACCCCACCTGGACCTCTCCCGGCAGCATCTGCTCATCCAACGGCATCATCGACCCGGATTCCTGGTTAACAGGCGATGCAGGAGGAACCTGGTCGGGACCGGGTATCACAAGTGGGCAATTCGATCCGACCGGCATCACAGGCACCATCACCCTGACCTACACGATCGGTGACGCGGATTGCGAAGTATCCTGGCTTGACCAGATCACGGTGATGCCAGGACCGCTCGCGAATGCCGGACCTGACACGTCCATCTGTGGTATGAGCTGCCAATTGCAAGCCACGATGGACCAGGCCGTAGGCACCTGGACCCAGCCCAATGGGGCCGTTGTGCTGGACCCCTCCAACCCGAACTCGACCATCCTTGCTGATGCGCCCGGAACGTATGTCCTGATCTGGACGGTGGGTGACGGGCAGTGTTCCGCCAGTGACACGGTGATGATCACGTTCATCGATCCGGGACAGAACATTTGGGTGGACGCCGGTCCGGACCAGCAGCTCGCGATCACCACACAGACCACGTTGAGCGGCCAAGCCGCGCCCGGCACCGACCTACACTGGCAACTGCTGTTCGGAAATGGATCCGTTATCGACCCACAAAATGCGGTCTCACAGGTGACCGACCTAGGCATCGGTACCAATGCCTTCATGCTCACGGCGATGCTCGGCCCATGTACGACAGCGTCCGATACGGTCCTTATCGTGGTGGCCGACCTGTTCATCCCCGAAGGATTCTCGCCGAACGGTGACGAGGTCAACGACCGGTTCGAGATCACCGGGATCTCGGCCTATCCGGCGAACGAATTGCTGGTCTTCGATCGCTGGGGACGGTTGGTCCATCATGCCGGTCCGTACCGCAACGATTGGGATGGGCGGGGCTCGGCAGGACCACCCTTGCCTGATGACACGTATTTCTATGTCCTGAACCTCGGTGAGGGAACCACGTATAAAGGCACGCTGATCATCAAACGGTGAGGTACCCGAGGTACATCCTGCCACTCCTTTGTGCGGTGCTGACCGGCCCGCTGTGGGCGCAACATACCCCGTTGACGAGCCAATACCTTTTCAATGGGTTGCTCATCGATCCGGCCTATGCCGGTAGTCGCGATGCGCTCACCGTCAATCTCACGTACCGCGACCAATGGACCGGGTTCGATGGCGCCCCGAGTACGGCGATGCTCAGCATCCACACGCCCGTGAAACGCACGCGCATGGGCCTGGGGGCGATCATCTACAATGACCGGCTCGGTGTCAGCAATGAGACCGGCCTGCTGCTCAACTATGCCTACCGGCTCCCCCTGGGTAAGGGGAAACTCTCCATGGGACTTGGTGGTGGCGTGAACGCGCTCCAGGCGCGGTGGAGCGAAGTGGAGCTGCAACGGTCGGATGATGCGGCCTTTGCGAGCGACACCCGGATGGCCGTGCGGCCCAATTTCAGTGCGGGCGTCTACTACTACTCCAAGGTCTACTTCATCGGTGCCTCGCTCCCGTTCTTCCTGACCCGGAAATTCGATGCGGAGCGTAATACCTACGTCGTGGAGAACGATACGCGCCAGTATCAGCCCATGCTCACGGGGGGATACGTGTTCAAGCTCGATCACGACCTGAAGCTCAAGCCGACCGGTCTGATCCGCTATCAGATGTCCTCGTCGATCCAGGCCGATCTCGGTCTGCACCTCATTGTCAAGGAGCGCTTTTGGGCCGGTGTGAGCTATCGGACCGGGGACGCAGTGGTGGGCATGTTCGAGGTGCTGCCCACGCCCCAATGGAGGGTGGGCTATTCTTATGACCTGGGATTGTCCGCGATCTCACCCTACCATGGTGGAACGCACGAGCTCATGGTCCAATATGAGATGGGATACCGCATCCGTGTGCGCGACCCTCGCTACTTCTGACCCGATGGAGCGCATCCCACACCTCCTGATATGGTCGTTCGTGGCGCAAAGCGCGATCGGGCAGTCGGGCTACCTGGTGGAGCGGGCACAGCTCGAACCTTCCTCAGAGGATTATGCGCCGGTGCTGCTGGACAGCAACCTGGTCTTCTGCTCGATCCGAGAGCGCCCGGGAGCGGTGCGGGTGGTGCAGGCGGACACCGACGAACCGCTTGCGGATCTCTACATGGCCAGGTATCCGGATAACGGTCCTTCGAATTGCTCCTTGCTGAGCGAGGGGCTGGCCAGTCCCTTCAACGATGGACCGGCCACCTTCTCCCCTGTCCATGGATGGATCTGTTTCACCAGGAACCTCGGGGACCCCAGACATCCATCCAAGGCAAAAGGCGGAGGAGCCGGACTGGGCCTGTTCTTCGCATCGCGCACCGGGAAGGAGGAAGTGACCCCCTTCGCCTACAACGACCCGGGCTTCTCCAACGCCCATCCCACGATCTCTGCGGACGGCGGCACGTTGATCTTCGCCTCCGATCGCCCGGGCGGTTTCGGGGGAATGGACCTCTACCGCTGTCGCATGATGGACAGTGGTTGGAGCGGACCGGAGAACCTGGGCAGTGCGATCAATGGCCCCGACAACGAGGTCTTCCCGTTCCTGCACCCCAACGGCACATTGTACTTCTCCTCGTCCCGTCCGGGGGGCCTGGGCAAGCTCGACATCTATTCGGCGATACCCGTGAACGGCGGCTGGTCCACTCCGTTGGCCCTTCCGGAACCACTGAATTCGGCAGGCAACGACCTCGGATACACCTCATTCCCCACGGACGTGAGCGGTGCGTTCAGTTCGGACCGGGACGGAACGGACGCGATCTTCCTGTTCACCAGGACGCCCCCATCAGCGGCCGATTGTCCAGCACAGGAAGAGAACAACTATTGCTATCGTTTCGATGAGGGTCCGAAACGACCCATGAAAGGGCTTCCGCTGAAGTACCGATGGGACATGGGCGATGGGACGCTCGTCGACGGGACCGTAGCACTGCATTGCTATGAAAGGCCGGGGCGATACGCTGTGCACCTCGACCTGATCGACACATTGGACAATTCCATCTTCTTCACCGAGGCGCGCAAGATGCTCGAGGTGGCCGATATCCAGCAACCGTACATCAGTGGTCCCGATTCGGCCCGGACCGGTCGGAGCGTCCGGTTGGACGGCAGGCGATCGAACCTGCCCGACCTGTTCGTCGAGGACATGCGCTGGGACTTCGGGGACGGCACTCGCGGCAGGGGGCGAGCGGTGACGCACGCCTTCAGGGCACCTGGAACATACACAGTCCATCTCAATGTACTGACCACGGACCCTGTGACCGGTGTACTTGCCGATCAATGTATCCAACGTGACATCGTCGTGATCGACCGGTTCAAGGACCAGGAGGACGCGGTGTTGGCCAGTTACAAGGACGCCAGCGGTGTGACCAGGGAATTCGCCTACCAGACCCTGCCTTCGGACCAGTTCGAGCTCACGGTCAAACAGGGAGAGGATGTGAAGTTCACCGTCGAACTGTTCGCCACGCGTGAACGCCTCTCGCTCAATGACGCCCGATTCACGGAGATCCGCAAGTTCTTCCCCGTGATCGAGCGCTACGATCCCGAACGCGGGGTATACACCTACTCGGTCGGCAACGCCAACACGTTGGCAGAGATGTACGCGGTCCTCCAGAAGGTGAAGCAGCTGCGATTCCTCGATGCCGAGGTGATGGTGATCGCCGTTGAGAAGGTCACCGATCTGAGCCATCTCGCCCTGGTCGAACTGGACCAGCTCAACAATACGGTGGTGCGCTCGAGCTCCGTCTACTTCGCGACGGACCAGGCGGGCATCGACCCGGAGTTCCTGCCCCAATTGGACCGGCTTGTGGACATCCTGCGCGACCATCCCGGATCGACGTTGGTGATCGAAGCACACACCGATTCCCGCGGCACGGAAGCACACAACATGGTCCTGAGCGGACGCCGTGCGGAAGCCCTGGTCGCGCACTTCATAGGCGCCGGGATCGCCGCTGACCGGCTCTTCGCCATCGGATATGGCGAGGACCAGCCCATCGCGGACAATCGGACCGAAAAGGGCCGTGGCCTCAACCGCAGGGTGGATTTCCGCTTCCGGACCGGGAACGCCGGAGCGGAGCAGCAGGCTCGTACCACGCAGGCACGATAAGGGGATCCTTCTCCTTCAGGCACCCCGGGTGGACGCCACAGCGTTCCACAGCGTCTCCATGAACGGGGCCCGTTCGCCCCATTGCTAAATTCGGGCACATTGGGACGTTCAGGCTCCGGACCGAGCACCAAGGTCCATCTCCTTCTGTCGACGATGCTCATCGCCGGCCCCATCGGTGCGCAGTACGCGCCGGGGACATCCTTCGTTGAGAACAAGGGGCAATGGCCGAACGCGGTCACATTCCGCGCCGATGCCGGCGATCGGACCTTCTGGGTGGAACACGATGCGATCGTGATCGACCTTGTCGACGGCCAGGCGATCGCCGCCTTGCACGCTCCCGACACCGAACACTACGACCCTGACGCCAGCCGTACGATCAGGCACCATGCGCTGCGGTTCAAGGCCTTGGGGATCAACGGTCACGGCCAGGTGACGGGAATGTTCCGAGAAGAACGCTACAACAACTACTTCATCGGCAATGACCGATCACGCTGGGCAAGCCGGGCGGGATGCTACAAAGGGCTGCGAATGGATGGCGTTCGGGACGGACTTTCCATTGTCGTGCATCCGTCCGGGGAGATGTTCAAATACGACCTGGTGGTGGCACCCGGGCATGAGGTCTCATCCTACAAGTTCACCTATGAAGGGGCCGATCGTTTGGAGTTGCGCAAGAACGTGCTCGTGGTACACACGACGCTCGGCGATCTCGAAGAGCGTGTTCCGCTGGCCTATCAGGACATCAACGGTGTTCGCAGGAAGGTGATGTGCAGCTATCGGTGCGACGGCACGCGATTCTGGTTCAAGCCCGGTGCCTATGATCCCGAACACCCCTTGGTGATCGATCCGACGCTGGTGTTCTCCACCTTCTCCGGCTCCCTGAGCGACAACTTCGGCTATTCGGCGACCTTCGATGACGCGGGGTTCCTCTATTCAGGAAGCACCGCTTTCGGACAGAACTATCCGGTGACCATGGGCGCCTACCAAACGACCTGGGCCGGTGGGGACGGGCAAGGGACGATCCAAGGCACGGACATCGCGATCACCAAGTACGACACGACGGGTGCGTTCATCATCTGGGCCACCTTCCTCGGCGGTCAGGGCGACGAGATGCCGCACAGTATGATCGTCAATGCGGATGACGAGCTCTACGTGCTAGGCAGCACCGGATCACCGGATCTACCCGTCACCACCAACGCCTATGACCAGAGCTTCGGCGGTGGTTCGGCGTTCGCACCGCAAGGTCTGGGCGTCAGTTTCCCCAGCGGATCGGACATGCTCATCGCGAAGCTGAGCGCCGATGGGTCCGCATTGCTCGCAAGCACGTACCTCGGAGGCAGCGGCAACGACGGACTGAACACCGCATCCACGCTGAAGTTCAACTACGCGGACGAGGTCCGTGGCGAGATCCTGCTCGACGCGCAGGAGCGTGTGGTGATCGCGAGCAGCACACGGAGCACCGACATGCCAACGACCCCGGGCAACATCCAGGGGGGCAACGCGAACGGCCAGGATGGCTACATCGCCCGGTTCAACAGCGACCTGTCCGTACTGCTCTATGGAAGCTATTTCGGCGGCTTCGGAGAGGACGCGATCTATTCGGAGGCGCTCCGACCGGACGGGGCACTGGTGCTGTGCGGGGGTACCACAAGCACCGACCTCCCGACGACCCCCGGGGTCGTCGGACCGACCTATGCCGGGGGATCGGCCGACGCTTTCCTGCTCATCCTGCCACCGGACCTGAACAGTATCGCCGCCTGCTCCTATTGGGGGAGCAGTGCATATGACCAGGCCTATTTCGTGGAACTGGACGAGGCGGACCAGGTCTACATCTTCGGGCAGACCGCCGCACCGGTCGGTGAATTGATCGCCAATGCTCCCTACAACGTTCCGGCCGGGGGACAGCTCCTGACCAAATTCAACAGTGACCTGACAAACACGATCTGGAGTTCACGGACCGGGTCAGGGGATGGCGATCCGGATATCTCACCTACGGCCTTCCTGGTGGACTTCTGCGACAAGATCTACATCTGCGGCTGGGGAAGCGTGATCGGGATCGGCACCAATGACGCGCTCAGCACGAACGGCCTGCCGGTGACCCCCGATGCCTACCAATCCAACACGGATGGCCGTGACTTCTACCTGGCGGTCTACGACATCGACATGCAGGCGCTCACGTACGCGACCTATATGGGCGGCGCACAGAGCCGGGAGCATGTGGACGGCGGCACGAGCCGGTTCGATCGGCGCGGCCGGGTCTATGAATCGGTTTGCGCAGGTTGTGGCGGACACGATGACTTCCCCACCACCCCGGGGGCCTGGTCGTCCACGAACAACAGTCCGAACTGCAACAACGCGGTCTTCAAGTTCGACTTCGATGCACCCATCGTGGTGGCCGTGATCGATGCACCCGACACCGTGTGCGCGAACCTCCCGGTTGCGTTCGAGAACCACAGCTCGCCGGGCGCGACCTACGAGTGGGACCTTGGCGACAACACCACGTCCAACGATGCGCACCCTGTCCACGCCTATGCCGACCCCGGCTCGTACACGGTGACATTGACCGTCAGTGATCCAAACTCCTGCAACGGCCAGGACGTGGCCACGCTGAACGTGGTGGTGGGCGAGGCCGGACCTTCCCTCTTCACGATGAACGACACCCTGCTATGCGGGCCGATCGACGCCTTCACGCTAGTGGCGTCAAGCCAGGGAACAGCAAGCACCTTTCAGTGGTCCACTTCGCCCTTGTTCACGGACATGTTGAACAGTGATCCCCAGGACAGCACGGCGATCGTCGAGCCACCCGTGGCCGGCATCTATTACGTGCAGGCGCTGAACGGCTCCGCCTGTCCGGCCGTGGATAGTGTGATCGTTGGGATCTCGCTGGCCGCACCCCAGCTCATCGGCGACTCGCTGATCTGCGCCGATGACAGCGCGGTACTTGTCCTGTCCGGTGTTGATCCCGGATCGACCATCGTCTGGGGGCCGGCCGCGGAGATCAACGCCGGCCAGGGCACCACGACCGCCACGGTGAACCCCGCGGAAACCTCCGTCTATTCCGTCGCCGTGACCAGTCCGGCAGGCTGCCCCTGGACGAGCAGCATCACCGTACATGTCTCCCCGGTGAACGGCGCCGAAGCGCATGCGTCCGTGGACCAACCCATCGTACTGGCCGGATCACTGGTGCATTTGTCCGCCACACCGACCACCGGCGTCACCTATTCCTGGAGCCCGCCCGAACTCGTCAGCGACCCGAGCTCAGGTGCGCCGACAGTGGTCGTCCAGGGCACCACCTGGTTCCATGTCGTCATCAGCGACGGCATTTGCACCAAGGATGATTCGGTGCTGGTCACCGTGCATGAACTGCTCTGTGATGAGCCGGACATCTTCCTGCCGAACGCGTTCAGCCCGAACGGCGACGGGAGCAACGAGGTGCTCTACGTGCGCGGGCGCTACATCAGCTCCCTGGAACTGCAGATCTTCGACCGCTGGGGGGAAAAGGTGTTCGAGACCACCGATCAGAGCGTGGGATGGGATGGCACGTTCAACGGCGAACCCGTGGACCCGGCCGTGTTCGTCTATCATCTGCGTGTGACCTGTGCCGATGGCCAGAGCCGCTTCTTCAAGGGCAACATCACCGTGGTCCGATGAGGGTGTCGCGTGGTCGCTCGCTGATCGCCTTGCTCGCCATCGCGGGGTCCGTGCAAGCGCAGGACATCCATTTCTCCCAGTTCTTCCTGACCCCGCTGGCCAACGGACCCGGACAGATCGGCGCGTTCGATGGCGACTACCGGATCAATGCCCTTTACAGGCAACAATGGCGCTCCGTCACGCGCCCTTACCGCACCTTCAGCATCGGCGCCGACGCGGCCGATTTCCTCAGGAAACAGGGATTGGGTGCCGCCATCTGGCTATTCAACGACCGCGCGGGCGATCCACGTCTGAACACGTTCCATCTCGATCTGGGCGCCAGCTATACCCGGGCGTTCGACAGAGGCCGCCAAAAAGTGACCGCCGGTCTGCAGTTCGGACTCACCTCGATCACCCTGGACGAGAGCGAACTGGCTTTCGACGCCCAATACAACGGGTACTACTATGACCCCTCCCTTGCCACTGGCGAGGACTTCCAGCGCGACGGTCTGGTGCATCCCGACCTGCATGCCGGCATGCACTACGCTTACCGCCCGGCGGAGCGTCAGGTCATCGAGGTGGGGCTCGCCTTCTTCAACCTCACGCGGCCCGGCATCGGTTTCCTCGGTTCGCCCGCCGAGCCGCTCGACCTAAGGACGGCGTTCCAGGTGATGGCCGGATTCCCGGTCGCGGAAAAGCTCGACGTGCTCCCGTCGCTGCGGTACATGGTCCAGGGTCCGTTCCATGAGTTCGACCTGGGAGCTACCGTGCGGTACATCCTCCTGCATCGCTACACGGTACTGCGCGCGGTGCGACTCGGAGCGCTTTTCCGTGCGGGTGATGCGGGCACGGTGCATGCCGGCCTGGAGTATGACGATTGGACGGCAGGGATCAGCTACGACATCAACTTCAGCGACCTGGTCCCCGCAAGCCGGAATCGCGGCGGTCTTGAATTCACCGTGGTCCGCATCCTGCGGCGCAAGGCCCCGGTGCCTGCTCGCTTCAAAGCCTGCCCCGAGCAATTGTAGACCATGATCTGCAGGTGGACATATGTGATCATCCTGATCCCGTTCTCCCTGTGCATGGACGCACAAAGCACGGCCCAATGGACCAGCTGGGGGGATGCCGCCGAGCGACGGGGTGACCACTACGGTGCGTCCCGGTTCTATGGGGAAGCGCTCCAGCGTGAACCCGGTCGGATGTCCCTGCAATGGGCCTACGCGGAGGCCTGTCGTCGGAGCAACCAGTACGGGCCGGCAGCCGCCAACTATGAGAAGGTGGCCCGCAAGGACGTGGGGAGGCTGCACCCTGAAGCCATGCGGTGGCTGGCGGAAATGCAGATGTGCAAGGGCGATCACGAAGCGGCGAAAAAGACCTGGGAGAACGTATTGCGGAAGGAGAAGGACAAGGAGTCCTTCATCGCACAGCGCGCCCGGAACGGGATCGCGGGTTGCGCGCTCGCCCGGGAGTTGATGGCCCGTCCGGAGGTGGTCACGATCGAACACCTCCCCGAACCGCTGAACAGCTATGACACCGAATTCGGTGCGCGGACCGATAGCAGCGGCGCCCTGGTGTTCACCTCCCTCCGCGGAGAATTGAACGCCGACAACGAAGTGCAGGATACAACGAGCTACCATGCCGCCATCTATCGCAGTGACCGGAACGGCTCGGGATGGTCCGGACCGGTCCTGTTGAACGGGACCGTCAATTCCGAAGGTGACAATGCCAATGCGACCTGGAGCAGCGATCACCGGTACTTCTATTTCACCCGTTGTCCCGGTTCCGGGCCTTGTCGTCTTTTCTTTCTGGACAGCAGGTCCGGACTGGTCGCACCGCTCAAAGGGCTCTCGGACCAGATGACCACGACACAGCCGATGGTCGCACGGGTCAACGGCCGGGAAACACTGTTCTTCGTGTCCGACGCAGCGGGAGGTCAGGGTGGGCGGGACATCTGGCGTGCATCCCTGGAGGGCGACCGCGTTTCCGCACCAACCCCCCTGGGACCACCAGTGAACACGCCAGGCAACGAGACCTGCCCCTTCTATGATGTCGAGCAGCACAAGCTCTACTTCAGCTCTGACTTTCTGCCGGGTCTGGGTGGTTATGACAATTTCATGAGCGAAGATCAGGGCGGCAGCTTCAGTGAGCCGCAGAACTGGATGTATCCGCTCAACGGTCCGGCCAATGACCTCTACCCCACTTTCGACATGGCCACCATGAGCGGGTACTTCACCAGCAATCGGGTGGGATCGCTCGCACACAAGGGTGAGACCTGTTGCAATGATATCTACCGGTTCAGCTACCCGCGCGAGGACAGTGCATCCGTGGCGGAGATGACCGCGGATACCCTGGAAATGCCAGCGACCTCCGGCTCCGCATCCGAACAACTGACCAGCCTGCGTGAGAAGCTGCCCATCCGGCTCTATTTCCACAACGATGAGCCGGACCCGCGCACATGGGATACGATCACCACGGCCGACTATGAACGGACGTACGAAGGCTATAAGGCACGGGTCCCGGAATACCACGAAGCGCGTCATGGAGATCCTCAGGCCGTCCTGGCCATCGATGCTTTCTTCCGGAACGAGGTGGACCGCGGTCGCGAACAGCTCGATGCGTTCATCCCCCTGCTCAAGGAAGCGCTCGATGAAGGACAGCGCATCGAACTGGTCGTCCGAGGATTCGCCAGTCCGCTTGCCAAGAGCGATTACAACCGGAACCTTTCCCTGCGCCGGATCCAAAGCATGATCAACTACCTGAGGAGGATCGATGATGGTGCCCTCATCCCCTATCTCGCTGGCACGGCGGCGAACGGCGCGCGGTTGCACATTGTGAAAGCCCCATACGGCGAGGAGAGGTCCGCGGCGGGAGTGAGCGACATGCTGGATGACCTGAAAGGCTCCGTGTACAGTGTTTCCGCCGCACTTGAGCGACGGATCGAGATCGAGCAGGTGGTGTACGCGGGTGTGGAAGGTGACCTTGAATTGGCCGGGGCCGTCATCGATCTCGGACCTCTGCATCCCGATGTGGAGCGTACCGCCGAATTCATCGTCCGGAACACGAGCGCGCATCCGATCCTGCTCACGGGCGCAAAAGCGGATTGTGGCTGCACGACCGCTCAGTTGGACAACGAACCGATCGCGCCGGGTGCCTCAACCACGGTGCGTGTGCGATTCAACGGGCATGCTCCTCCGGGTCCCGTCGACAGGCGCGTGGTTATTTTCACCGACGGCGACCCTTCCTTCCTGGAGTTGCACATCACCGGATCGATGGGCGCCGAATGAACCATGCGCCTCCTCCTCCTCAGCAACAGCACGCTCCCCGGCGAGCCCTTCCTCGGGTGGCCACGTGAGCACCTCAAGACCTTCCTGAGCGGACGGAGGTCGATCGCCTTCGTGCCCTACGCCGCGGTCACCTTCGGATTCGATGATTATCTGGACATGGTCGCTCCCGTTTTCGAGGAGTCGGGTCTGCGAACGATCGCGCTCCACCGGGAGAAGGACCCCGCCCTCGCACTGTCCGGGGCGGAGGCCATCGCCGTGGGTGGCGGCAATACCTTCCGACTGGTCCGGGAGCTTTATCGCCATGATCTGCTACGGGCCATACGCAGACATGTGCAGGAGGGGGCGCCGTACGTCGGCTGGAGCGCGGGCAGCAATGTGGCCTGCCCCACGATCATGACCACCAACGACATGCCGATCACGGAGCCACCGAGCTTCCGGGCCATGCATCTCGTACCCTTCCAGATCAACCCGCACTATACCGACGTGCGTCCGGAGGGCCATGGCGGTGAGACCCGCGACCAGCGGATCTCGGAGTTCCTCGTCATGAACCCCCGCATGCCCGTGCTCGGCCTGCGTGAGGGGTCGGGTCTGCTGATGCAGGACGGTGCGATCGAGCTGCTCGGTCGCGACATGCGCCTGTTCCGGCACGGCCAGGACCACATGGAAGTGGCCGCCGGCACCCGGTTCCATCAGGACCTTCGCGAATTCACCGGGAGTGGTGCGAAGAGCTGATCGGGGCCGCCTCCGGCCGTGCCCGTGCGATCATATGTTTGTAGCGGACCCGTGATCACCTTCTCGATGCTCATCGACGTGGAAAAGCTGCTGGACAGGTTGGGCGTGAACTTCCTGCTCCTGGGGAAGATCGTCCTGATCGTGATCGCGGCGGTGATCCTCGAACGGTCCATGCATGCGCTCATGCGCAGGGCTTACCTCCACAGTGATCGATCGCCGGAGGACCTGACCCGCTATCGTTTCCTGCGAAATGCCCTGCGTCTCGTGGTGGGGCTTGTCGCATTCGGTGCCATCATCTACAGCATCCCCTCCATCAAGCACCTTGCCCTGACCCTTTTCGCCGGGGCCGGGATCCTCGTGGCCATACTCGGTCTCGCAGCCCAGAAGGCCTTCGCGAACATCATCAGCGGCATCTTCATCGTATCGTTCAAGCCGTTCCGGGTGGGTGACCTGATCCAAGTGGGTGATGGTCCCGTGGGGCGCGTGGAGGACGTCACCCTGCGGCATACGGTGATATTGACGTTCGAGAACCGAAGGATCATCATTCCAAATGCATCGATCAGCGATGCGAACATCACCAACAGCACCATCCGCGATGAGGCCACCTGCGAATTCATCGAGGTGGGCATCAGCTACGAAAGTGACCTGGACAGGGCCATGCATCTGATGCAGGAGGAGGCCATGGCGCACCCCGATCAACTGGACCGTCGCACCGCGGAAGAACTGGAACACGGCGACCCGGCGGTGTCCGTCCGACTGATCAGCATCGCCGACAGCAGTCTCCTGTTGCGGGCCTATGTCTGGTCCAGCGATCCCGTGACAGCACGTGTGATGCACTACGACCTGAACCGTGCGATCAAACTGCGTTTCGACAAGGAAGGGATCGACATCCCCTACCCGCACCGTACGCTCACCTTCAAAGGGCCGGGTCCCAAGCCGTTCATGGTCGATGAAGAAGGTCGGTAGGCGTTCACAGAAGGCCGGGCTTCCCCCGGGGGCGTTCGTCACAGTGGGCGACCACGGCCGGGACCTTGGGCACGTACATGCGTTCTACTACAATGCCGATGGCATGACCGAAGACCGGTCCGACCAACTGGACGGTTCCGCCCCAGCGGCCCGCGCCGGACAGGTCGGCTGGCTCGACTTCGATGGTCTCGAGAACGACAAGTTCGTGGCCGCGATCGCCGAACGATTCGGTCTGCATCCCCTGCTGATCGAGGACGTGCTGAACTTCGATCAAAGGCCGAAACTGGAGGAATACCAGGACAAGCTCTTCATTGTGGTGAAGATGTTGAGCCTGGACCACGTGACCGGCTCCGTCCGCATCGAGCAGATCAGCTTCGTGCTGGCCAAGGACCTGGTCCTCTCGTTCCAGGAACGACCCGGCGACGTCCTGGATCCCATACGCGATCGGATCCGCAACGATCTCGGGCGCGTACGGCGCTCCGGATCGGATTACCTGCTCTATGCGTTGATCGATGTGATCGTGGACAACTATTTCCTCGTGGTGGAGCACCTGGGCAAGCGGATCGAGGAGCTGGAGCGCAAGATCAGCCTGCGTCCGGGAGAGGATGACCTGCTCACCATCCAGGAGATCCGCAGCCAGCTGATCCTGCTAAGCCGCCACGCGCTGCCCGTGCGCGAACTGACGGGTCGCCTGAACACCCTGCAGAGCGACCTGATCGACAAGAGCACGCGCCGCTATTTGAACGACCTGCAGGACCACACCCTGTACATCACGGACAGCATCAGCACCTTCCGGGACATGCTGGCCAACCTGGAGAACACCTGGCACGCCGGTGTGAACCTCCGTATGGGGCAGGTGATGAAGCTGCTCACGATCATCAGCACCATTTTCATCCCGCTGACCTTCATCGTGGGCGTCTACGGCATGAACTTCCGCCACATGCCCGAACTGCAATGGCGGTACGGCTATTTCCTCACCCTGGGCGTGATGGGGGGACTGGTCGTGATCATGCTGATCCTGTTCAAGAAACGGGGATGGATCTGATGCCTTCTTTCGAACCCTTCCCGAAGTACATTTGTTCCGTATCCCTTCGGTGGAGATGTCCCTGAGGAACACGAACATCCGAAAGTGCCCGCGTGCACCTCATGCGGCATGCACCCATCGCTGACGATGCTCGCCATGCACCAGCGACGACCGATGGATCACCGCAAGCGCACATCCATCACCTGCATGGCCCTCCTCCGATCCCACAGGACGATCCCGACGTGCATGGACCCGACCCGGAACGGATCCCATCACCCTGACCGGTCATGAAGACCAGATACATCGACCTGATCGAACAGACCTTCGATTTCCCCAAGGACGAGTTCGGCCTGTTGGATGACCGGCTCACCTGGAACGGGATCGACCTGATGGCCGTGATCGAAAAGCACGGCACGCCACTGCGCATCAGCTACCTCCCGCGGATCGGACAAAAGGTGGAGCAGGCAAGGGAGAGCTTCAGAAAGGCCTTCCGCGAACACAAGTACGTCGGCACCTACGATTACTTCTACTGTACCAAGAGCAATCATTTCAGCTACGTGATCGACAAGGTGCTGGACAAAGGGGTGGACCTGGAGACGAGCAGTGCCTATGATATCGAGATGATCGAGCTGTTGATGGAGCGCGGCAGGATCCGCAACGACGCCACGGTGCTCTGCAACGGGTTCAAGGACGAACGCTACGTCCGCAAGATCGGTGACCTGTACAAGCGGGGGGTGCGCGTGGTGCCCATCATCGACAACATGGCGGAGATCTATCAACTGGACGAGGTGATCCATGGGCCTTGCGACATCGGCATCCGGATCGCCGCCGAGGAGGCACCGAAGTTCGAGTTCTACACCAGCCGCCTTGGCATCGGGTACAAGGACATCATCCCCTTCTACATGCGCAACGTGAGCAAGCAGCGCAAGTTCAAGCTGAAGCTCATGCATTTCTTCATCAACACGGGCATCAGCGACACGGCCTACTACTGGAACGAGCTGAGCAAGTGCGTGAACGTGTATTGCGACCTGAAGAAGCTCTGCCCCACGGTCGATACGCTCGACATCGGTGGCGGGATGCCGATCAAGAACAGCCTCAACTTCACCTTCGACACCGACTACATGATCGGCGAGATCGTGGCGCGGATCAAGGACATCTGCACCGAGAACAAGGTGGATGAGCCGAACATATTCAGTGAGTTCGGGAGCTTCACGGTGAGCGACAGCGGTGCCACCTTCTTCAGCATCATCCACCAGAAGAAGCAGAACGAGAAGGAACGTTGGAACATGATCGACGGTTCGTTCATGACCACGCTGCCCGACACCTGGGCGATCAGCAAGCGCTTCATCATGCTGCCGGTGAACAACTGGCATGACGAATACGAACGCGTCTTCCTCGGTGGAATGACCTGTGACAGCGACGACTACTACAACAGCGAACAGCACATCAACGCGATCTACATGCCCCGCTTCCGCGAGGGCAAACGCCAGGTCATCGGATTCTTCAACACCGGCGCCTACCAGGATTCCCTCGGGGGGTTCGGAGGCATCCAACATTGCCTCATCCCGAAGCCCAAGCATGTGCTCTTGGACCGCGATGCGAACGGCGACCTGACCGACCGGGTGTTCGCCCCGGAACAGAGCGCCGAACGCATGCTGGAGCTGCTGGGCTATCTGCACCGATCGGAACTCGTCCGCAAGTAGCGGACCTCCATGCAGGTTCCCCGATCCCGTCCGCCATCCGTGTTCCGGTCGCTTGCGATCCCGGGCCCGCTTCTATATTCGACCCCAGAACCTGATGAGCAGCACCAAGCCCATATCCGAATTCATGGAGCGGCACTTCCGGCACTTCAATGCCGCCGCGCTCATGGATGCCGCCAAAGCCTACCGGGAACACCTTGCCAAGGACAGAAAGATGATGATCACCCTCGCCGGGGCCATGAGCACCGGTGAACTTGGAAGGATCCTCGCGGAGATGATCCGCCAGGACAAGGTGCACATCATCAGTTGCACCGGCGCGAACCTGGAGGAGGACGTCATGAACCTCGTCGCTCACGACCACTACGAGCGTATCCCGCACTATCGCGACCTGACCCCGGTCGAGGAGCGCGCCCTGCTGGACAGGGGCATGAACCGGGTCACCGACACCTGCATCCCCGAGGAGGAGGCTTTCCGCCGTCTGGAAAAGCACGCCGTGGACCTTTGGAAGAAGGACCGGTCCGACGGGAACCGTAGATTCCCGCACCAGTACTTCTTCGAATTGATCCGCAGCGGTGTGCTGGACCAGTACTACCAGATCGACCCCAGGGACAGTTGGATGGTCGCCGCCGCGGAAAAGGACCTGCCCATGGTGGTACCCGGATGGGAGGACAGCACGTTGGGCAACATCTTCGCGGCACATTGTCTCGTGGACGATTGCGAGCCCCGCATGATGAAGAGCGGCATCGAGTACATGATGTGGCTGGCGGAATGGTATACCGCGAACTGCGGCAGGGACGGCGTCGGTTTCTTCCAGATCGGAGGTGGGATCGCGGGTGATTTCCCGATATGCGTGGTGCCCATGTTGCACCAGGACCTGCAGCGCGACCAGGTCCCCTTCTGGAGCTATTTCTGCCAGATCAGCGACAGCACCACGAGCTACGGGAGCTATAGTGGCGCCGTGCCCAATGAGAAGATCACCTGGGGCAAGCTCGACATCGACACGCCCCGTTTCATCGTCGAGAGCGACGCCACGATCGTCGCGCCGCTCATCTTCGCACATATCTTGGACATGTAAGCCTTCCCCATGCAACGCCTGATACGTTCCTTCAACACCCTTACCGACGAGCTGAAGGAGAAGCTCCAGGAGCAATATCCGGACGGCATCGATGGCTCGCACATCCGCACCATCAGCACGGCCAAGGGCGACAGTCTGCGCGTGATCGAACTCCGCACCGCGGAAGCGATCTACCTGATCAAGATCAACTCCGAAAGCCGTGCGGAGATCGAGGAATTCCTCGATCAGGATGAAGGCGGTCCCATGGGTGACATGGACGATGAAGGCATGGAGGACAACACAGAGGACCTTGAAGGAGCCGATGAAGAGGACGAGGAAGAGGAGAACGAAGAGGACGAACCCGAGGAGGATGAAGAGGACGACGAGGACTAGTCATCCTGCTGCGCCAATACCACCGAACGGGCCTCTTTGGCCCGTTCTTCCTTCCCGGGTGAAGTGAACCGACCACTGTTGATGAGCTACAGCCCGCCCGTTGCCGGATAGTGCGGCCGATGGCCCAACTTTCGGTCATGCTGCAGGGCAGGTTCCACATCGCATTCGCCACCGAGGACCTCAAGCGGATGAAGGCCTTTTATGGCGCACTCCTGGGTTGCGACGAAGGTCGCAGCACCGAGAAATGGGTCGACTACGATTTCTTTGGTCATCAGCTCACCATTCAGCAGGTGCCCCGTGTGAAGCGGGCCGAACGGACCTACAACCCCCAGAGCCATGTTCCCAGTGACCACTTCGGCATCGTGCTGGAATGGGACGATTGGCACCGGATGCGTGACAAACTGAAGAAGATCGGCGTCCGGTTCCTGGTGGAGCCGCAGCTGGTGATGCAGGGGCAGGTGGGTGAGCAGATGAGCATGTTGATCGAGGACCCCGATGGGCACGCGATCGAATTCAAATCCTTCGAAAGGGCCACCGACCTGTTCCGAAGGTCCTGAGCTTGCGTCGGGGCATCGCCGGTCCTCGGTGAGCATGGGAACGGTCCGGGCATGGGTTACCCGCCGAACCGAACGTTGGATCGAAAGCAACGAGGGGCGGCCCTACGAACCACCCCCCGTTCGAGCTGTACCAAGCGCCGTCAGCGATAGTCGCGTTGGGCCACGAGGTATCCTTGTCCATCGCGCTGCTCCCCTCGGCGCAGCACGCCCTGTTCATGCACCAACCGGCCCGACCAGCGGTCGAATGGATCGTGGAATTCCGACGTACCCTGCAACCGCCCGTCCCGGAAATTCGCCCGGACCGTCAGACGGCCCGATTCCGTGAACTGCTTCCACTCCCCTTCCGGCCTGCCCTGGCGGAAAGCACCGATCTCCTTCACCCGCCCGTTCTCGTGGTAGGCGATGAAGAAGATCTTGTCGCCGATGCTGTATCGGGTATGTTCCAAGCGACCGCTCGGGTAGAAGACCTGCTCCTCGAGGTCCTGCGAGAACGCACGAGCGGTCAGGCCCAACAGCAGGATGAACAGCCCCGTCACATGTTTGGTGGTGATCATATCCATTGAACGCGGGTCGGGTAACGTTCGTTTCACTGCGAATTTACATTAAGTTAACATAGCTTCCAAATCCCTGATGTTCAGCCTGGTGCACTCCGCTCTATTTTAGCCGCCTTTCGCGGCCCGGGGTCCCATGGTCTTCAGTTCACCCGTCTTTCTCTTCCTCTTCCTGCCGCTCACCCTGCTGTTCGTGCTGCTTGCGGGCCGGCGCCATGCACAGAACACCGTGTTGCTCATCGCGAGCCTGTTGTTCTACGCCTGGGGGGAAGGCGCCTATGTGATCCTGATGCTGGCCGTGGTCCTGGTGAACTACCTCGCCGGCCTGGCGATCGAGCGCCTGCCTTCGCCGCGAGTTTCCCTGGTCATCGCGATCACACTGAACCTTGGAGCCCTGGCCTGGTTCAAATACGCCAATTTCCTGGTCGATGGGATCGATAAGCTCATCACGGGCGGTAGCTTCCCACCCATCCGGCTCGAAAGGATCCACCTGCCTATCGGGGTCTCCTTCTTCATTTTCCAGGGACTGTCCTACGCTGTGGACGTGTATCGCGGCCAGGCCCGCGCCCAGACCCGACCAGGTGCGGTCGCGCTGTACATCAGCCTGTTCCCGCAGTTGATCGCCGGACCGATCGTGCGCTACCGCGATATCGCGGCACAGTTGGAGGATCGACGTGTGGATGTGTCCCTGTTCGCCAGCGGCGTGCGCCGCTTCGTCGTGGGCCTGGCCAAGAAGGTGCTCATTGCCGATCAGGTGGCGCGCATCGCGGACGCGGTGTTCAAGGTCGATGTCGATCACCTGCCTCCGGCGGTATCCTGGCTCGGGCTGGTGGCATATGCCGTACAGATCTACTTTGATTTCAGCGGGTACTCCGACATGGCGATCGGCCTTGGCCGCATGTTCGGGTTCACCTTCCTCGAGAATTTCCGACGCCCCTACATCGCCCGTTCCGTCCGGGAGTTCTGGCAGCGATGGCACATCAGCCTCAGCACCTGGTTCCGCGACTACCTCTATATCCCGCTCGGTGGCAATCGCGGAGGAGCGGCGCGCACTTATGCCAATCTTCTCGTCGTCTTCTTCCTCACCGGCCTCTGGCACGGAGCCAGTTGGAATTTCGTGGTCTGGGGCCTGATCCATGGGCTGTTCATGATCATCGAACGCATGGGCTTCGGGCGCGTGCTCGAGCGCCTGCCCCGTCCGCTTTCGAACACCTATCTCGTGTTCGTGGTATTGCTCGCGTGGGTCTTTTTCCGCCTGGAGGACCTTACGGAGGCATGGCACTACCTCCTCAGCCTTTTTGGCGGCGTACCGGGTGACGCGCACCTTTATTACCCCTCGCTCTTCCTATCACATACCACGGCTTTGGCACTCATCATCGGTGTGCTCGGGGCGCTCGACGTGCATGCCTTTCTCGCGCGAAGGCTGGGTATGGCATCGGCTCCGGATGCGCTGGGCAGTGGGTGGCGGGGCGCCTTCGAAGTGGTCGGCCTGGGGATCCTACTGATGCTGGTGGCCATGTCGATCAGCGCGTCGACGTTCAGTCCGTTCATCTATTTCCGCTTCTGAGCCATGCGTCGGTTGTTCATCCGTTCGATCCCGCTGCTCCTCGGGATCGCTGCGTTCGGCCTCTCCTGGAAGGCACTGCGTGTGCCACCCGCCGCCCATGGCCTACAAGTGGTTTTCGACCTGCGCACGGACCTGGAGGATGATCACGTCGTGTACTGGGGTCAGCGGCCGGACGATTTCACCGAGGAACGGTCGGTCCGTGTACATGTCGAACCCGACCGTGACCTCCAGGAGGTGGTGTTCGACCTGCCCGGCACGGTGGAACGCTTCTCCGCGCTCCGCTTCGATCCAGGCGACCTGAAAGGCGAGATCGAACTTCGGGCGATCGTCCTTCGCGGACCGTACCGGGAGGTGCGCTATGAAGGAAGCGACATCCTCGACCACTTCCAGGCGGCGAACGATGTTCGCGAACTTCATGTCGACAGCCTGAAGGGGACCGTGCCCGTGCTTGTCAATGGACCCGACCCCAGCCTGACAAGCACCGTTGATCTGACCGATGATGCCGCGCGTGCCCTTGACCCGGAACGCCCCGTACTTCGTCCTTTCATCCTCGCCATTCTCCTTGGCATCCTGGTCCACTATCTGACCAGCCTGTGGATGCGAGCGCGCCCCGTGCCTTCACCAGGACGGCATGACCGGACCAAGGGGCCGGGTCGCAGGGTCCTCCTTCCACTTCTGGTCGGCTTGCTCACCTTCTTCGTTTCGTTCGGACTGGCCGACAACATCAGTTTTCGGGACCGTGCCCTGTACGTCGAATTCCTCCTGACGGCGACGCACACGGACAATTTCCAGGTCTTCTTCGCCGACAAGCCCGGTGCGTTCGGCCGCGATGACTACGTGAACCAGCCCGTGCATGCTTCACCACGCCGACAACTGCTGAGCTTCCGGATGCCGCAGGACACACTGTTCAGCTACCTGCGGTTCGATCCGGGCAATGCCCAGGACTCACTGACCATCGAACGCATGCGCTTGCAATGCAGTGATCAGGTGGTCGAATTCAATGCAAAGGACCTGAAGGAGCTGTTCAAGGCCAATGAACAGGTCAGCGACCTGCGCGTCACGGACAAGGGCCTTTGCATGCAGTTCACCGGTGACGATCCCTTCCTCTTCAGCGACGATGACCTCGGCCCCGAGGTCACCGCGATCTGGGAACGGTCCGGGAACGGGCCCTGGCCCGCCATCCTCGCGGCCATCATCGCCATGCTGGTGTTCTTCGGGCTCTACTTCCGCCCGCCCGGACCTGTGGCGGCGCTTCGTGGAAGCAGGACAGAGCTCGTTCTCTCCGGGCTGTTCGTGATGCTCATCGCCCTGCCCCTGCTCTCGGGTTTCCTGCCGATCCAACCACAACTACCGAATACGGAAAAGCGACCGCTCGCAGAACACCCCTTGCTCCGGTTGCATTCCCTCTTCGGATTTGGTGACCGGTATACCAAGTACTACGGCGATCATTTTGGCTTCCGCAAGTCGCTGTTCCGCCTGAATGCCTTGTTCCATGCCTATGTGCTGCACGACTCCCCGATGCCGGACAATCTCGTGTTCGGAAAGGATGGCTATCTCTTCCTGATCAGGCCGGGAGTGGTCGATCAGTATCGCGGCCGGAGGGTATTTACCGACCAGGAGCTCCATTGGATCGCCGAACGACTGGAAAAGCGACGGAAATGGCTCGCGGAGCGCGGCACTTCCTACTACCTGATGTTCCCGCCCTACAAGGCGAGCATCTATCCGGACAAACTGCCGGACCCGATCCATCGCGTGGACGATCACAACGGGCTCGACCAATTGATCGACTTCCTGCGGGAACATACCGGCATCCCCGTCATCGATCCCCGCGCCGACCTGAGCAAGGCACGCGGAATACGGGACGTGTACTTCACAACGGACATCCATTGGAACCCATGGGGAGGCTTCATCGGCTACCAGGACCTGATGGAGCGGATGGTCCAGGACCACCCGGAGCTGGGTTCACCCTGCACCCCGGAGGACTACATCGTGGAGGCCGACACGAACGACCAGGGTGACCTGGCCATGCAGATGGCATTGAACGACCGCTTCACGCGCATCACTTACATGATGGCGCCATTGAACGACTTCCGGGCAAGGTCCCTGCCCGAGGAGGAGCTCCCCGGCTCGGCCTTCTTCAAATACCGACCCGTCTTCATGCAGGGACCCGATGACCGGGCGCCGCGCCTGCTCATGTTCCGGGATTCCTTCGCCGTATACCTCATCCCCTACCTCAGCGAACATTTCTCGCGGAGCGTGTACGTCTGGTCACCGGTGTTCATCCCGGACATCGTCGAACGCGAACAGCCCGACATCGTGGTCCAGGAGATCCTGGAAGTGTTCATACGTGATCTGCTCGAGGACAAGGTGCGCGATGATATTTGAGCCTCAAGGAGCGAATTGGAAATCGTGAACACCCCGCGATAGATTGGGGTCATAGCAGGGGTCGTCCGCGATGTAGGCCTCCCAACGGTCCTTGAACAGCTTGACCTCGCGCAGGTGCCGCTCATAGCTCTCGCGGGTCATGTGCGGATGGCCGCGCGTGAGGGATTCATAGTGGTAGAGCGACACGTGGGGCAGGTACACGTTGTGATAACCCCTCTCCCGGAGGCGCAGACAGAGGTCCACGTCGTTGTATTCCACAGTGAAGCCCTCGTCCCATCCGCCGATCTCGTCGAGCTTTCGCCGTTCCACCATCATGCAGGCCGCGGTGACCGCGCTGTAGTTGTTGATGGTATTGACGTAGTTGAAATAACCGGGTCCGTCCTTGTGCGTGCCGACGAAGGTGTGGCCTGCCACCCCGCCGAGCCCGATGATCACCCCGGCATGCTGGATGGTATCGTTGTGGTAGAGCAACTTCACACCCACCGCCCCGATGGACGGCCGCTGCGACCACTCGTGCATCGCCCGCATCCAGTCGGCATGGATGATCTCCGTATCGTTGTTCAGGTACAGGATGTGCTCGCCGCTGGCCTCCGCTGTGCCGATATTCATGAGCGCACTGAAATTGAAGGGGCGGTCGGAGCGGATGTGACGGAAACGGTCCGGTTCCATCGCGCCCACCTCATCGAGCAGTTCGAACAGCGCACGTTCCGTACTGTTGTTGCTCACGACGATCACTTCGAAGTCCGGATGGTCCGTGAGCGCGAACAACGACCGAAGGCAGGTCCCGAGCACCTCTGCCTTGTCCTTCGTGGGGATGACCACGCTCACCCGGCCACGCAGCGGTGAACGGAACCGGATCCCATACCCGCGAAAACCGTCCAGGAAGCTTACCTCCGCAGGCTCGCCGCGACGCTCGAGCGCCTCGGTCAAGGCCATGCGTGCCGCTTCATAGGCATAGGGTTTCACCTCTTCACCGCGCGCGGCTGAACCAGGATGGACACGCCAATGGTAGAGTACGCGTGGGATCCTCGCGATGCGGTCCGTCCGTTCCGTCACGCGTAGCAGCAGGTCATAGTCCTGACTTCCCTCGAACCCGGGGCGAAATCCACCGACGGCGTTGATCAAGGTCCGACGGAGCACCACCAGGTGACCGAAATAGTTGCGTGAAAGGAGATGGTCCGGGCACCATTGTGGCTTGAAATGCGGTTCGCTGTGCCGGCCCTCTTCGTCCACCTTGTCCTCATCGGTATAGAGCACGTCGAGGTCCCTGCGCCTGTTCAAAGCACGCACCACATGGAAGAGGGCCTCCGGGGCAAGCAGGTCGTCATGGTCCATCAACGCGACGAAATCCCCCTGTGCCAGTTCCAGGGCACTGTTGCTCGCGCGTGAAATGTGTCCGTTCGTCGCGCGAAAGACCACCCTGACGCGTTGGTCGCGTGTGGACCACTTCTCCAGGCAGGCGCGCACGGCAGGGTCGCGGCTCTTGTCATCGGCGATGCAGAGTTCAAGGTCCGGATAGGTCTGGCGGAGCACGGAACCGATCGCGGCATCAAGCAATTGCACCGGCGGGTCGAACACCGGCATCACTACGCTCACCAAGGGCCGATAGCCGAAGAGGTCCACCTGCTCACCCTGGTCGCGGAGATCGCTATCGCGAGCGAAGTGGCGCGACATCCACTGCTGATAGGGATCACCGGAGGTGAGGAGTTGGTGCTGTGTGCCGTCGTTCCCGATGATGATGCGTACGGGACGGTCCTCCGTGAACAGATACAGGGCCTTGAACAGTTTGGCGAGGAATTTCCGGAGGATGTGGCGCCCTTTGTCGCTGAGGAGGAAGGTCACGCGCCTGAGCCATTTCCATCCGCGACGTGAAGTGTCACTGGAAGTGCGCAAGAGCGCGCGCATCTTGTAGTACTGCCTGCGCAATCGCCATAGTCGGCCGGATTCGATCCTGCGGATGCGTTCCTCGTACTGGCCGACCAGCGCCTGGAGCGCATTGGAGTGGGCCCGTTGCACGCGCAAGGCCTGCATGGCCTTGTCCACCTCACCGACCAGGCGATGCGCTTCCTCGGACAGGGTGTCCTTCTGCGCCTCGAGCTCGCGCAAGGCCGCTTCCGCCCGAGCCTGTTCGACCTCCAGGTGCCCGATGTGCTCCCTCTCCGTTTCCGCATCCGCCCGTACCCGAGCCAGCTCCATCTCAAGCGCATCGCGAGCCTGTTGATGCTCGGCGCGTGCGCGATCCAATTCCTCACGGGCGGTTCGCGCGGTGTTCAGCGCTTCCTCGGCGATGGAACGCGCCTGATCGCCGATCGTTCGTGCATCTTGCAACAGGTGTTTGTCATGGGCCTGGATCCGATGCAATTCCGCCACCACATGCCGGGCGTGCGTGGCGAACAAACGCTGGTGTTTCGTGGTGACATAGCGCACGATCGCCGCTCGATGTACCGGATCATCGGCCACCGATGACAGGGAACCCTGGCGGACACGGTAGTGGAACAAGGGCTCCGGGACATGCACCGCCCGATACCGGTTCGCGAGGATCCGGATCCATAGTTCCCAGTCCTCATAACCGGACCGCATGGCCTCATCGAAGCCGCCCAATGCCTCGAGCACGGAACGGCGCACTACGGCGCACGCGTCGATCCTGTTCCCGACGAGCAGGGTACCAAGGCCCACCTCGACCTGCTCCACCTGCTCTTCGCGTTCACCGAACTCCTTGCGATCACCATAGACGAAGGCTACCTCCTCCGATGCGTCCATCACGCGGGCCGCCTTCGTCGGATAGCTCGGGTCGATGCGATTGTCCGCGTCCAGGAAGAGGATATAGGGAGCCATCGAGGCCCGCCATCCGGTATTGCGGGCTGCGGAAAGCCCCTTGTTCGACTGGTCGATCACACGACAACCCATGGCCCGCAGGCCATCCAGGGCCTCCAAGGTCCCGGGGTCCGTGGATCCATCATTGACGACGATCACGCCCTTGCCGCCCGACCTTTCCGGTCCAAGGCTATCGATCGCCTCCCTGAGGTAGCGCCCGTCATCATGACACGTGAGCACGATGTCGACCTTTCCGATCGCTGGATCGACGGATGGATCGCGCGATGCTTGGCGGACCACTTTCATGCCTCGGTGGGTATTCCGAGCAGCCCGTGATAGTGGACGCCGACCTCATGTACGTTCCCCACCTTCACCATGCGGCCACCCTCCATGCATCCGGCCCGGTCGCAGATGCGTTGGATCTCGCCCAGGAAGTGGGAGACGAACACGATGGTGCATCCCTTGCGCTTCATCTCCCCGATGCGATCGTAACACTTCTGCTGAAAGGCCACGTCACCAACAGCCAGCACCTCATCGATGAGGAGCACGTCCGGGTCGTTCGCGGTGGCAATGGCGAACCCGAGCCGGGCCATCATGCCCGTTGAATAACGCTTCACCTGCATGCGGAGGTCGTCCTCCGAAAGGCCCGAGAAATCACGCACGTTCTCCAAGGTGGAGCGCATCGCCGGACGATCACCACCCATGAGCATCGCGCAGAGCCGGGCGTTCTCCAGTCCACTGAGCTCGGGCTCCAGACCCACCCCGAGCGCGAGCATCGGCGCCACGCGACCGCGTACTTCATAGGTGCCCGTCGCCGGCTCGATGATGCCCGCCAAAAGGCGCAGGAGCGTGCTCTTGCCACTGCCGTTCCGCCCCACGATACCGAAGCATTCCCCAGCGGCGATGTCCAGGTCCAGGTCCTGCACGATGCGCTTGCGTTCCAACAACCGTTTGGACCCGATGGAGACCAGGTACTCCTTGATCGAACGGTAGCCATAGCGCTGCACCAGGTAGTCGATACCGACCCCACGCAACCGCATCATAAGCTCGCCGGGCCGCATGTTCAGTAGTTGGCGATGAATCCGGGCCGCAGTCTGCGAAAGACCGCCGCACCCAGGATCAGGGCAAGCGCGGTGAGTCCGGCCGTGGTCACCCAGGCATCCCCTTCAGGCCATCGACCTTCATAGACCACGGTACGGAACATCCGGATGTAATGATGCAACGGGTCCAGCTCGATGATCCAGCGCAGGTCCTGGGGGATGAGCCCGGGCGGATAGGCGATGGGGGTGATGTAGAACATCGCCGGCAACAAGGCGTTCCACAGAAGGCCGATATCCCTGAAGAAGACATTGAGCGCGGCCAGCGCCATCGACACGCCGAGGACGAACCCGGCGAAAAGCAGGGTGACCGGCACGATGAGGATGATCACCGGATGGGGCCTCCACCCGAATGCGAACAGGATGAATGCGAACGGAATGAAGGACAGCACCAGATTGAACAATCCGGCCAAGGACTGCGCCAGCGGGAAGACCAGTGGCGGCACGGCCAGCGAACGCAGCACATGTGCGTTCTCGACCAGGCTACCCATGACATGCGCCGAGGTGGTCGCGAAGAAGGTCCACAGGATCAATCCCGTCAGCGCGAACACCGGGTAGTTCTCGACCTCGGCGAAGGCCCTGCTGAAGATGAACAGGAAGATCAACAGGTACAGCACCGGATTGAGCAGCGTCCAGAGGAAACCCAACAGGGAGCTCTTGTAACGCAGGCGCACATTCTTCCAGGCCACCTCCATCACCATGGACCAGGGGATCCCGGGGGAACGCCCGGTCCGGCCGATCGTCAGGTCCGTTGCGCGCTGCATCCAGGCGCAAGATAGCCCGTCCTTCCTGGGCCGCTGGCTATTTTGGGGGCTTCGATCGATGCGACCCGCATTCAATGGAAGGTGCCTGACGCGACCGGTGACCGGCGTGGAACGGTACGCACGCTGCCTGCTGCGCGTGATCGCGCGCGACTGGCCCGATGCGCGTGTTCTGGTGCCCCGCGCCTCCGTGACCGACATGGACGCCGAGGACCTGGAGGTGGTCCGATGCGGGCGGTTCGATGGTCATGCTTGGGAACAGCTCGATCTGCCCAGGGCGTTGCGAACGGATGAGGTATTGATCTCCCCGGCGAACACCGGCCCACTGCGCGTGGATCGTCAATGGCTCGTCATCCACGATCTGGCCTGGTGGCATCACCCCGAATGGTTCGACCGCCGCGTGGCCTGGTGGTATACCAACACCCTTCCCCGCCTGATGCGCCGCGTGGAACGGATCGTCACGGTGAGCGGTACGGTACGGGAAGAGTTGTTGGCCGACGCGCGTCTGTTCCCGCCGGGACACGATCCGGACAGCTTGGTGGTGCTCCCACCCTACCTGTCCGGGAACCTTCCACCGAACGATACCGTGACCGGGATCGATGGCGACTATCTCCTGATGGTCGCCTCACGGGATCCGCGAAAAGGGATCGACCAGGCGATCCTTTGGCATGCCCGTCGACAACGTACCGCGCTTCGCCTGGTGCATGTCGGTCGGCGCGCACGCGTGTTCAGCAACACACCCTTGCCGTCGGACGCGGGCATCGTTCACCTGGAGGATGTCGATGACGACCGGTTGCAGGCCCTCTATCGCGGGGCCTTTGCCCTGCTTGCTCCTTCCCGGGAAGAAGGTTTCGGCCTCACGCTGCTCGAGGCGATGGCGGCCGGCTGCCCTGTGATCGCGAGCGATCTGCCCGTCTTCAGGGAGAACTTTGGCGAGGCACCGATCTATGCCGACATCGCGGATGACGCCGCTATGGAGCATGCACTGGCCATGCTCGACCGGAACAGTGTCGCCCGCAAGGAACGCATCGCCCTGGGCCTTCGCACGGCGGCCCTCTTCACCATTGAACGCACCCGGAGCGCATTGCACGATGCCTGGCGGCAAGCCCATGCGAACTGAGCACCAGCGGGTGGCCGTGGTGCACGACTGGCTGGTGGGCCGCGGCGGTGCGGAGATCGTCACGCGTGAACTGGTACGCGCGTTCGACGCGGACGTCTTTGCCCTGGTGGACCACCTCCATGCGGCGGACCGCGCCTTCATCCTCGGTGGAAAGCGTGCCCGAACGACCTTCATCCAGCATGTCCCGGGCTCACGCCGTTGGTTCAGGCTGTACCTGCCCCTTTTTCCGCTGGCCATCGAACGACTGGACCTGAGCGCCTATGATGTGATCATCTCCTCGAGCTATGCCGTGGCGAAGGGCGTGCGAATACGCTCCGGGCAAAAGCACATTTGCTACATCCACACCCCGATGCGCTATGCCTGGGTCAAGGAGGAGGAGTACCTGCACGATCATGGCCTGCGGTCCGCGCTGCTGGCCAAGCCGGTCCGCTGGGTGCTGAAGCGGCTTCGCCATTGGGACCTGCGCACGAACGATCGCATCGATCTGTTCGTGGCCAACGGCCGCAACGTGGCGGACCGCGTCGAACGGTCCTACGGCAGGCAGGCGGAGGTCCTGCACCCGCCGGTGGACCTGGAGCGCTTCCCGCTCTATGAAGGGCAACGCAACGGCTATCTCGCCGTGGGCCGCGCGGTACCCTACAAACGCGTGGACCGGATCATTGAAGCATTCCGAGAGATGCCCGAAGAACAGCTCACCGTCTGCGGAAGCGGTCCGATGCTGTCCCGATGGAAGCGTTCCGCTCCAGCGAACGTCCGGTTCACGGGCGAGGTCGACCAGGACACACTCGTGGATCTCTACCAGCGGTCCCGGGCGCTCATTCTCGCCGCGGATGAGGATCTGGGGATCACGCCTTTGGAGGCGCTCGCCTGTGGCACACCGTCGATCGCGTTGCGTAGTGGCGGATATCTGGAGACCTTGCGTGAAGGTCGATCCGCGATATTTTTCGATGAGGCCGCTCCTGCTGCCATCCGTGATGCGGTGCTGCGCTTCGAGACCGCGGGCATAGCTGCCACGCCTCCTGAATTGCACGAGGAGGCACGACCTTTCGACGCCAACCTGTTCCGGGAACGGATCCGCGATATCGTCGAACGAACGATCGCATGAAGGAACGACCGCGCATGACCATGACGCTGCCACAGGCCGCCGTGCTGCTGGTCGCCCTGCAGCCCGTCACGGGCATGCAAGGCACTGTCTGGACGATCCTCGCGCTGGCGATCGTGGCGATCTGGTACGCCGCGCGACACGGCGTGGCCCATGACCGGTGCGCCTGGCGCAATGTGCTGTTGCTGGGGCTTCCCTTTCTGCTGATGCTGCCGGATATCGCGCGTGCCCAGGACCCGATCACCGGATGGCGCTCGACGGAGCGCGCGGCCGCATTGCTGGTGCTGCCCCTGCTCTTCATCGGTCTCCGCCTCCCCATCGACGGAACCACACGACGCCGGGCGCTGGACCTCTTCTCGCTCGCGGCCCTGGTCCTGATGATCTATGGCGGTGTGTGGGCGATCGGGTTCCCGAGCGCCGGTCCCGAAGCCTACGGGGGAAGCGTCAGCAGGGCGTTCCGGGAGGAGTTCGCAAGGGCCACCGGCGTCCATGCCGTGTACGCCATGTATTACTTCCTCACCGCGGCATTGTTCCAGGTGCATGCCGCCTGGCATCGCGAACGCTGGGCCCATCCGCGTGGGGCCGTCGCTGTCTGTCTGTTGTTCGGCGCTGTCTGGATGGCTTCCCGAATGCCCGTGCTCGGCTTTCTGGCCGGTGCGATCGTGATCGCCGTTCATCGGCCCCGGACGGAACGGAGGCTCCATTGGTCGCTTCCGTTGATCGCCCTTGCCACCGGACTGGTGGCGTTCCTGTTCGCCGTACCGAACATGGCCGAACGGCTCGGTCAGCTCATACCGCAAGAGGAGCCGACGCGATCACCCGACGCGATCCGAGGCGAGATCCTGCATTGTACGATCGCCGGACTGGAAGATCATTGGCTCCTGGGCACGGGCCTGGCGAACGTGCAACCGACGCTCGATGCCTGCTATGCGCAGTACCACGACCCCATCCTGAGCGATGGCCACCACGGCACGCACATGCAGGCCTTCCACTGGTGGCTCGGCATGGGGCTCGCAGGCCTTGGGGCGTTCGCGCTACTCTTCGGGCGATCGCTTTGGCTGGCGCGTTCGCGGGTGGATCCCCTACATCTGGCGTTCGTTGTGATGGTCCTGTTGTGCAGCTTCACCGAGGACCTGCTCTCGCGCCAATGGGGGGTGGTGCTGTTCGCCTACTTCAATGCCCTGTTCCTCGCGTCACCGGCCGAGGCACCAGCTAGGTCGCGCTGAACGACTTGCGGCTTATCAAAAGTTATCCACACGGTCCGGGCCTCCCCTGGTGGCCCGGCTATTTTCGCCGGCGAGCTTCCCGCGTTCCATGATCATGTCCGAGACCGCACCTGTAAAGGCCCAAGACACGCCCATCGACGAACTGGCCAGGATCTGCGGGCAGGTGCGTCGGGATATCGTTCGGATGACGCACGGTGCGCAAAGCGGACATCCAGGTGGCTCGCTCGGATGCACGGAGTTCATGGTGGCGCTGTACTTCCGGATCCTCCAGCATGATCCGGCCCAGTGGGACATGGATGGCCGTGGACAGGACCTGTTCTTCCTGAGCAACGGCCACATCAGCCCGGTCTGGTACAGTGTCCTGGCACGCAGCGGCTATTTCCCGATCAAGGAGCTGGCCACCTTTCGCAAGCTCGACTCCCGCCTGCAAGGTCACCCGACCACCCATGAGGGTCTGCCCGGGGTGCGCATGGCCTCCGGTTCGCTCGGTCAGGGACTTAGCGTGGCCATCGGCGCGGCCTTGGCGAAGCGGTTGAACGGTGATGACCGCCTGGTCTACAGCCTGCACGGCGACGGCGAATTGCAGGAAGGCCAGATCTGGGAGGCCGCGATGTTCGCTGCGGCCCACAAGGTGGAGAACCTGATCGCCACGGTGGACTGGAACGGCAGGCAAATTGATGGGGACGTGGACGACGTCATGCCGCTGGGCGACCTCAAGGCGAAATGGGCCAGCTTCGGATGGGACGTGCTGGAGATGAACGGCAACGACCTTGCGGATGTGCTCCGCACGATGGGCAATGCCCACGGACGCACGGGAAAGGGCCGACCGGTCGTTGTATTGATGCACACCGAAATGGGCCAGGGGGTCGACTTCATGATGGGCACCCACAAATGGCACGGCGTCGCACCGAACGATGAACAGGCCGCTCGCGCGTTGGCGCAATTGCCCGAGACCCTTGGGGATTACTGATCTCCGCTCCAGGACCGCACCCTGGACCAGGGTCCTGCCCCTGGTCTTGATGCTCCTGAGCGGCACTTCCGCCTCGGCGCAGAAGAAGCCCCTCACCCGTATGCTGTTCGTGATGGATGCGAGCAACAGCATGAACGCGTTCTGGGGCAACAAGCCCAAGATCAACACCGCCCGGGAGCTCCTCCTCAAGTCCCTGGAGGAACTGCAGGGGCAGCCCGACCTGGAGATCGCCTTACGCCTGTACGGTCACCAAACGCCGATCGAACCGGGCCATCAGGATTGCGACGACACGAAATTGGAGGTGCCGTTCGGGGAGAACACCATCCCGAAGATCCGAACCGTTCTGGAGCAGGTCCGCTGCGTGGGCACCACGCCCATCGCGCGTTCCCTCCAAAGGTCCGCGGAAGATTTCCCGCCTTGCAAGGACTGCCGCAACATCATCATCCTGATCACCGATGGGATCGAAGCTTGCGACGAGGATCCCTGTGCTGTTTCACGCGCCCTTCAGGCCAAAGGGATCGTCCTGAAACCGTTCGTCATCGGCGTGGGCCTCGATGATAGCCAGAAGTACAGCCTGAGGTGCGTAGGGAACTACTACGATGCTAGCTCACCGGAGCTCTTCGCCCACGTGCTCGACGTGGTGGTCACCCAAGCGCTGAACAGCACATCCGCCGAGATCGATCTGCTGGCCGCGGACGGCCGACCCACGGAAACGAACGTGCCCGTGACGCTCTACGATCAGAAGACCGGTGCCGTGCGCTATCATCTGGAACATACGCTCAACGATCGTGGCCAGCCCGATACCTTGAGCATCGACCCCGTGTTCACCTACCGCATGGTCGTACACACCATCCCGCCGATCGAACAGGGGAACGTTTCCTTGAAACCCGGCATCCACAATGTGATCCGGATCGACGCGGGACAGGGCACCTTGGAGCTCAAACAGGGTAGCGGCATGCCTGATCCCTATGCCACTCCGTGTATCGTTCGGCGCAAGGACAACCTGGCCACGATGCACGTGCAGACGATGAACACACAGGAGCGTTACCTCATCGGCAACTACGATCTGGAGGTGCTCACCCTTCCGCGACTGCGCATTGACAACGTGCGCATCGACCAGAGCCGAACGAACACGGTGCAGGTCCCGCAACCCGGGGTATTGAACGTGGCAAGCTCGACACCTGGCGATGGTGCCGTATTCCTGAAGAAGGGCAGCGAACTGCAATGGGTCGTCGACCTGGACCCCACGACCATGCGCGACCAGTTCCGGCTTCTGCCCGGCGACTACCAAGTGCTCTACCGCAGCCGCAATGCGCACCGTACCGAACTCTCGCTCACCAGGGACATCACCATCCAAAGTGGTCAGTCCGTCACAGTCAACTTCTGAAGATCATGCCCACCTTTTCCGTTCGCGCCCACAAGGACACCCGTTCCGGTTTCGGAGCCGGCCTGCTCGCCCTCGGCGAGGCCAACAACGATGTGGTGGCCCTTTGTGCCGACCTCACCGGTTCGCTCAAGATGGATGCTTTCGCTCAGAAGTTCCCGGACCGCTTCTTCCAATGCGGCGTGGCGGAAGCGAACATGATGGGCGTGGCCGCGGGGCTCACCATCGGCGGGAAGATCCCTTTCACGGGCACCTTCGCCAACTTCAGCACGGGCCGCGTCTATGATCAGATCCGCCAGAGCATCGCCTATGCCGGCAAGAACGTGAAGATCTGCGCCAGCCATGCCGGCCTGACCCTGGGCGAGGACGGCGCCACGCACCAGATCCTGGAGGACATCGGCCTGATGAGGATGCTGCCCGGGATGACCGTCGTGGTACCCGCCGACCACGACCAGACCCGCCAGGCCACACTCGCCATCGCGGAGATCGATGGTCCGGTGTATCTCCGTTTCGGCCGACCAAAATGGCCTGTCTTCATCCCCGAGGACCTGCCGTTCACGATCGGCAGGGCGCAGACCCTGGTCCAAGGGAAAGATGTCAGCATCTTCGCATGCGGGCACCTGGTCTGGCAGGCCGTGCAAGCCGCGGAAATGCTGGCACAGAAGGGGGTCCACGCCGAGGTGATCAACATGCACACGATCAAACCCCTGGACGTGGAGGTCGTCCTAGGTTCGGTCGGAAGGACGGGATGCGCGGTCAGTTGCGAGGAACACAACCGGTATGGCGGCCTGGGCGACAGCATCGCGCAGGTGCTCGCCCTGCATGCACCCCGGCCACAGGAGTTCGTGGCGGTGAACGACACCTTCGGGGAGAGCGGCACCCCGGACCAACTGCTGATCAAGTACGGCCTGGCACCGTCCGACATCGTTTCGGCCGCCGAACGCGCCATACGGCGCAAAGGCTGAACCCATCATCCATCTCCTGAAGGACCGGCGATGAGCGAGCCGATGTCCGACAAGGAACTCCTCGCGCTCTTCCACCGGGAGGAAAGCCGTCATTATGCGTTCAACCTGCTGGTGCGCCAATACCAGCGCCGGCTCTATGCGTTCATCCGGCGAATGGTCACCGACCACGATGAGACCCAGGACGTGCTGCAGAACACCTTCATAAAAGCGTGGAACGGCTTGGACAACTTCCGCGCGGATTCACAGCTGTTCAGCTGGCTCTATCGCATCGCCTACAACGAGAGCATCACCCACCTGAAGCGGATGCGTCGTGGACTGTTCGTGAGCGAGGACGCGGTGATCGAACGGCTGACGACCACGTTGGACAGCAGCGAACACTTCAGCGGGGATGCGATCCAGCGGAAGCTTCAAACAGCCGTGATGCGCCTGCCGGACAAGCAGCGGGCGGTGTTCAACATGAAGTACTTCGACGAGATGAAGTACGAGGAGATCAGCGCCGTGACCGGAACCTCCGTTGGCGCGCTCAAGGCCAGCTACCACATCGCCGTGAAGAAGATCGAACGCTGGCTGACCGATCAAACCAAATGACGCCCCCCCCGTCCTATTCCCGTGATCCACATGGAAGCATACGACGACGAACGCCTGAAGCAGGAGTCACCCCTGCTGCATGGCATCCCCCGCACCGGTCCCTTCGAGGTGCCGCAGGGGTTCTTCGACCGTTTCCCGCACGAGGTCCAGCAGCAGATCACCGCACGTCCCGCGAACCGATGGCCGCTGCTGTTGCGTCGGGCAGGGATCGCCTTGCCCATCGCCGCCATGTTGGCCGTTGTCCTGTGGTACTTCACGACCACTCCGGATCCGGGCACGGATACGATAGCGATCGTGGACACGACCACAGCACCGAACGTGGATGACCTGCTCCTTCTGGACGACGACGCCACCTTCGCCGCCCTGGCCGTGGAGGATCCGCAAGCCGCCCTCGGCTCCGCGCCGGACCTGACCGACGAGGAGATCGTCGCCTATTTCGAGGATGAAGGGACGGACATCACTGAACTGTTGACCACACTATGAAGCACGCACGCACCATCCGAACCTGTCTGTTCTCGCTCACCCTGCTGGGATCCGTGCCGCTGCAGGCCCAGGAGGACGATGGACCGCCGATACCCGAGGACCGCCTCGAGGAGATCAAGGCTCAGAAAAGCGCCTACCTCACACGCAAGATGGACCTCAGCCCCGAGGAGGCCCAGAAGTTCTGGCCGGTGTACAACCAGTACGATAAGGAACTGGAGGACGCCCGCAAGGAGATGCGGGAATACCACCGCTCGATGAAGGGTCGCATCGAGGACCTCTCCGAGAGCGATGCGTCACAGATGATCGACCGCGAACTGGGCTTCCGCCAGCGCGACCTGGACATCCGGAAGAAGTACGCCGCTGAGTTCAAGAGGACGGTCGGCGCACAGAAGACCCTGCAACTCTTCAAGGCCGAAAGGGACTTCAACCGCGAGCTGCTGAAACGTCTGCGCGATCAGGGGACCGGTCGCGATGGTCCGCCACCAGGAGGCATGCGTCGCCGTGCGCCCAACGGCGGATGATCGCAACGCCCGAACTTCGCGTCCACATGGACGCACTGCACCGGGCCTTCCTCGATCATCTCGCGCAGACCAGTCCCCAGCCCTTGGCCCTGGACATCGTCCATGCCGAGGGCTGTTGGTTGACGGACCGCAGCGGCAAGCGCTATCTCGACCTTGTCGCCGGCCTGGCCGTGAACAACGTGGGCCACCGCCATCCGCGCGTCGTGCAGGCCATTCGCGAGCAGCTCGATCGGTACCTGCATGTGATCCCCTACGGTGAATTCATCCAGGAACCGCAGGTGCGCTATGCCGAACGGTTGACCGGGCTGCTGCCCGATGGGCTGGACAGCGCCTACTTCGTGAACAGCGGCACGGAGGCGATCGAGGCCGCGGTGAAACTGGCCAAGCGCGCCACCGGTCGCACGCGCATGATCGGCTTCCGCAAGAGCTACCACGGAAGTACGCATGGTTCCCTGAGCCTTACGGACAACACAGCGAAGCGCTACCGCAACCTCCCCCTGCTCCCCGACGTGGACCACCTGACCTTCAACGATATCGAGGAACTGGACCGGATCACCAATGATGCTGCTTGCGTCGTCGTGGAACCGGTCCAGGGGGATGCAGGCGTGCGCGTACCGGACCAGGCATGGATGCAGGCCTTGTGCGAGCGCTGCACATCCGTCGGTGCACTGCTGGTCTTCGATGAGGTGCAGACCGGGTTCGGGCGGATGGGGAAGCTCTTCGCCTTCGAACATTTCGATGTGGTGCCGGACATCCTGGTGTTGGGCAAGGCACTGGGCGGCGGTCTGCCGATGGGCGCCTTCGTCAGTTCCCGCGAACGGATGGACCTGCTCACGCACGACCCTGTACTCGGGCATATCACCACGTTCGGGGGTCACCCCCTGCCCTGCGTCGCTGGTCTGGCCGCTTTGGAAGTGCTGCTGGAGGAGGACCTGATCGCGAACGCCGCGCGGATGGGTGAGCACTTCAAGCAAGGCCTCCAACATGCGGCCGTCGAAGAGGTGCGGGGCACCGGGCTCATGCTCGCCGTGGAGCTTGGCGATGCTGACCGCGTGCAACGTGCGGTGCATCGTTCGTTGGACCAGGGCGTGCTCGGCTTCTGGTTCCTCAGCTGCCCCACCGCGTTCCGCATCGCACCGCCGTTGTCGATCACGCCGGACCAGGTGGACCAGGCCTGCGCCGTGCTCCGTTCCGCCTGTGCCGATCAATAGGTACCCGCGGAGAGCATCACCAGGGTGCATCCCTCCACCACCGCGATACCCGAAGCCTTGGCGTGCATCGCGAGATGGTCGTTCTCAGCGCCCGGGTTGAAGATGATCCGGCGGGGATGCAATGCCAGGATGTACTCCTCCAACGGCATCTGGTTCGCCGCGTTCAAGTAGAGCGTCACCGTATCGATCGGGGTTCCCATCGGGATCTCCCGGACGACCGGCACATCGTCGATCGTCCCTTCCCGCAGGCCGACCGCGATGACGACCTTGCCATGCTCCTTCAACCGGCGCACCGCCAGGTTCGAATAGCGGTCCGCGCGCAAACTGGCACCAAGCACCAAGGTCGTTCGGGTCTCCATCGCACCACAAAATTCCGCACTCCATCAACACGTCCGACGGGAAAAATCCATCGACTTAACATGGATCCAACGTTCGGGGCATGTGCACGGGTCGAATTTTGCCGCCAGGATGAAGAAGCGCGAGCTCGATCTGCTGGTCCTGAGCGATCTGCATCTGGGCACTTACGGCTGCCGGGCGAAGGAACTGCTGGAGTATCTGCGGTCGGTCAGGCCCCGGATGGTGGTCCTGAACGGGGACATCATCGACATCTGGCAGTTCAAGAAGCGCTACTTCCCAAAGGCCCACATGCAGGTGCTCAAACGGCTGCTGAAGCTGGCGGCCAAGGTGCCCGTGTACTACATCACGGGCAACCACGATGAAGCCCTTCGTCGCTACAGCCCGTCACGCCTCGGGAACCTCCACCTGGTGGACAAGCTGGAACTGATCCTCGACGGTGAACGCTACTGGTTCTTCCACGGCGACATCTTCGACACGTCCGTCACCACCGCGAAATGGCTGGCCAAACTGGGCGGATGGGGATACGACCTCCTGATCCGCACCAACAACGTGGTGAATCGCGTGTTGGAGATGACGGGCCGCCCCCGGATGAGCTTCAGCAAGAAGATCAAGAACAGCGTGAAACGGGCCGTCAAGTACATCAATGATTTCGAGGCCACCGCTGCGGAGATCGCGATCCACGATGGCCACGACCATGTGGTCTGCGGCCACATCCACCAACCCGGATCACGGATGATATCCACCGAGAAAGGCAGCGTGCACTACATGAACTCCGGCGATTGGGTGGAGCACATGAGCGCCCTGGAATACCAGGGTGGACGCTGGCGGATATACGTGCATGGCACGGACCATGTACCCGTGGAGCGGCCGGTCCCTGCGATCACCTCAGCGGTGTTCGCCTAGACCGCAGCCTGGTCCGCCATTCCCTTCTTCAGGTCCTCGACCACCCGATCGGGCACTTTGGTGAGGTCGAGCACCATGAGCCCGTCGAGCGCATCGTTGAACCGGGGATCCCGGTTGAATCCGACTATCCGCGCGTTCAGGAGCAGGTATTTCTTCAGCAGGATCGGGACAGTGGCTCCTTTGGGCTCCACATCGGCGATGATCTGGTCCAATTTCTTCAGGTCCGCCGCGGCTTCCAGCAGGGCCGCGCTATCCGTTTTCTCGTTCTTCACCCGGAACTTGTTTCGCGGGCGGATCAGTTGGGCCAATTCCTCGTCGTAGTAGTGTTGTCGTACGAAATCGATGATGAGGGCCCGCGAGAGCCGGCTGTAACTCCCGCTGATGCTCACCGGACCGATGAGGTAGCGATGGTCCGGGTTGTTCATGATGTGGATGAGCAATCCACGCCAAAGCAGGAAGAGCGGCAGCCTATGTTTCTGGTATTCCTGCACCACGAAGCTGCGCCCCAGTTCGAAGCTCTGTCCCAGGACCTTCTCCATGCCGCGCTCCATCCGGAACAGGGTGTGCGTATAGAAGCCACGCTTGCCATAGCGGCGCATGATGCGCTTGCCATCGCCCACGCGGTAGGCCCCGGCGATCCGCCCCTGCTCCCGGTCCCACAACACGAGGTGGTCGTAATAGAGGTCGTATTCGTCCAGGTCGATGGCCTTGTTGGTGCCCTCGCCCACGGAGCGGAACGTGATCTCCCGAAGCCGCCCGATCTCGCGCAAAACGTTGGGGATCCGTTCGCTCGGCGTGAGGTAGAGGTCGAACTCGCCCTGTGAACTGATGCGGACATCGGCCAGGGCTTCCACCTCCGCACGCTGCTCGGCGGTATCGATGGCCGTGGCGATCTCCTTGGGTTGACTGGGGAAGAACAGGGGGCGGAACTGTTCGTGCCGCACGTGCACCCCCGATCCCAGCGCATAGGTCTTGGCCCGAAGGAAGCGGCCCAACCGCTCGGTGTCGGTGAAGGCCTGCACGTCCTTCGCAGCGATGGGCTTGCCGATGCGCAATCGCACGGCGCGTCCGCGCATCCGCAGCATCTCCTTGGGCAGGGCCAGTGTGCGCAGGTTCGGGTGGATCATTCCAAGCATATGGAAGATCAGGCTGTTGGAGCCATCGAACCACACCGGCACCACCGGCACGTTCGCGTTCCGGATCAGCTTGATCACGGGTGTCTTCCAGCGGGGGTCGGCCACTCCCTTCACCTCGGTGCGATAGCTGCTGACCTCCCCGGCCGGGAAGACACCCAAGGCACCGCCACCCGCCATGTGGGCCAACGCGCCCCGCATGCCCTGGAAGCTCGTCCGGTCCTTGATCCGCTCGAAAGGATTGACCCCGATGAAACGGTCCTTCAGTGGCTCGAGCTGCTGCAACATGAAATTGGCCATCACCTTCAGGTCCGGACGAACGCCGTTGAGCACATGCAGCATCGCCAGCCCATCGATCGCCCCGTACGGGTGGTTCGCCACAAGGGCCACCCCGCCCTCGCGCGGCATATGGGCGACATCCTCCGGTGCGACCTCGACCTGTAGCTCGAGTTCCTTGAAAAGGGCCTGGATGAACGCGTTATCGGAAAGGTCACCGATGACCTCGTACATCTGCTGGAGCTTGTTCAACCCACTGACCTCCTTGAACAGGATCAAACGAGGATCGCCGGGGCGCATGTGGCTGGCCTTGGCCAATTCCACGGGATCGAGGAGGCGCTTCTTCATGGGAGTCCCTCAAATGTACCTTGGATCGAAGTACCCGACTCCCTGTCCGGCCCCCGCTCTTGGCGGAGGAAGGATGATCGATTAATTTCAACTCCCCTTACAGACCCATGACCATGCCCGACCGCAACTTGCGCCCCCTGGCGTTCGCCGCCCTGTGCCCTTTCCTTGTGACGTCGCTGATCGCCCAGACCTACTGGGGTACGACCAGTTCCGGAGGTACGAGCGACATCGGCACGATCTACACCGTCGATCAGACAGGCACGTTCACGAAGAAGCACGATTTCTTCCGCTACGATGGTGGTGGGGCCAAGGGCGACCTGATCAAGGCGACGAACGGCAAGTACTATGGGGTGACGGAGTTCGGCGGGACGAACGGGCTCGGTACCATTTTCAGTTATGCGCCCGGCACTGGTACCTATACGACGCTTTACAGCATGAGCTCTACCAGCGGTGGTGGACCCATTCGCGGGATGGTGCAGCATACCAACGGCAAGCTGTATGGCACCAGCAGTACGAACGGCACCAATTTCTTCGGTACGTTCTGGGAATTCAACCCCTCCACCAACGCCTTCGTAAAGCGCGTCGACTTCAATCAGACCAACGGCCGTCTACCGAAAGGCGCTCCCGTTCTGGCGAGCAATGGCAAATTGTACGGCACGACCTTTCTTGGCGGCACCACCAACAAGGGCGTGATCTACGAATTCAATCCTACCGGGAACGCGTACGCGAAGAAGGTGGACCTGACCGTGCTCACCGGGACCAATCCCTTCGGTGGGTTGTACCGTGCGAGCAACAACTTGCTCTATGGGACCTGCAGCAGCGGCGGGGCCAACAACGCCGGAGCACTTTTCAGCTATGACCCGGTGAACAACGTATACACCGATATCCATGACCTGGTGATGGCCGAAGGACGGTTCCCGCAAGGGGAGGTCGTACAGGCAGGGAACGGGCTCCTGTACGGAACCTGCTCCCAGGGAGGGGCCAGCGACCAGGGTGTGATCTTCAGCTTCAACATCTCCACTGGCACCTACACGAAGCTGGTCGACCTCGGCCCGACGACCGGATATCGGCCCTTTGGTCGCCTTATCCTCGGCAGCGACGGCCTCCTTTATGGTATGACCCAATTGGGCGGAACCTTCAGTTCCGGTACCCTCTTCTCTTTCAACACGACGACCAGCACGCTGACGGTCCTTTACAACATGTATGACTCCGGATTCTTGAGTGCACAAGGTGGCTTGCTCGAGGACCCGGCGGGCACCTTCCATGGATTGGTCGACGATGGAGGATCAGGTGGTGCGGGGGCCATCTTCAAGTTCGTGAAGGCGTCGTCCACGATGACGGAGCTCATCCCATTCGCCTTCAGCGAGGGATCGAGCCCGAAATCAAGGCTCGTCCTCGACGCGAACGGCCTGCTCTACGGGGTTACGAATGGGGGTGGCACGAGTTCCGTAGGCACTGTTTTCTCGATCGACCCCAATACGGATGCGTTCGTGCTCATCAGCAGCTTCAGCACGACCACCGGCCAGTTCCCCGTGGGCACGCTCGTAGGGGCCAACGGCAAGTACTATGGTGTATGCGCTTCGGGGGGAACGAACGGGGCCGGAACGGTCTTCGAATTCGCTCCATCGACCGGTACCATCACCAAGCGCGCCGACCTGAGCAGTTCCACCGGGAGCTCGCCAGGCAGAGGACTGGTCGCAGGTGGCAACGGACTGCTCTACGGCACCACCACCGCGGGCGGGGCCAACGGTCTGGGGACCTTGTTCTCCTTCGATCCGGTCTCAGGGACGGTGACCGACAGGTTCGACCTGACAACGACATCGGGCACCCTGCCATCGGCCGAGCTCTTCCTCGCCAGCGATGGGTTGCTCTACGGGTCCTGCAGTGAGAACGGACAGTACAGCAACGGCACGCTGTTCACTTTCTCCCCCACCTCGAACACGTTCACCAAGCGTTACGATTTCGATGGATTGCAGGGCGGGACCCCGGGAGGGGTGCTCGTGGAGGGGACGCCGGGCAAGCTCTATGGCATGTGCAAGGATGGCGGGCTTTTCTTCGGAGGATGCATCTACAGTTGGAACATCGCCAGCGCCCTGTATACCGAGGAGTACGACATGACCTCCACGGAGGGCAGCTTGTCCGGATCGAACCTGATCGCGGGCACGGATGGCAAGCTTTACGGCACATGCACGGAAGGTGGCACCAACGGGTTCGGCGTCGTGTTCCGCTTCGATCCGGTCACGCTGGTCTATTCGGTCCTGAAGAACCTGGACGTGGCGAGCGGCCGCTACCCCAATGATGGATTGGCCCCCAGCACCATTCCCATAAGCAATGAGGTGCTTTTGCAGGCCCGTGTCGTGCTCGAGGGACCCTACAACTCCGGGACGGGGTTGATGAACGATGCGCTGCGCTCCCTTGGGTCCTTCCCCACCACGGAGCCCTATACCGCGCTTGGCTACAGCCAACTGGGTGGCGGGGGCGAAGCCGTATCAGCTCCGGTGCTCGCCGTCAGCGGGAACGATGCGGTGGTGGATTGGGTGTTGATCGAACTACGCGACAAGAACGATAACACGGCCCTGCAGGCTACGCGCTGTGCGCTGGTTCAACGGGATGGGGACATCGTCGATGTGGACGGGTCCTCCCCCGTGGCGTTCGCTGTGGCCACGGACGCCTACTATGTGGCCGTCCGGCATCGCAACCATCTCGCGTGCATGACAGCGAACACGATCGCCCTGAGCACCACCCCTACAGTCCTCGACCTGACCAACGGGTCCGTCGCTACTTACGGGACCAATGCTCAAAAGACAAGCGGGGCCGTTCGCCTGCTGTGGGCGGGTAATGTGGTGCCGGACGGCAGCCTGAAATATGCCGGTGCTTCGAACGACAGGGACCCGATCCTGGTACGGATCGGCGGCACCGTGCCCACAGCGACCGCGAACGGGTACTACCCCGAGGATGTTACCCTCGACGGTGTGGTGAAATATGCCGGCGCGTCGAACGACAGGGACCCGATCCTCGTGAACGTCGGCGGTACCGTGCCCACGGCCACGCGGGTCCAGCAGCTTCCCTGATAGGGTCGCTTCCGGACCGGAACCGGGGGATACGCTCCGTATCACCTTGGGTGGTCCCGTCGTCCACTGGTCCTCATTGACCTGGTTCTCCGATCAGGATCGTTGAAACTATTTAACGATCAAGGGGTTCCACGGTCCGGAGCCCCGGATAGCTTTGCGCGCGCCATGAGGAACCTCTCACTCGCCGTTCTCCCGATCCTTCTGTTCTGGGGTTCCGGCATGCACGCCCAGGTCGTACAGGATACCTCTGCCATCGGAGGCACGGACGAGGAGAGCGCGTACGAAGAGGCGATGCCTGCGGCCCGTGAAATATCGAGCGCAAATGCGGAATGGGACATCAACGACTCGCTCGTCCGCATCCCGGGATATGAGGTCTATTGTGGCTGGAACACGTCCTCGATCTTCGCTCATCACGATCGCGAGGAACTGCTCGGTGCTCCAAAACGGCTGACGATCAGCACGGCGGCATGCGACAATGCCATGCCGGTATGTGGCGGCATCAACTCACCGTTCGGACCACGTCGAGGACGCATGCACTATGGGGTCGACCTGGACCTGGAGACCGGGGATCCCGTCGTGTCCGCATTCGAAGGCATGGTGCGCATCTCCAGGTACAACAAGTCCTTCGGCAACGTGATCGTCATCCGCCATGCCAATGGTCTGGAAACGCTCTATGGCCATCTTTCCCGACGCCTTCTACAAGTTGGGGATATCGTGCAGGCGGGTGACACGATCGGTCTTGGTGGCAGCACCGGTCGGTCCACCGGGAGCCACCTTCACTTCGAGGTACGCTACCTCGGCCGACCGATCGATCCGTCCCGGATCTTCGACCTACGGACCGGGGAACTGCTTTCCAGTGTGGTGGACCTGCGCCGGGCCATGGACCTGGATACCAGGGCCGCATTCCATGTGGTAAGGCCTGGTGATACGCTGTCCGCGATCGCACGCCGCTATGGAACGACCGTTGGGCGGCTTTGCCAGTTGAACCGGATGTCATCCCGGTCCACGCTGCGGATCGGCACACATCTGCGCTGGCGCTGAAGCCCGGCGGAACGTGGCGTGATCACACAGCACCTGCCTCCCGTGTGGCCCTGCTCAGATTCGTGACCAGGTCCTGGTTGTAAAGAGGTGACAGCACGTACTCCTCACCGTTCCTCAACCGAAGCAGAACAAGATCGTTCTTGGCGTTCGGCATGCGGTCGATCATTCGCCGACCGAGCCCGAACGTGAGGGTCCGCAGACCGATGTCCACGGAGCAAAAGCGCACGAAAAGCGCCTCGTGCCGCCGGACGGCCGCACGCCCGGGATCCGATGGAAGATCGCGTCGCGCGCGCTGGACGATGTAATCACGGGCCGCCGAACGGTCCACAAGGCTGGCATCGACGACCTCCTTCAGCGGGATCGTCACCGTGGAGCGCGCGTTGCGAAGTTGCACCTCCCGGTCATCCAATATGTACAGACATTCCTCCCCCCTGTCCCGCACGTAGGCCACCACCATGCCGACAATGGCGATCGAGAGGGCGAGTATCGGATAGATGAAGCGACCCGTTGTGAGGGCGGCCACACCACCTGCCACCAGAAGGCCCGCCGAGAAATATGCCCAGGCGTGCGTATTGTACCACTGGCGTCGGGAACGGTAGCGCTTGCCTCGCATGGCTCGGGCCGACAAAGGTACGCGGGGGCCGGACCCTTTCACCGGCCGAAGAAAAAGGCGACCCTTGCGGGTCGCCTCTCCTGGTGCCGAAGGTGGGACTCGAACCCACACGAACTTTCGCTCACACGCCCCTGAAACGTGCGCGTCTACCAATTCCGCCACTTCGGCGTGGCCTGCCGGTGCATGATGTTCCGGCCAAGGGGCTGCAAATATAGAAGTTCCCCCTCTGCGGGATCACTGCGCCACCCGTGGACCATGGCGTTAATTTCGAGCGCACCCGATGGCCATGATCAATGGATTCCGAAGCACCGGCGATGGACGGACCGTGAGCCTTGTTGCCCACGTAAGGGACATCCTGCACGAAGATCCCACGACCGAAGTGCTCGTAGGCACGGACAGTCACAATAGGGCCGACCACACCATATACATCACAACGGTAGTGCTCCGGTTCAGGCAGAACGGTGCACAGGTCATCTACCGGAAGGACCGGGCCGAACGGATCACCGACCTCTGGACCCGCCTGTGGGGGGAGGTCGAACGCAGCATCGCGGTGGCCGAGCATCTCTCCCACGACGGTGGTGTACACGTTGAACGGATCGACCTCGACCTGAACAGCGATCCTCGCTATGCGTCGCATCGGATCTACCAGGCGGCCGTGGGCTATGTACGCGCCCAGGGCTACGACACCCGGACCAAGCCCGACATGGTCATCGCCAGTTGGGCAGCCAACGCCCTGTGCAACGGTTGGGGCCGAACGCACGAAACCCCCACCGGGCTGAGCCCTAGGCAGGGGTAACGTGACTCTTCAGATTGACCTTTGAACTACTTGGACACGCTTTGTTACGGGGGGTGGTCGCGCGGTGTTTCGCTGACGCTGGCAGTTTCCGACGGAGCGGCCGGTGTTGTCGACGGATCTCGACGGCCCATGGACGAAGGTCCCAAATAAGGAAGGGGCGACCCGAGCCGCCCCTTCCCCGCGATCGCGATCGGTCCTAGTTCATGTCGGGCAGGAACGAGAAGTGCTCTCCATATTCGAGCATCTGGCCCAGGAAATCATCCGGATATTCCACACGCACATCCGTGATGTGGCCGGAGTCATCGGTGACCGGGACCAGGCGTGGTTGGACGAACCCTGCGTAGGGTGCCGTTCGGATACGCTCTGCGCGCTTGAGCACCTCGGCATGCAATGCGGGGTCCACCTTCACCCCGTAATCCTCCACCAAAGCCTTCCCTGCGGCATAGTCACCCTGGCTCTTGATCCTCTGCACCTCCCGGAGCAACTGTCCGAAAAGGTCGCGGAGCTTCTCATAATCCCGGATATCGTAATAGGTCTCGCCGTTCCGCACATTGCGTACGATGACACTGTCGGCAAGACCCTTGTCGTAGACCCACCGGCTGACCCAGGCCCTGTTCCGCATGTGCGCTTCCTCGATGTCGCTCCCGAGCTTCAATCGCCGCAGTTGGTACAACAGCCCGTTGCGGATGTATCCGTCGTATTCCGCCTTTCCGACCTCCAGCGATGGCATCACACCGAGTTCGACCATTTTCGGATCCATCAGGAAATACAATGCGACCAGGTCCGCGCGGCCTTCCTCCAGGGTGCTCGCATAGCTCTTGAGCGTGATCGCCGTTCCCGCCACGCCCGGTTCCAACTGACCGCTCGCATGGCCCACCACCTCGTGCAGGGCCGTATGGAGGTTGCTGCTCAGTGTCGCATACTTACGCGCGCGATCGATCTCCTCCTGATCGTTGCAGAAGACCTCAAGGGAACTGGTCCCACTGCTCTTGTCATAGGCATCGATGATATTGCCCAGGCTCACGCTCTTGCTTCCATGGGTGGCACGTATCCAATCCGCGTTCGGCAGGTTCACGCCGATGGGCGTGCTCGGGGCGGCGTCACCCGCCTCGTTCACCGCGTTGATGAACCGGTAGGTGATGCCCACCACGTTCTTCTTCTTGTGCTCCGCCATCAGCGGGCTGTGGTCCTCGAACCATTGTGCGTTCTGCTGGATCACCCGCATGTTCTTCGTCGCGATGGGATCCACGACCTCCACGATGGACTCATAGGACCCCTTCCTGCCCATGGGATCGTTGTAATCCTCCACGAAACCCTGGATGAGATCGACCTGGCTGATGGTATCCTTGACCCAGGCCACGTTGAAATCATCCCATGTCTTCAGGTCTCCGGTACGGTAGAAGTCGATGAGCAGACCGAGCGCCTTGCCCTGTTGCTCGCTGCCGGCAACGCCCTTGGCCAGTTCCAGCCACTTCACCACCTCCTTCAGGGCCGCGTCGTACATGCCGCCGACCTTCCACACATGTTCCGTGATCCTGCCATCCTGCCGCACCACCTTGCTGTTGATCCCATAGCTCAGTGGCTTGGGATCCTCCTGTTTCTCCATCCTTGAATAGTAGGCGGTGACCTCCTTCTCGTTGACGTCCTCTCCGTAGAAGTTCACGGCGGAGCTCAGTACCAGATCACGGGTGGCGTCAAGACTGACCTTCTTCGCGTCACGGCTCGGGTCGAAGAGGACGTCGACCACCTCCTTGGGGAGCTGCGCCCCGCTTGAAGCAACGAGCTGCTCCAGATAGGGGCGCTCGAACCCGGGCGTGAACTTCTCGTTGCCGTAGTGGTGATGGATGCCATTGGCGAAGAAGATCTGCTTGGCGTATGTCAGGAAGGCCTCCCAATCCTTGCCGGTCCTTTCGCCCTTGTAGTCACGGAGTATCTTCTCGAGCGCCCGGCGCACGGTCAGGTTGTACCTGTAGTTCTGGTCCCACATGATGTCCCGTCCGCTCAGACCGGCCATGGAGAGGTAATAGGCCAGCTCCTTCTGCTGGAGGGTAAGTTGGTCCCAGCCCGGGACCTTGTACCGGAGTACACGGACGTCCGCGAACTGGTCCACCTCCCAGCGGAAACTATCGGCCGCGGCAGTGGCGGTGCTATCGTGCCGGCCATCGTCACCTACCGTCGAGGCGGGGCCGCAGCCGAGGAATATCGGCAACGCCAAAAGGGCGATCAGAACTTTCTCCTTGCGCATGGTCTTGAAAATGAAGGGGCTAAGGTAACCGGACCGGACATACCCCTGGTCCGGATCACGCCCGGGTCCGACGCCCCTGGATGATCATGTTCGCACGGGCCTCCTCGACGAGCTTCTTCAGCCGGTGATACGCGGCCAATTGGCGGTTGTACCGCTTCAAGTCCGCATGGGCGAGCGTGTTCACATGGAGCAGGTCCATCTTGTCCGCAAGGTCGTGCAGCTTCACCCGAACGGCGAGCGGGTCACGCATCACCCGTTCTATATAGGCATCATAGTCCTCCTCCGGAACGCGGGATATGTGCTCCAGCGCCTTGAGCACCCGTGGAGGAAAGTCCTTCTTGGCGAGGTCGTCGACGGTCTGGTCCGAACGCTCCAGCACATCATGCAGGGCGCCAAGCACTTGCTCCTCCAGATCGTGTCCGCGCATCATCACACGCATCACGTGCAGGATGTACGGTTTGCCGAAACGGTCGACCTGTCCCTTGTGCACCTTCGCAGCCAGCCGGATGGCCCGTTCCAGCAGATGTTCCTCCATGTCTACTTCGACAGGGTGATCCGCAGGTCGAGGGCCTTCGGATCGTTCATGATCACGGACCAGTCGGTGTCCAGGTCCAGACGTTTCTGATCCGGCGCATCCACGACAACACCATCCGCCACCGTATGGTCGCTGATGGGCAGCGCGAACTTGAAACTGTATTTGTAGTGCATGCTCTGGAGGAACGCTGTCGGATCGGTGGAATCCGATGCCTCTCCGGTACCCATGTCGTTGCCCAGCTCGGCAGCGTGCCGGTTGTTCGTTCGAACGAGCGTGCTGCCCTCCCACCGCCAGAACGTCTGGTCGATCCCGCTGCTGTCGGGCAGGAGCACGTTCAAGGCACGGTTGAGCGCATCGATGTCCTTGAACTTGAACGATACCCGCTTGATGTATTTCTCCTTGTTCTTCACTTTCACCCCGCCTATGCCCGCGAGCCCCTTCAGCTTGTCGGCCTGATCGCTGATGTTCATACCCTCGAGGCCATCATCGCCTTTCTCTTCCCCTCCCATCTTGGAAAAGGATTCCATCATTTCACCGAACGCGCTCAGGTCCACGACATATTCCATGGTCCCCGATCCGTTCTTCTTGAACGTGTAGTTCTCCTCGATGGTGAGACAGCCTGTGAAAAGCACCGCCAAGGCGCTCCATATGGCCGTGATACGCAACGATCGGGCGCGGTCCATGGTCAGTTCGATCGGGTCCCGCAAGGTAGCACCGGGCCGGTATCACCAAAACCGTCGGCAAAAGAAAAGGGCTCGCGCGGAGCCCTTTTCCGATGCATGTTCCGGGATCAGCGGATCATCGGCAGCACCACCACACGTGGTGCATGGTCACCGATAGCCCGGACCGTGTAGATCCCGTTCGGGAGATCGCTCATGGTGACGGATACATGCCCTTGGACCCCGTTGATGGGTACCACGCGGACCAGGCGGCCTCCGACATCCATCACCTCGATGCTGCTGTACACGGCGCCACCGGACCAATCGATCTCAATGGACCCGTTCCGCATCCAAGCCGTGAAGTGGTCGTCCCCTTCCTCATCCAGTCCCGTGCTGATCATCACCTCCACATCGGTGGTGAGCACCAGGTCACAAGGCACGGTCCCCAGCGTCAGGGTCACCGGGTAGGTCCCCGCGGTCCCATAGCTGTGCACAGGCTCGGGATCCATGCTGAACGACCCGTCACCGAAGTCCCAGTTCACCGTAATGCCCAGTTGGGCTCCGCTGCCGAATTGTACCGGCTCACCGATCGCGACCTGCGTTGAAGATGCCGTCAACTCGCCCTCCGGCTGCGTACTGATGTGCAACAGGAACCGAGCGGGATCCGCCGGGGTGCTGGCATCCAGATCGAAATCGTAGGTGGTACCCACCACCACCGGTATCGTCGTCCCCTGCTGTGTGTCCTCCAGTTCCAGGCAATGCCCCGCCGCCAATGTATCGGTCAGCTGCATCACAGTCAGTGTGTAGTTACCCGTCACTGCCGCCTTCACCTTCACCGGGATCGTCACATCCCCGGTCACCTCGCCCCACGCGTTCAATCCGAGGTCGGTGCCGTCCGTGGCGCTCGTCCACAACTGCGGTGCCTCCGGATGCGCGAAGAAGAACTTCTCCATGTCCGTGGCGTCCATTCCCGCGTTGCCCGTGCCGAAGTGGATCAGATGTTCATCGCTGAACTGGTTCATGTTCGCTTCCAGGCCGAGGCGCAGCAACGGCTGCTGCGCGATGTCCAGACCTCCGAACGGCGCCCCACCGTTCGGGTCCAGCGTCTTGCTGGTCTCGTTCACCGTGGTGCTCACGTTCGAACCTGTGGCGTGCAGCCAGAAGCCCTGCATGCTCTGGATGTTCCCGTTCATCACCGAGCTTCCCGTGCTGGTCCCCTCATCCCAGTAGACATAGTTGCCCGTCGATGGATCGAAGGCCCAGAACTGGTCCTCCACGTCGGCGCCAAGGCTCACGTTCGTGAAGTCGATCGGGCTGGGCAACGGGTTGCCGACCAGGTTCCATCCATCCACGGACGGGTTCCCGGTGCTCGTATAGCTCATCGGTAGCACGTAGCTCCCCTGGCGCGGCGTGCTGCGCAGATCGATCGTGAAGGGTGTGGTCGTCGTCAGCGTCGTCCCGCTCCAGGCCGCAAAACCCTGGCCGGCCGCCATCACCATCGCATCGCTCGTCGCACCGATCAACCCATCGTTCAGGGCGGTCCCGGTGTTCGTTTCATCGTAGGTCCGGATGCTCGGCCAAAGGATGTTGCTGCCCGGAGGATCATCGAAGTTCGGGAAGTGGCTTCCCGGGTACCCCGCCGTGATGAAGTCGTCCTCCAGGGAGCTCAGGTGGTTGTTGTTCGTCGCCGCGGAGATCAACCGCCAGTCGGTGGCCCCACCGGGTACGTACCGTTCCATGATGATCTCACCGGTGAAGGTGCCCGGTGCCACGATCGGTCCCAATCGACCGGTCCCGGTAGCGCCGCTCGCCAGGACCAGACGGCGGCCCGGAACACCAAGGGTGTTCGCATTGAAGCTGCCGTTGTTCACATCCAAAGAGCCCCGGATCTTCAGCTCGGTGGACTGCTGGTCACCGCCCACCCCATCGATGATCAGGTCGTACAGGTCCCAGTCGCCCGTGCCGTCCATCGTCACGGTGGACCCACCGCTCAAATGGACCGCACCCGTGGTCACCGAAAAACCGCCGTCGTTGTTCAATGACGTGCCGTATACCTCCAGGCTGTTGCCTCCCAGGTCAACGCTCCCTCCGCCTTGTACGTCCAGATCGTAGACCGTCCAGGTCGCACTGTTCACGGTGATGGCATCACCACTTTGAACCGTGGCGGATGAGGTGGTGCTCCACACGGCGGCGCCTGGAGTGCCTGCGGGTGTGATCGCCCAGATCGGATCGGTCTCATTGCCCGAGGACCGGGAGTAATAGCTACAGGTGGTGTTGGCATCGATCGCGACATCATCGGTCTCCGGAGTACAGGAACCGTTGCTGATCGTCCAACGCAGGACATAGGTGCCCGGACCACCATCCGCGACGAAATCCGAGGTGGGTGAAGCCGAATTGATGAATTGCGAAGCATTGAGCGAGGGACCTGAGACCACCGACCAGGCACCGGTACCCGTGCCGGGTGTGTTGGCGGCCAGGGTGAAGGTCTCCCGGAAGCAATCGCTCTGGTCGGAGCCTGCGTTCGATGCGGACGGTGGAGCGGTCGTGGTGACGGCCACGTTCGTGTTGTCGGAACCGCAGGTATTGGATACGGTGATGTTGTAGTTGCCCGCCGCACCACCGGTCACGCTGACGTTCGCGCTCGTGTTGTTGGGACTGAACGTTCCCGTTCCGGACCAACTGTATGTCGGGGTCGGTGAGCCCGTGGCGGTGACGCCCAGTGTGAGCGTGCTCCCGACACAGAAGGGGCTGTTGCTGGAGGTCCCCGTGATCTGGGGCACTTCGCAGAAGTTCAAGTGCACATACCGCACGTTGCCCAGGTCCACGTTCGCGTCATCGCAAACACTCAGTATCCAATTCCCGTTCGGGTCGCCGGTAAAAGCAGCAAGCGTCTGTTCCGGTGCATAGGTGCCCGTGACATTGCTCGTGTTGGTATTGTTCAGGGCCGTACCCCCATCTTGGAGGGTGAACAGCGTATTGGGACATGTGCTTGGGTTACCCAAGTTGTTACCGCTGCCAAAGCGATCGGCCACAAGGAGCCGAGATTGGGCCGTCGGTGAGATGAGCGTGATCTCCAGATCAGCATTGTACGTGTGCTCCACGATAAGGTCGATGCTCAATAGGCGAGCATTGCCTGGCGCGGTGCCCAAGGTGGTCGGCAGACCAGAGATCGGGATCGTCAAGTTCATCGCATTGTTCGAGCCGCAGCCATTGTCCGGAATCGCATTGTAGGAGGCTGCGGCCATACAGGTGCCATTGGTATAGAGATAGGTGTACGTGACCAATACCTGACCATCGGCACCATTCCCCCCGTTCCGTGTACCTCCACCACTGGTCCTGCGTGCACCACCACCGCCACCACCGGGATCAGAACCGGCCGAGCCATTTCCATTGGTCCCGGTCCTTCCATCGCCGCCGTCCCCGCCACCTGCCGGGGCGGTACCTCCGTTTGAACCCGCACCGTTCGACCCATTAGCAGCGGTGCCTGCGGACGACCCTCCGCCTCCGCCATTGCTTCCTGTGACCGTTGCCCCTGTTCCGCCGTTGAATTTCACCGTACCGATAGATGCCGCGGCAGTACCTCCAGCAGCACCCGTGGAGGAATTCAGCGCCACCGTCGATCCGCCCTTCGCCAATATGGTCGTGTTGGTCCCGAACCACGAATCGCCACCCGCAGCGGTGTTCGACGTACTTCCCGCGCCGACCGTTACTGTATAGTTGTTACCAGGTACGACCGTAAGGACGCTGCGTGCGTAGGCGCCACCGCCACCTCCACCTCCACCATTCCCATTGCTGTTCCGAGATCCACCGCGACCACCACCGCCCCAACATTCCACAGTGACTTGTGTGACACCTGGAGGTGCTGTGAAAACCCCGGTGCTGGTAAAGGTCTCTGTGGTCTGAGCTGCAGCCTTGGTCCCAAGGGCACATACCAGGACGAGCCCGGTCGTTCCGAGGAGGAGTTCCTGAAATGAGCGGGAGATACGAACGTGTGTTCGAGCGAACTTCATTGCGGCGAGTATTGGGAGCAGGTTCAAAAATAGCCGGTCCCCCTGAACCGGGACAAGTACCCCATATCAATTATGAACAAGGGAGATATCCTGAATACCAGGCATTCCGTGATGGGGATGACGGACCTGCACGGTACCCGCCGAAGATCACCCGTCAGAACGCCAACCGCCCCTGTTGCTCCATGTGGTGCCGCAACTGGCTCACCTCCTTGCGCAGGTCGAGTACGCTGCGGGCCAGTTCATCGCGGGAAAGATTGGGTTCGGGCAGCTCGCTGCTGATGAAGTGCACGAATTTCCATACCTCCAGCACATTGCCGATGGGCACCTCGTAGGGCTGGTAGATCGGGTTGGTGCTGCACAGGAGCAGGTTGCCGTTCTCCTTCAGCTTGTTGTATACCACTTTGAACACGATGCCGTCGTCCTTGGTCACCACGATGTAGGGCTGGCCATCGCGGATGCTCTGCCAGTTCTGCACATATTCCCCGGTGACCCAGGAACCATCGCCCACGGGCGGCATGCTGTCGCCGCTGATCTGGAAGGTGCGGTACTTGCGGTCGCGCGCCAGGAAGGGCATCTGGAAGGTGGGCAGGATGCTGATGTACTCCGGATCGGCATAGCCCAACGCATAGCCGGCCTTGGCTTTTTCCGGCACGAGTTCCACGTTCTCGCGGTCCTCGCTGTTCACGGTGGTGGCCAGCACACGCAGGCGACGCCCGCTCAGGTCGATCTCGCCGCCGCGTTCCAGGATGCCGAGCTGGCTTTCGCTCAAACTGGTCAGGTCGTCTTTCAGCAGCTTGTCGATGCTGACCTTGTAATACTCGCTCATGCGCATGAGCAGGTCGAAGGGCGGCTCGGCGCTGCCGTTCTCGTAGCCGCTGTAGCTGGAGCGTTTCACATCGAGCGCGATGGCCACTTCCTCCTGGGAGCGGCCGCGGCGTTGGCGGAGAAGCTTGAGGTTGGGTCCGAAGAACGGGGTCGCCATGGTGTGCGGGTCTTTTTGTTCGGTCAGGACCGGTCCCGGCCGCCAGGGTTCCCATCATCCTGTTGACCGGTTATCCGACGGACAAATGTAATGACTATTTTATCGGATGGGAAATGACGGATATATCGTCATGTTTTCCATGGATCGCACCATCCTGCATCTCGACCTGAACACCTTCTTCGTTTCGGTGGAACGCCTGCGCGAACCGAAACTGAACGGCCTGCCGGTGCTGATCGGCGCCGACAGCGACCGTGGCGTGGTGGCCAGCTGCAGCTACGAGGCGCGCACCTTCGGCGTCCGCAGCGCCATGCCGATGAAGATGGCCAGGCAGCTGTGCCCGGAGGCGATCATCCTGCGGGGCGACAGCGGTGCCTACCTGAAGAAGAGCGACGAGGTGACCGAGGTGATCCGCGCGCACGTGCCGCTGTTCGAGAAGAGCAGCGTGGACGAGTTCTATGTGGACCTCACCGGCACCGACCGCTTCTTCGGCAGCTGGAAGCTGGCCACCGAGCTGCGGCGGCGCATCCTGAAGGACACCGGCCTGCCCAACAGCTTCGGTCTGTCGATCAACAAGACCGTGAGCAAGGTGGCCACCGGCGAGGCCAAACAGGGCGTGGGCGAACTGCAGGTGCCGCGCGGTACGGAGAAACCCTTCCTGGCACCGATGCCGATCGAACGCATCCCCGGCGTGGGCGGAAAGACAGCGCACCTGCTGCGCAGCATGGGCGTGATGCGCATCCACACCCTGCAGGAGGTGCCGATCGACCTGATGCAACGCCTGCTGGGCGAGCACGGCCCCGTGCTGTGGCGCAAGGCCAACGGCATCGACGACAGCCCGGTGATCGCCTGGCACGAACGCAAGAGCATCAGCACCGAACGCACCTTCGAGCGCGACACGATCGACATGGTGAAGCTGCACGGCCTGCTCACCGCCATGGCCGAAAGCCTGGCCTTCCAGCTGCGCAAGGGGAACAAGCTCACCAGCTGCGTGGCCGTGAAGGTCCGCTATGCCGACTTCAACACACACACCCGGCAGCAGCGCATCCCCCACACCGCCTGCGACCACCTGATCCTGCCCCTGGTGCACGACCTGTTCCGCGCGCTGTACGACCGCCGCCAGCGCATCCGCCTGATCGGCGTGCGCTTCAGTCACCTGGTGGGCGGCGGGCACCAGATGGACGCTTTCGCCGACACCGCCGAGGCGATGCGCCTGTACCAGGCGATGGACAAGGTCCGCAAACGCTTCGGCGACCGCACCGTGATGCGCGCCAGCGGCATGGAGGCCCAGAGCATCGGTCGCATGGACGATCCCTTCAATGGCCAGGCGCCGTTGTTATTGGCGAACCGGCGGACGTGATGTAGGATCGTCATGCTCCTCAACGTCCACAGCTTCTTCAGCTTCAAGTACGGGGTGCTCTCGCCCGAGCGGCTGTTGAAGGAGGTACAGGCCGGCGGGCATCGCCACGTGGCGCTCACCGACATCAACTGCTCGGCCGGGCACAGCGAGTTCTTCCGCCAGGCGAAGGACCACGACGTGCATCCCGTGGCGGGCATCGACCTCCGTTCGGGCATGCGACAACTCTACGTCGGCCTGGCGCGGAACAACGCGGGGCTGCATCAGCTCAACGGCCTGCTCACCGACCACCTGCTCGATGGTGAAGCATTGCCCGAGCGCGCTCCCGAACTGCCGGACACCTTCCTCATCCATCCCTACGGCGCAAGGCACATTCCTTCCGTGTTGCGGGAGAACGAGCTCATCGGCGTACGGCCGGGCGAGGTGGACCGGATGCGTTTCGCCCGCCTGACCCATCCGAAGGAGAAATACGTCGCGCTCACCCCGGCCACCTTCCGCCACAAGGCCGATCGCAACACGCACCGGCTGCTGCGCGCGATCGACCGCAACACGCTGCACACCAAGCTCACACCGGCCGACCTCGCCCCACCCGATGAGCGCTTCCTCAGCACGGCGGAACTGCTGCGGGCATACGCCCACGCACCCGAACTGCTCAAGCGCACCGAGGCTCTGCTGGAACAATGCGAAGTGGACCTCGCCTTCAACACCAGCAAGAACCTGCGGACCTGGAGCGGTGACGCGGAGGAGGACCGCAGGCTGCTGCACGAGCTGGCCCAGCAGGGTGTGCGCTATCGCTACGGCGATCCATCACCGGAAGTGCTGCGGCGCCTGGAGCACGAGCTACGCACGATCGAAGGGAAGGATTTCGTGAGCTACTTCCTGATCAACTGGGACCTGGTGCGCTTCGCGAAGCAGCAGGGCTTCTTCCATGTCGGGCGGGGCAGCGGCGCGAACAGCCTGGTGGCCTATTGCCTGGGCATCACCGACGTGGACCCGATCGAGCTGGACCTCTACTTCGAGCGGTTCATCAATCCCGCCCGCGACAAGCCGCCCGACTTCGACATCGACTTCAGCTGGAAGGACCGCGACCGCATCACACAAAGGCTCTTCGAGAAGTACGGGGAAGGACGGCGCGTGGCCCTGCTCGCCACCTACAGCACCTTCCAGGAGCGTGCGATCGTGCAGGAACTGGGCAAGGTCTTCGGCCTGCCACCCCATGAGATCGCGGCGCTGAGCGCAGGGGATCCTTCCCGCCCCCGCTGGATCGGCAAGGGTGACCGCCTGGAGTTCTCGGGGCGCACGAGCGCACCCCCGGAGAGCGACCCGATCGTGCAGGCGATCCACCGCTACGCCCCGCGCCTGAAGGGCCTGCCCGGTCATCTGAGCATCCACGTCGGTGGCGTGCTGATCAGCGAACGGCCGATCACCCATTACACCGCATTGCACCTGCCGCCGAAGGGCTTCCCCACCACGCAGTTCAGCATGGTGGAGGCCGAGGACATCGGTCTGTACAAGTTCGACATCCTCAGCCAGCGCGGGCTGGGGCACATCCGCGACGCCGTGGAACTGGTGGAGCAGCGGACCGGCGAGCGCATCGACATCCACGACGTGAAGCGCTTCAAGCAGGACCCGGTGATCAAGGACATGCTGCGCACGGGCGACACCATCGGTTGCTTCTACGTGGAAAGCCCCGCGATGCGCATGCTGATGAAGAAGATGCGCGTGGACGATTACAAGGGACTGGTCGCGGCCAGCAGCATCATCCGCCCCGGCGTGTCGCACAGCGGCATGATGCGCGAATACCTGCTGCGCTACCACGACCCCGAACGCCGCAAGCTGGCGCCGAAGAAACTGCTGGACATCATGCCCGACACCTTCGGCGTGATGGTGTACCAGGAGGACGTGATCAAGGTCGGCTATGCATACGCCGGGCTATCCCTGGCCGAGGCCGATGTCCTGCGGCGGAGCATGAGCGGGAAATTCGGCAACAGGAAGGAGTTCGGCGAGGTGCGGGAGAGCTTCTTCACCGGTGCCCTGGCGAAAGGTCATCCTTTGGAAGAGGTCCAGGAGCTATGGACGCAGATCGTGAGCTTCGGCGATTTCAGTTTCGCGAAAGGCCACAGCGCGAGCTACGCCGTGGAGAGCTACCAGAGCCTATACCTGAAGGCGCACCATCCGCTGGAGTTCCTCGTGGGCGTGGCCAACAACTTCGGCGGCTTCTACCACACCGAGTTCTACCTGCATGAGGCCAAACGCGCGGGCGCGGTCATCGAGGCGCCGTGCGTGAACCGGAGCGGGGAGTTGTGCACGTTGGGGGAGGTGGTGAGTGCGGAGCGTGGAGTGATGAGCGGGATGCGACAGCGCCACTCCACGATCGCCTCCCATCACCCACCACTCCTGTTCCTTGGTCTCAACAACATCAAAGGCTTCCCCACGGAGGTCACACAACTGCTGCTGAAGGAACGCGATCGCCACGGCCCCTTCACCGACCTGCCCGACCTGCTGCGTCGCGTGCCGCTGCACGTGGAACAGGCCCGGATGCTCGTACGCGTGGGGGCACTGCGCTTCACCGGACGGAGCAAACCACGACTGCTCTGGGACCTCACCCTGCTGCACGAGGGGCCCCGTTCGGCCGACCCCATCGGCGATCTCTTCGTCACCAAGGTCGAGGAGCCGCGCCTGCCGGAGCTGCACCACCATTCGCTCGCCGACGCCTACGACGAACTGGAACTGCTCGGCTTCCCGCTGTGCGATCCGTTCACGCTGGTGGAGTGCCGATCAGATGATCAGACGATCGGACGATCAGAAAATGGAAATGCACCCTCTCACCCTTTCACCCTTTCATCTTCTTCACTTCCTCATATCCTCTCCCGGCAAATGCCCTCACACATCAACAAGCGCGTGCAGATGCTGGGCTACATGATCCACGTGAAGGCCACCCATACCCACACCGGACAGGACATGACCTTCGGCTCGTTCATCGACACGGCGGGCGACTTCTGGGACAGCACGCAGTTCCCGGCCATCGCGGAACGGCACCCCTTCCGCGGGCGCGGCATCTACCGCCTCACCGGCGTGGTCGAGGAGGAGTTCGGGCATTGCGCTCTGCGTACCCAGGCCATGGAGAAACTGCCTTGGAAGCCGGACCCGCGGCTGGCCGGGTGAACATCCCCTTCGGGAAAGATCCGCACCTTCATCATCATGGTGCATGACGCACACGCCCCCCGCGACCGCACCATCGCCTGGACCGCCTGGGCGCTCTACACGCTCGTGGTCGCCATCGGCGTGGCGCGCGGTGGCATGTGGCTCGATGAGATGCAGGTGTGGTGTTTGGCGCGCGACCATCACAGCGTGCATGATCTGTTGCATGCTCTGCGCAACGAGGGCCATCCACCGCTGTGGCCGCTGCTGGTGCACGGCCTCACCTTGGTCACCCATCACCCGCTGGTCATGGGCGTGCTGCATGGCCTGTTCGCCGTGGTCACCGCATGGCTCATCCTGTTCCGCGCACCCTGGCCGATCCTCTTCCGGGTGCTGGCCGTGTTCGGCTATTTCGTGCTGTTCGAGTATGCCGTGATCGCCCGCAACTACGGTCCCGGCATGTGCTTCCTCTTTATCGCCCTGCTCGCACACGACACCGAACGCCCCTGGACCACCATGCTCGCGCTGATGGCGCTAACGATGACGCACTATTGGGGCATCGTGGTGGCGGGCGCCTGGGCGATCACCGGGACCTTCCAACGCGGGATCGATCGGGCCGAACGCGTGCGACTTATCGCCGTGCTCGCCGTGGCGACATGCGCCTTCATCCTGGCCTGGCCCGGCGATCATCTTCCCTACACACCCGACGTGCACCGCCTTTCGATCGCCACCCTGCCGGATGAGATCGGTCGCATGCTCGGGCAGTTGTTCCTGCCCTTCCCGGACCTCGCCCGGCCACGGCCTTGGAACACCACCTGGCTCAATAACACATATCCGCACATCAACGAGATGCTCGGCTATTTCTGCCTGGGCCTCGCGATCGTGTGCATCCGGGCCGAACGAGGCGGGCTGGTCTTCTTCCTGCTCGTCATCCTGGGCACGCTCGCGTTCCCCGTGCTCGCTCCATTCCAGGGCCTGCGTTACTACGGGCCGATCCTCCTTGGCCTTCTGGCCGTTCTGTGGATGCGCCCAACACTTGTGTCGGGGATCCGACGGATCGTCATCCTCGCCCTGTTCGCTTTGCAGGTTCCTGGCGCACTTGCGATGACGTGGATCGGGTTGCGCACACCGCGGTCCACGGCGGAGCAGGTCGTGGACTGGTATCTCGAGAGCCGCTACAAGGGCCTTCCGATCATGGTGCATCCCTATCAGGCCGCACCGGCGATCAGCGGCTATCTGGACCGATCGGTCTTCTGTCCCGCGACCGGGTCCATCGTTTCCTATTATTCATGGACAGAACCGCACTACCGCCTTCCGCCCCACGAACTCCGACGCGCACTGGTGTCCTCACCCTATCGGAACGCACTGCTGCTCGCGGATGACCCCGGCCTGATGGACCTCGCGAACGATACGCTTTCGATCGTTCGTATCCGTGGCGCGGACCAAGCACTCATCGGAAGCGAGGAACTGTGCGTCTTTCTGGTCGGTACGCGACGATGACGCATCACGGAAAGTAGATGTTCATCAACGTCCGGTCGATATGGCCGGGTTGGCCGTGGCAGGTGCGGCACGCCGCGCCCTGGTCCAATGCCGTCACACGCACTTCGCCGTCACCGGTGAAATATCCCCATACCCAACCGTCGGCGTCGGCCGCGGGTTCAGAGGGCTTCTTGAACAGCACCGCGTACGTCCCGATCGTACCGTCGTTCTCCCAAAGCTCCTTCACGACCAGCGCGCCCACCGGGAAAACAGTATCCGGAAGCACCTTGCCCATGCTGTCCAGAAGTGTCGCCGCCACATCGTTGTAGCGTGTGCGCAAAAGCGGTTCACCATGGCCGGACCCGGCGCTCTTTGGCAGGAGTGCATCGGAGAAACCGTACCAGACGTGGCCCTCCTGATCCAGTGCCATCCGATAGAGCGCATCATCGATCGGCGCCCCATCGGGACCATGCTTGCAGGCGGTGATCAGGCATGCGAGGACCAGGGGCGGAACGAAGGCGCGGATCGGTGCCATGCGCTGAATCTACACCGGAGCTTTCACGTGAACATCACGGCGATCTCACGGACCCGGTGGACATGCGCCGGCGATGCACGCATGGGCGCAGAATGTGTGATGGAGGTTCACACCTCCTGTAGCTTCTTCGCAGCCCGCTTCCGATCGTTCTCGTTCAACAGGACCTTGCGAATGCGCAGGCTCTTCGGCGTCACCTCGAGATATTCATCGTCCGCGATGTACTCCATGCACTCCTCCAGGCTGAACTTGACGGCCGGCGCGATATTCACCTTCTCATCGCTACCACTGGCTCGCATGTTCGTGAGCTTCTTGACCCGGATCACGTTCACCGCGAGCTCCTCGCCGGGTTTGGGGCTTTCGCCGATCACCTGTCCGCCATAGACCTCCTCCCCGGGATCGATGAAGAACTTGCCGCGGTCCTGGAGCTTGTCGATCGCGTATGCGATGGCGGTACCGGTCTCGGCACTGACGATACAGCCCGGGCGCGGTGCGGCGATGGACCCCTTGAACGGTTCGTAGCCCTTGAACCGATGTGCGATGATGGCCTCACCCTCCGTGGCGGTGAGCAGGGTGTTGCGCAACCCGATGATGCCACGGGCGGGGATCGCGAATTCGAGCACCGCGCGATCGCTCTTCTGTTCGATGTTGAGGATCTCGCCCTTCCGGCGCGTCACATGGTCGATCACCCGGCTGCTGAAAGGCTCCGGAACCTGCACGGTGAGCTGTTCGATCGGCTCGTGCCGCTGCCCGTCGATGTCCTTGTACAGGACTTGCGGCTGGCCCAGTTGGAACTCGTATCCCTCCCGGCGCATGGTCTCCACAAGGATGCTGAGGTGCAGGATGCCACGACCGAACACCAGCAACCGATCGGGGCTGTCGGTCTCCTGGATCCGCATCGCCAGGTTCTTCTCGATCTCCTTGAAAAGTCGATCGCGCAAATGGCGGCTCGTGACGAACTGGCCCTCACGGCCGAAGAACGGCGAGTTGTTGATGGTGAACAGCATGCTCATGGTGGGCTCGTCCACCGTGAACCTGGCCAGGCCTTCGGGGTCCTCCGCGTCAGCGACAGTATCACCGATGTCGAAGTTCTCCAGGCCCATCACCGCGACGATCTCGCCGCAGCCGACCTGGTGCTTCACCTTCTCCTTGCCCAGACCTTCGAACACCATCAATTCCTTCACCTGCCCCTTCTGATGGGTACCGTCGTTCTTCACAAGGGTGACCTGCTGACCCGGCTTGATGGTGCCCCGGGCGATGCGACCCACCGCGATCCGCCCCTGGAAGCTGCTGTAGTCAAGACTGGTGATCCGCATCTGCAGCGTGCCTTCCACCTGCGCGGGCGCCGGCACGTGTTGCAGGATCACATCGAGCAGATGGCTGACGTCCTCGACGGGCGTCTTCCAGTCCGGCCCCATCCACCCCTGCTTGCTGCTGCCATAGACCGTGGGAAAATCAAGCTGCTCCTCCGTCGCGTCGAGCGCGAACATCAGGTCGAAAACCGCCTCGTGCACCTCGTCGGGCGTGCAGTTCGGTTTGTCCACCTTGTTGATCACCACCACGGGTTTCAGACCGAGCTCGATCGCCTTGCCGAGTACGAACCGTGTCTGCGGCATCGGTCCTTCGAACGCGTCCACCAACAGGATCACACCGTCGGCCATGTTCAGCACGCGTTCCACCTCGCCGCCGAAATCACTGTGGCCCGGGGTGTCGATGATGTTGATCTTCACCCCCTTGTATCGAACGCTCACGTTCTTGCTCAGGATCGTGATGCCACGTTCCCGCTCCAGGTCGTTATTGTCCAGGATCAGGTCGCCGGTCTCCTGGTTGTCGCGGAACAACTGGCATTGATGCAGGATGCGATCCACCAACGTGGTCTTGCCGTGGTCAACGTGTGCGATGATGGCGATGTTCCGGAGCTCGGTCATGGGCGCTTTGGCGAAAAGGTCGGCAAAGGTACTTGATCCAACGCGGGTGCGGGGCCGTTCCCTATCTTCGCACCGCTTTTCGGGCACCTCCCGAACGGCCGTTGGGCCCGTAGTTCAATTGGATAGAATGACAGATTCCGGTTCTGTTGGTTGGGGGTTCGAGTCCCTCCGGGCTCACTGAACAGAGAAGCGTCCTCCGGGGCGCTTTTTCATGTACGCATGCGTCTCGATAAATTCCTCTGGTGCGTCCGCCTCTGCAAGACCCGCTCCCTGGCCACGGAAGCGTGCAGGAAGGGGCGTGCGCTGCTCAATGAGCAGGAGGTGAGACCATCCATGGAAGTGGGCGCGGGCGACACCATCGCCGTACGCCGCCCACCCATCTGGCGCCGCTTCCGCATACTGGACGTTCCGGCCTCCCGTGTCGGTGCGAAGCTTGTGCCCAAGCTCCTGGAGGATATCACGCCGTTCGCGGACCTGGAAAAAGCGGAGATCGCACGCAAGGTCCACGCCCGTCCGGATGGCCTTCCCGGTCGCCCGACCAAACGTCAGCGGCGCGACATCGATCGGTTCCGGGACGACGCTTGACCTCTGCCTTTCAAGGATCGGTGCCTTCCAGCACCGTGGTTCCATCCTATCCTGCGATCTTCGGACCATGCGCTTTCCACTGACCGCGGCCCTTTTCCTGCCGATCCTCCTCTCGGCACAAACCCGGATCCCCCCGGTGCTCGAGCTGCGTTCGGGGCGGGTGGTGATGGGATCCGTCATGGAAGGTCCTCCGACGCTGGCCGCCGGCGAACGGCGCAGCGACAGGATCCATCGCTTCATCGCGTTCACGCATACCCTCGACGCGGCGGAACGCGACAAGCTCGCTGCCGCGGGGATACGCTTCATCGACCCGTTGCGCCCGCATGCCTGGTCGGTCTCACTGCCGGCGACCATACCCGGACGAATGCTGCAGGAAGCGGGTGCCATCGGCATTCGCATTCCGCGACCAGCTGACAAGCTATCCCCTGAAATGCATGCGAAGCAGGAGGACCGTGGGTGGAAGCGAAGCAGCATGGCGGTGCTCGTGACGCCCTGGCCGGACGAGGGTGCGGAAGGATTGGACCGTGTGCGTTCGCTTTCCGGAAAGCCCTTCGAGACCATGGGGTCGGAAGGAGCACGGACCTATCAGCTCTCAGGTAGGGAGTGGATGCGGATCACAGGACACCCCGCCGTGCAATGGCTGGCGCCCGCTCCGCGGGAGGGATTGCCAGATGACATCCGGGGGAGGACGTTCCATCGTGTGAACCCCATCGCTCCGCAGCCCGGTCTGCAAGGGGGGCTGGACGGCTCTGGCGTCACCGTGGTGGTGAACGATGACGGCTTCGTAGGCCCGCACATCGACTTCAAAGGCCGGACCGAACAAGGTCCGGTGAGCGGTGACCTGGTCGGCGATCATGGCGACATGGTGGCGGGCATCGTGGGCGGAGCAGGCAATCTTGATCCGCGCTACCCGGGAATGGCGCCCGGCGCCACCATCCTCGTGCGTCAATATCAAGCGTCCCTGCCCAATACGGTCGACCTCTATCAGGACGAAGGGGCTGTGATCTTCAACAGTTCCTACAGCGATGGGTGCAATGCGGGCTATACGAACGTTACCCGCCAAGTGGACCTGGAGACCGTGGCCCACCCCGCCATCATACAGGTGTTCAGCGCAGGCAACAACGGTGGTCAGGATTGCGGCTTTGGTGCAGGGAGCGCATGGGGCAACGTGACCGGAGGGCATAAGATCGCCAAGAACTGCATCACGACGGCGAACCTCACCGACAATGGAGCCGTGGTCAGCAGCAGCAGCCGTGGGCCCAGCGCTGATGGCCGCATCAAGCCCGACATCAGCGCGTTCGGCAACGGCCAGGTCAGCACCGACCCCGGGAATATTTATGCCACCGGCAGCGGCACTTCCGCCGCTTCACCAGGGATCGCCGGCACCCTGGCCGTGCTGTACCAAGGATGGAGGGAACTGAACGGGTCCGATCCGTCCAGCGGTCTGATCAAGGCCTTCGTTCTGAACACGGCGGACGACCTGGGCACCGCCGGCCCCGACTATACGTTCGGCTGGGGACGGATCAACGCGGCGCGCGCCTGGCGTGCGATGGAGGAGGGACGCTATCTCACGGGATCCGTGGACCAGGGTCAATCCGTTGTGCATAGCCTGCCGGTGCCCCCGGGTGCGACCCAACTGCGCGTGATGCTCTACTGGATGGACCCGGCTGCAGCCCTTCAAAGCACAGTGGTATTGGTGAACGACCTGGACCTGTTGGGGATCGACCCCGCGTCCAACGCACACCAGCCGTGGCAGAAGGACAATGCGCCGGACGCCACACTGCTCGGGGCAGGCGCCTTTCCGGGTGAGGACCACGTGAACAACATGGAGCAGGTGGTGGTGGACATTCCGCTGGACGGCCCTTGGTCGTTCACCGTCACCGGGACCGATGTGCCCGAAGGTCCGCAACCCTACTTCATCGTCTACGAATACGTGGCACCCGGACCACGCATCACCTATCCCCTGGCCGGTGACGTGCTGACCTCCTCCGAGAGCCACCGCCTGCGTTGGGATGCACCTCAAAGCAACGACCCGTTCGATCTGTCCCTGAGCCTGGACAGCGGAACCACATGGACATCGCTTCCACCAGCACCCGGCACGCAGCGCTACTATGACCTCAGCCTCGGCGATGTGGTGCGCCCCAACTGTTTTCTACAGGTGGAGCAGGGCGGGATCTTCGATATCACGGGTCCATTCACCATCATGCGCTCCGCGGACGATCTGGAGGTCGTTCTCAATTGTGTGGATAGCGCCCGCATCGTCTGGCCGAAGGTGCCCGAGGCCTCGGGATACATCACGCACCGGCTCGGGGCGAACTACATGGACAGTGTCGGTTCCACCACGGACACGAGCTATGTGTTCACCGGACTTCAGGCGCTCCACAATGATTGGTTCGCCGTAACCGCGATCGCACCCAACGGGGCGTGGGCACGTCGTTCCAAGGCCATCGCACGCCCCCAACAACTGATCGGTTGCCAGGCGGAATTCGATGCGGAGTTGCTCGCTGTTCTGTCACCAACACCGCTGGTGTTGGACTGCGGGTCGGAGCCGACGGTCAAGCTGCTGCTGCGCAATGCCGGAGCACAGGCTCTGAACGGCATCCAGGCCGGCTACCTGGTGAACGATGAGCCACCGGTGGACCTCTTCGCGCCGCTGCTGTTGCAACCCGGAGACAGCGCGGAGGTCGTGTTCCCCGCTCCATTGGGCACCCTGCTCCCTGACAGCCTGAACCACTTCGAAGCATGGACCGGCGCTCTGAGCGAATCATTCCCACCCAATGACACGCTGGTCGCCTCCATCCTTTCACTGGCGCATACCGCGGCCTATCCCTTTCTGGAGGATGGCGAGGGTCTTCCGACCTGTTCGACTCAACCCCTCTGCGGGCTCGCATGTGACAACGTCGGCCGGCTGTCCAATGGCCGGAACGGCATCGAGGATGCGCTTGACTGGCGCGTGGATACGGCCGGCACCAGCACGCAAGGCACCGGACCCAGCGTCGACCACACCATGGGCAACATGTCCGGCCGCTACTTCTACCTGGAGGCCTCGGGTGGCTGTCAGCAACAACGGGGCGACCTGCTCACACCCTGCATCAGCCTGCCGGGAGCAGGAGCACACCTGCTCAGCTATTGGTTCCATCTCTACGGGACCGGGCTCGGCGAGCTGCATGTGGACCTCTTCGCGAACGGTCAATGGATCGAGGATGCGGCACCCGTGGTGAGCGGTGATCAAGGTGACGCCTGGCATCCGGGCACCGTGGACCTCACCACCTATGCCGGACAAAGCGTGGTCGCCCGTTTCCGGGGCATCACCGGCACCTCGCACGTAAGCGACATCGCCCTGGACGACATAGCCATCGGGCCGGCCACCGACATCGATGGGTACGGTGCGGCACAGGACGTGCTGACCCTGCGTTCGGACGGTGCCGGAGGATACCTCATCTGCCGCGACCGACCATTCCCCGGGGGCTGCCTCCTGCGGGTGTTGGATGCTACCGGCCGTTGTGTTCGCATCGACCGGACCCAGCATAGGCACACGTACGCGCTGGACCTTCGATCGCTCTCCTCCGGGAGCTATCTGGTGCGGCTCGATCTTCCCGAAGGACCGCGGACGCTGCGGTTGGTGCGCCCCTGAGCGCTTAACAATTGTTGCAGTTCTTTAACAACAGGCCCGCATTGGCCCCCGGTACTTTTGGATGGCAAGCAAAGGCCATGCATCCCATGAAACTGCCATTGATGATCACCCCGGTCCTGCTGCTGACCGCAGCCACTCCGTTCGACCGCACCGTGGCGCAGGACGGCGCACCCAAAGTGCGGATCGAGGTCACCCGGACCGTGAACGGAAAGACCACGCACGAGACACGCACGCTCGATGCGACAGATGACGAGGGTATCGAGGAGGCGCTCCGCGAACTCGGCGTGATGAACGACCTTGAAATGGAAGGAGGAGGCGGAACCATCGCCATAGACATCGACCGCGACGATAGCGAGGACAGCGCGTTGAACGACATGTCCATGGCCATCGCCATCGCACCGGAGGACCTGGCCGACCTGGAGGAACTGATGTACGGCGGTGCCTATCTCGGCGTGAACTATGGCAACTTCAACAAGAACGGATGCAAGGACGGGAACGCCAAGCTTCCAGTGGACAACGCGGCCTGCATCACGCATGTGGAAAAGGGATCTGCTGCGGACAAGGCCGGTCTACAGGCGGGCGACGTGGTGACACGCATCGCCGATGAGGACATTGAAAGTGGAAGCGACCTGGCCGAAGTGATCCGCGATCACGAACCCGGTGACAAGGTCAAGATCACCTTCTACCGCGCGGGGAAGAAGTTGAACACCACCGCCGAACTGGGCGAACGTGAGGGCGACCTGGCCAGGGCCTACAACTACCGCATCTGGTCCGGGGCGGATGGCGACGAGGGTTTCGTATGGAACAGTTCGCCCAAGGCCTTCCTTGGCGTGGAACCGGGCGATGAGGACGAAACGGGCGCGGGCGTGGGCGACGTGGTCGAGGGGTCGGCCGCCGAGAAGATGGGCGTGAAGGAAGGTGACCGCATCCTGGCGGTGAACGGTGACCCCGTGGATGATTTCGACGCGCTCGCCGATCGCATACGCGACATGGAGCCCGGCGATGCCGTGGAGCTCGACCTGAAGCGGGACGGCAAGGATATCACGCTCAAGGGCGAGCTCGGTCAGCGCGATGGTCCTACCTGGGTGATGCCACCCAACGCTCCGCTGGCGCCAGTGCCTCCCGTGGCCCCCATGCCGAACTATCCGGGCATGAGCCGTGACGACCGCGAGGAAATGCGTCGTGAAATGGACGACCTGCGGCGCGAAATGTCGCGGCTGCGGCGCGAGATCCGCGGCGAATGGAACGGCTCGTCACCTGGGGCGGGTTCCGTGGACCAGCCGTCACAGGAGGAAATGGACCGGTTGAAGGCAGGTGGCGTGACCGATCTGGATAGGCAGATCACCCTACCCGACCTGCAATGCTACCCGAACCCCGGGAATGGAAGCTTCCACCTGGAGTTCCAGGTGCCTGAACGCGGCGACCTCGCGGTGGACGTACGCGACACCGCCGGCCGTTCCGCCTACCATGAGACCATCACCGGCTTCAAAGGCCGCTATGAACGGACGCTCGACCTGAGCGATCTGGAGAACGGGACCTATTTCCTGGTGATCGCACAGAACGGGCAGGCGACAGCGCGCAAGCTCGTGAAGCAGTGATCCGCGCCGGGGTGAAAGGGAGAAGGGCCGCGAGGCCCTTTTCTACTTTTCGGCCATGAACACGATCCTCAAGCTCATCCTCGCGACACTCGCCGTGCTGATCACGGACCTGCTGCTTCCGGGTGTCACCATCGGTCACATGGACAGTTGGCAGGGTGTGCTCACGGCGCTGCTCGTGGCCGCGGTGCTCGGCCTGCTCAACACCATCGTGCGGCCGATCCTCATTATTCTCACGCTTCCGGTCACGCTGCTCACCCTGGGCTTGTTCATCCTGGTGATCAACGCCTCACTGGTCATGCTGGCCGCCACGCTCATCAACGGGTTCGAGGTCCAGGGATTCTGGTGGGCCCTGGGCTTCAGTGTGGTGCAATGGCTGGTGCAAGGCTTTCTGAACGCGTTGGACGGCGGGAAGAAGCCCAGCGGACGGCCTTAGACCGGCGGCGGCCCGCTAGTTGTCCCCATCCAACAGACGGCCGATACCTCCCAGGATGCTCCCCTCCTCCTTGCCCTTGCCACCGGCCTTGGGCGCCGCAGCGATGATGTTGTCCGCCAATCGGCTGAAGGGCAGACTTTGGATCCAAACGTGGCCCGGGCCCTTCAGCGTGGCGAAGAACAGACCCTCGCCACCAAAAAGCGTGTTGCGGATGCCGCCGACGAACTCGATGTCGTAGTCCACCTGGTCGGTCATGGCCACAAGACAGCCGGTGTCCACGCGAAGCATTTCATCCGGTGCCAGGTCCTTCTGCACGGTGGTGCCACCGGCGTGGATGTAAACCTGGCCATCGCCCTCGAGCTTCTGCATGATGAAGCCCTCCCCTCCGAAAAGACCCACGCCCAGCCGCTTGCGGAAGGCAATGCCGATGGTGACCCCCTTCGCTGCGCAGAGGAAGCTGTCCTTCTGACAGATCAGCCTGCCTTGGAAGTCGCGCAGGTCCAGCGCCATGATCTTGCCCGGGTACGCGGCGGCGAACCAGGCCGTGCGCCGACCGGTGGTCTCGTTGGTGTAGGTGGTCATGAACAGGCTCTCGCCGGTGAGCACACGTTTCCCGGCACCCCAGAGCTTGTCCATGAAGCTCTGCTCACGCCCATCGCCATTGCCGAAGATGGTCTGCATGCGGATGCCTTCGTCCATCATCATCAGTGTGCCCGCCTCGGCGATCACGGTCTCTCCGGGGTCCAGCGTGATCTCCACGCATTGCATGTCGTCACCGACGATGCGGTGGTCCAGTTCGTGGGCTTGGCGGGTCATGGGCAGGTCGGATGAGGATGCAAGGATGGAACGGTGACGACGCGAACGAAGCTAATGCGCCGCGGCCGGGTTCCATCGCGGACAGGACGAACCCCCGCTGGGCTCCGCGAGCGGGTGATGGCCGGGATGTGCGGGGCACGTCGAACGATCGTCCGCCCCGACCTCCCCCGCTACCTTTAGCGCATGCCGGACATCTCCACCGTGGATCCGCTGACACCTGTGCAAGCCCCATGCAAGCACGCATCCTGCCTTATTTGCGGGTCCGCAAGCATCGCCGGACTGCTGGGATACCACGGATCCAAGGGGCTCGTCCGTTGTCGGGCCTGCGGCTTTGTTTTCATGGAACGGATCCCCACGGAGCAGGAGCTCAATGCTTACTACAGCAGCTATTCCTACACAACGGAAGGCTACCTCTCGCCCATCACGGTCAAGCGCTACCAGGAGCTGCTGGACGAATTCGAACCCTACCGAAAGAGCGGACGGCTGCTCGATGTCGGCTGTGGACGCGGCTATTTCCTGATCGAAGCACGCAAGCGTGGTTGGGAGGTGCATGGCACCGAATACTCGGAGGCGGCCATCCGGCTTGGGGAACGGAACGGCATCACCATGCACGCAGGCAAACTGGGACCGGATAGCTTTCCGGAAGGTGTGTTCGACGTGGTCACCTCGTTCGAAGTGATGGAGCATATCAACAACCCCCTGGAGGACCTTGCCCACATCCACCGCGCCCTCCGCGACGGCGGCCTCTACTACTGCACCACGCCGAACTTCAACAGCCTGCTGCGTTACCACCTCAAGGACCGGTACAACATCATCAACTATCCGGAGCACCTCTCCTATTACACCCGTTCCACCCTGGGCCGTGTCCTGCGCACGGCAGGATTCCGGAAACGGAAGGTGTTGACCACAGGCATCAGCCTGTCCCGGCTGAAGACATCCAAGGGCGACAAGGGCGAGCCCCTGATCGCGGCGGATTCCTCCGATGAACGGCTTCGGCAACGGATCGACTCCCGCTGGCACATGGAGGTCGCCAAGAACCTGGTGAACCGACTGCTCTCGATCACCGGCCTCGGCATGAGCCTTAAGGGATACTTCGAAAAACCGTAGTTCAGGAAAGGCGAATGGAGCGTTCGGAGAGGGGACCGCGCATCATCGATATGGCGGAAAGGAAACTCGTCGGCATGCGCATGACCATGAGCCTTGCCGAACACCGGGTCGGTGAGTTGTGGCGGCGTTTCATGCCCCGGCGCAAGGAGGTCACGAATGCCTTGGGCAACGACCGCATCTCTGTGGCCATCTATGGATCGGACTTCTTCGCGGACCTCCAGCCCATGCGTACGTTCGAGCGTTGGGCCACGGTGGAAGTGCCCGACTTCGCCAACGTGCCGGCCGGCATGGAGACATTGATCGTGCACGGTGGGCGCTATGCCGCCTTCCATTACCGGGGCCCGAGCACGGACAATTCGATCTTCCGTCACATCCACGGAACGTGGTTGCCCGGCTCGGCCTACGCCCTGGACGACCGGCCGCACTTTGAAGTGCTTGGCGACAGGTACCGGAACAATGACCCGACCTCCGAAGAGGAGATCTGGATCCCGATCCGGCCGAAGTAGTCCGTGACCGGACGGTCCTGGACAATACTTTAGAGCATCTCGGAACGGCGCGAGCGGACGGAACCTTCAATTCGATCGTAGTACCTGGCGCTCATGTCGGACCGGGTGTGTGAACGAAAGGAACATGAAACGCAACTGGCGGTCACCCGGTCCGTTGACATGCATCGTGCTTGCTATCATTCTAGGCCTGGGCATCGGCTGGATCGACCTGCACACCACGGAAGTGGCGGCCACCATAGTACCCCTTCTGCTCGCAGGCTTCTTGCTCGGCCTTCTCCGGCCGATGGCGAACTGGCAATGGGCGATCCTGCTTTCGCTCGGCTTGCCGACCATGGGAGCGCTTGCGCTATGGACCGGACTTCCGACCGCCGAGCCCGTGCACCTTGACGCACGGATCGTATCGGTGGCCTTCCTCTTCGCCGTGGTCGGCACATCCATGGGTGCGGCCCTTCGGCGGATGCGGAAGGGGGACGGCCAAAACGCACGCTGAGCGTTGCCCCCCCCCGCTGGCGCGGATCTGTGATCCGAGCCCATCCCCCACCTACCTTGCTCCAATGAGCCGCCGCTACAAGATCCACGACCAGGAGGACCTCCATTTCCTGACCTATGCCGTCCTGGGCTGGGTGGATGCGCTCAGCCGGCCCGAGTACAAGAACATCATCGTGGATAGCCTGGCCCACTGCCAGCAGGAAAAGGGACTTGCGCTCTTTGCCTGGTGCGTCATGAGCAACCACGTCCACCTGATCGCGAAGGCCGATGGAGGAGGCAGGCTCCAGGATATCCTCCGCGACCACAAGAAGTTCACCGCCAAAAAGGTGGTAGAGGCCATCACCGCGAACTTGCAGGAGAGCCGGTCCGCCTGGATGCTGCCCCTGCTGAAGAGCGCCACCGGAGCCATCCACTTTTGGCAACATGACCTGCATCCCATCTGGCTGCGCACACCAGCGGTCATCTGTCAGAAACTAGACTACATCCATGAGAACCCGGTGCAGGCCGGGCTTGTGGCGGAGCCGCACCACTACCTTTGATCAAGTGCGGGAGCGTATGCCGGGATACCGGGGATGTTGGAGGTGGGGGTGTTGTGAGAAAGGGACACGGATCGCCGGTCCGCGCCAGCGAGGGGGGGGGACATCCATAGGAGGTCGACACGAACGCAGGATGAAAATAACTCTTTGGTCGGCCAGTATCGTAGCATGTCTATACTGTTCATGTGGACAATCTCCTGGTATACCGATTTCCGACACTTTATATTCTGCATTAGGCAATAGATACAATTCGTATGTGGTTCTTATGAACTCAGCATTGACAGCTGATGAGGACTCAATGATAGCCTTTCTGAGAATACGCGATATATACGACGTTGCAGGCTATGATCATGGTTGGGTGCTCGTAGAATTGATGAAGCGTGTGGGCGACGAGAAATTCAATAGCGCACTGACCACCCTGAACGAGAATGAGACTGAAAACGTACGGCAGTACTTCGAAGTCGGAATGGATGGCCCAGTTGAAAGTATGGCAGAGCTACGAAGGCAATTCCCACTAACGTTTCAACGCCTCGGGTTGTAGGCCATATGCCCCCGCGTTCGTCCGCGGCTGTGCCGCGGATGCCGTGTCCCCTGGTGCAGGCCGGGCTTGTGGCGGAGCCGCACCACTATCTTTACTCAAGTGCGAGAGCGTATGCCGGGATGCCGGGGATGCTGGAGGTGGAGGTGTTGTGAGAAAGGGACACGGGACACGGTTTTGTGAGAAGAGGCACGGATCACAGATCCGCGCCAGCGACGTGGGGGAAGGAAAGTACTATGACCAACCCAACTTGAAGATCATCCAAGCCAGGACCAGTGAGAACAGAATTTTGAATACTCCCTTAACCAACTGTGACCTCAACAAGGACCTCGCAGTACTCATCAATCGTGGGCTTGCTTCCCTCCGAATCCTGTGCCTTGATTTCCACAGGATTCCTCTGTCAGACCAATGAACGACTTCCGGCCAGAATCCAGCATTACCTTTTCGCGGTGGAGTAGCAGTAGGCGTGTTGTTCCTTAATTCAAGCCGCATCACCTCTTTGACCGGTCCATTCCATCGACAAATTTTAACTATGTACTTCATGTTCACAAAGGTTAGTGAAGAGTGATTCAAAAGAATCTATGATTTTTCAACACGAAATATGCCTTTTCAACAAATTTAAATGTAGAGCACTTCTCGCCCTCACTATTTTACATCTCATGATCTGCTCATACCGAACAGAGTATGCCTTTCCAACATTCAGATCCCTCCTGATGGAATCGGCCTATCTCGGTTGAGTGCGTCTTGAGGCACGGATAGTTAGATGAGTTTCAAGGGAAGAAATAGCATCATCGTGATCTTTCTTGGGTTGTTCATGGCATTCTCTGGACTCATAGGTGGCGGTGGCATGTTCGTGAGCGACAACGTTCGAATATGGGTTGGCTTTGGCTCTGCGCTCATTGGCCTGCTCTTATGGTTGGCGGTTCGAAAGAATTAGTCCCCCGCGTTCATCCACAGCTGCGCCGCGGATGTCGTGTCCCCTCGCCCCTGTCCCCTAACTTCGCCGGTCCCGCCCATTGCCGATGCCTGCGACCGTGAAAATGAAGCCGGCCCACGCCTCCGCCGCCACGCCCGACCGCGACACGCTGCTGCGCGCCTGGGAGCTCATGTGTATGGCCAAGGCGATGACCGACATCTATGAGGAGCACGCCAAGTTCACCGCCAAGTACGTGCACGCCACCAGCCGCGGGCACGAGGCCATCCAGCTGGCGCTGGGTCTGCAGCTGAAGCCGCAGGACTTCGTAGCCCCTTACTACCGCGATGACAGCATCCTGCTGGGCATCGGCATGCGGCCCTACGAACTGATGCTGCAGCTGATGGCCAAGGTGGACGACCCCTTCAGCGGCGGTCGCACCTACTACGGCCACCCCAGTCTCCGCCGCGACGACATGCCGAAGATCCCGCACCAGAGCAGCGCCACAGGCATGCAGGCCATCCCCACCACCGGCATCGCCCTGGGGATGTGGTACAAGGAACAGGCGGGCATCGCGCACGACACGCCGGACGAGCCGCCCGTGGTGGTGTGCTCCCTGGGCGACGCCTCCATCACCGAGGGCGAGGTGGCCGAGGCCTTCCAGATGGCCGTGCTGAAGCAGCTGCCGATCATCTACCTGGTGCAGGACAACGAGTGGGATATCAGCGCAAGTTCCGAGGAGATCCGCGTGGCCGATGCACCGCAATACGCCAAAGGCTTCAAGGGCCTGGAGGTGCGCAGCATCGATGGCACCGACTTCGCCACGTGCTGGAGCACGCTGCAGGAGGTGATCGCCGCGGTACGCAAGGAGCGCCGTCCCTTCCTGGTGCACGCCAAGGTGCCCCTGCTGAACCACCACACGAGCGGCGTACGGATGGAGTTCTACCGCAGTCCGGACGACCTGGCCGAGCACCGCAAGCGCGACCCCTACCCGCGCTTCTTCCAATACCTGCTGGACCAGGGGATCAAGCAGGAGGGCCTGAAGGAGGTGGAGAAGAAGGCCATCGCCACGGTGAAGGCCGACTTCGACGAGGCCCGCAACGCCCCCGACCCCACGCCGGACGATCTGACCACGCACGTGTTCGCACCGACCGACGTGACGGAGGAAAAGGGTGAGCGCGCCCCCGCCGACCGCGAACCGACGGTGATGGTGGACTGCGCGCTGTTCGCCATCCGTGAGCTGATGCAGGAGGACCCGCGCTGCCTGCTCTATGGGCAGGACGTGGGCGGCCGGCTCGGCGGCGTGTTCCGCGAGGCGGCCACACTGGCGCGTGACTTCGGCGACCACCGCGTGTTCAACACCCCTATCCAGGAGGCCTTCATCATCGGTAGCACCGTGGGCATGAGCGCCGCCGGCCTGAAGCCGATCGTGGAGGTGCAGTTCGCAGACTACATCTGGCCGGGGCTCAACCAACTCTTCACCGAAGTGGCCCGCAGCTGCTACCTCACCGTGGGCAAGTGGCCGGTGAGTTGCATCATCCGCGTGCCCATCGGCGCCTACGGCAGTGGCGGGCCGTACCACAGCAGCAGCGTGGAGAGCGTGCTATGCAACATCAAGGGCATCAAGATCGCCTACCCCAGCACCGGCGCCGACCTGAAGGGGTTGCTGAAGGCGGCCTACCGCGACCCCAACCCGGTGGTGATGCTGGAGCACAAGGGCCTCTACTGGAGCAAGATCAAGGGCACCGAGGAGGCCAAGACCATCGAGCCCGGTCCCGACTACATCATCCCCTTCGGCAAGGCCCGCATCGTGCAGGAGGCCGACCCGTCCACAGTGGAAAAGGGCGAGGCTGCGGTGATCGTGACCTACGGCATGGGCGTGTATTGGGCAAAGGGCGCCGCGAAGCAATTCCCGGGCCGGGTCACCATCATCGACCTGCGCACGTTGGTCCCGCTGGACGAGGAGACGGTGATGAACGCGGTACGCCGCCACGGTCGCTGCCTGGTGGTGACCGAAGAGCAGTTGACCAACAGCTTCGCACAAGCGCTGGCCGGACGGATCAACGATGTGTGCTTCGACGCTCTCGACGCACCGGTGCGCTCCATCGGCTCCGCCGACATGCCGGCGATCCCACTGAACAGCACGCTGGAGGAGGCGATGATCCCGAACGCGGAGAAGGTGGGCGACGCACTGGACGCGTTGCTCCGGTTCTGAGTCGGTGCATCGCCGTCCGCTGGAGCACCCTCCCACCCTTCCTCACTTTCTCACGCGCTCACCTTCACATACTCTCTCTTTCTCACATTCCACCTCACACCTTTGTACTCTTGTACACCATGGAAGAACGCCACATCCGTGTCCCCCGCACGGCGCGCTACCATGTGCTCGGCGACGTCGGAACGGCCCGGGCGATCTGGATCGTGCTGCACGGCTATGGCCAACTCGCCCGCTTCTTCCTGAACGCCTTCGAAGGCCAGCAACAGGGCCTGCTGATCGTGGCGCCGGAGGGGCTGTCCCGCTTCTACCTGGACGAGGCGCACAAACGTGTGGGCGCCACGTGGATGACGCGCGAGGACCGCGAACACGAGATCCAGGACCAGATCGGCTACCTCGATACGCTCACCGACCTGCTGATGAAGGACACGGGCCCCGTGCCGCTCCATGTCCTGGGTTTCTCCCAAGGAGTGGCCACGGCGGCGCGTTGGTCGCTGGCAGGTACCCAACAATTCGCTGACCTGGTGTTCTGGAGCGGGACCCTTCCCCCCGAACCGAGCGCGGAACTCCTCGCAAAACGCTGGAAGAGCACACGCGTCCACTTGGTACATGGCGAAAAGGACACGATCACCGGCCCGGATGTGCTGGACGCGAACAGCGCCAAGCTGCGCAAGGCCGGCGTCCAGTGCCAGGTCCACCGCTTCGGGGGTGGTCACCAGTTGGACCCGCTGCCGATCGGCCGGCTGCTCCATCCCTGAAACGCCGGTCGGGATCCCTATTTCACACCATGGTCGTGTCACGTACACCTCGGCGGGAGGATTACCTTGCTGAAAACCTGTTCCCATGAAACGAGCATTACTCGGTATCATCACCTGTTCGCTCGGCCTGCTGGCCATCGGTCAGGCGAACAATTATCCCAACGGTTCCACGGTGGCGAATTTCACGGTGACGGACGTTGAGGGCAACGTGCATGATCTGTACAACTACACCTCCCAGGGCAAGTACGTGATCGTCGACTTCTTCTTCGACACGTGCGGGCCATGCCAGACTTGGCAGCCGACCTTCAGCCAGCTCCACGAGACCTACGGCTGCAATTCCGCCGACCTGATCTGCCTGACGCTGAACAACGGCACCGACAACACGGCCGCCGTGATCGCCTATGAGGCCACGTATGGCGGACCTTACGCCCATGCCCCGGCCGTGAGCACCGAGGGGGGCGGCGGCACGGTCACCTCGACCTTTGGCGTTACCGCGTTCCCCACGTTCTGCCTGATCAGCCCCAATAACGTGATGATCAACCACGACATCTGGCCATTGACAGACATGAACACCTTCGTGCAGGCGTTCCCTTCCGGCAGCAACATCCAACCCGCCGCCTGCGTGGCCGGGATCGGCGAAACCGGAGCCCTGACGATCACGAACGTCCACCCAACGCCCAGCACCGGCCTGATCGAGGTGCAATGGAGCAGTACGCGTGCCGCCGCGATCACGGTGGAGATCTATGACCTTGTCGGCCACCGCGTGCGTACCAGCGATCTCGGCACGATGACCACCAACAACGACCGCCGCACGCTCGATCTGAGCGACCTGAGCGACGGCTGCTACCTGCTGAAGCTCAACGCCGGTGGCCGGAACAGCGCAGTAAGCCGGATCACCATCGCCCGGTAAGGCGAAGGCTCGCCCCACGAACGAAAGGCCCCTGCATGCAGGGGCCTTTTCATTTTCGAACGTGCCTGTCAGAGCGTCACCGGATCGCTCATCTGCTTCCAGTTCAGCAGGTCGTCTATCGTGCGGACGGACACGGCGTGGTAGTTCGGGCGCGCGGCCTTGTAGATGTTCATCGCGAGCGCCTTGCCCTTCTCGGTCTTGATCAACGCCTCGTAAAGGGGTGTGAGGAACTTCCGGCGACCGACGGTGGTCAGGAACGAATCGAGACGGTCATAGGCCTGCTCATGATCGTTCTTCACGCACTGTTCGAGCCAGACCGCCACCACTTCGGAATTGCCGGAACGTGTGAATTGGAAGGTGTTGTCCAGGTCGTCCATCTTCTTGTCCGACAACCCCTCCGGCAGGTGGCGCAGGAAGTGCATCCACTGGAAGGTCACCCAGTCCCTGGTATCGAGGTCCCTGGCCGGAGTGCCGTTCTTCCAGCGATCCAGCTCGTGCTCCACCTTGGCGAACGCGTCCGAGGTCGGCATCACCAGGTCCTTCGGAATACCCGGCTCATAGACCCACTGGTGTACGTCCACCTGCAGATGCTCCGGCTGGATCAGCTTCGCGTTCAAATAGTCGAGGAAGCGTTCGGTGGTCATGCCCTGGAAGGCGAAATGGTCGAAGTAGCCGCGCAGAAAGGCATCGAACTTCTCCCTGCCTGCCGCGGTCTCCAGGCGTTTCAGGAAGGAGTAGCCCTTCTCGTAGGCCACGTCGGTCATGCCATCGTCCGGATCTCGTCCGGTCAGGTCCAATTTCAATCGCGTGTCCGCCGAGTCACCCGCCGCGTCCAGTTTGGCGACCGTTCCCTTCAGGTCCTGGTAGCCGAGCAATGCGAGCATGGAGGCGTACTCCTTGCCGTAGAGCTGCTCGCAGATGCGCTTCTCGAAGTAGACGGTGAAGCCCTCGTTGAGCCAGAAATCGTTCCACGTGGCGTTGGTCACGAGGTTGCCGCTCCAACTGTGCGCCAGCTCATGCGCCACCAATGCCGTGAGCGACCGGTCGCCGGCCAGGATGGTCGGTGTGGCGAAGGTGAGCCGCGGGTTCTCCATGCCGCCGAAGGGAAAGCTCGGCGGCAGGACCAGCACGTCGTAGCGGTCCCAGCGGTAGGGCCCGTAGAGCTTCTCGGCGGCTTCCACCATGTGCTCCATGTCGGCCAGTTCCCAGGCGGCAGTGTCCACCACGCCGGGCTCCGCATACACGCCGGTGCGCGGGCCCACTGGCTTGAAGGCGATGTCGCCCACGGCCAGCGCCATCAGGTAGGCCGGTATGGGCTTGTCCATCGTGAAACTGTACTTCCCATCGGCGGACCGTTCCTGCGGGTTCGTCGCACTCATCACCGCCAGCAGGTCTTTCGGCACCTGCACATGGGCATTGTAGGTGAAGCGGATCCCCGGACTGTCCTGGATGGGGATCCAGGTGCGCGTCAGGATCGCCTCGCCCTGCGTGAAGAGGAACGGCTTCTGCTTGTCGTGGGTCTGCCGCGGCGACAACCACTGCAGCGCGCGGGCGCCCTTGGTGGTGGCGTATCGGATCGTGAGCTTGTCAGCGTCCTTCGGGATCTGCACCGTGAGCGGCGAACCGAGCAGGCCGGCATGGCTCAGCGCGTACTCGAGCGGCTTGCCATCAGGGAGTTCCACGCTCTCGATGTCGAGCGAATCGGTGTCGAAGATCACCTGGTCGGCATGTCCTGACTTCAGGGTGTAGGTGGCTGTTCCCGCAATCCGTTCGGAATCCATGTCAACGCGGATGTCGAGATCGAGGTGCTGGATAACGGCCTCTTCCGGCCGTGCGGCGCTGTGCGGATCCATAACGTGGAAGTTGGTATCAGGCCCGGTGACCGGAGCGGTGGACGCCCCCTCCTGTTCGCTCCCACAGGAGACGAATAGAAGGATCGCCACGAGGCTGCCAAGGCCTAGTGCTTGAGGTTGCATGAAATGATGTGGTGCAGGTTGGCCCCAAAGGTATGCGCGCATACCTGCGCAGGACGCCCCCTTCGATAAGATCCGTGAACGGCCCGATGGTGGCAACGGTCCGTCCCACCAAGGAGGATCAGGGGGCACCATCGCGTGTGAATGGTGATCCGTCATGCGCAGACCGTTCAAGGAGCTCGGTCGGGGCGGAAGCGAAGGATCCCGCCATTTGGCGGGATCCTTCCTGCTGGTCGGGGTGACTGGATTCGAACCAGCGACCACTTGCACCCCATGCAAGTGCGCTACCGGGCTGCGCTACACCCCGAGCAGGGGCGCGAAATTAAGAAAGAGCCTCGTTGCATGGACGGATCATCTAATCCTCCTCGCTCCAAGCCGTGAAGGAACTGACCGGGGCGAGCTGGTAGTCATAGGTGATACGAGGTGCCCCTGCCATACTCCGAAGGACGATGCTGCCCACCGGACGCAGGTATCTGGCCGATCGTTCCGGATCATCGGCGTGCAAGACCACGTCGAAGGTCGTCCGATGTTCACCAGCGCGCCGGACATCGGCGACATGGGTGGCATCGATGACGACCTCCTTGCTGACACAACCGGGCATCTGGAAATGCAGGAGATATCTATCCGATATCGGAACGATGAGCCGGAACCGTCCGTTCCTTTTCAGACGGATCGCCATGCGTTCTCCGTCACCGGCCTCCATGTAAGCGGACGCCTCCTTATCCAAGCCCGGCGGACAGATGAGATGACCGGTGATCATCAGAAAATGGCCATCCTGGGCCTTCGCCGCGAGCGCGGAAAAGGCCAGGAGTATCGCAAACAAAAAAGCGGCAAGCAAGCTGCTCGGGGTACGATCGATGAAGGTTCTCATGATGGTGGTCTTTTGATCTTTGGTCGGACCAAAAGTGCCCGCGGCACACCCCTCTCATCCATACCCGTCCCCCGGTATTTACGGGTGCCGGAACGCCCCGTGGCGTTCATTCATACCCAATATCCGTGAGCTTCAGACCAGGGGGACCTCCACCGATACGGTGGTGCCCCGGCCCAGCGAAGTATCGACCTGTACGGTGCCCTGAAGTTCGGCAGCGCGAGAGCGTACGTTCGCAAGGCCCAAACCCTGTGTCGCGGTACGCGGATCGAAACCACGACCATTGTCCGAAACGATCAGGCTCAAGCGGCCCGGCCCTCGCGTCACATCGATGCTCAGTTCGGTCGCGCCCCCATGCTTCAATGCGTTGCTCACCAACTCCTGGGCCATGCGGTAGGTGGCGAGCTCCACGTTCGCTGCCAGCCGCTCTTCCAATCCGAAGGTGTTCAACTCGACCTCCAGCCGACCGGGTACGGCCACGATCTCGGCAAGATCGTGCAGCGCGGAGCGGAGACCGAAGATCGCGATCGTGCCACGTGCCATGTCGTGACTGATCCGTCGCACCTCGGTCACGGCCTTGTCCAGAAGATCGAAAAGATGATCGTACTGCTTGCGCTGATCGGCGGCCAGCCCCGCGATGCGGTCGTCCATCGCGCTGAACTGCAGTTTGATCGCGCTGAGCATGCTGCCCAGGTGATCGTGCAGGTCCTTTGCGATCCTTTCGCGTTCCTCCTGTTGCGCCTGCACGGCCGCGTTCAACACACGCAGTTCCTGCCCCTTCAACAGCTCATCCACCCGTTGATCATGGAGACGTTTCTCCTGGACGCGCAATCGCCTTTGCTGCCGCGCAGCGCGCCAGATCAGCAGCAGAACGAACAGGGCCAGTATCGAGAACCCGATGAGCGCATCGCGTTGGATGGTGCGCGCGCGTGCCCTGGCGCGTGTGGAGGAAAGTTCCGCCGCGGTCAACTCCAGACGCTTCTCCTTTTTCTCGGTGTCGTATTGTATCTCCAAGCGGGAGATCCGTTCGCCGAAACGGACCTGGTCCAGCGAATCATCCAGGTCCGAATAGCGCTCCAGTTCGGTAAGCGCGGCATCGTTCACGCCCAACGTCCGGTACCAAAGGAACAGCGTGTACCGTACCTCGGCCTCGACCTCCCGCCAACCGGTCCGTGAGACCATGTCCAGCGCATGCTGCAGGGTTCCGATGGCCTTGTCGCGCTGACCGAGTTCCCATTGTGAAGCGGCCAGGTGCTGGAGCACCTTGATGTTCCGATCATCGTCGTGCGGTGAGGCCCCGGAGAAGGCTTCCTTGTAATGTTCGATGGCCTCCTGATGCCTCCCCATGGCGGCGAGCGCAAGGCCCGCGTTCGCGAGGAGCAGCGGTCGCAGGGACCGGTCAATTCCCTGCGTCGCCGACAACAGGCTATCATAAAGCGCCAGCGCGTCCGAGTAGCGGTCCATCATGTGCGCTGCGCTCCCCAGGTTCATGGCGGCATGGTCGGCCAACAGGTACAATCGCGCAGCGACCGCAAGGTCAAGGCATTTGCGATACGTTGACCACGCTTTCTCATAGCGTTCCTGACTGTAGTAGAGGTTGCCCTGGTTGATGAGGATGTTGCCCAAGGTCCGTTGCACGCCCAGCCGCAATGCGACCTTCTCGGCGGTTTGGAGGTCTGCGCTGGCTTCGTCGTACCGACCCATCCGTCGCTCGATCTCCGCCCGAACGACACGCATGTCGGCTTCGAGGGATCCCACGGGATGACCGGTCAGTAGGTCCATACCCTTGTCTATCGCGACCAATGCTTGCTCCAATGCCAGGGAACGTTTGAGGATCATGGCCTGGAGCTTGAAACCACGTGCGCAGAGTTGCTGATCCCCCGCCTCGCAGCTGTCAAGCATGGGGGTAAGTCGGTCCATGCCCTCCTTGAGCCGATCGGTCCTGTAGGCGTGATACGCTCGGCTCAGTCGCGCCAATGCGTGGAGCCCGGGTTCCATACCCATTTCCAGGCTGTCCGCCAGCACCAACAATGCACCGGGATCCGTGGATTGTGTGGCGGCCTCATAGGCTTCGAACGCCGCCATGTCGATCCCGACTTGAGCAAGACCCGGAGCGACCGCTAAGCAAAGAACGATGGCAGGAACGGTACGCATGGACCATTTTTCGCTATTTGAAGCGGTGGGGCGCCTCGACCTTCTTCTCGATATCCTCGAGTTCCCTGATGATCTCCTTCAGCTTCCATGAGGTCATTCGGAGCAGGTCGTCATCGCATGTGGGTCCACCAGCAAGGGGGTGATGCAAGGCTGCTTCCTCGCAATAGGTCGGGCATACCTTACAGATCGCCATCCTGATCTTCTCGGCTTTCCATCCGATCGAGGCCAGTAGGTCCCGGATCACTCCGAACGGCACGGGGACGAGCGAGCCGGCCAAAGGTTTCTCCGGATGGATGCAATCATCGCCGCAAAGGATCGTGCGATCCGACCGGAGGGAATAGGCATCGGTCTCTCCCTCCCAGCAACCGTTCTTGGGGTCTTCGATCACCGCATCCACGAACGTTCCCATTTCGCTCCTGTCGTCGCTCGGGTCCGCGCCGGCCGCTCTTCGCAACAAGTCGAGGCGGCAGGCGAGTTTCGGGTATTCATTGAAACAATGGATATCGGCAGAGGTGCGGTCGAGCCCGGACGCCAACAGCGGCAGACCCACGGAACCGGAAGCGTAGATGGCATCATAGTAGGCCTCCATTTGTTCAAGAATGGCGGTCACCCCGGATCCAAAGTCATCGCCGTAGATGGCATTGCAGCCGATCGAGATGGCCCATGCATCGGCGATGGATTCGCATGCAGGTGTGCTCGGGCCAGGACTGTAGACCGCATGGCCGATCTCATGCAACAGGATGAACAGCGCGAACTCCGGCCCGATCGCGGGGTTCCGGACCAGCGCGGATGGAACAGTGATGGTCGGAAAGGACATGTTGGATGTGATGCCCGGCCAGGGGTCCTCGCAGTCGGCATGCTCCGTGACATAATCCACATGGAAGCCTTCCGGGTCCACGTCCGCCAGCAGGTCACTGGAAATGATCTTCTCCAGCGCATCGGTGATCCTCCCATCCTTGAAACAGGTCGTTTCGCCCCTGAAACAGAGGTATGGCGCCCATTCCTCATATCCGGGGTCGCATTCGAACGTGCTCAGGGACCCCGACCTTGCTGGCAACGCTCCGGAATGGACGATGACACCCTGCATATTCTGCACGAACGACCTGATGTTGGCCCGGTACGTCGCAGCACGCACCTGACGCAAGGAGTCCACCTCTGCCAGGGTCAATGATTTGAGCCCCGTGCACTCGCAGGTGCAAGTACCACCTTGTGCCATGCGATACCGTACGCGCCCATCCGCAGGAAGCGCATCGCTGCAGATGCGTTCCGTTGTCTGCTTCAGGGCGGCCTGGTCCGGACACGGTGGTGCCTGGGCCATCGCCCGGTAGCCATAGGTGCTGCAGAGCAGTGCGACCCAGAACGCGCGATCGAGCAGGGCACGCATCGATACCAGCGGACCGGAGGGGATCATCACGTCGATGTCTTGGCGACCCTTACGATCCGGAACCAGCCCATCCACATCTTCTTCATCACCTTGGCCGAGTAGCTCGTGCCCGAGCCGGCACCACCTCCGGTCCCATCCGCGACCTCCGGACTGTCCTTGCCTTTTTCCTTCTTCCCCTCCATGGCCTTCACATCGACCGACCTTGGATCGTGGCCGGTGAACCGGATGCCCGTATCCCAGATATCCACCCCTTCCGATGCACCGGACCGCACCATGTAGGGCATCTCATAGGCTCGCGTACCCGAAGGTGTCGCGATCAATTTGCCTGAAGCATCCGGCACGGCGACGTAATCCTTCGGATGGTTCACGAACGCTTTGTAGTTCTCCCCCACGATCGTGGGTTCGATTGTGTATACATCCCATGCCATGTGATCCTCTTGTTTTGGTTAGGTGCGTGTACTGCTTCAATGCCCGGGTGGGCGCAACCGGTCCGTTGCTTGCCGTTCCAGGTCCTCGGTATGCGTGTCCATGATCCACCCCCGTTCCATCGCGTATTTCACCAACCCGGCCGTATTGTGCAGGTCCAGTTTGTGCAGGATGTTCCTGCGATGCGTTTCCACGGTCTGTGGACTGATGAAGAGCATTTCCGCGATCTCCTGCGTGGTCCTCTCCTGACAGATGGACCGTACGATCTGCTTTTCCCTTTTGGTGAGGGCATGATAACCCTGCTCGCCCTCGCGATCCTTGAACCGATCGCCCTCATCGAGCGTGAGTTGCACGGCCTTGCTCAGGTAGCGTAGCCCGGCCGCCACATCGCGCAATGCCTCCCGCAATTCTTCCTTCCGCGTGTTCTTCAGGACGTACCCGCTCGCACCGGCATCCAACAGCTCATGCACGAACTCCTTGTTGTTGTACATGCTCAGTACGAGCACCCTGGTGCCCTTCGACACCTTCAACACGGCCTTCGTAGCCTCGATCCCGTCCATTTCCGGCATGCTGATATCCATGAGCACGATGTCCGGCTTGAGCGTCCGGACCTTTTCCACGGCCTCGCTGCCGTTCGTCGCCCGTCCCACTACCTCGATGCCTTCCGTATTCCCGAGGATCGATTCGAGCCCGTCCAGGATGATCGTCTGGTCATCGACCAGCAACAGCGTGGTGCGTTCCGCTTCCATGGCCACGAAATTCGAGCGGGGTGGTCATGTTGAAAATACCCATTTCCCGGTAATCGTTCAGGCCTCTGCCGGGTGGTCGCCAGTTCGGCCGGACCCAGGGCCACCCGAATGGTCTCCCGGTCGCCTCCCGGATAGACCCGCTCCGGCAGGGTAGGTCCATCCCCGGAACCCCGGACCCGGACACCGGTCTCGTACCCCTTTTCGAAGCGCCCACTGCGCTCCAGGGCGCCGCTGGGATGAAAGCAGGCGAATACGCCATCGGGTACTTTCGGACCGGGATCCTGGGGCTGCCCGACATCCGCAGGGTACCCGCCGCTCACCACGCGCACGACCGCACGGCCGTCCGGAGCAAGAGGCCCAGGAGGCGTGAGTTGGATCGGATCGGCCTTCTCATGACGTGCTGCATTGGAGAAGCCAAGACCGCCCTGCGGTCGCTCCTTACGCCATACCCGTTTCCGGGTGATCCCGCGGTGCACTGCTGCGGTCGAACGGTCGAACCACCCCCTATCGGGGAGTTCCCAAGGTGTCCCGGTACGTCAAACCATTGCCGAAAGCCAGGCGAACAGCAGAATACTGGCAAATATCATCGCTGCGAGCAGTGAAGTGCTGGTCCGGCGGAGTAAGGAGATCATGGTAAGAGGTTTGTCAAAGGTCAGGACGCAAGGATGAAGCCGGCGTTGCCTGGTCATCAACACATCGTTGCCCCGTATCCACTGGATCGACGAACGGCCGAACATTCGGATGAACGGGATGTTCTCCCTCCGGCCATGCTGGTAGTTTTGCGGCCGTTCATGCGTATCCGGCACCTCATCCCCATCCTCTGCTTGCTCATCCTCGCCCCCATGTCGGGTGCGGCCCAACAGCATTTCACCATCAGCGGCTACGTGAAGGACACCACCAATGGCGAGGCACTGATCGGGGCCAACGTCTATGTGAAGGAGCTGCTGAAAGGCACGGCCACCAACCCTTACGGGTACTACGCCCTGTCCCTGGAGCCGGGCACCTACACCCTGGTCTGCAGCTTTCTTGGATTCCAGGACCTCACACGCACCATCTCGCTCCAGAGCGACATGAAACTGAACCTGGAGCTGTCACCCAAGGCCATCCTCGCCAAGGAGTTCGAGGTGGTGGGTGAACGGCGCGAGGACAACACGAGCAGCACCGACATGGGCCGCGTGGAGATGGACGTGCAGCAATTGAAGCTGATGCCGGCGTTATTGGGCGAGGTCGACATCCTGAAGACCCTGCAATACCTGCCCGGCGTGGCGGCCAACGGCGAAGGCAACGCCGGATTCTACGTGCGCGGAGGCGGGCCCGACCAGAACCTGATCCTGCTCGATGAGGCCACGGTGTACAATTCCAGCCACCTCTTCGGCTTCTTCAGCGTATTCAATGCGGATGCCGTGAAGAACATCGAACTGATCAAGGGGGGCATACCGGCCAACTACGGCGGCCGCATCAGCTCCGTGCTGGATATCAGCATGAAGGACGGCAACGACAAGGGATACCACGCCCAGGGTGGTATCGGCCTGATCAGCAGCCGCCTGACCGTGGAGGGCCCCATCGTGAAGGACCGCAGCAGCTTCATCGTCAGTGGTCGGCGCACCTATGCCGACGTGCTCTTCACGCCCTTCATCCCGGACACCTCCGCCTTCGCGGGCTCGGGCTACTACTTCTACGACCTGAACGCCAAGATGAACTACCGACTGAGCGACAAGGACCGCTTCTATCTCAGCGGCTACTTCGGCCGGGACGTGTTCACCTTCAAGACCGGCAACCCGGACGACCCCACCTTCAAGATCCCCTGGGGCAATGCCACCGTGGCCGCCCGCTGGAACCATGTCTTCGGGCCGAAACTGTTCATGAACGCCACCGCCACGTTCAGCGACTACAACTTCGAGTTCAAGGCCGAGCAGGAGAACTTCGATTTCAGCCTTTTCAGCGGCATCAAGGACTATGGCATCAAGCTCGACTTCAATCACTATGTGAGCGTGCGGCACAGCCTGAAGTACGGCGGGCAGTACATCTACCACATCTACACGCCCAGCACGGTCACGGCGCGTTCGGGCGAGACCACGTTCGACATCGACACGCCATCCCGTCTGCATGCGCATGAAGGGGCCATCTACCTGCTGGACGAGTTCGACCTGACGGATGAGATCCGCGTGAACGCCGGCCTCCGGCTCACGACCTTCGCCCATGTGGGACCCTTCGACGAGTACGTCTTCGACGACCAGGGCAAGGAGACAGGCACCATCACCTATGGCCCGGGCAGGAAGATCAAGAGCTACACCGCGCTGGAGCCACGGCTTTCGATGCGCTACCGACTGAACGAGAACAGCAGCCTGAAAGCGAGCTACAACCGCGGCCAGCAATACGTGCACCTGGCCAGTTTCAGCTCGATCGCCCTGCCCACCGACGTGTGGATCCCGAGCAGCACCAACGTGAAACCCCTGATCGGCACCCAGTACGCGGCGGGCTATTTCCGCGACTTCCTCGACCACATGGTGGAGTCCAGCGTGGAGGTCTACTACAAGGACATGCAGCACCTGGTGGAGTATGCCGAAGGTGCCGACCCCCAGGCCAACGGGAACAACAATTTCGACGGGCAGCTGGTCTTCGGAAACGGCTACTCCTACGGCGTGGAGCTCTTCGTGAAGAAGCGCACCGGCAAATTGAACGGATGGGTGGGCTACACCTGGAGCAAGACCATGCGCAAGTTCCCGGACATCAACAATGGCGAGGAATTCCCCTCCCGTTGGGACCGTCGGCATGACCTGAGCATCGTGGCCGTGTACGACCTGAACAAACGCTGGAGCTTCGCCGGCACCTTCGTCTACGCCACCGGTCAGGCGGTCACGCTCCCCGTGTCCCGCTATTTCATCGAGGGGCGGCTCGTGAGCGAATACACGGGACGCAACGGCTACCGCATGGCGCCCTACCACCGACTGGACCTCGGCGTCACCCTGAACAACAGGACCACCAGGAAGAAGAAGGACAAGGCGACCGGTGAAGTGACCGAGGTGCCGCGTAAATGGCGCAGCAGCTGGACGCTCTCCGTGTACAATGTGTACAACCGCGCCAACCCCTATTTCATCTACTTCGACAACGCCGGCACGGTGACCAACGGTGATCTCCGCGTGGTGGCCAAGCAGGTCTCCCTGTTCTCCATCCTTCCCTCCATCACCTGGAACTTCAAGTTCTGATGAAGCGCATCATCCTGCTCTCCCTTTCCGTCCTGGTGCTGCTGGCCGGCTGCACCAAGGAGATCACCGTGGACCTGCCCGAAGCCGAGGAACAGCTGGTGGTGGAGGGCACCATCGAACCGGGCCAGCCGCCGATCATCATCCTCACCCGCTCGCAGAGCTTCTTCGCACCCACGGACATCAACAGCTACGCGAACATCTTCGTGAAGGATGCCGATGTCCGGATGTACGACGGTTCCCAGACCTATGTGATCCCCATGTTCTGCTCATCACAGCTTCCACCGGAGGTGATCGATTCCGTTGCCGCCCTGACCGGCCTCGATCCCGCTCTATTGTCCTCCGTGGATGTCTGCATCTACACCTCGCTCGATCCGAACACCTATGGCGTGATCGGCCGCAGCTACCGCCTGACGATCAACGCGGAGGGCAAAACACTGACGAGCACCACGCACATCCCCAACCCCGTGCCACTGGATTCGCTGTGGTTCCAGCTCACCGACCAGAACGACGGTGACGATACCTCGGGTTTCATCTGGGCCAGCGCGCACGACCCCGACACCGCGGGGAATTACTACCGCGTGCAGACCCGCCGCCTGAACCGCGACGAGGACGGCAACCCCAAGGACCCCGTCTTCGTGGCTCCGTTCGGATCCACCAGCTCCGACGATTTCTTCAATGGCATCAACGTCCAGTTCGTCATCATCAAGGGCAGCTCCGCATACGCGACGGACCTTGAGGACGCGCAGAACATCCACTTCATGCGCGACGACACCGTCGAGGTGAAGTTGATCAGCATGGACAAACGCGAGTACGACTTCTACCGCTCGTTCGAGACCAATGTCTCCACCCAGGGCGATCTCTTCACCACGCCGACCAACGTGATCTCCAACATCGACGGCGGCCTGGGCGTCTGGGCCGGCCTTTCCTCCGATCGGAGGACCGTCGTGTGCGTCCCGGTGCAATAGGTCACCGAACGACCTGGCCGCGCGGGCTATTTTTGGCCTCCCTTTCCGCACGCAGACCATGAGCGATACCCCTGAACACGTCCGCTGCCTGATCATAGGCTCCGGCCCCGCTGGCTATACGGCCGCCATCTATGCCGCCCGCGCCGACCTGAAGCCTTTGATGATCGAAGGGCCCCTGCCCGGCGGACAGCTCACGCAGACCACCGAGGTGGAGAACTACCCCGGCTATCCGAACGGCCGCACGGGACCGGAGATGATGGAGGACCTGAAGGCACAGGCCCTGCGCTTCAAGACGGACATCCGCAACGGCTGGGTCACCAAGGTGGACCTCACCGGGCCGGTGCACAAGGTGTGGGTGGATGAGACCACCGAGATCCACGCCGATACGGTGATCATCAGCACCGGCGCCAGCGCCAAGTGGCTCGGCCTCCCCAACGAAATGCGGTTGCGCGATATCGGTGGGGGGGTCACAGCGTGCGCCGTATGCGACGGCTTCTTCTTCCGTGGCCAGACCGTGGCGCTCGTGGGCGCGGGCGACAGTGCCTGCGAGGAAGCGAGCTACCTCGCCAAGCTCTGTCCCAAGGTGTACATGCTCGTGCGCAAGGACCACTTCCGCGCCAGCAAGGCCATGGTGCACCGCGTGGAGAACACGCCCAACATCGAGGTGCTGTTCAATACCGAGGTGAAGGACGTGCTCGGTGAACACGCCGTGGAGGGCCTCACCATCGTCAACAACAAGACCAGGGAGGAGGGCAAGCTCGACGTGACCGGATTGTTCCTGGCCATCGGCCACAAGCCCAACACGGACATCTTCAAGGGCTGGCTGGACATGGACGAGGTGGGTTACCTCAAGCACAGGCCCGACAGCACGAAGACCAACATCGAAGGCGTCTTCGTCAGCGGGGATGCCGGCGACAAGGTCTACCGCCAGGCCGTGACCGCCGCCGGTACCGGCTGCATGGCAGCGTTGGATGCCGAACGCTGGCTGGCGGCGCAGGGAAAGCATTGACCCTTCCGTACGTGGTGCTGATCGCTCCTAACTCGCAGGCCCACACATTCGTTGCGAACGACCGGTGAACGGGGCCAAGACGGTTCCATGAAGACCGACCCATGAGCGAATGGATCAAGACCGGGATCAAGGTGATCTGGCTGATCGTCCTGGTCCAATGGACCTTGTCCGCGGTGTTCGCCAAGCGGCGCGAGGGACCGCGCCACGCGTTGATCGACCTTCTGCTCTACTGGCTGCCGCTCATCGTGGCCCTGCTCCTTCTCGGACCAGGTGAATGGTACGGTCACAGCTGGCTCCGGGAGAATTTCGTCGCGCACACGGACCGGGTCGGCATGATCGCGCTGGCCATCGCGGTCGCGGGTGGGTTCGTGGCCTGCTGGTCCAGATATGTCCTTGGACGGAATTGGAGCCTTACCGTGCAACGCAAACAGGGACATCAACTGGTGCAGCACGGACCGTACAGCATCATCCGACATCCGATCTACACTGGGCTTCTGCTGCTGTTCACGGGGAATGCGCTGATCGTCGGCGACTATCGGGCGATCCTGGCCGTGGTGATCGTCCTCCTCTCCTTCCGGCTGAAGATCCGCAACGAAGAAACGCTGATGGCCGCCACGTTCGGGGCGGAATACGACACGTACAGGCGAAGGACGAAGGCGCTCGTCCCTTTTCTCCTCTGACCGGCGCGCTACCGCCTGTCACTGGCACGGGTCATTCGCTGAACGCGGCCGAACGCAAAGGTCACTCCCGCACCACGGGCATGCGCTCCACACCTGCGGCCCCTTCGACCTCCAGCACGTAGGAGCCTGAAGGAATTCCCATGAGTGAAAGCGTGGCGCGCGGAGTGCCATCCAGTTGCTGCAATAACACCACTCGTCCGCCCGCATCGTACAGGCGCGCCACGGCTTTGCCGTGGATGCCCTCGATCACCAGGAGATCCCCGGCCGGCTGCGGGTGCACGCGAACGCCTTGGGCCTCGATTCCCTGCAGGCCCACCGAGCCATAGTACACGGGCAGGCTCTGGGCCGTACAGCCGTTCGCATCGGTGATGGTCACGCTGTAGTTGCCGTTCATCGTCGGGGTCCAGCTCTGCTGCGTGGCCCCGGGGATGATCTGGCCATTGAGGTACCATTGATAGGCGCTGGCCACCGCTGCGGTGGTAACATCCGCCCCATCGAAGGTGACCGTGGGCGCCGCGGGCGGCGGCACCACGTTGAGCGTGTACGTGGTGTCGTTCACGCAGCCGAAGGCATCGGTACCGGTCACGGTCCAGGAGAAGGTGCTGGTGGGCCAGGCGTACACGGCCGCGCCGCTGGTGCCGCTGATGAAGAGGTTCGGGCTCCACTGGTACAGCGAGGCGCCCGTGGCCACGATGTAGGCCGTGTCGCCCAGGCAGATGGTGTTGTTGCCGGCGGAAGCCACCACCTGGGGCAGGGGCTGCACCGTGAGCACCACGAAGTCGCTGGCCTGACAGCCGTTGGCATCGGTCACGAGCACGGTGTAGGAAGTGGTCGCGGCGGGCGTGGCCACCGGATCGTCAACGTTGGCATCGGAAAGGCCGGTGGCCGGGAACCATTCATAGGTGGTGCCGCCGCCGGCCTGCAATTGCACGCTGTTGCCCGCGCACACGGTCTCGTCCGCGCCGGCATCGGCCAACGGCAGGTCGTTCACGGTCACGAAGTCCGGGATCGTCAACGTGTCCGGACCGTCGGTGGTCACGACGATCAGCGTGACGTCGTAGGATCCGGGCGTGTTGTACTGGACCGCGGGGTCCTGCAACGCGCTGGTGGCCGGATCCCCGCCCGGGAAGAGCCACTCGTAGCTGCTGGGCGAATTGACGCTGGCGTCGGTGAACTGGACGATGCCACCCGGACAGATGCCGGCGTCCACGGCGGTGAAATTGGCCGCGTGCGTATCGTAGGTAAGCGTGAGGCCCAGCACCTGCGGATCGTTGTAGAAGGCGCAGCCCACACCGGGATAGCAGGCGTCCTGGACCTTCACCCGGCCGTTCAGGTCGCCATTCCCGGTGTTCAATGCATTGATGAGCACCGGCGCGGATACGTTCGTAGTGCGCGACAATGCCACGCAATCCGAGTTGTTCCCGGTCTCGTAGTAGACCTGCGTATAGCTGCCCGGGCTCGTCTCGAACTCGATCCAGATCTTGCTGCTGCTTCCGAAAACATCCTGCCAGCACGCCCGCCATTCGAAGGTCAGCGTGCCATCCCCCGTTGTGGGCGTTGTACCGGGGAAGGTGAACGTCCGCCAATTGCTCAACGTGGAGCCTTCGATCGTGGGCAACGTGTAGGTGTAGGAGGTCTGGGCATATTCGGCCAGTGCGATCAGGAGCATTGCGGCCAGCGTGACGGTTCGCTTCATCGGGTGATGGTTCAGCCGGACAAAATAGGTCTTCCGCGTACGAGTCCTTCCCGTGCGCATCCGGATGGACGAAGGAGGATCCATTGCCCGAAAGGAAAAGAGGCGGCCGCAGGGCCGCCTCCTCCTTGTCGACCGATCACCCGGTCACTTCTTCACATCGAAGCGATCCAGCTCCATCACCTTCACCCAGGCCTTCACGAAGTCCTTCACGAACTTCTCCTTGTTGTCGCTCTGGGCATAGACCTCGCTGAGGGCGCGCAGCTGTGAGTTGGACCCGAAGATCAGGTCCACGCGCGTACCGGTCCATTTCGCAGCACCGCTCTTGCGGTCGCGGCCTTCGTAGGTGCCCGTGTGGCCGTTGGAGAGCGCGGTCCACGTGGTGCCCATATCCAGCAGGTTCACGAAGAAGTCGTTGGTGAGCTGGCCCGGGCGCGTTGTGAGCACCCCGTGCTTGCTCCCTCCACTGTTGGCACCCAGCACACGCAGGCCACCCACGAGCACGGTCATCTCCGGCGCACTGAGCGTGAGCAGCTGGGCCTTGTCCACCAGCATCTCCTCGGCGGGCACGCTGTAGTTCTTCTTCTGGTAGTTGCGGAAGCCGTCGGCCTCGGGCTCCATCTCGGCGAAGCTCTCCACATCGGTGAGTTCCTGCGTGGTGTCCATGCGGCCGGGCGTGAAGGGGACGGTGATGGTGTGCCCGGCATCCTTCGCGGCCTTCTCTACCGCGGCGCATCCTCCAAGCACGATCAGGTCGGCCAGGGAGACCTTCTTCCCGTCCTTGGCGGCGGCGTTGAACTCCTTCTGGATCCCTTCCAGCGCGCCGAGCACCTTGGTGAGCTTCTCGGGCTCGTTCACCGCCCAGAACTTCTGCGGTGCCAGCCGGATGCGCGCGCCGTTGGCGCCACCGCGCATGTCGCTGCCCCGGAAGGTGGATGCCGAGGCCCAGGCGGTGGAGACCAGCTCGGACACGCTCGGTCCGGTGCCGAGGATCTTCTCCTTCAACGCGGCGATGTCCTTGGCGTCGATCAGCTTGTGGTCCACAGCGGGCACGGGATCCTGCCAGATCAGGTCCTCCTTGGGCACTTCCGGGCCGAGGTAGCGGCCCTTGGGGCCCATGTCGCGGTGGGTCAGCTTGAACCACGCCCGGGCGAAGGCGTCCGCGAACTGGTCCGGGTTCTCGTAGAAGTGGCGCGAGATCTTCTCGTAGATCGGATCGAACCGCATCGACATGTCGGCCGTGGTCATCGCGGGCGCATGCTTCTTGCTGGGATCGTGCGCATCGGGGATCATGTGCTCCGGCTTCACGTCCTTGGCCCGCCACTGGTGTGCGCCAGCCGGGCTCTTGGTCAACTCCCACTCATAGGTGAAGAGCATCTCGAAATAGCCATTGTCCCACTTGGTGGGGTTCGGCTTCCAGGCACCCTCCAGGCCGCTGGTGGTGGCATCACCGCCCTTGCCACTGCCGAACCTGTTGGCCCAGCCCAGACCCTGTGCCTCGATGGGCGCTGCCTCCGGCTCGGGCCCCACCAGGGCGGGATCGCCGGCGCCGTGCATCTTGCCGAAGGTGTGACCACCGGCGGTGAGCGCCACGGTCTCCTCATCGTTCATCGCCATGCGCTTGAAGGTCTCGCGCACATCGCGGCCGCTGGCCACCGGGTCGGGGTTGCCGTCCGGGCCTTCGGGGTTCACGTAGATCAGGCCCATCTGCACGGCCGCCAATGGGTTCTCCAGATCGCGTTCTCCGGAGTAGCGGCTGTTCGGCTTCTCGCTCGTCGCCAGCCATTCGTTCTCCGCACCCCAATAGATGTCCTCCTCAGGTGCCCAGATGTCCTCGCGTCCTCCACCGAAGCCGAAGGTCTTGAAGCCCATGCTCTCGAGGGCCACGTTGCCCGCCAGGATCATCAGGTCGGCCCAGGAGATGCTGTTCCCATACTTCTGCTTGATCGGCCAGAGGAGACGCCGCGCCTTGTCCAGGTTGCCGTTGTCCGGCCAGCTGTTCACCGGTGCGAAACGTTGGTCGCCGCTACCTCCGCCGCCGCGACCATCCGCGGTGCGGTACGTGCCGGCGCTATGCCAGGCCATGCGAATGAACAGGCCCCCGTAGTGGCCATAGTCCGCGGGCCACCAGTCCTGCGAGTCTGTCATCAACTTGGTCAGGTCCGCCTTCAGCGCTTTGTAGTCGAGCTTCTTGAACGCCTCCGCGTAGTCGAAGTCCGGGTCCATCGGGTCGGACACCGGTTGGTGCTGGTGCAGGATGCCCAGGTTCAGTTGGTCCGGCCACCAGTCGCGGTTGCGTGTGCCCCGGCCCGCCACCGGAAGGCGGCTGGCCCCATGCAACACCGGGCATTTGCCGCTGCCGTTCGTGTTCATGTCGTGACTGGCCGCGTCGTGCGCGTGCCCAGGATGCTTTTCGTTCTCCATTGGGATAGTTCGAATGTGATCGACCCGACGAAGGTAGGTTCGCGACTATTTATTGGAATTATGAAACCATAGACCTGCTCTATCGCTTCGAGCGGCTTGGATAAAAGCGCGTGCCTGAGCTTCAACGCGCTGTGTTCACCTCCCAATCGCTCATCCACAGCCTGAAGCGGATCACTTCAGGCTTGCTGAAGGGGATGTCCCAGAGACCATCATAGTCTACCTGCAGGGGGACCAGTTCGCCATCCACCACGTCGTTGCGCACGTGGATGGTGATGTCGAAGTCCAACAGGAGCGAGTTGTGGACCAGATGATATTCCCGGGCGATCACCTGCCCGGTCCCTTGATCGAACCAGGTGCTCATGGTCCGGATCACGGTGTCATCCTCCTCCCCAGTTCGCGTATCCGCGCTGAACACCCAGCATTCGTGACCCTCCCGCTCGTCGGACCAGATGCGGTAGTCGTAGTGCGGCTGCATTTCCGGGCTGAACAAGGCGAGCTCATCGCCGATGAACGGCACGCTCGCGATCTCCTGGCCCGGGTTGAACATGAACTTCTTCAGTTCGCTCTTGTACTTGTCGAAGCGCGATCCGCGTTCGATCTCCTGCTGCCGTGACCGGATCGTGTTGCTGGCGATGTAGCGTCCCTTGGGGAAGAAGACATCGTCGTACATCTCCACGGTGAGGAAGCGGAAGTCGCCATTGCGCCTGCGCAAACGACCGCCCTCCGCCACGCTGTCCAGGACGAGCTCGGCATATGCACCGTCACGCTCCAGGTGTCCCCTCCGGAACAAGGTGGCGGTCTCCTTCTCGCGTTTGTTGCGCACAACGAGATCGCTGCGCAGGTCGTGCGGATGGACCTTCGTGTTCAGGAAGGCATGGTAGAAGGTCGTGTCGTCCATCACCTGCCGGACGAAGGAGTCCACGCTGAACCCCGAGGCACGGGCGGAGATCACCACTTCGTCCAGTGTGATGTGCCCGAGCAGGGTGTCCGGCTGGGCCTGCGCGGCGGATGCGAGCAGGAAGGCGACGACGGTCAGCGCGTTCGAGCCCGGTCTTGCCGCCCTGCGCATTTTCACGTTTCAGCTTTCCGCTTTCCTCAATGCCTTCTGGTCGGCCCCAGGCTCGAGTACAGCTCGTACTTCTTCTTCACGTAGAGCAGGAATTCGTACTGGCTCAGGCCTTTGATCACCGGGTCGGGAACGGCGCAGAAGTCGATGAAGTCATCGAACGCGTCGTCGCTCAGATTGATGATGTCGTACTCGACATACTTGTGCAACAGTTCCTTGAGAAGCTCCCGCTTGCGCTGTTCGTTCTGCAGTTCGGCCACCATGCGCTTGCTGCGTTCGCGCCGGCTGAATTGCTGGTAGAGGAAGGTGATCGGGCTCTGCAGTGCGTCCACGTTGCTGATCCGATAGTCCTTCTCATCGTAGCCCAGCTGCGCGATGTCCTTCTGGATCTCCTTGAGCGTGCGCTCGGGCAGCACCTCCACCGCGGGCAGCTGCACGGTGATGGGCTGCAGGCGGATCCGCACATAGTAGCTGTCCTTCACTGCGCTGTCGGCCATACAGATGGGTACGGTCGTATGCCCGACGGCGCCGAGCAGGATCGTGTCCGTGCGCAGCGCCTTCACCTCAAAGGTTCCGTCCGAATTCCCGAAAGTGCCGGACCGTGTCCGCTTGTTCACCACCATCAGGTCGTAGAAGGCTTCCTGGTGATCGGTGGACACCACGCGGCCCCGGATGGTCACGGGCTCCTGGGCCAGGAGCGGAACGCCCAGTACCAGGGCAAGCAACAGGAGCAGGGAGCGTTGGAGCATGGGCGCCAAAGGTAGCCGGCCCGTCGGCCAAGGACCGTGCCATGGATAAGGCGAAGGGCCCCCACCGTCCGGCGGGAGCCCTTCACGCTAAGGCCTGTGCATCTGTAAGCCGGGTCCTGTATCCGCCTTGCAGCGGACCTCCGTCATCTATCTGGGATCCGCCTCACGACGGACCTCGATCGACCTACCCGCCGGGATCGGACGGGCCGTCCTCTCACGCCTTGCGGCGCATCCCCGGCCTATTTGGTCTTTCATTCCGTGGGGTTTACCAAGCTGCCGATGTCACCACCGGCACTGGTGGGCACTTACTCCACCTTTTCACCCTTGCCTCGCCGAAGCCTTGGCGAAGGCGGGCCTTCCCTTGGCTGCGACGATCGGCGGTCTCCCTTTCTGTGGCACTTTCCGTGATGCCGTCGTTCCCAACGGCACCCCTTCCCGTTAGGAAGCACGGCGCCCTGCAATGCCCGGACTTTCCTCCCCCTTCACCCGGAGGCGAAGGAGGCGACGGAGCGATGCACAGGATGTCAAGGAACGGTTATCGATCGTTCGTTGTTGGTCCTTGGTCCTCCGGGATGAAGATCGGACCGTGGAGGCGTGGGATCGGGATCAATGGGACCCGGGCAGCCACACCTCCGTTGCCCCACTTCCGTACCGCCGGGGGTCGGCATCATCGAAACGAACGTGTTCATAGTAGGCCAGGACCTTGCGCACCTCCTCCCGCAGCACACCTTCGCCGACGCCGTGGATCACGATCATGCGCCGCTTCTTTTCCCGGATCGCGGTGTTCAGCATGCGTTCGAAATAGCGGATCTGGTATTCCAGTTTCTCGCCATCGCTCATCCTCCGATGGTCGTCCAGCAACTCCTCCAGATGCAGGTCCACTTCCATGGTATCGGAGGACTCCCGCAGGGGCACGCCCCGATCCATCGCATCACCGGCCGGCGTCACCTTATTCCTTCGATGCTGTCGGTCCGCCAGGCGGTCATCCGCCGCACGCAGGCCCGCATGGTGGTCGCTGATCGCATGCAGGGCCCGTTCCTGTTCGCGCTCCCGGAGCACCAGCCCGCGTGTGGGCACCTCCATTTCGAAACCATCGTCGCTGCGCAAACGCAAACGGTCGCGCCCGAACACTTCAAGGACCACGCCTCCGCCTACCTCGTCGACGAAAGAGACCCGGTCCCCCGGTCTGAAACGCATTTGCGCTGCCATGCCGCAAATTTACGCAGGCGTGCTCCGTTCATCCCTTATCGCAGGCATCATTGCCATGCTGGTACCCGTTGCCGATACGGCTTTGGGGCAGACCTTTATTGCCTGCGAACCTTACGGAGGCAAGGGCGACGTGAAAGCCTTCCTGGAGAACGAGTTGCGTTTCCCGCCCGAGGACCTTGCCCGCGACGTGAAAGGTGAATCCGTGCTCATCTTCACCGTGACCCGCGAGGGTAAGGTCACGGACCTGCGTGTCTGGCGTTCCCTTACACCCGAATGCGATCGGGAGGCGCTTCGTCTGGCGGCTTTGGTGCGCTGGCATCCCGGACTGATGAGCGGCGTACCGGTCGATGCGGAGCACTACCTGAAGGTACCGTTCAATGCCAGGCGATACCACAAGCAGCACGCGGCCGGAGTGCGTTGTCCGGCCGAAGCGGACAGGCCACCGGCGGACCCGGACCCGGGCATCCATTCATACACCGACCTGGACACGAACGCCGCGCCCATCATTCCCGGAGGGCTTGCGGGGATCGACCGCTATTTCGCTGAGAACATGACCTATCCCCCCGATGCGGCGAAACGTGACATCCAGGGTGTGGTGGAACTCGAGTTCGTTGTGGAGCGTTCCGGGAACGTCAGCAACCTCTGGGCCGTGCGCGACCTGGGTGGTGGTTGTGGCGAGGAGGCCAAAAAGGTCATCCGCTCCATCTGCTGGACACCCGCCGTGAAGAACGGTCTTCGTGTGCGGAGCGTCCTCCGGGTCACGCTCACCTTCAAATTGGTGACAAGGACCCACTGAACAACGCCCTCCCCTACTTTCGCCACCCATGGAAGACCGTGGCCCCTGGAAGACCATCCGTATGGAACGGGTCTATGCCTCGCCGTGGATCGAGGTGGATCATCACGATGTGATCGACCCGAGCGGTGCGCCGGGCACCTATGGCGTTGTCCACTTCCGCAATCTCGCGATCGGCATCCTGCCCCTGGACCAGGAGATGAACACCTGGATCATCGGCCAGTACCGCTACCCGGTGCGCAAATACAGCTGGGAGATCCCCGAAGGAGGAGGCGACCGCAACGTGGCACCGCTGGAAAGCGCGGCACGCGAGCTCCGGGAGGAGGCCGGGATCGTCGCCAAGGAATGGACGGAGCTCCTGCGCATGGACCTCAGCAACTCGGCCAGCGACGAGGAGGCCATCATCTACCTGGCCCGTGACCTGGAGTTCCATGCACCCGAGCCCGACAGCAATGAAGAACTCATGGTGCGCAAGTTGTCCTTCGATGCGCTCTACGCGATGGTCGACAGCGGAGAGATCACGGACAGCCTGACCGTGGCGGCCGTGTTGAAAGCACGGCTGTGGATCCTGGAAGGGCGCATCGTCCCTCAGAAATAGAGCCCATGCACCAAAATGCGACCGTTGTCGCGCAACTCGATGGCTGGCGTGGGCAGTTTGATGCAGTTCAACAGAAAGAACACCGTACGCAGCGATCTGGAACGCGTTGGGATCCGCTCCAGGTCCAGGTCGAGTCCGATGAAGAACTGTCGGGAACGGGGGTCCGACGACCCGACATCATCACGTACGGCCCTGGCGGATAGCATATCCTCCGCACCGTAGCCGATCCCCAGTCCCACCGCGCGCCAGATGCCCTTTCCCGGCGCGAACGCACCGACCGAGGATGTCAGCCACACGGTCTGTCCGTTGTAGTCCTTCAGCAATCGCTCGCCCAGGGATCGACCCAGCAGGTCCGGACGCTGTTGAGCGAATGGCGTTGGCGACGCGCTCAACTTCAACTTGATCCGTTGCTCGCCCCAGCCCAGTTCCTGTCCGAGGAACATGGCCGTGCCGGCGGCGTTCGCAGCCATGTCCCATCCGCTGAACCCCCATCCCGAGGAAAAACCATCGAGGACCTCCACTCCACCCATGAACACCATCCCGGTCGCCGCTCCGATCCATGCGGAATGCCTGCCGCCCACCCCGGACCATTGCATCAGCCCGTCCCCCCAGCGACCGATCCAGTAGCAACTGAACACATGACCTGCCTTGTCCATCTGCAACCATTCCGGGCCATCATCGAACCAATGGAAGCTCGTCCGCTCGTATTGTGCGTACCAGGCACGGTCCAACACCACCAGGCTGGCCCCCATGACCCCCACACCGACGGAGGAGACCCCCAGCAGCCGACCGCGATCAACGGATAGCGAGTCATCCACCGCCACCTGACCTGCCGCATTCCCGGCCAGGAAGATCAACAGGAGGCCGAAGGCCGTCGGAAGCTGCATGGTGCGCGAACGGAGCATCTCGGATGGTCAAATTTCGGGATCCCGCGTATGGTGCACCAGCGAGGCTTGTCCCCCACCCGGGGAAGGGGGTAACTTTGTTTCCAAGACCTGCGTATCCCCTGGCTCTCGAACATGTCCGTTCCATCCATTCCCGTGCTGGCCGTGATGGCAGGGTTGGCGGCTATTGCCCGCCCCACACTGCTTTGCGGGCAGGGAGCGACCACCGACTTCGCCGAGGCCATTGAGGCTTCGGAGATGGACATGCACCCGGAGCCGCACGGCCCGGGTTTCACCACCCTCTGCCGTATGCAGGGGTTGCAGCATCGCATAACAGGATCAAGTTTCGAGGTGCGCGGTCCGATACCGGAAACATCCTGGCACGAACGGATCGAGCTCGTTTCATTCGGACGGGCCGGAAGTGCAAGATCGTCGGTGGCGATCGGTGAACCGCGGAGGTCCGCTGCGCGCTTGGACTATCCGACCTCCTTCGGAACGCTGGAATATGTCAACGGCAACGGGGGACTGCGCCAGAATTTCCACGTCGCGCGAAAACCATCCGGAGAGGGGCTCCTGCAGGTCGACCTGCATTGCACCGGTGGACTGGAACCTTTCGTGCGATCGGCCACGGAGGTCGTTTTTCGCGATAAGAGCGGCCTCGACCGTTTCCGGTACCGTGATCTGCGTTGCTGGGACGCCAAGGGCCGGGAGCTGACCGCGCAAATGGACGTGCAGCCCGGGGTCGGTGGATCCCGATTGACCATCTCTGTGGATGACTCAAGTGCGCAGTACCCGATCGTCATCGACCCCGTCTCGACCTCGCCGAACACGCTGTTGGTCGGCACCCAAGCGACCATGGAGTTCGGTATCGCCGTCGCCACGGCCGGGGACCTCAATGGGGATGGCTACAGCGATGTCGTCGTCGGCGCCTGGTACGCTGATCTGGGACAAACGAACGAGGGTGCCGCCTATGTCTATTACGGTTCGGTGACCGGCATCCCGACCACACCGTCATTGATCCTGCAATGCGACCAACAGGGCGCGCAGATGGGCTGTGCCGTAAGCACCGCCGGTGATGTCAACGGTGACGGTTACGCGGACCTGCTCGTGGGCGCCCGTGCCTGGGAGAGCGACCCGGTCAATGAGGCGACGGAAGGCGGGGTGTTCGTCTACTACGGCTCCGCCACGGGCATCAATTCCATTCCTGACCTGACGCTTCAGACGAACCATGCCGGTGACAGCTTTGGATCGAACGTGGCCGCGCTCGGCGACATCGATGATGATGGATACAGCGATATCATCGTCGGTGCCTACCTCTCCGAATACCCCAGCTATCAGGAAGGCACTTGTTTCATCTACATGGGATCGGCCGTGGGCCTCAACACCGTCCCGCGACATCACCTCGAAAGGAACATCGGTGCGGCCCATTTCGGAAGGAGCGTGGCCGGTGCGGGCGACGTCAATGGGGATGGCTACGATGACGTGATCGTGGGTTCGCCGGATTGGACCAATGTGATCAATGATGACGGTGCCGCTTTCGTTTATTATGGAAGCGCCAACGCGCTTGGTGCGGCAACGAACCCGGCCCCGAGCCTCATCTTGTACGGATCGGCCTTCAACAACGGCTCATTCGGCTGGAGCGTGGGGTGCGCCGGGGATGTGAACGGTGACGGCTACAGCGACGTGGCCGTGGGCGCCTACTATGACAACATCGGTGGACCGGCGCAGGAAGGAACGGCATGGGTCTTCCTTGGCTCGGCCGGCGGGTTGTCCACAACGGCCGCCACGGTGCTTCAAGGCAATCAATCCAACGCCTGGATGGGACGCTGGGTGGGCACCGCGGGTGACATGAACGGGGATGGATACGGCGATCTGATCGTCGGGGTGCCTCGCTATTCGGTGCCGGAGACACAGGAAGGCGTGGTATACCTGTACTTCGGCGGGCCGTCCGGCATCTCCACGATCCCTTCGCTTTCATTCCAGTTGAACGATGCCGGCGCCAATCTTGGCGAATGTGTTTCCACAGCGGGCGATGTGAACGGGGACGGTTATTCCGATGTCATCCTTGGCGCACGCATCTATGGTCTCGGCGGTGCGGCCGCGATATTCCATGGGGGCCCCTACAACATGAAAACGAGCCCGGACGCGGACATCAGTGGCGGAGCGGCTGGCGCGCGAATGGGCGAGGCGGTCTCGAACGCAGGGGATGTGAACGGGGATGGGTTCGCCGACGTCATCGTGGGAGCACCGTACGCCTCGAACGGCCAGGCCAATGAAGGGCTCGCCTATCTTTACCTGGGTAGTCCCTCAGGTCCGTCCAATACACCCGACGCCACGTTCGAGGCCAACGTCGCAAGTGGCCATTTCGGAGCCAGCGTGTGTACGGCCGGGGATGTCAATGGCGATGGCTATGCGGACATCATCATCGGTGCACCTGATCTGGGAGTGGGCGGACGCGCCTACATCCATCACGGCGGACCGGGTGGACCGAACACGGTCGCTTCGCGCGTGCTTTTCGGTATCGCTGGTGCCCGATTCGGCACGTCGGTGTCGGCCGCCGGGGATATCAATTCCGATGGCTACGCGGATGTGATCGTTGGCGCCCCCGGCATCAACACAGCCTATGTGCTCCTCGGGTCGGCAACGGGTATCCCGGCACTTCCACATGCCACGCTCAATGAAGGGTCAGCGGGCGATCTGTTCGGCTCGGCGGTGGCAACGGCCGGGGATGTGAACGGGGACGGCTATTCGGACGTGCTCGTCGGTGCGCCTGACCATACGAACGGACAGACCGGGGAAGGTGCGGCCTATCTGTACTACGGCTCGGAAACGGGGCTTGTCCTGCCTTATGCATCCAAGCTGGAGCGCAACCTGGCGTCCGCCCGCTTCGGTATCAGCCTCGCCGGAGCGGGGGATGTGAACGGGGATGGCTTCTTCGACGTGATCGTCGGAGCGGACCACTGGGCATCCGGGCAATCCGGCGAAGGCGGCGCATTCGTATTCCATGGATCCGCCGGCGGTCTGGGGGCCAATCCGTCACAGACCATCCAGATCAACCAGGTGGACGCACACCTCGGTGCCTCCGTGGCGGAAGCCGGGGATATCAATGGAGATGGCTATGCGGACGTGGTGGTCGGTGTTCCGAACGGATGGAACAATGTGGCACAGGTCGACGAAGGATATGCCATGATCTACCGTGGCTCGCCCTCCGGCATCGTCCTGGCACCCGATCGCATCGAAACGAACACGGCGGGCGACCTTCTTGGTACGGCAGTGAGCGGCGGAGGGGATGTGGACGGTGATGGCTTCTCGGACGTGCTTAGCGGCAAGCCGGGGACATCACCCACGTTCGCCAGTGAAGGAGGATGGATGTGGAACCGGGGGGGTAAGGGGACCGGTCAGGTCCAACTGTCCCGGCAGTATCAGGCGGACCTCATCAATCCATTGGCCACCAATTGCATGGATTTCACGGATCCCGACTACTTCGGCATCGGCCACTTGTCCCGCAGCCCGGTACAGCGGTGCGATGGTCGATTGGTCTATGAGGTGGTCTTCGAGGGTCAACCGTTCACAGGTGCGCCGATCACGAACAGCCTTTTGAGCACGGGAATGAGCGCGGCATGGACGGACCTGACACCCGGTGGCGTGGAGATCAAGGAACTGATCTACAAGATACCGGGGTACATCCGCTACAAATGGCGCTGCCGTGTGGAGTACGAGATGGCCAAGGCCATCGACGGACAGCGTTACGGGCGCTGGTTCTATGGATATGCCAGCGGCCTGGGTGACATCGGGGTGCTCCCGATCGAGCTGATCGCCTTTGATGCACATGTGGATGGACCGGCCAACAAGGTCGTCTGGTCCACGGCCACCGAATCCGGCACCGATTCCTTTCATGTGGAAAGGGGCACGGACCTCGGGACCTTCTCCGAGATCGGTGTAGTTCCGGCCGCAGGTGAAAGCCAGTCGACCATCGCCTATGCGTTCATGGATGATGCACCTCCGCAGGGCCTGAGTTTCTACAGGCTGGCGATCCGTTCAACGGACGGCACGATCGAGCACGGTCCCGTGGTCGCGGTGCAACGCACTGGGCGGAATGAAGGCCCTCTCATCTGGTACGACCCGGAAAGCGGATCGGTCCGCATTTCCCGGATCCCGCCCGAGGTGGATATGCTCCTGGTGACCGATGCCTCGGGGCGTATCATCGCCCGATCGAAGGCCCAGGGACACGAAAGCCTGTCGATCGCGCTCGAGGGCTTCTCCCTCGGGCGCTATGATGTGCTCTTCACTGGACCCTCCGGCGAGCGCCTTGGGGCCCGTTCCATCATGCGCTACTAGGCACCGATCGTCCGCCTGCAGGCTTCCAGGATGGCCCTCGCGTTCTCAAGGGAATCGCTTTCCGCATAGGTCCGCAGCACCGGTTCGGTCCCGCTGGCGCGGATCATCAGCCACTGATCATTGTCGAAGTAGTACTTGTAGCCGTCGATGGTCTCCACCCGGCGCACATCAAGATCGCCGAACCGGGTGAACGCATCGGCCTGGCATTTGGCCAGTACTTCCTGCTTCAACGCCTCGGTGATATGCAGGTCATTGCGTTCATAGCTGAACGGACCGACGATCGCATAGACCTCGGCGATGAGTTCCTCGAGCGACTTGCCGCTCTTGGCCATGAACTCCCACAAGGTCAACCCCATCCAGATCCCATCACGCTCGGGGATGTGCCCCTTGATCGCGATACCTCCGCTCTCCTCACCCCCGAGCAGCACGTCCTCCTTGATCATGATGCCGCAGATCCACTTGAAGCCGATCTTCACCACCTGGTGCTCCAGACCATAGTGTTCGCACATCCGCCCCACCTTGGGCGTGGTGCTGAACGCCACCACCACCTTGCCCGTCATCTTCTTGTACTTCACCAAATAGTGGATCAACAGAAGGATGATATGGTGCGAATCCACGAACTCACCCCTGCCGTTGTACAGACCGATCCGGTCCGCATCACCATCGGTGGCGAGGCCGCAATCGATCCCCTCCCTTTTGATGAGGTCGCTGAAAGGAACAAGGTTCTTGTGGATCGGTTCCGGCGCCTGCCCCTTGAACGAGGGGTCGTTCTCGCAATGGAGCAGGACCGTGTCCGGCAGTACGCGCGGGATCACATGCTGACCCGCCCCGTACATGGCGTCGTACCCGAGCCTCAGGCCGCTCCGGTGGATGGTCTCCAGATCGAAACTGGCCTTCACATGTTCCACATACATGTCCTCGAGACCAACGATCTTCAATCTTCCCTCCTTCTCCGCCGCGCCCAGGTCGATCGCTCCAAGATCGAGCCTATGCGTCCCGGGGATCATGTCCTCGATCTCCTGCACATGCTCCGGGACCAAGGGACCTCCGTACGACCCTTTCAGTTTATACCCGTTGTAAGCGGGTGGATTATGACTGGCGGTGATGATCACCCCGAGGCTTGCGCCGAGGCGAACGGTGCCCAGGGAGACCATCGGCGTGCTGACGAACCCCCTCGCCAGATGCACGGTGATGCCCTCATGCAGGAAGACCTTCGTTGCGGCCGAGGCGAACAGTTCACCCGCGAAACGGCAATCATGGCCCACTACGATCGATGGGTCCTCAGGGAATTCCCGCTTCACCCAGGTCGCGACCGCCTGGCTGACACGGACAACGTTGTCCACAGTGAATTCCTCCGCGATGATGGCCCGCCAGCCATCGGTTCCGAACTTGATCTTGCTCATGATGGGATCGATCGGCCGCGAAAATAGGGCCCCACGCAGGACCCTGTAAAGGAAGGGTCAGCGGTAGATCCCCCGGCGGTCGAGTGCGCGCTGGTATTTCCGGGCATTCACCAGATGCTCGGCGTAGGTGCGCGAGAACACGCTGTGGCCGCTCAGATCGTCCTTGGCGCAGAAATAGAGGAGATCGCTCTTCTCCGCTTGCAATACCGCCTCGATGTACCGCAGTTCAGGCATTGCGATCGGACCTGGTGGCAGGCCGGCATGCAGATAGGTGTTGTAGGGGGACTCGATCGATTTGTCCACGTTCAAGACCCTGCCCACACTGTCGACACCCAGAGCGAACTTCAAGGTGGGGTCCGCCTGCAGCGGCATGCCGATCCGGAGCCGATTGAGATATACTCCGGCAATGCGGGGGGCGTCCTCCGATCGGATGGTCTCGGCCTGTACGATGGATGCCAACGTGGCGACCTCCTCAGGAGCAAGGCCGATCCTTCCGGCCTGTTCAAGTCGCGCCTCGTTCCAATAGGCATCATGTTCGCGTTGCATGCGGGCCAGGAACGCCTCTGGAGAGGTGGTCCACCAGAACTCGTACGTGTTCGGCAGGTAGAGACAGATGTATGTGGCCGGTTCCAGATGTTCACCGGAATAGTTGGCGGGATCGTACATCGCACGCAGGAACGCCTCCTTCGTCGGTTCTAGGCTGCGGGACACCTTTTCGGCGAGCATGTCCAGGTCGCGGATGTTCGAGAAGGTGACCTGTACAGGGTCCTGCGCACCACTCCGCAGCTTGCGCACCAGATCATCTATGGACAGGTCGGGATGCAGGACGTAGCGGCCAGGCTTGGGGATTCGCAAACCGCGATGGTGCGCCCAACGAACGAACGTGGCGGTATCCGCGAGGGCGCCGATGGACAACAAGGAGTCGACAAGAGCCTGCCCACCGGCCCCACTGGGCAGCAACAGTGTTCGCGTAATGCCATCGGTGCACACAGCGGGGCGCTTCACCCGGTCATAAATATCCAAGGCCAGCCAAAGCAGCAGTCCGGCCAATGCCAGGGAACCGGCCACAACGGATCGCCATCTTCTGCTCATGGCCGTTCCTTCACCTTGTGCAGGAAATACCTTCCTGTGAACACTTCGCGCACGGGACCGATAAGTTGGACCCGTTCGAAACGGCCTTCGGCAGGAGAAGATGCCTCCACCCGGAGAGCCCCACCCCTGGTCCTGACGTCCACGCCGCCCTGGCCACCGCCCCGCGCCATGGCCGACAGCGCTGCCGCCGTGACGCCGGTCCCACAGCTCAAGGTCTCATTCTCGACCCCGCGCTCGTAAGTGCGCATGTACAACCCACCATCACGCCAGTGCACGAAATTGACGTTGACCCCTGCATCGGCGAAACGTCGATCGTTCCGGATGGAACGGCCTTCCTCGACCACATCGGTCGATTCGGGATCGTCCACCCAGCGCACGACATGGGGTGAACCCGTGTCCAGCAGATCCGTATGGGGATCGAGTTGCTCGATCCCGTCCACGGACCGCATGCCGACCCGGACGTTGCGTCCATCCCAACCGGCCTCATGCACGCCATCCACCGCATCGAACCGGACCGGTGTATCGTCACCGGTCAGGTGGGCATGGAAGGCGAACGCGCAGCGGCTCCCGTTCCCGCAGAAGCTCTGCGTGCCGTCCGGGTTGAAGAAATCCATGGCATAGGTGATCCCTGGTCCCTTGCTACGGCGCAACAGAACAAGCCCATCACTGCCCACCCCAAGGTGACGGTCGCAGATCCGTTCGATCTCCGTCGTGGAAAGAGTGAAAGAGGCGTCCGCACGCGCATCGACCAGAACGAAGTCATTGCCCGCACCCTCCCACTTGGCGAAATCGAACGCTTGCATCATCGCGGTCCAAATATCGCGTTCCGGGATGCTCGGTCCCACGGGAGCGACGGGGTCGGGATCAACAAAAATTAACGGCGAACGTCCCAATGACAGGGCATTTTGGCGCGTTCCTTGGTGCGAAATGACCGGCGAGAACGACCTCGCTGCCGACCCCAAATAGGAACCATCATGAAAAAGTCTCTGAGCTACTTCCTGGCCGCCTTGCTCGGCGGAACGATCTCGGTCTGGACGTACGACATGTTCCGCTCCGATGCCGGGACCCGAGTGATCGAACATACCCCGGCCTCATCGGTGCGGTTCACGAGCATGCCTGCCAACACTGGCGCCGCCCTGCCCGTGGACCTGACGGACGCCGCGGAGCATACCGTCAACGCCGTGGTGCACGTGACAACGGAGGCCATGGTGCAACGCCGTGATCCATTCATGGATTTCTTCTGGGGCTACCGTGCTCCCGACCCCAGTCCCCAGGTGGGTGTGGGTTCCGGCGTGATCATCTCCGAGGACGGCTACATCGTTACGAACAATCATGTGGTCCAGAATGCGGACAAGATCCGGGTCAGCCTCAATGACAAGCGGGAGTTCGACGCGAAGGTCGTCGGGACGGACCCCAGCACGGACATCGCCCTGTTGAAGGTACCCGCCGACGGGCTGCCGGTGCTGAACTACGGGAATTCCGATGACGTCAGGGTCGGTCAGTGGGTGATGGCCGTGGGGAACCCCATGAACTTGACAAGCACGGTCACCGCCGGGATCGTGAGCGCCAAGGCCCGCAACATCAACCTGTTGCAATACGACCCTTCGCGTGACATCTTTCCGATCGAGTCCTTCATCCAGACCGACGCCGCCGTGAACCCCGGGAATAGTGGAGGAGCTCTGGTGAACGCCAATGGTGAGCTCATCGGGATCAACACGGCGATCGCCTCGATGACCGGCCAGTATGCCGGTTATTCTTTCGCCGTTCCGGTGAACATCGTGAAAAAGGTGACCGGCGATCTTCTGGAATACGGTTCTGTGCAGCGCGCCTATATCGGGGTGAGCATCCGCGACATGGACCAGGACCTGGCCGCGAAGGAGCACATGGACCGGATCATGGGCGTATACGTGAACGGTCTGTCCGATGGCGGGGCAGCTGCGGAGGCGGGAGTGCGCGAAGGTGATGTGATATTGCGCGTGGGCAACATCGCAGTGAACAACGTGCCAGAACTTCAGGAGCAGGTGAGCAAGTTCCGCCCTGGCGACAAGGTGACCATCACCATCGAACGCGGCGGGGATGAAAAGGTCGTCGACATGGTCCTGAAGGGGCGGGACGGCAATGTGGACCTCGCGAGCAGAGCGCGCGAGGACCGGAGCAATATCCTGGGTGCGCAACTGGCACCGGCCGATCCCACCGAGATGCGCGACCTCAAGATCGACCATGGGGTGAAGGTCATCGGCCTGACCGGTGGGAAGCTCCGCAGCAGCGGGATACGGGAGGGGTTCATCATCACCCGGATCGACCAGCGACCCGTTCACAAGCCCGAGGACATCGCGCAGGCGCTCGCCAACAAGCGCGGCGGCGTGCTGATCGAAGGCGTCTACCCGAACGGACAGCGCGCCTACTACGGTATCGGCATCTGAACCGATTGAAGATCAAGGAGATATGATCGACCCGCGCCCATGACCGGCACACCATCTTGTCCGGTACTGGGCGGGGGTCGTACCTTCGCGGCTTGGAACCCGCGCGCAGTACGCGTGCATTTCGCAGACCAGAACCTTCAAATCCCCCGACGCCCGTGACAAGCAGGATGCGCCAACTGAAGATCACGAAATCGATCACCAACCGCGAAAGCCAATCGTTGGACAAGTACCTGCAGGAGATCGGCAAGGAAGGCCTGATCACCGCGGACCAAGAGGTGGAGCTTGCACGGCGCATCAAGGAAGGGGACAACCTCGCGTTGGAAAAACTCGTGAAGGCCAACCTGCGTTTCGTGGTGTCCGTTGCCAAGCAATACCAGAACCAGGGACTGAGCCTTCCCGATCTCATCAACGAGGGGAATCTTGGCTTGATCAAGGCCGCCCAGCGTTTCGATGAGACACGTGGGTTCAAGTTCATCAGCTATGCGGTGTGGTGGATCCGTCAGAGCATTCTGCAAGCCCTGGCCGAGCAGAGCCGCATCGTGCGCCTTCCCCTGAACCAGGTGGGCTCCTTGAACAAGATCAACAAGGCGTTCGCCAAACTGGAGCAGGAGTATGAACGACCGCCGAGCGCGGATGAGCTCGCCGCCCTGCTTGACCTGCCCCCCGAGAAGGTGGCCGATACGATGAAGGTCAGCGGCCGCCATATCAGCATGGACGCCCCCTTCGTGGAAGGCGAGAGCAACAGCCTGCTGGACGTGCTTCCCAATACGGACAGTCAACCGGCGGACCGTATGCTGCTGAACGAATCCTTGTCAAAGGAGATCGAACGCGCGCTCAGCACGCTCACAGAGCGGGAACGGGACGTGGTGAAACTCTTTTTCGGGATCGGGATCAACCACGGTCTCACGCTCGAGGAGATCGGCGCGAAGTTCGACCTGACCCGCGAACGGGTGCGGCAGATCAAGGAAAAGGCCATCAGACGTCTGCGGCACACCTCGCGCAGCAAACTGCTGAAAGCGTACCTCGGATAGGCTTTCTTCCGTAGGAAGGCATCGAACCATTCTCCTTTACTGGTCGTCATGGAGCGAACTTTGGAAGCCAGGACAGGCTATGAGGCAGGTCTGAAGGACTATGTGGACCGCGAAAAGGCCGCGGTGCAGATCCTGAACGCCGTCGGGCGTTCGATGTACGAGAAGGGCGTCGAGCTCGTGTTCTTTCGGAACCATCTTCTCGATGTCACCATTTCCGAGGTCATCAACCTGTTCGACTATGCCGAAAAGGTGGTGCACAAGCCCATCGACATCTATGCCTCGGCCGAACTGGCCAAGGCATTGCTGGAACTGGACCTTGCGCCGAGCAAGATCGACATCGGACGCCTGACCTACGAATACCTCTCCACCAAGCCGGAGCCGGGAAGCGCCGGGGATTTCCTAGGAACAACGCTGTCCGGTTTCATTGGCCAGGATAAACACACCTTCAAGCCACAGGACGTGGTCCTCTACGGTTTCGGCCGTATCGGACGCATTGCCGCGCGTGAGCTCGTGAAGCAGGCAGGAAAGGGTCAACAATTGCGCCTGCGGGCCATCGTGACACGGACCAACAGCGACGAAGAGATCGTGAAGCGGGCGGCTCTGCTTCGCAACGACTCGGTGCATGGGCATTTCAGGGGTACGGTGATCGAGGACCTGCCCAACAAGGCGCTGATCATCAATGGCCAGACGGTCTACATGATCGCCTCACCCGCCCCCGAGGACATCGATTATACATCGTTCGGCATCCACGACGCACTGGTGATCGACAACACCGGCGCCTTCACCAAGCGTTCCGACCTGGAGCGCCACCTTAAGGCCAAGGGTGCCGCCCGCGTCATCCTGACCGCTCCTGGCAAGGAAGTGCCGAACATCGTCTATGGCATCAACCACAAGGACCTGGACATCGAGACAGAAAGGCTGTTCAGTGCGGCAAGTTGCACGACCAACGCGATCTGCCCGATCCTGAAGGTCATGGAGGATGAGGTCGGTATCGAAAAGGGGCACATCGAAACGGTCCATGCCTACACGAACGACCAGAACCTGCTCGACAATTTCCACAAGAAGCCGCGCCGGGGACGCAGTGCCGCTATCAACATGGTGATCACGAGCACCGGTGCAGGAAGCGCGGTGACCAAGGCGATCCCGAGCTTGAAGGACAAGCTGACGGCGAACGCTGTCCGCGTCCCCACGCCGAACGGATCCCTGGCGATCATGAACCTCACCTTGAAGCGGGACGTGACCCGGGACCAAGTGAACGACCTTATCAGGCGTGCTGCGCTGAACGGAGACTTGATCAACCAGATCCACTACCACATCGACCCTGAACTGGTCAGCAGTGACATCATCGGTGACACCTGCTGCAGCGTGTTCGACAGCACGGCCACCATCGTCGGCCCGGACGGTCGCAATGTGGTGCTCTATGCCTGGTACGACAATGAATTCGGGTATACCAAGCAGGTCATCCGGCTCGCCAAGCACGTGGCCAAGGTCCGGCGCTTGATCTACTACTGAAGGATCTGGTGGAGTGAGATCCCAAAGCCCCGGCTGTTGCCGGGGCTTTTTCGTCACCCATTTGTGCAAGGTCCTCCATGCCAGGCGAAGGCGCCCACGGTGCTCCGTTCCCACTGGTATGACCCGGTCACCGAACGTCCGGTCAAGCCCGTTGCTGCCCTGCAAAGGATCGATGGGCGATACCGTGCCGGTCGGCTCCCTGCGGATCCCGAATGCATCCTCCCTCCACGCACGGACGATCGACGATGCCCCTGAAAAAGCGAGCGCCCCGGTTCCCCGGGGCGCTCGTTCGTTCGATGCTACCGTTCGGTGCTACTGACGGATCAGGCGTTGCGTCATCGTACGGTCACCGCCGGTGATCGTTACGATGTAAACACCCGCCGGCAGGTCACGAGCCAGGTCCATGGTCGCGTTGATCGAACCATCGGTGATATTGACCTGCTCGGCGAAGACCAGCTTGCCGAACATGTCATGAACATCGATCGTCGCGGTCGCTGCGTCGAGACCATCGACCACCAGGTAGACCTGTTCACCCCTGTTGGGGTTCGGGTAGAGGTTCACGTTCACCTTACCCTCCACGACCTGCAGATCGCGCTGACCCGGCGTGTTGAGGCGCATGCGACAGGCCGATCCGAACGGTGTGTAATTACCGCTGATCATCGCGCGCACGCGCACGTTCAGATCGATGTCGGCCGGTACGGGCAGCGTGACCAGGTTCAGCAGGGCCAGATTCTGGGTGGTCCGGAACACACGCCGCGAATAGCTGCCGTGCGGATCGAAGATCCAGAACTGGTAACCGGTGGCCCCCGGCTGGAAGTGAGCGTAGATCTGCGTGCTGGAGGCATAGACCAGGTCCATACGGTCGCAGAAGCTGCTGATCAGACCCTGGTTGCTCACCGGCAGACAGAAGGGGTACTGGACGCTGCTCGAGGAAGTGAACGAACCGTTCGCATCCACGATCCGGCGACCATCGATATCCGACAGCACGTATCCGCCGTTCGCAATGCCGTCCCCTCCGTCGTCAAGCATCACCAGGTTGTAGCAGATCTGGTTCAGACAGAGCGTCTCATGCACTGTGGTGCCACCCATGCCGTCGGCATAGGGACCTCCCTGTTCGATGAGAACGGTACCCGTTTCGTCATACAACTCCCAGTGCGTTTCACTGCCAAAGTCGTCCAAGGTGATGGCCAGGTCGAGGATCTCGGTGCAATTGCCAAGAGGCGTACCCTCACAGGTACAGTTGGCCGTTACCACATCGCCGGTCGTGAAGGGATCACCATCGTCGCAGGCGTCACCGATGTTGGCCATCAGGTTCGGGCAGTCGAAGACCGAGGTGCCCGTGCATACGCAGTTGGCATCCACCGCATCACCCGTGGTGTTCGGGTCGCCGTCGTCGCACGCGTCACCGATGTTGGCCATCAGGTTCGGGCAGTCGTAGGGCGTACCTGCGCACACGCAGTTGGCGTCCACCAGGTCGTTGTAGGTGCCCGCATCCCCGTCATCGCATGCATCACCGATGTTCAGCATCAGGTTCGGGCAGTCGAAGACCGAGGTGCCCGTGCATACGCAGTTGGCATCCACCGCATCACCCGTGGTGTTCGGGTCGCCGTCGTCGCACGCGTCACCGATGTTGGCCATCAGGTTCGGGCAGTCATAGGGCGTACCTGCGCACACGCAGTTGGCGTCCACCAGGTCGTTGTAGGTGCCCGCATCCCCGTCATCGCATGCATCACCGATGTTCAGCATCAGGTTCGGGCAGTCGAAGACCGAGGTGCCCGTGCATACGCAGTTGGCATCCACCGCATCACCCGTGGTGTTCGGGTCGCCGTCGTCGCACGCGTCACCGATGTTGGCCATCAGGTTCGGGCAGTCGTAGGGCGTACCTGCGCACACGCAGTTGGCGTCCACCAGGTCGTTGTAGGTGCCCGCATCCCCGTCATCGCATGCATCACCGATGTTCAGCATCAGGTTCGGGCAGTCGAAGACCGAGGTGCCCGTGCATACGCAGTTGGCATCCACCGCATCACCCGTGGTGTTCGGGTCGCCGTCGTCGCACGCGTCACCGATGTTGGCCATCAGGTTCGGGCAGTCGTAGGGCGTACCTGCGCACACGCAGTTGGCGTCCACCAGGTCGTTGTAGGTGCCCGCATCCCCGTCATCGCATGCATCACCGATGTTCAGCATCAGGTTCGGGCAGTCGAAGACCGAGGTGCCCGTGCATACGCAGTTGGCATCCACCGCATCACCCGTGGTGTTCGGGTCGCCGTCGTCGCACGCGTCACCGATGTTGGCCATCAGGTTCGGGCAGTCATAGGGCGTACCTGCGCACACGCAGTTGGCGTCCACCAGGTCGTTGTAGGTGCCCGCATCCCCGTCATCGCATGCATCACCGATGTTCAGCATCAGGTTCGGGCAGTCGAAGACCGAGGTGCCCGTGCATACGCAGTTGGCATCGATCGCATCACCCGTGGTGTTCGGGTCGCCGTCGTCGCACGCGTCACCGATGTTGGCCATCAGGTTCGGGCAGTCATAGGGCGTACCTGCGCACACGCAGTTGGCGTCCACCAGGTCGTTGTAGGTGCCCGCATCCCCGTCATCGCATGCATCACCGATGTTCAGCATCAGGTTCGGGCAGTCGAAGACCGAGGTGCCCGTGCATACGCAGTTGGCATCCACCGCATCACCCGTGGTGTTCGGGTCGCCGTCGTCGCACGCGTCACCGATGTTGGCCATCAGGTTCGGGCAGTCGTAGGGCGTACCTGCGCACACGCAGTTGGCGTCCACCAGGTCGTTGTAGGTGCCCGCATCCCCGTCATCGCATGCATCACCGATGTTCAGCATCAGGTTCGGGCAGTCGAAGACCGAGGTGCCCGTGCATACGCAGTTGGCATCGATCGCATCACCCGTGGTGTTCGGGTCGCCGTCGTCGCACGCGTCACCGATGTTGGCCATCAGGTTCGGGCAGTCGTAGGGCGTACCTGCGCACACGCAGTTGGCGTCCACCAGGTCGTTGTAGGTGCCCGCATCCCCGTCATCGCATGCATCACCGATGTTCAGCATCAGGTTCGGGCAGTCGAAGACCGAGGTGCCCGTGCATACGCAGTTGGCATCGATCGCATCACCCGTGGTGTTCGGGTCGCCGTCGTCGCACGCGTCACCGATGTTGGCCATCAGGTTCGGGCAGTCATAGGGCGTACCTGCGCACACGCAGTTGGCATCCACCAGGTCGTTGTAGGTGCCCGCATCCCCGTCATCGCATGCATCACCGATGTTCAGCATCAGGTTCGGGCAGTCGAAGATCGAGGTGCCCGTGCATACGCAGTTGGCATCGATCGCATCACCCGTGGTGTTCGGGTCGCCGTCGTCGCACGCGTCACCGATGTTGGCCATCAGGTTCGGGCAGTCATAGGGCGTACCTGCGCACACGCAGTTGGCGTCCACCAGGTCGTTGTAGGTGCCCGCATCACCGTCATCGCACGCATCACCGATGTTCAGCATCAGGTTCGGGCAGTCGAAGATCGAGATGCCCGAACACACGCAGTTGGCGTCCCAAGTGTCACTCGTGGTGTTCGGGTCACCGTCGTCGCAACTGGTTCCCGGCAAGGCCGAGCCACCCGGAACACCTTCGCAGTCCAATGCGCAGTTCCCAACGGAGAAGGGACTCGAGTAGATCGCTCCCGTCTTGTCGAGACCATTGAGGCTGATGTAGTAATCCTTGTTGTTGTTGCCCGTGTAGGTGTCGTTGACGATGTTGAAGTCCGTGCATCCCGGATTGTTGATCACCGGAATGGTCATGATCACCGATTCAGTGTTCGCGGTCCAGACCGCACCCGGACAGGCTGCCGACATTTGCGCAAAACCGAACGCATTGAAGGTGAGATAGCGGAATCCGCCGAAATCGACCTCACCATCACCGGAGGGCGAGATGAAGAAGCCGCCAGGGCAGTTCTGCGCCATGGCCGCCGTGTTCAGGCTCGCACCCGAGGCCGTCGACCAGCGGATCGTGAACGTGAGGGACGACATCAACTGGTTGAAGCTGCCGTCCGGAAGCACACGTACTTCGAGCGTTCCAGGAGTCCCGCTCTCGAACAGGCCGATATCCACCGTGGGTTGGGCGACGAGGGCGGCGGGGCCCAGCATCGCGGCGAGAAGGGCACCCCACACGTGCCGCTTCCGAGGTCTGGAGTCAGAACACTTCATGTAGCTCAGGTTTTGGTCTGATGAATTGGATCGTCCCGGTAAGGGATGGCAAGATAGCATCGTTTGGTTCACGGAAGTTGCTGCGCCCGGGTGGCCGTTGGAACGCTACCTCCGATGTTGACCAAGATAGGATCGCGATCATTGTTCGCGCCTGCATATTTGATCGTCCCGTCCATGGTCACGTCGGTCGATAAATACCCAGTGGTCGTCGAGGTCGGGACGGTGCCTCCAATGGCCAGAAGGACGGGGTCGCGATCATTGCTTGCTCCGGCATACTTCAACAAGCCGTCCCAGACCGTATTCCCGGCATAGAGCACCATCGTTCCGTTCACATTCTTCCGCGCATCGGTCCCGTAGGTCGTCGTTCCAGGGTCGGTCAGGTCGATGGCCGTGGGGGAACCGGAAAGGGCGATGGCGCCCGCGGTCATGCACCCGAGATGATTCCTGTGACGAACGACCACATGGTACTGGTCGTCCTCCAAGCCCATGGGCAAATGCGTGATCCCGTCCAGTTCCACGACGTCGCCATCCCTCTGGACCAGGGCAGGTCTCGCACGGAGGATGTTCGCGGCGTTGTTCTTGTCCCGGAGTTCGACCCACACCCAGTCCACGATGGCATCGTTGCCGGTCACCAGCAATACGGAGGGGGCCAGCTTGGCCATTACGGCATCACCCACCACGCTCAGCCCAAAGCCACCATATGGTTGGGTGATCGGTACCAGGTTGTTGCTCCGCAGGCCATCGTTCATCAGGCCACTGCCCGTTTGATAAGGACCTTCGAGCATCACCTTCAGATCGAGAACGGCCTTGGTCGTCCCTCCCTCACGGACATCGATCCATTGGTCCGCTGCGATGTTGTAGAACCGGTCGACGGTGCCGGAGGGCCAACGCACGATCGCGGAATCGGCCTCCAAGGCGGACCCGAGGCCGAAATGACAGGTGAACGAGCAGATGATGCCATAGCTCTCACCCGCGCGCACCTCCCGGATCTGCGTGCCCCATGGACCGTATAGCGTGACACGGGCACCCACCCCGTCCCGGTTGCTTTCCACACCCTCCAGGTTGAAATTGAGGAAATGGTTGCTGTTGCCGTTGTTGAGGTAGAGCTGGTCGTTCTTGGAACTGCTTGGGGTCACGTAGCTCGAGCCGTAGCCGGCATACACATCGATGAACCCGTCATGGTTCAGATCACCCGTGGCGAATGTGTGCAGGGTGTAGCCCGAGCCAGGCTCGGGGAGCATGTTCGCTATCTGTGTGAAGGTCCCGTCACCGTCCCCATGGAAATAGTATTCACCTCCGGCCGTGATCAGGTCCAGGTATCCGTCATTGTCCAGATCCTCCAGCTTGCTTTGAAGGAAGAACGAGGAATACTCGATCCCGCTTCCTGACGTGGCGTTCGTGAAATGGCCGGCCCCATCGTTGATGAAGACCATCATGGTGCTGCTGTGCGTGGTGCTGATGGCGTCCAGATCACCATCATTGTCCAGGTCCCCGAAATCCGTGGTCCAGACCTGTTCGTGATTCTCCATGCCGTAGGTGCCTGCCAGGTCGGAATAGTTGTTGTTCCCATCGTTCACGAAGAGCCTGTCCCATCGACGGCAATCACTGGATGAGTTGACACCCTGGCGGCAATGCGAGATCTGGAAGTCAAGGTCCCCGTCGTTGTCGAAGTCGATAAAGACACTGCCGTAGTTCCCGCTCATGTCGCCCGACTGGCCGCTGCATGCCGTGGAGAAATCGATCGACGAGTTCGGTACAAGGCTCCCGGACCCATTGTTGTACCACACGTGCGGTGCGCCGTCATCGTGGCAGCCGAAAGCATCCAACCATCCATCGTTGTTCATGTCGGCCAGGTTGGCGCATTGCATGAACATGTTTCCATTCGACAAGCTGGTCACCGATGAAGAACTTCCGCGCGCATTGATCTCCTTGAAGTGGACCCCATCATAGCTCCCTCCTGAGAACACGTCCTTGTGCCCATCATTGTCCACGTCACCGGCCGCCATACCCCATTGGCTCGAACCCGACACGGTCCCATAGTCGTAGGAGCTGAACGTTCCGTTGGCGTTCTGGTAGTCGATGTACAGATGCGTGCTTTGGTTCAGGAGCAGCAGGTCATCATACCCATCTCCGTCCATGTCCGCAACACCCACACACCCCCCTGTTCGAGCCGATGTGTTGGAAAGGACCGAAGTGCTCAATGTGAAGGTCTGGGTGAAACCCGACGCGCTGAGGAAGCAGGCGGCGAGGACGAGGGTAGGCTTCTGCATATTCATTCTTTGGGTCCGCAAATCTATTTCGGGAACGGGGGCCAGGTCAAGGATGATCGGCCGACCGCGCCACGGTCATCAGGGCAGTTGTTCGGCTCGTGTTGCCGTTGGCACTGTTCCGCCAACGTTCACGAGGATCGGATCACGGTCGTTCGCGGATCCGGCGTATTTGACCGTTCCATCCAGATTGACGTCCTCCGGATGATAGCCACTGGCCGTGTTGTTCGGTGTGGTGCCCCCGATGAGCGTCAGGATCGGGTCGCGGTCGTTCGCCGACCCGGCATATTTCAGCGTTGCGTCCGGGAGCACATTGCCGGCCCAGAGGAGCATGATGCCATTGAGGTCCTTTCGGGCGTTCACGCCATAGGTGGTCGTCGCCGGGGAGGTCAGGTCAAGCGTTGCCATGCCTTGGGCGAGGGTTACCGGCGCAGCGGTCATGCACCCCAGATGGTTACGATGGCGGACGGACACATAGCGATCCCCGGAGACCCCGGAGAAGATCACTGGTGAGGTGCCGTCCATTCCGACCACATCGCCATCGCGCTGCAGAAGCGCCGAGCGGGAATTGGTGACCACGCTGGGATCGCCATCGTCGCGCAATTCCACCACCACCCAATCCACGATCGCATCGTTGCCTGTGACACCGAGCACGCCGGCGTCCAGCGTTTCGCCACCTCCGCCACCCACATGGGTGTAGCCGAGGGCGGAATAGGGTTCGGCGGTCGGGACATAACCCGCTGAACGCAGGTCATCACGCATCAGACCCGAACCGGCATTGTAGGGTCCTTCCAGCATGACGCGCAGGGGGAGCGCAAGGCCCGTTCCGGTCACCTGGATATTGTCCATGTAGAACTGGTTCCCGTAGCCATTGACGGAAACGAAGCGGACCAGCACCTGTTGACCGGCGTAGGCGGAGAGATCGAGCACATTGTGCTGCCAATCCCCGCAGGATGAAGGGACCCAAACGGCGGTGGTGGTCGCGGCCGTTTCCAGATCGGTGCCTGAGGAATCGAAGAGCACGGTCCAGTTCAGCCCACAATCGGCGCTTATCTCGACCCGGAAGCCATCCGAATAGAAGGAGCTGTAGCGGACATAGGCATGATCGAAGGCCAATTCCGGATCACCGACCCCGGCCAGATCGATCAATGCGCTCTGCAGCGCGTCCTCCTGGCCCATGGACGAGTAGTACCAGTGGTTCAGGCGCCAGGCATTCGTGGGTCCGCATTGCGGACCGTCGTCGAGGGCGAACAGTTCCCATGTGTAGGAACCGTCCGGATTGTCCACCATCCATCCGTCCGGAGCCACCTGGCCACCCTCGGCATCCTCCATGACAGGAGGCGATACCGGAACGGACAGTTCGAAATCCACCGTAACCGTGTCGTCCGGTTGATACAGGTCACCCGCCAACGCTGTCCATGACTTGAACTGATGCGGACCGTTCCCTGAAATGGTCAGCGTACCGGGGAAGCTGAAGTCCACCGCCGCGCCCGGGGCCAGGGGTCCCGCATACGTATCGGACACCACGGCACCATTGTCCAGCCGGTAGCTCACCGGGATGTTGGACTGCGCGGCCTGACCGTTGTTCCGAAGCCGCACAGTGACCGCGCCCCCATTCAGACATTCGTACACGTAACCCGAGGACGGGAAGATCGCCGATGTGACGCCCACATTGTCGCTCAGAGGCAGATCGAACGCCTCGGTCTGATCGGAGCGGCTGGACGAACTGCCCTGGTCGGCGCTGTATCCCAACCCGCGACGGGCGAACGCAGCCCAAAGCAAGGTTTGATTGGCGCCTCCATTGTCGACCATGTCGGCTTGCAGGATCGCGTCCCGTGCATCCACGAACCCCGGACTGCAAGGCGTCAACTTCATGCCGTCGAGCACCAATTGCAGTGCGATGTTGTTGCCACCGGTCCCATTGTATATATCGGGATCGAAGCCGTATTGCGCGATCAAGTCCCAGGTGACCTCCCAGAGGATCGTGCACCACACAAAACCGATCCCGTGGGGCTGGCTTACACCACTGTTCGTATTTCCGTAGGTGAATCCGTTCACGCTGAAATCGGTGCTATAGGGGGCTGGACGTATCCCACCACCGGTCACCGGTTCACCCAGCACATACGTGCCAATGCCTCGGGCGTCAGTGCCCTGATCACCGGGCCGCATCGTCAGCATCAGGCCGACATAGTCGCTCCAACCCTCCCCCATCTGCTCGGCATTGGACAGACAGCCCGTGTTGGACGGCCCTCCGACCAGGCGATTGGAGATCCCATGGGTGTATTCGTGGATGATCACACCCGCATCGAGATCGCTGTCGCGGTTCGGGGTAGTGTAGGTCCACCGATACATCTGCATCCGCGGGCTGCTCCCGTCGGGTGGTGTACCAAAGTTCGCGTTGTTCGTACCACTGCCGTCCTGTGCATCCGCGTTCACCGCATCGTTGCCGGACCCGCCATTGCCATAATTGTTCACCTGGAAATTGCCGCTCACCTCATCGAACCCGTACTGGTAGGTGACGTCGTGAATGATGTTGTTCCAATAGAACAGGTTGGTGATCACCACGTCCTCGTAGTCCAGCGGGTCGAGGGCCAGGTCCAGTGAGAAGTCGAAATCCAGGGTGGGTCCTCCGTCGGGGCTGTAACCGGGCACGTTGTTGTCATCCCGGTCCTCGGATGCATAAACATTGTTGCCCCGCGTGATGGTGTACTCCGCTCCTGGCGATCCATCCGTATCGTGCCAGCCGAAGGGAGACGCGTTCAATGCCATGGTCCACGGGGCATTCGCCAGGGAGCGCGCGCCGTGGTTCGGACTTTCCAGAGGCAGGGCGAACACATTGTAGTCGTTCGGTGAGACCGGGGCGAACGGAACGGGGCCATCTTCAAAAGCGCATTGCGCGACCCAGTCGTTCCTGCCCAGTTCCTGACCGGTCGTGGCGTCGATCCTGACGTTCCACCAATGCACCGTGCTCGGAACGTAGATCACAACGTTCCATACGAGCACCTGACGCTCACCGACCGGCAGATAGAACAGTTGCACGGTGGGATCCTCTGTCGTGACACTTTTCCCGGAATAGGTAAAGCGATGGAGTTCCGCATCCTCGGCGATCCTGTCCAAGGACGCCGCACGCATACCTTCACGCTGCATGACCGTACGCAAGGCCTCCTCCGGTGAAAGTCCAGGAGCGGTGTTGGTCTCCTTGGTCCGCAGACCCTGAACGATGCTCTGCGTGAGCGCGATCACTGTTCCGTCGGCCCGGAGATGCATCCCGATGTCAGCGCCCCAGATCTCGATACCGTGCATGCGCTGCCGTAGATAAGCATGCACTACACCCGTCCTTGCATCACTGTAGCTGTCCTTGACCACCAGATCGGCCAGGTCCGATCCATCCGTTCCCCGTTTTTGCAGTTCCAACCTGGCCGATGCCACAAGATCGACCGGTCGCTCCTGGGGTTGGGCCGTCAATTGCCCGGTCATCAGGAAGGCTGCGAGAAGGCTGGGTACCGAGCAGGTCATGTTCATGTGCGCAAATTAGGTCGTCCCCCTACGCAAGGCCAGTACCGACCCTGAAATAGTGGGGATCGGGATCCCAATGTTCGGCATGTGTGGACGCTTACCATACCCTCATTTCTCCGGGCAGATATCCAACTGCCGCATGCCAATATCTCACATCAGGACCCCAAGTCACCGGTCCTTCGGATCGGAACGATCCGATCTTGCGATCCGGGCATGCAACGGGATCGTGGTCATGTCGCTCAGGGTAACTGCTCTACGCGCGTGGCCGTTGGTATCGTACCCCCGATGTTCACCAGGATCGGATCACGGTCGTTCTGCGCACCGGCGTATTTCACCACGCCGTCCATGTTGATGTCGGTGCCAAAGTAACCGGTCGCGGTCGCGGTCGGCGTAGTACCTCCGATGGTGCCGAGGATCGGGTCCCGGTCGTTCTGGGCACCAGTGTATTTCAGCATGCCATCCCCGGTGGCATCCCCCGGCCACAGGGTCTGCGCACCTACCACGCTCTTCATTGCCGCGGTGCCGAAGGTCACCGCAGAGGGATCGGCAAGGTCCAATGGAACGGAGGATGCGGACAAAGCGATGGTGGCGGCCGTCATACATCCAAGATGGTTCCGATGGCGCACGACGACGTAATAATCACCGGGCGGGGCGTCAAAGGACACACCAGCCGTTCCATCGGCCATGACCACGTCACCGTCCCGCTGCAAGAGCGCCTGCCGCGTTGCCGCGATAACGGTCGGGTCCGCCGCTTCGCGAATTTCCAATCGCACCCAGTCCACAATGGCATCATTGCCGGTCGCGCTCAAGACCAGGTTCGAGGTTGTCTCCCCGCCACCCCCGACCTGTGGCATGCCCATGGCCGAATAGGGTTCTCCCAGGGGGACCAGCCCCGCCGCGCGCAAGTCGTCCCGCATCATCCCCGTCGCACTTTCATACGGGCCATCAAGGAAGAGACGCGGAGCGAGCGCGACCTGGGCAATGGGACCGATATGGACATCGCTCGTGATGGGCAGGTGATCGGACGCATCACCCGAATCGTCAGTGAGGAGCCCGTATTGTGCGAGCCTCGTTCCCGACATGCGCTCAGTGCGGACAGCGAACGCCTTCATGACCGTCATCGCCGCATCGGTATGGATGAAATAGTCCAAGCGACCGGGAGGGTATGATCCGGAGGAAGGCGCCCAAGTGTATGCCATGCGTTCATCGGACAAGGGGAAGACCGTGGCCGCCAGGTCGGTGCCGTCCCAATCGAGCGGGCCACCGGCGCCGTAGGTGCCCGTGCTCTGGATGGCGCCGGTGAGGAGCGTGGTCAATTGTTGCGCGTAGCCCACCAGATTAAGGTCGCCGATCAACGCGACGGGGGTATTGGCAGGCAGTGTCACTGTGCCGCCGGGTGACTTGGCATCAAGCATGAATTGGGCGAAAGCATCCGCCTGGTCCTGACGCGCAGCATCGGCCGTGCAGCAATTGAAATGGGCGACCGAGACCAGAAGGTCCGAGGGATGATCAGGCGGCAGATCGATCAGGACCGGGAACTGGCGGTCAAGACCCGTCCAACTTTGCAGGATCGGCCATCGCGACGCCAGGATCATGTCCGTGTTCTTCTTGAGGACATGCCAACCGGCCCCACCGATGGGCAACCAGGCGTCGAGCAGGGCCTTCGCTTCGGGGGCGGTTGTATTGTAGCACTCCACGAAGCCGATCACATCCGGTCGCAATGCCTGGAGCATGCGCTCGAAGGCGGGTGCACGGGTCGGATCCTCCAGCCCACTGTTCAGGACGTTCCAAGCGGTGATGCGCACGAGATCGGTATCGGATCTGTCCAGGTCGATCGGCACCCAGGGAGCGACCGGCGTTCCATCGATCGTGTAGCTGAACACCTGCCCCGCCTCGGGGATGACGTCGCCCCCATCGAGCTCCTGAAAGACGATCCGGACAACGCTGCCGGTGAACAAGGGGTGGATCCCGTCAGGCACGATATCCAAAGGGATGGCCATCTCGAATGATGTGCCCGTTGTGGTGGGAAGTGGTACGATCCCCAGGTCGAGCATTCCGAGCGTTTGACCTCCACCAACATTGTAGTAGACCGTTCTCGTATCGAAGCGGACACGCAATTCACAACCGTAGCCGGCCTGGACCACGGTTCCGGTCGACGGGTCATCGTCGGCATCGATGCCGAGCTGGATCGAATGCGGGACCAATTCGTCGACCAGATCGATCTCCTGTCCAAGGTCCAACTTCAGAAAGAGATACGCCCCATCATTCGTCACCTGGAAGTCAAGGAGGTCCACGCCCGAGGCGGGGACGTTCAGATCCATCGACGTGGCGAGCGAGGCGTTCCAGTCGGTGAACGAACCGTCGACCTCGATGGGAGCCGTCTGCGCGAAAAGGGTACTGGTCCAATGGCCCAGTGTGGCCGCCAGCAGAACGCATCCGATCCGATAGGACATGGAATTCGTTGTTGCGATACGCAACGTTATGAAAATGTGGAGCCCCTCAAGGAGGGGCTCCACATCAAGCTTCATGATGGAGGCCATCAGGGCAGTTGCTCCACACGCGTGGCCGTGGGCACCGTGCCCCCGATGTTCACCAGGATCGGATCGCGGTCGTTCAGCGCACCGGCGTACTTCACCACACCCGAAAGGTTCACATCCTCGCGGAAGTATCCGAGCGCCACACTGGTAGGCGTCGTTCCTCCGATGGCCTGCAGGATCGGATCACGGTCGTTGTTCGTCCCTGCATACTTCACGAAACCATCGCCGAACGTGTTCCCCGCCCAGAGCACTTGCACTCCACCAATGGTCTTGCGCGCCACCGTACCCCAGGTCAACGTGGCAGCGGTCCGCAGGTCGATCACGGTCGAAGAGGCTCCCAGTGCAACGGTCGAAGCGGTCATGGCCCCGAGATGGTTCCTGTGACGCACCGCGACATAGTAACTACCCGGCGCGGCATCGACCACGACCGAAGAGGTGCCGTCCAGGCCCACGATGTCGCCATCGCGCTGCAACAGCGCAGAGCGTGTGGCCACAACGGTAGCGGGAGCACCTGCATCACGCAATTCCACCATCACCCAATCCACGATCGCATCAGGGCCTGCCACATCGAACACCGACGGGCTCACGAATTCACCGCCGCCGCCCACATGGGTGAAACCGAGCCCCGTATACGGCTCCGTGGTCGGAACGTACCCGTGGGTCCTTAGGGAATCCTGCATCAGCTGGGTATTGGGATCGAAGGCACCCTCAAGCCAGACCTTCGGATCCAGTGCCACCACGCCATTGACCGCCACACAGCCACCGACGATCTCGGTGATGACATTGTTCCCTTCATCGTTGGCGACATCCACGATCTGATCGATGCATACCTGGGTTCCGGTCAGGGCATAGTAGTGCACGCGGACAAGTGGAACGAACGAGGTGTTCTTGTTCAGCAGTGTGTCGAGATAGCTGATGCCCAACACTTTGTGTCCGCCCAGGAAGGCATTGACACTGACATCGCCCATCAGGCCTGGCGCCAGGTTCTCCACGCTCTGGATGGTCAGCCCGCTCATATCGAACTCATAGGCCAGCACCTTGCAGTCCGGATTCTTGATGTAGATGTCCACATACTGTTGCGCGGGATTGAACGCACCGATCTGCAACGATACCGTATCGATCGTACTGACCCAGCCACGCGGATATTCACACCAAGGGTGGTAATGTATGTAGGGCTGATTGGCCTCGTAGGCATCGCGTTCGGTGTAGCAATAGACCATCATGGCGGCATCCGTGACCGTGATGGCCCCGTCATCGTTCAGGTCCGTGCAGGATGACGCCGAAATGTCATCACCAAGGATACCCATGACATATTCCTGTGCATCCGCCTGGTCGCGCAGGTCATCGTTGTTCAGGTCGCCGGTCAGGGTGGTACCACCGCAGGTACCTGTGCAATCATAGCGCGCATCCCCGTATGGCTGCCCCATGCAGTCCGTCCAGGTCGGACAGCCCGTGATGATGCTGAACGACGGCACGTTCTGCGCATTGCGGGTGATATCGATGCAAACCTGGCCATAGTTGTTGGCGTAGTTGGTCTCGTGACGCCCGAGCGCGTCGGGAACATGGTTCCAATTCGTTCGGACGACCAGCGTGTACTGCCCGGCAGGCACATCCGTGATATCGATCCAATTGCACGTGGTACCGGAACCATACTGGTCATAGCACCCGGCACTGATGCCCATGTTGCTGCAGCCATAGTGAGCGGTCCCGTTCGGGCATCCCACGTCGATCACACAGAACCCGTTCTTGAAACCAACGGGGATGTTGTGCCCGTCCTGGTCGAAGAGCACGTAGTCCGCGTAACCTGCATAGTGTGCGTGTCCGTGGCAATTGTTCGTATTGAACATCCACGGTTGGCTGCTCGGGCTGCCGATATAATAATCCAGTTCGCCCGTATTGTCGATGCGCGTGCTGAATCGGATCACGTAGCGCTGTCCAAGCGCCTTGACACAACCCTCCGCGGGAGCACAGGCATCCGTGATGTTCACGGTGGCCAGGCTCACGCTGTTGCCCAATGTGGTCTGGTTGATGGAGAGGTCCGGGCCGGTCGGGCAGTTCGGATCGCCCACGGCAAGGCAGCAGTTGCTGCACGCCACGGTGGCAAGGGGGTCGAAATTGCAGGAGTTCGGGTCCATGCAACCCACCGCGGGTCCGTTGTAGATGATCTCGAAGGTGACGCTCTCGTTGCAACTGTTGTTGTTGTCACCCACACGCAGGTGATAGGTCACACCCGCTTCCATGTTCCCGGTGATCACCGCCTGAAGACCGCACCCACCATCATCGTCATCGGCGAAGGTCGCGCCTTCCAGGTTCGGGGAAACGTTGATGTTGTTGCAGGCCAGGTCGTACATCCAGAGCTTGGTATCGCACGAATTGTAACCACACGTGGTCACTGTGTAGGAACCCGTTTGCGCGGGCGTGAAATCGTACCAATACTCCAAGGGGGTCGCCGTGTGCACACCCAGACCCACGGTCACGGCCTCGGAGCAGCTATAGCCCGGGGGGCAGTTGAAGACCACCTGATCGCTCGAACCATAGTTGCCGCTCCCGTATCCGACCTGCGTACCATCGAAATAGACCGTGTAGGAGCCTCCGGGACAGCACAGGCCATCTCCGTAGGAATCGTGGATGGTGAATACAAGGCAGGTATTCTCATCTACGCAAATGTTGGTACCCGTGGACCCACCGCTCGCGATCGTGGTACCGTCCTGTCCGCTCTTCAGGTCCCAGGAGATCTCGTTGGGATAGTTGTCCGGAACGATGACGATCTCGACGCTCTTGAGCCCGGTCCCGCAGCTGTAGTCGCATGAGCCGTCGTCCACATTGGCACCCGGGTCGTAGTTGCCCGCGTTCGGATCGGTGCAACCGTACACCGGAGTGAAGCTCAAGACCTGCATGTCGTCGATGCAGATATCGCTCTGGTAAGAGGAACCCGTTATCCCGCGGAAACGAACGCGCAGGTTCGTCGCCCCGGCGTAGGGGGCCAGATTGACAAGGCCCTGCTTCCATATGTCGCCCTGATCACCACTGACGGTGAGGACGTCGCTCGTGACACTTCCGTTGTTGTCGATATCGACATGCAACGCACCCATCGTGGGACCGTTCATATGGTACCAGAACATGAGATACGGTGAAGCGAGGCCACTGATATCATAGCAAGGCGAGGCGATGATGGCCGTCTTGCTCGGATAGTTCGGCGAGGATGCCTCGGTATAGATGTACATCCCGGTGCTCGTCCCTGTGGAATGGTCCACGGAGGGTCCGGTACCGCTGGAAGGGGTCGTGCCGTTCTCCACCCACCAGTCCATGTCGTCGCCGCTGAGATTGAGCCACCCGCTCGGCAGTGTGCCGCTGGCGGTCCCATTGCCGCTGGTGGCGCCATCGAAGTTCTCCAATGCGGGATAACCAGTGACACATTGGGCGTGGAGGCCGGCGGATAAGAGCACACCGACCAATAGGGTCATGTTCCGTTCCATAAGGGACAAGTCTTGAGCGTTAATGGGACCAGTGCAAAGCACCGGCACTTGCAGGGGCTACAAGATAGGGGTTGCCCGCCCCCGACACAAGACCGTGCCGGTCAGGGCAACTGTTCCTGGCGGGTGGCGGTGGGCACCGAACCACCCACGTTGACCAGGATCGGATCACGGTCGTTCAGAGCGCCCGCATACTTGGTGATCCCGTCCAACGTGACGTCCTCCACCCGATAGCCGTTGACCGTTGCGGTTGGCGTGATGCCACCGATGGCGGTGAGCACCTGGTCACGGTCATTGTTCGCGCCGGTATACTTCAACACGCCGTCCGCGTGACAATCACCGGCCCACAAAACCATGGTGCCGGACAGGTCCTTCGCCGCACCCGTACCGTAGAGCGTTACGCTGCCGTCCGAAAGATCATAGTCGCGTTCGGCCACCGACACCTCGACCGGCATGCCGGTCATGATGCCTAAATGATTGCGATGACGCACCGCGATATAGCGTTCGCCAGGAGGACCCGAGAACTGCACGGCGGAGACCCCGTCGGTGCCCACCACATCGCCATCCCGTTGTAAGAGCGCCGCATGGCTGTTCAACACGATCGTCGGGTCCACCGGGTCACGCAGCTCCACGACCACCCAGTCCACGATCGCGTCGGGGCCCGTCACCGCGGTCGCTCCCGCATCCATCAGCTCCCCTCCCCCATCGCCCACATGCACGTAGCCGAGCGCGGTGTAAGGCTCGGTCGACGGCAGCAGGCCGTTCGCACGAAGATCATCGCGCATCAGTCCCGTACCTTGATCATAGGCGCCATCCAGGACGATGTGCAGCCGTAAGGACAGCCTGGGACGAACGATGAAGAGCCCCAGGTATTGATCGCTGATGATCACCGATCCGCTCGCATAAAAGGGGTAGGTGCTCCACGCTCCGTCATAGCCCCTGTTGTTGTTGGCGGGATACGTGTCGAAGTAGGCCACGTTCTCCAGGTCGGCGGAGGCGGCATCCACGATATCGAGGACCTGAAGTCCGGAACTGTAGTTGGCCTCATAGATCGACCCGCCAAGTGTGTAGAGGTTGTGATCGGTGCTCGCGTTGGGTCCGTCATGGTAGCCGACGTGGACAGGCTGGTCAAGGTCCTGTACATCGAAAATGTGTGTGCGGGTATTGTTGTGTGCGTTCAATTCGTCGCCCTCGTCCCCAAGGAAGAAATAGCGCTGGTCCGTCGAAAGCCACCCCTGGTGACCGGTGCGCGGGTTCGTCCAGGAGATCGTCGCGATCTGCATCGGGTCCGTCGGGTCGGTCACGTCGGCGATGCTCAGGTAATCCGGATTGCCCAGATGGCAGTTGAACGCGATCACCTGACCCTGGTGGTCCGTATCGGGACCGGTGTAGTCGACCACCTGCGCATCGTGGATGTAGCCGTCCTGGCTGTAGCAGCCCACCAGGACCGGCGAAGTGGGCGTGCTGAGATCGAACATGTACAAACCGCCGCTGCACTGATTGGACCCCACGGCGTAGGCCATGGCCGCGGTCGTGTCGATCACGATGTTATGCGCATTGCTGACCGCATTGGAATGACCATCCTCGGTGAAGGTCTCCGGGGGGGTGGTCACGCTGCGTAGCCGCGTCAGATCGAATACCTGAATGCCCGAACCCGATGCCTCGCTGACGATGTAGGCATGATCGGCGTAGGTCTTGATGTCACGCCAAATGCTCACGGCCGTGCCCGCATGCCGCGGCAGGTTCCCGACGAGCACGGGGTTCACCGGGTCCGTGATGTCCACGAAGGCAGTGCCATTGCTCAATCCCATCAAGGCATACTCCCTGCCTGTGACCGGATCCGTCCACCCCCAGCAATCATTGCCTGTCCCTCCGCCATTGCCCAGGGCCGTCAGATCCATCCGGGCCATCAGGTCGATGTTCGCGCAGGGGTAGTTCCCGGCCAACCCACTTTCACAAAGGGTCTGGGCCACGACAGGAGAGGAGAGGAAGAAAAGGACGGGAACGGAAAGAGGGTACCTCATGGCATCAGTTCGATACGTGCGTTTGCGGGTGCGATGCTACCCAGGTCGACCAAGATAGGGTCCCAGGCAAGGTCGATGCCATACCTCACCTTCCTGCGGTGCCCATGGATCATGAACGCTGGTCCTCATGGCGCGACCTGACGGGTGAGGCCGTAGGATCGGCCCAGCATCCGCGGAACCGGCGGCGATGGGACCTACTTCCGAACGATGCGTCGCACGAATGTTCGTTCCGGGGAGATGACCCGCAATGTGTACACCCCCGCCACCATGCCGGTCAGGTCGATCGTACGGCGCACAGCACCAGGAGCAACGTTGAGATCCTCCTTCAGGACCGTTCTGCCCGCTTGATCCGTCAATTCAAGTACCAAGTCCTGGTCCATTGTGGGTCCAAAGCTCAATATGACCAGACCATCCGTGGGGTTGGGCTGCACATCCAGCGACGTCGACAGCGGATCACCCATGGATATGCCGGTGGGCATGGTGTATATGGCACCGGTCACGTCCAGGCCGTTCAAGCTGACATAGTAGTCGCCATTGTTGGCGATATCCGACGTCCAACTGTCGTTCACGATCTCGAAAAGGCTCGACCCGTTCACTGCGGGTATCGTCATCAGCGTCACCTCCTGGTTCGCGGTCCACGACACACCAAGCGTGTTCAAGGGCACGGTGCCGAAGCCGGCAAAGACCTGATACCGGAATCCTCCTGCATCCACCTCATCCCCGGATTTGATCATCGGCATGTAGGTGCTCTCCGGAGCCACTTGGGCAATGTTCCCGAGCATGGCACCCGATGCCGTTTCCCAGCGGATCGTGAAAACGATGCTGGAGAAGAAGTCGGAGAAGTCGCCGTCCGGACGGATCCGGACCTCCAGTTCATTGTTCCCGTTGTCGACAAGCGTGATGTCGACGTTCGGTTGGGCCGCGGCCACCTGGGTAAGGAGCAAGCCACCGAGGATGGCGGTCCTGAAGATCATGGCGATCATGTGCTGGGAATGTCGTTCGTGGATCCGGAATGGGCCTCAAATCTAGGCAAGCGACACCGCCTCCTGCAAGAAAGGCCTTTCACCAAAGGAATGGCACAAGTCGCCATGTACCGGCCATCTTTTCGGCGTATTCCGGGTGTCGCGCGATGAGCGCGCGTTCCTCGACGCCGATCTTCAAGAGGATCGCCGGAACGAGCCCGCCCAGGGCCAAGAGGCGCACAAGGGTCGGCGCGCCGCATGCGCTGGCGGCCGAGGCGACCAGTACGGCCAGGTACATGGGGTGCCGGACCCATCGATAGGCCCCCTTCCGGATGAGCACATTGCCGGGAACCGGGTCCGGCATGATGGACAGGTTGGCTCGGCCGAGGGACAGGGCCGACCAAAGGACCAAGAGCATGGATGCGACCAAAAGCACCAGGGACCAAGCCGGAAGTGCCTTCCACGATCCGCCGAACGCGATCACTGCCGATCCAAGGAATTGCCCGGTGACCAGCAGGGCCGACCGTATGCTGCTGGTCACAGCACTTCCTCCACGATCCGGTCCACGGTGACACCCTCCGCCTCCGCCTTGTAGTTCCGCACGATGCGGTGGCGAAGGATGGGCTTTGCGACGGCCTGGACATCCTCGATGTCCGGGCTGAACTTGCCATGCACCAGCGCATGGCATTTCGCGCCCACCACCAGGTATTGGGATGCCCTTGGCCCGGCACCCCAGTTGACGTTGTCATTGATCACCGCTGGTGCACCGTTCCGCCCCGGCCGGGTGCGTGAGGCCAGCCCGACGGCATACTCCACCACATTGTCCGGAACCGGAATGCGTCGCACCAGCCCCTGATAGAACAGGATCTCCTCGGCGCTAAGGACCGCCTTCACTTCGGCGTTCACGTCGGACGTGGTCGCCTTCACCACGGCGAGTTCCTCGTCGTACGCCGGGTAGTCCACCCAGATATTGAACATGAAACGGTCCAATTGGGCCTCGGGCAGGGGATAGGTCCCCTCCTGCTCGATCGGGTTCTGGGTGGCGAGCACGAAGAAGGGCTCCGGAAGGGCATAGGTGTGTCCGGCCGCGGTCACCGCCTTCTCCTGCATCGCCTCGAGAAGGGCCGCCTGGGTCTTGGGGGGTGTCCGATTGATCTCATCGGCAAGGATGATGTTGGCGAAAAGAGGACCCTTCACGAAACGGAAATGGCGTGACTCATCCAAGATCTCCGACCCGATGATGTCGCTCGGCATCAGGTCCGGTGTGAACTGAATGCGATGGAAACTGAGACCCAGGGCCTGTGCCACCGTATTGACGAGCAGCGTCTTGGCCAGGCCCGGTACGCCCACGAGGAGACAGTGCCCCCGGCTGAAAATGGCGATCAATACATCGTCCACCACCCGGTCCTGGCCGATGATCACCTTGTTGACCTCGGCCTTCAGCGCGCCATACGCTCCGGTGAACCGCTCCACCGCCTGCACATCGCTCGTTCGTTCGTTCATCCCGATGCTGGATTTGGGGGCGGAAGTTACCATGACGCCGGGCGTTCACGGCCGTTCCTGCAGCCAATCGTGCGTGAACGGGCAGGTCGCGTAGCCGGGGTCCACACGGACGTAGGTGCCACCCAGTTTCTCCTTCACCCAGTCGTCCACCATTTTCCGCTTCATGCGGCGTTCGGCGGCCTGTTGGAACAACTGGTAGTCGTCGGTCAGGTTCGCGCGGTGCGGTCCGGTCCGGGTCAGCAGGCGGATCAACCGATAGGCCTTCGAGCCATCGGGAAGCACCACGATAGCCGGTTCGCTGATCTGGCCCACGTCCAGTTTGTCGATCACGAAGAAGGTCTGCTGGTCCAGGTCGCCCATGGCCCATTTGGGGTCCCCGGTGTTCGGATCGATCATGATCCCATTCCCGTTGCGGCTCTCCTCATCATCGGAATTGTTGACGGCAGCCGTGCCGAAGTCGAGCTTGCCGGCCCGGATCAGGGTGGCCAGGCTGTCCAAATGGTCCTTTGCTCGGAGGAGGTCTTCCGTGCTGACCTTGGGCTTGATCAGGATGTGACGGGCGTTGTACTGCTGGCCTCTTCTTTCGATCAGCTGCATGAAGTGGTAACCATACTGTGTCTTGAAGACCTGGGAGACCTCCCCCTCCTTCAAGCTGAGGGCGACGGCATCGAATTCGGGCACCATGACCCCGGTGGGTACGAGACCAAGTTCCCCGCAATCCTTGGCCGACCCCGGGTCCTCGGAATAGAGGATGGCCAGCGTGCAAAAGTCCTTCTCGCCCTTCACTATGCTCTCCCGGAACTCCTCGATCTTCCGTCGGACCCTGCGATCCTCCTCCTCGCTCACCCTCGGCTCGCGCAGGATCTGTGCGAATTGCACCTGTGCATTGATGAACGGGAGGCTGTCCTCGGGAAGTGCGTTGAAGTACGCATCGACCTGTCGCGGGGTCACTCGCACCTCACCAGCCACCTGGCCCTGCATCGTCTGGACCAGCAGTTGGTCATGCACCTGGTCGTAGAACTCGGCCTTGATCTCAGTGATGGTCTTGCCATAGAACTCCTCGAGCTTTTCCTGCGAACCAAGCTGCATCACGAAGTACCGGACCCGTCGCTCCAGTTCCGCCTCCACCTGTGATCCGTCCACCGTAACACTGTCCAGACGTGCCTGGTCGAGCAGGAGCTTCTCGTACAGCATGTCCTCGAATCCGGCACAAATGCTGGCCTGGTCCACCGTTTCGTTCGCCTGGCGCAACTGGTCGATGTGATCGACAACGTCGGAATACAGGACCACCTCTCGACCCACCACACCGACTATGCCGTCGATGAGTTCGCCCTCCGGTTGGGCCACCAGTGTGGTGGAAGCCAGGAGGGACGCGACCCACGCGAGCACCGACCGGTCAATAGGAACCCACTTCATCCTTGGCCAGGGCTTGCTTGTAAAGGTCATCGCGCATGCGTTCGATCAGTCTCACCTTCCGTTGGTTCAGCAGGATGGAACGGATGTCCTGCTGGACCAGGGGCAAAGGTGAGATGCTCTCCTGAAGCCGATGCTCGAGGAGATGCACGAAATAAGTATCCGGGTCGTCCTCCACCAACACCTTTTCGTTCCGTGTCAGCCAATCGGTGGCGTTGTCCGTGTGGACGGGCACCTGTGCCTGCAGCGCATGGAAAGTCACCCAATCGTCCCCGGAATCGTTGATGGGAATGCCGTGCTCCGCCAGCCAGACCTCGAGGTCGTGCAGGTCCTCGTCCTTGTCGCTCCGGAACCAGCGGTCCAAACGGTCGCGGGTCTTCTTGTCCGCTTCCCTCACCTTGAACCAGCGCACCCGTACGATGTCGTCCTTCAGTTGGAAGTTCTTTCCGTTCTCCTCATAGTAACGCTCCACCTCCCCTTCCGGTATCACCGTATCCAGCTTCTGGTCCACGAGAGCCCCTTCATAGGCGTATATGATCAGCGAATTCCGATAGTCGCGGAGGCGGGCCTCCACATCCTTGTCCGCGTCCGGAAGGTTGCGCTCCGCCTGCTCGATGAGCACATGCTCCCTGAGCCAGTTATCGATATACCCATGCGCCAACGCGGCACTATCCTCGGGAGCGGCATCCACGGGGATCACCTGCCTCAGATCGCTCCAGTACAGTTTTTCGCCGTAGGCCCAAGCGATGGCCGGGTCGGCCGGATCGTGCTCAGGGCCGCAGGCACCGAGCACGCCAACAGCGAACACCGCGCTGGCCCAGCCGTTGCCCATGGCGGCCTTGATCACGCGCGGATCAATGGATCGAGTAAAGGACGTCCTTGTCCACGCGCACGGGATACTTGGCCCGCAATTCGGCGATCCAGTCCTTCTCCAGTTGGTCCTGATAGGCGGCGGTCACGGCACCACGGGCCTCATCGAAGCTCTTCGGCGTGGGCGGCAACACCTGGCGCATGTCGACCACCATCACCTTGCCATCCCGGACGATATCATCCCCCAGCCCCGGTTTGACCATACCCTTGAGGAAAGGCTTCTCCTCGCCGGTCCATGTTCCGCTCTCCACGTTCACGGCGAGCGGATCGGTGCCGTTGATCACCGTGGCGATCTCCTGGCCACGCTTGCCCTTCTTGTACAGGGCCCGCACCTTCTTGGCCACGTCCGTGTTCGCACAGGAATAGACATCGGCCTCATAGCGCGTATCCCACATGAAATCATCCTTGTGGGTCGCGTAGAAGGCTTCAGCCCCCGCGGTATCCTTCACCGCCTTGCTCCAGACCTTCTCGTCGGTGAGTTCGAACAGCAGGATGCCATCCCTGTATTCCTTCATCAACATCCGGAACTCGGGATACTTCTCATCGAGATGCGCGTCCTCATAGTCGAGGATCCGGTCATCCACGAAATCCTGGAAACGTGCCTCCACATAGGTCTTGTAGTCCATCCCCTTCTCCTTGCGCTGCTTCCCCTCCAGGTAGTCCAAGAACTCCTGTTGTCCGTAGGCGCGCCCATCGATGGTGAAGACGTTCTTGGTCATCTTGCCGGCCTTGGCCCGGTCGTACCTCCAGCCTTCCTGGACATCACGGACCACGACAGTGTCCTCGGGCGTCGTCGTCAGGTCATCGTACTTCCGGCTCCTCACGTTCACCACCTTCCCTTGATGGAGCATCCCGTTGATCTCCCGGCGGAACCGCCGGCCATCATGCATCACGGGACCCTCCACCACGTCCTTGCGGGACAGGGTGTCCATCAGTACCGTGCCTTTCTGGAATATGGTGCTGTCCAGCATGGATACGATCGGCTTCAGTGCCTTCGGGTCCGCGGCGAAGTGATAGTCCTTCCGCAGTTCCTGGAGGAACGCCTTGCGCGTGATCTCCGCACGGCTGTCGCGACCGATCTTGCTCTTGAGATCGCTCTTCGCCTGTTCGTAGGTCGGTGGTGGGATGTACTCCAGCCGGTTGATGATGTGCCAACCGTAGGGGGTCTTGAACGGCTCGCTGAGGTCACCGTCGTTGCCAAGGCCGAACGCGGCGTCCTCGAACTCCTCGATCATCTTGCCCGTACCGAACATCGGCAGTTCTCCGCCCCGGGTGTTGGTGCTCTCGTCCTCACTGAACTTCAATGCCGCGTCATTGAAGCTGATCTTGCCTTGTGCAAGCTGGTCATGGATCTCATTGATCCGCTTCTCCACCTCGGCCTGCTTCTCGGGGGTATCCTGGTCCGTGCTGCGCAACATGATGTGTGCGACGCGGATCTGTCCGCGCGCCGGCCGCCGACCGGTCACCTTGATCAGATGATAGCCGAAACGCGTTCGGATCGGCTGACCGACCTGGCCAACGGTGGTGTTGTATGCGGCAGTTTCGAACGGATAGACCATTTGCAGGGCGCTGAACCATCCCAGGTCGCCGTTGTTCTTCCGCGCGCTGGGATCGTCGGAGCTCGCCTGGGCGACCTTGGCGAAATCCTCGCCCTTCATGATGCGCTCGCGGATCGCCGTGATCTTCTTCCAGGCAGCCAGCGTATCCTCCGGGGAGGGATCGTCCGGCAGCTTCACCAGGATGTGGCTGGCCCGGATCTCCTCCTGCGAGCGATCGTAGGCTTCCTTCATAAGGCTCTCATTGAGTTCCCGGTCGATAAGGTAGGGCCGTGCGAGTTGCTTGCGATACCCGTCCAATTCGGTCTTGAACTTTTGCACCGTGTCCATGCCCAGGGCTTCCGCCTCGCGCACCTTGAGCTTGTAATTGATGAACAGATCGAGGTATTCGTCCAAGGCCTCCTTGGTCACTGCGGCGTCCTTGTTGTTCTTCTTGTAGATCGCCTCGAACTCGCCGCGAGACACGGGTCGCCCGTCCACGGTCATCAACGTGGGGTCGTCGCCACTGGTCGCCTGGGCGGTGCCGGGCTTTTGTGCCATGGCGGACAGGGAAAACAGAAGGAGGGGCGTGGCCCTGACGATGTGCTGGATCTTCATGGTTCGATCGATCTGACGTCGGTAGGAACGACGGTCCGTCCCGACGGACAAGGGGTGGCAAATGTAACCGGATCCCCATGCAGGCCAATGGGTCCCAGTGAGTTAAAAAGATCGAAGCCCTACGCTTCCGACCGGTTACTTTGTGAGCGATGGGATCGGACGATCGCCTGATCAAGGAGGGGGCCCGACCGCTGGACAACATCCTGCGCGTTCTGGCCCTCTTCGGCCTGCTGGCCTGGTGCGTGCTGCTGTTGGCGCCATTCTTCACGGTGATGGCCTGGGGGGCGATCATCGCGGTGACCGTGGCCCCGTTCCATCAATGGATGACCCGGGCCCTTCGTGGGCGAAAGCGTTGGGCCGCCGCGGTAGTGATGGTGGTAGGCGTGGCCGTTCTTGTCCTGCCCGGCTATCTGCTTACTGACGACCTCCTGCAAGGCGTGCGGTTCCTGCGTGAAAGGACGGAGCAGGGCCCCATCACCCTTCCCTCTCCTTCCCCCTGGGTCGCTGATATACCCTTGGTAGGAAACGGGATCGAAAGGACATGGTCCGCAGCCTCCCAGGACCTGACCAAGGCGTTGGGGCTTATCGGACCGGAGTTGACAAGGGCCGGGCGTTGGTTCCTGGAGAGCATCGGCCGATTCGGGCTTGGGCTTCTGGAATTCATCGCCGCGCTCCTTGTCGCGGCCGTTCTGTTGGCGAACGATACCGCGTCGGCGCGTCTGAGCAAGGCGGCCTTGGTCAGGATCGCAGGTGCGCGCGGTCATGAATTCGCAGAGGTGGCCGAACGCACCGTGCGGAACGTGGCCCTTGGTGTGCTCGGGGTGGCCATCGTGCAGGCCGTGCTCGCCGGGATCGGCTTCGCGCTGGCCGGTGTTCCTGCAGCGGCCCTGCTCACGGTCGTCTGCCTGTTCCTCAGCATCCTGCAGATCGGCATGTTCCCGGTGTTCGTTCCGGTGGCGATCTACATGTTCTATTCGGGCGACCTCGGACCGGCGATCGCCCTTGCCATCTGGCTTCTCCTGGTCGGCCTGGTCGACAACATCCTGCGACCCATCCTGATGGGCCGGAACGCACCCGCCCCCATGGTCGTGGTATTCCTGGGTGCGATCGGAGGATTCATCCTCTCCGGTCTGGTCGGCATGTTCGTCGGAGCGGTGATATTGTCCCTTGGCTATCGGCTTTTCGCGGAATGGGTGGACGGGACACCCGTCCCTTCGGATGATCAGGGCGTTTGAACCAGGACGGTATTCGCGATCGGGACCCCGCCGACCAAAAGCACCGCGTGCCGCAGACCCGACGCACCGCATGCCGGCAGCCGCAGGGTGCCTTTGCCTTCGGTCAACTCCAGGAAGTGGCTGTCGATCATCCTGCCCTGCAGGTCCAGGATGCGCACTTCCGCCGGTCCTGTTACCGCTTTGCGCCGCAGATCGACAAGGATGATGGTGGAGACCGAATAGGGGTCCGGCGACGCCCGAAGGACGGGTATCGGCCTGTCCGTGGGATGCCCGACCATGAAGTTGACACCGCACGCCGTTCCGAATGGCAGGTCGTCCATGACCGCCGGAGCGGTGGCCAGATCGTTGCTCTTGAACTGGTCCGGAGAGAAAGGGCTGGTGATGCCGGCACTGTCCACGCTCGCCACGCTGATGAAATAGGTATGGTTCGGATCGAGGCCGGGCACGACGAACGAGGTATCAGTGGTGCGGTAGAGGGCATCGAGGTCGGTGCCCGACCCGGAATTGCGCACCCCCACCCGATAGGCCATCGCCCCTGGAACGACCGCGATGGACACGCGCAGTCCCGTTGGTTCGTCATGCAGGACGAATCCGGGCGTGGCAGGTCCTGAGGCCAGAAGCGTGGCCGATGCTCCATTGATCACGGCATTCCTACCCAAGTAGTCCAGGTCCACGAAAAGGCTGTCGATCACCTGATCGCCGTCGGTATCCACCCCGAGCACGTCCCCGGAGGTGTGTTGTCGGTCGTGGTAGTCCGGATCTTCCACGTCGGCATCGCCGGCCTCGTTCGCCGATGTGAAGCGCACGCTGGGGAAGCCATGCGCGCGGAACGGGATGTGGTCTCCACCCCTGCCGTTGCGATCCTCCTGGGGCATGACCAGCACGCTCATCGGTACCGGGACGATGTCCTGCAGCTTCTCCAGATAGAAGAGCTTCACCGTACGCGCCAAGGCCCGGTGTGGATAGTAGACGGTGGGGTTCGAGAAAATACGTACGGTCAGGCTGTCGATGTCCCCTTCGCTAGGACAACTGGGCGGGGAGGAGGTCGCTCCGCAGATGATGCCACCAACGATGTCGTTGTTGAGCACACCACGCACGGCCACGCCCTGGTCCTCGCAGAACTGTGCCATGGCCTCCGCACCGATCAATCCCTGCTCCTCACCCACGGTCAACAGGAAGAGGATGGTGCGATCGAACGTGTACGCCGCCATCACCCGGGCCAGTTCAAGGACCAGGGCGGAACCGCTGCCATTGTCGTCGATACCGGGCGCGTAGCAGGCGCTATCGCACGGTCCGGCGCAACGGCTGTCCAGATGTGCCTCGATGATCACCACCGAGGGGTCGGAGGCATCCCTGCCGGGCAACACGCCCATGACCTCCCTTGCACCGACGATGTCGGAGCAATCATATCCATTGATATCGAATTGCAGGTAGGCGGGCAGGAATCGACCATCATTTGCCGCACCGATCTGCTGGAACCTCGCATAGGCCCAACGGCGCGCGGCACCAATGCCCTCAGCATCTGAGACCGTGTCGGAGAACGTGTGGCGGGTATGGAACGCGTCGAGCCGCCTGAGGTCGGCTAGCAATGAGTCGGTGTCCACCGCACCCTGGATCGCACAGATGATCTCCTGGTGGTCGGTGATGGGCGCGGCCGCGGCATAGTCCGCCGGGTCATATTGCCCTTTCAGCACATCGACCACCAGGGGATCCGTGCATTGGATGTTGGTCGGTGCTTGGGCGCGCATCAGGAAAGGAAGGAGAACGCCCGCCGAAGCGAACAACAAGGCGCATGTGCATCTCATGGTCCGTTGAAGCTACGGACCTGCCACGAACATGCCTACATGTGGCTGTAGTTCGGAGCTTCCCGCGTGATGAACACGTCATGCGGATGGCTCTCTTTCACTCCGGCCAGCGTGATGCGGATGAAACGGGCCTGCTGCAGGGATGCAACGTCGGGCGCGCCGCAGTAGCCCATGCCGGCACGAAGACCACCCACCAGTTGATGCACCACTTCCGCCAGTTTGCCTTTGTACGGTACCCGACCCGAGATCCCCTCGGGCACGAGCTTCTTGATGTCGTCCTCCATGTCCTGGAAATAGCGGTCCTTGCTCCCCTGTTGCATGGCCTCGATGGACCCCATACCGCGGTAGGCCTTGAATCGCCGACCCTCGTAGATTATGGTCTCGCCAGGGCTCTCCTCCACGCCTGCGAACATGCTTCCGACCATCACCGTATTCGCTCCCGCAGCAAGAGCCTTGACCACATCGCCGGTGTAGCGGATGCCCCCGTCGGCGATCACGGGAACGCCACGATCGGCGATGGCGCTGGCGCAATCGAGCACGGCCGTCAACTGGGGCACGCCCACACCCGCGATCACGCGCGTCGTGCAGATGCTGCCCGGGCCGATGCCCACCTTCACCGCGTCCGCACCGGCCTCGACCAGGGCGAGGGCGGCCTCCGCGGTGGCGATGTTGCCCACCACGACATCCACGGACGAAAAAGCCGCCTTGACCTTCCGCAGCATGGTGATGACGCTCTTCGTATGTCCGTGCGCGGTATCGATCACCAGCGCATCCACACCTGCGTCGACGAGCGCCCGGGCGCGCTCCATGCCGTCCGCGGAGATGCCTATGGCCGCGGCCACACGCAGTCTTCCCAGGTGGTCCTTGCAGGCGTTCGGGCGCTGCTTGAGCTTGATGATGTCCTTGTAAGTGATGAGACCGATGAGCCGGCCGGCATCGTCCACCACAGGCAGCTTCTCGATCTTGTGGTCCTGCAGGATACCTTCGGCCTGGGCCATGGTGGTATCCCGTGCTGCTGTGATCAGTCCGGTGGAGGTCATCACTTCGGCAACGGGGCGCCCCATCTTCTTTTCGAACCGCAGGTCGCGATTGGTCACGATGCCAACCAACTTGTCGTTGCCATCTACGACCGGGATCCCTCCGATGTGGTTCTCGGCCATCAGCTTGAGCGCATCGCCCACGAGGGCATCGCTCTGAAGCTTCACCGGATCAAGGATCATTCCGCTCTCCGATCGTTTCACGCGGCGTACCTCATTGGCCTGTTCCGCGATCGATTGGTTCTTGTGCACCACACCGATGCCTCCCTGTTGTGCGATGGCGATCGCGAGTTCCGAGCCCGTGACGGTGTCCATTGCCGCAGAAACGATGGGCACGTTGAGCGCGATGTTGCGTGAGAAACGGGAACGGATGTCGACCTCCCGGGGCAATACCTCACTGTAAGCGGGAACGAGCAGCACGTCATCGTACGTGAGCCCCTCTCCCATGAACTTATCGACGGTGGTCCTGCCGTTCCGCTGCGCTTTCGCCGCGTGGCCGGACTTGGTGGCGGTACCGGTTCGCTCCATGCACAAAGGTAGATCGTTCGACGGATCCCCTTCGCGGCCGATCGTCAGTCGGCCTTGCCCCAGAGGCAGGTCACCGTGCCCCGCTTCTCGAACCTGCGTCCCGCTCCGTTCTCGAATCCACAGTAGTACGCGTAGACCCCCTGTGGAACGAAGGAACCCTTCACCGTACCCTTCCAGGCCTCGTTCGGATCGGTCGTCGACCAGATCTCCTGCCCCCACCGGTTGTAGATAATGAACGTGTAGGCCCTGAAGTCGGTGTAGGCCGTCACCGGCTTGAAGTCACTGTTCACCCCGCCCACGATGAACGCGTTGGGCACCCAGAACTGCGCTTCCTGGATGGCACAAGCCTCGTTGCTGATCGATGATGCATTGATGCCGGAAGGGTCACCCGTTTCGTTCGCTTCCACGAAATAGCAGAACCGCCCGTTGGTCATGATCAGGTCACGGACATCATCGATGTACGACCAATCGTCCGGTCCGTTCGCCGCGATCGGCACCAAAGGGCCGCCGCCGATGCTCCGGTAGATGGTGTATCCGCTGACCAGACCCGCCCACTCACCGTAACCGTTCCATTGAAGCGTGTTGTATCCCTCCAACTCGGCCGTGGCCCGCAGGAAGATCGTGGTGCCCGGGTTCGACTCCACGGACAGTGTTCCACAACTGTCCTCCACAAGCACGCGGTAGTTGTAGCTCCTTTCATCGGCCTGAACGTCGACGTCGTTGAAAACGATCGTTCCCGTGGTGACGGAGGCGCCCCCCCGCTGGGCCACCTGGGTCCAGGGTCCTCCGTTCGTCGCCCGCTGCAGCCTGTAGCGCTTCGCCACAGCCGAGAGATCGACGCTATCGACCACCTGGATGTGGTCATCGGCCAGCACCGTGGCCGTACGGATGTAGTTCCAGATCGGTACAGGTGGGTAGTCGGTGATCTGGCACCTCTTGTTGGAAAGGGACGATACGCCCCCTCCCTGTTTCAGGGCCTTCACCACATAGCAGTAGGTCGTGAAGGGCACCACATCGTGCTGGACCGTGCTGAACTGGTTCGCGTTGAAGTTGCCCAGGAGGTAGACCGCACCTGAAGCCTGTTGTGCGAAGACCTGGTAGGCCTGGACGTCCCATCCCGAATAGGGCGACCATGAAATGGTGATGTCACCACCGCATTGGTCGTATTCCGTGGTCACGTGGATGGTGGTGTGGGGGGGTAATGTGGGACTGGTGTTCGGGCTCGGTGGAGTGCCGGACCAGCAAGTATCGAAAGCGGCGATGGTGAACGACTCCGCCGCATTCGCGGCCTGGCTCAGGAGGTAGGTGTAGGTGGTGTTGAATTGTCCATAGATCGTATCCAGAATGGTGCTCGAGCCCCCGTTGGTGAGCAGGATGATGTAGGCATCCGTATCCCCTTCCGGGCTCGGGTCCCAATCCAACACGGCCTGGTTCGTCAGGGTATCCACGGTCACGTTCACCATGATGGGCGAGGTGGGCGGCGTGACGTCCGCGAACACGTCGCCACCCCGGCTGCTGAAGGAGGTGCATCCCAGCGCATTGCCCAGGCCCACGCGGAAGGTGAGGGAGTCCTCACAGACCGAAATGACATGTTCGTAGTGAAAGGTCGTATTGCCGACCTGACCCACTTGCTGCCATGAACCGATGGGATACTCCATCCAAATGGAGTAATTGCTACCTGCAGTAGCGAGCGGAGGCACATGTTGCGGGGTCCAATCGAGCACGGCACTGCCGAGTGGAATGCTCTGGGCCACCTGCAGGAACAAGGTCGCCAAGGTGTCGCTCGGAACGGATGTATTGGGGGGAGGGCCTGAGGAGATCGTGACGATGTAGAAATACTGCGGACCGGAATCGGCCCCGGCGCCCAGGACCAGTTGGGAGGTCTGTCCGTACACGTTAACCGTGAAGACCAGACCATAAGGGCCGTTCAACGCGGAAGCCTGATAGATCTCGTAGTGATCGAAATCGCCATTGGGGTCGGCCGGTGCGATCCAGTTGAGGGTCACATCGCCGGCCACGTTCACTGTGGCGCAGCGCAGGGCGGGGGGGGCCAACACCTGCCCGACCACCAATTGGGGAACGAGCATCAGACCGATGACCGACCGGATGGACATGTGCAACGAACGCCGCATGGACGGGATCCGTATCTGGGGGACGTTCACGATCGCGCTACGGTTGTCGGCGAACAAGATCTTCAAGGTATGGCAAAGCGGGAGGCGGAACCCACCGCGGCGACGGCCTCCCTGTATTCCGCCACCACACGTTGGACCACCTCGGCCGCAGGCAGTATATCCCGGATGGCCGCGCTCACCTGGCCGATCTCCAGTTCGCCTTCCTCCATGTCGCCCTCGAACATCCCACGCTTCGCCCTGGCCCTTCCCAGCAACATCCTTAGTTCCTCCGTGGTGGCGCACCGGGCATAGGCCTCCTCCACCTGCCTGAAAAAGTCGTTCCGGATCAACCGTACGGGGGCCAACTCCTTGAGCGTAAGGACCGTACCACCCTCTGGAGTATGTGCCACGGCCTCCTTGAAGGCGGCATGAGCGGAGGACTCCTGCGTGCAGACGAACCGGCTGCCCATCTGGACCCCGTCCGCACCCAGGCACATTGCGGCGAGCATCGCCCGACCGTCCGCTATGCCACCTGCAGCGATCACAGGCACATCCACGGCGTCCCGAACGAGCGGTACCAGGACCAATGTGGTCGTCTCTTCCCGACCGTTGTGTCCGCCCGCCTCGAACCCCTCCGCCACCACGGCATCCACACCGGCCTCCACCGCCTTCACCGCGAACCGGACGCTGCTGACCACATGCACCACGGCGACCCCATGTTCCTTGAGATGTCCGGTCCAGGCGCCGGGGTTCCCTGCCGAAGTGATAACGACCCGGACCCCTTCCTCCACGATCGTGCGCATGTGCTCCTCCACATTGGGGTAGAGCAGGGGCACGTTCACCCCGAAAGGACCATGAGCGGCCTCCTTGCAGCGCCGGATGTGCGTCCGCAGTACATCCGGGTACATCGAACCGGAGCCGATCACCCCCAGACCGCCCGCATTGCTGACAGCGGCCGCCAACTCCCAGTTGGCACACCAGATCATGCCGGCCTGGACCAGTGGATAGCGGATGCCGAACAAGGAAGTGACACGGTTCTTCATGGAAGCGGCCTGGGCTGCGAGGCCCGCGAAGTTATCTTGGTGGGAAGAACCTCCGGGCCGGTCGATCGTTGATATCCCTTCGGCAGGATCCGACGTAAGAAGGGCCGGACTTTTTTTATGTTTGCCCGATAGTGGAAGAAAGGCTCCTGATATCCATGCAACTCCGGTCCTTCAAGCGCGCCTGTCTTACGGCCCTGGTGATCACGCTCGGTGGCACGATGCACGCCCAATATCTCTGGGATGTGGGCGTCCATTTGGGCGGCTCGAACTACCTCGGTGAGATGGGCGGCAAGGAGAAGACCCGCCGCGACTTCGTCTGGGACATGAAGCTTGGTCAGACCAGGTGGGCGCTGGGCGTGTTCGGTCGGCGCAAGCTCAATCGGAGCTGGTCAGTGAGCGCCGGATTGATGTACCTCCGGATCCAGGGTGCGGACGCGCTTTCCACCAACCCCGCCCGGGTCGGCCGCAACCTGAACTTCCGGAACGACATGTTCGAACTCTATGCACGGCCGGAGTTCACGATCTACCAGGACAATGATGTCGGTGGTCGTGGACGCTACCGTCTGGACTTCCGACTGTTCGCCTACGTTGGCGCCGCGCTGTTCTATCAGGCGCCGAAAGGACAGATCGATCGGCAGGGGTCCTTCTATGACCTGCAGCCTCTGGAGACCGAAGGTGTTCACTACAGCAAATTCGGATTCGGGGTGCCCATGGGCTTCGGTTTCCATTTCACGAAGAACCGCCGCCACCGCTTCGGATTCGATCTCGGCTGGCGGTTGACGTTCACGGATTACCTGGACGACGCCTCGACGAAATATGTGGACCTGAGCGGTGCGGACCCGACCACGCAGGACCTGGCGAACCAGCGTCCGTTCCTGGACGATGTGGACCCGAACACCTCGGGCGATCAGGTGCAGACCGCTGACGGCACCATCGTGACCGTGCCGAGCATCTATCAATACGGCTACTGGGATACACCGGGCACCGACAGCAAGCCTTCCGAGAACAAGCGCGGCGATCCCACCCACAACGACAACTACCTGACGATGACATTGACCTACAGCTATGTGCTGAAAGGCCAGTCGAACTTCTACCGTCAGCGGTACAGCTGGATCCGTGGCAAGAAACGTATCGGCCGGAAGTCCCGCGCGAAATTCTAGTCAGGGAACAGATCCGAGAGAAGGGGACCGCGGTCCCCTTTTTTCATGGCCGGATCACTGGATGGCATTGCGGTCCAACCAGTCCTCAAGGACCACCAGGAACCAGATCCGGGCCCAGTTCACCCGTCGGTCACGGGCCAGGAAGCGCGACCACAAGCCATCGATGCCACGCGCCTCGAGCAGGTCCCGTGCACCGAGCGCCTGCAGTTTGGCCGCGCAGAAGCTCCGCAGTTCGTTCCGCATCCAATCCTCCCAAGGCAGCGTGAAGCCCATCTTCGGTCGGTCGATGATGACGCGCGGAAGAAGATCGCCCAAGGCATCGGTCAAGAGCTGCTTTGGGGTGTGCGGATACTTGCGCGCGTCATCCACTCCGAGAACGAGGCCGATGAGGTCATGGTCGAGGAACGGCACCCGGACCTCAAGGGCATGTGCCATGCTCATCTGGTCCGTATCGCGCAGCAGGATATTGGGCAGATAGGTGCTGAGCTCCGCCAACGATACCTGGGAAAGGAAGGGCAGCGCGTAGGCCTCCTCCGTGCGGATCAGGTCATGCAGGATCGAACGGACCGCATTCGGTATGGAAGTGGACCGGGGCATCAGGCCGGAGAGCTCACGGTCCGTGAAAGCAAGGCGCGAGATCGGATAAGTATCATCCACTGAAAAACCGGGCAGGCCGAGCAGCTCCGCCGCCTTGGTGCCTTCAGGCCCCCGCTTCAGCAGGCGCAACAGAAGACCCACCAGCCTGCGAAGCTCAACGGGGAACTGCGTCACCCAGCGTCTATCCCACAGCGCGAGCGTGCGCGCAAAGACCGGATAGCCTGCGAAAAGCTCATCACCACCCAGACCGCTCAAGGCCATGGTGATACCTGCACGCCTGGTCTCCCTGGAGACCAGCCAGGTGTTCGGCCCGTCCACGCTCGGATGGTCCATGGCCGCCAGGGCATCGGGCAGCGCGCGCAGCAGGTCATCGGGCCGCGCGCGGATCTCGGTATGTTCGGTGCGAAAGCGCCTGGCGATGATATCCGCGTAGCGCGCCTCGCTGTACGCCGACTCATCGAAGGTGACCGTGAACGTGTGCACGGGATCCGTGCTGACCTGTGCCATCGCTCCCACGACGGCGCTGCTGTCGATGCCCCCGCTGAGGAACGCACCGAAGGGCACGTCGGCCACCAGTCGTTCCTCCACCGCACGCGTGAACCGCTCGCGGACCTCCCGATGGATCGTAGCCAGGGGGAGTTCCGCCGCATGGGTCTCCGCAGCATGCGCGAGATCGTACCATCGCTCCATGTGCACCTCGCCACCGCTGACCCGCATCCAATGGCCGGGCCGGAGCATGTGCACATCCCTCACCAATGTGGCCGGCGCATGGACCGTCTGGTAGCGCATCAGATCAGCTAGCGCGATCCGGTCCAGGGCACGCGGCAGCCGATCGGAGGCCAGCAGGGCCCTGAGCTCACTGGCGAAAATGAAGTGCGCGTCCCCGTCATGGTAGTACAAAGGCTTGATCCCGATCCGGTCACGTGCGAGGAACAACTCCTGTTCCTGATCGTCCCAGATCGCGAAGGCGAACATGCCCCGCAAACGGTGCAAACATGCGTCACCCCAACGAACGTATGCGGCCAGAAGGACCTCGGTATCCCCGTTGGTCCTTGGCTCGAAGTCGTTCAATTCCGCCCGGATCGAACGGTAGTTGTAGATCTCCCCATTGAACACCATGGCATAGCGGCCGTCCGGGCTCCGGAACGGCTGATCGGCCGCGTGGGACAGATCGATGATGCTGAGCCTTCTGTGCCCCAACACGACATCGGAAGCGATGTGCACACCCTCCGCGTCCGGACCGCGGTGGGCGAGCGCATCGGTCATCCGACGCATCGTCGCAGCTGGATCGGATAGGCCGTTGAGGCCGACGATGCCGGCGATGCCGCACATCAGGCGATGAACCGGGTGTCCGCCAGGATCCGTTCGATGCCCGCATGCAGAGGGACAAGGTCTCGTCCGAGCAGGTCACGCATACGGGCGATATCTGGCATCCGGCGCGTCATGTCCCCCTCTTCAAGGGGTGGCACGTTCACGATCCCGGAACGGCTGCCGGTCAATTCGATGATAGTGCGCGCCAGGTCCAGGATGCTGATCTCCTGGTCCGAGCCGATGTTGACCACATCATTTTCCACCAGACCGCTCCGGAAGGCGCGCAGGCAGGCATCGATGTTGTCATCGATGTAGCAGAACGTGCGTGTCTGGCTCCCATCCCCGTATATCGTCAGGTCCTCACCCTCAAGCGCCGAGCGGATGAACTTGGACACCACGAAATCCTTGCTCTGCTTCGGTCCATAGGTATTGAAAAAACGGAAGATCGTGTAGGACAGGCCGTACTCCTTGTGGTAGGAGCGCATGAACGCCTCACCCAGGTTCTTGACGATGGCGTACGGCAGCTTGGAGTTCAGCGGCGTCGTGCGTTCGTTCTGCGGGATCTCCACGGGTTCACCATAGACCTCGCTGGAACTCGAGAAGAAGATCCGCTGCACACCGGTGTTCTTGCACAGGTCGAGCACGTTGCGGATCCCCTCCACATCGCGCAGCACCATCACCGGGTTGTCGATGGTGCGTTTCACACCAACGACCGCCGCGTAATGGAAGACGAACTCGAAACGGTGCGCAAAGAAAACCGCGCTGATGTCCTCGTACCGGTTCACATCGCATTTGATGAAATACAGGTTCCGCCGCCCCTCGACGGGCAGTTTGCGCAGATCGCCCGTCAGTAGGTTGTCCACCACCACCACTTCGTTCCCGGGATCATCGGCGAGTCGAAGTGCCAGTTCGCTGGCGATGAAACCCGCTCCACCGGTGACCAGGATGCGTGCCATGGGCGTCGATCGAGCGGCGAAGCTAGCAAAGCCTCACGGTCCGCGACGGGACCTCCACCACAAGAAAGGGAGCAACAGGAGCAGCGCACCGGCGAGCATGCCCCACCGGAAGGCCGGGTGCAGCACGGTGGTCCGCATGAGGTAGGGGAGCAACCGCCAGTTCAGGTCCTGTGATCCGCGCTGGTGCTCCCTCCACCAATCCATGTCATAGGTCTCGGGAGCCGCCAAATGTCGGTCGGTCAATGAGAGCGCCTGCCATCGTACCCCGTCCGACCCGATGTCGGCGATGAGCAGGGCATCACGCAATTCGTCACGTATCGCGCACTGCATGAACGTGATGCCGTTCCCCTCCGATCGCATGAAGATGCTCGCGGGCGCTGACCCGCCCATGCTGCCACTGATCCAGAATACGGGCACCCGCGCACCGATCCGCTCCAGACGCGGGCGCACCTCCGCTGCGAAATTGATACCCCCCAGGGCATGTGTGTTCCCCGGGAACAGATCGGCGTACCGTGGATCGCCCTCCGACCAGATCGGTCGATGGCTGAGGATGAAGACCCGATCGCACGAAGCAGCATCCGCCAATAGGAACAGGCTGTCCAGGGTGGCGAGATCGTCCGGCGCCAGGTCGCTGTCATGCGCCTCCGTATCGAACAGCACGATCTCCGTGCGCCCGGCGTGGATCCGTTGCGCCCGGCGCTCCATGCCTTCGCGCACGTCATGGTTTCCAGGTGCGTTGAAGAGCGGCATCCGGAGACGATCGAAGAACGCGCGCGCGTAGCGGTCATGGTCGCGCACCGGGTCGAGGTAAAGGTCGCCCGTGCTCAGCATCAACTGCGCGCCGAGCGCATTGATCGTGTCCAGGTTCGCCAGCAGCGTGCCGGCTGGAAAACCACTTCGATTCGTGCTCGCGCCGTGGAAATGACCTCCGATGAGGATGCGAAAATGGCCGGTGCTGCCCGCGTTCGGCACCGCGCGTCCATTGAACGGTGACACCTGTGCGACCGCGGCGGACCCCAAGGCCAGGGGACCGATCATGCCGATGGTCCGAAGGGCCGCATGGATGCAGGGCTTCGAACTCATGTGCCGGTAAGGGCCTTGCTGCCACCCATCTCCTTTCCATTCACTTTCAACACGCTCCCGGCCTCCCGTTCGACGTGCCCCTCCACATCCGCTGCAACATCCTCCAGCACCACCAGACAGGGTCCGTAGCGCATCGCGGCCTTGCCCGCATGAGCGACCCGCTTTGCTTGTACGGAACCGCCCTTCATCAAGACCTCCCCCGCATCCGACGTGTTCAGGCCCGTGCCGGCATCCGTGATCCGCACACCGCTGCAGGCGACCCGTGCGTGCACTTCGGACTTGATGCCGGACCCTTTGCAATCAGAGATCCAGGAATCGTCGATCACCGCTTCGCCTCCGATGATGGTGAGCGCATCGTCGCCGGCACCAGTGAAGCCCGAACCGCCCGACCGGAGCGTACAGAACAGCGCTTCCAGTTGGTCCCGCCCACCGACCATACGGCACTCCTCCAAAGTCGCGTTGGACAGGGTGAGATACAGCAAAGTGGCACCGTTCCCGGTGAAGTACACGTGCGCCAGGTGCACAGGTGACCGGTGGAAGCTGACATCCCCTTTGGGCAACTCCGCATCGCCGGGCGAGCGCAGGTCCATGAACCGGACATGCTCCAGGCGCGATGGGCGACCGGCCTCGATGACGTGGACACCACCGGAGCCTGCGCTGTCCGCATCCACAAGGATCGGCATGTCCTCGGTGCCGATCCACTCCAACGGCGATCGGCTGGTGATGGACACGTTCCGCGCGAGGGTCAGGTGCAGGGGGGCGAAAGCCTTCACCACGTAGCCTTCTGGAACGACCAGATCGCGTTCGATCCGCCAGGCGCCCGGGAGGATGCGGACCTCACGCGCATCCTCATCCACCTGAACGAACGGGAAGAGGTCCGGACCGCCTCGAGCGGGAGCGATGGCACCCATCGCCAGCGCGCTGTCCAGCCGGAACGGGGATATGGGCACCAGGACCGACCGTCGCGAACCGAGCAGGTGGCAGCGCAGGCCGCCCTTTGGCAGGTCGTCCGGCGAGATCGGCCCCGAACAGGTCATTTGCAGGGAATAAGGGATACCCACTCGGCCTCGTTGGCGAGCCGGAACAAGGGAACGTCCAATGGGCGGTCCCGAGGCCCCCCCTTCCCATTCGATCCGATCCACCTGAACCGGCAAGGCGTCGGTCGGTATTGCAATCAGGTCGACCGTATCGCCGTGAACACGCTGAAGGTGGACATGCAAGGGCGCCGGTGCGGCGAGCAGGGCACGGATCGCCCGCTGATCCCCGTAGTAGATGGAACGGTCCAGGGGCTTGTAGGGAAACTCGCCAAAAAGCATGGCACCGGCGGAATCCAGGTCGGGCCCGATCACTTGGAAGGTACTATCCAGGAATTCCTTGCGCATGTACCGCTCGAGGTGATGCACATAGGCCCGCATGATCTCCGGATCATTGAACAACTGTCGGTGGAGATCGTCGCTCTCGCGGAAGCCACCCTGAAAGGCATAGGCACCGGCCAGCTCCCGGATCGGGAAGGCGCTGAAGCTCTCGTAGCTCACCGGTTCCAACCTTCGGGCCACCGGGTCGTAGTAGAACTTCACATCGCTCCAATCCATACTGTGATGGCCGCCCACCAGGTCCAGCAGGGCCAGGCGCCTCGCCGTCCGGTCGACATCGAACACCTCGGAGGCAGGCAGGCGGCCGCGGCGGAACGCATCGACCAGCGCCAGTGCCTGCTCATAGATCGCGTGCTGCTCCGGGTCCTTCGCAATACCCTTGGTCCCATAGGCATCCAGCGCTGCGGCCTGATAGGCACCATAGGCGTCGTTCACGGCCACACCCCGGATGCCGTTCAACCGATGCTCCCAGAACAGCGCCGGATCGAACCGGAGCACGGGGCCCGGAACACGGGCATTGTTCTCGACAAGCTCTTCGCCGAAGTGTTCCTCGTACGCATAGACGCCCAGGTCCTCCCCGTTCAGTTCCACCTTGCAGAAGCCATAGCGCAGGGCCACCAGGCCTTCACCGCTCATCAGCCGGTGATAGAACCAATCGCAGAGGTAGTTCCGCGTGCCCGGATGCTGCAGGCTGAACCGCCGCATGCCCCGGAACCCTCCCCCCTTCTTGGCGATCACCCGGAAGCTCCACTTGCGACCCGACACATGGTCGGTCATCTTGCCCTTGATGCGCAGGTCCGCCCGGAAATGATCATCCCCGGCTGTGATCTCCGCATCGACGTAGTGATCGCCCTCCGGCATGATCACACCACGTTCCAGGGCCTTGTTCACCACCTCCTGCAGGTGGTCCATTTCCTTCGTTCCGACCTGGATCCGCAGCAAGGGAGGGTCCACGGTGAAGCTCTTTGGATAGTTCGTGGCCCACTGATGAAGAAAGACGAACAGTCCAGGATGGTCGCGTCGCTTCAGGAACCGGTCCGCTGTCCAGGCACCAGCCCCGACGAGCAGCGCCAGGACCAGCAGGATGAGGATCGTTCGTCGCTTCTGCATCTGCACATCAAGATCGGGCACCACCGGCCACGGCAATGACCGGAAGGGCAGCGGCCTCCTCCTGTTCCACCCGTCGCGCATGCTCATGGGTCTGCCATTCAACGATCTCCTCCTCGGTGAGCATGGTGAGGATCACGACAAGGATGATGGTGAACGGATTCAGAGACCCCGTGAGCCAGGACTCGTAGAGCACGGAGAACATCACGGAGAACATGATGGCGAACGCGAACGGCACGAACTTGCTGGCCTTGAAAAAGATGAGGAAGAAGCTCCGGAAGTAGATCAGCAGCCCCATGATCCCGCAGTTGAACCACATCGTGAGGTAGCTGTTGTGCACGCCGCCATGGTGGCCGAGCGTCCGGAGATAGGCGTAATTGTGCCGCATGATCCATTCGTCATTGCCGAATCCGCCGCCGAAGATGAAGAAGTCCTGGATGTGTTCCCATGCGAAGCGCCATGCGATGTAGCGACCGCTCGCGTCGTCCAATGTGTCCAGACGCAAGGTGTCCTGCAGGCCAAGGTCGATGACGATGGTGTCCAGGTTCGCCATGATGAAGGTGAGCAGCAGGATGAACGTGACGATGGAGATGAAACCGATGAACTGGGACAGGCGGAACACACGGCCAAAGGCAGCGAACATCAGCGTGGCGGCCAGGGCCGTCCTGGATCCGCACTCGAGCATGAAGTAGATGATGACCCCATAGATGAATAGCTTCTGGAATCGCGGGAACAGGTCACGGTTGAGATGATCGATCACCGAGAACAACATGAAGACAAGGAAGGTGAAGATGCCCAGCCCGTTGGGATTGCCGAAGAGCCCCCGAAAACGGCCACCGATATAGACCCACCAATGCTGGATGTGGCGCAGGAGCAGGCTCATCAGCAGCACCGTGACGATGAAATACATCAGGTTCCGGAAGAAGGGCCAACCCATCCTGCGGTATCCGGACAGCACGTAGTTCGGCACGATCAGGTAGAGCAGGCCGTAGGATATCGTCTTCGACACCCCGACGATCGGCTCGCTGCTCCAAACCAGCGGAAAGAAGGAATACACGAAGAAGGGCAGGAAAACGGGGAAGACCCGGGCCAGCGGCTCGAAGCGACGACGCTCGATGAAGAGCACCAGCGACATCGCGATGATGTAGGCATACTTGGCCGTCTTGATCTTCCGCATGGCGAAGATGTCCGGCGTCATGTCCGAGAGGATCAGGATCAGCAGGAATCCGAACACCGCATCAGCCCACGCCTCACGCCGTGCGAAAAGGAACACCGACAGCGGGAGCACCATGTAGATCGCCGGACCGAAGTAGATGGTCACCAGCACCCACAGCAGCAGGATGACCAGGAATTGGAGCTCCTCACGGATGTAGTCCAGCATCGTTCCTTTACCGGGGAAAATAGCGGTCGAGCTGGTCCCGCATGGCCTGCTCACGCCGCGTTGCAAAGGTGCGCATCCGTGCCACATCCGCGTGCCACGCGGTCATGCTCACCGGACGACGCCAACGCGCAATATGCCGGGGCATCTCCGGCCCGAGCTCCCGTTCCATCCCGTCCACGGCCTCGACCATCCGTGCGCTCGACAGCGGGCCGTCCAACATGCCGAGCACGATGGCACGGAACCGCTCACGCAAGGCGGGGGAGCGCACCACTGCCTGGTAGATCTGCGCCACGGGACCACCATGACGCTCGACATGTGCGAACATGTCATACTCCGCATCACCATTGTAACCGAGCCCCATGTCACTGTCCCCCATCTCCACCCGCCAGCGACCGTCCCTGGGTCCCACTTCCAAAGTGCGCTCACCCTCCCATCGCCAGAATTTCACGTTCTGGTCCGGCCAATCGGTGTTCTCCAGGATGATCTGTGCGGCCAGATAGGCCAGCATGCCGTCCAGGTGCAGATAGTGGTCGATGCTGTCGGCATAGGACGAGGACCCGGCATCCCAGCGAGCGAGCCGGCCGAGGAGGTGCATGAGGTCGTTCCTTGCCTTGCGACCACCGCGGTACACCACACCTCTGTCGGCGATGATGGCGACCCGACCGGGATCGATGCCATAGCGGCGTCCGATCTCGTCATCGTCCACCCTCTCCCGAAGATGATGGATCCCCCAGTAGGCCCCGTTGATGAACACCACGCAGGGTTCACCGGCGGACACACCGAAGGGAAGTCCGGCGCAGATCCGATGTTGCAGTGCATCCCGGAAGAAGCAGCGGTCCATATCGTTGCCTGCCGCGCGCAGCACGAAGGCATGGAAGTCCGATCCCTCGCGTCCGCCGAACACCGGCGGGTCCACGGGATCCTTGAACACCAGACGCAGGGCGTGCTGCGGGAACCCCCGGGTATTGTTCCCGTTGGTCCGCACCCCCACCGCGCTCTCCCATTGCCAGGCACCCCGCTCATCGAAGAGTTCCATCACCCCGGTACGCTGCCATTCCCGGCCACGGAACTGGTAGTTTCCGGGGTATTTCCACCACTTCGGGTCCGCCGGGAATTTGCGCACGGCTTCCTCGTTCGTTCGGAACGGGCCATGGCCGGGAACATAGATCCCCGTATCCGGGTCGAACAGCGCACCGGGTTCCAGGGTCAGCGCGACGATCGGCAGCGTATTCAGGTCCGGCACCACCGTGCGTGTGGCCACGGGGCCGCAACCTTCCGGTATGCAGGCGCAAGCACGCACCACCGCGGCCGTCGGGAGCCCCGGAACGGGAGGTCTCCATTGCACGGAGGTCGGCACATGCTGCAAGGCCGCAGCTTCCCGCGCGTTGCCTTCCACCAGCAGAGCCCCCACCAAGCGCGGGGACCAGGGACCCGGAAAGCGGCCGTCCAAGGTGTAATGCACGGTGGCGGTGGGATCGGCCTCCGCACGGATCCGATCACCCTGGACCTCGAGCCTGACCGCACCGAAATGGCGATCGCGCAATACCGGGGCCCGCTCGTCCGGACGAAGCATGGAACCAGCGACCAGGCTGACGAGCAGAAGGACCGGGATCGCCCAGGGGATCTGACCACCGGACACGCCGGCGCGGGATGCGTCGGCTGAAGGTCCGGTCATTCCCGCGGACTTGATGGGGTCGAGGCCCATCTGAAAAGCAGCAGGATGGGGACCATGGCCACCAGGACCACGAGCGAGGCACCCGCCCCGCACCCGCCACCGATGAACACCAACGCCATGTTCGACCAGCGCGGACCGCGATCGTCAGCACGCTGGAACGGACCGGCCAACAAGACAAGGGCCACCAGTGCGATGGCCAGGGGAACCGATGCCTTGACCAGGGCGACACCCAAGGCGGCCGAAGCGCTCATCACCGCCGACCGACGGATGCCGATCGTGTCCAGCCGCGCTCCCCACCTCGCCAGCACAAAGCCCAGCAAAGCGGCCAGGACGATCCCGAAAACGATGCCGGGAACATCGTAGGGCGTGAACAGTCCCATTTGATCGGCCATGAAACCCTGGATATCCATCGGACCTTCCGGAATTGCTTGTGCAGCGGCCAAAGGTACATGATGGTCGAGCGCGGCCCTCCGGTGGCAAAGCCCCTTAATTTCGCATCCATGCATCGTCCGTTGTTCATGGCGCTGTTGGTCATTTCCGCTCCGGACCTCGCCTTCGGGCAGATGTCCAGCGGTCCCGGGGCGATGGTCATCGACAGCGCCACGGTGCTGCGCATCGACGCGCCGGTGAACTGGACGCTCGACCCGGGCACGTCCCTAGTGAACAACGGGATCATCTTGCTGGGTCCGGAAGCGACCATCACCGAGCAGACCGGTGCGCCGATCTCCGGTGACGGCGTGGAACGCATCGCCCTGACGTTCGCCGGCCCCTTAGTGGGCGAGGAACCGGGCGGGCTGGGGCTGGCCCTTACCACGAGCACCTCTCCGGATTCGTTGATGGTGGTCCGCGGTCATCGATCCTACACCGACACATCCGGTACCATGAGCATCGCACGTTGGTTCGATGTGCGGTCCACAATGCCGGTGACCGGGGCATCGCTCGCCCTGCACTATGATACGACCGAGTTGAACGGTGCGAGCGAAGCGGACCTTGCACTGGGTCGCGCTTCGGCCGGTGACTCCCTGTGGACGAGCTATCCCACCCTTTCCGACCTGAACATGCATGTGGCCACTGCGCCAATGGTGGATAGTCTTGGCCTCTTCACCTTGTTCCCATTCACCCTGAGCACTGGATCGCCCGCTCACCCTGAAGCGCTCGCGTGGCACCTGGGCCCCATACCCGCTCATGAAAACATCTTCGTTCTCGGACCTAGTGGCGCGACCCTGACGCATGCGGTCCTGGTCGACGCCCATGGACGCATCGTCCGGAGCCTTGGTCGCATCATATCCGGCACCGCCATCGAGCTGGCCGGACTCGCCCCCGGCGCTTACATGCTGCAAGCGGACCGCACCACCGTTCCTTTTCTCGTCCGATGATGTCACGCGCACCCCTTCCGGTCCTTCTCCTACTGCTCGCAGGGCGACTTTCGGCGCAATGGGACGTCCCGGTCAAGGTCGTGCTTGATGGTGACAGCCTCGTGCACAGACAGGTCGGGGGACTGGCCGCACCGATCGCTCCGGACCAGGGTGTATCCACCCAGGCCGAGCGCGAACGGAGCTTCCTGAGCGGAAACGCCACGGGGTCGGACACATTGAGCGTCCAGTTCTCTCCGCCCCTGCAGGCCTATTTCCCGGGTCTTCGGGTCAGCATCGTGCCGGACACGGGCAATACCGGGCCGGTCCTCCTTCGTATCGATGCGCTTCCACCCGTGCCGGTCCATCGCGGGGTCAACATGGACCTGGACAGTGGCGAGGTGCGCGCACACGTTCCGATGCTGCTCATCCACGATGGAGCGGCCTTCCAGGTGGTCGGACCGCTGGACGTGCCCTGCGACCCCGGCTACTTCCCCATTTCACGCGATGCCTGCATCCAGCGTTCACCCAACGCACCCGTCACGTTCTGGCAGGCGCTCATCCAATGTCATGACCAAGGAGCGCGCCTGTGCTCCTTCAACGAATGGTTCTCCGCATGTACGCAGGCCGATGGCCTGTTCCCGAGCATCATGGGCTGGGAATGGGTGGACCATGCCGCGAACAACGCGGACCTCACCAAGCAGATGGGGTTGAACAACCAGACCCTTATACCCGACTGCTTCAGCGGAAGCCGGGCGCAGCCGTCCATCACGAGCTATTTCCGATGTTGCAAGGACCGTTGAGATCGGCGGGGGTGTTCACCCTCCTCGTGCTGACCCGCTCGGCGGTCGGACAGGTGCACGTGGACGGTCCGATGCGCATGACGGCCACGGACAGCACGCAACGGACGATCGAAGGGATCGATACACCCGTGACGGACACCGACCTCATCACCATGGGCGTCTCGCGGTCCGGCTCGGTGAATTGGGGCATGGCCAGCGGCTCGGCCTCGGCCATCCAGCTCACGCTCGACCCACCCGCATCGCGCTACGCCGAAGGCCTTGTCGTTCGATTCCTTCCGACCCAGTCCTCCGCCGGTGCGATCACGCTCAACGTGGACGGCCTCGGACCCCGGGACCTCCTCGGGCGGGAACGCCTTCCGCTCCAGCTGGGCGACCTTGTTGCCGGACAGATCGCCGAAGCCCGATACACCGACTCGGTCTTCGTGTTCGTGCCGCATCCGGTCAGCGGTTGTCCGGAAGGCTACGTCGCTGCGAACGACCACCTGTGCGTACAGGTCGATGACGGCCCGTCGATGTCCTTCTTCAACGCCTCGCACTACTGCACCGGACGCGGGGCCAGGCTCTGCACGTGGGACGAGTACATCCATGCGTGCGTGGTGCTAGGTCCACAATTGACCGGCCTCTTCAATGAATGGGAATGGATCGATGATACGAGCGACCATACCCACACCGCGGACCAGGTCGGGCGCTGGCAATGCATCTCCCAGCGGTCGGTGGGCGCGGTGGAACACCCGAACAACTATGGCGAGGTGCGCTGTTGCTACAGGTTGCCATGAGGACCGTTTGCTGGACATTCGCCTGGGCCGCTTCGTGTTCCTTCCTGGTCACGCAGGCGCAGGTGCATGTCGACCGGCCCGTTCTGTTGACGGGGGCCACGGAAGCGCAACATCAGGTATCCGGTATCGCCGACGCGGTGTCGATCGACGACCCAATGAACAGCCGCACGGCCCGCGTCGGGGCCTACCGCTTTTCGGAAGCAGGAGGCACGGCGGAACATTGGCTGCTGGACCCCACACCCGCATGGAACGATACACTGCCCGCAGGGGCGGACCTGATCGTTCGCGTCCAGCAGATGAACCATGGTCCGGTGGACGCCCTGGTGAACGGCCTGGGACCTTTTCCGATCGTGAAAGAGGCAGGCGCGCCATTGGACAGTGCCGACCTGGTCGCCGGTCGCATGGCGCAATTGGTATTTGATGGGACCGCCCTGCAATTGGTGCAGTTTGGTCGTCCATCCACTGCGCCACGTCCATGCCCGGGTGGGAGCATCGCCGTGGACGCCCAATTCTGCATCGAGGTGCAGCAGCATGACACGATGAACTTCCGTGATGCGGCCGTCACGTGCGGTGAGCTCGGAGGCCGGCTCTGTACCTGGGGCATGTTCTTCACGGCATGCTGGAACGCGACCGACCTGGGCATCACCGACCTCACCGGGGACTGGGAGTGGACGAACAGCACCGCGAACGGTGACGGTCTCGTACGCATCGTCGGGTTCAGCTCCTGCACCATCCGGGCCACGGCGGACGGTATGTCGCCTCCCGCCCGACCGTTCCACTGCTGCTTCCTGCGCTGAGCGCATCGGCCCGGCTTGGGCATCTTTGCAGGCCGTCCGTTCCCGATGCTCTTCAACAGCCATACGTTCGCGCTGTTCCTGCCGGTGGTCTTCGCCCTCTACTGGTGGGTGTTCCATGACCGCCGCGGGCGCAATGTCCTGCTGTTGATCGCCAGCTACGTGTTCTATGGCTGGTGGGACTGGCGGTTCCTCGGGCTCATCGTGCTCAGCTCGCTGCTCGACTTCTCGGTGGGGCTGGCCCTGGAGCGGACGGAGCGTAAGCGTTCACGACAACAACTGCTGTGGCTCAGTCTGATCGGCAATCTCGGGATGCTCGGCGTGTTCAAGTACTACGATTTCTTCGCAGCCTCGCTGGCCGGAGCGCTCGCCACGTTCGGGATCTCCCTGCATCCCTTCATGCTCGGCCTGGTGCTTCCGGTCGGCATCAGCTTCTACACCTTCCAGACCCTGAGCTACACGATCGACGTCTATCGGCGCGAGATGCGTGCCGAACGCGACCCCGTGGCGTTCTTCGCGTTCGTCAGCTTCTTTCCACAGTTGGTGGCCGGCCCCATCGAACGGGCCAGGGAACTGCTGCCCCAGTTCAAGGAGGACCATCGCTTCGATCCGGTGGCCGCCGCCGACGGTCTGCGACAGATGCTCTGGGGCCTGTTCAAGAAGATCGTGATCGCCGACAACTGTGCGCGACTGGTCGATGCGACCTATGCGCATCCCGGGCAGACGCCGGGGCTCGTGCTCGCCCTGGGCACCGTGCTTTTCGCGTTCCAGATCTACGGCGATTTCAGCGGGTATTCCGACATCGCCGTGGGATGCGCGCGCCTGTTCGGCTTCCGGCTCATGCGCAACTTCGCGTTCCCCTATTTCTCGCGCGACATCGCTGAATTCTGGCGCCGATGGCACATCAGTCTGAACACCTGGTTCCGCGACTACCTGTACATCCCGCTCGGTGGCAGCCGCGGCGGCACCGCGCAACGGGTGCGGAACACCTTCGCCATTTTCGCCGTGAGCGGACTCTGGCACGGCGCGAATTGGACCTTCCTGGCATGGGGCGTGCTGAACGCCCTCTTTTTCCTACCCCTGCTGCTCGCGCGCCGGAACCGCACCCATACCGGTCCGATCGCACCGGGTCGGATCCTGCCGACCACAAGCGAGACCTTCGCCATCGGCCTCACCTTCGGCATGACATGCCTGGCCTGGATCTTCTTCCGGTCACGCACCATCGACGAGGCCATCCTGATCATCAGGCGCATCCTTTTTCACAGCACGGGCCACGGAGCCCTGGCGGGGGCCATGGACTTCGTGAAGGAGCACCTCCTCTATGTTCCGGCCCTCGTGCTGCTGCTGTTGATGCTCGTCGTGGAGTGGGTCCAACGTGAAAGGCAGCACGGATTGGAACGGCTTCCATCCGCCCGCCCCATGCGCTGGACGCTGTACATCGGCCTCATCCTGGCGATCGCGCTGGTCGGGGACCACGGGGCACAGCAGTTCATCTATTTCCAGTTCTGAAGATGAGGCCGTTCATCCGCGGAGCCGTCCTGTTCCTTCTGGTGCTCACCGGGACCGCCTTCGGTCTCGACCGCATGCTGAAGACCGGCCTTCGGGAGCGCACGACCGACGTCTATGGTGTATGGAACCGGATCGTCCGCGGTGACATCCGGAGCAATGTGCTTTTCTGCGGATCGAGCAGGGCACTGGTGCATTTCGATGCCGCGCACATCGGTGAACGGATCGGCCACACGTGCGACAACATCGGCATGGACGGCACACAACTCGACCTCCAACTCGCACGGCTCCGCACACTGCTGCGGCATTGTCCGCCTCCCAGGGTGATCGTGCAGGAGGTCGACATCATCTCCCTGACGCCGGACAGCGGGCTCTATTTCGACCAACAGTACCTGCCGTACCTGGACGAGCCGGCCGTGCGGCAGGCCGTCTACCGCATCGAGCCCGACGCTTGGATGGACCGTTGGATCCCGCTCCACGGCTTCATGCGGCACGACATGGGGCTGACCTACCTGGCCCTGCAGGGGATCATGCATCTGGAGGACACCCTGAACGACCCTGTGCATCGCGGCTTCGAATTGCGCGACAGGGCCTGGGAGGGCTCCTTCGACCATTTCCTGGAAAAACACCGGGATGGCATCCGGTATCCCACGGACACGACGGCGCAACGCACCTTGCGCACGATCATCCGGACCGCGCAGGAAGCCGGCGCGCAGGTCGTGCTGTGCTATGCGCCCGAACTGGTGGAGAACCAGCTGATCACCCTGAACAGGGCCGAGATCATGGACATCTACCGACGCATCGCGAAAGAGGCGGGGATCCCGTTCTGGGACTTCAGCAAAGCGACCTTCTCCAACGACCGGGCCTACTTCTACAACTCGCAGCACATGAACGCCAAGGGGGTGGCCCTCTTCACGCCGATGATCGCGGACAGTCTGCGGAACCTGCCTGCGCTCCGCTAGCGCAGTGCGCTATCATACAATTCGGCCAATCGGGCGTTGCGCACGCGCAGATCGAAACGCTCCCGGACGACATCGAGCGAGGCAACACCCATGCGTGCCAGCAGCGCGGGATCGTCCCGGAGCAGCCGAAGGCGCGTAGCGATCTCCTCCGCGATCGCGTCGCTCTCCCTCCCTTCCACCGGCAACAACCAGCCGTTCCGATCCTGTTGGACGATCTCCGGCAATGAACTCACATCGCTGCAGATCACGGGCAGCTGGGCCCCCATGGCCTCCAGGATCGTGTTGTTGAACGGGTCGCTGAAGGTGGTGCTGACGAAGACATGCGCCTTTCGCATGAGTTGCACCAATTTCCAGTGTGGGATCCCGCGGTGCAGCCGGATGCGCGGATCATCGGCGATGGTCCTCTCCGTCCAGGCGATCACATCAGGTCCGGGCAGCACGCCCCAATCCACTTCCATCGTGCTGACGATCCATAGTTCGATGTCATCCCCCCCCAGCTGTCGGAAGGCCTTGAGCAGTTCCACGCCACCCTTGCGATAGAACCCATTGCCGGCGAAAAGGATGGTGAAGCGCCCCGGGGCCTTCGCGTCCGGCCGGTATTGCTCGACGGCGCGGTACACCACCGTCATTTTCGCAGGGTCCACGCCGAAGGACACCAAGTGGTCACGGTTCATCCGGGCCGTGTTCTCGCTGGTGAAGATCAACCACTTGCAATCGTTGCTCGCCAGTCGACGCTGCCCCCAGCGGAAGAAGGGGTGCGACTCGCGCATCGGTCGGTAGCGCGGCAGATAGCTCTCCACCTCGATCACCCAGGGGCGCTGGTTCGCCACCACGCTGTTGTAGGTGTGGAACAGATCGGCATGTTTGAAGGGCAGGAAGCACTTCGTGTGGAGCAGGAACTGCTGGCGCACCTTGAGCATGTGCCATGGCACATCCACCATGCGTGAGTAGCGATAGCCCTCGGGGGGATTGTTGAAGGCATAATACTGCCAGTACCTGGTCTTGTTGGAGATCCCGACTACACGCATCTTCGATCGGACGGCCGCCGAAAATAGGGATAGCCTCAGCCCCGCGCCTGCACCGGCCGCGACATCCAATCCTGGAATCGTTGCAGACCCGATCGCAATGGCGTGCCTGGAACGAAGCCGAGGTCTCGCTCCGCCTTGCGCACGTCCGCATAGGTCTGCGGCACATCACCGGGTTGCTCGGGCATCACCTCGATGAGCGCCCGGCGTCCCATCGTTCCCTCGATCGCGGCGATCAGCTCCCGGAGCATCACCGTTCCTGAATTGCCGAGATTGTACACTTCGCACACCCCCCCGGCTTCGCGGTCCATCGCAGAACGGACACCGTTGATGATATCATCGATGTAGGTATAGTCCCGTCGGGTGGAACCGTCACCGTATTGTTGGATCGGACGACCGTCGCGAATGCACTGATAGAACTTGTGGATGGCCAGGTCGGGGCGCTGCCGCGGGCCGTATACGGTGAAGAAACGGAGGATCGTGACGCGCAGGGCGTGCAAACGCGCATGGACCCGCGCGAACTCCTCCGCGGCGATCTTGGTGGCCGCGTACGGACTGATGGGCACCAGACCGATCTCACGCTCCTTCCAGGGCACGTTCGGGTCCTCGCCGTAGACACTGCTGCTGCTGGCCAGGACGAAATGCGCCACGCGCTGCCGACGTGCCAGTTCGAGCAGCTTCAGCGTCCCGGTCACGTTCACCCGATGGTAACCCACCGGATCGGCGATGCTCGGGCGCACACCCGCCTTCGCTGCGATGTGGACGATCCGATCGATCGGGCCGGAGCCGGTCCGCTCGATCCTCCCCTCCAGATCATCGTCAAGGATATCGGCCTCGATGAGCCGGAACCGACGATCGTCCAGATGCGGCCGGATGTTCTCTTCCTTCACCGCGCGGTCGTAGAACGGGTCGAAATTGTCGACCACCGTCACATTCCACCCTCCTTCCCCCATCAGCCGGTCCACCAGATGACTTCCGATGAAACCCGCACCACCCGTGATCACTGCATGTCGCGCCATGTCCTTCCGAAGCGCGGCAAAGGTAGCCGAACGGTCCGCAGGCCGGCCGCGGCCGCTACTTTCGCTGTCGCATGCCGCGACCGGGCGAGCATATCCTGATCATCGCACACACGTTCCCACCCTACCGGGGCATCGGGGGAAGGCGTTGGGCCAAGTTCGCCAAGGCGTTCGCACGCCAGGGACATCCGGTGCATGTGATCCACAGCAAGGGACCGCGCGAACTGCTCGGCTCGCTTTGGACGGAGGACCTCCGGCATCCGGACATCCACCCGGTCGACCTTCCCCAGCGCTATCCCACGGTGCTCTTCAAGCGTCCCCTGACGCATGCTTCCGAACGGCTTGCCTATCACTTCTGGACCCGGGTACTGCCACTGTTCGCCGCGGGCAACTACTTCGACAAGGCGGTCTTCTGGCGACGGCAATTGCTGCGAACGGCCGGCGACCTGATCACCCGGTATGACATCCGGCAGGTGATCGTGACCGGGGCACCGTTCCGGCTGATGGTGCACGCTCTTGAGCTGAAGGCAAGCTGCGGCGTGGCCCTTACCTGTGACTTTCGCGACCCCTGGACGTGGCTGGCAACGGCCTATGGACAAAGCCTGCTCTCCGAAGAGCGCATGGCCCATGAACGGCTGCTTGAACGACGGGTGGTCGAAGGTGCCGATCGGATCGTCTCCCCGCACCCGAGCGTGATCGATCACCTGCGCAAGGCCTATCCGGAACAAGCCGCCAAAGTGGAACGCCTCCCGCATGCGATCGATCCGGACGAGCTTGGCGATCCGATGCCACCCCGCAACGACGGGGAGTTCCGCTTGATCTATGCCGGAAGCCTGTACGGTGCGGAGGAGGCCGAAGCCTATCTCGAGAAAGTGGTCCTGGCGTTCGAAGCGTTGCGCATGCACGATCCGGAACGCTTCGCACATGTGACATTCGACCTTTACATCACGGGGCACGGCGTCGAAGCCTACCGGGAAATGGTGCGCGGTCCTGGTCTCGAGGACCGCATCCGTTTCCATGCACCAAGGCCCGCGAAGGAGATCTTCCGCCTGATCGCCGCCTCGGATGCTGTCCTGATCTTCATTCCCAGCTTCAACAAGGACCTGCTCGGCACCAAGTTCACCGAGGTGTTCCATCTGCGGCGGCCGGTGATCCATGTCGGCGAACCCGGGGCGGTGAGCCGGTTCATCCGGGATAACCGTCTCGGCACGTCGATCCCCGTGGATGCGCTGGCCACCGAGCTCCCGCCGATCATGCGCGGTGAACGCGACCTGGACATCGATCCCACGCACGATCTCAGCGCCCATCTGCTGGACCACATCGCGCGGCGCTTCCTCGACGGTCTTGACACACCGCCTGCCACGAACGGAGCATGAGCACGCGCCATGAGCATCTGTGGGACCTGTTCCATGCCTCGTTCACCGCGGGGCCGGAACGCACGGCGCTCGTCACGACCGAAGGTGCGTTCACCTATGCCGAACTGTGCGCCACAGCGCTCGCCATCTCAGCGCGCATCCGGAAGGCCGGACCTGTCGGACCGTTCATCGGGTTGTTCGCGGAACGCGGTTTCGCCGCCTATGCGGGCATGCTCGGCATCCTCCACGCCGGTCGCGCTTATGTTCCGATCAATACTGAAATGCCCGCCAAACGTCGCGCCGACATCCGCGATCAAGCCGGTCTTTCCATGTTCATCACGGACATCGGCCGGGCGGACCTGGCGCGTACATCGCTCCCCGGGACAGCTACCCTTGTGGTGGCGGTCGACAACACCGACGCGCGGATCACCGTGGATGGAACTCCCGTGCCACCGCAGGCCGGGACCGACCCACCGATCAGTGGCGGTCCGGCCTACCTACTGTTCACCTCCGGCAGCACCGGCACGCCAAAAGGTGTTCCCGTGTCGCATCGCAGCGTGGCCACGTACATCCACCACATGCGGCAGCTGTTCCGGGTCCGGCCGGACGACCGCTTCTCGCAATTGTTCGCCCTCACCTTCGACCTGAGCGTGCACGATCTCTTTATGGCCTGGGCCTCCGGCGCATCGCTGCACGTGGTGCCGGAGGACCAACGTCTGGCGCCCGCCTCGTTCATCCGGGACCAGGGCATCACCTGCTGGTTCGCCGTTCCATCCTCCGCCCTGGTGATGCAACGCCTGCGTCTGCTGCGCGCGAACGCATTCCCCTCGCTGCGCGTCAGTGCGTTCTGCGGCGAGCCATTGCCGATGGACCTCGCCCAGGCCTGGATGCAGGCCGCACCGAAGAGCCGACTGTTGAACCTCTACGGCCCCACCGAAGCGACCATCGCGATCACCGCGTACGAGGCAACGACGGGATCGATCGCGCAGGACCAGGGCATCGTTTCCATCGGGCACGCGCTTCCCGAAGCGGAGGCCGTGATCGAGGAGGACACCGGCGAATTGCTGCTCGGCGGACCGCAACTGGCGGAGGGCTATTGGCAGGATGCCCCACGCACGGCGGAACGTTTCATCACGCGGAACGGCCGCCGGCTCTACCGGACCGGCGATCGGGTCCATCGCGACGCGAACGGATACCTCTACTTCGACGGTCGACTGGACGACCAGGTGAAGGTGCGCGGCCATCGCGTGGAACTGCGTGAGGTGGAACTTGTCCTTCAGAGGCACAGCGCAGCGACCTTCGTACACGTACTTGCCCATCCCCTCCGGGACGGACTGGCCACGGGCCTGGTGGCCGTGCTTCCGGACGATCACGCCGCACGCGAGCAGGAATTGCTGAAGGCCTGCGCCACCGAACTGCCGGACTACATGGTACCCTCGCGGATCCTTTTCCTGAAGGCGCTTCCGCTGAGCAGCAGCGGCAAGGTGGACAGGCGGGCTTTGCGGGCGTTGCTCGATCCCGGAACGGATCAGCGTCCCTGAGCGACCAGACGCTGAAAGAGCGCCAAGTACTCCTTTGTCACCGACGGCCAGCTGAACCGTTCCACCACGCGCTCATGGCTGTAACGACCCATCCTGGCGTGCACCTCGGCTCCACGTTCAGCGAAGGAGATGATGGCATCGTACAAGGCACAGGCGTCACCCGGCGGCAGCAGGTATCCGTTGTGCGGGGTGACCAGCTCGGACGTGGCACCCACATCGCTCACGATGATCGGTTTGGCGCGGGCCATCGCCTCCAGCACCACGGTGGGCATGCCCTCGAATCGCGTGGGCAGCACGAAGGCATCGCAGGAGCGGTAGAGTCGATCGAGCTGCGCATCGTCCACACGTCCGAGCAACCGTACGTTCGGCGGAAGTCCATCGTCCTGGTATTTCTTCAGCAAGGGACCGTCGCCGGCCAGCTGGAAGTGCACGCGTTCGCCGAGCCCGTTCTTCACAAGGCGCTCGGCCACGGCCATCAGCACGTCCAGGCCCTTGTTGAAGGCGAAGCGGCCAACGAAGAGGAGGTTGATGGTCGGTCGCTCATCCGGCCCTCCATGCTCGTCGACCCGGTTGGTCGACGGTACGGGAGGCTTGGATGAGATCGCGGTAGGCAGGTCCACGGCGTTGGGAAGCACCACCACCTCACACGGCGATCCCTTCACCTGTTCGCGCAGGATATCGGTGAGCCTGCCACCCAGGCTGATGGCCACCCGGCTGCGGCGCAGGATGGAACGGAGCGCCCGACGGAACGGCCAGCCGAGCAAACGCTCCTTCGCCGTGAGCATCTGGAACATCTCCAGGCCATGCGGGTGTACGATCAGCCGGTCGCGGGAACGCGCGATGTCTTCCCACACGCAGAAACCCTGGGACAGGATCAGGTCGGGCTTCAACTCGTCCAGCTCCCTGGCGATGCGTGTGCTGTAGCGCTTGAGTTCCCGCAGGTAGAACTTGTCCTTGTCGATGTCATGCACGTGCACCTCACGGATGCCCAGCGCGGGATCGAAGATGGGTGGCTCGTGCGGATGCAGAACGGTCAGCTCCACCTCACCGGTGCGCGCCAGATGCTCCGCGAGCAAACGTGAATGCCGCTGCATGCCGCCCATGGCCTGGGGGAAGACACCATCGGTGCAAAGGACGACGTGAAGCTTCGACATGTGGCAAAGGTGGCGAGGCAGGAGGATCCGCGCGCCGCATCTTTTCATGTGCGCATGGACACATGGGCCTGTGCTAAAGATCCCTGCGCTCTTTCAACAAGGTAGCCACTCCCTCATCGATCCCCCATTTCGGTTCCCAGCCTGTCACGCGCTTCAATTTGCCCACATCGGCGAGCAGGTGCATGCGTTCCACCTTGCGCACACGGGCGGGGTCCACGTCGATCCGGAGCTTTTCGCCGAGCTGGCGTTCGAAGGCATCGACGATCTCGCGCACGCTGTACTCGATGCCGCGACCGATGTTGAACGTGTCGAAGCCCTTCAGGCCCTTTTCCAGCAGCAACGCCATCGCACGACCCATGTCCTCGGTGTGGATGAAGTCGCGCTTGGGATCGAGGTTGCCGAGCTTCAGGGTGCGGGCACCGGACAGTACCTGCCGCTGGATCTCGGGGATCAGGTGCGGATTGGTCTCGTTCGGACCGAAGGCGTTGAAGAAACGCCCCACGATCGTCGGCACGACGGTGCGCAGGTGGAACTCGCTTGCGAGGCGCTCGGTGGCCAGCTTGGTGATGCCGTAGATGTCGAGCGGACCCGTGGGATGCGCTTCGGCCAATGCACCATCGGCGATGGGATACACCGCAGCGGTGCTCGCCACGAAGACCTGCTCCGCTTCGGCACAGGCATCCAGCACGTTCATCGTGCCGGTGATGTTGATGGCGGCCGCCTCGACGGGGTGTTCGTTGCAGTAGGGAATGAAGTGGACCGCGGCCAGATGCAACACCCACTGTGGACCGATCGTCGCGATCGCCTCCTGTGTGGCGGCCCGATCCCGGATGTCGACCCGGAAGAAGTGCGCATCGTCCACGCCGGCCAGTTCCCGCCGGCCGAAGCTCAGGTCGTCCAACACGAACACCTCATGGCCCAGCTCCTGCAAATGCCTGCTCAGCGCCGAGCCGATGAAACCCGCGCCACCGGTGATGAGGACCTTCTTCGCCATGAAGCCGCGAAAGTAGGAGGATCACGCGGAGGCACGGAGTCACGGAGAACGCAGGCGCTTCAAGCCATCGCTTCTTGGAGCGCACGGTACTGGGCGGCATAGGCCTCCTTCGTGAACCGCTCCTGCGCGATCCCCATCAAACGCTTCTGTTCCGCCCCATCCGGTCGCACCAACCGCCCGATTACTTTCTCACCACGCCCACCATTCTCACCCCTTTCACCACTCTCACCCCTTTCACCACTCTCACCACTCTCACCCTTTTCACTCTCATTCACCACCACCCCCAACCCTTCCTCCTTCACCAACGCACTGAAGTCGCCCAACCCCTCGGAGATGATCACTGGCAGGCCCGCGCTGAGGTATTCGGCGAACTTGGTGGGACTCGCCACGCGGTTGGTGATCGTGCCCTCGCGCACCAGGATGCCGTGGTCGCAGGCACGCAGCGTGCGTTGCACCTGGGCGGGATCGAGCCATTTCACCTGCACGCGGCCGGGGAAACACTCCATCAGCATGCGGTTGTTGGCGTCTTCCCGGGAGAGGAACAGCACCTTCACCTCCGGCTGGCGGGAAAGGATGCCGGCGAGCAGTTCCTCCAGCAGACCGAAGCTCTGCCATCCCGCGGTGGAGCCCGAATAGACCAGCACCACATCCTCCGGCGCGTAGCCCAGCTCGCGGCGCGTGGCTTCCCGGTCGTCGGGCTCCTCGAAGCGGAATTCGCTGCCCAGGGTGCAGGGGATCACCACGTGGGCATCACCTTGGTAGGCATACCGTTCACGCCAATGATCCACCAGGACCTGGCTGACGGCAAGACGGAAGTCGCTCTTGTTCACCGCTTCGTTCTCCAGCGGACGGAACTGGGCGATCAGGGCATCGTCGTTGATGATCCGGTATTCCTCCCATTCAGCGGCGTAGGCGCCGCGGCCGTCGAAGCACACCTTTTTCACCTGCCCGCGCTCGCGCATGCGCAGGGCCATCCATGTGGCGAAGGGGCCCCGGCCGATGATCCCCTCCGGACGCAGCCGGTGGCAGACCCATCGGAGCAGCGTGGTGTTCTGCTTCCACCGCTTCATCTGCGGCACCATGGGCAGCACCCAGGCCCTGGGGTCGCGTGCCTTGATCTTGCGTCGCGTGGCGCGGAAGTCGCGTGCGCTCACCAGCGCCACCAGCCGCACCTCGCCCCTCCCCAGCGTGTTCAGGTAGGCCACCACATCGGTCACCTGGCTCCAGTAGACGCCGCTGGGCTGGTCGTTGTAGGTGAGGTAGAGGAGCATGGGGGTTGGCCGCAAAGGCGCAGGGACGCAAAGGTCGGCTTCGCTATGTTGTCAATGTGCATGAAGGAAGGCGATCAGACGTCAGAAAATGGGACGATCCGGTGGTGCACGATCCGCTCGTCATAGTTCAGCCACCCACCTCTTGGAGAAGGGCACCGACCTGCGCTACATTCAAACTTTACTGGGCCACTCCAGCAGCAAGACCACTGAGATCTATACACATGTTAGCACCAAGGCACTTGGCCAGATCCGCAGCCCACTGGACGACCTCGACCTATGACACCCTATTGGGCTCTACGTGCCGCAATAGTGGAATAGTACCCCATTCATAGGCGAAATAAACCCAATACCTGTTACAACCCCATAGTTATGCCCAAGCTAAAAAATGAGACTGCTAATAATTAACATACTCCTTTTATTCTCGACCCAAGTTTGGTCACAAACCGATCTTGGAATCGGACTTGTCTCAATTGACTTTGACGACAAAACTGTTTTGGAGTTTTATAGGGACACTTTAGCGACAGAACCCAAGAAAGTAATTGAATTTTTTGACGACAGAACAATAAACAGTTGGAACATCAAAGACCTCAAAGAACAGAGAGAATGGTTAAAACCAGAAGTTCTTTGGTTGGACCATTTCGCATTTACTTTTCGATGCTTAACCAAAACTGACAATTGGTTTGAAGTAATAGCAAACAATGAAACCAAGACAACATATTGGTTAAAAAGGACTGATTCGACAAATTTCAATACTTGGGAAGGTTATCTTAAAGGAATGTTCGGTATAGAGCGACTTTCAAACTACCCTCAAAAAATTATGACTGAGCCAAGTGAAAACTCGTATGAAATTGAATATCAAGGAACGGATTGTTTTGTCGTCAAATCAATGAAAGGTGATTGGATTGAAATTACAACACCTGACTACTGTGATGAGAATTTCACGGACAGTAAAACCCCAATTAAATCAGGTTGGATAAAATGGCGTAAAGGGGACGAATTAATAATCAATTACTTTACGACAAGTTGAAAGAAAAAATAAAAAGCCAGGGCATAACAATGGCTATAAAAAATAGGGCGGATAACGGTTTCCGCAAGCTTCAGGTTCTAAACAAGCTTTGTCTCGGTGGACAAGTAAACAGCTCCGAAACGCCCTACTTTTCATAGCCGAGCCGTTGACCACCATTCCCCTTCCCTCCTTCCTCCCCTTCGGAACAGCGTTCAACGCGGAATGACCACGCTTTGAGGGGCCCGGTGCCCACCCCCGCCTACAACACCTTCCCCAGCACCTCCACCACCCGCTCGGTGGCATGGCCGTCCCAGAGCGGTGGCACCTCTCCTTTCTTGAATGTGCCGGCCTGGATGCGGCCGATGGCCTCCTGCAGGGCGGCCAGGTCGAAGGTGATCAGCTCGTTGGTGCCCAAAGTGATGGTGACCGGCCGCTCGGTATTGGGCCGCAGGGTGAGGCAGGGCACGCGGCGGTACGTGGTCTCTTCCTGGATGCCGCCGCTGTCGGTGATCACGAAAGCGCAGGTGGCGATCAGTTTCTGGAAGGCGAAGTAGTCCATCGGCCCGCCGAGGATCAGGCCCGGGATCGCCGCGAGCCGCTCGTGCAGACCGAACCGCTTCAGGTTGTTGGTGGTGCGTGGGTGCACGGGAAAGACCACCGGATGGTCCTTCGCCACCAGGGCGATCAGGTCCACGAGCTTGGCCAATTCCTGCGGGTCGTCCACCGTGGCGGGGCGGTGGATGGTCATCAGCACATGGTCACCTCCGGACAGCCCGAGTTCCTCCAGGACCGGTGCCGCCTGGATCTTGTCTTCGAACTTCACCAGCGTGTCGATCATGGTGTTGCCCACCAGGTGCATGGCATCCTTCAGACGGCCCTCCTGCAAGAGGTGGTCGATCCCGCTCTGCTCGGTCACGAAGTACAGATCGGTGACCTGGTCGGTGAGGATGCGGTTGATCTCCTCGGGCATGGTGCGGTCGCCGCTGCGCAGGCCGCTCTCCAGGTGACCCAGGCGGATGCCCATCTTGTTCGCCGTGATGGCGCCAGCCAGTGTGCTGTTCACATCACCCACCACCAGCATCAGGTCGGGCTTTTGCTCCATGGCCACTTGCTCCAAGCCAACCAGGATGCCGGCCATCTGCGCGGTGGGCGTGCCGGGCGGCACCTCCAGCCAATGGTCGGGCGTGAGGCCGAACTGCTCGAAGAACACGTCGGCCATCTTCGCGTCGAAGTGCTGGCCGGTGTGCACAAGTTGCACGTCGATTCCGCCATGCGCGGCGGCCACCTCCTTGAACCGCGTGACCTTGATGAAATTGGGGCGCGTGCCCACCACCACGAGCACGTTCCTCATCCCAGGGTCTTCTTCGCGCTGCGTGTGGCGATGATGAACTCGGTGCTGGGCGTGTCGCTCACCTTCCGGGCCGGCGCACCGGCGATGGTGCAATAGCCCTCCGGGAAGGAGTGGTTCACCACGCTGTTCGCACCGATCGCCGTGTTGTCGCCGATGGTGATGTCGCCGAAGAGCTTGGCCCCCGGACCGATGTAGACGTTGTCGCCCAGTGTCGGCACCAGGTCGTCCGGGCCGGGCCGCGTGCCGATGACGACGTCGACGTGGATGCGGCAGTTCCTGCCGACACGTGCATCCGGGTGCACGACGATCGTGCCGCGGTGCGCGATGCTGAGGCCGGGCCCGAAGACGTTGGGCGGGATATCGAAGCCGCAGCGGATGCTCTGCCGGTGGAAGCGCATCGACCAGAACTTGTAACGGACCTTGCCGAGGAGGCCGGTGTTCTTGTGGCAGTTCATGTAGTACTCCACCCGCCGCAGCAGTTTCTGGAACTTCCACACCTCGTCGAACATCGCCTGCAGGGAACGCTCGCGCCGGAGGGCCAGGCGGTCCGCCTCGAGAAAGTCGAGCAGGTCCTGGTGCGAGCTGATCATACGGGTGGGTGTTGGGGACGGCCGATCACCTCCAGCAAACGCTCGGCACCGGCGAACCCCAGCAATTTATACAGAAGCACGTAGCGCTCGGTGATGGCGCGACCGACCTCGGGCACGAAGCCCCGGCCGATGGAACGCCGGAATTCGGCCACGGCCGCCCTGCGGTCCTTCACCGCCATGATCCGCAGCGCCATGAAGATGTACTGCTCGAGCGTGGCGATCTCCTCCTTGTAGCGCACCGGGTCCGTCGCGGCCAGATGTTCCTTCATCGCGCGGCGCAGGGCCACGTACCGCCCCCAGTTCGCATGCACGCTGGTCTGGCTGATGGACCCGCTGGGGCGCTTCAGTACTTCGGTACCGATCACGCGGTCCCATACGACCCGGGCACCATGGCGCAGCATGTGGAACATGAGGGCATAATCCTGGCTGCTGCGGAGGTCCTCCGGCCAGCCGCCCGCCGCAGCCACGGCTTCACGCTTCCAGAGGTTGGCGCTGGTGGTGCCCAGCCGCGTCTTGATCAGGCCCATCCAGGCGCGGTCGTACAGGGCCAGCGCCGGCAGCAGCAGGCCGTTCGGCATCACGCTCTCGTAATCGCCGACGACCAGGTCCGTGTCCGGATGCGCCTCCACGAGGGCGACCTGTCGGGCGACCTTTCCCGGGGCGATGGCGTCGTCGGCGTCGAGGAACTGGATCCAGGGGCCGTCGCATTCGGCCATGCCCCGGTTCCGCGCCGCGCTCGCCCCGCGGTTCTCCTGCTGGAGCACGCGGATGGGACGCGATGCTTCGGCGGACCAGCGGTGCAGGATGGCCGCGGTGCCGTCGGTGCTGCCGTCGTCCACGCATACCACCTCGATGTCGGGATGGGTCTGCGCCATCGCGGAGGCGAGCGCCCGATCGATGTGGGCCTCCACATTGTGGCAGGGAATGATGACGGACACCTTCATGGGCGGCAGGGCGGCCGCGAAAGTACCAAGCCCGGCGGAGGCCGTCAGCGCGGGGGAAGCAGCCCTCTTCGTTGCAGTTCGTCCAGCAGGTCGGCGCTGAAGATCTCCGCACCGGCCGCATTCAGGTGGTTGTAGTCGAAGAAATGGTCCATGTCGGAGAGGTGGTGCGCGTAGGACTTGTCGATGAACGGTGGACCGTCCGGACCGATGATGCATGCCAGTTCACGGACGTACGCCGCGTGTCGCTCGTGGTCGGAGGCGTGGGGCGCATAATGGTCGGAGAGCACGAGTGGGATGTGGTTCTCCGCACAGTAGCGGATGATCTTCCGCAGATACCGGACCTGCACGGGCTCCAGATGCAGGGGCCGCCCCAGATCGAACGTCGGCGGCTGCTTCAACGAATCGGTCCGAAGGGCGCCACCCCCGGGCCGGTAGGTGCTGTCGACGTACATCGGTCCCCGGTCGCGCATTAGCCAACGCAGCGTGAGCACGTTCAGCACGCGCGGATCGTGCAACGTCAGCGCCATGCCGAGCACGGCCCGCTCCGAGGGGATGTTCTGCGCCAGGTCGCAGGTGCTCTCCAATCCAACGTTCTCCAGTGCCCCGACGTACACGTCCATCACCACCAGGCCCACGTGATCGGGCTTCACCAGGTCCTTCAGCAGGAAGTAGGAGTTCATCGGCGTCTGTGCGCTGCTTCCCAGGTTGAAGGCGGACCGGCCGTGTCGGGTGAAGTAGGCCGCATCGTAACCACGATAGGCATGTGAGGAGCCGATGAACAGCACGTCGTAGGTGCTGTCGGGATCGAACTCCCGGAAGCGTTGGTAGGTGTCGCCACCCTTCATCAGCAGCACCGGGCTGGTGGAATAGATCAACGGTGTGCCGTGGTAGGTCAAGCGGCACAGCGACCAGAACACCAGCAGGTACACACCGACGAAGGCGAGCAGGAAGGGCACCGATCGTTTCAGCAGCACCATGCCTAGAACTGGAAGTAGATGAAGGCGGTGTTGCCGAAATGACCGAACAGCAGGCAGACCGCCATCAGGGAACCGTAGAAGGCGTACTGCCAGGGTCGGGACATCGTTCGTTCGCCCTTCACCAGGCCGTCGATCACCGGATCGAGCACGAGGAAGCCCGCCGCAAAGGCCAGGGTGATGAGCGCGACCACCGGCGCGTGGTCGAACAGCGCATGACGAAGTCCGTCGAAGCCGGCATGCGGATCGGCCATCCGACGAAGGATGTTGCCCGCCGCCTGGATGGAGCGCGCGCGGAAAAGCACCCACGACAGCAGCACCAGCACGAAGGTGACCGGCACGTTGATCGAGGCACGCAGCAAGGGACGACGGTCCAGGCCGGTGAACGCATCGAAGCGCCTCCAAAACGGCGCGCAGGCCAGGGCTGCCACGAGGTAGGTGCCGTGCAGCGCGCCCCAGGCCACGAAGGTCCAGTTCGCCCCGTGCCACAACCCGCTGATCAGGAACACCACGAACAAATTGAAGTACCACCGCCACTTCAGCACGCGGTTGCCGCCCAACGGGATGTAGAGGTAGTCCCGGAACCAGGTGCTGAGACTGATGTGCCAGCGCGACCAGAACTCACGGATCGACGCGGACAGGTACGGCGTGCGGAAGTTCTCCATCAGGTCGTATCCCAGCACGCGCGCGGCACCGATGGCGATATCGGAATACGCGCTGAAGTCACAATAGATCTGCAGCGCGAAGAGGAAGGTGGCCACCAGAAGGGTCGGGCCATCATGGAGTGCGGGATGGTCGTAGATGGGATCGACGATCGGACCCACGCGGTCCGCGATCACCAGTTTCTTGAAGAAACCCCAGAGCATCTGCTTCAAGCCGCGGATGATGCGCGCCTGATCGAAGGCATGCGTGCGGAAGAACTGTGGCAGCAGGTTCGGCGCGCGTTCGATCGGTCCGGCGACCAACTGCGGGAAAAAGGTGACATAGAGCGCGAACTTCCCGAGGTGGCGCGTGGGCTGCAATACCCTGCGGTACACGTCGATGGTATAGCTCATCGTCTGGAACGTGTAGAAACTGATGCCCATCGGCAGCAGCACGTCGGTGTCGGGCACCGGCCACGGCCATCCCGCCGCCCCCGCTGCGGTGCGTAGTGTTCCGTTGATGAAGTTGAAATACTTGAAGAAGCCCAGGATGCCGAGGTTGCTGCAGATGGAAAAGAGCAGCCAGCGCCGTCGTACACGGGGATGGTCGCTGGCGGCGATGCCGCGCGAAGCCGAGTAGTCGATCACCGTGGAGGCCACCAGCAGCACGGCGTACTCCGCGCGCCAGGCCATGTAGAACCAGTAGCTCGCCACCAGCAGCAGCACCCAGCGCCAGCGCGGATCGAGCAGGAAGTACAGCGCCGCTACGACCGGGAAGAAGACCGCGAATTCGAAGGAGTTGAAGAGCATCGCTGTGCGGGACCGGACCCTTCAGGTGCCCAGCAGGCGATCGCAAAAATGTCCAAAATTGACCTCGGCACGGAAGCCGGCCGACCAGACGGTACGCACCTGGTCACGGAATGCCATGGTGTCGTGGGGCCCGTTCCGGTGCGCGTCGAGCGCCGCGGCGATCGCCTCGGGTGTGGGATCGGCCGAAAGCAGGGTGCCTGTCAGCGGACCGACGATCTCACGCACACCGCCCGCATCCACGGCCAGCAATGGGATGCCGAAACTCGCCGCCTCCTGGAGCGCCACGGGCACACCACCCTCGCTGGCACTGAGGTGCACGAATAGGTCCACCGGGTGCTCCCGATACCATGCGATGACCTCTGAGTTGGGGCATGGGCCCATCAACCCGGCCCGCACATGTTCCGGAAGAGCGGCGGCCATCGCAATGAGCCCGTCGATCTCCGGACCGCCGCCGAAGTGGGTCCATTGCACCGGCCGCCCCACCTGCATCAGCGCCCTAAGGAGCAGGTCCACACGTTTCAACGGCACCAGGTTCGAACAGGACACGATGCGCAGCACATCGGACGGTGACCAGGGTCCGGCTCCATTGTCCCGGGTGCCCAACCGCGCCAATTCGAACTTGTCGGCATGGGTGGGATAGTGGCCCCGCAGATAGTCCAGCCCGGCCTGCGACACCACGAACACACGTTCCACGGTGGTCAGGTGCAGCTCCCGCATCGGCGGCCAACCGTCCGGACTACGTTCCGCGAACAGGTCGAACCCATGCATGCGCGAAACGAAATGCACGCGTGGATCGAGCATTTGCAGGAAGGCCAGCGCCGTGGCCTGGTCCGAGGTCCAGTAGGAATACAGCAACACACGGTCGGGATCGAAGTCGGCGAACAAGGTGGACCGGTAGTGGAGCGCGCGCCGCAGGGACTGCCGCAGGCGCGCACGGACCGTGGCACCCTGAGACCGCCAGACCCCCTGTTCCGGGACCGAACCACGCACGAGGTCCAGCGCCCTCCGCCAGACACGCGCATACCGCAGGAGATCGAGCGGTGCCATCCTCGCCATGGGATCGGGCATCGCGGGATGGACAGCGACGTTCGCCGGCAGCGGCCGCTCCCCTTGCACATCGGCCAGTTGGGGCACGATCACGATGCGACGGAACCGACGTGCCAGGACCGGAAGTTCGTTCTCCAGGAACGGTTCGCCCGTGCCATGGGGAAAACGTGCGGTGAACAGCCAGAGTTCCTTCATGTTCACAGACGGCCGAGCACTGCATTGATCCGCGTACGGAGGAGGAAATCGAGCCGGTCGAAGGGCCAGGATCGGCTCAACCTCAGATGCGCCAGCGCTGGTGACCACCCGTGGCGCGGCAGGTAGTGGAACAGCCGGTCCCACTGGGCCTGCACCGTGCTTTCGAAGGCAGCCTTGGGAAATCGCGCCTGCTCATCGTTCCAGGCGATGAGCCATTGCAGCCAGGCATGCACGCGGCGCACGGCCGCAGCGTCCGGGGGTGTGGCGAAATAGGTCAGGGCCATGAGGTGCGCATCGATCCGCTCCGGAGTGGCCGTCACCCCGAACATCGGAAGCAAGCGCTCGAGGATGGCACGGTGCGTGTCCACCTTGTCGCGACCGTGGCTGATGTTCTGCGTGCCGCGCCTGTAGAGCGTGAGAGGCTCGTCCAGGTTGGCGAAGCGGGTGTGCGGCGCGATCCTGGCCCAGAACAACCAATCCTCCCCCACCCTTGGCCAATCCGGATCGTAGCGCAGATGATGCTCCTCCAGCACGGACCTGCGGACGATCGACGCCCCCTGGGACAGCGGCACCCGAAAGAGCAGGGCCGACCGGCAGGCCTCGTCGGTGAGGGGGAATCTCCAGGCCACATCGCGTTCACCGAACAACTGCAACCAGCCGCCGGAAGCGCCTATCCCGGGATGCGCGTCCATCAATGCGACCTGCTTCGCCACCCGCTCCGGCACGGCGATATCGTCCGCATCAAGACGGACGATGTACTCCCCATGCGCCGCGTCGATGCCCGTGTTCGCCGCCGCGGCAGGGCCCCTGTTGGCGGCATGCCGCACGATGCGCAGCCGCGGGTCGGTGATCCGTTCCAGCACCTGTGCGCTCCCGTCCGTGCTGGCATCGTCCACCGCGATCACCTCGAGGTCCCGCCACGTACCGTCCAGCACCGAGCGCACGGCCTCCTCCACATAGGCGGCCTTGTTGTAAACGGGGACCAGCACGCTCACCTTCATCGGCCCAGGTGCTTGAGCTTGCGACGCAGTCGGAAAAGTGACCAACCGCCCACCCGCAGTTGTTCGCGCAGGGCCGCGACCCGCTCCCGCTCCCATGTGCCCCTGGGCGGGATATGGGCCTCGAGCAGCGGCAGGGCCTCGCGCAGGGCCATGAACTCCCTGCGCTGGTGGATCGTGCCATGCCACTTGAGCACGAAGTGCATCACCATGCGTGGCACGATCGCCACATGGTCCTCCCGCACGGGAATACGTCGAAGACCGGGACGCGGATCGTGCAGCGCGGCGAGGAGTGCCGCCCAATCACGGCATCCGGTATCGGTGGCCAGCTGATGGAGCAGGGTTGCGGTCTCATCGAGGAAGCCCGCCATGGAGGTCGTCGTCTTGCTCGCGTCGTGCAGACGGAATAGGGCCAGCTCGACCGGATCGAACCGCAACCCCGCCACACCATGCCGGAAGAGCATGCCCCACCAAAGGGCGAGGTCCATCACATAACGCAGCGCCGGGTCCACACCGCCCTGTTCGCGCAACACCTCCGTGCGGTAGAACGTGGCCGGTTGGTTGATCACCGGATCGATGAAAAGCCCGTCCGCGTCCGATACCGCATTGAGCTTTTCGAAAACATGGTCACCTTGCGCGCTACGGTGGATCACACGCCCTCCGTAGACGTTCAGGTCCGGATCATCGGCGAACGCACGCGCCACACGTTCGAGCGCACCGGGAAGCAGAAGGTCATCGCTGTTCAGCCAGTTCACCACATCACCGGTGGCATGGGCCAGGCCCTTGTTGATGGCGTCGCTTTGACCCCGGTCGTCCTCGCTGCACCACCACGCCAGACCGTCCGCATGGCGCTGCAGGATCTCGCGCGAACCGTCCGTACTGCCGCCATCGACCACGATATGTTCCACCTCCACGCCCTTCTGGTCCTGCACCGAACGAAGGCAAGCGGCCAGGTAGTCCGCTTGCTGGAAGCTGGGTGAAATGATGCTGATACGGGGCGATCGGCTCATACGGGGCGCTCCGAAAGTACCGCACGGTACACGGCCAGCACCTCGCTCGCGTACCGCTCGATGGAGAACCGTTCCTCCGCCGCGTGCGAACCCGCCTCGCCCAGTTCGCGCGCGGATACCGGATCGCGGACCAACCGCAGCATCCGGTCCGCGAGCTCCCCGGCGCCATTCGCATAGAGCGATCCGGAAACCCCGTCGGTGAACAGCTCCGGAGTACCCCCACTGGCGTGCCCGATCACCGGCAGACCGCTGGCCATGGCCTCGACCGTGACACGACCCATCGCCTCATTGCGCGAGCACATGAGCAGCGCATGCGCCTCGCGAAGAACGGAATAGGGATCGGCAACGAAGCCGGGAAGGTCCACATGATCCTCCAACCCGAGCACCTTGATGCGCTGCCGAAGGTCACGGTCCTTTCCGTCACCCGCGATCACGAGCCGCGCGTCGACCCCCGCGCGCCGCACGATCGCCAGGGCCTCAACAGCCTCCATCTGCCCCTTCGCGGGATGGATCAGCCCGATCATGGCGAAGATGAAGGGCACGGTGGAAGCCCAGCGATCCGTGCCCTCGTTCCGCAGCTCGGCATAGCGCGCGCCCTTCAGCACACCGTTGTAGATTATCGTGATCGGCCTCACCGGATCGGTGTAGCGCAGGATGTCGGCACGCACGGCCTCCGAGATCGCGATGAGGCGATCGGCGTTGCGCAATGCCTGCGCGTAGGCGCTGCGACCTTCGTCGATGTGGAGCATGTATTGGCGTTCGGGCAGCTCGCGGATATGCCACACCAGTGGGCGGAGGGTTTCCGACGCGAGGTCCGTTGCCACACCCACTACGCTGGAATTGGCATGGATGATCCGTGTGCCCCAGGCCTTGACCTGATCGTCGAGCACGGGAAGCAGGGCCCGGTTCCGCTGCGCCCTGGCCCGGGCCGCTCTGCGGTACCTCCACCATTGGCCGATGCGGTGATGCGCCCGGCCCTCATAGCGCCGTTCGCTCATCCAGGGCTGGAAGGGAAGGACGCGATGTGCGATACGCAGTTCCGACAACCGGTCGGTCATCGGCCCTTCGCGCGGCAACAGCACATGCGGGACCACCTCGCCGCGATCGCGCAGTTCGACCATCAGGTCGAGGAGCGATCGATTGGCGCCGTATAGCTCCGCGTAGTGCGTGAGGTAGGTGACGTGCACGGCCGCGAAAGTACCGAGCTACCGACCGACCGACCGGAGCAGTGTCAGGTGGATGGTGTCGATGCGATCGTCAAGGCGGAGGTCCCGCTCGGCAATGCGTCTTCCCTCAGCGCCCATCCTGGCGGCCTGGTCAGGCTCCGTGGCCAGGCGGACCATGTGGCCCGCCATGACGTCGATGGAGCGCTCTTCGCACAGCAGTCCGGAGGTCTCGTGCACCACCACATCAGCGATGCCCGCATGCCGTGTCGCGATCACCGGCAACCCCGCGGCCATGGCCTCCATCACGGCCACCGGAGTGCCCTCCCTGTCGCCACTGGCGGTGGTGACGCTGTGCTGAACAAGCGCGCGGGAACGGGCCATTTCCGCGGCCACCTCTTCCGGTGAGCCCACGCCGAGCAATTCCACGGACCCTTCGATACCGAGCGCGCCGATCATCTGGCGTACGGACTCCAGGAGCGGACCATCACCCAGCATGCGCAGACGCAGCCATTGATCGCTTTCGAGGGCGCGGGCGAAGGCGAGCACCACGAGCTGAGGTGCCTTCTTGTCCACGAAGCGCCCCACGAAAAGGAAGGTCTTGTCCGCCTGTTCGGGACGTCCCGGCCTGAACCGGTCCAGGTCGATCCCACAGACATTGTGAACGACCTTCGAGGGATCAGCGCCCAGGGCGATCACGTGCCTTTCCATCTCCCTGGAGACCACCAGGATCGCGGCGGCACCCTTGAGCAGCGCGGTATAACCATCGTGCTCCCGCAGGAGCTTTTCGTGATAGGCGTCCACACCATGGAATTGCACCACCAGCGGAATGTCGAGCTCCCTGCAGATCGGCAGCATGGCATCGCCAGTGGGCCCGTATTCGGCGAAGACCACTTCGATCCGCGCACGCCGCAGGCGTTCGGTCACCGCCCGGCGCAGCGCACTTTCAGGCCCGATGCCGCGCACACGTCGTACGAGGCGTGCGCGCAAGGTGTCGGAAAGGAGCGGTGCACCGTCGGCATCCCTCCGGGGCAGGTGGTCGTCCATCAGTACCAGCTCCACCCCCGGCAGCCGCTCGATGTGAGCCCGCACGAACGTCTCGCTCCATGCGCTCCGGTTCGGAGAGATGATCGCGACCCTCGGCTCCTTCATCGTGCGCTCATGGTTTGCCACCGGTCCAGGAACGGAACTTTCGGAGCACGCGTTCGCGGAATCCCGAAGAATGCGCCGACGGTAGTTTCGCCAACTCCCGCTCATGCACGGCGATCGCCTCCACGGCGGCTCCGTGGTACTTGAAGCCATGCTGTTCGTCAAGGAGCTTCAGGAGACGGATACGGGCCAGATGGTGGGCCTTTTGCTCCGCGGCGTCCGCCGCCGTGATCCCCGCACTGTGTTTGCGATACACGCTCATCACCCGGGGAATGCAGAGCAACGGACCCTGCGCGGCCACCATGGAGAAGATCGCCATGTCACCGCTCTTGATGGTGGCGTACCAATCGGGCAGGAACTGCAGGTGGCTCCGGAACATGAACGCGTTGTAGTGGCACAGCGCGTAGGGCGAAAAGGTGTCCTCCACAGAGAAGCGGGTCCTTCCTCCGTGCTCGCCGATGATACGTCCGGGCGCGCCTGTCCCATCAAAGATCTGCTGTGTGTAGTGGAAGCAGCCGGTCGCATCGGGGTTCGCCTCCAACAGGTCCACTTGGAGCTGGAGTTTGTCGGGGTCCGTCCAGTGATCGTCCCCTTCGCAAGTGGCGATGTACCTACCCCGAGCGACATCGCAGGCCGCCTTTGTCACGCTGCCGGGCTTGTGGAAATGGCTTTCGGCCTGGAGGACGGGCACGATGAGGTCGGGGTACCGCTCCGCATATTCGCGCACGATGCGGGGTGTGGCATCGGTGGAGGCATCGTCATGCACGATGATCTCGAACGGGAAATCCGTGCGCTGCATGAGGAAACCATCCAACGCTTGGGCGATGTAGCGCTCGTGCTGATAGGTCGTGCAGACCACGCTGACCAGGGGTGCATCCGATGTGGGTCCTCCCTTCATCCTAGAGACCTTCAGGAACGAAGTACATCACCGTCTCGAACACACCCTGGGTGTAGTGGCGCAGATACACGGCATGGTCCGGGACCATGCCCAGAACGATCTCCGGCACCTTCCAGAAGTCCTGCTGGTGATGGTAAACGCACACGGCCAGGACCGGGCGATGCCGCCGGATCAGTTGCTCCGCTCCCCGCAAAGCGCTCAACTCGGCCCCTTCGATATCGAGTTTGATCATGTCCACGCGCTCGATCGGTTCCAGGTCCAGCGCGGTGGTCGTGATCGATGCCCCTCCAGCCTCGGACACCTTGCTCGCGGAGCCCAGGGACGCATCGAAATGCAGGATGGTGGCTTCGTTCCACAGGCCCTTGGGAACGAACCGGACATGCGGTACCACCGCCAGGTTCTGTCGCGACAATTCCATCGAGGCCGCGTTCGGTTCGAAATAGTGGACCGTACCGTGCCCCGGATATCGCCGATGGAACTCCTGGACCGTACCGCCATCGAACCCCCCTCCATCCACGAATACCGCGTCGTTCGCGAGGGATACGAAGGTTTCGAAGTACTGCTCGTGCAACCGGTAGGTGAAGCGTTCGAGCCCGCGGATGTCCCTGTTGAACCGGAAATGAAGAAGCCCTTCCAACGTGGTCCGCGAGGTGTCATCGGCCAGACGATCGTGCAACCACCGGTAGCGGGACAGGTCAGCGGGGATCGTATCCGTGGCGCCCATGAAATCCACTTCGGGCAATGCATTCGGGCGCACCAGGCGAAGCGCGAAGTAGTCACAGTAGATCCGCGGTCCGCGACCCAACAGGTTGTCGCGCGCCTCCACGGACCTGCCCTCCACGATGCAGTTGAGCAGGGCGCCTCCCTCGGGCACGTTCTCCATGGACACGATGGGAAACCCGTGGAGTTCCTCACCGGCGCGTCGATCGTCGATGAAGCCGGCGACATGCCCGCCCTCGCTTTCGATCAGATGCGCCGCGGCCAGACCGTACTTGTTCGTTCCCAGGATGTGCACCGCATCCCGACCGCTCTTCATGAAGCGGATGGCCGTGGCCGCCACCTCGTTGCGGATATCATCGATGGCCTTCATTCCCGCCAATCCATCAGTGCGGCGATGCCGTCCACGTCGAACACGGGTATGCCGTGGCGTTCCTTCACCTCCTTGCGTTCGGCGAAGGAGTTGTCGATAAAGACCGCCCTGCCGGGCCGCACGAGATCGCTCTTCCGCTCCTCCCCGGCCAGGTGGTGGACCTCATCGAACAGCCCCACGTGGATCCGGTGGCGTTCCATGTCCGCGGTCAGGTCGTTCCGGTGCTTCGTGATCAGCACGATCCGTTTGCCACGATCCCGCATGTGGTAAAGGAACGACATGGTGAGCGGATCCACGGTGCCGGTCAGGGTACGGGTCACCGTGTCGTCGTAGTCGATATAGACCGTGTCGAATTCAAGCTGTGTTCGGTAACGGTTGAACAGGGCCCTGTCCACCTGCAGGTACATGTCGTTCGCCAGCACCTCCACGTCCATGTCCAACAGGTCGTAAACGGTCAGCAGGGGAAAATTCACGCCCAATACGCGGTAGAGGTTCATGGTGCCCGCCGCACGCACGGATACCTCCATGAGCTTGTACGCCCCCTGCGCATCCTGGCGGAGTTGCACATACCAGAGGCCGCGCGGACGAAGCAGGGCGTTCACCTCCTCCAGGATGATGCGCACCTCGTCGGAGAGCGGCACGGTGGTGGAGCGCGCGCTCACCCCGCCGAACACGCGGTCCCGGGAGCGGGCACCCACGAACCGCAGCCTGCCATGCCTGTCGGTGAAGGCATCCACGGTGAGTTCGGTGCCCGGCAGGAATTCACAGATGACCACATCGTCATCCGGGGTGATGCCCTGCAGGTCCTGGGGGCCCTCGGCACGGAACGCACCCTTGCCCCCCTGACCCCGATCGGGCTTGACGAACACAGGGAAGGCATCGTCCGGTACTGTTCCCGAATAGGTCCGTGGCACACAGGGCAGCTCTTCGAGCAGGGCATAGGTGGCCCGCTTGCTGCGACAGGTCCGGGCCTGTTCCACCCCGGGTACGGCCACGCGCGCCTTGAGGCGGTCCGCCACTTCGGCAAGATGCAGGGAAACATCGTCGTGCGTGGGAATGACGACCTGGATCCCCCAGCTTTCCAGCAGCACGTTGAACCTTTCGACGAAGTCGCGATCGGTAATGGCCGGAGCGTCGGTAGTATGCTCCCGAAAGACGAACGCACCATGGTCATCACGGCTGGACGCCCCGAAAAGGCGCACGTTCATCACGCCTTTCAAGGCCTGGTGCACTTCCAACGCGTTCTCCGCACCGCTGGGGTAGACGAGCACGTTGATCCTATCCATGGGTCCTGCGTTCGGTATGCATCGCGTGCCGCGTTTCCATCCGCATCAATTGGTGAAGAGTTCGTACCGGTCCAGGAGCGGGTCCAACCGATCGAAAGGAACGTGCAACAACGCGTCGAGCATGGAGAGTCCGCTGAGCGCGCCGCCCGGCCTGGGATATTCCATGGTCACCGGCTTCAGGAATCGTAGGGACAGGCCGCGTTGCCTCCACCGTTCGCATGAATAGAGCGTCGTGCCGCCCTGGGATTGGATGTAGTCCCGGATACCGAGCCGGTCGCAGATATCGAACAAGCGCTCCTCCCGCTTCAGGTCCGTACGCAGGTCCAGGCGGGAGCTGAACAGGAACTCCACGGATCGGCCCAGGCGGGCCATGGGCAGACGCACCGATCGCGCGGCCAGTGTGCTGATACGATCGTCCTCGAGTTCGAGCACCTCATGGAGCACCGCCCTGCCCTCGGCGAAATTCGCCGCCTTCGCGTAGTTCTGATCGATGGTGCGCAGGAACCGTTCACGCCAGCGCGGATACAGCCCCATGTCGATCCGTACCTCATCGATGCGCTTGTTCGGGCTCGCGCCGGAAAGTGGCACGGTGAAGAGCAGGTCCCTTCCACCGACATGCAGCTTGTTGCGGGCGATGAAGCCGCCCTTGATGAACTGGACGTCATCGTAGAATATGAACCGTTCCACGGCCGCGGCCAGCTGGTAGTAACCAACATAGGGAAAGAAGTACGGCTGCATGATGGCCGTCCTTCCGGTCACGTCGATCGGTCTTTGGATGGTCGTCATGGAAAGGTGTTCCTGCGATGCGGCCCGCAGGCATCGGAGGACCGCCGAAAGGCCCGCAAAGATAACAGGCCCCACCGGGGGGGCTGCACCTGCCGCGCGATGCAAGCGAACCGGCATCTTTGCAGACACACATGGCGGGCATGCGGACCACATTCGGCGGATATCTGGGACCCGACATTTTCGGTGATGCCACCCCCCTGCCGGCCGAAGGCGTTCTCCTGAGCACGGGGCGGGCATGCATCGCAGCCGCAGTGCGAGCAGAACGACCGCAACGTCTTTGGGTCCCGCACTATATCTGTGATTCGGTGATCGATCCGGACACGGTGGGTGATGTGCAGCTGGCCCATTACACCATCGGGAACGACCTCCTGCCGGACAGGCCGCCTTCGCCGGAGGCCGACGACATGATCCTGCTCGTCAACTATTTCGGCCTTCTGACCGAACAGCTTCGTCCATGGGCCGAAGTATGGCGCGAACGCTGCATCATGGACCATTCCCAGGCCTTCTTCGCAGGACCGACGGCGGGCGGCTGGACGTTCAACAGCGCCCGGAAGTTCTTCGGTGTCGCCGATGGCGCGCTGCTCTTCCCGCCCTCGGAACCTGTGGTTCCGACGGAAAGGAACACGACGCCGATCACCACACATCTGCTCCTGGCGCTCGCGGGAGAGCAGCGCATGGGGCTGGCATGGCATCGGTCCAACGAAGCTTCCATGAGCGCGGCCTTCCGAGGATGCGCGGTGGAGTCCGAAGTGATGCTCCTCCACACCGACCGCGATCGGGTGCGTCGTGCCCGCACGGAGAACTTCCTCCGTCTGCACCGGCAGCTGGCCGATCGGAACGAGCTGCGCATGCACACCACGGCAGTGGAAGGCCCCTTTGCCTATCCGTTGCTGCTGCCCGTGCCGATCGACCATGGGGTGTTGCATCGGTCGGGGATCTTCGCTCCCGTGCTTTGGCCCGAGGTCCTATCGCGACCACAGGTGCCCGCGTTCGAGCGTTCGCTCGTCCAACGCCTGGTGGCCCTGCCCGTGGACCAACGGTACGACCCGACCGATATGGACAGGATGGTGGACCGGCTGATCGGGATACTCGATCACCAGGGGTAGGTCCAACAGAGGTATCAGCCCTTCAAGGCGCCCAAGAGCATCTCCACGATGCGCTCGGCGGTGGACCGGTCCAGATCGTGGAAAAGGGGCAGGCACATCACGGTGTCGGCCATGCCCTCCGCTATCGGGCACTCACCCTGCCGGGAAACATAGGGCAGTTGTGTACAGGCCGGCCGGAAATACCTCCGGGGAAAGACGTTCCCCGCGTTGAGTACCCGACGCGCATGCTCCAGGACCTCCGAGGAGGGGAACACTACGGGGAAATAGGCGTGGTTGTAGCCGATACCTTCCGGAACACGGGCCAACCCGAGCGGACCGCCCTGCAACAGCTCGTGGTAGTATTCCCACTGGGATCTGCGTGCGGCCATGATCGCATCGTAGTACTTCAGATTGGCCACCCCCATGGCGGCATGCATCTCGGAGTTCTTCGCGTTCATGCCGGGGATGAAGAACTCCTCACCCCACTGGCCCATGGTGCGCATGAGCACGAGCCTGCGCTGCAGGTCCGGATCGCCGGCATGCATGCTGCCACCTTCCACCGTATGGAAGATCTTGGTGGCGTGGTAGCTCGTGGTGCTCACGTCGCCATGCTCCAGGATACTGCGTCCGTTCAAGGTGGTGCCGAAGGCATGGGCCCCATCGTAAAGCACCTTGAGGCCGTACCTGCGTGCGATGTCCGCGATCGCCTCCACATCGCACGGGATGCCATAGACATGTGTGGCGACGATGCCCGTGGTGCGGGGGGTGATCCGCTCCTCGATACGGGCGGGATCGATACAGAACGTACCCGGGTCCACATCCACGAACACCGGCGTGCAGCCCTCCCACATGATGCTCGTCGTGGTCACCGGATGCGAGAATGCCGTGGTGATCACATCGCCTTTCAATTCGAGCGCCCGGATGGCGAGGTGCAGTGCGATGGTCCCGTTCACGATGAAGACGGAACCGGGCAGCCCGAACCGCTCCCCCAAAGCCCGCTCGAATTCCTGCACCAAGGGGCCGTGGTTGGTCACGTACCCACGGTCCCAGACGCCCCGCATCAACTCCATGTACTCCTCGAAAGGCGGCATGAAGGCGCGCGTGACATAGACCGGCTCCTCGAACCTGTCGTTCACCTTTTCCGGCATCTCCTGTACGGACCCTTGTGGCATCGTTCTTCCCGGCTGTTCGGATCCCCGTAAATGTAGGTGATCCGAGGTACCTCAGTGCCCCGAACGCTCGTCCAGATCGGGCATTCCGCCCAACAGGTCGGCAAGTTGTGCGAGGTGGGGCGCATAGAATACGCGGAGGCGTTCTTCCATGTCCGGGGCAATGCCCTCCGCATAGGGCCTGACGTTGGATCGGACCTCGCGCAACGGTGCATCGAAACGCGGCATTTCCAGGCCCATGTGCTCCAGGATCGCCCGGACCACGCCCTCCGGGTCCTTTTTGAAGTTCGGGTAGGTGAATAACAGGAGCCGATCCTTCGGGAAGAGGCCGATGTAGCGTTCTAGCTGTGGCGCGTAGCAGCCCCGTTGGAGATAGTGCGTCCGTTCCAATGGCATGGTGAGCTCCTGCTGCATGGCCTCCTCGAAACTGCGCGGGTCGTGCAGATGTGCGTTCACGGGATGGTCCTGCAACTGTCGGAACATGTTCCAATCGCTGTAGGCGCGCTTCACGGGATCCCTGAGCACGGCCACCAGGCGCACGTCGGGCAGGTGGTGGCGGATGCGCTCCGCCGCCCTTGGATGGGCGAGATAGCTTGGGGTGGCATCCAGGGTGCGCCAGCCGCGGCCGCGGAGCGGTCGCAAGGGCAGTTGCTGCAGGTAATGGGACCAACCCCGTGCATAGGCCGTATCGTCGCTGAAGAACCCCAGCTCCTTGCGGGCCGGGGGAACGATCGCCGGGTGCTTCACCAGCATATCGAACAAGGCGGAGGTGCCGGCCTTTTGGGCACCGATCACGAGCAGGTCGGGCATCAACCGGGGCCGCCAGGGTGCCACCCAACGCTTGGCCACCCGCTTCAATCGACCTTCCGCCATGGCAACAGGGGTCTGATCACACCGCCATGGCTCCGGAAATAGGTGCCGCGCCGCTTGGCCTCCTGCAGGGTGAAGGAGATCGTCTCCTCCACCCGAAAATAGAACCGCCCGTTGCGGATCACGTTCACGGTCACGCGGTAGTCCCCATCGTTCAACAGTCCACCCGGCACCGGACATTCCACGGTATGCTCACCGATGGGGAACATTTGCTGGGCCGTGGGTTCATCGCGGTAATTGCTGTTGAACACCAGAACGTCGTCATCATTGATCAGATGGATACCCACGGTGATGTCGCCGCTTTCCACCGCTTGGTTCCGGAACCGGATGGAGATGCGGAAGGGATCATCGATGGTGAGCACGCCCTCCTCCGCGTCGTGTGCTAGCGCCACCCGGACGAGGTCCAGGTCCTCCCGCCCGGGCGCGGTCCCTTCCGGCCAGGTCGCCTCCGCACGTTGCACGGTGTAGGTATGCAGGTACTTCTTGACGACCTCATCGGGGGGGCCGTCCATGATGAGCTTGCCGTCCTGCAACCAGATCACACGTGTGCAAAGGCTTTGCACGGCCACCATGTTGTGGCTCACGAAAAGCACCGTACGACCGCTGCCGGCCACGTCCTTCATCTTGCCCAGGCACTTTCGCTGGAATTCCGCATCGCCCACCGCCAGCACCTCGTCGATGATCATGATCTCAGGCTCCAGATGCGCTGCCACCGCGAAACCCAGTCGCACCTTCATGCCGCTGCTGTAGCGCTTGGTCGGTGTGTCGATGTGGTGTTGGATCCCGCTGAAGGCGATGATCTCGTCCAGCTTCCTGTCGATCTCCGCGATCTTCATTCCGAGGATCGTCCCGTTCAGGTAGATGTTCTCGCGTCCGGTCAGTTCGGGGTTGAACCCGGTGCCCACCTCCAACAGGCTGCTGACCCGCCCCTTCATCCGCACCACGCCTTGCGTGGGTGTGGTGATCCGTGAGAGGAGTTTGAGCAGGGTGCTCTTTCCGGCGCCGTTCTTCCCGATGATCCCCAGGATCTCGCCCCTGCGGACCTCGAAGGTCACACCGCGAAGCGCCCAGAACAGATCTCCGCTCCGCTGATCGTCCGCATCCGCGTCCAGGGGGGCCAGCGGGTTGGGCCGGCCACGCAGTGAGGCCCAAAGCACGCGCAATTCGTCTCCCAGCGTGGCACCTCCGATCACGCCGAGCCGGTAGCTCTTTCTCAGGTCCTGGACCTCGATGACGTGGGGATCGTCGGTGCTCATACGATATCCGCGAAGGAACGCTCCACGCGATGGAACACCATCAGGCCGACGCCCAGGACCACGGCCGTCACCACCGCGGTGTAGCCCAACCCCGCCCAGTCGATCGGCTTGCCGAAGAAGATCGCGCGTGTGGCCTCGATCACCGGCGTCATCGGATTGAGCTTGAATATCCGCAGCAGCCAGGGCACCTTGGCCAATCGGTCCAACGGCATGATCACCGGGCTCGCGTACATCAGCAACTGCACGCCAAAACCGACCAGAAAGCTCAGGTCGCGGTACTTGGTCGTCATGGACGAGACCAACACCCCCACCCCAAGGCCCAGCGCGGCCATCATCAGGATCAGGAGTGGCATGGCGGCGAACCAGGGCGATAGGTGCCAGCTCACGGGCCCCTTCACCCAGTAGGCGAAGTAAAAGAGCAGGAATGTGGCCAATTGGATGAAGTAGCTCACAAGACTGCTCAGGGTCATGCTCACCGGAACCACCAATCGGGGGAAGTAGACCTTGCTCATCACGTTCGCCCCGCCCACGAAGGTCTTCGAGGTGCGGTTGATCACGCCCGCGAAATAGTTCCATGAAACGATCCCGCTGAGATAGAAAAGGATGGCGGGCACGTCCGGCGGCGACAATCCGGCCGCCTTGCCGAAGATGAACGCGAAGGTGAACGTGGTGGTCAGGGGTTGGATCACATGCCAGAGCGGTCCGAGCACGGTCTGTTTGTACTGGGCCGTGATGTCCCGATGCGCCATCAGCCGGACCAGGTCGCGATAGTGCCAGAACTCCTTCAGGTCGATCCTCCACCACTCCTGACGCGGAACGAGGACGATGTCCCAATCCTCGCTGCGCGTCGCTGCTGTTGATCCCGTGCTACCCATCGGCCGGTCCGGGATCAGCTTTTCGTTCCGGTGTCCGCACGTCCCTCCTCCTTCTTCTCCGATCGTCTGCGACGGCCGTACCCATAGCCGTAACCATAGCCGTAGCCTGTGCCATAGCCATAGGCGTACCGGTAGCCATAGCCATAGTTGGTGTTGTAGTAGTATTTGCTCTTCTTCATCTTGACACCGTTCAGGATGAAGCCGAAGTTGGCCACCGGATTGCCCTTGTAGACGTCCATGGCGTTGCGCATATGGTCCTTGTTGGCGAAACGCGTGTTCACCACGAAGAGGGTCGCGTCCACGTGCTTCATCATCACCAGCGCATCGGTGATCAGACCCACTGGCGGGGTATCGATCAGCACGTAGTCGTAGTGCTCGCACCCGTAATCGAAGAGGTCGTCGAGCCGTTTGCTCAGGACCAGTTCGGAGGCGTTCGGTGGTGTGGGGCCGGAGAGGGCGACGTGGAAGTTCTCGATATGTGTGGGCTGGATCACCTCCTCCAGGCTGGCCTTTCCGACCAGCAGGTTGCTCAGGCCTACCGCGCTGCTCATGTTCAGGCCGGTGCCCACCTTCGGTTTGTGCAGGTCGAGTTCGAGCAGCAACACCCGTTTGCCCGCCTTGGCCATGATGGCGCTGAGGTTCACGGAACAGAAGGTCTTCCCTTCGTTCGGCCGGTAGCTGGTCACGAGCACCACCTTCCCCTTGTCCGACGCCGGCAGGTATTCCAGGTTGGTGCGGACCGTCCGGAAGCTCTCGGTGATCGCGGCCTTCGGGTCGCTGTCCACCACCACGTAGTTCTCCTCCGCCTTGTCCGAAGCGATGATCTCCCCGTAGACGGGAAGCGAGGCGATCTCCTTCAGCTGATCACCGTTCTCGATGCGGTCATAGAACAGCACCCGCACGAAAACGACCAGCAGGGATAGCACGACCCCCCCCACGATGAACGTATACAGGATCTTGAGCTTGTCCGGCCGCACCACGCCCAGCGATCGGGCCGTTTCGATCACCTTGGTCTGCGGCACGATGCCTGCACGTGCGATCACGGTGTTCGCGCGCTTCTCCAACAGGAAGAGGTACAGCTTCTCGTTCACCTGCACCTTCCTTTCGATGTTCAGGATGTCCCTTTGGGCCAGCGGCACCCTACGGATCAAACCTTCGTAATCACCGATCTGGCCCTGGATGTCGCCGATCTTTTCGCGGATGGCCTGCCTGGAGTTCCCGATGTAGGTGAGCAGATTGCCCTTGATCAACCGGATGGATTCGTCGAGCTGTGCGATGCCCATGTTCGTCTCGGTGGCATTGTACAACATCGAGTTGCGGTTCATCTGCATGTCGTACAGCTCCGTGAGCGTGCGCTTCAGGAACACGTCGTCCTCGAGGATATAGAAGCTCGGAGGGAGCAGTTTCTCCTGCTCACTGATGCCCGTTACGTAGTTCTCGAGGTTGTTCAGGCTCTCGATCATCAACTCATCCCGGCGCCTTTCGTTGTCATAGGCCACGAGCTGGTTGAAGTAGCGGTTCTCCTCCCTGTCGAGGTCCAGGATGTTCTTGCTCTCCTTGTACCGTTGAAGCTCATCCTCGTATTTGTTCAGGATCACGGTGACCTCGTCCAGCTGTTTGTCGATGTAGCTGAGGGTCTTTTCATTGATCTCGATCTCGCTCCGCTGCGTGTAGTCGATATAGACCTGGCTCAGCGTATCGAGGAACATCTTGGCGCGGGCAGCGATCTCATCCTCCACCGTGATCTCCAGGATGGTGGTGTAATCCAGGTTCTCCACGGACATGCTTCCCTTGTACTTGCCTACGAGCCACGGCCGGCTGTTCCGGACGAACTGGTAGTCGGATGCGGTCAGCTTTTCCAGGCTGGCCTGGGTGATGCGTTCGTTCCGACTGATGCGCAGAAGGAAGTCGCTCTCGACGATGTCCTGATCGAAAGGGTACACTTTGGAAACGATGCCCGTTCCCGCGTCGTAGCTCAGTTCGAAGTGATCGGGATCGACGATGCGCAGGTCGAACGGCTTCTGATAGTACTTGGGGTTCAGCAGGTCGATGCTGACGGTGAAGGGGAGCGATGCATAGACCTGCGAGGTCTTGAAGCGGCCGATGATGTAGTACGAGACATCGAAATCAAGCTTGTCGAGCGTCCGATCGATCAGGTCATAGGACGTCAGTACGCGCTTCTGGTTCACGATGTCCCCATAGGCGGCGACATAGCCGATGTTCTGGTAGACCTGGGTCTGGTAGTTATAGATGTCCTTGTCCTTCAGGAGGATCTGCGCGCTGGCCCCGTACACCTCGGGTATCTTGTAGGAATAGAGGTAGGAGAGCACGGCCGCCAGGGCCACCGCCACTACGACGAAGTACCAGTTCTTCGAGAAGATCCGCAGGAAATAGCGGAGGTCATTGACGTCGATGATGCCTCCCTTGGATCGGCTGTCCGCTGCGGCCATGAGGTGGAACCTGGATGCGGGGCGCCGTACTGCGGTCCGCCACGCGTTCGAGGGGCGGCAAATATAGCTTTCCCAAGGGTGCCGTGACAGGTCCGAACGGCCCGGAGGCCGGCTTGGGCGATCGTTGAAAACTGTTCATCGGAGATCTCGGGCGTCCGGCAGGCGGATATTTCTATTTTTGCCGCGCGCCCTACCAGTGAGGTCCGAAACCCTATGAGGTCACTGCTACGTCCGCTGTTCACGTTCTGCCTGTTGTTGCTGCCCGTCCTTTCGGGGCTTATGGCACAACCCGGGGGTGGTCAGCCACCTTGCTGGCCTCCGCCCTGTATCCCCATTGATGGTGGTGTGGGCCTGCTCCTGGCCGCTGGCGCCCTGATCGGTGGTCGTTCCGCCTGGAATTCCCGCCGCTCCCGCAAGGAGGGGTCCTGATCCATGTCCTTTCGTTCCACCTTGATGGTGGCGAGGCGCGACCCTGTGGTGCGCTTTCTGCTCACGGCGGCCCTGCTCTATCTGGCTTGGTATCTTCTCTATGAACTGGTCGTCCATCCGTGGGGAGCTCTGGACCGCGCGGCGATCGACCTCCTGATCGTTTCCAGTGGTGGGCTGCTCCAGGTCCTGGGCTACGCATTGATCCCGGAACCGGCCAATGCCGAGATGATCCGTACCATCGGCGTGGAGGGAGGCAGCCTCCTGTGGATCGGAGACCCTTGCGACGGGGTCTCCCTTTTCGCGGTCTTCGCCATATTCATCACTGCATACCCGGGACCGTTGCGCCACAAGCTTTGGTTCGTACCGCTCGGGCTGGTCGCGATCTTCCTGGTCAACACGCTCCGGATCGTCGCGCTGTGCATCATCGTATCGATCGATTACGAACTGTTGAACTTCAACCACGACTATACGTTCTATGTCGTGGTCTATGGCGTGGTGCTGCTGCTTTGGATCATTTGGGTGAGGCGCTTCGCCCGCACCGGACCAGCCCGACCATGAGCCGTAGGTACCGCACCGCGTTCCTCCTGTTGCTCGCGATCCCGATCGGAGCCCTGCGTGAATTCCTCTTCATCAACCTGAACTACCAGATCGATCACCTGCAGCGCAGCACGGCATTCTCCTATGCCCATTCCCTGTTCCAGGGCTGGGTGGACGGTTGGTCGCTCCACCAGTTGGGGGTCCTCAAATGGACCTGCACGCTGGTCTTCATCGCGGCGATGCTGTCGATGGCGCTCCTGCTGGCGCGCATCCAGTTCGGCTCCAATCGCTACACACCGGCGATCATCCTGATCTTCGTGGGTCTGTCCACGATCGCGCTCCTCCTGCACGCCATCTTCGGCGCCTTTGACGCGATGGAGCGCGTCGCGGTCGTCCTGCTGCACGCCCTCCAATATCCCGTGCCCTTGCTCTTCATCCTGCTCGCACGACCGCTCATGGGCGAACGAGGACGAAAAGAACAGCCACCGGCCTGATCGTCCGATGTTCATCACCGACCGCTTCGTCATGCTGAACTACCCCAAGACGGGCAGCACGTTCGCACGCAGGGTCCTGGGTGAGCTGCACGGTTCCGGTCGGGTCCGCGCGCAGCTCGTTCGGCTGGGTCTGGTGGCGCCTCCGATGGAGGACATGTTCGGACCGCGCTACCGGATGCACAGCGCCGACCCGGAAAAGACCACCCAGCACCTGGTCTTTGCACAGATACCGGAAAAGCACCGTCATAAGCCGGTGCTTTCGATCGTGCGCGACCCATTGTCCAGCATCCTGTCCGCCTATGAATACCGCGACTGGGAAAGGTATCCGCCAGGATCCTTGAACGACCTGCGTGCGGACCACCCCTCCTTTCCGGACCTTGGTCTTCCCGAATTCGTTCGCATGAGCCAGAAGTTCATGCCGCGCGAGCTTCTGGGTGACATCCCCATGCAGGTGGACATCGGACCCGGAACGATCCAATTCATCCGTTTCTATGCGCGGTCGCCAAGGGCCTATCTGGAGGCATTGCGGCCGGGAATGGACCTTGCCACCGACCACGAGAAGCACTTCGCACCCGTGCGCTTCCTTCATACGGAAAGGCTTAACCAGGAACTGCACGATGCGCTGGTCCAGCTCGGGTATGACCGCGAAAAGGTCGCCTTCATCCTGCAGCGTGCACCGATGAACACGACCCGGAAGTCCGCCAAGGACCCCTGGACACCGGAGCTCATCGCGCATGTGGTCGAAAAGGAGCGGCTGCTCTTCCGTTACTTCCCCGAGTACATGCCCGCGGGCATGTCGATCCCGCCCGCCTGACGGCCCCCTGCTATCTTGGGCGGCCATTCCCTGCCGAACATGCAACGCGACACCGCCCTCTTCGAACTCATCGATCGTGAACGCTGGCGCCAGACGATCGGACTGGAACTGATCGCCAGCGAGAACTATGTCAGTGAGCAGGTGCTCGAGGCCATGGGTTCCGTGTTGACGAACAAGTACGCGGAAGGCCTCCCCGGCCGCCGCTACTATGGCGGGTGCGAGTTCGTGGACCAGGTGGAACAGCTCGCCATCGACCGTGCCCGGGAGCTGTTCGGGGCGGCATGGGCCAATGTCCAACCCCACAGCGGTGCCCAGGCGAACGCTGCGGTGATGCTGGCCGCGCTGCGACCGGGCGATACGATCCTCGGGTTCGACCTGAGCCATGGAGGACACCTCACGCACGGCAGTCCGGTCAACTTCAGCGGCAAGCTGTACCGCCCGACCTTCTATGGCGTGGAAAAGACGAGCGGCCGCGTGGACATGGACCAGGTGCGCGACACTGCGAAGAAGGAAAAGCCCAAGCTGATCATCTGCGGAGCGAGCGCCTATGGCCGCGATTGGGACTATGCCGGCTTTCGTGCGATCGCCGATGAAGTGGGCGCCACGCTGATGGCCGACGTCAGTCATCCCGCCGGATTGATCGCCGCGAAGCTGCTGAACGATCCACTGCCGCACTGCCATGTGGTCACGACCACCACGCACAAGACGCTGCGCGGACCGCGGGGCGGTCTGATCCTGATCGGACAGGACGTGGACAACCCCTGGGGACTGAAGACCCCGAAGGGCGAAGTGCGGAAGTTGAGCGCAGTGGTGGACAGCGCGGTGTTCCCCGGCACCCAGGGCGGTCCGCTTGAACACGTGATCGCCGCCAAGGCGGTCGCGTTCGGTGAGGCCCTGTCGCCGGACTTCCGCGGATACGGGGAACGCGTGATCGCCAATGCCAAGGCCATGGCGCAGGCGTTGGTCAGCAAGGGCTACGACGTGGTAAGCGGAGGCACGGACAACCATTGCATGCTGGTGGACCTGCGGAACAAGAACATCACCGGCAAGGAAGCCGAACGGGTGCTGGGTCTCGCGGACATCACCGTGAACAAGAACATGGTGCCATTCGACGACCAGAGCCCATTCATCACCAGCGGCATCCGCATCGGCACGGCCGCGATCACGACCCGCGGCCTCTCCACCACGGAATGCGCCCAGATCGTGGAACTGATGGACCGCGCATTGCGGCACGGCAGCGACCCCTCCGAGCTACAGCGTGTGAAGTTCCAGGTGAACGGCATGATGCGACTGCGGCCGCTCTACGGCTGGTCCGTGAGCAGCTGAGCGAGCGCCCCGGCGCCGGACCATGACCCGAAGCGGATCGCGGAGGTGCCTACCGTGCCCCGAGTGGGACCGGAGTGCCAAGGCAGGAGCTTGCTCTCGTCACGGACCCTCCTGACGTCCTTCATCCGATCGACGGCCAAGTGCACCTCCCACTGGGATCCGCAGGGCACGGAGTTCCTCGACCTCCCGGTCCCAATCGAACTGCTTACCCCGGGCTTCGCGGAGACGCTCCCAGAAAGTCTCCCTCTCCAGGATGGAAACGAAATCATCCACATGCGCGGACGACGGATCGATCTCCGGATCCCACATGGCGACATCGGACGCCCAACCGTCCGTCATCGGAATGATGTCCACTTGACATCCCACCTTGCGTTCCAGCCTTCGGGCGATCACTTTGAGCAGCTTCGCCTGGTATTTGTCCGTGGCCACGGCTACCTTCCGATACCCACTCGCCTGTGCCAGTTTCCACCCGAAATACAGGTTCTCCGAACTATGTTCCGCATGCTCCTCCACCAACACAGCACTGTCAGGCAGCCCCAGCCGCAAGGCATAGAGCGCCATGACCCTTCCCTCCTTGTAAGGGGAATAGACCGCACCTCCGGAGAAGATGAGATGGCGCGCCATGCCCCTTTGATAGAGCTGGTACGCCCAGAAGACGCGGGCCTTGACCAATGTGTCCCACCGATGGCCATCAAAAGGGAACCCCGGCACGATGACAGCGTCGTATGGTGCCCGCTCCACGGCACGGGCGTAGTATTTCTCCGTGTTGTGGATATAGCAACCGCTGAACGTCAAGGCCAGCAGCAATGCTGATGCGGCAATGTGCCGTGTTTTCATCCGGGCACTGGGGGATCGGACCCGAGAGCGCCGAAGATAGCTGCGCTCAGGGCCGCGCCAGGTCCCTCATCGAAGCATCGCGCGCCCGGGCCTGCGTCGCCCGCTCTCTTTCCAGATCGATGTTCCCTCCGAAAGTGCCCTTGAGACGCTGGAAGAAACCCTCCCTTGCATCGAGCGGGGTGAAATCCGCCACGCGGCAATCCGACACGTCGAACACCGGGTCACGAAGGTCAAGCGTCTTCAATGTCCGGAACACGATGGGGACCAGGTCGACCTGTGCCCCCAGTTCACGCCGCAGGCGGCCATTGAATTGCTTGAGCATGCCGGCCTGGAACGGGTCCGTGGCCAGGGCCACGTGGTTGTAGCCCAGCTCACGCGCACGCTTCCAACCATAAAAGAGGTTCTCCGTACTATGCTGTGCAAGCGGTTCCAGTTGGATATGTTCAGGGGGAACACCAAGTGCCTCCGCATAGTTGGCCATCACCCGTGCTTCGATGTAGGGCGTATGGACGGCACCACCCGAGAAAATGATGTTCCGGGTGATCCCCTTCCTGTACAGGTAGGCCGCCCAATGGACGCGGATCTTCATCACCCCGCTCATGCTCTCGTCCGCGTAAGGCACACCGGGAACGATCACCGCGTCATAGGGTGCCGCTTCGGTCGCTTTCACGAAGTAGTTCGAGGAGCGCAGGATATAGCAACCGCTCAGCATCGGTGCGAGCACCGCGATGAAAAGGAATGTACGAAGGGTGGAAGTGCGCATGACGGATACTAGCTCACCTGCACAACAACGTTGCCAACGATTGGTTCGGTACGTGGCCGGCGAACTTTCGACGATCGGCCATCTTTGCCGGACATGAGCAACCTCACCGCCAACGACCCCCGTTGGACCTCCTGGGCCGAAGTGCCAGCGGGCAGTGACTTCCCCGTTCAGAACCTGCCCTTGGGTATTTTCAGCACGGTGGATGCCGGGCCACGCGCGGCTTCACGGATCGGAGACCTCGTGTTGGACCTGGCCCTCGTGGCCGAAGCAGGACTGCTGACCGGCACCGGGATCGACACGCATCATTTCCGCGGGGGATCGTTGAACGCCCTCCTAGGGACGGGCAGGCAGGGGATCCGCGCATTGCGGGAAAGGCTGAGCGTCCTTCTCCGTTCGGACGAGGCCGTGCTTCGGGATGATACGCCCCTTCGCAGCAAGGCGATGATCCCCATCGATCGCGCGGTGATGCACCTGCCGGTGCAGGTAGGAGACTACACGGACTTCTACAGCAGTCGGCAGCACGCCTACAATGTGGGGTGCATGTTCCGCGACCCGAAGAACGCGCTGATGCCGAACTGGACGCACCTGCCGGTCGGCTACCACGGGCGAAGCAGCAGCATCGTGGTGAGCGGCACACCGGTCCGACGACCCATGGGCCAATACAAACCCACCCCGGACGCCACTGCTCCGGTGTTCGGGGCCACACGTCAGTTGGACATGGAGCTCGAGGTGGCCTTCATTACTTTCAGTGGGAACGCCCTTGGGGACAGGATCCCCACCGCGGAGGCGGAGGAATACATCGTTGGCCTCGTGCTGTTCAACGATTGGAGCGCGCGCGACATCCAGGCTTGGGAATATGTACCGCTCGGCCCCTTCCTGGGCAAGAACTTCTGCAGCAGCGCAAGTCCCTGGATCGTTCTGCTGGATGCCTTGGAGCCGTTCCGCGTGTCCGGTCCGCGGCAGGACCCACCGGTCCTTCCCTATCTGCAACAGCAAGGCGATCACCATTTCGACATCGCATTGGAAGCCTCCATCGCCACCGGTGATGGAGGAGAGACCACGATCTGCCGCAGCAACTTCAAGCACCTCTACTGGAGCATGGCCCAACAACTGGCCCACCATACTGTGAACGGCTGCAATGTGCGCTGTGGCGACCTCATGGCAAGTGGCACCATCAGCGGCGACTCCCCCGACAGCTATGGAAGCCTCCTGGAGCTCACTTGGAAGGGCACCGGACCACTGAAGGTGCACGATGGTAGCGAACGGAAGTTCCTGGAGGACGGCGACACGCTGATCATGCGGGGGCATGCCGAGAAGGACGGTGTCCGCATCGGCTTCGGTGAGGTGCGTGGGGAGGTGCTCCCCGCCATGCCCTGACGGGTCCACCCCTCCATACCTTTGTGTTCCATGGCCAGCGGCACGAACGACATCGGTGCATCGACCGCGGAGCGAACGCTACAGATCGACAGGGATCGGGAGAAGATCGAGATCCTGAACCGGTACCGGGGCCTGCTGCGTTCGATCCGGGGCAGCCGGTCCAATGAGGAGACCCGCAGGATCCGCAAGGCGTTCAACCTGGCCGTGGAGGCCCACAAGGACCAGCGACGCAAGACCGGCGAGCCATACATCTACCATCCCATCGCGGTGGCCCGGATCTGTGCCGAGGAGATCGGCCTGGGCACCACGAGCGTGGTATGCGCGCTGCTGCATGACACGGTCGAGGACACGGACCTCACCCTGGAGGACGTCCGCGACCTGTTCGGTCCGGTGGAGTCCAACATCATCGACGGCCTCACCAAGATCAGCGGGCTGATGTTCGCCACCGACAGCATCCAGGCGGAGAACTTCCGCAAGGTGCTGTTGACGCTGGCCCAGGACGTGCGTGTGATCCTGATAAAACTGGCGGATCGCCTGCACAACATGCGCACGCTCGAGAGCATGGCGCGGGACAAACAATTGAAGATCGCCAGCGAAACCTTGTTCCTCTATGCCCCGCTCGCACATCGTCTCGGTCTGTACAGCATCAAGAGCGAACTGGAGGACCTGGCGTTGAAGTTCAAGGAACCGACGATCTACGAGGACATCAGCCAACGGCTCAAGAAGACGGAGGCCGTTCGCAAGCGCTTCATCAGCCGATTCACCGTACCCATCCGGGAGGCGCTCGAACGCGAGGGGATCTCCTTCGAGGTCAAGGGGAGGCCGAAGAGCGTCCATAGCATCTACAACAAGATGCTCAAGAAGAACGTCAGCTTCGAGGAGGTCTACGACGTCTTCGCGATCCGCATCATCATCGACAGCAAGCCCGATAACGAGAAGGCGGACTGCTGGAAGGTTTACAGCATCGTTACAGATTTCTACCAGCCCAATCCGGACAGGCTGAGGGACTGGATCAGTCTGCCCAAGGCGAACGGCTATGAAAGCCTCCACACCACGGTCATGAGCCCGGGGGGGCGTTGGGTGGAGGTGCAGATCCGTACACGGCGCATGGACGAGATCGCCGAAATGGGACTGGCCGCCCACTACCGGTACAAGGACGACCAGGAGTTGAGCAACGCATTGGACCATTGGCTGAACCGTGTCCGCGAGGTGCTGGAGGATCCGAGCACCAATGCCATCGACTTCGTGAACGATTTCAAACTGGACCTTTTCAGTGATGAGATCGTGGTGTTCACCCCCCGCGGCGAGATGCGGAACCTTCCGGCCGGCGCCACGGCGCTCGATTTCGCATTCGACATCCACAGCGACATCGGCCGTCAATGCATCGGCGCCAAGGTGAACCACAAGCTGGTACCCCTCAGCCACAAATTACGCGGCGGTGACCAGATCGAGATCATCACCTCGCGCAAGCAGCAGCCCAAGGAGGACTGGCTGACCTATGTCGCCACCGCGAAGGCCCGGCACAAGATCAAACAGGCACTGCGGGAGCAGAAGAAGAAGCTGGCCGTGGTGGGTCGGGACGTGGTGATGCGCAAGCTCCGGGAATGGGGCGCCAAGGTCGATGACCGGAACATCCAGGTCCTCGTGGACCACTTCCGCTCGACCAGTACCACCGACCTGTTCTACCGCATCGCGCGCGGCCGGCACGACCTCGACAAGCTCGATGCACCGCCGGTGAAGAACGGCAGGCTCGCCCTTCCCCGCCCTCCCCGGCGCAAGGAAGAGCGATCCCTGGAAGAGGTGGTGGCGGAGATCCGGGGACAGGACAGCGGGGCGTTGGTGATCGGGGACGACCTGCAGAAGCTCGAATACAAGCTTTCGCCTTGCTGTAATCCCATTCCCGGTGACGATGTGTTCGGTTTCATCACCGTGAACGACGGCATCAAGATCCATCGCGTCAACTGCCCGAACGCCGTGCAGTTGATGAGCAACTTCGCCTACCGGATCGTCAAGGCCCGCTGGAAGGGCAAGGACAGCGTGGAGTTCCTAGCAGGGCTGCGGTTCACCGGCATCGATGACGTGGGATTGGTGAACAAGATCACCTCGATCATCAGCCAACAGCACAATGTGAACATGCGTTCGATCGGTTTCGAGAGCAACGATGGGATCTTCGAAGGAAAGGTGATGGCGTTCGTACAGGACACCGACCACCTCAATTCGCTCATCGAGAAATTGCGCCGCGTCCCGGGTGTGAACCTGGTGGAGCGCGTCGACCAGTGACGCGGCGAAGCCGGGATGCCACGGAAAGGAGACGTAAATTCGCGGTGACATGGTGAACACCGAACAAAAGGACAGCGTGAAACGCATCTTCACCGAGTTCCTTGAGCAACACGGCCATCGGAAGACGCCTGAAAGGTTCGCCATCCTCAATGAGATCTACGAACAGGACGGCCATTTCGACATCGAGCGCCTGTACGCCCGGATGAAGCAAAAGCGCTACCGCGTGAGCCGTGCGACCCTGTACAACACGATGGATCTCCTGCTCGATTGCGACCTGGTTCGCAAGCACCGGTTCATGGGTCCTCCGGCCCAGTTCGAGCGCACACATGCGTTCCGCCAGCATGACCACCTGATCTGCCGTATGTGCGGCACGGTGCGCGAGTTCTGCGACCCTCGCATCCAGACCATTCGCTCCACCGTGGCCGAGGTCACCGGGTTCCAGGTGGAACAACATGCCCTGCACCTCTACGGCGTTTGCCGGGAGTGCCGGGAAAGATCCCCGAACAAGCAATGAGCGACATGCCCACCTTCGACCTAACGGTCCGACCGATCGATGGCTGCAACATCTTCGGTCTGAAGGGACGATTGATGGACCAGCAACAGGCCGATCGCCTGATGCAAGCGTTGGATGAGGAACTGGCCAAAGGCCGTTCACATGTCGTACTCGACATGAGCGAACTGCAGTACATGAACAGTACCGGCTTGAACATCCTGATCAATGTGCTCACCCGGACCAGGAACGCGGGGGGCGACACGTTCATCGCCGGTCTCTCCCCGAGCGTAAGGCAGCTTTTTGTCGTCACGAAGCTCGACTCGGTCTTCACCATCACGCCCGACGTGGAGGAGGCCCTCGCGAAGTTCCAAGCCTAGGATGCGCGAAGCGCGGATGGATGTCCTGCTCGGTGCCCAATGGGGCGACGAGGGCAAAGGCAAGGTCGTCGATGTGGTCGCCGCCGACTACCAGCTGGTCGCACGCTTCCAGGGTGGACCGAATGCCGGCCATACCCTTTGGATCGACGGCAGGAAATATGTGCTCCACACCATACCATCAGGCGTCTTCCGTGCGGATACGACCAACCTTGTCGGCAATGGAGTGGTGATCGACCCGGTGACCTTCGTGAAGGAACTGGATACGATACGGGAACATGCGCCCGACATCACCGACCGCCTATTCATCTCGCGCCGTGCCCACTTGATCCTTCCCACGCATCGCCTTCTGGACGCAGCCAGTGAGGCCGAGAAGGGTGACGAGCGCATCGGCAGCACGCTCAAGGGCATCGGGCCGACCTATATGGACAAGACCGGCCGCAACGGCCTGCGGGTCGGTGACCTCGAGCGTGCGGACCTGAACGACCGGTACACCTCGCTCGTTCGGAAGCACCATCGGTTGCTCGGGATGTACGGAACGCACGAACTGACCCGGCAGGCGGAGCAGGAATGGCTGGAAGCGGTCCATCAACTACGCGAACTGCGACTGGTGGATAGCGAACATCTCCTTGACGCGGCCTTCCGGTCCGGACAACGCGTACTGGCCGAAGGCGCACAGGGCACCTTGCTGGACATCGATTTCGGCACCTATCCCTACGTGACCTCCTCGAACACCGTGTGCGCGGGCGCATGCACGGGGCTTGGTGTGCCTCCCTCGAGGATCGGGCGCGTGATCGGCATCTTCAAGGCCTATTGCACGCGCGTTGGCAGTGGTCCGTTCCCCACGGAATTGTTCGATGATACCGGCGAACGGATCCGACAGGCCGGCCGCGAGTTCGGCAGCACCACCGGCCGCCCGCGTCGTTGCGGTTGGCTCGATCTGCCGGCATTGCGCTATGCGGTGATGATCAATGGCATCACGGAACTGGCCATGATGAAGTCCGACGTGCTGGCCGGTCTGGAACAAGTCGGCTTGTGCACCGCGTATCAGGTGGACGGACGGCGCACGGAGCAATTTCCGTTCGACATCGCAGGTGCACTGCCCGTGGTGGAGGCATCCCCAGGATGGGGTGAATTGAAAGCCACGGACCCCCTGCCCGAGGCATTGGAGAATTACATCCGGCGGATCGAGGATGCGGTGCAGGTGCCGGTGCGGATCGTATCCGTCGGTCCGGAGCGAAGCCAGACCATGGAGCGGACCAGCACGTTCGCCAAGGCCTGAGCGCCATGGCCCGTGTCCACCGTGCGCAGCACAGGAAGGAGCGCCCGCCGCTGCCTGTGGAATGGAAGGAGTTGCGGAGGGCCACGCTGGGGCCTGAGGCGGACGCGTTGTTCGAAGCATTGGATGCACCGGCCTCGGTAAGTATCCGCGTTCATCCTCACAGGTCGGGCGCACCTGCCGGAACACCGGTCCCGTGGTGCGCGAGCGGTCGTTACCTCGAGGAACGCCCCGTGTTCACCCTGGACCCGTTCCTTCACGCAGGTGCCTATTATGTCCAGGAGGCTTCGGCCATGATGCTGGAACCCGCGATGAACGCGCTGGACCTGGTCGGCAGGAACCTGCTTGCGCTGGACCTGTGTGCCGCACCAGGAGGCAAGTCCACCCACCTGCTCGACCTATTGGGGCCTTCCGCACTGGTCGTATGCAATGAAGTGGAGGGCAGGCGACGCCAGGCGCTGCAACACAACCTCTGGAAATGGGGAAGCGGCCGGGCGGTTCTCACGGGGTCGGCGACGGAACGGTTCGCGCGATCGGCCGGGCGTTTCGACCTGGTCCTCGTCGACGCCCCCTGCTCCGGAGAGGGGTTGATGCGACGCGAGGGGATCGCGCGGTCCCAATGGAGCCCGGGGCTTGTCCGTTCCTGCCGGACGGCCCAACGTGACATCCTCAGGGACGCTTGGGCCTGCCTGCGCCCGGGAGGAGCTCTGATCTATGCCACATGCACCTTTGCTCCGGAAGAGGACGAGGACCAATTGCAGTGGGCTGTCGAACAACTCGGGGCGATCCCGCGGACGATCTCCTACGATCCCACCTGGGGGACCATGGAGCGGGGGCATGGTCTGCTGAGCCTTCCGCACCGCCTCCAGGGGGAGGGCTCCTACTTCGGGGCCCTGCGGAAACCAGGACCGACGCATGGCAGTGACCTTGGCGCTGGAGATCGGATCGAAGTCCAGGACGGGGTCGCGAACGCGTGGATCCTGGGATCCCACCGGGACATCGTCGATGCGTTGCGTCGGGACGTCGATGTGCACCTCGCAGGAACACCATTGTTCACGACCGATCGAAGGGGCAGGCAGCCTCATCCCGCCGCTGCCTTCGACCCGATCGCCGCGGACCGCATGATCGCCACGTTCGATGCGGTGCGGTGTGAACTCGATACAGCCGATGCCCTGCGCTACCTGCGCGGAGAGGCCCTGCGCGACCAGGCCGCGAAAGGCTGGGGATTGATGAGCCATCAAGGGCAGGGCCTTGGTTGGGCCAAGGGCGTGGCGAGGCGTTGGAACAACCACTATCCGACCGGTTGGCGGATCCGCATGCACCACCAGGGCGCGTAACTTGCATCGGACCCGGGGAATTACCATGCTGGAACGGTTGCTCGATCGATTCGAAAGGCACAAGTACGGGGTGATCGGCACCCTGGCGGTGCACTCGGCGGTCCTTTTCACCCTGGCCATCGTCCGCTTCACGACCATCCCGGATGAGCAGGACCGGTCGGAGATGGTGATCGAGATGGTCCCTGAGGACGAGGCCGATGCCCTGATCGCCCCCCCCCCGGAGAACGTGTCGGTGCCGACCGGTCGGCCAGTGACGAACGTGATCAATGACCAGAACGCGGTGGCGGCCGACCGCTCCCTGGACGCACGCACCAGCCAACGACTTGACGATCAGGTGATGCAGGAACTGAAGGACATGGAGAAGAACGAATTCGACCGCCTTGAGGAAGAGCGAAAGGCGAGCGGTGAACAGATCGACATGCCGGAGCTCGATCCGAGCAAATGGAAGAAGGAACGTTACATGGCGGCCAATGACCGGCCGGTAAAGGTGGAAGGACCAACGACCGTCAGCTACGACCTCCCGGGGCGCCATCACCGGTCCCTGTACATCCCCGCCTATCTGTGTCAGGGCAGCGGTCGGGTCGTTGTGCGGATCGAAGTGGACCGGACAGGCGTGATCCGTGATGCACAGGTCGATCAAAGGGCCTCCACCGCCTCCGCATGCATGATGGCCTTTGCATCCGAGGCAGCGAGCAAGGCACTTTTCGATGGATCGACAGCGGCACCGGCTGCTCAGAACGGTACCATCACTTTCGTTTTCATGCCCCAGTAGCGCCATATCGGCGCTTTTTTCAAGCTCATCGTGTCATTTTGGCATTTATTTTACACTGGTACAGGGCTTGACAACAGATCGCCGAACATGATCAAGTACCCTGAAAAAAAGTAAAAGCCATGACCATCGTGAAGTATCGTCCGCAGAACCGCCTGATGAGCCCGTTCAATGAACTGGTGAATGAATTCTTCGGCCGGGATATGGGCCAATTCCTGGGAGTGGATGACCTGCCTGCATCACTACCCAGCGTGAACATCGTGGAGCGCGACAAGGACTACAAGCTGGACCTGCTCGCGCCGGGTTTCGGGAAGCAAGACCTGAAAGTGCACGTGGAGAACAACGTGTTGACGATCAGCGCCGAAAAGAAGGTCGAGGACCTGAAGGAGAACGAGCGTTTCACCCGTCGCGAGTTCTCGCACTCCTCCTTTTCACGTGGTTTTCGCCTTCCGGAAGGTGTGGAACACGATCGGATCAAGGCCGAATACAACGAAGGTGTTCTGAGCCTGATGATCCCGAAAGTGGAGGAGGTCAAACCCGCTTCGAAGCAGATCAATATCCAGTGATCCCTTGGACCTGGATGCAAAGGGCGGCCATGGCCGCCCTTTCCCGTATCCGGCCGTCCGACGCAACCCCGTATGGAGCGCATACGTATCCCTGGGTCGTGTGCCCCAGGTGCTCCATATTCCACATGCGTAAAGATCCATACACCTACTACCAGGAGGTCCTTGACAAGATCAGTTTCGCCGATGCCGCCGTGTTCCGGAAGGAGCTCCGCAAGGCCATGCGACGCCTGATGCCCGAGGAGCGTGAACAGCTAAGGCAATGGTTCCGCTCGCACTGCGTCTGCAAGTCGGCCCGGCCGGCCGGGCCGGGCATCATGGAAAGCAGGGTCAGTTGAAGGTGCGGCTGCGCCAGGACTCGCTGCTGAAACGCCCGAAAAAGGCGAACCAGCCATAGGCCGCGGATCCTGCAGTGACCATCATGATCCAGAAAAGGATGACGAACCGGTGGATGCCCCACCAGGGCGCATCAGGTTCCGCCGTGATCCACCCTGTGGGCACGAATGCCGCGATCATCAGTACGAACAATGTGAGGGTCACGATCCCTTCCAATGGGGAGCGGAGCGGCCATGCGATAAAAGATCTGTACCAGGCCAGGTCGCCGCCCCATCGATGCACCAGGAAGTAGCGGTCTTCGGCTACACGCAGGAACAGAAGGGGGTCGCTCTCACAATCGACCAATTCGAACCGTCGCACCGGGGCAAGCACGTGGAACGCCGACAGGGTCGTTCCTGTGCGGCGCTCGAGGTTGCGAACGGCCACCACCGCCTGATCGGGGATATCGCCCCTGAAGGATGCGCCGGGCAGGAAGCGCAGACGGTACTTGATGCACAACTGCCGGATGGCCTTCTCGTGGTAGGTCCGAGTAGGGTCCAGCCCGGGGATGGGATCGACCCGGTCCGGCCTAGCCGTGCGGATCACCGCGCGGATGATCTCATCCTGGGACCGCTCCTCTTCGAGCCATCCCTTCACCGTGTTGACGAACACCTCCTGACCGAGCAGAATGCGTTCAAGCCTTTCCCCTTCAGCGCGTATGTCCATGTCGATCCTTTCCTATAACGCGCAACGACCGTGATCAGTTCGTCCCTTCATCCTCCGGGGACCCCTCCCCTGCGTAGGCGGTCTGTGCCTCGCGCCGATCGTCCCCCTGAGGTTCACGCAGGTGCGGTGGGGCATCGATCGCCACGGTCGATAGGACCTCCCGGTCCGGAGGCAGCAATTTGCATGAGGCCTGCACGTCCAGCGGCTCCCGAAAACTCCCCTTTTCCACGACGACGGTCCACACCGCATCGAACGGCAGCACGAAGCGTACGGGCGATCGATCGAAGGTGCCCCCGTAGTATTTGTGGGTCCTGTGGTCCCGGTACGCTTTGAAGTCAGGTGCCGTCAGGAACTTCACCCTCGTGGTGCGATCGAGTTCCACCTCCACGATCTGCTTCTTCTTGCCCTGGAACTGCTTGTAAAGGAATTTCATGCGTGGGGGTTGCTGTGTGTAAAGATATGCCCGACGGTGGGGTGCATCACAACTTGACGCTCAGTACGGGGAAGGTGGTGTGATTGACGATATCCTCGGTCAGGCTTCCATTGACAACGTGGAAGAAACCCGTTCGACCATGAGTGGCCATGGCGATCAGGTCCGCATCGATCGACCTGGCGAAATTGAGTATGCCCTCTTCGATCGACAGGTCATTGTATATGGTCGCGGTGAACTTCTTCAACTCATGGCGCTGAAGGAACTGATCGATCGCCTTGCTGCTCTCCTCACTGCGCTCGAATTGCTTCGGCGTGTTCACCTTCAACAGGTGGACGGTCGGATCGAAGAGATCGAGCAGGGGCATGAACTTGTTGAACTTTTCGATGTCCTGCTCACTGAAGTTCGAGGCATAGACCACATCACGCACGTCGAAATCCTCCTGATGATGCTTGATCACCAGGATGGGCATGGGTGCGATCCGGACGATCTTCTGTGTGTTGGAACCCACCAATCCTCGGATGCCGCGGGCACCGTGCGAACCCATCACGATAAGGTCCGCCTCGGCCAGCCGGTCGTTCTTGAACATCTCCGAGATCCCCATCTGCCGGAGCATGAACTTGCGCAGTTCCACGCCCCCCAGGAAATCCATCTTGGGCACCTCCTCCAGTCGCTCCTCGATCTCCTCCCGGACCTTCTGGTTCTCGGTATGGAAATCCGTCATGTGTTCATAGACGTGCACGATCTCGATGCACCCGCCCGTGCGGGCGGCGATCTTCGCGGCGACACGCAGGGCATCGGTGGCGCATTCGGAGAAATCGTAGGGGACCAGGATCGTGCGTATGCTCATGGTGTGAAGCATTGGGGGCAGGGCGGTGAAAAGTTAATAAGGACACGGCAACATGGACCTGACGGATGTCGCAGGATGCACCGGAAGGATACCTTCGCGGGCACATGGCCGAACGCCTGGAACTACCGGCTACCGCGAAGACGCCCCTGGTGTCGTTCGACCCCGACCGTGGAACACTGATCATTCGCGGAGTGTCCATCCATGAGAACGCCGACGGTTTCTATACCCCCATCCACGCCCTGTTGGAACGCTACATGGCCGCCCCGGCGAACCGGACGCAGATCGAAGTGGAACTTGCCTATTTCAATTCCAGCTCGGCCAAATACCTGCTGGACCTGTTCAAGTTGATGGACGACCTCCACGCGAGCGGAGGGTCGAAGGTCGAGCTGACCTGGGTCTATCGGGCAGACGACCTCGACATGGAGGAGGCCGGCAATGACTACCGTGGGTTGTTGGACCTCCCCGTCCGGCTCAAACCGTCGCGCGGCTAGTTGTCACCGAAACGTTCGGTCCATACACGGGCATCGGTCGCATTCCCATCGAGGAAATAGTAGGTCTGCCCCCAATTGTGGACCACCTTCCTGTAGACATGGCGTTCACCTCCAAGGGTCACCGTCCGCTGGACGACCAGTGCGGTCCCCTGACGGAATTGTTCCTCGACCATGCCGTCGGGTCCGGTGACGGGAGCCGGATCGACCGCGCGGTCATGGGTCTCTTCGATGCTCCTGGCCCGGCGCACGACCGGCGGCTTTCCGGCGGACCCAGGGACCGGTGCTGATGCCTTTTCGATCACTTTGTCCGTCCGAGACGCAGCGGGTGCCTTTTCATCGAGTTCCGGAACTCCGACGGAACGCGGTTGGCTGGAAGTGCTATCGGCCGCCTGAGCATCCCTTTTGGCGATCAGTTCGCGGATATCCTCGATCTTCACCTTGGGGTAGACGTTGAGCGGGCGTCGCTTCCGTCCGAGCTTATAACCCTCAAGTGCCTCCTGGTAACGCCCGGCCTGGAACGCCGCTTCCGCATCGGCCATGATCCGTTGGTAGACGGTATCCCGGGAGGCATCCTCCTGCTCCCTTTCGGCCAGCCGCGTGCGTTCCTTCGCGCTCATATGCCTGAACTCCTCCGTGAGGCTCGCACCATCCTCCTGTGCATGCACCCTGGGGCCAAGCGTTGGGAACATGGCCATGAAAAGGACCACTTTCAGGAATATGCGGTGGGGAGACAAGACGGCCGAAAGTAGTCCGGTGCTCAAGCTGGGTTCCGATCCAGTGCAGCCCATTGCCAACCGATGATGGTGGATCGCACCTTCGGAAGGCCGTTTACGTAGTTTTGGCCGAGATCGTTCCAAACCCTCTTCCTGAAAGTATGCGGAGCGCCTCCCCCCTCATTCTCGCCACGATCACATGCCTTGCCGTCGGATGCGCACACGAGGCGGACCGGACAAGCGGGCTCGATGCGAAGAGTTGGGTGGATGCCGACCCCGAATTGGTCAGTGCCTATACGGTGGACCCCTCCACGAGCATGATCCGTTGGAGCGTGGTCCAGGGACGTTCCACCATTACGGGCACCATTCCCATCACGGAGGGACTGCTTGGGTTGAACGCGGAGGGGAGCCCGGTCAAAGGCGTTTTCCACCTCGACCTGGCACAGGCCCATGTGGATGCCGAAGGCCGGAGGTCCACCGCGGTGGACAGCATGAACATGTATCTACGAACAGTGGACATCCTTGATATCGATCACGGCGCCCAGGCCAGTTTCGAGACGCACCGGATCATTCCCCATCCGGAAAAGCGACCGGACGAATACGAGCTGATCGGGGACCTGACCGTAAAAGGGTTCTCCAGGACCATCAGCCTGTCGGCCGCCATTGCCATCACCGAGGGATCGATGAAAGCCCACAGCCAATACCGCATGGACCGTACCCGATGGGGGATACGCGGCAATTCGCCATCCTATGACAAGGACATTGGCGACCAGCGTGTTTCCGACCTGGTCCGGATATCCGTCGAGATGCGCTTGACCCCGGCCGTACGTTGACGACCCCATTCCGCGTTCCCAAAACAGACGCTTCCAGATACCAGCACCATGAAAGGCGTTCCCTTCCAGACCTTCCTACTGTCCACAATTCTCCTGTTCGGCTGCCAGAGCGACCCGACCCAGAGCGATGCTTACAAGCAACTGGAACAGGACATGCACCAATTGGAGCAAAGCGGGCAGACAAAGGACTCGACGATCAACGACCTGTTCGGATCTTTCAACCGGATCAGTGAGAACATGAGGTTGATCCGCGAAAAGCAGCTCGGCCTTGGGGATCGTGCCAGGGGGGTCGAGACCGACAAGGACATGGAACAGCACGTGATGGACGATCTCCATGCGATCGACAGCCTCCTGGAGGCCAATCGGACCCTCATCGCCCGACTGAAGAAAGAGGCCCGTGCGAACGGCGGGAGGATCGACGAAATGCAGCGCGCTGTCGCGGAGCTCGAACAGCGCATCATGGAAAAGGACACCGAGATCGGGACCCTGAAGGAGCAACTTGCCAGCACCAACAGCTCCCTGGCCACGCTGATCGAGATGTACCGGGACAAGGAGCAGCTCAGCGAACTTCAACGCGACGAGTTGAACACCGCCCACTATGCCGTGGGGACCGCGAAAGAGCTGCGCGACAATGGCGTGCTGACCAAGGAAGGGGGGTTCATCGGTATCGGCAAGGTGTCAAAACTGAACACGGCCGCCCTCAACAGCGCGTATTTCAAGCAGATCGACATCAAGGAGGTCACGACGATCCCGGTCATGGCGAAGAAGGCGACGTTGGTGACATCACATCCCGCCGGCAGCTACCGCTTCGAAGGCGAGGTCGACGCCCTGGTGATCACGGATCCGGAGGCCTTCTGGAGCCTTTCGAAATACCTGGTGGTGGTGGCCGATCGTTGAGATCACCAATGAAAAGGCCGGAGCGCGCGCCCCGGCCTCTCGATCTTCTGCCAGAACGTCCTTCGCTCAGCGCTTGCCGTCCGACTTCTGAAGCGTGGTGCGCGTCTTGTTCTGCTCGGCCTGGTCCGCCCGTTCCTTGCGGATCTCCGCCTCATGCGCCTTATCGCCGCATGAAGCACCCTTGGCCGCACCGGCACAACAGGCCGCCTTGCCTCCGTTCATCCGCCAGGCGTTCAGCTTCTCCCGCTGCTCGGGCGTCAACTTGGTCGATAGCTGCGTGAAGGTCTCGTCCATGACGCGGTCGATGTTCCCCTGATGCTTGGCCATGGCCGTCCGGTCGTCGGCCACCTCCTTCTCGGCACTGCCCAGCAGTTCGGCGAACATCTTGGTCATGTCATCGTCAAGCCCGAGTTCCTTTTGCAATTGAGCGGCCGTTTGTTTCCCGACGACCATGGGGTCCGCGGTGCCCTGCGCGTTGAGGGTGATGGTGAGCGGACCGGTAAGGAGCAGCACCATCGCGGATGTTCTGAGGATGTTCATGGATCTTTCCTTTGCTTGCGAAGATACGCGGCGGTGCAATGCGGTTCAACGGTCCTCCGCTCCCACCCTATCGGCCCCCATCCCCCCCTCCGCACGCCCCTGACCCGCGGCCAGGTACCGATGCAGGTACGCCGCCCCGAGAACGAGCGCAACGACCGTGACCAGAACAGAAATGGCGCAGGCGGTCGTCGTGGTCAGGTCCAGCAGCCAGCACGACAGACCGGCATTCACACCGAGCGATCCCGTGACGAGCAGGACCTGCGGTGCCACGCGGTCCGCCTCCCGCTTTCGGGCCGGGTCCTTGCCTGCCATCCGTGGGCGGTAGCGCGCCCATTCACCCTTCCCGGGGGGCAGGACATACAAGAGGACCGCCCAGGTGAGGATCACGATGCCCGGCAGGAAAGGCCACATGGGTCAGCTGCCCTTCACGTTGCGCACCATGGCCTCCACCGCATCCCACATGCCGGGCTCGAGCGCATCCAGTGCATTGAACTGGCCTGCTCCCTTGAGCCACTCCCCACCGTCGATGGTGACCACCTCTCCATTGATGAAACCCGAGAAGGACGACAACAAATAGGTCGCCAGATCGGCCAGTTCCTGATGATCACCCATCCGGCCGAGCGGAACTCTTTTGGCCATGTCGAACCGCTCCATCAGTTCGCCGGGCAGGAGACGGCTCCATGCTCCCTTGGTCGGGAACGGCCCAGGGGCGATCGCATTGCTGCGTATGCCGTGCCTTGCCCATTCCACAGCGAGGGAGCGTGTGAGTGCCAGCACCCCGGCCTTGGCGCAGGCGCTCGGCACCACCCATCCGGAACCCGTCCATGCATATGTGGTCACGATGTTCAGGATCGCCCTGTCGCGCTCACCATGGGCGATCCACTCCTTCCCGAACGCGAGGGTGCAGTTCACTGCGCCCATGAGCACGATGTCGATGATCACCTCGAAGGCCTTGCTGCTCAACCGCTCGGTCGGGCTGATGAAATTGCCTGCCGCATTGTTGATCAGACCATCCACGCGTCCGAAGCGCTCGCGGACGGCCTGGGCCATCCGCTCCACCTCGGCGTACTTCCGCACGTCACAGGCCCAGGGCATGACCACACCGCCGGTTTCCTGCTCCAATTCGGTCGCTGTGCGCTCGAGCACCTCCAGTTTCCTGCTGGTGATGCAGACCCGTGCACCCAGTTCCGCACAGGACCGGGCCATGCTGCGTCCCAGGCCGGTGCCTCCTCCGGTGATCACAATGACCTGGTCCTTCAGCGCCTGGTCGCGTAACATGTTCGATCGTTGGCTCATTGGGTCAGGGGGCATTGCGGGATCCGGGAGCATTGCGCCGTTCCTTTCGTTCCTCAGACGGTGCACCGGCCGGGGGTGGAATCGGTCCTTGCGGGTCGGTCCCTTCCGGGCACGAGGCCAGGGCGCTCCGCAGTTCTTCGGCCCGCTGTGGCGTACCCCCCTTTCCGATCGCCTTGTGAAGTGCCATGCAACCGTTGGCCGTGTCGCCTTCCGCGAGGAGGATGAGACCCAGGTTCAGGTCCACATAAGGATTCGCCGGGTTCTTCTTCCCCGCAAGCCGCACGTCGCGCTCGGCACCTTTGACCTCCCCTGAACTGAACCGGCTCCAGCCCCTGTTGTTGAAGGCGTAGGAATAGTTCGGGTTGATCTTGATCGCCCTATCGTAGTCGCGAATGGCCTTTTCGTGCTCACCAAAGGCCGCATAGCGATGGTATCCCCTGGCGTTCCAGCTCACCGGGTCGTGTGGATCCAATGCGATCGCACGATCCAGGTCCTCCCGTGCCCGGGCACTGTCCCCCTCCATCGCATGGCAGCCCGCACGTTCTCGCAGAGCGGAAATATCGTCAGGCGCTTTCTGCAGGATCCTGTCGAAATGCGAACGGGCCTCCGCACAACGACCGACCAGGGCCAGCGCCATCCCCATGCGGAGCTCTTTTTCGCGGCCTTCGGGGCACCTCGTCAGATGGGCCAGCGCACTGTCACCGGCATACATTCCGATGAATGCGATACCCGTCTGCATCTCGGCCGGGGCATTGCCCGGGTCGAGTGCCAGGGAACGGCGGGCATCGGTCAACGCCTGGTCATAATTCCCTATCGCGTTGTAGGCCTGGCCGCGCCATGCGCGTACCTGGGCGTCCTCACCGTTCTTCACCAACAAATGGTCGCAACGAAGGATGGCCTTGTACGGCTTTCCACGGTCCAACAACCGTTGGGCCCTGTCCGGCCGCTCCTGGGCGGATGCGACCGCAACGAGCACCACCGTGCAGACGAAAACCGATATCCGGGTCACCATCGGGCCGAAAATACCCTGTCGGACGGCGCCCACCGCCTCGGCGAGGCGCTATTTTTGAGGGGAGCGGCGACACATGCGGATGGAATATCCAGCGAAAGTGCTGCTGGCCTGGGGTGAGGCCATCAGCGGGAACGCCGGGCTGCGCGACTGGCTGATGAAGAACGGTTATGCGGAGCTGGGCATTTTCACATTCGCATTGCGCAACAAGCAGGAGGCGCGGAAGTGGCTCATGGACAATGGGCACCCCCAGCTCATGGCCGTGATCGCAGGCATAGAAGGCGACCAAGGTGCGCTGGACTGGCTGGAACGCCATCACATGCAGGTCCTCAAGCAACTTGCCCTGTGTGGTGATGGGGAAAAGAACGCGTTCGAATGGCTGCTGCGCAACGGCCATCGGGAACTGGCCATGATCGGCACGCGCATGCATCGGGTGAAGAGCGACCTGGATGAGGACTATGGGGATATCCACAAATATCCCAGCGCCTGAAGGTCCTCCTCACGGGGTGGATCCCCTGCCTGCGTATTCCGCACGCAACCGCCGGAGCAAAACGACATCCACCAATGTATGCGCGATCATCGGGGCCAACAGCCCACCGGCTTCGGCCACCAGACCGAAGACCATCATGGCGCCGGTCATGTAGAGCCCATAGATGAAGAGCGGGAGTTTGCGCGGATCGAGATATCCGTGCACTGCCACGAAAATGAACGCGGTGAGCGGCACGCCCGACCAATGTTGCAGCGCCCCGCGGAACAACAACTCCTCCCCCACACCTGCGCAGAAGGACAGGAACCACCGGTCCGTCCAACGAGCCATCCAAGGGCCGATCATTTCGGAATAGGTGTAACGCACATTGTCAAGTCGGGGGCGGCTGATGATCCACCATGCGCCCCAAGCCGTGGCAAGGCCCAGCACGGGACCGACGACCAGCACGGACATGACCGGACGATCACCGAGCAGCAGGTGCCAAAGGTCCCGGTGTTGCAGGACCACCACGGACCATGCCCCGATGCCACCCATGACCAGCAGAGTGGCCCACGCAAGTGCATGGAGAACGCCACGGGGCATAACATTCATTCGTCGGCCTCCCCTTCATCGGCATCGTCCGGCCCGTCGGCGAACATCGTCCGGAACAGGTCGGTGAAACGCATCGCCCCCGCGAGCGCGGAGCGCCCGATCCGACTGTGTTCCGCCAGGCCGTGCAGTACGAACTCCGCCTGCACGACCCGATCGATGGGCGACGATCGCGGCTGCTCCTTGTTCACGAGGTCGAACAATCCGGGGATGCGCGAGAGTGCCTCCGCATGCTCCCGGTCGGTAGCCGCATCCGGCAGATCAAGGGAGCCCCCATCAAAAAAGGATATGACGTCCGCATAGGGATCCTCCACCGCTTTCCGCTTCCGGAGCTTTCCGGGATCGGGATAGTACGCCGAGAACGCGTTCCGGACGGCGAGCGCCAACAGGTGATGCGCGACCTTCTCGGGGCCCTCCTGCTCGCCTTCATAAACCAGTTCGACCTTGCCCACGATCGCCGGCAGCACGGCCTGCAGATCGGCGACACGCGCGACGCTCCTGTCCGCTCCGGAGCGGATGGCCCTACGCTCCACGGCACTGCGGAGGCTTTCCAAGGCACTGATCGTCAGCCGTGCGCTCACACCGCTCTTCTGGTCCACATATTCGCTGCTCCGTGCCTCGATGGCTATCCGCTCGATGAGCTCAACGAGCAGGTCCGGGACAACCACCCGGTCGGGCTGGCCTTCAGGGGACCTGGCCTCCTGTTCGGTGATCCGCCGGCCCAGGTCGAGCGACCCAGGGTAGTGCGTCAGGATCTGGCTTTGGATGCGGTCCTTCAATGGCGTGATGATCGCACCGCGATTGGTATAATCCTCCGGATTGGCCGTGAAGATGAACTGGATGTCGAGCGGCAACCTCAACTTGAACCCACGCACCTGCACATCACCTTCCTGCAGGATGTTGAACAGCGCCACCTGAATGCGGGGTTGCAGATCGGGCAGTTCATTGATGACGAAGATGCCCCTGTGGCTCCGCGGGACCAGGCCAAAGTGGATCACACGCTCATCACTATAATCGAGTCCGAGGTTGGCAGCCTTGATCGGATCACTGTCCCCGATCAGATCGGCGACCGTGACATCCGGCGTGGCGAGCTTCTCCGTGTAACGCTGATCACGATGCAGCCACTCGATCGGCGTATCCTCGCCCATGGCGGCCACGAGTTCACGCGCCTGTCCGGAGACCGGCAGGAAGGGATCATCGTTGATCTCGCTGCCCTGCACGACGGGAACGAATTCGTCGAGCAACCCGACCAACGACCGGGCCATGCGCGTCTTCGCCTGGCCCCGGAGTCCGAGCAGATTGATGCTGTGACCGGCCAGCACCGCGCGCTCCAGTGCGGGAATGACGGTATCCTCATATCCATGGATGCCCTCGAACAGCGGCCCACCCGCCCGCATGCGTGCGATCAGGTTCGTTCGCATTTCATCCTTGATGGATCGCGATCGGTATCCGGTGCGCTTCAGCTCACCGAGGGTCCTTGGTCTTGTAGGCATGTCGACTTCCAGCTATCGGGTCCAACGTTCTTGATGTGCAGTGATCATGAGGACCTCCCCCGGTTGGCCGCGTGGTCGCGGAATACCATGTCGGCCAGTCCCCGCAGGCCGGTGTAGAAGGCCCGTCCCTGGTTCGCTTCGGTGAATCGTTCGATGAAATCCTGGAGATAGGCGTCCCTGGCGATCATGAAGGTGGTGATCGGGATACCGGACTTCCTCGCACGCACAGCCGCATCGAGCGTGCGGGACACGATCAGATCGTCCAGGCCGAAACTGTTCATGTAGTACTCCCCATTGCGAACGATGCAACTTGGCTTGCCATCGGTGATCATGATGATCCGACGATCCCCGAGCTTCCGGCGGCGCAGGATGTCCATGGCCAGTTCCAGGCCCGCGACGGTATTGGTATGATAAGGTCCTACGCGCAGATACGGCAGGTCCTTGAGCGATACCTGCCAGGCATCGTTCCCGAAAACGACGATATCCAGGGTATCCTTGGGATAGCGTCGGCGGATCAGCTCTGCCAAAGCCATCGCCACCTTCTTCGCGGGGGTGATGCGGTCCTCGCCGTAGAGGACCATGCTGTGGCTGATATCGATCATCAATACGGTGGCACAGGCACCCTGATGTTCGGTCTCGATCACTTCCAGGTCGTCCTCCCGCAACCGGAGCCTATCCAGGCCGCGCCTCTGCGCATTGCGGATGCTGTCGCTCATGGCGACCTGATCGATGCGGTCACCGAACCGGAAGTTCCTTCGTCCGCTCGTTGGCTCGTCACCCGGACCGGTCCGGCGTTGATCATGGCTGCCGATGTCGCGGCGTTCGAGCTTACCGAAGACCTGCTCGAGGGCGCGCTCACGTATGAGCTTCTCCGCCTTGCCCGTGGGCCTGAGCGGCTCGCCGTCCCGGGGCGGGTCGCCTACGATCCCGTGCTTTCGAAGATCATCCACGAAGTCATCCAATGTGTATCCAGCGCTGAACAGGTCGTGGTCCTTGTCCAATTCACGCATCCAATCCAATGCCTCTTCCACATCACCACTGGTATGGGTCAGCAGTTCCAGGAACAGGGGCAGCAGCCGCTCGAACGGCGATCTGTCGTCCCGGGGAGGGACATAGCGCGTGAATCGGAAACCCGTCACGCTCCAAAATTACCGCCGACCCGGACCCGCCCGATGACCGCAGCGGATCGGGGTCCAAAGGGGCCGAGGTCCTACTGTTTCACGAAGGTCGTGACCGACCTGGCACCGGCCGGGTCAAGGACCACGACCTGGTAGACACCGGGTACCAGCTCACCGACCCATAACGTCTCGCGCGATGTGCCGGCAGACAGGTCCTTATGTAGCAATACGCGACCGGTGGCATCGATCACCCGAAGTTCGCGTGAGCGTGGGACCGGCCCGACGGACAGGTCCAGTCGGTCCATAGCAGGAACGGGGAACACGGTCGGATCCGCCGATCCGGCAGCGACATCATCCACACCAAGGGCCGGACCATCCAGCCACTCCACGCCGGCACTGAATTGCGTACCGAGGATCGATGTCAAGGTGTCGGAATAGATCCGGAGTACGGGATGTTTCAGGAAGGTCGCATAGTAGGCGCTCTGCTTGCGGCGATGGAAGGCCACCACATCACCTAGCGAAGTATGCACCGTATTGGTCTCCTGGAGGTCCGTGGTGACGCGCAGAACCGGGAAATACCCCAGGCCTTCGGGCATGACAATGTAGCCGTACATATCGGCCACGCCCTGGATGGACCCGATCCGATCACCCGTGGTGTTCGCGTCCACCGTGAACGAACCGGCGATGTCGTCCGACCAGGTGCCTCCATAGGCGAGGGGCAACTGCAATTCCAGGGCGGGGTCGCTCAGTGGTACCTCTACGGAATAGATCAAAAGCGATTGCTTCTCACCCTGCCGCTCCATTCCCGCGCTTGTCACCTGGTAGAAGGTCGTGTCACCTCCGTTGGTCAGTGCCATGGTCGCATTGGGAAATGCCCCCGGGTTGGAATAGGCGGATGGGGGTAGCCACTCCCATGTGCCCGTTCCGGTGGATGTGAGCGCGGAAAAGTCATGGGTGACATCGGCACCACCCGCCGGGACCACCATCCAGGGAGCCTTGGAAAAGGGAAACGTCATGCCGACCCCCGGCACGTTCAGCGGGTCGGAGAGCATGACCGGTTGGGCGGATGCCCCCAAGGCTGTCAACAGAAAACCGGCGAGCAGGGTCGGACGCATATGCATGGTTCGGATCTATGGGTGCGCAATGTATGACGGCGGTCAGGTACCATTCGCTGCCCGACCTTCCGACGGTGTTCCGGTTCTTTGCACCATCGATATGGACCATGAGGCACAGTGTAAGTGATCTGACAGCGGTGATCCGCGATCGGCGTACGATCTATCCGAAGGACATGTCCGACAGACCAGTACAGCGCGACCTGGTCGAGCAATTGCTCGGGAACGCGGTCTGGGCACCCACGCACGGCATGACCCAGCCATGGCGGTTCAAGGTGTTCGTGGGCGCGGCACGCCAACGGCTGTCCGAATTCCTGGGCACCGAGTACCGTCGGAACACTCCACCGGAGCGGTTCATGCAGCGGAAGTTCGACAACATGACGGAACGCCCCCTACTGGCCAATGTCGTGATCGCACTGGGCATGGTCCGTGACCCGAACGAGAAGGTGAGCCTGCGCGACGAGCAGTTCGCGGTGGCATGTGCCGTGCAGAACCTGCACCTCACCTGCACCGCGCATGGATTGGGCGGGTTCTGGGCCACAGGCAACGCCATGACCGGAGAGGGCATGCGCGACATGCTCGGGTTGGGACCGAAGGATGCGTGCCTCGGATTGTTCTTCATCGGATATCCGAGGATCGATTGGCCGAAGGGTTACCGGAAACCGCTCCCTGACGTGGTCGAATGGATCGATCGATGAGCCCACCGGGCACGAAGGACCTGTCGCCATGACGTCGCTGTTCCGCATCACGAATTACGATGACCATCCCTCCGATGCGAACTGGATCGTTTTCCGGTTCAACGACCGTGGGATCGCCAGCGAGTTCCATGAGGAATTGGACCGCGCGGCGATCGCCTGCGAATTGGACGAGAGCGAAGAAGCCCCTCATTTGATCGCCGTAAAACAGCGTCATCGGGAAACGGCGATCCGCTTGAACTATCTGGTCCTGGGCCGACACCGCTCCCCGTTCATGGCCGATCCGTTGCTGCGTTGGACCGTTGTAGGCCTGGTAGTTCTGGCGCTCGTTCTTGCGCTTGTCGGCGCCCTGCTGGGGTGATCGGGTATCTTCACGCCCCTTCTTCGCGTAGAAGTACCTGCGAGCGACCGCTCGCCTGCAAGGAACAGGATGGTCAACGCCTGGAAACCGCTCAGGGGCCTGATGGTCCTTTGCGCCATTTCATGGCTGACCCTGGTGCATGCCCTACCGGGGGACCCTCCCCACGCCGACACGCTCACCGCGTTGGTCATCTATGGCGATGGCACCCTGATCCCGGACGATGGGGCCTTCACGGACGACGATCTTGAAGACCTTCTGGATTCGCTCTGCGCACTGCCGGAAAGGCCCCTGGACCTCATCCGTGATCTGCGCCTGTTCAAGCGGATACGCACCCTTGACCGGGAGGCGATGGCCTTGCTGATCGACTCCCTCTTCGATCTCGATACCATCCCCTATGCATTGGTGAACGAGATCAACCTGTACGCCTCCCACATGCCCTCACAGGAAGAAGTGGACGCCTCGCGCTCGGTGGCCTGGCGCTACGACCCGGCACACGAGGACGACCCGGACTATGGCGGGTGGATCACGACCGACCCGAACGCCTATGGCAAGCAGGCCAGGGGTGCGGACACCACACTGATGGTACGGCTGGTCGACGAGGGTTCGAACTGCGGTTTCGCCATGCCCATCACCGGCGTGCTGACATCCCGTTTCGGCTGGCGCGATGGACGTGCCCATAACGGTGTGGACCTCGACCTGGAGGTCTGGGACCCCGTACACAGCGCCTTTCCCGGCGTGGTCCGCTTCGCCGGTGTCTTCGGCGGCTTCGGCCGTCTTGTCGTCGTGCGCCACTTCAACGGGCTGGAAACCTTCTACGCGCACCTTCACCGGTTCAAAGTGAAGGCGGGTGATGTAGTGGATGCGGGCACCGTGGTAGGATTGGGCGGGAGCTCCGGTCATAGCACAGGAAGCCATCTGCACTTCGAGGTCCGCTATCGTGGCGTACCTATCGACCCTGCCCGGCTGATCGATCTGAGCGATGGCGAACTCCTCTCGGACACGCTCGTGCTCAGGAAGGTCCGCACGACCTATGCCGCCTATCCGCGCGGAACACGTTTTCACACCGTGCGGAAAGGTGACCATCTTTACGGCATTGCCGAGAGCTACGGCACCACCATCCAGGCACTTTGCGCCCTGAACGGCATCGATCGAAGGACCATACTCCGCGTGGGACAGCAATTGCTGGTGACCGCGGACGGTGCGCGCTGATACTGGTCCTGCTCCTTCACCTTCCACCTGCCCTGCAAGCGCAATCGGGGGTCACCACCTTCGGCGTGCAATTCAAGCCCGTCGTGCCCATCTCGTTCTTCGACCCGGAGGTCGAATTCGGGGAAGGGACATTGAATGGAAGGGTGGCACTGACAGGTGGGTTCGCTTTCGGCATGCTCGTGCGCACCGGGATCACACGTACCCTCTCCCTGGAGACCGGCATTTCGCAGATCAGACGCAACTATGAATGGGAACTCGTCAACGATACCTCCGGGTTCCAGGCCAAGGATCGCATCCGGTACATCGGCTATGAGATACCGGTGAACCTGCTCGTTTACATCCGACTTGGTGAGCGCACCTTCATGAACGCAGCGCTCGGGGCCTCGGTCGATATGTACCCGAGCGACGCCGTGCGTGCGGTGGAGCTCGGCAGGGCGTTCTGGTACCGGAACGGCTGGGTGCAGGCCGGCGCGGTCGGCAATATGGGCGTGGAGTACCGGACCGACAAGTCCGGCATCATCTACCTCGGCGCCACGTACCATCGCGCATTCGGTGACATGGCGATATCCCAACTCACCTATTATTCACGGGAACTGGTCCCCTACGCGATCCAACGTGGCATCAGTGGAAGCTACCTTACCGTGGACCTCCGGTACTTCTTCCACGAGGACCCTGACCGCACGCGTGTGCGTCGGCAACGGCGAAAACGTGGTGGCGATCAATAGATCGTCCGTTCTTGCGGGTAACTTGCCCGCCGCACCATCCGCTCGATCATGATACGCCAACACCTTGCCCTGATCACGGGAGCCCTGCTTTCGATCCATGCGACCGCCCAATCCGATCAGTGCACGACCGCACCGCTCATCGGGCCCGGCACTTATACGGCCGACGGTCCGTATACCGGTGCCGGGGCCACGCAGCCGGACGCGAACAACGCTGACTGGTACGCCTACGATCCCCCGACATCGGGTTACATCACGGTCCACTCGTGCATCGATGGTTCGACCGATACGAGACTGAACATCCACTCCGGTTCGTGCACCAATTTGGTCTTCATCGACCAGGACGATGATGGGTGCCCCAACGGATACCCGCCCGGCAACTCGCTGCTGGCGAACATCCCGGTCACCCCGGGGATCACCTACTACATCGAGTGGGATGACCGCTGGAGCGGGCAGGGATTCGATTGGGAGCTGATCGAGCATACCTGCCCGGCACCCGTGCCACCCAGCATGTCCGTGACGGACAGCACCGTCACGGTGGACTGGCCGGTGCTGGTGCCCGGTGCGACGTTCCTGGTCGAACTCGGGCCCCAGGGGTTCACACCAGGCACGGGCGACCTGGCCACCGGAGTGGTCGGGGTCGATGGGCCACCGGTCACGTTCACCGGCCTCACCACAGGTACGCATTACGACGTCCACCTGCAGCTGGATTGCGGCAATGGCGATGTCTCGCCCGATATCGGTCCATGGCCGGTGACCACCAGCGGGAACCCTTTCGTGCCGAACGAGGACTGCGGTGGCGCCATACCCATCCTTTGCGGGCAGAGCATCGCGGGAAGCACGGTGGATGCGATGACCGACAATGTCGCGGATTGCGGGACGAACATCAGTGCACCTGGCGTGTGGTTCACCTTCGACGGGTTCGAGGGTGGGGCAACGCTCAGCACCTGCAACGATGCCGACTTTGACACCAAGATCAATGTCTACAGCGGCAGTTGTGGCGCATTGGTCTGTGAAGGAGGGAACGATGATCACGCCGGTTGCGACCTCACATCCGAACTGACCGTGGTGACCCATGCCAACACAGCGTATTATGTGTTGGTCCAGGGGTACAATGGTGGAACGGGTGATTTCACGCTGACCCTCACGTGCAATAGTTGCATCATTCCGCTCGACGTGCAGGTGGCCGCGGCCGATACGTTCGCCATGCTCTATTGGAACTCGGCCAACACCGGAACGACCTTCCAGGTGGAATTCGGACCCTCGGGCTTCACGCCCGGTTCGGGCACGATCATCACGGGCACCACCGGCGTTGACGGGCCGCCGGTCCAGTTGACGGGGCTGACACCCGGGGCCGATCACGACGTTTACGTGCTGGAGGACTGTGGCGGCGGTGAGGTCAGTCCGGTCGTCGGACCGATACCGTTCTCGACCAGCACCGACCCTGCCGCCGCGAACGCGCTCTGTGGCAATGCCCAGCCCATCAACTGTGGCGACCAGGTGACCGGCGATACCGGTGAGGGTATCGTTGCTCCTGGACCCACATGCGGCGCGGCCAACATCACCGCACCCGGTCTCTGGTACGTCTTCACGGGGACCGGTCAGGACGTTACGCTGTCCACCTGCGGGCAGGCCGCTTACGATTCGAAGATCAGTGTGTTCTCGGGCCCGTGCAACGCGCTCGTCTGCGAGGCCGGCAACGACGACGGCCCCGGATGCACGGGGAACACCAGCATCCTGACGTTCTTCGCCGCGAGCGGTGTCGATCACCACGTTCTGGTCCACGGCTACAACGCGAACACGGGGACGTTCACCCTTTCCATGTCCTGTGCGGCACCCTGCGCGGACATCCCCGAGAACGATGCATGTGCAACGGCCGAGGTGATCCTTCCCCAGTCCATCGGAAATTGCATACCCACCGCGGGCACCAACGTATGCGCCTATGGAAGCGCGCTGCCCAACCCGCCCTGTGACCCGTACGCCAACATCATCGATGTCTGGTACCTGTTCAATTCCGGGCCGGACCCGGACCACACGATCGACCTTATGTCCACCGGCGCGAACGGACTGAACATGGCCATCTATGCTGCGTGTGGAACACCGACCTACATCGACTGCTTCATGGACGTGAACGCCCCCGTGGAACTGTCCGGCCTGACCCTGAACACGGACTACTATCTCCGTGTGTGGAACGGTGGCGGGACGAACGCCGGCGGGTTCACCATTTGTGATGAGGCCGCCTTGATCACCGCCCTGCCCGCCCAATCCTACAACCGCCCACATGCCTGGCCGGTCCCCGCACAAGAGCGGCTTTTCATTTCCGGTATCTCTCCAACATGTGCGGGTGTCGAGGTGTACGATCCGCTCGGACGCCCGGTCCTCAAGCGAGCGGTCGCGCCACACAACGGAATATGCGAAGTGGACATCTCGGGTCTGGCAGCGGGCAGTTATCTGCTCCTACTCCCGTACGATACGGGCAGCTCCATCCTCCGCTTCGTCGTGGAATGACCTCGTTCTATCTGACCATGATACGCCGTGTAGCCCGACCGTTCGCGGTCCGGACATCGAGCAGATAGGCACCGGGGGCCAACGCGGTGACATCGCCGAAGACCCTTCCGTCCGGAGGCAGGGTCCCATGGTGCAGGTCCAGCGCAACGCGTCCCAGTGCATCCAATAGCTCCACCTGGACATGCTCCCCCGGTGGAAGGCGCAATTCCACAACGACCACCTGCGATACCGGATTGGGGAAGACCGCTGCGATCGCGGGAGCGGGAGGGCCGCCAATACCCGTGTTCGTATCCAGCACACGGAACCTCCACCAGCCCTCCGGCGCGACAATGGGACGCACCTGCTCCTTCCCATTGGCGGCTGCGGCATGCACGTAGTAGTATATGGTGGTACCCGCGGGTTGTGCGGGAATATCCGCCACCCAATTGTTCCCTCCGATGTCGCTCATCGGCAATGCCGCGAAGCCGTTCGCCGTGTCAGTGGTCCAGTACAGTTCCGCAGAAGCGATGCCACTGCGATGACGGATGTAGGCTTCCACCGGGTACGGGGTCACCGTCTCATAGGTGTCACGCAATCGCTGGTGCCGAATGAGCAAGGGATCCGCCACACCGATCCCCTTGGTGATGCAATGGATGGCACCGCTGGCAGAGATGATGTTCGCACCGCTGTTGTCGCAATCGATGCCGATCACCTTGTAGCCGGGAAGGCTTTCCCGTAGGATCCGCAGGCCGGTGGTGTCGTACTCCTCCCGATAGGTCGGCACGAGCACTGTTCGGTTTATGAAGACGTTGTTCGCATAGGTACGATAGCTCCCGCCCGGTGGATACTGGCCGCCGGTGCTCGGGACCATCGGAATGCGCACTACGCGATAGGGCGTGCCAAAGACACTGTTGTAGTTCGCCGTCACATTGTCGATGTTGCTCTCCAACTGCGGACCGTCGCTCACTCCGACCGGGAATTCACCCACAAGGAGCGTTTCCTCGTCCAGGAGTTTCATGTGCATGTCGATGTGGTGGATCTGGTCGTACGGGAGGGTCGGCATCTTGATGTACCGACCCAGTTCGATACCCATCCATTGGTGCATGAGCGAATCGACCTGCGCGGAGCTTTTCACGGTTTGATTGAACTGGCCGTTCGGGCCGTTCTCGTCGAGCACCAGGTTGCTGCTGAATGCCGTGCCAGAACCGTCCGCCATGAAGTTACCGCCCGTGTGCACAAGGTCATAGGGCGCCTGGGTGGTGCTGAACACCGCGATATTCTTGTAGCCGCCCACCAGGTCGGGAAGCACATCATCGAGCGGCCTGGGCCTGTTGTAGATCCAATCCAACAGGAACAGCGAATCCACTTCGTTCTGGTAGATGCACTCCGCGCCGTAGTCCCTGGTCCATACGCTGTTGTAATCTCCCTGCAGCAGGGTGATGTTCGTCATGTCCGTGATCGGCCCGCCGTACTGCGAGTTCTGCAGGTAGTTGGTCACCCCGGTCGGATCATCACAAACGATGATCACCTCGCACTCCTCCTTGGCATAGCGGACGATCTGCTTCAGGATCGGTTCATACCCGGCCCATGCGATCACAAGGCCCTGGACCTCCTCCCACTCCGCCATGGTGCGCACGGGAAAGTTCGGTGGCGTGGTGATGCCGCGGTCGGCCTGAGCGCGGCTGTCACGGTAGTCGCGGATGAGCGCATGTTCCCATGGTGCCATGCCGATGGGGAGGGGTTCGACCCGTTGCGCGTTCGTGGGCAATGCGAAGGCCGCCATTGCGATGAGGAGAAAAGAAAAGTGCTTCATTTCCATGGTGGTCCGGGGCAAGTTAATGGGGTGGTGCCATCGACCACGTCCCTCGATGGACGCAACCTTGGCGTCCTGGCCGGCTCAAGGCGCGGTGGAGACCGATCGGAAGCGGGCATAGATACCCAGGACATCCCGCACGTACAGGAACGTCTCGTTGCCCTTGCATCGTCCGTTCCCGATCCCCGGACGTGTGAATTGATCGGGTAAGGCCAGCAGGGTGATCGCCCTTTCGACGTTCCCCATCCATCGACGGCGGTCCAGGCCGAGCTCACCGGCCAGACGTTGCGCGTCCAGTACATGGCCCGGGCCCGCGTTGTAGGCGGCCAGCACGAAGGGCAGGCGCTGCTCATCGTCCGGGACCGATCGCATCCAGATGCTGTCCAATACCGCTAGGAACATGGCTCCTGCGCGCACCTGGGCATCCACCAGGTGCAGACTGTCCACCCCCAGACCACGTGCCGTGCGTGGCATCAATTGCATCAAGCCGCGCGCGCCGCGATGGGACACGGCCGCGCTGTCGAAGCCCGATTCCTTGAACGCAATGGCGGCCAGCAGCTCCCAGGGTATGCCGTGCCGGGTGGAGAAATGGCGGAACAGGCTGTCATAAGGTGAGATCGTATCCCCGACAACGACCGGACGTCCAATGGATCGGCCCAGCGCCTTCCGTGTGCGGATCGGTCCGCCATAGGCTGCGAGGATCATGCCACGCGCTTCCTCGTCGCTTCCGATCCATCGGTCCAGTTCCTTTGCCAGTGCACGAGCGTTCGTTCGCGATCCGAACACGCACGCCAGGCGCGGGGCGCCGGTCTCCCTGAAGGTGAGCTGGGGGAACAGCCCCGCATAGTACCGTGCCTCGGCATCGGTCAGCAGGACCGCCCTACCACGACCGATGGCAAGTTCCTCGATCAGTTCCTGCGTGGACCGATCGGTCAGCACGAGGGTCGACGCGCCTACCGATGGCTCCGGTGCTTGCGCGAACACGCTTGACCGGCTCGACCGGATGGTATCGGGTATGTCGGCCTCCTGCAGACCGAGCAGTCGATCGGCACGTAGCAAGGCCACCATCGGAGCGAGATGCCAGTACGGACGTGACGCATGCACATAGGTCAGCAGGGGCGACCGCGCCGGTATCGGAGCGGCGATGACATCGCCTCTGCCCGATTGCAGAAGTGGAACGAGGCTGTCCACCGGGGCCAGCCTTGGAGCGATCACCAACCCCTGCTGTTCCGCAAAACGTTCGAGCATTTCGTACACCGCCCCATGCTCCGCTTCAGGCCATTGCTCGTAACACAGCGGATCCTGGACGACAAGGACCCGAAAGGTGTCAGCGATGACCTCCGTAAGGTCGCGGTCGACCGAAGGCCGATCCCACCGGCGCCCTTCAACGACAGGACCATCGGGTCCGAAGGCCAGATACGCCAGCGCGGTCGCCAAGACCACGGCCAGCACGATCACGAGCCGCGAACGCCGGTTCATCGCAGGGAAAGTGTGGCCTGGTCCATATCCCTTATGAAGTGTCCGAATTCCGCCGAGTATGCATCATAGTTCGTGCGAAGCACCTCCTCCGCTCCCTGCATGGGCGCCCCCTGGACCGCGCGCATGGACAAGCCGCGAAGCGTATCTCCCAATCCCTGCCAGGTGCCATAGCCACCGAGCCAGTCCTCGGCGGCCATGTAAGGGAGCATCCGGGCCGGCCGCCCTTCCAAGAGGTCGGCATGGGCACCGAGCAAGGCGTACATACGCGCCGTGAAGTCGGCCAGGGGCTCATTGTGCAGATCATCCCAGTTCCGAACAAGGAGGTGGTCGTAGAACAGGTCGAGCACCACACCCGCATATTTGCCTACACGCGGCCACAAACGCTCGCGACCTGCGCGGCTCAATGGATGGGTGTCCGTCCGGTGATCGATGAACCGGTGCAGTCGGATCCCTTTCCGCAGCGCAGGTGGAAAGCGGTCCAGGTGACGGCCTTTGACCGCGTCGGCCATGAAATTGCCCACGATCACCAACGGATCGTCACCGCTGAGATACAGATGGCCGAGGAAGTTCATCGGTATGGGCACCAAGGTAACCGGCTCCGCCCGCAAGGAGTTCCGGCCGCTCGTGTGATCCCCACCATTGCGGCGGAACATGCCGATACCTTCGCGATGGATGAACGCCCGCCGAAAACGGATGCTCTACTGGTCCACCCAGGTCGTGGGATGGGGGTCCTATGTGGGCCTTTTCGCGCTATGGAACTACTTCAACGCGACACTCAGCGGCAGGTCGATCAAGGTGCTTGTGATGGTGTTCATCATCGGCATCCTGGTGAGCCACCTGTTCCGCAACGCCATCGTACGTCGCGGATGGCTCGATCGACCGATCGGCTACCTCCCTCCCCGGCTGGCCATGGGTGCGCTGTTGAACGGGGTCCTGGCCACCCTGACAGAAGGGCTCATCGTGGACCTCTTCTTCCCCGACCATCTGCCGCTGTTGACGGGCGAACCGCTCGTGCTCTTCAATCATCTGGTGAACTGGGTGGTGCTCCTCCTGCTCTGGGCCCTGGCCTATCTCACCTATCACTATTTCGCGAAGAACCGTCGGGAGGAGATCCGCAATCTTCGGCTGGAGACCGCCGACCGGGAGAACCAGTTGATGAACCTCCGCGCCCAGATCAACCCCCACTTCATGTTCAACGCGCTGACGGGTATCCGGGCATTGATCGATGAGGACCCGGAACGGGCCAAGCGCAGCATCACACAATTAAGCGCCATCCTTCGGAACGCCATGACCACCGTGAAACGCAAGGTGGTGCCCTTGGGCGAGGAGATCGACATCGTGCGTGCCTACCTCGCCCTGGAGCAGATGCGGTTCGAGGAGCGATTGCGTGTCCATTTCGATATCGGGGAAGGGCTGGACAGGGAACCTGTGCCTCCGATGCTCCTGCAGACATTGGTGGAGAACGCCGTGCGCCACGGAATCGGCAAACTGACCGCTGGTGGTGACCTGCATATCGTCGCACAAAGGGAGGGCGATGGCATCGACCTCGTGGTCCGTAACTCGGGCAGCTACCGGCCGGGCGTGGTGAACGGTACGGGTATCGGCCTGCGCAACACCCGCAAGCGGCTCAACATGCTCTACGGGGGCCTTGCCGCGCTCGAGATCGCCGACCGTGACGGCGAGGTGATCACCCGGGTCCACCTGCCTCTCAGGACCACCCACATCGGCTTGAAAACGAATTGACGGACGATCCCATGAAAGCATTGATCATCGATGACGAGCGCCTGGCCAGAAAAGAGCTGGCCACGCTCCTGGCGGGCCATGGCGGTGTGGAGGTTGTCGGTGAAGCAGCCAACGCCGATGAGGCAGAGACCGCGATCCTGACGCTCCGGCCGGACCTGTTGTTCCTTGACGTGAACATGCCGGGGCGCAACGGATTCGACCTGCTGGAAGCCCTGGACCATGTGCCCCATGTGATCTTCGTCACGGCCTATGATGAGCATGCCCTGAAGGCGTTCCAGGTGAACGCACTGGACTACCTGATGAAACCGATCGATCCGGACAGGCTGGCCGGCGCGATCGACAAACTGCCCCAGCGGAGCGCGACCGACACACCGACACGCGACATGCTTCGTACCGAGGACCAGATCTTCTTGAAGGATGGCGAGAAATGCTGGTTCGTGACCCTGAAGGATGTCCGTCTCTTCGAAAGCGAGGGCAACTACGTGCGTGTGCGCTTCGAGGACCATAAACCATTGGTCCTACGAAGCCTGAACAACCTCGAAAAGAAGCTCGACCCACATGCCTTCTTCCGCGCCAATCGCAAGTTCATCGTGAACCTGCGGTGGGTGGAACGCATCGAGCCCTGGTTCAACGGAGGGCTCATGGTGAAGTTGAAGAGCAAGGACCGGAACGGTGAACCCGAGCAGGTGGAAGTGAGCCGGCGCCAGGCATCGCGCTTCAAGGAACTGTTGAGCCTCTGAACATCAGGCCGGGCGCTCCGCACCGGCCGATCGACGTCGGGATGGACCGAAGGTGTAACTTGGCGTGATCCCAAATGTTGCGCCATGACCCGGAGACCGACCGTTCTACTGCCCCTGTTCCTCCCCTTCCTGCTCTCGGCCGCCACCGGTGGACCCGATCAATACGGGTACATCTGGAAGGACAGCAATGAGCCCGACGGACCCGTTTTCGATTGGATAGACATCACCACCACGGGCATTCCCGTTCTGGGGCTTGCGGACGACAACGTCGTGGGCCCGTTCGTGATGAGCACGAACATGCCGTTCTATTGGTACTCGCAGAAGAAGATCTGGATCGGGAGCAACGGGTACATCGCCTTCAACAGTGTGAACATCGCCAGTCCCTTCCCGACGATCCCATTGGCGGGGGGAGCCAATGACTACATCGCCGCCCTGACCTCGGACCTGAACTTCGCCGGGGTCGGGAATCCCGCCCAGTGCTTTGTGTACGACAACGTCGACACGACCATCATCAGCTACATCAATGTCCCGTTCTGGTCCAGTGTCGCACCCAGCTATACGGGATCCAACACCTTCCAGATCATCCTCAGCAAGGCGGATAGCACCATCACGATCCAGTACCAGCAACAGACCGGGCTGACCCAGAACAACGACCTTCTGGTGGGTATCGAAAGCATTACGGGGGACATCGGACTGCAACATTCGGCCGATGTGTACCCGGTGGCCAACTACGCCGTTCGGTTCTACGCTCCTGTTACGCCCCTGCTCGATATCACGGATGGAGCGGTGGATTGGCTGACAGAGGAGGGATCGCGCGGGCTCACGCTCAAGCGCAACGGAGCGCCGTTCACCATGACCATGCACGTGCTGAACACGGGAAACCAGGACCTGAGCAACATCCTAGCCGTGGGCGAAGTGCTGAACCCCTCCAATCAGGTCGTGGCCACGGACCAGACGACCATCGCCCAACTTGGTCCCGGCGTGGACACCTCGATCACGTTCCCTACAACGTACACGTTCCCACTGGCCGGTGCCTACCGGTTCCGCGGAACGATCTCGAACATCCCGAACGAGCTCGTGTCCAGCAACAATCAGCGACTGCAGGAGGTCCAGGTGTATGACACCACCTCGGCCGTCCTGAACGTGGATTGGGCCGGCGCCTCCGATGACGGTGTCGGCATCGGATGGAGCGGCGGCAATGGTGGCGTCGGTGCGTACCTCGAGGCACCCTATCATCCATGCATGGTCGCCGCCACCACGGTGCGCATCACTTCGAATCTCGGTCCGAGCGATTTCACCATGAAAGTGTACGATGACGATGGCACTGACGGCGGCCCGGGGACACTGCTCGACTCCGTGTTGGTCCCGGCCATCGACGGGGCTGCAGGTGACCACACCTACCCCCTCGCGAACCCCTTCCTTTGGACCGATGGAGGCCTCTACGTGCAATGGTACATGCAAGGCCAGAACGTGAACATCGCACAGGACATCGTGGCCCCGTTCTCCCTGCATACCTATGAGGTGCTGGACGGTGTCTGGGCCGAGTACCGTGACCGTGAGACGAGTGATTGGCACCTGGGCCTGCAAGTCACCCAACTCCCGGTATACGATGCAGGTTGTGTGGGCTACTTCGGCGTGGTGCCCGGCCTTACCGTTAGCCAGCCGCTCAGCGTTCGCGCGTGGGTCAAGAACTTCGGGAACCAGGCCATCTCCGGCTTCCCCGTGCACTACCGCTTCGCCAACGACCCCGTGGTCACCGAGACCTTCACCACCTCCCTGCAGCCAGGTGATTCCAGCCTGTTCACCTTCACCCAGCAACTGCTTCCCTTGAATACGATGAGCGGTGACCTCTGCACCTGGTCCGCGGAACCCAACGATGCGGACGCCTTGAACGACACCATCTGTGTGAACATCGACCTGGTGGCCGGGGTCAATGAAGTCCGCGAAGCGATCATCAGGGTCGCACCCAACCCGGCCTCCGATGAACTGGTCATTTCCGGCACTCAAGGATCCGGCGCGCACCTTACGCTCGTCGACCTTGCGGGCAAGCAGATCGCCAAGTGGGACCTCGCGATGCGCGACCGGAACACCATCGATATCCGAAGCGTGGCGCAGGGTACGTATCTCTATCAGGTGGCCGATGGGCCGTTCATCCTCACCGGCAAGCTGATCATCACGCGATAGCGTGACCTGGACTTACCTTTGGGCGCCCCGGGAACGGGGCGCTCCTATTTCGGCCCATGAACAGGAACCTCGGCATCGTCCTTCTGATCTGGAATGCATCGCTCTCCCTTCTGCTGGGTTGGGTCCTGCTCCGCAAGCCCGCTCATGCAAGCGGGGAGGCCGGCCTGGAGGCCACACCCACCCTTGGCTCGATCCCGGCAGTGCGCACGGAACGCGATAGCCTTTCCGATGGTCCGCTCCATATCGCCTTTTTCTTCATGGACAGCGTGCAGAAGAAGTTCGAGCTGGTCAAGGAGAAGGGCGAGCATTTCCGGCGCGAGGGACAACGGCTGCAGAACAACCTTCAAAGCGAGCTGGGCAAGGCCCAGAAACGGTACGACGAATTGATGGCGAAGGACCATACCTACAGCACCAATGCCGAGATGGAGGCCGACCAGCGCGAACTGCAGGACCTCGTTTCCCGCATCCAGGGACTCCAGGGACAAAGCGAACAGCGGATGCAGGACCTCGAGGTGAAGATGCTGTCGGAGATATCCCAGGAGATCATGGATTTCCTTGAGGACTACAACCGCACCAGCGGCTATGACTACATCTTCAGCGTACAGAGCGGAGGGCAGATCTGGGTGGGGAACAAGGACCTGGACATCACACCACAGGTGGTGGAGGGGTTGAACGCCAGGCATCGGTCGGTCAAGGCGGATGGCGCGGCGCAAGAACGATAATGGACCTTTTCGAAGAGGAGCGGAACGACAACGTCGCCGGGTACATCGTCCGGATGTGGCATGTAGAGGACCTGATGCGCGCGCATGGGTTCGAGCTGGATGATGTCCGCGGGGCGCTCGTGGACGAACTCAGCGGTAGCCCCGACCAGAAGGCGGTCGCCCTGGCCTTCTATCGCTCGGTGATCGAACGCATGAAGCAGGAAGGCATCCAGACAAGCGGACACCTCAACGAGGTGAACGAGACCATGCACGATCTGGAAAGCCTGCACCAGGCGCTGATCGAAGTGGTGAAGGAACCGGAATACATCCGGTTGTTCGAAGCGGCCGTACCCGGTATCCTGGCCCTGGAGGAACACGCTCCGCGGGATGACGACCGTGGACCGATCGAGACCTGCTTCACGGGTATATATGGCGTGATGCTCCTGAAAGCGCAGGGGCGTCAGCTAAGTCCGGGCACCCTTGACGCGGACAAGCACATCCGCGAACTGCTCGAGGCATTGAGCAAGCACTACCGGAACATGCGCAAGCTGCCCGGGGTCTCGCTGAACTGATCAGCGAGCCGTGCGGGCGATCAGATGCAGAAGGAACCGGTCGTGCACCGGGAAATGATACACCCCATAGCGTTCACGGATCCGTGGGTCGGCGGCATCCTCCGCATGGCGCAGGTCCACGGCCAATTGATGGACGAAGCCGAGCGCGGCCGCGTCCTCCACGTTCCTGCGTGAATAGGATCCGCTGGGCCACGCCAATGATCGCACAGGACGACCGGTGAGCCCGCTCAGATATGCGGCAATGTTCTTCAGCTCCGACTCCGCATCCTCAGGGGGGATCCTACCCATGTCATTATGCGCCCAGCCATGTGCGCCCAGCTCGATCAGGGGATGGGCCGCCAGGTCATGCAGTTCCCGATCCGACAGGAGCTCCCAAAGGGTACGCTCGCGTTGAAGGGGTCCGTCGATCAGATGCTCCAATCGGGCGTAGAGCTCCGCTTTCATGGCGAAGGTGCCGGCCGCTTTGATCCTGTCACGCAACAGGATCCCGCCATGTTCGGCCTGATACCGGCCAAGGGTGTTCTTCCGAAAACGTTCTCCGCCGATGACCAGGTCCTGGTCGGTATGCCCTTCCGACAGGTCGAGCAGGTCGCCCCAAAGGATCCTCAATCCGAGCGGGTTCGCACCAGTGACGAAGAAACTGGCCGGCACCTCCTGTTCCTCCAGCAAGGGCAGCGCGTGTGTCAACAGGTTGCGCGCGCCATCGTCGAACGTCAAAGCCACCGTCAAACGGTCGGGGGACCGCTCACCGGCGAACAACGCCTCCAGCGACACCACATGGAAATGAGCCTTGAAGAGAGCGAGGTGATGGCGGAACACATCCGAACCGATGTGGCGCACGTTCGTCCTATCGCTCCCGGGATCACCGACACCGTGGTACATCAGGACGCATGCGCGACCCGCGCCGCCGACGGGGATGGCCCCCCATTCGACCAACTTGCGTTCGATCCGCCGGCCCAGTGGCTCCACCATGGTGGAAAATTACCTTGTGGAACAGGAGGAACACGAACTTCGCGGTCGTGAGCCCCCTGGCGGACATCGGCGATCCGGCACAGTGTTGGTCGGGACAGGTCTTCATGCGTGTTCGCGCCCTGCTCACCGTTCCTGTCCTCTGTGTGCACTTTCTTCCCGGCCTGTTCGCACAGGAAGGCGCCAGGATCGAGGTCCTTCATGCCGACGTATGGGAGTTCGATCAGCGATTGATGCCGGGGGCGCAGCGTCTCCTGGGCGACGTTCGGTTCAAGCACGAGAATGCCGTGATGCGCTGCGATAGTGCCTACCTCTTCACGGATGAGCACGTTGATGCACGGGGGCACATCCGGATCGTACAGGGCGATACGCTGACGATCACCGCCGACCGACTGAACTACGATGGCAAGGAACGCCTGGCCACGCTCGAGGGAACGGTGCGATTGACGGACCCCGGCTCCGTGCTGACGACCGAGCATCTGGTCTATGGATTGCGAACGCGTGCGGCCACCTATAGCTCCGGTGGCCGGATCGTCAGCCTCACACGCGGCGATACGCTCACAAGCGAGCATGGCACCTATCTCGCTGGGACACGGACGTTCATCTTCAGTCGCAACGTGCTCCTGCGCCACCCGGAGCGCCGGATCAGGAGTGATTCGCTTCATTACATGACCCGCACCGCCATGGTGGAATTCCTGGGTCCTACGATCATCGATCAGGACAGTACGCGCATCACTTGTAGCCACGGCACCTACGATACGCGCACGCGCCGGGCGTGGTTCGACCGTCGTGCGATGGTGCAGGACGGGGCCCGGGAACTCCAAGGCGACAGTCTCCGCTACGACGCGGCAGAGGGGATCGGACGCGCATGGGGACACGTGCATCTTTCGGACACGACGAGCGGTTCGGTCGTCACGGGCACGGCAGCGCGTTATGACCGCACCACCGATCGCAGCTGGGTGACCGGAATGGCCGAACTGAACATGCGCGTTGGAACCGACACCCTGCACCTGCATGCCGACACCCTGTTCGCGCTCCCCGATACCCCGAAGGGCGGGCATCGCATCATCGCCCGCAGGAACGCGCGCTTCTACCAACCCGACCTACAGGGGGCCTGCGACACCCTGATCTATTCCGATGCCGACAGTGTGATCCACATGATCGACCGTCCGGTCCTCTGGAGCAAGAAGGACCAGATCACGGGGGACACGGTGCGTATCGCACTGCGCAATGGGCGTGCATACCGGCTGTATGTGGACGGGAACGCCTTTCTCGCATCACGCGTGGACAGCACGCATTTCGACCAGGTGACGGGAAGGCGCATGACCGGACATTTCAGCGACAATGAGCTGACCAGAGTGATCGCGGAGGGCAATAGCAGAACGGTCTACTACGCACGTGAGACCAGGGACGGAAAGGAGCACCTATCGGGTGTGAACCGGGCCGACTGCAGCAGCCTGGAAGTACGTGTGACGGATGGCGAGGTGCGCACCGTGACCTTCCTGAACGAGCCCGATGCAGTGCTCTACCCGATGGCCAAGGCCCCCACGGAGGACATCATCCTCGTCGGTTTCACCTGGCGCGATCGGGAACGCCCCCTCGACAGGTCGGACATCTTTCGAGAAGTGTCCGGTGATGTCGGTGCAGGGGCTCCGGTCACTCCATGAAGCGGGCCATCCAGCTCGCACGGAGCGGAACGCGAAAACGGTCGCGCAACTCGCCGACGCTGCCCACCAGATCGTCGAAGACCAGTGTCCCCGGGGAGATCACTCCCTCCCGGACCATGTCGGGAAGCTCCTGCAACCTGCAGCTCGCAGTGCGTCCGTCCTGTTCGTAGACCAACACCATCCGGTCGGTCAGTGTCAGGTTCAGGTCCATCTCCAGCTGCTTGATGAAGCCTAGGCTCCTGTCGATGCTGCATCCGGAGGCCAGGGCCTGCTCCTCGTCCACCGCCACAACGATGAAACGATCATGCAGTACATCGATGCAGGCATCCAGCGAGGCACCGTGCGCGGCCCACTGTGAAGTGAAATCGTTGCCGCGTTCGCGGATCAACTTCTGTTCGGCCTGGCCCAGGTCACGCGGGGCCTTGTAGATCCACACGCGCGCATGGGCGGGCATCGTACTCAGGGTCCTGATCGTGGTGATCATGGCGACGGGGTTCGTGCAAATATGGGCACGCGAAGCGGCAGGCCCAACCTCTCCGCGGTCGCGCAATGCACGATCCCCCGTTCACGAACGCGCGGCGATAGGTCGGGAACACCGGTGATGAACGGTTCAACAGGGGACTACCACCACGGCCATGCCGGCCGAACCGACTACTTTGCCCGAAGAAGTTCCGACCATGCGAGATCCGATCGTATCCATCACAGCGATGCTCCTGTACTCCACCCTTTGTGCCCAAGGATCCCCGCTCTGGTTGCGCGATGCCGCGATCTCACCGGACGCCAACAGCATCGTTTTTCGATACAAGGGTGATCTGTGGCGCATTCCCACCTCCGGAGGAACGGCGCAGATCCTCACGACGAACGAGGCCATGGACCATGCCCCGGTCTGGTCACACGATGGCAAGTGGCTTGCGTTCGCCAGCGACCGTGCGGGGAATGATGACGTATACGTGATGCCATCCTCGGGGGGAGAGGCCGTGCGTGTCACGTTCAACTCCGGATGGGATGAACCTTCCGATTTCACGCGCGACGGATCGGCCATCCTGTTCCGATCCGTGCGCACACCCAACGCCGCGAACCTGGTCTTTCCAGCGGCAGGTCTGGGCGAACTTTTCACCGTACCGTCCAAAGGCGGTGCTACGACGCGCGTCGTCGGTGTAGGGGCGGAAAGGGCACGCTATGGTCCCGATGGGCGGACCATCGCATTCCACGACCTGAAGGGGTACGAGAACGAATACCGCAAACACCAGACCTCCTCCGTGGCCCGAGACCTTTGGTCGTTCGATACGACCACCGGCACCTACAAGAAACTCACCAGTGATGCGGGTGAGGACCGCGACCCGGTCTTCAGCAAGGATGGACGAACGATCTATTTCCTTAGCGAAAGGAACGGCTCCTTCAATGTGTTCCGCATGCCGTTCGAGGGCGGCACGCCCACGCAGGTCTCCTTCCTGGCGAACGATCCCGTCCGTTCCCTGAGCATGAGCGATGACGGTCTGCTCTGTTACAGCTATCGTGGTGAACTGTATACCCAACGCGAAGGTGCCCAACCGCAGAAGTTGCATGTCAACGTCGCCACGGACGACCGCTATCCCGCGACCCGCATCGAACCGGTGAACGGTGAGGCCACCGAGATGGCGCTCTCGCCCGACGGCAAGGAGGTGGCCTTCGTGCATCGCGGCGAGGTCTTCGTAGCATCCGTGGCCGAAGGCACCACGCGGCGGATCACCAACACACCCCAACAGGAACGTTCCGTGAGCTTCAGTCCCGACGGCCGCACGTTGGTCTACGCGGCGGAACGCGATACGAGTTGGGACATCTACACCACCACGCTTGCGCGAAAGGAGGAGGACCATTTCTTCAACGCGACCATCCTGAAGGAAGAGCCGTTGGTCGCTACACCGGCCGAGGAGTTCCAACCGGTCTGGTCCCCGGACGGCAGGTCGGTGGCCTACCTCGAAGAACGCACCACGGTGCGCGTGATCGACACCGCCACCAAGAAGGTGCATACGGTCCTTTCCGGCGACCATAATTACAGCTACGCCGATGGCGACCAGTTCTTCAGCTGGTCACCGGACAGCAAGTGGCTTTTCGTGGAGTACCTCCATCCCGAGCTGTGGATCTCCCAATGCGGACTGGTCAGCGTCGATGGGGGTGAGATCATCGACTTGACCCGCAGCGGTTATGGGGGCCAGCATCCCACCTGGGTGAAGGACGGGGAGGCGATGATGTTCTTCAGCTCCCGCGACGGCCTGAAGAACCACGCCAGTTGGGGATCCACCAGCGACGTTTATGCCACCTTCCTCACCCGGAAGGCTTATGACCGCTTCCAACTTAGCAAGGAGGAGGCCGATCTGCTCAAGGAGAAGGAGGACAAGGAAAATGGAGAGCGGGAAAAGGAGGATGCTGAAGGAAAGGGCAAGGACAAGAAAAAGAAGAAGGAGGAAAAGGAACCGGTGAAGCCCGTGAAGATCGAACCGGACGGGATCCACGACCGGAAAGTGCGTCTCACGATCAACACCGCGGACCTGGCGGGTGCAGTGCTCTCCAAGGACGGTGAAAAGCTCTACTACCTCGCCAGTTTCGAGAAGGGTTATGATCTGTGGGAGACCGAGCTGCGCACGCATGAGACGAAGATCCTGGCCAAGTTGAACGCGGACAACGCCTCGGACCTGGCCCTTGACAAGGAAGGGAAGGAACTCTTCTATCTGCACAACGGCCAGATCGGACATGTGAACACGGAAAGCGGCGAGATGAAGGGGGTCGGCATCAACGGGGAGATGATCGTGAACGGTCCGGAGGAACGCGCCTATCTGTTCGAGCATGTCTGGCGGCAGATGCTCAAGAAGTTCTATCGCGTGGACATGCAGGGGGTCGATTGGAGGGCCTACCGCAAGGAATACGAGCGGTTCCTGCCGTACATCAACAACCCGACCGACCTGGCGGAGATGTTCAGCGAGATGCTCGGAGAGATGAACGCCTCCCATACCGGGTCCGGCTATCGGAGGCGTGATCCCAATGGCGACGCCACGGCCAGCCTGGGACTGCTGTACGCCGATGACCCCGCATTGGCCGGATTGCGCGTGACCGAGGTGCTCGACCGTGGCCCGGCCGTGCAGGAAGGCAGCCGGATCCGACCGGGAGTGGTGATCGAAAAGATCGATGGCAATTCCATCGTGAACAACGAGGACGCTTCGCGCCTGCTGAACCGGAAGGCCGGCAAGCCCACGCTCCTGTCTCTCTATGACCCCGGCAGAAAGGTGCGCTGGGAGGAGACACTGAAGCCGGTGACCCGTGGGGAGGAGTATGACCTGCTCTACCACCGCTGGGTGGAGCGCTGCCGACACCAGGTCGACAGCCTGAGCCATGGTCGCCTCGGCTACGTCCACGTGGAGGGCATGAACGACGCCAGCTACCGCACCGTGTTCGAAGAGGTCCTTGGTCGGTATACGGACAGGGACGGGTTGATCGTCGATACCCGTTTCAATGGTGGCGGATGGCTGCACGACGATCTGGCGACCTTTCTCAGCGGACACACCTACATGCATTTCCTACCACGCGGACAGAAGCTGGGCACGGAACCCGAGTTCAAATGGCAGAAGGCCAGTTGCGTGGTGATGAACGAGGGCAACTATAGCGATGCCCACATGTTCCCCGTGACCTACCGCGCGCTCGGCATCGGCAAATTGGTGGGCATGCCCGTGCCGGGCACAGGGACCGCCGTATGGTGGGAGCGCCTACAGAACGGCATGTTCTTCGGCATCCCGCAGGTGGGCATGGTGGACAACAATGGGAACTACCTCGAGAACCAGCAGTTGGAACCCGACGTTGTACAGCCCAACGAGCCCGGGGTCGTCACGAAAGGCTTCGACCAGCAGCTGGATGCCGCCGTGAAGGTGTTGATGGCGCAATGACCGCAGTTCTCGTGAGCGCGTTGCTGCTCGTGGGTGGGACGCGGCCTCGTGTTCGATAATTTTGACGGCACGACCCGAAGAAATGCCGGCATTGAAGCGCAACGTGGGCGTGTTCGGCGCCGCCTCCATGGGCATCGCCAACATCATCGGTGCCGGGATCTTCGTGCTGAGCGGTGTCGCCGCCGGCATCGCCGGGCCTTCCGTCATCCTCTCCTTCCTGGCCGCCGGGGGTGTCGCTTTGCTGACGGCATTGTCCGCAGCGGAACTCTCCTCGTTCATCACCGAGACCGGCGCTTCCTACGCCTTCACCAAACGGGCGTTCGGACGGTTCTGGAGCTTCCTGGTCGGTTGGTTCAAGTACTTCGATTACATCGTCGGGGCCGCCACGGTATCCGTCGGGTTCGCCGCCTATTTCACGGAACTCTTCGGTCTTCAGGTGACCACCGCACTGCTCTGCGCAGCGGTGGGACTCCCGATCGTGCTCACGGTCCTGAACATCATCGGTGTGCGGGAGACCGCCAATGCCACCACCGGCATGGTGCTGATCAAGGTCTTCGCGATCGTGCTCGTGCTGCTGGCCGGCGGCTATCACCTCGCTCGGCATTTCGATCTCGCCCATTTCACCCCCTTCTTCCCCACCGGCATCAACGGTACGCTCCATGGTGCGGCGATCATCTTCTTCGCGTTCCTCGGTTTCAATACCGTGAGCATGATGTCCGAGGAGACCCGGGACCCCGCGCACACGATCCCCAGGGCCCTGATCCTCGCCTTCATCGTGTCCTTCGTGCTCTACATGTGCATCGCGGCCGTGGAGATCGGGGTCCTCGACTGGAGGATGCTTGCCGGGACCGCTTCACCATTGGACATGCTTGCCCGGAAGGTCTCGCACTTCCGTCCGTTCATCGACCTGATCGCGTTCTCCGCATTGGTGGCCACGGGGTCGGTCGTCCTCAGCTCCATCGTGGGCGGCACACGCGCCAGTTACGCGATGGGACGGGACCGTCTGCTCCCGCACCCTTTCGAGCGTGTCAGCAAGCGCTTCGGGACCCCGTACATCTCCATCCTCTTCAGTGGTGGGGTGATCATCACGCTCGCGGCGGTGTTCTATGATGATATCGGCACGATCGCCTCCGTCGTCAATTTCGGCAGCCTGTTCACCTATCTGTTCGTCCACCTCTCATTGATCAAGCTGCGTCAGGCCGAACCGGACGTGCCCCGGCCCTTCCGCGCTCCGCTCTATCCCGTGGTGCCCGTACTCGGTGTATCGACCATCGTCGGCCTGATGGTGTATCTAACCACCACCGCCCAGATCGCAGCCGTGATCTGGACCGTCGTGGGCATCGGGGTCTATTTCCTGATGTCCCGGGGGATCTATCGTGACGCGCACCAAAGAGCGGTCGGCACGCGGCACGAATCGCACCGGTTCCGCAGAAGAAGGTGATCGATCACAGGTCGCCCGCTTCGGCGATCAGTTCGGCGATGTCCTTGACCCGCACGGTGTCCTCCTTGTTGAAATGCTTCACCCCGTCGGTCAGCATCGTATTGCAGAACGGACAGCCCGCCGCGATGTAGGCGGGGTCGGTCGATAAGGCCTCCTCGCTGCGTTCGATGTTCACGTCGCGCGTCCCGGGCTCGGGTTCCTTGAACATCTGTGCGCCACCCGCCCCGCAACAAAGCCCGTTCTGCCGGCAACGTTTCATCTCGACCAGTTCCGCGTCCAGGCGGGCAAGCACTTCGCGTGGCGCCTCGTATTCGCCATTCCCACGCCCCAGATAACAGGGGTCGTGGAACACGATGCGCCGTCCCTTGAAGCTGCCCCCTCCGACCTTCAACCTGCCTTCCTTCAGGAGCGCGTTGATGAACTGGGTGTGGTGCATCACCTCATACGTTCCACCGAGTTCGGGATATTCGTTCCTCAGGGTGTTGAAACAATGCGGGCAGGCCGTCACGATGCGCTTGATCCCATAGCCATTGAGCACGCCGATGTTCTGCATCGCCTGCATCTGGAACAGGAGCTCATTGCCGGCGCGTCGGGCGGGATCGCCCGTGCAACTCTCCTCCTGGCCCAGCACGGCGAACTTCACCCCGGCCGCGTTCAGCAGCTTCACGAAGGCCTTGGTGATCTTCCGTGCCCGATCGTCGAAGGAGCCGGCGCAGCCCACCCAGAAAAGGACCTCGGGACTTTCACCCTTCGCTGCGCACTCGGCCATCGTCGGCACCTTCAGGGGTTCCATGGCATCATCTATTGTTCCTCCATCCATTGCAGCCGCTTGTCGGGACCGAAGGCCCACGGCGCGCCGTTGTTCTCCACATTGTTGAACATGCTGGTGAGCGCCGGTCGCGTGCGGCTCTCCTCCATTACCAGGTAGCGGCGCATCTCCATGATGATGTCCACCGGATCGATGTTCACCGGGCACGCCTGTGTGCACGCATTGCACGTGGTGCAGGCCCAGAGCTCCTCCTCACTGATCCGGTCGTGCAGGCTTTTCCCATCGTCCTGGAAACTGCCGTGGCGATCGATGTTCCGGCCGACCTCCTCCAGTCGGTCCCGCGTGTCCATCATGATCTTGCGCGGGCTCAGCAACTTGCCGGTGATGTTCGCCGGGCACTCGCTGGTGCAACGTCCGCACTCCGTGCAGCTGTATGCGTCCATCAGGCTCTTCCAGGTCAGGTCGAACACGTCCCTCGCGCCGAACCGTTCCGGTTCCACCTGCCCCTCCGCCGGTGCGGCGTAGGGGTCCGCGTTCGGGTCCAGCATCAGCTTCACCTCCTCGGTCACACGAGGCATGTTCCGCACCTGGGTCCTTGGGGTCAATTTGCTGTACCAGGTGTTGGGGAACGCCAGGATGATGTGGAAGTGCTTGCTGATCGGCAGGTAGTTCAGGAAGGCCAGGATGCCGACGATGTGTACCCACCAGAACGCCCGCTCGAGGCCATACACCGTCGCATCGGACATGCCTTCGAAGAAAGGCCGCAGCAACGTGCTCACCGGGTAGCTCCCGGCCAATGTGTAGTGCGCATGACCGCGTGCGGCCAACACCTGATCCGCCGCGTTCATCTTCAGGAACGCGCCCATGAGGATGATCTCCGCGATCAGGATGATGTTCGCATCGCTGCGCGGCCACACGGTCATTTCCTTCGACCAGAAGCGCTTCAGCCGAAGCACATTGCGGCGCGCCAGGAATACGACGCACGCCAGGAGCACGCCCACAGCAAGGATCTCGAAACCACCGATCAGGACATCGTACAAGGGACCCAGGAAGGAGAACACCCGGTGCGTGCCCAGAACGCCGTCGATGACGATCTCCAGTACTTCGATGTTGATGACCACAAAACCCACATAGATCAGGATGTGCATGACGCCGGCAACGGGGCGGGCCACCATCTTGCCCTGGCCCAGGGCCACGCGGGCCATCACCTTCCATCTCTCTGCGCGCCGGTCCGTCCGGTCCAGCGGTCGACCGAGACCGATGTTGCGGCGGATCTTCCCCACCTGCCTGGCGAACAGGCCGGAGGCACCGAGCAGGACCACCAGGAAGATCACACTGGCCGGGCTCATCGCTTATCGGCGTTGCGCACCGCATCACTGATGCGGAGCACGTCGTTCTCGCTGAGCTTCGGCAGTTTGTCCTTCCTGCCGAAAACGGAGATGTGCACGTAGCGGTCCGGGTTCAGTCGGATATCCTCCAGCAGGATCTCCAGTTCCCTTGTGGCCGCTTCCAGGTTGTCGTACAACGAATCCTGCGTCACGAGCTTTCCCAGGGTACCCTGACCGCTCTCGATGCGCCCCATGATGCCACGGGCATCCGCGAGCGTACTGTCCAGCGAGGCCAGGGCACGGTCCAGCTTGCCATCTGCAAGCGAAGCCGAGGCCGTGTCCAGGTTCTCAAGGATATGGGCGATCTGCCCATTGTGGTCCTTCAAATTGCCCGTGATGGCGTTGAGATTGTCCAGGGTCACATGGATCGCCTCCCCTTCACTGGCGATCAGTTTGTCCAGTCTGTCGGCCGCCTGACTAAGGTGTTCCAACGTGGTCCGGATGTTCATGAAGCTCTTGTCGATGTCCATCCGCGCCTCGGGGTTCAGGATGCTTTGGAACACGGTGAGGACCGAATCCACGGATACCAGCATGCCCTCGGCCTTCCTTTTCAGCGGGTCGATCTGTGAGGTGACGCTTTCCGTCAATGACATCGGGGTGCGGCCTTCAAGGGTATCACCTGCATGAGCCAGCTCCTCGGATGTGCCCAGTTCCAGGGCGGTCCATTTGTTGAGCAGATCACCCGTGATCACGATGCGCGAATCCTTCGGCACCTTCAGGTCGTCCTCATTGATCTGAAAGCTCACCAGGATCCGGCTGCTTCCGTCCTCCATCAAGTTGGAGCCCACCACGCTACCCACCTTGTACCCATTGAGCAACAATGGTGTGGTCTCCGTCACACCGGAAATATCCGTGTAGACGGCATGGTAGACGTTCCTGCGCTCGAGCAGGTCCAAACCCTTGAGGTAGTTGACGCCGAAAATGAGCAGGACCACTCCCGCGATCACCATCAAGGCGATGTAGTACTCCCGCTTGATCTTCAGCAAAGGCTTGCCATTATTGGCCCTGGGCTAATTTAACCGCTTCCTGCAGTTCGATCCGTTCGCCGTTCCTGTACGCCACGATGAATGCACCATCGTAGCCCCTGTCCCGGCATTCCTGTTGCAGCGCACGGGCGGCGTCCAGGGTCGGTTCATCGCCCACGGTGTATTTGAAAAGTCCCGATCCCTTGTGTTCCTCAACACCCTGAAGCCCGTTGAAGTTCTTGGGGGCGGTCTCGATGTGCTTGGACGCGGTGACGACCTGCACCTTGAACCGCACACCCGGCTCCGGTAGGGGCATTCGGGGCCGCCCCTCCTCGTGGATGGTGTCCGCCGCCGGTCCACCACCACCCGGTCCCTGAGCAACGTCGATACCCTCCACTTCCGCCTTGTATTCCTTGAACGCCCTGTAGATCGCCGAGGCCATGTAATCCTGCCCCTGAGCGCTCTGCAGGAAATCCTCCTCCGTACCGTTGGTCAGAAAGCCCAGTTCGATGAGCACGGCGGGCATCGTGGTGTAGCTGATCACGAGGAAGCCCGCCTGCTTCACCCCTCGATCGTGACGGCCGACGCGATCCTTGAATTGTTCCTGGACGAGCGCGGAGAGGAGCAGGCTGTGATCCAGGTACGCGTTCTGCCGAAGGCTCAGGGCGATCAGGCTCTCGGGGTCCTTCGGATCGTAGCCATCGTATTTCAATTCATGGCCTTCCTCCAACAGGATCGCCGCGTTCTCCTTTTGGGCCACCTGCATGTTCGCCTGTGTCTTGTGCAATCCCATCACATAGGTCTCGCACCCCGCTGGCGCCGAACTGTTGTTGGCATTGCAGTGTATGGATATGAAGACGTCCGCCTTGTTGTTGTTGGCGATCCGGCAGCGCTCGTTCAACTCCACGAATCGATCATCATCACGGGTGTAGATGACCTTCACGTCCGGGAAGGCCTGCTCGATGTATTTGCCCACCAGCAGGGATACATTCAGCGCGACATCCTTCTCGGTCGTCCTGTAGCGGCCGGTACCCAGGTTGCCGGGGTCCTTGCCGCCGTGTCCGGCATCGATGGCCACGACATCGATCTTGTTCGGATCGGTGGTGGCCTGTGGCATGGAACGTGCGGGCATGGCCAGAAGGGCCGCCACAACGACCGACCGGTACACGAGCTTGGTGCACATGTCCATCCGGATCCCCCCGGGGCGATGCCCTATTTTCGGCCCACGAATGGCGAGGCCGCGCGGCATCGGGCCCTTCGGGTGCGAAACTAGCGGCGGCCCCACCCGGTGGCCGCGATCGACGAACGCTTTTATCCTCACGACCGTGTTGATGTGGGGTGGCGCAGTGCAAGTGACGGGCCAGGACCTCCAGAACGAGATCACATACAGTGCACGGGACAGCATCCGGTACGACCTGGCACAGCGGACCGTGTACCTGTTCGGTGCGGCCCGGGTGAAGTACGAGGACATCGAGCTCACCGCCGATCACATCGAGTATCATTTCGACAACGAAGAAGTGCGGGCGTTCGGTGTGCCCGACAGCGCGAACGAGGTGTCGGGCAAGCCTGTCTTCACCCAGGGCGGCCATACCATCGGTGCTGATTCCATTCGCTATAGTTTCCGCACACAGAAGGGTCTGATCCACGAAGTGCGTACGCAGGAACAACAGACCTACGTGCAGGCACGGATCAGCAAGCGAAAACCCACCGGCGAAGTGGACAGCAAGGGCGGAGTGCTCACCACCTGCGACAGACCGAGGCCCCACTATCACTTCCAGGTGAGCCGCATGATCGTGCTCCCGGACGACAAGATCATCGCCGGCCCGGCCGTCATGAAGGTCCGAAAGGTGCCCCTTCCCCTGGCCATCCCCTTCGGACTTTTCCCCAACCGATCGCGTGGAACAACGGGGGTCCTGCTTCCCGCCTACGGCGAGTCGGAACAACTCGGATTCTACCTGCTGAACGGCGGGTACTACCTGCCCATGGGCGAAAGGGCCGACCTGCAACTCACGGGTGATATCTACAGCAAGGGCAGCTGGGCCTTGCGCGCCCTTACACGATACAAGGTGCGTTATCGCTATTCCGGACAGGTGGACCTGAGCCACAGCACGCTGCTCAATGGAGACCCGGAGTTCCCCGACTTCAGCAGGCAGCGGAACTACTTCCTGAAATGGCAGCACCAGATGGACGCGAAGGCCAGCCTGACGGACCGGTTCAGCGCCAGCGTGAACGTGGGCACCAGCCAGAACTTCACCAACAACTTCAACAGCAGCACCTTCGACTATCTCAGCAATACGTTCTCGAGCAACATCGCCTACACCCATCTCTGGCCCGGGCGCCCGTACAGCTTGTCCGCGAACCTTCGCCACAGCCAGAACACGCTGAACAGGACCTTCGACATCACCATACCCGCGCTCGCGTTCAACCTCAGCCGGATCTACCCCGTGCAGATGCTGCGCAACACCAAGGTGTCCCGTTCACGCTGGTACGATCAGATCGGAATCAGCTATTCCGCCAACTTCGACAACCGCCTCAGCACGACCGAGGACCAGCTCTACCTCGACAACATGCCCGAGCTCACCCGTCAATTGCGGAATGGCATCCTGCACACCGCCGCGCTGACCACCTCCTTCAAGACGAAGTACTTCTCGATCAACCCCGAGGTGCGCGCCACCGACCGCATGTACTTCAGGCAGCTGCGCAAGACCGTGATCTCCGATGCGGACACGACGTACGCGGTGACCGATACGGTGCCGCAGTTCGGCGCACCGTTCGAGTGGAGCATGGGTGCCACGCTCACAAGCAAGGTCTACGGCATGTTCCGCTTCCATGGCAGGGGCCTGCGTGCGATCCGGCACGTGATCACACCCAGTGCTGGTGTCAATTTCCGCCCCGACCAAGGCACGGCGATCGAAGGGCCTTTCGGTAACGCGGGTGCCACGTCCAGCTACAACCCCTTCTCGATCGGGGTCTACGGAGCCCCATCATCCGGTGCGAGCGGCACGGTGAACCTGGGGCTTGTGCAGAGCCTGGAGGCCAAGGTGCGCGATCGCAAGGCCACCGAGGATGCCGCGGCCCCTTTCAAGAAAGTGCCGTTGCTGGATTTTCTGGGCATCACCTCCAGCTATGACTGGATGAAGGATTCTGTGAACTGGTCGTCGGTGAACATCGCCGCGCGGACCGCGCTCCTGAAAAAGCTGAACGTGAACCTCGTGAGCGTCTGGGACCCGTACGCCGTGGATTCACTGGGACGTCGGATCGACAAGGCGCAAAAGGACGTGAACGGTGCCCTTGCGCGGCTCACATCCACCAATGTCGCACTGGGCTTCGACCTCAAGAGCAAGCGATACGGACAGGCTCAGGGCGGCGATGGGGACGACCACGTCGTGGGCGATGCCGACCCCAACAAGGGCGCACGCATCGACCTTCAGGTACCCTGGCGGCTGAGCGTCAATTACAGCTATGCGCTGTCGCGCAGCTATCTGGAGGGTGGCAGTCAGGACAACGTGAGCCAGAGCGTCCTTTTCAACGGCGACATCACCGTGTTCAAGTATTGGAAGCTGGGCGCGTCCAGCGGGTATGACCTGGTGGCCGGGGAATGGACCCCGACGACATTGAACCTTTACTGGGACCTACATTGCTGGGAGTTCAATTTCAACATCATCCCCATCGGCGTCCGCAAGAGCTTCAGCTTCCGGATCAACGTGAAGGCGAGCATTCTGCGCGACCTGAAACTGGAACAGACGCGTCCGCTCGGGAACAACAACCTGTTGTATTGATCCCCGCGGACCGGTGTGGGCTCAGGCTCCCAACCAGTTCGCAATGATCCGCCCTCCCAGCGGGGTCATCACGCTTTCGGGATGGAACTGCACACCGACCAGGTCATGTTCGGTGTGCCGCACGGCCATGATCACGCCCGCTCCGCTGCGCGCCGTGATGCGCAGTTCCTCCGGTAGCGCCACCGGGTCCGCGGCCCAGCTATGGTACAATCCGACAGTGAACGGCGAAGGCATTCCGGCGAAGAGGGAATCACGGGGTTCCGAAGGGACGCAATCGACCTCCACGCCGTGCATCACGCGCTGCTGTTGGAACAGGTGCCCACCGCAATGCTCCACAATGCCCTGCATGCCCAGGCATACGCCCAGTATCGGACGGCGGCCGGCCCAGGCCCGCAAAAGGTCCATCATGACACCCGCCTCGCCGGGCAGACCAGGGCCGGGCGAAAGCACGATCCGGTCGAACGACCCGGCCTCACCCGGCGTGATGGCATCGTTGCGCACCACTTCAACGGGAACATGGACCACCAGGAGGTGGTACAGGTTCCAGGTGAAGGAGTCGTAATTGTCGAGCAGGAGGACGCGCATGGGCCGTTGCGAGGCGAAGATCGTGGGCCTGCCCCAAAAGGGCGAGGGGCCAACCTCCCGATAGGCCCCTCTGCAAGACCGGGCAACCCTGTCAAAGCCCGGGTCATGTTCATGTGACCGATCGTTCCAGGATCGGGGCGACCCTTCCGCTCCCGCCGTCGCCACTGCAATGCTCCGGCGCGGGAATGAGGACCTGGTGAAGTCCGCATGAAAAGGGGATGAAGAAGACCCGTTCCGCTCAGCCCTGGGGCAGCCAGATGGTGACGGTGGTGCCCTTACCGACCTCCGAACGGAAACGGAACGCCCCATGATGGAGCAGCACGATCCGTCGCGCCAAGGAAAGGCCGATGCCATGTCCGGCCTTTCCCATGACGTTCTGTGCCCGACGGAATGGCTCCAATACGTTCTGTTGATCCTCCTCCGGAATGCCGATCCCCTGGTCGACGAACGCGATGCGCAATCGTTCCCCGGCCGTGTGCATCTCCACGCGTACCCGCTGGTCCGGGGAATACTTGCAGCCGTTCTCCATCAGATTGAACAGGACCGATCGCAGGAGGCGCTCATCGCCCTGCACCGTCCATTGGGCCTCTTCGTCCACGGACTCCATGCCCACCTCGACCTGACGGCCGGCACCGGCACGCAACACCTCCGAGCGGGCCTGCCAGATGAGCTCGTCCATGCGCACGGGTCGGAACGATACGGCAGAGCGCCCACCTTCCGACTGTGCCAATTCCAAAAGACTGTCCACGAGCCGCCTCAGGTTGCGGAGGTCCTCCAGTACGGACGTGATCGCGGTGCGGTACTCCGACACCTGCCGGTCGCGCAAGAGGAGGACCTCCAACTGCCCGGATACCGCGGTCAGCGGGGTCCGCAACTCATGCGAAGCATTGGCGATGAAACCGCGCTGGCCCTTGAACGCATCATCGAGCCGCTCCAGCAGTTCGTTGAACGCGCGCGCCACGACCGCCAGTTCGTCACGCCCGTTCCCCTCATCCACGCGCTCATCCAGATGGTCCACGCCGATGGAAGCGATCTCCTCGCTGAGGCGCCGGAGGGGGGCCAGCGAACGTGCCGCATAGACGCGACCGATGAAGAAGATGAGCAGCACACCTGCAATGAACGTGGCGATCAGCACCCGTCCCAGATTGCCCATTTTGCGCTGCCCGTAGACGTCCATGGCGGAGATCGATACCACGGCGCGCTGGCCGCTGCCGGAATAGAGCAGCTCCATCCCCTCCAGACCACCCTCATCCCGGTTCCTTTCCGGGCCGCCGTTCAACAAACGCACCTGCGCATCGCGGGGCGGTCGAGGACGATCCTCCCCCCCGTGGTACACCACCGTTCCATCGACATCGATCACCCACACGCATTCGCGGGTGAGCCGCAGCGGGCTCGACGTTTCGATCTTCTCCAAAAGCGCCTCGTCCACCTCCTCCACCTGAAGCAGCAGGTTGGCGATGTTCGTTGCCCGCGCCTTCAGACGTTCATGGAAATCATCGTAGCGGTAGGTCGAGGAGGACGAATAGATGACACCGAAGGCGACCCCGAGGATCAGGGACACCAGCAGGACGAACTGCCAGGTGAGCCGGTCGCGGATGGTCATCCCTCCTGGGAGAGCATGTAGCCCAGTCCCACGCGTGTGTGGATGAGCCGATGGGCCGGGTCATGATCCACTTTCTTACGCAGCAGCTTCACGTACACGTCCACCACGTTGGTACCGGTCTCGAAATCGATGTCCCACACATGTTCGGATATCTCCGCGCGGGAAAGCACGCGGTCCGGATTGCGCATGAAATACTCCAGCAGCGCGAACTCCTTCGCGGTGAGCGGGATCTTCTCCCCGGACCGAAGGGCCATCTTGCGGTTCAGATCGAGCTCAAGATCGCCGAAAACGATCCGGGCCGCCGTATCCTGGGCACTGGACCGCCTTCGAGTGATCGAGCGTATCCGTGCGAGCAATTCATTGAACTCGAACGGCTTCACCAAGTAATCATCCGCGCCCGCGTCCAACCCGGAGACCTTGTCGTCCGTCGTACCCAGGGCGGACAACATCAGGATCGGAACGGAGGGATGCGTCCGGCGCAGGTCACGACACAGGTCCTGTCCGTTGATGCCCGGCAACAGCACGTCCAGGATGATCAACTCGAAAGGGTCGCGTTGCGCGATCTTCTTGCCCATGGCCCCATCGAACGCCTGGACCACGGTATGCCCCGACTCCTCCAATCCCTGGCGGATGAAGGCGGACACTTTGGGCTCGTCCTCGATCACCAGGATGCGCATGCAGTGGGAATTGATGCAAATCTAACGTGACAGGTCCGCAGGTTCCCGCATTTTCCCGATCCGACCCAAATGGGTGTGCTGGAACGCGTCGCTGAATTTCAGGCCATAGCCGAAGATGCGATCCAGGGAAGCGTGCCCATAGATCACCAAGGCCCCTAGTACTATCGTTCCCGGCCCCTGCATGCCAGGGACGAGTACGTCCGACGCTGTCATGGTCATTCCCCATGCGGCCAGCAGGATGGCGATGCCCTTGTGATGCAGAACATTGTAGGTGAATGCGCCCATTTGCGGGCTCACCAGGTAGCCCAGCATGCCGATATCCGGACCGATCAAGAGGAGCAGATAGGTCCACCAGGGAACATCGTTCATGATCAGGAGCATCAAGCATGCCCCGAACTGGGCGAACTCCTCCAGGCGTATCAGTCCTTTCATGTGTGCAGCGGATATCGGCCGGCGATCAAGGCAGCTGCTCAGGGCGGACGGCAGTAGGCACGGCTCCTCCGATGTTCTGCAGGATCAGATCACGGTCGTTCTGGAAACCCGCGTACTTCACCTGCCGGTCGAGGTTGAGGTCCTCGACATAGTAGCCGGTGGCAGTGGCCGTGGGGATGGAACCACCGATGATCTGCAGGATACGGTCGCGGTCGTTGCCGAAGCCCGTGTATTTCACCTGACCATCGGGTTTGATCTCACCGGCCCATTGTGCGCGACGTCCAGCGATGGTCACCATGGCCTGTGTGCCGTACAAGGGCAGACCGGGATCGCTGAGATCGATCGTGGGCGGCGTATTTTCCAGGAAGGGGACCGCCTCGGCGGTCATCGCACCCAGATGATTGCGATGACGGACCGCAACATAGTAGGAGCCTTGCGCCACATCGAATACCGGGTCCGAGACACCGTCGATGTCCACCACATCGCCGTCCCTTTGGATCAGGCAGTCGCGTGTGGCGATGATCTGGACGGGATCGATCGGGTCCCGCAATTCCACCAACACCCAATCCACGATCGCATCATTCCCGAGCTGGTCCAGCACGATCGGTGGCAGGTCCTCACCACCACCTCCGCCGGCCTGGGAGAAGCCCAACCCGCTGTAAGGTTCGGTCAAAGGCAGCCATCCGAAGTAGCGCAGGGCGTCGCTCATCAATTGCGACCCACTGTCATAGGGCCCCTGCAGCAGGGTGCGCAGATGCACGCTGATCGGCCCTTGGATCGGGATCAGCGAACGACCGTCCCAGTCCCAACCCGGATTCAGCGGCAGGTCCAGATGCTTCACGATGCTCGGCGGGAGATCGACCTGCGTGGGTGTGCGTGACAGGTCGGTGGTCACCAACTCCTCCATACCGGCATCCCAAGTTGGGCCGATACCCAACAATACCAGTCCCGATGCGCCACTTACGGTGTTCGCCATCGTCGTGCCGATCCCCTCGTCCATTCTCCATTCGCCGATCAGCGACGACCAGTAAGGGTGGGAGGTGTCCACGATCTTCCCGGACCAGGCCGAAACGGTCTTGATCGGGAGCGCGGCGTTCCAGATGCGCACATCGGCGATGGATCCCGGAAAGGCAGTGGGATATGTGCCCGTCCCATCCTGACCGATGTCCAGCTGGAGTCCGGTGTTGATGTTGCCGATCGCGGCCATGTTCGTTTCGCGCAGATAGATCCCATCCTGGAAGATCCGCACCTTGCCGTCGCGATCACAGGTCACCGCGAGATGATGCCACTGGCCATCATTGATCGGCGATCCCGTCAGGTCGACGCGGTCCGCCCCATCGCCCACGTTGAACTTCCATTCCGGACCACTCATGGTCGTGCTGATCACGAAGCCGGCGTTCGATCCATTCGCCCAATTCTTGTTCGCGACCATCACCGGATCGCCGGCCCAGGTCATGGGCATCTTGACGCGGCATTCGATGGTGAAATCCTGGGTGATTCCGAACTGATAGCCCATGGGATTGTCGACCCGCGCATACCCGGTGTTGTTCATGGCCAGGGTCGGGCCCATCGTCGCGGTATCCATCACGGCCTTCAACTCCTTGGGATGGAGCAGGGACGAGCTCAGGATGGTGAAGATCCGCTGTTCCTCCGGGGTGATGCCACCATGGCCCGCCAGGTTCCCGCCATGATCGGTGGTCACGGCCACCAACCACTCCTCGCCAACGGGACGTGATGCCAGCGCCCCCATCAAGGCCCCCACCTGGGCATCGACCGTCTCGATGGCGGTGATGTACTCTGGAACGGATGGATCGAACCCGTGCAGATGCCCCTGGTGGTCCACGTCGTCGTATTGGAGGAAGACCACATCGGGATCCCCGTTGGTCAGGAGGTCCACCGCGGCGGTGGTCACTTCCGCATCCGTGGCATAGGTCTGCTCGAGATCGGCATTGGCGAGGATCTCATCATTGATCGGTCCCCAATGCACGATGGACGCGATTTGCATGGTGGGATAGGCGGCCTTGAGCCGGTCCATGAAATGCGGCCATAGGTCGAAGTGCGCACCTGCGAACGTATTGTCGACCACGCCGTGCTTCTGCTCCCAGACACCGGTGAGCATGCTGCTCCACCCGGTGCCGCTCCATGTGGGCGGATGGGTGATGCCTTCCAACGTATAGATACCGGTATTGCGCAGGCTATCGATCACCGGCGCGTTCGCCGCGACCAGGGCGTCGGGGCGGCAACCATCGATGCCGATGATCAGGACCTTGCGCTGGGCGGAAAGGACCGAGACACACAGCATCAGGGCGACCGATGCATATGTGCGTCCGATCGCAGCAGGTGGAAGCATGGAACGAATTTAGGCCAGGGCCCTCACCAGGTGATCCCCACCGGGCAGTGGTCGCTGCCCATGATGTCGTTCAGGATGAAGGCATCCTTGACCTGTTGCTCGAAGCCTTTCGAGACCAGCACGTAGTCGATCCGCCAGCCGACGTTCTTGGCGCGCGCACCGAAACGCTGGCTCCACCAACTGTACTTCACTTCCTCCGGATGCAGGTGCCGGAAGGTGTCCACCCATCCCGTTCCCAGCAGGGCGTCCAGACCGTCGATCTCCGCCTGCGTGTAGCCGGCGGTCTTATTGTAGTTGGCCTTCGGTCGTGCGATGTCGATCTCGTGATGGGCCACATTGAGGTCGCCCGTGAAGATCACGGGACGCTTTCCTCTGAGACCGTTCAGGTAGTCGCGCAATGCCTTGTCCCACTTCCTGCGGTACTCCAGTCGTTTCAGTTCCTGGCCGCTGTTGGGCACGTAGGTGTTCACCACGATGAACTCCGGAAAGGTGGCGGTGATCACGCGGCCCTCGTCGTCGTGCCCAGGCATGCCGATGCCGTAGTCCACACGGACCGGGCTTTCCCGGCATGCGATCGCCGTCCCACTGTAGCCGGCCTTTTCCGCACCGTACGCATGCACCTCGTAGCCATCCAGATCCTTCAATGCCTCGCGCACCTGCTCGGGGTTGGCCTTGGTCTCCTGGAAGCCGATGATATCGGCATCGATCCCCTGGAGGCTTTTCACCACGCCCTTGCCCACAGCGGCACGGATGCCGTTCACATTGAAACTGATCAGCTTCATGCGCACAAAGGTGCAACGGCGCCGTGAGCTATGCGCACCAATGCGTAAGATCGCTCCATGTCCACCTTCCTACCGCTCGTGATCGCCTGGACCATCATCGCCCTGGTGACCTTTCCTTTCCTCCTGCGTGTGCGCGTGCCCTATGGGCGGCATGCCCGTGTGGGCTGGGGTCCACAGGTGGACAACCACTGGGGCTGGTTCTGGATGGAACTGCCTGCCCTGTTGATCTTCCCGATGATGACGTTGCTGGGCCCCCGGCCGAAGGACTTGCTGAGCTGGATGCTTGTGGGGCTCTGGACGCTGCATTATGTGAACCGAACGTTGATATTCCCCTTCCGGCTTCGGACACGCGGAAAGAAAATGCCGTTGTTGATCGTTGGCAGCGCCGTGCTGTTCAATGCCACTAACGGCGTGATCAACGGCTGGTGGCTGGGGTTCGCGGCCCCGCCGGACCGTGCTTTCCCTGATGCGTTGGTGATCCTCGGTGGAGCATTGTTCCTGATCGGCATGGGGATCAATCTGCGTGCGGATGCACGTCTGATCGCATTGCGCCGTCATGGAGAAGGCTACCAGGTGCCGCATGGTGGGCTCTTCGAGCGGATCAGCTGTCCGAACCATTTCGGAGAGATCCTGGAATGGTCCGGCTTCGCCATCGCCGCCTGGTCCCTGCCCGCCCTGTCCTTCGCGGTGTGGACGTTCTGCAACCTGGCCCCGCGGGCGCACGACCATCATGCCTGGTACCGGCGCACCTTCCCGGACTATCCCCGGTCGCGCAAGGCCGTGGTGCCGTTCATCTGGTGACATGCGCATCGGCATCACAGGCGCAAGTGGCCATGTCGGCACGAACCTGCTACCGCTGCTGCTCGAGGCCGGGCATCACCTGCGCGTACTCGTGCATGAACATCCTCCCACTTCGAACACGAACGGACCGGTCGAGACGATCCGGGGCGACCTGCTCGATCCCGACCGCATGTCCCGGTTCGTCCAGGCCATGGATGCCATCATCCATCTTGCCGCGCGGATCTCGATCGATAGTGGTCGTGACCCCCTGGTCCCCCGGATCAACATCGACGGAACACGCAACCTCGTGAACGCGTGCGTCGAACACAAGGTGGGCCGCCTGGTGCATTTCAGTAGCATCCACAGCTATGATGCTCATCCGCGCGATCTGCCCTTGGACGAAACCCGCGTACCGACCCCTGCGCATGCGCCCGCATACGACCGCTCGAAGGCGGCCGGTGACCGGATCGTCCGGGACGCGGTCCGGGACCACGGCTTGAATGCCGTGATCCTTGCCCCCACTGCGGTGTTCGGGCCGGTGGATCCGGGGCCATCCCTATTGGGGCAGGCGATCATCGATATCCACAATGGCCGCGTACCGATGCTGCCACCTGGTGGCTACGACCTGGTGGATGTGCGCGACGTGGCCCGGTGCGCACTTGCCGCGTTGGATAGGGGAATTGCCGGAGAGAAGTTCCTGATCTCGGGCACCTATCGCACGGTGCGAGAGATCGCGGTCGCGATCGGGGAGATCACCGGACATCGCACGGTACGACCGGTCGTGCCCGCATGGCTGCTGCATGCCTCCGTGCCGTGGTTCCGACTTCAGGCGTGGCTGCGCCGAAGTCCCGCCCTGCTCACCCACGAGGCGATCCGCGCGCTGACCGAAGGGCATCGGGACATCCGCAACGGGAAAGCAGCACATGTGCTCGGCCATCGTGCCACGCCGTTCATGGACACCCTGCGCGACACGTTGGACCGGTTCCGAAGGGATGGCCGACTGCTTGCATGAGATCCCTGTGAAGACAGCGTTACCATGATAACACACGTCCGGGAGATGTGGAAAGAATCTTCACACACCCATTGCCGTTTCCCTGTATGCCTTTCTAATTTGGTTGAACCTTCGATCACGACCGTGGTCCAACCCCCACACCCGAACCGCAGACCGCCATGGCATTGACCCCCTACTCCGGGCCGTTCGGACGACCGGAACTGACGCATCTGCTGCGACGCACTCTCTTCGGCGTCACCCCCGCCGACCTGGCCCATTTCGATGGCATGTCGCTCACGCAGGTGGTGGACGAACTGCTGACCTTCACCAACAATACCGCCCCCCCGATCAAGGCGTACAGCCTGAACCTGGACCCGAACGCCGTGGACCCGGACGTGCCCTTCGGGCAGACCTGGGTGAACACGCCACGCGCCACGGGCCTCTTCCCGGACCCGATCTCGTACCGCCGCATCAGCCTGGCGGAATGGCTGATGGGCCTGATGGTCGGCCAGGAACGCAACCTGCGGGAGAAGATGGGGGTGTTCTGGCAGACCAACCTGACCACCCAGGCCAGCGTAGTGCAATTGCCCGAACCGCTCTACGGCTACAACCAACTGCTGCGCGACCAATGCCTCGGCAACTTCCGGCAGTTGATGTACGATGTGACGGTCCACCCCTGCATGCTGATCTACCTGAACGGCTACCTCAACAATGTCCTCGCACCGGACGAGAACTATGGTCGCGAGTTGATGGAGTTGTTCACGCTGGGCGAAGGGACGGGCTATACGGAATCGGACGTGCAGCAGGCGGCTCGCGTGCTCACCGGGTGGACGGTGCTGTTCGCGAACGGAGGCAATCCGATCATCCCCATAACGAGCTATGTACCTTTCCTCCATAGCACCGCGGACAAGACGTTCAGTGCGTTCTTCAACAATACGGTGATCCAAGCCCAGGGCGGCGCCAACGGGGGGGCGCTCGAGTTGAACGCCTTGCTCGACATGATCTTCGCCAAGGACGAGGTCTCGCTTCACATCTGCCGGAAACTTTACCGCTTCTTCGTTCATGGCGACATCGACCCCACGGTAGAGAGCGACGTGATCGTTCCGCTCGCCGAGACCTTCCGGAACAATGGGGGCGCCGCGGACCAGCTGCGGATCGTGATGCGGGAATTGCTGCTGTCCGCGCATTTCTTCAGTTCGGACGTGCGCGCATGCATGGTCTCGAACCCGGTGGATTTCGCCGTTGGCACGCTCCGCATGTTCGGCATGCCCTTCCCCGACGCCACACAGTTCGAGGCCCAGTACAAGGTCTGGGGGGACCTCTACGGCGTCGTCGCCTATGCAGGACAGACCCTGGGCGATCCCCCGGCCGTCGCGGGCTGGCCGGCCTACTATCAATATCCGCTCTATGACGAGATGTGGCTCGACTCCGCTACCTACGCCGTACGCAAGCAGATATACGAGGGCGTCAGCTACGTCGGCCTGAGCACGCCCGCGACCATGGTGCAACCGCAGAGCCAGAGCCTCGCTCTCAAGATCGATTTCGTCCAGTTCGTCCAGCAATTCACCGATGCGGGCGATCCGAACGCGTTGATCGATGAGGCATGCAAGTTCCTCTTCGCGGTCGATGTCTCCCAAAGCGTGAAGGATACCCTGAAGACGAACTACCTGCTGTTCGGCCAAACGACGGATTCCTACTGGACGAACGCATACAACACCTACGTGGCCGACCCGAACACCACGGACCCGGCGGCCCAATTGGTGCCCTTTCTGTTGCTGGGGCTGTTCATCGACATGCAGGGCGCCGCGGAACACCACCTCATCTGATCGCACCGGACCATGAACAGAAGAGACTTCCTCCGATCGACGACCCTGGCCACAGTGGGCGGAATGGCCGTGCGCGGCATGAGCAGCCCTTTGATGGCGGCGCTGGCCAACAGCACCGTCGAGGACCGTGTGCTCGTTGTCGTGCAATTGTTCGGCGGCAATGACGGCCTGAACACCGTGATCCCCCTGGACCAATATTCCCTGCTTAGCGGGTTCCGCTCGCAGGTGATCATCCCGGATACGGATGTGCTCCTCCTCTCCGGCACCGGAAATGCAACGGGACTGCATCCCGCCATGTCCGGACTGATGGACCTTTGGAACGACGACAAGCTGACCATTGTGCAGGGCGTTGGCTATCCCGATCCGAACTACTCGCATTTCCGCGCGACGGACATCTGGGAGACCGGGTCCGGAAGCGATACCGTGCTGAGCTCCGGCTGGGGCGGGCGCTATCTGAACCTGGAATACCCGAACTACCCGGTGGGCTTCCCCAATGCCCAGATGCCCGACCCGCTCGCCATTCGCATCGGAGGACCGGTGAGCGTGGGTCTGCAGCACATGGGAGTGAACATGGGGATCGCGATCAACAACACGAACGACCCCCTCAACCTGGCCGGCAACATCTACCTGGACCCTGTGTCCGCCGATTGCAGTGGCGGCAAACTCGACTTCGTCCGCACCGTGCAACGCCAGGCCGACCTCTATGGCGACGTGATCGAAGCGGCGGCACAACTGGGTTGCAACCAGAGCACGCTGTACCCGGTGGGCAACCAACCCGGCGCCGAACTGGCGCAGGCCCTCAAGATCGTGGCCCAGCTGATCTGTGGCGGTCTGAAGACCAAGATCTATTGGGTGAGCATGACCGGTTTCGATACCCATGCCCAGCAGGTGGACTCCGGCGACCACACCACCGGGGTGCATGCCACTTTGCTCCAGGGGCTCTCGGATGCGATCCGGGCGTTCCAGGACGACCTCTATCTGCTCGGCCTGGAGGACAGGGTGCTCGGCATGACGTTCTCCGAATTCGGGCGTCGCATCATGAGCAACGCATCGGGTGGCACCGACCACGGATCGTCGGAACCGATGTTCCTTTTCGGCACCAAGGTGCTCCCAGGCATGCTGGGAAGCAATCCGGTCATCGATCCCGGCACCACCTTCAACACCAACCTTGCGATGCAGTACGACTATCGCTCGGTGTACGCATCGGTGCTGAAGGACTGGTTCTGCCTGGACCAGGCCGAAGTGGACCAGGTGCTCCTGAGCACCTATCAGAGCCTGGCGCTGGTCGATCCGGACGATTGCATCGCCGCAAGCGTGCATGAGGCCAACCAGGGTGCGGGCGAGAGCATCATCGAGGTGTTGCCGAACCCCTTCGTGGAGCACACCGTGATCCGCTACAGCAGCCACGGTGGGCGTGTCGTCCTTCAGGTGTTCGACGAACAAGGCCATCTGGTCCGCACCTTGGTGAACGATGACCGGCCGCCAGGCGGGCATCAGGTGGGATGCGACCTTGGCGACATGCCGACGGGCATCTACTACTGCCGCCTTCAGAACAACGGCCGACAGCAGGTGAAGAACATGCTGAAGGTCCGCTAGGCCCACGGAGAGACCCGCTCCTCCATAGGCACCATCGGTGCCGTGCCGTTGGTGATCGGAACACGCCGTTTCCAGCGACGTTCATGACCCCGGGTCGGCGCGTTCAACGTCCGGTCAGCACCACGCGGTACGTGGAGGCGTGCGTGTCACCGTTCATGACCCGGACGAAGTAGATACCCGCAGGACGATCACCCAGATCGATGCGCACCACATGTTCCCCGGCACCCGGGCGCTCGTGCCGCTCCGATACCCGGCCACCGGTCGGATCGAGCACCTGTACATCGAGATCACCTTTACCGGAGACCCGCACGGTGATCGATCCATCCCTGCAGGGGTTCGGGCCGATAAGCACGTGACCCTGCCCGGTGATGACATCCTCCTCAACGGCATTGGCGTCGGTGCTCCGGGTATAGCTGAACCCGCCACCGGCGGCGGACTGTGTCCAGAACTGGAACTCCAGATCGATGTAGATGTCATCGGCGATCAGGTGCAGCACCATGGGCATGGCCACGCTCGACGGTGGATCGTTGTTCACGGCGGTCTTCCAATCGGTGAAGGTCAGTGACCCGATGTCCGCAGTGGTGCCGAACGCCCATTCCGTGCCGGCGGGGCTCACGTTCGGTTCGAAACCGGACTCCTGGGCGATGTTGAAGATCCCCATGGAATCCGCCCGCGTGATCCAAACGTTGCCGGTGATCCGGTCCTGGTTCTGCTGCTGTGTCCAATCGGCGAAGCTGGTCTTTGTGAACGTGATCACCGGACCGCTCCAGATCGTCTGGGCGAACAGTCCTGTGGAGACCGTGAAAAGGAATGTGAGCGAGGTGTAGCGTAGGATCATCGGAAATGACGTGCTTGGTGGATGGCGCTAAAACTAAGCAGGCGTGCTCCTTCAGGCATGCGCATCCCGATGGAACGGGGATCCGCGCGGACGGAGCGGTCGCAAAACGGCATGGACCCCGGTCCGGACTATTTTGGCCCCAAAGCCGGAACGATGGCAGAAGTGAACGACCCCAAGGACCTCCCGGAGGACGAGCATCACATCGTCGAATACACCGATGTCGACCCGTACTCCGCGGACCACCGTGACTATGTGCTGCTTCAGTCCCGTGTGAACCTGATGAACACGAGCCAGATGAGCGACCTGAAGGCCAACCTGATGTTGACCTTGTCAGCGGTGATGCTCCAGTTCGCGCTCGGGAAGATCGGCACACCGGAGAGTTCCGGACACCGCGCCCCGCTCTGGGTCGTGGCCGTGGGGGCCCTGCTCACGATCATCTTCAGTGCCTGGTCCACCCTGCCCCGCATCCGGTACAAGCGGCCGAACATGCCAGAGGGCGACCGCCTGCCTCCGGGAAGCAATCTCCTGTTCTTCGGGAATTTCATAGGACTGTCCCTGTTGGAGTACAAGCGATGGATGGCCCGGATGCTGAGCTCTCCACCACGCACGCACGATGCCATCCTCGAGGAGCTCCATGCGCACGGTCGCTTCATCGTCATGCACAAGTTCCTCCCCCTGCGCCTGGCCTACCTTTCCTTCCTGCTGACCCTGGCGGTGAGCGCCCTCCTCTATGCCGCGATGTGAAGATGGCACTACCCACTTGTGGTGAGGTCCGATCATCGTTCGACTTCGTAATTTTCTTCGGGCCTTGTCAACGACCCACCCAAGCCGGTGCCTGAGATGTCCCCGCTCCGTATCCTCATCGCCGACGCACAGGACCTGATCGCTGATGGCCTGCGCATGCGCCTGGACGACCTGAAGCGCTACCGCATCGTCGGTCATGCGCGCACCGGCGTGCATGTGCTCGAGCGACTGGCACAGGAACCCGTGGACCTGTTGCTCATGGACGTTTCCCTGCCCGGGTCGGACGGCATCGACACCATGCGCGCCGTACACAGGCTCCATCCACGGGTGAAGGTCCTGGGCCACTCCCTGCTCTACGAGATCGAGTACGTGAACAGCATGTTGATCGAGGGCGCCTCCGGTTATCTTCTCAAGGGAGGCCCACACGAGGAGCTGCTCCTGGCGATCGACACGGTGATGAGCGGCAGGTGCTACCTGAGCCCCTTGGCACGAAAGAGCGTGGAGAGCGGCTACGCTTACACCGACAAGCGCGTGGACGGTGCGTACGTGGGGCTGACCGAACGTGAACGGGAGATCATCCGCATGGTGGCGCAGGAGCGCACCAATGAGGAGATCGCCGATGATCTCGGCATCAGTCCGGAAACGGTGAAATCACACCGCAAGAAGCTCATGACCAAGCTCAACGTGCGGAACGCCGCCGGATTGGTCAAATACGCGGTGGATCGCTGCTGGATCTGATCCGGACCCGAAAGGGTAAGGAACGCTTGATGTTCGCTGAAGGCCCCGATCACAGGCCTCCCGCTACGTTCGCGGTGTCGATACACGATCGCAAGGAATCATGCCACACACGGACCGCCATGATCTGCAGGACCGCTTCGGACCGGAGCAGATCCGCCGCCTGACCACCACGCTGGAACGCTTTCGGGACCTGCCGCATGCGATCGGAGATCTGGCCGCGCTGGGTGTTGACCGGTTCCATATGCACGTGTCGGACGGTAGCACCCGTTTCCACGGTGACCGGTTCTACCAGGCCTATGGCGCCGCCCTCTACGCTCGGATGGATGTCTCCGATGTGACCGACCCCGAGCTGCTCGAACGGGCCTATCGCCTGTTCCAAAGTGAAGTGACGGACCTGCGCACCTTCCTCGGTCACAGCGCGGACGCCGGCGTGGAGATGCTCGTGGTGCATGTCCGGGAGCGCGCGGTCACCTTCCTCGACCCGCAGGGCCGGGTGCTTGGCGTGCACCCGATCGGTATTCCCGCCGAACGGATGAATTGACGGTCCACGACCGCGATACCTTTGCCCCATGCGGGCCATCTTCGTGCTGATATTCGGAGCATCGACCTACATGGCCGCCGCCCAGACCGCACAAGGCGAGACGTGGCGATCGCTCCTCGGCCCTGCGTCCGTTCAAATGGTTTCGCTGAGCGGACCGCATTTCGAGCCACCACCTCTCGGGATCTTCTGCAGGCTGGACCTGCTTGCGGAGCGCCATCTCCCACTTCCATTGCATCTCCGGTTGGGCGATCCGTTGCTGGTCGATCGGATGGAAGGGAAAGGCCCCTTGTCCTACGATACGCGCGAACGGGGTCCGGACATGCGATGAGCTACCCCTTGCGCGACCAGGCCTGCACCATGCGCAGTTGTCCGAAACTGAACCGGTCGCCGAATTGGGCACGAGCGGCGTTCAGGTTCTGGTCCGGGTGTCCGGTCATCCAATCGGCGATGGTGTCGCGGGCATCCGCAGGCATCAACGCATCGATCTCCAGGATGCCCTCGCCGATGCCACGCGCGGCATGCCCCTCGATGGTGGCCAGCGATAGACCGCGTTCCTTCGCGATCTCGTCAAGCGCCTTCCCCGCTTTCACCGCCGCGTAGGTGCGCAGGTACGTCTCTCCCTTCGGACGCTTGGGCTTCTCCTCGGTGAATGCATCCTCGTTCCTGCGTCGCCGTCGCCCGCTCCGCTTGGCGGTCGCCGGCATGTGCTCCTTGACCCATTCCCGGGTGCGCTCCACCAAACGGGTGCGTCGACCGGTCAACTCCCGGTCGAGGTCGGGCATGGGATCGATCGTCCGACCATCCAAAATGGCCCCCGCAAGCGTCGGCGCCTTCGCGATCACGGCGATCTTCTTCACGAGCATGCCGTCGAGTTCGCGCAATGCGGTCGCGTATTGCTTGTTGCGACCGAGCTGTTCCACCTGCGCGAGATGGCGCAACAGGTCCTCCATCGAACCGGTCAGCAGCCGATCGTAGTAGGTCGCCCCCTTACCGAGACGATCCAACAGCGCTCCGTGATCCCCCTCCTGCAACAGGCGGAAGAGCTGGTTCCGGAACGTGCGTGTATTCGCCTCTTCCGCCCGCAATCCGTCCAAAAGCCGTTCCAGGGCCGTGCGCATGCTTTCATCCTCGAAGGTGGTCGCATCGGCGTGGTCCTTGCCGATGTATTCCGTCCGCCGCAGGAGCTCGCCGAGATCGAAAGCACTGCGCAGCATTTCCTGTAGGTACGACCGCTGATGTTCCTGGAGCTGCTCCTGCAACGGTCGTTGCGCATGGCGCCGCTCGCTGAAGGCCACCACATCGCGATCGGTGCTGACGGCTCCGGGGTCGATGCGTGTGCGCAGGATCAGGCCGTCCAGGGATCGCAAACGCGACAAGGCCACATATACCTGACCAGGGGCGAACGCCTGCCCCACATCGATGATCGCACGATCGAACGTGAGCCCCTGGCTTTTGTGCACCGTGATGGCCCAGGCCAACCGAACGGGATATTGCTCGAAGGTGCCCAGGACCTCCTCCTTCTGTTCCCTGGTGACCGCATCCACCACGTACCGTCTGTTCTCCCAGACCTCGCGTTTCAACTTGTACGATGTGGCCTCCTCGAGCATTTCCACGGTCACCCCGTTCCCGTCCGCTTCCGTCACCCGCGCGAGCTTTCCATTGAAATACGCCTTGTCCACGTCGTTGCGGGTGAACATGACCTGCGCGCCGACCTTCAACTCCAGTTCCCGAAGTACCGGGTACATGCCCTCCGGAAAATCACCCTCGACCACCGCTTCGTATTTGCGCGCGCTTGCGGGCAATGCATCGAGCGCGCTCCGGTTGATCGCATCGGCGGTGCGATTGTGCGTGGTGAGCGTGATGATGCCCTCCTTCTCCTTCCCGCTCAAGACCGGCCGATGATGCCGGTCGAGTTCCGCGACATCCTCGGCAGTGACGGTGTTCTCGCGCAGGTGGTTGAGGATCCGGATGAAATGCGGGTCCTGCTGCCGGAAGATCCGGTCGAGCTCGATATGCGCATAGCCCGCCTCCTTCACGACGCGCGCCTCGAAGAAATGCGGACTCGCGTACCAGCGTTCGAGGAACCGCCACTCGTCCTCCTTGACGACGGGTGGCAACTGGTAGAGATCCCCGATGAAGAGCACCTGGGCGCCACCGAACGACCGGTCATAGCGCTGCCGAACTTGACGCATGCGGTGGTCGATGGCATCGAGCAGGTCCGCACGCAGCATGCTCACCTCATCGATGATCAAAAGATCGACCGCACGCAGCACATTGCGACGCATTGCGTTCAGGGGATGTCGCCTGTTCAGCCCATCCCGGTCGTGGAAGCTGCCGTACTCCCCGATATCCGCGGGCAGTTCCCGTTCCGGAACGAACGAACCGAAGGGTAGCAGGAACTGGGAGTGGATGGTGACACCGCCCGCGTTCAAAGCCGCGATCCCCGTGGGTGCGAGGATAACGAAGCGCTTGTGCGTGCGTTGCGCCAGCTGGCGTAGGAAGGTGGTCTTGCCGGTGCCGGCCTTCCCGGTGAGGAACACATGCCGGTCGGTGCTGTTGACAAACCGTGCGGCCAACGCGGCCATCTCGGTCAGCGCGAACCCCGCTTCGGGCGAGGCCGCATGGGGCGTTCGAGAATTCGGTGGGGAAGGATATTCGGTCCGCCCGGGCAGGTCCACCCGTTCGTTCAGGACATCGGACATTGTTGAGGGTCCATCGGTACGGCTCCGGTCGTCACGGACGAGATCCTCGTCACCGGCACTTCGCCAAGATAAATGCATCAGGTGGACCAGGGTGTCACCGATCCGTTCGATGATCGGACCATTGCCGTGGTGACCCGAAGCACCGATCGCGTATCCTGCAATGCTCAACTTCGCGCCCTGTCAAGGCCATGCATTGGGAACCGCTCACCGGACCCGCCCAGTTGGACACGATCGACGCCGCCTCGCAAAAAGGTCCGGTGCTGATCTTCAAGCACAGCACGCGATGCGGTATCAGCTCGACGGCACTGGACCGACTTGAACGCGGACGTTCCGACAAGGACGATGCGCACTACCCGGCCTTCTTCCTCGACCTGCTCCGGTATCGCGAGGTCTCGAACATGGTCGCCGAGCGGTATGGTGCAAGGCACGAGTCGCCGCAAGTGTTGATCATCCGCCACGGGCGTTGCGTCCATCACGCCTCGCACCTCGAGATCGATCGCGTCCGGACATGGGAGGCCTTGATGACCGCGGACCGGGAACAGGTCGACCCGCGATGATCGTGTCCGTGCCCTCCGAACGCGAAAGCGCGTAACGGTTCCTTGCGGGAAGGACCTGCGGACGCATCTTCCTAACTTCATGTTCCATGGCCCTACGTCACTTGCTCATCGGCACGGCTCTTCTCACCGCGATCCCCATTGAGGCCCAATCGACCGGGGAGTTCCTGATCACCCTGGCGGATGGTACCAGCACCGTCCGGATCCTGCCCGAGGACTGGCGGCCCCGCTTCGAGGGGGCCATGCTCTACCTGACACCGCGGGACCGCATGCTGACCGTCGACCTGCTCGCAGTGCAGCCGGTGCGTCCGGACATCATTACCGGCCGCAAAGAGGTGAAGGTCCTCTTCCGAAAGCTCGACGGCACCCCGTTCACCCGCTATTTCCTGCTTCCACCCGGCCTGGCCGCCATCGCGGAAACGCCTGTTCGGGACGGCTTCCATGTGCTTGGACCTCAGACCCTGGTGCGCGCGGACGCCTATCGGGTCATCGTGGAATGACGTCGGGCCTCCGTTGATGCGCTAGTTTTGGTCCATGGACCGGCAGCGCTTCGTCCGAATGATGGCGATGCTCCCGGCCGCCGCCTCCCTGATGGACCTGCGCACGTTCGCCCGGATCACTGAAGACCTCGGCCCCGCTCCACGCATGCCCGCGCTCTTCATTGGCCACGGCAGTCCGATGAACGCGATCGAGGAGAACCGGTTCGTGGCCGAATTCCGGCGGATCGGCCGCGAACTTCCTCGGCCGCATGCGATCCTCTGCATCTCGGCGCACTGGGAAACGCGCGGCATGCAGGTCACCGCGATGGAACGACCACGCACCATCCACGACTTCGGCGGCTTCCCTCCGGAACTTTATGCAGTGCAATACCCCGCGCCTGGCGATCCGCAATTGGCGGAGGACACGCATCGGCTCCTTGCACCGACGCCTGTCAGCATGGACCAGAGCTGGGGGCTCGATCACGGTGCATGGTCGGTGATCAAGCACCTCTACCCGCAGGCGGATGTCCCCGTGGTGCAGCTCAGCCTGGATCGCGGCATGGACGCCGAACAGCACTATGCGATGGCTCGCCAGCTCGCTCCACTGCGCGACAGGGGCGTGCTCGTCATCGGCAGCGGCAACATGGTGCACAACCTGGGACTGGTCGCCTGGGAACATCTCGATGACCCCTATGGATACGACTGGGCCCTGGAGGCTCGTGCACGCATGAAGGAGCTGATCCTGTCCGGTGATCACCTTGCGCTGCAACGCTTTGCCGATCAGGGACGCGCTTTCCAGCTGGCGATCCCCACGCCGGAACACTATCTGCCACTGCTCTACGCGCTGGCCCTGCAGGGGAAGGGCGAGGCCGTCTCGCTGTTCAATGACGAGCCCTTGGCTGGTTCGCTGGCGATGACCTCGGTGAAGATCGATAGGGCGTAGTCCGGTCATCCGCTCGGTCGAGACCACCAACTGCTCGATCGCGTGTTGCCTGCAATGACCGATCTGCTAACTTGTGGTCCAACGTATTCGTCCCATGATCCGCCTCCTCCCATCGCTCGCACTACTTATCTCGGCAGGTATCCTCAACGCCCAGAGCTTGTCCCCCACCGTCATCGCCGCCGCGGGAGGCAGCGGCACGACCGGCGGCGTAACGTTGGACTGGACGGTCGGCGAAGTGGCCGTGGCGACCCTGGACAACGGCACGAACATCCTCACCCAGGGCTTCCACCAGGCCGACCCGGTGAAGATCAAGCTGAACGTGCGCAACCTGTTGCAGGGACCCTACAGCAGTGTGAGCGGCCTGATGAACGACGGCCTCCGCTCCGGTGGGTACCTGCCCCTGAGCGAGCCCTACTCCGCGCTTGGCTATTCACAAGTGGGTGGTGGTGGTGAAAGCACCGAAGCCTCCGTGCTCGCCGTCACGGGCAACGACGCCATCGTGGACTGGATCTTTCTCGAACTGCGCGACAAGAACGACAACACCAACGTGCTGGCCACCCGGTGTGCGCTCGTACAACGCGATGGTGACGTGGTGGACGTGGACGGCACCTCACCCGTCGGGTTCCAGGTACCCGCGGACGATTACTACATCAGCGTGCAACACCGCAACCATCTTTCGGTATTGACCTTCAATACCATCGCGCTGAGCAGCACGCCCGTGGCCGTGGACCTGACCGATGGCAGCACGGCCACCTATGGCACCGATGCACAGCATGTGGCGAGCGGCACTTACATGAGCTGGTCGGGCAACACGGTGGATGATGCGCAAGTGAAATACGCCGGTGCCAGCAACGACCGCGACCCGATCCTGGTGGCGATCGGTGGCACCATTCCGACGAACACCGTGACCGGCTATCTGCCCACCGACGTGAACATGGACGGTACGGTGAAGTATGCCGGTGCCGCCAACGACCGCGATCCGATCCTGGTGAACATCGGTGGCACGGTGCCCACGGCCGTACGCGTGGAGCAGATGCCCTAGGTCAGCGGGAACACCACCCCCCCGTTCCGGACGGGGCCTTCTCCTGATCCGCCCGATCCAGCCGGCTTTGGCGGACGTTGGTTGCGGGTCCGGTCCCCGTCGGGTGATCCTTCTACCTTCATCCCCTCCAATAACCGCCCGATGAAGTCCTTTCTTCTGACCACTGCATTGCTCACCGCCCTGCCGCTCCTGGCCACCGACAGAGTCGTCGAGGAGTTCGGCCAGGCGCCCGCCTATGCCAGCATCACGGCCGCCGTCAGTGCGGCCGTCGATGGCGACCGCATCATCATCAAGAACCGCGCGGGCAACATCCCCTGGATCGAGAACATCACCGTGGCCCACAGCCTGGATTTCCTGAGCTACACCAACGATGACTTCTTCTACGTGCAGGGCACCTACACCATCGTTGGCGCGACAGGACGCACGGTAACGATCGTGAGCATGTACAACACCTCGGGCAGCATCGCCTACACCAGCGGAGGCACCGCGCGCGGGACCACGATACGGGTGCTTGACGGCCATTTCGTGAACGGTGACATCCTGCTGGCGGACGGCACGTGCCAGGCCGAGATCGCCGGCTGCACCCTGGAGGATGGTGCCGTGGCGTTCGACTTCGGGAAAGTGGTGGGGTGCGACATCGATGCCTCGCAGACCAGCGCGCCGGGTATCGAAGTTTCACCGGGTGGCAGTTCCCCCCAACCGGACACCTGCGCCATCATCGGGAACAAGGTGAAGAGCATCGTGAGCTACGAGGGCATCTTCGTGAACACAGGCGCCCAGGTGGTACACATCCGGAACAACTACATCCAGCACGGTTGGATGGGTATCCAGGTGTATGGCGGCAACACCACCGGTGTGCAGAACCTGATCTGGAACAACACCATCACGGCCTACACCGGCCAGTTCACCACCTACGGCATCGACATGGCGAACACCAGTGCAGGAAGCGTCTGGGAGATCATGAACAACGTGGTCACCCGGACCTGGAGCGGCACCAACCGGGGGATCAACAACGACAGCGGGAACCAGGGCCAGATCAACGTGTATTACAACCACGTCTCGAACAACGTGAGCACACCGATCGACGCGGGCTTCACCTTCACCGCGAACAACACGACCAACGAGGCGATCACGTTGAACACCGACGGCACCTTCAGCAGCGCACCCAGCTGCATCGATGGCGGCAATCCGGCACCCGTGTTCTTCGACCTGGACCTGAGCATCGGGGATGTGGGCGCCTATGGCGGCAGCTACACATTGGACAACTTCTTCCCGCTGCACACCGGCGCCGCGCGCGTCTACCTCACCGGACACCCCTTCAACGTGCGCACCGGGGCCACCCTGCGCGTGAAGGGCATGAGCTACGACCGTTGATGCGCATCCCCATGCACGCACGCACGCACCTGTTCGGTATCGGCCTTTGTATCGGCCTGGGCGCCTCGGCCCAGACCGGCCTGTTGCAGGGCGAGTATTTCTGGGACACGGATCCCGGCACCGGCAACGGCTCCGCACTGGTGGCCGTGGACGGCACCTTCGGTCAGGCGCTGGAGCAGGTGCTGGTCGCGACCGGCTCGCTTCCCGCACCGGGCACGCACCGCCTTTTCCTGCGCGTGCAGGACGACGACGGCGCCTGGGGACCCGCCTTTGGCACCGTGGTGGACGTGCTCCCCGGCAGCCTCCTGCTCCCGGACATCACCGTGAGCGAAGGGGAATATTTCTGGGACACCGATCCCGGCGAAGGCAACGGTGCGCCCTTGCTCGCCTTCGATGGCAATTACGACGCGGCGTTGGAAGCCGTACGCCTGGAGACCGCCACCCTGCCCGCACCAGGCACACACACCCTGGGCCTGCGTGTGATGGATGTGAACGGCAACTGGAGCGGAGCGTTCCAGGTGGTGGTGGACGTGCTGCCCGGCACCGTGACCTTCCCCGCCATCCATGTGAACGCGGCGGAATACTGGGTGGACACCGATCCCGGGGAAGGCAATGCGACACCGATGCTCGCCGCGGACGGCAACTTCGGCAGCGCCGTGGAGGCGATCAGGGGCGGAGCGATCCCCGTGCCCGTGTTCGCCGGCAACCAGGTGCTGTGGATGCGTGCGCAGGATGACGATGGGGATTGGGGGCCTCCCTTCGGCATCGTGGTGAACATCGATACGACCATCACCGGGACGGTGAGCGTGCCGGGAACGAACGCTCCCCCGACGATCCAGATCGGCCCGAACCCGACGAGCGCGTCGGAAGGCTTCACGATCCTGACCGGCCATGCGGGTACGCTGCGCGTGCGCGTGCTGGATGTGCGTGGTCGCGTGGTGGTGGACCGCCAGATCACCGCCGCCGACGACATGCGCGTGCCGTTGGAGGGATCCGCTGCCGGCACCTATGCCGTTGGCATTGCGCAAGGGAACCACACGCGTTGGTTCCCGCTGATCGTCCGCTAGCACCTCTGGATCACCCTCGGCGCACGAAGAACATCTCCATCTCCCCCTTTCCCTTCACACGCAGTTCTCCGCGCAATGTGAAGACGAGCTCCGGGTCGTCCTTCACCAGGGCATGGGTCGCCGCGCTGATGTTCACCTGATCCACCTGGCCGTTCGATTCCATGCGGCTGGCCGTGTTCACGGTGTCACCCCACACGTCGTATTGGAACTTCTTCACGCCCACGATCCCGGCCACCACCGGACCGGTGTGGATGCCGATACGCATGCTGAAGGCCGGAAGTCCGGCGGCTTCACGTTCCGCCTTGCGCGCGCGGATGAACTCCTGCATGTCCAGGGCGGCCCGGACGACCTCCGCGGCCGTTCCGCGCTCCGGGTCGGGCAATCCACCCGCGGCCATGTAGGCGTCGCCGATGGTCTTGATCTTCTCCATACCGTACCCACCAACGATATCGTCGAACGCTTTGAAACAGGCATGGATCTCCGCCACGAGGTCCGCCGCGCTCATTCCGGCGCTGATGGTGGTGAAGTCCTTGAAGTCGGTGAAGAGGATGCTCACGTGCTCGAACTCGCGGGCCTTGGCCTCGCCATGGTCCTTCAGTTCGCGGGCCACCCGCTCGGGCAGGATGTTGAGCAACAGTCGGTCGGAGCGTTCGCGCTCGTGCTGGATCCTGGCCCTTGACCGCCGGACATACAGCAGGCGACGCCATAGGCCGACCGCCAGTAGCAGTATGCCCGCCCCGCTGAAGAGCGCGATGTTCCGGCTTTCCCGTTCACGGGCCAGCGCCGCCTGGTGTTGCAGTTCCTCCTCCACGCGTGCCTTGGCCCGGGTCAGGCTGTCCGCCAGCTCCTTCTGGGCGAAGGCATGATCGAGCTCGATGCGGGTGAGCTCCTTCACGTTGGCCTGGCCGAAGAGCGAATCACGGAGCGTGATGTGGCGCTTGAACATCTCCAGCGCGCGTCCCTTCTCGCCCAGGTCCTCGTAGGCATGGTACAGGCACTCGCACGCCCTTTGCTGGAAGGGAAGGATGTCCATGCGTTCCGCGATCGCAAGGGCTTCACTGCAGTGGCGGATCGCACTTCGCGGACGGTCGGCCATGCGCTCGTTGTTCCCGAGCAGCACGTTCACCAGGCTCAGATGGTACGCCCCCCGACGGGTCTCAAGGGCCCTCTTGCTCGCCTCGAGATAGACCTGCGCCGAATCGAGATGGCCGAGCAATTGCTCGCAGATGCCCAGGTGCATGTCGCTCACGCCGATCCATCCCGTGTCATGCAGCGCCTCCCAAATACGGAGACTGCGGTGGTGGTATCCCTGCGCCTCCGCGGGCTGGTCCATGTCCTCATAGAGCGCTCCGAAATTGTTGAAGCACTGCCCCAGCTCCCGTTGGAGGCCGAGCTGGTCGTAGATCGCCAGGCTCTGGTTGTAGTAGGTCTCGGCCTTCGCATAGTTCTTCTGGTTGTGGTGGATGGAGCCGATGTTGTTCTCCACCTCGGCCAGCCCGCGCAGGTCGTTCATGGCCTTGCGGATCCCCTGTGCCCGATAGAGCAGGGTGAGGGCCTGATCGTACTGTCCGAGCATCTGATGGATGAAGGCCTGCTCGACGATCACCTCAGCGACGGCCTTCTGGTCCTGCGCGTCCTGGGCCAGCACCAGTGCCGAATCAAGATCGGCGAGCGCCACCTCGTAGCGCCCGGCTGTCTTGGCGGATGCGGCATGGTCCAACAGGGCGCTCCACACCGCTGGTGCATCACCTGCTCGGGCGCGAAGTCCCGGGGACAACAGCACGAGCAACGGCACGGACCAATGGACCAGGATCCTGCGCGCGTGGGAGGTACGCGAGGCCATGCGGTCAAATTAGCGTTCTCGCACACACCACCATTGGCCGGTATCGGACAACGGTCTATCTTGTTCTTCCTTAACCCTACTCCATCATGCGCACGCTTACCCTTGCGACGACCCTTGTTCTGCTCACACCGTTCATGCCATGGACCGGTGGATCCCTTGCAGGGCCCGAAAGTGACCTTCCCGGAAACCCCACACCCGGGTTCACCATGGCCCTTTTCGATGCGGCCTCGCTGAACGGCCTGCTGGACAACCCCGATTGCACGGGCATCCGGTTCTACAATGCCATGGCCAGCCTGGAGGATCAGGACGGAACGGTGGTGGCGATCGGGATCTCCGCGGACGGAAATGAGCTGTCCGGTGGAACTCCTTACATCCTCTATTCCGGCATGGCGCGCGGCATCCCCATGATGCAGCCGATGTCCCAGAACGCCGCCGCGACCGCTTGCGGGAACATGACGAAGAAGGGGCACGCCTCCTACAGCGCCTCCTTCACCAAGGCGGACCTCCTTGCCCTGCTCACCGTGGACCGCTGCCAGGCCCTGCGTGTGGTACCCGACATGTGCGACAACGGAAACACCATGCGCGTGAGCGCGGTCGCCATCGAGGACGGCGCACCGGTGGAACTGGGCGAGGGCGAAGGGTACGAGAGATCGTGCGGCGATCCCTGCCCCACGGTCTGCGGCCCTGCAGGGAACTACATCAACAGCAAGTAGGATGGGGCTTCGGATCGTCGATAGCAATGACCTAGCGGACGGTCCGTCATAGGTTCGTTCCGGTGTTCGCCCCGCCAAGCACCGCTTCTTGTTGCGCGCGGAATGCAACTCGTTCCGAACAGGACAAGGACGTGCATGCCACGGACCGGGGACAATAGGAACGTCACCTTGGACCGCCGCGGGTCATGTACGATATCACCCGGACAACATGGATGCAGTTCGCCCTGCCTCCTACCTTGAGCGCGGATCCAGCAGATCGATGAACATCATGCGCCATCTTGCATTTGCCTCTGGGATACTTTTTTCCTCTGTTCTTTTGGCCCAGGCCCCACCGGCGATCAGCTATCAGGCCGTGGCGCGCGATGCGAACGGACAGCCGTACCCGAACGTCACGTTCACCGTGGTCCTGAGCCTGCACCAAGGCACGCCGACCGGCACTGTTCTTCATCAAACCACCGCTTCGGTCACGACCAATGACCTCGGTCTGTTCACCCTGGCCATCGGCCAGGACGGGTTCCAAGTGGGACCATTGGACCAGATCGATTGGAGCGCAGGACCCTACTTCCTGGAGGTATTGATGCTCCCACCCGGTGGGGGCGGATTCCAGTCCATTGGTACCCAGCAATTGCTCAGCGTGCCTTACGCGTTGCATGCCGGCAGCGTGGACATGGCCGATGACGGCGACTGGGGCGTGAACGGCAATACGGTGCACAGCAACGGGAGGCAGGTCGGCATCGGTACCACGAGCACCAGCGCGGACCTTGACGTGGAAGGAAGCTTCCAGTTCAAGGATGGCAGCCAGGGTACGGACAGGATCCTCACGAGCGATGCCGACGGCAATGCAAGCTGGCAACAGCACGTAGTGCCACGTGAATATGCGGTCTACCAGGACCGCAAGTTCAACGGTGCGGATGGGGGATCACAGGCCGCCAACACATGGGGCAAGCGCACACTGAACACCACCCTCGCCGAGGTGGGAACCTCGATCCATCGTGTCGGGGATACCCTGCTGCTGGCGCCGGGTACGTACCACATCATCGCCAGCGCCCCCGGGTACCGCTGCTCCGAACACGCGATCAAGATCTATAACACCACCGATGCCACCGACGAGATCTGGGGGAGTTCCAAGTTCGCCAGCGCGCCCTACTATGTGGAGAACACGAGCCGTATCAATGATATCCTGACGGTCACAGGTGGCACCAAGAAATACATCATTGTGCAATTCACACGGAACACCCAGGTGGACAACCTTGGCCATGCGTCAAGCACCAACGGTGGGAATCCGTCGATATTCACGCAAGTCTTCATCGAGCGGTTCTGAAGAGATCGGGACCTTCTCACGACAGCGGTCACTGGCATCACGGCAAGCCCTTCGGGGACAGCATGCACCTACCACGGACGCCACAGGCCTTACAACGGACGCCATCCGGATGCACATCCATGACCTGCGCGGCGCGCTGGTCCTTGCGGCCCATGTGCCACCCGCTACGACCGGTCCCGAACTCCATGCCCTCGCACCCGGGATCCATACGATCGAGGTCCGCGACCAGCAAGGCCCGATCCATGGGGCGCTTTGGATGAAGAACTGACGGATCTCGCCCGGGACCGCCGACCCGAGGTCTAGCGATCCTTCACCGCCCACGCCGCCAGCCCATCCAACTCCCTCCCGATGCGTGTGCTCCAGGCCGCCTGCTCCGCCTCATCGCGTCCGTAGTGCGTTCCCTGGTCGTACATGTCCTGCCGGGCATCCAGGGCACGCGTCACGGAATCGGCGAGCGCGGCAACCCGCTGTGCGGCGTCGGCACGCGTGAGCTTTGCATCGGCGAACGCCTGGCGCAACTTCCGCGCATGCACCTCGGTGAGATCGAAATGGCCCTGCTCGTGCTGCAGCAACATGGTGCTCGTGCGACCGGTCCGGCTCACGGGTGAGAGGGTGGGCACGAACCAACATTCGACATGGGTGCGCACACCGCTGGCGTCGGTGGCGTACGAGGCGGAGATCTCCGTGTGCGTGATCGCCGCGAAACCCTCCGGCAGCGTGCCGGGATCCCCCTTGAAGTCGGACCATGCGAGCGTGGGATGCTCCGGCCACAGCAGATGATCGCGTGGACGATCGCGTTGGTCGGGCGTGAATGCGAGCAGGAGGAGGCCCGGGAGAAGAAGTGCGCGATGCATGGTGAAGGTGTTCCGAAAATACCGTGCCGGTGATCGGGGACCGGCCAGGTATCAGAACGTGAACCCTGCCCTGATCGGTGCATCGATGCCCGCAACTCCGCAAATTCGCGGCATGCGCATCCTCGTCCTGATCGTGCAGGGGTTCCTCGCCCTCAACGCACTGGCGGGCGGGCTGCTGCTGATGTGCGCGCCGGACGGCGGCCTGCTGCACCTGCCGCTCACGTTCATGCACACCTCGCTGTTCCACGACTTCTTCTGGCCCGGAGCCATCCTCTTCACGGTACTGGGCCTCGGCCACGGCGCGGGTTTCGTGCTCACCTGGCGGCGCACCGCCCTCGCCTCACGCGCGGCACAAATGCTCGGGCTCATCACGCTTGTTTGGATCGCCGTGCAGGTCCGGCTGACGGACCTGTTCTGGTTGCAGGGCCTGATCGCCACGCTGGGGCTGGTGGAGCTGTTGGCCGGGCGGCATCCGGAGTGAGCGCACGAACGCGCGACCTGCGGATCCCGCTATATTGATCGATCATATGTCGGTCCGTGCCATCCTGCTGACCTCCCTGCTGCTTCCTGCCGCGTTCGTGGCCCAGAACACGGGCCCACGCACCAGCCGCTCCGCCGAGGACGCCCTGATCGATTCGCTCTGGCGCACCGTGGACGAAGCACCGCAGCGCACCATGGCCCGTGCCCGGGAATTGTTCCGATCGGCCAGCACCAGCGGGTCCTACAAGGGCATGATGAACGCAGAGCAGCTGATCGGCGAGGCGTTCTACCTGCAGTATGACCTGGACAGTGCGGCGGCCTACTACCAGCGCGCACTCGAACGATCACGTGCGGAGAACGACACCAAGGAGATCGCCGCCAACCTGACCTCGCTCGGCTCCATCGCCAAGGAGACGCATCGACCGCAGGAGGCAATGGAACGGTACGACGAGGCACTGGACCTGAAGGAGGTGGTGCATGACACGAGCGCAGTGATCGAACTGTTGCTGCGCATGGGCAACACCATGATGGACATCGCGCGGAACGACCGCGCCACGGCGCTCTTCCTGGATGCATTGCACCGCAGCCAGATCGCGAAGGATACCCTGCAGGCGGCCCACGCCCTCAACAGCCTGGCCATCGTGGCCAAAAAGGAGAAGGACCCCGAGCGCTCACTGGCCTATGAGGACAGCGCGCTGGCGATCTACCGCCGATCGGGGGAACCGTTCTATGAAGCCGCGACGCTGAACAACATGGGCGTCACCCTGAAGGACCTGCACCGCCATGCCGAGGCGGATTCTGTCTATGCCAGGGGGCTCGCGTTGTTCACGGAGATGGGCTATGAGCCCGGCATCCTGAGCTTCCAACTGAACCGGGCCATTCTGGCGAACCTGCAGGGCAGGCCCACCGTGGCCCTGGAGCGCGGCGGCCTCGCGCGCGACCTGGCCGAGCGCATGGGGGATGACAACGCGCTGAGCGATGCGCTGAACGCCATCGCACAGGCCGACCTGGCCCTCAACACCCCGCAAGCCGCACTGGACAGCGCCGAACGCGCGATCATCATCGCGCAACGCATCGGCTCCCTGGAGAAGGAGCACCAGGCCTGGGACACCAAGAGCCGTGCACTGGAGGCCCTAGGGCGCCCGCATCTGGCGTTGGAGGCCTACAAACGTTATCTGGTGTTGAACGATTCGATGTACCAGATGAACAAGACCGCGGAGATCGACCGGATGCAGCTGGCCTTCGAGACCCGGCAGAAGGAGGCGGCCATCGCGAGCCTGGAGAACGAGGTACGGTTGGACCAGGCCCGCAAGCGGTGGTTGCGCATCGGCATCGTAGCCCTGGCCGTGGCCGCCCTGGCCATCCTGTTCGCCGTGGTGCAGCGCCGAAGGCGCGATCGCCAACTGCATGCCGCCCAACTGGAATTGCAACAAGCCCGCAACGAAAAGCTGACCCAACAGCTGGACCACAAACGCCGCGAGCTCACGGAGAAGGCCCTGCACCTGGCCCAGAAGAACGAGTTGATGCGCGACCTGGAAGCGGACATCGCCGCGCTGAAGACGGAGCATGGCAGCGAGGGCCTCAACGCCGTGGCGAACAAGCTGCGGTTCGACAAGCAGATCGACCACGACTGGGATCAGTTCACCAAGGCCTTCACGGAACTGGACAGGAGCTTTTTCGACCGCCTGACCGCACGCCATGCCAGCCTGAACCGGAACGACCTGCGCCTCTGCGCCCTGCTGACCATGAAGCTCGGCACCAAGGAGGTGGCCGCCATCCTGAACGTGAGCGATGAGGGGGTGAAAAAAGCGCGCTACCGGCTCCGCAAGAAGCTCGAATTGGCCACCGAGGACGACCTCGAGGCCTACATCGCGGCGTCCTGAACACCCGCCGGCACCACTGAGCCACAGCAGGTTCCGGGACCTGTCCACCGAATGTCCACCGGGGTGGGACCGCTTGTCCACCGCGCTTGTTTGGCACCCCGGCCCCCACCCCGACACTTTCGCACCGGCCGATCAAAACCCCGGCCACCGATCATGATGAAACGTTCCCTGTTGATCTGCGCCCTTGTCGCGTTCGCCCTTGCCTCCTGCAAGAAGGACGAGACCACCAGCCCATCGGGTCCCACTTCCCAGAGCGACCCGGTCTCGTTCCGTCTGGACTCCATCACCCTCACCGGGTTCAATGCCATGAACGGCAATGGCAGCTATTGGGACGGTGGCAATGGCTCCAACCCCGCCGACCCGTTCGTGAACGTGTACAAGGAGGACGTGCTGCTCTTCACCTCCACGGTGGCATCCAGCGCCAGCAACACGGGCAGCTACGCCATGAGCACCCCGGCAAGTGGCGCCCTTCCCATTGCCTATGGCGCCGGCACCAAATTGGAGATCGCCCTGTGGGACGACGACGGCGACCCCAACAACAACGCACCGGACTACATGGGCCATGTGGTGATCGACGACGCGCTGACGTTCTTCTATGGCGGCGACCATGCCGCCGGCTTCACGGACCTGCAGGTGACCGGCAACAACGGCATCACCTTCCTCTTGACGGGTACGTTCGTCTATTGACGTGCTCATCATGATCGGGGCGACCCGGGGAGCCTGTGCTCCCCGGGAAGTTCCCGGACCGTGCGAACAAGCCCCGACCCCTGGCCGGGGTGATGGAACGGACCGATCGATCCAGGGGCATCGGCCGGGCATCCGGCGGAAATCCCTAAGTTGTTGCATCCAATAACATCCTTCAGCGGCGGAACGAACGGGCTGCGGGGTGCCGGTCGATGGTCCCTGGTCCCTTCCGTGCCGATCCGTGGCGAAGTGAACGAACGACCCGGACATGCGACCAACGACCCTCACCACCATCCTTGGCATGGCCCTGGCCCCGGGGCTCAGCGCCCAGGACCTGATGATTTCCAGCACGGCTTCCACCGAACTCACCAAGGCGGCCCGGGAGGGGCGCTACGGTGGCACCTTCATCCAAGGCGACAAGGCCACGGTGCTCTATGTGTCATCCACGAAGGCGGAGGGCGCGCAGGTGGAGGAGTACGTGCTGGACCTGGGTGGTGCCGCCGCCAGCGTGGGTGAGAGGTTCATCGATGCAGGCACTGCGGAAAATCAACTGCCGTGGTTCATGCCGAGGTCGCGCGTTGAAAAGATCTCCGAAGGCAATGGCAAATGGTTGAAGGCCGGCAGGGCCTTCGGTGGCGGAATGAAGTTGTGGCTCGGGCATGTGCAGAAGAACTACTACCTCGGCGTGTACACCGGAATGGAGTTCGTGGAGGAGGAGTCCGTGAAGCCCAAGGCGGGCGACATCTGGCGCATCACACCGGGCGGCTTCAAGAGCCTGAGCGATCTCGATGCGCTGGCCACCTCCGACGGGTTCTACCAGGACCTTCAGAAGTACGGCAACCCGTTGGCCATGCCCGCCGATGCCGACATGCTGGCGGCAGGGGTGATCACCGAGAAAGTGAAGCTCAGCACCGATCAGGAGTTCGCGGCGAACCGCGTGGCCGTGCTCACGATGAACGGCAAGGACCTCGAGAACATCCCCTACGACATCTATCTGCTGCCCTATACCGCAATGACGGTGACCTCCGGCCTCGGGCAGGGCGATGACCTCTGCTCCCTCTTCGCACCGCTCAACGGCCCCACCACCCTCGCCTCGCTCAAACACCTCTATTGGAAGGACAACAAGAACCACTTCACCTACATGCGTTTCAGCGACGACCGCAAGCTCGTGGATTCCGTGTCCTTCCAAAGCACCTTGATGTGGGGCGACTTCGAGATCCTCAATGACGGCATTTCCTCATACGTGGTCGGTAAGGGCAAGGACGGCTTCGATGGGTGGTACCGCGGAATGAACTACAGCAAGATGAACGCCATGCAAGTGACGCGCATCCAGGATGGGAAAGTGCAGTACAACACCTACATCGGGGAGGATGCCCTGGAAGGCAAGCTCGTGGTCCCGGCCGGAGAGAAGGCGAAACTGGATTGGTACATCGCGAACAGCCACTTCAAGGAGGTGGTCCCGATGCCCAATGGCGATGTATTCATCGTCGGCAATTCGCCGGCCCAGGCTTTCGCCCTGCAGCTCTCACCCTTGGGCGAATACAAGGCACTGCACTTCATTCCCATGATGGGCAAGGAGGGCGAGACCGGCATGTGGACCTACCAGACCATGATCAAGGGGGATGATCTGATCCTGGTGGCGAACCAGCGGCCGGTGGAATTCGCCACCGAGGCGCAGATCGAAAGCCATACCAGCAAGTCCTACGGCGCCGGCGTCACCACCACCATCACCACCACCACGGTCACCAAATTGAACGAGGTGTTCCTGCAGAGCCAGGTGGTCCGCATCAACGCCACGAACGCCACCATGAGCAATGCCCTGCAGCTCGATGGCAGGGACTGGTACCCCATGGGCAGCTTTCCGGCGATGTTCACCACGGACGCCATCTATTTCACGGGCAGGGAGAAGGGGCCCAAGGGCAAGGTGATCCACGTGGCGCGGGTGGATCTATAGCGGATAGGTCACCAGCGCTTGCGGGAACAGGGCAAGGCCGCGTTGCACCGGCCGGGTCGCTTCGCGCAACTACCGCTTCACCACCAACGCACTGGCACATCCCTTCGCGCCGCATGACCGGAGCAGGTAGGTGCCCACCGGCACAGCCTCCGGCCAGTCCAGCGTGACCGTGGACCCCGCCGTGAGGCCGGTACGTTCCCGAAAGACATGCACGATGCGCCCATGCACATCGATCAGCACCAGCTCCGACGCGTCCATGGTGGAACGAACGAACAACTGCCCGTCAACCGGGTTGGGGTGGATGCTGAGCCGCGCCGGAGCTGAACGCTCTTGCACCCCGGTGGACAATTGCTCCACCCGGAACACGGTCAACTGCCTGCCGATCGAACCTCCGTACTGGATGTCGGTGATGCCGACCAGCTTACCGGTGGATTGGGCCATGACCGTTCTGAAACCGAGCCGCAGATGGTTGTCGAACGCGGCGGGATCGAGCACCTGCATGCCGGTGGGTCCCCCATAGTCCGTGTCAATGCTGCCATCGGCCCCGAGATGCCCGACGAATTCCACGTAGTTCGCACCGAACTCGTTCTCCGCCGACCCTCCGAAAAGGATGCTGCCATCGGCGCGCTGCGCGATCCCGGAAAGTCCCTGGTACTGGCGACCCGGCTGCTCCAATACCTGCATGCCACCGTTGGCGAACGCGGGATCCAGCATGCCACCAGGAAGGAACCGCGCGACCACGGAGCGGGAGGAATCGTTCTGCGAAACGGAGCCACCCGCCAGCCAACCACCGCTGGGCAGGCCGATCAGATCGCCCATGGACAGGTATTGGCCCGTGCCCAGGGAATCCACGACCATGCCCCCATTGCCGAACGAATTGTCCAACGTCCCGTCCGGAGCGTACCGGAGGAAGAAGTGCGGATAGCGCTGGGTGCCGGAGGACGAGTAGCTCACTGTACCCGCCACCAGCACGTTCCCATCGGGCAGCACCAGCAGATCGGATGGCGCTTCCTTGCCCAGGGTACCGATGTCCTGTTGCACCGCGCCCATGTTGCCGAAGCCGGTGTCCAGGCTACCGTCCGCGTTCAAGCGGAAGAGCAACAGCCTGGCCCCGGAGGAGGAATAGTAATCGTACCTGCCCGTCACCACCACCTTGCCATCCGCCTGCAGGGCCAGGGCCACCGGGTCGTAGCCGTTGCCGCCCGGGAATACGGAGGACCCGTTGCTGCCGAAGCCCTGGTCCAACCCACCGTCCGGCAGGAAGCGGAACACCAGATAGGACGTGTTGGAGATGCTGCTCAGCACCACGAGCTTGCCATCGGGCTGCCGGGCCATGTCCACCACGTAGCCCATCGCACCGCTCACATCCGCCGAATCCACACCACCCGCGCCGAAGGTCGGATCCAGGCTGCCGTCCGGCATGAAGCGCGCGATCGCGGCCCAGAATTCGTTGTTGATGATGAAGGTGCCGGCCACCACGATGCGGTCGTCCGGCAGCACCAGTCCACTGAAGCCGTACGACTGCCCGTTGACGTCCAGGTGGGCATAGCCGTTCTGACCGAAGGTGGGGTCCAGCGCGGACCATTGGCCCCTGCCGGGGGTGTTGACAAAAAGAAGCAGAAAGGAGAGGAAGGGTAAGGTCCTATGCATGTCGATCGTGGGTCGGGAGGATCTCAATATAGCATCGGAAAGGAGCGTGGTATGTGAACACCTGCCTGGCGCCACTCGGCTGCGCGCACATCGCCATTGTTCGAATGGTCATGCCTACCTTCATATTCCCCAACCGCTCCTCACATGGAAACCAAGACCGCCGACATCAGTGCGCAACAGAAAGCGTCCTGGAACAAATTCTCGCCCGGGTGGAAGAAATGGGACGACCTCGTCATCCGGTTCCTCGCTCCCCTGGGCGATGCCATGATCGCCCACCTCGATCCCAAGGGCACCCAGCGGATCCTCGACGTGGCCGCGGGCACCGGTGAGCCCGGCCTGCGCATCGCCGAGCGGATCCCCGAAGGCACCGTGGTGATCACCGACCTTTCCGATGGCATGCTGCAGGTGGCTGTGGAAAAGGCCGCGAGCGCCGGGCTCGGCAACGTGGAATTCCGCGAGGCCGACGCCAACGCCCTGCCCTTCCCGGACGACAGCTTCGATGCGGTGAGCTGCCGCCTCGGTTTCATGTTCTTTCCCGACATGGCGCAGGCCGCCCGCGAAATGGCGCGCGTGCTCAAACCCGGCGGGCGCATCGCCACCGTCGTCTGGGCCGAGCCGGAGCGGAACACGTGGATGACCATCATGGTGCACGGCATCCGCAAGCACCTCGACCTGCCGCCGCCCGACCCCAACGCGCCGGGTGTGTTCCGCTGCGGCCGACCGGAAATGATGGCCGAGCTGTTCGCCGGGGCGGGGTTCAAGAACGTGGCCGAGCGCGACGTGCCCTGCGAAATGCAGGTGGACGGCCCCGCGCAATACTGGCAGCACGTCACGGAGATCGCCGCACCGGTGATGGCGGCGCTGGAAGGCGCCGATGCCGAGACCGTAGAGCGCGTGAAGGCCGATGTGATGGCCGCCGTGGCCGAGCAATTCCCAGAAGGCCGCATGCCCGGGATCGCGCGGATCATTGTGGGGGAGAAGTAGACGCACCGGGCACCTGCACTACCGTCCTCGCGCGGATCCGCAACGCAGGAGCGGCCCGCACCATCTTCGTTGAAGCTTCCGCGGATGCAGGGCGATCTCCTCACGCCGAGCAGAATGCACAGCTCCCCGCATCGCTCGCCGAAGCTTCAGCGAGGGAGAGCCATCGATCGGATCCTCGATCGGCATGCACATGGAGTGGGTTGGGAAGGGTTCCGTTCGAAGCTCGATCCTGGAACCACCCCCAACCCCTTCCTATGCACACGGGCGGAGCATTCTGCGACCCGATAGGGCTCCACATCCTGCCCCTCCACCCGTGCGTATGTGCTTGATAGACAAGGACCTTACCATATCCTTCGGATCCTCTAATTTGTTCTACCCAAAACCTCCCTCCCATGCGTTTCCCTGTCCTCCTGAGCGTGCTGCTGGTTCCGTGCGCATCGCTCCACGCCCAGGCCCCCGAGGCCTTTCAATACCAGGCCGTGGCCCGCGATGCGGGCGGCGGAGCCATTGCCAATACGGCCGTGGGTGTGCAGTTCCTGTTGCATCAAGGCAATGCCCTGGGCACCGTGGTATATGCGGAAACGCACGCGCCCACCACCAACGCCAACGGCCTCTTCACCGTGGAGGTCGGCAACGGCACGCCCTCCGCGGGCACCTTCAGCGCGATCGACTGGAGCGCCGGCCCCTACTTCCTGGAAGTGGGCATGGACCCCACCGGCGGCACCAGCTACGTGAGCATCGGCACCCAGCAATTGCTCAGCGTGCCCTATGCCCTGTACGCCAAGGATGTGGCCAACAAGGACGACGCGGATGCCGACCCCGCCAACGAGCTCCAGACCATCAGCTTCGCCAACGACAGCCTGCAACTTTCCCAGAACGGCGGCAAGGTGGACCTCTCCACCCTGCGCGATGACGACGACTGGGTGCGGACCGGCGACACCCTGCACAACAACGGTCGGCGCGTAGGCATCGGCACCACCACACCGGACACCACCCTGCACGTGGTGGGCGGCATCAAATACCAGGACGGCAGCCAGGGGAACAAGCGCCTCCTGACCAGCGATGCCGACGGCAACGCCAGCTGGCATGACCTGAGTTCGGAGAGCATCTTCGGAAATGGCAACCTCCCAGCACCGGACCTGTCCTGCCTCAGTATGACCGGAAGTCTGGGCCTTGGATCGGCTCCGCGCTCCGTGGCCGTTTCGGGCAACTACGCCTATGTGGTGGATTACGGTTCGCACGATCTGAAGGTGATCGACATCAGCGACCTGGCCACACCGACCCTGGTGGGCAGCCTGAGCCTTGGATCAGCTCCATGGTGCGTGGCCGTGGCGGGGAATTACGCCTACGTGGTGGATCAGATCACGCATGACCTGAAGGTGATCGACATCAGCGACCCATCCGCTCCGGCCCTCTCGGGAAGCCTGGGCATTGGAACTGTACCAATATCCGTGGCTGTATCGGGCAACTATGCCTATGTGGTGGATTCGGGTACGGACGATCTGAAGGTGATCGACATCAGCGATCCGGCTGCACCGACCCTGACCGGTAGCATTGGACTTGGAAGTATTCCGAATTCCGTGGCCGTCCTGGGCAACTATGCCTACGTGGTGGAACAAGGCCCGAGTGACCTGAGGGTCATCGACATCAGCGACCCGTCCGCTCCGACCCTGTCAGGTAGCCTGGGGCTCGGACCAATTCCCAAAGCTGTGGCCGTATCGGGTAGCTACGTCTACGTGGTGGATGGTGGCTCGGACGACCTGAAGGTGATCGACGTCAGCGACCCGGCCACTCCCACCCTGACGGGCAGTCTGGGCATTGGATCCGGACCGGAATCCGTGGCCGTCTCCGGCGACTACGCCATTGCGGTGGATCAAATTACGAACGACTTGAAGGTGATCGACATCAGCGATCCGGCCACCCCCACCTTGTCGGGCAGCCTGGGCATCGGATCGCTTCCATTCTCTGTGGCCGTATCGGGCAACCACGCCTATGCAGTGGATCTTGCATCACTTGACCTGAAGGTGATCGAATTGTTCTGCCAGACAGCCGTGACGATCGACCCGATCACCGGAGCGTTCAACACCCAAACGCTCTCCGAAATAGATACCGGATGGGAACTGGACGGCAACGAACTCCACAACACGAACAGTGGCAACGTGGGCATCGGCACCAGCGCACCGGACACCACTTTGCATGTGGTGGGCGGGCTGCATATGGAGGGCGGACTGCATGTGGAGGGCGGGCTCAAGTACCAGGACGGCGCACAGGCCGACAAGAAGATCCTCACCAGCGATGCCGATGGCAATGCCAGCTGGCAAAGCTTGACCCCGGAAGGCATTTTTGGTAGTGGGAACGCACCCGCCCCGGACCTGTCCTGCCTCGCTACGGTAGGCAGCCTGGGCATGGGAACACCTCCAACTTCTGTGGCCGTCTCCGGCAACTATGCCTATGTGGTAGTTCCTGGTACTCCGGGTCTGAAGGTGATCGACATCAGCGACCCCGCCGCACCAGCCCAGACCGGCAGCCTGGCCTTCGGATCGAGCCCGCGCGCCTGTGCGGTGTCGGGCAACTACGCCTATGTGGTGGATCCTGCGGCTGACGAACTCTTCGTGGTCGACGTCAGCGACCCCACCGCTCCGACCTTGACCGGCAGCCTGGGCGTTGGAACGAACGTATATATGGTAGCCGTGTCGGGCAACTATGCCTATGTGGTGGATGGTGGTACGGATGACCTGAAGGTGATCGACGTCAGCGACCCCGCCGCACCGGCCCTGACCGGCAGCCTGGGCCTTGGAAATACGCCACATTCCGTGGCCGTTTCCGGCAACTATGCCTATGTGGTGGATCTTAGTTCAGATGACCTGAAGGTGATCGACATCAGCAACCCCAGCCTACCCGTCCTCACAGGCAGCCTGGGAATGGGAACATATCCCTATTTCGTGGCCGTCCAAGGCAGCTATGCCTATGTGGTGGATGGCCAAACGAATGACCTGAGCGTGATCGACATCAGCAACCCTGCCGCTCCGGCTCTGTCGGGCAGCCTGGGCATAGGATCAAATGCACAAGAAGTGGTCGTATTGGGCAACTTCGCCTATGTGGTGGACCCGACTACGGACGACCTGAAGGTGATCGACATCAGCGATCCGTCCGCACCGATCCTCTCGAACAGCCTGGGTTTCGCCACGGGTACACCCACAACTGGACCCGTGTCCGTAGCCGTCTCCGGCAACTATGCGTATGTGGTGGATAATAACTCAGATGATCTGAAGGTGATCCGCATCGCCTGTTTCGGGAGTTTGACCTACGATCCGATGACAGGATCGTTGAACAACACACCCGTTCATTGGCAGAGCGATGGAAACTCGATCAGCAATACCAACAATGGGGATGCCCTGATCAATGGGTTGACCATCGGGAGAGGAGGCGGGAACCAGGACAGCAATACGGCGCTTGGAACTGATGCACTGGATCAGAACACCACCGGGACCAACAACACCGCGGTCGGCCATGGAGCGGACGTGGCGCTCGCGGCATTGTCCAATGCGACCGCCCTCGGTGCCAATGCCGTGGTGAACAACAGCGACCGCATGGTGCTGGGGAACAACGTCAGCGTAGGGATCGGGATCTCCGATCCGGCCCCGAACAGTGATCTTGGATCGCTGCACGTCCAACGCAATCTGATCCTGGGCAGTGGCAATACGAACGACTCCTACATCGTCGGGGACCTGAACCTCAACGTGATGTCCGAAGCCGAGGTCCGGATCGTTTCGGATGCGAACGACAATAGTGGAAACGCGGTAAGCGATATCATATTCGGAGCGGGCACCAACAGCTCGACCTTCGGGACCACGATGGCCGGCTATGGCAGCACCCCGCGGAACGAGTTCATGCGGATCGATGGAGCCACCGGGAACGTGGGCATCGGGACCAACGCACCGACCGAGAAGTTGCATGTGGACGGGAATGTTCTGTCGGAGGGGAATGTTCTGGTGGACGGGAATGTGGGCATAGGGACCAATGCACCGTCTGAGAAGTTGCACGTGGCCGGCAATGCTCAGGTGGATGGGAGCATCGAGGTGGACTATACGATCAAAGCCCATGATTCCAACGGGCTCAGGCTGACCACATCCAACGGCACGACGGGCCTCAACATCGACGATGGAACTGGACACGTCGGCATCGGGGCATTCTTCGACTCGAACAGCTCACTCTACGTTCATGGAGGGATCATGACGCGGTACTCCGGAACGACCGTTACGAGTTCCATTCCGTCCGGTACGGTAGAGACCACGGTCACCATCAATGTAGCGGGCTATCAATTTCCGCCCGACTGGTATGGCACCGGCGCCGGTGAAGGTGCGGTGGTCATGGCATCCGTTGCGGATGGGTGCTATGCATCCGTGGTGAAGGCGAAGGTCATCAACTGGTTCCAGATCCAGGTCGTGTTGCGGAACATCTGCTCCGGTGGAGGACCGATCAGGGTGAATTGGGTCGTGTTCGGATTGTAGCCCTGGATCGCTCGAGCAGGTAGTACAACGAACGACGAAGCCCCGGGAGATCCCGGGGCTTTGTTCCAAAGGTCCGTCGTGCACGGAGGCGCGGTACGCACCGATCTCCTTCGGTACCGTCATCGCGAGGGTCGCTGGGCTTTTGCCAGCGCCCGAAGCGATCCCCTCACGCTGGGCAGGGTCTGCTCTCGGTCTCCCGATGACAAGATCGCATTGCACGCCATAGCTTCAGCGGCGGCGTGCTTCGGACGGCTTGGTCCGATCGGCCTTCGGTCTCATCGGTCCGCACCGATGCTCGCGATGACGGATCAGGTGGGGGGTGGGTTCCACCTGATCCCCGTTTTGAAACCACCCGCCCTTCGGGCTCTGTCCCTCCTTATGCACCCGGGCGCAGTGTTCCGCCCTCAGGACGGGAACCGATCCCGCTACTTCGCGCGATCATCTTCCAAGTACGTCATCGCGAGCAGGGCCGTTCATTTGGCGGCCTGCGAAGCGATCTCCTCACGCTTGGTAGGATCTCTGATCGGCCTGCGGCCTCACCGGTCCGTACCGAAGCTCGCGAAGACGCAGTCGGCCGCGGGAGGCTTCATCCGATGTGCGTCATGAAGCCGATCGGCGCAAGAGGGGCGATCCCATTGACCCCGGTACAATTCGATCTCGACCGTACCCCGCCTGCCCGGCCGATGGCCGGAGGGGCTTCCGGGCCCCGATCGCAACCCGACCGACCCGTCCGTCGTTCAACCCCCTGATCTTTTTCATTGTACTGTGGTTTCATCGGTGGGGGCTTCGGCCCCCATCGGTGTTTCTTGGGGGGTGCGATGGCAGGGTGAATGGAAAAGGAGGGCGCGGATCAGAAGATGTGCAGCAACAAGCCTGCAGGTGCGGAGCAAGAGGTGTGGCGGTCCTGGGCCAATGACCAACTGCCCCCTGACCTTTTGGCCGGAGGCCACCCCGGACCTTGCACCTGGACCCTGGTCCTGGGGTATTGGTTAACGGCCGCCGGAGGGGGAGCGGGTCAAATGGGAATTCGATGGAAGTCCCTGTGCCACTCCAGGTACTCGGGCTTCGGGCCCGCCGGCTTCGCGCGGCTGCCGCCTCGGCGGGAATGGTCAGTGGTTGGCCTTCGTAGGCTTTGAAGTTGGCGGCGACGGTCTCCGAGGCATAGTGGTCGCGGAGCGAAGGGGCGCAGACCAGACGGAGCTCGGCATCGAAGGTGATGAGGGCGCGGCTTTACATTGAGCCCTGATGGAATCGGCAGAACAAGCGGTGGACAGTACAGTCTGCGGCTGGGCGGGGAGCCTTCCGGTTCTGCGCGGAGCTTCCTTGACAGATGTGGTGAACGCACTGGTCGCTTTCGTGCGTGACTCTACTCCGGAACAGATCCGGGCATGGAATAGCTCGATCCCGCTTGTGCAAGTCGAGGCTGGAAAGATGCTTGACGTTCAGCCGTTGGCAAAGGATTATTCCGCCGTGTTCGAATACAACCTGCCGTTCACCCGGAAACGAGCTGACGTGATTCTCTTGGTCTCGGGAGCGGTGCTCGTGGTGGAACTCAAAGGTGATGGGCGAACAGGCCAAGACTACTTAGAACAAGTCGCCGACTACGCACGGGGCCTCTACACCAATCACACACTATGTGGACCCGAGGGAATCCGGGTGCACGCGCTTGTCGTGAACTACGGATTACCGGGTGATGAACGTCGCGAAGAATGGATCACGGTTACCAATGTCTCTGAACTACACAAAGAGGTGGCGCGCTTTGATCAGCCCGGTGTGATCGCGCCTATCCCATTGCCAAAATTCCTCGACGAATACAACCACCAGCCGCCGCCGTCGCTTGTGCAAGCGGTTCGCGCCTACTTCACGCAACAAGCACTACCGCGCATCAAGCGTATCGATGATGTCACTGGGGCGGCGTTGCGCACCGTAGTGGACGAGATCCACGCAACCCATCGGCAAAAACGGCGCAAGCTGATCCTTGTAAGCGGAGTTCCCGGCGCCGGTAAGACATACGTCGGCCTACAGATCGCTCACGAGCATTTCCTCGACGACTTGTCCGAAGTGTTGGAGAACGGTGCCAAGCCTAGTGCACCAGCCGTATTCCTCTCGGGCAACAAGCCGCTGGTAGAAGTGCTGCAATACGAGATGCGCCGTGCCGGGGGTGAAGGGAAAGTGTTCGTTCAGAACGTGAAGGACTTCGTGGCGCGGTACTCCACGAAGAAGGCCATTGCGCCTCCGCATCATGTACTGATCTTCGATGAGGCCCAACGCGCGTGGGACGCGAAGCGTGTCAAGGAGAAGCACAAAGACCCGCAGGCGGTGTCTGAGCCGGAGTCGTTCATTCGATTTGCGGGCCGGATCTCAGGTTGGTCAGTGGTCATCGGGCTGATCGGTGAAGGACAAGAGATCTACACTGGCGAAGAAGGCGGAATGGACCTCTGGGCTGAAGCCGTGCAGAAAGGCGGCACGGATTGGGAGGTTGTCGGCCCGCCCCGATTCGCGTCCATCTTCCAGCAACGAGGCACGTCCTATCGAAGCGAAGAACCCCTGCATCTATCACAGTCGGTACGTTTCCATTTTGCGCTCGGTCTAAGTGAATGGGCGGGTCATGTGGTCGACGGAAATGAAGATGCCACCGCGCTGAACGCACTGACTCGTCAACTCTGGTCACAGGGGTATCAGATCCGCATTACTCGCGACCTGCATCGGGCTAAGGAGTTCCTGTGGAACAAATACCGTGACCAACCGGAGGCTCGATTTGGCATGCTGACCGGTGGCCGGGACAAAGGACTTGATGGGCTGGACATCACCAAGGTGAAGACCCTGACCTTTCGGTCCGGCCCATGGTATGCTGATCCGGAAAGCTCGCCGAGTTCGTGTCGCCGCTTGACCGATGCGATCAGTGAATTCTCCGCTCAAGGTCTAGAGCTGGACCACAGCCTATTGGTCTGGGGCACCGATCTGATCCGCAAGGACGGGAAGTGGGATGATTCATTGGCCATGCGCTATAAGAAGAAAGGGGATGTTGAGGACCCGCTCCGTCTCCGGCTGAACGCCTACCGCGTGTTGCTGACACGTGGCCGTGAGGGCGTGCTGATCTGCGTGCCACGCTCGATAGCCGAGTTAGATGAGACCTACGCGTTTTTGTTGAGCGCTGGCTGCAAGCCCTTGGAATAATTGCCTGGCTTTTTAGGCGGGTTCTGCATAACCTGGCCGAATGCCCCATGACAAGGAATACGTCATCCGCCTCAGCGGCCACGACCTCGGCCAACTCATCGATGGACTGGAAGCCCGGGCTACCGCTTGGCGCCATACCGCCGTCTACTTAGAGACCGGCTCAGCACCCGACGGCTTTCTGATCGAGGAATGCGACGATGCCGAGGAAGCCCGGCGGATAGCGGATCACTACAAGCGGATCTTGGCGACGGTGATGGAGCAGCAGAAACAGCAGCGCTGAGCGACTACATCGAAGATGCATGCGTGATCGCGCCGACGAGGTATCGGGCGTGGGCGAAGTAGTGCACGAGTGTATACGCTCTGGCTCACTGGAGGACGCGCATCAACATGTATCCAACACCTTTTGCGAACGATCCTCACTACAAGCTTGAAAAGCAGTTCCTCGACTCTGCGCTTGGATTTATCGAAGTATTTGCGCTCAACCTCATCAATTAGGTAGCCCCCATATTGGTGCGAGCCTCCACGCTCGCCACACGCACGCCTACTCCCCTCACCGCGCGATCACCACCCTGCCCGCTGTGCGGCCCGCGTCGGTCGTGAGGGTGAACGCATAGGCACCCGGTGCCACCGGTCCGAGATCGATCACGGGAAGGGCACCGGTGATGGGGAGGGCGGCCACGGTGCGGCCCAGCGCATCGTGCAGCGTGAAGGTGCCGGTGGTGGCCCCGCCCGGCAGGCGGAGCGTGCATTGCGTGGTGGCCGGGTTCGGGTAGAGCACCGGGCCGGCGGACGCCGCGCTTTCGGCGATGCCCGTGGTGCCGTCCAACTTGGCCACGAAAAGGTCGTCCGAGCCGGGCACATTGGTCAGGGTGGTGGCGCCGAAAGTGATGTCCGTGCCACTGAACCAGCCGGACACGAAGATGCCGCCGGCCGCGTCGGTGGCGATGCCGTAGGCCTTGTCCTGCCCGTCACTGCCCGCGGTGGTGGCCCATTGGAAGGCGCCGCCGCCGTTGCATTTCACCACGAACACGTCCATGGCGTAGTCGGCCGGTGAGGCATCGATGGCGCCGAAGGTGAGCGCGTCGCTCTCGAAGAAGCCCGTCACCACGAAGTCGTTGTTCCCATCCGCGGCGATGCCCCGGGCCTGGTTGCCACCGCCGGCGGCGGTGACGGCCCAGAGCGGTGATCCCGCCGCGTCGAACTTGGCGATGAAGGTCTCCTCCCCACCGGTGGCATTGTCCAGGGTGGTGGTGCCGATGGTGAGGGCGTCGCTCGCATAGTACCCGGCCACGCCGATGTTCCCGGAGGCGTCCGTGGAAACGCCCGTGATGGATTCCGAGCCCAGGTCGCCCACCTGGCGCGCCCATTGCAGGGTGCCGGCGGCGCTGTACCTGGCAAAAAAGCCATCGACATCACCGGCGTTGGTCAGGGTGGTGCCGCCCAGGTCCAGCACGGAGCTGTGGAAGTTGCCGCCCATGATCACGTTTCCGCTGGCGTCGGTGGCCACGGAGGTGCCTTCGTTGTGGTAGTCGCCCGTGGCGGTGGCGGCCCACTGTTCATTGCCGCCGGCATCGTACTTCAGCAGCACGGCCTCGCCGAACTGCGTGGGCACCAGGGTGGTGCCTGCGAAGGTGATGTTCGTGCTGGTGAAGTCACCGGTCACGTAGATGTTGCCCGCGGCGTCCGTGGTCACGGCGTAGCAATGGTCCAGCAGGCTTCCTCCGAAGGCGCGCGCCCAGAGCAGGTTGCCGTTGGGGGCGTATTTGGCGACGAAGCCGTTGAAGCCACTGCCGGCGTTCACGATGGAGGAGGCGCCGAGATGCAGTGTGTCACTGCTGAAGAAGCCCACCACGATGGCATTGCCGTCCGCATCGGTGGCCACGCCGAAGGCCTCATCGTACCAGTTGCCGGTGGCCGCCCGCGCCCAGAGCACGTTGCCCGCGCCGTCGTACTTCGTCAGGAACACGTCCTCATACGCCTGGTGGGTGAGGGTGGTGGTGCCGAATGTGGTGTTGGCGCTCTTGAAGTAGCCGGCGATGAGCACGTTGCCATCCGCGTCGGTGGCGGTGGCCAGAGCCTCCTCGCTGTCCACCCCTCCGGCGCGCTGCGCCCACAGCCAGTCCGGGGATTGGGCATGCACGAGGGCAAGGCACATCAGAGATGCGCAGAGGAAGGGCGTTCTCATGGTAGGGGGATCTCGAACACCAAAGTACGCGGTGTTCGGTCATGTTCGGGGGAAGGGAATGGAAAATATTGGGGGTGAGCTGCCGCCCCCTCCCCTCACTCCTTCACCACCTTCACCCGCAGCCCACCCGCGTCGTTACCGATGTGCACCGGATCGCCCGCCTGCTTCGCCGGCCGGGTGACGAGGTGCACCCCCGCCAGCACCAGCAGAGCGGCCACGAGCTTGTCCCCTGTCAGGACATCCTGCCCCACGGCGATGGCGACCACGGCCGCCACGACGGGCTGCAGGTTCATGAAGATGCTCACCGTGCTGGCCTGCAGCCGCCGTAAGGCGAAGGGCATCAGGAAGAAGGCGAGCGTGGTGGAGAAGAGGAGCGCGAAGGCCAGCAGGGCGATGCCGGACAGGTCGATCTCCGCGGAATAGATGCGCTGCCCCGGAAGGCCCGATGCGACGAACGGCAGCAGGACGAGCGCCGAGAACAGGAACATCCACTTGGCGACGGTGACGGGCCGGTAGCGCAGCGCGACCTGTCGGGTGAGCAGGAGGTAGGCGGCGAAGCAGAGCATGCAGAGCGCCGCGTACAGCAGGCCAAGTCCGTCCTGCACGCCCGTGCCCGGCCCATCGTGCGCCCACAAGATCATGATACTGGCGCCGGACACGCTCAAGGCGCTGCCGAAAAGCTTGCGCGGGGTCACGCGCTCCTTCAGCAGCAACGCGGACAGCGCCAGCACCACCACCGGGGTCAGCGCCATCAGCAGGGAGAAGTGGACCGGCGTGGTGTGCCGCAGGGAGAGCGCGAAGAGGAACTGGGTGCCGAGGTAGCCCAGCAGCCCGCCGACCGCCAGGAGGCCCAGGTCCCAGCCGCGCACGCGTTCATCCTTTTGAAAGAGGCCGATGGTCCAGAAGACGATGGCGCCGAAGAACATCCGCGTCATCGTATAGCCCGTCGGTGTCATCCACTGGGCCACCAGGGCCTTGGTCACGGGCACGTTCAGCCCGAAGATGATGTTGGCGGACAGGATCGCCACGAGCCCCCTGTTCCGTTCCGCGCTCACTGGCCGTACTGTGCGTCGGTCACCGGTTCCATCCATTCCACCATCTCGCCGTTCAGGTGCTCCTGGATGGCGAGGTGCGTCATGCCGGTGGTCGGGCCCGCGCCGTGCCAATGCTTCTCGCCGGGCGCGATCCACACCACGTCACCGGGACGGATCTCCTCGATGGGGCCGCCCCACAATTGCACGCGGCCCACGCCGGCGGTCACGATCAGCGTCTGGCCGGCCGGGTGCGTGTGCCACACGGTGCGGGCGCCCGGTTCGAAGGTGACATAGGAGCCAGCGGCGTGCGTGCTCGGCTGCGGTTGAAAGAGCGGGTCGATGCGCACGCTCCCGGTGAACCATTCAGCGGGTCCGTGTGCGGAGGGCAAAGTGCCGTTGCGGAGGATGTTCATGTTCGTGTTGTTGTCGGTTCAGTATCGTCTTTGCGTTCACGCCTTCGGATGCAGCGCCACGGTCGCCTTGCGCGCGCGGTCGCTGATCATGGAATTCAGGTAGGGGCTTCCCTGGTACTTCGCGCGGTAGGCCGCATCGATGCGGGCGTTGATCGGTCCTTCCACCGGTGTGAAGCTCACTTCCTTCGTGAACCCGGCGGCGGTAATGCGGCCAGCGCCCTGCTTCATGGCCGCCTTGTGCCAGCGCGAGGCCGTGCCGTGGTAGGCGCGCACGTACAGCTCGCCGTCCACCACCACCGACCAGATCCAGGTGAGGGTGCCGTAGGTCTTCCCGTCCTCGCGGAAGGGCGCCACGTGCAGGTCGTCGGTGCTGCCGATGGCCTCGATCTCGGCCTTGTCCCAAGTGGTCTTCATGGTCATCGCGATCAGAAGGTCGCTGCGTCGATCACGTAACGGTAGCGCGCTTCCTTGTTCACCACTTTGTCCCAGGCATCGTTCACCGCATCCGCACCGATCACCTCGATCTGCGGATGGATGCTGTTCGCGGCACAGAAGTCCACGACCTCCTGCGTCTCGGGGATGCCCCCGATCAGTGAACCGTTGAAGTTCACCCGGTTGAAGATCATGTTGAAGTTGTTGATCGTTAATGCACCGCCGATCGGCTGACCCACCTGCGTGAAATACCCGAACGGCTTCACGCAGTCGATGTAGCTCGACATCTCGTAGGCGTAGGGCACGGTCGAGATCATGTAGTCGAGCTTGCCTCTCCACGCATGCAGCTTGTCGGGACCGTCCACGACGATGACCTCTTTCGCCCCGAAGGCCAGCGCATCCTTCTTCTTCTCCGGTGTCGTGGTGAACGCGTATACCTCCGCGCCTTTGGCTACAGCCAGCTTGATCGCCATGTGCCCCAGGCCGCCGATACCGACCACACCGACCTTGTCACCGGCCTTCATCCCGTACTTCATCAGCGGGGAATAGGTGGTGATGCCGGCGCATAGCAAGGGCGCGGCATGCTGCAGTTCGATGATATCGGGGATCTTGATGGCGAAGTGCTCCGTTACCACGATGCTGGTGGAGTAACCGCCCTGGGTGATGCCGGTCGGCGAACTTGCCTGGCGGGCGCCGTAGGTTCCCACGAAGCCGGTCGTCTCGCAATGCTGCTCATCGCCTTTCCGGCAGCTGTCGCAGTGCATGCAGCTGTCCACCATGCAACCCACCCCGGCGCGATCGCCCACCTTGAACTTGGTCACTTTCGCGCCCACCGCGCTCACGATCCCCGCGATCTCATGGCCGGGCACCTGCGGGTACTGCTGCGGACCCCAATGGCCCTTCATCTGGTGGATGTCCGAGTGGCAGATGCTCGCATACTTGATGTCGATGAGCACGTCGTAGTCGCCCACCGGGCGGCGCTCGAACTCCCAAGGGCTCAACTTGCCCGATGTGTCGGTAGCGGCCAGGCCGCGCGACTTGATGTTCTGTTCCATGATGCGGTTGTTGTTCGTTGATGCGAAGAGCTTGAACGGACCGGCTAGGGCAAGGCCGGCGCCGGCCAGGCTGGTCCGTTGGATGAACTTCCTGCGTGAAGCGTGGTTACCGGTGCTCATGGCCTTCGGTCATTGGTTCGTGTATTCCGCGTCGCTCACCGGGCCTTCCCAGTTCACGATGCCGCGTTCGGTGTTCGGAACGATGTAGAGCTGCTGCAGGCCCACGTCGGCACTCGCACCGTGCCAGTGGCGCACGTTCGGCGGGCACTTCACCACATCACCCTTGCGGATCACCTCGATCGGCCGTCCTTCGATCTGGTGGTAGCCCACACCATCGGTGATGATGAGGATCTGACCGGCCGGGTGCGTGTGCCAATTGCTGCGCGCGCCAGGCTCGAAGTACACGTTGCCCACCAGTGTGGTGAAGATGCTGTCGTTCCCCACCAGGCCGTAGTTCCATGCCTTGCCGGTGAAGAGCTCGGCAGCGCCTTGTTCGCCTTGAGGGAAGATGGCTTCGACCGGATCAGCGGTGCAGCCGACCAGTCCGGCGGCGATCAGTGCGCCGATCAAGCTGCGGTACAACACCGTTGATGGACGCTTCCGGGACCTCTGGCTTTGCATGGCACAAAGGTCACGCGACCCGGGCAGGGGTAACTAACAGGAATCGGACCGATGATGAAGAAAATCAAACAGCCGCAGCGCGCAGGGTCTGCGGGTTGGTGCCCGTGATCCGCTTGAAATAGCTGTTGAAGTAGGAGGGGTACTCGAAACCGAGCGCATAGGCCACCTCCGCCACGTTCCAATCGGTGTGCTCCAGCAGGGCCCGGGCTTCCGTGATGACGCGCTCAGCGATGTGCGCGCCCGTGGGTTTTCCGGTCACGCCCTTCACGGCCCGGTTCAGTGAGTTCACATGCACGTTCAATGCCTGTGCGTAGTCCTGTGGAGTGCGCAATCCCAATGGCCGATCCGCGCTCTCGATCGGGAATTGCCGCTCCAGCGTCTCCAGGAACACCGTGGTGATGCGCGAGGCCGCGTTCTTCCGCGTGTCGAACTCCTCCGAGGGCGTCAACTTCAACGCTTCATGCACGATCAGGTGGATGTAATTGCGGATCAGCTCATCCTTGTGCGCATAGTCCGAATCCTGCTCTGCGATCATCCGTTCGAAGAGCCCGTTCAGGAAGGTGCGCTGCTCCTTCGTGATCTTCAGCAGAGGCGTGCCGCCCAGCTTGAACAGGGGCGAGCGCAATACACTGTCGGTGCGGTCGCCCGCCTTCAGGAAATCCTCGGAGAACAGGCAGGTGTAGCCCACGTAGCGCGTGGTGAGCGTCTCCCAGGAATAGGGGATGTGCGGGTTGCCGAAGAAGAGCACCGTGCCTTCCTGTTCGAAGGTGCGGTCCGCGTAGTGGATGCGGCTGGTGCCCGTGGTGAGGCAGATCTTGTAGAAGTCCTTGCGGCTGTAAACGCGCGTTGCCGCACCGTCCGCTTCGATCTGGAAGACGTTGAAGCCCTTCAGCTTCAGATCGGCATTGAAGGTCGACAGGTCACGGGTCCGGGCGGGCATGGGGCAAAGTTAAGGGAATCAAACAGCGTGATGATGTCCGGACCATTTGCTCATAAGTCGGCGAGGGGCTCGTGCTATGCCCGCTCCATGAAGCCCTCCTACGCTCCTTCGGAGCTACGGCGGACGAAGAACATCTCCATCTCTCCTTTCCCCTTCGCCTGCACTTTTCCACGCGGGGTGAAAGTGAGGTCGGGCTGGTCCTTCACCAGGGCATAGGTGGCCTCGCTGATGTTCACATGGCCGGGCGCGCCGGAGGATTCCATGCGCGATGCGGTGTTCACGGTATCGCCCCAGATGTCGTACTGGAACTTCTTCACGCCCACGATACCCGCGACGACGGGGCCGGTGTGGATGCCGATGCGGATCTCGAAGAAGGGCAGACCGGCGGCGATCTTCCGCGCCTTGCCCTCGGCGATGAAGTCGCGCATCTCCATAGCGGCGGCGATGGCGTCCGAAGCGTGTGTGGTGTTGGGCACGGGCAGCCCACCGGCCGCCATGTAGGCGTCGCCGATGGTCTTGATCTTCTCGATGCCGTGCTTCTCGATGATCTTGTCGAAGGCGCTGAAGCACTCATGGATGTCCTTCACCAGTTCCTTCGGGCTGAGCTTTTCGCTCATGGCGGTGAAGCCCTTGAAGTCGGTGAACAGCACGGTGACCTGGTCGATGTGTTTCGCTTCGGCCTCGCCTTTCGCCTTCAGTTCATCCGCGACCTCCTCCGGCAGGATGTTGTGCAACAGGTCCTCGCTCACCTGTTTTTCCTTCTCGATGGCCACCTTGGCCCGGTGCGTATAGCGCAGGCGGCTCCACAGGCCGCCCGCCAGGAGCAGCACACCCAGCCCGGCGAACAGATAGATGTTGCGTGTGCGCCTGATCCTCTCCTGCGCCAATTCGTTGTCCAGCGCCTGCACGGCGCGTTCCTTCTCGTGGGCCAGGCTGTCGGCGAGCAGCTTGCGCCCGTATTCGTAGCGCATGGCCTGCTGCACCACCTGCTTCGTATTGCCCGCGTTCACGATGGAGTCGCGCAAGTCGAGGTAGCGCCGGTGGTCGTCCAACGCTTCCCTGTATCGTCCCAGCCGTGCGCGGATGCTGGCCCGCGTGGCGTAGCTCTCGTAGTTGTCATGGAAACCGTTCTGTTCCGCGATGCGGATGCTCGCATCGATGTGCTGCAACGCTTCCCGCGTACGGCCTTCCTTCATCAGGACATCGGCGATGACCTTGTGGGCGTGGTATTGGCCCAGCCGATGGCCGATGGAATCCCGGATGGCCAGGGAGCGCGTGTAATAGAAGAGCGCGGTATCCAGGTCCCCCTTCACCTCATGGATCGCGCCGATGTTCTGCATCATCCACGCGGCGGTGGCCGCGGTCTGCCTTCTGTGCGTGCGTTGGATCAGGTCCAGGGAACGGTGGTAATAGAACAGGTTCGTGTCCGGATGGTCATAGCCGAACGTGTTGACCAGGTTGCCGATGCCGATGGCCAGGCCCAGGGTATCGCCCATTTCCTTTTCGATGGCCATGGCGCGTCGGTAGTAGCCGCGGGCCTCCTCATGGTACCCTTGGTCCAGGTAGATGTTCCCGATGGCGGTCAAGGCCGCGGACTCCCGTGGGGGCTCACCGCGTTGCTGTGTGAACTTCAGGCGTTCCAGCGCGGTCCGCAACTCGGCATCCACATCCCCCAGGTTGCCGTACGCGATGGTCTCATAGTGCAGGAAGCTGATCCGGTAGTCGGCATCGGTGGAGTCCGGCAGCGCGTTCGCCTGTTGCAGGCTGTCCAGCAGGCGGATGCCCTGCACGGCGATGTCCAGCGCGCGTTGCGGATCGCTCTCGAAGCATTGGCGGGCCAGGTCCCGCGCCGCGGAGAGACGCTCCCCGGGCTGCGCGGCCTGTGTGAGCACGTCCGCCAGGGAGTCGAGATGTGCCGCGTTCCTCTGGCCATGGACCGGACATGCAGCGAGCCATGTCGTGAACACCAACGCCCGGTACAAAGTCGTCGCTGCGGGCTTCATTCCAGCAAATTAACCGGCGCGGCGGAACAGCTGGTCCATGATTGCTCCCAATGCCTTTTCCTCGACGCACCGACCAAGGTCCAGGTCGGTGGTGCCATCACATATTCCTTCTGTACTGCCCTCCTACCTCGAACATCGCCGCCGTCAACTGCCCCAGCGAACAATACTTCGCCGCCTCAATCAAGACCTCGAACATGTTCTCATTCTTGATCGCCGCCTGCTGAAGATCCTTGATCGCTTTGGCGGCCTCATCTGCATATGTGGCTTTCAGGTTCTCCACCGTCGCGATCTGGGCCTCTTTCTCTTCTTCCGTGGCTCTGATCACTTCCTTCGGCAAGATCGTCGGCGACCCTTTGCTTGAGAGGAAGGTGTTCACCCCGATGATCGGGTATTCGCCGGAGTGCTTCAGCGTTTCGTAGTAGAGGCTTTCCTCCTGGATGCGGCTGCGCTGGTACATAGTCTCCATGGCGCCGAGCACGCCGCCGCGTTCGGTGATGCGGTCGAACTCGGTAAGCACGGCCTCTTCCACCAGGTCGGTGAGCTCTTCGATGATGAACGACCCTTGCAGCGGATTCTCGTTCTTGGCCAGGCCGAGCTCCTTGTTGATGATGAGCTGGATGGCCATGGCGCGGCGCACGCTCTCCTCAGTGGGCGTGGTGATGGCCTCGTCGTAAGCGTTCGTGTGCAACGAATTGCAGTTGTCGTAGATGGCGTAGAGCGCCTGCAGGGTGGTGCGGATGTCGTTGAAGTCGATCTCCTGCGCGTGAAGGCTGCGGCCGCTGGTCTGGATGTGGTACCGTGGGTGCCACTGCGGGCCTCGCTCCGGCATCACCGCCTTCGGCGGCCCTTCGGGCGAGCGCGCTCCTTGCGCCATACGGCGTTGCATCCTCGGTCAGCTACCGGTTACGGTAGCCTCCCTCGTCGCGCCTTGTCTGGCACAAGGATCATCGCTCGTGCTTGCCGTTCGAGGCCCACAGAGGCACCCTGGCATCTGGCTGCGTTCATCGGCGCCGTAGCGGTGCTTGAGCGCCTTGGCCCGTTGGGTGCCACGAAGTCCACCGAGCAGCGCCACTGCGGCGTAGCCGCATCCCTTCGGGTGAGCGCCGCTCGCTCGCCCATACTTCGTTGCTTCCTCGGTCAGCTACCCATGGGTAGCCTCCCTTCGTTGCGCCTCGTCTGGCCGAACGATCGTCACTCATGGCATCTGCCCGGCGAACTCCGAGGCACCCCGGCGGCGCGCCACGCGGCCCATCACGGCGTACTCGGGGTCCATGCCGTTGCTGAAGAAGAAGCTCAGGTTGGGCGCGAAGGCGTTGATGTCCATGCCCCGGCTGAGGTAGTACTCCACGTAGGTGAAGCCGTTCGCGAGCGTGAACGCGAGCTGCGAGATGGGGTTGGCGCCGGCCTCCGCGATGTGGTAGCCGCTGATGCTGACGCTGTAGAAGTTGCGGACCTTCTTGTCGATGAAGTACTGCTGCACGTCGCCCATCAAGCGCAGCGCGAACTCGGTGCTGAAGATGCAGGTGTTCTGCGCCTGGTGATTTCGCCTGCCCTGAGCTTGTCGAAGGATTGGGCTTGCCCCGGCTCATCCCTTCGCTCCGCAAAGCCTCCGGTCGGGAGCAGCCGGGTCGCGTGCTACGCTGTAGCCGGACTTGTCAGGGCCAGCATCCACGGCGCTACGGGTTCCTCCTTCATCGGCTCCTCGCTGCTCGTGGCTGCTAGGCACCTCCTGCGCCGGGCTGCCGCTTCGCCCGCTCACGCATCAGTGCCCAATACACTGATGCCTGGAGGAATAACCTTCGAGTGGATTCTATCGGATCGGGGTTGCAGTCGCATGTGGCGATCCTTCAATGGGAAGTTCGGATGGCGGTGGGCTGGGATCGACCGTGCCGGGATCCCCGTTCAACCCGGCCCTTCTTACTTGAGCATGGCATTACGAGAGGGAGATCTTGTCCTTCCCCAAACTCCGTGACGCCAAAGTGACGATCGTCACCGAAAATGTATGTTAGTGTTCACTTACTTTGTTGCGTTCAAAACGATCACGCCATGAAGGGACAACGCAACATCGCCATCGGCTTCCTCACCATGGGGGCCTTCATGCTCTACGGATTCCTGCTCATCTACCTGCGCGACTTCGCGCCCGACAAGCAGGCCTGGGTGGACAGCTACAGCGTGGGCAAGCACTTCGAGGCCCGGCTCGCGCACGTGCACGGCAACCTCTTCGCCTTCCTCAACGTGGTGATGGGCTACCTACTGCTCCACTTCGGCGAGCGGCTGCGCTGGTCCACCCTCACCTCCTGGCTCGGGCTCATCGGTCTGCTGATGCCCGCCGGCATCCTGGCCGAAGTGTACCTCGGAGCGCCCCCCGTGTTCGTCCTCATCGGCGCGCTGGCCATGACGGCCGCGGTCTTCCTGCTCGGCACCGCCTTCTTCAACCTCAAGCCTTCCCATGGACATTAAGCCCCGCCAACTGGAGATCATCGAAGCCGCCGGACAGTTGGTGACGGAGGATGGCTTCGCAGCACTCACCACCAAGCGCCTGGCCGAACGCATGCACTTCACCGAAGCGGCCCTCTACCGCCATTTCAACAGCAAGGAGGAGATCCTGGTGACCATGCTGCATCACCTCGCATCGAACATCGACGAGCGCCTTACCAGCGTGGCCGAAGCCCATCCGGAGCCTGTGGAGCGGGTGCGTGCCATGTTCGACAGCCAGTTCGACTACTTCCAAAAGAACCCCCAGTACCTCATGGCCATCTTCGCCACCGGGGTACTGGAAGCCTCGCACGCTATCGATGCCGGCATTGAGCGCATCGTGGTGGTGAAACGCCGCCACCTGCTCAGCGCCATCAAGGACGGGCAACGATCGGGCGCCTTCACCTCCGACCATCCGGCGGACACGCTCGCCCACATCATCATGGGCACCTTCCGCCTGCACATGCTGCAATGGCGCATGAGCGGGCGCTCCTTCGACGTGCGCAAGAAAGGCAAGGCCCTCATCGTTGCCGCGCTGGACCTCATCACGAACTGAACCGTCATGAAGACCAGCAAACTTGCACGCATCGGCCTGGCTCTGGTAGTCATCGCCTTCGGCGCGCTCACCCTGTTCCTGAGCACTTCCGTGCTGCTGGACCTCTTCGGCATCCGCGAACGCGAGTCGCCCTACGTGCCCGCCGTGGTGGTGGCCAACCTGATCGCCTCCCTGCTCTACCTGCCTGCCGGCGCCGGCCTGCTGATGCAGCGGCGTTGGTCCTCGGTGCTGCTCGCGGCCGCCGTTGTGGTGTTGCTCGTGGGTGGCCTGCTGCTCGCCCTCCACATCAACTCCGGTGGTGAATACCGCACAGCCACCATCGGCGCGCTCACCTTCCGGACCCTGCTCACCGCAGCCTTCTACGTCATTGCGCGCTGGTCCTTGCGCTCACCCGACACATCACCAACATCCCCCATACCATGAACCGCTTCCTGCTTCCCCTCCTTCTGCTTGCCATGGCCGCGCTGAACAGCAGCTGCGGTGAGCACAGCCACGATGCCGCCGCACATGCCGACCATGCGACGACCCCACCGGACAACGCCACGGCCACGGCCCACGACGCGCTGCCTGCCGTAACGCTGGACAACGGCCAGCGCTGGAAGGCCAATCCGGAGACCACCAGCGGCATCGCCAACATGGTGGGCATCCTCAACGCTTTCGAGCCGGCAAGCGGCGACCCCAAGGCGCTGAAGACCGCGCTGGAGGAGGAGTTCGGGCTCATCTTCGAGCGGTGCACCATGGAGGGTGAAGCGCACAACCAGCTGCACAACTACCTGCTGCCCATCCATCAGGCGCTGCGCGACTTTGAGGGGAGCGACGCACAGCGCGCCGCACTTGGAGCGCAGCTCGCTGCATACGGCAACTACTTCGAGTGATGCGCGCGGCCCTGTCCATCCGTCCCTTGTTGGGCGCGGTGCTGTTCGCCGCCCCCCTGCTGGCCACCGCGCAGCCGGAGGTGCCGGTGCGTTCCCTCCAGGAATGCATCGACCTTGCCCTGGCCAACGACCGACGGGTGCGCACGGCCGACATCGACGTGCGCATGGCCGAGGCCCGTGCGGACGAGCAACGGGCCAACCTGCTGCCCAAGGTGCGCGGGGTGGCTGATGTGCGGCACTATGCCGACCTGCCCTATCAACTGCTGCCGGCGTCCTTCTTCGGCGGGCCGGAAGGCGTGTACCGCGAGGTCCAGTTCGGTACGCCCGACAACATCGCGCTGAACGTGCAGGCCCAACTGCCCCTGGTGGATGTGGGCAGCTGGGAGGGCATCCATGTGGCCCGCGAGGCGGAACGCCTGGCCGGGATCCAGCGCGAACGGAGCCGCGAAGAGGTGGTGCTGGAGTTGAGCAACGCCTACTACAACGCCCAGATGCTGCAGGCCCGGCGCAGCTTCCTGGACAGCAACCTGCTGAACACCGAAGCGATGCTGCGCAACGTGGAACTGCTCCACGCACAGCTGCTGGCCCGCGGCACCGACGTGGACCGTCTGCGCCTGCAGCGCGACCAGTTGCGCACACAGCGGGAACGGGTGGAGGCCCAACACGAACAGGTGCTCGATCTGCTGCGCCTGATGATGGGCCTGCCGTCCGATGCCCCCTTGGCCACCGAGCCTGCATCGGCCCCTGTGCAACAAGCACCGGCCACAGCGAAGGCCACCCCCGGCCTGCGGCTCGCCGAACAGAGCGTGCTGTTGCGCCAGGCGGAGATCCGCCTGTTGAAGCGATCGCGGCTGCCTTCGCTCCATGGCTACGGCCTGTATGGCAGCACCGGTTTCGGTCCCATCGGCACCGAGGGCCGCTACGACCTCTATCCCGTGAGCTACTTCGGAGCCACCCTGCAGATGCCGCTCTTCGGTGGCACCGTGATCAGCCAGAAGGTGCGGCAGAAGGAGCTGGAACTGGAACGGACCGGCGTGCAGCGCGATGCGGTGGCCGACCGGGAAGGCCTGGAGCGGCGCCGCGCCCTGCGGGACGAGACCCTCGCTCTGCGAACGCTCACCGACGCGCAAGCCCAATTGGCACTGGCGGAACGCATCCGCCGCAGCACGCTACTGCAGCATGGCGAAGGCCTGGCCACCCTCACCGACCTGGTGCTGGCCGACCAGGCCGTGCGCGACGGCCAACAACTGTACATCGATGCCTTGGTGCAGCTGCGCAAGGCCCAACTGGAACTGGCGCGCCTCAACGGCACGCTGCTGAACGAACGCCCATGAAACGCTGGATGCTCTGGACCGGGTTGGCCGCCTTGCTGGCCCTCACCGTGGTGAAACTGGCCGTGAACAAGCGCACGGTGGCGGAGCGTGTGTACCGCCACGACAAGAACGCACCCGTGCATGTGACCGTGGAGGCCGCGCTGCTCGGAGGCGCGGGACAAGGACCGCGCTACGGCGGAACCGTGGTGCCCCTGCGCGAAGGCCGCGTGATGGCCGAGGTGCCCGGCCGTGTGCTGCGCGTGGCCGTGCGCGAAGGCCAGCAGGTGCGCAAAGGCGACCTGATCGCACAACTCGACGGCGAACTGCTGCGCCTGCAACACGAGTCGGCGCAGGTGCAGGTGGCGGCCTTGGAGAAGGACCAGGCCCGCTACCGGGTGCTCGCCTCCGCCGATGCCGTGCAGGGCATCCAACTGGAGCGGACGGAACAGGCCCTGCAGACCGCGCGCATCCAGCTGGCCAACATCACCGAGCAACTGGGCCGCACCACCATCCGTGCGCCCTTCGATGGCGAGGTGACGCAACTGCTGGCGGAGGAAGGCACCGTGGTGGGCCCCTCCATGCCCGTGGCCATGCTGAGCGACCCGCGCGAGCTGGAGGTGCTGCTGCACGTGAGCGAGGTGGATGTGGTGCGCTTCCAACAAGGCCAGGCCGTGCAGGTCACGCTCGGCGACCTCGCCGATCCCGTGAAAGGCACCGTTCACAGCATCGGCCGCCGGGGCGATGTGGCCAACCGCTTCCCTGTGCGCATTGAACTTCCCGCTGACCCACGCATCGTGGCCGGCCTCTCCGCCACGGTGGAACCGCCCTCCGGTACCGCCGCCGATCAGGTGACCATACCGGCCCGCGCCCTGCTGGGTTCCAGCATCGCTCCCGAGGTGTACGTGGTGCGCGACAGCACAGCGCGGCGCACGCCCATCGTCGCAGCCGCCGCCGGCAACGGCAGGCTGGCGGTGGCGCAAGGCCTGAAGGCCGGCGAACTGGTAGTGACCAGCGGCGCCGTGAGCCTGCGCGATGGCGCCCGTGTCACCTACCGTTGAACCCCCTCCATCCCCCACGGCCATGAACCTCACCCGCATCGCCATTGAGCGGCCCTCGCTCATCATCGTGCTCTTCGGCGTGCTCTTCCTGGGCGGCATCGTGGCTTACCGCGGGCTGGGCGTGGAGATGATGCCCGACTTCAGCCAGCCGGTGATCACCATCCGCACCATGTACCCCGGTGCCGCGCCGGAGGAAGTGGCCAACAGCGTGACCCGCCCCGTGGAGGACGCCCTCAGCGCGCTGGAACGGGTGGACTTCATCAGCAGCCGCTCCTGGCCAACGCCTCCATCGTCATCGTCAACTTCAAGTACGGCGCCGACCTGGACCTGGCCATGCAGGATGCCCAGCGCCGCATCGACAACATCCGCCAGGACCTGCCCGAGGGCCTGCAGCCGCCCGTGATGTCCAAGGTGTCGCCGAACGACCTGCCCATCATGAGCCTCAGTGCGCTCAGCGACAGGCCCGCACCGGAATTCCACCAGCACCTGGTGGACGACCTGCTGCCGCGCATCCAGCAACTGAAGGGCGTGGCGGAGATCACCCTGCTGGGCGGCGAACAGCGCGAGGTGCAGGTGCAGGTGGACCAGGAACGCCTGCTCCAGCACCGCGTATCCCTGCCGCAGGTGAGCGAGGCCATCCTCCGCGCAGGCCGTGAGGTGCCCGCAGGCAACGTGCGCACCGATGAAGGCCAGCTGACCGTGAAACTGGCCGGCAAGCTCCACACGGTGCAGGACGTGGAAGAGGTGGTGGTGGCCATGCCCGCGCCCGGCTCCGTGGTGCGCGTGAAGGATGTGGCCCATGTGGTGGATGGCGTGGCCGACCCCACCTCCGTGAGCCGCTACAACGGCCGCGAGGGCATCGGCCTGCTCATCAAGAAACAAGGCGATGCCAACGCCGTGGACATGAGCGCCGCCGTGCGCGCGGAAATGGCCCGCATCGAAACCGAGGAGGCCGCGCTCCACACCCGCTTCATCATCGCTTCAGACAGCACCGACACCACCCTGGAGGCCGTGAACGCCGTGCTCTTCGACCTGGGCCTGGCCATCGTGCTCGTCAGCATCGTCATGCTCCTCTTCCTGCGCAGCCTGCGCAACTCGCTCATCGTGCTGGTGGCCATCCCCGCATCGCTCGTCAGCGCCTTCGTGGCCATGGGGCTCTTCGGCTACACGCTCAACCTGATGACCCTGCTGGCCATGTCGCTCATCATCGGCATCCTGGTGGACGACAGCATCGCGATCCTGGAGAACATCCAGCGCTACCTGGACAAAGGCATGGACAAGCGGCAGGCCGCGCTCACCGGCCGCGCGGAGATCGGCTTCTCGGCGCTCTCGATCACCCTGGTGGACGTGGTGGTCTTCCTGCCCATCATCTTCGTGCAGGTCTTCGTGGCCGACCTGCTCAAGCCGTTCAGCGTGGTGGTGGTGGTCTCCACCCTCATGAGCCTATTCGTCAGCTTCACGCTCACCCCTGGCTCGCCTCCCGCATCGGCCAGCGTGAGGACCTGAAGCCCACCACCGCCTGGGCGCGCTTTCTGCTCCGCTTCGAGCACGCGCTGGACCGGCTCAACGACTGGTACGCCCGGCAGTTGCGCTGGGTGCTGGGCCACCGCGCGGCCTTCCTCGGCATCGTGCTGCTGCTCTTCATCGCCACCGGAGCGGTGATGAAACAGGGCATCATGACCAAGGAGCTCATCGCCACCGGGGACCAGGGCCTGTTCCGCCTCACCTTGGAATACGACAAGCAGGTGCCCCTGCAGGAGAACAACCTGCGCACCCGCGACCTGGAGGCCCAGCTGCTGCAACGGCCGGAGGTGGCCAACGTGTTCAGCAACGTGGGTGGCCCCAGCACCGGCATCGGCAGCATGGGCGTGGGCGCCGAGTACCGTTCGGAGCTCACCATCGACCTGGTGCCCAAGGAGGCCCGCAACGGCCAGAGCACCGAGGCCACCATGATGGCCCTGCGTGCGGACCTGCTCCACCAGTTCCCCGGTGTGGACATCACCATGGCCACCATCGGCCTGGTGCCCCGCAGCGCACCGGTGGAGATCACCCCTCAGCGGTGCGGACCGCGACGCCGTGATGCGCACCGCACAGGTGCTGAAGGACACCCTCTCCGGCATCCCCGGCGCCAACAATGTCCGCCTGAGCATCGAGAGCGGTGCGCCCGAACTGCAGGTACACCTGGACCGCGACCGCATGGCACGCCTGGGCCTTAGCACGGCCGCCGTGGGCGCCACCCTGCGCAACGCCCTCGCCGGCAACGACGTTGCGCGCCTGTTCGAGGCGGGCATCGAAACCCCCATCCGCATCCGCGTGGACGACATCCAGCGGCGCGATGCGCAGGACGTGGAGCGCCTGCTGTTCGTGAACGCGGCCGGCATGCCTGTGCGCCTGGCCCAATTCGCCACCGTGGAACGCCACGAGCCGCCCGCCCTGGTGGAGCGCATGGACCGCATGAGCGCCGTGACCCTTACCGCCGACGCGCTCGGACGCGGCTCGGGCAGCGTGGCCGATGATGTGGTGGCCTACCTCCGCAAGAACCCCTTGCCTGAAGGCGTGCGCCTTACCTGGGGCAGCGACGTGAAGCGGCAGAACGACAGCTTTGGCGCACTGGGCGGCGCATTGCTCATCTCCTTCATCCTCGTCTACCTGGTGATGGTGGCGCTCTACGACAGCTTCCTCTACCCCTTCGTGGTGCTCTTCAGCATCCCGGTGGCGGTGATCGGCGCCTTCCTCGCGCTCAACCTCAGCCTCTCGTCGCTCAGCCTCTTCACGCTGCTGGGCCTCATCATGCTGCTGGGCCTGGTGGCCAAGAACGCCATCCTCATCGTGGACCGAACCACTCAACTGAAAGCAGAGGGCATGCACTACGTGGAAGCCCTGGTTGAGGCCGGCCGCACCCGCCTGCGCCCCATCCTCATGACCACCATCGCCATGGTCTTCGGCATGTTGCCCATCGCCCTGGCCACCGGCACCGGCAGCGAATGGAAGAACGGCCTGGCCTGGGTGATCATCGGCGGCCTCACCAGCTCCATGCTGCTCACGGTGTACCTGGTGCCGGTGATGTACCACATTGCTGAAAGCGGCCGCGAACGCATGTCCGCCTGGTGGCAACGGACCTTCCGCAAGGCGGCGGTCTCCCCAAACACTCCTGCATGAACCGGTGCCTGAGCACCAACAAACACCCCTACCCATGAACACCGCATCCATCAACCCGAAGCTCCGTTCCGCCATCAAGCTGCGCCACCTGGTGGAGGCCATCAGCACCGACTGGCAACTGATCGCCACCATCCAAGGCAGCGTGAACAAGCAGCTACAGCAGGCCGAAAGCTTGGCCGAACAGTATGGTGGCAGCGCCTTCCAAGGCGAGTTCAACACCCTGATGGCAGCCCTGCGCGGTCATATGAAGGGCGTCTTTGCGCAACTGGAACAGGCCAAGGCAGTGCTGGCACAAGGCGACCCCATCGACCCGGCCATGGATTGGAACGGCATGCAGGCACGGCTCCATGCGGCCGAGGATGTCTTCCGTCGTATGAGCGAACTACCCTTCGCCACCACTGACAGCGCCAATGCCAACGATTGGAGCACCCTGTGGAAGGTTGTGCGCGCCAACCTCGATGCGGTGCAGGGTCTGTGCAGTGCGGCCTACCTCAAGGCCCGCATGATCGCCGACCTCGGCAAGGACGAGGCCGAAGCGCTTACCGCCACTATCCTCCAGCACATCCCCAGCAGCTTCCCCTTACCGAAGCCGACCAATACGAGCATGACTACCTGGCCGCGATGGACCAGATCGAGGAGGATGCCTCAAGAAGGCCAACCTGTGGGACCGTGTCCTGAACATCATCGCCGGTGCGGTCCCCTTCGAGGAGAGCCCTGCCGAACGCGTGATGATGCAACGCTGGATCGATGGGGAGAAAGGAGCGCTGTAGGGAACGCGCATTCCGGAGGGGTGAGACCAACATGGTCGATCGAACGCTCCCGTAGCTGGTCGCAGAAGGAACGCATCATCACGGTGTGCTCGAAATGCGGTAGGTGAAGTGCACAGGCCGCTCAGGTGCTGCATGAAATGGCCTTCGGAAGAACGCGGTGATCGTACAGGGGTACCGTGGGCTGGAATCGACACGCCTATCGCGGTCACACATTAAGAATCGGAATCGTCCATTTCCTCGCATCGTTTTCCCGCATTTTCCGGCAGGATCTACAAATCATGTCGATTGTCCGCTAAATCAGAGTCGGATCGATAGTAAACCCCCTACATATTCCTGCGATACTGCCCCCACTTCGAACATCGCCTCTGTAAGCTGTCCAAGTGAGCAATACTTCGTCGCCTCCATCAGCACCTCGAATCCCGCTCTAGCGTCCGTAGGCCTCGTACCTCGGCCACGGTCGCTACGGCGGGACTTCGCTTTGCTCAGCATGCTCCTCATCACATATTGCGCCGGTACTGGCCGCCTACTTCAAACATAGCTGCAGTGAGCTGTCCTAGCGAACAGTACTTGGTCGCTTCCATGAGGACTTCGAACATATTCTCGTTCCGGATCGCCGCTTGTTGCAGGTCCTTGATCGCCTTCGCTGCTTCCGCGCTGTAGGCCGCGCGCAGGTTCTCCACCGTCGCGATCTGCGCCTCCTTCTCCTCCTCGGTGGCGCGGATCACCTCCTTCGGGAGGATGGTCGGCGATCCTTTCGAGCTCAAGAACGTGTTCACCCCGATGATGGGATACTCGCCCGTATGCTTGAGTGTCTCGTAGTACAAGCTCTCCTCCTGAATGCGGCTGCGTTGATACATCGTTTCCATCGCGCCCAATACACCACCCCGCTCCGTGATCCGGTCGAACTCCGTCAAGACCGCTTCCTCCACGAGGTCCGTCAACTCTTCAATGATGAATGAACCTTGCAAGGGGTTCTCATTCTTCGCGAGTCCGAGCTCCTTGTTGATGATCAACTGGATCGCCATCGCTCTACGCACGCTCTCTTCCGTCGGTGTCGTGATCGCTTCGTCGTAGGCGTTCGTGTGCAACGAGTTGCAGTTGTCGTAGATCGCGTAGAGCGCCTGCAGCGTGGTGCGGATGTCGTTGAAGTCGATCTCCTGCGCGTGGAGGCTGCGGCCGCTGGTCTGGATGTGGTACTTGAGCATCTGGCTGCGCTCGTCGGCGCCGTAGCGGTGCTTGAGCGCCTTGGCCCAGAGGCGGCGCGCCACGCGGCCCATCACGGCGTACTCGGGGTCCATGCCGTTGCTGAAGAAGAAGCTCAGGTTGGGCGCGAAGGCGTTGATGTCCATGCCCCGGCTCAGGTAGTACTCCACGTAGGTGAAGCCGTTGGCCAGCGTGAACGCGAGCTGCGAGATGGGGTTGGCACCGGCCTCCGCGATGTGGTAGCCGCTGATGCTGACACTGTAGAAGTTGCGGACCTTCTTGTCGATGAAGTACTGCTGCACATCGCCCATGAGGCGTAGCGCGAACTCGGTGCTGAAGATGCAGGTGTTCTGCGCCTGGTCCTCCTTGAGGATGTCGGCCTGCACGGTACCACGTACCTGCGCGAGGGTGTCGGCCTTGATCTTGGCATAGACGTCGGCGGGCAATACTTGATCGCCGGTGATGCCGAGCAGTAGCAAGCCGAGGCCGTCATTTCCCTCCGGTATGGAACCGTGATACTTCGGTGGTTCCGCTCCGCGCTCAACCCACAACTTCCGAATCAACCCCTCAACTTCCTCAACCTTCCCTCCTCCCTGATGTACTTCTCGCAGTTCTGGTCGATGGCGGCGTTCATGAAGAAGCCGAGCAGCATGGGCGCCGGACCGTTGATGGTCATGCTCACGCTGGTGTTGGGCGCGGTGAGGTCGAAGCCGCTGTAGAGCTTCTTGGCATCATCGAGGCAGCAGATGCTCACGCCGCTGTTGCCAACCTTGCCGTAGATGTCCGGACGGCGACCGGGATCGTGTCCGTAGAGTGTCACGCTATCGAAGGCGGTGCTGAGGCGCTTGGCGGGCATGCCCTGGCTCACGTAGTGGAAGCGCTTGTTCGTGCGCTCGGGACCGCCCTCGCCAGCGAACATCCGCGCGGGGTCCTCGCCTTGGCGCTTGAAGGGGTAGATACCCGCGGTGTAGGGGAAGAAGCCGGGCGTGTTCTCCTGCATGGCCCAGCGCACCTTGTCGCCCCAGCTGCGGAACTTCGGCAGCGCGACCTTCGGGATCTTCAGGTGACTGAGGCTCTTGGTGTGGTTGGGCACCTTGATCTCCTTGCCGCGCACGAGGTAGGTGTAGAATTCGCCGCTGTACTTCTCTTCCTCGGCCTTCCAGTTCTGGAGCATGGACCAGAGGTGGGGGTCGAGGTCCTTGCGGAGCTCTTCGAACTTGGTGATCAGCGCGCTCAAATGCCCCTCATCCCCGGCCCCTTCTCCGAGGGAGAAGGGAGGAATCTGGATCTGTCCCCCTCTCTTTGGAGAGGGGTTAGGGAATGAGGGTCAGATTCGGTCCTCCGAACGTCAGGACAGCGGAGTAGAGCCCATACAGCTGGTCCGCAATACCGGCCTGCTTCCGCACCCGCTCATCGTACTCCGGTTGTTCTCGCTGATCTCGCTCAGGTAGCGGCTCTTCGCGGGGGGGATGATCCACACCTTCTCGCTCATCTCGTCGTGCGCGGTGAAGGTGCTCTTGAAGTCGATGCCGGTCTTCTCGGCGATCTTCTTCATGAGGCGCGCGTACAGCGAGTTGGTGCCGGGGTCGTTGAACTGGCTGGCGATGGTGCCCACCACGGGCAGGTCATCGTCGTTGGCGTCCCACAGGTTGTGGTTGCGCTTGTACTGCTTCTTCACGTCGCGCAGGGCATCGAGGGCGCCGCGCTTGTCGAACTTGTTGATGGCCACCACGTCGGCGAAGTCGAGCATGTCGATCTTCTCCAGCTGCGTGGCCGCGCCGAACTCCGGCGTCATGATGTAGAGGCTCACGTCGCTGTGGTCCAGGATCTCGGTATCGCTCTGGCCGATGCCACTGGTCTCCAGGATGATCAGGTCGAATCCCGCGGCCTTCAGTATGCTCACGGCCTCCTTCACGTGCTTGCTGAGGGCGAGGTTGCTCTGGCGCGTGGCGAGGCTGCGCATGTACACGCGCTCGCCGCGGATGCTGTTCATGCGGATGCGGTCGCCCAGCAGCGCGCCGCCGGTCTTGCGCTTGCTCGGGTCCACGCTGATGACGCCGATGGTCTTGGTGGGCTGGTCCAGGATGAAGCGGCGGATCAGTTCATCCACCATGGATGATTTTCCCGCGCCGCCCGTGCCCGTGATGCCAAGGATCGGTGCCTTGTTGGCTTCGGCCTTCTTGTGGATCTCGTCGGCGATCTTCTCGAACACATCCGGATGGTTCTCCGCCGTGCTGATCAATCGCGCGATGGCGGGCCAGTTCTGAGGGGTGAGCTTCTTCACCTCCCCGTTCACGCGGTCGCTCAGGTCGTAGTCGCTTTTCTCGAGCATGTCGTTGATCATGCCCTGCAGGCCCATCGCGCGACCATCATCGGGGTGGTAGAGCCGCGTGATGCCGTAGGCCTGCAGGTCCTTGATCTCCTCGGGCAGGATCGTCCCACCGCCGCCGCCGAAGATCTTGATGTGCCCCGCGCCCTTTTCCTTCAGCAGGTCGAACATGTACTTGAAGTACTCGTTGTGCCCGCCCTGGTAGCTGGTCATCGCGATGGCGTGCGCATCCTCCTGGATCGCGGTGTTCACCACGTCCTCCACGCTGCGGTCGTGCCCCAGGTGGATCACCTCCGCGCCAGTGCTCTGGATGATCCGCCGCATGATGTTGATGGCGGCATCGTGACCGTCGAACAGCGAGGCGGCGGTGACGACGCGGATCTTGTGCTTGGGGACGTAGGGAGCGACGGTGGCTGCGGACATGTGGCGAAATTACCGGTCAAAGCGCTTATCACGGGTGCTTTGCAGGCAGCACCCCGCCACTACACCGCGTCCCATGAAGGTCTACCTTTCTTCCATGTGGCGACGCACGATCCTCCTGCCAATGCTTCTGATCAACTTGATCGGCGCGACCCAGTCGTGGTGCCCGCCCGGAGCGACGTGGACATTCGCCTACAACGATGGTCTGGGCGGTGTGATCGGCCATGCGCGCGTGGACCATACGTCGGATACGGTGCTCGCCGGTAGGTTCGCCCAGCGGCTTGATGTCCATGTGAACGCGTACAGCTATCCGACGCAGACCTATTGGAACGAGAACCCGGTCGGGATCTGGTTCACGGCGGGGAACGATACGGTGGTGCAACTCTGGAACCCCGTTGAATTGGCGTTCGACACGCTCTATTGGTTCACCGCGCTGCCCGGGGAGCATTGGTCGGTCCCGTGGACCTACGGCGGCGTACCCGACCTGCTGGTGCTGGACACGCTCCACACCACGATCGATGGCCTGACCCTGCGCCAGGTCGTCGTGGGTCTTGACGTGCCCTCGCCGGAGCCGCTCGACACGCTGACCGAGCGCCTCGGTTTCCGGGAGATCTTCATCGATGGCATCAGTCCGCTGTTCCTGGTGGACCAGCCGATCGGCGGATTGCGCTGCTATTCGGACAGCCTGATCGCTTGGACGGATCCCTCGTGGAGCTTTGGTTGTGCATCCATCCAGGGTATGGATGATGCTCCCGTCCTGCGGGATCCGCTCGTGTTCCCCGATCCCGGCACCGACCGGTTCGACCTGTCACTGCCTCCTGGTGCGCATCACCTGCAGGTCATCGATGGCGCGGGGCGGATCGTGATCGAGTTGCAGGTGGAGGATGGTCGACCCGTGGATGCCTCCACGTGGCCGAGCGGCATCTACCTGCTCCGCCTGCCGGAATTGCGGCGCACGGCCCGGTGGATCAAGGAATAGATCGATCGGCCGATTTCTCCTGGATGTGCCGTTGATAGATCAACGCGCGCTCCTCGGAGAAATGATCGATCACGAACACGCTGAGCGCGAGCGCCAGCAGGACCATGCCGATGGACTTGGCGATGGCGGGACCGGACATCAGCAGGAGCATGCCCCCGATGGCCACGCCGAAGAAGATCCATCGCGTGCGCGGGTACCATGAGATGAAGGCCTCGGTCCGCGCCTGCTCGGCACGGGCGAACGTTCCGGGATCGGCCGCATGGGCCACGGTATAGGCCGTGATCCTGCGGGCATTGTTCATCGGCATGATGACGCCCGTGCCAATGAGCAGCAGCGCAAGCACACCGACGGGCACCACGGCCGCTCGCGCGAAAGGTGTTCCGCCGAACTTCCAGAAGCCGATGGCGGCGATGGCCACCAGGCATCCAACGACCAGGATCACCCGGCCTTCGAAGATCTCGCCTTTGCACCAGGCAACGGTATGGGGAAGCAGGTCCATGCCCAAAAGATAGTGGTACATGGGGGTGGAAGACCGGCATCATGGCAATGCAGGAAATACGGAAGCCGGCAATCCGCGTTCCCCATTGCGGGTCGATCCACTACATTGCTTCGTGCGCCGGGCCCGTTGCATCCTCTCGATCCTGTTGAGCCTCGGCCTGCTGGTCCTGCATTTGCGGTCGTTCGCGCAATGCGGCAACGACAATGCGCTGACAGGCACTGCCGTCACCCCGAACTGTCCGGGCACCACGAACATCTCCTGTGTGCAGGGCGGGCAGTACGCCCTGGTGAACGTGGTGGCCGGCAACACCTACACCTTCAGCACCTGCACGGCCACCTTCGACACGCAGATCACCCTGTACAACAACACGGGTGGTGGCGCGCTGGGCTACAACGACGATGCCTGTGGCCTGCAGAGCACGGTGACCTGGATCGCCTCGTTCACCGGGCAGTTGCGCGTGCTGATCGACCAGTTCCCTTGCGTCGCGGGCACCACCTGTGCCCCGGTCGTCATCACCTGTACACCGCCTCCCGCAGGCGATTGCGTGTACACGCTCACGCTCTTCGACAGCTTCAACGATGGCTGGGGCACCTCCGACGTCGGGGTGAGCATCAATGGTGGGGCCTACACCTACTACACCGTGCCCAATGGCGTGCCTTCCGTCTCGGTGCAGATCGGCGTCTACATCGGCGATGTCATCGTGCTCACCTACGACGCATCCGGCGCGTTCCAGACCGACAATTCCTACATCCTCTCCCTGGGCGGCTCCGGCGTGTTCAACTCCGGCACACCGCCTGCCGCCGGCATCACCTACGCCGCCACGGTGGACTGCCAGCCTCCGCCCGCTGCACAGGAGGACTGTATCGGCGCCACCACCATCTGCAGCAGTGTGGCCTTCAACAACAACACGACGAACACCGGGAACGTCGCGGACATCAGTGCCCTGAACTCCGGTTGCCTGGACATCGTGGAATACCAGGGCACCTGGTACGTCTTCTCGCCCAGTGCCGGTGGGAACCTTGGACTATCGATCACACCGATGGGCCCGGACGATTACGATTGGGCCATCTGGGGACCCTACCCATCGGGAAGCACACCCGCCTCCATCTGTCCACCTGCTGGCCCGCCCATCCGTTGCGCGGCCTCCAGCGGACCGGCCACCTTCAACAGCACGGGCAGCTACGCCACGGGCATGGGGCACGCCACCTTCAGCCCACCCCAGTTCGCGAGTACAGCATTGAGCTACGGCATCCCGGCCACCACGAACATCTGCCCGCTGGTGCCGCCGCAGTACTGCGGCTGGGTGCCGGGCATGCAGGTGAACGCCGGCGAGATCTACCTCATGTACATCAGCAACTGGACGCAGAGCGGGGCAGGATTCAGTCTGGACTGGACCCTGCAGAACGGGGCCTCGCTCGATTGCATCGTACTGCCCATGGAACTGCTCACGTTCGATGCCTACGCCGTGGATCGGAACGTGCTTCTGCGCTGGAGCACCGCCACGGAGACCAACAGTGATCTCTTCCGTATCGAACGGTCGGCCGACGGGACCGGATTCACCCTCCTTGGCACACTGCCCGCGGCGGGCACCACCACCACCACCACACACTATGCCTTCACGGACGATCGCCCGCTGGAGGGCGTCAACTACTACCGCCTCCGTGAAGTGGACCGGGACGGCGATGGGTCCTATTCTCCGGTGCGTGCCGTTCTCTTCCGTCCGGACGGGGATCTGCGGCTTGTGCCCAACCCGGGCACGAACACATTGCAGATGATCGGTGGACCGATCGTGCCGCGGTCCGTTCTCGTGCTGCTTGATGCAACGGGACGCGAGGTGATGCGCCACGTGCTCGACCTTGATCGTTCCATCCTCGACATATCCGCACTGCCCCGGGGTCTTTACGCCTATCGCGTCGTGCTACCGAACGGGGACGTTGCCCGGCGCGACACCTGGGTGAAGGAGTAGCCTCCCCGCAACACGTCGCAACGCGCGGCGTTGTACGGTACGGTCATCCTTTCGATCGACATGGTCCGCGCCACCACTATGCTCCTTGCTGCCGCTTTCATTCCGGGCGTTCACGCCTGCACCGCGTTCAAGGTGACCTCGGGCGGTCGCACCTTCATTGGCAACAATGAGGACTCGTGGTGCATCCACGCACGGATCCACTTTGTGCCAGGCAGTGGTGGCGACCTGGGCGCGGTCTATTTCAGCAGCTGGACGGGACACCCTTTCCTACCCTGGGTGGACCAATTGGGCATGAACGCCGCCGGCCTGGTCTTCGACGGACTTGGCATACAGCCGAAGGACGTGGCACCCGCCCCCGGAAAGCCGGTGGTGCACTTCTCCGAGCTGGCCCACAGCATGCTGGAGCGATGCCAGGATGTAACGGAAGCCGTGGCGTTCCTGCAACAACATGATCTCATCTTCCTGCACAAGAGCATGCTCTTCCTGGCGGATGCCCAGGGGAACCGCGCCGTGGTGCAGAACGACACGGTGCTGCTCGGACAGGAAGCGGACTTCGCCGTGGGCAATTGGAGGCTTGCCTGCGGAACGGACATGGACGCCATCCCGATCCCGCGGCTGCAGAAAGGCCGAGATCTCCTGAAGGCGGGCATCGCACCCACCCTCGAGGGTGCCCTATCCGTGCTCCAAGGCATGCGTTCCTGCCGCGAATTCCTGGGCAACGGCACCCTCTTCAGCACCCTGTTCGAACCCGACCGCGGAAAAGTGCATGTCTATTTCTACCACGACTTCGCGCACCCGGTGGCGTACGACCTGCGGGAGGAACTGACCAAGGGCGCCCGGACGGTGGACCTGCCGTCCCTCTTCCCACCGAACGCCGAATTCGAGGCGCTGCAACGCTACCGCACGCCATTCCACCAGCGTTGGCTGTTCATGACCCTGGCCGCACTGGCCGGGCTGGCGGTACTGCTGGGGGTGATCTTCGCCGTGGCCGTGCTGGTGCAACTGGTCCAACGCCTGCGTCTGCGACCGGTCCGGACCTTCTGGCCTTTGGTGCTCCTGGGGCTCGGCATGGTCGCGTTGGTGGCCCTGGTCGGTATTCTCCTCACCTTGGAACAGGTGGTCTATTTCGGCCTGGGCGATGTGCATCCCGCGTTGCGCCTCCTGCCCCATGTCCTGCTCGCCACGGCATTGGTCGCCGCGCTAAGGCTGCGCCGGCATCCCCGGGAACATTGGGCACTGCTGCCCGCGCTGGCGCTGATCGTGCCCGTGCTGGTGGGCTGCGCATACTGGGGGTTGTTCTGAGCTTATCCGAAATATCCGGTGGATGCGGGGTGCATGTGCTCCATCCGAAATAGATTTGGACGTTCGGGTAAATTTTCCCGTCCTTTGTTACCCAGATGGGTAAACAACGGAGCACGGATACCCGCCAGCGCATCGTGGATGCGGCCATGGAGCTGTTCCGCCGCAAGGGATCGGACGGGGTGAACATGCGCGAGCTGGCCGAGAAGGCCGCCGTGAACAAGGGCCTGCTGCACTACTACTTCAAGTCGAAGGAGGCCATCTTCCGCGAGGTGTTCATCCATCACGCCGGGCTGTTGTGGAGCGAAGTGAGAGAGATCCTGGAGGGTGAAGGCGAGCTCCCTGAGAAACTGCCATTGATCGTGGAGCGCTACTTCGCACTGCTCGGCCGGATGCCCTCCATGCCCGCCTTCGTGCTCTTCGAAGTACAGAAGGACCCCGGCATGTTGGCAAAGACCGCACTGAAGGAGAACATGATGCGCGCCGCAGCGGCCCTCACACCGGAGCTCCGACGGCGCGGTCTACCGCCTGACCGTGCTGAAGGGCTGCAGTTCCTGCTGGACCTCGTGGCCCTGACCGCGTTCACCTTCGGCATGCTGCCCGGCATCGCCAAGGTGCTCAAGTTGAACAAGGCCCGACAGGCGGCCTTCCTCGAACAGCGCAAGGCGCACATCATCTCCGTGCTGCAACAAAGCTTCCGCCTATGAAGCATCCGTTCCTTCCGATCGCCCTTCTCGTGGCATCCCCGGTCCTCGCGCAGGACATCCCGCTGGACACGGCCATCGCCCGTGCCCTCCGGCATGAACGTTTCGCCGAGGCACGATCGATCGTCGCCGACATGGGCACCCTGCGGAACAGGGAGGTGGGCAGCAGCTGGTACCCGCAGCTCCAGCTCAACGCGCAAAGCACCATCCAGAACGAACAGATCGCCTTTCCGGCGACGCTGCCCGGTTTCGCACCGCCCGAGGTGCCGCTCGACTTCCACCGCGTGTTGGTGAACTTCAGCCAGACGGTGTACGATGGGTCCACGACCAAGGCCCGCCGCCGGCTGGAACAGCTCGATTCCGATCAACAGGACCTGACATTGGCCAGGCGCGAGCTGGACCTGCGCGGTCAGGTGACCCAACGCTACATGGCCGTGCTGCTTGCCGAGGCCCAGGAACAACTGGTCGAGCTGCGCAAGGGGACGCTCCAGGAACAGCGCCAACGGCTTGTGTCCGCCGTGGAGGCCGGTGCTGCGCTGGGCGCTGACAGCGCCGCGCTCGCCGCCGAATGGATCACCGCCGACCAGGAGGCCGTGCAGGTGCGCCACACCGTCGAACGGTTGCGCGACGAACTGCGCACGTTGACGGATGATGCCCGCATGACAACATCCTCGTTCATGGTACCCGATGACACGACCATTGCCGAAGGATCCGCTGCGCAACGCCCCGATATCCGCGCGTTCGACCTCCGCATGCAGGCGCTGGATGCGCAGAGCGACCTGGCCCTGGGGGGCCGACTGCCCAAGGTCCGTGTGTTCGGCAATGCCGGCTACGGGGATCCGGGTTACAACACCTTCAACGAGGAATGGCGGCCCATGCTGCTGGCAGGCATCGGGCTCGAATGGCGGATCCTCGACTGGGGCTCACGCAGACGCAACGATCATCTCCTGGACCTGCAGCACGAACTGTTGCAGCAGGACAAGGACCACCTCATGGAACAATGGGACATCGCACTCGCCGCGCAGCGCAGGAACATCCGGCAGGACCGTGAGCTCGTCGCCACCGACGACCGGCTCGTTGCATTGCGCGGGCAGGTCAGCGCGGCGAAGGCCGAGCAACTCGCGAACGGCACGATCACCGCGTCCGAGTACATCACCGAACTGAACAAGGAACACGCCGCGCGCCTGGGTCGTGAGGTCCATCGTCTGCAGGCCGTGCTCGCCGTTCGCACTTACAACGACATCCAGGGAAAATGAAACGTTGCAGATCCTTCCTTCACCGGACCCCGCTCTATTTCGGGCCGTTCGTGCTCCTCCTCACCGCTTGCGGGAATGGCGACGACGGCGCCGATGCCTACGGCAATTTCGAAACGGTCGAAACGCAGGTGAGCGCACGCGGCATGGGCGAACTGCTGGCCTTTCATGTCGAGGAGGGCATGGCCCTGAAGGCCGGCCAGGATGTCGGTCTTATCGACACCACGCAGCTCGCGCTCCAACTGCAGGAGGTCGCCGCCAACCGTGCGGCCGTCGCCAGCCAGGGCGGCGATGTGGTGGCGCAGATCGCCGTGCAGGAGGCCCGTCTCACCGACCTCCAACGCGAGGAGGCGCGCCTCGAGAAGCTCGTCGCTGGCAAGGCCGCCACGCAGAAACAACTGGACGACATGCAGGGGATGATCGCCATCCAGCAGCGGCAGATCGCCGCCGTCGCGGCCAGGAACCCGTCCATCGTGGCGCAGGTCCGCGCACTGGATGCACGTGAGGCATTGTTGCGCCAGCAGCTCGCGGACCTGCACGTCACCAACCCGGTGAACGGCACCGTGGTGAGCAAGCTGACCGAGCCGCATGAATACGTCAATCCCGGCAAGCCGCTCTATCGGATCGCGCAGATGGACACGCTGGAACTCCGTGCCTACATCGACGGCGCGCACCTGACCGCCGTGCGCATCGGTGCGGAAGTGGAGGTGGGCATCGACCGCGGCGACAGCGGCGTGGTGCGCCTGCCCGGCCGTATCAGCTGGGTGAGCAGCGAGGCCGAGTTCACACCGAAGATCATCCAGACGAAGGAGGAACGCGTGGACATGGTCTATGCCTTCAAGGTGCGCGTGCCCGACCGGGAGGGGATGTTGAAGAACGGCATGCCGGGCGAGGTCTTCCTGAACGGAACGGCACAGTGATCGCGATCGAAGGCATCAGCAAGCGCTATGACGAGGTGCAGGCCCTGCGGGACGTCAGCATCGACGTGCCGGAGGGCGAGCTCTTCGGCCTGATCGGACCGGACGGCGCGGGCAAGACCACGCTCTTTCGGCTGCTGGTCACCCTGCTGTTGCCGGACACCGGACGCATGACCTTCGACGGGCGTGACGTGGTGACCGACTATCGCTACGTGCGCCGCCATGTGGGCTACATGCCGGGCAGCTTCTCGCTGTACCAGGACCTGAGCGTGCGCGAGAACCTGGAATTCTTCGCCAGCGTGTTCCAGACCACCGTCGAGGCGAACTACGACCTGATCAAGGACATCTACGTGATGCTGGAGCCGTTCGCGGAACGGCGTGCCGGGGCATTGAGCGGGGGCATGAAACAGAAGCTCGCGCTGTCGTGCGCGCTGATCCACAAACCCAAGGTGCTGGTGCTGGACGAACCGACCACCGGTGTGGACGCCGTGAGCCGACGCGAGTTCTGGGCCATGTTGCGGAAGCTCAAGGACGAGGGTATCACCATCCTGGTGAGCACGCCCTATATGGACGAGGCCGCCCAATGCGACCGCGTGGGACTGATCCAGGACGGGCAGCTGCTGCGTACCGGGGATCCCGCCACCATCGCGCAGGCCTTCGACCGACCGCTCTACGCCGCGACCGGGGAGGATGCCTACCGGTTGTTGCAGGCCCTGCGGCAGCGTGAAGACGTCGAGGAGGTGCATCCGTTCGGCACGGCCCTGCACGTCACTGCGCGATCGGACATGGATCCGGACAACGTCCAGCGGCAGTTGCGGGAACAGGGGTTCACCGGTGCGCACCTCGCCCCCATCCGACCCGGCATCGAAGACCTTTTCATGCGCCTGATGCGATGAGCGACGCGGCGATCCATGCCCGGGGACTGACCAAGCGTTTCGGCGACTTCACCGCTGTGGACCATATCGACCTGGACGTTCGACCCGGCGAGATCTTCGGTTTCCTTGGAGCGAACGGCGCCGGCAAGACCACGGCGATCAAGATGTTCATCGGGCTGCTGAAGCCCACCGAAGGGGAAGCGAGCGTGGCGGGGTTCGATGTCTACCGAAAGAGCGCATCCATCCGCCGGCACATCGGCTACATGAGCCAGCGCTTCTCCTTGTACAACGACCTGACCGTGCTGGAGAACATCCGCTTCTATGGCGGCGTGTACGGTCTGAGGAGGAAGGAACTGGAACAGCGCGGCGATGAGATGATCGCGCACCTGGGATTGGAGCAGCACAAGGACACCCGCCTTTCCGAACTGCCGCTGGGCTGGAAGCAGAAGCTCGCTTTCAGCGTCGCGTTGATCCATGATCCGCGCATCGTGTTCCTGGACGAACCCACCGGTGGGGTCGACCCGATCACCCGCCGGCAATTCTGGGAGATGATCTATGCGGCCGCCGACCGCGGCATCACTGTGTTCGTGACCACCCACTACATGGACGAGGCCGAGTATTGCCACCGGGTGAGCATCATGGTGGACGGCGTGATGGCAGCCTGCGCCACACCGGAGGAACTGAAGCGCCAGTTCAGCGCCGCATCGATGGACGAGGTGTTCTATCAACTGGCGCGGGCCGGTCAACGCACCGAATGATGAGGACCTTCCGCGCCTTTCTTCGCAAGGAGTTCCTGCACATCCTCCGGGACCAGCGCACGCTGCTGGTGCTGTTCGGCATGCCGGTGATGCAGATCATCCTCTTCGGCTATGCGATCAACACGGAGGTGAAGGAGGCGAAGGTCGCCGTGCTCGACCTGAGCCACGACGTCCGCAGCACCTCCCTGATCGATGCCCTCTTCGCGAGCCACTACTTCGTGGACGCCGGCCATCTGCGTGCGCCACGGGACATCGAGGAGATCTTCAAGGCCGGGGAGGCCAAGATGGTCGTGGAGGTCGGGCCCGACTTCGCCAGGCGCTTCGCGGAAGGCCGCGCGCAGGTGGCCCTGATCGCCGATGCGTCCGATCCCAACGTGGCCAACATCGTGGCGGGCTACGCCGGGCAGATGATCACCAGGTGGACGGCGGCCCATTCCACCGCCGGCATTCCCGAGGCGATCACGGTGGAGCACCGGATGCATTACAACCCCGAGATGAAGAGCGTGTTCCTTTTCGTGCCGGGCGTGATCACCATCGTGCTGATGCTCGTGTCCGCCATGCTCACCTCGATCAGCATCGCCCGCGAGAAGGAATACGGCAGCATGGAGGTGATGCTCGTCTCGCCGCTGCGGCCCGGGATGATCGTGCTCGGCAAGGCGGTGCCCTACCTGCTGCTCTCCCTGGTGAACGCCGCGTTCGTGTTCGCGGTCGGGCGCTTCCTCTTCCATGTGCCGATGAACGGGAGCTATCCCCTGCTCGCCGCGGAGGCGCTGCTCTTCATCCTCACCGCGCTCAGCCTCGGCCTGTTGTTCAGCAGCGCCGCAAGGACGCAGCAGACCGCACTGATGCTCTCGCTCTTCGTGCTGATGATGCCGACGATCCTGCTCAGCGGGTTCATCTTCCCCACCAGCAGCATGCCCTGGCCGCTGCGCATCCTCAGCAACATCATGCCGGCCAAGCATTTCATCATCATCCTGCGCGGCGTCATGCTCAAGGGCGTCGGCATCGATGTGCTGTGGCCGCAGACGCTGGTCCTCACAGGCATGTGCGTGCTCCTGCTGGTGGTGAGCATCCGCAAGTTCAAGGTGCGCCTGCAATGAGGACCGTGCTCCATATGCTGCGCAAGGAGTTCCTGCAGATCTTCCGCAACAAGGGGATGCTGCCGATCATCTTCGTGGCGCCCATCGTGCAGCTCCTGGTGCTGGTGCACGCGGCCGATTTCGAAGTGCGCAACGTGCGCCTGATGGTGAACGACATGGACGGCAGTCCGACGAGCCGGGCGCTGATCGACCGCTTCGGCGCATCGGAACGCTTCCAGGTGACGGTGACCCACTGCTGCTTCGAGAAGGGCATGGCGGCGCTGGATGCGGGTGCCACCGACGCCTTCCTCCGCATCCCGGTCGGGTTCGAGCAGGACCTCCGCCGGAGCATGCACGGTTCCCTGATGCTGGACCTGAACGGCGTGGACGGCCAGTTCGCGAGCCTCGTACTGCTCTATTCCCGCTCGATCATCGGGAACGAACAGGTGGACCTGATGCAACGTCTGCACGGCCTGCGCGACGCCCCGAAGCCGCCCGTGGACGCGATCCCCCGATTCTGGTACAACCTGGGCATGGACTACAAGAACCTGATGGTGCCCGGCCTGCTCGCGGTGCTGGTCACCCTCGTGGGCATGTTCCTCAGCAGCATGAACATCGTGCGCGAGAAGGAGATCGGCACGATCGAGCAGATCAACGTGACGCCCATCCGCAAGTGGCAGTTCATCCTGGGCAAGTTGCTGCCGTTCTGGTTCATCAGCCTGTTCCTGCTGGCGATCGGCCTTGCCCTTGGCAAGCTGTTCTTCCATATTCCGATCGAAGGGAGCGTGTTGCTGCTGTTCGCGTTCGCGGGTGTGTATCTCTGGGTGACGCTGGGCATGGGCCTCTTCATCAGCACGGTGAGCGACACCCAGCAGCAGAGCATGTTCCTCTCGTGGTTCTTCCTGGTGATCTTCGTGCTGCTGAGCGGGCTGTTCACGCCGATCGAGAACATGCCGCACTGGGCGCAGGTGATCACCTGGTTCGATCCGGTGAGCTACTTCGTGCAGGTGATCCGGCTGGTGCTGCTCAAGGGCAGCAGCGCCATGGACATCGCACGGCACTTCGGCATCGTGGTGCTGTACGCGGCGGCGATCAATGGGCTCGCCGTGATGAACTACCGGAAACGGGCCTGAGCGTGGCTCAGACCGGGACCTCCTCCTGCGGGACGTACCGCGCATGACCGCGGCGCTTCATGTACAGGTCGTACACGATGCCGTCGGCGAGGCCCACCTTGGGTACGAAGATCTCCGCGATGCCGGCGAGATCCATCACGCGCAGGAAGATGTCCGCCGCCGGCACGATCACGTCCGCCCGGTCGGGCCGGAGGCGCAGGAGACGGATGCGGTCCGGTACGGAGTACCCGGCGATGCGTTCGCGCTGCTTCGCGATGTGGTCGATGAGCAGCGGTTCCCCGTACTTGTTGCCGTTCTCCTTGAAGATCCGGTTGATGTTGCCGCCGGTGCCGATGCCCATCAGCCGTCCCTCCGGACTGCGCAACTCCATCAGGAAATCGTGCACCTCCCGCCACACCTGCTCGTCCACCTTGTCCTTCAACATCCGCACCGTACCGATGGCGAACGACGCGCTCTTCACGCGCTTTCCATGCTGCAGCCAGGTCAGCTCGGTGCTCCCGCCGCCGACATCGATGTACAGATAGCTGCGGTCCTTCAACAGGTCCTGCGTCCAGAAGGTGCTGTAGATCAGATCGGCCTCGGTGCGCCCATCGATCACCTCGATGTGGACACCCGTCTCCATCTCCACCCAGGCGAGCACCTCCCTGCGATTCGTCGCCTCGCGCATGGCGCTGGTCGCACAGCAGCGGTAGTAGGGAACACCGTGGACCTCGATCAGCAAACGAAAGGCCTTCAGGCTCTTGATCAGGTGATCGCGTCGGGCATTGCTGATCCGACCACCGTCGAACACGTCGTCGCCCAGACGGATCGGCACGCGTACCAACTGCGTCTTCTTCACCACCGGATGGTCCGTGCGCTCGATCACGTCGCCGATCAACAGGCGCACGGCGTTCGATCCGATGTCGATCGCGGCGTATTTGAGGTCGTCGTTGATGCCGTAAAAGTAGAGCGGGTCGGAAGTCTGAAAGCTGAAGTTCGTAGTGGAAAGTGGTCAGCAGCAAGCGGTCACCACACTACGCTCTACACTCTACGCTCTACACTCCACACTCTACGCTCCACACTCCACACTCCACCCTCTGCACACTACACGCACCGCTCCTACCCCGCCAACTGTCCGATCCGCGCCTCCAATGCCTTGATCTTCGCCTCCGTGTCGGCCTTCTTCTTCCGCTCGTTCTCGACCACCTGGGGCGGAGCTCCGCTCATGAACCGTTCGTTGCTGAGCTTCCTCTCCACGCTGATCAGGAAGCCGCGCAGATAGTCAAGCTCCTCTCGGGCCTTCTTCGCTTCCACCTCGGCGTCCAGCCGACCACCCAGGTCCACCGCGTAGGTCGTGGTGCCCACCAGGAAGGTGATGGTGCCTTCTCCAGCGCGTTCGATGGTCCCGATGGCATCCAGATTGGCCAGCTTGCAGGCCAGGTCGCTCACGGCCGCACGCAGGGGGGGCTGGCCGATGACCTGCAACGCGACCGCCTCTTTCGGGCTGATGCCACGTTCGTTCCGCAGGTTGCGCATCGCCGTCACAAGGTCGAACGCGTGCTGCATTTCGTGATCGAGGTCCGGGTCACCCGCACCACCCTTCGGCCATTCGGACACGATCAGGTCCTCCCCCTCCTTCCGTTCGCGCAGGTGATGCCAGATCTCCTCGCTCTGGAAGGGCATGAACGGATGCAGCAACTTGAGCACCTCCTCGAAGAGCGCGATCGTCGCATCGTGGGTCGTCCGGTCGATCGGTCGTGAGGCGCCGTCCACATAGGCGGGTTTGATGGCTTCAAGGTACCAGCTGCACAGGTCATCCCAGATCAGTTTGTAGGTGGTCATCAGCACCTCGCTGATCCGGAATTGATCGTAGAGCCCATCGAGCTCCACGGTCGTGCGTTCGACCCGGCTCCGCATCCAGGCGATCGCTGCGGCGTTGGAGGCCGGCTGTTCACCATCGACCACCTCCCAGCCCTTCACCAGGCGGAAGGCGTTCCAGATCTTGTTGCTGAAGTTGCGGCCCTGTTCGCAGAGCGACTCGTCGAACAGCAGGTCGTTGCCGGCGGGCGAGCTGAACAACATGCCCACGCGCACGCCGTCCGCGCCATACTTCGCGATCAGGTCCAGCGGGTCGGGCGAGTTGCCAAGCGACTTGCTCATCTTCCGCCCCTGCTTGTCACGCACGATGCCGGTCAGGTACACATTGCGGAACGGCACCGCATCGCGGTATTCCAATCCGGCCATGATCATGCGCGCCACCCAGAAGAAGAGGATCTCCGGCGCGGTCACCAGATCGTTGGTGGGATAGTAGTACCTGATGTCCGCGTTGTCCGGGTCCTTGAACCCGTTGAACACGCTGATCGGCCAGAGCCAGCTGCTGAACCAGGTGTCCACCACGTCCTCGTCCTGACGGATGCCCGTGGTGCGCTGGCCCGCGGCCTGGAATTGGGCGACCGCCTCCGCTTCCGTGCGGCATACGGCCGCGTCGCCGGCATCGTTGTACCACGCAGGGATCCGTTGGCCCCACCACAACTGGCGGCTGATGCACCAGTCGCGCACGTTCTCCATCCAGTGGCGGTAGGTGTTCACGAATTTCTGCGGGTGCAGCTTCACCTCACCGTCCACCACCACCTGCAGGGCCGGCTTCGCGAGTTCGGCCATCTTCACGAACCATTGCAGGGAGAGGCGTGGCTCGATCACCGCGCCGGTGCGTTCGCTGGTGCCCACCTTGTTCACGATGTCCTCGGTGCGCACCAGGTATCCCTTTTCCTCCAACTCCTTCGCGATCTTCCTGCGCACCACGAAACGGTCCTCACCGACATACAACCGGGCGGCTTCGCTCATCGTGCCGTCGGGGTTGAGCGTGTCCACGACCTCGAGCTTGTGCCGCTGACCGATCTCCCAGTCGTTGCTATCATGCGCGGGTGTCACCTTCAGCGCACCCGTGCCGAACTCGCGGTCCACGTAGTCGTCGAAGATCACCGGCACCCGGCGATCGATCAGCGGCACGAGGACATGCCTCCCTCTGAGATGCGCATAGCGTTCATCCTCCGGATGCACGGCCACGGCGGTGTCGCCGAGGATCGTCTCGGGACGCGTGGTGGCGATGGTGATCCATTCTTCCGCCGCCCCCTCGATCTTGTAGCGCACATGGTACAACTTGGAGTTCACCTCCTTGTGGATGACCTCCTCGTCGCTCACCGCGGTGAGGGCCTGCGGGTCCCAGTTCACCATGCGCTGACCGCGATACACCAGACCCTTCTCGTGCAGGTCGATGAACACGTCGATCACCGCGTCGCTCATGTCGGGTTCCATGGTGAACCGCGTACGCTCCCAGTCGCAGCTGGCGCCGAGCTTCTTCAATTGCTCCAGGATCACGCCACCGTACTTCTCCTTCCACGCCCAGGCATGTTCCATGAACTTCTCCCGGCCGATCGCGCTTTTGCGGATACCATCCTCAGCGAGCAGACGCACCACCTTCGCTTCGGTGGCGATGCTCGCATGGTCCGTGCCGGGCACCCAGCAGGCGTTCCTCCCCTGCATCCGCGCGCGACGCACCAGCACATCCTGGATGGTATTGTTCAACATGTGCCCCATGTGCAGCACGCCGGTGACGTTCGGCGGCGGGATCACCACGGTATAGGGTTCGCGATCGTCGGGCGTGCTTCGGAAATAGCCGCGGTCCATCCAGTGGGCGTACCACCGGCCCTCGCTCTGCGTCGGGTCGTATCGTTTGGGGATCTCCATGGGTCGAACGGCCACGAAATTAGGCCTTGCCGCCGCTTTGGCACGGCATTGGCAAGTCGGGCGGCGCAGGCGAAAGTCTTCGCTGTTAAGGACTTGTTAATGTCACGACGACCGCGACCGGAGCCTGTAGTTTTGATCCGCTCACGAACGCAACCAACCGTAACGACAGACATGAAAAAGCTTCTCTTCACTCTCGGCCTCAGCGCCATGTTCCTCGGTGCGATGGCCCAGGAGAACACCAAGCAGGTCGGCGGCTCCGGTCCGATGATCTCGCTGGATAAGGAGGTGCACGACTACGGCACCATCGAACAGGGCGCCAACGGCACCTGCGAATTCATGGTGACCAACACCGGTGACCAGCCCCTGATCATCACCAACTGCAAGGGCAGCTGCGGCTGCACCGTGCCGAAGTGCGACACCGCTCCGGTGAAGCCCGGTGAGAAGACCATCATCACCGTCAAGTACGACACCAAGCGCGTGGGGCCGATCAACAAGTCGGTGACCATCAGCAGCAATGCGGTGAACGCCCCGGAGAAAGTGGTGCGCATCAAGGGCACGGTGGAGGCCGGACCCAGCACGCCCACCTCGCCGGTGAAGGAACAGAGCCCGATGGCTCCCACCGAAAAGCAGAACTGATACTCCGTCGCACGACGAACAGGACCCCGCCATTGCGCGGGGTCTTTTCGTTGCGGGTCCGGCGATCCGCCCGATCTTCGCCCCACAGACCTTCCGCATGCCGTCGATCTCCAAGAAGGGCCAGGCCATGCCACCCTCGCCCATCCGCAAGCTCGTCCCCTTCGCCGAGGCCGCCCGCGATCGCGGCATCGAGGTGATCCATCTCAACATCGGTCAGCCGGACATCCACACGCCCGAGGTGGCCCTTGAGGCCATCCGCCAGGTGGACCGCCAGGTGATCGAGTACAGCCACAGCGCCGGCTTCGCGAGCTACCGCGCCGGGCTCGCCCGGTACTACCGGGACCACGGCATCGAGGTGGACGCGGAACACATCCTGGTGACCACCGGCGGGTCCGAAGCCCTGCTCTTCGGCATGATGGCCTGCTTCGATCCCGGCGACGAACTGATCGTGCCCGAGCCCTACTATGCCAACTACAACGGGTTCGCCGTGGCGGCCGGGGTGAAGGTGGTGCCCATCCGCTCCACGATCGACACCGGTTTCGCTCTGCCCCCGATCGCCGACCTCGAGCGCTCGATCGGCCCGCGCACGCGCGGCATCCTGATCTGCAACCCCGGCAATCCCACAGGTTACCTCTATTCCCGCGCGGAACTGGAGGCGCTGCGCGATCTGGTGAAGAAGCACGACCTCTATCTCTTCGCGGACGAGGTGTACCGCGAGTTCTGCTACGATGGCGCCGAACATGTCTCGGCGATGACGCTCGCGGGGATCGAAGAGAACGTGGTGCTGATGGACTCCGTGAGCAAGCGCTACAGCATGTGCGGCGCGCGCGTGGGTGCCTTCGTCACCCGGAACAAGGCGTTGCTGGAGGTGGTCCTGAAGTTCGCACAGGCGCGACTCAGCCCGCCGACCTTCGGGCAGATCGCTTCCGAGGCCGCCCTGCGCACCCCGGCCTCCTATTTCGCGGACGTTCGCACGGAGTACACCCAACGCCGCGACCTGCTGGTGGACGGCCTGAACACGGTCCCGGGCGTCACCTGTCCCAAGCCGCGCGGTGCGTTCTATTGTGTGGCCGAACTGCCGGTGGACGATGCCGACCGCTTCTGCCAGTGGCTCCTGGAGGAATTCGCACACGAGGGTCGCACGGTGATGATGGCCCCGGCCAGCGGCTTCTACAGTGAACCCGGTCCCGGAAGGTCGCAGGTGCGCCTGGCCTATGTGCTTGACCAGGACCGCCTGCGGCACGCGGTGGAAGTCCTGCGCGAGGCCCTGAAGGTGTACCCCGGCGCACGCACCCCGGACCGGACCGCGCAACAGGCGGACCTCCGCAACTAGCTTCCCGAACGCTGTCCTGTTGACGGAAAGCGACGCACCCCAAGCAACCTCCCCAAGGCCCGGGCGTCATTCATTTAGGAACGCAAGGATCCGCCTGAACTGGACAGGCCATCCTCCGTTGGTGTAATTTGGTCGGATGCGACGCTGTGGGATGATCGCCCGGAAGGGCCCGCCAAAGGAACGTGCAGCCATGCGCGTGGTGCGGGGTCTGCTCCGCAAAGGCACGCTGCTGCTCGCTTTGCTCGCACTGGGCCACACGCCGGTGCATGCCCAGAAGACCGCGCCGCACGACCTGCTCGTCCAGTTCGCGGGTCTCAACGCGGAGAAGGAGAAGTTCGTGTACGAGGCGCTGCTGGCCTTCGACCCGGACATGCTCCTCAGCATTTCGATCCCCCTGCAACGCGCCAAGGTGCGCACCGTGGCCGCCATCGACCGCAACGAGCTGGAGGCACAGCTCGCGCCACAGGGCATCCACGTGGTGCATGTGGACGGTCCCACGGGTGCCGGTCCGGAGGGACGCAGTGCACCCGCCGGGGCGCAAGGCTTTCCACAGTACATCGACACGGGCCATCCCGAACAGGATGCGGACAACTATGCCACGGCCAAGGCCGCCTGGATCGATGCCCACCCAGAGGCCTACCAGCAGTTGCAACCCGCCCTCAACACGCCGGCCGGCAACAGCCAATGATCGCGACCGGCCATAAAGCGTTTCGGGCATTGCTGGGTTGTTCGATACTTGGCGCGGCAGGCCTCTTCGTGACGAACGAAGCGGCCGCGCAAGCCTGCGCGAACAACAACGCACTCGCCGGCTCCGCCGTGACCCCGACCTGCCCGGGCTCCACCACCGTGCCCTGCGTGCAGGGCGGGCAGTACGCCCTGGTGAACGTGGTGTCCGGGAACATCTATACGTTCAGTACGTGCACGGCGACTTTCGATACGCAGATCACGCTCTACAACAACGGTGGTGGAGGTAGTCTCGGATACAATGATGATTTCTGTGGATTGCAGTCCCAGGTGACCTGGACCGCCACCTATACGGGTCAGCTGCGTGTGCTGGTGGACCAGTACAATTGTGTGCCGGTTGCTGCAGGTGCGACCAACGGCATCTGCGCACCCCTGGTGATCCAGTGCAGCTCGCCCCCACCGCCGCTGACCAACGACAACCCGTGCACGGCGATCAACCTGACGGTGAACACCAACTGCGTGCCGGGCACCTACACCAACGTGGGGGCCACGGCCACGGGTGGCGTGCCTGCACCGAGCTGCAGCTTCTACACCGGCGGTGACATCTGGTTCACCTTCACCGCGCCCGCCACGGGCATCGCCACGATCGAGACCTTCTCGGGCACCATGACGGATGCGTCGATGGCCCTGTACACCGCACCCAGTTGCTCCGGCACCTTCACGGAGGTGGCCTGCGACGACGATTCGGGGCCGGGGCTCATGCCCTATCTCACCTTTACCAACCTGACGCCGGGCCAGGTGTACTATGTGCGCGTGTGGGGGTATTTCGGCGCCACGGGCACCTTCAGCATCTGCGTGCACGGGATCACCACCATGCCCGCCGGCGATTGCGTGTACCTGCTGGACATGAGCGACAGCTTCGGCGATGGATGGGACGGATCCACCGTCGGCATCAGCGTGAACGGGGGCGCGTTCACCTACTATACCGTGACCGGCTCGAGCAACATCGCGCTGATCGGCCTGAACATCGGCGACATCCTCGTGGTGCAATACACCGCCAACAGTCCCTACGAGGGCGAGATCTCCTACGTGCTGCAGTTCCTGAGCAGCGGCACGGCGGTGTTCAACAGCGGATCGCCCCCGACCAGCGGCATCGTCTTCACCCAGACGGTGGACTGCCAGCCACCACCGGCACCGCCGGAGGATTGCATCGGGTCCATCACGGTGTGCGACGGGCAGTCGTTCAACAACACCACCAACAATACCGGCAACAACGTCGACCTCACCTCCTCGAACTACGGCTGCCTGGCCTCTGGGGAGCGGCAGGGGACCTGGTACACCTTCTCGCCATCGAACGGGGGCAACGTGGCTTTCACGATCAGCCCGACCGCGCCCAACACCGACTATGATTTCGCGATCTGGGGGCCCTTCCCGCCGGGTTCCACGCCCGCCTCGATCTGCCCCCCGCCCTCCGCGCCCATCCGTTGTTCCTATTCCGCGCTTTACGATGACACCGGCCTGAACTACACCGCCACCGACAACACGGAGGGTGCCGGGGGCGACAAATGGGTGAACGACCTCACCGTGACGGCCGGTCAGGTCTACCTGCTGTACATCAGCAACTGGTCGCAGACCGGGCTGGCCTTCGATCTGAACTGGGACCTGCAGAACGGCGCCTCGCTCGACTGCACGGTGCTTCCCGTGGAGTTGCTGACCCTGCAGGCCGACGTGGTGGACGATCATGTGCACTTGCGCTGGGCCACGGCCACGGAGGTGAACTCCGACCGGTTCGAGATCGAGCGCTCGACCAACGGGAACGAATTCGACATGATCGGCCAGGTGCCTGCGGCCGGCAGCAGCCTGACCACCGTGGAATACGATTTCCACGACCTGCGCCCCGGTGGAGGTACCAACTACTACCGGCTGAAACAGGTGGACCGCGATGGGCACTATGAACGCAGCGCGGTGGTCTCGGTGGATTATTTCGGGGATCCCGCCGTGGGGCGGCCGTATCCCAATCCGGCGCAGGACCACGTGCTTCTGCCCGTGGACCTGATCCGGGACGGTGAGGTGACCTACGTCGTTCACGACGCCCTGGGGCGCATCGTCCGCCAGGGCCGCAGCGACAAGGCGGCCGGCCGCTCCGTGCTGTTCATCGACCTGGGCGGCCTGACGGAAGGCGGGTATTCCGTGGTGGTGGGATCCAACACCGGTGGCGCCCCCATCACCTATCCCGTGTTCAAGCGGTAGAACGGCGGCGTGACCCAAGGTCCGCGAGCAGAACGACCGACATCCATTTTTCTTCGATGAGAATGTAACTCGTCTCGACGAAGCGTCGTTCCAGTGGCCCGATGAACACCCATTGGACCACCTCCGTCCTGACCGGTACGCGTACGCTGTTGCTCGCCGCGCTGGCGATCATGGCATTGGACCACGCCCCGCTCCATGCCCAGTCGACCGGGCCCAAGGCGGAATTCCATTATGTGGTCGGTATACAGGAACTCCAGGACCACCCCCATGAAAAAGGGATCTACGAGGCGATGGTGGCATTGGACCCCTGGGGGGAATACCGGACCGACCTGGATGCCCGGCAGCTGGACATGCGCCTGGGCCGGTCGGTGACGGCCGATGAGTTCAGCGCATACCTCGCCGGCCTGGGCTTTACGGTGACCGACTTCCATCACCTGCTGGTGGACAAGGGACTCAACGCGATCAAGCTCGCCGAAATGCCTCCGGGCTACCCGGTGTACCGGGACACCGGTGATCCGCGTGCCGATGACGCCCGCTACGCGACCGAAAAGACCGCCTGGATCGCGGCACATCCCGCGGAATACGAACTGCTCACCGCACCACACACCGGTGCCGATCGATAAGGCCATGAACTCGCAGAAGACCATGAGCGTGTTGGAATGCGGCCTTTCCCGGGCCTTGGCGATCGTTCCCGTGCTGCTCGCGCTCGCCGGGCAGGCCGCCCCCCCCGCGAACGACGACCCCTGTGGGGCCACGAACCTGACGGTGGGAGCCAGCTGCAGCTACAGCACCGGCACCAATTCGGGCGCCACGGCCAGCAGCTCCAGCATACCGGCCCCCGGTTGCGCGAACTACCAGGGTGGCGACGTGTGGTTCAAGTGCACCGTGCCCGCCTCCGGAGCGCTACAGATCGCGACCGCCACTTCCAGCGGCAGTCAATTGACGGACGGCGGCATGGCGGTCTACACCGCTTCGGCGTGCAGCAACTATTCCTCCTTCGCGCTGATCGATTGCGATGACGACGACGGTTCGGGCAACATGCCGTTGCTCCAACTGAACTGCCTGACCCCGGGTGCCGTGATCTACATCCGCTTCTGGGAGTATGGCAACAATCGCTTCGGCAATTTCCGCATCTGCGTCACCTCGCTGACGGGCGGCCCGGCGAACCAGGACCCCTGTTCGGCCACCACCCTGACCGTGGGCACCTCCTGCAGTTCCTCCTCAGCGACCAATGTGAACGCCTGCAACTCCTCCGACACCGAACTGCCGGGATGCGCGGCATACAGCAGCAATTCGAAGGACGTGTGGTTCAAGTTCGTGGCGCCGGCCTCCGGTTTCGTGGCCATCGAGTCCTCCTCCGGCTCGCTGACCGATGGCGCCATGGCCCTCTACAGTGCCCCGAGCTGCTCCGGACCGTTCGACATGATCGATTGCGTGGACGATACCCAGTCGAGCTACATGCCGATGATCACTTACAGCCACCTGACGCCTGGGGACACCTACTACGTCCGTTTCTGGGGCTACGGGACCGCTTCCGGCACCTTCAACATCTGCGTACATAGCCCGGCGCTCGGCGGGGGTTCCTGCTCGTATCTGCTCGAAATGTTCGACTCCAATGGCAACGGTTGGGGATCCAGTCATGTCGGCATCAGCATCAATGGCGGTGCCGCCACCAATTACACAGTGACGGACGACTACAACGCGGTGATGCTCACGTTCAACATCGGCGACATCCTGGTGGTGACCTATGACAACAGCGGATCGAACCAGAACCAGAACTCCTATTTGCTGCGTCAGCTGCCCGGTGGGCAGGGGATCTTCAATTCCGGACGGAACCCCTCGGCGGGCGTGGTCCATACCGAAACGGTCGACTGCATCCCGCCATCGGCGGTGGACGAGGACTGCATCGGGGGGATCACGGTCTGCGGCTCACAGAGCTTCTCGAACAACGCCCAGGGCGTGGGCTTTGAGAAGGACCTGAACGCGAACACCTTCGGCTGCCTGGCCGCCGGTGAGCGCCAGGGCACCTGGTACCATATCCGGGCCTCCCACGGCGGCACCATCGGGTTCACCATCGCCCCGGCAAACTCAGGAGATGATTACGATTTCGCCCTGTGGGGCCCCATGTCCTCCCTCTCCTGCCCCGTGGATGGAGCGCCCGCACGCTGCTCCTTCTCCCAATACAGCGGAGACACCGGTCTGGGCAATGGCGCATCCGACACCTCGGAAGGACAGTACGGCGACAAGTGGGTCTCCACGATCAACGTGGCCACCAACGACGTGCTGATCCTCTACATCAGCAATTTCTCGCAGAGCGGTCTGCAGTTCGATCTGAACTGGACCCTGACCAACGGGGCATCGCTGGATTGCACCGTGCTTCCGGTGGAATTGATCGGCCTGGAGGCCTCAGCAAAGACCGACCATGTCCGGATCGACTGGCGCACGGCCACCGAGCACGACCTGTCCCATTTCCAGGTGGAGCGCAGCGCCGATGCCGAACATTTCGCATCCATCGGCCAAGTGACCGCGATGGGCAACAGCCTCACCGAGCAGAACTACGCGCTGATCGACCCGGAACCGCTGCCCGGCGTGAACTACTACCGGTTGGTACCCGTGGATGATGATGGCACCCCGAACGAGGGCCACATTGTTTCGGCCTACTTCGCCCGGAACGACGAGGACCTGCACATCTACCCCCAACCGGTGACGGACCGGCTCCATGTCGCCTTCCAGCTACCGCAGGACGGCGCGCTCCTCTGGCGGGTGACCGATCCCGCCGGTCGCACGGTGGACACCGGCGTGATGGCCGGGGAGCACGGGCGCATGGAACGCGACATCCCCCTGCGTCCGCTGGATCCCGGCGCCTACGTGCTGGACATCCTCGACCGCACCAGCGGCACTCCCCTGCGACAGGCACGGTTCATCCAACGCTAGGTCCCTGGCGCGACGATCGTTCATAACTCCCGGGCAACTCCCGGGCATGATGATCGTCATTCCTGTTGGTTAGTCGATCCAATGGTCCGGTGGGATCCCATGCGACGCTTTGCCTTGTGTCCCAGGGTAGTTGTTCCTACCCGAACGGAACGTTATTTTTGCCTATTGTCCATGATCTCCCCGATCGTGATCATTCTTAACGATCCACCAAAGCACACATCATGCTGAGGACGTTCTACTCCCGCACTTTACCCGTAACCCTCGCCCTTGTCACCGGCCTTTTCGCGGTCGGTTCGTTGCATGCACAGGGGGTGGCCATCAACACCACCGGAGCGGCGCCGAACGCTGCGGCGATGATGGACATCACCAGCACCAACAGGGGCATGCTGATGCCGCGGGTGACGTATACACAGCGGAACGCGATCCCGCTTCCGGCCACCGGGCTGTGGGTCTACCAAACGGATGATGGCGCAGGCCCGCCGTACAACCCCAAGAACGCCTCCGGCCTTTGGTACTTCAACGGCACGCAATGGGTGCGCATGACCAACGACGGTTGGAGCCAGACGGGGAATTCCGGGACGACCCCGGGTACCGGCGCGAACCAGAACTACCTGGGTACCGTTGCCGGTTCCACCGACCCCTTGTACATCCGGACGAACGGCACGGACCGTGTCTTCATCGACGGAACGACCGGCAACGTCGGGGTGAACACCAACACCCCGGCCGAGGTGCTTTCGATCAACGGTGCCCTCCGCCTATACAAGCCTGCCCCGCTCTATACGGGCACGAACTACAGCGTGACCAACAATGCCGGTGTGATCCGTTTCGACAACGCCGAGATCGGCCACACGGGCAACACCAGTGGCACCGCCGCAGGTTGGCACCGGCTGGAGAACGAGGAGACGCTGGTGACAGGGCAGGATTTCACCGACTACAACCTGAACTGCGGTGCGGCCGGACAAACGGAGGGCGGCAATTACATGGCCAACACACCGTCTTCCCCTGCCGCCACAAGACAGGCGCAGACCCCCTTTCCCACGGGCGCAACCGCCTCTTCCTGCGGGTCCAAGTCGCAATACCTCTTCCTGGCCTCGGAACTGAGCGCACCACCGTTCAATCTCTGTTCGGGGAATTTCACTTCGGTGGACTTCATCTGCATCGACGATGACAACCTCTCTCCCGCGCCCGGTGCGGCGATCGACGTGTACATCAAGATCGAGCACACCAACCTGACCACGCTCAGCGGCATCGTCAACCTGACGGCCAACGTGTCCCGGCATCACAACGCGAACCTGAACGTTGGCGCCGGCTACGTCAGCTTCCCGCTGACCACCCCCTTCAACTGGAACGGGGTGCAGAACATCATCATCGAAGTATCCTACAAGAAGGCCGGCATCATCGGGGTGTCGCCCCGGGTGCATCTGGAGACCGGCCTCGGCTTCCAATCGACCGCCTTCGCCTACCATACCAGCAACACGGTGACCCACGGGTCCGCCTTCCTGACGCCGTCCACGCCGACCGGTCTGGTCTGGGGCGTGAACAACACCCGCCCGGTGATCCGCTTCTCGGCCCAGGTGAAAGTGCCCTCGCCCTTCAACAGTTCAGGGGATTACGCACTGTATTCGGGTGGCGCCCTCATGGTGGGCGATGCCGCATGGGCGGCGGCGAACTACCGCGGTCCGGGAACGATCCGGGCGGAGAACAAAGTGTACGACGGGGCCACCCAACTGACCGACCATGTGTTCGACCGCTATTTCGACCATACCGTACGTCCGGAGGACGCCCGGGCCGCCGCCGGTTACAACTATGTCCCGCTGAACGACCTGAAAGGCTATCTCGAGGAGAACCGCCACCTGCCTTCGATGCCCTCGCGCACGGATTGGGAGGGCGGTGCCAAGGAACCCGTGGGATCGCTGAGCACCGGCATCTGGGAGACCGTGGAGACACAGGCCCTCTACATCGCTGAATTGGAGCGCGACCTGAAAGTGCTGGAGTCCCTGGCCTATGACAAGGGCATCAGCAAGGCCGACCTCGAAGCGATGATGAACGATGTACGCCAGAGCCCAAGATTGACGGAGGATCAACGCAGCAGGCTCCTGGCCGACCTGCAGGAACGTTACGAGGCCGCGAAGCAATGAACCCGAACCACCGGACCATGACCAAGCCCAACGCCATGAGGAACCTGTTGATCGTGCTGGCCACAACCGCGGCCAGCGGCCTCTTCGCGCAGAGCACCAGCATCGCGGTGAACGCCGACGGCGCCGCACCGGACCCCTCGGCCATGTTGGACATCGACGTGTCCGCGCTGCCGGCCAACGCGAAAAAGGGTCTGCTGATCCCGCGCGTGAACAGCACCGCGAGCGTTGCCGGCCCGGTGAACGGCCTGATCGTTTACCAGACCGGAGCACCGGCGGGATTCTACTACTACGATGCCGGGGTGTGGCGCCTGATCAACAACGGGGCCACGGGATGGTCGCTCACAGGGAACGACCTGGGCACGCTCCCCAACGATTATCTGGGGACCACGGATGCCAAGCCCATGATCTTCCGGACCAACAACGTGGAGCGGATGCGCATCATGGCGAACGCACCCTGGGCCATTGGCCAGGTGTCCGGCCTGGAGCGCGTGGACGTGGCCGGCGCGGTACGCGTGCAGGGTACGGTGACCTCAACGAACGTGGGTACGATCCGGTACCAGAGCTACTCCGCCGTGCAACAGGCACCGCCATATGGGACCGTGAACTATGCCCACCACGAAGGCTACATGGGTGCCGCCACCGGATGGCGCAAAATGGAGAACGACTACGACAAGGTGTGCGGTGCGGCCTATACCCAGATGTCCCAGGCAAGTTGCGCGAACGGTTCGTCCGAGATCCCGGACAATATCCCGGCGTCACAGGTGACCGCCACAACGGATGCGTTGACCACCCCCTGGCCGAACTCAACAGGGATCGGAAAAATGCGCCACCAGTATCTGTTCCTGAAGAACGAATTGGATGTCGAGTTGAACCAATTGTCCGGGAACACCACCATTACACATGGGATCTGCCCGGGGCAGGACATCAATTCCATCTCCTTCTACAAAGCAGCAACTTCGGGCAGCTTGAAGACATGGACCTGGCAGGTGAGCGTTTTCCATGTGCCATACGGGACGGACGACCTTTCCGGTGGATTCCAGACCAACACGGATCCGAGCTTTTCCTGCGCGGTCGGGACAAGCGCATTTCCCGCCAACAACACGGCCGGCTGGTACACGATCAATCTGACCTCCCCCTTTGTTTGGGACGGCGTCCGCAACATTGTCGTGGAGGTGTGCATGAACGGATCCACTGTAGCCGGTCAGGGGAACATTCCCGTGAAATACTACACCGTCCCGGGCACGTCACCTGCCAACCAGTTGACCTATTCGAAGAACGCGCTGGCGGGCGGTACATGTCTGAACACCGGTCCTGCTTGTGGCGCGACCACGACCGGCGGCTGCGGGATGGACGGTTCCTGCACGGCATTCGGATCATACGGTTCGTCCAATTTGCGCCCGGTCGTCCGGTTCAACGGGATCGTCAGCAGCACCACGGGGTCGGCGGTGTCCGGAACCGGATGCTACATCAACATTACCGCCGGCTTCATCGTCGAGAAGACCCTGCTGCCCACCCCATGGCGGCAACAGAGCAGTCCCTATTATGCCTACCGCGGACCCGGGAGCGTGTCCGTGGAGGACGGCGTGTACGACAACGGGGTGAAACTGAACGACCAGGTGTTCGATCAATATTTTGATGGTCGTGTGCACCCCTCCGATGCGGAGGCCGCAGGGGACATGCATTTGTTGAGCATGGCGGACATGAGCGAATTCATCGAGGTGAACAGGCATCTGCCGACCATGAAAGGCCGGCGCGCGTGGAACCTGGAGGGTGGCTTCAGTTTCGGCGACCTGACGAACCAATTGTGGTCCACCACCGAGACCCAGGCCCTCTACCTGACCGAGCTCAATGACCAGGCCCATTTCCTCGAAGCACTGACCACCGAGCGTCCGATCACCGCAGCGGAGTATAGCACCATGCGTTCCATCGTCGTGGGCATGGACGACCTGACCGAGGATCAGAAGAACGTTCTGATCAAGGACCTGGCATCGCGCGTCATGACGGATAATCAGCAGCATTGATGCGGCGAAGTGGACACATCGCATGGCGGGCATTGGTCCTCGGTACCGTGCTCGGGTCGATGCCGACCCTTGGCGTGCATGCCCAGTTGGGCGTGAACGCGACGGGGGCCGCACCCGCGCCCAGCGCGATGCTGGACATCAGCTCCACCACGCAGGGCCTGCTGCCACCGCGCATGACACAGGCCCAGCGGACGGCCATCGCCGCACCAGCCGATGGTCTGGTGGTCTACCAGACCGACCTGTCCCGGGGATTCTACTACTACGACGCCAACCTGCTCCCCGCCGCCGGGTGGGTGCTCCTGGGTTCTTCCGGGCCGGTCTGGGAACTGGGCGGCAATGCCAACACCAACACCGCGACCGACTTCCTCGGCACGATCGACAACCAGCATCTGATCTTCGCCACCAACGGGGTGGAGCGCATGCGCCTGACCAACGGAGCCTATCCCACCGGCGGTCTGCTGGGCATCGGGTCCACCACGCCCACCGAACAGTTGGACGTGCGCGGCGGCCTGCAGATCACCGGCTCGGCCAACGGCAACAACCGCGGGGCCATTCGCTTCAATGGCACCACGAACGCCCATGAGGGCAACGTGGACAACACCGCCAACTGGTACCAGCTGGAGAACGTCTTCGATTATGCACCCGCGGCCCAGGGGTACTACACGAACCCCATTCCGGCCTGCGCCTACGGGGCCAACGGCGGACTCTACCCCGTGATCGACAACCCGAGCTTCACGTCCACCACCCTGTTCGGATCCACCGAGACCCCCTACAGCCGGCTTTGGGAGGACGGACGGCACCAATACCTCTATCTGGCCAGTGACTTCACCGCGCTCAACATCTGTGCGAACACCGATATCCTTTCCGCGGGATTCCAGACGACCTCCGGGGGGGGCACCGCCATCACGAACGTGAAGCTGAGCATGAAGAACACGACAGCGACCACGCTGCCGACCCTGGACCCCAATGGGCTTCAGCTCTGCTATCAGGCCGCCTCCTTCACCCCGGTGGCCGGATGGAACAACCACGTGTTCAACGTGAGCAACTTCCAGTGGAACGGGAACTGGAACGTGCTGGTGGAATTCTGTCTCGATCAGAACGATTGGACGAGCAACGTTCCGGTGAACGCCGAGAACACGAACTACACCGCGCTCTATGGCATCTACTGCGACGCCTGCGGACACCTGTTCACCTATGGCAGTGGCACGTGCTATTTCGCGAGCTGTCCGAACAACACCCCCCAGGCCACGCCGGGCGTGCTGTGCACGGGCTATGGCCACACCGGTGGCTGCAGCCTGCTCACCACATCGAGCCTTGTCACCTGCGATGGGACCTTCCAATGGATCGGCGCACAGACCGCTGCCAACCGCCGCCCGCTGTTGAAGCTGAACGCGCAGATCAACTCCGTGGTCTCGGTCTTCTCCAATGGCGACTATGTCTATTCCGACAATGCCGTGATGATCGAGCGCAACACCGGCTGGGCCACCAGCGGTGTCTATCCCAACCAGGTGTTCAAGGGTCCCGGCACCCTCGGCGCGGAAGTGGGTGTCTGGGGTGGAGGCGTGCTTCTCAGCGACCATGTCTTCGACATGTACTTCGATGGTCGGGCCAGGCCCGAGGACAGCGAACGCGTGCGCGGCTATCAGCACTACCCCATCGATGAGATGGTGAACTATGTGGAGATGGAACGCCACCTGCCCACCATCAACGGCAGGGACACCTGGCAGCGCACCGGCCCCTTCAGCCTCGACGACCTCAACACCCAGCTCTGGGTCACCGTCGAGGAACAGGCCCTCTACATCAAGGAGCTCAACGAACGCATGGACCTGCTCCGCAAGCAGCTCGTGCGCAAGCGCTTGCAGCAGTTGAAAACGGAACATTGACCTGACTGCCAATGACCGAAGCATCGACCCCGACCATGAGGCAAGGAGCACCCCGTATGGGCCGGTACGCAGGTATCTGGGCCGCTATTCTGGCCGGCATGTTGGCCGGAACGTCCGCGCATGCCCAGTTGGGCGTGAACGCGACGGGGGCCGCACCCGCGCCCAGCGCGATGCTGGACATCAGCTCCACCACGCAGGGCCTGCTGCCACCGCGCATGACACAGGCCCAGCGGACGGCCATCGCCGCACCAGCCGATGGTCTGGTGGTCTACCAGACCGACCTGTCCCGGGGATTCTACTACTACGACGCCAACCTGCTCCCCGCCGCCGGGTGGGTGCTCCTGGGTTCTTCCGGGCCGGTCTGGGAACTGGGCGGCAATGCCAACACCAACACCGCGACCGACTTCCTCGGCACGATCGACAACCAGCATCTGATCTTCGCCACCAACGGGGTGGAGCGCATGCGCCTGACCAACGGAGCCTATCCCACCGGCGGTCTGCTGGGCATCGGGTCCACCACGCCCACCGAACAGTTGGACGTGCGCGGCGGCCTGCAGATCACCGGCTCGGCCAACGGCAACAACCGCGGGGCCATTCGCTTCAATGGCACCACGAACGCCCATGAGGGCAACGTGGACAACACCGCCAACTGGTACCAGCTGGAGAACGTCTTCGATTATGCACCCGCGGCCCAGGGGTACTACACGAACCCCATTCCGGCCTGCGCCTACGGGGCCAACGGCGGACTTTACCCCGTGATCGACAACCCGAGCTTCAGCAACACCACGCTGGTCGGCACCATCGAAACACCCTACAGCCGCTTCTGGGAGGACGGACGGCACCAGTACCTCTATCTGGCCAGTGATTTCACCGCGCTCAACATCTGTGCGAACACCGATATCCTCGGCATCGGGTTCCAGACCAGCAGCGGTGGCGGCCAGACGATCACCAACTGCCAGGTGAGCATGAAGAACACGACGGCGACCACGCTGCCCACCCTCGATCCGAACGGGTTGCAGGTGTGCTTCCAGGCGGCCAGCTTCAATCCGGTGGCCGGTTGGAACAACCACGTGTTCAACGTGAGCAACTTCCAGTGGAACGGGAACTGGAACGTGCTGGTGGAATGGTGCGAGGACATGAACAACTGGACCAGCAACCTTTCGGTGAACGCCGAGAACACGAACTACGCCGCGCTCTATGGCATCTACTGCGACGCCTGCGGACACCTGTTCACCTATGGCAGCGGCACGTGCTACTGGGCAAGTTGTCCGAACAATACGGCCCAGGCCACGCCGGGCGTGCTGTGCGTGGGTTATGGCCACACCGGTGGCTGCAGCCTGCTCACCACCTCCAGCCTCACCACCTGCGATGGGACCTTTCAGTACATCGGCGCGCAGGGCAGTGCCAACCGCCGCCCGCTGTTGAAGCTGAACGCGCAGATCAACTCCGTGGTCTCGGTCTTCTCCAATGGCGACTATGTCTATTCCGACAATGCCGTGATGATCGAGCGCAACACCGGCTGGGCCACCAGCGGTGTCTATCCCAACCAGGTGTTCAAGGGTCCCGGCACCCTCGGCGCGGAAGTGGGTGTCTGGGGCGGAGGCGTGCTCCTCAGCGACCATGTCTTCGACATGTACTTCGATGGTCGGGCCAGGCCCGAGGACAGCGAACGCGTGCGCGGCTATCAGCACTACCCCATCGATGAGATGGTGAACTATGTGGAGATGGAACGCCACCTGCCCACCATCAACGGCAGGGACACCTGGCAGCGCACCGGCCCCTTCAGCCTCGACGACCTCAACACCCAGCTCTGGGTCACCGTCGAGGAACAGGCCCTCTACATCAAGGAGCTCAACGAACGCATGGACCTGCTCCGCAAGCAGCTCGTGCGCAAGCGCTTGCAGCAATTGAGCAAGGAGCCCAAGGGCAACTAGGCCTGCACCGATCGCGTTGAACAGGGGTCCGATGGGCTCCTGTTCGCATGAATGGACATGAAGATCAACGACCGTCGCCACCAGGGGATCTTCCACCTGATCTCGATCATCGGTATTCCCGCTGTGGCGCTGTCCGCCTTGGCGAGCGAGACCTGGTGGGTGCCGACGATCGTGGCCCTGGGCATGATCGGTGGTACTATTTTGGTCATGCGGGACAGGAAGACTTGAACCCATGCGCGCATTTCTGATCGCCATCGTGCTGCTGTTGCTCCCCCCGATCGGAGCAGGTACACGACCTCCCGCTCCGTTGGCGAACTACCTGTTCGGGCTGAGTCTGGCGACAGGCCACAACGGGCAGTTGTTCAGTTGCTTCATGGTCAAGGTCTTTGAGGACAAGGTGATCGGCTCGGACCCGATCACACGCGAGCAATTCCTCATGCAGGCGCGCGGCCTGGAGCCGAGCAAGGCGAATGCCGACGGTACCGACCTTTTCGCGCGATTCGATGTACGGCGCTGTGCCGTTCTCGTGGACGAGGAGGGCCACCAGCACATGAGCGACTGTCCGCTGTTGGACGACCTGTGGAAACTTCGCTTCTGGGAGTATCCCTTCCTGGTGCGCGATGCAGCGCACACCGGCAAGGGATGGAGCGAGACCCCGAACGCGCCTTCGCCCCGGCAGATGCTGCTCCTGAGCGATTTCGGCCTGCGCTATCCCACGGACATCTGCTATGGGGACAACGTGTTCCGCCTGTTGCACGATGTCGGGGACACGGCATGGGTGCAGAACTACCGCAACGGCTATTGACCCCGGCCGATGATGCATAGCCAGGGCCCCGGTCCGCTTGCCGTGCGCCTTCGATCGGGCGATCGAACGGCCCTTTCGCAGGCGATCACCCTGGTGGAAAGTACACGTGCCGAGGACCGACGGGCCGCGCGCGCGCTGCTGGCCGCATGTCCTCCTATCGCCCCGCCGGGGCTCAGGATCGGGATCACCGGCATTCCCGGCGTGGGCAAGAGCACCTTCATCGACGCATTGGGCATGGCCCTGCTGGAGCACGGCCATCGACCCGCTGTCCTCGCTGTGGACCCGAGCAGTTCACGGAGCGCGGGCAGTATCCTGGGTGATAAGACCCGGATGCAACGGCTCGCCGCATCGGACCAGGCCTATATCCGACCGACGGCCACCGGGGGGCATCTGGGTGGGATCGCCCGGAGAACAAGGGAGGCGATCCTTTTGTGCGAAACCGCCGGACATGATCGCGTGATCGTGGAGACCGTGGGGATAGGGCAGAACGAACTGGCCGTGGACCAGGTCGCCGACCTCACCGTGCTCCTTACGCTCACCGGCACAGGTGACGAGCTCCAGGCGATCAAACGCGGGATCATGGAATGCGCGGACCTCGTCGTCGTGAACAAGACCGACCGGGCCGACCGTGGTACCCTTGGCATGGCCATCGCCGATCTGCGCCAGGCCATCGGACTGCTTCCCAGGCGCGAGGGACGACACGCACAAGTGCTGACCTGTTCGGCAATGGAAGGGAGTGGCATGACGGAAATACTGGCTTGCATCGACAGGCTCGACGCGGAGCGGCGGGCCAATGGTGACTTCGACCGCAAACGCCGGGACCAGTCCGTGACCCAATTGAGGGCCTCTCTTGCCGAGATGGTGCTTTCGGACCTTGAGGAGGACCCGGTCCTTGCGGAAGCCCTCCGACACGCGGAAGAGAACGTGGCCCACGGACGGATCGACGTCGACCAGGCGGCGGCGGACCTTCTCTCCCGGTTCAGAAAAGCCGGCGGACCTCTTCCTTGATCCCCACGATCGCTGCATCCGACGGCAGATGCGTGAGCCTCCCCGCCGTTTCGAAGACCTGCTGACTGAGCGCGGTGCCCGGAGCATGGTCCTCGGTGTGTTCGAAGGCGATGTTGATGATGCGGATCGTCTCGTCCTTCGCCTGCCTGACGAGGGCCCAGGCGCGGTCGCTGACATAGATCTGTTGCGTGACATTGTGCTCGAACTCCTCGCGGACGGTCGCCGTGAGCTCGGCATGCAGCATGCGTGCGGTCATGTTGCTCTTGTGCACCCGGAGCACCAGTCCGCCCGGCGATATCCGCTCCAGGAAGAGCACCAACCGCTCGTAGGCCTGCAGGCGCAGAGGCAGGGTGTGGCGGTGGTCCTCCCGACGGATCTCCGCAATGCGCCCGGCCTGCTCGCGTCCAATGAACTGACGCAGGATGTAGAAGGCGGTGAGGAACACCACGATCGAGGGGATCAGCGCCAGGAGCAGAAGTGTTGAGGTATCGTTCATGGGACCGGCTCGGCAGGTACGAATATCGGGATCCGTGGGCTGTGCGATGCGGCCATGGAGGCTTCCTTAGCTTTGCCGACCACAACAATCAGGTCCGGCAGCGCGTCGGAGAACGCCGCGGATCGTCCGAACCCGAATGCATCTTTCCTCCCTCGTCCGTTCGATCGATGAACCCGCCACCCTCTCCATGGCCCGCCGTTGCCGCGAACTGCGCGCGGAGGGCCACGATATCATCGATCTGAGCCTGGGCGAACCCGACCAGGACCCACCCACGTTCGCCATTGAGGCCGCGGCAGCAGCCGTTCGCGGTGATTGGAACAAGTATCCGCCGGTGAACGGATACGCGGACGTCCGTGCCGCGGTCGCCATGAAACTGAAGCGGGACAATGGTCTGGACTATGCACCGGAACAGATCGTCATCAGCACCGGCGCCAAACAGAGCGTGATGAACGCCGTGCTCAGCCTGGTGGGGCCGGGTGACGAGGTCGTGATCCCCGCACCCTACTGGGTGACCTACAAGGAACAGGTACGCATGGCCGGCGCAAGACCGGTGATCGTGTCCAGCAGCCTGGAGGAGGACTTCAAAGCGCCCATCTCGCGGATCACCGCGGCGATCACGCCAAAGACCCGGCTGATCATCTTCAGTTCCCCATGTAACCCGAGCGGGTCGGTCCTGGACCGGGACGAACTGGATGAGCTCGCGCGAGCTGTGGCCGCGCATGATGACCTGTACGTCCTGAGCGATGAGATCTACGAGCACATCGTGTTCGGCGGTAGACACATCTCCTTCGCCGGGCTGCCCGGGATGATGGAACGGACCATCACGGTGAACGGCCTCTCCAAGGCCTTCGCCCTTACCGGATGGCGGGTCGGCTACGCCGCGGCCCCCGAGTGGATCGCAAAGGCCTGCGCAAAGCTCCAAGGGCAGTTCACCAGCGGTGCGAACACCATCGCGCAACGCGTGACCAAGGCCTGCATGGAGGCCGACCCTGCCGTGCTCACAGGGATGCGGTCGGACTTCCTTCGCCGCCGCGACCTTGTCCTCGAAGGCATCGACGCCATCGATGGCTGGCGCTGCAACCGGCCCGACGGCGCTTTCTATGTCCTGCCGGACGTGACCGCCTGGATCGGTGCACGGGCAGGCGGGCGACAACTGAAGGATACAGGAGCATTGTGCGATGCACTGCTGGAGGATGCCGGCGTATCCCTCGTTGATGGCGCCGCTTTCGGCGCACCTGGTTGTGTCCGCTTGAGCTATGCCACGGCGGACGACAAGCTGCGGGTGGCGCTTGAGCGGATCAGGACCTTCGGCGCCGGCCTTGAACCTTCATGATGGAGCGGACGGATATCGATGCGCGCTTCGCGCGGTTCGCAAGAACCAAAGTGCTCGTGCTCGGCGATGTCATGCTTGACGCCTACCTCTGGGGGCGTGTCGATCGCATCTCCCCGGAGGCGCCCGTGCCCGTGATCCATGTGCAGGAACGCGGCGCCCGCCTCGGTGGTGCCGCCAACGTGGCCCTGAACATCCAGGCGCTCGGTGGCGAACCGATCGTGGTGAGCATGCTCGGGGACGATGAACAGGCCCGTCGTGTGGGGTCGCTCTTCGAAGGGCATGCGATGCGCGCGGAAGGTCTGCTGCGATCCAGCGAACGGCCGACCACGGTGAAGACGCGCGTGATCAGCGGACACCAGCACATCGTACGCGTCGATGAGGAGATCGACACGCCGCTTTCCGGCGCGGAGTCGGAGCGCATGTTGCGCATGGTCCATGACATCGTTGAACGGGAACGCCCGGACGTGATCGTGTTCGAGGACTACGACAAGGGGGCGCTCACGCCCGAGGTGATCACCGCCACGATCGAACTGGCCCGGAAGAAGGGCGTACCCACCGCGGTCGACCCCAAGAAGCGGAACTTCCTGGCATACACGGATACCGACCTGTTCAAGCCGAACCTCAAGGAGCTTCGGGAGGGATTGAAGCTCGACCTGCAGGCGGCGGACCGGACAGCGATCAGGGAGGCCGTCCGGGAACTGGAGGCCCGGCTGCGCAACACGACGACACTGCTGACCCTTTCAGAGCACGGCGTGTACGTGCATCGGGGCGATGCGGAACACTTCCTGCCCGCCCATCGACGCCGGATCGCGGACGTGAGCGGCGCCGGGGACACCGTGATCGCCGTGGCCGCTTTGCTCCTCGCACAAGGCGCGGATGGCGCCACGTTGGCCGACCTTTCCAATCTGGCCGGAGGCCTGGTATGCGAGCATGTCGGCGTGGTGCCCGTGGAACGCGAAGCGTTCCTGCGGGAATGTCGCACGATCGCCGCGGACACATGAACGTTCCGGTCAAGCCCTATTCCGAAGCCGGCAGCAAGCGTGAGCAGGTCGAACGGATGTTCGACCACATATCGCCACGGTACGACCTGTTGAACCGTTGGTTCTCTCTGGGCATCGATCAACGCTGGCGCCGGCTCGTGATGCGCGGTCTGGCCGAACGCCCGGTGGAACATCTGCTGGACGTGGCGACCGGTACGGCTGACCTTGCGATCCTCTGCGCGGAACATGCGCAACGGGTGACAGGAGTGGATGTTTCAGAGGGCATGCTCGCCCATGGAACGGAGAAGGTCCGCAGCCAGCGCCTGGACGAGCGGATCCACCTGCAACGTGCACCCGCGGAGGACCTCCCGTTCGCGGACGGGACCTTCGACGCCATCACCGTCGCATTCGGTGTGCGGAACTTCGATGACCTCGGCCGCGGCATCCGTGAAATGCACCGGGTCATGCGCCCGGAGGGCCGGCTTTTCGTGCTCGAATTCTCCCGTCCCAAGGCCTTTCCGTTCAGGCAGGTCTTCCGTCTCTACTTCCACCGGGTCATGCCGTTCATCGGTCGCCTCGTCTCGAGGGATGCGGCGGCATACGATTACCTGCCCCGGAGCGTCGAGGCTTTCCCGGAAGGGGAAGAATTCCTCGCGATCCTGGTACGGAACGGTTTCCGGAACGCCCGAGCGCGGTCGCTCACCGGTGGCATCGCCACACTGTACCGCGCGGACCGATGAGCCCGGGACGCAAGGATCGATGCCTATTTTCGTTCCGGTCCACATGACGACACGACGCGCCGTGCTCCTTTTCCTGTTGGTCTGGTCGTCATGGACCGCACCACGGGCGTTCGCGCAGGGCCAGGTGGGTGTGAAGACCGAGAACCTCCCGAACTTCGACAACCGCCGGTTCCATTTCGGGTTCCTGCTCAGCTACAACAGCTCCGACTTCTTCATGAAGCGCAGCGCGATGGATCCGGCCTCGGATTCGCTGCTGGTCCTGGACCACGTGCGGCAACCGGGGTTCAATCTCGGGATCATCGGATCGTTGAACATGAACAAGAACCTCAGCCTGCGGTTCATCCCTTCGCTGAGCTTCCAGGACCGTGTCCTCGAATACCGCTTCATCCTTTCGGACAGCACGCAGCTCTTCTTCAAGAAGCCCGTGGAATCGACCTACCTGGAATTCCCTTTGCTGCTGAAGTTCCGCAGCGACCGCATCAACAACTTCGCCGTCTATCTCATCGCCGGGGGCAAGGCCAGTATCGATATGGCCACACAGAAGGACGTGAACAACGAGATCGACGATGAGGTGGTGATCAAGTTGAAGAAGTTCGACTATTCCGCGGAAGCCGGTGCCGGGTTCGATTTCTTCCTCCCCTATTTCAAGTTCGGCATCGAACTGAAGGCCGGTATCGGCATTCCGAACCTGCTCATCAACGACGGAACACGGTTCAGTTCCCCGATCCGCAGCGTCCGTTCCAAGACCTACATGCTCACCTTCACCTTCGAGGGTTGATGTCGGCCGAGCGTGTTCTGGACATCGTGGTCTCCCCGATGGAGGCGGCCGCGCCGGAACTCGTGCGCCAGGCGGCGGCCGAGGAGGCCGGGCTGGCGCCCGCGGCGATCCGCGGGATCCGGGTCCTGCGTCGTTCGATCGATGCACGTGCGCGCGAACCACGCATCCGGCTGCGGGTGATGATCAGCATGACAGGCGGACTGGAGGAGCCGCTGCCACCACTCCCAACGCTGCCGGACGTTCATCGGGCCCCGATGGTCGCCATCGTGGGATGCGGCCCCGCCGGGCTCTTCGCCGCCCTGGAATCGATCCGCGCCGGCATCCGTCCGGTCATCATCGAACGCGGCAAGGATGTGCGTGAACGCCGTCGCGACCTGGCGGCGATCAATCGCCATGGCCTGGTGGACCGTGATTCGAACTACTGCTTTGGCGAAGGGGGCGCCGGAACCTATTCCGACGGCAAGCTTTTCACACGCTCCCACAAGCGCGGTGATGTGCAGCGTGTGCTACGCGACCTGGTGGCTTTCGGGGCGCCTTCTGACATCCTCGTTGATGCGCATCCCCACATTGGCACGAACAAGCTGCCGGGAATCATCGTGTCCATGCGCCAGGCCATCCGCTCCGCGGGAGGCGAAGTGCATTTCGGGAGCCGCGTATGCGACCTACTGACCGCCGGTGGAAGGGTGCGTGGCCTGCGCACGGCCAACGGGGAAGAAGTGCTCGCCGACCACGTGGTCCTGGCCACGGGACATTCGGCCCGGGATATCTTCCAACTGTTGCACGATCGCGGCATCACGGTCCTGCGCAAGCCTTTCGCCATGGGTGTCCGTATCGAGCATCCACAGGCCGTCATCGACCGCATCCAATACCACTGCGACGTCCGTGACCCGTATCTGCCGCCGGCCAGCTACAGCTTGGTGCAACAGGTGGATGGCCTCGGCGTGCATTCGTTCTGCATGTGCCCGGGCGGCATCATCGCACCCTGCGCCACGGCCCCGGACGAGGTAGTGACCAACGGCTGGAGCCCCAGCAAGCGGAACAACCCGTTCGCGAACTCGGGTGTCGTCGTCCAGTCGTCCACACCTCCGTCCGACGGGGATCCGTTGGGCGGTGTCCATGAGCAGCGGGAACTGGAGCATGCCGCTTGGATCGCAGGTGGGAGGGACCAGTGTGCACCGGCCCAACGGATGGAGGATTTCATCACGGGCCGCATTTCCGCCGACCTGCCTCCATGCAGCTATCCCCCCGGCATCGTGCCACATGCCCTGCATGAACTGTTGCCACCCCCGATCGCCATGCGCCTGCGCGAAGGTCTTGTGGCCTTCGGTCGGAAGATGCGAGGATACCGTACGAACGAGGCCGTTCTCGTGGCGGTGGAATCACGGACCAGTTCGCCCGTCCGCATCCCGAGGGATCCGGACACGTTGATGCACCCCCGTTTGCAAGGCCTCTATCCTTGTGGAGAAGGAGCCGGATATGCCGGCGGCATCGTCAGCGCGGCGATGGACGGTCAACGCGTGGCGCATCGCATCGCCCTGACGATGCAACGTTCATGAGCCGGGTGCGCACTGCCGGACGAATTCGCTGCACAATGCGGCGGCGGCCATCGCCACGTTGAGCGATTCGGCCCTCCCCCGTCGGGGCAGCGCGATGGTCTCCGCGATGAGGCCACGGACCTCCGTGGAAAGTCCGTGCGATTCCTGGCCCAGGACCAGCACCGCGGGCAGGACGAGATCAACGGAATGGACCGAGCGGCCGTTCATGTCCGCGAGATAGGTCCTGGCCCCCGCTGCTTGCCACTCGGCGATCCGTTCGACCAGGTCATCGTAGCGCACATCGACACGCTGGACCGATCCCATCGCCGCCTGCACGCACTTGGGGTTGAACACATCGACCGATCCCGTGCGACAGAGCACCCGATGAACGCCGGACCAATCCGCCAATCGGACGATGGTGCCCAGGTTCCCCGGGTCGGCGATGCCATCCAGTGCGAGCACGAGTTCATCCTTTTCAAGCGGCCCCCATGACGTTCCATTCGGCATCGTTACGACGGCGATCACTTCGTTGCCCGCCTCCAACGTACCCATCCTCGCCAATTGTTCGGTGGTGGCGATGCGTGTGACATGCGGATCGGGGCGCAGGTCCTCCGCTGCTTCCGCCGTGAGATGGATGGACCGGACCGGCACCTGCGCTTCCGTCAGCTCCTGAACGAGCTTGCGACCCTGGACCAGATATGCTCCCTCCAGCTCCCGGCCCTTGCGCTGATGCAGCGTCCGGATCCTTTTCACTTCGGCAGCGCTCGTCCGGTGCGGATATCTTTGGTGCACCGCCAAAAGTAGCCAGACGTCCGTCCCTCGTGCACCTTCGGGCCTCGCATATCGGCATTCTCCTGGTCTGTTGGTCGCTCGGTACGGGCTGCCACCTGGCCAAGCGGGTGCCTGAAGGACACTTCCTGCTCAAGAAGAACAAGGTGGTGGTCGATGACCGGCGCATCGATCGGGCGGACGTGGCATCGATCATCAAGCAGCAGCCGAACAAGAAGGTCCTCTGGACCCGATTCTATCTGGCGATGTACAACCTGCCGGATCCGGACCGGTTGGCACGCAAGAAAGCCGCCAAAGCGGCCCGGAACGAAGAAAAGAACGCGCGACGGATCGCCAAGGGCAAGTCCCCGAAAGAGCCAGGACGGACCTTCGGCGAATGGCTCCGCGGGGTGGTCGGCGAGCCGCCCGTGGTGTTGGACAGTTCGTTGACCTACCGGAGCCGGGACCAGATCGCACTGTATCTCAAGAAAGAAGGGTTCTTCCACGCGGTGGTCCGCGACTCCACGGTGTTGCTCAATCACCACCAGGCCAAGGTGATATACACACTGTTACCGCGCACCGCCTACCGCCTGCGGAACATCTCCTATCTGGTCGATGATGCGCCCCTCCAATACTACATGGGCATCGGCTGGCCATCGACCGTGCTCCATTCCGGGGACCGGTTCGATGCTGACGTATTGGATGCGGAGCGTGGCCGCGTGGCGGACATGATGAAGGAACTCGGCTACCTGTACTTCAACAGGGACCTGGTGACCTTCGATGCGGACACGGCCGTGGGCGATCATCAGGTGGACCTGGTCATGCGTTTGCAGCGCCCGGCTCCCTACAAGGACCCCCATCTGGCCCATACACCCCAGGGGACCTACTACTACCTGGAGCACGTCACTGTGGATATAACGGGACGGCATGGTCAGACCGGGACGACCATCGCGGTGGACACTCTGGTGCGCGACAGCATCACCATTCTATACAAGGGTAGGCGGCCCGAATACCGGCCGTCCGCGTTGTTGAACGAGATCTACTTCGGCCCCGGGGACCGCTACAAACAAAGCTCCAATGACCTGACCTTCAGGCGACTCACGAATCTGCGTGTTTTCGACCGGGTCGATCTTTTGTACGATACCACCGGCACCAGTGGGAAGGACCGTGTGAACTGCCGCATTCGATTGATACCCGGCAAACGTCAGAGCTTCAGTGTGGAGGGGTTCGGAACGAACCGCGGGGGATACCTGGGAACCTCCATAGGCTTGAGCTACCGGCATCGGAACATGTTCCACAGCATGGGCCAGTTGCAGGTGTCCCTGACCCTCGGTCTCGAGGCGCAGCAGAGCATCACCGGTCAGTTCACACCCACCGACGAAGCCTCCACCGCAGTGGGCCGGGATGTTCTGTTCAACACCGTGGAGATCGGGCCGGAGGTCACCCTCCGTTTGCCACGCCCCTGGCTGCCCGCCAATTGGTTCTCCCGATCGGCCACCCCGCGGACGGTGCTTTCCGCCTTGTACAACTACCAGCGACGACCGGACTATACCCGCACCCTGGCCAAATTCACCTTCGGCCTTGAATGGAACGAGAGCAAGCGGAACGTCGTCACCTGGAACCTCCTGGAGATCAACGCCATCCGGATCCCCTACCGCACCTCCACCTTCGAGACCTATCTGGAGCAGGCCAACGATCCGGTGCTCACCGACAGCTACAGCGATCACCTGATCGGGGGGGGCAAGCTGGCCATGACCTACAATACGTCCGATGGCCTGAAGAAGCCCGACGTGACATTCTTTCGTGGAGCACTGGAGTACGCGGGCAACCTCGTGAATCTGGTGCATCGGGCCGGTAACCAAGTCCCCGAGGTGGATGAGGCATCGGGTGCCTCCTACTACACATTGCTCGGAGTGCGCTACGCCCAATTCGTGAAGCTCGACCTGGACCTCCGCCACTACCATACCATCCACGACCGAAGCAGTCTCGCGTTCCGTGTGGCCGGCGGCATCGGCGTGCCGTACGGCAATCTGCCGGTGCTTCCCTTCGAGACCAGCTTCTTCGTCGGTGGGGCCAACGGTCTGCGTGCCTGGCGGGCCCGTTCGGTGGGGCCGGGGAGCTATTCGGGCCCGCTGCTGGCCTATGACAGGATCGGCGAGATCAAGCTGGAGGCCAATGCCGAGTACCGGTTCACGCTGATCAGCTTCTTCGAGGGCGCACTCTTCGTGGACGCCGGCAACATCTGGTTCCGAAATGAGGACCCCCAGCGTCCAGGGAGTGGTTTCAGCAGTGACTTCCTGAGCGAAATGGCCATCGGCACAGGGATCGGCGCACGTCTGAACTTCGATTTTTTTCTGATCCGTTTCGACCTCGGTCTGCAAATGAAGGACCCTGGCCTGCCGAAAGGCGAACGTTGGATCGTTCAACCCAAGGCCGGGGGGGACGCTCCATTCGGGCAGAAGGTCAACTTCAATCTCGGCATCGGCTATCCCTTCTAGACCGCGCCGGAGCCTTTCCTTAGTTTTGCCGACCCATTCAACGCAACATGGAGCGTACTGTCAGCAAGGGTCGAACGGAGGAACTTCTGGGTGCTGCGGCCGGTGATCTGCTCGGCCACACCTGCACCACCATACCGAAGGAAAGGCTGCATCTTCCCGGGCCCGATTTCACGGACCGCTGTTTCGGTGGGTCTGACCGGAGCCCCCAGGTGTTGCGCAGCATTCAAGCCCTCTATGGGAATGGACGTCTGGCCGGTACGGGCTACATGAGCATCCTTCCCGTGGACCAGGGCATCGAGCACAGTGCTGGCGCGAGCTTCGCACCGAACCCGGACTATTTCGACCCGGAGAAGATCGTTGAACTGGCGGTCGAAGGCGGATGCAATGCCGTGGCCTCCACCTTTGGGGTGTTGTCCAGTTGCAGCAGGAGGTACGCGCACAAGATCCCCTTCATCGTCAAGATCAACCACAACGAACTGCTCACCTACCCGAACGGTTTCGACCAGGTCCTTTTCGGCAGTGTGGAGGAGGCCTGGAACATGGGGGCCGTGGCCGTTGGCGCCACGATCTATTTCGGCAGCGCACAAAGCACGCGGCAGATCGTGGAGATCGCAGAGGCGTTCGAGCTGGCCCATGAACTCGGCATGGCCACCATTCTCTGGTGCTACCTGCGGAATTCCGGCTTCAAGGTCGACGGCACCGACTACCACACCGCCGCTGACCTTACAGGCCAGGCCAACCACCTTGGGGTCACGATCAAGGCGGATGTCATCAAGCAAAAGCTTCCGGAGACCAATGGCGGATACAATGCCCTGAAGGGGTATGGGAAGACCCATAAGAAGGTCTACAGCGAGCTGACCACCGACCATCCCATCGACCTGTGCCGCTACCAGGTGGCGAACTGCTACATGGGGCGGGTGGGGTTGATCAATAGCGGCGGGGCGAGCAGCGGGTCCGGTGACATGGCAGAGGCCGTGCGCACGGCGGTGATCAACAAACGCGCCGGCGGTCAGGGCCTTATCAGTGGTCGAAAGGCCTTCCAACGTCCCCTGGCGGAGGGGGTCGAACTGCTCAACGCCGTCCAGGACGTCTATCTCGACCCCAAGGTCACGATCGCCTGAACATCGCGTGCGGAACGCCCAGGATGCCGGGCCCGTTCCTCACCCCCTAAATTCGTCCTAACGTACGACCGAACATGGGCTGGTTCACACGTGTCAAAGAGGGCATCACCACCTCGACCGAAGAGAAGAAGGAGACTCCGGAGGGGCTATGGTACAAATGCCCTGAATGTTCCGAGATCCTGCCATCCGAGGACCATGCCAAGAACCTTTGGGTTTGTGGGAAGTGCGCGTACCACGAGCGTGTCGGCAGTGAGGAGTATTTCAGCTTCCTCTTCGATGAGGGCAAGTACCGGGAGTTCGCGGGAGACCTGGTGGCCGGCGATCCGCTGGAGTTCGAGGACACCAGGAAGTACACGGACCGGCTGACCAAGACCCGCGATGAGACCGGTCTCAACGACGCGATCCGGGCCGCGGAAGGCAAGTTGAACGACCGTACCACCGTGATCGCGTGCATGGACTTCCGGTTCATCGGTGGCAGCATGGGGAGCGTAGTGGGCGAGAAGATCTCCCTGGCCGTGGACCACGCGATCAAGCGCAAAAGTCCACTGGTGATCATCAGCAAGAGCGGCGGCGCACGCATGATGGAGGCCGGGTTCAGCCTGATGCAAATGGCCAAGACCAGTGCGAAACTGACCCTCCTTGCCGAGAAGAAACTGCCGTTCATCTCCCTGCTCACCGACCCCACGACCGGTGGAGTGACCGCCAGCTTCGCCATGCTCGGCGATGTCAACATCGCCGAACCCAAGGCGTTGATCGGTTTTGCAGGGCCGCGGGTGGTCAAGGAGACCATCGGCCGGGACCTTCCCGAGGGCTTCCAGACCAGTGAGTTCGTTCTCGAGCACGGCTTCCTGGACCTCATCGTGCACCGTAAGGACCTGAAGGCCAGACTATCCAGCCTCTTCCAACAGTTGTTGGACACCTAGCCGGACCAACGCGAAAAGGTCCTATCTTTGCCGCCTCATCCGTCCGACCCTTTCGGACGGTCGGGTAAAGAAGGAAGTACATGCATCTTACGAACGAGGCCAAGCGGGAGATCTTCAAGAAGCACGGTGGCACCGAAATGAACACCGGCGCCGCTGAAAGCCAGATCGCGCTCTTCACCAAGCGCATCGAACATCTCACCCAGCACCTGAAGGCGAACAAGAAGGACCATGCGACGGAGACGGCGCTGATGCACTTGGTGGGAAAACGCAAGCAGTTGCTGAACTACCTGCGGACCCATGACATTACGCGCTATCGGGCGATCCTGCAGGAGCTTGGACTGCGGAAGTGACGGCCTCTCCACCGGGCGATACGGTGGCTTTGGCACGACATACCGGAATTGAAAAGAGGGCGATCGTGAGGCACGATCGCCCTTTTGCATGACAAGGAAAGAAAGCAACACAACGACGAATGGACCGGAAATGCCGGTCCGCACATGAGGCAAAGAAGAAACGACAATGAGACCACAAGGAATCAGCAAGACCATCGACCTAGGCGATGGCAGGCCCATCACGATCGAGACCGGGGTGCTGGCCAAACAGGCCGACGGCGCCGTAACGGTACGCCAAGGTGACACCATCCTGCTCGCCACCGTGGTGGCCACCCAGGAAGCCCGTGAGGGCATCGACTTCCTGCCATTGCAGGTGGAATACCGCGAGAAGTTCAGCGCTGCGGGGCGTTTCCCGGGCGGCTTCTTCAAGCGTGAGGCCAGGCCAAGCGATCATGAAGTGCTGACCAGCCGTCTGGTGGACCGTGCCCTACGGCCGCTCTTCCCTGACGATTTCCACGGCGACACCCAGGTGGTGATCTCTCTGATGAGCACAGACAAAAAGACCCAGTCCGACTCCCTCGCCTGCCTGGCAGGCGCGGCGGCACTGGCCGTAAGCGACATCCCGTTCAGCGGACCGGTAAGCGAGGTTCGCGTAGCCCGGATCGATGGCCGCATGGTACTGAACCCCGAGGTGGAGATGGCGGCCTCGGCGGACATCGACCTGATCGTGGCCGGCACGCTCACCGACATCCTGATGGTGGAAGGCGAGATGAAGGAGGTTCAGGAGGAGGACATGATCGAGGCCATCAAACTGGCCCACGAAGCCATCAAGAAGCAGTGCGCCGTGCTGAACGAACTGAGCGCCGCCGTGCCCAAGAGCCAGGTCAAACGGACCTACGAGCACGAGAACAAGAACGAGGCGCTCGAGAAGAAGATCTTCGACTTCTGCTACCAGCGCTATTACGACCTCGCCCTGCAGCCCAGCAGCAAGGAGGAGCGATCGGCCAATTTCGGCAAGGTGAAGGAGGACTGTCTTGCCACCCTCAGTGAGGAGGAACAGGCGGACAAGGCCATGCTGGCCCGCTACTTCAAGAAGGCGCAGAAGAAGGCCGTCCGCAATGTCGTTCTGGACAAGGGTGTGCGCCTGGATGGCCGCAAGACCACCGATATCCGCCCGATCTGGAGCGAGGTGGACGTGCTGCCCGGCACACATGGCAGCGCCATCTTCACCCGTGGCGAAACGCAGGCCATCAACACCGTTACGCTCGGCAGTTCGATGGATGAACAGACCATCGACCTGGCCACACGCAAGGGCAGCGAGAACTTCATGCTGCATTACAATTTCCCCAGCTTCAGCACCGGAGAGGTTCGCCCCATCCGCGGTCCCGGCCGTCGCGAAGTGGGCCACGGCAATCTCGCCCTCCGCGCGCTGAAACCGGTGATCCCGGCCGCTCCTGAGAACCCGTACACCATCCGTCTGAACTGCGATATCCTGGAGAGCAACGGATCCAGCTCGATGGCCACCGTTTGCTCCGGCACGCTGGCCCTGATGGATGCGGGTGTGCGGATCAGCGCTCCCGTGAGCGGTATCGCCATGGGCATGATCAGTGACGGCGAACGCCATGCGATCCTGAGCGACATCCTCGGTGACGAGGACTTTCTGGGCGACATGGACTTCAAGGTGACCGGTACCGCAAAGGGCATCACCGCCACGCAGATGGACATGAAGGTCGATGGGCTTCCCTATGAGGTGCTGGCCCAGGCCCTCGAGCAGGCCCGCCAGGGACGGATGCACATCCTCGACGAAATGCTGAAGACCATGGACAAGCCGCGCGAGGACTACAAACCGCACGCCCCGCGCATCGTCACCTTCGACGTGCCGAAGGAAAGCATCGGGCCCATCATCGGTCCGGGCGGCCGTGTGATCCAGGAGATCCAGGCCGAGACCGGCGCCACGATCGTGATCGACGAGGTGGATGGACGCGGCGTGGTGGAGATCGCCAGTGAGGACAAGGCCAGCATCGAGGCCGCCGTGGCACGCGTGAAGGCCATCGCCTTCCCGCCCCAGGCCGAAGTCGGTGCCACCTACAAGGGCAAGGTCAAGACCATCATGCCCTACGGCGCTTTCGTGGAGGTGGTGCCCGGCACCGACGGGCTGCTCCATGTAAGCGAGCTCGATTGGAAGCGCGTTGAACGCGTGGAGGACGTCCTGAAGGAAGGGGAGATCGTCGAATTCCAGGTCACGGGCAAGGACCCGCGAACGGGCAAGCTGAAGTTGAGCCGCAGGGTGCTGTTGCCCAAACCGGAAGGGTATGTGGAGCGCGAGAACAACGGGAATGGCGAACACCATGAGCGTCGTGAAAGGAGCGACCGGCCCCGCCGGGAAAGGCCACATCGCGACCGTGGTCCGCACAACAACTGACGGCATATGAACGTCATGCGAAGCCGCCCCTTACCGGGCGGCTTCGTTGTTCCCGCCCATCGGGATCCTCCCTTCCTCCGCAGGGGATACGGGGACCGGTCCCTGCTCCATCGTGGCCGCTGACCGGGGTCGCGTAACCAGTCGGGGGTGTGGCGCGTTGAAAGGGATCCACACGAAACACCCTCGAGCGCCCATGGCAAGGATGCGGCAGTTGAAGATCACCAAGCAGGTGACCAACCGGGACACCCCGTCCCTGGACAAGTACCTGACGGAGATCGGCAAGGTGAAGTTGATCACCGCCCAGGAGGAGGTGGAGCTGGCACGTCGCATCAAGGAAGGCGACAACGATGCGCTGGAGGCCTTGTGCAAGGCCAATTTGCGCTTCGTCGTATCCGTCGCCAAGCAATACCAGGGCCAGGGCTTGAGCCTGCCCGATCTGATCAGCGAAGGCAATCTGGGATTGATCAAGGCGGCCGGTCGTTTCGATGAGACCCGTGGTTTCAAGTTCATCAGTTATGCCGTGTGGTGGATCCGTCAGCAGATCCTGCAGAGCCTGGCCGAACAGGCGCGGATCGTGCGTCTGCCCCTGAACAAGATCGGCTCGATCAACAAGATCAACAAGGCCTTTGCCAAACTGGAACAGGAGCATGAGCGCCCACCCACCGCCGCTGAATTGGCCGAGGTGCTGGAGATGACGCTCGAGGAGGTCAAGACCAGCTTGAACAACATGGGACGGCACGTGAGCATGGACGCCCCCCTCCGCGAGGGCGAGGAGAGCGGTACCATGCTCGACCTGATGAAGAACCAGGACCTGCCCGATCCGGAGGAGGCCTTGATGACCGACAGCCTTAAGGTGGAGATCGAGCGGTCGTTGGATGCCTTGAGCAGCCGGGAGGCCGATGTGATCCGCCTCTACTTCGGCCTGCAGGGCAACCAGCCCCACACGCTGGAGGAGATCGGCCAGAAGTTCGAGCTCACCCGTGAGCGCGTACGCCAGATCAAGGAGAAGGCCATCCGCCGCCTGAAGCACACCAGCCGCAGCCGGGTGCTGCGTGCCTACCTCGGCTGAAGATACCGGGAACCCACCGGAAGGGCGTCCACAGGGCGCCCTTCCTTCGTTCGGCTACCTTCGTGGCCCATGGCGCACATCCTGGCCCCCTCCCTCCTTTCGGCCGACTTTGCCGACCTGCGGAGCGCCGTGGAGCTCGTGGACCAGAGCCCGGCTCCCTGGCTCCACCTGGACGTCATGGACGGGGTCTTCGTCCCCAATATCAGCTACGGCATACCCGTGATCAAGGCCATCCGTTCGCTGACGAAGAAAGTGTTCGACACCCACCTCATGATCGTGGACCCGGACCGCTACATCACCGCGTTCAAAGAGGCCGGCGCGGACGTGCTCACCGTGCATATCGAGGCATGTACGCACCTGCACCGCACCGTTCAGGCGATCAAGGCCGCGGGCATGCAGGCCGGTGTCTCGCTCAATCCGCATACACCGATCGCCTCCCTTGAGGACATCATCGCCGATGTGGACCTCGTGCTCGTCATGAGCGTGAACCCCGGGTTCGGCGGCCAGAAGTTCATTCGGAACACGTACCACAAGCTCGACCAGTTGCGCGACCTGCGTGAACGCCGTGGATCCAAGGCGCTGATCGAAGTGGACGGTGGTGTGGGCCCCGACAACCACAAGGACCTGGTCGCGCATGGCGCCGATGTGCTGGTGGCCGGCAACAGCGTGTTCGGCGCGAAGGACCCGAAGGCCGTGATCGACCTGCTTTCCGGGACCTGAACGGGCCGGCCTTCCAGGAATGGTCCACCGGACCGTTGGGAGGCTTACCCCACCCAAGGCCTACCTTCGAAGCTGCACCATGCCCACTGGCGCAGACACCCTCACCATCACCGCCCAACAGCGCTCCGCGTTACGGACCTTGGTCTATTTCGACCTGTTCCATCATCCACTACGGCCGGAGGAGGTGGTCCGGTTCGCGGATTCCTCGATGTCCGATGACGGCATCCTGGGGGACCTGGTGGAACAGCAGCTGGTACGCAGCATCGACGGCTACCTGCTGATGAACAACAATACCGGAATGCTGGACCAGCGCCGGACGGACGAGGTGCGGGCACAGGCACGCATGGGCAAGGCCCGACGCATGTCCCGGTTGATCGGCGCGTTCCCGTTCGTGCGCGGTGTCCTTCTGAGCGGGAGCATGAGCAAAGGCCGGCTGGCGTCCGATGGGGATATCGACTATTTCGTCATCACGCGACCGGGGCGTCTGTGGATCGCCCGCACGTTGCTCGTCCTTTTCAAGAAGGTCTTCCTCCTGAACAGTCGGCGCTATTTCTGCGTGAACTATTTCGTGGACGAGGACCATCTCACCATCGAGGACCGCAATCGCTTCACCGCCACGGAACTGGTCACGCTGATCCCGACGAACGGCAAGGCGGCATGTGCGGCGTTCTTCGCCGCCAACGACTGGGCCTTTGACCGGTTCCCGCAGGCGGGGATACCGGACCTGCCGATCGGACCCGACAAGGCTCCATGGATGAAACGGTCGGTGGAGGTGCTGCTCAGTGGTGCACCGGGAACCTGGCTCGACACGTTCTGCATGCGGATCACCCTGAAGCGATGGCGGAGGAAGTTCGGTCGCATGCCGGAGGGGGATTTCGCCGTCGCGTTCCGCAGTCGACGCTACGTGAGCAAGCATCACCCCAACCATTTCCAAGGCCGCGTGATGAAAGCCTATCAGGAACGCCTGGAGCGGTTCGCCACGCGGCACGGCATCGACCTTGAACAGGCATGAGCCGCGTCCTGGTCACCCATGGCTATTTCTACAGGCTCGATCCGAAACAATGGCGGGACGGTCGACCCTATCCCCCGTTGGGTACGCTGCTGGCCGCGGCCGTGCTGCGCGAAGCGGGTCACGAGGTACGCGTGCTGGATACCGGCCTGAGCCCTTCCCCGGAAGTGCTCGTACCGGCCCTGCAGGCGTTCCGGCCCGAGGTGGTGGTGATCTACGACGACGGCTTCAACTACCTCACCAAGATGTGCCTCACGGTGATGCGCGATGCCGTCCTGCATATGGTGGTGTTGGCGAAACAGGCCGGCTGCCATGTGGCGGTGAACAGCTCCGACGCCAGCGATCATGCCGGGATCTACCTGGAGCAGGGAGCGGATGCCGTGGTCCTGGGCGAGGGCGAAACAAGCCTGCTCGAGCTGGTCGGGCACTGGGCGGAGGGAACTGCCTGGAAGCAGGTGCCGGGCATCGCGTTCCGGGAAGGAGAAGAGGTCCGTGCCACGCCGAAACGACCGGTGCTCCGTGACCTGGACGCCCTTCCCCTACCCGCCTGGGACCTGATCGATGTGGACCCCTACCGGGAGATCTGGATGCGGTCGAACGGACGCTTCAGCCTGAACGTGGCCACCACGCGCGGCTGTCCGTTCAAGTGCAACTGGTGCGCAAAACCGATCTACGGGAACCGCTACAACAGCCGGTCGCCGGAACACGTGGTGCGGGAGATCCAATTGCTGCATGAACGCTTCCGACCGGACCACCTCTGGATGTGTGATGACATCTTCGGATTGAAGCCGGGATGGGTCGAGGCGTTCCGCGATGGCATGGCAAGGGCCAGTTTGAAGATCCCCTACAAGGTGCAGAGCCGCGCCGACCTGCTCCTGGAGCCGGGGACCCTCGATGCACTGGTCGCGTCCGGGCTGGAGGAGGTGTGGATCGGTGCGGAAAGCGGATCGCAGAAGGTGCTCGATGCCATGGACAAGGGCATCACGGTGGAACAGATCGCCACGGCCCGCCGCCTGCTCGGTGAAAAGGGGGTGCGCGTCGGCTTCTTCCTCCAATTCGGGTATCCGGACGAGACGGAGGCGGACGTCCGCAGCACGATCCGCATGGTCGATACGTTGGCACCGGACGACATCGGTATCTCCGTCAGCTACCCGCTGCCCGGCACACCCTTCCATGAGCGCGTCAAGACCGACCTCAAGGAAAAGGCGAACTGGTCGGACAGCGATGATCTGGCCCTGATGTTCCGCCAGGCGCATCGTCCGGCCTACTACAAGCAGTTGCACCGCTACATGCACCGTCGCTTCCGCCGGCAAAGCGCCATGCGCCATCAAGATCCCGCACGGGCATGCTACCATGGCATCGGCGAAGGATACCATGCCCTGCGGCTGCGGACCATCGATCGCGCATGAACCCGATCCCGACGAGGTCCGATCCCGCGCGCGAGGCGTTCAGCAGGCAGGCGCCCGTATTCGACGCGCTGGATGAGGAGAACGAGCTCATCACCTGGGTGCGTGAACGCGTGCGACAGCGTGTCATGGCGCTCTATGCGCCCGGGGAGCGCCTCCTGGAGATCAATGCGGGCACGGGGATCGATGCGTTCTTTTTCGCGGAGAAGGGACTCCATGTCACGGCCACGGACCAGGCCCCGGGCATGCTCGAGGCGATGCGCCACAAGAAAGCGTTGCGCCCCGATCTGGACATTTCCATCGCGGACGTTCCGTTCGCGCAGCTGGGAATGTTCGCAGGACACGACTTCGACCATGTGTTCTCCGATTTCGGTGGATTGAACTGCATTCCCGACCTGAGCGGCGTGATGCACAACATCGATGCCCTGCTCCGTCCGGGCGGCACCTGTTCGCTGGTGATCATGCCCAGGAACTCTCTTTGGGAATGGATCGAACTGTTCCGCGGCAACTTCCAATTGGCTCTCCGTCGCAGGTACAAGGGTGGCGCAACGGCGAACATCGAGGGCGTTCCGTTCACCTGTCACTACCATGATCCGCAAGCGGTCCAAAGGCACCTCCCCGGATATGTGCGACTTGAGTTGATGGCCCTTTCGGCACTGGTCCCCCCGCCGCATCTGCTTCCTTTCGCGCGCCGGCATCCCGGTCTGGTCCGCACTCTCGAACGGTGGGAGGAACGCAGTTGCCGATGGCCATTGCTGCGCCGCTGGGGCGACCACTACCTGTTGGTGCTGCGCCGTCCACACCGTTGATCCAGCGTCGTTCACGGCCACTTTGTCGACGCAAGCCCGGACATGGTCGGATCCAGCGCGTTCCATGGAACACGCGAGGGTCTTGTCGCGTAAAGCCAGCAAAGAAGAACCCGCGACCGCACATGCGTGCACTGCGTCCGATCATCGCCCTGCTCTTCACGATCATCTGGTCCGCTCCCGCCCTTCACGCCCAGCGATCGGGCATCGGCTTCAAGGCGGGTGTGCTGGGTAGTACGGCCCGGTCCGAGCTCCGGCAATTCCGACCGGTCCCAGGGGCCGTGGCAGGTCTCTATTTTCCACTGGGCATCTCACCGCGCATCGAATTGCAGCCCGAGGTCCTCGTCTCCTACCAGGGTTCATCGTACAGCATCGGAGAGACCGACCTGCGCGCGGTGGAACGCCAGCTTTACGTGCAGATCCCGCTCAAGGTGAAGTTCTTCCTCAGCAACACGTTCAACCTGCAGTTGGGTGGTCAGGCCGGACGTCTGCTTTCGGCCTGGACCAAGGACGAAAAGGATGGCACCCGGGCGAACACCTCGTCCTATGCGGACTGGGACCTCGGTCTCGTGGGCGGTGTCGGGGTCGATCTGCTCAGTGGATGGGACCTGACCCTGCGCTATTACAACGGCTTGACGGCCATCCTGGCGGACGACGACACCTATTTCCCCTACAACCGGACCCTGCAGTTCACGGTCGGGTACCGTTTCGTCCAGTTCCGGAAACAATACGCCCGGCGGCACTGAGCGCGCGGGCACGCTCGGCTATCTTTGGGGCGTGCCCAACGGACCGGTGATCGCGATCCTTGGAGGCGGCCAGCTGGGCCGGATGTTCATCGAGAACGCCCTCCGCTACGATGTCCCGGTGCACGTGCTCGATCCCGACGCACAGGCGCCCTGTTCTCCCATCGCCACGCGGTTCGTTCAAGGTCGTTTCGATGAGAAGGCCACGGTCCTCTCGTTCGCTCGCGATGCCGACGTGGTGGGTATCGAGATCGAGCACGTAAACATTGAAGCCCTCGAGACCCTCCAGGCCATGGGCAAGCGCGTGATCCCCGATCCATCCGTATTGCGCATCATCCAGGACAAGGGCCGGCAAAAATCCTTCTACCGCGACCACGGCATCCCTACCGCACCGTTCACCCTGATCGACGGTCCGGATGCGATCACCGAACACGCCGACATGCTGCCCGCCTTCCTGAAATCGCGGACCGGCGGATATGACGGGCGCGGCGTGATGCCGATCGCTTCCACACAGGATGTCGAAAGGGCTTTTCCTGGTCCATCCGTCCTGGAAAAGCAGGCCGCCATCCGTATGGAGCTCGCCGTGCTCGTCGTGCGTGATGACGCTGGGAACACCGTCTGCTATGATCCGGTGGAAATGGTCTTCGATCCGCGGTTCAACCTGGTGGATCATCTGCGGGCCCCGGCGCGCATCGACAAGCCCACGCGGGATGGTGCCATCGAACTGGCACGGACCGTGGCGAACGCCTTCGCCGCACCCGGGCTGTATGCCGTGGAGCTGTTCCTCACCACCGACCACCAGCTGTGGGTGAACGAGACGGCACCACGGGCGCACAACAGCGGACATCACACCATCGAGGCCTGCATGAGCAGCCAGTTCGATCAGCTGCTCCGGCTCTATCTCGGCATGCCCCTGGGCGACACCACGCTTCGCGCGCACGCCGCTATGATCAACCTGGTGGGCGAGGGAGGATCGGGCGAACCGACCTTGTCCGGCATGCACGAACTGCTCGGCATGCCCGCCACCTATCCGCACCTGTACGGCAAGCGACAGACCCGCACCGGCCGGAAGATGGGGCACGTCACGACGCTCGCGCCGGACGATGCCACGCTGGACCGCACGATCGAAAAGGTCAAGCACTACGCCCGCGTGACACCCGCCAACACTTCGACCGTTGCACGGTCCAACACCTGAACACGACAAGAACATGGTCGGCATCATCATGGGCAGCCGCAGCGATCTGGAAGTGATGCGCGAAGCGGCGGATGTACTGAAGGAATTGGACGTGCCCTTCGAGCTCACGGTGGTGAGCGCGCACCGGACGCCACAACGCATGGTCGACTATGCACGTACCGGAAGGGAACGCGGCCTCAAGGCGATCATCGCCGGTGCCGGTGGTGCGGCACACCTGCCCGGGATGGTCGCATCGCTCACCTCCCTGCCGGTTATCGGTGTGCCGGTGCGCAGCCGCAATTCCATCGACGGGTGGGACTCACTGCTCAGCATCGTGCAGATGCCGGCCGGTGTGCCGGTAGCCACGGTGGCCGTGAACGGCGCCCTGAACGCCGGGATCCTGGCCGCTCAGATCATCGGCGCTTCGGACCAGGCGCTGGCCGGCCGCCTGGACAACTACAAGGCCGCCTTGGGCGAGAAGGTGAAGGAGGGCATCGAGGCATTGCGGCAGCATTTCCCGAACACCTTCGACCGTTGATCCACCTCAAGGGACGCCCCTACCAGCTCCACGTGCTGCGCTTGACACCGGGCGAGGACGTGCGTGAGCGATTGGAACAATGGGCGACCACCCAGGGCATCGAGGCCGCCGCGATCGTCAGCGCGGTGGGCAGCCTGTCCAGGGCCGTGATCCGGTTCGCCGGACGCGAGGAAGGGAATGTGACCGACGGCGACCTGGAGATCTGCGCGTTGAGCGGCACCCTCTCCAAGCACGGGATCCACGTTCATCTCAGCATCGCCGACGCCGACGGCGCGATGCGCGGCGGCCATCTCATGATGGGATGTACCGTGCGCACCACGCTCGAGCTCATCGTGCAGGAGATCGGCGGGGTCCGCTTCCTGCGCACCGTCGATCCGTCGACCGGCTACAAGGAGCTGGACCCGCAGACGATCGGACCCTGAGCCGCGGTCATGGCGTTGCGGGCTTCGTCGTCGGCCGCCGCAGGGTGAACGGGACCACCACCTTGAACGTGATGTTCCGACCCATCTCATAGATCCCGCTCCTGCCCGTCCCGTTCACCGGATAGTCGTCCATGTACTTCGAACGGCTCATGTTCGACTGATACGCCACATCCGTGATGTTCGACCCCAGGATGCTCAGCTTGAAGAGCACATTGCCCTCCTTGTCCACCACATCGCCGCCCACTCCGGCGTCGAAGAGCGTGTACCCCGGCGTGAACGTCTCGGTGCCATAGGCCCCATAGTAGTGGTCCTGGTCCGCGTACACCTGCATGCCCACCTTGATGAACACGTTGGAGAACGGCCCGACACGCTTGCGCAGGTCTGCCCGCAGCTCGCTATTGGTGTGCATTGGTGGAATGAACGGCAGATATTTCGTGCTGTCGGTGATCTCCGCGCCGTTGCCGCCGAGGTTCTCTGCATTGATGTATGAAAGGGAGTTCTCGAAGTGCAGCCAGTCCCAGGGGTGCGGGTGGATGTCGATGCTCAGTTCGCCACCGTAGAGCTGTGCTCTCGTCTGTCTGAACTTGAACACCTCGTAGTCCTCGCCATCCTGGGTGAAGAGCGAATCACCACCATTGGTGCTGAGCAGCTTCTCGTTGTAGATGTAGTTGCTGATGACATTGTTGAACAGCTCGATGCTGAACGAGACGTGCGTACCGGCGTAGTAGGCACCAACGTCCTCCTGGAGGTTGAACTCCGGCTCGAAGTTCGCGTTGCCGAGCTGCTCGAAACCGGTGCCGGGATGCACGCCCTTGGCTGAGATCTCGGCCGCGTTCGGCGCCCGGTACCCCCGGGCGATGTTCGCCTTGAGGGTGAGCCGGTCGTTCATGTTGTAGGCCAGGCCCAGACTGCCGCTCATACCGGTGAACGTATGGTCGTAGGCATCGAACTGCTTCACCACCGTGGTATCACCATTGTTGGCGTCCGTCGCCATGTCAAAGCCGGTGGTGGGATCGGGGCGTGTGTACATGTCCTCATTGCGGAACCTGCGGATGTCGTACCGGATGCCTCCGGAGAGGTCGACCTTGCCGAATGGACGCCGCACATGGATGAACGGTCCCACGTCCAGGTCCTTGTAGGAAGGGATCACCATCTCGGTGCCTTTGGCCGCGTCATTGTCCTGCACCATGCCGTTCGCACCAACGGTCAACGCCCAGAGCTTGAACTCGGGCAGGTGGTATTTCAGGTCGTAGGAAAAGGTCTTCAGGATGAGATAGAGTCCCGGCAGGTCCGGATAGGTCGGGTGGCTGAACTCCCGGCGTGCACTCTGCTGGTAGGCCAGAAGTAGGCCGATGCTCTGCCTGCCCAAGATGAAATTGTTGGTGGAATAGAGCCGGTAGTACAGCACGCGTTGGTGGACCGTGCCGATGGCGTAGGAGCTCAGCTCATCGTCGGGCACGATCCTGCGCACGGTGTCCGCCTCGGTGATCGGCGCGGTGAACCGTCGACTGGTGGAGTCGCGGCTCCCATCGGGGATCTCCTGCTTGTTGTCGTAGAGCCCGAAGTCCAGGTGCGCGAAGCCCCAGGAGCGGTCCACCCCCCCGTAGACGTTCAGGTCGTTCTCGTTGAACTTGGTTCCGAACACGCGACCATCATCCCTGTTCTGGTAGTCCGCGGCCTGCTTGTGCGATCCGCGCAGTCCCCAGACGAAGCCGTTGTTATTCCCATCCAGCGCGACGGATCCGGCGATCTGCTTGTTGTTCATCTGATAGTCGCCCAGCACGCTGCCCCTCACCGTGCCTTTGGGAGCGGTCGGTGCGGGAAGGAGGTTCACCACGCCGGCCAGCGCGTCCGAGCCGTACATCAAACTGGCCGGCCCCTTCACGACCTCGATGCGATCGATCAGGAACTGGTCGATCTCCACGCCATGCTCATCGCCCCATTGCTGGCCCTCCTGCCGCACGCCGTCGAACAGCGTCAGCACACGGTTGTATCCAAGCCCGCGGATGTAAGGTTTGGAGACGTTCGGCCCGGTGGTCAACGTGGAAACGCCCGGCACTTTGCGCAACGCATCGATGGCGTTGGTGGCCGTGTTCTGTTCCAACACCTGGCGGCCGACCAGCACGGTGGGCACCGGATCGCGCCGCAGGGCCGTGGCCTTGGATGTGCCGGTGACCACCACTTCCCCGATCTCGGTGACGGACGGTTCCAACGCGACATCGAGGGTCTGCGTCATGGCCAGGTCGACCGTGCGCGTGACGGTGCTGTATCCCACCATGCTAATACGGACCAACAATTTGGCCGCAGGCAGGTCGTCGATCCGGTAAGTGCCGTCCATCTGTGAGATGGCACCCAGGTGGAGGTCCGGGATATATACCTCCGCGCCCGGGACAGGCTGTCCGGTGGCTTTTTCCGTGATCGTGCCGGAGAGGGAGGTCTTCCCCACAACGGCCGCTTTGGACTGAAGGACCACCACACAGCAAAGCATGGTGGTCATGAAATGGAACAGGTACTTCATATGCGCTGTTCTTGGACCGGGCCGCGTGGATATCGCGCGATCATCGATCCGTAGGAAAATGAACGATCGAGAGAGAAGGCGCGCTCGAAGGCATTCAAGCGCGGGTGCGCCGGACGGACCGGACCTGATCAGGGAAATAGGCTCCCCGCACAGGGGATGGGGACGGCGCGATCAGACAAGCGCCGGCGGTCCACGCAGGGGCGGAACGAACGCGACCGTCGTCCGCACAGTGGTCACCGGCGCTGTCCGCAAGTGGACCACGGGAACGATGACCGGAACAGCTGACCAGGCGACCGCACCCTCGAATACCGGTGTTATGGCGTCACAGATCGGGCAGTGATCGTCCGCATTGATCTGGGCCCCGGTCGTCGGGGTGGATAATACAAGATGCTCCGGTGCGCAGTGGTGGAACAGCTTGCGTGGGGCCACCACCAGCATCATCAGCGCAAGCAGCAGGACAGCCGTGCCGCGTTGATGACGGTTCGCGAACATGGCGGCAAATATAGCTCCCTCAAAAGGGGGCCCATCGCGTTAACTTCCCGCCCCTCCCATGCCCGCGACCAAGGACCATAGGGGTGTCGTCCTGTTCAACCCGCGCAGCGCCAGACACAAGCACCGGATCCCCAACTCGATCCTGCAGGTCGCGGCAAGCATCCACGCCCACCGTGCGGTGGCCTTGGTGGACGGCAACATGGAACAGGATCCCTGGTCCGTGATCGAACATCATCTGGCATCCGGCGACTTCGGCCACTTCGGCACCACCGCCATGCCCGGCCCGCAGTTGGAACAGGCCATTCCGATCGCGCGGAAAGTGCGTGCGCGTTTCCCGCAGATCCACACCATCTGGGGAGGTTACTTCGCCGCCAACCAGCACCGCGCCGTGCTTGAGAGCGGTTGGGTCGACTTCGTGATCGACGGACCGGCCGACGAGACCTTCCCCCTCCTGTTGGAGCGATCGGAGCAAGGTGGATCGCTGGACGATATCCCCAATTTGATCCATAAGAGCGAGGGCCGTATCGTGCGCAACCGTCGGACGCCGATCCCCGACATGGACGCGCTGCCCGACCTTCCGTACGACCTGCTCGACCAACACTATCCGCTATCGAACTATCTCGGCCGTACGTTCCTGGGGAAACGCACCATCGCCTACCACAGCAGTTTCGGATGCCCGTTCACCTGTTCGTTCTGTGCCGTGGTGCCGATCTACAACGCGCGTTGGAAAGGCGTCAACGCGGAACGCATCCATCGCGACATCCGGATGTTGAAGGAGCGCTGGGGCGGCGACGCGATCGAATTCCACGACAACAATTTCTTCGTCAGCGAGAAGCGCACGGTCGCCTTCAGCGAGCTGATGCTCGACGAGGGCATGCAATGGTGGGGCGAGGGACGCATCGACACCATCGACAAGTACAGCGATGAACATCTTGCGCTGATGCGCCGGGCGGGTTGCCGCATGATCTTCTTCGGGGCCGAGAGCGGCGATGACGAGCAGCTCGCGCGCATGGACAAGGGCGGCACACAGTCCGGAGAGCAGATCCTGCGGTTCGCCGATCGCATGGCCCGGCACGACATCATCCCGGAATACTCGTTCGTGCTCGGCTTCCCCGCGGCCACCGAGAAGCAGGTGCTGGAACAGATCGATCGGGATATCGCGTTCATCCGCAAGGTGAAGGAAGTGAACCCGGCCACCGAGATCATCATCTACGTCTACAGCCCGGTGCCCACCGAGGGTAGCGCGCTGTTCGAGCAGGTGAAGGCGGCCGGGTTCGCCTTTCCCGAACACCTCACGGACTGGCTCGACCCGGTCTGGGCGAAGTTCGACCTGCGCAAGAACCCGCTGACCCCCTGGCTTACGCCACGGGCCGTGGATCGGATCCGTGATTTCGAGACGGTGCTGAACGGTCGATTCCCGACGATCAGTGATATCAAGCTGGCGCCATTGCAGCGGCGGATCATGCGCACGTTGGCCGCACCGCGCTATAGGACCCGCACCTATGCCCGCCCTCTTGAGCTGAAGGCCCTGCAGAAACTGTGGCGTTACCGCCAGCCGGAGATCGAAGGTTTCGAGATGCAATGAGCCTGCGCGGTGCCGTTGTTCATGCGATGCATCCCATCCTTCGCCGGTGGTACGCCTGGTATGGGCGTAGCCCCCGGCGCCATCGGTATGACGGGCTGGACCTGATCGTTCTGCCGGGCGTGTTCCATCCGGGCCTCTTTTTCAGCACGCGCGTGCTGACCGAACATATCGTGAGCATGGAACTGCGGGGTCGGACATTCCTCGACCTCGGCGCAGGTTCGGGGCTCGTCGCCCTGGCAGCCGCAAGGATGGGGGCGAACGTGACAGCGAGCGACATCGCACCAGCAGCGATCAGGAACCTGGAACAGAACAGCGAACGCAATGATCTGCCGCTTCACATCGTGCGATCGGACCTGTTCGCGCATCTACACGAGCGGTTCGACGTGATCGCGATCAACCCACCGTACTACGCGAAGGACCCCCTGTCGCAGGCCGATCGTGCATTCTTCGCGGGAAAGGACCTGGATTACTTCACGTGTCTGTTCCCAGCACTTTCCGACCGGGTCAAAAGCGGGACCAAGGTCCTCATGGTCCTGAGCGGAGATCTCGACCTGGCACCCATCGCGTCCCGCGCCCGGCAAGCGGGGCTGCAGCTTGTCGACGTTCATCGCAAGAAGCGCTGGGGGGAGGAACAGGTGATCTTCGACGTGGTCGAGCTTGTGCCGTGCACACCTGAACGTCGATGAACCGTCGGTCACAACCGGCTGTTCGAACGCACCCTTCGTCTACCTTTAGCATGATGTTCCACGGACCGTCATGGCGATGGGTACCGGTGGTCACTTTGCTGGTGATCGGCATGCCCACACGTGCCCAAACGACCGACATGGCGCGCCTCCACGAGGACCTTTGCGGCTGCGTCAGTGCGATCGATCCACGCTCAGCGGATGCGGTGGTCGACCGGTCGGTGAGCAACTGCCTCGAGACGGCAGTGCTTGAGCATCCCTACGCCGTGAGGGAACTGTTGCACGCCGGACCGAACACCGGAACTCCGGGCTACCGGATCGGACAGATGCTCGGTGGTCTGCTCAGCCGGGATTGCGAAGCGTTCCGGGCGCTGCGTGTGCGTTTGAACGACATGCATCGCCCGGCCGTGTTGAAAAAGGGGGCCACCTGAACCCCAGGACCCACGTGGGTCTCCCCTATTTTCGCGGCCATACCTTGTGACCATGCCATCCACACGTACTCTTCCCTTCGTTCTTGCATTGCTGACCATCACTGCCGTTCGGGGCCAGTGGACGCCTCTGAACAGTGGCATCACCAGTGTGCAGAGCATGACGGCGCTCAACGGCGATCTTTTCGCTGCGACCTATCCGAGCGGTGTCAAGAAGAGCACGAACGGCGGAACGGCATGGTCCCCGGTCAATACCGGCCTACCGCAGTCCGGCGCCAACTATTACGTGCGCGCAGTGGGCACGGATGGCACCCATCTGTTCGCGGGCACGCAGGACGGTGTCTACCGCAGCGACAACAGTGGCACGAGTTGGAGCGTCATGAACGGGACGATGCCTTATTCCACGACGAACTATGCGAACAAGTTCTTCAGCTTTTCAGGCGTGACCTTCGCCGTGTTCAGCGCCTCGATCGCGAACGGGGGAGGCATCTATCGCACCGACAATGCCGGTACGACGTGGAACATCGGACACAGCGGCATGAGCAGCAACGCCGTCGTATACCATCTGACGCTTGTGGGCGGCACGATATACGCCAGCAGCAACGTCGGTCTCTGGACCTCCATCGACCAGGGGCTCAACTGGACCGCCGTGTCCAGCGCGAACTATGCGGTCTATGGTCTGGCCAGTATCGGCAATCGCCTGGTGATCACCTCCACTTTCGGGTACCGGTATTCCACCAACAACGGCAGCACCTGGAACGACGCCACGGGTGATCCCGCCAATCCCACGGACGGGGAGATCGTCGCATTCGACGGGAACCTCTACGCGCTGAGCGGCACTTCCAATGCATGCTACCGCTCAACGGACAACGGATCCACCTGGAGCGGATACAATGGCGGTTTCAGTATGATCGATGCGGGTGCCCAGGAGGAGTTCTTCGTCGATGGGACCACATTGTATTGCAGCGCGCTGTTCGACATCTACACCATCACCGGCACGAACGTGGGCCTGCCGGAAGAGGTCCGTGGCAACGACCGGGTCGGGCCGACCTTGACGGATGGTGACCTGCTCGTGCACCTTGGCGCCGCACCGCATGGCAACGCGATCGTTCTTGTGGCATTGGACGGTCGGGAGGTGCTGCGTTGGCCGGGAGCGTCGGTCGGTGATAATCATCTGGATGTGTCCAGTGTCGGCATGGGCGCCTACCGCGTGCTTCTGGAGCGGTCCGGTGGTGATCCTCCGCGCCTTCTGGGTACGGTGATCGTGCAATGAAGCGACCCGAACACGTCGGTGTGCTGACCTCGGGGGGGGATGCACCCGGCATGAACGCGGCGATCCGCGCGGTCGTCCGCTCAAGTCTGTACCACGGTCTTCGGATCACCGGGATCATCGAAGGGTACGACGGAATGGTCAATGGCCGTTTCATGCCGCTCGGGTCGCGGGACGTCAGTAACATCATCCAACGTGGCGGGACGATCCTGCGTTCAGCACGCAGTGAAGCCTTTCGCAGCCCCGAAGGCCGGGCGAAGGCCGCTGGAGCACTACGGGCCGAGGGCATCGATGCGGTGGTGGTCATCGGCGGTGACGGCACGTTCAACGGCGCGATGGTGTTCGAACGGGAGCATGACATACCCCTGATCGGTCTCCCAGGCACGATCGACAATGATCTGAAAGGGACCGATGCGACCATCGGGTTCGACACGGCCACGAACACTGCGGTCACGGCGATCGACAAGATCAGGGATACCGCCTCGTCCCACGACCGGCTCTTCTTCGTGGAGGTGATGGGGCGCGATACGGGCTTCATCGCCATGCATGCCGCCATGGGCGCGGGCGCTGAATACGTGATGCTGCCGGAGGAACGCCAGACGATCGATGAGCTCGTACGTGCCCTGGACCAGGGAAGCCGGACGAAATCCTCGAGCATCGTGATCGTGGCCGAAGGGGACGAGGAGGGCGGTGCGTTGACCATCGCCCGCAAGGTCAGGGAGCGCTTCGACCATTACGACATACGGGTCACCGTGCTGGGCCATTTGCAGCGCGGTGGGTCTCCCACCGTTGCGGATCGCGTGCTGGCGAGCCGATTGGGCGTCAGTGCGGTCGAGCAATTGATCAATGGGGTCCATGGGGGCATGCTCGGTCTGATCAACGACCAGGTCACATTCACGCCGTTCGAGGCCGCCCTTGCCGGCCGGAAGGCATTGCAATACGACCTCCTGAGGCTTCAAGCCATCCTATCGATCTGAGCGGATCGATCTTCGTTCTATTTTCAGGCTTCCATTCACCACGGGTATGACCGTTCGCTGGCCGGGGTCCCTTCTCCTCTGTTGCCTGCTGTGCCTCGCGGACCGCGGCGTGGCCCAACCCTGTCTGGTCAGTTACACGTTCACGGCCAATCCGATGCCGTTGGGCGGAGCCTATCAAGGGGGAGAGACGGTGAACTTCTGCTTCACGGTCACCTATTGGAACACGACGAGCGCGAATTGGTTCCATGGCCTCGTGCCGAACTTCGGGCCTGGTTGGGACATGAGCACCCTGGTGCCCGGTCCACCCCCTGCGACCTGCGGTCCCAGCACCGGTAACTGGGGCTGGTACAACTCCTGCACAGGTACCGCATCGACGGCGATCGGCGCCGTGGGGCCGGGATGGTTCTTCGACCTGAACAATGATGGCAACCCGGGCAACAACTTCGGTGACTACTGCACCGGCGCTGTGAATTGGCAATTCTGTTGGAGCATCACCGTGGCCGCCGGTGTGGCATGCATGGACGGAGCGGACCTGACCATCCAGGTGAACACCTATGGCGACAGCGAGACCGGAAGTTGGAGCAGTTCGGGGTGCACCGGTGACCCGATCGTGCCTTCACCGGCTGCGGTGAGCAGTTGTTGTGACGCGGACGCCGGGACAGATGGCCTTCTTTCGCTATGCGCCGCGTCACCACCCACCGACCTGTTCAGTGCACTCGGGGGAACACCTGACCCGGGCGGCAGTTGGACAGACCCGAACGGCATTCCGACCACCAGCATACTGGATCCTTCCACCGCGTCATCCGGGAGCTACATATACGAAGTGATCGATGCGCTGGCGCAATGCGCCGCGCAAGCCACCATCACTGTCACCATTGCCGCCCAGCCGAATGCCGGTGTAGGCGCCACGCTGGATCTCTGCACGGACCAGTCACCCGCCGATCTGTTCGCATCGCTTGGTCCGAACGCGGACCCCAATGGTGGATGGAGCGGACCGGGCATGTTGAACGGCGACCTATTCGACCCGATGACCGGCACGCCCGGCATCTATACATATACGGTCGCCGCGATAGCACCCTGCATCGATGCCCAGTCCAATGTGACGGTGAATGTGATATCCGCTCCGAACGCAGGATCGGACGCGAGCCTGGACCTCTGCGCGGACCAGGCACCACTGGCCTTGTTCGGACAACTGGCGGGATCGCCCGATCCCGGGGGAACGTGGACGGATCCGAACGGGCTGCCTTCATCGAACACCTTCGACCCCGCCACCGACATCCCCGGCAACTACATCTATACCGTTCCTGCCTCCTCTCCCTGCACTGCGGCCAGCGCAACGGTCACCCTGAACGTCAGCGACCCACCGGACCCGGGGACCCCGGGTAGCATCGCGGTCTGTGGCAACGACCCGCTCTTCCCGCTCTTCGCACAACTGGGCGGCACTCCGCAAGGAAACGGTACCTGGACGGACCCGAACGGGAACGCCAGTGGCGGGTCCTTTCAACCCGGCGTGGATATGGATGGCCTGTATACCTACACGCTCCAAGGCATCGCACCCTGCGCATCAGCGACCTCGACCGTTGACGTAACCACCGTGACGTCCCCCAACGCAGGTGCGAGCACTGCGATCGATGTCTGTGCATCCGCATCGCCCGTTGACCTTCTGACACAACTGGGCGGTGCACCGGACCCGGGAGGGAGCTGGACGGACCCCAATGGCGCGCCGACCAACGGGACCTTCGACCCCGGAAGCGACCCACCGGGGAACTACACCTATTCCCTGGCCGGCATTGGCCCTTGTCCTCCAAGCGATGCGATCGTCACCGTCAACATCATCGCACAACCCGATGCAGGAACGGATGCCATGGTCGCGGCATGCTCCACGGACCCTCCTCTTGATCTGTTCGCCGCGTTGGGTGGCACGCCTGATGGCGGTGGCACTTGGACGGACCCGAACGGGAACATGGTCGTCCCGATGATCGATCCCGCCTCCGCCCTTTCAGGCATCTACACCTACAGCATCATTGCACCACCGCCATGTTCCACGACCAGTGCCACCGTGACGCTCTCCATCGCCTCGGCAGTGCCGAACGGTGTGCAAGGGCAGCTTGTCCTTTGTGCGACCGACCCGCCGACCGACCTGCTTCAGGCATTGCCGGGAGTGCCCGGAACCGGTGGCTGGACCGATCCCCTGGGGAACGTGTTCAACGGGATCTGCGACCCGTCCACCGCCCAGAACGGGACTTATACCTATTCGCTTCCCGCCCCCCCTCCCTGTCCGAACGGGATCGAGGAGGTGATCGTCCAGGTGAACGATCCACCGGACCCAGGGACGGATGCGATCCTGGTGGTATGCGACAATGCGGCCCCGCAGGCTCTCCTTGGCGCGCTCGGAGGCAGCCCAACGCCCGGTGGGACATGGACCGGCCCAGGAGGAGCCCTCTCGAACGGCAACTTCGATCCCGCGACCTCGACCGCGGGAGGCTACCTCTATACCGTGAACGGGATCGCGCCTTGTGCGGTCGCGAGTGCCGTGGTCACCGTTTCCATTGCCGTATCACCGGATCCGGGGATGGGCGGCATATACACGGCCTGTTCCACTGACGCGCCCGCCGACCTGATGAACGCCTTGAACGGGACTCCCGATGCGGGGGGGGTATGGACCGACCCGAACGGCGCACCCATCACCATGCCACTGGACCCGGGAACGGCAATGGCAGGAAGCTACAGCTATACCGTCACGGGCCTTGTTCCATGTGCCGACGCTACTTCCGTTCTGGACCTCTTCATCGATGCGGCACCGAATGCCGGAGGCGACGCGCAATCGGTCGTTTGCGCAGGAGGCGGCATGCTCGATCTCTATGCCGCTCTGTTGGGTACACCGGACCCCGGTGGGAACTGGATGGAACCGGGAGGGATGCCTCACTCCTCGATGTTCGACCCCATTTCCGACGTTCCCGGGCAATACACCTATGCTGTCCCAGGCTCTGGAGCTTGCTCAGGGCAGATGGACCTGGCGGTCGTGGAGGTGAACGTAGGCGTGGTGGATCCCATACCTGTCGTTGTCACCCCAACGACAGGTTGCGCACCATTGAACGTGCAATTCACCCCAAGCCCGACGGCCGACGTGGCCCAACTTCTTTGGGACCTCGGCGACGGCACCTCGAGCACCTCGCTGGTCGCGTTCGACCATGCCTATGCGACACCGGGTTCCTTCCCGGTCCAAGTGGAAGTGGTCGACCTCTATGGATGCTCCACGATCATGACCATCGGGGCCCCTATCCACGTGTATGGCGGCCCGAGCGTCATGGTGCACGCATCACCGATGGTGGTCAGCACCGCCTCACCCATCGTTCAGATCACCGGATATGCGGGCTTCGGTGACTCCCTGACATGGACCGTGGACGGCCTGCCCCTGGGATCGCAACCGACGTTCGCTTATACGTTCGACCCACCGACGGTGGGTTACCATGACGTCTGCCTCACCGCGGCGGATGCACACGGCTGTTCCTCCGAAATGTGCATCCAAGTGCTTGTGGACGATGAGCTGTCCGTGTTCGTTCCGAACGCTTTCACCCCTGACGATGACGGCATCAACGACGTCTTCGCGCCGACCCTTCTTGGCGTGGATGCTTCGGAGTACGACCTGTCGATCTTCGATCGTTGGGGTGAAATGGTCTTCCGGACGGACGACCCGCATGCAAGCTGGAACGGCGGTCACAGCAATGCATCCGGACCACTGCCGGAGGGAGTATACGTATGGCGGATCCACGTGCGCGACCGGTTCAGTTCGCTTCGTCGGACCTACACGGGGCATGTGACCTTGCTCAAATGAAAAGGGGTGCCGAAGACCGACACCCCTTCCCTTCCATCCCAGGCCTCATCATTGCCGGATGAGCCTGGCTTGCGCCAGCGGTCTGCCTTCCGCATTCAGCGCGATCACTTGATAGACACCGACGGGCAGTGCACCTAGGTCGATGCGTTGTTGGTGGACAGGTATCTCGGCCACTAGGGCACCGAGCATGTCATGGATGGCGATCCTTTCGGCACCGTCCATCCGGCATCGCACGATGACGAAGTCCCGCGCAGGGTTGGGAAGGACCTGCAAGGGCTGCTCCTGATCGAGCGTGACCATGCCCACCAAGAGCTCGCAAACATCGCCGATGCCGTTGCCATTGAGATCGGCCTGATCCACATTGGCGACCCAAACACAATTGTCACAGGCATCTCCGATGCCATCACCATCGAAGTCCTCCTGGCTTGGATTCCATTCCGTCTTGCAATTGTCGAAACAGTCGATGTAGCCATCCCCGTCCGAATCTGGGTCCGGGACATTTCCTGTAGTACCACCCACGCAGGTCCCGCATTGATCGAGGAATGCCGCTCCACCCGCCACACCGGCACAATCGAACGGCTGTCCACCGCAATGACAGTTGGCGTCCCAAGTGTCGTTCCCGGTATCCGGATCACCGTCATTGCAAGGACTTCCAGGCAGGGCCCCGCCACCCGGGATCCCCATGCAATCGACTGCTGACAAATATCCCACGCAATTGCAGTTGGTATCCCAAGCGTCGCCCGTGGTAAATGGGTTCCCGTCGTCGCAGCTCGTGCCCGGCAGGGCGCTGCCACCGGGCGTGCCAGCGCAGTCGATCAGCTGACCCACACAGTTGCAGTTGGCGTCCCAGGTATCGTTGCCCGTGTTCGCGTTGCCATCATCGCAGGCCGTGCCCGGAAGCGCCGTCCCGTTCGCCACGCCGAGACAGTCATAGGTCACCGGCGTACCCGCGCAGTTGCAGTTGGCGTCCCAGGTGTCGTTGATCGTGTTCGCGTTGCCATCATCGCAGGCGGTGCCTGGAAGGGCACTGCCACCCGGCGTGCCGGCGCAGTCGATCAGCTGACCTGAGCAGTTGCAGTTGGCGTCCCAGGTATCGTTGCCCGTGTTCGCATTGCCATCATCGCAGGATGTGCCTGGAAGGGCACTGCCACCCGGCGTGCCGGCACAGTCGATCAGCTGACCTGAGCAGTTGCAGTTGGCGTCCCAGGTATCGTTGCCCGTGTTCGCATTGCCATCATTGCAGGACGTGCCTGGAAGCGCCGTCCCGTTCGCCACGCCGAGACAGTCGTAGGTCACCGGCGTACCCGCACAGTTGCAGCTCGCATCCCAGGTGTCGTTGATCGTGTTCGCATTGCCATCATCACAGGACGTGCCTGGAAGCGCCGTTCCGTTCGCCACGCCGAGACAGTCATAGGTCACCGGCGTACCCGCACAGTTGCAGTTGGCGTCCCAGGTGTCGTTGATCGTGTTCGCGTTGCCATCATCACAGGCCGTGCCCGGAAGCGCCGTTCCGTTCGCCACGCCGAGACAGTCATAGGTCACCGGCGTACCCGCACAGTTGCAGTTGGCGTCCCAGGTGTCGTTGATCGTGTTCGCATTGCCATCATCACAGGACGTGCCTGGAAGCGCCGTTCCGTTCGCCACGCCGAGACAGTCATAGGTCACCGGCGTACCCGCACAGTTGCAGTTGGCGTCCCAGGTGTCGTTGATCGTGTTCGCGTTGCCATCATCACAGGCCGTGCCCGGAAGCGCCGTTCCGTTCGCCACGCCGAGACAGTCATAGGTCACCGGCGTACCCGCACAGTTGCAGTTGGCGTCCCAGGTGTCGTTGATCGTGTTCGCGTTGCCATCATCACAGGCCGTGCCCGGAAGCGCCGTACCGTTCGCCACGCCGAGACAGTCATAGGTCACCGGCGTACCCGCACAGTTGCAGTTGGCGTCCCAGGTGTCGTTGATCGTGTTCGCATTGCCATCATCACAGGCGGTGCCCGGAAGCGCCGTTCCGTTCGCCACGCCGAGACAGTCGTAGGTCACCGGCGTACCCGCACAGTTGCAGCTCGCATCCCAGGTGTCGTTGATCGTGTTCGCGTTGCCATCATCGCAGGCGGTGCCTGGAAGGGCACTGCCACCCGGCGTGCCGGCGCAGTCGATCAGCTGACCTGAGCAGTTGCAGTTGGCGTCCCAGGTATCGTTGCCCGTGTTCGCATTGCCATCATTGCAGGCCGTGCCCGGAAGCGCCGTTCCGTTCGCCACGCCGAGACAGTCATAGGTCACCGGCGTACCCGCACAGTTGCAGCTGGCATCCCAAGTGTCGTTGATCGTGTTCGCGTTGCCATCATTGCAGGCGGTGCCTGGAAGCGCCGTCCCGTTCGCCACGCCGAGACAGTCGTAGGTCACCGGCGTACCCGCACAGTTGCAGCTCGCATCCCAGGTGTCGTTGATCGTGTTCGCGTTGCCATCATCGCAGGCGGTGCCTGGCAGGGCACTGCCACCCGGCGTGCCGGCACAGTCGATCAGCTGACCTGAGCAGTTGCAGTTGGCGTCCCAGGTATCGTTGCCCGTGTTCGCGTTGCCATCATTACAGGACGTGCCCGGAAGCGCCGTTCCGTTCGCCACGCCGAGACAGTCATAGGTCACCGGCGTACCCGCGCAGTTGCAGCTCGCATCCCAGGTGTCGTTGATCGTGTTCGCGTTGCCATCATCGCAGGCGGTGCCTGGAAGGGCACTGCCACCCGGCGTGCCGGCGCAGTCGATCAGCTGACCTGAGCAGTTGCAGTTGGCGTCCCAGGTGTCGTTGCCCGTGTTCGCGTTGCCATCATCACAGGCCGTGCCCGGAAGCGCCGTTCCGTTCGCCACGCCGAGACAGTCATAGGTCACCGGCGTACCCGCACAGTTGCAGTTGGCGTCCCAGGTGTCGTTGATCGTGTTCGCGTTGCCATCATCGCAGGCGGTGCCTGGAAGGGCACTGCCACCCGGCGTGCCGGCGCAGTCGATCAGCTGACCCACGCAGTTGCAGTTGGCGTCCCAGGTGTCGTTGCCCGTGTTCGCGTTGCCATCATCACAGGCCGTGCCCGGAAGCGCCGTCCCGTTCGCCACGCCGAGACAGTCATAGGTCACCGGCGTACCCGCACAGTTGCAGTTGGCGTCCCAGGTGTCGTTGATCGTGTTCGCGTTGCCATCATCGCAGGCGGTGCCTGGAAGGGCACTGCCACCCGGCGTGCCGGCGCAGTCGATCAGCTGACCTGAGCAGTTGCAGTTGGCGTCCCAGGTATCGTTGCCCGTGTTCGCGTTGCCATCATCACAGGCCGTGCCCGGAAGCGCCGTTCCGTTCGCCACGCCGAGACAGTCATAGGTCACCGGCGTACCCGCACAGTTGCAGTTGGCGTCCCAGGTGTCGTTGATCGTGTTCGCGTTGCCATCATCGCAGGCGGTGCCTGGAAGGGCACTGCCACCGAGCGTGCCGGCGCAGTCGATCAGCTGACCTGAGCAGTTGCAGTTGGCGTCCCAGGTATCGTTGCCTGTGTTCGCGTTGCCATCATTACAGGACGTGCCCGGAAGCGCCGTTCCGTTCGCCACGCCGAGACAGTCATAGGTCACCGGCGTACCCGCGCAGTTGCAGCTCGCATCCCAGGTGTCGTTGATCGTGTTCGCGTTGCCATCATCGCAGGCGGTGCCTGGAAGGGCACTGCCACCCGGCGTGCCGGCGCAGTCGATCAGCTGACCTGAGCAGTTGCAGTTGGCGTCCCAGGTATCGTTGCCTGTGTTCGCGTTGCCATCATCACAGGCCGTGCCCGGAAGCGCCGTTCCGTTCGCCACGCCGAGACAGTCATAGGTCACCGGCGTACCCGCACAGTTGCAGTTGGCGTCCCAGGTGTCGTTGATCGTGTTCGCGTTGCCATCATCGCAGGCGGTGCCTGGAAGGGCACTGCCACCCGGCGTGCCGGCGCAGTCGATCAGCTGACCTGAGCAGTTGCAGTTGGCGTCCCAGGTATCGTTGCCTGTGTTCGCGTTGCCATCATCACAGGCCGTGCCCGGAAGCGCCGTTCCGTTCGCCACGCCGAGACAGTCATAGGTCACCGGCGTACCCGCACAGTTGCAGTTGGCGTCCCAGGTGTCGTTGATCGTGTTCGCGTTGCCATCATCGCAGGCGGTGCCTGGAAGGGCACTGCCACCCGGCGTGCCGGCGCAGTCGATCAGCTGACCTGAGCAGTTGCAGTTGGCGTCCCAGGTATCGTTGCCTGTGTTCGCATTGCCATCATCGCAGGACGTGCCCGGAAGCGCCGTCCCGTTCGCCACGCCGAGACAGTCATAGGTCACCGGCGTACCCGCGCAGTTGCAGCTCGCATCCCAGGTGTCGTTGCCCGTGTTCGCATTGCCATCATCGCAGGATGTGCCTGGAAGGGCACTGCCACCCGGCGTGCCGGCACAGTCGATCAGCTGACCTGAGCAGTTGCAGTTGGCGTCCCAGGTATCGTTGCCTGTGTTCGCGTTGCCATCATCGCAGGACGTGCCTGGAAGGGCACTGCCACCCGGCGTGCCGGCGCAGTCGATCAGCTGACCTGAGCAGTTGCAGTTGGCGTCCCAGGTATCGTTGCCTGTGTTCGCGTTGCCATCATCACAGGCCGTGCCCGGAAGCGCCGTTCCGTTCGCCACGCCGAGACAGTCATAGGTCACCGGCGTACCCGCACAGTTGCAGTTGGCGTCCCAGGTGTCGTTGATCGTGTTCGCGTTGCCATCATCGCAGGCGGTGCCTGGAAGGGCACTGCCACCCGGCGTGCCGGCGCAGTCGATCAGCTGACCTGAGCAGTTGCAGTTGGCGTCCCAGGTATCGTTGCCTGTGTTCGCGTTGCCATCGTCGCAGGACGTGCCTGGAAGGGCACTGCCACCGGGAACCCCCTCACAATCCGGAGCAGGAGTTCCACTTGCCGCGCCGATCGCACCGAGACTCAGATTGGTGTAGGAACCACTATGTGTCGTTTCCAGTTTGACCGCCCGGACCATGTATTCACCACCCGCCACATAGGGCACCGTCGGGCTTTGGTACGATGTGGACGTGACCAAGGTGGGGACGATGCGACCGACCGAACCGGAGGCCTGGTCGAACTGATAGATATAGTACCCCTGGACCGCATCCGCGGACGCATTCCATGAAAAGCTCGCGTACCCACCGTTGTTCGTCACTTGGAGGTTCGTGGGGGGTGCCACGCTCATCATGCGCAGCGTCGGATCGCCCATCAAGGCCAGATGCGTGCGTCCGATCGAGCCCTGCCAACCACCATGCATCGGTGTGTACATGCTGGAGGTGTTGTTCATGCTCAGGAGAACGCCGTAACCGATGTTGTCCCCCATTCCCATATGCTGGAACCACCAATTGGGGATCGCGGCCCACACGCTCGTCAGGGACTGGCCGCTACCAAGGGGTGCCCTCAGGAAGTTGTTGCGGTTGTCCCAATCACCGAAATAGCTGCCGAAGGACATGTTGAACACGCCTCCCATGCTCACACCTCCGGCATAGTCCTGTGTGGTCGCCACGTTGTCCGCTCCATTGAAGGTGAGCACCGACCCGTCCATGGCCTGAAGTCCGCCACCGCTGGAATAGGTCCAGAGATAGCTCTGGCCGTTCACATAGGTGTGGAACGGATTGCCATAAGGATAGCAGTTCGTGATGTTGTTGGGACCTACCAATGGTGCGATCTCACGGTAAGCGCACCCAGCCAGCGGATTCCCGAGCCACTGGAAATTGTCGAATACGATGCCGCGCACCTGGGGAGCCCATTGCTTGGTCTTGAACCCATGGACCTTGTCCAGGTAGTTCTGCAACAGTTGCAGCTCGCTCTGGGAGAACGCTGGCATGTCATACATGTCCACACGCCCGACCTGGAGCTCGACACTGTTCGGAAAGTCGCTCTGATCGAACTTTCCGTCGCCGGGAACATTGTAATTCTCGGCGCGCTGCGCACCCGTGCTGTTCACGGAGTTGTCCGTCCAAGTACCGTTCATCTCCCCGTAGTATCCATCGCAAGGCCAGGCCCCGAGGTGCGAACTGTGTCCGTCCGGATTTACGTTACCGGAGTAAGGAACGGGTACATGACCGATGATGTAGACCGCCTTCACGTTCGTCGGATCGGCATTGTAGTCCGCTTGCACCAGAGCGCGGACGCTGGTGACGGATGCGGTCCTGCTGACGTCGTGCCGCAGCACCGTCCAACCGTCGGCCTTCAGGTCCTGTTCCAACTGCGAGAGCCGTGTGGAAAGGGAGGTCGTGAACGTATTGTCTACGAGCAGGAGCAGCTTGCCCATGTATTCCGTGGGCGGTACCTGAATGCCCGTGGCGAGGTATCCGTATCCGGTCCCCGACGATGCGCTTCGAACGAGCTTGTACTCGTAGTAGACCCCCACGGCCACATTGTTGTCCGTGAACTGGGTGGCGGAGGCTGTGGGATTGGCATAGATGCCACCCCAACTCGTTGCCGTCTTGAGCTTGCGGTAGATGGTGATCCCGTTCGTGTTCGGGAAGGAGGGCCAGCTCAGCGAAATGGAGGGGGGAACGGCCTGGACCGTTCCTTCGACCTGGACCGCGTTGGTCTCCGAAATGGACTGTGCGGCGATGCTAGCTGCGATGCAGGCAGCTGCGAACGTGGACAGGGTGCGTAGCATGGGCAGAAATGGCATGTTGGAAGGGGTGCCATGCCCAAGCGAGCCACAGCCGGCAAGCTGTACTGGAGTACCTCACACGATGTGGTATCCGGTCGGTTCCCATGAGCAGGCGGGCTGTTTATCGCAGCTTCGCCGTTCAGGGTTACACCGTTACACCAAGTATCCATGGATGCGCTCGACGGAAATACCGCCTGCTTCGACGTATCCAGCAGAACCAGGTGAAGAGAAAGGAGAACGAAGTCCTACCCGATCACGGGCGGACGATACGGGCACGTGCGATCCCACGACCCACGGCGTCCTCCACCACCAGCAGATAGGTGCCTTGTGCCAAGGCCCCCACATCGATGGATCGACCGAAGGGGATGTCCATCACCCGCGCACCGAGGACGTCATAGATCGAAATGGCCACCGCACGTGGATCGTCCAATTGGATGCGCAGCGGCCCCTGTGTCGGGTTCGGATGCACCAACACGAGCGGAACGCCTCCCGACAATTCCTCGATGCCGATCACCTCGCAGGGATCACCAACGCCATCACCATTTGCGTCCTCCTGCAGTGGATTGAAGACCCAGGGACAATTGTCGCACAGGTCCCCGAGGCCATCACCATCCAGGTCCGCCTGTCCCGGGTTGGCGAAGGACGGACAATTGTCCTCGCAGTCCAGCACCGTATCGAGGTCGCTATCCGGGTCAGGCTGGATCCCCGTATCTCCACCGGCACAAATGCCGCAATCGTCCACGAAGGCCGAGCCGCCCGGCACGCCGTTGCAATCGATCAGCAGCCCGACGCAGGAACAATCGGACGTCCAAGTGTCACCGGTGGTGTTCACGTTGCCATCATCACAAGGAACACCAGGAAGGGCGGTACCTCCGGGAACACCCGCGCAGTCATAGGCCTCACCGTAGCAACCACAGTTGCTGTTCCATATGTCGTTGCCCGTGTTCGCATCTCCATCATCACAGGGCGTACCCGGCAGGTCACCGCCACCCGGCAGGCCGACGCAATCGATCAGAAGTCCGAAGCACGCGCAGTCATTGTGCCATAGATCATCCCCGGTGTCCTCATCCCCGTCATCGCATGGCGTACCTGGCAGCGCATCACCGCCGATCACCCCGAGGCAATCGATCAGCTCGCCTGCGCAGACGCACGAAGCATCGTAAACGTCGTTCCCGGTCCCGGGGTCACCATCGTTGCAGGGCGTACCGGACAAGGCCGTTCCACCCGGCATGCCTTCGCAATCCAAGGGCAGCCCCAGGCACTGACAATCGGTCGTCCATAGATCGTCACCCGTTCCCGGGTCACCATCGTCGCACGGTATGCCCGGCACGGCCGGACCTCCCGGTATCCCATTGCAATCGAGCGGCACGCCGATGCATTGACAATCGGAGGTCCATACATCCGCACCCGTGGTCGCGTCACCATCATCGCAGGGGGAACCCGGTAGCGCGGCACCTCCGGGAACGGCCTCACAATCCAAAAGTAGTCCGATGCACTCGCAGCTGGCATCCCATGTGTCCGAACCGGTCGCCGCATCGCCATCATCGCAGGGAGCACCGGGCAGCGCCGGACCACCCGCCATGCCCTGGCAATCGATCGTAGCGCCGGAACAGGTGCAATCGATGTCCCAGGTATCGTTCCCGGTGGTCGCATCACCGTCGTCACAGGGATTCCCTGGTAGGGCATTCCCGCCGAGCGTCCCCTCGCAGTCAATGAGCACACCGATGCAATTGCACCCTGCGTCCCATGTATCATCGCCCGTTCCCGCGTCCCCATCATCACAGGGTGTCCCGGGCAGTGCGCTTCCGAACGGCACCCCGAGACAATCGCCCGGGATCGTATCGCCCACGCAACCGCAGGATGCGTCGTAGATGTCGTTGATGGTGAGCGCGTATCCATCATCGCATGGTGTACCGGGTACACTTGCACCACCGGGGATCCCGGCACAGTCCAAAGGAAGACCCGCACAAATGCAGCTGGCGTCCCATGTATCCATGCCCGTGGAAACATCGCCGTCATCGCAACCCGCGCCGGGGAGGGCCGCTCCGCCCGGCACCCCGGTGCAATCGAGAAGCAGGCCGATGCATTGACAATCCACGGACCATGTGTCACTCCCGGTGTCTGGATCACCATCATCGCAACCGGCCCCGGGTAGTGCAGGACCATCGGGTTCACCCAGGCAGTCGATCACCGGTGTCTGTGGCGCATTGAAGGCGATGCAAAGTCGCGCGGCCTTCGTGGGGTCCATGTCGAAGCTGTAGGCTGAACGGCCGCCCGTTCCCGTCACCAACAGCATGAGCGCATTGTTGGCCTGCCAACCCGGACGGTCGATGACCTCCTGTAGCACGGCGGAAATGTCCGGTGTGCGCTGATCCGGTCCCGCCGCGTCAACGGCCGTCCATTGTGGAGGCGCCCAAACCACCGAACTCCCGGTGCCAACCCGTTCCGAAAGGTCCCCGGCATTCCAGGAGATGGGCGCAGCGTCATCCGCGGCCTCCGCCACGACCTCGAGCAGACAGGTATCCACGTTGCTGGTCGTGGCAGCGGTGAACTGCACGGTCGCGTTCACGACCTGGGCACCGTGCGGCACTTCGATGCCATCGAAATAGAGACCGACGGTCTGATCTCCACGCCATTGCCCGGGATCACTGTCGCGCACAAGGTCCAACGGACCAGCGTTCAGGTACACATCACCGTTCTCCGCCTCTTCCGCATCCGGGTCCACGTAAGGCCCCACCGTGTAACAGACGACGTCATCCACGCAATCGTTTGAGCCGCCACATACACCGCACATGTCGATCACCGCTCCCCCTCCGGGCACACCGTTGCAATCGATCGGTAGTCCGGCACACGTGCAATCAGGTCCCAGGACATCGGCTCCGGTGCCGGCATCGCCATCGTCACAGGGTGTTCCGGGAAGTGCACCTCCACCGGGTGTGCCATTGCAATCCAAAGCGGCCGAGCTGTCGAGAAAGGTGATGCACAGGCGCGGTGCCTTGGTGGGATCCTCGCTGGCCTGGTAGGCCGACCGACCACCCGTGCCCCAGATGATGACCATGAGGTCGTTGCCCGGTTGCCAGCCTGGCCGGTCCACGATCTCCTGCACCAAGGCCGTCAGGTGCGGAGTGCGTTGTTGTGCACCGTTCGCCCCGAGCGCGACCCAGGCGGGTGGAGCCCAATTCACCGAGCCGGTCTTCGGTCGGGAGGAGATGTCATAGGGATTCCAGCCGATATCCGAGGCATCGTCCGCGGCCTGCAGAGCGACCTGGAGCAGACAGGGGTCCATGTTGCTCGCGGAGCGCGCAGTGAACTGCACATGGGCCGATACGATCTGCGCCCCGTGCGGGACCTGTACACCGGTGAAATGCAGACCGATGGTCTGATCACCACGCCAATGCGTTGGCGAACTGTCGTAGACGAGGTCGAGTGCCCCTGCGGTGTTGTAGATGTTGCCGTTCTGCGCCTCCTCCGCATCGCCATCCGGAGCCACCGTCACGTCGTAGCAGAGCGTGGTGGCATTGCCGAGACAGTCGTTGTTGCCATTGCATACACCGCAGTCGTCCAGGATGGCCGTTCCTCCAGGCACGCCCATGCAATCGATGAGCAGTCCGACACAATCGCAGTTCGCATCCCAGGTGTCGTTGCCGGTCCCGGCATTTCCATCATCGCAGGGTGTTCCGGGAAGGGCCTGGCCGAAGACCTGCCCGAGACAGTCCACTGGTAGCGGCGTTCCCGCACATGTGCAATCCGGACCCACCACATCGTTGGCCGTGCTCGGGTCGCCATCATCGCAGGATGCACCCGGCTCCGGATTCCCGCAGCCGCAATTGCCCGGAGCGGTCTTGTTGGGATCGTTCGGGCATCCGTCGATCGCGTCGCAGGAACCATCACCGTCGCTGTCGGGGACCGCGCTGTGGATGCAAACCCCGTTGCTGCAGATATCCGTCGTACATGGGTTATTGTCGTTGCAATTGATGGGCGTACCCACGCAATTGCAGTTCGCATCCCATTGATCGCCCGTCGTGCAGGCATTGCCATCGTTGCAGGATGTCCCCGGAAGGGCGCTTCCTCCCGCAATGCCCTGGCAATCCAGCGGCAATTGACCAATGCACTGGCAACTGTTGTTCCATGTGTCGTTGACCGTGTTCGTATTGCCGTCATTGCAAGGCGTGCCAGGAAGTGCACCGCCACCAACGACCCCGAGGCAGTCCGGGGCCTGCCCGCCGATGTTCAGACTCCCAGTGCTGCCCAGGCTCAAGTTGTAGAAGCTGCCACTGTTCGTATTCTCCAGCTTAAGGGCCCTGACCATGATCTGCACCGTGCCGCTCAGTCCACTGGTGTTCATCACGTAACTGGTGGACATCACCGGGCCGGTCGTGAGACGCACCCAGTCCGTTCCGTTGAAGCGATAGATGTGGTAACCATGGGTGGCGTCCGCAGAGGCGTTCCACGTGATCGTGGCGGTGCTGCTGCCTGTGATCGCGCCGCTCACGTTCGATGGTGGCGCAACGATGAACATCCGCAGGCTGGGGTCGCCCATGAGCGCGATATGGACCCGGCCGTTCTGCCAGTTGGCGGGTTCGTAGTGACCGTTGCCATTGTTCTGGGTGAGCACCGTGCCGTAGCCGATCGTCTCTCCCATTCCCATGTGATGGAAGAACCAGTTCGGGTAACCGGCCCAGAAGTTGGTCAGGGTGGTGCCCGATCCAAGCGCGGCACGGAGAAGATCGTTCTGACAGTCCCAGTCGCCGAAGTAGCTTCCGAACAGGATGGTGAATATGGTCTGCACCGAATTGCTCGCGAAATCGGAAGTGGTGCCGACCCCACCCGCGCTGTCCCACCAACCGCCTCCGCATGCATAGCTCCAGATATAGCTCTGCAGCGGGAGGGCATAGAAGTAGGCGTTGACCTCGACATTGTTCGGGTTCACCAGTGGACCGAAGCCCCGCAATCCGTTCTGCGCGAACGCATCGGTGTACCCTGAAAAATTGTCGGATACCAGGGCGCGCATCTGCGCGGTAATGGCCTTCACCTTCCAGTTGTGCAGCTTCGTCAGGTAGGTGCCCAGCAGGGTGGTTTCGCTCTGGCTGAAGGCGGGCAGGTTGTAAAAATCCACCCGTCCGACGGCCAACTCCACCGCGGAGGGTATGGTCGATTGATCGAACTTGCCATCACCCGGCACATTGGCGTTCCTCGGGTCGAGTTGCGTGCCCGTGGCGTTGACGGAATTGTCCGTCCACGTGCCGTTCACATCCCCATAGTACACATCGGCCGGCCAAGCACCATAGTGATTGCTATGCCCGTCAGGCGCGAGGTTCCCGCTGTAGGGAACAGGCACATGCCCTACCAGGAACACCGCCTTCGTGGTCGCCGGGGCTGCGTTGTAGTCGCCAATGATGAGGTTCTTCACGCTGGTCACGGGGTCGTTCCGCGACACATCGTGGCGGACCACCTTCCATCCGTCCGCCACCAGGTCGTTCTGGAGCTGTGTCAATTGGGGCCCGAGCGGGGTCGAGAACATGTTGTCCACGATGAGCACCAAGCGACCGCGGTCCTCCACCATGGGCAGTTCGATGCCGCTGTTGATGTAGGCATAGCCGTTCCCCAGGTTCGACGTATACCTGACGATCTTGTACTCGTACGAGACGCTGACCTGAACGGCTTGATCGATGTACTGCGTGGAGGAGGCACCGAGCGATGCGATGGACCCACCCCAACTCGTTCCCCCCTTCAACTTGCGGTAGATGTCGAATCCGGTGGTGTTCGCGTGTGGCAGCCAGTTAAGGGTGATCTTCGGCGGGTTGTTCTCAGCGACCGCCCATGCCCGCACCGAACGGTCATAGCTGTAGCTCTGACCGCGGGCGGTCATGCTCGTACCGATCGATCCGATCAGGATGGCCGCTATCCAGTTCCGCAAGGTCATTGAGAAGGCGCGGCAAAAGTACGCGCGTGCGCCCCTGCGCGAGGGGCGGCTCGACCGGTGCCGATCCGGGGCGGGATCAAGCTGGTCGGGCGTTCCCTGCGATCCGTGGAACTGAACGCGAGGTTCGTGGAAGGAAGCCACCTCACCGCGTCCGATCAAGTTTTCGATGGAAGCGTATAACTTCACGACGGATCGGCGAATAATTTGGACCAATGTGAGCTCCCGATCGCCGAAAGCCGGGCATCCCATCCTTTTGCGGCCGATCCCGTAGAAACAGGAACATCCCATCCCATTAGACGACCTGATCAAGCACATGACCGAGGTACAGCGACCGGAACACGCGACCATCGATCGGATACTTCACACCAGCTCCAGCTCATTTCCCGATCAGGTCGCCCTGGTCGGGGAAGGGCGTTCGTTCACCTATCGCGAACTGGAGGAACATGTTGCCCGCATCGCCCATGCATTGAAGGATGCCGGGCATGTGAAGGGACATGTGGTGGGTATCTGCCTCGACCGTTCACCTGAGCTCATCATGGGCGTACTGGCCATCGTGGGTGCCGGTGGCGCCTACCTGCCCTTCGATCCGTCCTACCCGGCCGAGCGCATCCAGCAGATGCTGGAAGATGCGGAGCCGGTCGTGGTGATCACCGATCGGGCCCATCGCCGTTCCTTCCCTCCCGGGACACCGCTACTCATGATCGAGGACATCGATCTGAACGATGGTCCAATGGCGCCCCGATCGACGGAGGCGACACCGGACGATCTGTGCTATGTGCTTTTCACCAGTGGCAGCACGGGGCGTCCCAAGGGAGTCGCCATGCACCATGCCCCGCTTGCCAACCTCATCGCCTGGCAGGTACGTACATCACGTTGCGGCGTTGGTGACCGGACCCTGCAGTTCGCGCCGATCAGCTTCGATGTCAGCTTCCAGGAGATCTTCACCACGTTCGCACAAGGGGGCACGCTCGTATCGATCACGGATGAGGACCGCCTGAACAGCTCCCAACTGCTCCGGAAGATCATTGCACATCGCATCGATCGGATCATCGTACCGTTCGTTGCACTGCAATACCTCGCCGAGGCCGTGGAGCGCGTCGGTGAAGCGCCCGTCTCTTTGAAGGAGATCTTCACCAGCGGCGAACAGTTGCGCATCACGCCCGCGATACGCGCCCTCTTCGAACAACTTCCAGGCTGCAGGTTCTGCAACCAGTACGGTCCCACCGAGGGCCATGTCGTCAGTGAACTCGAACTGGAAGGTGCTCCTGCGGATTGGCCGGCATTGCCCAACATCGGAAGGGCCATCGACAACGTGCGCCTGTACGTACTTGATGAACACATGCGGCGGGTGCCGACCGGTGAAGAGGGCGAACTCTACCTCGGTGGCGCCTGTGTTGCTGCGGGGTACATCGGGAGGGATGATCTGACGGCAGAGCGTTTCCTCATCGACCCCTTCGCTCCTGGCGGCCGGATCTACCGTACAGGGGATCGGGCGGTGGAACTGCCGGATGGGAGGATCGATTACAGGGGCCGCATCGACGGACAGGTCAAGGTCCGTGGTTACCGCATCGAACTGGGAGAGGTTGAGGTGGCGATGGAGAAGCATGCGGCGATCGATGGGGCGGTGGCCGCAGTGCGCGAGGACCGACCCGGCCTCAAGCGACTGGTGGGGTACTATGTGGCCCGACAGGAGGTGCCCACCAACGAGTTGCGCACGCACCTGGCCTCCCTCCTCCCTGACTACATGCAACCATCGGCCTTCGTGGCCCTCAAGGAGCTGCCTCGAACACCAAGCGGCAAGATCGACCGGAAGGCACTGCCTGCGCCCGACATCACGAGGCCGGACCTCGATGTGATCTATGTCCACCCCTCCACGCAATTGCAGGAGGCCCTTGCCGCCACATGGTCGGACCTGCTCGGAGTGGACCGGGTCGGCATCGATGACAATTTCTTCGATCTGGGCGGCAACTCCCTCCTGAGCATCCAATGCGTGGCGCAATTGGAGATGCGGGGGCTCGAACTGCCCATTGTGAAGCTGTACCAACATCCGACCATCCGCGCGTGCGCCACCTTCCTCGAGGGCAATGGCGATGCGCTGTCTCCGGCTGCGCGGGCAGCTCAGCGCAAGGCAAGGACATCATCGACAGGTGATGTGGCCATCATCGGCATGAGCGGCCGCTTCCCGGGTGCGGGTGACGTGGAGCAGCTGTGGAAGAACCTGCTGGAAAAAAAGGACGGCATCAGCCGCTGGTCGGTCGATGAGATCGACCCAAGCATACCCGAGGACCTGCGCAGCGATCCGGACTATGTCAAGGCACGCGGGGTGATCACCGACGCGGACAAGTTCGATGCCGCGTTCTTTGGACTGAACCCGAAAGTGGCCGCCCTCATGGACCCGCAGCAGCGGGTTTTCCTCGAGACCGCCTGGGCGGCGCTGGAGGATGCCGCGTACGATCCTGCACATGCGGAGGGAGCGATCGGTGTTTACGCCGGCATGGGCAACAACACCTACTATACCCGGAACGTGATCGGTCACCCGGAGCTGATCGAACAGGTCGGCGAATTCCAGGTGATGACCGCGAACGAAAAGGACTACATCGCCACGCGACTCGCTTTCGAATTCGATCTGCGCGGGCCGGCGCTCAGCATCCATACCGCCTGTAGCACCTCGCTCGTCGCGATCGCGCAAGCGTTCAGGTCCTTGCGGGACGGGGAATGCGACATGGCCCTCGCGGGAGGCGTCGCGATCACCGCACCGATCAACAGCGGCATTCTCTACAATGAAGGGGGGATGTATAGTCCGGATGGCCGAACGCGCACCTTCGATGCCGAGGGCAAGGGGACCAGCTTCAGCGACGGCGTGGGCATCCTGGTGCTGAAGCGCCTGGAGGACGCCAGAAAGGACAGGGATCACATCTACGCAGTGATCAAAGGAGCGGCCGTGAACAATGACGGCAGTGACAAGGCCAGTTTCACCGCTCCGAGCGTACGTGGACAGGCGGAAGTGATCGCCCTGGCCCAAGCCGATGCCGGCGTGTCAGCGGACCAGGTGACCTATGTGGAAGCACATGGCACGGCCACACCACTGGGTGATCCGATCGAAGTGGAGGCACTTACGCTGGCCTTTGGCGGGCAGCGCAAGGGGCCGTATTGCGCCCTCGGGTCCATCAAGAGCAACATCGGCCATTTGACCGCCGCCGCGGGGGCCGCAGGGGTCATCAAGACCGCACTGGCGCTCCAAAGGGAACACATCCCAGCAAGCATCGGTTTCGAACGGCCCAACCCCGCGATCGATCTCGCCAACTCACCGTTCCATGTGGCACAGGAGAACATCGCCTGGCCGCGAACCGAGATACCACGCATTGCCGGGGTGAGCAGCTTCGGTGTCGGGGGCACCAACGCACACGTGGTGCTCGCCGAACCTCCGGTGGCAGAGCCTTCCAGCAGCTCCCGCGACCAGCAACTGCTGCTGCTCAGCGCGAAGAGCCGTGCAAGTCTAGACACCATGACGGAGAACCTCCGCGCCTGGCTCGCCGCCCATCCGGAGGTCCCGCTCGGTGATGTCGCCTACACGCTCCAGGTGGGTCGCAGACACTTCAGGCACCGTCGCCTCATCGTCGGCGGGGACCATGCCGACGTGATCGCGGCCATCGACGAGAAAGCCGGCCGGTTCGGCACGCGAGAATTGCACGGAACGGCTCCCGGTGTGGTGTTCATGTTCCCGGGTCAAGGTTCCCAATATGTGAACATGGGCCGCGACCTATGCGCCAGCGAACCCGTCTTCAAGGAACACTTTTCGCATTGCTGTGATCTCTTCGGCCGTGAACTGGGTATCGACCTCCTGGACATCCTCTTCCCGAACACCGGTGAAGAAGAGGAGGCCGCCTCGCGATTGAAGGAGACCGTCCACACGCAGGCCGCTCTGTTCGCCATGCACTACAGCCTGGCCAAGCTCTGGATGCATTGGGGCGTCGCTCCGGACGCCATGATGGGGCACAGCATCGGCGAGTTCGCCGCGGCCTGTCTGGCCGGCGTGTTCACCCTGGAGGATGCCGTGAAGCTGGTCTCCGCACGCGGCCGCATGATGCAGGACCTGCCCGGCGGAAGCATGCTGAGCGTTCGCGCCGCGGAGGAACAGGTGGCGGCACGCCTTCCTGCGGGATGCAGCATCGCCGCGAACAATGGGCCGCAGTTGTGCGTGGCCAGCGGACCACTGGAGGCGATCGCCATGTTCCAGGAGGAACTGGAGAAGGACGGCATCGCATGCAAGCTCCTAGTGACCAGCCATGCCTTCCACAGCCCGATGATGGACCCCATCGTCGAGCCTTATCGAAAGGTGGTGGAGAGCGTGCGGTTGAACGCGCCGCGGATCCCCATTGTAAGCACGGTGACGGCGGGGTGGCTGCGCGATGATGAGGCCACCTCACCGAAATACTGGAGCGATCATCTGCGAGCTACGGTGCGCTTCGCCCAGGCCGTGAAATTCGCCTGGGAGGACGCTCCGCGCGTGATGCTCGAGGTCGGCCCCCGGACCACGGCCACCACGCTCGCACGACAGCAAAGCAGCGACACAAGGACCCAGGTGGCGGTGCCATCGCTCGGTGACGCGGCAGGCGGGGGGAACGAGCTCGTCCAGCTGCTGAAGGCGGTGGGCGGCCTCTGGCAGTGCGGCATCTCCATCGATCCAAAGAAGTTCTACGAAAGGGAGGAGCGCCATCGCGTATCCCTGCCGACATATGCCTTCGAAAGGGTGCGTCATTGGGTGGACCCCGTCGCTCCATCACACCGTAATGCGGCCGGAATTCCGCTTGCGGACGGAAGGACACAAGAGACCGTCGTAGAGGTCGACAGCGGTCTTCCCCCGAAGGACCGTCTGATCTTGCAGATCAAGCACCTTCTTGAGGAAAGCTCCGGATTGGAGCTGGCCGGGGCGAGCGCTGACGTGACATTCCTGGAGATGGGCCTCGACTCCCTTTTCCTGACACAGGTCGCCACTTCGCTCAGCAAGAAGTTCGGTGTGAAGATCTCCTTCCGGCAGCTGAACGAGGAACTCGCGAGCCTGGACAGACTCGCGGACCACATCCTCCCGAACTGGAGCGATACCGGGGTCGGGAACGTTGGAAAGGGGAATGACACCTCCACGGTCCCTGCCGCAGGGACCGGCGCGTCGGCTTTGGAGGACGCACCGGAACTACGGAAGGCCTTTGGTGCACAGGCACGGATCAGCAAGGAGAGAAAGGATGAACTCACGGCCGATCAACGCGCCTGGTTCGACGACTTCGTCGCGCGCTACACCAAAAGGACGGCGAAGAGCAAGGCGTTCACCGAAGCCAACCGCAAGACCATGGCCGACCCGCGGGTGGTCACGGGGTTCCGCCCGCGCATGAAGGAACTCATCTACCAAGTGGTCGTGGACCGGAGCGAAGGCTGTCATCTCCGGGACCTGGACGGCAACGAATACGTGGACATTCTCAGTGGTTTCGGCAGCTCCATGTTCGGATACATGCCGGACTTCATCCGGGATGCCTGTCACCGGCAACTGGACGCAGGGATCGAGATCGGGCCGATGCATCCACTGGCCGCCGATGTATCACGGTTATTGTGCGAATTGACGGGTGGCGAACGCGCAGCCGTTTGCAACACCGGTTCGGAGGCCGTGCTGGGTGCGATGCGGATGGCGCGCACCGTGACCGGAAGGAGCCTGATCATCGCGTTCAGCGGAAGCTATCATGGCATCAACGATGAGGTGATCATCAGAGGGAGCAAGAGCCTGAAGAGCTATCCGGGTGCCCCCGGCATCATGCCCGAAGCCGTGCAGAACATGCTGATCCTGGACTATGGCACACCGGAAAGCCTGGAGATCATCCGTACGCGTTGCCACGAAGCGGCCGCCGTTCTGGTGGAACCGGTGCAGAGCCGTCGCATGGAGTTCAGGCCGGTCGATTTCCTGCAGGAGGTGCGTAGGATCACCAAGGAACATGGCACGGCACTGATCTTCGATGAGGTGATCACCGGGTTCCGCATGCACCCCAATGGTGCTCAGGGGCTCTTCGGGATCAAGGCCGATATCGGCACTTATGGCAAGGTGATCGGCGGTGGCATGCCGATCGGCGCGATGATCGGCAGCCGCCCCTGGATGGACGCGCTCGACGGAGGCCCCTGGCGTTTCGGGGATGACAGTGTTCCGGAAGCGGGCGTCACCTACTTCGCGGGCACCTTCGTCAGGCACCCGTTGACGATGGCCGCGTCCAAAGCCGTGCTCGAACATCTGCGCACCGAAGGTCCTGGGCTGCAGGAAGCCCTCAACGACCGCACCGATATCCTGGTCAGGCGCGTGAACGCCCTGTTCGACCGATACATGCTGCCCTTCCGCTGGGTGAACTTCGGAAGCGCCTTCAAGACCAAGTACGACGATTCCGTCGAGTACACCGATCTGTTCTTCCTCCTGATGCGCTATCACGGCGTGCACGTCCTCGATTTTCCGCACTTCCTCACCACAGCGCACACCGAGGTCGACATCGAGCGGATCGTGGAGGCCGTGGACAAGACCTGCGCCGAGCTTCGGTCGTCCGGTCTGATGCCCGAGCGTGCCTATCCGATCGAAACGGTGAACCGCAGCTTGAACGGCCATGCACGCTCTGCGCAGGAACGTATCGAGGTCGACACGGACCCGCCCATACGGGATGCCCGGCTCGGGCGCACTCCTGAAGGAGAGGCGGCATGGTTCGTTCCGGATCCGGATCGGACCGGGCAGTACCTTATGCTCGAGATCGAAGTCAACTGACCGAGGAACACCCCATGGAGCGATTCATCCCTGAACGCAAGCTGACCCCGGTCACCTTCGACCCCTTCGCAGGACCGGCCATCCGGCGCACCTATCCCACGACGGAAGCACAACGCGAGGTATGGGCCGCCGCGCGCATGAGCGCCGCCGCCTCCTGCGCATACAATGAAGGGGTGGTCCTGGACCTGATGGGCGAACTGGACCGGTCCGCGCTGGAACGCAGCATCGAAGCGCTCGTCCAACGCCATGAAGGTCTGCGCACGGTGGTGGGTCCGACGGGCACCCGAGGCATCGTCCTGGAACGCATGCCCGTTCCCGTCCAGTTCATCGACCTTTCCGACTCCAAGGACCGGGAAGCGGCGCTCGCGCAGATCGCGGCCGAGGACATGAGCACACCGTTCGACCTCATCCAAGGCCCTCTTTTCCGGGTACAACTCGTCCGCATTTCACCACAACGCCACCTCCTCCGGCTCACCGGTCATCACATCATTTGTGACGGCTGGAGCCTCGGGATCATCATGGCGGATATCAGCAGGACCTATTCCGCGGTGCGGGATGGCCACCCCATCGACGGGCAGAACGCCGAGGCCTTCAGTGACTACGCATTGAAGCTCATCGACCTGGAACGGTCGCCGGAACATGTGGATATCGAACGCTTCTGGATGGAGCAGTTCGCGGCACCGCTCCCTTTTCTGGACCTGCCCACCGACAGGAAACGGCCGAGGGAAAAGACCTACAACGGGTCGCGCATCGATGTGGAACTGCCAGGCGAACTGGTGAAGGGTCTGAAAGCTGTAGCAACACGCAGCGGCAGCAGCTTCGTCACCACCCTGCTCGCTGCGTTCGAGACCTTCCTCTACTCCATCACGGGCGACCCCGACGTGGTCGTAGGCCTGCCCGCCGCGGGCCAGAACGACCTGGGCATGAAGGACCTGGTGGGGCATTGCGTCAATCTCCTGGCGCTGCGCAGCCGGTTCGATGACGACCGGCCCTTCATCGACCACCTGAAGGAACGCCGGGGTGCCGTTCTCGACGCGTTCGACCATCAACGCCATACGTTCGGCAAGCTGCTCCGCCAATTGCGCGTGCCCCGCGAACCCGGACGCATTCCCTTGGTACCGGTCGTGTTCAACGTGGACATGAACATGGACGATGGTGTGTCCTTCTCCGGCCTGGAACATGTCTGGCATAGCGTACCTCGGCGGTTCGAGAACTTCGAGCTCTTCCTGAACGCGACCGGCGACGATGACCGGATCGTCCTCGAATGGAGCTACAACACGGACCTCTTCGATGCGGCCACTGTCCGGGGGCATGCCAAGCGATTCCAGGACCTGATCGCCAGGATCGCGAAGAACGCATCGGCGACGATCGGAGACCTCATCGGCGATCGTGATCTGGGCACAGCCCCGGCTTTGCCGCCCGCGGAGTGGACAACGGGACCGGACAACTGGCCGCATGACCGGAGCGTGGTCGATCTTTTCGAGGAGATCGCGGAGGCCCATCCCGACCGCATCGCCATCGAGCACGCAGGCAGCAGGACCACCTACGGAGAGCTTCGTGCCGCAGTGATGGACCTTGCCGGTTACCTGACGGCGGAGGGGGTGAAGTCCGGCGATCCGGTGGGGCTCTGCGTGGAGCGTTGCCCCCAGATGATCACCGCCATGCTGGCGATCCTTCGCTGCGGAGCCGCCTTCGTTCCCTTCGACCCCGCATATCCGGAAGAACGGTTGACGTTCATGCTGAACGATACGAACGTCGACCTGCTGCTCACGCAGAAACACCTGAAGGAGGTGCTTCCGAAGCACAACGCCCGGACGATCCTTCTGGACGCCCCTTTGCCCCCGCAGCGCGAAGGACCGCCGTTCGGGTGCGGACCGGAAAGCCCGGCATACATCATGTACACGTCCGGCTCGACCGGTCGGCCCAAGGGGGTCGTCGTACCGCACCGTGCCATCGTTCGCCTCGTGCGCGATCAGAACTTCCTGTCGTTCGGACCCGACCTGACGTTCCTCCAACTTTCCAACATCTCTTTCGATGCGTCCACCCTGGAGATCTGGGGGGCTCTTCTGAACGGTGCGCGATTGGTGTTGCAACCGCAGCAGAAACCCACGCTCCAGGAGATCGTGACGACCATCGTGCACCAGAAGGTGACCACTGTATGGTTCACGGCCGGATTGTTCAATCTGCTGGTGGACGAACACCTGGAAAAGCTCCGTTCCCTGCGTCACATACTGACGGGAGGCGACGTGCTCAGCGTCCCACATGTCAAAAAGGCCCTGCGCACCCTCGGACCGGGGGTCCTGATCAACGGGTACGGGCCCACCGAGAACACGACCTTCACCTGCTGCCACGCCATCGATGATATCACCGCCATCCGCGGCAGCGTGCCCATCGGCAGACCCATCGGAGGCACACAGGTGCATATCCTGGACGAGCAGATGAAGCCGGTGCCGGTGGGCGTGAAAGGCGAACTGTACGCGGGGGGCCACGGCGTGGCGCTCGGGTACTGGAAGCGTGATGATCTGAACGCCACGCGTTTCCTTGCCGATCCGTTCCGCACCGTGCCCGGTGCCAAGCTCTACCGGACGGGCGACCTCGTGCGCTGGACCGCGGACGGTCTGGTGGAGTTCATCGGACGGACCGACGACCAGGTAAAGGTCCGGGGGTTCCGGATCGAGCTCGGCGAGATCGAGAACGCGATCGACGGTATCGGCGGTGTGAAGGACCGTGTGGTGATCGTGCGGAACGATCTGCCAGGCGAAAAACAGATCGTCTGCTATCTCGTGCCGGATGACGTAACGATCACCGACAATGAAACACGGCGGCAGGAACTGATCACGGCCGTGAGGGAGCAGCTGCGCGACTCCCTACCCGATCACATGCTGCCTTCCGCCTTCGTCGTGCTGAAAGCATTCACGCTGAATCCGAACGGGAAAGTGGACAAAAAGGCCCTGCCGCCGCCGACCGGCGGGCAGCGGACCATGCATGCCCAGTACGTCGCACCTAGGAACGAACTGGAAAGATCGCTCGCGGCCATCTGGGGCCAGGTGCTCGACAACCCCAAGATCGGCGTGCATGAGGATTTCTTCGACCTCGGTGGCCATTCGTTGATCGGGATCCAGCTCCTTGCCCTGGTGGAGGTCCGTTTCGGCCGAAGCCTCCCCCTGCGTGCCCTGTTCCAGGCACCGACGATCGCTTCGTTCGCCGACCTGCTCGCAGAGGGTGGGACTTCGAAGGAGTGGACCAACCTGAGCGCCATCCAACCCAACGGCGACCGCATACCCTTCTTCTGCGTCCATGGCGATGAGGCCAACCACTTCCTGCCGCGCTACCTCGGTGGGGAGCAACCCTTCTATGGGTTCTTCCATCAAGGCGAGGACGGTCGCCGGATCAAATACACTGGCGTGGAGGAGATCGCCCGTCACTTCATATCCGAGATGCGCAGTGCGCGACCACGCGGGCCCTACATGCTCGGTGGATACTCCTTCGGCGGGATCGTCGCCTACGAGATGGCGCAACAATTGACCGCGGCGGGACAGGAGGTCGCGCTCCTTGCTCTGTTCGACACCTATGACCCGGTGGAGTACGATGCGGACATGCGCCGAGGACGCAGGTTCTTCGAGCCCTTGAAGCATTGGCTGCTCCGTCGCATGGCGGCCTATTACATGGACCGCGACAAGGTGATACCCCCGAAACCCCGTCACTTCTACATCATCGACACCTACGACAAGGCCATACGCGCCTACCGTCCCAAGCCATACTCCGGCCCGATCACGGTGTTCCGCGCCACGTCGACGACCGGTCCGCAGGACATGGGCTGGGGGCGTCTTGCAGCCGGCCCATTGGAGGTGGTCGATGTGCCCGGCGATCACTACGACCTGATCAAAGAGCCGCATGTGCAAGTGTTGGCAACAGCGCTGCAGGAACGGATCGCGAAGGTGCTTGGCAAATTGAAAGTGGAGGCGGTCTGATCCATGGTGGCCAGGGGGTCTCGTGAACTGATCGTCCATTGTTCCGGGCCGTTCGACATCCGTCCGAAGGGCTTGCTTCCTTCCACGCGATTGGTCGGGAAGGAGGTGCTTCTGGTCTATGCCGCGCTGCCCCCCTTGCGACGCAGGTTGAACGAACTGACGGAGGTGTTGGACCCCGCGGAACGGACACGCGCGGACCGTTTCCTGACGGACGGATCCCGGGATCGATACATCCTGGGTCATGGCCTGCTTCGCGAAGTGCTTGGCCGGACACTGGGATGCGCGCCCCATGAAGTGACCATGGAGCGGGGTCGCCATGGCAAGCCCCACCTACCGGGGAACGAGGCCTATTTCAACTTCAGCGACACCAAGGACGCCGTGCTGATCGGTCTATCCCCGGACCAGGAGATCGGCGTGGACATAGAGACCCTGCATCGTCGGGTGGACCATGATGCCGTCGCAGGCCACTATTTCACCGAACCCGAGGTCGCCTGGATCCGCGCGTCCGGCCCCGCCGCCAAGGCTCGTTTCCTGGATCTCTGGACACGCAAAGAGGCCATCCTGAAAGCGAGCGGCGTGGGCATCATGGACGATCTGCACAGCCTTCGTGTGGACCGGCCGCGGAACGCGTTCATGATCGGCCATGCGGAGTTCATCGCGATGGCCGCGCCCGAATATCATGTGCGCACCATGCACGTGGGGCCGGACCATTTCCTGAGCGTGGCGACCGAACGGGCCGTGGAGCACATGCATCTCGTCGAGGTGGTGTGAACCGTCGTCCGGGTATGCGTCCGGAGGTGACCCGGTGAACGTTCACGTCGATCCCCGCTCATCCTCGCCGAAGAACCGCGGGTGGAAGTTGAGCAGGAACAGGTTCTCGCTGGCGCGAGTAATGGCCGTATACAACCATCGCATGTATTCGCGATCGATCATGTCCTCGGTCACATAGCCCTGGTCCACGAACACCGAGCGCCATTGCCCGCCCTGCGCCTTGTGACAGGTCACCGCATAGGCGTACTTCACTTGCAAGGCATTGGCAAAAGGGTCCTGCCGAAGGGCATTCGTACGCGCCGCATGGGAGCGGTGCGCTGTGGTGGCAAGAATGGCCTCCTGCAGCCGTCGCCGTTGCGCGAACGGCAAGGCGGGCGCCTCCGAACCGATCACATCGAGCATGATCATCACTTCGCCTTCACGTCGCTCCTCGCTGCTGCTCCAGGCGATATCAACGCTGCAGAAGCGTGATCCGTACCTCTCCTCCAACGCCCCGACACGGAGCACCTCCACCTGCTCTCCGTTCGCGATCAATTCCGGTTTCCCGTTCCGGGCGGCCCAGAAGTAGTCGTTCCTGACCACCATCAACCGATCTCCCGGACAGAGCTCCTCCTCGAAACCCAGGATCCGTGCACGGACCTGTTGACCGTAGAGATATGCGCGCTTGTTGCTCCTTGTGATCACACAAACCTCCTCCTGGCCATGTCGCGAGAAGGCGGTCTCCAGCGCGTCCTGCAATCCGGTCCCATCGACCCTGTGAACGTCCTTGTGACCAAGGAGGAATCGCGGCATCGGTGTCCGAACGTCTAGCAGATGACGCAGCATGGTCGCATTCTCCAGGATACCGGAACCGGCTTGCTGCCGCACCACCTCCTTCAGTTCCACGGCGCCAGCTGTCAAGGCGTAGTGATCGTGCAGACCCTTCACATCCAATGCGGGACTTTCGTCGCTGCCCACCGGAGGCAGCTGGGCGGGGTCGCCGATCAGGAGCAGCCGGCACCGGGGCGCACTGAACACATGGTCGAACAGGTCCGACAACAGGTCGCGGTCACCGAAAGGGCCTTCACCGCCGCCGTTGCCGTTGCCGATCATGCTTGCCTCGTCAACGATGAACAACGCTCCTTCATCCCGATGAACGGCGGACCGAAGCGCCGATCCATCATCACGCATGCGGTAGATCCTCCGATGGATCGTGCTGGCGGGTGAGCCGGAATAGGCTGAGAGCACCTTCGCCGCACGCCCTGTCGGCGCCAGCAGGACGACCGGACGACCTTCACGCACGAGCACCTGGACCAGGGCCCCCACCAAACTGGTCTTGCCCGTACCCGCATATCCCTTGACGACCAGCACGGGGCGCGAACGCTCCGAGGCCATCAGCCGCTCCAATGCGCGCGCCGCCTTGGACTGGCCCGCCGTGGGCGCATGCCCCAGGGCGTCGAGCAAACTTTCGGAGAGCGCTTTCAAAGTGAACGGGGACGAGCCCAAAAGAGGGAACGAGGAACGGTCGTACCGATCCATGAACGTCCCTGGGAGGGGGTGAATTTATCTTACTTTTGGCCGCGCTGGAACCCCTTCCGAACGCCATGAAGAACCTGTCGTCCTACATCTTCCCGGGCCTGCTGATCCTGGCCGGTGGCATCCTGCTGATCATGGGAGCCATGGAAGGCCAGAACACATGGGTGATGCTCGGGAGCGGCCTTGCCTTGGTCGTGGGTGTGATCATGCTGTTGCTCCAGCTGGGCAGGATCACACGGCGCACGAGCATGCTCATCGGCCTGCTCAGCGTGGCGGGCGCGCTCTTCCTGGCATTTCGTGACTACCGCTCCGTGAAGAGCGTGCTCGAGTTCGAAGCGATGAAGAAGGCCAACGATACCCAGGTGATCCAGGGTCTGAAGGACATCCGGACCGCGGAACTCGGCTACAAACAGGCCACCGGCGGCTACACGAGCGACCTTTCCGTGCTCCACGATTTCGTCAAGAGCGGGACCATCCCCATGGTCCGGGCCATCGGTCAAAAACCCGATACGCTGAGCGTGGAAGAAGCGATCGAACTCGGCATCATCGTGCGTGATACGATCCAGGTCCCTGCCATGGACTCCTTGTTCATGACGAAGAGCGCACAGCAGGATCGCGCCTTCGCCTTTGATGCAGGTTCGTTCACCAACAGTCCGACGAGCAAGAAACCCTTCCTGCTCAAGGCCGGGGTGATCAATAGCAGCGGTCGCAACGTGCCGGTGTTCCAAGCCAAGGACCCCGCTCCGCTCGTGGCAGGCGATACACTGATGGTCGGCAGCCTGGAAAAGGCGAGCACCTCCGGCAACTGGACCGGCGAATAGACCCCGCCATGGAGGCCACCTACCGGTCCGTGGATTACGACCGGGGTCGCGAGCGGACCTATCACCTCAGCATTCTGGTGACCCCTACCGGCACCGGGTGGTGCGTGCATGAACAGGCCCGGTCGCGATGCGTCGCACTCGCCAGCACCAAGGGTCAGGTACTTCCGCAATTGGACCTCTTGCCGTCCCATCCCATGAGCATCAGCTTCGTGGCCGCTCCCGAGTTGAGCACCTTGGTGCCCGAAAGCGCGCTGGCCATGGGTGCGGAGAAGGATCACCTGGCATTGGTCCATGGCCCACTACCTACGGGCCTTCTGAGGGACGAGCCCGTCGACCTGCTCGGCGCACGATGCGTGTATCTGCACGACGAGGCCGCCGAGCGGATCGTACTTGACAGGTACCCCGGCGCACGACCCATCGCGTTGCGCACGCTGATGGTGCATGGCGTCCTTGAGCGCAGCAGGAACGGAACCACGCTGCTGCTCCACCGCTCGGGGAAACGGTTGGACATCGCCTTGGGGCGAAATGGCAAGCTGCTGTTAAGCAATGCGTTCCATGCCACCAATGGCACTGACATGCTCTACTACGTGCTCTTCGTATTGGAGCGATCACAGCTTCCACTGGCCGACGTCACCGTATTGGCCGGTGGAACGGACCTCACCGCCGACGATATGCAGCTGATGCGCGGGTATCTACCCCGTGCCTACCCCACCTTTGAGCCGGGCGAACCGACCATCGCCGGGCTCGACATCGAAGCACCGGAACGTTGGTCCGCCCTGCTGGACCAGGCCGCATGCGCATCATAGGAGGGCGTTACAGGAACCGCCGGATCGATCCACCCAAGGATATCGATGCGCGCCCCACCACGGACTTTGCCAGGGAAGGGCTCTTCAACATCCTTCATCACTCGTTACCCCTGGAGGGTCTTGCTGTTCTTGACCTTTTCGCCGGGACCGGTGCGGTTTCCGCTGAGTTCCTCTCACGTGGTGCGGAGAAGGTCGTCAGTGTGGAGATGGATCGCCTTCTGAACAGCCACCTTCTTCGCCTGGCACGCGACCTGGACGATCCAGGTTGGCGCATCGTCAAGGCCGACGTGTTCCAATTCCTTCGTGGACACCAAGGAACCTACGACATCATCTTTGCCGACCCCCCCTTTCGCCTGCCCGGTACGGAGGAGCTGCCTACCTTGGTGCGGGAGGCCGGGCTATTGTCCTCTGATGGCACCTTGATCGTGGAGCATCCCAAGGACATCGACCTGCACACCGACCCTTGGTTCCGGCGCCAGCGTGACTATGGCACGGTCCAGTTCAGCTTCTTCAGTCCCGCCGACCGACCATGAACAGACCCGCAGCCGTTTTCCCCGGATCCTTCGACCCGGTCACCATCGGACACGTATCCATCGTGAAGCGCGCCCTGCCGCTCTTCAGCCGGATACATGTGGCCATCGGGTCGAACAGCAATAAGCGAAGCATGTTCCCCGTGGAGCAGCGGTTGGAATGGCTTCGGGCCGCCTTCGCCGACGAAGCGCACGTGGAAGCCGTCGTTTTCACCGGGCTTACCGTCGACCTGTGCCGCGAACTTGGTGCCGCGTTCATCCTTCGCGGACTTCGCAACAGCACCGACCACGGCTTCGAGCGCAGCATCGCCCTGATGAACCGCGCGGTCGGCCACATCGAGACGATCTTCCTGCCCGCCGAACCGATACACGCGCACGTGAGCAGCACGATCGTACGCGAACTGATCGCCAATAAGGCCGATGTATCCGCGTTCGTTCCGAAAGGGGTGATCATCCCATGAAGCGTCAACTGACGTCCCTTCTGTTCCTGCTGCCTGTCGTGCTGTCCGCACAGGGCTTCACCATCGCCGTCCATGCCCCGGACCATGAGGGTGAACATGCCGTGCTCTACCGCTACGATGACCTGTTCACGCTCCGCACCGTCCGTCTGGACCAGGGGGTCGTTCGGAGCGACACGACCCTTGTACTGCAGGGGCAGGTCACAGGCACGACCAAGGCCCTCCTGATGGTCGGGGACCTGGGTGCCGAGTTCTATTTGCGCAACGGTGCGCACTACGTCCTGGAATTCCCTCCACTTCCTCCGGGCACCGCCCGAAGCATCAATGGTACGGACCGTGTGGACCCGATCTTCCATGATCTGGACCGGTTGGACATCAACGCATTGTTGACCGATCTGAACGAACGTCTGGATGCCTTCATCGCGGCGGACCTGGCCACGGACGAGGTGGCGGGCATGCAGGCCGTGGAGGTCCTGCACCACAATGCTGCCGGACAGGAGCGGCAGGACAGTGTGACCCGCCCGCCCACCTTGTTCTACACCGACCGCCTCAGCGAGGCCCGGCTCGATTCCTTCGACCTGCGGCTGCACCGTTTCTATGCCGGCGTGGACGACCCGTGGTTCCAGCGCGACCTCGACCTTGGGCTGGGCGGCCTGCGTTCCGGGCCTCAAGCCAATGACAAGGCGCTGTTCGAGCGCTATCTCGGAGACCGACGGCCTGACTATGACGTTCCGGAATTCGTCGGCTTCTTCCGGACCGTCTTCCAGGACCATTTGCTGACCCATCCCTTCCGGACCGACACGCGGGCCTTCCTCCGATGCGTGGAACGAGCGGAAGTGGACAGTTTGAAGGCCATGCTGATGGAGAACGACATGTTGCGCGGCGATGATCGCATGACGGAACTCGTGCTCATCGACGGGCTCTATCAGGAGTATCCTGGAAAAGTGCTCGACCGCAAGGGGGACTTGGAGATACTTGAGCGGATCGCCACCGCATCGGCCTATCCCGAGCACCGGAAGATCGCCAAGAACATGCTCTGGGACCTTACAGCGATGAAGCCGGGCGCAACCTTGCCCGATCTGTCGTTGGTGGACCTCGACGGCGTCCGTATCGACCCCGATACCGTATTCCAGGGCGCGACGTGCCTGGTCGTGACGGCGACCTGGTGCACCTATTGCGAGGCCGAGGTCCGGGCCCTGCAGCAGCTGGACGCGACCTACGCGGGTGTGCTCCATCACGCGGTCCTAATGCTGGATGACGACCGGGAGGCTGCACGGGCGTATGCGGTCAGCAGGAACGCCGAAGGTTGGACCTGGCTGATGACCGAGGACCCTGCCCGCGTACGCGATGAATTGCGAAACCGGACGATCCCCGCTTTCTACCTGCTCAACGACCGCATTCTGGCACGATCGCCCGCGCCATGGCCAAGCCAGGGTCTGGGTGCCATCATGCACCGGATGCAGGTGGAGGCACAGGACCGGGACCGGATCAGGTTCGGGACCGACGCACCTCCGCCTCCCAGGCGGCGATGACCGTCAGCAATGTCGGATAGGTATCCGCACGGAACCGCTCCAATCCTTCCCGATCGAGCCACTCCACAGCCGTGATCCCCTCTTCGGCCTGCGGCAACAGACGGCTCGCCGAACCGGCCTCCATGCGGAACCATGTCGTTCGTTTCAACCAGTGATCTCCTTTCCGCAGATAGGTATGCCACGTTTCGCAGAGAGGACCGATCGACCGGACCTCATCCAGTCCGCACTCCTCGCGCACCTCCCGGACAGCGGCATCCTCGAGCGATTCACCGGGATCGACCTTCCCCTTCGGCAGGTCCCATTTTCCGTCACGGCGGATCGCCAGCAAACGCCCGTCCTCATCATGGATGACACCGCCAGCCGCCGCGACCGGTCTGAAACGTGCTTTCAGGACCTCCCAAAGGACATCCGGTCGTTCACCATGGATCCAAGCCCCGGTGATCTCGGGCACCTCCGTGATCCGATGCAAAGCATGGTCGAGTTCATCCGGCGTACCGATATGGAGCAGCAACATACCCTCCGGAAGTCCGTTCGCCGGTGGTGATCCGGTGATCGTCGTGGGTTTCCCGTCGATCGATACTTCATACTTTCGCCTCATGGACCCCAGCCTTGATCCGGCGCTCAAAGTTGCCGAATTGCTTTTGCAGATCAAGGCCGTGAAGCTCGCTCCCAGGAAACCATTCACCTGGGCCTCGGGGTGGAAGTCCCCGATCTACTGCGACAATCGGAAAACGCTGAGCTATCCACCGGTGCGGACCTACATCCGCCAGCAGTTCGTGCATATCATCAACAGCGAGTTCGGCCGTCCGGACATGATCGCCGGTGTGGCCACCGGAGGGATACCGCATGGGATGCTGGTGGCACATGACATGGGACTTCCCTTCCTGTACGTGCGTTCCTCCGCCAAGGACCATGGCATGAAGAACATGGTCGAGGGCGATCTCACCGTCGGGCGGTCCGTGGTGATCGTAGAGGACCTCGTGAGCACCGGCAGGAGCAGCCTCAACGCCGTGCATGCCCTGCGGGAGGCCGGCTGCGAGGTGAAAGGCATGGTGGCGGTGTTCACCTACGGATTCGAGATGGCACGCGCCGCCTTCGAGGAGGAGAAGGTGAAGCTCTACACATTGACCAACTACAGCATCCTGCTCGACCAGGCGCTCCGCTCGGACTACATCACCGAAAAGGACCTGGTGCCTCTGAACGAATGGCGCAAGGATCCCGCCGGATGGAAAGTGAAGGTCGAGGGTTGATGCCGCAACACGCAGGGCCGCCGACCATGGGGCCCGAACCAGATCATCGGAATACGAGCGCATGACGCATATCGAGAGCAAACGCGTGGAGATCGCGCGACCGGCGGAGGAGCTATACGCTTTCATCCAGGATATGAACAACTTCCAGCAGTTGCTGCCGAAGGACCGGATCAGTGATTGGCAGAGCGACGGAAGGTCCTGTTCGTTCAAGGTGCAGGGGGCGGCCACCATCGGATTGACGGTGGACGGCGGATCAGCACCGGACCATGTCCGGCTCAAGGCGACCGACCGCAGCCCCTTTCCCTTCACGCTCGATGTGCACCTGATGGAGGACGGCGGAAAGACCACCGCCTGGCAGGAGTTCAACGCGGAGCTGAACCCGTTCATACGCATGATGGTGGAGACCCCGCTCAAGAACCTGTTCGACCACATCGCCGACAGGATGGTGACCATACACGCCTGAAGCGTTCAGCGCTTCCGGAAATAACCGTGCGAGAAGTCGTTGCCGTAGAGGACCTCCATCCGCTCCGGTCGATCCGCCAGGAAACCATCGCATGCCATTCGCACTCCCGGATTGCTGTTCAAGCCGTTCACCGTGCGGTCCGGATCATGGTAATCCATGAACACGGCGATGGCGCCCGGGGATAATCGCGGATAGACGTGCTCCAGACAGTGCAGGAGCAGGTCGCGGTGGCGCTCCGGATCGTCACCCATGCCACAATCGAAATGCGCGAACGCTATCCGTTCCGGCAGCTCGGCGGGCAGGGTATGCCGCATGTCGCCCTCATGCATGATGGGCCCCGGGAGGCCCGCGGCGGCAAAGCGGCGCTTAAGACGTTCCTGCACCGTACCGGACCGCGTGTTCCAATCGGCCACGAACGCATCGTACACATGGAACGGACGTGCCTGATGCCGCACGTTCACCATCTGGATCAGCGCGGCCGTCTGTCCCTCGTAGCAGCCCAACTCGACAAGGTCGCCCACGACGCCATAGGCCAGTACCTGATCCACCAGATGGGAGAAGTTGATCCGTTGCTCGACAGAGCACATCACGTGCGGCAGTTCCTCGTTCTTCACGACCTTCCAGGGAAGTTTGAACTTGTAGAGGAATCTGTTCAGCAAGCTGGTGAACGGGGTGCGGGTGCGTACGCCACCGCCTATCAGTTCGGACACCGGGTCCTTGGCCATGAGGTGCTTCTGTGGGGGAAGTGCGGCCAAGCTAGAACGATCGCCCGGATCGATCAGGGGGCGCGGGAACGGTCCATCCACCGGCGATCCTGAATAACCGGCCCTTCGCCCGCTACCTTTGTGCCCCATGGCCAGCCGCCGTTCCTGGGACCCGGACAGCGGTCCTCCGTCCAAGGTCGACCGGGCCGCGTTGCGTCGTTCGTTGCGCATTTTCCGCTACCTCCGCCCCTACCGGTGGACCTTCGCCCTGGGATCGCTGTTCCTGTTCGGTACGAGCATTCTGAGCATGGCCTTCCCCGTGCTCCTGGGCAAACTGGTTGACGCATCCGGAGGACGGGACCCGGCCCCCGAGGTGCCCGACCTGACGGATATCGACACGGTGGCGTTGGTGCTTGTCGTGATCTTCGCCGTGCAGGCCGTTCTTGGCTTCTTCCGCATCTACTTGTTCAGCTACGTGACGGAGAGCGGTCTGGCCCAGTTGCGACAGGAAACCTACCGACATCTGCTGCGTTTGCCGATGACCTATTTCGGCGGAAGGCGCGTGGGAGAACTCAACAGCCGTATCAGCGCGGATGTCGCGCTATTGCAGGAATCGTTCACCACCGTACTTGCCGAACTGGTCCGCCAATCGATCGTGATCGTGACCGGTCTCTTCCTGCTTACTCGCGTAAGCCTTCAACTCACGCTCACCATGCTGGCCACCATCCCGGTCGTGGCCTTGGTGGCGGTGTTCTTCGGCCGCTTCATCCGCCGCTTGAGCAAGGAGGTGCAGGACCGGATCGCGGACACGAACGTGATCGTGGACGAGACGCTACAGGGCATCCAGAACGTGAAGGCCTTCGCCAACGAAGCCTGGGAGGCGGCCCGTTACCGCGGCAGTGTCCTGGGCGCACGCGACCTTGCGCTGAAGGGGGCCCGGTGGCGGGCCGGGTTCGTGTCGTTCATCATTTTCTGCATGTTCGGTGCGGTGGTCTTCGTGGTGTGGCGCGGCGTCCACCTCAAGGAACAAGGACTGCTCACCATGGGCGACCTGACCTCCTTCATCATGCTCTCCGTATTCGTCGGGGCGAGCATCGGCAGCGTGCCCGAGTTGATCTCTTCGATGTTGAAGGCCGTTGGCGCGACCGAGCGACTGCTGGACATCCAGGAGGAACGGACCGAGGACATCGATCTCAGTGGAGAGCATGCCCGTCTGGACATTAAGGGAGAGGTGTCCTTCCAGGGGGTCGGCTTCCAATATGCCTCGCGACCGGACCTGACGGTGCTCGACGGTGTGACCTTCACCATAAGGCCCGGTGAGCGCGTGGCGCTGGTCGGGCCGTCCGGCGCCGGAAAAAGCACGATCGCGTCCCTGGTGCTGCGCTTCTATGGGCCGACCTCCGGGGAGGTGTCCATCGACGGCCGCGATGCCGCCGCCTACCCATTGAGCGCGTTGCGCGACCGGATGGCGATCGTGCCGCAGGAAGTGCTGTTGTTCGGTGGCACCATCCGGGAGAACATCGCCTATGGCAGGCCTGATGCCACGAACGCGGAGTTGGAGGAGGCCGCACGCAGGGCGAATGCGATGGAGTTCATCAACGGATTCCCGGAGGGCTTCGCTACGGTGGTGGGCGAACGCGGCGTGCAACTGAGCGGCGGGCAACGCCAGCGGATCGCCATTGCCAGGGCCGTGATCAAGGACCCGGCCATCCTGATCCTCGACGAGGCGACGAGCAGCCTCGATACGGCCAGTGAACGTCTCGTGCAGGAGGCCCTCGAGGAACTGATGAAGGGGCGGACAAGCCTGGTGATCGCCCACCGGCTGAGCACCGTCCAGAACGCCGACCGCATCCTGGTGCTCGACCACGGCCATCTGGTGGAGAGCGGAACGCACGATGAGTTGATCGCAAACGAACACGGGCTCTACCGTTCGCTCAGCCAGCTCCAGTTCGGCGCGGTCAAAGCCTGACCGTCACCACCTTCTTCGTTGCGAAGAACACCTCCCGATAGACCTTGGACAGGTCGGTGACCTCCACCGGATACCTCAATGGCAGCAGTTCATCAGCGAGCAAGCCGCCCTTGAGGGCGCAGATCCTCCCCCTTCCCTTCGATACCAGGTGTTCCGTCATCCGAATGAACTCCGGCATGGCGGTCACCGCACGGCTCACGATCACATCATAGCGCCCGTGATGTTCCTCACTGCGGACCTTCTCAGCCGTGGCGTTCGCCAGATCGAGCTCCGCGATGATCCCCTGCACCGCCGTGATCTTCTTGCCGATGCCGTCGATGAGATGGAACCGGACCCTGGGGAAACGGATCGCGAGCGGTATCCCGGGAAAACCACCGCCGGTGCCGACATCGATCACCCGCACACCGTCCGGAAAGGGGCACACGAGCGCCAGGCCGAGCGAATGCAGGACGTGGCGCTCGTACAGCGCATCGATGTCCCTGCGTGAGACCAGGTTCACACGCGCGTTCCATTCGGCGTACAGCGGACCGAGCCGGACAAGGCGCCGGCGCTGATCCTCCGTCAGATCGGGGAAATACCGCAGGACCGTCCCGACTCCAAGATCCATGGTGCGTTGGTCATGGGCGCGTGCAGTGGCGACCGGGCCATGGTCGCCTAGATGTGGTCCTTGCGATGGTCCAGCATGTTCATGAGGAACTCGCGCGCTCGGAAAAGCTGTGCCTTCACCGTACCGAGCGGCAGGTCGAGCTCGTCGGCGATCTCCTCATAGCTGTATTCCTTGTAGTACCGGAGCTCGATAAGCGTACGGTAGCGGGGTTTCAGTTTCTCCACCACCTCGCGCATGATGCCCGCCTTCTGGTCCTTGATCACCACGTCGGCCGGGTCGAGACCGTGGCTGCGGATCTCGATGGTCATTTCGTCACCGTCCTCGGTGCCGATGGGGTTGTCGATGCTCAGCAGTTTCTTCTTCTGCTTGCGGATCCAATCGATGCAGTTGTTCGAGGCGATCTTGAACAGCCAGGTGCTGAAGGCATAGTTCGGCGTGTACTGGTGCAGCCGGTGGAAGGCCTTGCCGAACGCCTCGATGGTGAGGTCCTCCGCATCGTCCTTGTTGTTGATCATCTTCAGCAGCATGAAGTAGATCGAATCGCGGTAGCGGCCCATCAACTCGGCATAGGCCTTCTGATCGCCATTGTCCACGGCCCGACGGACGAGCTTGTAGTCGTATTGCGCTTTCTCGGAGAGGTTCTCGTTCACTTCCATCGGCGGGGCTTGATCAGCACGGTGCTGAAGTAGATCAACGGTTCCAAAACTAAGAACAGCCATTCCAGGGGGAGCGCGAAGGCCAGCAATGCGCCATCGGCACCGAGCTTGCGCATGGCCACAAGGGTGACGGGCATCAGAACGGCCAGCTTCACCAGGAGGCCGATCCCGGCCTGCTCCCAATGGCCCAGGGCCGCCAGGGCGAACAACGCCAGCCAGAAGACCAGGCGTGCCATTGGCAGCAGCGTAAGCAATACCTGATGGCCGAACCGGTAATAGCGCGCGGTGGTGTAGTGCCGCCGCTTGCGCCGGATCCAGGTGGCCAGGTCTGTCGTGCCGCGCGTGCGCATGAACGTCCGCGGATCTTGCACCGCGACCGTGTTCCGGGCCCGGGCCACTTCGTTGATGAACAGATCATCGTCGCCGCTCATCAGGTGATGGTGGCGGCGCGGTCCCTTGGCGGCGAAAAAGAGCTCCTGTGTGTAGCCGAGGTTGCGGCCCACGCCCATGTAGGGCAGACCGGCCCTGGCGAAGCTGATGAACTGAACGGCCTTGGTGATCCCATCATACCGCTCGAGCAGGTTCGTCGGTCCCGGGCGTCGCTCGTAGGGGCTGTGGCCCACCACGATCTGCGTGCCTTTCGCGAACCCCGCCGCCATGCCGGCGATCCAATCCGGGCCGGCGGGTCGGCAGTCGGCGTCGGTCAGGAGCACGTGCGAATGTTTCGCCGCGCGGATGCCCACGCCCAGGGCGATCTTCTTGCCGTAGCTGAACTTCTCGTCGGCCTGGATCTCCACCACACGCAGCTTCGGGTACTTGGGCTTCATCCATTGCAGGATCTCCGAAGTGTCGTCCTCGCTGCGGTCGTTCACCACCACGATCTCGAATTGCATGTGGTCCTGTTCGTGCAACACGGGTACCAGTTCCTCCAGGTCGCGGGCCATGTTCCGGGCACACACCACCACGCTCACGGGCAATGCACGGTCCACGCCCCCTTCCGACCTGGCGAACGCCGATCGCGAAAAGATGAGGACATGATACAGCAGGAGCACGGCCAATGCGCCCAGCATCACCAGGAACAGGAACTCACCCATGTGCATGCGACCAAGGGCGAAACTACCCGGATGGGCCTGGCAGCGCCCCGCCTGGCCGGAGCAGTTATGAACAGGCGAGGAGCTACTCCACGACCGGTCGTGAACCACCGATCCGACGCCCCCTCCCCATCTACCTTTGCCGCCCATGCGTTTCGAACCGCTCGACAAGGACCCGTCCAGCAAGGCCCGCCGGGGCATGTTGCACACAGACCATGGTCCGATCCCCACACCGGTGTTCATGCCCGTGGGCACCTTGGGAGCGGTGAAGGCTGTGCACCCACGCGAGTTGAAGGACGACCTGGACGCCCATGTCATGCTGGGCAATACCTACCATCTCTATCTGCGACCGGGGATCGACGTGATCGCGCATGCGGGCGGGCTTCACCGCTTCAACGGCTGGGACCGCCCGATCCTCACGGACAGTGGCGGCTTCCAGGTGCATTCGCTCAGCGACATCCGCAAGATCACCGAGGAGGGCGTGCGCTTCAGCAGCCATATCGATGGAAGCAGGCATCTCTTCACCCCCGAAGGCGTGATGGACATCCAACGCACCATCGGCGCGGATATCATGATGGCCTTCGATGAATGCACGCCCTGGCCGTGCGAAAAGGACTATGCGGAAAAGAGCATGCACCTCACCCACCGCTGGCTCGACCGTTGCATCGACCGTTTCCTGGCCACCTCGCCCCGATACGGTCACAAGCAGGTCCTTTTCCCGATCGTGCAAGGCAGCACGTACCCGGAGCTGCGCAGGCAAAGCGCGGAAGTGGTCGCCGCAAAGGACATGGCCGGCAATGCGATCGGGGGGCTCAGTGTGGGCGAGCCCGAGGACGAGATGTACGCGATGGCCGAACTGGTCTGCGACATCCTACCGGCCGACAAGCCACGCTACCTGATGGGCGTGGGCACACCATGGAACCTGCTGGAGAACATCGCGCTGGGCGTGGACATGTTCGATTGTGTGATGCCTACGCGCAATGGTCGCAACGGCATGCTGTTCACGCGTCAGGGCGTTCTTCAGATCAAGAATCAGCGGTGGGCGGACGACCATGGACCGTTGGACCCGGATGGCAAAGCGTGGGTGGACACGGCGTACTCCAAGGCGTTCGTGCGGCACCTCTTCGCGAGCAACGAGATGCTGGGGCAGCAGATCGCAAGCCTGCACAACCTGGGCCTTTATCTCGCGTTGATGCGGGAAGCGCGGGACCGGATCACGGACGGGACCTTCACCACCTGGAAGAACACCCTTGTGCCGAGATTGAAGCAACGCATCTGATCCCGTCATCGCGAACGACCGATCTTCACCTCCGTGCTGCGCACCCTCGACCGATACATCATCCGGCAGTTCCTGGGGACCTTCCTGTTCATCCTCCTGCTGATCATGGCCGTGGCCGTGGTGTTCGACATCAGCGAGAAAACGGCCGATTTCGCCAAAATGAACGCGAGCCTTCGCGAGATCGTGGTCGATTACTACCTGAACTTCGTCATCTTCTACTCCAACCTGTTCAGCGGCCTGCTCATCTTCATCGCCGTGCTGCTTTTCACCAGCCGCCTGGCGCAACGCACCGAGGTGATCGCGGTCCTGAGCAGCGGCGTCAGCTTTCCCCGTCTCATGTGGCCCTACTTCGTGTCGGCCACGATCCTCACCATCACGGCCCTCCTGGTCGATCACTATGTGCTTCCGAGCGCGAACCGCACCAGGCTCGCCTTCGAAGAGGCCTATATCCGGGCACCCTTCCAGGTGAAGGGAAAGAACATCCACCGGGAGATCGCACCCGGCGTCATCGCATACTTCGAATCCTTCAATGCCCAGCGTAAGACCGGGTACCGCTTCAGTCTGGAACATTGGGAGAAAGGGGAGTTGCGGAGCAAGCTGATGAGCGACAGGGCCCAGTACGACTCCGTGTCAGGCAAGTGGCATGTCCACGACTTCTTCATCCGGACCATGGGGCCGGGCGGCGAAAGGACCTTCAGCGGCCCGCTGATCGACACGACACTTGCCCTCACACCCTCCGACGTAGGGCAGCGCAACGAGAACGCGATGAGCATGACCGGGGCCGAACTGGACCGCTTCATCGCAGAGGAGCGCGCGCGGGGCAGTGATACGATGGCCTACTACTTGTTGGAGAAATACGGGCGCACCGCCTATCCGTTCGCCACCTACGTGTTCACATTGATAGGCGTCAGCATCGCCGGCCGCAAGGTGCGTGGAGGCACGGGCGTGCACCTGGCCCTGGGGGTGCTGCTGGTCCTGCTCTACATCTTCGCGATGAAGCTGACCACCGTGGGCGCGACCAACGCCGGTCTCGATCCGTTGATCGCCGTATGGCTTCCGAACATCCTTTTCGGCGCCGTGGGTATCTGGATCTACCGGCTCGCTCCGAAATGAACCGATCGCCCTTCATCCTGCACCGTTCGGCGGGTGGAACAGCGGGGGCCTGGAGCATGCTCGTGATCGTCCTGTTCGCCTTCCTGGCCGTGCAGGAGGTGCTCCGGCTCGACTACTGGCGCTCATCACGCACGCTCAACTGGGACGTGGAGGGTTACTACCACTACCTGCCGGCGCTTTTCGTCCATGGCGACCTTTGCCACCTCGGTTTCGTGGGCGAGGAGAACCGAACCCTGCATCCGCGGGGGGAGCAGACCTGGTACGGCGTGACCCATATCGAACGGACCGGATGTGATGTGCTGAAGTACACCTGCGGCACGGCGCTGTTCGAGCTTCCACTATTCCTGGTCGCCCACGGGTGGATGCGCTGGTCGGACCCCATGAACGCCACCGGCTATTCCCCGCCCTATCAGCTCGCTGTGGCGCTCTCGAGCATCCTGTTCGTCGGCCTCGGCCTCCTGTTGCTGCGCAGGTCGCTGCTCCGGCACCTCGGTGATCGCGATACCGCGATCGCCCTCCTTGTGCTCGCTCTCGGCACGAACCTCTTCTTCTATTCGACCCACGACAGTGGCATGTCGCACGGTTATCTCTTCTTTCTGTTCGCGGCCGTCATCGATCTGACGGAGCGTTGGCATCGGCACCCCACGGTCCGCCTTTCCGCATTGCTCGGCCTGGTGATCGGCCTCATTCTGCTGACAAGACCCGTGGACGTTCTGGTCGCCATCGTACCGCTGCTTTGGCCCGGGTCCCCGGGTGCCGACCGGACCCGGATACGCACGCATCTGTTGGTCGCCTTGGCCTTTCTTGCGCTCGCGGTCGTTCCCCAGGTGCTCTACTGGCGGGCGACCACCGGCCAATTCATCTATTACTCCTACGGCGATGAGGGGTTCGACTTCACATCCCCTCACATCTTACAAGGGCTATTCAGCTACAAGAAGGGCTGGTTCGTGTATTCACCGCTCGTGCTGTTGGGCTTCATCGGGCTGGTGGCCATGTGGAAGGATCCCCGCTCCCGCCGCATCGCCGTTCCCCTTCTCGTGTTCTTTCCGATCATGTGGTACGTGGTCTTCTCCTGGGCGCTCTGGTGGTATGGCGGTGGTTTCGGATGCCGTCCATTGGTGGAGACCCTCGCCCTGCTCGCCCTGCCGATCGGCCATCTCGCCCGATGGGTGCGTCACCGACCGACCGCGGTGATCGCCATGTTCGCCATGATCATCATCGCGGGGATCATGTTGAACCGGCTCCAACAATTCCAGTTCCAGCAGGGGATCCTCCATTGGGACTCCATGACCAGCGAACGTTATTGGGAGATCTTCGGCAGACGCACGAACGATGGCCTGAGGCCCTTTCCGTGACCGTGCGCGCGGAAAGCGCGATCGACCACCTTTGCCCCATGTTGTCCGATCGTCTGCTGGACCACGTTCTGTCCTTCTCCCTCGAAGGCTTGAAGCTTCCGAAGGACGTCCGGGTGTTGGATCCGCTGAAGGGTCCGCACGCCGCCGAGGTCCGCCGGATCGTCACGCGCTTCCATCGCCGCTACTATGCGGACAACTCACCACGCCTGCTGATGCTCGGGATCAACCCCGGGCGACTGGGGGCAGGCAGTACGGGCCTCCCTTTCACGGATACGAAAAGGTGCGCCACGGACCTGGGCATTCCCGTGAAGGGCCTGCACACGCATGAACCCAGCAGCGACTTCTTCTACAGGGTCGTGCGTGCAGCAGGCGGGCCCGCCGCGTTCTACGGCCAGGTCTACGTGCATTCCCTGTGTCCGCTCGGCTTCACCCGCAAAGGCCCGAACGGTGGATACGTCAATCTCAACTACTACGACGACAAGGCCCTGGAGCAGACGGTGACCCCGTTCGTGGAGAAGTGGCTCCGCGGGCTCATCGACCGCGGCATGCGCACCGACGTGGCCATCTGCATCGGCACTGGGAAGAACGCCGCCTACCTCGGACGCTTGAACGAACGATCACACCTTTTCGACCGCATCGTCCCTGTCGAGCATCCACGCTACATCATGCAGTACAAGGCCCGCTCGATCCCCGCATACGTGGAAAAGTACATGCGCGTGCTTTCAGCGGCCGTGGTTTGAAACCGGGTTCCGCTATATTGGGAGCATTGGCCATGCCCAACGATATGGAGAAGGTGGAACGACTATTCGACCTGCCACGGCACCAGCTCGCCAATTATCCGCGTCCCGACGCCATCACGACCAAGGAGGGCGGAATATGGCGGCCGTACTCCACGGAAGAGCTGGTCGGGCTTTCGGAACGCATCGCCTACGGCCTGATGGCCCTTGGCGTCGGACCGGGTGACAAGGTGGCGATCGCATCGGGCAACCGGAGCGAATGGGTACTGGTGGACCAGGCCGTCCTTCAGATCGGCGCGGTCACCGTTCCCGTTTATCCGACGAGCAGCCCGGAGGATTACGCGTACATCCTGCAACATGGTGAGGTGGAGGTCTGTTTCAGCGCCAACGCCGAGATCCACGCGAAAGCGAAGGAGGCATCCCGGACCGCGACCGACCTGAAGCACTTATTCACCTTCGACCATATCGAAGGAGCCCGGCACTGGAGCGAAGTGCCCAGGGATGGGAGCCCGGAGGAGCAGGAACAACTGCAGGTGTACCGTGATCGCGTAAAGCGGGACGATCTGGCCACCATCATCTATACCTCCGGGACCACCGGGCGTCCGAAGGGTGTGATGCTGACCCATTGGAACGTGCTCAGCAACGTCATCGATTCCAGCTCGCGGTTCCCGGTCGACAGTTCCGCACGTGCGATCAGCTTTCTCCCGCTGAGCCACATCTACGAGCGGATGCTGATGTACCTCTATATCTACAACGGCGTGGCCGTCCACTTCCAGGAAAGTCTGGAGGACCTGGGCGAACGGATCCGCGAAGTGGCACCGGACGTGTTCACCGCGGTCCCCCGCCTGCTCGAGAAGATCTACGACAGGATCCTCGGCAAGGGCGAAGAGCTCAAGGGGATCAAACGCTGGCTTTTCTTCTGGGCCCTGGACCTTGGTCTCCGGTACGACGTTCGCGGCATGGGGATCCTGTACGGCATCCAATTGATGGTCGCGCGCAAGCTGATCTTCAGCAAATGGAGGGAGGCATTGGGCGGCAACGTCAGGGTGGTGGCCAGCGGAAGCGCGGCCCTGCAACCCCGCCTGGCCCGGGTGTTCAACGCGGCCGGCATCCCTGTGATGGAAGGCTATGGTCTCACGGAGGCCTCCCCGGTGATCAGCGTGAACGACCAGCGGAACGATGGCCTGCGGTTCGGCACGGTCGGGCGGCCGATACCCCACGTGGAGGTGCACATCGCCGATGATGGAGAGATAGTCGTGAAGGGCCCCAACGTGATGCTGGGCTATTTCAAGGAACCCGCACTGACCGCCCAGGCGCTCGATGCCGACGGTTGGCTCCATACCGGAGACATCGGCGAACTGACCCCGGAAGGTTTCCTGCGCATCACCGATCGCAAGAAGGAGATCTTCAAGACCAGCGGCGGAAAGTACGTGGCTCCACAGGTGATCGAGAACAAGCTGAAGGCCTCCCGTTTCATCGAGCAGGTGATGGTGATCGGGGAGAACAGGAAATTCCCCGCCGCACTGATCGTGCCCAACTTCGATTTCCTCCAGGGCTGGTGCAGGTTGAAAGGGGTTCCGTTCGAGGACCGGGAACGAGCGGTATCCGAAAAACGCGTGGTCGATCGCATCATGCGCGAAGTGGAGGAACAATGCGCCGGTTTCGGCCACTGGGAGCAGGTCAAGAAGATCGCCCTGCTGCCGGACGACTGGACCATCGAGGGTGGTGAACTGACACCATCGCTGAAGCTCCGCCGAAAGCCCATCCTCACGAAGTACACGTCCATCGTCGAGGGGATCTACGCCTGACAAGAACGGGCCCCACTTAACACTAGCTTTACGATCCGATGGACCCGATCGCACGAACCGCTCCGTTATTGACCATGGCCCTTGCGGCCTCCCTGATGACCGCCTGCGCGAAGGAACCCGGCGTCGGTGGTAGGGCCGAGATCCATGGCCATGTGTATGTCAAGGAAGTGAACAAGGACACCGGATTGCCTACCGGCGTGGAGTACTATGCGCCGGAGTACCGGGTGTACATCATCTACGGCGATCACGCCACGTTCGATGACGACACGCGAACGGGTCCGGACGGAGGGTACAAATTCTCCTGGTTACGGAAGGGGGACTACACCCTGTTCGCCTATTCGGAGTGCCCGAACGACTGCGAGTCAGGGCAACAACCGATCTATGCGCCAGTGTCCATCGGAACCAAGAGCGAGGTGTTCGAAGTGCCGGACATCGTGGTCGAGGATTGGAAATGAGGCCCCGCGCGGTCGCCCTTCTCCTTCCGGCCCTGCTGGCGGCCCCGCTGTCGGCACAGGACCTGCCTCAGGAACGTCCACGGAACGTGTCCGAGCTCTGGGTCAGCGCCGCGGTCGAGTTGAAACCCCTTCACAAGACAAGGGGCCGTCAGTACGAAAAACGATTCTACAGGAAGTTCCGCACCACGCTGGAACTCGGTTATCGGAGCGATGAGAACCTGACCGGTGGCCGTCTTTTCTACACCATCCTCGGCGCCAACTACCGGTTCGAACGCTGGTTGCGGTTCGGCATCGAACACCGCTACAATCTCAGGGACCGGTACAACTCCGATTCGCAGCGGACGGACCTGCAGATCACCCTGGTCGGCGACATCGGACGTCTCGCGGTGAAATACCAGGCCCAGGGCCAGCACGAATGGATACCCGTCTGGAAGATCCGTGATATCCTCAGGAACGAGGTCGGCCTGGAGTGGAACACGCGCAAATTCCCGCTCGACCCCTACCTCAAGGCCGAAGCCTTCCACGCCTTTCATTACACCGGCGACAGGCTCATCGGGATCCGCTATGGGATCGGGGCCAAATTGAAGTTGGGAGGCGGTCACAAATTCAATGTCGGCTACCGGTACGACAGGGAGGTCCATCTTCCCGACCTTCGCTACCGATCGATCTTCTCCATAGGCTATGAGTATGAATGGGGCGGGTGACGAAAGGAACTCCAGCGACCGGACCTGGCCGCTGGTCCTTCGCGCATCCATCGTGGCGGGCATATTTACCCTGGCCGTGTTCATCGGCTATCGGCTGCTGAGGAACGATACGCTCCCGGTGTTCCAGCCGGCACAGCTCGACCAGCGACTGGTGGACCCCGCCGTGCTCAAGGAACAGGGCACCCACCACATCCATGATTTCGACCTGATCGACCAGACCGGGAACCACCTCACTTTGGACGATGTCCGGGGCCATATCATCGTCGCGGATTTCTTCTTCACCACCTGCACGTCCATCTGTCCGAAAATGACCGGACAGATGACCCGTGTCCAGAGGTCCTTCAAGGATGACGAGCGTGTCGTGCTCCTGAGCCACAGCGTGACCCCGGAAATGGATTCCGTACCCGTGCTCCGGAGCTATGCGGACAGGTTCCAGGCCGACCCGGGGAAATGGCATTTCCTCACCGGTGATCGCAAGCAGATCTATGATCTGGCGCGGCGCTCCTATTTCGCCGCGGTGAACGAGGGCGATGGCGGCCCGGATGACTTCGTGCACACGGAGAATTTCGTGCTCGTCGATCCCTTGCTCCGGATCCGTGGCTTCTATGATGGCACTTCCACAGCCGACGTGGATCGGCTGATCGACGATATATCCAGATTGGAGCGGGAGTCCAACGGGAACGCACCCTGAGGTCCTCCTCCTAATTTTGACCCATGCGCAAGTGGCTCGACCGGTACTACGGCAGGCTCCGCACGTTCAAGGCCAACTATGTGCTGCTGAACCTGATGAATCCGGCACGTATGGTACATGCGCGACGGATGTACCGCAAATACGGCATTTCGCGCAGCCCCCTCCTGCCCATCGATAGTTCGGTGATGCCATCCGCCGGGACCGAGCAGCCTTGGCTCGACCGCGCGGATGCCCGTGAGCGCCTCGGCAGGGATGCAAGGATCCAGGCGCTGCCCCCCGATATCCGTCAGGCCTTGCTGCAGTGGCCGGACAAAGGCTATGTCATCCTCCGTGGGCTGTTCACGGCTGCGGAAGTCGATGCCGTGAACGGCGAGATCGACAGGCTCGTGGGTGAAGGGGTCGTCGATTTCAACTTCACCGGCCGCAAGATCATGTTCGCCTACCGCAAGAGCGCCGCGGTCCGGGCCATGGCCAATGACCGGCGCATCCTCGACGTGCTCGACCTGTTGCTCGGCAGGCGGATGCGTCTTTTCCAGACCATCAATTTCCTCACCGGGAGCGAACAGGCCGCCCATTCCGACACGATCCACATGACCACCCATCCGCTCGGATACCTGGCCGCGGCGTGGGTCGCCTTGGAAACCATCACCCCGGACAATGGTCCACTCGTGTTCTACCCCGGGTCGCACAGGCTCCCCTACATCCTGAACCCCACCTTCGATCATGGTGGCGGCGCCTTCACGATCGGTGAGGATGCCTATGCCCGTTACGAATCCACGGTGGCCCGGGCGATCGAGGAGCATCATCTTCAAGCGGAGACCTTCCTGGCACGTCCTGGTGATGTGCTCATCTGGCACGCGAACCTGCTACATGGCGGCATGCGGATGAGCACCCCCAACGCATCCCGCAGGAGCATGGCCGCACACTATTTCGCGGAGGATGTGCTTTGCTACCACGAGCTGACCCAGCGCGTGGCATGGGTCGAGGAGGACACGGCCGCCGTATGAACGTCCTTTCCATCGAGAACCTGGGCAAGCGCTACGGGCCGCGCGAACTCTTCACCGGCGTGTCCTTCGGCTTGGAGAAGGGCCAGCGCATGGCCTTGATCGCGCGCAATGGCGCCGGCAAGAGCACCCTGCTGCGCTGCATCGCCGGGATCGAACGACCGGACGAAGGCCTCGTGACGTTCAACAAGGGCGTGCGCGTCGCCTACCTGCCACAGGACGTCCGCATGACGGGTGAACGAAGCCTCGTGGACGAGATGCTAGATCGCGACGACCCGGTGAGCAGCGCGATCCGCGCCTACGCGCATGCCGTAGCGCGGCACGCACCACCGAACGAGCTCCAAAGCAGCATCGATCGTGTGGAGGAACTGCAGGCCTGGGACCATGAAGCGCGTGCCCGTAGCCTGCTCTACCAATTCGGCCTGCGCGATCTGGAACAACCGGTAGGCACGCTTTCAGGTGGTCAGCAGAAGCGCCTGGCTTTGGCGCGAACGCTTCTTTCCGGTCCGGAGGTGCTCGTGCTCGACGAGCCTACGAACCATCTCGACCTGGATATGATCGAACAGCTCGAAACGGAGCTCACGCGCTCGGGACCGACCGTGCTGTTCGTCACGCACGACCGCTATTTCCTGGACAACGTTTGTGATGAGATCATCGAACTGGACCAGGGGACACTGGCCCGGTACAAAGGCGACTACGGCTATTATGTGGAGAAAAAGGCCCTTGCGGAAGAGGTGCGCGAAGCCACGCATCAGAAGCTCCAGGCCTTGATGAGGCATGAGCTCGAATGGGTGCGCCGCATGCCCCGCGCCAGGGGTACCAAGAGCAAGAGCCGGCTCGCGGCCTTCGATGAGTTGAAGGATGCCGCTGGGCGCAGGCACCGCGATGGAGCGATGCGCATCGAAGTGAAGATGGAACGCCTCGGCGGCAAGGTGATCGAGGTGCGCAATCTCGCGAAGCGGTTCGGTGAAAGGACCATCGTCGAGAAGTTCAGTTACTCGCTGAAACGGGGTGATCGGATCGGCATCGTGGGTCCGAACGGGGTCGGAAAGAGCACCTTCATCGAACTGCTCACAGGCCGCATGGCGCCCGACCTGGGCAAGGTGACCATTGGCGATACGGTGGTGCTCGGACTGTTCGATCAGCAGGGTCTCCGCCTGAAGGAGGACAAGCGTGTGATCGATGTGGTGCGCGACATCGCCGAGGTGATCCCGCTCACCAAAGGACGAACGCTCTCGGCAGCACAGCTCCTCGAACGGTTCCTGTTCGACCGTGAGAAACAATGGCAATATGCCAGCACCCTGAGCGGCGGCGAACGACGACGTCTGCATCTCTGCACCGTGCTCATGCTGAACCCCAATGTGCTCGTGCTCGATGAGCCGACCAATGACCTGGACATCGCGGGGCTCAATGCATTGGAGGACTTCCTTGTCGACCTCGATGCATGCATCCTCGTGGTGACCCACGACCGCTTCTTCCTCGACAAGGTCTGTGACCGATTGCTCGTGTTCGAGGGGGCCGGGAGGATCCGTGAGCATGTGGGCAGCTACTCCGACCTTCGCGGTCAGCAGGCGAGCCAGGTGGCTGATGGGGATGCGGCCCCGCGAAAGGCCAGGACCCTCCGACCGGGGCCCAGGCCGAAGAAGATCACCTATGCGCAGCGCTTGGAGCTGGAACGCCTGGAAGCGGAGATCCCAGAACAAGAATCGCGAAGGGATGATCTGCTCGCGGCGATGAACGACACGTCGCTCGATCACGAAGAATTGGCGAGACGGGGCCTGGAGCTCGAGGAGACGATACGTCTGCTGGAGCGCATGTCGGACCGCTGGATCGAGCTTTCCAACAAGGCGGACGAGGCCGATTGAGGCATCAGAACTTGGCGCAGGGGACCACCCTGCGCTTGCTCATCGCCTTCTTCTTTCGACGGTCCGCGAACTCGTATCCTAGCGTCAACTCGTGCGCTCCGCCGGACCGTGCACCGAGCTGGGAGATGGTCAGGTCGTAACTGTATCCGATGCGCATGTCCTTCACGATGAAACCGACCAGCAGGGCTATCGCATCATTGTTCGGATGGCCCGGGGCGTACCCCTTGAGCAGCGGTATGCCCCGGTACCAAAGGCCGGTGTAGAACGGCTCGCGCTCATAGTAGGCCCCCAGGTCCAGTTGGTCGTATTCGCCCTGAGCGCGATAGTTGAAGGCGAACACCGCGCTTTGTGGGTGCTTTTGGATGATGCGGGTCCGGATGGCGGACCGATGGCCTCCATGCAGGCTGAGCTTCATCGGCACCTTGGTCTCGTTCAACAGGAGCGACTGGTCCGGCTCGTTCATGTGGTGGAAGGCGATCCCCAGCCAATTCGTGGGTGAGAAGAACAGAAGACCGGCACCGACGTCGGCGTACTTCACCTCGCGGCGATCGATGTTCTCATAGGTCGCGATTTCATCGCCCCGGACCAACTGGTCGCCGAAGGTCAACTTGTTCAGGTCGACGGCGTGATCGACAATACCGACCTGAAGAGCGGGCCTCAGGAACACCTTTCGCTTCAGCTCGATCTCGTACGCGTATTGAGCGGCGATGCTCGTATAGCGAAGCGCCCCGGAGCCGGCGCGGTCATGGGTGATCAGTAACCCCACTCCGCTGTTCATGTTGCGCAGGTAGTGGTCGTAGGATGCATCGTACGTGACGAACGCACCTGGAATGCTGGGCCACTGATCACGATAGGCCAGGGCGCATCGACTCTGCAGGCTCGTGCCCGCGAAGGCGGGGCTCACATAGGTGGGCACGGCATAGAATTGCGTGAATTGCGCATCCTGGGCGTGCAGCCCCGATATGCACATCACGATCGTCCAGCCGAGATGCCACCTAGGGTTCATTCCGTGAGAGCCGTTCGGTCTCCTCGATGGTCAACAGCCGGGTCTCCTTGCCCATCTCCTGGACGTTCCCTGCGGAGGTCGTGCTCAGGAGCTCGTCCGCCGTCACGTGGCCATCGGCCTCCACCCGCATATGGTAGTGTTTGTCAGGCTGCACGATCATGAGATAATGGCCGTTCCGCGCGTTCGTGTTGTAAATGCCGATCACTTCATCCCCTTCACCGCCCGTCAATAGGATACGCGCTTTCAGCGGCCGGTCGGCAGCGTCCACCACCAGACCATGAACGACCGTGTAGTTCAACTGACTGGTGGGGAACTCCACACGATAGATGTCCTGGGCCCCCATTCCACCCGGCCGCTCGCTGGACAGATATCCGGTCGTACCATCGGCCGACAGGCAGAAATAGATGTCATCGTTCACCGTGTTCAGCGGATAGCCCATGTTCTCAGGATCACCCCAGCCGTTGTGGTCCGGGTCGATCAGAACCGTTTTGAAGATGTCATAGCCCCCCATGGTGCCGTGGCCGTTCGAGCTGAAGAACAAGGTGGTACCATCGCTGTGGATGAACGGGCCATCCTCATCGTACGGTGTATTCACGGTTGGCCCGAGGTTGAGAGGCATGCTCCACTGGCCGTTCGGCAGACGGCGTATCCGATACAGGTCCTTGCCTCCGAAACCTCCCGGACGATCGCTGCTGAAATAGATCTCATTATGGTCCGGGGAAATACTGGCACTGGCTTCCTGATAGGGCGAGTTGATCCGCTCGGTCATGTAATCGGGCTCCGTCCAATTTCCGTCGACCAGTTTCGATTCGAAAAGATCGCCACTGACAAGGTCCCTGCCGGTGCGGTAGATGATCATCGCCGTACCATCGGGGTCCAGGCCGACGGTGGCGTCGTGAAGGGACGTGTTCAGGGGCGGTCCCGCATTCACGGCCTCCGACCAGATACCGTCCACACGGTGCGCCACATAGATATCCTCGAAGTACTGGCGGTTCGGGTCCCGCATGTCGCCGGTCGTCCCTTCACGCCGCGAGGTGAAATACAGGGTATTGCCGTCCGCGGTGATCAAGGGGCAATAGTCGTGGTCGGGACCGTTGATGCGTGGTCCCATGTTGAAGATCCCCAGGTCGGTCGGTGTCTGCTCCAGTGCCCTTGCTGCCCGGGCCATGGCGATGTGTCGCTCCACTTCCGGGTCGTCCACTTCGCGATGGAACAATTGTTCGTACTTGTTCAGCAGATCGATCTCCTCGTTGAATCGTTCCTGCCGATGACGCGCCAGGGCGAGTTGATAGAACGATTCGGTGTGCCCCTGGCGGACACCGCGCTCGAAGAGCGGAACGGCCTTGCTCTTCTGCCCGGGCAGTTGCAGATAGCACTGACCCAGCTCGTAGGCCACCTGGGTGAAGTTGGTGTCCACCGGAAGAAGCCGCTCGTAGATCCTGGAAGCTTCCAGATAGTCCCCGGTATTGAAAAGGAACTGGGCCTCGTCCAACATACGGTCATGCACGCGTTTGAACCCGGTTTGGGCATGCGCCACAAAGGCCAGCAAAATGGCCATGGTGAGAAGGTTCGCTCGTTTGTTCATGGTACTATCGCAATAAGGTCACGTCTCCGGTGAGCACTTGTTCACGGCCATCGCTGAACTGGACTTGCGCCTTCCAGGCGTAAACGTCCTGTTTGGCAGGTGCGCCTCTGTAATAACCATCCCAACCCACCTTGACATCGCTGGTCTCGAAAACGAGCTCTCCCCACCGGTCGAAGACCTGAAGACGGTATCGCTCCACGCCCTCATATACCGGGAAGAAGAAGTCATTGTCGAAGCTCTGAGGGTCGTATACGCCATCGGTCGGTCCTGAGTTGCCAGGTGTGAAGGCGTTGGGGAAACGGATGTCTCCCGCGTCCGAACCGAGCACTGCGCCCTGGAGGGCGAAAGTGTCGGGGCAGTTCCAGGCGTTGTTGGCGATCAAGGTCACGTCGAATTCGCCGGGATCCTGGTAGTAGTGCACCGGATCCAGTTCGGTCGATCCCGTACCATCTCCGAAATCCCAGACATAGCTGGTGGCATTGCCGGATAGGTTATAGAGGAATACCGGCTGGCTCGGGACGATCACCTCGTCCGGCTGCAATACGAAGTAGGCCGTGGCTTTCGGGTGTACGACCACCGAGTCCACGTGGACCACGCTGCTGACCCCACCACCACTGCTCCAGGCCGTCAAGGTCACGGAATAGGTCCCCGGTTGCGTGTAGGTGTAGACAGGATCATCGGCCGTCGACGAGCCACCATCACCGAAGTTCCATTGATAGCTGACGGCCAGCAGCGAGGTATTCGTGAAATCCACCGTCAGGGGCACACACCCTTCCGCGGAACCGATGAAACCGACGGTCGGCAAGGGTGGTGTGATCTCGACCATCTGGGTGGCCGTATCACTGCAGATCCCCTCGCTCACGACCAGGGTGATCGTGAAGGCACCCCAGGTGCCGTAGTTGTAGGAGCCAGGTGTTGCCGTGCTTGATGTCGTCCCGTCACCAAGGTCCCAGGCATAGCTCCATGGGCCTGCCGGCGTATTGTTCGCGATGGTGACCGTGGACGCCGGGTATTGCTGCGTGAACGGTGTGGCCTGAAAGACGGCTTCCGGCGTCGGATGCACGTGCACCACCTGCTGTGAAGTATCCGCACACCCGAATGCCGACGTGGCTATCAGGGTGATCGTCCAGGACTGCGTCGCGTTCGTGGTGTTGACGTAAGTGTGGCTCGGCCCGGCTCCTACGAGCATCGTCCCATCCCCCATGTCCCACAGATAGGAGCCGGCACCGGTCGAGCTGTTCAGGGGGTTCACCGTGAGCGGTGAACAACCATCCAACGGCGCACTGAACACTGCCTGCACCTCCGGATGGACCTCCACATGTTCCAAGGCCGTATCGACACAACCGAAGGCCGACATGGCGATCTGAAGCACATCGAAAACAACAGGCACGGTATCCGAATGGGCGTATACATGTCCGACATCCCCCGGGGTGGTCGTCGTGCCCGAACCATCTCCAAAGACCCACTCGTTGCTGATCGATCCGATCGTCTGATCATGGAACTGGGCCTGAAAGGGTTGACAACCCATGTTGTTCACCGGGTCGAACTGCGCGATCGGAGCGGGATGCACATTGACGCTCCATGTCGCGGTATCCGTGCAGCCATACGCGGAGGTCGCCAGCAGCATGGCGGTATACACCACATCGTTGAGCCCCTGCGCCACGTACAGATGTGCGGGGGACGTGGCGATGGAGCCCGACCCATCCCCGAACGTCCACAAGAAATCCGAGGCGCCCGTTGACAGGTTCGTGAATCCCGGATCGAACGGAGAACAGCCCGCGGTGTCGGCCACGAAGGCCGCGTTCACGGACGGATAGACCTCGACCTGCTTCGTGGCCAGGCTGCTGCAACCGTGGGCGCTCGTGGCGGTCAGCGTCACCGGATACGTCGCCGGGCCGGGCCCAAGGAAATTGTACCAGGTGTGCGTGTGTTGCAAGGCCGTCGTATCACTGGTCTGACCGTCGCCGTAGTTCCACTGGAACGTTGTGGCCCCGGTGGACGAGTTGTCGATGAGGGCGGTCAAAGGATGGCAACCGGAGAGAGCACCCAGAGTGAACTGGGCCGATGGCAGCGGAAAGACGCTCACGGAGCCTTGGGCCGTATCAACACAACCAAAGGCGTTCGCTCCGATCATCGTCACCGGATAGGTCACGACCGACGTGCCCGTATTCTGATAGATGTGTTGTGGCGAGGGACCGCTGCCGCTGGTACCATCACCGAAATCCCATTGGTATGAGACCGCACCGACGATGCTCGGAAAGGCGACGTTCAGGGGGGCGCACCCACTGTCCGGTTGTGCCACGAAGGTGAAGTCCGGCGTCGGATAGACAAGGATGTTCTGCACTGCCGTATCCGCACAACCTGCCGGTGAGGTGGCGATCAGGGTCACGGTGTTCACCTGGAGGTAGAGCGTGGTGTTCGTATACTGATGGACGGGAGCGACCTGTGTGCTGGAGGTGCCGTCGCCGAAGTCCCATTCATAGTTCGTGGCGCCGCTGCTCTGGTTGGTGAAGTGCACGTCCATGGGTGCACAACCCGGGAGGGCATCGTGCGTGAACTGGGCCACCACAGGGGGTGCGACAGTGACAGTGGCGATGGCCGTGTCGGCACATCCTGATGGTGTGGAGGCGACCAGCAGCACCGTGTCCACCGCGTTGCCGGGTCCGGCGTTCGAATAGGTGTGGACCGGTGCATTGGCAGTGCTGGACGAGCCATCACCGAAAACCCAGAGGTAGTCCACGGCACCGCTACTGGCATTGTTGAACTGGACGTCCAGTGGCGAACAGCCGATCGCCGGCAGCGGCATGAACGCCGCGGTGGGCTTGGCCTCGACCAGCACGTTCTCCGTACCGGTGCCGGAGCAGTAGGGAGTGGTCACCGTCAACAGGACCACATATGCCGAGGACGCCCCGTACAGATGCAAGGGGTCCTGCACATCACTGGTATCTCCATCCCCGAACTCCCAAGCCCATGTGATGGCCTCATTTCCCGTATCGTAGTTGGTCAGGTCGGTGAATTGTGCCGGCTCCCCCTCGCACACGTTGATCGCACCGATCTGCACGGTCGGTGGTGGATACACATGGATATCCAGGGAGGACTGGTCCTGGCAGCCCTGTGCATTGGTCACCGTAAGCGTCACTGTGTAGGTGCCCGGTGTGCTGTACAGGTGTGGGGGTGGGGTGATGGCCGTGCTCGAAGTCCCATCGCCGAAGTCCCAGAGGCGCTGAACACCACCCAGGGAGGTGTTGGAGAACGTCACCGTCAGGGAGTCGCATGCCGCGTCGTGATCGACCGTGAACAAGGCGTTCGGGCTTGGCAGTACGACAAGGGCGGTCGTGGCCGTATCCGCGCAACCGGCCGTGGCACCCTGGATGCTGGCCGCGTAGCTGATGATGTAGTTTCCGGCCGTACCATAGGTGTGCGCCTGGTCTCCGGCACCCGTCCACTGGAATCCGCTGCCGATATCGAAGTCCCATTCGAAGTAGTTCGCCCCTCCGATCGTCGTCTGTGCGAAGAATGCGGTCTCCCCGGCGCAGATGGTATCGGGCATCACGGTCAGGGTGACGCTCGGCGGAGGCACGATGGTGATGGTCACGTAGGCCGTATCGACACCGCAATAGTTGCTGTCGAGCATCATGACATCATAGCTGCCGATGCCCGGATAGGCGATGGTATGCGGAAATGTGGGCGGCCAGGGTGTCCAATCGATGATGGAATCGTGACCAGCACCCCAGTAGTCGCCGAAATTCCAGTATTCGAAGCGCTGGTAGATGTTCCCTTGGGAGACGCAATTGCGATCCGTCGTGTTCAGGTAGGTGACTTCGTTGTCCGGCCAACAGAGCAGCGTGGCGGATGGGGCGATCTGCGCGCTATCAAGGTCCCACACACGGATCGGATTGAATGTGGCCTGACTGGGTCCCCCCTGCAGCGTGTTGCAGTTGTTCTCAGCGCTCAAATGCACGGTCGTCTCACAGCTCACCGTACCGGGCAGATAGGTGTGGGAGATCGTTTGACCGAGGTTGGTATGGTCGGTCACGAAGGGCGGCGATCCATCGCCGAAATCCCAGGTGAACACCGTGTTCGGAGAGGTGTTCGTGCTTGAGTTGATGAAGTCGACCGCCTGTGGGGCGCATACCTGGGTGAGGCCGCCCACGGGGATCTGGATCGAGGCGCTCGTGCTTTCCTCCATGATCACCGTGCCCGTGACCACACATCCGGTCAGCGTCTCAGTGAACGTAAGGGTGTACTCAGCGACAGCGGCCGCGTAGACGTGGCTGACCGATTGCGGCGGCACCAAGGACCCACCGCTGTAAAGTGGACCGCCGTCACCCCAATCGATGGTGAAGGCGCCGATGGTGCTCGGGCTTGCGACCAGCAATGTGAAGCTCGTACCGGAGCAACTGTACCAGACAGGGCTGCTCGACAAGGCACCATCATAGTCGTACAGTTGCGGGCATTGCGCAACGGCCTGAATGGCGCCGATGAGAAGGGGAACGGCGAGCGTATGACGGATAGGCTTCAAGCCTTCTGATTGATCGCCCTTTGCTACGTAGGGCTCCCGTCAAAGGATACTCGCACTGGACGGAGGACCCGCACGCTTCGGTGCATGGAAGGATGCGATCGACGGGGAACATTGCCGGGCTTCTCACGTATGAACATGCCTGGCGATCCCACGGAATGGACCATTACGATCTCTGCGTCATTGGTGGCGGCCCGGCCGGCTATGCAGCGGCCATGCGCGCCATCGATCTCGGCCTCAGCACCTTGCTCGTGGAACGGGACCGCATCGGCGGCACCGGGATCCATGATGGCGCCCTCTCGTCGAAAACGATGTGGGAGATCTCCCAGCGGGTGTCCAGCGCGAACGATATGGTGCGCACGCGCGGCCGTGAGCCGTTCCGCCTTTCCTGGGAGGAGATCACCCGTACGGTGAACGAGGCGATATTCGAACGGAAGTACCTCTATGCCTGCCACATGCAGCTCCTCGAGACCAGCTCGGCCCGCTTCCGCCATGAGCGTGGACATGCGCGCTTCATGGATCCGCACCGACTGTGCATCGAACGTCCGGGGCATGCAATGACCATCAGTGCCAGGAATTTCATCGTCGCTACCGGATCACGTCCACGGGCATTGCCGCGCATACGCGTCGATGAGGACCGTGTGATGACCAGCAACGGGATCTTTCGGATGAACGCCTTGCCCAAGAGCATCGTCATCATCGGTGCCGGGGTCATCGGTTGCGAGTTCGCAGCCATACTGGCCAACCTCGGCCACACGCAGGTGCATCTCATCGATCGTGCGGAGCGGATCCTGCCCTTCGAGGACGAGGACGTGAGCGACCTGGTCCGTCAGGGTTTGGAAAGGAAGGGTGTGATCGTGCATCGCGCGGCCCAACTCAGGGAGCTGCGCACGTTCCCGGACGGCGTCGAGTTCACGCTGTCCTTTGCGAACGACCATCTCGAGACCATAGCCGTGGAGCGGGCGCTCCTCTCCGTAGGGCGGATCCCCAATGTCGACCGACTGGGGATCGAACACACCGGTATCGACCTCGATCCAACGACCGGCGCTGTTGTGCTGGACGGGACCCGTACTTCCGTGGCCCATATCCAGGTGGTGGGAGATGCCACCGGAGCGAACATGCTGGTGAACCTGGGTGAAATGGAAGGACGCCATGCCGCGGAGACGATCGCCGGACTGCCGGTGCCAACACTGGACCATGAGCATGTCAGTACCATCATGTTCCTTGAACCCGAAGTGGCGGGTGTAGGGCTCAATGAGCAGGAATGCCGGAAACGAGGGATCGCCTATCGCCTGGCGCGGATCGACTACGGTTGCCTCGCACGAGCGATCGCCATGCGTCGCACACGCGGCTTCTTCAAGGTCCTGGTATCCGATGACGAAGAGATGCACGTGCTGGGCATGCGCGCCGTGGGCGAACATGCGTCCAGTGCCATCCAGGCGGTGGCACTGATGATGCGGACCGGGCTGGGCATACGTGAACTGGCCGAGCTCGTACACCCCCATCCCAGCATCACCGAAGGCGTCCTTGAATGCGCCCGGATCCTGCTCGGCACAAGCCTGTTCAAGCCCAGTGTCTATGGGGACAAGCTTCGCCATTACACCTGGAGACCCGATCCGGCCAAGGTGAAGGCGGCCTGAGGATCAGGGTTCACCGGGGTCCTGAAAGCGCGGATCGGTGACGAATTCCATGTCCGTCAGGCTGTTCAGGAAAGCGATGATCTGTTGCCGCTTCTGTGGGGTCAGTTCCAGCGTGTGGTCCGGATCGGTGAACTTCATGAACGGGTCCACAGTCGCCGAGGGAACGCCGCCTTCGTTGTAGTGGTCGAGCACCTCGTCGATCGAGGCGAAACGGCCATCGTGCATGTATGGCGCCGTGAGCATGATGTTCCGCAATGATGGGGTCTTGAACTTGCCCATGTCGAACGGGTCACCGGTCACTCCTCCCCGACCCAGGTCCGTGAACACGGAATCCAGCGCATTGTTGTGGAACTGCTCATCGGTGAAGAGGTCCCCCGCGGGTGTGTGACAATGGAAGCAGTCCGCGCCACCCTGGCCGTTCGGAATGAATGGCGGTTGTCCGCCCTCGAGCTGGAACAGATCATATCCGACCTGGGCATCCACCGGGATGGTGCCTTCGCCCCGCTTCCACTTGTCGAACGGGGAGTTCGCGCTGATCATGGTCCGCAGGAACTGGGCGATGGCCTTGGCCACCTTGAGGGAATCGACATGCGAATCACCGAACGCTGCGTAGAACAGGTCTCCGTATCCGGGATCGGCCTCGATCTTGGCCATTGCATTGGGCCAGGTCTCGTGCATTTCGATCGGATTGGTCACGGGCTGCAGGATCTGGTCCTCCAAAGTCGCCGCGCGACCGTCCCAGAAGAAGAACTGACCCCATCCGAGGTTGAACAAGGCCATCGCGTTCCGCTCTCCCTTGATATGATCGATGCCCTCGCTGAACTGGTTCCCATGGTCGGTGAAGGCGAAAGCGGGGGCGTGGCAGGATGCGCATGCCTGGGTGTTGTCACCGGACAGACGCTCGTCGTAGAACAGATAGCGCCCGAGCTCGACCCCCTGTTGTGTGACCGGGTTGTCCAAAGGGACCGTCATTGGCGGGAGATTGGCGGGTATCTGCAGGTCATAGGGAGTGGTATGGAACCCGTTCTCCTCCACCTCCGGCTCTTCCTTCCGACAGCCTACCATCAGGAGCAGGAAGGACATCAGTGCGAACGTCAAGGTCTTGCGCATCTCATTCAACGTTTTCATGGCACCTGGTCCAATGGGCGTTCATCGTTCAGGGCCCGGAGGAATGCGAGCAGGTCTGCCCGTTCATCCTCGGACAGGTCCAAGGGATGGACCCAGGGGCTCTTGTTCGGATGGGCTTCTCCACCCGCAATGAAGAAATCCACCACCTCGTCCAACGTGCCCATGGCCCCATCGTGCATGTATGGCGCTGTCAAGGCAACGTTCCGCAAGCTCGGCACCTTGAACTTGCCGAGGTCCGAGGGAGCGAGCGTGATCCTTTCCCGGCCAGGGTCCGCGTAGTCGACGTATTGCCCGATGTTCTGGTAACTGTGATCGCTCAGGTCGGGACCGCTGTGGCAGTGCGTACAACCGGCAGCCTCGCCTTGGAAGACAAGCATACCCTGCACTTCCTGGTCGCTCAGGGCGGACGCGTCACCCTGCAGGTAGCGGTCATATCGTGACCATCCGCTCAACAACGTGCGCTCATAGTTGGCGATCGCACGCGTGATCACATAGCCGTCCAGTCCCCGGCCATAGGCGAGTCGGCTGAGGCTGTGGAAGGGTTCCTCCACGTCCAGGATGTCCGCGGCCACATTGATGTTGTAGTCCATCTCCATGGGATCATGGATGGGTGCAAGGACCTGCAACTCCAGGGACGGCACACCGCCATCCCGGAAATAAGCCGTGTGATAGGCGAGGTCGAAGAGCGGCGGCGCGTTCCGGAGCCCGGGCGATCCATCCACCCCAAGGCTTCGGGGGATCGTATCGCTGAAGGCACGTTCAGGAAAGTGACAGGAACCGCAGGCGATGGTGCCGTTCCGCGAAAGGCGTGGCTCGAAGAAGAGCTTCCTGCCGAGGCGGACACTGGCATCGGTCAGTGGATTGTCATCGCGAAGCGGTGGATACGGCATCCCGGGTGCCACCTCCAGCGCGAACAGTGTGTTGCTCTCCTCCAATGCCACGGGGGTATCCTTCCGGCAACCTGCCACCATCGGCAGCAATGCGAAAAGCATTGCCCATCGCATGTTGTTCGCCTTATTGCGTCGAAACGGTGATGGCATCCCTGACATTGTCCGAGAGGCGAGTTGCAAGATCGACGTTGCCACCGTGCGCCTGATTGTCGATTTGAAGATCGATCGTATCAGATGCGCTGTACAGGAAATGGGCCAGGTCGATCCGCATCTCCAGGTGTGCGTACCCTGAATCAGGCACGGTGGTCCCACTGATGTCGTACTGCCCCGCACGATAGCAGGTGTCGAGACCGGTGTGGATACTGAATTGGCCGGGTGGCGGCACCTCCGTCCCGTTCGGGTCGGTATCGAAACGGCCATCGAAGATCACGAACCGGTACGCATCGGCCCAACTCCACCACATGCCCTGCGCGAAGCCCAGTGGGTGCTCGGCGGGGTAGGTGACCGGATCCGTATGGTTCAGGTCCGGGGGCAGCCCGATGCCCCATTCCAGGTCGGTGTAGGTGCCTGGAGGCAGCGCGTAGCTGCGGCTCTTCGGCCCGTTCAACAGATCGAGCAGGTCCACATTGAAGAGGTCCTCCCACGTCCCATCCGGCCGCTTGGCGCGTGCCTTGGCCAGGTAGAACTTGAACCCCTGCACCTGCACCCGGTGGTCGAGGACATCATGGTACACCGCATACTTGTCGAAGGCCACCCCCTCCCAGAAAGGAGCATAGGTCACGGTCAACCAGGAGGTCCGTCCTTCCTCCTCCACCGGCGGAACGGGCTCATCCTTGCGACAACCCATCATCGTCAGGGCCACTATGCCAAAGAGCAGGATGCTGCTACGCATGGTTCACAAATGGATGAGATGTGCCTGCAGGCGGTCCATCAGCAGGTCGGTCAAAGTGTCCGGGGCAACCACGACCGGTCGTGCCGCGATGTCAAGCCCGTTCATGACGGCCTGCATGTCCAAGCGCATCTGGATGTTCACATTGTTCACATCCGATGCATCGATGTCTACGACCGCCTCTCCCACCCGATATTCCGGATCGGTGGCGCAGTGATAGGTGAAGCTCGTTTCCGGCATGCCGTCGCCATCCTGGTCGTACTGACCCTCGATCACGAAGAACTTGTATCCCTGGGCGGTGTTCCAACCCCAATGCATCGATGCATCGTTCAATGGAGGCATGGCGAGCGTCGGGTCCGCATGATTGGCGTCATGATCGACCCCTAGGCCGAACTTGATCCGATGCACATATCCGCGTGTACGGCCGATCTCATGCACGCCCCCATCGGACGCGTCGAAAAGGACGTACGCCCCAGGGAGGTCCGCAAGGGTGTCCTCCGCCGCATCGATCAACGTCGGTCGCCCCAGGAAGAACTTCACCGTCGTGTATCGGAATGCCGTGTTCGCCGCATCGTGGTAGGTCGTGCCCAGGGACAACGACTGGTTGCCCTGCTGGATCTCCGTGTGCATGAAAACATGGGCACCGTCATCATCCTGCACGACGACCGGGGGCAGAACGTCCGTCCTGCATGCCGACAGCAAGAGCATCGCCAAGCCAAGTAAAGGGTACGCATCGCGCTTCATGCCTAACAAAAGTAGGGCACTGAGGGGCGGTGGTCGGTGACCAGGGTCATCGCACCGAACGCTGGGCGGGGGATCCTATCTTGGCGACATGGCCCAGCGCACATGCTGAACATACTGCATAGTTCCGCAGGCGCCGGCAAGACGCACGCGCTGGTCAAGCGCTACATCCTGCTTGCCCTGGGCACGGAGCGGACCCAGGCCTACAGGCAGGTCCTGGCGCTGACGTTCACGAACAAGGCGGCCGAGGAAATGCGCGAACGCGTGCTCACCTATCTCGACGAACTTGCTTCCGGCAAGCATGCCCATTCACGCATCCAGGACCTGCTCGGAGCGCTCGAGTCCGTTCATGGTGTCACGGCGGAGCAGGCGCAGGCCCGGGCAGGGGCCGTTCACATCCACATGCTGCATCACTGGTCCGACGTGGCCATCACGACGATCGACGCCTTCATTAGAAGGGTCGTGCGGCCCTTTGCACGGGACCTCCGTCTGGACCAGGACCTCCGGATGAGCACGGACCAGGACCACTACCACGCGGAGGCTGTCCGTCGATTGCTGGAACTCGCCGGAGATGGGCCGGCGTTGACCGATCTGCTCCTGGCCGCCTGTGAACAGTTGGTGGAGGACGAACAGGGTTGGTCCCCTGCTCCACCCTTCCTCGAGCTCTGTACCCAGCTCGAGGACGAGCGGGCCATCGCCCACCTGGAGACGTTGCGGCAGCTCGGTGCCGGGACCTTCCTTCGTGTCAGGGAGCGGCTTGCAAGGGAGGTGCGCACGTTCAAGGACGAGCTGCGCGCACTGGGCCGGGAAGCGATCGACCTGCTCGATGGCGCGGGGATCCATCAGAAGGACCTTGCCCAGGGCGGTCGCGGGCCGTATGCTTTGTTCATGAAGCTCGCCCACCTCAAGGACGATGTCCCGCCGATCAACCGGTACGTGGAGAAGGTGCAGGAGTCCGGCGAATGGTGTTCCGGGAGCGCGTCCCCCGATGCCTGCGCTGCCATCCGCGCCCTTGTCCCCCGTTTGACGGAACTGATGCACAGGATACGCGCGACCTACGGCGGACCGCTCCGATCCCATCATCTGCGTTCGGCCCTGCTGGGCGACCTGATGCCCACCGGAGCCCTTCATGAGCTCGATCGCCAGCTCCAGGAGGTCAAGGAGGAGGACCACATCGTGTTCTTCCAAGACCTGACGCGACGCGTGGCGGCGCTCGTGACCGATGAACCCGCACCGTTCATCTACGAGAGGCTGGGGCAACGGTACCGGCATTTTCTCATCGACGAGTTCCAGGACACATCCGTGCTTCAATGGCGCTCGCTCCTGCCGTTGATCGAGAACGCCCTCGGCGAGGGAGGAGAAGTGCTCCTTGTCGGTGACGCGAAACAGGCCATCTACCGCTGGCGCAATGGTGAAGTGCGTCAGTTCATCGAACTGCCGGACCTCCATGACAAGGAACGGATCGCCCGCGGGGCGGAATTGGCCGCGGCGCTGAAAGCAGCCGATCGACCGATCCCTCCGCTCATCCGGAACCACCGTTCGGGAAAGGCCATCATCGCCTTCAACAATAGGCTTTTCACGGACCTGCGAACGACCCTGCCGGAGCGATATCGCAAGGTGTTCGACGATGTGGCCCAAGAACCTTGTGCGGCGGGCGAAGGCATGATCTTCTGTACGCTCGTACCGACCGACCTGAAAGGCCACGATCGTGACGTTTTCGAGCAACAGCGCATACTCGACATCGTACGCGAGGCACTTGAAGATGGATACGCACCCGGCGACATCGCCGTACTCACACGGTCAGGCGCACAGGGTCGGATCGCTGCGCAAACCCTTACGGCCGCTGGATGGTCGGTCGTTTCGCCGGATGGCCTGAAGCTGGCGAACGATCATGCCGTGATGGCCGTCGTTGGAACGCTCAGGCACCTCCACGATGGATCGGAGGAGACCGCCGCACGCGCGTTGCAGTCCTGGGCGCTGACCAGGGGACAGGGCGACACGGGCGATGCTGTGCTCAGACCGGAAGCCAGGCCGGCCTTACCCTCGGAACGTCTTCGGGCACTGCTCGGCGATGGCCCGCATAATAGTCCCGGGGCAACATTGCTTGACCATGTCCTTGCCATCATCCTGGCGCTCGATCTTGACCCCGCGACCGACATGTTCCTCACAGCCCTGCTGGATATGGCCGAAGAATGCATGACAGAATACGGTCATGACCCGGGAGCTTTCCTGGACCAATGGGACCGGGACGATGGAGCGCGTGGCGTGAACATCCCGGAAAGCAGAAGAGCGATACGGGTCATGACGATCCATCGGTCAAAGGGCCTCCAGTTCCCGGTGGTCATCGTGCCGTTTTCGGACATGCATGTGCGAGGCGGGTCCCGCCAGGAAAGGCTTTGGGTAGCTCCCGGGGAGGTCGTTCCCGAATTGCCATATGCCCTGGTGCGCGCCAACAAGCATGCGGAGTTGGCCCATCTCCCGGAACTTCAGGAGGAGGAGGACCTCCGACACCTTGACGCCATCGATCTGCTCTATGTGGCGTTCACCAGGCCCGAGGTCCGACTGTACATCCTTCTCCGTGAAACATCTAAGGACCCGCTTGTGCAGGGCACGATCCGCCAATGGAAGGAACATGTCGCATTGAACGGCGCCGATGTTCCTATCGGAGCCCGGGACCAGCGCACGGGAAAGGAACAGGGGGCATGGAACCGGTCCGGGATCGACCTGGCATTGACGGTCCAGGGACCCCGGAGGACCATCATTCGGCGGACCGCGCCGGACGCATGGGACCCCGCGGACCCGGCTCCGCTTGTCCGCCATGGCCAACTGGTCCATGCCCTGCTGGCCCGGGTCCGTACCATCGATGATCTGGATCCCGCGCTCCGATCGGAGCATTCCCGAGGAAAGTTGGACCAGGGAACGATGGACGAACTGCTGGTATCACTGCGTGCGCTCCTCGGCCGGGACGATGTACATCCGTTCTTCGCTGTCGGGGTGGAGGTGTTCAACGAATCGACGCTGATCGCCGCGAACGGAAACGCCATGCGACCTGATCGGATCGTGCATGATGGCGGTAACTGGCGGATCCTTGACATCAAGACCGGCTCACCAAGGGCGTCCCACATCGAACAGGTCAAAGCCTATCGCGAACTGCTCTCCGGGATCGTACACGCACCGGTCCACGGCGCTTTGCTCTACGTTCGTTCCGGTGAACTGATCGATGCATGAACAGTGTTGCGGTCAAATGGGAGGTGGTGCCGTTCCAGGCGCTGGAGGTCCGGAGGTTCCACGACATCCTCAGACTTCGCGTCGACGTTTTCGTTGTGGAACAGGACTGCCCTTACCCGGAGTTGGACGGACATGACCCGACGGCCCTGCATGTCATGGGGAGTTCGCCGGACGGACGGGTGATCGCCTATGCCAGGATCCTCCGACCACGCGAAAGCGGCCTTCCGGCGATCGGACGGGTGGTGGTCGAAATGGAGCAGCGGGGAAGAGGTCTCGGAAGGGAGCTTATGGAGCGCTGCCTGAGGGCGTTGGAGGAACACTTTGGGTCGCGCCGCTCGATATTGTCCGCACAGGCACACCTCCGGTCCTTCTATGAGGGCCTGGGGTATGTGGCCGTGAGCGACATATATCCGCTGGACGATATTCCGCATATCGATATGCGGCTCAGCGAATGAGCGTCACGGTGCCGACGAACTCCTTGCGGACGGAACTGTATTCCGCAAGCCAGGCCTTGTAGACATACACGCCAGGCTGGGCGTCCGTGCCATCCCACCCCTGATCGGGATCCTCGGTATGGAATATCCTTTCACCCCATCGATCGAAAATGGACAGTTCGTAGAGTCGGGCACCGAGCACTTCCGGCAAGAACACATCGTTCCAGCCATCCCCATTGGGGGTGAACGCGTTCGGAGCATAGAAGAGATGATCGGCGACATGGATGATCAGCTCCGTGGTGTCATGACACCCGAGGCCGGAGGTCACCACCTGCGTCACGGTGTAGATGCCCGCCTCCTGGAAAACGTGGGTGAACGAAGGTGTATCATACGTCGTCCCATCGACGACATATTGCCACTGACCGGCGCCCTGGGATGCATCGAACACCGTGACCACCGGATCGAAGATGCTGATGAGATCGTCCTGTGCATAAGCGCCGGCATCCGGCGGCACCCATGCCCTTACGGCGGGATCCCGATCGAACACTCCGGTATCCACACAGCCACTGTCCGTGCTCGCGCTCAGCGATACCTCGTAGGCTCCGGGCGCTATGTAGACATGCACCGGCGTGCTGTCCATCGAGGTGCTGCCATCCCCGAAGTCCCACAGATAGGTCATCGGCGTCCAGGCCGTAGACATGTTGTCGAATCGCACGGTCAATGGAGTGCAACCGGCGGTGTCCGTGGAGAAGTATGCGATCGGCACCGGGTGCACTTCCACGGAATCCAGGTGGTCGTCCGTGCAACCATGATCGGCGAGTTGAAGGTGCACGGGATGCCAGCCCGGTTGGGTGAACACCGTCTGGATCGTTCCACCGCTGGCGATGGAAGGGACCGCCCCCGCGCCGAGATCCCAATCCACCTGTGCATTGCTCGTGAAGTTCCCGGTCGCGCTGAAGGTCAAGGGAGTTCCCCCGACGCATTGGATGGGAGGTCGGACGAAACCCGGCGCCAACGGTGGGTAGATCTGGAACGATGCGTAGGAGGTGTCCGCACAAGGCCATCCCGGATTGGCCACGAGCGTCACCTCGTAGGACCCGGTGTCCGGATAGATGAATTGCGGCGCGGCCAGGTCGCTCGTATCCGAAAGGGTATTGGGCACGCCAAAATCCCAATGGTAGAAGCTCGCCCCGGTGCTCAGATTGACCATTTGCACCGTATCGCCCGTGCAGAACACCTGCTGCTGTTGGATCGAGGACAACACGAGTACCTGACAGGGCACCACGTCGAAGCGCAGGTCCCGGTAGACCTCGCTCAAGACCACGCCGTTCCGGACATCCCGAACGCCCAAGCCCACCACGAACGAACCGATGGTGTTCGGGGTCACCGTCAGCTCACCGGTCACGGGGTCGAGCGCAAGCGGCGGATTGGCGCTCATCTGCATGACCTGGGAGAATCCCACCCCCCAGTTCACCGCGGCATAGGGCGGGCCGGCCGGGGGTGTGGGTTGTGGGTTCAGGGAGCTCCCCCCGTTCAACGGGGTGACCAGTCCGTATTCGAGCACATCACCATCGGGATCGACGGCGGAATGATCGAACACCATGTCCTGGTTCACACAGAGGGCGATGGGTGGATAGTTGGTGAACCTTGGACTGCTGTTATATCCGAAAACGTTCACATCCGGCACCACCACGGTGCATGTCAACCCCTGCCCACTGGGATTGTCAAGGTTCATGATCGTGGGGGTCCGGCAACATCGCTGGTAGGAGATGACATATCCACCTGCCAGGGGTGGCAGATCGATCGTGGTCACATACGCGGCGACCTCGACACAGATGGATGCCGGCGCCGTCAGGCAGGGATTGTTCAAAACCACCGGAACCGATGCCGTACCGGGCAGTGGAATGAACTCCGAGAACAGGTAGTTGCCCGCTCCATCGAACACACCGAGTTCCGCATCCGGATCGAACCCGGTGCCGTTGGTGTTCCCCGGGCCGCAATCGCGGTAGATCTTCAGCGTGAACTGATACTGGTCGCCCGTCAAATGATCGTAGTAGAGCTCACCTCCGATGATATGCGTCGCCAACAACACATGCACCCAGAGGGTCCCGAGCACCGTACCGATGGAGCGGGGCGTACGCATGTCAGAAGGACGAAAAGTTACGACGTACCGTTGCTCCCGACGGATCCTTCCACATCGCGGGCCAGGACGGCCAGGAAATCCTGCTCGGTGATCGGCCGGGTGTTGGAACCGGTCCCATCCAGCAGTTCCCGGATGCGGACAAGCTCGGGATATGCGGTCGCGAACACCTCATGCACCACGACACGGCTTCCGATCACTTGGACCTCCGTGAACCGGTCCTCCGATTCGATCCGATAGAAGTTGCTACCATTGGCGGAACGTCGGTATTGGGGGAAACCTCTTCCTGTAATTTCCTTGCCGGACATGGTACGAATATCCGAAGCGGACCGCGATGAACTTCCTGCGACGCCTGGCGGAGCTGCTGCTCAATGACCACGGCACAGCACTGACCCAAGTGGCGGTGGTGTTGCCGAGCAGACGTGCGGGGGTCCACCTGCGTGACCACCTGGCAACAGTGAGCGGCGGTGCGCTCTGGAGTCCGGAGATACATACGCTGGACACGTTCCTCGCCACCCTGACCGGGATCGAGGCCTTGGAGCACCCCGTTGCCCTCCTGAGGATGTACCGCGTTCATGTCGAACTCCTCGCGGACCGAGCGGACCCGCTCGAGGTCTTTCTGCAATGGGCTCCAACAGCGCTCCGCGATATGAACGACGTGGACCAATACCTGCTCGACCACGAGACCGTCTACCGCGACCTCCGGCATCTGGAGGAGATCGACGCCTGGAGCTATCGGTCTGGTGATCTCAGTCAGGGTCAGCAGCGGTTGGCGCAACACTGGCTCCATCACGGACGCATGCACGCCGGCCTGGTGAACGACCTCTCCGCAACGGGCCAGGGAACGGACGGCTGGATCGCACGCACCGCGGCCGCATTGGTCGAAGCATCCCCCGGCACATGCGCTTGGCGTATGGTATGGTTCGCCGGGCTGAACGCACTGACACCCGCCCAAACGAAGGTCGTGAAGAAGCTGCAGGAGGTCGGTAGTGCCATGGTGGCCTGGGATGTCGATCGTTACTATCTCGATGACCCGATACAGGAAGCTGGGCGCTTTTTGCGCGAGAACATCCGCGCGCTCGGAGAGGGCCGCATTCCCCCGACAGACAGCATCGCCTCGGATCCCCCCACGGTCAGTGTCGTACGTACTTCCGGACGCATGGCCCAGGTCTGGACGGCCGTTTCGGAACTGACCAGGTCCACGACACGGGAGCGCGCGGGCACGTCCATCATTCTCGCCGACGAGCGCTTGCTGGTGCCGCTCCTTGCCGTACTTCCGCAGGAACTCGGACCGGTGAACATCACCATGGGTCTGCCGCTCTCCGGGCTGCCCATGACCGACCTGGTCGAAGCGCTTATCGACCTGCAAACCGTCGCCACACAGGGTGTGCGCCGATCCAAAGCCCTGACCACCCTTCTGGAGCACCCGTTCTGGAGGGGCGTGGATCCTGGACTGCCGGCCATGCTCCGCGCCCGGTCCACACACCCGCCGGGATCGCTCCCGGCCACGCCGCCTTCAACCGGGCGCGCGGAAGAGGCCGTCATCGATGCGCTTCGCAACGCGCTGGTTCCAACCACCACGGCCGTCGGATTGCGCAAAAGCCTGCAACACCTCGTTCGGGCGGCACAGTTGGCGGGCCCGGATATCGTCCAGGAGGAACAACTCTTCAGGATCGCCCTGGCGATCGAGGAATTGGAGAGGACCGTGAACACAGTGGGATCTCCGATCACGATGAACGCCTATGGGGAGATGCTGCGTGGGCTCCTGCGAGGGACAAGGCTCGACCTTTTCGGCGAGCCGCTGGAAGGCGTTCAAGTGATGGGCGTGCTCGAATCGCGCGCGACCGACCATGATCGTATCATCCTGCTCGGCGCCAATGAAGAACAATTGCCGAAGGGAGGCCCTGACCACAGCTTCATACCATGGGACGTTCGACACGCCTACGGTCTGCCCCTTCGTGAGGATGCAACGACCGTGGGTGCATATCCGGTGTTGCGCATGCTTCATCACGCGCGTTCCATCACGCTCGTGCATGGGTCCGGCGCGGAGGACGGCAATGGTCCGAGCAGGTTCATCCTGCAATGGAAGAAAGAACTCCCGGAACGGACGGGCATCCGGCCGACCTCACAGGACATCCACATCCCGGCACCGGCAAGGCACGATGCCCGGATCGTCCTGAACAAGGGACCGGAGGAGTTGGCCATCCTTCGCGCCTGCTGCGAGAAGGGTTGGAGCCCAACGGCACTGGCCACTTGGTCCGTCTGCCCCCTTGACTTCTACTTCAAATACGTGGTCGGGGTGCGCGAGCAGCCCGGGACATCGGATGGTCTGGGCCATGATGAACTGGGAAGGATCGTGCATGGGGTGCTCGAGAACTTGCTCGCCGACCGTCTGGGCCACTGGCTGATCGTCCAGGATGTGGAAACCATGCAACAGCGTCTACCGGCGCTGATCGCCGAGCAGGCACGGATCCTGGGCACGGACACGGATATCGCGCATGGTGCGGCGTTCCTTCAACTATCCATGGCGCGACGGGCATTGGACAACCACCTGCGTCATCTGCACCGAAGATTGGAGCTGGGGGACCGGATCAGATCGATCGCCATCGAACACGAGTTGGAGGCCGGATTGCCTGCCGTTCATCATGGTCTGGACCATACCGTGCGTTTGCGTGGACGCATCGACCTCATCGAGGAACGCAATGGCGTCGTCCGGATCATTGATGTGAAGACAGGGCGGGCCGATCCATCGGAACTGAAGATTTCCACAAGTGGTGCGGATGGATCCGAGGAACTATCGGGTAAGGCATTCCAAATGCTTCTCTATGTGTGGGCGTACCTGACCCGAACACCGGACGCCAGGAGCGTGGCGGCACGGATCCTACCCCTGCGTTCAAGGTCCCTGCTGGATGGCATACCACTGCGGGTTGACGGCGAAGAGGAGATCGGCAGGGAGCAACTCACCGCGATCGGGGACCTGATCGGCGGACCGGTGCGACAGATCATGGACCCCACTCTCCCGTTCGCTCACCGGCCCGGATCCCGGTACTGTCGATTCTGTGCGGAAGGACAATGAAAAAGGGGACGCTCTGCGTCCCCTTTTCGTGTAAGGACCGTTGATCAGCGGTACACGATCTTGTGCACACTGGAGGTGCCTGCACGCGTGATCTTCAGGTAATAGATCCCGTTGCTCATCGACGTCAGGTCCATTTCGTGCTGGTAGGCGCCTTGATAGCTTTTCAAAGCATCGCTGAACACATCCTGGCCAAGTGTATTCAGCACCTGCACGTTCACGTCGCTCTGTTCCGCCACCACGAACGAGAAGGTGAAATGTCCGTCGTTCGGATTGGGCAGGATACGCACGGAACCATCCAGGTCGGCCGCGGTCACTTGGCTTTTGTAGATCTGTCCGGTCCGGTCGACACCGCCCAGGGAGGTGTAATAATCCGCGTTGTTCAACAATTCACCGGTCCAGCCGTCGTTCACCAATTCCACTTCCCCGGAACCGGTGAATGGAATGGTCATGATGGTGTACTCCTTGCCCGCTGTCCAGGTGACACCGAGTTCATGCATCGGCGTGATGCCGAAACCAGCGAACACCTGGTAGTTGTTCGTACCGCCGTTGCGCACGTTGCCGGAACGCGCGATGGGGATGTAACCATGCACATCGTCCCCTTGAGCGATGTCACCGAGATCCAACTGGCTGTTCTGGTCCCAGCGGAGCGTAAAGACGATGGACGAGAAGATGCCATCGAAATCCGATTGGGGTCGAACGCGGACCTCCAACTGGTCGTCATTCGTAAAGAGTCCGATATCGACCGCGCTTTGGGCCAACAAGCACGCACTGGAGGCGATCGATCCAAAACAGAGAGCCAGGGGGCGGAGTATGTTGTGCCGCATGCGTCGTGCGATTTTCAAGTGATGTATCTGTTCGAACCACGGAAGGATCGGATTGCTCCTTCTCATGCCGTTGCCAAGTTAGCAAGATGCACGCCGGAACGCAAGGGTGCCTCACGTCATCCATCAACAAAAGGTCGTCGGGCATCAATGGGTCCGTGCTACCTGTTGTCCGCTACAGACCGTCAACAACCGAACAGGGGCCCCTTTCGGGACCCCTGCGCGGTAAACCTGCAAGGAAAAATGATGGAACCAACGTCAGGGAACTTGGAAGAATTTGCCCCTGACAAATCCAAGACGGGGGGGTCGATGGATGGTTGCCGCCGCGGGAAGAAAAAAAATCAGGGTACGAACTTGTACCCCACTCCTCTGATGCTTATAAAGTGCTGAGGATCACGTGGTTCAAGTTCAAAATATTTTCTGAAGGAAACAATGAAATTGTCCACGGTCCGGGTGGTCGGGTAGACATCGTAACCCCAGACCTTCTGCAGGATCTCCTCCCTGCTCACCACCTCCCCGGGCCGTTCAAGCAGTAAGCGCAACAGCATCGCCTCCCGTTGGCTGAGCGAATGCCTCCGTCCATCCCGACCGACGGCCTCGAAAGCGCTCAGGTCAACTCGGTTGCCCCCGAACTCGAGGGATGAAGGCGTGCGTAGCGAAGCGCCATCGCGGCTGCGTCGGACCAGCTTTCCGACCCGAAGACGCAGTTCCTCAAGCTCGAAGGGTTTGCCCAGGTGGTCATCGCCTGTTCGCAATCCGCGGATCCGATCGGCAGGCGCGGTGCGTGCGGTCAGGAACAGGACCGGTGTGAAGATGCCCTCGAGCCGCGCTTTTTCGCAAACCGTGAAACCGTCCATGCCGGGCAGCATCACATCGAGGATCGCCGCATCGAACCGTGCACCGCGCAATTTGTCCAGGGCCTCGGGACCGTTCACCGCCGTGGTCACATGGTACCCATCCAGTTCCATGTTCAACCGGATAGTGCGCCGGAGATGCTCCTCGTCCTCGACGAGCAGGATGCGTGGGGCTGCCCGGTCCATGGTCGCAAAGATCGCCGTCGGGTACCTTTGGACCATGGCATATACGGCGAAGCATGCCGCCATGGCCAACTCGCTCCGGCCGAACACCCTTGTGGCGCATTTGGGCATCCGGTACGATGTGGACGAACAAGGCCGCCTTCTGGCGCATATGCCCGTGGATGAACGGACACATCAACCCATGGGCCTTTTGCATGGCGGCGCCACAGCCGCCCTGGCCGAATCGCTCGGCAGCATGGGCAGTGCACTGCTGATCGACCGGGAGAAGCAGGCGGTGGTGGGCATCGAGGTGAACGCCAATCACATGCGCGGGGTACGCGCAGGTGAGGTCCACGCGACGGGTGAACTCGTGCACCAGGGTCGCTCCACCCATGTTTGGGACGTTCGGGTCACCGATGACGAGGCACGCCTCGTGGCGGTGTGCCGACTTACGAACCTGATCATCGATCGAAAGCCATGAGCCAGGACATTCGTGATGCCATCGGTCACTGCTTGCAGGAGAGCCTCACCTTCGCCGCATTCCGCGCCCCGGGGCAGCCCGTAACGCTCTGGGCGCAGCGTGACCCGGACCTTGACCATGTGGAACCCGGGTTGCTTTGGGAGCTGAACGACGCCTTCGTCATGGCCCCGTTCATGCACCAAGGCGAGCGATTGCCGATCATCCGGGCGGACGTGGAACTGACGTTCGGCGACCTTCCTGTGTTCCAGGACCATTTGCATGCCTGCACCGGACAGCGGACCAACTTTCCCGCGCCGACCGGATCCACCACCCGGGAGGCGTACGAGCAGCTTGTTTCCGAAGCGATCGCGGCCATCGGCCGCGGGGAACTGGAAAAGGTGGTCCTGTCGCGGATATCGGTCGAACCGCTCGACCGTGCCGCATTGGCGGAGTTGTTCGTGCAGGCCCTGGACGCAGGCCCGGATTCGCTCGTTGCATTGATGCACACGCCCGATCATGGTACCTGGCTGGGCGCATCACCGGAACGATTGGTGCTTGCCGAGGAGGACCTGGCCCGGCTGGACGCCCTGGCCGGAACATGCCCGATAAAGGAGGCACCGGACTCGCCGGAGGAATGGGGGCCCAAGGAACGCCATGAACAGGTGCTGGTAACGCGCAGCATCGTGGAAGGTCTGCTGGACATGGGCTTGAAGGATATCCATATCACCGGACCGGAAGTGGTGGATGCGGGGCCGGTCGCACATCTCCTCACCAGGATCGATGCGGACATGACCGGTCACAGCCTCGATGAAGTGGTGTTCGCGGTGCACCCCACGCCCGCGGTTTGCGGTCGTCCGAGGCAAAAGGCACGCGCCTTCATCGCGGACCATGAACCCCAGGATCGGGGTCTGTACACCGGTTTCTGGGGCCCCTGGCGCGCGGACGGACGGACGGAACTATTCGTGAACATCCGCTGCCTGCAGGCGTTGTCCGACAGCGCAGTGCTCCACATCGGCGCAGGCATCACGGCCGGCTCCGAACCGGCGCGGGAATGGGAGGAGACCGCCAGAAAAGCCGAAGTCTGGCTGAAAGCATTGGAGGCCGCGCGACTAGCTTCGCCGCCCGCATGACCACATCGGACCACTTCGCCGCAGCTGAACTGGCGCGGCTCTGTGTCGAGAAGGGTGTCCGCCATGCAGTGATCAGCCCGGGTAGTCGCAATGCTCCCCTGATCGTTGCATTCGCCGGACATCCGGACATCCACTGCCTGCGTGTGATCGATGAACGCAGCGCCGGTTTCTTCGCCCTGGGCATGGCGCAACAGCTCCGTGCACCCGTAGTCCTGATCTGCACCAGCGGCAGTGCCGTGCTGAACTGTGCCCCCGCCGTCGTAGAAGCCTTCTACCAAAGGATACCATTGTTGGTACTCTCGGCCGATCGACCTGCGGAATGGACCGACCAAGGCGAAGGGCAGACCATCCGCCAAGAACATGTCCTGGAACCCCACGTGAAGGACAGCTTCCAGCTTCCGCGCGTCATGAGGGACGATCTGGCACGTATGCATTGCGGTCGCATGATCAACGCCGCGATCGATGCCACGCTGCTGCCGGTGCCCGGCCCGGTCCATGTGAACGTACCGTTCGACGAACCTCTCTACGGAACAACAAATGACCATGCGCCCGTCCGGACCATCGCCCAGGCGTTGACCGAGCAGTTCGTGCTGCCGGAAATGGCGCGATGGGCCATCGCGCAGCTGTCCTCCCTGCCCAAGGTGATGGTGCTCGCAGGACAGGGTGAGTGGAGCGACGGTCTGAAGCGTCGATTGCAACGGCTGGCATCCCTGCCCCAGGTCGCCATGCTCACCGAAGCCACGAGCAACCTGGACGATCCGGGGTTCATCACCAGCATCGACCGGACCATCGCCGGCGTTGATGCCGACAACGAGAACGGTCTGCGACCCGACCTGCTGATCACCTTCGGTGGCGCGGTGGTGAGCAAACGCATCAAGGGTCTGCTGCGGAGGTGGCGCCCCGAACAACATTGGCACGTCGACGTGGCACGAAGACATTTCGACACCTACCAAAGCCTTACGCACGACTTCGCGGTCGGCCCGGAGGTCTTCTTCGCACAGGTGGCGGACCAGGTGCAGGGGAACGCCAGCATCTACGGGGAGGCCTGGCGGATGGTGGCCTCCCGCACGCGCGAGGCACATGATCGCCTATTGAAGAACACGCCATTCAGTGACCTGCAGGTGTTCGAGGTGTTGAACGCGCGTATCCCGACGGACAGCGATGTGCACCTCTCCAACAGCACACCCGCGCGCTACGCCCAGCTCTTCGACCGAAAGCCGGGCATTCGCTGGTACGGCAACCGCGGTACCAGCGGGATCGAAGGCTGCACCAGTACCGCGCTCGGAGCCGCATTCGCCTCCGGGCGCACGACGACTTTGATCACCGGGGACATCGCCTTCTGCCACGACAGCAATGCCTTCTGGAACGAGCACCTCTCACCCGGAACGAAAGTGATCGTCATCGACAACGGCGGAGGCAACATCTTCCGCTTCATTGAAGGCCCCGACAAGGACCCGGGACTGCTGGAATGGTTCGAGGCGCCGCACACACGCGATATCGAGAAGCTGGTGAAGAGCTATGACCTCCCCTATTTCCAGGCCAGTGACATGACCACATTGAAGGCCGGGCTGGACGCGCTCTATGCCGAGCACGACCGTCCCGCCGTCCTGCACATCATCACCGACGCGCTCACCTCACCCAAGGTCCTGCGCGACTATTTCGACCAACTCCGCACGTCATGAGCGTCGCACTTCCGTCGCGACATCGCGTCGTTGCAGCGAAAGTCCCTTCCGCATGAGCTCACGCAACTGGACACCGATCAAGACATACGCGGACATCACCTTCGACCGGTTCGAAGGCATCGCCAAGATCACGATCAACAGACCGGAGGTCTACAACGCCTTCCGCCCGGAGACCAACAAGGAGATGATCGACGCGATGGACATCGCACGTGAGGACACCGACATCGGTGTGGTGGTGCTGACCGGTGCCGGCGACAAGGCCTTCTGCAGCGGCGGCGACCAGAACGTGAAGGGCCGTGGCGGCTACATCGGAAATGATGGCGTGCCGCGTCTCAACGTGCTCGATCTGCACAAGCGCATCCGTGAACTGCCCAAGCCGGTGGTGGCCATGGTGAACGGCTACGCGATCGGCGGCGGTCACGTGCTGCACGTGGTGTGCGACCTCACCATCGCGGCCGAGCACGCACGCTTCGGACAGACCGGTCCCAAGGTCGGCAGCTTCGATGCCGGCTTCGGCAGCAGCTATCTCGCGCGTCACGTCGGCCAAAAGAAGGCCCGCGAGATCTGGTTCCTCTGCCAGCAGTACACCGCGCAGGAAGCACTGGACATGGGCATGGTGAACAAGGTGGTGCCGCTCGCGCAGTTGGAGGACACCACGGTGGAATGGTGCCGGATCATGATGCAACGCAGTCCCCTTGCCTTGCGCATGATCAAGCGCGGCCTCAACGCCGAGCTCGACGGCCAGCGCGGCCTGATGGAGTTCGCCGGTGATGCCACACTGATGTACTACCTGATGGACGAGGCCCAGGAAGGGCGGAACGCGTTCCTGGAAAAACGGGCGCCGGACTTCCAGAAATTCCCGAAGTTCCCCTGAGCGCTCACGTCAAGACGCAAAGAGCACGACGCGATCAACGGATGAAGCACTGGCTCCACGCATTCCGCCTTCGCACTTTGCCCCTCGCCGTGAGCAGCATCCTGGTGGGCAGTGCGCTGGCCGCGTTCCGTGGAGCGTTCCATTGGATCGTGTTCACGCTGGCGCTCGTGACGGCCATCCTGTTGCAGGTGTTGAGCAACCTGGCGAACGACCTGGGCGATCACGAGCACGGCACCGACGATCATGAACGCGTCGGTCCGCAGCGCGCGGTGCAGAGCGGGGCGATCACCCCGGACCGAATGAAGCGCGCGCTCTGGATCTGCGGCGCATCAGCGCTGATCAGCGGTGTGGCGCTCACGCTCGTTGCGTTCGGGACCACCCTCACCACGCTGGTCTTCCTCGGGATCGGCCTGCTGGCGATCGCGGCGGCGGTGCGCTACACCTATGGCGGAAGACCCTACGGCTATGCCGGTCTTGGTGACATCTCGGTGCTGCTCTTCTTCGGGATCGTGGGCGTGATGGGTACCTTTTATCTGCACACTGGTTCGTGGTGGACCCCCGCCATGCTACCCGCCATCGGTTTCGGCCTGCTGGCCACCGGCGTGCTCAACACCAACAACCTGCGCGACATCGTGAACGACGGAGCAAAGGGCAAGCGCACATTGGCCGTGCGATTGGGCGTGGAACGCGACAAGGTGTACCACGCCCTGCTGATCTTGGGCGGACTGGCTTGTGTGGTCGCATTCACCGCGTTCCATTTTCGTGGCATGGCGCAATGGGGCTTTTTGATCGCCACGCCGATGCTCGCCAGCCAGATGAAGCGCGTGCTGCAGAACCTCGACCCGCACACCCTCGACCCCGAATTGAAGCGTCTCGCCCTGGGGACCTTTCTTTGTGCGATCACCTTCTCGCTCGGTCTCTGGCTCGTCCGATGATGCGCGCCACCTGGATCGAGCGGACCCTGCACCCCCGGTTTCCTTTGGGCACCAGCAAGGGCGTGATCACTGAACGAACGGCGTGGTACCTGATCGCCTGGGACGCGGAACGGCCGGAGGTGCGCGGCATCGGCGAGGCCGCCCTGTTCCCCGGCCACAGCAGGGAGTTCCCCGCCGATGTGCGCACGGCGCTGCTTTCGCTCTGCGCGAACACGAGCGATTGGGACCACCGCCTGACCACGGACCTCGTTGACCTGCCCGGTGTGCGCTTCGCCGTGGAGCAATGTCTGAAGGACCTGGAGGCAAGCGGGACCAAGCAGCTCTTCCCCTCGGATTTCACGCTCGGCCGTCGAGGCATCCCGATCAATGGCCTGGTGTGGATGGGCGACAAGGCGACCATGCGATCCCGGATACGCGAACAGATCGACGCCGGCTTCACCACGGTGAAGATGAAGATCGGCGCCATCGGCATCGATGACGAACTGGCCTTGCTGAAAAGCGTACGCGAGGAATACGGCCCCGATGACATCACCCTCCGCGTGGATGCGAACGGCGCGTTGGACGCCCGCAATGCCATGGACGTGTTGCAACGGCTCGCCGATCTGCAGGTGCACAGCATCGAACAACCCGTCGCGCCCGGCCTGTTCGAGGTGATGGCCGAGCTGTGCGAACGCTCGCCCCTTCCCATTGCCTTGGACGAGGACCTGATCGGCCTGAACCGCGATGACCTCCGCCGCGACCTTCTTGATCACGTGAAGCCGCGCTTCATCGTGATCAAACCCGGCCTGGTCGGGGGCTGGCGGGCGGCAGAGGAGTGGATCGCCCTGGCGAACGACCGTGACATCGGCTGGTGGACCACCTCCGCGCTGGAGAGCAACATCGGCCTGAACGCGATCGCACAATGGACGGCCACGATCTCCCCGGAAGGCGCACAAGGCCTCGGAACCGGCAGGGTATACACCGATAACATCCCCTCTCCGCTCCATGTGGAGGACGGGGAGCTGTGCTATCGTCCCGAAGCGGCATGGGACCTGTCCCGGGTGAACACGATCACCTGATCGATCTGCCGAACTTGCATGCATGTCCGTGCCCGGTACCTCCACCCCCTTCCGCACGATCACGATCGATGGCCGACGGCTTGATGGTCCGGAGATCATGCGATGGGCGGAGGAACTCGCCATCCGTCAGGGCCATGCCCCATGGACCCTGTCCATCCGGGATACGCTGAACGAGTTGACGACGGACGACGGGTCGATCACCGTCAGGAGTTCCGGCACGACCGGCCCGCCGAAGAGCTTCCGCATTTCCGCCGATGACCTGATCGCGAGCGCTCGTCTGACGGAATGGGCCTTCGGTCTGGAGCGCGGAGACGGTGCTCTGCTTTGCCTGCCCTGCACCTTCGTTGCCGGAAAACTGATGTTGGTGCGTGCCTTCGTCAGTGGGCTCGATCTGCATCCGATCGATCCGCATGGTCCGGTCCTGACCAGGTTGCGCAGAGCGGACCGCTTCGCGTTCACCGCCATGGTACCCCGACAGTTGCTGCGGATGCTGCGGAACGATCGTCAACGCGTGGCGCACACGTTCGGCACGATACTTCTTGGAGGAGGTCCAGTCGGTCCGCTCCTGATCGGTGCGGTGCAAGACCTGGACACACGCGTATTCCAAAGCTACGGCAGCACGGAGACAGTGACACACGCGGCCGTCCGCCCGTTGAACGCATCGGCGGGTGCAGGCCAGGAGGAGGAACCCTATTCCGCTCTGAGGGACGTGCGGTTCGGAACGGACGATCGCGGATGCCTGGTGGTGCGCACTCCGCATTTGAGCACGCGCGAGCATGTGACCAACGACCTTGTGGAACTGATGGACGAAAGGCGCTTTCGGTGGCTGGGCCGTGCCGATCACGTGATCCTCAGCGGCGGGCGCAAGATCCACCCCGAGCGATTGGAGCAACGTGTCGGCGGCTTGATCGCACGCCCCCACTTCTTCACCGGCATGCCACATGACGAATTGGGCCAGTACATCCTTCTCGTGCTCGAAGGCGATCCCCTTTCCGCGTCGGAGCATGATACCCTTCTTGAGGAACTCTCCCGTGCGTTGGAACCTTTTGAGATGCCCATGCGGATCGAGGTGCGCAAGGACCTCCGCCGCACAGGAAGCGGCAAATACATCCGATGAAGCCGGCAGCGCCAACCGGTGGACCGGATAGCTTTGTGGCCCGATGACCGAAAAGGCCAGGAGCTACGTGATCCGCGGGATCGAAGTGAAGGCCGTTGGCGACCCCGACTTCTGGACATCGGCAGCGCAGGGGGCTTGGGAGCCGGACACGCTCCGATCGCTCGAGGAGAACCTGTCCGCCGACCGGGTGTTCTTCGACATCGGCGCCTGGATGGGACCGACCTCCCTGTTCGCGGCGGCCCAAGGCGCGGTGGTGCATGCGTTCGAGCCGGACCCGGTGGCCTTCGGCAAATTGCAGGCGAACGTGCTTGCCAACCCGGCCCTGGGCGAACGCATCGTGTTGAACAATGCCGCCATGACGAAGGATGGACGTCCCGTCCGTCTTTTCACACGGCATCGTTTCGGTGATTCGGGGTCGAGCCTGCTCTCACGCGTCCAGGACGAGGGCAGCTCGGTCGAGGTGGCCGGCATCGCCCTTCAGAGCTACGTTCAAGCCCGCTCCATCGATCGGATCGATATGGTGAAGATGGACATCGAGGGTGGCGAGTTCACCTTGATACCCGCGATACGTCCGGTCCTGGAACGCTTCCACCCGGTGATCCGCATCGCACTGCACTACCCTTACCTCATCGAACATGCGGAAAAGCGTGATACGCCCAGCGGAATGATGCGGCGGCTGCGGCGGTCCGTGATCGGTGTGCTGGGAGGGGACCACCTGGCGAGGGCGCGTGCCGAGGCCGATGAACTCCTGAACGGCCTGCTCGATGCGCTTTCCGACCTCCCGTCAGTATCCGGCCCTGATGGCCGTTCACTTTCTGTTGAAGAAGTGCGCGCATCGGCCCGAACGATCACCGAACTGGTCTTCGGACCGGCTCATCGGTCCGTGTAGGCCCGCCATCGTCCCAACACGGTTCTCATGTCCACAGGCAGTGGGCTCTCGAACGCCATGCGCCTCCCCGTGCGCGGATGGTCGAAGGTCAGGGTGCGCGCATGCAGCGCCTGCCGCGGGCACAGCGAGAAGCAGTTCTCCACGAAACGGCGGTAGGTGGTGAAGGTCGTCCCCTTGAGGATGCGGTCGCCGCCGTACTCCGGGTCATTGAAAAGCGGATGCCCCGTGTATTGCATATGGACCCTGATCTGGTGCGTCCGACCGGTCCCCAATTTGCATTCGATCAAGGTGACATAGGTGAACCGCTCGAGCACACGCCAGTGCGTGACCGCATGCCTGCCATGTTCACCCTCCGGAAAGACCTGCATCACCTTGCGGTCCCGGATGCTTCGGCCGATGTGACCTTCCACGGTCCCTTGCTCGTGCTCCATATCGCCCCAGACCAAAGCGTTGTACCGGCGATCGATGGTCCGGTCGAAGAACTGTCGGGCGAGGTGTGTCAGCGCCTCCTCGGTCTTGCCGATGACCATCACCCCGCTGGTCATCTTGTCCAGGCGGTGGACCAGGCCGGGTCGCGCCTGCTCCTGGCCGGGGCGCAAGGGCAAGGCGCCAAAGTGGAAGAGCAGCGCGTTCACGAGCGTACCCGTCCAGTTGCCATGCCCGGGGTGCACCACCAACCCGGCGGGCTTGTCGATCACGACCAGGTCCTCGTCCTCATGGAGCACCGTGAGCGGAATGTCCTCCGGGAGCAGCTCGAGCTCGCGTTGCGGATAGGGCAGAACGATACTGATCACATCGCCCGGCCGCACCTTGCAGCTTGGTTTCTCGGGCTTGTCGTTCACACGGACATTGCCCGCCTTCGCGGCCGCCTGGATCCGGTTGCGGGAGGTGTTCGCCAGCCGGTCGAACAGGAATTTGTCCAGGCGCATCGGCGACTGGCGCGGGTCGCAAACGATCCGGTGATGCTCGTACAGTTCCTGCTCGTCGACCTCCGATGAGCGCTCCTCGTCCATGGCCTCAGCGCAGCACCAGCACACGACCTTGAGCGAGCAGGGATCCGTCCTGTGCGTTCACACGGACCAGATAGAGGCCCGGGGCGTGACCCCCCAGATCGATCGGCACATCCCTTTGCAGGGGCCCGTCGAGGACCGTACGACCGGTCGCATCCGTCAACCGGATACGAGCACCAGGGGTGTCGCCCATGGATGGATCGATCCACAGGAGGCCATCCGTTGGGTTCGGCCAAAGCACCAAAGGCTTGTCCCCCTGATCGCCATCGGGAACACCGGCCCATGGATCGGCCTGCGCGACGAACACCGGTCGGAGCATCAACGACCCCGCGTAGCCGGTGTTCACGAAACCGGTGCCCACCTTGTAGAATATCCGCTCGTGCCGATCCCGGTTCCTATCGAAGCCCATCTGCAGGTTCTGACTGCCCGTCTGTGTGATGCCGACGTAGATGGTCCCCTGCACCCAGATGGTGCTGTCCAGCGGGTATTCCACGAACTTGTTCAGCCCCCACTGCACGTATTGCGGACTGCTGAACGAGAAGTTCTGCATCTGGACCACCTCCGGGTCCAGGCTGCTCCAGACCGTCAGCAGGAACGATGTCGTGCTGGGGTCGCTGGGGTAGAAGATCGGGTCGAAATAGATGCGGACGGCACGCAGCGAATCACCCGTCTGCAGATCGAACCGGACGGCGATCTTGCCGCCCGTAGCGTTCACCAATCCATAACCTGCTTCGGCGCTGCCATCATCGTACGCATAATAGTTGCTCAGTTCCTGCGTGAAGGTGATGGTGTCATTGTACCGGTTGATGTCCGGTGTGCTGTTGCAGATCAACTTCACCGTGGAAAAACCATATCCATCGACCGACCCCGATGCATATTGGAAATCGCTCTGGAAGGAGTTCTCCGGATAGCCCGAATCGAACGTGGAACCGGCGTTGTTGCTTGAATTGATGCCGAAGTAGTTCGGGTCGTACGTCGGCGGTGCCCCCCGGTCGCCCGCCTGCATCCGCCAGGTGATGAAGTGATCGACATCGTCCAGGTTCCGGATCGAAGCGGAGACCGTGGCTGCCATGCTGCTCGATGGGGAGAGTCCATAATGCGTGTAGGGCATCGCGGAATAAACGTCGAGCAGCGAGCTTTCCGGATACTGATAGGCGATATCCACCAGCAGCGTATCCTGATGGTTCCTGTTCTGGTTCAGGCGCACATAATCGATATGCCATTGGTCCAGCGCGCCGCTCAGCGTGGCGTAGTTGAGGAATCGCATCCGGAAGTCGGGCTTCAGGAACCGTGTATCCGTGATGGGTACGAGCACCTGCTCAAAGGGAGCGAGCGCCTCGTACGGAGTACGCCAGACGCGCACCCATTCGTCATCATCGGGGGCATAGAACTCGAGCACCAGGCTGTCCTGCTCCTGCACCTGGTCATCACCGCTGAGGCCCTGCGGCTGATAGAAGAAGCTGAGATAGACCGAATCACCGGGCTGCAAGGCCAGATCGATGGGCACGGAGGTCAGGTGGTCCGCGATGCCCCATGCCGTCGGTTGATCGTCGCGATAGGGATAACCGGTCCGATCCAGGCCGTCGAATGTGGCCACGCCGATGGTGGGGGGATCGACCGGGTAGGTGCCATTGATGTACACGTCGTCGTCCGCCCAAAGGACCAGCGGGGTGCTCGTGCCATTCGCCAGAAGGTAGGTACGTGGGTCCGCATCAACGTGGTATGCGCGCAGGGTGTCCTGGGTAAGGTCCGGTGCGAGCGCAAGGGTGTCCGTGGTCGGATCACCGATGGTGTCCACCAGGTCGTACGGAGGCCAACCGGTGACCTCCATGCTGGTGGGCGGCCAAGCCGAAAGATCGAACACGGTGACCAAGGTCGAAGGGTTCGGTTCCACCGTCACGATCGTCGTGTCGGGGTCGGTGGTGTCCCGGACGATATGGTGGGTGGTATCCGTGCGGAAGGCCTGGTCCGGCGTGCTGACCCCGGCCACAGCGAGGTGGAACACAAGGGAATCCAGCGTAACATCGGGGTCGGAGGCCTGCGCGTCCGGGTGGAGGGTGCGGTCGATGCTGAAATCGTCGATGATGGGCAGCGACTGTGTGTCGAACCTGTAGGTGAAGTGCTCCAGGCCCATGCCGCTGCGCTGCAGGACGCCCGCAGGGGCCGGTCTCGGGTCCGCATGCAGTGGAAAAAGCGCATCGGACTGCGCGGTGATGGCGACGGGAAGGCCCAGGGCAATCAGAAGAAGGTATAGCGGTTCAATACGCATTCGCTCCGTCTTGGTCGTTCTCTATGGTAAGCGTGTCGTTCGGTCGGGCCTTGGGCCGCAGACCGGTGGTATCCGCGTTCAGCCAAACATCGATCAACCCGCCCATGGCGATCCAGCTGTTCGTTCCCGGTGCGGGCGACTGGCGGTATACGCGAGCCAACGCCGAATCGACCGATGTATTGCAGCCGCGGCATTCGGCCACCACTCCGACGTTGAGGGAGGCCATGTTGAGCACCGCGGCCAATTCCGCCAGGGTCAGACCGGTCATGTCCGGTACAGGGACACGCTCACCGCTCAATCCGCTGCCCAGCACCAGTGTCACCGCCTCACCGCGACGGATGCGTGTTTCCGGAGCGATGGGCGCGCCCTGGTACAATTGTTCGAGCACGCAATCGACACAGGCGTCCGGTCTGTAGCGCAGGTCCTTCACCTTGAGGCCGATGATGTCCAGCACAGAAATGGCCTGCCGCTTGGAGAGGTCCACCAGATGCGGCATGTTCAGCATCTTCGGCTGGGTGGCGTTCAGCACGATGTAGATCTTGCGCCCCGGCTTGACGTCCAGCCCCTGATCGGGATCCTGATCGACCACGGTGCCTTTCGGTGCTTCATCGCTGTACACCGAGTCGATCACCATCACATCCAGTCCTCGTTCGCCCAGGAGCGCGTCCGCCTCCGCCAATGAAAGGCCCGTCAGGTCCGGGATGCGCACCGCCTGACCGTGACGTGTATAGCTCTTGAGCCACGACCAGCCCATGAAAAGCAGGAGCGCCGCCACCAAGAGCGGGAGCAGCAATACAAGGGGCCGCAGTGATCGCGTGGGCTTCTTCGCCATGGCGGGCGGCTAAGTTAGGCGGCCCGTTCCGTGCGCAACGGAGGGCTCATTGTTGGAACGCGGCCGGATGTGGAATTCGCGTTCTTTGCCGCACCTGCCATGTCACCTTCGCTCATCGAACGCGCGCGGCACAAGCTGCGGACCTGGAACAGGCAATGGCAGCTGCGCTCCCTGCGCGGACGGATGCACGTCGATCCGGCCGATGCACTGCTGATCTTCTCGCAGCCGCGTGGTGGGTCCACCTGGCTGGAGGAGATGGTGCGCACCCTCCCCCGCACGGCCACGATCTGGGAGCCGCTGGACCTGCTGAACAACCCACCCTTCCAACGGATCGGGTTCTGGTGGCGGCAATACATACCGGAGGACGCCAGCTGGCCGGAGGCGGAGGCCTTGTTCGCCGACCTGTTCGCGGGGAGGATGCTATCCCCCTATCTGACGCGTACGTCCTCCATTGGCGAATTGCGGGCAGCGGACCGCCTGGTGGTGAAGTTCGTCCGTGGAGAGCTGCTCCTGCCCTGGCTGGTGCGTCGGTTCGACCTGCCGAGGCCGGTCCTCCTGGTGCGCCATCCCTGTGCCGTCGTCGGGTCCATGATCAAGTTCAAGGCATGGGAGGGACATCCCCTGCGCATCGGAACTTTCCCGCACCCCCATCAGGAATTCATCGAAAGCCATCGCGCACTGCTCGATGCGGTCCGGACACCGGAGGAAAGGCAGGCCGCCATGTGGTGCATCACCACCGGCCATCTGCTGAAGCATCCGGACAACGACCGCCTCTGGACGACGATCACCTATGAAGAGCTCGTGCTGCGAACGAAGGACACCCTGGCCAAGGTGTTCGGCGCCTGGGGCCTCGACGTACCCGCGGCGGCGTTGGAACATGCACGGCGTCCGAGCGGGACCACCCTGGCCGGCAGCCAGGTGCACGACCCGACGGCCCAGCTCACCAGCTGGCAACGCACCATGGCACCGGAAAAGATCGAAGCAGTGCTCGGCATGCTGGATCGTTCCGGCATCGATCTTTACGGGCCGGATCCGATGCCACGAAGGACCTATACGCCCTGATGCCGACACCCATGCCGCAACTCCGCCCTCCGATCGCCGTCGTTCGTGGCGGCTATTCCGGTGAGGCGGTGATCAGCCACCAGAGCGCGGAGCGGATGATGATCGCCATCGACAGGGAGCTCTACGATCCGTTCTACGTCACCATCACACGTGATGCCTGGTCCTGCGGATCACCCGAAGGCGCCATCCTTGCGTTCGATCGCGGCGGATTCCGGATCGACCGGGGTGCCGGTATGGAACCCTTTGCGTTCGCCCTGATCGCCATCCATGGCACGCCCGGAGAGGATGGCAAGCTTCAGGGCTACCTGGACATGCTCGGTGTGCCATACCAGACGGGCGGTGTGGTGAACATGGCGATCACTTTCAGCAAGTACGCCACGACAGCGCTGCTGCGCCAGGCGGGTTTCACCACTGCGGATTCGATGCTACTGACCGATGGCGGGACCGACCCGGCGACGATCGCCGAACGGATCGGTTTCCCCTGTTTCGTCAAGCCGGACCAAAGTGGCAGCAGCCTGGGCATCAGCAAAGTGCGGTCGGCGGATGCTCTGCCGAAGGCGCTGGCGCTGGCCTTCGCGGAAAGCAATGCCGTGATGGTGGAGGCGGCGGTGACCGGTCGGGAACTGACCTGTGGTGTGGTCCGAACGGCCGGAACGACCCGGGCGCTTCCCCTATGTGAAGTGCGGACGCCCAGGGAATTCTTCGACTACCATGCGAAGTACCACGACAAAGCCACGGAGGAGATCGTTCCGGCACCTGTACCGGACATGGTCACGCACCTCTGTCAGGCACGCTCGGCTGCGATCTATGATGCGCTCGGTTGTCGCGGCATGGTGCGTGTGGACCACATCTGGACCGGCGAGGTCCTGAGCACCATCGAGGTCAACACGACCCCCGGCTTCAGCGCGGCGAGCATTTTCCCGAAGATGTTGCAGGCCGAGGGCCTCGCGGTGGAGGACCTGATCAATGACCTCGTGCAGGACGGCCTTCAAACGGCCGGCACACGCTGATGCAACCACACCTTGAGCCTCGCCATGGCCTGCGCGCGATGGCTGATGGCGTTCTTTTCCGCCGCGTCCATTTCCGCGAAGGTGCGGTCGTGGCCCTGCGGGCGGAACACCGGGTCATAGCCGAACCCGAACACACCCTGCGGTGCTTCCGTGATGGTTCCCTCCACACGCCCTTCGAAGAGCTGCTCGCCCCACGGGCCGATCACGGCCAGGACCGTTCGGAACCGTGCCCTACGATCCCCCACGCCCTCGAGCGCTCCGAGCAACTTGCGCATGTTCGCCGCAGCGTCCTTGGCGGGTCCCGCGAAACGCGCAGAAAGCACGCCAGGTGCCCCTGCCAATGCATCCACCTCAAGCCCGCTGTCATCCGCCAGGGCGATACCACCCACCCGGTGCTGTACGGTCCGGGCCTTTTGGAGCGCATTGGCCTCCAACGTCTCCCCGTCCTCGGGCAGATCGGCGGGAAAGCCGCGTTGCACATGTGTCATCGCGACCACGCCTTCGGGCAAGAGCGCCTCTAGCTCTGCCAGTTTTCCCGGGTTCCCGGAACAGATCGTCCATTGGTCCATCCGGGCGAAGTTCGCCAAGCCGACCGGTACCCCCGCCCCGATACCTTTGGGCGATCACCGGGGATGGACAAGGGTACGTTGAAGCGCAAGTGGCGGGAGTGGGCCGGCGACCTCCGGAAAGTGCGTTCGGAAGGCACCTTCGCCCGCAACGCCATGTTCGCCTTCAGCGGCACGGCCGTGGTCACACTGAGCCAGGTGCTGCTCACACCGCTCATCGCCAGGATCTATGGACCGGAGGCCTATGGGATCTATGGGATCTTCTTCACCATCTGCACGAACCTGGCGCTGGCCGCGGACGGCGGTCTGACGCTCGCCTACGTGCTGCCGCGCGACGACGAGAAGGCCATGGACCTGATGCGCGCCAATTTCCTGCTGGTCGGAGCGGTGGTGCTGGCCCTGCTGCCCTTGATGGCGATGCGCGACCTGCTGTTCCAACAGGTGCCGAGCTGGCGCGGAATGGGTCTTTGGTTCTATCTGATCCCCCTGGGTACCGTGGCCCAGGCCGTGCCCACCATGCTCACACAATGGATCGCCCGCCAGAAGGCCTTCAAGCGATCGGCGGCCCTTGGCGGTGGCACCAACCTGGCGCTGCGGCTGTTCAACCTGGGATACGGATGGGCCACACGCGGGGCCATGCACGGTCTCATTCTCGGCGAGGTGCTGATCCGGGGGCTCTCGCTGGTGCCCTATGTCCGGGCGCTCTACCCGCACCATCGCAGGGCCCTTCTCGAACGTCGATCGATCCGCACCATGTGGCGGGCCGTGATCGAGTACAGGAACTATCCACTGTTCATCTTTCCCGGCCGGTACATCGCCCTGCTCGGCCAGCAGGCACCGATCCTGATGTTGAGCGGGGATACGGCCGTTGTCGGACAATTCACCCTGGCGGCTGGGCTCCTACTAATGCCTTTGCGGCTCATCGGGTACAGCCTGGGCACCGTTTTCCAACAGAAGGCCGCCGAGACCAGGAACGAACGTCCCGAGACCCTCGCCCGTGTCACGCATCAGTTCCACGAAAGGCTGTTCATCATCGGGGTGCTCCCATTCCTGTGCATCACTTTCTTCAGCGACCTGCTCTTCAGGACCATCCTTGGAGAACCCTGGGCAATGTCGGGGACCTTCGCCTGCTGGATGGGGCCGTTCTTCTTCTTCCGGTTCCTCTCCGAACCGATGTCGACCCTGCTCAACGTGCTTCGCCGGGAGCGCGCCATGTTCGCCTTCCATTCCGTGCTGCTCGTCGCCCGCATCGCGGCGCTGCTCTGCGGGCTCTGGCTGCTGCGTTCGAGCACAGGTGCTGTGCTCGTCTACTCCGGCGTCAGCGTGATCGCGTTCCTCTACTTCACGGGAAGATTGCTGGCCGTGGTGGGAGCACCATGGCGCAAGATCATCGCACGGGACCTGCTGGTGCTGGCAGTGCTCGGCGGCATCATGGCCCTCCTCCGCTGGTGGATCATGGGCGATGCCTTCCCGATGGCGTGAAGACCCGAGGGATCACCGTGTCCGGAATGCACGATCTTGGCCACCGCAGCACCCTGCCGTCGATGCGCGTTCTTCATATCGCGAATTGGTATCCACATCCCGACGCACCGCACGAAGCACCCTTCGTGCAGCGCCATGTAGCGGCCCTCCGCCCCTATGGTGATCAGGTGGTCTGGCACATCGCCGTGAGGCCGGGTCGGGCATGGTCCTGGGTCCGTTCCGGCGGTCCGGCCGATCGCACCTCCATCCTCAACGTGCGGACCAAGAAGTGGCACGCCATCGAATGGCTAACGCTTCTGCTGGTGGTCCACGCCTGGATCACGCGTGACCGCTCGGCCCGTTTCGATGCGATCGTCCTGGTGATCGCCTATCCGCTGGCGGTCCATTGGCGTATCCTGCGCCGCCTTTTCGGGGTGCCCGTCCTGATCTCCGAACATTGGAGCGCCTACCATTCCGACTTTCGCTCGACCAGTCCCGGCCTCGAACGCACGCGGAGGATCTTCACCCCGGACCTGCCAGTGGTGTGTGTTTCGAACGCCCTCGGGAACGACATCGCCCGGTTCGCCCGGCGCAATGACCTTGATCTCCGGATCATCCCCAACATTGTTGACACCACCCGCTTCCATCCTGAACGCGACACGCGACCGATCGCGGGCAGGTTCTTCGCGATCTCGGGATGGCGTCGTCCCAAACGACCCGAAACGCTGGTCCTGGCAATGGAACGGCTTTGCGAAATGGGCCTGGACGTCCATCTGACCATCGCCGGGGATGGTCCATTGATGCCCGAGATCAGGGCGCTGGTAGAAGCGCATGGCCTGGGCCAGCGGATCGATCTTCCGGGCCGGTTGGGGCCCGAAAGGGCCGCACGAGGCATGCGGGAGGCCCATGCCTTTCTGCATTGCTCGGACTATGAGACGTACAGCGTGGTATGCGCAGAGGCGCTGTGCTGCGGAACTCCGGTATTCGCCAGCGCGGTCGGAGGCATTCCGGAGTTCGTCCATGCCGGGAACGGTATGCTGCTTCCGGACAATGCACCGGAGACCTGGGCCCTGCGCATCCGAGAGGATTGGGACCGTGCGTTGGGCATGGATCGGAAGGAGATCGCCGGTGCGATGATGGCGCGATCCTCAGCAGCCTCGGTCGGTGAACGCTACGCGCAGGTGATCCAAAGCTGTATCGGGGATCGACGTCCATGAAGAAGGTGCTCTATATCGTCTCGGGTGTGGCATCCAGCAAGGAGTACGAGCATCTTGTGGCACACTGGGACCGTTCGCGCGCCACGCTCGGATTCCTCCTGCTCAACCCGCAGGTCGACACGCCGCTCGCAAGGCATCTCCTGGCCGCAGGCATCCCCTGCAGGACGATCGTGCATCGCGGACGCAAGGACCTGTTCCGGACCTTCCTGGAGATCCTTCGGGAGATCGGACGGCAGCGACCGGACGTGGTCCACGCCAATCTGCTGGAAGCCTCCTTCCTCGGAACACTTGCGGCACGTATCCGACGTGTGCCCGCGGTGATCCACACCCGCCACCACTCCACGCACAATTTCAAGTACCATCCTTTCCGAGGGGTGCTCTATGACAAGATCATCGACCGGCTTTCGCACCGGATCATCGCGATCAGCAGCGGCGTGGTGCGTGTATTGGTGGACATGGAGCACGTTCCCGCGCGAAAGGTGGTGCTCATCCACCACGGTTTTCCTTTGGACGGGCCGCGGCAGGTCAGCGCCGCAGCAGAGAAGGCGCGGGCCGGATACTTCCCATCCGAACCCGTGCCCTACCCGATCATCGCCATGGTGGCCAGGCCCTTCGCATGGAAGGGTCTTGACCATGCGATCCCCGCCTTCGGATCGATCCGGGAGCGCTGGCCCGATGCGCGGCTGCTCCTGTTCAATTGGACCAGCACACCACACAGTGCGCGCTATGAACGGATGCTTTCGGAACTGCCGGAAGGCGTTCACCGGACCGTTGCGTTCGATGCGGACCTGGCCGATCATTTCCAATGGTTCGACCTCTTCATCCACGTTCCGGAGGACGATCTGGCGGAGGCGTTCGGTCTGGTGTACGCCGAAGGAATGATCGCCGGCACGCCTTGCGTGTTCACCCGAAGCGGACTGATCAACGACCTGAACATGGACCGATCGGCCGGCACACGGATCGTACCGCACAAGAACGCCCGGGCGATCGCCGACGCGGCCCTCGAACTGCTGCAAGGACCGCTCGCTCCGTCGATGCGCGCCGGGAACGCACGACGTAACATCGACCTGTTGCGTCCCGTGATCGGCATGGAGGAGAAGATGCGCCGTCTCTTCCGATTGTACGAAAGCGGGCCACCCTGGACATGAAGTGGTCCTCGGACAGCACCGGAACGCCCCGAACAGGACGATCTTCGCTTGCATGGAGGATGGACCGCTGATCAGCGTGATCATGCCCGCGTACAATGCAGGGCCGTTCATCGGCGCGGCCATCCGCTCGATGATCGCACAGAGCTATGGCAATTGGGAACTTCTGGTGGTGAACGATGGCAGCACCGATGACACCGGTACGGTGATCGCCGGCTTCGATGATCCGCGCATCCGTCGCTTCCAACAGGCCAATGGAGGCATTGGCAGCGCTCGGAACCATGCTCTTCGACAGGTCAGGGGGGAGTTCCTCTGCACGTTCGACGCCGATGACATCCTTCCGCCGGACAGCCTGCGGGCGAGGCTGGAGGTACTGCTCAAGGATCCCCAGGCCGACATCTGCGACGGCAGCGTGGCCCTGATGGACCGGGACCTGGAGAACGTGCACCGCACCTATACCCCCGCACCCACGGACAACGCCCTCAAGGAATTGGTCGAGCTCACGGGCAAATGCTTTTTCGGTCCGACATGGATGATCCGATGGGAGCCCCCCCGTCCTCGGATCCTTTTCAATGAGGTCATCACGCACGCGGAGGACCTGCTCTTCTACATGGAGTTGGCGGGCGGTCGGCGTTATGCCTTCACGGAAGAGATCGTCCTCATCTACCGTCGTACGGGCACCTCGGCCATGTCGGACCTGGGCGGATTGGAACGTTCCTATCGGACGATCCTGCACTGGCTGCGGCACCATCCCGGGATCGCCACCCCATCGCAGGTGCGCTACTTCGACCGGCGCGCCAGGCGGATCATGGCCGGTTCCTACTGGCACGCGCACCGGACCCGCGACGCTTTCCGTGCGATTCTCCGACCGCTACCTCCCTACGCGATCGAATAAACGCACATAGGCCTCACGCGTGTGGGCGATCGAACGGAACGGCGCGGCGGTCCGGGCGATCCGCATACGATGCCCGGGGCGGGACATGATCGCCCGGATGTGGTCCATCACCGGACGGACCCCGGCACCCTCCGGGTCGAACAAGGCACCCAGGGATGGATCGTGCTCGATCAGTCCATCCTCGTCCCCAACGCCCTGGGTCAATGCCACGGGCAGGCCGCTCGCCCAATACTCCCCGACCTTCACCGGGCTGAGGTAGGCGCTGCTCCGGGTGCTCCGATATGGTGCCATGGCGAGATCGGCGGCGCTGAGATAGGCGGGTACCTCCGCATGTGGCACCCGCGCAATGGTCACGCGCTCGGAGGCAACGCCCGCAGTTGCCATTCCCGCCCGGACCACCGGGGCATCGTTGGGTGTAAGGATGACCAAGCGCGCCGCATCGCCAAGCACGATCAAGGCCTCGGCGAACGCGCGATAGGCCAGGTCATCGTGGTACAATCCTCCGAACTTCCCGACATAGATGACGACCGGCGCATCACCCAGACCATGGCGTTCGCGCATGGCCCTGCGGGCCGCCGGGTCGAAGGCGAACGACCGCGGATCGACCGGACAGGGGGCCACGGCCAGGCGCTCCGGCGGGATGCCCATCGCCTCCAGTTCGTCGCGGTAGCCCCGGGAAACGGTGATCAGCAGGGTGGCCCGTTCGCGCTGCGCCCTTTCCAACCGATCGAACGCCAGGAACATCGGACCGGACCGCCTCCACTCCCCACAATCGACCATGTACTCGGCGTGGGGTTCGAAGCTCTCTACAGCGAAAGGAACTCCGGTGGCCCGCGAGACCCGCATGGCGAGCGCTCCGGCGGCCGAGGTTCGTGCAAGGATCGCATGAACACCGCGGCGGCGCACCAATTGAACGAGCCGCGCCGCCATCCGGAGCTGGTCCAAGGCCCGATCCACAGGGCGGAACCCGAGTCGCGACGCGACCAACGGTACATGCTCCACTGCGGGTGGCAGTGCGTCCGCCTCGAAGACCTTCCCATCGCCGCGTTCCACCGTGGCCAGCATCAGTCGATCGACGCCCATTTCGCCCACAAGCAGCCGCACACCGGGCAGCACGGTGGCCGCGGTGAGCGGATCATGGACACCCCAGAAGTCGATGTACAGGATCACGCGGGGTTCCATCATCGGACCTGATCAGGCATGGGCCAAGGGTCCGATCACCCGTGCGCGCTTTCCAGGCTTCCGGTCCGGCACATGGGCACTACCCATGGCGTAGTCCTCGAAGCGGAACTTCCGGCCCGCGCGGATCGCCCTACGCCTTTCGTTCAGCAGGAACAACATGATGTACAGGCCCGTCACCAGGAGCGGCAACATCGGCACCTTGAACCGCACGAGCGCACCGAAGTTCGGCGTGGTGATCCCTGTGACGAAACTGTAGAACAACGCGAACATGATCGAGGTGAGCACCAGTGGATTCTTCGTGAGCGCGCCTGTCAGATGGAAGATCCGACTTCGGACCAGCACCGAAAGGACCAGAAGTGCGATGAACGTGTTCTCCAGCCCTGCAAGGACCATCACCACGTTCTTGCACTCCCACAGGAAGGGGCGGAACAGTGTGGCAACGGTGGCGGCCGGGAACTTGCTCAGCACGCTGGTCCACGACTTGTCCATCGGACCCAGATCGAAGTAGTTCGTGCCGTACTCCATCTCCCGCTTCATGTCCTGCTGCGCGATGAGGATCGTGTTCAATGCGTTGTCCAGCGAGAACTTGCCCAGCTTCGATTGCAGACTGTTCAACACCACGAACGAAAGAGCCATGAACATCACCGTACCCGCGGGAAGCAGCAGGTACTTGATCAACAGGTTGCGGATCCGCGCCAGGCGGAAATAGAGGACCCACATCAGACAGAGCGGGAACAGCACCATGAAGATGTACGGCTTGATGGCGATGAGCACCCACCCGCTCACGAGCAAGCCGAACATCGCCGAGGCCCGGCCCTTCCGCTCGAAGAAATAGCGGTCCACGCAATGAACGAACCAGCATGTCGCGGAAAATGTGAACGTATCCTTCAGGATCGCGGAGCCCCAGAAGATGCAGGAGGGCATGAAAAGGAACGCGAAGGCGAAGCGGCCGCTGAGCTGCGGGAAATATCGAACAAAGGTCCGGTAGCACTTCCAGATGCCGCTGTACGATAGCGCCGACACCAGCACGGTGGTGATCAGATAGCTGTTGAAGGTCAGCATGATCAATGGACTGATCATACGCACTACCATGAAGGCCCGGGCATCGTGATAGACATAGCTATATGGATAGCCGGTCTCCACCGTGAAGTACTGACGGTGCGCAGCATCATTGGCCCCGAAGAGCACGTGCAGGTAGGCCATGGGGTCCGACTTGGCGAGATTGGACATCGCCATGGCCGAGACATAGTAGGTGATCGTGTCCCCCCCCTTGTAATAGAAGAAATAGATCAGGCTGAAGACGATGCCGCCAATGACCTTCGCGTAGAGGCCCCAGAGGAAGTACTTGTACTCAGGATGCTGCTTGATCCGACGGTTCTTCCTTCGCGCAAAGAAAATGAAGAGGAGCACGAGGTAGAAGAACAGCAGGGCGTACTCCCACAGGTCGATCGTGATGTATCCGAAGTACTCGGTGAGTATCATCGCCGGCCGGTAAATATCGGCCGATCGCGATCAGCCCGCCCTATTCGCCGTGGTGGTAGGCGCTTCCACGGAGGATCTCCTGGGCCCGATAGAGCTGTTCGGCGAGCATCAGCCGGACCAGCTGGTGCGGGAAGGTCATCGGTCCGAACGAGAGCAGCAGATCGGCCCTCTCCCGGACGGTATCCGTCAGTCCAAAAGCCCCCCCCACGACGAAAACGATCCGTCGGGTACCCTGGTCGCGCCATCGCCCGAGGTCGTTCGCGAACGCCGATGAGGTCATCGTCCGCCCCCCCTCGTCCAGCACCACGATGGGCGCCCCCGCTTGAATGGCGCGGAGGATCCGTTCTTCCTCCACGCGCCTTTTATGGTCCGGGCCACCCTGACCCGCGGACGGAATGATCCGCTCCCGGACCACCCAAGGCCTCCTCATCCGGGAGACCATCTCCTTGTACGCCTCGGTGAGCCCACCTCCTGCGGGTTTCCCCACGAGCACCAGCTCCAGCTCCATGCCGTCAAAGGTGTTGGTAAATCGATCACCCTAACATCCGCGGCATGGCCCGATGTTTGCGACCTTCGATGCACTGATACGGACGGTGATGATGATACGTCGAACACTGATGCTGATGGTGCCCTTTGTCCTGGCGACCGGCTTATACGCGCAGAACAGCGTGAAGGTCGGGGTCGTCCAGGCCCTGAGCACCGGGAATTCCAAGGAACTGGCACACAAGTTCATCCCGAACATCGACCTGACCGTGATGGGTGCCAGCGATGTGTACAGCCGGGTGCAGGCCGAGCAGATCCTGCGCAAATTCTTCGACGAGCACGTCCCATCCGGTTTCTCCGTGGAGCACGAGGGGGTGTCCAAGATGGGTGACAGCTACTACATCGGCCGTTTGCGGACAGCCAACGGCGAGTTCCGGGTCACCTTCTTCGTCAAGCGGATGGATTCGGCCGAACTGGTGAAGCAATTGCGCATCGAGCCCAGCAAAGGCGACCTCTGACGTGCTTCCCGAAGGGACCGAGGACCTGATCGCACGCGCCCTTCGGGAGGATATCGGCGGTGGAGATCATACCGCCCTGTCCACGATCCCGGACGACGCCCATGGTGCGGCACAACTGCTGGTCAAGGACCGGGGGATCCTGGCCGGGGTGGAGCTCGCGGAGGCGGTCTTCCACCGGATGGACCCGGCATTGCACGTCCGGGTGCTGCTGAACGATGGTGCGCGGGTCACACCCGGGGAGGTGGCGTTCATCGTCCGTGGTCCCACCCGCTCGATCCTCACCGCCGAGCGGGTGGTCCTCAACTTCATGCAACGCATGAGCGGCATCGCCACGATGACCGGGCGGTTCGTGGAGGCCGTCGCCGGTACGGGTTGCAAGGTGCTGGACACCCGCAAGACCACCCCATTGCTCCGTGCGATCGAAAAATGGGCCGTACGCATCGGCGGCGGCATGAACCATCGCTTCGGTCTGTACGACATGGTGCTCATCAAGGACAACCACATCGACATGGCCGGTGGCATCCCCGAAGCAGTGAGGGCGGCGCAGCGCTACCTGAAGGATCACGGACTGGCGCTACCGATCGAGGTGGAAACACGCGACCTCGGCGAGGTCGAACAGGTGCTGGCCTGCGGGGGGGTCGACCGTATCATGCTCGACAACTTCAGCCCGGGACCGCTCCGCGAGGCCGTGCGTTCCATCAACGGGCGATGCGCCACCGAAGCCTCGGGAGGGATCACCCTGGAAACCGCGGGGGCCTATGCCGGAACAGGCGTCGACCATATTTCCGTGGGAGCGCTCACCCATTCACCCGGCAGTCTCGACCTGAGCCTGAAAGCCCTCCTGTGAGCCGTGGCCCAACGCCTGTTCCGTCGCCTCCTGTACTCGCGGACCTTCCGTGAACTGATCCGCTGGGGCGATCGGGTGGTGCTTCCCGGTTTTGCCGGCTTCAGCATCTACGCCATCTCCCGGTTCTACTTCAAGGCGCTCAGCGAGGGACGGCTTGCCACCAGGGCATCCGCGATCTCCTTCAAGCTGTTCACCGCCTTCTTCCCGGCGACCATCGTACTGCTCACCCTGATCCCCTTCATCCCCATACCCGACCTGCAGGAGAACCTCCTGCGCACGTTCCATGACATGATGCCCGCCGAGGTGTACCGGTTCATCGAGGGTACGTTGCACGACCTCGTCGTCAAGAAACATGGCACATTGCTCTCGGTCAGCTTCATCACGGGCCTGTACCTGGCCAGCAACAGCATCAATGCCATCCTGCTGGGTTTCAGCGGCAGCAGCAACCTGATCACCTGGCACAGCCCCCTGAAACAGCGGCTGCTGAGCCTGGCCCTCCTCCTCGCCCTCACCCTCCTGATGCTGATCGCCATCCCCGTGATGGCGATCAGCGATACGGTGATCGGACTGCTCCAGGAAAAGCACATACTCACCAGCGGGCTGCAGGTCCTCGGACTCTTCGCAGCGAAATGGACGATCTCGATCTTCCTTCTGTTGCTGAGCGTTTCCCTGCTCTACTACGTCGGTGATCCGCAAGCACGCCGCTTCAAGCTGTTCACTCCGGGCGCGCTGCTGACCCTTGCGATGATCCTGGTGCTTTCGCAGGCGCTTGCGTACATCTTCAGCAATATCACGGACTACAACGCCCTCTATGGTTCCATCGGTGCGATCCTGGCCGTACAGTTCTGGATCTACCTCAATATGTTCGCCCTCCTGGTCGGGTACGAACTGAACATCAGCATCAGCCGTGCACGGCATGGCCGGGAATTGCGTCTGCGTGACCGGACCCCCTGAACTCCTGGACCGATCCGGTAATTTGGAGCCTTCCCATGCGCACCTTCCTGATCACGCTGCTCCTGGCAACGCCCCTGCTGCTGCTCGCCCAACATTATGATCCATTGCACTCCCCGGATACTTACAGGGATCCCGGGAATCCGTACTACTGGGGCAACCGACCACCGGCACCCGGCTACTGGCAGCAGGACGTCCACTACCGGATCACGGCCCGCCTGGACGAGGTGACCGATGTCGCGGACGGACACGTCGACCTGACCTATTGGAACAACTCGCCGGACACCCTGCCGTTCGTGTTCTTCCACTTGTATGAAGAAGCCTACAACAAGGGTTCCTACATGGACCAACAGAACGGTCACCACGATCCGGGGCGCATGGGCGATGCCGACCATCCCGCCGGCACGGAGGTGAGGTCGATGCAGGTGAACGGGGCGGAGCTCCGGCGTGAACAGGACAATACCGTGCTGAAGGCCTGGCTGCCCGAACCGCTCCCCCCGGGAGGCAGGGTGGTATTCTCCATCGACTTCCGCACCCATTGGCTGCAGGGGCTGTACCGACGCATGAAATTGTTCGATGCCTGGGGTTCCAAGCACTACGATGGCGTGCACTGGTATCCACGCATCAGCGTGTACGACCACCACATGGGTTGGGACACCCAGCAACACCTCGGTCATGAGTTCTACGGCGATTTCGGCTCATATGATGTGGCGCTCGACATGCCGAACGACCAGGTCGTGGAAGCGACCGGCTGGCTGCAGAACCCCGACGAGGTCCTGCCTGCGGACCTGCGCGCCAGACTGGACATCCGCAACTTCAAGGACAAGCCATGGAACGAAAGGCCATCGGTCATCACCCCCTATGTGGCCGGGGAGCGGAAAGTGTGGCGGTACCATGCGGAGAACGTCCACGACTTCGCCTTCACCTGCGACCCCACCTACCGGATCGGCGAGGCCGAATGGAACGGGGTGAAGTGCATCGCCATGGCCGAGGAGCCGCATGCCTCCAAATGGCAGAACGCTGCGGAATACACGGCCCAGGTGGTGCGCACGCACAGCGAACAGATCGGCATGTACATCTACCCCAAGATGGTGGTCGCCGATGCGCGTGATGGCATGGAATACCCCATGCTCACCCTGGACAGCGGCAACGAGCCCAACTACCGCGGTCTGTTCATGCACGAGGTCGGCCACAACTGGTTCTTCGGCATGGTAGGCAACAACGAGACCTATCGGGCCATGCTCGACGAGGGCTTTACGCAGTTCCTCACGGGATGGGGCCTGGAGCACCTCGATGGCGACACCATGGTGGATGAACCGGCCTCCACCGCCTGGGAACGGCGCTACCGGAGCCCCCGGCTGGCCCGCGAAAGCCAGGTGTACTACGGCTACACCCGTGACGCAGTGCGCTGCGAGGTGCCCGCCATCGACGTGCACAGCGATGCGTTCAGCGACGTACAGGGCCTTGGCGGCGGATACGGTCATGTCTATTACAAGACCGCCGTCATGCTCTACAATCTCCAGTACGTGCTCGGTGAGGAACGCTTCCTTGCCGCGCTCAGGCACTATTTCGACCAATGGAAGGTGTGCCATCCCTACGTCGAGGACTTCCGGCGGAGCATCATCGACTTCACCCATGTCGATCTCGACTGGTTCTTCGATGAATGGATCGGCACCGACGCGGTGATCGACTATGCCGTGCGGGGCATCAAGCACCGGGGCAGGAACTCCGGCCAGGTCGTTCATCTGCGCCGCCGGGGCGGGATGCAGATGCCCATCGACCTCCAGGTGGTGGGAAGGGACGGCGCCGTGCACGATTTCCTGATCCCCAATACCTGGTATGCGAAACCCACGAGTGCGACCATCCTGCCGCGATGGATCGGGTTCGCCGATCTCCAGCGCGACTACCATGCACACATCGATATCCCCTCCGGTATCCGCTCCGTGACGATCGATCCGACGGACCGTCTGGCCGACCGCTACAAGCTGAACGACCAACGGCCACCTCCCATCGAGATCGGCCTGGATGACCAGCTGAACGAAAGGCCCGACCGGCGCGCCTATGAGGGCAGGGCGCGGCCCGAGCTCTGGTGGAACGGTTTCGACGGTGTCAAGGTCGGCGGGCATTTCCATGGCGACTACATGAACTGGAAGCACAAGCTCTGGTTCACCGCATGGATGAGCACCGGACTGGGCCAATACCTCCGACAGGGTGGCGTGGACCCCAGCTATGACCTGCTTTCGTTCATCCTCGACTACGAGACGGGCACCGAGCGTGTGCTCAAGGGTTCATCCGTCCATCTCGGAGTGCACATGCTGGACGGACTGGAGCAGTATTCAGGCGGTGCCACCTGGCGTCTGCCCGATCGCAAGACGCATATCACCATCGATGGAAAGGTCCTTCTCCGTCGCGACAGCACCGACCTGGACTACCTGCTCTACCCCGAGCAATGGGAGCTGAACACAGTGAACAGCGTGGTGGACATCGGGTGGCACAGGAGCTATTCCGGGCGCCACGGCGACGGTGAGATCGAAGTGGTGCTCCGGAGCAGTTCACTGGGAAGTGACCTGGGCTACGGCCAGGTGCATGCGCAACTGGTGAACGACGATGCCTTCGGCAAACTTCGGCTACGCTCTCGCTGGTACGTGCGATACGGCACCGGGGCCACCCCGCGCGAAAGCGCGCTCTACCTCGCGGGGGCATCCCCTGAGGAAATGATGGACGACAAGTTCGTGCGCAGCGTGGGCATGGTGCCTTACGAATGGACGGGATATGGAACGGGAACGAACCATTTCCAGCACGGTGGTGGACTGAACCTACGGGGCTATGCCGGTTATCTGGCACCGGAACGCACCCCTGCCGGTGACATCATCCCCACGTACAGCGGCAACAGCGGAGCAAGCGTCAGCGAGGAGCTCGAGCTCGATGGCCTGGTACCCTTGCGGCCGCCCTGGTTGCGCGATCACCTTCACTTGGACGTGTACCTCTTCGGTGACGCCGGCGTGATGGCCTACCGCCATGTGGATGAAGAGGGCACCCACTTCGACCTCGGCGGCCTGCGCGCGGATGCGGGCGTCGGTGCCGCGCTCACGATCAGGAACTGGGGACCGCTCGAACGCCTGAGACCATTGGTGCTGCGCTTCGATATGCCGCTGGTGCTGAACGCGCTGCCCGCCGAGGAGACCAACCACTTCGCCTTCCGCTATGTGGTGGGCGTTGGACGAAGCTTCTGAACCCGGTGCGATCGCTCGTGACCATCCTTCTTTCCGCGATCACGCTGGCAGGGCCCATCGATCCACCGCCGACCGCTGTGGAGGCCGTCACCGGTCGATGGACCAGCATCGATGACAACACGCACAAGCCACGCTCCATCGTGGAGATCACTCTGCAGCATGGTGCACTACACGGCCGGATCATCCGGCTCTTCCGTGATCCCGGCGAGGACCAGGACCCCATTTGCACCAAGTGCACCGACCATCGGAAGGATCAAAAGGTGGTCGGCATGACCATCTTCGACGACCTTCGCTACGATGATGGCGAATGGGAGGGAACGATACTGGACCCCGAGAGCGGCAAGTTCTACGACTGCAAGATCTGGCCCGAGAAGGGCCACCTGATGGTGCGCGGCTATCTCCTCTTCTTCTACCGGACGCAGCAGTGGGTCAGGAAGTGAGCAGCGCCCGCAGACCGGATGCCCTCGCCCCGAGCGGAAAGCGTGCTTGGATGGCCGCTCGCGGATCCGCCCATGACCCCTTCCCCTTGAGCACGTCGGTGAGTGCTTGAACGACCGCATCCACGGACCGCTCATGGACCACCGGGCCCGCCCCTGACGCCACATCGGGAAGCGATCCCGCCCCGGACACGACGGGTATGCAACCGCTCAGCATGGCCTCGGCCAGCGCGCAGCCGAATCCTTCCGAGAGCGACAACTGCAGATAACCCGATGCGCGCTGGTAGTAGCGGGTCAACTCGCGCTGGGGCATGGGTGCGACGATCTCGATGTTCGGGGGAAGCGCTTCACCGGAGGTCGGACCCTCACCGATGATCGTGAACGGCACCTCGGGCATCCGTCCGGCGGCGGCAAGGACCAGATCGATCCCCTTCAGGACGGAAGTGCGTGGCCCGAACGCATCCAGCGCCACGGTCACGAACCCGCTGCGTTCCTCCCTCCCCAACGGCCATCGCTCGGTATCGAACCCATGGTGCAACACCCGGATCGGAGTGCGGCATCCCGGGTCATGGACACGGATACCCTGCCGGGAGACCCGCCCATCGTTGAACACATCAGTGCGTTCGATCAGGCTCTCGTGCATCGGCACCAGCATCGAAGCCCAACGGTAACAGCACCGTGTGGCCCAAGCCTGTCCGACGGTGCTGAAATTCCCGTAGCCGATCGACGGGATCGCGACGCAATCCACGCCGTGCAGGAACAGGCGGGACCGACGCCGAAGCACCCGCGCCCAAAAGAGGGCGGGAAGCCCGTGCCAACCACCGAACTGCACCACGACGACATCGGAACGGAGGACGTTCCACCAAAGGGTGAGGCCTCGCCCGATCAGCCAGAGAGCGGCGCGGATGCCGCGATGCCGGAAATCGATCCGATGCACGTCCGCATGACCCTTCAGCAGTTCGAGATCGCTCCTGACGAACGACGCATCCCCTTTGTCGATCCAGAGCACGCGTCTCATGTCGAACGGGGCGGGTCGTCCACAGGCCAGGAGGAACGGCCGAACGGCCTGCGCACCATGGCGTTCACATCGGGGCTTACACGGAATACCAACACCAGGGGCACAAAGACGACCAGGACCACGGTCCCGCGCAGAAAGAGGTCGTACCAGGGCCCCGGCAGCCCGGGCAGGAACCAGAGCACCACCAGAGTGACGGCCATGGCCGTCAGACCGATGCCCATGCGCCGATCGAACGGCCAGAGGCCGAACCGCCGCTTCAGAAAGCCGAGGCGCACCAGGTTCACCACCACCAGGGACCCGAGCGTGGCCCAGGCGGCGCCCATGAAGCCCTGGCTCTTGATCAACAGGAAATTCGCCGTGGCGTTCACGCATAGCAGCAGGATCCCCGTCAATGCATCGAAGCGGAAGTGACGCGACATATTGATGATGCCGCCGTTCAGTCCGAGGCTCATGTTGAAGAGCTGCGCGGCTCCAACGATCAGGATCACATGGCGGCCCATGGCGTATTCCGGGGGCAGCAGTTGCAGGAACGCCCCGAGCCCGCTGATGACAAGCAGATAGGTCAACGCACCCACGACGAACTGGCCGGACGCGGAACGCTTGTACAACCGATCGATGGTGGTCATGTCCCGCCGCCTCCAGGCGTCAGCGAGCAGCGGGAAGGCGATCTGGCCCACCGCCCTCGCCGGGATGGAGATCACAGAGCCGATGTAGTAGGCCACGGCGTAGTAGGCGACGTATTTCAATCCGTCCTTCAGCATCACCCCGAGCATCAATTGGTCCAGGTTGCCCATTACCATGACCGCCATGCCCGCCGCGATGGTATAGGCACTGTAGGATACCAGGCTCCTCCGGACCGACCTTCGGGGAAGGGGGCGTTCGAACCCCGGGAGCCAGTGGCCCATGCGCAGTAGATGCACGAAAAGGGCCAGCGCGACCACCACGAAGGTGCCGACGTACAGCCAGATGAACGCATCGAACGTGAACGTCCCCAGCGCGTAGGCCAGGATCAACACCAACTGAAGGATCCGCAACAGGACCTCGCGGACGAAGACCGGTGCCACGCTTTCGCGCAAGGAGCGCGCATAGGCGCGCAGGACGATGAAATAGACCTCCGAGATAAGCAGGGGGAAGAGGGCATCGTAGGCGCCCGCCAGGATCCCGCTACGATCGCTGAACCATTGGACCATGTTCCCTCGGAACAGGAGGAGGAACGATCCGCCCAGCACGATACCGATGGTGGCCACCTTCAAGGCGAGGCCCAACGCCCCCCTATGTGCCTGCGCGGGATCCCGGAAGTACGGAAAGAAGCGCAGGAGTGCGCTCTCCATTCCCAGCTGGGCGACCTGGGCCACCATCACGGTGATGGACACCAGCACACGTGTCAGCCCGAACTCGTCCGCGGATAGTACGTGCGGGAAGAGCACCACCATGTTCACGAAACCGAGCGCCACGCCCACGTAGCTCAGCGCGGAGTTCCATGCGCTCTGGCGCAGCACGATACCCATGCCCGGCAAAGTAACGCCGCCGCTTCAACCCATGGGACCGCTGTCCGGATAGAACAGCTCCATGTCACGCCGGTACACGTGCGCGATCCGTTCGGCCAGTTCCGAGGGGATCCCGAGCGGCCGGCGCGCAGTTACGTTGAGATGGTGCACCTCGCCGAGCGGCAGCCCGACCCGCTGGGCGACCTGGCGCAGATCATCATCGAACCGTTCGAACCGGCCGATGAACTGAACGTGGTCCATATCGATCAGGCCATGCTGGGCACGCAGGTGCTCATCCGTCATCGACGGATCGAGTCCTTCCAGCCAGCCGACGAATCCCGGCAGTTCGCGCATCGCCGTAAGCTGGTCCGCCGCGAACCCGAAGTAGTTCTCCCGGACCACCTTGTTGCGCCAGGCGCTCACCAGGCGATCCACGGGATGGCGCACGAAAGCGAAGCGGAACCAATCGGCGTAGCGCTCCGGCAGATAGGGCATCGGCGAAGCATAGATGTACCCACCCGGTCCGGAAGCCTCGCGGAAATGCCGGTCGATCGTGCGACTGCCCACCTTGTACACCCGGTACCAGAGCGCCTTGTAGGTGAAGGAATAGGAGATGTGGTACCTGTCCCTCCGCCAGAGCGGAAGCAGGTACTTGTTGAAGTAGAAATGTCGCACGCGGTCGCTCAGGGCGGTAAGCGGGGATGGTGGCGCGATCGGCATGTTGGCGAAGTTCCGGCTCTCGGCTTCAAAGCAGGCATGCAAGCTCCCGCGTCAACACGTCGCGCGCATAGGTGGAGCTCTCCCCCGCCACGGGCGCGGCATGCGCGAACAATTCCCGAAGGCGCTCCGGTTCCGGCGTATCCGTGCGATCGAGGAACACGGCATCGCGACCCAGGAGCACGCGGAACGCATCGCCGTCCTTGGGTCCCACGGCGATGATCGGCCGCCCCACCGCCAGGTACTCGAACAGTTTGCTCGTGAGGATGCCGCGGGCGTTCGGCGCATCGTTCAATGCGAGCAAAAGCACGCGCGCTCTTTGCATCTCCTGCATCGCCCGTGCATGGTCCACCACACCGATGCGCTCCACCTTGTCGGCGAGTCCTGCTGCCGCGATGCTCCTCAAGGCGCTGCGGTCCACCGCGCCGACGAATCGCAGACGCAACCGCTCCGCGAAGGACGCATCGGAGCGGCACAGGCCGGCGAGCGCTCGCCACAACATGGGCACGTCGCGCGCCGCGTTCATCGAACCGACATGCACCAGACTGAACAGATCGTCCACCGGGACCGGCGGCTCCGGAATGTCGTCCGGATCATATCCGTTGGTGATCACCTCCACCGGACGACCGGCCGGTTCCGCCAACTCGGCGGCCATCGTCCATCCCACACCCACGACCACGTCCGCCTCACGCAACACCGCTTCCTCCATCCCGCGATGACGTGCATCCGCCCGACGGGACAGTCGGAGCTGGTGGTAGAAATCGATGTTGGTCCAGGGATCCCGGAAGTCGGCGATCCAGCGGATGCCCGTGGCCCGGTGCAGGGCGCGTGCGATCAGGTGCATGCTGTGCGGCGGGCCCGTGCTCACGATGGCGTCGACGGGATGATCGCCCAGGTACTTCGTCAGGAACCGGATGGAGGGACGCACCCAGGCGACACGGGCATCGGGGATGAAGAGGTTGCCCCGCACCCAGATGGCCAGCTTGTCGAGCAGCCCTCCGCGTGCCTTCTTCTCGTTGAGGAAACCGGCATGCACCTTCTCCCCTTTGCGACCGGTCACCCACTTGTAGATCGCGTACGGTTCGCGGATCGGACGTCGGATCACCTCGGCCTCCTTCGGAACGTCGCGTTCGAGGCCCGGGTCGGCGATGATCAGCTCCGGGTTCGACGGTGTGTAGATCACCGGCTTCCAGCCTGACGCGGGCAGGTACTTGGCGAACTTCAGCCAACGCTGCACCCCGGCCCCTCCGTTCGGGGGCCAGTAGTAGGTGATGATCAGCACCCGCTTCATGCCGCCTCCTCCCGCGGACGGCGCAACTCCATGACCAGTGCACCAAGCACCAGCAGGATCAGCAGGGCCGATCCCGCCAGCATCACCTTCGACCCGACCGCATAGGGGGTGCTTGCGATGCGAAAGACGATCTCGTGTCGTCCGGCCGGCACGTGCATGGCGCGCAGCACGTAGTCGGCGCGCACGTGGTCGGCCGGGTTCCCGTCGATGGTCACGTGCCAGTCCGGTCCGTACCAGATCTCGCTGAACACCACCACGCCTCCGTTCGCCGAGTTCACCGTGTAGGTCATCTCATCCGTCCTGTAGTGCTTCAACTCCACGGTCGCCGCCGGATCGGACGCAGCCTCTCCACCCAGTTCCGTGCGGTAGCGCTCGTCTATCACGGCCGTGGTCAATGGGTCGAAGCCATCGAGGTCCATGATCTCGCCATCCGCGTCCTTCGCCCACTTCACCTGGTCCACGAACCAGCCTACGCCGGCCGCATTGAGGTTGCGGATCGGCGCGCGGTCATCGGCATAGATCAGATAGCGCGCGTTGAGCATCGTGAGCACGGGCTGTCGCGCCATCAGATCGTTCATCGCCTGGAGATCCGTTCCCGCCTTCAGCGCCGCATTGATCGCGGCGACCTCCGGCGTCAGATGGAACTCGATCAGCTCCTGGTAGCGCTTCAACTTGGCCCCGTGGTAGCCGCCCAGGCTCTTGTGGAAGAAGCTCGTTCGCGCATCGTTGAACGGATTGTTCAGGGTGAGCACCCTGAAATGGGTCGTGCGGCGGAGGCTGCCGAAACGCAGCAGGGTGCGCTCGTCGTCCGTGATGAGCTTGTCGCGTCCCTTCGCATCGGCCTTGCTTTCCTTCAGCCGCTCGAGGCTTTTATCGAGATCGGCCTTCGTGGCGGCGTTCTCCTCCCCGTCGAGGATCGCCATGTCCGCGGCGCCGGGCTTGAACGGGATCGCCGCATCGGCATCGGACTCCCATTGCACGTAGCGCCCGCGGTCCTTCGTGTTGTTCACATAGCGCTTGTCCACCGACCACAGGTCCAGAAGCACCAGTGCGCTCAGGCCGAGCAGTAGCACCGGCTTCCTGATCTTCCGGCGGCCGAAAAGGAACACCAGCGCTCCACCGGCCACCACGAACAGCAGGCTGCGCAGTGCGTCCGCACTGAGTATCGACGCGCGTACCTCCTTCAACGCCTGTACGAACGCGATCACCTGGGCCTCCATCTTGGGGTCGTTGGCCTGGGCATTGAACGCATCGCGCTCGGCATCGCTCACCAAGCTGGTCAGGTTTCCAGGCGCGGCCGCGAACGCGATCAGCAGGAGCAGCACCGCACCGGCCATGATCAACGCCCGCCGCTCCACCTTGCGGTCCCATCCGCCGTTGCGCACCAATTTGTCCAGGAACAGCACCGCAAGCACGGGCACGGCCAGTTCGACGATCACCAGGATGATGGTCACCGCACGGAACTTGTTGTAGGCCGGCACGTGGTCCAGGAAGAAGTCGGTCAGGGGCATGTAGTTCTTGCCCCAGGACAACAGTAGGGTCAGGACCAGCCCACCGAACAAGGCGAAAGGCAGCGGCTCCTTCCAAAGGAACGGTCCGGCCAGCAGGTAGGCGATGACGAGCACGCCCGCCAATAGGGGTGCGTCCACGGCCAGCAGCACGGCCACCAGGCCGAGGGCACCCAGTGCGTACCAGCGGGCGCGTTCCTCCGCCCAGGTGAAGAGCAGCAGCATCAACAGGACCACCAGGGCGCCCACGTAGACAGGACCCGATGTGAAGCTCTGGTCGCCCCAGTAGCGGTTCATCCGGGCGATGTTCTCCCGGAACCGCGGATCGGCCTTGGCCAGAACGTCCGGATCGCCACCGAGCGCGGCGGTGGGACCGCCCTTCGCGTTGGGGATCAGCAGGCTGAAGCTCTCCTCCTTGCCGTAGCTCCATCCCACCACGTAGTCCCGGTCCAGGCCGGAGGTCCGGATGTCCGCGGCAGGCTTACCGTCCGGGCCGATGGTCAGTTCGCTCTTTCCACGCGTGGTGTACTTGCCATACTCCCAGGTGCTCCAAAGCAGACCCAGGTTGCAGGCCAGGGCGAAGCCGATCGCGACCACGCCAAGGCCGGAGCGAAGAGCGAACGCGGCAAGCTCCTTCTCGCGCACCGCACGGACCAGTTCGGCAAGCACGAAGAGCGCCATCACCAGGCCGAGGTAATAAGTGATCTGCACGTGGTTCATCGACACCTCCAGCGCAAGGAACAGGGCGAAAAGCGCGGCGCCGAGCCACTTCCTACCCCGGTACAACAGGTACAGTCCGCCAAGCACCGCCGGCATGTAGCCGATCGCGTTGGCCTTGCTGTTGTGCCCGGCCTCCAGGATCACGAAAAAGTACGAACTGAAAGCAAAGGCGATGGACCCGAACAGGGCCAGCCAGGGATCCACGCGCAGGCAGCATAGAAGGATGAACATGCCCACGAGGTAGAGGAACAGGAAGCTGGCCGGTCGCGGCAGGAATCCGTGGAACAGCCGGTCCACGAAGCGGAGCAGGTCCTGGCTCCAGATCACGCTGATCTGGTAGGCCGGCATGCCGCTGAACATGCTCTCTGTCCACAGCGGTTCCGACCCGTACATGTCGCGGTACTCCTGGATCTCCTGGGCCATGCCCTGCCAACGGCTCTTGTCACCCTGCACCAGACGTTTGCCTTCGAGCACGGGACTGAAGTACGCCAGGCTGAGGGCGAAGAACAGGGCCAGGATCGCGGCGATCGGCCAGTGGCGTTTCCAGTCGATGGATCTCATGGATGGGGGTTCAGCGGACTTCCTCGTAGTCGGTGTCGATGGCGTCGTCGTCCCGGGATCGTCGCCCACCGCCGGGCCGTTCGATCCGGACATCGCCCTTTTCGCGTTCGTCGGGCCGTACCCAGCGGAAGCCGCGCCCGGGGCGCTGCTCTCCGGTCGATCGCGCGCGAACGAACATCCGCAGGACCAGCCAGAGGAGCACCAGGAGCAGGATCGTGCGGAGCGTATTCGTGAATACGAGCACCATGGCGGCGAAGGTAGCTGTCACTCTCCCATGGCCGGTTCTGAATGAACCTGTTCAGAGGATCAGATGGATGGGACGGGCTACATTGCACACCGCATGCAAAACCATCTGCACAAGCTTACCCAGCGCAAATGAAGGAGCTCGTATATCGTCTCATCTATTGGCCGCCTTTGAATGCGGTGCTTCTGGCGATCAACAAAGTCCTTCGACCTGTTCTCCCTGGATCGTTCCGACTACCACCTTCCGGAACGATAGTCGTCGACACTGGAAGATCTCGCTTTCGCATGGCGACGAATCAAACCTGCTACCTCACACAGTTGGTCTATTGGAATGGGTTCGACGGTTTTGAATACAGCTCGATCTTCAGGGACTTGGTGAACGATATGCAATGCTTCATTGACATCGGTGCGAACACAGGTTACTACTCAATAGCCGCCGCCACTTTGAACAGCAAGATCCAGGTACATGCCTTTGAGCCCGCATACGGACCTCTTCACTACCTGAAGACAAACGTCGCGCTGAACGATCTTGAGGATCGCCTTCATGTGTCTGATCTTGCGCTTTCCGATCAACAGGGGTCCATCAAGTTCTTTGAAACCGGCTCTCGAAAGTTCCCCTGGGTACGCCATGTGCTCGCTGGTGATGGCAGCCTTCTCCGATCCGATGATCGCGCTGTCGTGATGGAGCGTGACGTGCGCATGGATACATTGGACCACTACGTCAAGAAATATGATATCCGGAATGTGGACCTGATCAAGGTGGATACCGAAGGCACGGAACCATCCATCTTGGACGGTGCAGAAGAGACCATTAGCAGGGACATGCCGATCATCATTTGTGAAACACTCTACAACACCACTGAAAGCGAACTTGACCGGCGACTGAAGGCCTGGGGCTACGTCATCTACAAGCATCTTCCCAACGGGCTCGAACGTGCGAGCGCCCTAGAACGTGCAAAGGACGACGGCGTCCGCAATTGCTTCTTCGTTCACAGTAGCAGGGAGGGGGTATTGGCCCGATTCATGTCGACCTCCACCAAGGCTTAGGTCGACTTCAAGGCTTCAATTGTCGGTGGAAACGAACTTGTAGCGATCACAGATCGATCCGTCCCTTTCAAGGACCAGAATATATACACCAGCTGAGGCAGGCAGTTTCAGGTCAGCACTCCGTTCGGTAGTAGAGGCTCCAAACCTTTGGGTTGTGATAAGTTTTCCTGTCGGATCCAGGAGCTGCAATGCGAACGCACCCTGTCCGAGAATACTCACCGATAGATGTCCTCGGGAAGCAATGGCGGAGGTGATATGGGGCGCGGTTCCAAGATGGGCCGTTCCGACATCGTCAACCGTAGTCGAGTAGTCACAGAGTTGGGTCACCTCTTCAAGTGTAACCTCCCGGTCCCAAATGATCAACTCATCGAGTTTGCCATCGAGATAGTCAGCAGCTCCATTCCCCTGGGTGTCTTTGCGCGCGAGGTTCCCTGAAGCGCCGCTGTAAACCAATGCGCTTCCCGAACCAGTATATGTCGAAGCAGCGAGTTCGCAATCGATATAGAGCTTCATGTCATTCAAGCCCTTGTATACGGCTGTGATATGATACCATTGCCCGGTCTGAAGTGACATGTTCGATCGCAAGGTCCTCCTGTTCGACGAACCGATGGCTCCGTTCTGTGCATAGTTCTGGTTTATCGTACCGTCCGTGTTGCAGGCCACCCAAAATCCGGAGTAGATGTCATCCACATAGTCGGATGCAACATGCCCCCCGCTCCAAGCATCCAGGTAGACCCAATAGGCCACGGTAAAAGGAAAATTCGGCCTTAATAGAGAAGAGTTGGGAAGGTCGATGAATTCCGTAGACCCATTGAATGAATAACAGGAATTCGCGTTCCCGAAACGATCGGTAGACAGTGTGGCCGATACGATCCCATCAAGCCCATTGCCACTGATATCCTCACAATTGCCATTCATTGGGTAGTGCAATACCACTCCGTAGGTCCAAGGCTGTGCGATAGCGAGTATTGGAAAAGTGAGCATCCAAATACAAAGAAGGTGGCTGCGCATGAGCGATCGGATTGTATAGGCTATACTATGAAAAAGATCGGACCCTTGAGCAACGGTCGGGGTCTACCATTACGCACTCCTTGGAGCGAGCATCGCCCCGGACATCCGTACCTTTGCCGCTCTTCCACGCCGCCCGCGGCCCCTTCCCACGATCCATGACCACCTTCCAAGAGCTCGGTCTCCGGGCCGAGGTGCTCCTTGCCCTCGAAGAGCTCGGCTTCACCAAGCCCACTCCGGTACAGGAGCGCGCCATCCCGCTGCTGCTCACCACGGAGAACGACGTGGTGGTGCTGGCCCAGACCGGCACGGGGAAGACCGCCGCCTTCGGTCTGCCGCTGCTGGAGGACATCGATCCGGGCCAAAGGCACGTGCAGGCCCTCGTGCTCGCACCCACACGTGAGCTCTGCGTGCAGATCGCCGGTGATCTGGAGCGATTCGCCGCGCATCTGCCCGGCATCCGCCCGGTGGCCGTATATGGCGGTGCCAACATCCGCGAACAGGTCCGCGCCATCCAGCGCGGGGCCAACGTGGTCGTGGCCACGCCGGGCCGGCTGCTCGACCTCCTCGGACGGAACGCCGTGGACCTCTCCGGCGTGCGCATCACCGTGCTCGACGAGGCCGATGAGATGCTCAACATGGGCTTCCAGGAAGACCTGTCCGACATCCTGCAGAGCACGCCCGCGGACAAGCGGACCTGGTTGTTCAGCGCCACCATGGGCGGAGAGGTGCGGCACATCGCCAAGCGCTACATGCGCGCCACCGAGGAGGTACAGGTGGGCGAACGCAACACCGCCGCCACCGCCATCCAGCATCGGTACGCCGTGGTGCACGCCCGGGACCGGTATACGGCGTTGAAGCGCTTCGTGGACGCCGAACCCGATCTCTTCGCGATCGTCTTCTGCCGCACCAAGCACGAGACTCAGGAGCTGGCCACGGCCCTGATCAAGGACGGCTTCGCGGCCGATGCCATCCATGGCGACCTCAGCCAGGCCCAGCGCGACCATGTGATGGGACGGTACCGCGCACGTTCATTGCAGCTGCTCATCGCGACCGATGTGGCGGCACGAGGGATCGATGTGAGCGACGTGACGCACGTGATCCACTACGACCTGCCCGGCGAAGCGGAGAGCTACACCCACCGCAGCGGACGCACCGCACGGGCCGGTCGTTCCGGCATTTCCCTGAGCATCATCGGCCTGCGCGAGGTGAACAAGGTGCGCCAGTTGGAACGCATGCTCAAGACCCACTTCACCTACGTGCCCGTGCCGGGCGGTGGCGACATCGGACGCGCACAGGTGCTGGCCTACATGAAGCGCCTGAAGGAGGTGGAGGTGGACCGTGAAGCGCTGGGCCAGATCCTGCGAACGGCCCGGGAGGAGCTCGCCGCTTTCTCCCAGGAGGAACTGATCGAGCGTTTCATGAGCGTCGCCTTCCACCGCCTGCTCGACCAGTTCCGCGACCTGCCCGACATCAATGTGGACATGAGCCGAAGGGACCACACCGCCCGTGTGGACCGGCCCAGTTCGCGGGAACGGTTCGCCACGGGCAGGCAGCTGTTCATCAACCTGGGCAGTGCCGACGGATTCGACAAGGGCCGGATGCTCGGTTATGTCTGCGGCATCAGCGGCATCACCGGCGACATGATCGGACGCATGCTGATCAAGGACGTTTATTCCTTCATCGACATCGAGCCCGATCACTTCGAGCAGGTCTTCAACGCCTTCAAGGGCGCCAACTACAAGGGGCGCAAGATCCGCGTGGACGAGGCGCAGGGCGCACAGGGGCGCGGCGATCGTCCGCGCGCGCCGAAGCGGCCCGCCGGGAAGCGTCCGGTTGGTCGGGCCCACGGAAAGTACCGGCGCTGAAAACGGAGGGTCACTGCTCCACCACGAGCGATTCGGCCTTCGCACCGAGGTCCAGCAGCATGGTGCCGATCTCGTTCACGAACGCGCCCGGGCCGCAGACATAGAACTTCTGGTCGAAATTCTGCACCAGCACAACGAGCATGTCCCGGTCGATCCGGCGCTCGCGAAAGCCGATCACGTGCTGGCGGGTGAACACCTTGAGGAAATGGCGGCCGAGCATCCGCGTGAACTCCTCGTCCAGGATCACGTCCATCGCCGTATGGTTGGATACCAGCAGCGTGTTGCCCTTGAGCTTCTTCTTCCGATGCAGGTCGCGCAGGATGGCGACGAACGGTGTGACGCCCGCCCCTCCGGCGATGAAGAAGCCCGGCCCCTGGTATGTGATCGCGCCGAATGGGGCATGCAGCAGCAGACCTTCGCCCGCGTGCATCAGCCCGAGCTGCTTCGTCACCCCGTCATGATCACCGTAGATCTTGATGATGAACTCCAGATGCCGCGCGGTGGTCGTATTGGTGAAGGTGAACGGACGCAGCTTGTCCGTCCAGCCCGGCCGATCGATGGCCACGTCGGTGGCCTGTCCGGGAACGAACTTGTAGCCTTGGGGACGTTCCACGGTGAAGCGCTTCACGTCCGGCGTGATGAATTCGGTGCGCAGGACCTTGACCGGATGGGGCATGTGCCGAAGGTAGGTGCACGTGGCCCCGCACCGGTCACCGCACCTCCACGCCGAACACCGACAGCAGCGCCAGTGCACCCTCCACCGAGAAGGCGGTACCCCGGAGGTCGTTCCCCCGTGGATCGATGCGCGCGCCACGCACCGTGGTCAGGTCCGCCCGACGGAGGTCGGTGCCGGCGAAGACCGCATCGGTCAGATCGCAATCGTCGAACACGGCATCCTGCAGGTCCGCCTCCTCGAACACCGCTCCCTGAAGGGAACAACGCGTGAACCGTGTTCGCGGCATCACCCGCTTTTCGAACACCGCATGGTCCATCGGGCAATCGACACTGGTGATGTGGAACAACATTTCCGAACACACCGAAAAGTCCACGCCCATCAGCTTGCACTCCCGGAACACCACCTGTTGGAGCGAGGCGCCCACCAGCTTCACCAGGGAGAGGTCACAGCCGATGAACGTGCATTCGGTGAACCGGCTTCGGCCCAGGTCCGCTGACGATAGGTCGCACCGCTCGAAGGTGCACTGCTCGAACCGCAATTCGCGCAGGGCGGCTCCCTGCTGCATGAGCTGTTGGAAGACGCGGTCCTCGATGATCCGATCGGTCGGCGGAAAGACGTCCTTCGCCATGCCGGACAATGTACGGTCGGTCCGGCTTCGCCGACATTGGGCCTGCCCAGATCATGTCCGGACCCATCCACCCCCCATCGTGGTGGGGAGCTCCCCGCGATTTCCGACAGCGTCCCCAGGAACGCAAGATCGGCTGGCTCGAGCTGTTCTATGACCTGGTCTATGTCGCGGTCATCGGGCAGCTCACCCACCACCTCGCCGCCCACCCGACGTGGGCCACGCTCGGCCATGCCTTCCTGCTTTTCTGCATGGTCTTCTGGTCGTGGGTGAACGGCTCGCAGTACTACGACCTGCACGGGAACGACGGCCTGCGCACCCGGCTGATGACCTTCTGGCAGATGCTCGCGGTGGCCGCGGTGGCCATCACCGTGCAGGATGCCTTCGCGGGAGAACCACGCGGTCTGGCGATCGCCTTCTGCGTGCTCCAATTCCTGATCACCTACATGTGGTGGAGCGTCGGCCTCTACGACCCCTCGCACCGGGCGTTCAACATCTTCTACACGGTGAACTACCTGATCGCCCTGGCCCTGTTGCTGACCTCCGTGTTCGTGAGCGGGCCGGTGATCATCTGGCTCTGGACGGCCGCGCTCGTTCTCGACCTCACCCCACCGCTGATCGGCGCACGCCGCATCGTGCGCGGGGTCCGCGCGGACGGCAGGGAGTTCACGGCGTCCACCAGCATCGTGGAACGCTTCGGCCTGTTCACCATCATCGTGCTGGCGGAGAGCATCCTTGCGGCGGTGGCCGGCATCGCGGCCATCCCGCACAAGCATCCGGCGGCGTGGGCCGCCTTCGTGCTCGCCATCCTGATCGCCTTCCTGCTTTGGAGCCTCTATTTCGACATGACCAGCGAACAGGAGACAAGGACGGGCTACGCCTACATGCAGTGGCTCATGTTCCTCCATTTCCCGTTGCTCGCCTCGTTCAGCATCGCGGGCGCCTGTCTGAAGGTGGTGCTTACCTCCGCCCAGGGGCCCGTGCCCGAGACCGTGGCCTGGATGTTCTGCCTGTCGCTCGCCGTGGTCCTGCTGATGATCGTCGGCCTGACCCGCATCATGAAGGAGGAAGAGGAGGACCGCTCCTACATCCGGCCGGTGTCGCGGCTGCTCGTGGCGCTCGCGGTGCTGCTCATCCTATTGCCGGCAACGGGGATCGCCGGTCATGCGCTCCTGTTCCTCGGGGTCATCGCGACGCTCCTGGTCGTACCCGTGGTCGTGGGCATCCGCAGCTGGGTGCGGTACCGTTTTCCACGGCGAACATGATCCAATGTGCCCAAGTACCGATCCCCTTGCGCGCTGGTGAAAGCTTGCCACGCACCGTGCCGCGCGATCCGTGCGCTCATTCCTTCACCAAGCGAAGGACCCTCCCCTGCATGCGCACGAGATACATCCCCGGTGGGTAAGCGCTCAGCGGCACGGTGATGCGGTCGCCTTGGAGTACCGTGGACCACAGCAAGCGGCCGTAAGCGTCCAGCAGGTCCAGGTCCGTTCTCGTGGTCTCGCCCAGGATGATGTCGACATGATCGCGCGCCGGGTTCGGCCATAGCCTCGCCGGGTCCAACGCCTCTGCGGCGATCCCCGCGGCGCCGCAGTGGTCCGCAGGCACGAACGGTTCCGACCGGACCCAACCGCTGCCCGGGCCCGGGGACACCTCCACGTACACCGTGTCATAGGCGGCAACGGTGGTGGTCGGACCGGTCGCTCCCGTGCTCCAGACGTAGGACGACCAACCCGCGTCGGCGGTCAGCAGGTAGGTCGTGTCCTGCCCCATGCAGGTGATCTCCGGGCGATGCAGTTGGAACGGCAGCGCATCGAAATGGAAGGCCCGATAGGTGACCAGCGTATCGGTGAACCGCACTTCTCGCACCAGGGTACTGTCCGGTGCATACACGTCGAACAGGGAATTGGCCGGGCTCAACGCACCCCAGCCGATCAGCGTGCTCCCGTCGGAGAGCCGTTGCACGCTCCCCATCGCCCTGCTGTAAGACAAGTTGTCGAAGGATCGTGACCAGACCGCCTCGGCCGTCCTGTTCACCTCGTCCAGTGCATACTCCACGCCCCGGCAGGGATGGACACCGGAAAGACCATTGTCGAACAAGGTGATGTGCCCGTTGGCGATCCGGCGGATGTCGTGCTGCCCGACGAAGCCGCCATCGTTGGTGAACGTGAAGTCGTTGCTCACGCCACCCAACCGCCAGATCACCGTGTCCGCGTTCCGGTCGATCTTGACGACCTCGTTGAAATGTCGGCAGGACAGCAGGACGTTGCCGTCGGTGTCTTGTTCCACGGCATTGCAATGGCTCCAATCCACCTGGCCGGGGTTGCCGAGCAGGGTGGTGTCCGTCTCCAGGAAGTCGAAATGGTCCGCCAGGTGCCACTCCCACACCAGGGCCTTGTTGGCATCCAACTCCTGCACCACACCGCACTTCACGGTGGCCGTGGGGCTTCCCGGTGCATTGTTGGGCTGGAAGTAGTGGTAGGCGCTCAGGTCCATGGTCCGTTCCTCGGTGCCCAGGAGCAGGTAATGACCATTGGGCAGCAGGCGGATGTCGTGGAGGTCCGTGTCGATCCCGTTCACGCAGACCACCGTATCGATCACCGCGAAGGTGGAATCCAAAAGGATGTTGCGTCCTGCCGCGGCATAGCTCATGCGCCCATCGGGCCAGACCCGGAAGTTCGTCACGCTAGGGGCCGTTCGCCGATAGGCCACATGCCCTTCACCGTCCAGGATCACCGCATTCGATTGCGCGATGTTACCCCCGAAGTCGGTGGTGGTGAAGAAGGAATACCCCGATCCGCCCGCGGGAAATCCCGCGGCGACGTACGGTGGCAACTGGGCCTGTACGGAGAGACCGAGGAACGCGAGGAGTGCGGAAAAGGATCGATGCATGACAGGTCGGTCGGCGCAAGGTACCGCGCCCGGTGCGGGGCGCTGGCCTGCCATGCTGCGACCAATGTGACGGGACGAGGTTTAATGGAGCGTCGGCTCCTCCGGATCCCCAAATGGCCGGCTACCTTCATCCTCGCTATTCCACGACCATGACCACCACACCGGAGACCAGCCAAAAAGCCACAACCACCGGCACCGTGCGCCTGCACCGTGTGCTGAAAGCGCCCGCCGAACGCATCTACAGGGCCGTGCTCGATCCCGCCGCCAATTGCAAGTGGCTGCCGCCCCACGGCTTCACCTGCACCGTGCACCACCTCGACGCGCAAGTGGGCGGCACCTACAGGATGTCCTTCACGAACTTCAGCACGGGCAACGGCCATTCCTTCGGCGGCAAGTATGTGGAACTGGTCCCGGGCGAACGCATCGTGGCCACCGACATCTTCGACGATCCGGGACTGCCCGGTGAGATGCGTACCACCTGGACGTTCAAGCCGGGCGCCATGGGCACGGAGGTCCATGTCGTGCAGGAGGGTATTCCCGCCATGATCCCGGAGGAAGCCTGCTACCTCGGCTGGCAGGAGTCGCTGGAACAACTGGCCAAGTTGGTGGAGCCGGAGATCCCCGACGGCGCCGCATGAACCCGGCGGCGAAGGGTCCACAGGTAGTGCCGGGGGCGGACGTGTTCCGCGTGCACCGCACCAATTCGCACGATCCCGCTTTCAAGGCGCTCGTCGCCGAACTGGACCACGACCTGGCGGTCCGCGATGGCAAGGACCACGGGTTCTACGCGACGTTCAACACGTTGGACGCGATCCGGCATGCCGTCGTGGTCTTCGTCGGTGATCGACCGGTCGCGTGCGGCGCCTTCAAGCGCTTCGCGGAGGATGCCGTCGAGATCAAACGCATGTTCACCCTGCCCGCGCTCCGGGGAAAGGGACTCGGCACAAGGACCTTGAGCGAACTGGAGCAATGGGCCCGCGAGCTGGGTCGTACGCGATGTGTCCTGGAGACGGGGCGCAGGCAACCGGAAGCCATCGCGCTGTACACCGATCGCGGCTATGCGACCATCCCGAACTACGGGCCGTATGTCGGCGTGGCGAACAGCGTATGCATGGAGAAGCGGCTCTGAACGCGCCGGGGTACTGACCACCTCTGTCCGAGCGCCTGTCGCCAGGTCCGCTCCTGGGATATGTGCTATTATCACGACGCACCGAACGACCTTCCCACCATGACAAACCGCAACTTCGCCCGCATCGCCGGCATCAGCTACTGGATCATCTTCTTCGCCGCCATCTTCGCCAACTTCGGGGTGGTCGAACGCATCAAAGCCGACCCCGTGGGTGCGATCACCGGACAACACATGATGGTGCGCGCCGGCATCGTCGCGTTCCTGGTCACGGTGGTGTTCGATGTGGTGGTGGCCTGGGCGCTCTACATGCTTTTCAAGGACCATCCGCTCACACTGCCCAGCATGCTCTTCCGCATGATGCACGCCGCGATCATGGCCGTGGCCATCTTCGCCCTGCCCCTGGCCTTGGAGCAAAGCACCGCGGAGGCGATCCTGCATCAGGTGCACGTCTTCAACACCGTCTGGCTGATCGGCCTGTTCTTCTTCGGCATCCACCTGGTGCTGCTGGGCCGGATCCTCGGGCGGCCGCGCCTCATCGCCATCTTCCTGGCGATCGCCGGCGTCATGTACGCGGTGGACACGTGTGCCCATTTCCTGCTGCCCAACTACGCGGACCACGCCTCCATCTTCCTCGCGCTGGTGGCCGTGCCGAGCATCTTCGGCGAGATGGCGCTGGCGGTGTGGCTGCTGGTGAAGGGGGGCAGGGAAGCGACGGCCTAGCGCTGCGGCGCCTTCTTCCGCGGCTTCTTTTCTGCTGCGCCCGGCTTGATGATCACCTCCCCGCGACCCGATGCGGCCAGAGGGACCTTGGCGCTTTTCTCCGCGGCGACAAAGAGCGCCTCCACCTCGGGCCGAAGCAGCACCGCAGCCGACCCCAGTGGCAGGTAGCGGGCCTGCGCTTTGCCCTGGAGGAGCTTGTGCGGATCCGGAAGGCTGGCTCCGTTGGTCAGGTAGAGACGGACGCCCCCCGCGTCGGCGCTCAGTGCGGCGATGCCCTGCCCGCCGGCCTGCGTGGGCGAGTAGCCGATCACGAAGTTCCGGGCGTAGTCGTACACCAGCTCGTTCGCCGTGGGGAAGCGCTTCTGCAGGGCCTTGCGCACGGCCCGGATCAGTTGCTGGTCCTTGGCCGCGAACTTGGAAAGGATCGTGGTGATCTGCGCTTCAGCGGAAGCAGCAGTTGGGGCTGTTGTCTTGGTGGGTGGCATGGTCGCGTGCGCCCTTTGGACGCCGCGTTCGGACAAGGTAGTCTCAGATGCCGAGCAGAAGAAGAGGCCAGCGAGCAGGTGCAAAGGTTCGGGCCGGACGGACCGTTCCCCTCACCGCACATATTCGCTCTGCACCAGGCCTCCCGGAAAGCTGCGACTGGCGACGAGCTTGAAACGGATGTCCTTCTCGAGCGGGCCGAACAGCGGGATGCCCTGCCCGATGAGCACGGGAAGCCGCGTGACGATGAGGCGATCGATCCGCCCGGTGCGGAGGAAGCGCTGCACGGTGATGCCACCGTCCACATAGAGATGGTAGAGGTCCCGGGCGGCCAGCTGCGCGACGACCTCCTCGGGCGATGCGTTCATGCATGCCACATTGGCGCCGCGCGCCTGCGCGGCCGACAGGTCCACCGGACCGCTGCTGAGCACGACCACCGGCTTGGCATACGGCCATGTATCGAAGGACAGCACCTTCTCGAACGAGTGGCGACCCATGACGATGGCATCGATCCCCGCCATGAAGGCCTCGTAGCCGTGGTCACCCATCTCCGCCGTGCCGTCGCCCTCCAGGAAATCGAGCGCCCCATCGGTGCGGGCGATGAAACCATCGATGCTGACGCCACAGAACACGGAGCAGGTGCTCGGCATGAGGGTCAAGGTAAGCGGGGTGAGCCATAGACCTACCTTTTGGCCAGCCAGGTATTGGGGCACGAATACGCCTCCAAGGACCTAGCGACTCAAGTACATACTCCTCTCCCCATACACCTGCCGGAAGAACGGATCCTTCAAGTCCTTGATGAAATAGATGGCCTCGCCGGTCGACTTCATTTCGGGGCCGAGGCTCTTGTCCACGTTCGGGAACTTGTCGAAGGAGAAGACGGGCACCTTGATGGCGTAACCGTCCAGCTTGGGCTTGAAGGCGAAGTCCTTGAGCTTGTGGCCGAGCATCACCTTGGTGGCCCAGTTGACGTAGGGCTCGCCGTAGGCCTTGGCGATAAAAGGCACAGTTCTACTCGCGCGGGGGTTGGCCTCGATCACGTACACGGTGCCGTCCTTCACGGCGAACTGGATGTTCACCAGGCCGACGGTCTTGAGCGCCAGGGCGATCTTGTGGGTGTGTTCGCGGATCTGCTGGATCACCGCGTCGCTGAGGTCGAACGGCGGGAGCACCGCGTTGCTGTCGCCGCTATGGATGCCGGCGGGCTCGATGTGCTCCATGATGCCGATGATGCGCACCATCTCGCCGTCGCAGATCGCGTCGGCCTCGGCCTCGATGGCGCCGTCCAGGAAGTGGTCGATCAGGATCTTGTTCTCCGGCATCACGCGCAGGATGTCCAGCACCTGCCGCTCCAGCTCCTCCTCGTTGATCACGATCTTCATCTTCTGCCCGCCGAGCACGTAGCTGGGGCGCACCAGCAATGGGAAGCCCAGCTCGCGGCTCAGCGCGATGGCCTCCTCGGCGGTGTTCACCGCGCCGAACTTCGGGTACGGGATGCCCAGGTCGCGCAGCATGCTGCTGAAGCGCTCGCGGTCCTCGGCCATGTCCAGCGCCTCGTAGCTGGTGCCGATCACCGGGATGCCGTAGCGGTGCAGCTTCTCGGCCAGCTTCAGCGCGGTCTGCCCGCCGAGCTGCACGATCACGCCCTCGGGCTTCTCGTGTTCGATGATGTCGTAGATGTGCTCCCAGAACACCGGCTCGAAGTAGAGCTTGTCGGCGGTGTCAAAGTCCGTGCTGACGGTCTCCGGGTTGCAGTTGATCATGATCGTCTCGTAGCCCTCCTGCCGCGCGGCCAGCACGCCGTGCACGCAGCAGTAGTCGAACTCGATGCCCTGCCCGATGCGGTTGGGTCCCGAGCCGAGGACGATGATCTTCTTCCTGTCGGAGCGCAAGCTCTCGTTCTCCTCCTCGAAGGTGCTGTAGTAGTAGGGCGTTTTCGCGGGGAACTCGCCGGCACAGGTGTCCACCAGTTTGTACACGCGCTTGATGCCCATCTCCTCCCGCTTCTGGCGCACCTCGCTCTCCAGACAGTGCAGCAGGTGGGCGATCTGGCGGTCGGCATAACCCTTCTGCTTGGCCTCCAGCAGCAGGTCGCGGGGGATGTCTTCCAGCGTATGCTTCTGGATCTCCTTCTCGGTGAGGATGAGGTCCTCCACCTGCTTGAGGAACCAGAGGTCGATGCCGGTGCGTTCGTGGATGGTCTTGAACGGCACGCCGGCCTTGATAGCGTCGTAGATGTGGAAGAGGCGGTGCCAGCTGGGGTTGCTGAGGCTGTCGAGCAGCACCTGCGGGTCGGTGACCTCCTTGCCGTCGGCGCCCAGGCCGTTGCGGCGGATCTCCAGGCTCTGGCAGGCCTTCTGCAGCGCCTCCTGGAAGCAGCGGCCGATGCCCATCACCTCGCCGACGCTCTTCATCTGCAGGCCCAGGCGGCGGTCGCTGCCTTCGAACTTGTCGAAGTTCCAGCGCGGCACCTTCACGATCACATAGTCGAGCGTAGGCTCGAAGTAGGCGCTGGTGCCGGTGATCGGGTTCTCCAGCTCGTCCAGCCGGTAGCCGATGGCGAGCTTGCTGGCGATCTTGGCGATGGGATAGCCGGTGGCCTTGCTGGCCAGCGCGGAGCTGCGGCTGACGCGCGGGTTGATCTCCACGGCGTAGATGTCCTCCGCCTCATCGGGGCTAACGGCGAACTGCACGTTGCAACCGCCGGCGAAGTCGCCGATGCTGCGCATCATCTTGATCGCCATGGTCCGCATCTTCTGGTAGGTGCGGTCGCTGAGGGTCATGGCCGGCGCCACGGTGATGCTGTCGCCGGTGTGCACGCCCATCGGATCGAAGTTCTCGATGGAGCAGATGATGGTGACGTTGTCGTCCTTGTCGCGCAACAGTTCCAGTTCGAACTCCTTCCAGCCGAGCAGGGCCTTGTCGATCAGCACCTCGTGGATCGGGCTCACCTGCAGGCCGTGCTTCAGCAGCCGGTCGAAGTCCTCGGGGCGGTGCACGAAGGCCGCGCCGGTTCCGCCTAGGGTGTAGCTGGCGCGGATCACCAAGGGGAAGCCGAACTCCTGCGCCACCTTCTTGCCTTCGAGGAAGCTGGTGACGGTCTTGCTGGGCGCCATCGGGATGCCGATGCTCTCCATCAGCTTGCGGAAGCGCTCGCGGTTCTCGGTGATGTCGATCGCCTCGGTGTCCACCCCGATCATGCGCACCTTGTGCTCCTTCCACACCCCGAGCTTGTCGCACTCCATGGCCAGGTTCAGGGCGGTCTGTCCGCCCATGGTGGGCAGCACGGCGTCGATCTTGTGCTTCTTCAGGATCTCGACGATGCTCTCCACCGTCAAGGGCATCAGGTACACATGGTCCGCCGTGACCGGGTCGGTCATGATGGTGGCGGGGTTGCTGTTGATCAGGGTGACCTCGATGCCTTCCTGGCGGAGGCTCCGGCTGGCCTGGCTGCCGGAATAGTCGAACTCGCAGGCCTGTCCGATGATGATGGGGCCGCTGCCGATCAGGAGGACGGAGCGGATGCGGGGATCTTTGGGCATGTCCGGGGGGATACCGTCCGCCGTCGTTCCGGGACCGGAACCATGGCGGACCCGGGGCGCAAAACTAACCTGCCATCGTTCCCGCCCGAGGAGATGTGGAGAAAGGACGGGGATCGTGGAGAAGAAATGCCATGTGCGCAGCTGTTCATCGGCCCATGTACCCATGAGCGCATGTCCGCATGACCACCCCACCCGACCTTTGCGCCGTGTCCGCTCCCGCCTCCTTCACCCACGGCCTCACCCTCGCCTACCGCAGCTTCGGGCACGGACCGGAGCAGGCTCTCGCGTTCCACGGCTTTGGACGGACGGGGGAAGACTTCGCTGTGCTGGAGGAAGCCCTGGGCGATCGTTTCACCATCCACGCCTTCGACCTGCCGTTCCATGGGGCAAGCCCACATGTGAAGGAGCGTGCCGTGCATCCCTTCGCCCCGCAGGAACTGGCCGCGTTCTTCACCGCCTTCGCGGACGAACGTGGCTCGGAGCGCCTGACGGTGATCGGCTACAGCCTGGGCGGACGCATCGCGCTGTCCCTGGAGGAGTCGATGCCGGGGCGCATCGCGCGGCTGGTGCTCCTGGCACCGGACGGTCTGAAGCATCGCCCCTGGTATCGAGGGATCGCGGGCCTGCCCTTGGGAAGACAGCTGTATGGGCGCTTCGTCGACCGGCCGCAGGGCGTGCATCGCGTGATGCGGCTGCTGCATGGAACGGGCCTGATGAACGACCGCATGTTCCGCTTTCTGCTCGGCCAGACCGACACCCGGGAGAAACGCGAACTGGTGCACGATGTCTGGCTGTGCTTCCGCCGGATCGAACCGCGTCCGGGTCTCGTGGCCGCACACCTGAAGCAGCATCAGAGCGTGGCCCATCTGATCTTCGGCCGCCACGACCGGGTGATCCCGCCCGTATTGGGCCGCCGGTTGCAGCGGCGCGCCCCGCAACAAGTGACCCTCGACGTGGTGGAGACCGGTCACGTGGTGCTCATTCCCGAGGTGGCCCGACTTCTGGCCGCCCGTCTGGGGGCATGAAAAAAGGGGGCCGAGGCCCCCTTCCAAGCAGTGTTCAGTGAGCCTTACTTCCTTCCGCCGGTCTCGTCGCTCGTGGTGAGCTTCCTGCGCCCCTGCCTGCGGCGTCCGGACAGGATGGCCCGGCCTGCGGGAGTGCTCATGCGCTCGCGGAAGCCATGTTTGTTGGCGCGCTTGCGGCGGCTGGGCTGGAAGGTGCGTTTCATGGGACCTCGGGGTCGTTTGTTCGGGGCGGCAAAGATAGGCGGTTTTCGGTATCGGCCAAGTGGTCGTCAGCGGGGCCCGAACCGCAGCCGGTCCATGCCGAAGGCCTGCACACGGCCATCGTTCAGCTCCACCAGCAGCCGACCGTCGCGGTCCACCCCGATGGGCCGGGCCTCCACGGCGTGGCCGTCCAGTTCCATCGGCAACCAGCGCCCGCGGCCCCAGAGTTGCTCGATATAGTCGTGCTGGAGCGCGGGGGGATCGCGCTCCACCTGCGTCCAGCGACGGTCGAGCTCGTTCAGGAGCCGCTCCAGCAGGGCCAGGCGGTCGATGTCCCGACCGGTCTCCATCCGGATGCTCGTCGAAGGAGGACCCTTTTCATCATGACCGGTGCTGTTCACGTTCACCCCGATGCCAAGGATGGCATGATGGATGGTGTCGCCCACCAGATCGTTCTGGATGAGGATGCCGGCGACCTTGCGCTCCTCGATCAGGATGTCGTTCGGCCATTTCACCCGCACATGCGGCACGTCCTCCTGGGCCACGGCTTCGCGCACCGCCAGCGCTGCGGCCATGGCCATCCGGAACTGATCGGTGACAGGCAACGCAATGGGCAGGACCACCACACTGAAGGTCAGATCACGCCCCTCCATCGAGCGCCACACCCCACCGCGTCGACCTCTCCCTTCGGTCTGCGCGTCCGCCAGAATGACGGTCCCATGCTGCACTTCCGTCCGTTCCAGCAGTTCGGCAGCATGCTTGTTCGTGGAGTCGACCGTGGCGAGATGGATCCGCTCCGCTCCGATCCTGGGTCCTGACATGCCTCGCGCGTCGCCCGCTGATGGGCGTCGTGGTGGAATTGAGATACCTTTGAACGGACCAAGATACACTGGATGAAAAGAGCACCGGGCGCCCTGGGCGTTCCCTTGGTGGACGCCATCATCGCCGGCGTCCAGGAGGTCAAGGGTAAGGACATCGTGCATTTGGACCTCCGGGGAGTGCCGAACACGGTCTGCGACCATTTCATCATCTGCCATGGCGACAGTGACAGGCAGGTGGAGTCCATCGCCGGATCCGTGGAGAAGGTGGCGCGCGAGCGGACCGGTGAAAGGCCCTGGCACGTGGAGGGAATACAGATCGCCGAATGGGTGCTGATGGATTACGTGGACGTAGTGGTGCACATCTTCCATCGGGACAAACGCAGCTACTATGCCATCGAGGAACTGTGGGCCGACGCCGTGAGCCGTCGCTACGAGAACGTGGCCTGAAGACGACAGACGCAAGTGGAACAGAACGACAAGAACGAACGACCGGGGAACGACAAGGGCAAGCCGCGCCGCTCCTTCAATTTCTACTGGATCTACGGCATCATCATCGTGGTGATCCTGGCGATCAACCTGTTCACCATGAGCGGAAGCTCCGTGGAGATCGAACCGACCGAGTACACCTCCATGGTGCAGCACGGCGACGTCGACCGCGTGGTGGTGATCAATGACGAGGTCGCCCAGGTCTACATCAAGAAGGACAGCCTCGACAAGGAACCGCACAAGAGCAAACTGCACCCCTCGATGCTTACGGGCAGCAATGCCGCGGGGCCGCAGTACGTCTTCAACATCGGCTCGATAGACGCCTTCCAGGACGAGCTGAAGAAGGACTATGAGGAGCATGGCGTGCGGTATTCCTTCAAACGGCAGGACAACTGGGGCCGGGAGATCCTGCAGTGGGTGCTCTTCCTCGCGGTGATGGCCGCCATCTGGATGTTCATCATGCGCCGCATCGGCGGCGGCGGCGGACCCGGTGGTCAGATCTTCAACATCGGCAAGAGCCGCGCGCAGGTGTTCGAAGGCGGCAAGAGCACCAACATCACCTTCAACGACGTGGCCGGATTGGACGAGGCGAAGGAGGAGCTCCAGGAGATCGTCGATTTCCTGAAGAACCCGAAGAAATACACCGACCTCGGAGCGAAGATCCCCAAGGGGGCGCTGCTCGTGGGCCCACCGGGCACCGGAAAGACCCTCCTGGCCAAGGCGATCGCCGGCGAGGCGAACGTGCCCTTCTTCAGCCTCAGCGGATCGGACTTCGTGGAGATGTTCGTGGGGGTGGGCGCGAGCCGCGTGCGCGACCTTTTCAAGCAGGCCAAGGAGAAGGCGCCGAGCATCATCTTCATCGATGAGATCGACGCCATCGGCCGCGCTCGCGGACGCAGCATCAGCATGGGCGCGAACGATGAGCGGGAGAATACGCTGAACCAGCTGCTCACCGAGATGGACGGTTTCGGCACCAATTCCGGGGTGATCATACTGGGCGCCACCAACCGCGCCGACGTGCTGGACCGCGCGCTCCTGCGCCCCGGCCGGTTCGACCGGCAGATCTTCGTGGACATGCCGGACCTGAACGAACGGCAGGCCATCTTCAAGGTGCACCTGAAGCCTTTGAAACTGGACACCACCGTGGATGTGGAGTTCCTAGCGCGGCAGACCCCCGGCTTCTCCGGTGCCGACATCGCCAACATCTGCAACGAGGCGGCCCTGATCGCCGCGCGACGCAAGAAGAAGGTGATCGACAAACAGGACTTCCTCGATGCAGTGGACCGGGTGATCGGCGGATTGGAGAAGAAGAACAAGATCATCACCACGGAGGAGAAGCGTCACATCGCATTCCACGAGGCCGGACATGCCACGATCAGCTGGCTGGTGGAGCACGCCTCACCCCTGGTGAAGGTCACCATCGTGCCACGTGGCCGTTCGCTCGGTGCCGCCTGGTACCTTCCCGACGAACGCCACCTGACCACCACCGAGCAGATGCTCGACGAGATGTGCGCCGCACTGGGCGGCAGGGCCGCCGAGGACATCATGTTCGGCATGGTGAGCACCGGGGCGCTGAGCGATCTCGAGAAGGTGACCAAGCAGGCCTATGCCATGGTGACCATGTACGGCCTGAACGAACGCGTGGGCAACATCAGCTACTACGATAGTTCAGGGCAGAACGAGTACGCCTTCGGCAAACCCTACAGCGAACACACCGCTCAGGTGATCGACGAGGAGGTGAGCAAGATGATCGAGGGCCAGTACGATCGCGCAAAGCGACTGCTCACCGAGAACAAGGAAAAGCTCAAGGCCCTCGCCCAGCAACTCCTGGAGAAGGAGGTGATCTTCAAGGAGGACCTGGAGAAGATCTTCGGTGAACGCCTTTTCGAACGCGAGATGAAGGCGGGCCCGGAGGCCCCGATGAACGGGAACGGCGCGAAGACGAAGGAGGTGCCCGATGGACCGACCGACCCATCCGCCACCGGTCATGCCGAAGCCTGAGGAGGCCAGCGGCGGTCGCGACCGCTGGACCACGCTGATGACGACCGCTGACCGCCACGAGGCGGAGTTCATCGTCGGCATGCTCCGGGCGAACGACGTTCCGGCCATCGTCTTCGACCAGGGATCAACCGCCTATCCGTTGATCCTGAACGACGTGTCCGTAATGGTGCATCGCGACCATCTCGTCAAGGCCCGTTTCATCCTCGAGAACCAGGGCGACGCATGAGGGAGGTCCTCGTCCGCAGCCTCACAGGCGTCGTGTACATCCTGGTGACGGTCGGTGCGGCACTGGCCGGCCCCTTCACCACAATGCTCCTCTTCCTCCCCATCGCCCTGATGTCCGCCATCGAACTCCATCGGCTGCAATGGCAGGGGCACGATGCCCCACCCATCTACTGGGCGCCCCTCATCACCGTGGCGCTCTACCTGACCATCGCGATCGGCCCCAGCCTCCCCGATCCACGCGCCGGACATCCGTTCGCCGTGGCGGCGTTGTTGCTCTTCATCACCGCCGGCTGGGTGCTGATGCGCAGGCCCGTGGACCCGACCAGCGAGCTCGGCGCGTTCTCGTTCACGCTGATCTACATCGCGCTGCCTTTCGCCACGGCCCCCCTGCTCGTGGCGATCGATGGCAGATTGTTCATCGGTACCATGGCACTTCTCTGGACCAGCGACACCGCGGCCTATGTCACCGGTCGATCGTTCGGACGGCACCTCCTGGTACCCCACATCTCGCCGAAAAAGACCGTCGAGGGGCTGCTCGGTGCCATCCTTTTCACCACCGCCGCGGCCTGGTTCCTGTCGCGCTACTGGTCCGTCCTTTCCCTCGGTCAATGGATCATTGTCGGAGCGATCGTCGTGGTGGCCGGCACACTGGGCGACCTCCTGGAGTCCGCTTTCAAAAGAGCGGCCCAGGTCAAGGATTCCGGTGACCTGCTCCCCGGACATGGCGGTCTGCTCGACCGTTTCGACGGGTTCCTCATCGCTGCACCCGCGGTCTGGCTGTACCTCCACGCGGCGATCTGACGCGCCTCTGCCCGTCCCGTTATCTTTGGCCGGTCAGGTGATCGACCTGATCGTTCCAAGGGATCATGCAGTTGCATCGCGAGGGGACCACCACCATCCTGCTGGCCATCGCCACCGCGTCGTTCGCCCTGTTCGGCATCTGGTCGGCAACATGGCCGGTCGCGGTTTCCTGGGGTTCGAGCGCGGTGCTGATCGTCCTGCTCGGGATCATCATCGCATTCTTCCGCGTGCCGCGCAGGGACAACGGCGTTGACGCCAGCGCTGTGTATGCTCCGGCGGACGGGAAGGTCGTGGCCATCGAGGAGGTCACGGAACCGGAGTACTTCCATGATCGCCGCCTCCAGGTCTCGATCTTCATGTCGCCGTTGAACGTGCATGTGAACTGGTATCCCGTGGGGGGCAGGGTGACCTACACCAAGTACCACCCCGGCAAATACCTGGTGGCCTGGCACCCGAAATCGAGCACCGAGAACGAACGGAGCACGGTGGTCGTGCACAACGAACAGTTGGGCGACGTGCTTTTCCGACAGATCGCCGGCGCGCTCGCCCGGCGGATCTGCACCTACAGCGACGCAGGCACGAAGGTCGCCCCCTGCTCGGAGTTCGGATTCATCAAGTTCGGCTCCCGTGTGGACGTATTGCTTCCCATGGGAACCGAGATCACGGTCGGCCTGGGCCAGATGGTCCGCGGCGCCGAGACCATCATCGCACGCAAAGAAACACGCTCATGAAAGCCCAGTTGGTATTCCCGATCACGGCACTGCTGCTTGCAACCTCCTGCACGGGCCCCGGCAAGGAGGAAGGTGCCGACTCCGGCACGGCGGCGGAACCGGAGGCGAAGGCCGCACCGGCCCGCAAAGCCGCACCCGACCTGACCCCTATCGTCGAGGGCTTCCTTCGGTTCGACGGTGTTTACCACGCGCAGAACGGGCAGGTGGACTATTTCATCCGATTCTTCCCGCAAGGCAACGCGGTGATGCTCGCCGGTTTCCCCGATGCGAAGGTGGACCTGCGCAGTGGCCTGAAGCCGGACATGCCCGAAGGGTTCAGCAACGGGCACAACGTTCCGGTCCGGATCGAGGGGGACAGCATCCTTTTCAGCACGTCGAACATGAAGGGGGATATCTCCTACCACGGGTTCCGTACCGATCCGGAGCACATCAATTTCCGGAAGCACAGCCACATCAACGGCCGTGAGGCGGAGATGGAATACGTGTTCGAGTCCTATCCCTGAGCGTCCACAATGGACACGAGCCGCTCGAGATGGTCGATGCGGTGTGTGGCCTGTGGGTCACCATGATGCAGCCCGTCCGGCACGTAGTGCACCTGATCGATGCCCGACACACGGGCCCCGGCGACATCGTTCCGCGCGTCATCACCCACCATCAGGCTTTCCGCGGCACCCGCGCCGACCCGTTCCAACGCATGGCTGAAGATCCTGGGATCGGGCTTGTGCGCCCTGGCCTCCTCGCTGGTGAGCACCAGGTCGAAATACGCTTCGATCCCGCTCGCCCGGAGCTTGATGGCCTGCACCTCCCGGAAGCCGTTGGTGATGATGTGCAGCTTCACCCTGCCCAGCAGTGCGGCGAGCGTCTCCCTCGCCCCCGGGTTCAGCGCCGTGCGATGGGGGCACCGTTCCAGATATTCCCGCGCCATCCGGCGGGCGAGGTCCGCATCGTTCACACCGAACTGGCCCAGCGTGTTCCGGAACCGTAGCACGCGCAACACCTCCTTGGGGATCCTACCGAGTCCGTAGTCCTTCCATAGGGCGCCGTTGATCTCCTCGTAGACCTCGATCAGGGCCGTAACGTCCGGTACGCCGGCCGCGGCCAGGTCGAGGTCCGCGTACAGTTCCGCAAGCATGTCCCGTGAGTTCGTGCGGAGGTCCCAGAGCGTATGGTCCAGGTCGAAGAAGATGTGCCGGTAGGGCCTCACTTCACCACCGTCCACAGGGAACTGAGCACCACCGACCAGATCAACACGGCGGAGATCATGGTGGGGATCGTGCGGCGGTCGTGATCGAAATACTTCGCGGCGAGCACCGCGCCCAACGGAATGGAGATCAGTATCGGCGTGATCGCGGCGAGCCCCTCGAGGCCATGCCCGCGCTTGACCCGCACGATGAAACGGTTGGTGCGGGTGAAGGCCTTCCTGCGTTTGCGCACACCGTGCGACTCGGCGATGGTGCGGTGCAACCGCGCGACACGCGCACGGCGCATCAGCCAGCCGGAGATCCGGTAGAAGAACAGCACGCCCACGGTCCCGCCGATGCTCGTGAAGAGCAGCGTCTCCCCGAAGCTGTACCCCATCTTGTAGGAGAGGAAGGGGGACATGGCGAACTTCACCATGCTCGTGGCCAGGATGCTCAGGATCTCGAGGGGGTCGCTCATCGTCAGATCTTCGGGCCGTAGGCCAGGTCGCCGGCATCACCCAGGCCGGGCACGATATAGGCTTGCGCGGTCATCTCCTCATCGATGGCACCGACCCAGATACGTGTGGTCGGAGGCAAATGTTTCTTGATATGTTCCACGCCTTCGGTGCTCGCGATCACCGAAGCGACGTGCAGGGCCTTGGGACGGCCGTGGCGTTGCAGCGCCCGATGGACGAGCACCATGCTCTGCCCGGTGGCCAGCATCGGATCGCACAGGATCACGATGCGGTCGTCGAGCGAAGGGCTGGACAGGTACTCCACTTCGATGTCGAAACCCTCCTCCCCCTTTCGATGCTTTCTGTAAGCGCTGATGAATGCGCTATCCGCACCGTCGAAAACGTTCATCATGCCCTGGTGCATCGGGATCCCGGCGCGCAGGATCGTGGCGATCACGGGTTGCTCGGCCATCACCGGCACGCGCGTGGAACCCAACGGCGTCGTCACCTCCTTCTCCTCGTACTTGAGGGTCTTGCTGATCTCATAGGCCATCATGCCACCGACACGTTCCAAGTTACGACGGAATCGCATCCGGTCCGACTGGACCTCCACGTCGCGCAATTCCCGGAGGAACTGATTGACGACACTTTTCTCCTTGCTCAGTTCAACGACCATATCGGCGAAGGGCCGTCACCCATTTCCAGCCTGTGGACCGGTGCAGGACGGCCCGTAAATATAGCGAGGGCTCCGCTCCGAACCCGGCATAGAAACGCGCAAGGTCGGGGGTGTTGCCACCAGCGAGGTCCAACCAGCGATCGACCCCGCATCGCGCCTGCACCATCCGGTCGATCAGGTGGTGCATGCCATGCCTGGCCCTCCCCTCCTGGAGTGCGAGCCCCTTCAGGAAGATGGTCCGTCCCCGATCGTGCACGAAGAACGCACCGGCGATGAGCCGACCTTCCTTGCGCACACCCCAGCTGGAGACCGGATCGCGTTCCACCGCCGTGGCCATGATGCGTCGCAAAGTGTTCATCTGCCCGGGCCGGATACCCCAACGCCGGAACTGGGGCGATCCGGCCATCATGGCACACAACTCCTCCACCGGCACCTCGGTGTCGATGTCCCCGATCGCATCGCGTGAACGCCCGAGACTGCGCCGGTGGTTCGTGCTGTACCCAGAACGCACCTCCTCCAGCGGTCGGTCGAGCCGGACCAGGTGGTCGGTGCAGGTCGTGAACGTCCAACCTTTCACCGCAAGGGGACCCGACTGGTTCAAGTAGATGTCCGCATGCCTGAAGCGTGCCGGCACGGCCTGCAGGGACCGTTGGACCAGGGCCGGGTCCGGTCGGGGTGCGAACACGCCGAGCTGCTGGATGGCGAAGGGCTGGAAGAGATAGGGGACGCGCCATCGGGTTTTCCAGGTGAGCGGCATGATCGCACCGGTGTCGCGGTCCATCAGGGCCTCCCAACCGGGTGCCGCCGCATCGAGCACGTGCGCGCGCGCATACCAGAGCGGCTCCGAGCTGGCATCGAGCATCGCGTCCCATTCGTGACTATCGATGCGTTCGTTCGTGAGGTGTTCGATCATGCCCGGGCGTGTTCGAGGAGCGCTTCGAATACGGAAGGCCAGGCGTCCCACGCTCCCTCGCCGCTGAGAAAACGATCGTGCCACACGCTGACGAACGTGCCGTTCACCCGGCGCACCGCATCGCTCATGGCCTTCATCTCGGCCAGGGCCTCCTCGGCGGAAAGGTGCATCCGGTCCTGCAATGCACTGTCCATGACGGCGAATGGCACCAGCGTGATCGGATGCTCCCGATCCTTCACCGGGTCGAACCAGCGGAAAGGCGTGCTGGTACCGACCACGAAACCGGTACGATCGGCGAAACCGAGCGAATGGTCCTCGGTGATACCCGCCGCCACCAGTTCATCCAACGTGCCCGGAAGCCGCCAGCGCAGGAAGTGTTGGCGCGAGACGACCGGCGCACTTCCCGCCACGGCGCGCCAGGTATCCACCTCCTTCTTGAGCAAGCCCGCCTTCTCGCTCGTCCGGTACGACGGATGCAGGCCAGCCATGTGCTCCTCGGCCAGTTCCCGGATCCTCGACGCCATCCGGGGATGCCGTGCGCGGGTGGCATGGTCGTATCGCCCCCCTCCCCGCGTCAGGAAGAAGAAGAGCGTCCGGTCCGCCTGCGCTCTCGTCCTTCCCGACCAGGTAGCATAGCCGTCATAGGGATCCGGTCCGCTACCGGTAAGTGTGCGCCACCGGCGACCCAGGTCCGCAAAACGACCACGGACCATTTCCTGCGCACCCGCACCCAACTGCCGCCATATCGGCCTTCCGAGATAGCGCATGCCGTTGTCGACATCCACTGTCACCCAATGCCGATATGAACGGCGTGGTTCCGGCAGGTCCGGGAACATGGCGCGCATCCGCTCAGCGAACCGGAGCACCCAGCGATCGATGATCGGCGTGCGATGCAGCCCAAGCTGGACCAGGGTGCGGTCCATGGCGAGCATGCGGCCATGGGCATCCGTGACATGGGGTAGCAGTTCCTCGTTCAGACTGAGCAGAAGGAAGGTCGCGGCGAAAAGGTCGGATCCCTCACCGAGCGGAAAGAGGACGGGGAGCCCGCCGACCTCACCGACCGGAGCGGGACCCCTGAACAGTCCTCTGGCCGTCAGAAGCCCGTGGGCCGGCACGTGGTAGGCACCGGCGATCGGCTCGCCACCGTAAAGGAGCTTTGGACCCGCTTCACGCTCCCAGGCCTGCCGGTCGGCCATGATCAGGAGCGGCCAACCCAACATGCGCTCCACGACATGGGCGATCGTGTAGTGCGCACGCGGCCCCTCATCCGCGATGTGTACGCGCAGCATGGGCGATGCGTTGATGACGGGTCTTGTGGCGCATGCGGTTCAGGATCCGTTTGGCATGATCACGGAACCAGCGCTTCCAGGTGAAGGAATGGAACGCTCGGGACCCATTGTCCCTTATCTCCTGGCGCACCACCTCATGGGCGGCAGCGAGGTCGACCCGGATGAAAGGCATTGCGGCGATGGCGCCCCTGGTCAGGGCACCCGCGGACTCCAGCATCGGTTCCAGGCCCGTCAGGTCCGTATGTCCACCCGGGCGCTTAGCGAACGAGCGATACCGCTTCCATCGGGTCTTGCCCGATCCATCGGTGTATTTGATACGCAGGTCCTGCCACCGCCGATGAGGGACCTGCTCGAGTTCCTCCACGTGATGCACGTAGGTGAAGGCGTCGTTCAGCGGAAGGTCCAGGGCCACGAGCACGCCATGCTCCTGGCGTAGGAACCCGAAAGGCGAATCCTCTCCGAAACTGGAAGGGTGGTCCGTACCGGCCAGTTGCGCGGCGGCCCGTCCGAAAACGGCGAAGGAATGCAGGGGGTTCGGCGTGCGACGGACATCCTCCCTGGACAAGGCGATGGAGGCAAGCGCCCCGCTGAGGGAGCGTGTGCGACGGATGTCGAACCGGTCGCCGCTGCGCAGGTCATGGTCGAACGTCGGTATCAACAGGGTGCCTTCCGGCCCGATGGCCGACAGGAACGCATTGATCAGCTCATCGCCACTGAAGTCAGCGCCGGAACGACGCGCCCGCCAGGCCGAGCGTGTGAGGTCGGCCATCAGCTGAACGGTATCACCCGGGCCCACTTGCACAAGGGAGGGCCATTCCGCCACGGGTATCGCAGGCTCACGGCTCATGCGGACCGGAACATCTGCACCAGGTCGATATCGAAACCAAGTTCCTTCCAGAACGCCACGGCCCCTTCGTTGCCGGCAACCACATGGAGCTCGATGCGCGACACCTTGCGTTCCTGGAACCATTCCTCCAGTACCCGGAAGAGCCGCTCCCCATGACCGGACCGCCGGTGCAAAGGTCCAACGTGAACGTGCGTCACCTGTCCGAGCAATACGCCACCCAGATGTTCCGGAGCCATTTTCAGGGCGCCGTGGGCGAATCCGTGGATGCCTTCGCCATCTTCCAGGACGACCGTTCGTCCGAACTTCTCAGCACCGACCATCGCCCCTTTTACCCAGATGTGCTCTCCGTCCCTGGCCAATGGCAGAAGCACACCATGCCTTGCCATTTCCGCATACATGGTCCGGAAAAGGTCCGGCAATTGCGTCCAGGCCGGATCGTCCGGCATGCGCAACACCCGTATGTGTGTCGGTTCAGCGCTCATGGTGAAGGAATAGCCCGACCACGGCGGAGATCGTTGTGATACGCCCGGCCGCCAAGGCCTGTTCCAGGTCCACCTGCACACCGAGCTCCTGTTCCATGTTGGCGATCAGGTCGACGAAGGCGAGCGAGTCCAGAAGCCCGGATCGCACGAGGTCCAGGTCGGGCGTCAGGTCGTTCGCCGTCAAGCCGATGCGCGCTGCGCGGGGCAGCAAGCGTTCCCGCAGCTGCGCCATCGCCGCGCGTCCGTCGATCGGGATCCGCGCCTGGTGGTCCTTGGCATCCTGCTCCATCCGTTGGGTTGGGGAAGATCGTCCCGCTCGCGGGGATCTCCGGCGAAGGTAACCGCTATGCTTCGCCGGGCACGGCGTCGAGAGGAGTGTCATCCAGCATCCGATCGGCCACCAGCAACGCATCCGTGTGGTACTTCAAAGCCCAGTTCGGGAATGCGAATTTTTCATAGCGCCCCCATAGTGGGAACGATCCGGGCACCGCGCCATGGATCGCCCGTGGTCCGCCATGTGAAAGCCCCTGCACCGCTGTCGTCCACGCGACGGCACGCAACGCACCATCGCGCCAGTGCGCATCGCGGTCGCGCTCGTACAAGGCGGCCCAGACCAGGGCCATCTGCGCACATCCGGTGACGATGGGCAGCTCGCTCCCATGCCATTCCCTATCATATCGACCCTGCAGCGCTCCATCCGGCCGCTGCCTGTCCAGCAATGCCTTCGCTGCGGTCCGGGCCGCTTGCGCCGGTCCCTCCTCGCCGGTCAGGTTCGCACAACCCAACGCACCATCCAGGGTGTAGGCGATCGTGTGCGTGATGGGTCTGTCGTTGCGACGCAGGGTGTTGTCGCAATCGGCGAACCAACCATTGGCCATCTGGCGGCCCAGCGCCCATTCCAGGTTCGTCAGAGCGGCCTGTCGCGGACGTGCATCACCCGTGATCGCATGCAGTTTCAACAACGGCACATCAACGTAGGTGTCATAGGTGCGTCCCACGGACAGGAAATTGTGCCGCCGCCAGCTGCCATCCTGTTCCTGAACGGAAACGATCCATCGGCCCGCCCGCACAGCGGCGTCGAGATACGCCTGTTCCTTCGCATATGCATAAAGGGCCAGCAGACCTCGGACGACCTGCGCCGTGTTGAATACGACCGCCGGCCGCCCCTCGCCTACCCGACCACCGGGCCAGCCTCCATCCGGCAGCTGCACCCCCAACAACCAACGACCGGCGCGATCCGCACGTTCTGCAAGGTCGACACCACCGGGTCGTGCGGCAAGGTCCAACAGGGTGGGAATGATGTAGCCAGTGGTCTCGGGATACGAGGGTCCCCAGCCGTCAATGAGATGATAACTGCCCAATCCGTCATCGGGTCCCGCATCCTGCGCGCGACGGAACGCGCCGGCCGCATTGTCCAATGCCAAGGATCGTCCGGCTGGCGTCACCATGGTCGGCGAGCCGACACCACGGGCATGGGCCAGTAGGATGCGTCGCCCACAAGCGCTTAAGGACGCGGAGGTCATGCACCTGGCGTACTCGATCAATGAACCGATCGCGCCCATGGGTCAGGCCTGGCCAAGAAGTTCGGCGCATATCCGTTCCGCCGCGTGCCCATCGCCGAAAAGCGATGGAGTATCGATGCGCTCCTTCGCGAGCAGGTCCGCCGCCGCCTTTCGGATCCGTTCGGGATCGGCATCGGCAAGGATGGCCTGCCCGTGCTGCACCAGCTCCACCCATTCCGTGGCGCCGCGCAACACCACACAGGGTCTGCGATGGAAGTAGGATTCCTTTTGAACACCGCCCGAATCGGTGAAGACCAGCCTTGAACCCTCCTCCAGCGCGGCCATGTCCAGGAAGCCCACGGGCTCGATGAGCCGAACGGATCCGGCCATGGACTTGCGTACAGGCGCCATTTCCGGCCGTTCGATCTGTTTCCGGGTGCGGGGATGGAGCGGAAGGACCACCGGGTCACCTGCATCCTGCGCCACCGCGGTCAATGCGCTCAGGATCGCGGAAAGGCGTTCGGGGTCGTCCGTGTTGTGGTCGCGATGGATGGTGGCCAGGAAGAACCTTCCCGGCTTGAGCCCCAGTCGGGGGATGAAGGTGCTGCGCTCCCTGGCGAGCGCTGCGAAGTGAAGGCTGTTGTCGAACATCACATCACCGCTGAGCACCACGGCGGGGTGATCCGCGGTCGGTCGCGACGGGATCCCCCCGGCAAAGCCTTCACGCTTGAGGTTGTCGACCGCCGTGCGCGTCGGACAGAACAACCAAGTGGAGCCATGGTCCGTCAGCAGGCGGTTGATCTCCTCAGGCATCCCCTTGTCAAAGGACCGCAGCCCGGCCTCCACGTGGGCCACTGGCACGTGCACCTTCACGGCGGCGAGCGCACCTGCCAGGGTACTGTTCGTATCCCCGTAGACCAGCACCACATCGGGGCGCTCATCCAGGATGGCCGACCCGATGCCTTGGAGCATGCGCGCGGTCTGGTCAGCGTGTGAACCCGAGCCAACGCCTAGATGGATATGCGGGACAGGAACACCAAGTTCGGCGAAGAAGACGTCCGACATGTTGGCGTCGTAGTGCTGCCCCGTGTGCAACAGCCGCTCGGTGACGCGACCCTGGAAAGGACCTCGGATGGCGCGCGAGATCGCCGAGGCCTTGATGATCTGCGGCCGCGCACCGACAATGGTGAGTATCCGTAACGGTGCCGCCATGCTCAGAGGTTCCCGTTGTCCGCGAAGCTGTAGTAGCCCGTGGCGGTGATGATCAGGTGATCGTGCACGACGATGTCGAGCAACCGTCCCCCTTCGACAAGTTTCCGTGTCAGGCGGACGTCCTCGTCGCTCGGCGTGGCGCGGCCGGATGGGTGGTTGTGCGCAACGATGACACCGACGGCACGGCGGTCAAGGGCCTCCTTGAAGATGATCTTGGGGTCGGCCACGGTGCCATGCATGCCGCCCTGGCTGATCCGGCATCGCCCGATCACCGCATTGCCCCTGTCCATCAACAACAACCAGAATTCCTCGTGCCCCAGGTCCGCGAGCGCTGCCCGAAGGATCTCGTAAGCCGACGCGCTGGTGGTGATCCGCTGCGGTCCGGTGCCGGCGCTGTCCTCCCTGCGTCGGCGGCCGAGTTCCAATGCGGCCACGATCGAGATCGCCTTTGCCTCGCCGATGCCCTTGCACCGCATCAGATCGCTGACGTTCCATCTCCTCAGCCGACCAAGGTCGTTCTCCGCTCGATGGAGCAGTTGCTTGGCCAGGTCCAGGGCGCTCTGCTTCACCGTACCCGTTCGGATCAAGATGGCCAGCAGTTCGGCATCGGAGAGCGCGGACGGCCCCCACTGCATCAACCGTTCCCGTGGACGATCGTCCAGCGCCCATTGGCGGATGGTCAGTCTATCCGGCCCCTCCTCTTCGCTGCGCTCCATTGCCCAAAAGAACGACAGGTCCTCCGAACGGAGGACCTGTCCGGTCCGGTTCGGGAGATCCGATCCCTTACTTGAGCTTGTTGATGTGGCGCCCCAGCGATGACTTCAGGTTGGCCGCCTTGTTCTTGTGGATCACGTTCCGCTTCGCCAGCTTGTCCAGCATGGCATTGACCTCGGGCAGGAGCTTTTCGGCCTCCTTCTTGTCGCTCGTATCCCGAAGCTTCCGCACGGCATTGCGCGCGGTCTTGTGCTGGTAGCGGTTGCGTTCGTTGCGGGTGGCCGTTTGCCTCACACGCTTCAGGGCCGACTTGTGGTTCGCCATGGATCCGTTCGCTGAAAAGGACCGCAAATATAGCGGGTTTCCCCGGATCGGGACCAACTGCGGAACGGGAAAAAGGCCGGGAGGGCGGCCCGGCCTTTCCAAAGGGTCCTGGTCCCGGCCGTCAGTAGGCGTTCGGATCCTTGCCGAACATGTTCGTCACCGTCCGGAGGACGATCTTGAGATCGAGCAGGAAGGACCAGTTCTCGAGGTACCAGACGTCCAGTTCGATGCGCCGCTCCATAAGTTCCGGTGTCCGGGTCTCGCCACGGAAACCGTTCACCTGGGCCCAACCCGTGATGCCGGGGCGCACGAAATGACGCACCATGTACTTATCGATGATGTCGCGGTATTGGTCGTTCAGGCGGAGCGGGTGTGGTCGCGGGCCGACAACGCTCATCTGGCCGAAGAGCACGTTGAAGAACTGGGGCATCTCGTCCAGATTGCTCTTGCGAAGGAATCGCCCCACCCCGGTCACGCGAGGGTCGTTCTTCGTGGCCTGCTTCGTATCCGCCTCCTTGTTCTGCCGCATGGAGCGGAACTTCCAACAAACGAACTCCTTGTTATCACGCCCGAGCCGCTGCTGTTTGAAGAACACCGGGCCGCGGGACGATAGTTTGATGAGGATGGCCAGAACGGGGAACAGCCAGGAGAAGACCAGGAGGATCACAGCAAGTGAGAAGATGATGTCGAAGGTGCGTTTGATCACCCGGTTCGACACCCGGTCCAGCGGCTCATGACGAAGCTTGCTCACCGGCACGGCCCCATGGAACTCCAGGTCCGAGGTTTGCACCACGGGAATGAAGCTGTCCGCGCTGGGGATGACCCGGAACCGGATCGTATTCCGTTCACAGAACTCCATCAGGTCCGTGATCTCGTCCTTGCGGGTACCTGGGAGGGCACAGTAAACAATGTCGATCCGGTGCTCCAGCGCGTAGGCTTTCGCGGCCTTCACATCACCCAGCATCCGCCCCCCCAATGGACCATCGACCGCCGCGTCATTGAACATGCCGCAGAAACGATAGCCGCGCACCGTCTGGTCCTCGCAATACTGGAAGATCTCCTCGGCCGCAGGTCCATCACCCACTATGATGAGGTCCTTGACCGGAGTGAGCTGTTCCAGGGTGAGCACCTTGCTCAGGCCGGACTGGACCTGTTGGAGCGACAAACGCCGCGAGCGGAGCAAAGTGCCCAGCTCTGCGGATGATGTCGTTGTGCCTGTTATCGGTGCGTCCATGTTCCCCAAGCTCGTCTTTCCGTGTTCTTCTCTCACCATGTGGATCGGGATCGTTGTCCAGCGTTCCCAGGTCCTATCTCCGCAGAGTGGGCCAAAAGTACCCCAGCGGGTCGGGCTTGTCAAGATTTATCGACAAAATTCAGGCGTTCGTCTAAAATATGGCAGGTCTCAGCGTCGTTACGCACTCCAGTGCCCTCGGGTCCGAAGCCCTCTGGACGGGGCCGATCTCGGTTCAGGCGAAGAGCTTCCGAGCTGCCTCACGGAACATTAGACCGAGGAAGAGGGAGTTGGTCACCAGGTAGCGTTTCCAAAGGCGCCCAGGCTCCAAGGCCAGGCGATAGGCCCATTCCAGGCTGAGGTCGCGCATCCATCTGGGTGCTCTTGTATCCACGCCGGCATAGAGCAGGAACGCACCGCCCAGGCCAAGCATCACCCCATGCACCCGGCCGCTCATGGCGGCCATCCACCGTTCCTGCTTGGGACAACCCAACGAGACCAGCACGATGTGCGCGCCGCTCGCCTCGATCATCGCGGCATCCCTGACAAGGTCCATCTCCTCCAAAGGCAGGAACGGAGGGGCGTAGCATCCGGCGAACTGCATGCCCGGCAGTTCCTTCTCCACCCGCACGCGGATCTTGTCCAGCACCTCCTGCCTCCCACCATATAGGAAGATGCGAAGCCCCCTTTCAGCGGACGCCTGCAGGACCGCCGGCATCAGGTCATTGCCTGCCACACGCTCCTGTCGTTGCCCGTGCAACCAGCGCAGGGTGTAAAGGACGGGCATCCCGTCGGCCGTGGCCATGTCGGCCCCATTCACGACCGCCGCGAAACGCGGGTCCCGGTGCGCCTCCACCGTCATGTGGGCGTTCACACAACATACATAGGACGAGGTGTGCGTCTCCCCAAGCGTGAGGATGCGATCCAGGTGCTCTTGGAACGTCCCCAGGGAGATGTCCAGACCGATGCTGCGCTGCTTGGTCGAGCGTTCGGCAACTGACCTCATGGCTTCCAGGGACGTTCCACCACCTTGCGGTCCAGAGGATGGATCCGCTCACTGCCTGCATCATACCATGCGACCATGGCCTCTACACCCGCCTCCATCGACCAGGGCGCCTCTCCAAGGACCGCGATGGTACGATCCATCGGTGTGATGTAATCGCTCGTCATGCTGCGGTATCGACCACTGGTGATCGGGAACGGCAGGCCGATCGCTTTCAGCAGGTCACCTGCAAAGGCCGCTCCACGGACAAGCCAGCTCGGAACGTAGCGTACCGGCCTTCCCGTTAGCGTCCGGCTCACCATTTCGACCCATTCCTTGAGATCGAACGGTGGATCCCCGACATAAAGCACCTTTTGGTCCACAGCTTCCCGGGGGAGGGTCAAGATCCGTTCGATCTGCCAGACGACGTTGCCGACATACCCATAGGAACGAACCACCCGCTGACGCGTCGGATGGAAATAAAGGCCCTTCCGCATCACCTTGAACATCACGTCCCTGTATCGCAACGACCAGGGCCCCCAGATCGTGGTGGGCCTGATGATGGTCCAACCGCAGATCAGGCCGGCCTCCCGGGTGGCCAGTTCGGTCAGTCGCTTTGTCTCGCCGTAGAGCGTGAACGGTTTGAAGTCAAGATCGTCCTTGGGCTGGTATCCCGCCTCGCACACGAATTGGGAGCTGGTGACGACGATGCGGTCGATGCCGGGCGTGGCACGCACCACATCGAGCAACCGGCGGGTCCCCTCGTGGTTCTGGATGTAGGCATTTATGTCGTTCTGCTCATCTGTATCGGTACGGGCAGCCAGATGCACCACGTGCGTCGGCTTGAACGCCTCGAACCGGGCACGCAGATCGTCCCGGTCCATCAGATCGCACTCCCTCCAGACCTGGAGGTGCGCCGCGTTCAACGGGCTGTTCCAATCCAGGTTCACGAGGTCGACATCCCGCCTCAGGAAATGGTCGACGACGTTGGTGCCGATGAAACCGGACCCGCCCGTGATCAATAGACGCATGCGATCGCTCATTCCCTTCCTTCGTCGACGCCGCTCAGCGCCTTTTCCATGTTCTCGTGGAACCGTTCCAACGTGAATCGCTCCTGAAAGATGCGTCGCCCCGCTTCCCCCATGCGCTCGCGCAGGTCCCTATCCGATGCCAGGAGCCGCAATCGTTCCGTGATGGCCGCTGGATCCCTCACGGGGGCCAGGTACCCGTTCACCCCATCCTCCACCACCGACGGGATCCCACGCCAATGCGTCGAGACCACCGGCTTGGCGAACTGCATGGCCTCCACGAGCACCAGACCGAAGCTCTCCGCTTCGAAATAGGAAGGAAAACAGAAGACATCACATTCCGCGAAACGGAGGAACTTCAACCGATCACGCAACACCCCGAGGAATTCGACCTGCCCCAGGGCATCATGCTCCTCCAACAACGCCCGACATTCCCTCTCAAAACCGGGATCACCCCAGCGACCCATGAGCTGCAGCCGCGCCTGAACACCCTGCTTCAACAGGTCGATGAACGCTTCGATCAGCACGCGAACTCCCTTGCTTGGCACGAGGACCCCCGCGAAAAGGATCATCAAGGGCTCTCCCGGTGCGGCGACCCGCTCGGGCACGGTGCCCCGCATGTCGGGGATCCCGTTCGGCACCACGATGCTGCGCGCCGCCTGGAATGCGGCGCCATCATCCGGATTCTGCCGTGCCGTCCGGATGGCCAGGTCCGGCTTGCCGTATGCGTGATCGAAGAACGGTCGGAGCAGTGCCGGAAGCCGATCACGATGGCCGGACACCCCTCCTGCGTGGAAGTGGAACACCGTATGCCGGAACATCCATCGGGTAAAGGTCAGAAGGATGACGTCGCGAAGGACGGGCACGGTGTTCGGCCCTGCCGGCGGGTAGTACAGCACGCGCGCCCCCGTGCGCAGCCGCGCGATGGCAACCTCGATGATCGTGGTGAACAGGATCCAAAGCTTGCGGTACCGGAACCGCCCGACGCTGTCCATGTCGTCGGAAAAAGCCATGCGCACATGGTGCAAAGCGATGCGTTCGTAGTGGCCGTCCAGTAGCATGCGGATCATCACCGCCTGTCCTCCGAACGGAGGTGGCGTCTGGCCCACGACCACGACGGGGATCGGTCCGGCGGACATGCGCGCAAAAATACCCGACCCCGCCGCGCCCCGATCGGGACCGATATCGGGCGGTCCACGATCATCGGTCAATAGGAGGCGGTCGTCGCCCCGTCGACCGTTCCATGATCCATCGACGCCCAGGGGGGCTTCGTCGAATAGTTGGAACTGGTCCTCGTCGATCGCGGTTCAAGGTGCCATACGCATCGACCTCAGGAACCCATGATCCGACCCGACCGTTTCCGACCTGCTATCCTCCTCTCCGTCGGGGCCGTGTGCCTCGCCGCCCGGATGATGGGTACGACCTACTATGTTTCGCCGAACGGCAACGACAACGGTAGTGGCACCTCGCAGGCCCAAGCATGGCGCACGATCGACCGTGTGAACCAGATGACCTATGGCTTCCAGCCCGGTGACCAGGTGCTGTTCCAAAAAGGCGGCATCTACCGGGGGAATCTGCAGATGGGTTCGTCCGGTACGTCGAATTCTCCGATCGTGATCGGTGCCTACGGCGCTGGTGAGGAACCCATCATCAGCGGCAGCGACCTCGTGACCGGCTGGACCAACTACCAGGGCAACATCTGGCAGGCGAGCGTGAGCGTCACCGCCGTAGGCCACGTGTTCATCAATGGTGAGCCGATGACCTTGGCACGCTACCCCAACACCGGCTGGCTGCGCAACGACAACGGCAGCAACACCACGATCACCGATGCCGCCCTCACCCAGCCGAGCGGCTATTGGACAGGTGCCACCCTTGTGGTGCGTAGCAGCAACTGGAGCTACGACGCACCGGTGATCACGGGATATGCGAACCATACGCTGACCTTCCCGAACATCTACTACGGCCTGAACGACCTCGAATGGGGCTATTTCCTCTGCAACAAGCTTTCCGAGCTGGATGCGCCGGGCGAATGGTTCTTCGACCAGAACGCGGGCCTGCTCTATCTCTGGGCGCCGAACAATGCGAACCCGAACAACCTGAGCGTAGAGGCTTCGGTGCGGGAGCAAGGTGTCACCCTGCAATGGAGCCGCCACCACATCAATGTGACCGGCCTGCATTTCCAACACCAGACCAACTCGGGGGTGCGGAACGACGGCGCCGATCATGCGGCCGTTACCGGTTGCACGTTCACCGACCTGTACCACGGGATACGCAGCTATGGTTCCTACAATACCTACAACGACAATGTATTCCAGCGCACCTACGCCACCGGTGCCTACCTGATCGATGATCACACCACGTTCCAGGGCAACACGCTGAACGAGGTGGCGATGCAGCCAGGACTGGGGGAGTCGAGTTGGGGATATTTCGGTGTACGCATGATCGGAACGGGCAATGTGGTGCGCCTGAACCGGTTCGAAGAGATCGGATACACCGCGATCGAGGTGGACAACAACACGCTGGTCGAGAAGAACTACCTCTTCCACGCCCTCGCCTTGCTGAACGACGGTGGCGGCATCGCCTTCGACAACGCGAACGGCATGGTCGTACAGGACAACATCGTGGTGGACCTGGTGGGCAACCTGGAGAGCTCAGCGCCCGATTTCGACAACTACCTGCCGATCTGCCACGGGATCTACTTCGGTAACACGTCCATCCAGAACACGATCGTCCAGCGGAACACGGTGGTGAACAGTCCGGGAAGCGGCATCCATATGGACCATACCATGTTGAGCACAGGCAACCAGGTGAAGGACAACGTGCTCTACAACAACGAGGTGCAGCTGAGCATATCGGACTTCTCCAACAACAACGGACCCGGGGCGGTCTACCCCTACCACCTGGACCAGTTCAACGACGTGATCTCCGGCAACGTGTTGTACTGCCTGCGCGAAGAACAGCTCTGCATGAAGCAGTTCAATTGCTACTCTGCCGTGCCCGTCGATTTCGGCACGTTCAGCAACAACCACTATTTCAACCCCTACAATGAGATGAGCATCTTCATCCACAACACCTACTCCGGCGACCAGCGCTACTATGCGTTGGAACGCTGGCAGGCCGAGCGGAACGAGGATGCCGGCTCCGATGGCAGCCCCCTTCATCTTCAGCGGTTCGCGGTCACGAACTACCTGTCGAACAATCCGGTGAACAACCCCCAGTTCGACTATGATGTGACCGGCTGGAGCTTCTGGCCCACGAACGCACAATTGGTGCATGATTACACCTACCTCGACAATGGAGCCATGAAAGCACTGTTGCCGAACGCGAACCAATACCCGGAACTCACCGTGCACAACAACACCACAACGGGGATCCAGTCCGGACAATGGTACGCGCTCAGTTTCAGTGTACAGTCCAGCATGCTCGGTGAGATCCGTGCCGGTGTCAAGGGGGTGACCCAACAGACCGGCCCTCAGATGGTGGTCTCCAAACGGATCCCGTTCAGTACCACCAGGCGGGACGTGACCATCGTGTTCCAAAGCGACCTTACCGACCAGGCCGATTGCCGGTTCACGAACAACTACAACGAAAGCACCTACTGGCTCGATAATGTGTCCCTGCGTCGCGTGGAAGTGGCCGAGCAGGACCCCGGGGAGCGCTTCATCGTGCTCTGCAACGATCAGAACAGCACACAGTCGTTCCCGCTCACCGGATGTTGGAGCGATGTTGACGGTGACCTTCACAATGGAGATGTGCAGCTCGCACCATTCTCCAGCATCGTGCTCGCCAAGGAGGATGACAGCGCCTGTGGCCTCACCACGGGCATCGGAGACAGCGCGGAGGGAACAATGCCGACGGATGTCCTTCGCATCCACCCCAATCCGGTGCTAAGCGGGGGACGGCTCGTGCTCACCCACGATCTGGGTGCCGGGGTCGCCATGGACCTGGTGGATGCACAGGGTCGCATCGTCATGTCGGAACCGCTGGTACCGGCCTCCTCGGAACTTCGACTTCCAAGCGACCTCGTGCCAGGAGCCTATTCAGTTGTCCTGCGTTCGGAAAGCGGCAGGCGCACCGGCCGCCTGATGGTGCAGCGCTGATCGGGCGGAACGCCACGGGCCGTTCACTCCCTGGGCAGGATGCGCGCCGGATTGCCCACGGCCACGTGACCCTCCGGTACATCCTTGACCACCACGGCTCCCGCGCCGATGGCGACATCGCTTCCGATGGTGAGCGGACCGATGATGACCGCGTTCGCACCGATGTCGACCCGGTCGCCGAAACGCGGAGAGGCGCTGTAGGTGCCGTTCTTCAGCCGTTTGTTGCCGATCGTGGTGCTGTTGCGGACGGTACAATCCGCACCAAAGACCGTATGGTCGTTCACCACGAGACCCTGACCATGATCGATACGGAAGCCGGGACCGATACGGGTCTTCCAAGGCAGTTCAATGCCCAGCATCCATTCCACCCCGATACGATACAGGATAAAATAGGGCAGGAAGAGCAGGAAGGTCAGCACGTTCTGACGCAGCAGGTGGGCCAGCCGGAACAGCACCATCACCAACAGGCCTTTCGGGTTGTTCCGGTTTGCACCGGCATCCTGGAAGATGTTGAACACGCTGGCCATCGGATCGGTCAATGACGGGCCATGGCCCTGTTGTACATCAGCTTCAGGTATTGCGGCACGAACAGCACCGTGCGCACCAGACTGCCCAGGAATCGATGCCAGGGACCGAGCCCCAGGTCGTCGGACATCTTGCGCCCCTCGTTCAGCGATCGCTTCAGGGGGATGGTCATGCTCGCGCCCCCCGCACTGAAATGGGCGATCACCTCCGGTATGTAGTGGAACTGGGTGGGGTCCTCCAAGTGCGCCTGCAGGGTCCATTTGTGATCCCCCCCCACGCGCATCGTGATATCGAACGGATGTGTCGTGTAGTAGCTCCTTCTCACGAAGAACGTGGGATGGTTCAACACCATTTCCCAGTAACGTAACAGGAAGTTCGAGAGCCTGGCGTGCTTGCGCTTGCTGGCACCGTTCGGATAGTGGATGTCGATGTCGCCGTGCACGATGTTGGCAGTGGGAACGGACGCCACGGCGGCCACGACACGCGAGACCGCATCGGCCGCGTACCAATCGTCCGCGTTGATCAACCCGATCCATTCCCCGGTACACAGGGCCACACCCTTGTTCATCGCATCGTAGATACCCTCGTCCTTGCCACTGACCCAAAGGTCGATCCGGTCCTCATAACGTGCGAGGATGTCAAGAGTGCCGTCCGTGGAACCTCCGTCCACGACGATGTACTCGATATCGGTCCATTCCTGTTCGAGCACGCTCCGGATCGTCCGTTCGATCGTGGCCGCGCCATTGAAGACCACGGTGACGATGCTGACGAGCGGACCGGGACCACCCCGACCGGGCGCCACGCCACGCGTTCGCTTGCCACCTTCGTGCCTGTTCATTCCACGTATCCGCCCTGCAATTTGCGTGTTCTGCGCCGGATCGAAGCCGGATCGATGGCCGCCGCTCCGAGAAGACAATAGAAGATCGCCCCGCCGATCTCGAATCCGTAGCAGAAGATGTCGATCTGCCAGATGAATAGCAGGTACACGCATGCCCCGAACAACGGGGACATGTTCGTGCCGTCCAGGTACTGTCGGCGATAGAATTTGAACGCATGCCACATGCAGACGTACATGAGCACCAGACCCACGACACCCTGGTCGATGAGGATCTCGAGGAAGGTGCTGTGCATGTGCAGGTTATAGGAATGCGGTTCGCCCCACAGGACGGCCACGAAGTCCAGCAACCGCAGGGAGTACTGGCCCTTGTATCCGTTCCCGAACAGGATCCCCGTCCGGTCGTTCAAGGCCCAATCCGCGGCTGCGGTCCAGATATAGGTCCGTCCGTTGAAAGTGGTCACATCCTCCTTGGAAACTCGTTCCAGAATGGCCGTGAAGAAGGGAAGTGACAGGACCTGATAAATGAGCAAACTGAAGCTCATCATCAGGGGCATCGTGAACAGGGAAATGGTGTACAGCCCACGGATCGCCTTCATGGCGCGGAAGGCGAAAAGCCCAAGAAGAACGATGAAGATCATGACGGACAACCGGCTGTTGATGTCCATCATAAGGCCCATGTTGACCACGAAGAAGAGCAATGCGGCGATGTAGGTAAGCGGCCTGTTCGTGAAGTCACGGATATAGAACAGGAGCATGAGGTTCATCAAGGCCACCAGGTGCGCGCCGTCATAGATGCCGAACATGAAGGGCAGGTTCACCCGCCCTTCGAAATGGTGCACCAGGTTGCCGATGCCGGCCGCGAACCCGGCCAGGTTCGCCAGGAGGAGCAGGCCGATCCCATCCAGCATCAGCCGCGCGAAATCGAAGTCGTCGTTCGCCCGGTTGTACACGTGCAGCACCACGGTCGCATTGAAGGGGACCAGGAACATCACGCACATCGACGTGGCGTTCACCGGATTGACACCAGGAATGCCATTCCGCAGCGCCACGATCATGCTCGCCACCAGCGATATGATCGAGAGCATGCCGTAGAGATAGACCCGGTTCACCTTGGCACTGAACCTGTTGCGGTAGACCAGGTCCACCAGGTAGATCACCAGGATCAGAATGAACGGCAGCACCGAGAAGATCACCCCGGTCGAGAAGTTGTTCTTGATGCTCAAGTAGTTGCCGATCCCGTAGCACGGAAACCCGAGCAGGAAGAGCAGATTGACCAACTTGTGCTTGACGATCACGGCAGGACGCGTCGGACAGGGTCCAAGATAGACGTCAATCGATGCCCAGGCGGCGCTGCAGCTTGGACAGTACAGGCGTCACCACTTCACTGACCGGCTGCGGAAGGGCTTTCTTGACCGCATCCTTGAACAGGCGGAAATAGGGCGTACGGATGTAGCGCCTGAAGTACTCCATGTCGCGTTGTTGATCGACCATCATGAACCGGGGATGCACCAGTGGGAAGGTCACCTCGTGCAATTCTTCCTTGTTTCGCGGGTCCGTGCTCTTAACCGTATGCGTGCCCAGTTCACCGAAACCGATGTTCCGGGCCAGATTGACGTTGGGGATGATGTTGAGCGCATGGTTCGTGACCCGGCCGTAATCGAACTGATAGTCCCATGCCGTTGGGATCCGGCCATCCCAGGTCCGTTCCAAGAGGACCATCGCCTCGCGCTTTTCAGCGGCGCTGCGAAAGAACCCATCGAGAAGACCTGAATCACGCAGATGGGGCCAGTCCTTCATGTCCAGGTCGAACTTGCGCCAGACCCTGCGCCAACTCGCCCAGCCCCAGTACGCGCCATACCCGTGTTCTGAGAAATAATAGGAATCGTCGCCCTTCACGGGCCATTCGGTCATGAGGTTGTTCCCGATGATCGCCCAGACCCGTTCGTCGCTGGCATACCGGTGGAGCAATTCCTCGCAGAAGGGGAAGAAGCTTGGAGAGGGCACGATATCATCCTCCAGGATGATGCCGGCCTCCTCGTGCTCGAAGAACCATGATATCGCCTCGAACATACCCTGCTTGCTGGTCCTGTTCACCGCACTGAAACGCGTGTGCAGGTCGCAATCCCAGTCCACCAGTTCCACGAGGGAACGGACCTTCTCGCAGCGCGGAACATCCTCCGCGTTCCTCGGTCCGTCGCATGCGAAATACAGCCGGGCCGGCCTGATCTTCCGCAGGGCCTCCATGACCTGGTTGGCCGTGTCGTAGCGCACGAACGCGGTCAACAGGACCGGAACATCGGTGCCCTTCCGTTCCTTGTCCTGGTTCATCGGTCAGAAGATATTGCCAACATGGTTCCGATGGAACTGAGCGTAGTGGACATGTATCGCATGCACAACGCGGGCGATGTCCCTTGGTTTCGCGAACTCGTCGAGGAAACGGTAGAGGAACAACTGCCGGCGGTCCGCCACTCTTACGGAGATGTCCTGCACGATGTTCTCCTCCCGGTCGTGGGGCAGTATCTCCACGCAGGCACCGGCATGGGCCGTTGGCAGCAGCATGTTGCTGCCATGCACGCCGACCACCACGTGGCTCCGGGCATAGGCGGCACACCAGACCTTCTCCATCCGCTCGTCCATGTGCAGGGTGCGGAGGTCCTCGACCCCCATGGAGGACCTGCCCGAGGGGGCCAGGCCGACGATGCTGAACGTGGCATCGGGTTCCTTTCTACGGATCCGGCGGATCGAACGCCGGATCGCCCGTTCCTGGAGCGCATGGAAGGGGCCCTGCGCTGCCCGTCGTCCGAACAAACGACCCATAGCGCGGTACAGGAACTTCGACAGGCGTGTCGTGGTCCAGATCCGATCCGTACGCGCGACGAACGTGACGTGCAGGGGGCGGTCCGGCATGTGTGCATGCGCGAAAGGAGCGACCCCAGTGAACCGTTCGATATCCACCTTCGCGAAGTCAGGATGGCTGTATGCCCGGCCAAGAAGCACGGTATCGAAACGTCCGAGCTGGGCCTGCACGAAATCGTCCATGGCTCGGTACCATGTGCGCGAACGCCCCAGACCGAGGTCCACGACCCACACTTCCGCGCAGGTCCTGGGCACCAGCCAGGCGAACATCCGTGGCACGATCATAACCAGACCATGTTCCGGATGGTGGTCCAGGTAGTGCTGCGCGTTGTAGATCTTGAGCAGCACATGCCCATAGAGGAAGTCCAAGGTGTTCAGCACGATGGCGGTCCGCACCTCGCGATGGATGATCCGTTCGATCCGCACCGGATCCTCTGATATACGGCCGGCATGCTCGGTGAACGGATGCACCAGCCACGAAGGGGCCTCCGGACCATGTATCACCTTACCATCCTCCTCCATGATCGCCAACGGGTGATCGTTCGCGAACCCCACCGGCAGGTCCCGCAGGAACTTCGCTCCGCAGGACGCGCAGCCATATCGCCCCAGGATATGGATGCCGGGAAAGAACGTCCCTTCCGCGTGGACATCCGTTGCACCGCAGCGGGGGCACGGGAACGCATCGAACAATGCGGGGCGCACGGGAACGAGATGCTGCTCCGTCGGTCTCATCGTACGGTATGCAATCGCCAGAAGGTGAACATGCCCTTCATCATCCATCCAAAGTTCGCCCGGGTGTCCTTGAAGAAGAGATCGAGCAGGAAGATGCTGATCACAAAGGAACCGATGGTGGCGATGATAGCGCCAGAGGCCTCGAACCGCGGGATCAACAGGTAGTTCATCGCGATGTTCACGCCGGCACCTATCAATGCGGTGAACAGGGAGTACTTGAACAGGCTCTCATTCGTGATGAAGCTGCTCTTGGCCACGCCCATGTTCGTGAAGAGCAGCCGTATGCCGAAGAGCGCGAGCAGGTGACCTGCCTCGCGATAGGGCTCCTTGTAAAGCCAGACGATGAGGGGCTCGGCGATGAAATACAGGGGGACGGCCGTCACGAGGAAGAGCAGGAACATGAGGCGGTACTGGTTCAGTAGTCGGTCCTGGTATTTTCCGCGGTCCTCCATTCGTGCTCGCGTGATGGCAGGGGCCAACGACTTCTGGACCACCACGGGAACAAAACCCAGGGCCTCGATCATCTTGAGCGCCACCGAGTACTGGCCCACCTGCGCGAACGCCTCGTCCTCCCCCATCCGGTGCTTGAGCACGTCATGGATCATCACCTGGTCGATCCTGGCCTGGATGAACAGCGCCACGCCATAAATGATCAATGGCCATGACTGCTGCAGGAGATGCCGAAGCACCCGTGCGCTCGTGCGCCATTCCCGCATGCGGAGCCCCATGCCCGAATAGGCCACCTGAAATCCGACCGCAGCGGCCAGTGTATCCACGACATAGGCCCAGGCGAACCAGATCAGCGGTGCCTGGATGGCCACAAGCGCAAGTTTGAAAGCGCTGCTCACCAGCGTCTGAACGATATTGACCTGTGATATCCACCGGCCCTTCACCTGGGACTGAAAAAGGTATTCGATGACGCTGAACGGCTTGAACAGCTCCGCAGCGGCGATGATCATCACCATGATCGTGGTGGAGCCGTCCATATGATTGACGAAGGTGCCGGCGAAGACCAGTACGGCAAGCAGCAGGGCACCGAGCAGCTTCATCAGTGCCGCACTCCCCAACAGTTCGTCCCTTCGGTCGGGGTGCTTCACGAGGTCGCGCACCACGATCTCGTCCAGCCCCATGGCAGTGAGGGCGAAGAACAGGCCTACGAACCCCGCGGCATAGTTCAGCTGGCCGAACTGTGCATCACCGAGATAGCGTGCGATATAGATCCCGGTGACGAGCACCGTGCCCAGCCGCACCACGCGGTCGGCGAACATCCATGACGTGTTTGCGAAGTATTTCCGAAAGCCCTCGGTCCGGAGCATGCCGTGGTCCGTGGTGCTACTTGGTGTAGTATCCGTACCCTTCGCCATAGCCCGGGCCCGCCTTCACGTCGTTCAGCAACAGGTCGATGTGCTTCACCTTGCCGTCCTGGTACATCTCGTTGATCAGGCGCAACGCACCGCGGCGGGTCGTGCCCTGGCGCACTACATAGAGCGTGACGTCGATGTGGCGCATCAGGATCACGAATTCACTGACCAGGCCCATCGGCGATGCGTCCACCACGATCTGGTCATAGCGGTCGCGAAGGCGTTTGAACAGTTCGGCCAATTGAGGGGTCTCCACAAGCTCCAAGGGGTTCGGCGGGATCGGGCCGGCACCGATCACATCAAGGCCCGGCACATCACTGCGTTGGACCATCTCGTCCAGCGTGCAGCCTTCGATCAGATAGGTGGACAGACCGGGACCGTCCGCCAGCCCCATCGTTTCGACCACGCGCGGCCGACGCATGTCGGCATCGATCAGTACCGTTCGCTTGCCGCTCAGGGCCATCACGGTCGCCAGGTTCACCGCACAGAACGTCTTCCCCTCGCCGCTCGTGGAGCTTGTGAGGCCCACGACCTCACGGGACGCACCCGGGTTCAGGTACTGCAGGTTGATCCGGGCCGTCCGGAAGGATTCGGCGAGAAGGGATTTCGGCTCGTCCGGCGTGATCCGTTTGCGCTTGGTATTGGGGATCGTGGTGAGCACGGGTAGGGGGCTGATGCGCTTGAGCTCATCGATGTCGGCGATGCGATCATTGAAGAAGTCTCGCACCAGGATGAAGCCCATCGGCAGAAGCAGGCCGAGCAGCAGCGCACCGCCGATCACCACCTTCCGGTCCGGCGCCACGGGGCCGAAACCGCTCATCCGCGCCTCGTCCACGATCGACTTGTCGACCTGGTCCGACGCGATCGCAATACCCGCCTCGGCGCGCTTCTCCATGAGGTAGTTGTAGAGATTGTCGCTGAGCTTGAACTTCCTTTCGATGTTCACCAGGCGCCGTTCGTTCTCCGGCAGTTGGTTGAACTGGTAGTTGATGTTCCCCAGGCGGCGATTGACCTCGTCCAGGCTGATGCTCGCCTGGTCCACCAGTCCCTGGGCGGTCTCCACCAACGATGACTTGATGTTCTGGATCTTCCGCTCCATCGCAATGATGGTCGGATTGCTCTTGACCGTGCTCAGGTTCTGCGCAGCCAGGTCCGCATAGAGCTGGGTGAGCTGGATGACCAGATTGTTCAGGACGGGATCATCAATACCGGAACTCGACGGTGCCGCAACGTTGCGGAAGTCATCGGAACTCCGGAGCTTTTCCAATATCGTCTGGCAATACTGGCGCTTCTGCATGATCGCGGACCGTTCGTCCTCCAGGCGACTGCGCTCCTGGAAAAGCGCGTCGGAAGTGGTGCCCGCGCTGATCATCCCTCCGCTCTGTCCGCGGAAGTTCTCCATGCTGCTTTCAACACGACGCAGCGAGTCGGACACATTGCCGATCTGGTTGTCGATGAAGTTGATGGTCTTGAAGCCCTTCTGTTGTTGCTTGTAGAGTTCACCCTCGATGTAGGTCTCCATCAACTTGTTCAGGTAGCCCCGTTCCTTGCTCACGACCTCGCCCACGGTGCTCAAGGTCACGATGTTGCTCTCGTCGCTGAGCGGGTCCGCGGCGGTCCTCGCCCGGTAGTCCTTCACGAGGCCGTCCAGACTGTTGATGTAGAAGAAGTAGTCGCTCTTGTCACTGTACTTCCTGTCCTCCGGGAATTCCACGGAGAAGCTCAAGTGGTCGCCCACAAAGGGCTCATCGATCCCGGCGGTCTGGTCCACGTTCAGGTCCGCCAGGAATTCGTCCACCACGGTGCGCTTCTGGACGTTGTACAGAAGGACGTTCTTTCCCTCGGCCTTCACATGGTACGTTCCCGCTCCCGTATCCACGGAAACGTGTATGGGAACGCCCGTGACCTGGAGCGCCGCGGTATCCAGGTGCACATAGAAGGGTGGATAGTCGTACTTCTCCTGGGTCAGGAAGTTCTTCTTCTCGTAGTAGGTGATGCCGAAATCAAGACGCTTGATGGTCCGCTCCACATTGGTGCGTGACGTAAGGATGGCGATGTGGTCCTCCAGGTCGCCGTTGCTTTTGAGGAAGGACATGCCCTTGATGAACTCGTCCTGCCCCCCCCCGAAGCTGTTGCGACTGCGTTCGCTCATAAGCATGGTGGCTTCCACACGGTAGAGCTTCGGCTTGGTCTTCAAATAGGCGACGGCGGCCGCACCGCTCAACACCAATGTGATCAGGAACAGCCACCATTTGGCGGTGAGCTTGCGGAAGATCGCCCGCAGGTCGATGGTATCTCCGGACTGTTCCCGCATCACTGACTGAGCTGGTTGATCTGGTACACGAGCAGCACGTTGGCGATGATCCCCAAGGCGCTGATGCCTGCGAAGAGCACGGTCAGTGGTTCCAAGTTCAACCGACCCACCCGGGCCCGAAGCGCGGGCACATAGATCACATCGTTGGGCAGCAGATAGTAGTACTCGGAGCTCAGTAGCTGCGTGTTCGACATATCCAGGTACAGGGCCTGAACACCCTTGTCGCTCTGACGCACAAGGGTCACGATGCTCTTGTCCGCGAACTCCGTGGCGCTGCCGGCCATTGCGAGCGCCTCGAGCACCGTGATCTGGTTGTTGTAGATATAATACGTCCCGGGGTGGTTCACCTCACCCAGAACGCTGATCTTGAAACTTACCAGCTTCAGGATCACGGTGGCATTGGTGAAATACTCGTTGATCTTGCGCTGGACAAGGTCCTGGGCCTCCCCCACCGTGAGTCCCTGGACGGGGATCTTGCCAACGGTAGGCAGTTGCACGTTGCCGTTCTTGTCCACGGAGAAACCGTTCACGTACAGTGAGGCGTCGCTCATGGCGTTGAAGCCATCGCGGCTCTCCACGTTGAAAAAGCGGTGGGTCTGTTCATCCAGGCCCAATACCCGGATGGACAGCACATCGTTCACCTGGATGCGGTACTCGAACTTCCGGTTCTCGAACAGCTTGGACGAGCCCTTGCTCAGTGAAGGGTCATGCAGCCAGTTGATATTCCGGGTGCCCACACATCCCACCGTCAACATCAACAGGAGCGCCAGCCCGCTCCAATGCAATAGGGACCTAGTATCCATGGAGGTTCTTTGTTCGCCGTCCGGCCCCACGGGCGTGCCCCGCCTCGAAGGACCGTCGCATGGACGCCTCCGTGATCCCGAACAGCGAGGCCAAAGATACGTGCCCCCCCTCCGAAGGTTGCGCCACTGGCGGGTTTGGATGAACCGGGGGGTGTGGATCACGGGGGAAATGCGAAAAGGCCCGGGATCGCTCCCAGGCCTTCTTCCGTAGCCCGTAGGGCGCTTTGCAGGTGCCCACGGGCGAACGCCAGCGAACATTGGCGAACAGTCAGGGCCTGAAGGTGGCCCCTATTGGAGCTTCTAAGCCCCTAGCACGGGCGTGCCTCGTGTTCGCCGAATTCTGACCAAGATTCTTCCCAACCGCCACACCATGCCCCCCTTGCACTGGGGGCTTGACGGGTTGGATGAAACATGCTCCGTATAAGTGTATGTGAAGCGACCCACGTCGAGCAGTTTCAATGTTGGTTGAAACATTTTGATCAGTTGACTCGTAAAACTGCTGTGGACCTGTCGCAAGCAACATACACCTCCCCCTACCCACTTGCTGTGGAAGTTCTGGGGGCTGATACGCAGCCATCGAAGGAAGGTTACCCCTCCCGAACGACTGGTCGTCGGTCCAGCAAGCCAAACCAACTCGGAACAAATATGCTGCCCTCTGGCGGGTTCGCCAAGAGGAGGTTCCGTTTTCATCAACAACCAATGATTCAGTCATGAAGAACGCCGAGCCCACTACCGACCAGTCGATCAACCTGACGCCATTCCACAGAACCGCTACACCATCGGCTAAGAGTGGGGGCCTCTTCCATTCATCAAGCATGAACTACAACAAGGACTACACAGTGGATTCCATCCGTGTCATCCATAAGCAGGTGGGTGAGCATGGCTACTTGTTCCTCCACTTCGACTATGCCTTCATGGAATCGAACTATGACCCCATCTCGGGAAAGTACAAGGAGGCTTACCGCCCTTTCAGGTACTCCACGAAAATCTCGCTGGCAGCGAAATACTGGTCTAAGGATGGGCTATCCGAAGCGTACAAGAAGGACCATGGCGCACGCAAGTACGCCGACATCCTCAGTGACATTGAGGCCAAGAAGAAGGCCGTCTTCGATGCCTTCAACGAGTTGAAGGCAGAACTTGGCACGAAGCCTTCCCCCGAGGAAATACGTCAACGGCTGACAAGCAAGGATGACAAGCCCGACCCACGGCGGCCATTGGCGTCGTATATCGAATCACTCGCCGCAAGCAGGAAGGTGCGTGATCGTAGGACCAAGCTGAAGTATCGCACGCTTGGGACTTACATCCGCGCACTTGAAGGCTGCCGTAAGGAAAACCCCGAGTTCCAGCGGATGGCCGAAGGCGGTCGGGGAGTGATCTACGTCTCGAACTTTTCGCTGAAGGACTGGAACGACTTCCAGTTGATGGTCCAAGAAGCGGCGACGGACCTACCAAGAACCTTCAGGAAGGACAAAGGAGCCATGAACCTCTCCTTCAGCGGCGACCCTGTGTATTCGGAAGCGACGCTCGAAAAATTGCAAGCCAACCTCCTCGCGGTGCTTCGCAAGGCCAAGAAGGACCCCGACCTCGGTGTGACACTTGATCTTGACACGCTGGAGAAGATCACGGCCAAGAGCACGCGTAAGGTGCATCTTGTTCCTGAGGAGATCCAGCAGGTACTTGACCATCGCTTCGCCGTGAAGCAGTCTCATCTGGAGAACGCGCGGAAGCTCATGCTCGTTCAGTTGTTCACGGGCGTAAGGGTGTCCGACCTGCCCAAGATCCTCCATCATGAGGTGCGCACAGTGCGAGGCCGTCGCACGACCTTCAAGGTCATTTACCTATCCACAAAGAAGACAGGCGAGCCCATCTGCCTTCCGCTGCTGAAACCAGTGCTCGATGTATTGCAGGGCGACGGGAAGCCTCACATGATCGCCGAGGTGAACCTCAACCTCTACTACAAGGAACTGGCCCGAGCGATCGGCTTGAACAGGATCATACATACCGTCGAACGCAAAGCCAATTCACAGAAGATCGATCATCAGGATGAACTGCACACCGTGTTGAAGACGCATGATTGCAGGAGATCTTACTTCAGTCTGCTTACTGGGTATCTGTTCGTCAGCCGTTTGCTTGCGAGCAAGGCAACTGGCCACCGTCTCACCAACGCTCAGGGCGAGGATGAAGGCTACTTCCAGCTTTCGCCTGAGCACATGGCTGAAAGCCTGCTCGCCCAAATTCTCCTTGCGCAAGAGAACCTACCGTTCGATCTGGTACCCGAAGATTTTGCCAAGCAATGGCAGGCTGGCAAGCTGCCCCGTCGCGGTGGCCGCAGAAGTGCGCCTAACGCATAGTCCAACCGAAGAACATCAGTGCTCAATACAACTCACATATCAACAACCAAGCTCCATGGACCCCCCATGACCATGATGGCTGGCGTGCATCCGCAGGAAGTGCGCCCATCTCCACTATGCCATGCCAGATATTCTACAACTACTACAGAATAGGGTTGGACCATTGAAGGGCAAGCAGAGGGAAGTGGCTGACCACTTTCTCTGGGCCGCGCTCCTCCAGATCGACCTGATCGATCAGGTCAAGGAGCTGCAACAGAAGAACACATCGGCCCCATTGGAGGACGCGGAAAAGCATGCGTCCCCTCTCATCAAGGAAGAAATGACGCGGGATGAGGTGTACCGAGCATTGAACTGCAAACGGACATACGTATGGGAACTGGAAAAGCTCGATCTGCTGCACTCCTACAAGGTCTCTGGGCGCGGTATGCGTTTCCATGGCTTTGAGGTTGAACGAGTGAAGGCTATGGACCCTGAGGAAGTGGGTCTCATGATCAAGCAGCGGAACCCGAAGAAGAAGGCTACGAGCAAGAAGAGAGAGACGGAGCGCAAGCGCGAACGCGCGACATCACCATGAAAATTTTCTCGACGCAGTTTGATGCTCATCCTGAGCGCCTTACTGGTCGGCACACGAACGCGGATGACGAACTGGATTTTGAAAGAGGGGGCTGGTGGGTTTATGATTTTACAACAGCAGTGGTGGTTAGCGGACCTCCAGAAGTCTCCGCTTGGATAGAAGAGAACAGAAGACCATGAGGGCGTCAGACCGATCTACCATCAGAGACATGCACAGTCTAGTTCAGAGCGGTGGTTACATGCTTACGGTGAATCCCTGCGTTGATGTCAACGCCAGCGCAATATGTCAATCGGTGTTGGACCATGCTTCGACCATCAAGCATGATGGAGTGTTGGTCGTTGAACGGCGCCAACGGCGAGGTAGGACGGTGATCGACCGACCGCACGTTCACTGGGTGTTGAACATCCCTGAAAGCGAAGCCAAGGTCATCGAGAAGAAGTTCGCCGATCAGGGTCTGGATGTGAAGCTCACACTGGTCTATGACCCCAGAGGCCTTTGCTGGTATTTGACGAAGGACACAGAGGCCGCCTTCTACGTCGCACGAGAAGAGGATCACACAGGGTCAGGGACGCCCCCCAACGCTGCCATGGAGCAGCAGCAGGTGGGCGTTCCCATCACAACAGAGAATGACAAGACAGAGCAGGCTGCGTCCAACAAAAGAACCGTGAAGGCGATGGGGCTTTTCGCGCGGCTCCTGATACGATGCTTCGCGCCTGCTCCACCTCTCTTCCCCACCGTTTCCAAGCCATTGTCACGACCCTTGGTGGTCGGGATGACCCGCGCCCCTTAGCTGGCCCCCACCTGCTGAGGTGGATGGAGCACCCTATAGTGGGGGCTCACATGTCTCCAACAAAACGATGGAGCTATCGGACAATTTCAAACCCCGACTGAGTGACCCATCCTTGTTGTTCACCTCCGAGGACTTTGTGGTCATCGAGGATCTCAAGCGCGGCTTACGACGCCTGCTATCCCGTTGGCACCACCCCTCGGCGGCCCTCATGATGGTGGAGGCGCTCAATTTCCAATACCTGCGTTCGCGGAACCGTTCCTCCCGTGTCATTCTGGCCATGGCAGATTCCCAGATGGCGGAGTGCATCATCGTGGACATCTATGCACGCGTATTGCAATGCAAGAGCCGTGTCACCACCGCGCGGGCGAAGTACTACGTGGTCCTCGAAGGCTTTGCGGACCTCGAAAAGGTGAACTTCCTGACCCAGCACTACTTCTGGCTGTCCTCAGCGTTCACTGCCCCCGAGGACCAGAGAGGGCAACGTCACCTCATGAATTGACGTTGAATAGCTTTGCCGCCCATGCGCCTGTTCTGCGCCTTCCTCGCCATCTACGTGTTCGCCCTGAGCGTTCACACCTGCTCTGACGGGAAAACCGCAGAGCACCAGCTATGCGTGGTGGAGCAGCCGAACGATGCACATGCGGACATGGACTTGTGCAGCCCTTTCTGCACTTGCACTTGTTGCGCTGGCGTAACGCTGTTGAAGGTGGACCGCTTCCAACAGGTGGTTCCCATGCACACGCTGGTTTACAGCGAAGGCACCTCAACGGTGCTATCCATGCCGCGCACTCCCGTGTGGCAGCCTCCACAAGCCTGAGTTAAGGGCCTCTGCCCTTCCAGTGGTCTTTCATGACCACGCTGACGTGCCGTTCCGTCGCGTCCATTTCCTCTCAGGTTTCTCATTCCATTCTCGCCTTCCGCATGCTTGACCGCATCATTCACTTCTCCGTGACCAACAAACTGATCACGGGTCTTCTCTTGCTGGCGATGGTCGGTTGGGGCGTTTACAGCGCCGCCAACCTGCCCATCGACGCCTTGCCCGATGTGACGAACAACCAAGTGCAGGTGATCACCACGGCGCCCAACCTCGCTACACAGGAGGTCGAAAAGTTCATCACCTACCCGTTGGAACTCCAGTTCAAGAACCTGCAAGGGCTCGTGGAACTCCGCAGCATCAGCCGCAGTGGGCTTTCCGTGATCACCATTGTGTTCAATGAGGACATGCCTGTTCCGCTGATCCGACAATGGGTCGCAGAACGGCTGAAATTGGCGGAAGAGGATATCCCGCCCGCATACGGCAGGCCTGAGATGATCCCGCCTACCACGGGCCTTGGTGAGATCTTCCAATACACGCTGGCCGTGGACAGCGCACACCGCGACCAGTACGACATCATGGCGTTGCGCACCATTCAGGACTGGATCGTTCGGCGGCAACTGCTCGGTGTACAGGGCGTGGTGGACGTGAGCAGCTTCGGTGGTAAGCTGAAGCAGTACGAGATAGCGGTTGATCCAGTCCGACTTGCCAGCATGAACCTCACACTTGTGGATGTGTTCGACGCATTGTCAGCCAATAATGCGAACACAGGTGGCAGCTACATCGAGAAAGGGCCTGCCCTGTACTACATCCGCTCCGAGGGCCTGCTCAACTCATTGGACCAGATCGGGGACATCAGCATTCGCAGCAACAACGGCGTACCCATCCGCATTCGCGAGGTAGCACTGGTCCGCTTCGGATTCGCCCCGCGCTTCGGTGTCATGACGCGCAACGGTCAAGGTGAAACGGTCGGTGGCGTGGTGCTCATGACCAAAGGCGCGAATGCCATGGAGGTCATCAGCCGCGTGAAAGAGCGCATTGCACAGACCCAACAAAGCCTGCCCAAAGGCGTGACCTTGGACGTGTTCGTTGATCGCTCACGACTGATCTCACGCACCATCGGCACCGTGGAGGAGAACCTCCTGATCGGCGCGGCCATCGTGATCGGCATTCTCGTTCTCATGCTTGGGCAATGGCGTGCGGGGTTGATCGTGGCGTCGGTGATCCCCCTGTCCATGCTCTTTGCGATCATCCTCATGAACCTCTTCGGTGTGAGCGCGAACCTGATGAGTATGGGAGCCCTCGATTTCGGCCTCATCGTGGATGGAGCGGTGATAGTGGTGGAAAGCACGCTCTTCCTTCTGCACACCAGATACGCTGACCGTGTGCTCTCACGCACGAGCATGGATGAGGAAGTCATCGGCACCAGTTCGCGCATCATGCGTAGCGCGGTGTTCGGTCAGGTCATCATCCTCATCGTGTACGTACCCATCTTCGCGTTGACGGGCATTGAGGGCAAGATGTTCAAGCCCATGGCGCTAACGGTGAGCTTCGCGATCATCGGGGCTTTGCTGCTCAGCCTCACGTATGTGCCGCTCATGAGTGCGCTCTTCCTCGACAGGAAGGTGAAAGCCCATGAGAGTTTCAGTGATCGACTGGTCGCGCGTTTGCATCGCCTCGTAGAACCGCTGCTGGTCCGTGCCCTGAAACGGACGAACGTGGTGATCGCTGCTTCCATCGCCTTGCTCGTGGGTGCGGTGCTGGTCTTCAATTCCCTCGGAGGCGAGTTCATCCCCGAACTCGACGAGGGCGATTTCGCGATCAACTACACCATCCGTCAGGGCAGCAGCCTTCAGCACACCATGCAAGTGGGGAAGCAATTGGAAACGATACTCATGAAGGAATTCCCCGAGGTGAAGGAGGTGGTGAGCAAGGTCGGATCCAGTGAGATACCGACGGACCCCATGCCCATCGAAAGTGCGGACCTGATCGCCATACTGAAGGACCATGATGAATGGACGACCGCAACCAACAAGGAAGACCTAGCTGAGCGCATGAACGAGAAGATGAGTGAAGTCGTTGGCGTGAATCTCAGCTTCGAGCAACCCATCCAGATGCGTTTCAACGAACTGATCGCGGGGGTGAAGAGCGACCTCGCCATAAAGATCTATGGGGATGACCTCGACCTGCTCTTCAAGAAGGGCAATGAGGTTGCGGGGTTGGTGGGCACCGTGAAAGGCGCGGAAGACGTGAAGGTGGAACAGATCACAGGTATGCCCCAGTTGGTGGTACGGCCTGACCGAACACGCCTCGCACAGTACGGAGTGACGGTGGAAGAGTTGAACCGTATCCTGAACACTGCACTCGCTGGTGGGAAGGCAGGCGTGGTGTACGAAGGCGAGCGAAGGTTCGACCTCGTGGTGCGTTTGGCGAACTACCGCGACGCCGATGCTGATAAGGTGAAGGACATCCGCATTCCGCTGCCCAACGGGTCACAAGTGCCCATCAGCGACGTGGCCAAGGTGGAGTTCGTGAGCGCCCCTGCACAGGTGAGCCGCGACAACGGCGAACGCAGGATAGTGGTGGAAGCCAACGTTCGTGGACGTGATATCCAAAGCGTTGCCACGGACATCGCACAGGTATTGAACGACAAGCTGGACCTGCCCAGTGGCTACTACATCGAATACGGAGGTACGTTCAAGAACCTGCAAGAAGCGAAGGCGCGACTTGGGGTGGCGTTGCCTGTCGCACTCCTGCTCATTCTTTTGCTGCTCTTCCTTGCCTTCGGTTCCATTCGCGAAGCGCTCATCATCTTCAGCGCGGTGCCCTTGGCTGCGGTGGGTGGCGTGTTGGCGCTCTGGGCACGCGGCATGTCCTTCAGCATCAGTGCGGGCATCGGCTTCATCGCGTTGTTCGGCGTTGCGGTGCTCAACGGCATTGTACTCATCAGCTACTTCAACCGCGAAGAAGAGGAAGGCGATACGGACATCACGCATCGCATTCTCCGTGGTGTCAAGGAGCGCTTGCGACCTGTTCTGGCCACGGCTGCGGTCGCATCGCTCGGTTTCCTTCCCATGGCGTTCAACACGTCTATTGGCAGCGAGGTGCAGCGGCCCCTTGCTACGGTGGTCATCGGTGGGCTGATCACCTGCACGCTTCTCACGCTCTTCGTGCTGCCCGTGCTCTACAAGCGGTTCGGCACTGGTCGGAAACGTATCCGTCCAGCACAAGCAGGAGCCGTCATGATACTGCTGGCCATGTTCAGTGCTGGCAATGCCCAAGGCCAGTCCGCTTCATTGACCTTGGAGCAGGCCGTATCGCTCGCGTTGAAGGAACACCCGTTGGTAAGTGCTGCACACGGCGCCGTGGAGCGCGAGGAGGCGCTCAAAGGCAACGCCTTCATGCTGGAACCGATCGACGTGCAATACATGCGCGGTCAGATCAACAGCAGCTTGGACGATTACAACGTGCAGGCCACTACAGGCATCGCGTCACCGAACGTTATCGCCCAGCGCTCCGCCACACTTCGCCAACGCATCGCACTTGCACAGAGCCGAGCCACGTTGACGGAAGCACAGGTGCGGCGAGAGGTCTCCTTGGCCTACGTGGGCCTGCAAGCCGCCCAGCAACAAGCGGCCACCTATGCCAAGCTGGACAGTATCTACAGCGACCTCTCGCGATATGCTGACCGCAACGTGCAGGTAGGCGAAAGTCCACCCGTGGAAGCACTCAGCGCCCAAGCGCGTTGGCAGCAGGTGAAGCTGGACCGCAGCCGTGCCGACGCGAACGTGAGCATGGCCAAGGCGCTCTTGCAGGCTTGGATAGGGACGGCGAATGACGCCACCGTGGGGCCGCTCTTGACACTACCCGCACCTGCACTGGACACAGCGCTCGTCCATGCCAACCCAGAGTTGACCGCACTGAACGAACAGGTGAAGCTCAGCGAGGCGGAGTTGAAATTGCAACGCAACTCATGGGCCCCAGCGCTTCGCTTCGGTGCGTTCAACCAAAGCCTTGATCACGTAACGCCTTTCTGGGGTTGGCAGGTAGGTGCTTCGTTCCCGATCTTCAAAACAGGACGAAGCAACATGACCCGTGCTGCGGAGATCGACGCACGTATCGCGGGCGATGAACGCGATGCCTCGCAACGGGCGATCAGCGCCCAACTCACCACCGCAACGCAGGACTACCTCCAACGCCAGCGCGAAGCGACCTACTACAACGAACAGGGAAGCACGCTGGCCGACGCGCTCTTGAACAATGCCACCAAGCTCTACCAGAGCGGGACCATCGGCTACTTCGAGTACGTGCAGACCATGGACCAAGCCTACCGCCTGTACGTGGGCCGCAGCGATGCGCTGCTCGCCTTGAACTCTTCCATTCTCCAACTCAACTACCTCACGGGCCGATGAGCCCCCTCAATCGCACTATCATGAACACCACGTTCATTCATCGCACTGCTCAACGTATCCCCGCCGTGGCATTGCTCATCCTGCTCTTGTCCGCTTGTGGCGGCTCGTCAAGCACCTCGGGCGCGGAAGAAGGTGAACATCATGACGAGGAACATGCCGCCGAGGTCACACTGACACCGACGCAGATCTCGGCCATCGGCTTGAAGACCGCAGGGCTGGAAAGGAAGACCCTGAGCGGGACATTGAAAGTCAATGGCCGCTTGATGCTACCGCCACAGGACCAAGCCGAGGTGGGGACGCTCATGGGTGGCACCATCACGCGCATTCTTGTTACTGAAGGACAAACGGTGGAGAAAGGACAGGTGCTCGCTGAATTGGCCAGCACGGAGTTCCTGCAACTCCAACAGGACTACTTGCAGAGCGCGGCCCAACTCACCGTGAAGCGTGCTGATCTCAAGCGCCAGCAGGACCTACGCACCGACAACATCAATGCGCAGCGCACCTTGGAACAGGCCCAGAGCGACCTGCTATCAGCGGAAGCACAGCAGAAAGGGATGGCAGAGAAGTTGAAGCTCTTCGGGGTGACGGCTGATGGCTTCACAGCGGGGGATATCAGCAGCACGTTCGCTGTCCGTGCGCCCATTGCTGGCAGCCTCCACACCATCGGCATCACCATGGGCCAATTCGCAGAGCCGAACAAGCCGCTCTTCGACATTACCGACAACCGTGCGCTGCACATCGATCTCACCGTGTTCGAGCAGGACTTGTCGCAGGTACGCGAAGGCCAGAAGGTCACGTTCACCATCGCCAACGACGCGCATTCATCCCATGAGGCCGAGATCTATGGGATCAACCGATCCTTCGAGGACGGACAGCAGGCTGTGATCGCCCATGCTCGCATGAAGGACATCGACGATCACTTGCTACCGAAGATGTTCATTGACGCACGCATACAGGTGAAGAGTGACAGTGCGCTGGCAGTGCCCAACGAGGCCATCGTGAGCAATGGCGATGACCACTTCATCTTCGTGCAGCATGAAGAGAACGCTTTCAAACAAGTGCAGGTGCGCACGGGTGTGAGCGATCAGGGCTATACGAGCGTAACGCCCTTCGAGCAGCTTGCTCCCGATGCCAAAGTGGTGGTGGCAGGGGCCTACTACCTGCTCAGCGAACTCACCAAGGGTAGCGGTGAGCACGAACATTGATCCTGATGTCATGATGAAAGACAAGAAGTTCCTGTTGCTGCTGGCGGCTGTCGTTGTCGTCATCACCCTCGAAGTGCTCTCGCTCATGGGTATCGAGCTACCGATGCCATGGGCACCCGTTCTGTTCGGGGGCTTCGTGCTCGCGGTTGGTTGGCAGGTGCTCTGGAAGGGGCTGAAAGCCTTGGTGGTGCTGCGGTTCAGCAGCATCAACCTGCTCATGGTGATCGCCGTTGTCGGGGCCTTCTACCTCGGCGAATACCCCGAAGCTGCGGTGGTGATCACGCTCTACGTACTGGGCGAGAAGCTCGAAGACATTGGCATCGAGCGCAGCAAGAGCGCACTGGACAAACTGGTGAGCAGCATGCCGAAGACCGTGCTCGTGAAAGGAGCCGCTCAACCCGTTCCCATTGACCAAGTGCCTGTTGGCAGCATCGTCGTCGTGAAGTCAGGCGAGATGATCCCGTTGGATGGGGTTGTAGTGGAGGGCCAGAGCACTGTGGACGAGGCCACCATCACAGGCGAGCCATTGCCCAAGGACAAGCGAGCCAATGACAAGGTGTTCGGTGGCACCTTGAACAAACAAGGCGTGCTGGAACTGCGGACCACGCACACGAACAGCGATACCACCCTCTCACGCATCGTTCAACTCACTTTCCAAGCGCAGACGAACCGCAGCGCCACCCAGCAGTTCATCGAACGGTTCGCCCGCATCTACACACCGAGCGTACTGGCTGTCGCGGTGGGCTTGGTGGTTGTGCCCGTGCTCATCATGGGGCTGCCCTTCGATCACTGGCTCAAACAGGCCATCACCATCCTTGTCATCGCCTGTCCTTGTGCGCTCGTGATCAGCACACCAGTGGCGATCTACAGCGCCATAGGCAATGCGGGCGGTCGAGGTGCAGTGATCAAGGGCGGCAAGTTCCTCGAAGCGCTTGCCGCATTGAAGGTCATCGGCCTCGACAAGACGCGCACGATCACCTTCGGTCAGCCCGTGGTGGAGGATGTGATCACCTTCGGCGATACGACCGAGGAAGAACTTCTGGCGTGCGCAGCAGGTGCCGAAGCCTTCAGTGAACATCCGCTTGCACAAGCCATCGTAGACCGCGCCAAGGCTGACGGATTTGAGCCGCATCGCGTGAAGGACATCCAGAGCAGCATGGGCAAGGGCCTGCAAGCGGAGTGCATGGTATGCGACCATGACGACATCCTCATCGGGAAGCTGGATTTCATCACCGAGAACCGCAAGGCCCAACCCGAAGCGGTGAAGGCCGTTGAGGAATTGCAAGCGCAAGGCAAGACCGCCGTGGTGGTCAGCTTCACCGATCAGGTGGCAGGCGTTATCGGTATCGCCGACAAGATCAAACCTGACAGCGCAGCGGCGATCGCGGCCATGAAAGCGATCGGCGTGGAGCCTGTCATGCTCACGGGCGACAACCAACAAGCGGCGGAACACGTCGCGGCTCAGGTAGGCATCACCAAGGTCTTCGGTGGCCTGCTGCCAGAGGACAAGGCCACACGCATCACCGAACTGCAACGGACCATTGGACCTGCCGCACACGTAGGTGACGGGGTGAACGACGCCCCTGCATTGGCCACCGCGACCGTGGGCATAGCCATGGGCGCACTGGGCAGCGATACGGCTATCGAAACGGCTGGTGTAGCCCTCATGAACGACGACCTCCGCCTTATCCCCTACCTCATACAACTCTCACGCGCCACATTGAGGCGCATCCGCTTCAACACGGGGCTGGCAATCATCGTGAAGGCCGTCTTCCTCGCACTGGCATTCTTCGGGAAGAGCAACCTCGTCCTCGCTATTGCTGCGGACGTGGGTGTTACGCTGCTGGTCATCATGACGAGCTTGCAACTCATGAGGTGGGGTCCCTCAGAACTTCAACCTCGCCAACAGGCATCCGTTTCAGAATGAATCACCCGCACGTCAACCCCTCCCGCCCAGAACTCGTTGACGAGTTCTTCCGTGTCCACCTTCCTGCCAAGCTCGCTGCTCTGGAAAGCTATCCGCGCCACTCTCAGGCGCTATCGAACTCAAACACCCATCCGCTGGCCAAAGCCCAGATCAGCACAGCGCTTTCTCATGCCTGTATGGTGTCTGGTCGGATGCTCTTGGAGTTCCTTGGGGTCAAGTATGACGTAAACAAGAAGGAACTCGCCAATCGGAGGAAGGGCAAAAACCAGAGCGAGCAATTCGACGTGTACGCGGACGATCTTGGTGGCACGCTCGTGGAGGTGGCAGACTTCACACCTGATGAACAACACCACCTGAAGGCATACCTACATGCCGCCAATCGGACAACCCATCTGACGTGGGATGACAGAGATCATGACGGGTATCAGAACATCAATCAAGCCGTCGACATCATCCTTGGCCTGATGCAGAAGCACCTCTATGCCGCAACAGGCCGACCGAAGGTTGAAGTTCAGCCATAGCCGTAAGACCTTTCTCGCTCACATGTGATACTCCGTGTCCTGCTCGATCTCGTGCCGCTTGCCTTCCGAGTCTGCATCCCGTCGATAGTCCTGAGCAATGTTCCGCAACATGCGTGCGGTACTTGGATACTCGATTTCCATTGACGACGCGAGCTGGTCGTAGTGCTCCGACAACGCTCGTTCACTGGCACCTGCATCGGGTGTGTGAACACCTCGACTATTGTATACCTCAGTTGCAATCGCCCTTTCAAGCGTATCGCTCTGGTACTTTTCGAGAAAGCGGCGAACAGCAACGCATGGCCAAGTCCCATCTGGGTCGGCAGGGGCGTAGCGCAGCTTTTCGCCGAAGATGTAGTCGCTCCACATCCTGCCCTTTGCTTGGACAGTGGCGACTGCCTTGGTATACCATTCGTCAAGGGCCTCAAATGACAGGGTACCATCCTGCGCCACAGCAGGGGCTCCCTTCCACCCACTGAGCACTTCGTAGGCTCTGCGAGCAATGTTCCTGTCCTGTTCAGTGAGTTCAATGTCCGAAGGCTCAGTGGGCTTGCTGAAGTAACCAAGGAAATCCGCAAATGGCACAGGGTCTTTGGCCATCTCCGCATAGAGGATGAGATCCTTCTCGTCCAGCAGAGGGAAAAACACCCATTCGATCAAGGCCACCCTTTGGCGGTCAGCATCATCACGCTGACGAACAATTTTGTGTGCCTCAGTGATAGTATAGCTGGGCATGTGCACTTCCTTGCTCTCTTCTCTGTACGTTTTCGTGCATGCTTCGAGCGCGGCGGTTATCAAAGGAGTGGGCGCCGTACAATCCTCACCATGCCCCTGATGGATGATGGCAATTAGTGCGCGTAGCGGCCTTCCGTGCTTCAAGAAGTGCTCTCCAGCGAACTGTGCCTGCGCTGGCGAAAGTGTGCCCCAAGGTTCGCACGTGCTCCAATACGCGGCTTCAATCTCAGCACCATGCGTCTGCACGACTGTCCATGTTGCATCATCGAATGGTAGCACGCTCAGTAGTGCTCCACGCTTCGCCGCCGTCCAATCTGGCCACTCCGCTGAAGCAAAGAGAGTGTGTGCCCAGTCCCAACCGCGTTTCTTAAAGAGCCCTGACACCAGCCCTTTTCCAAACGATCGGAGTTTCTGATCCTCGTTGGCGAGTGACCACCCAAGAAGTACGAACTCATCGGCAGGAGAATGCACTACTCGACCAGTCGCGTATCCCAACCACCATGGATTCTCAACCTTATCCACCATCCGCATTATCCCTTCCGTACCAGTGGCGGTCAGAATTGCCGTTGCACCTTCATCAGTCAAGCGTTCTTGGAGAGCGTGATAGTCTTCACGTTCCTCCCTTGGTAGAGGATGAGCACCGCCGAACACCCACCTGTAGTGCGTTTCAGGGTCAGTAGGCTCGAACCGTCGCATAGGGCCCTCTAGCAGTTGTAACATGGGCTCTGGCATTGCTTGGGGCTGGCTTTTGTAGTTGGAATGATGCGTGTGCACGTCTCGCAGCTTATCCCAGACCCTCAGACGCTCCTCGCTCGACCAACTGGAGATGTCAACGTTCAGGAGATGGTCCATGACCTGTTTGAAAAAGGGTGTGCGCGTATCTCCCGCACATTCACATAGACGGAAGCATCGATCAGCATTTTGCGCTGCATCCTCAATGAGCCATTCGCCCACCTTGGTCAAGGTCATGCGCACTTCTTCTGGATTCCACCTGTCAGGACGTTCATGCTCCCAATCCCTCCAGCGCGGTACGTGCGTGTAGTCCCCACTAAAATGATGATGGGTGGGCATCATCCGAACCAGAAGCCTGAAGGCCTGCTCAGGCCTGCGGCTGCGCAGACCAGTCATGACCATCAGTCGATCCTGCGCAGTGCTGCTGCTATTCTTCAGCCATGGCTGCAAGATCTGGTATAACCTTTCCAATGGCCGATTCGCCTGCTGGGTTACGGGGTCAAGAGGCATCAGGTCGGCCAGCAGGTCCGCAACGGGAGCAACATACTCTGCCTTCCACGCCAGTGTTTCAAGCGCCGAGATCAGGCCGCTGTGGTAGTGCTGCGGGAAGAATGCTCCACCCTCCTCGACGAACAACCCACCAAGAGGACTAGGTGTCCTCTTCAAACCAGCGGCGACTCCCGCAATGAACTGGGCAGGAGCAGCCTCGGCCAAAGCCGATAGGTGGTAGCTCAAGGTTGCCCATATGCGCCAATCCAAGTTTGCCGCCTTCAGGACATCATGAACTACGCGTTCGGGGGCTTGATCAATCTTGCTTTGATCAGCCAACGTAATGCCACTCCCGCGTGCGCCCATGAAGGCAAGACCATCTACAATGCCGTGTCGCAGAGCATCTGAAACCACAGGCGTCGAGTCACTCATTCGGGGGAAGAACCGTTCGGCTGGCGGAAGGTTGAAACGTGGATGTGCCTTGGACAACACTTCACGGGCAATGCCACTGAAGTTTTCCAGATGTTCAGCGGTCAAGTGCTTGGCCAATAACCTCCAGAGGTCTTCTCGCGAGACGACATACCAAGTACCACCGACCAGTTTCAGGGGCGTGTCAGCCGTACTGTTCCATTCCAGCCAGCGTGCACGGATCTCTTCGTAAGGCTGTCCTGATAGCCTTGAAAGAAGTGCTCGGTCCTCTTCATTCCTGTCCGACCAAGAGCCGACCAGCAAAGCAGGCACCAGCACCCCAGCAGCCTCACTCTTACTCCATTTTGGAGCATGTATGGCTGGGACCGTAGCAAGCTGGCGACGGAGGCTCATGAAGCTCTTGCGACCAGACAATGCCAGTTCGCGAACACGGTTGGCGTTACAGCCCATTTCGCGCAACGCCTCTTGCGCTTCAGGTCGATCAATTGGAGGCAACTCGATAGTTGCCTGATGGTCTCCATCGCTTCGGTCCATCGGGATGATCACCGTGTGTCCATTGAACACGGCTTGTTCAATGCCGTTGCGCTCGTCGAACATTGCTACGAGGATCAAGGGGACCTCGCTCATTGCATAGAGGTCCCACGCCGCACGGCTCTTCACGACCAAGGTGCGCGACACCGTTTCCTCATTCTTGGGTGCGGGCATGCCAAGGATCGTAGCAGCAACAAAGGCTTGAACTTCATCGCGGGTTTCCCCCTTGATGGTTATTGGCTGGGCTGGACCGTCAAACTGAGCAATGAGGTTTTCTACTTGAGCCGCACGGCCCGCTTTGATCAAGCGTGGGCTCAGAACAGGCTTGGTAACATCCGCCCATGCACTCCATGTTGCCTCGATACTCGCCACTTCAAGCGGCTTTTTGCCCAGCAGTTCCGAGAGCCATACATGCACGCTTACGGGGGCGGATTCCAACCACGTTTCAAGATCGGTCGCGTCATACGCGATGACCTTGCGCCAGCGCTTCTTGCTCTTCGCGTTATGCGTCTTGACCCATGACTTCTTGTCTGCCCAGCGCCGCGTCGTCACACACACATATGTGATTCCTTTCCTCTCCTTGGCCCGAATGGCCTTCGTACGCGTTGCAATGTCCTTATCGGCTTTGACGCGAACGGTTTTTTGAGCGCTGACCTCCCAGCCAGACCGTCCCTTTGGAATGAACGTCGTTTTCGAGGGGCTGTCCAAGAAGCCATCCCAGTCTGGTTCTTGAATGCCTTCATCAGATGAGAACCTGATGGCGTGGAAGGGGATCTTGCTGGCAAGCGCCAGCTTTCTGATGAGCTTGGGTAGAACAGCACGCGCTTGCAACGTGTTCGCCCATTGTGCGATCTCTGTTGCGGTAACCAAGTGTGGTTTCATGGCCATATCCAAGGTTGACGGCATTTTCGCCACCTCGGGAAAAGCAAAGTAGGCTCACCTCCATGCCAGACGAACGACACACTTTTCAACAGCAGGGACGACGCCCTGAAAGCCCCTGCTGTCTGGCTATGTTCGCATTCATGCTCACGGCCATTCGCGCCTCAGACGGGGTAAAGGTCATAGGGGAGTTCACGGACAAGGATCCCGCTGCGAGCTACCACTGTGAGAAGTGCGAGAATCCCGTTATCCACCACCGCTCGGAAGCGCGGCTACGCGTCGGACATTTCGCGCACAAGGCGGGAGCATCCTTCTGTCCGAGCGATGGAGAGACGTTGGAGCATGTTCAGACCAAGCTGGACATCTACGAGTACATCCGTAAAGGCTGGGGTGGTAAGCTGCGGGTCGTGGAACCCGAAGCATGGATATGTAAACGAACTATCCGCCCAGACGTGTACGTGGAGACACCCAAAGGCTCACGTATCGCCATCGAGGTGCAAGCCTCAGCACTGACTGTAGATGAGATCATCCGCCGCACACGGAAGTACCATGTTGAAGGTGTTCATGTACTGTGGGTGCTGCCCTTCCAGTTCCGACGGTTCTTTGAACGCTTCTATGAAATGGCTTGGCGCAAAGGGCACTCGATTGAGCAACACTATGACGATAGCTGGATACGCAAGGAAAAGGTGAAGCTGCTAGGATATGAGCAGTTCATCTACTGGGCCTACCTGAAGAAGCTCGTTCTCTGGGATCTGGAACACAAGCACAGCGAGGGCTTTGTTGTGATCGAACTATCACAACATGTAGGCGAACCGACTAGCTATTTCACCAGTGGCGGCGAGGAGCACTATCACGAAGGAAGGAAGTCGAAGACGTTCAAGGCCGTGGACCGTGTGGTCGGCAATGTGCGGTTCGACCAACTCAGAACACATGTGTTCCATGACGACTTCAGCATGAAGTTTTTGCCATACTCCATCCCCGCACGACACATCATGAACTTCGACCCAACGAAGTGGAAGGGTCTGACAGGGGTCATGTATCCGCCACTTCCACAAAGGCCGTAGCGCAGACCATCCTAAACAGGGCCTTGAACAAGCCCCCTAAAGAGGGCGCTGTTCAAGCCGCGTATCGAAAATAAGGCCCCAAAAGAGGTCGCTCTTTTGAGGCGCCCAGACGCTCGCGAATTTTGCGGTCCATTTTTGGGTTTTTGATCTCAACCCATTCTCCGAGAGCGTGACCGATACCTTGGCGTGGTCAATGACCAAGGATGATTTACGATTTCAACAAGCTCACACTGGTGCTCGGAGGAGTATGGTCCATCGCGTTGGTCGCGATCGGCTTCCTCATGCGGTTCTTGATCGAACGGAGTCATGCGAAAGACATGGAAGCGCTGAAGGCAGCCTATTCCAAGGAACTTGAAGAACTACGTGCCGACCTTCACCGTCAGACTATCCGCTTCACCAAGTACAACGAGCAACAGGCAGAAGCCCTCGGTGCGATCTACGAGCAGGTGTTGAAGTTCAGAACCGTCACGGTCGCGTTCATCAACCAAGCGCACGTTCCACAAGGAGAAGGTGAGCGGTTCAGGGAGATGATCTCCCAAGAAGAGGACCTCGTGCGCCTATTGGAGAGGAAACGGATATACATGGATGATGCAACCGTAGAGGTTCTGGTACAGGCCAGCCAAGTGCTGAGCACAGCGGGCATTCCCATGATCGGGGGAAGTCATCGTGCGTTCCATACCGATCCAGCTATTCGACAAACGTTCATGAACAATCTGGACGAAGCTCGTACCGCTGTCAACAAGGACTTCTATGCAGCGCTGACCCGTCTCCAAGCGCAGTTCAAGGCCGTTCTATCAGGTGACAATGTGTAACAGCCCCATGGAGATTCCAGCACAAGCCATCGCCACGGTTACGGCATCCTTCGTTGCTGCGAGTGCTGCGGTTTGGGCCGCCATAATGAGCACGCGCAACAACCGCGCATTGAAGTCTCACGAAATCATGTTTGGCCGTCTTCACGAAGATCGCGTGCGGGTGATGGTCGAGATATACGACAAGCTGTTTGACCTACGGCAAGACGTCTGGCAATACCTCAAGCTTATGCGAAACGTCACCGAGGACGTCTCCAAGCAGCGGGAGGAGGGCTATGTGAAGCTGCGGAAGCAGATGGACGATGTGCATTCGTATTACAGGCGTAGGCGGTTCTACTTCGACAGGACCATGTGCGAGAAGATGGACGGCGTCTTTGCCACACACTACAAGATCGAGGAGATCATCCACCCGCATCACAGGTCAGAGGTGCTCATCAACGTGATGGCCGTGGAGAGCGACGCGCGAAAGTCGATGCGTGAAGATCTCGATGAGGCCTTCACCATTCTCCACGACAAAATGAAGCTCGCCATGGACGCATTGGAAAACGGTATGCGGAGGCTGCTGGGCGTTGAGGTTGAGACGAGGGCGACGCGATGATTGGTCCTACCCACCGCATGAGAGTGGTAGGTGTCCAAGCCCATCGGCTTATTTAAGCGATCGCTTAAATAACTGATGTTCCTTTGTGGCCGAGCATTAAGCAATGGCCATTACCTGCATCCGTCTTCTTGCAGACCCGTTGAAGATCAAAGCCTGTCGCAGAGCGCTGGCTGAGAGAGGAAAGGTCTTCGATGAGCAGGCCGAGCGCTTGCAGCTTGCAGGGAATGCCAGTCGGCTGCGCATTCTGTACCTGCTGGCCATTGAGCCAGAACTCTGCCCCTGTGATCTCAGCGACATCCTGAGCATGACTGTGCAGGCTGTATCCCAGCACTTGAAGAAGCTGAAGGACGCAGGCTGGGTGAGCACCCGCAAGGATGGTGTGACCATCTACTACCGCCTGACCCAGCCCGCGCTGATCAATGACCTACTCGGAGAACACCTGCAAACCGCAGCATCATGAACCGCAACACCGCGACATACCTCTTCGCTTTCGCGTGGGTCTCGTTCCTCGCGTCATGCGCTTTCGTTTCCCCCTCGGATAAGATCACGTTCTATGATGTGGACATGGTTTGCGGCGCTGCGCATCACATCGGCTGCGGCAGCATGGCAAAGCCGCTCCTCAAAGCCATGGAGGAGACCGATGAGATCGAGGAGGCATGGATGGACCGCAAGGGCATCGTAGTAGGACTGGTCTGGAAGGAGGGCACTGCGGCATCGAGGCAGGAAGAACTGACGCGTTCACTTTTCGAGAAGTATCACATCGCTGCGGAAAGGGTCAACGCAGCGGGTCGCGATACGCTGGACAAGAAGTTCCGCGTAGCAGGGTCATGGTATCGGAACGCTGAAGTGGATGAACTGAGCAAGGAGGAAGCGGGTGTGATCGCCGATCGCATCATTGGCATGCTGAAAGAGGGCGGTCCTGTGGCCGACAGCGTTGCAGTCCCCATGCGGGAGGAGATCAGACAGCTTTTCGCCGACAAGTTCGCTGCCATCACAGGTATTGATGAGATCGACGATGAAGCAAGGGCCCAGTTGGAAACGAACGTTGGGAAGGTCATTACACGGTACATGGGTGAAGACCGCAAAGAGCAAGTTCGTGTGATCGTAGAAGAGCGCGGCCTGAGCGACCCTGAGGCCGAGGGCTGCTGCAAGGACAAGCTGAAGGCCTGCAAAACGGACGAGCATACAACGGAATGAAGTCGGGAAAGGGTGTAGCGAGCGCTGGACTGGTCGCGGCCATTGCGTCAACCTTGTGCTGTATCGGTCCGCTCTTGGCGGCGGTCGCTGGCGCTGGCTCGTTGGTCAGCACGTTCGGTTGGGTCGCTCCCTTGCGCCCGTACCTGATCGGAGCCTCCATTCTCCTGCTCGGATACGCATGGTGGTTGAGATTGCGACCACAGAAGGTCGATGAATGCGGATGTGAGGTTGCACCCAAGAGGGGATTCTTGGGCAGCACGGCGTTTCTGGGCATCGTTACGGCGCTCGGCGTGGTGCTCACCGCCTTTCCACTGTATGCGTCATGGTTCGTTCCCAGCAAGGCTCCAACGGCACAAGTTGCTGGCCAGATATCGAGGGCGGAGGTCGAGGTCAAAGGCATGACCTGCCCAACCTGTGAAATGCACGTCAGCGCGGAGCTACAGAAGGTTCGTGGAGTGGTCGAAGCTGTCGCCTACTACACTGAGGACAGAGCAGTGGTCACGTATGACCCTTCTATCGTTCGTATTGAAGCCATCATGGCCGCCGTAGATTCCAGTGGCTATGAAGCAGTCTCATCACACATACTGGAGAACGCACAATGAGCGAGAGCATGACCATCCTGACCAAGTCCCTGATCACATGCCCCTTGTGCAAGAGCGCCGTTGAGGAGGTCATGCCAACGGATGCGTGCCAGTTCTTCTATGAATGTAGGTCCTGCCACCAAGTGCTCAAACCGAAGCAAGGCGACTGCTGCGTGTTTTGCAGCTATGGAACGGTGCCCTGCCCGCCTGTTCAGGCTGATGGCAAAGGTTGCTGCGGGTAGCAGCCGTCCCTGTGGTCAGGTCATGTGACGCTTGGGCCGCCCACCTATTTACCATGGAGCGCTCATGTGCGCGATGGAACCATGGAACAGAAGGAATATGACCTCACAGACCGCTGCATCAATGGACGCTGTTGGAATGGTCCAGTGCTCATAGCTGAAACGAAGGGTGGTGCAGTCCTTGATCTACGCCAATGGATCCTGATCACCCTGTCCAAGCACTACAACAAGAGCACCACTCTGGGTATGATGGACTGTTTGGTGCTGAACCACATTCATGAGGAACATGCCATCGTGGCCTTTGCTCAGGGGTCTGAGCCCACTGCCTCCGTCCTTCGAGAGGTATATGCGAGAGTGAAGCTCGATCACGATGGCTTATTGAAGAGCAACTGTTCCACATATCGCTTTGCGATCGCGGGCGAGGGGGAGCAGGATCGCTGCGATGCGCTCATTGCCCATTACGACTGGATCGAGCGTGTTGCCGCCCGTCGCGACATCATGAAGGGGGCTTCGGCCTGAGCACCTCCCCGAGGCCCCTATTCCTTGTCGCACCCTTTTCATGCTCGGGGACAGCCCCTAACGGGTCAAAAACGCCGTTTCCAGCCTGCTACGGGTCGGGTGCAGGGCGGTTCACGGTCTGCGGCTCAATTCCCGAAGCCCCTTCCAACCTGCTACAGTTCGGTTTGCGGGGTAGGGGCCTATCGGCATCCAGAACCTGCCATTGGGGGCGATCTCGGCACAGAATTCTGCCCAATGGCGAACGCTGGCGAACAAGCCCCTTCTGAAATGCAACAGGGACGGGCTTTCGCCCATCCCTGCCTGAGAATCCTAGTAGCCCGTAGGGGAATCGAACCCCTGTTTCATCCGTGAAAGGGACGCGTCCTAACCCCTAGACGAACGGGCCATCCCGTTTCCCCTGACGGTTTTTCGAAAGGGGTCGCAAAAATAAGGAACAACGCAGATCCGGCAAACGGACCTAGTGGATGTCGTCCGTATCCGCCTGGAACCGGAACCCCAGTCGCTTGCCAGTGCTGAGCTGGAGGTTGGCGTTCAATTCGTTCATTTCACTGACGGTCACCTGGTTCACGGCATCGTAAGGAGGGGTCAGCAGGTCGAAGTCGATCACATAGATGATCACCGACCAAAGCAGGGCCTTGAGCTCCTCGCGCCCGAGCGCCGCACCCGGAAGATCGTTGTATAGGAAACCGAGCTGTCTTTTGCCCTGCAGGAAGTAATGGCGGTCCTTGTTCACGAAAAGCCGGGACACCAGATAGCCGAGATCGTTGCCCCTGTTGTAGGTGAAGGAGTCACTGAGGAAGTTGTACATGTTAATGATGCCGAAATATCCACGCATCTCATCCTCCTCCAAATAGGAGTTCTTCCAAAGGCTGTGGCCCTGCTCCAAGCGGAACACATTGGTGTGCATGTGAAAGATGATGATATCGCCGGCCACCTTCAGTTCACACGCCAGTTCACCCTTGTCCCGATACTGGACGGTGACGCGTTCGTCCGCCTTGGCCATCACCGCGCTCAGGTCGGCCGCCATCTCCTGTACCACTTCCTTCAGCATGGCGAACGTCTCGCGCGTGATGCCGAAGATGTTCTGCTTGAGCACCGATTTGCCCTTGAGCAGATCGACGACCATGGTCCGGGGGGCAGGTGTCTCCTTCCTGGTCATGGTCAATAGGCGCGGGCGAAGATCACCCGTTGGGCGCTCGGTGCTCCGGTGACCATGCACTTGCCTGGTGAAGTATCGCCCTTCAGCGGGATACAGCGTATGGTCGCCTTGGTCTCCTCCTTGATGCGCGCCTCGGTCGCTTCGGTTCCGTCCCAGTGTGCGTAAATGAGACCGCCCTGCTCGATCGCTTCCTTGAATTCCGGATAAGTGTCCACTGCCCGTGTGTGCTCCTCCCTGGACTGGAGGGCCTTCTCGTACAGGTTCGACTGGATGGCCTGGAGGAGGTGCTCGATCTTCTCCGCAAGGTCGGTCACCTGTAGGGTCTCCTTCTCCAGTGTATCGCGACGGGCCACCTCGACGGTACCGTTCTCCAGGTCACGCGGGCCGATGGCGATCCGCACGGGAAAGCCCTTGAACTCGTATTCCGCGAACTTCCAACCGGGTTTCCTGGTGTCATCATCGTCGTACTTCACGGTGATCCCGCGCTCGCTCAGGGATCGCAGGATGGGCTGTACCCTTTCCGTGATGGCGGCGAGTTGCTCGGGGGTCTTGGAGATCGGTACCACGACCACCTGCACCGGAGCGAGTTTCGGCGGGAGCACCAGTCCGTGATCATCACTGTGCGTCATGATCAAAGCGCCCATCAGGCGCGTGCTCACACCCCAGCTGGTCGCCCAGACATGTTCCTGGCGGTTCTCGCGATTGGTGAACACGACATCGAAGGCCTTGGCGAAATTCTGACCCAGGAAATGGGACGTGCCTGCCTGCAGGGCTTTCCCGTCCTGCATCAATGCCTCGATGCAATAGGTATCCTCCGCTCCGGCGAAGCGCTCGCTCTCCGTCTTCACGCCCTTGATCACCGGCATCGCCAGCCATTCCTCCGCGAAGCGCGCATACACATCGAGCATGCGCATGGTCTCCTCCTCCGCGTCCTGCTTTGTGGCATGGGCGGTATGGCCCTCCTGCCAGAGGAACTCGGCCGTGCGAAGGAACAGGCGAGTGCGCATCTCCCAGCGGACCACATTGGCCCATTGGTTCACCAGCAACGGCAGGTCGCGATAGCTCTTGATCCAGCCCTTGTAGGTATTCCAAATGATGGTCTCGCTCGTGGGGCGGACCACCAGCTCCTCCTCCAGCTTTGCCTCCGGGTCCACTACGATGCCCTTCTCCGGGTCGCTCTTGAGCCGGTAGTGCGTGACCACCGCGCATTCCTTGGCGAATCCCTCCACATGGCTGGCCTCCCGGGCGAAATAGCTCCGGGGGATGAAAAGCGGGAAATACGCGTTGACATGACCGGTGGCCTTGAACATACCGTCCAAGGCATCGCGCATCTTCTCCCAGATGGCATAGCCATGCGGTTTGATGACCATGCAGCCGCGTACCTCGCTGTGCTCGGCCAGGTCCGCTTTAAGCACAAGGTCATTGTACCACTGGGCGTAGTCGTCCGCTCGTTTCGTCAGTATGTCGCTCACGGCCCGGCTGGTATTATTTTTGATACGTCCGAAGGGAGCCAAATGTAGCCAACTCGCCCCGCAGCACGGGGTGCAAAACGAACGACCATGGAACGCACCGCCCACCTGATGATCACACCATCGATCCCTGCGGCACTCGCCTTGGTATTGTCGGGTTGCGCGGGCCAATTGGCCACAACGGAGGTGCACGACCCGGTCTATGACCGGACCGTGGCCGCATCCGTGCGGACCACAGCGACGCATGAGGAAGCATCCAGCATCGAGGAACCTGCCGTGACGAACAACGATGGGGAGGACTATTACGATGCCGGCGAAGCCAAGTCCTATTCAGGGGACCGCGGATACTACGACATGACCTACAACGACCCCTACTATTACAACTATGGCCGGTTCGGGTTCGGGATGGGTCTGGGCATGGGAGGGTACTCCGGGTATCCCTACGGCAGCATGTATTACGGATATGGGAGTTCCTATCCCGGTTGGTACGATCCGTATTGGGGGTATGGCTGGAACTCACCCTACTACTCCACCTGGGGGTCCTCTTATTATGGCTATGGCAGCTATTGGCCCTACGGTGGCTACTACAGCGGCTACGGTTCGTATTGCGGATACGGCTATTACGGGCCGGGGAGCTGGTACAACCCGCCGATCTACGTGTATGAAGGAGGCAACGGAAATGGGAACAGCATCTACACCGGCCATCGGCCATCGTTGACGGATGGAGTGGGACCGGGAACGCAGGTCGCTCCGAACATCCAGGACCCGGGCACTGAAAGGATCCGGTTGTATCCGGGCACGGAGCGCCGTCCCTATTTCGAAGGACGGACCGGACGTCCGACGTCGGCACCGACACCCGAGGACCCGGAACGTCAGCGCCACAGCGCACCACAAACACGACCTTCCCGGAACAACGACGGTCCCCGGATCAACAGTGGTGGTTCCGCTCCATCCCGTGATGTGGGTCCGTCGCGCTCAACACCCGGCACGGGTGGATCAGGCGGGAACACGGGCCATCGCCGATGAGCCGAACGATCCTTTTCCAGAACGTGCCAAGCGCACGCTATTTCGTCGCCGTCCTTTTTCTGGCCAGCACCCCACTGCTTGGGCAGAATGAAGAGGACGCTCTGCGCACCTCCTCGCTTGAGCCCGGAGGCACGGCGCGGAGCATGGCCCTTGGTGGCGCGTTCGGTGCCTTGGGGGCCGACCCCGGCGCCTTATCAGTGAACCCGGGTGGCATGGCTTTGTACCAGACAACGGAGCTGAGCTTGACCCCGAGCATCGAAGTGATCGATGCTCGCACGACACACTACGGGAAACAGGCCGTCAACACGGCCGAACAGCTGTATTTCAACAACCTCGCACTGTCGTTGCATTTCACGGGCAAGGAAGGGTCCGCGTTCAAAGGCAGCACGTTCGGTGTGATATACGACCGGACCTCGGGCTTGAACCTCAGTCGCACGGCCAAGGCGGAGGCCCTCGACATCAGCCTTGTCCAACAGTTCGTGCGCCAGGCGAACGGCACGCCGAGCGACCTGCTCTATGACAATTATCCATTTACGGCCGGGTTGGCGTGGGATACCTATCTCATCGACCCGGTCGATACGGTGTCCAACACCTACCAGGGGGCGAACCCGGAGGGCACGCTGGTCGATCACGACCACACGATCACGACCACAGGTGCCAACGGCAATACGAGCATCTTCTATGCGACGAACTACGCCGACAAAGTGTACATCGGCGCCTCGATCGGGATCCTCAATTCACGATTGGAACAACGCACAAGGCACACAGAGACCGCATTGGATGTCAATGATGCGCTCCAGACCTTCACATGGGAGGAGTCGCTGTCCATCCGGGGAAGCGGAGTGGACTTCAAGGTAGGCGCCGTGGGTCGGTTCACCGATCGGTTCCGGGCAGGCATTGCTTTCCACAGTCCGGCATTCTATTCGATGAACGATGCCTACACTGCGTCGATAACAAGCGGATTCGTTGATGGGACCTCCTGGTCACAGGACTCACCGGATGGCAGCTACGCCTATCGCATCCGTACTCCCTGGCGCACAGTGGTCTCCGCCGCCTATCTCGCAGGCCAACACGGCACCGTTAGTGTGGACTATGAATATGCCGACTTCCGGTCCATGCGATTCCGACAGAGCCGCAGCCAGATCGACGACTACGATTTTTCCGTCGAGAACACCCGCATCAAGGACGTTTTCCAGGCCACCCACAACGTACGTATCGGCACGGAGTGGCGGTTCGGCCCCTGGTATGGTCGCGGTGGATGGGCGTATCGGCCGGACCCTTATGTGAACGAAGAACCCAGGCACGGCCTGCCCCTGACCCGATATGCGCTTGGCGTCGGCTACCGCCGCACGCACGTGTCCCTGGACCTGACCCTGACCTATGATCAACGCGGGATGCGCTACTACACGTACAGCTCCGACCTGATCGACCCTGTGGACGCGACCATTTCCGGATATCGGACCTTTTTCACATTCACCTATCGCCCCTGAGATGCGGGACACTGCCGCAAATTAAAAGGGCCGCTCCCGCGGCCCTTTCTCATGCTTTCGTGGACCTCACTCCTTGATCTCGCCGGATACGCGATCCACCACATATTCATCGACCAGGATCCGTCCGCAGTGTTCACAGACGATGATCTTCTTGTGGCTGCTTATGTCCAACTGCCGCTGGGGGGGGATCGCATTGAAACATCCCCCGCAGGAGCCACGTTCCACGGCCACCACCGCCAGTCCGTTCCGCGCGTTGCCACGGATCCGGTCGTACGCGCCGAGCAGTCGCTCCTCTACTTTGGTGGCGACACCATCCCGCTTCTTCAGAAGCGCCTTCTCCTCCTTCTCGGTCTCCGCGATGATGTCGTCCAACTCCTTCTTCTTGTGATCGAGGTCCTTCTTGCGCTCCTTGTAAAGCGTCTTTGAGGTCTCGACCACCTCCTTCTTCGCATCGATCTGTGCCTTGGTCTCCTTGATCCGCTTCTCCGCAAGTTGGATCTCCAGGTTCTGGAACTCGATCTCCTTGCTCAGCGAGTCATATTCCCGGTTGTTGCGGACCTTGGCCTGCTGGGCTTCGTACTTCTTGATCTGGGACTTCGCGTCCTTGATCATGTTCTGCTTGTCGGCGACAGCGGTCTCGAGCTCGTCGAGCTCCTCCTCCAATTTGCCCAAGCGTGTCTCAAGACCAGTGACCTCGTCCTCCAGGTCCTGGACCTCCAACGGCAACTCACCGCGTTGCACTTGGATGCGGTCCACCTGTGAATCGAGCGTCTGCAGGCGGAATAGGTCCACGAGCTTTTCCGCGATCGTGACCTCTGCCTTGCCGGCCGGGGCGCTGGATTTGGGGGCGGTGCCGTTCTTTCCGGCGGCTGTCTTCTTCTCCTTGGCCGCGGTCTTCACGTCGGTCTTCGCCATGTTCAGGAATAGTGGATGGGATCCGTGACGGTTTCCGTCAAATGGACCGCAAATGTAGGGAATATTTCCCCTAATCGGCGCTTGATCCGGGCCATGGTGAACTGCTCGCTGGCATAGTGACCGATGTCGGCGAACAGAAGTCTGCCATCCGCCTCGAAGAACTCATGGTATTTCACATCCCCGGTCACATAGGCATCGGCACTCTCGGCAAGCGCTCTTCGCAGTAGGAATGCACCTGAACCTCCACATAGGGCCACGCGACGGATCCGCCTTCCCGTATAGGCCGTGTGCCGGACCACCTTCAGCCCGAAGACCTCCCGCAACCGGCCGAGGAATTCCCCTTCGTCCAACCCTTCGTCCCATTCCCCCATCAAGCCACTACCAATACCGTTGTGCGCATTGGCCAAGGGATAGACATCAAAAGCGGCCTCCTCGTAGGGGTGTGCTGCGGTCAACGCGGCCAGGATCGCGCGCTCAAGGGGGCGGTGGAAGATCGCCTCGATGCGGACCTCGGGTTCCTCATGGCGCACGCCAAGCGCACCCACGAACGGATCCGCGCCCTCGCCGGCGCGGAAAGTGCCCCGGCCATCCACGTTGAAGCTGCATTCATCATAGCGACCGATACGCCCCGCGCCTGCGGCGAAAATGGCATCCCTTACGGGGTCAGCATGGGACCGGGGAACGAACACGACCAGTTTCGCCAATTGGTCGCCCTTGGGGTCCAGCACGTGTAAAGGACTGAGCCCCAGCCGATCCGCGATCTCCCCGTTCACGCCATCAATGACGTTGTCCAGGTTGGTGTGTATCGCATAGATGGCGACCCCTTGTCGCAGTGCGGACAACAGCGTTCGCTCCACGGGCCCGCGGGCCACCAGGCTCTTCAATCCACGAAAGATCACGGGGTGATGGGCTATGACCAGGCCACAGCCTTTTCGTTCAGCCTCGTTCACCACCGCCTCGGTGCAATCGAGGCAGACCATCGCCCCTTCGATCTCCGCCTCGGGATCTCCGACCTGGAGGCCGGCGTTATCATAGTCCTCCTGAAGCTCGAGTGGTGCCCATCGCTCCAAGGCGGCGATCAGTTCTTTGTTCCGCATCTTTCGCCGTTGATGTCCGTTCCTGCAAAGTTGGCGATGCTGGCGCGAAGGCTATGGACCTGGCCCTTCACCCTGGTATTCGGGGCGGTGCTCCACATCCGGCATGCGCTCTACGATACATATATCCTGAGGCGCACGCGGCCTGCCCCCCCCACGATCGCCATAGGGAACCTCGCGCTCGGTGGTACGGGAAAGACGCCGATGTTGGAACTCGTCCTCCGGGTGCTGGCGGACGTTCGACCAGTCGCCGCATTGAGCCGGGGTCACGGACGGTCCACGACCGACATCCATGAAGTGATGGCTTCCGATACGGCAAGTATCAGTGGCGACGAACCGGTGCAGGTAAAACGCCATTTCCCGGATGCCCGGGTGTTCGTCGGCCGCGACCGGGTGCGAGCCGTTGCAAGGATCGTTCGGGAAGTGCCCGATGTAAGGGCCGTCGTACTGGACGATGCCCTGCAGCATCGCGCGCTAGACCCCGGCCTCCGGATCCTGCTCACCACATGGCAGAACCCCTACGCGGATGATGCGTTGTTCCCCATGGGGCGACTTCGCGACCTGCGCTCCCGGGCCCGGTACGTGGATGTGGTCATCGTGACGAAATGCCCGAAGAACAAGGGCATTGGTGCTCCGCTCGCATGGCGCGAACGACTCCGACTTCAGGACGACCAGGCGCTGTTCTTCAGCACGATCGACCACCTGGCGCCGCAATGGTCCCATGGGGGAAGCGGCGCGGTCCCGACAGGCGGCGGGGTAAGCGCCCTTCTCTTCACCGGCATCGCCGACCCCACCCCATTGCTCGCCCATGCACGCACCCTTTGGGGCCGGGTGGATCACGCGGCCTTCACGGACCATCACCGCTTCACCATCGGTGACGGACAAGGCCTGGCACGCCATTTCAGTACTTTCGCGCCCGGTCCGAAACTGCTGGTCACCACGGAAAAGGACATGGCCCGAATGGGCCCCGTGGCCGATGGAGACCCCTTATCCGGGTTGCCCATCGTGGTGATCGGCATGCGGACCGTCATCCTGTACGAACCCGAACGCTTCGCGGCCCTGATCCGAGACCATGTTGCCACGCATCCAGCGCATCGCTGACCATTTGAAGCGGTCGACCGGCCTGACACCGGACACCGGGATCATCCTGGGCACGGGGTTGAGCGGATTGGGCCGAGAGATCGCCGTGTCCCATGCCATACCATATGCTGAGGTCCCGGACTTCCCCGTAAGCACGGTACAAGGCCATCCGGGACGTTTGCTCTTCGGCGAACTTGGCGGTCATACCGTTGTGGCCATGCAGGGCCGCTTTCATTTCTACGAGGGTTGGAGCATGGCCGAAGTGGTCCTTCCTGTGCGTGTGATGAAACTCCTCGGAATACAGCGCCTTCTCGTCAGCAATGCCTGTGGGGGCGTGGACCCCGGAATGGAGATCGGGGACCTGATGATCTTGAACGACCATATCAACTTGTTCCCCACCAACCCGCTCATCGGCCCCAATCAGGACGATATCGGACCACGATTCCCCGACATGAGCGAGCCTTACGACCACCGCTTGATCGACAAGGCCCTTTCCATTGCCAGGGAGCACGGAATACCGGTGCGCACCGGCACGTATGTCGGACTCTCCGGTCCAACGCTGGAGACCCCTGCGGAATACCACTACATCCGGGCCATCGGGGGCGATGCGGTAGGGATGAGCACCGTACCGGAAGTCATTGCCGCCCGGCACATGGGCATTCCCTGTTTCGCAATGAGCGTGATCACGGACATCGGCGTCAAAGGCAGGATCGTAAAGACCACGCACGAAATGGTCCAGCGCGTGGCCGAGCAAGCCGAACCCCGCCTTACCTTGATCATGAAGGAATTGATCGCCTCCCAATGAAAATATTCCGTCGCATCGCACTTCTCGCCGGGATCACCTTCGGTCCGGCATCATTCGCCCAGGACAGTCTGAACGTGCACCTGCTATACCATTGGGACGAGGACACGATCCCGGGAAGCGCGGCCTTCAACAACCAATATGATGATGTATGGGGGTATGTACAGGGAGGATCCGAATACGCGATCATCGGCAGCTCCCTGGGTACGCACCTCTTCGACGTGACCGATGCGATCAATGCGGAGGAGGTGGCCTTCATCCCGGGTGCGGTACAAGGACCGATGCTCGTGCACCGGGACATGAAGACCTACCAACACTATCTGTACATCGTTTGTGACGAAGGCCCCGGTACACTGCAGATCGTGGACCTCCAATACCTGCCTGATTCCGCCGTGATCGTCTACGACTCGAACGCATTGTTCACCCGGGCGCACAATATCTTCATCGACACGTTGCACGCCCGGCTATACACCTGTGGCGGAAACTCGGGCTTCGGGGTGTACGACCTGGCCGACCCGGAACAACCTGTGGAACTGCTCATCGCCGACCAGGACCTGCCTTGGTGGAACAATGCGATCGGTTACGTGCACGACATGTACGCCCGGGACAACGTGGCCTATCTGAACGACCAGGATGCCATGCATATCGTCTCGTTCACGGACCCCTTCTCACCCGTGATCCTGGGTTCCCTGACCAACTATCCGCAGGCCGGTTACGACCACAGCGGATGGCTGAACGATGACGGGACCGTTTACGTCCTGGCCGATGAGACCCATGGGAACGACCTCAAGCTCTTCGACGTGACGGACCCGACGGACATCCAGTTCATCGATACCATCGGTGTGGAATGGTCCGTGAACTCCATTCCACACAACCCCTTGATCAATGGGGACCTGCTGCACGTCAGCTACTACTACGATGGCTACTGGCTGTGGGACATCAGCGATCCCGGCAACAGCCAAGTACTCGGGTACTACGACACCTACCCGGAACCCACCGGCACGAGCTACAAGGGTGCGTGGGGCGTTTACCCGTTCCTGCCCAGTGGGCATGTGCTGGTGAGCGACATGCAACACGGACTGTTCGTGTTCGACGTGGATCAGGCACTTACCGCGCGAGAACATGAACTCCGGCCACCCGATCTGCGGGTCTGGCCGAACCCGACCTCGGGTCCTGTGCGCATCTCGCCACTGGTGGGCGTCGGTGGACCCACCACCATCCGGGTCATCGATCCCGCGGGACGCATCGCCGCACAACTACGACCGCGTTCACTGGAGCAGGGCGCATGGACGATGGACCTGACGGGACTTCCCGCGGGGGTTTATGTGGTCCGGGTCGAATGCGGCGCCCGCGTGCTGCATCACCGGCTGATCCTGACCGGAGCGCCATGAACGCGGACGAACGGGGGGCGGCCGGCCATTGGACCGAACGATGGGACCTGGTGGTGGGCCTGGAGGTCCATGCGCAACTGCTTACGGCGAGCAAGGCCTATTCCAGCGACCCGAACACCTACGGGGATCATCCGAACACGAACGTGAGCGTGGTCACGCTCGGTCATCCGGGCACGCTGCCCGTACTGAACGAGAAGGTCGTGGACCTCGCGATCCGACTGGGCCTGGCCTGTGGTTGCACGATCGCACCCCGGATGCACTTCGCGCGGAAGAACTACTTCTATCCGGACCTGCCCAAGGGCTACCAGATCACACAGGACACCACACCGATCTGCCGGGGTGGCGAGATCCTCATCACGGACCACCACGGCGGGGAAAAGCGCATCGGCATCACGCGCATCCACATGGAGGAGGACGCCGGCAAGAGCATCCACGATGTGGACCCGTTCAACACCCTGATCGATCTCAATCGCGCGGGTGTGCCCCTATTGGAGATCGTAAGCGAGCCGGACATCCGGGCCTCACAGGAGGCCTACGACTACCTCGTGGAGGTTCGTCGCTTGGTCCGATACCTGGACATCTGCGACGGCAATATGGAGGAGGGCAGCCTTCGCTGCGATGCCAACATCAGTGTCCGACCCAAAGGCAGCAACGGGTTCGGCACGCGCACCGAGGTGAAGAACCTCAACAGCTTTCGGAACGTGCAAAGGGCCATCGAACACGAGGCCGCACGGCAGGTGCGGATCCTGGAGGAAGGTGGGGCCGTGCACATGGAAACACGCACCTTCGATGCCGCCCGCGGTGTGACGATCGGCCTTCGCAGTAAGGAAATGGCCCATGACTACCGCTACTTTCCCGAGCCCGACCTGGCGCCACTGGAGGTCACGGAAGCGAAACGGGCGGAGGTCCAGGAGGCCATGCCTCCCCTCCCTCGGGAACTGAAACGGCGCTACACGACCGAACTTGGTCTTTCGACCTACGACGCTGAGGTGATCACCGACGACAAGGCGACCGCCCTGTATTTCGAGGAAATGTTGTCCGGAACCAGCAATGTGAAGGCGGCCGCCAATTGGGTGATGGGCGATGTGCGCGCCTGGATGAACGCCAACGGCCTCGGCATCGATCGACTGCCCGTGCGCCCATGCCGCCTGGCCGAGCTCGTCGAACTCATCGACCAGGGCCAGGTGAGCCACACCGTAGCCTCGCAAAAGCTCTTTCCCCTGATGCTCGCGGATCCCGATCGCACACCCGGCGAACTCGCCAGCGTGAACGACCTGGTCCAGCAACGCGATGAAGGCGTGATCGCGTCGGCCATGCGCAGCGCGATGGAGCGATATCCCGAGAAGGTCTCGTCCTACAGACAGGGCAACAAGGCGTTGCTGGGCCTGTTCATGGGCGAGGTGATGAAGGCCACCAAGGGCAAGGCGGACCCGCGGCAGGCCAATGAACTCGTCCGCCGAATGCTCGAACAAGACCGCGCATGAAAAGCCCCTGGTCGCACACGGCCCATCTCCTCATCGCCACGAGCCTAGTGGCCTGCGGCACGAAAGGCCCCCACGGCAGCTCGATCACGCTGCGGATCGATGGGGCATCCGGAAGGACGATCTATCTCGATCGCTTCGAGAACAACCGGCCGGTCCATATGGACTCGGTGCAACTGGGCAACACCGGTGAAGGGGTGCTTCACGTTCCCGCGCTGCCCATGGATTTCTATCAGTTGCAACTGAAGGATGGCGACGCCCTCGTGATCGCGATGGATAGCACCTGCGATCTCCATGTCGAGGCGGGCGCGGACCATTTGGCCGAACCGACCGCATTGACCGGCTGTCCCGGTACCGAGGCCCTGAACACGTTCTACCGCAAGGCCTTGGGGTTCGAAGCGCGCATGGACAGCTTGAAGAGGGCGATGGGCGGCACACGGGACACGAGCATGATCGCGGAATTGAACAAGGAGAACATGGCCTACTACGACTACTGCAAGAAGTTCATCGCGGACAATCCGGGCTCCCCCGCCCTGCTTTCGGCCATCGGCAAGCTGAGCATTCAACAGGAATTGGACGCCTACAAGGCCGTACGCGACCAGTTGCGTACAAGCATGGCTCGCTCGGCATTCTACGTCAATTTCCGCGACCAGGTGGACCGGGTGGAGAAGCAGATGCAGGCCGCCCAACAGCAACAGAAGGAAATGGAGCGGATGAGCAACCTCATCCCCATCGGCTCGGCAGCGCCTGAGATCGCACAGCAGACCCCGGAAGGAGCGACGCTCTCGCTCCGTTCCTTGCGCGGCAAGTACGTCCTTATCGATTTCTGGGCCAGCTGGTGCCGGCCCTGCCGCATGGAGAACCCGAACGTGAAGCGCGTTTATGAGAAGTACCACCGCAAAGGGTTCGAGATCTTCGGTGTATCCCTCGACCGCACGCATGATGCCTGGGTGAAGGCGATCCAGCAGGACGGCCTGCCTTGGAAACACGTCAGCGATCTCGGTTTCTGGAACAATGCGGCCGCTCAGGAGTATGGCGTGTCGAGCATCCCATACACCGTATTGCTCGACCCTGACGGCAACGTGATCGCCAAGAACCTGCGCGGCCCGGCGTTGGAGAAGAAGCTGGCCGAGGTGCTCGGGTCATGACCCCGGTCCATCGGATGCTGGCCCTGGTCGTGGTATCCGCCGCGATCGGCCCCATGGCAGCGCAGAACTATTTCCAGCAACGCGTGGACACGCGCATCCAGGTGACCCTGGACGATGTACGCCACCAACTCCGTGCCTACGAGGAATTCGACTACACCAACCACAGCACGCAGGCCCTCGACACGATCTGGGTGCACCTCTGGGCCAACGCCTATTCCGGACGCGGCAGCGCACTTTGCCGTCAACTGGACGGCACGGACCGGTTCGACCTCCATTTCGCCAACGAGGCGGACCGGGGTTGGATCGACAGCCTCGACTTCCGGAGCGGCGGACAGCCCCAGGTCTGGGGATACCATCCACATCATCAGGACATCGCATGGATCAGGCTGGGTGCGCCGCTTCCACCCGGGGGACGGGTCACCATCGGGACCCCATTTCGGGTGAAGGTCCCCGAAGGACGCTTCTCCCGGCTCGGCCACGACGGGCAGTCCTATGCGATCACGCAATGGTTCCCGAAGCCGGCCGTGTTCGATCGCCACGGCTGGCATGCGATCCCGTTCCTCGATCTCGGCGAGTTCTATTCCGAGTTCGGCTCCTATGACGTGCGGATCACCCTGCCCGCCAACTATGTCGTGGGTGCCACAGGGGAACTGCAGGATGCCGCCGCAGAGGAAGCCTGGATGGATTCTCTGGCGCAAGTACCCCTGCGAAAGGCGGCTGGCAGGCGTTCCAAAGGGGGTGCGTTCCCACCTTCCTCCACCCGGATGAAAACGCTCCATTTCCGGCAGGATGATGTCCATGACTTCGCCTGGTTCGCCGACAAACGCTATCAGGTCCGGAGCTCGCAGGTGCAACTGCCGAACGGGCATGTCGTGCGCACTCGTGTGCTGTTCACCGAACGGAACGCCGTGCTGTGGAAGGATGGGGCGGACCATGTGAAGGAGGCGATCGCTCATTACTCGCGCTGGGTCAGTGAATACCCCTATACGATGTGCACGGCGGTGGAAGGAACGATCTCGGCCGGAGGGGGCATGGAGTACCCGATGATCACCGTGATCGGCGATGTGAGCGACGCTGAAGAGCTTGATGATGTGATCGCTCATGAGGTGGGACACAATTGGTTCTATGGCATGCTCGCCAGCAATGAACGCGACCACCCCTGGATGGACGAGGGCATGAACAGCTTCGTGGAGATGCGCTACATGCGGGAACGCTACCCGGAGGGCGGTCTACAGATCGGCCTTCCGATGATGGGACGTGTGACACGAAGTCTGCGGGACAAGCACCGGATGCTCAACGAACTGACCTACCGTCTGAACGCCCGACGTGGTCTTGACCAGCCCATCGACCTCCCCTCCACCTGCTTCACCGCATTGAACTACGGTGCGATGGTCTACAGCAAGACGGCCCTGGTGTTCGACCAGCTCTTTGCCTATCTCGGACCGGACCGCTTCGATCAATGCATGCGGGCCTACTTCGATGCCTGGCACCACAAGCATCCCGGCCCGGAGGATGTACGCAACGCCTTCGAACAGGCCAGCGGACAGGACCTCGCCTGGGCGTTCGACGAGCTACTGGGCACGGCGCACAAGGTGGATATCCAGGCGAAGGCACTGGAGGGGAACATGCTCACCTACCGATCCACCGCCACGACACGAATGCCGTTCCCGGTCACAGGAATGCGCGATGCGGACACCTTGGGGGTCGATACACTGGGTACCGTATGGGTGCACACCGACCCAGGACGAAGGACCGTCACCCTGCCGTGGAATGATGCCGACCAGGTCCGGATCGATGCCTCCGACCGCACCCTGGACATCGACCGCCGCAACAACAGCGTCCGGAAGCACGGGCTTTTCCACCATGCGGCCCCGCCCAGCTTCAAGTTCCTGATCGGTCTGGAACGGGATGATCGACGAACGACGTACTGGACGCCGGCGCTCGCGTACAATGCGCATGACGGCTGGATGGGCGGACTGGCATTGTACAACAACACCTTCCCGTCGCAGAAGCTGGAATACGTCATCGCTCCGTTGTTCGGATCCAATAGCGATCGCGTCGTCGGTGCGGGTCGGGTCATGTACCACTTCGACCGTTTGCGCAGTCGCATTTTCGAGAACATCCACCTCGGTGGCTCCGCGAACTCCGCATCGCTCAGCGCCTTGGGGCCTCTGTCCCGGTGGTTCCTTCGCATGTCGCCCAGCGTCACGCTTGACCTGCGCAATGGTGCCGGACAGACCCGACTGCGCCACACGATCACCTATCGGACCGTGGTACTGCAACAGCACACCCAAGGCACGGTGGATGCCACGAACGTGGATGCGATGAACGAGGACATCTTTCACGCCCTGACCTACTCCGTGCGTGAGCCGCACGGCCTCCTGCCCTTCGAAGCCTCCCTGACCGCCCTGCAGCATCCGGCCTTCACGCGTCTGGAGCTGGACGCCACGCAGCGGTTCATCTATGACACACGCAAACATCGTGTCACGCTGCGCCTTTTCGCAGGCACCTTTCTGCGCAGGGACGATGCGCTCCTGCGTCGGGAAATGGGCTGGAGGTTGTATTGGGGGTCTTCGGACCTGCTCTACGACCATGCCTATTTCGAACGGCAGGACGTGGGCCGGATCACGGCCGCACAAATGACCAAGTACCAGGGGGGGTTCAAGACACCGAACTCGCTCGGCACCTCCGATTCCTGGATCGCCGCACTGAATGTGGAAGCGGACCTGCCGATCCCCGCACTCTCACTTTTCGGTAGCTGGGGCGCTGCACCCTACGTGGAGGTGGCACAGAACGGCAAACACACCTCCTGGCGCTCCTACTATGAAGCCGGTTTCGGGATCCGGCTTGCCCGTGACATCCTGGAAATGTGGGTACCCTTGGTGTATTCGAAGGAGATCGCCGACCAACTGGAGTTGCAGAACTTCACCTTCCTGAACAAGGTCCGCTTCGTATTCGCCTTGGAGAAACTCGACCCGACACGGATCTTGCGACGGATCACCGACTGATGGCACCCGGCAAGAAGATCTACCTGCTATCCGATTTCCATCTGGGCGTGCCCGATGCGGAGAACAGCCTGGCGCGAGAGAAACGTATCGTGGCCTTTCTTGACCAGGCCATGCAGGATGCCGCCGAGATCCACCTTCTCGGCGACCTGTTCGATTTCTGGTTCGAATGGCGCAAGGTCGTGCCTCGCGGCCACGTGCGGCTTCTGGGCAAACTCGCGGAGATCGCCGACCAGGGGATCCCGCTGCATCTTTTCATCGGCAACCACGACATGTGGATCTTCGACTACCTCCCATCGGAGATCGGCATGCAGGTGCATCGTACACCCATCCGCGTCGAATGGAACGGCAAGAGGATATTGATCGGCCACGGTGATGGTCTGGGACCTGGCGATCATGGCTACAAGTTCATCAAGAAGGTGTTCCGCAGCCCGCTCAGCCAATGGTCTTTCGCCCGGCTTCACCCCAACCTCGCGATCGCGCTCGCGGAGTTCTGGAGCGGGCGCAGCCGGAAAAAGAGCTATGCGAACGACAGGAAATGGCTCGGCGCCGACAAGGAATGGCTGGTGCAGTTCTGCAAGGAGGTGCTGAAGACAGAGCCGTTCGACCTGATGATCTTCGGTCACCGCCACCTGCCGATCGACATGGAAGTGGCCCCGGGCAGCCGCTACGTCAATCTCGGTGATTGGATCACGTACTTCACCTATGCGGTCTTCGATGGGGAGGAGCTTCAATTGATGCAACGCACCGGCGATGGTCCGACGAGCTGGGACGTGCGGATCAGCGGTGCGCCGGCAACGCTGGCCGTTACTGCTTCCTGAGCGCGCCCAGCTTCCGCACGAGGTCGACGAGACGGTTGGAATAACCGGACTCGTTGTCGTACCACCCCATCACCTTCACCATGTTGCCGACCACGCTGGTGAGCTGCGCATCGAAGATGCAACTGTGCGGATCGCCCACGATATCCGCGCTCACGATGGGATCCTCGGTGTAGCGCAGGATGCCGTTGAGCTTCCCCTCCGCCATTCGCCTGAAGTAGGCATTGACCTCCTCGGCGGACCTCAGGTCCTTCACGCGACACGTGATATCGGTGATGGAACCATCGGGCACGGGCACGCGGATGCCGCTTCCGCCAAGCCTGCCATCCAGCTCCGGGAAGATGCGGGTGATCGCCTTGGCCGCTCCCGTAGTGGTCGGGATCATGCTTACCGCCGCCGCCCGCGCCCGGCGGAGGTCCCGGTGTGGCGCATCATGCAGGCGCTGATCACCGGTGTAGCTGTGCACGGTGGTGATGAAGCCGTCCTCGATGCCGCACAGCTCCAGCACGCCGAGGATCATCGGTGCCGCACAGTTCGTGGTGCAGCTCGCATTGCTGATGATCTCCTCCGTTCCATCGATCACCTCGTCGTTCACGCCGAGCACTACGGACTTGATCGTGGTGTCCTTCGCGGGGGCGGACAGGACGACCTGTTCCGCGCCGGCCTTTAGGTGTGCCGATGCCAGTTCGCGCGTCAGGAAGTGACCGGTGCTTTCGATCACCACGTCGATACCAAGCTCCTTCCAAGGCAGCTTTGCAGGGTCGGCCTCTGCGAACGATCGTATCTCGTGGCCGGCGAGCAGCAGGCGACCTTTCCCATGCCCCACCTCGCCGTGGAAGGGACCATGCACCGAGTCGTACTTGAACAGGTGGGCGAGCGTCGCATCATCGGCCAGGTCGTTCACCGCCACCAGCTCGATGTCCTTGCTGCCAAGGATCGCACGGGTCGTCACCCGACCGATCCTACCGAAACCATTGATCGCTACACGCATTCCTTTCGTTCGTTCCGTGGTGATCGAGGTGAAGGCCAAAGGTACCTGAACAACGAAGCTCCGGCATGATGCCGGAGCTTCGTGCACCATCCTTTCGACCGGCTGTCAGTGGGCCACAACGAATCGCGCCGTTCGGCGGATGCCATCGATGCTCACCTCCGCCACATAGGTGCCGTTGTCCATGTCCGAAACATCGAGTATGGCGCGCCCTTCGCCCCTGTTGAAATTGCTCGGACGGACAGCCCTGACCAAGCGGCCGTTCAGATCGAACACGCGCACGCCCACCTGTCCGCTCCGCGCAAGGTCGAAGCGGATCGTCACCTGGGCCGAAGCAGGGTTCGGAAAAGCGACCATGTCCCCGACCGCGACATTGTTCGCACCTGTATCGTTCCCCGGCGGGGTGACACCCAGATACGTATCGGAACGGAAGATGCCCCTGCCGTGCGTGCCGGCGTAGATCACATACGGGTTCGTCACGTAGTCCGGACCGTAGGGATTGTTCTGGAAATCCCAAACCTGCTGACGTACGGCGAACACCGGCACCTTGGGGATCCCGTTGTTCTCGATATCCCAGGTGGCCCCGCCGTCCTGTGTGGCCATGATACCGAACTCCGTACCGACGATGAAATTGTTCGGATCGACCTTGTTGATGATCCCATCATAGACCGGCATGCCAACAAGGCCCGAGGGTACGTTCCAGACGTTCGTGAAGGTCGGGTTCGCATCCATCACGTTCTGGCTCAGGCGGACCTTCGCACTTCCACCATAGTTACCAATGGTCACCAACAAGCGCTGGGTGTTGTTCGGATCGGGCGCCAGACCTGTGATCGTCGCGGAACCTACCGCGAGGACATTGTCGATGTCGATCGTGTTGGCGAACTCACTTCCATCGTGGTCCCCATGTTCAGCATCGTAGGCGCCGTTGAAACCCCGCACGCGGACCACCGTGCCATTGCTCGTACCCACGAACAGGGCGTTTCCGTCCGCGGCCCATTCCAGACAGGTCACACTTCCCGGAACATTGTCGATCACCTTCCACCATTCCGTGGCATCCGTGAAATTGAGCGCATCGCGGGTGACCCAGACGCCTTGCGTTCCGGAGAATCCGACCGCGAACAGTGACTCGACGCGATCCGGCAAGCGTGTATTCAAGAAGTAGGTGGAGTCCGGCACGAGCTGGGTGCCCGCTCCACCCACGTCGGAGAACATGTCCAAGGTGAGTACCACGGTCTCACCCAGCTGCACCGCGGGCGTCTTGCGGCTGCTATAGCTCACATCAAAGCTGCTTCCCAGCACCGCGCCGACCGTGGTGACGCTGGAGACCTCATAGGCAAAGGAGACATCCGTTGAATCAGGGCTGTTGGGGTCATCCCAATTCTCGTACAGCCGGATATTGGTGTTGAAGTCTCCAAGATTCCCGTCCGCATCGGCAAGAGCGATCATTTCCGGGGCATAGAAATCGCCGAAGTTGCCACCCTCATCGTTCGACCGCGCCAAAGCACCCTGCTGGTAGGTGGCGAACATGATATGCGGATCCATTTGCGAAATGTCGCAATCGAAACCGTCGTTGATGTAGACCTCGATGGCCTCCTGCTCGGTGGTGCCGCCCTGCAGTCTGATGTAGCTCGTTCCGTTGTCCTGTGATCCGCCCATCGCCTTGCCTTTGGGGGAATAGGCCACCGAATAGTATTGGGTGATGTTCAGGAACCGGTTGGCCGCGTAGAAATTCCCGCCCTTGTTCGGCGAAACGTATACCCCGCCATCGCAGCCGACATAGGCCGTATGACCGTCCGGGGACCAGGTGATCTCATGGACGTCCGCGTGTACGCACGTGAAGCAACCCGGCGCATCGAACGTCAGCGCCAATTGCGAGGGCTGACCGTTCAGGCTGGTGGTCCAAAGGGATACCCCACCAAGCCACACCCTGTCCGGCTCGCCGGGCACCACGGACAGGATCTGGTCATACCAGCCCTGCCGGTTGTCCCCGAAGATGTCCAACTCGGGCACACCGTTCGTTCCAAATCCGGCCGGCCATATCCGCGCCCAGTTATAGCCATTATCGGTCGTGGCCCAAGCCCCGGACATCTGGCCGGAACCGGTCGAGGCCATCACGTAGATGTAGTTCGCGTCGTCCGGAGAGATGGCGAATTCCATCCGGCTGATGGATGATTGGGGAAAACCGGTGCCATTGTCCAGTTCCACGAAATTCTGCCCTCCGTCCCGGCTCAGGTAGGCGTTCGAGCCGAACGCGCAGATCAGGGTCTGCCCGTCGCTGCTCACCTCAAGTGCGCGGCATTTCTGGTTGCTCGGCAGGGTGCCATTCCCGGCATCCGTGAACGAATCGTTCGCATCGTCATAGATCACCAACCCCCGATCGTAGGCCACCCACAGCTTGTTCGGGTCGTTCGGGTCGGCAACGATCTTGTCGATGATGGACCATTCCGATGATTGTGACCAGGGTGTGGCGGGGCCGATGACCTGTTCGAACGTCGTACCACCATCCGTGGTGCGATACAGACCCGTACCGATAAAGCCACTGCTCCCCCCTCCGGAGATCCCCTCATTGGAACTGCCCGTTCCGTAGAACAAGTGGCCATTGCCAAGAACAGCGATGGTGCTGATGATCAGCGCGTCGTCGATCCCGGACAAACGGATCCACGTGTTCGCGCCATCGTCCGAACGCCACAGCCCTCCGGACACACCACCGGCCCAAAGCCTGTTCCAATCGTTCGGGTCCACCGCGATCGAGCGCACACGACCTCCGATATTGTCCGGTCCCATCTCGGTCCATGACATGTTCTGGGCGCGGTCGGCATGGGTCACCTCATAGTGTCGCACGGCTTCGGCCATCCGCCAGTGGTCCGCGGGATCGATCTCCCCTGTGTTCACATTGGCCTTGATCGACCGGTAGTATTCCGCCGCTCCACGGGCATCCTCGCTGGAGGTCGCCTGCGACCGCGGGGCATAGCGGATACGCCCATCCTGCTGGTAATAAGCCGCGCCGGTAATGATCGCTGCGGCCAGAACGAAAAGCACGCGTTGAGTGGAACTCATGGGAACTTGTTAGGGCTGTATGACGAACCTCAAAGATACACCCACGCCCCATTGCTCGTTGGTGACCTGTGTCATACGGTGGCCCTGGATCACAGGTCCGGGCTACGTCGTGAAGTGCGGAGGATCAAACCACGTGTCGCTCCGCGTGGTAGCTCGAGCGCACGAGTGGGCCGCTTTCAACAAAACGGAATCCCTTGTCCAGACCGGCCTTCCGGAAGAATGCGAACCGCTCCGGGGGAATGAACTCCAGCACGGGAAGATGCGCCTTCGTGGGTTGGAGATACTGACCCAGCGTCATCACGTCCACCTCCACGCTGCGAAGGTCGTCCATGGTCTCCAGCACCTCCTGGTCCGACTCTCCCAGACCGAGCATGATACCGCTCTTGGTCCTTAAGCCGGCCTTTTTCGCACGCATCAGCACTTCCAGGCTGCGATCGTACTTCGCCTGGACACGGACCTGGCGCGTGAGTCGGCGCACGGTCTCCAGATTATGGGACAATACATCAGGGGCCGCGTCCAGCACGATGCCCAGATCGTCCCATTTCCCTCGGAAATCCGGGATGAGCGTCTCCATCGTCGTACTCGGGCAACGCCTGCGTACTGCCCGGATGGTGCGCGCCCAGCTATCCGCCCCTCCGTCCTTCAGATCATCGCGGTCCACGGAAGTGATCACGCAGTGCTTCACACCCATCAACTCCACGGATCTCGCCACCTTGGCCGGTTCGAAGGGGTCGACCGCTTCCGGTCGTCCCGTCGCTACGCTGCAGAATCCGCACGACCGGGTGCACGTGTTGCCGAGGATCATGAACGTGGCCGTTCCCTCACCCCAGCACTCCCCCATGTTCGGGCAATTGCCGCTCTGACAGATGGTGTGCAGACCATGGTCCTCCACGATACCGCGCACCTTTCGATAATTCTCGCCGGTCGGCAGCTTTACGCGCAGCCAATCCGGTTTCCTGGTGCGCGGTCCCTTCCCGATGGCCGGCGTGTTCTCCTTCATCGGACGAACTTCTTTCCGAACTTCAGGGAGACATAGAACTCGAAGAAGAACTGTTTGTTCTCGACCCCGTCCAATTCGGCCATGACCGGCACCTTGGTCGGGAAGGCATCGACGGAAGCGCCGGCCTCCAGGGCCTTGATCCCCGAGGCATTCCCGGAATACTCGAAATTGAACGCGAACCGGGCGAACGCTCCGGTGACGAAGCTTCCCTCTCCGAACCCCTTGAACCAGGAGGCCCGGCCGAAGATGTCGTCCGGATAGTGCAGTGAGGGATCGTACCGTTCCACATCGATCGTCTCGTACGGGATCCCCGGTTTGCCGATCTGCAAGTAGACGGGCTTCAGGTATCCGATACTCGCACCGATACCCCAGAGGTAGTTCACTTCGACGCCGCTCTTCCGCAATTTGTCCGTGAGCAGCTCCTTGCGACCCCAGGTCGGGCGAATGAGAAGCAATGAATTGAGCTTGCCATAGAAATAGCCCCTGGAATCCTCATAATAGGGATTGAAGCTCTTGATCTCCTTGGGATGCTTCATGCTCACGATCTCCACACCGATCATCCGGCGGGACCTTGCCGTGCGGTGCTTCCCATGGAAGACATCCAGGCCCCAGCCATCACCATGGAGGATCAACCCCCCTTCCAGCTCCTTCTTGTAGATGATGGTGGTCCCGTCATACACCGTTTGTTGCGCGATGGCATCCACGGCGAGGACAAGCAGAAGCGTAACGAGGAGCGGGCGCATGGTCCGTTCGAGGAACAACGCACAAAGCTACGAAGCCGCACTACCTTGGCCGTTCAGCACATGCCAACATCACACGTCCGGTACCTTGGAGGCCTGCGCACCGAAGCGCGCCATATATCAAGCGGTCTCACGTTGATCACTGACGCCCCACCGGACAATCAGGGGCGTGGCGAAGCCTTTTCACCCACCGATCTGATGAGCACATCCCTGGCCTGCTGCATGATGACGATCATTGGGATCCGCGCAAGGGAGGGGAACTATCCGCTACGATCCCTGGATGCCACGGTCACGAAGCACATGGCATCCGCGCCGAGGCGTGTGGCCCGCATCGAGGTCGACATCCGGTTGTCCGGAGATGGTCTTGATGCATCGGCTCGCGCCGAACTCGAGGAAGCCGCACGGACCTGTCCAGTGGCCCTGAGCTTGCGGGAGGGCCTTGTGCAGGAAATGCGCTTCCACTACACCTAGAGAGGGCGGAACAGGGACAGCATGGCCGTACCGGGTCAATGGACCCATCCGTGCCCGTGCCAATGCCGGTTCAGGCCGGACGCTCGGCAGGCACCTTGTGGACCTTGCTGTAGGCCGGACAGGCATGACCCGAGCTGCACGAGCTCAGCATCATGGCGCCAGTGACCAGAACAGCGAGTACCAACAGGAGCTTTTTCATCGTTCGACCGTTTGACTGGGGAACATCGACCTACTGCTTAACGAAGATAGGACGTCCAAAGTTATCCGCTTAGACGTCCGATCAGTGAAAATGTTTCAACGATCGGATCGACGATCTTTCGCTCCAGCCGCGGAACAGATGGGGAACGAAGTCGATCCGAACACCGCCGCACTGCCCGATCTTGGCACCGGGTGGACCGCCATGCTCGGCCCCGAGTTCGCCAAGCCCTATTTCGCGGACCTCCGGTCGTTCCTCGTGAAGGAGCGCGCCAGCTACAGGGTATATCCGCGCGGCCGGGACATTTTCAATGCCTTCACACACACCTCATTCGAAAATGTACGCGTCGTGCTGCTGGGTCAGGATCCCTACCACGGAGCCGGTCAGGCACATGGCCTGTGCTTCAGCGTTCCTGCCGGTGTGAGCCCCCCACCCTCGCTCCAGAACATTTTCAAGGAGATCGAGCGTGACCTGGGCATACCAACACCCACCCAGGGCGACCTGAGCCCATGGGCCGAGCAGGGCGTGCTACTCCTGAATACCACCCTGACCGTGCGCGAGGGGGCCGCCGCCTCACACCAAGGACATGGGTGGGAGACCTTCACCGATGCGGCCATCCGGTGCCTATCGGAGCAACGATCGGGGCTAGTGTTCCTGCTATGGGGGAGCCACGCACAGAAAAAAGCCGCGCTGATCGATGTGGACAGGCATTACATCCTGCGTGCTCCACACCCCTCACCGCTCTCCGCGCATCGTGGCTTCATCGGCTGTGGCCATTTCCGGATCGCGAACGAGATCCTGCAAGCCAGCGGTGGACTTGCGATCGATTGGCGCCTGCCATGACACGCGCCATTTCCATCATTCTGGTCCTTTGGGCCGGTCTGTTCGGGCCAGTGGAAGCCCAACGTTCCTGGATCCGGTTCCGAGCAGAACAGGAACTCCCCCATCCGTTCGATCGGACACACGTGTTGAAGGAACCTTTGGACGTCGAGCGTTGGCATCGCGACCTGGTGTCGGTGATGAACGGGAGAGGGTACCTGGAGGCATCCGTGGATACCTGCCACGTGCGGAATGATACCACCTATTGCCAGGTGCACCTGGGCCCGCGATATGCATGGGCCGATCTGGACCTGTCCGGAGTGCCCTACGAGATCGCGCAACGGACAAGGCTGAAGGAACGGACCTTCGCCGGACGCCCGATATCCCCGCGTCAATTGGTGCACGCGCTCAACGAACTACTGGAGCATTGTGAGAACAACGGACATCCGTTCGCTTCGGTGCGGTTGAACGATCTCCGACCATCGGACGACGGTCTTTCCGCCTCGGTGGTACTGGATCAAGGTCCGCTCATCACCATCGACAGCATCCTGGTGAAGGGTACGGCCCACATCGCGGATCGTTATCTCCAACAGGAACTGGGGATCCGCCCCGGTGACCTTTACGATGAGACGAAGGTGGCCCGGGTGACCGACCGTACCAAGGCGATCCCCTTTGTCGTACAGAGCCGAAAGCCCTATGTATTGTTCGCACCGGACATCACCAAGCTATTCCTGTTCCTTGATGCACGGAAAGCGAGTTCGATCAATGGGATACTGGGCGTACTTCCGGATGCCGGGACCGGAAAGGTGGCGTTCACAGGCGATGTACAGCTGCACCTCCGCAATGCGCTGAGGCGTGGCGAAGCGATCGACCTGAATTGGCGGAGCCTGAAGGACCGGACCCAGGACCTGAAGGTCGGGCTCGCCGTGCCCTACGTGTTCAATACGCCATTCGGACTCGACCTTGGCCTCCAATTGTTCCGGAGGGATACCACGTTCCTGGAAGTGACCGGTCGCGGAGGCGCGAACTACGTACTTCGCCACGGCGACAAGCTCTCCGTATTCGTCGACAGCAGGTCCTCGCGCACCCTTGGCCGCACGACCGTCACGACACCTGGTCTTGGCAATGTGCGCACATTGGCTTACGGCCTTGGGATGGAGCGCGACCGACTGGACTACCGGCCCAACCCAAGACGAGGCTATCAGCTGGCCTTGGAGGGTTCCGTGGGTGAGAAGGAGAGCAGCCTGCCGGACAGCGCGGACGCCACATCGACGGTGACGCGTCGAAGCGTTCAATACCTGGTGACAGGACATGCCGTATTGCACCTGGCCATCGGCCGTCGCGGGACGATCCGCATCGCCACGAACGGTGGCACTATGGTGAACGATGTGCTCTATACCAATGAACTCTTCCGGATCGGTGGCCTCAAGAGCCTCCGCGGCAGCGATGAGGCGTCCATCTATGCGAGCAGTTGGCTGGTGGCCACATTGGAGTTCCGCTTGCTCCTGGAGGAGAACTCGAACGTATTTGCGTTCGTGGACCAGGGGTGGTGGGAGGATCGCAGCCGGGACCCCGTGCTTTCCGATGAGCCGATCGGTTTCGGTCTGGGCACGAGCTTCGAGACCAAAGCGGGTATCTTCAGCCTCACCTATGCGCTCGGCAGTCAGTTCGATCAGCCCATATCCTTCCGCTCCGGCAAAGTGCATTTCGGGTTCACCAGTCTATTCTGAACAATGAGGCGCTCGTCACTTGTCCGAACGATCCTTTTGATGCTCCCCTCGTTCTCCGCAGCGCCATCGAACGAACATCCGAAACAGGGCCTTGCGGACATGCTGATCGACTATCTCGTGTCCCGCTACCCGGACCAGGACCTGGAAGGGGACATTCTCTATGTCTCCGTCGCTCGCCAACGGCTGTTCCATGTTCGCCACGGCCGGATGATATCGGAGCACCTCATTTCAACTGCTGCTGCAGGCCTCGGATCCGAGCAGGACAGCTATCGCACACCCGAAGGCCTGCATCGCGTGGCCGAGAAGATCGGTGGTGATGTTCCGATCGGTGGGGTCCTGAAGGATCGTGAGTTCACCGGTGAAGTGGCCGATCTGAAACATCCCGATGCCACAAGGGACGTGATCACGTCAAGGATCCTTTGGCTGGAAGGCCTGGAACCAGGTTCGAACCAGGGCGGATCCGTGGATAGCCATGACCGGTACATCTACATCCACGGAACAGGCGACGAGGGAAGCCTTGGAAGACCATCCTCCATGGGCTGCATCCGCATGCGCAACCGGGACGTCATCGCACTCTTCGACGTGGTCGATATCGGAACGCTGGTCGTGGTCCTGAACAACTGAACGCGCAGGTGCTACCTAACTTCGGGCCTTCAGGTGGACACCATGGTCATTGCCCTTCTTCCCTTTGTCCTCGGTGCCGTCATCGGCGCGTGGGTGATGTACCGTTTCTTCCGTGTGGAGGACGGCATGGTCCGACGATCATTGGAGCAGGAACGGGAGCGTGAACGCGCCATTCACCTGACGGAAAAGGCCGACCTGGAAGCGAAACAAGCCGGTGACAGGGAGGAACTGCTGCGCTTCAGCACCGAACTGGCCGCGGAAAAAGAGCGCAACAAGGCGTTGGTGGAGAAGCTCAAAGACCAGGAGAACACCCAGGACGAACGCAAACAACAGATGCTCGACCAGTTCAAACTGGTCTCGAACCGGTTGCTGGAGGAAAAAGGCAAGCAGCTGAACGAAAGGCAGCAGGAGACGCTGAAGATCCTTCTGGACCCCTTGCGTGATCGCATCCGCGACTTCGAGGAGCAGGTGCGAAAGGCCTACGAGACGGAAGGGAAGGAACGCCACACGCTGAAGAGCGAGATCCTGAAGTTGGTGGAACAGAACCAGCGCCTCAGCCAGGAGGCCAATGACCTGACCAAGGCCTTGAAGGGGGACACACAGGCCCAAGGCGCCTGGGGCGAGATGATCCTTGAAAAGCTCCTGGAGGGCAGTGGCCTGGTCAGGGGCGAAGAGTTCACCATGCAGGAGAGCACGACGCTGAGCGATGGCACCCGGTTGCGCCCGGACGCCGTGGTGCACCTACCCGATGACAAGCACATCATCATCGACAGCAAGGTCTCGCTCGTCCACTATGACCGGTTCTCTTCTGGCGCAGATCCCGTGGAACGTGAGCGACTGCTCAAACTCCATATCGACAGCCTCCGCACCCATGCAAAAGGCCTGGCCGACAAGGACTACACAAAGCTGTTCGGCCTTCAGAGCGTCGACTTCGTGCTGATGTTCGTGCCGATCGAACCCGCTTTCCTGCTGGCCATGCGCGAGCGGCCGGAGATCTTCCAGGAAGCGTATGACCGCCAGGTGGTGATGGTGAGCCACACCACGCTGATGGCCACACTGCGGACCGTGGCCAGCATCTGGAAGAACGAACGCATCAGTCGGAACCATCTGGAGATCGCCGATCGTGCCGGCAAGCTGTACGAGAAGTTCGTCGGATTCACCGATGACATGAAAAAGGTGGGGCATCAGCTGAACGCCGCGCAGTGCACGTACGTGGAAGCGATGAAGAAGCTCAGTTCGGGAACCGGCAATCTGGTCCGACAGGTGGAGATGCTCAAACAGCTGGGAGCGAAGACAAGCCGATCCATCGATGAAAAACTTCTCGGGCGCGCAATGGAGGAGAACGAGGAACGTCAGCTGCCATGACGCGGAAGTGCCTTCATTTGGCCCTGGCGGCCACCGCCCTGCTCCTCTGGCAATGCCGGAGCGCACGCCCACCCGCACGAACCGCGGACAATATGGCCTACCTCTATGGACAAGAGGCCAGCTCGATCGATATGCGGGCACGCGTGTTCAACGGTACCGACGTCCATAGCACCATCTACTTCAAATTGCGCACCCGTGACCTGCTGTACAAGAGCGATGGTGAAGGTGCACCGTTCCGGGCCCGCGTGGACCTGCGCTATGAGGCCTTCGCCGACCGCGACATGAAGCAGTTGCTCGACAGCATGTCCACTTTCGTAAAGGACAGCGCGGAAGACCCCCGACAGGACAAGGAGCTGATCGGCAGCATGGAAATGCAACGGAACGACCGTCGCACCTTCTTCCTCCGGATCACCGCCACCGATCTGAACCGCGGCACGAGCACGGCGATCGTCCTGACCGTCGATCGCACCGGGGCCGGCGTTCGGAACGATTTCCTGCCCATGCATCCCCGGAACGGCATTCCCCTGTTCGACGATCACCTGGTGGGCCCCGATACCGTGCGTATCCGTTGTGACCAATACAGCGGACGTAGACTGTACGGCGCCTATTACGACCAGGAGATCCGTCTTCCGGCACCCGTCTTCGCCACTCAACCGGCACCCACCATCGATCGATCCGCGGACAGCACCTTCGTTGTCCAGGTGGACCCCGATGGCACATTCCTACTCCCTTTCGGCACCCATGGATTCGTGCACCTCAGGCCCGATACAATGCAGGAGGCCGGATACACGCTTTTCCTTTTCGGTCAGGGATACCCATACATCGCCACCGGTCCGGACATGGTCCTGCCCTTGCGGTACATCACCTCATTGCAGGAATTCGACAAGATCACCACCTCCGGAGACCCGAGAAAGGCCGTCGAACAGTTCTGGCTTGATGCCTCCGGTGACCGGGAACGTGCCCGTCAGGCGATCAACGCCTACTACGGACGTGTGGAAGGCGCCAACCGATATTTCACGAGCGTGGTGGAGGGTTGGAGGACGGACCGTGGGCTTGTCCATATCATCTTCGGCACACCTACAGTGATCTACCGCAGCGCCCGGGGAGAGCGGTGGATCTATGGCGACGAGAACAATCTCATGTCGCTCACTTTCGAATTCGAGCGACGTGAAGAACCGTTCAGCGACAACGACATGGTGCTGCACCGCGACCCGACCCTGAAGGGTGCCTGGTACCGTAACGTGGAGAGTTGGCGGAACGGAAGGGTCCTTCAGAATTGACCGCGTGGAGCGTAACGGGATCATTTACGGTGTGCACCCTGTGCTTGAAGCACTTTCCGCAGGACGGCACATCGAACGCGTCCTGATCCGGCGCGAGGGCGGCGGCGAACCGTTGCGCGCGATCCGCCAGGCGGCGCAACATGCGCATGTGCCGGTGGTCCGCGTACCCATGGAAAAGCTGGATCGTCTGGTACGCGGGGAACACCAGGGTGTGGCGGCCTACGTGAGCCCACTGCCGGAGCAGGACCTGGACGAGGTGATCAGCGGGGTGTATGCCCGCGGCGTGGCCCCGTTCCTGCTTGTACTTGATGGAGTGACCGACGTGCGCAATGTCGGAGCGATCGCCCGTTCCGCAGAGTGCCTGGGAGCACATGCCATGGTGATCCCCACCTCCGGTAGTGCGCGGCTGGGGCCCGATGCTGTCAAAAGCTCCTCCGGCGCCTTGCTCCGGGTACCGGTATGCCGGATCCGCTCGCTGGCCCATGCCCTGCATCGTCTGCATGACCATGGCCTCCAGATCGTCGCGCTCACGGAGAAAGGGGCCGAGGATCTTCCTGGGATCGACCTGAGCGGCCCGTTGTGCCTGGTGCTTGGCGGGGAAGAACAGGGCATCAGCGATGCGGTCTTGCGTCTTGCCGACCACCTGGCGCGCATCCCCATGTCAGGCAAGTTGGGTTCATTGAACGTCTCGGTCGCCGCCGGCATCGCTCTTTACGCCGCCGCGGTCCAGCGCCGCTGACAGTGCCCTGACAAGAGCGTCCATCGCACTTCGGAACCAATTGCGTCCGGCCCCGGTATAAAGGGCCGCCCCCGTGTGGGGAGTGGCCGCCGCGTGCGGTCGGACCGGAATGAACAAAGTATTGGACAATATGCTGAACCTGAGGAGTTTGATCCTGCTGCTCCTGGTCATAGGGAGCGGTCCCAAGCCTTTGCTGGCCCAATCCGGCACCTCCAGTTCCAGATTGGTGCTCCATATCACGGGGTTGACCGCCACGGAGCGGGATGCGATCGCGGAGGACCTGCAAGCGGAAGGGACCGCTCAAGTGACCTATGCCTGCGTTCCGGCCGGGATCATCGTGATCACCCTCGTCCAGGGTGCGGGTGCGCTGCAACGGAGCACGACGCTCCTGTCCGTGGACCGCACCATCCCTGCTGCGCGGATCACCGAATCGACCGATGACCAAGCCTCGATCGAGGCGCAATGCCAGGCGACCCGATGAGCACGATCGCGAAGGACCAACGACCCCTTGCACGCTCCGCATCAGGCGCGTTCCTGCTCACCGCATCACTATTCCTGATGGGAGGTGCTCCGATCATGGCGCAGCTCACCGTGAACCAGCAGACCGACCTGCAGCAGTTGGCCAGCACCATCACCGGACAGGGCGTCAGCATCTCGAACCCACAGATCAACTGTGATCCGCAGGGATACGGTGACTTCACCTATTCCGGAAGCCTGTTCGGTCCTGTCACCGAGGGTGTGATCCTCACTTCCGGGCGCATCTCGGACGCGATCGGGCCGAACGATGTCGAGAACACCTCCTACCAGCCCAGCACAGGGGGCAACCCGCTCCTCAACAATGTGACCGGCCGCACCACCTACAACGCGTGCAAGTTCGAGTTCGACGTGATCCCTTCCGGGGACTCGTTGCATTTCGATTTCGTGTTCGGATCCGAGGAGTACAACGAATGGGTCGGTTCACAGTACAACGACGTGTTCGGCTTCTTCATCAGCGGACCGGGCATTTCCGGGGACCCCGGTGCCGGAAGTGCGCACAACATCGCGCTGGTGCCGAACACGACCACTCCGGTCACGATCAACAACGTGAACAATGGATCCAACAGCAGCTACTATCACGACAACGCCGGCGGTGCTGACATCCAGTACGATGGGTTCACGCAAGGACTGTTCGCCGAATCGGTTGTCCAGCCCTGCCAGACGTATCATCTGCAGTTGATCGTTGCCGACGCCTCCGACAAGAAGTTCGACTCCGGGGTCTTCATCGCCAAGGTCCATAGCCCAAGCCTGAGCTTGAGCACCTATACCGCGAACGGGGGCCCGGACATGATCGAAGCCTGCAACAGCGGATGGATCCGGTTCAGTCGCGCCAATCCACGACCCACGGCGCTGCCGCTGGACTACTACCTGATGGGCACGGCGACGAACGGAACGGACTACCAGCAGATCGGCAATGTGAACCCCAACGTGGCCAAACACATCACCATTCCTCCTAACCAGACCTATGTCGACCAAGTGGTTACCCCTTTGTTCGATGTGCTGAACGAAGGTGTCGAGGACATCCATGTCGTGCTGGGCAACCCGAGCTGTCCAAGTACGATCATCGATTCGCTGACCTTCAACATCCGCGATTCGCTCTTCGCTTCGGTCTCCCTGGGAGGCACCATTTGCAATGGAGGCTCGTGGCCGTTCAGCGTAACGGGGGGCTCGTCGTTCTCCTGGTCGCCGGCCACCGGCCTGAGTTGCACCACCTGCCCGGATCCAGTCGCATCTCCCACCAGCACGACCACCTATACCGTGACGGTCACGGATGGAACCTGCAGCAAGGCCTTTAACCGGACGGTCCGCGTGAGCAACCTGGCCCTGAGCGCTGCGATCACCTCACCCCTTTGCCAAGGCGCCGTCAATGGCGCGATCAATCTGAGCGTAAGCAACGGCCTGCCTCCATATTCCTACAGTTGGACCGGACCGAACGGTTTCACTGCCGCCACGCAGGACATCAGCGGGATACCATCCGGCACCTACTCTGTGACCGTGGTCGATGCGGCCTGCACCCGCACGCAGAACTTCATCGTGAACGAGCCACAACCCCTGGCCGTCGTCCTCGACCCCTCGATCCTTCCTTTCGGCCAGAACATCAGCTGCTTTGGCGGACATGACGGCGCCATTGATGCCGAGATCGCCGGAGGAACAGGCCCCTACGCGGTGACCTGGACCGGACCGAACGGCTACTCCAGCAGCGCGGAGGATATCTATGGTCTGTTCGCGGGAACCTATTCCGTAAGCGTGACCGATTCGCACGGCTGCACGGCGGCCGGCTCGACGACGCTGACGGAGACCACTCCGCTCAACGCCTCCATCACAGGAACCACGAACGTGACCTGCTTCGGTGATGGTCTCGGCAGTGCGACAGTGGATGTCAATGGCGGCATTCCTCCCTACAGCTACTCCTGGAACACGGCACCCGTGCAGACCGGCACCACTGCGACACCCCTTGCCGTAGGAAGTTACCAGGTGACCGTGACCGACACGTACGGTTGTGCGACGACCGCATCGACGTCCATCACCGGCCCCACCCAGCCGATCCAGACCACGGTCGCACAACTGATCAATGTGGCCTGCCAGGGCGAAGCCACCGGAAGCGCGTCGCTGAACGTGAGCGGGGGAACGTCACCATACACCATCCAATGGAACACGGTGCCTCCGCAGAACGGCCCCATGGCGACCGCGTTGCCCGCGGGCACCTGGACGGCGACGATCTCCGATGCGAACGGTTGTGGGACGACCCGCGATGTGACCATCACCGGACCGGCCAATGCGCTCACCGTGTCCTTGTTCGCGCAGCAGAACGTGAATTGCTTCGGTGGTTCCACCGGAAGTGCCACCGTTCAGGCCTCTGGCGGTACGGGGGCGATCACGTATTCCTGGAACACGACGCCTGTACAAACGGCGGCCACCGCGGTCGGCCTCGATGCGGGAGCACATATCGCGACCGTTCATGATGCCAACGGCTGTTCCGCCTCGCTCAACGTCGCCATCACGGGTCCCGGCGCGGCGCTGAACGCGCTGGTGGACGGGAGCACGGATGTAGCCTGCCATGGCGGCAGCAATGGCAGCGCCCATGTGCTCGTCACCGGGGGGACCGGCCCTTACGGCTACTCCTGGAATACGACCCCGGTGCAGAACGCTGCAACGGCCATCGGTCTGAGCGCAGGCCCACGGAGCGTGACGGTCATCGATTCCAACGGTTGTTCGGCCATTGCCAGCGTGACCATTTCCGAACCGGACCCGCTGATGATCTCCGGCAACGTGACCCCCGCCAACTGTCAGGGCGCGGCAGATGGCGCGATCGATGCCACGATCTCCGGTGGTACGGCACCCTATGGTCTCCTTTGGAGCGGGCCCGGTGGCTTCTCGAGTACCAGTGAGGACATCGGGTCACTCGTCGCAGGAGGCTATACGTTGATGGTGACCGATGCGCATGGCTGCTCGGCCAATGCATCGTTCGATGTCAACCAGCCCGGCCTGTTCTCGCTCGCAAGTACGATCAGCGACCACAATGGCGTACCGGTCAGTTGTGGCAACAGCACCGACGGGGCCATCGACATGACCATCGGCGGTGCCACACCGCCCTATGCGTTCAGCTGGACCGGCCCGAACGGATACACGGCCTCCAGCGAGGACATCAGTGGTCTCGGCACGGGCCAGTACCAGTTCACCGTGACCGATGCGAACGGTTGCAGCACCTCGCAGACCTTCGACCTGACCACGGCCTTGGCCATTTCGGTGGGCCTGACCCCATCGGTCCACGGTTCGGCCAATATCAGTTGCAATGGCGGAGCGAACGGCAGTATCGACGCCTCGATCACGGGCGGTGTCGCGCCCTACGCGTTCGATTGGTCAGGGCCTGGCGGTTATACTTCCTCCTCCGAGGACCCTTCCGGACTGACGGCAGGGACCTACGACCTGGTGATAACGGACGCGAACACCTGCACGGCCTCCGGATCCATCGTTCTGACCCAACCTTCCCCGGTGACCGTCGATCTCATTGGGACCACCGCACAGAGCTGCTACGGGTCCGCCACCGGATCGGCCACGGTGGCCGGGTCGGGTGGCAATGCCCCGTATACCTATTCCTGGAACACGATACCGGTACAGACCGGCGCCACGGCCGGATCGCTCGTTGCGGGCACCTATCCGGTGACCATCGCCGACAACAACGGGTGCGCCGCACAGACCACGGCCACGATCACCGGACCGAGCGCCCCCCTTGCATTGTCGATCACCAGCGTAACGAACGTGCTCTGCTATGAAGCGAACAGCGGCAGCGCGACCGTCTCGCCATCTGGCGGGACCATGCCCTATCAGATCGTTTGGAGCACCCAACCGGCCCAGACCGGAGCGACGGCGAGCGGCCTTTCCGCGGGCACCTACACGGCGCAGGTCCTGGATTCGAACGGCTGCAGCGCCTCCGTCAATGTGCAGGTCGTCCAGCCCATCATCGGCATTTCGGCCTTTGTGGAGGACATCGGCCATGTAAGCTGCTTCGGCTCGAACGATGGGTATGCCACCTTCGACATCAGCGGCGGGAGCGGCAACTACACGGTGGAGTGGAATACCGTCCCGCCACAATACGGGGCCAGCGCCACAGGCCTGGCACCCGGCCTGTACACGATCACGGTGACCGACAACAATGGTTGCGACACACCAAAGCAATTCCCTGTGACCATCAACGGCCCGACCCAACCGGTCGGTGTCAGCGCGGTGCTCGGCACCTTCGGCGGCGGGTACAACGTCTCCTGCACCGACGCGTCGGACGGCAGCATCAACATCACCACCAACGGTGGAACGGCGCCTTACTCCTATCAATGGAACGACGCGTTCGGGAACACCACCGGTCTCGAGGACCTCACCGGTCTGGAGGTGGGTGTGTACGACCTCCTGGTGACCGATGCGCATGGCTGCACCTACACGCAACATTTCACCCTCTCCGCCCCACCTGCGCTCGATGCGACGGCGGGGATCACCACCGCCACCTGCCAGGGTACTCCCACGGGCGCCATCGACGCCACCATCAGCGGAGGCGTGGCTCCCTACAGCGCCTCATGGACAGGGCCCAATGGTTTCACAGCGAACACGGCGGATATCACGGCATTGGCCTCGGGGATCTACCAGCTTCAGATCATCGACGCGAACGGCTGCAGCGCGACACGATCCTTCGACGTCACCGAACCCGGTCTTATCACTGCCAATGCGACCCCGGGCAGCTATCCTGGCGGATGGGGCGTCAGCTGCGCCAACAGCAGCGATGGATCGATCGACCTGAGCGCTTCCGGAGGCACTGTACCACTATCCTACCAATGGTCGGGCCCGAACGGATTCACCAGCACGAGCGAGGACCTGTCCGGGATCGCCGCCGGTGCCTATCAAGTGACGATCACCGATGCGAACGGATGCAATGCGCTCGTCGATCTCACCGTGAACGGGCCCGCTCCTCTGGTGAATGCGCTTTCCGCCAGCACTTACGCCGGTGGATATGCGGTCAGTTGCAATGGCAGCAGTGATGGGTCGATCGACGCGACCCTGACCGGAGGAACGCTCCCCTACACTATCGCATGGGGTGGCCCCAACGGTTTCGCTGCGAACACCGAGGACATATCCGGTCTCACCGCCGGGATCTATTCGATCTCGGTCACGGACGTCAACGGTTGCGCCATGACGGGCATGATCGAACTTGAACAGGCACCCGCGCTGACCACAAGCCAGGTGTCCCTGGTCCAAGACAACGGTGACAATGTCTCTTGCTCAGGCGGTAGCGATGGAGCCATCGACCTGACCATTTCAGGCGGGTCGGCGCCCTATTCCATCCTCTGGACCGGGCCGAACGGCTTCACAAGCAACGGTGCGGACCTGACCGCCATCCCGGCAGGGACCTATTCCGCCATGATCATCGATGCGGCCGGTTGCACCACAGGGGCCACGACGACATTGACCGAACCCTCGCCCCTGGCGATGACCCTCACCGGGTCGATGTTCAACGGAGGTTTCGCCACCACATGCGCCGACACCGCCAACGGCAGCATCGCCATGGACCTCAGCGGCGGTGCCGGTGGCTATCATTTCCAATGGACCGGCCCGAACGCGTTCACCAGCAATACCGAGGACATCGATCATCTGCAGCCCGGCAATTACCAGGTGACGGTGACCGATCTGAACGGTTGTATCCGGACGGACGCGATCACACTGACCGCTCCTCCGGCGATCGCCTCCAACGCCACAGCGACCACGGCATTGTGCCATGGTTCGAACGACGGGGCCATTGCATTGGACGTCAGCGGAGGCGTGGGACCCTACACCTACTTCTGGAGCGGACCCGCAGCGTTCTCGTCCACCGATGAGGACCTGTCCGCGCTCTATGCAGGTGTGTATTTCGTCACCATCAACGATGCGAACGGCTGCGTCCACGAGCAGAGCGTCGATGTGAACGAACCGGGCGCCTTTGCAGTGAACGGCATCACATCCGCGTTCCCCGGCGGTTACAATGTCTCCTGCGCCGGCGCGAACGATGGCTCGATCTTCATTTCCGCGTCCGGTGGCACCGCGCCCTATTACTACTCCTGGAACGGTCCAGGTGCCTATTCCGCGATCACCAACTACATCGGCGACCTGCTCCCAGGCACCTATGACCTCACATTGACGGACCAGAACGGATGCCAGACCCTACGGACCTACACCATCACGCAACCCCCTCCGGTCCATGTCGGATTGGTCCCAGCACTGGTCGGAAATGGGAACGTGAGTTGCATCGGCTCGGCTGACGGCAGCATCGATGCCCTGGTCGCCGGCGGCGTGCAACCCTATACGTTCATTTGGACAGGCCCCAATGGATTCACGGCGAGCACCGAGGACATCACTGGGCTGGTCGCCGGGAACTATATCCTGGAGGTCCATGACCTGCTCGGATGCTCCGACGTTGCCGACATCGACCTGAACGAGCCGGCGCCGCTCAGCATCGACCTGGTGCCGACCCTCTTCCCCGGTGGCGGGGGTGTGAGCTGTGGTGGGTCCGCGGACGGGGAGATCGATCTTTCGATCACCGGAGGCAACGCACCCTATTCCTCGCACTGGACCGGGCCGAACGCATTCCAGTCCAACGCATTCGACCTGAGCGGTCTTGCGGCCGGGACATATACCGTGACAGTGACCGATGCCAACGGCTGCAGCGAGGCCGCCCAGGTGGTACTGACCACCCCTGTTCCGATCGCGATCAACGTGGCCGTGAGCCAATACGGCAATGGCTACAACGTGCCCTGCCAGGGTTCCGCCGCAGGCACCATCTCCATCACGACCACAGGCGGCGGGGGCGGCTACATGTATGCGTGGAGCGGCCCCAACGGATTCACGTCCTCCGATTCCGATCCGACCGGTCTCGTGGCCGGTCTCTATCAGCTTCTGGTCACTGACGTTTCCGGTTGCAGCGCAGGTGCGTCGGTGACCATCACCGAACCGACCATGGTCGGGATCACGGGCACGCTGTCCGACGCGGGCAATGGCTATCAGGTCGGCTGCTCCGGGAACGATGGTGCGGTGGACATTACGCCAAGCGGTGGTACCGCGCCCTATCAATTCAGTTGGTCCGGGACGGGCGGGTTCGGAAGCAATGCCGAGGACCTTTCCGGTATGGCCGCGGGCATCTACTCCGTGATCATCACCGATGCGAACGGCTGTACGGCAGGTAGCACCTATTCACTCGACCAGGCAGGTGACCTTCTCGCGACGCTTGACGTGAGCGGCAACGTCTGCGACGGCCTTGATGATGGCGCGATCGACCTGACCATCACCGGCGGGGTCGACCCTTATGCCACGACCTGGAGCGGTCCCAACGGCTTCGTGGCCACCACCGAGGATGTCGATGCGTTGGGCGGCGGCCAATACACGGTGCAGATCACCGATGCGAACAATTGCGGGACCACCCAGAGCGCAACGATCGCCGCATCGACGCCGATGGACCTTACGACCTACCTCAGCAACTACGGTAACGTGAACATTCCATGCGCCGGGGACAGCACCGGGGTGATCGAAGTGAGCATAGCCGGTGGTACGCTGCCTTTGACCATCGACTGGAGCGGACCGAACGGTTTCGCCAGCCAGGCTGCCACGCTCAACGCGCTGGTCGCCGGCGAATATCACCTTTCGGTCACGGATGCGAACGGATGCCCGCTGGACACATCGATCACGCTGACCAGTCCGGCTGATCCGTTGGCCGGATCCCTGGACCCTGCGCTGTTCCCGAGCGGCACCAATATCAGTTGCAATGGGGCGAGCGACGGCTCCGTGGACCTGACGGTCGCCGGCGGCACGGGGCCCTACACCTTTGATTGGCGCGGACCCGACAGTACGAGCTATGACAGCGAGGATATTTCCGGTGTGCCTGCGGGTGATTACGAACTCGTGATCATCGATGCCAACCAGTGCACGCATGAAATGCAGATCACCTTGTCCGAGCCGGACAGCGCCCTAGTGGAAAGCCATTTCCTTTCCGTCTTCGCGGGCGGCTATCAAACGAGCTGCCCGGACAGCCAGGATGGAACCATCGACCTGACCATTGCAGGCGGAAGCGGCGGCTATTCCTACGACTGGAGCGGACCGAACGGATCCACTTCCACCGATGAGGACCTCGCAGGCCTTATCGCCGGGGACTACTTCGTGACCGTCACCGACTCGAACGGTTGCATGTTGTCCAACACCATCACGCTCACGGCCCCACCAGCCTTTGACGTCGTTCTGATCGCCGACACGTTCCCCGGGGGGAGTGCCATCTCGTGCAACGGTGCCGGGGATGGGTCGGTCCAAGCCACCGTCAATGGCGGCACCCCCGGCTACCAGTTCGACTGGAGCGGGCCGAACGGTTTCGGTGCGAACGACCCGATCATTTCCGCACTTGCTGCCGGCGCGTATTGCCTCTCCATCGTGGACACGAACGGATGCGCAACGCAATCCTGCATCGACCTGATCGAACCGGATCCCCTGGTCCTTCAGGCTTCGGCCACGGAAGCCGCATGCGGCCTGTCCACCGGAGCGATCGACCTGACCGTCAGCGGTGGCAGCCCTTCCTACGCCTTCGCCTGGAATGGCGCCGCGAACAGTGAGGACCTGAGCGGCCTTTCCGCCGGCGCGTACAGTGTGACCGTGGTCGATGCGAACGGATGCACCGCGCAGCTTTCCACTGATGTACCCGGCACACCGGGGATCGATGCCGAAGCCACGGTCACAGATGCCCTGTGCTATGGATCCGACGGCGGTGCCATAGATCTCCAGATAATCTCGGGTACGGCTCCTTTCCTATTCACTTGGAACAATGGCAGCGGCATGGAAGACCTCGCGGGACTCCAAGCCGGGACATATACGGTAGCGATCACGAATGCCGATGGATGCGCCTGGTCGGAAACCTATGTGGTCGGGCAAAGCGACGAGCTGACCGCCACTGCCACGGCGCATACCTATCCGAACGGGTACAACGTCAGCAGCTTTCAGGGGCATGATGGATCGATCATCGTGACCGTACAGGGGGGAACGCCTCCATACACATTCGATTGGACGAACGGTGGAACGACGGCGAATGTGAACGGGCTCAGTGCAGGTGAGCATCAAGTGACCATAACCGATGCGAACGGGTGTACGACCATCCTGGAGATCACCCTCGATGAACCCACGGACCTGGTCCTGCCCACAGGTTTCAGCCCCAATGGTGATGGCCGGAACGACCTCTACCTCATCCAGGGTCTGGACGGCTATTCCAGCAATGAGCTCGTCGTGATGAACCGCTGGGGCAACAAGGTCTACGAACGGCTCAATTACCGCAATGACTGGAACGGTGAGAACCTGCAAGGCCGGCCGCTCCCGGACGGCACCTACTTCGTGCTCCTGAACATCAATGGCGGCGCCATCACGCTCCAGAACTATGTAGACCTGCGTCGCTGATCCCCGATAAAGCCACCTCGACCATGCGCAAACCCCTTGGATCGCTCCTCGCCATCGCTGTGTTCATCGCTCCGGTGACGGCCTTCACCCAACAGGAGGTGATGGTGAGCCAGTACATGTTCAACGGGCTTTTCCTGAACCCTGCGTATGCCGGCACCCATCCGTACGTGAGCGGCAGCCTGCTGCACCGGGCCCAATGGGTGCATGTCGATGGTGCCCCCCGCACGAGCATGTTCGCCGTGGACGGCCCTTTGATGAACAACAAAATGGGCGTAGGGCTGAGCATCGTGCACGACCAGATCGGCGTGAGCCGGGACCTGGAGATCGACGGGCATTACAGCTACCATTTGCGACTGGGCGCGAGCAAGCTCTGCCTTGGATTGAGGGCGGGGCTTTCGCTCTACTCGGCCAAGCTCGACCAATTGCGCTATTGGGACGAGAACGACCCGGCCTTCGCTCAGAACATCAGCAACGAGTTGGTGGGCAAGTTCGGCTTCGGCGTCTATTGGTACGACGCCCTGAGCTATGTCGGTCTATCCGTACCCATGCTATACGCCGCGGACCAGGCCGTCTCACCGGAAGTTCAGACCGCAACGGGTCACTACTTCACACAGCACTACTATCTGACCGCCGGCCGGGTATTCCATCTGAACGAATACTTCGACCTCAAACCTTCGATCATGGTGAAATACCAGCCCGAAGCACCATTCGAGGTGGACCTGAACACCCACGTGCTGTACAAGGAACGGTTCTGGTTCGGCGTCGGGTACCGCACCGGTGACGCCATTGTCGGAATGATCGAGTACAAGATCACCCCCTACCTCCGGGCGGGGTATGCCTACGACATGACCATCAGTGAACTGCGCGGCTATTCCCAGGGATCCCATGAAGTGATGCTCGGAGTGGACCTGGGCCAGGATGTGATCAAGATCAAGACACCGCGCTACTTCTAAGCCATGAGGAGAACGAATATCCTGTTCGCGACCGCCGGCACGATCCTGTTGGCCAGCTGCTCGGGTTGGCAACTCGCCCAGGGCGACAAGGCCTATGCACGCATGGCCTACGCACGTGCCTCCGCACACTACGGCAAGGCGTTGTCCGAGAACGTCGACGACCGTGCCGTGCTGCTGCGCGCCGCGGACACCGAGCGCCGCCTGCGCCACCACGCCGAAGCCGCTGACCTTTATGGAAAGGCCTTGAAGTCCGGACCTCTTGGCGCGGAAGATGCGATCCGGTACGGAGAAGTGCTCATGGCCCTGGGCAAGCGGAACGAGGCCAGCGAAAGGTTCATGGACGCGCTGGCGCTCAACCCGGAGCGGTCTGAGGTACGTGACCTGATCCTCTCGTGTGAACAGGATGCCTTGTTCCTCCAGGATTCCGCGCGCTACGTGGTGAGCGCCCTGCCGATCGACGGCTTCACCAATGCATTCTCTCCCATCCCATACGCGGATGGGCTCGTGTTCACCGGTGAGCGTGCCGATGCCACATCGCGCTCCAACCCTTGGAACGGCAACGGATACCTGGACCTCTTCTACGCCAGGAAACGGTCCTTCGCGATCTGGGAAGCCGCCGTCCCGCTACCCGGGGATGTGAACGGGGCATACCATGAGGGTCCTGCGTGTTTCAGTGCGGATGGGCGGACCATGTTCTTCAGCCGAAGTAACTACTACCGCAGCAAGTTGTTGAAGAACGAGATCGATGAGAGCAACATCAAGTTGTTCCGGGCCACATTGGACAGTTCGGGCCATTGGGGCGACATGCACGAGTTCGCATACAACAGTGACGACTACTCCGTCGGCCAGCCGGCCATCAGCGGTGATGGCAGGGTCCTCTACTTCGTGAGCGATATGCCGGGCACGCTCGGCGGCAAGGATATCTTCCGATGCGTGAACAATGGCACGGGCTGGGGACCTCCCGAGAATCTGGGACCGACCGTGAACACCGCAGGTGACGAGATGTTCCCGACCATTTGCGGCGATGTGCTCTACTTCGCAAGCACGGCCCATATGAACATGGGCGGGCTCGATATCTTCTCCACACATGCGGAAGGTGCCGGATGGTCAAGGCCAGAGAACATGGGATATCCCATCAACAGTGCGTTCGACGACCTCGGCATGACGTTGTCCGAAGATGGCAAGCACGGCTATTTCAGCAGCGACCGCTCGGGCCGCGACCGACTTTACCAGTTCTTCGTGAAGGATCCCGTCCTCTTCGTGGATGGGTCCGTATTCGACGATACGACGGGCACCTATCTGCCACAGGTGGAGATGCATCTGACCGCCCTTGATGGCGACACGGAGATGACCGTGCTCACCGCAATGGACGGTTCCTTCCGCTTCCCCATGAAGGCGGGCAAACGCTACCGGTTGGAGGCGCGAATGGAGGGACGCCTGACCGAAAGCCGGGAGATCAGCACGGAAGGATCGGTGAACGGTACGAGCTTCCGTGAGAACATCCACCTGATCACGGTACAGTTGGACAAACCGTTCCTGGTGGAGAACATCTACTACGACTATGACAAATGGGACATCCGCCCCGATGCGGCTCCCGAATTGGATAAACTGGCCAAGCTGTTCACTGACAATCCCAGGCTTACGTTCGAGCTGAGCGCACACACCGACTGCCGAGGCAGTGACCTGTACAATCTCGTTCTATCCGATGCTCGGGCGAACTCCGCGGTGGACTATCTGATCCGCATGGGTGTCGATCCCGACCGCATAACATCCAAGGGCTATGGTGAATCGCGACCGGTGAACGGTTGCATCGACGGCCGTCCCTGCACGGAGGAAGACTACCAGATGAACCGCAGGACGGAATTCAAGATCGTGAAGGTGAACGAGTTGGCTTCCGGTCGCTGATGCCCGCCGTTCCGCTGGATCGGGCACCACGCATACGCACAGCCTCGGAGAACGATATGCCCTCGACCTTGGCACGTGCCCAGGACAGGAAGTCGAAATACTTCAGCGCCAGGCTTTCGTTCGGATCGTTCATCAGCTCCCTGAGCCTGTCATAAAGGCTCGCATAGAGTTCGCGCTTCGTCTGTAAGGAGGTGGTCCTGCCAAGCTTCTTGACATGCTCGATCAGCTCGTTCTCCATATCATGCGCCCTGTGCCGTTTGCTCAAGAAGCGGTGCGTGGACCTTACGATGTATTCGAGCAGGTCGTAGTTGCCCAATTCATAGTGCACGACCAGATTGAAAAGCCGTGCATAGGTGAAGATGTCCTGCCGCAGCGTCGGTTCCGTGTCGTTGAGGACCTTGTTCAGCCAGAAGAGCGCCTTGTTCATCTCGTCAGCGCCGAAATGCACGATCGCCAGGGTATAGTAGAACTCGATCTCATGCTCCTTATGGATCCTTGAGGCGAACTCCTCCATGCCTTCCAGGACCTTCTCGACAAGTGCGACGGCCTTCCCGTGCTCACCCACGCGGTCCAACAACCGCAATTCACTGAGGTAGCTGGCGTTGAACACCTGCACGGCGATGTGCAGCCCGCTGAATCCGGGACGGTCCTTCAAAACACGCATCGCCCGGATATTTTCCTGGGCCGCACGGTGATCGCCGAGTTCGATCTGGGCGTTGATGATGTAATGGAGCGTGCGGATGTAGCGCTTCTGGAGGTCGCGTTTGATCTGTTCGTTGCCGTCCAGAATGGTCCTGACCCGCTCGAATTTGGCGAGTGCCATGCTCCAGTCCCGTTTGGCCCAGGCGCAAAACCCCTGCGTGTAAAAACAAATGGTCGCGGCCCGGTGGCTGAGCGCGGTGTTCTTGCCGACGATCAATGGATGTTGGGCGATCTCCTCCACCATGGCATGCTCCTCCTCGCTGCGCACGTATCCACCGCTCCTGAACACATAGTTGATCTTGGAGTAGAGGATATGGTAGGCTGCTAGGTTCCGCAGCTTTTCGATCACCTCACGCTCCTCCTCGATCAAGGCATCCAGGTCCTTGGTGAATTCGCCGGACTCGTAAGCCTCCTCAAGCAGCATCTTCTCCCAGTTCAGCAGTTCGAACAGGTAGTAGAACTTCTCGTTCTCCCGTGCCATCCGCTTGGCCCGGTGCAGCAGCTTGTTGCACTCCTTGTACAGCGCCTTCTCGTAAAGGATCTCGATATTCTTGATCTCCTGCTTCAGCAGGCCGCTCACCGTGCTCTCACTGTGATAGGCCCGGAGCGCCTTGAGGATCAGCTTGTACAGATGGTTCTTTTCCGATGGGAAGTGACGGATGAACGTCTCGCCCTTGAAATGCTCCTTCAGCGCATCCTCGTCATAGACCTTCTGCTTGTCGATGGCATCGAAGATCTTCAGATAGTTCTTGTCGCCGCTCTGCAGCGCAGAATGCAGCTTGAAGAAGCGCTTTTCCGACTTCGACAGCGACCTGATGAGGTCATGCAGCTCGGTACTCGGTTTCATTCGTTGGGGACAGGGACCTGCTCAGGATCACAAGGTGCCATCTCAAAGTTAGGGATCCTGAACTTGGCGTTCCTCCCCAAGGCCGGGCTAACTTTCCGGACGCTTTGGCCTCGGGGGCGGTGCTCTCAGGAACGCAATGGCATGCCATGAAATATCCAGTGCTCTTCGCTTCGTTCACGCTCATCTCCATCGCTCACGGCCAATCGACCTGCTTGGCCGCCCGGAACGCCGTCCCGGACAACACAGCGTTCAAGGCGGCAGCGGCGACCCGTAGCGATAGTATCGACATCCTGGACACGCGCATCGACCTGGACCTGACCCAAGTGGGTAGCGGCCTGATCTTCGGCAAGGCGACACTGCGCTGGGCGCCGCGGATAAGCGGCGTCGCACACTTGCCACTTGACCTATTGGCCCTTACCACGGACTCCGTCATCGGCCAGGGAGCTCAGCTGTCCTTCGTCCAACAGGGCGAGATCCTTGATATCGTCCTTGATGGCGCCTACGGACCGGGTGACACACTGATCACCGTGGTGCACTATCATGGGGATCCCGTCGTGGATGGGTCCGGCTGGGGAGGCTTCTATACCTCCGGACCTGTCTTTTATGACCTTGGGGTCGCCTTCCAATCGCAGCCCCACAGCTTCGGCCGATCGTGGTTCCCCTGCTTCGATAATTTCGTTGAGCGGTGCACCTTCACGTTCGCCGTGCTCACCAACGCGGGTCGAAGGACCTGGTGCAACGGTGAGCGGATCTCGGAGACCCAGATCGGAGCTGACACCCTATTGACCGTCTGGCGGCTCAACGAACCTGTACCCAGCTATCTCGCGTCGGTCACGGCCAGCGACTACACGGCAGTGCATGACCGGTTCGTGAGCATTACGGGGGACACCGTGCCGGTGGAACTGGTCGATCACCCGAACGATACCACCGCGCTGAAGAACTCCTTCCTTCATCTGCAGCAAGCATTCGATGCGTTCGAGGAGGGCTTCGGTCCCTACGCCTGGGGACGCGTGGGCTACTGCATCACACCGCAGGGAGCAATGGAACACGTGACGAACATCTCCTATCCGAGTTCGATCGTCAACGGAACATTGCAATACGAAGCCACCATGGCCCACGAACTCGCCCATCACTGGTTCGGCGATCTCATCACCTGTCGCCATGCCGAGGAGATGTACATCAATGAAGGGTTCGCGGAGTACCTCAGCTACCTTTTCCTGGAAGCAGTGTACGGCCCGGCACGGTACATGGAGGAGGTTCGCGACAACCATCACGCCATGTTGAGGAGGGCTCATATCGATGATGCAGGTTGGTGGGCCCTGGCCGATATGCCACAGGACCATACTTATGGTACCACTACCTATAACAAGGGGGCGGACGCCCTGCACACCCTTCGTAACTACTTGGGAGATAGTCTCTTTCAGACCGGGCTGACCAGCTTTCTCGGTCAGTATGCCTATTCCGACGTCGGTACCGAGGACCTTCGTGATCATCTGAGCATGGCCACGGGCATCGACATGACCGATTTCTTCGATGATTGGATCCTACAACCGGGTTGGGCCGCATTCGAGGTGGATTCCTTCCGGGTGACGCCCGATGCAGGCAACTATGCCGTTGCCGTCCATTTCGCGCAGAAGCTTCGTCACGCGGATCACTACTATCATCAGGTCCCGGTCAACATCAGCTGCGTGGCGGGCGATGGCACGATCCATCGCCAGATCGTCGATCTGGGCGGGGCCACCGGTCTGGTCCAATTGTCGTGTCCCTTCCCACCGCAGGAGCTCCGCGTGAACGACGACGACCGGATCAGCCTTGCCATCACCAACGACCAGGATACCCTCACCCAGACCGGAAGCCGTGAACTGGACCACACCGATCTCCGTCTCACGGTGAACACGTTACCGTCCGCCATCCCCTTGTTCGTTCAGGAATACTGGGTGGCCGCTGATGACTGGGTGGAGCCGGAATACCTCTACCTGGTCTCCCCGGACCGCTGGTGGCATGTCGGTGGGCAATTCCCGGACGGCACTTCGATCAATGCCCGGATCACCTTTGATGGGCGGCCAGTGGCCTCGGGAGCGTTCGATGAAGGCCTAGCGCAGGATGTGGGCGGTGTGACCTTCGACGAGGACAGTCTGACCGTGCTTTATCGGCCGGATGCATCGTTCCCGTGGTCGGATCAGGGCGCATACACGATAAACACGCTGGGAAGCAGCACGGACAAGTTCGCTCGGATCGATGTGGTGGGATTCGGACCTGGGGATTACACGTTGGCCTGGCGAACATCTGCAACAGCGGTCCAGGAAGTGCTCCCCGCCCCGGGGGTCGGATACCGCTGCTACCCGGACCCTGCAGGAGATAGTATCACCATCGACCGACCGGACGGTGCACCGATCAATGGTGAACTGCTCGTACGCGACCCCCATGCCCGTCCCCTGATGCGACATCAGGCCAAAGGGACGAGCATCTCCCTGGATATCAGCCATCTGCCCGCTGGCGTGCTCGTGATCGGACTACGGGACGGCAGCGGCCAGGAACGCGCGATCGGCAAGGTCGTTCATCGGTAGGGCCGACCTAGCACTTATCCGGCCGATCCCATCGCCGGTCGCAACCACCTGAAGTTCTTGCGGATGGAGCTGAAAATTCCTTCAACACCGCATTGTTTGAAAGGAAGATCTCCTACATTTGCAGCCCGTTTTTTGCCCGAGCCATGGGCGGAAACGGCTGATAAACAGGACGAAACGGAGCTTCATGCCTACGATCCAACAGCTGATCCGGAACGGCCGCGAGAAGGCGCGGTACAAGAGCAAGTCGGTGGCCCTGACGAGCTGCCCGCAACGCCGCGGCGTTTGCACCAAGGTGTACACCACCACACCGAAGAAGCCGAACTCGGCGCTTCGCAAGGTGGCCAAGGTGCGTTTGGTGAACGGATACGAGGTGATCGCCTACATCGGTGGTGAGGGTCACAATCTGCAGGAACACAGCATCGTGCTTGTGCGTGGTGGTCGCGTGAAGGACCTGCCCGGTGTGAAGTACCACATCGTTCGTGGCGTGCTCGATACCGCTGGTGTCGAAGGCCGCAATCAACGTCGCTCCAAGTACGGCACAAAGCGCCCGAAGAAATAAGGTCACGCCCGAGCTATGAGGAAAACATCGACCAACCGCTTCGTCACCACACTGCCGGACCCCAAGTTCGGCGATGTGGTCGTGACCAAGTTCGTGAACAACCTGATGTGGGAAGGCAAGAAGAACAAGGCTTTCGGCATCTTCTACGAGGCGCTGGACATCGTTGCCGAAAAGACCGGCGAGGATGGCTTGGAGGTCTGGCGCAAGGCCCTGACCAACGTCACCCCGCAAGTGGAGGTGCGCACCCGCAGGGTGGGTGGTGCCAACTTCCAGATCCCACAACCCGTGCGTGACGACCGGAAGCGGAGCCTGGCCATGAAATGGTTGATCGGCTACAGTCGCAACAGGAACGAGAAGGGCATGGCTACACGCCTCGCCCAGGAGATCATGGCCGCCGCCCGTGAAGAGGGTGGCGCATTCAAGAAGAAGGAAGAGACCCACAAGATGGCCGAGGCCAACAAGGCGTTCAGCCATTTCCGCTTCTAAGCCCACCGGAAGACCATGTCCAAACGGGACCTCAAATACACGCGAAACATCGGCATCATGGCCCACATCGATGCCGGGAAGACCACCACGTCCGAGCGCATCCTGTATTACACCGGCCTGGTCCACAAGATCGGAGAGGTGCATGATGGAGCCGCCACCATGGACTGGATGGAGCAGGAGCAGGAACGTGGGATCACCATCACCAGCGCAGCAACGACCACCTTCTGGAACTACCGTGACGACCAATACAAGGTGAACCTGATCGATACCCCGGGACACGTTGACTTCACCGTGGAGGTGGAGCGCAGTCTTCGGGTGCTCGACGGTGCCGTTGCACTTTTCTGTGCCGTGGGCGGCGTGGAGCCTCAAAGCGAGACCGTATGGCGCCAGGCCAACAAATACAAGGTACCACGGATCGGATTCGTCAACAAGATGGACCGCAGCGGAGCGGACTTCTTCAGTGTGGTGCAGCAGATCCGTGAGCGCCTCGGGGCCAATCCGGTCCCCCTTCAGGTGCCCATCGGTGCGGAAGCCAACTTCAAGGGGGTGGTGGACCTGATCAACAACCGCGGCATGGTCTGGAACGAGGCGGACCAGGGAATGACCTGGACCGAGGTGCCCATTCCTGACGACCTCGCTGACACCGTGAAGGAATGGCGAGACAAGCTGATCGAGTCGGTCGCGGAGAGCGATGATTCGTTGATGGAGAAGTACTTCGCCGACCCGGACAGCCTGACCGAGGCGGAGATCATGAACGCCATCCGAAAGAGCACCATCAACATGAGCATCACCCCGATCCTTTGTGGATCGGCCTTCAAGAACAAAGGGGTGCAGACCATGTTGGACGCGGTCATGGCCTACCTCCCTAGCCCGGTCGACATTGAAGCTGTTTCCGGCACAGACCCGGACAGTGGTGATACCATCCTGCGCAAGCCCACCACCGAGGAGCCCATGTCATCCCTCGCCTTCAAGATAGCCACCGACCCGTACGTGGGCCGTCTGGCGTTCTTCCGTTGCTACAGTGGCAAGGTCGATGCAGGCAGCTACGTGCTGAACATGCGTACCGGTCGCAAAGAGCGCATCAGCCGCATTTTCCAGATGCACTCCAACAAGCAGAATCCCGTGGAGGTGATCGAGGCGGGCGATATCGGTGCTGCGGTGGGCTTCAAGGACATTCGTACGGGTGACACCCTCTGTTCGGAGGACAAACCGGTGGTACTGGAGAGCATGAGCTTCCCTGACCCGGTGATCGGCATCGCCGTGGAGCCCAAGAGCCAGGCTGACATGGACAAGTTGGGCAACGCCCTGAGCAAACTGGCCGAGGAGGATCCCACGTTCAAGGTGCATACGGACGATGAGACCGGCCAGACCGTGATCAGCGGAATGGGTGAACTGCACCTCGAGATCATCGTCGACCGCCTGAGGCGCGAGTTCAAGGTCGAGTGCAACCAGGGCGCACCTCAAGTCAAATACAAGGAGGCCATCACCACCACGGTGGAGCACCGCGAACTGTACAAGAAGCAGACCGGTGGGCGAGGTAAGTTCGCCGACATCCATGTGCGCATCGAGCCGCAGACCGACCCGGCCAAGACCGGCCTTGAGTTCATCGATGAGATCAAGGGTGGTGTGATCCCCCGCGAATTCATCCCCGCCGTATCCAAGGGCTTTGATGCCTCCCTCAACAACGGCGTGCTCGCCGGTTACCCGATGGAGAGCCTGAAGGTGACCCTCTACGACGGCAGTTTCCACAACGTGGACTCCGATGCGCTCAGCTTCGAGATCTGTGCGAAGTCCGCTTTCCGCACCGCGTTGCCCAAGGCAAAACCCGTGCTGCTCGAGCCCATCATGAAGATCGAGGTGGTGACCCCCGAGGAGAACATGGGCGATATCGTCGGCGACCTGAACCGTCGCCGGGGTCAGATCGAAGGCATGGAGGACCGCGCCGGGGCCAAGGCCATCAAGGGCAAGGTGCCCTTGAGCGAGATGTTCGGCTACGTCACCTCCCTACGGACCCTGAGTTCCGGTCGTGCGAGCAGCACCATGGAGTTCAGCCATTACGAACAAGCACCGAACAACATCACCGAGGCCGTGCTGGCCAAGGTGCGTGGTAAAGTTTCAGCCTAAGCAGAACCCTCGCGATGACCCAAAAGATCCGGATCAAGCTACGGTCCTACGATCACAATCTCGTCGACAAGAGCGCCGAGAAGATCGTCAAGACGGTGAAGAGCACGGGCGCTGTCGTCAGCGGTCCCATTCCGCTACCCACGCACAAGCGCATCTTCACGGTGCTCCGCTCGCCGCACGTCAACAAGAAGGCGCGCGAGCAGTTCCAACTGTGCAGCTACAAGCGCCTGATGGACATCTATAGTTCCTCCAGCAAGACGATCGACGCGCTGATGAAGCTCGAACTTCCCAGCGGCGTGGACGTCGAGATCAAGGTCTGACCGATTAAAGAAACGAAGCCATGAGCGGATTGATCGGCAAGAAGATCGGGATGACCAGCCTGTACGACAGTGCAGGACAACTGGTGGGTTGCACCGTCATTGAGGCGGGGCCTTGTGTTGTCACCCAGGTGAAGACCAAGGAGAAGGATGGCTATGAAGCCGTTCAGCTGGCCTTTGGAGAGCGGAAGGAGAAGAACACACCCGCCGCGCTCAAAGGACACTTTAAGAAGGCCGGCACCTCCCCGAAACGGGTGGCGCACGAGTTCAAGGAGTTCGAAGGATCCCTGAAGCCCGGGGATGTGGTTGAATTGACCGGTCTTTTCGAGGAGGGCGGGTTCGTCACCGTGACCGGCACCAGCAAGGGGAAAGGGTTCCAGGGCGTGGTGAAGCGCCATGGCTTCGGCGGTATCGGCGAGTCCACCCACGGTCAGCACGACCGTTCGCGCGCTCCCGGATCGCTCGGAGGGTCCTCCTACCCGAGCCGCGTCTTCAAAGGATTGCGCATGGCCGGCCGGACCGGCGGCAAGCAGGAGACCACCGAGAACCTGCAGGTCGTGAAGTTGGACAAGGAACGGAACCTCATGATGGTGAAGGGGTCGGTACCCGGCGCCAAAGGCAGTACCGTGATCATCTGGAAATAAGATGGAGCTCGAGATCTACAGCACCGACGGGAAGGCCACCGGCAAGAAGGCGAAGCTCAGCGATGCCATCTTCGCCATCGAGCCCAACGACCATGCGATCTGGTTGGACGTCAAACAGCATCTGGCCAACAAACGCCAGGGTACGCACAAGACCCTCGAGAAGAGCGAGGTGAGCGGGTCCTCGAAGAAACTGCATCGTCAGAAGGGTACGGGGGGATCACGCAAGGGCAGCATCAAGAATCCACTGTTCAAGGGTGGCGCCCGCATCTTCGGCCCAAAGCCGCGTGATTACTCCTTCAAGCTCAACAGGAAAGTGAAGGACCTGGCCCGGCGTAGCGCGCTCAGCCACAAGGTGAAGGACGGCTCCATCAAGGTGCTCGACGGAATGAGCCTCGGTACTCCGAAAACGAAGGAGTTCGCGGGCATCCTGAGGTCCTTTGAACTCGGCATGCGCAAGGCGCTCGTCGTCGTTCCTGCCGTTGATGAGAACATCCGGTTGAGCTCACGGAACATACCCGGCGCACGCGTGATCACCGCTTCTGAACTGAGCACGTACGATATCATGAACGCCAATGGCGTGCTGATCGTGAAGGACGCGATCGCTCCGCTGGAGGCTACACTCACCAAGTAGACCATGGACCAGATCCTCATCCGTCCGATCATCACCGAGAAGATGACCGCCCAAAGCGAGAAGGAGGGCAGGTATGGCTTCGTGGTGGACCGTGATAGCAACAAGGTGCAGATCAAGGACGCCATCGAGAAGGCGTACGGTGTGACCGTCACGGGCATTCGCACCATGATCGTCCGTGGGAAGTCGCGCACGCGCTACACGAAGACCGACATCCTGCGCGGCCGCACGTCGGCCTATAAGAAGGCCATCGTTACACTTCAGGACGGTGAGACCATCGACCTGTACAGCAGCATCTGACCCCTGAGAACCACCGAACGACCATGGGCGTACGCAAACTGAACCCCGTCACCCCCGGCACCCGCCACCGGGTGATCACCGACTTCGAGGGTGTCGCCAAGAAGGCTCCGGAAGCATCCCTGACGAAGGGGCGCACCAAGAGCGGCGGCCGGAACAACCAGGGCAAGATGACCATGCGCTACATCGGTGGTGGTCACAAGCAGCGTTTCCGTGCCATCGACCTGAAGCGCAACAAGCATGGCATTCCGGCCACGGTCAAGAGCATCGAGTACGATCCGAACCGGAGTGCCCGCATCGCCCTCCTGTTCTATGCCGATGGGGAGAAACGCTATATCCTCGCACCGAACGGGTTGAAGGTCGGTCAGCAGATCCAAAGCGGCAAGGGTGTGCCGCCCGAAGTAGGTAACACGCTGCCGCTGGCCGAGATCCCCCTTGGCACGCTGGTGCACAACATCGAGCTCAAACCGGGCAAGGGCGGAGCGATGGCTCGCAGTGCGGGCACGTTCGCCCAACTGAACGCACGGGAGGGGAAGTACGCCACCCTGAAGATGCCGAGTGGTGAGGTGCGCATGGTGCTGTGCGAGTGTCTCGCCACCGTGGGCACCGTCGGCAATTCGGAACATATGCTGCAGAAGAGCGGTAAAGCGGGCCGCAGTCGTTGGAAAGGTCGGCGCCCCCGCACGCGCGCCGTGGCGATGAACCCGGTGGACCATCCGATGGGCGGTGGCGAGGGACGCGCCTCCGGAGGCCATCCCCGCAGCCGCAAAGGTCTGTACGCCAAAGGAAAGAAGACCCGCCATCCAAAGAACCCGAACAACAAGTTCATCATCGCGCGCCGCAACAAGAAGGGCGCTGCCATCTGATAGACCATGAGCCGTTCGCTGAAGAAACCCCCCTTCGTGCACTACAAGCTGGCCCGTCGCGTGAGCGATGCCCAGACGTCGGGCAAGAAGAATGTGATCAAGACCTGGTCGCGTACCAGTACCATCACACCCGAATTCGTCGGTCTGACCTTCGCCGTGCACAACGGCAACAAGTTCATTCCGGTCTACGTGACCGAGAACATGGTGGGGCATAAGTTGGGCGAGTTCGCACCCACACGCACCTTCCGCGGGCACTCCGGTAACAAGAAGAACTGACGCAACGATGGGAGCCCGCAAGAAGAATTCCGCAGAAGCCCGCAAAGAGGCCATGAAGCAGGTCGCGATCGCGCGGCTTCGCAATGTGCCCACCAGCCCACGCCGGATGCGCCAAGTGGCCGATCTGATCCGTGGTGTCGAGGTGGGTCGTGCGCTCGACATCCTCCGCTTCAGCACGCGCCACAGCAGTCGGGACCTTGAGAAACTCCTCCGTTCGGCGATCGCCAACTGGGAGACCAAGCACGAGGGTCAGAAGGCCGAGGCGGCCAACTTGGTGGTACGCTCGGTGCAGGTGGACGAGGCTCGTTCGTTGAAGCGCATGCTTCCCGCACCACAAGGCCGCGCTTACCGCATGCGCAAGCGCAGCAATCACGTCACCCTCATCGTCGATTCCGCCCAATAAGCCCGAGAGAACGAACCATGGGACAGAAAGCACATCCGATCGGACAACGCCTCGGCTTCATCAAGGGCTGGGACAGCAATTGGTACGGCGGTAACGATTACACCGATAAGCTGGTCGAGGACGAGCGGATCCGCCAATACCTGATGACGCGTCTGAAAAAGGCGAGCGTCAGCAAGATCATCATCGAGCGCACCCTCAAACTGGTCACCGTCACCATCAACACCGCACGTCCGGGTGTGATCATCGGGAAGGGCGGCACGGAGGTGGACAAGCTGCGGGAGGAGCTCAAGAAATTCACCGGAAAGGACGTCCAGATCAACATCTTCGAGATCAAGCGCCCCGAGCTCGATGCGCGGCTGGTCGCCGACAGCATCGCCCGCCAGCTCGAAGGCCGGATCAGCTTCCGCCGTGCCATGAAGATGGCCGTGGCCAGCACGATGCGCATGGGTGCCGAGGGTATCAAGCTGCAAGTGAGCGGCCGCCTCAATGGCGCCGAGATCGCCCGCACGGAGAAATACCGCGACGGACGCGTGCCTCTGCATACGCTTCGCGCGGACATCGACTTCGCCATTGCCGAAGCCCATACCAAGATGGGGCGGATCGGCGTGAAGTGCTGGATCTGCCGCGGTGAGGTCTTCGGCAAGAAGGACCTGAGCCCGAATGCCGGCCAACAAAAAGGACCGAAAGTACCGCGCGGTGAACGCCGTGGTGGTGCTCGCCGTGGTCCGCGTAACCCCAAAGCCTGATAGCGATGCTGCAACCGAAGCGCTCCCGCCGCCGCAACATGCACAAGGGCCGAATGAAGGGCATGGCCCAACGCGGTCACCGTGTATCCCTGGGCTCCTACGGCCTGAAGGCCCTCGAATCCGTGTGGCTGACAAGTCGCCAGATCGAGGCCGCTCGTGTCGCACTTACACGACACATGAAGCGTGAAGGCCAGGTCTGGATCAAGGTATTCCCGGACAAGCCGGTAACCTCCAAACCCGCCGAGGTCCGAATGGGTAAGGGCAAGGGCGCCCTGGACCATTGGGTGGCCGTGGTGAACAAGGGCCGGATCATCTTCGAAGCGGACGGCGTTCCCATGGAGACCGCCAAGGAAGCGCTCCGACTGGCCGCACAAAAGCTCCCGATCAAGACCAAGTTCGTTGTCCGCGAGGACATCGACATCAAGGCCTGAAGCCTTTGAGCCATGAAAAAGCAAGGCACTGAATTGAAGGACCTCACGCTCCAGGAGTTGCAGGACAAACTCCAGGAGGAACGTGACACGCTGCGCAAGATGCGGTTCGATCATGCGGTATCCCCGGTGGACAACCCCATGAAGATGCGTGTCCACCGCAAGGAAGTCGCACGTGTGCTGACCGAGATGCGCGCCCGCGAGATCAAGCAGAACAAACAATGACCACCACGGCCATGGACCGCAAATTGAGGAAGGAACGGATCGGCATCGTCACCAGCGATAAGATGGAAAAGAGCATCGTGGTGACGGTCGAGCGCCGGGTCATGCACCCCAAGTACGGCAAGTTCGTCAAGCGCAGCAGCAAGTTCATGGCGCACGACGAAAAGGGGGAATGCCATGTGGGCGACACCGTGAAGATCATGGAGACCCGCCCGATCAGCAAGAACAAATGCTGGCGGGTGATCGAAGTGATGGAACGTGCCAAATAAGCAAGCGAACGAGCGATGATCCAACAGGAATCCCGGCTAAATGTGGCCGACAACAGCGGCGCCAAGGAGGTGCTTTGCATCCGGGTGCTCGGTGGCACTGCCCGTCGCTATGCGCGCATCGGCGATACCATCGTGGTCTCGATCAAGGACGCCATGCCAAATGGCAACGCGAAGAAGGGCACCGTGAGCAAGGCCGTTGTCGTCCGCACGCGAAAGGAGTTGCGTCGGAAGGACGGCAGCTATATCCGTTTCGATGACAACGCCGTGGTGTTGCTCGACGGACAGGGCGAGATGCGCGGCACGCGGATCTTCGGCCCGGTGGCCAAGGAACTCCGCGAGAAGAAGTTCATGAAGATCATCTCATTGGCACCCGAGGTGCTCTGAGCCATGCAGAAGAAGCTACATATTCGCAAGGGCGACATGGTGAAGGCCATCGCTGGTGAGGACCGCGGCCGAGAGGGTCGAGTGCTCGAGGTGGACCGGACACGAATGACCGCCATCGTCGAGGGGCTGAACGTGCACAAGAAGCACAGCAAACCCACCACCGCCAACCCCCAGGGCGGCATCATCGATCAGGAAGGCCCGATCCACATCAGCAACCTCATGCTGATCGACCCCAAGAGCGGGGAACCCACCCGCGTGGGCCGCAAAGAGGACAAGAACGGCAAGCTCGCCCGCTTCAGCAAACGCACCGGAGAAGTGATCAAGTCATGAGCACCTACAGCCCCCGTCTTCGCAACAAGTATCAGGAGGAGGTCGCTCCGGCGCTTCTGAAGGAGTTCAAATACAAGAGCTCCATGCAGGTGCCGCGCCTCGTGAAGATCGCCCTGAACCAGGGCCTCGGCACGGCAGTGGGCGACAAGAAGATCGTGGACGCGGCCGTGGCCGAGATGTCCGTGATCAGCGGTCAGAAGGCCGTGCCCACGGTTTCGCGCAAGGATATCAGCAACTTCAAGCTGCGTAAGGGCATGCCCATCGGGGCACGTGTCACATTGCGCGGCGACCGGATGTACGAATTCCTGGACCGCCTGATCGCCGTGGCCCTCCCACGTACCCGTGACTTCCGTGGTGTACCCGCGAAGGGTTTCGACGGTCGCGGCAACTTCACGATGGGTGTCAAGGAACAGATCATCTTCCCGGAGATCGACATCGACAAGGTGGATCGCATCCAGGGCATGGACATCACGTTCGTGACCACGGCCAAGACCGACACAGAGGCCAAGGCCCTGCTGAAGGCCTTTGGGTTCCCCTTTGCCGACAACAAGAAATAAGAGACCGAACCAGACATGGCCAAGGAAAGCATGAAGGCGAGGGAGCGCAAACGCGCCAAGATGGTGGAAAAGTATGCCGCCAAGCGCGCCGCGCTGAAAGCCGCCGGCGAGTGGGACAAGCTGCAGCAGCTGCCCGCCAATTCGAGCTACGTGCGTCTGCACAACCGCTGCCAGATCACCGGTCGGCCCAAAGGGTACGTCCGTCTCTTCGGCATCTCGCGCAACATGCTGCGCCAGATGGCACTCGAGGGAAAGATCCCCGGCGTGACCAAATCCAGCTGGTAAGCCCAACGAACAATCGACCATGACGACCGATCCCATAGCCGATTACCTGACCCGCCTGCGCAACGCCATCCAGGCCCGCAAGAAGGTCGTGGAGGTGCCTGCCAGCGGCCTCAAGCGCGACATCACGCGCATCCTGTTCGACAAGGGCTACATCCTGAACTACAAGATGGAGGAGGATGGCAAACAGGGGCTGATCAAGATCGCCCTGAAATACCATCCGCAGACCCGTCAGAACGCCATCCGCCAACTACAGCGGGTGAGCACTCCCGGATTGCGCCGCTATGCACATGCCGATGGCCTGCCCCGCGTCCTGAACGGACTGGGTGTTGCCATCATCAGCACCAGCAAGGGCGTGGTCACCGACAAGGAGGCCCGGGCGCTCGGCGTGGGAGGTGAAGTGATCTGTTACGTCAGCTGATACACCGAGGAACGATGTCACGCATTGGAAAAGCACCGATCAGCCTGCCCAAGGGGGTGGAGGTAACGATCAGCGACAAGAACCTGGTGACGGTGAAAGGCCCCAAGGGCACCCTGGCCCAACAGGTGGACCCCGCCATAACCGTCAGGAACGAGGAGGGTACGCTCTCATTCGAGCGCCCCACGGACGCCAAGCCGCATCGCTCCAAGCACGGCCTCTATCGCGCTTTGATCGCCAACATGGTGAAAGGGGTGAGCGAGGGCTTCGTGATCGAACAGGAACTGGTGGGCGTTGGTTACCGCGCCACTGCCAAAGGGCAGCAACTGCAGTTGGCGCTCGGCTTCTCCCATCAGATCACGTTCGAGATGCCCTCCGAGGTCAAGGTGAGCGCGGCCCAGGAGAAAGGAAAGAACCCCATCGTGCGGCTCGAGAGCGCCGACAAACAACTCATCGGCCAGGTGGCCGCCAAGATCCGCGCACTGCGCAAACCCGAGCCTTACAAGGGTAAGGGCGTACGGTTCGTGGGCGAGCAGGTGCGTCGTAAGGCCGGCAAAGCCGCAGGCAAATAATAGATAGCCATGGCATTCAACAGGAACGAACGTAGGGCCAAGATCCGCCAACGGGTGCGCATTCGCGTGCGGGGCACCGCGGCACGTCCGCGACTGTCGGTATTCCGCAGCAATAAGGACATCTACGCGCAGGTGATCGACGATGAGCAGGGCCGGACCATGGCCAGCGCATCATCGCTGAAGGACAAGAAGGCGCACGGCGCATCCGGGCTCGACCAGGCCAAGATGGTGGGACAGGCTGTTGCCGAGGCGGCGAAAGCGGCCGGCGTGGCGCAGGTGGTGTTCGATCGCAACGGCTATCTCTACCACGGCCGCGTAAAGGCCCTGGCCGATGCGGCGCGTGAGGCCGGTCTTCAATTCTGATCCTCCGAACCACTATGGAAGCAGCAACCGTCAAGAAAGTACGCAGCAGCGATCTGGAACTGAAGGACCGGCTCGTGGCCCTGAACCGTGTGACCAAGGTGACCAAGGGTGGTCGCACCTTCACCTTCTCCGCCATCGTGGTGGTGGGCAACGAGAACGGCGTGGTGGGTCATGGCCTTGGTAAGGCCAAGGAGGTCCAGGAGGCCATCGCCAAAGGGATCGATGACGCCAAGAAGAACCTGGTGAAGGTGCCCGTGCGCAAGGGGACCATTCCGCACAGCCAGGAAGGCAAGTTCGCGGGGGCTCGCGTATTCCTGAAGCCTGCCGCACATGGTACCGGCGTTATCGCCGGGGGTGCCATGCGCGCGGTGCTCGAGAGCGTCGGTGTCACCGACGTACTTGCCAAGAGCAAGGGCAGCAGCAACCCCCACAACGTGGTGAAGGCCACGATCAGCGCGCTTATGGACATGCGTGATGCCAATGCGGTCGCACAGCTTCGCAGCGTGTCCATCGAAAAAGTGTTCAACGGATAATCCCGCCTGGAACTGGCCATTCGAACGACCATGAGCAAGTTGATCATCACCCAGACGCGCAGCGAGATCAAGACGCCCAAGCGTCAGAAGGACACCCTGCGTGCCCTCGGTTTGGGTCGCATCGGCAAGCGCAATGAACTGGAGGCCACACCGCAAGTGCGGGGAATGGTGGCCAAAGTGCAACACCTGGTGACGGTCGAAGAGCAGGCCTGAACCACAACGAAGCGAGAGCAATGGACCTCACCAACCTCAAGCCCGCCAAAGGGGCCACGAAGAAGGAGAAGCGCATCGGACGCGGCCAGGGAAGCGGCCGTGGCGGCACGAGCACGCGTGGCCATAAGGGCGCACAAAGCCGCAGCGGCTACAGCCGCAAGCGCGGCTTCGAAGGCGGCCAGATGCCGCTGCAGCGGCGCGTGCCCAAGTTCGGCTTCACGAACCCAACACGCGTGGAGTACAAGGGCATCAACCTGGATGCGCTCCAGGCCTTGGTGGACAAAAAGAAGCTCAAGGCCCTCGACCCCGACGTGCTCCGGGAGAACGGCCTCATCGGTAAGAACGATCTGCTGAAGGTGCTCGGGCGCGGAGCGATGACCGCTTCGATCGACGTAAAGGCCCACGCGTTCAGCGCCACCGCAAAGGCGGCCATCGAGAAAGCTGGCGGCAAGGTGGAGATCATCGAGCGGAAAGCATGAAGAACCTGATCGATACGATCAAGAACATCTGGCGGATCGAGGAGCTTCGCACGCGGATCCTGATCACGCTCGGCCTGTTGCTGGTGTATCGCATCGGCAGCTTTGTCGTGCTGCCCGGTGTCGACAGCGCCCGTCTGGCCTCAAGCTCTACGGGGGGAGGCGGCCTGGTGGAGATCCTTTCGCTGTTCACCGGAGGTGCCTTCACACGGGCGTCCATCTTCGCGCTCGGGATCATGCCCTACATCAGTGCCAGCATCATCATGCAGCTGATGGGCATCGCAGTGCCCGCCGTGCAGAAGATGCAGCGCGAGGAGAGCGGTCGAAGGAAGATCAACCAATGGACCCGCTATCTGACCATCCTTATCTGCGTGTTCCAAGCGCCCGGTTACATCTATGCCACCATCGACAGTGGGGCCCGTCCCGACAGTCAATTCTGGCTGTTCACGAGCGTCCTCATCCTCACGTGTTCGACCCTGTTCGTGATGTGGCTCGGTGAACGGATCACCGAACGCGGATTGGGCAACGGCATCTCGTTGATCATCATGATCGGGATCCTCGCAAGGTTCCCCCAGAGCTTTGCGCAGGAGGTCGTCGGCCGCATGGGCCCGGGAGGAGGAGGCCTCGTTCTGCTGCTCGTGGAAGTGGTGCTCTGGGTGCTGATCATCGCGGGCTGCATATTGCTCGTCCAAGGCACGCGCCGGATCCCGGTGCAGTTCGCCAAACGTGTGCAGGGCAACAAGCAATTCGGCGGGGTACGGAACTATATTCCGTTGAAGGTGAACGCGGCCGGGGTCATGCCGATCATTTTCGCGCAGGCCATCGTGCTGATCCCCATGTACATCGCACAAGCGTTCGACAACCCGCCCCAATGGCTCATCAGCCTGGCCAACGCGCAGGGTTGGTTCTACAATTTCAGCCTCTTTCTCATGGTCGTCATGTTCACCTACTTCTACACGGCGATCACGGTGAACCCGAACCAATTGTCCGATGACATGAAGCGGAACGGTGGGTTCATACCAGGTGTGAAGCCCGGCAAACAGACCGCCGATCACATCGACGAATTGTTGTCCAGGATCACGCTGCCCGGTGCCATATTCCTGGGTATCGTGGCGATCCTGCCCACGTTCGCGCAAATGTTCGGTATCAAGCAGGGGTTCGCCCATTTCTTCGGCGGCACATCGCTGTTGATCATGGTGGGGGTATTGCTGGACACGCTCCAGCAGATCGAGAGCCATCTGTTGATGAGACATTACGACGGCCTGATGAAGACAGGTCGCATCAAAGGCAGAACAGGAGCGGCCTACGGCATGGTGGGATAGGACATGGCGAAGACCGTGGACCATCTTAGCGATGAACAGATCGCACTGGTGAGGGAGAGTTCTTTGCTTGTTGGGAGGACCTTGGCCGAGGTGGCACGCCATCTTCGGCCTGGCGCGACGACGGAGGAACTGGACAAAGTGGCCGAGGAGCATATCCGCGACCACGGCGGTGAACCGGCCTTCAAGGGATACAACGGCTTCCCCGCGTCCTTGTGCACCTCGGTGAACGACCAAGTGGTGCACGGCATACCGAACGACGTTCCCCTGCCGGATGGCTGCATCGTCAGCGTCGACTGCGGGGTACGGATGAACGGATTCTACGGTGACAGTGCCTACACCTTCGCAGTAGGTGAGGTGGACGAACGGGTGCAACGGCTGATGCAGGTGACCTATGAATGCCTCTTGCTCGGTATCGAACATGCCGTGGACGGGGAGCGGACAGGCGACATCGGTTTCGCGATCCAGCGACATGCCGAATCACATCGCTACGGCGTGGTCCGGGAGCTGGTAGGACACGGTGTGGGGCGCGAACTGCACGTGGCACCCGAGGTGCCCAATTACGGTCGTCGCGGGCACGGCGTGAAGTTGAAGGAGGGCATGGTGATCGCCATCGAGCCGATGATCAACATGGGCGGTCGGGATGTCCGGCAGCTCGAGGATGGCTGGACGATCATCACGCATGATGCCAGCCCGAGCGCCCACTTCGAGCACACGGTCGCCGTGCGCACCGGAAAAGCAGAGGTCCTCTCCACCTTCGGTCACATCGAGGATGTGCTGAGGGAGCGGAACATGTGGCATGTGGGGTCGAACGCGGAGGTAGCACCACGATGAAACGAAAGGACAACGAAGGAAAAGGAAGAAGGAAAGGAGCATGAGCAAGACGGGGAACATCGAGCAGGACGGCGTCATCAAAGAGGCGCTGAGCAACGCCATGTTCCGCGTGGAGCTGGAGAACGGGCACGTGATCACGGCCCATATCAGCGGCAAGATGCGCATGCATTATATCAGGATCCTGCCGGGCGACAAGGTCAAAGTGGAAATGAGCCCTTATGACCTTTCCAAGGGCCGGATCACCTTCCGTTACAAGAGCTAAGAATCGAACCGATGAAGGTCAGGGCATCAATCAAGAAACGCTCGGTGGACTGCAAGATCGTCCGCCGCAAGGGGCGTCTGTACATCATCAACAAGAAGAACCCGAAGTTCAAGCAGCGTCAAGGCTGATCACACCCAGAGCGACATGGCACGTATCGCAGGCATCGACCTTCCCAAGCACAAGCGGGGCTGCATAGGCCTCACCTACATCTATGGCATTGGGAGGAACACCGCAATGGAGGTCCTCCAGGGCGCCGGAGTTGACCCCGACAAGAAGGTGGACGACTGGTCCGATGAGGAACAGGCCCACATCCGGCAGTACATCAATGACCACGTGAAGGTGGAGGGTGCGCTGCGCTCCGAGACACAACTGAACATCAAACGCCTGATGGACATCGGCTGCTATCGTGGGCTCCGCCATCGGGTCGGGCTACCAGTACGCGGCCAACGCACGCGTACCAACAGCCGCACGCGGAAAGGCAAGCGCAAGACCGTGGCCAACAAGAAGAAAGCGACCAAGTGATGACGGTGGACGCGACCGGACCCTTCATGATGGAGCGGGACCCGGCGCATCACCTGAACTGACCGATCAAGACAATGGCAAAACAGGAAAAAGGCGGAAGCGCCAAGAAGAAGAAGAAGAACGTGCATGTGGAGTCCCACGGACAGGCCCACATCCACGCCACCTTCAACAATCTGATCATCAGCCTAACGAACAACAAGGGCGAGGTGATCAGCTGGTCATCCTCCGGCAAGCAGGGCTTTCGGGGCAGCAAGAAGAACACGCCCTACGCCGGGCAGGTGAGCGCCGAAGAGGCGGCTCGCGAGGCCTTCGAACTCGGCCTGCGCAAGGTCAAGGTGTTCGTCAGGGGTCCGGGAAGCGGACGCGAAAGCGCCATCCGTGCCCTGCACAACTCCGGCGTTGAGGTCACCGAGATCGTGGACATCACCCCCATGCCGCACAACGGCTGCCGGCCCCCGAAGAAGCGCCGCGTCTGATCCGGCACAAAGCAGAGAAGCACCATGGCACGTTACAGAGGACCACAGACCAAGATCGCCCGAAAGTTCAAGGAGCCCATCTACGGCGAGGACAAGTGGATGGAGCGCAAGCCCTATGGGCCTGGCCAGCACGGCCCGAACCGACGCCGACGCAAGGAGAGCGAATATGCCCTGCAACTCCAGGAAAAGCAGAAGGCGAAATACACGTACGGCATTCTCGAACGCCAGTTCGAGAAGATGTTCCACGCGGCCGCCAGCAAGAAGGGGATCACAGGTGAGACGCTGCTTCAGCTGTGCGAAGCACGGCTCGACAATACCGTGTATCGTTTGGGCATCGCGCCCACCCGACGCGCGGCACGCCAGTTGGTGGGCCACGGCCACATCACGGTGAACCGGAAGGTAGTGAACGTACCCAGCTACACCCTGCGCCCGGGCGATCAAGTGAGCGTGCGGGAGAAGAGCCGCGCCTTGGAGGCCATCACCAACAGCGTGGCCGTGAACGGCCAGCGGTTCGACTGGCTCGAATGGGACGGCTCCAACATGACCGGAAAGATGTTGTCCATGCCGGAGCGTGCACAGATCCCGGAGAACATTCGCGAGCAGCTCATCGTCGAATTGTACTCCAAGTAAAGAACGAAACCCAACCGAAAGGAACACCCATGCCCATCCTTGACTTCCAGCGGCCCGACAAGGTCGTTATGATCGAAAGCGACGAACAACGCGGCATTTTCGAGTTCCGTCCCCTCGAGCCCGGCTACGGGATCACCATTGGCAATGCCTTGCGGAGGATCCTCCTGTCCAGCTTGGAGGGCTTCGCCATAACCGCGATCCGCATCGAAGGTGTTGAGCACGAGTTCAGCACCATCAAAGGTGTGATCGAGGACGTGACGGAGATCGTGCTCAACCTCAAACAGGTCCGCTTCCGTCGTCAGCTCGAGGACGTGAACATCGAAAAGGTCTCCCTGACCATCAGCGGCAAGGATGCATTCACCGCTGGTGACATCGGCAAGCACACCACCGGCTTCCAGGTCCTGAACCCCGAACTGGCCATCTGCCACATGGAAGGCAATGTGAAGATCAACCTGGAACTGACCGTCGGCAAGGGACGTGGATACGTGCCTGCCGATGAGAACAAGGTGGAAGGTGCGCCGATCGGCACCATTTTCATCGATTCCATCTTCACGCCGATCAAGAACGTGAAGTACACCGTGGAGAACACCCGTGTGGAGCAGAAGACGGACTATGAGAAGCTCACGATGGAGGTGACCACCGACGGCAGCATCGACCCCAAGAACGCCCTGCAGGAGGCCGCCAAGATCCTCATCCACCACTTCATGCTCTTCAGCGACGAACGCATCTCCCTGGAAATGGAGGAGCGCGTGCAGGAGGAGGAGTTCGACGAGACAAGCCTCCACATGCGGCAACTGTTGAAGACCAAGCTGGTGGATATGGACCTGAGCGTGCGTGCCCTCAACTGTCTGAAAGCCGCCGACATCGAAACGCTCGGCGATCTCGTCGCGTACAACAAGAACGACCTGCTGAAGTTCCGGAACTTCGGGAAGAAGAGCTTGACCGAACTGGAGGACCTCGTGGAGAACAAGGGGCTGAGCTTCGGTATGAACGTCAGCAAGTACAAACTGGACAAGGAATAAGGCACGGGTGGCGTCACCACCCCAACGGATATTGCGATGAGACACGGGAACAAGAACAACGCCCTTGGCCGGAAGAAGGCGCATCGGGACGCCCTGATGAGCAATCTGGCCTGCTCGCTGATCGAACACAAGCGGATCGATACCACCCTGGCCAAGGCCCGCGCCTTGCGCCGCTACGTGGAACCGTTGATCACAAAGAGCAAGTCGGACACGATGCACAGCCGTCGCACGGTCTTCAGCTACCTTCAGAACAAGGAAGCCGTGGCCGCGCTGTTCCGCGACGTGGCCCCCAAGGTGGGCGAGCGCGCCGGCGGCTACACACGCATCATCAAGTTGGGCAATCGCCTGGGTGATGCCAGCGAAATGGCCATGATCGAACTGGTCGATTTCAACAACGTCTACGTCAAGAGCGGTGGAGCAGGCGCCGAGGTGAAGAAGACCCGTCGCAGCCGTCGTGGCGGCAAGGGTGCCAAGCCGGCGGAAGCACCATCCGCCGAGTCCGGGTCCCCTTCCGCCGAAGACGCTGCGGATAAGGCCGAATGACCGTGATCCCACGATCTGTGGAAAAAGAAGGGGCGCCGAACGGCGCCCCTTCTTTTTCCACCCCGGTATCTTTGGCCCCCGCATGCTCGTCAGCCATCGCCCCAAGGCCATCCTTCTACTCGCCGATGGAACGGTGTTCGAGGGGCGGGCAATCGGTGCGCAAGGCAGCACCACCGGGGAGATCTGCTTCAACACCGGCATGACCGGTTACCAGGAGATCTTCACCGACCCCAGCTACACAGGCCAGATCATGGTAATGGCCTCGCCCCACATCGGGAACTATGGGGTGAAGGGCATCGAGTCGGAAAGTGGTGCGGTGCGTATCGCCGGACTGGTCGTAAAGAAGTTCAGCGATGTCCGCAGTCGGCCGGGATCCGACGGTGCCTTAGGCGACCTCCTGCTCGGCGAGGGGATCGTCGGGATCAGTGACATCGATACGCGCAGGCTCGTGCGGCACATCCGGGACCACGGCGCGCAGAATGCCATGATCTGCAGCGACGGAACAGCGTTGGGCGAACTGCAGGAACGATTGGACTCCGCTCCCTTGATGCAGGGGCTCGAGCTATCCAGTCGGGTCACTACGGTCGAACCCTACGAGTCCGCTCCTACGGAAACGCGCCACCGCGTGGCACTGCTGGACCTTGGTGTCAAGTCCAACATCATCCGCTGCCTCAATGAGCGCGGTTGTCTGGTCCGGGTCTTCCCGATGACCAGCGCACTCGGGGAGATGCTGGATTGGGGGCCTGACGGATTCATGTTGAGCAATGGACCGGGGGACCCCGCGGCCATGCCGGATACGGTCGAACTGGTCCGTGCGATGGCCGGGACCGGTATTCCCATGTTCGGCATCTGCCTCGGGCACCAACTGCTGTGCGAGAGCCAGGACATGCCCACCGAAAAGATGCACCATGGCCATCGCGGGATCAACCACCCCGTGAAGGACCTCACGACGGGGCGTGACGAGATCACCAGTCAGAACCATGGCTTCGTGGTGCAACGCAAGGAAGCCGAAGCGAGCGCGCATGCGGAGATCACCCACGTGCACCTGAACGATGGAAGCGTGGCCGGCATTCGCCTGAAAGAACGACCCGTGTTCAGCGTCCAATATCATCCGGAGGCAGGACCGGGCCCCCTCGATGCCCGCTATCTGTTCGACCGGTTCGTTGAACTGATGGTGGAACGATCGCATACCCCGGAGCGGAAAGGACGAAAGACGGAGCATATCACCCGCACATGAGCTTGATCGCCAGGATACAGGCCCGCGAGATCCTCGATTCGCGTGGAAATCCCACCGTGGAAGTGGACGTCTACACCGACGAGGGGCACTTCGGCCGCGCCGCCGTTCCCAGCGGCGCCAGCACCGGCGCCCACGAAGCGGTAGAACTGCGCGACGGTGACGCCAAACGTTTTCTTGGCAAGGGGGTCCTGAAGGCGGTCGAAAATGTGAACGGTACCCTGAACAATGAACTGCAGGGGGCTCCGGTGGACGAGCAGGCGATGATCGACAAGGCGATGATCGCCCTGGACGGCACCCCGAACAAGGCGAACCTTGGAGCCAACGCCATTCTGGGTGTCAGCCTGGCCGTGGCCAAGGCCGCCGCTGGTGAGGCCCGCCTCCCCCTCTATCGCTATGTGGGCGGTGCGAATGCCCGGACCCTGCCCGTTCCGCTGATGAACATCCTGAACGGTGGTGCCCACGCCGACAACAAAGTGGACGTGCAGGAGTTCATGATCATGCCTGTCGGTGCTTCCTCCTTCGCACAAGGGTTGCGCATGGGGGCGGAGGTCTTCCATCACCTGAAGGCCGTCCTCAAAAAGCGCAAACTGGGTACGAACGTCGGGGATGAGGGAGGCTTTGCACCCGACCTGAAGAGCAATGAGGAAGCACTGAAAGTAGTGATGGAGGCCATCGACAAGGCCGGATACACCGCAGGGAAGGACATCGTGCTTGCCCTGGATTGCGCGAGCACCGAGTTCTATGATGCCAAGAAGAAGCGTTACGTGCTGGAAAGCTCAGGTGAGAACCTGACCAGCAAGGAAATGGCCGAGCTATGGACCGACTGGTGCGCCCGCTATCCGATAGTGAGCATCGAGGATGGCATGGCGGAGGATGATTGGGACGGCTGGGCGGAACTGACCAGGAAGATCGGGAACAAAGTGCAACTTGTGGGTGACGATCTTTTCGTGACCAACACCACGCGTTTGCAACAAGGCATCGATAAGGGCATCGCCAACAGCATCCTAGTGAAGGTGAACCAGATCGGAACGCTCACAGAGACGCTGGAAGCGGTCGATCTCGCCCACCGCAACGGGTACACGGCCATCATGAGCCACCGCAGTGGCGAGACCGAGGATAGCACCATCGCCGATCTGGCCGTGGCGACCAATTGCGGCATGATCAAGACCGGCAGCGCGAGCCGCAGTGACCGTATCGCCAAGTACAACCAACTGCTCCGTATCGAGGAGCAGCTGAGCAAGGGCGCCTTGTATCCAGGGCGGGGCCTGCGCTACATCGGTTGAAGCTCGACTAATTTCGTCCGTGCATGGCCGCACGGCAACTCCTTCCGGCGATCGCGCTGCTCCTTGGCGGGAGCGTGACGCACGCCCAGATGGATAGTGCGTACTGGGTGGAACCGGTCCGCGGGCCACTTAAGATCCGTTCCATCGGAGGGGTGTTGGGCGTGGTGATCGAGGACCACGGCGCTCTGGGGCTGGAGGATTTCGCAGGTTTTGCGGCCGAGCCTCTGCCCACGACACCGGACGACCTGAGCGACTTCTATTTCGGATTCAACAGCGTGGCCCTGGGACTTGAGCTCGGCCCCCGGGTCACTGCGGCACATTCGATGAACGGAGCGATGTCAGACAATGCCTGGACCTTCCATCTCGCTCTCATTCCCAGGGTATTCTTTCTTTATTTCACGAGGAACGACCGCTCCGGAGACACCCTTTCCACGACCGACTACATCTATACGATGTCACAGACCGAGCTCGCCGTCGGCGCGGGACACATCTGGACGCTGTTCCTGGGCCGTCACCTGTTCCTCCAAGGTGGCCTTTCCGCCGAGCTTGGCAACGCCCCGACCGCCACGATCGATGTGCTGGGCACCCGGACCGATGAGATCAACGGGCTGACCACCGACCGCACGCTGCTTGAAGGGACCGTGCGCGGCCGCGGCACGACAAGCCTGCGCGGTTCCCTCACCGCCTCGGTCGGTCTGCGCATAGGCCGGCGTGTCGACGTGGGACCCTATGCGCAGTTCGGAACGGGACTGATGTGGGTGCACGGCGACGCTCTGCGTTCCGTGCTGCGTTCCGATCTCTACGCATTGCAAGTGCAGTTCCTCATCCACCGCTGAACCCCTCCCCTGTGCGGCTAACTTTGTGGCCCCATGGACCACCTGATGGGACTGAACAAGGCGCAAAAAGCGGCCGTCGAACATACCGACGGACCCAACATGGTGATCGCCGGTGCGGGTTCCGGCAAGACGCGCGTCCTCACCGTTCGCATCGCGCACCTCATGGCGGTCAAAGGCATCGACCCCTTCCGCATCCTGGCCCTCACCTTCACCAACAAGGCCGCACGGGAGATGAAGGAACGCATCGCGACCATCGTGGGGCGCGGCGAAGCGGCCAACCTTTGGATGGGCACGTTCCATAGCATTTTCGCGCGCATCCTTCGGGCCGAGGCCCATCTGCTCGGATACCCGCCCGACTTCACCATCTACGACACGGACGACAGTCGCAGCGTGATCAAGGGCATCCTCAAGGAATGGGGGCTCGATGACAAGCTCTACAAGCCCAATCAGGTGCATGCGCGGATCAGCATTGCCAAGAACAACCTCATCGGCCCGGAGGAATACATGAACGACGGCGAGTTGATGGCGGGAGACTCCGCTTCCGGCCGGGACAAGCTCGGGGCGCTCTACATGGAATATGCCACGCGGTGCTTCCGTGCCGGTGCCATGGACTTCGATGACCTGCTGTTCAACACCAACCTATTGTTCCGCGACCATCCCGAAACGATGGTCAAGTACCAGCAGCGCTTCCAGTACATCCTGGTCGACGAGTATCAGGACACCAATCTGGCCCAGTACAACATCGTGCGCACCCTCGCGGCCCGCCACGAGAACATCACAGTGGTCGGTGATGACAGCCAAAGCATCTACGCCTTCCGGGGGGCCAACATCCAGAACATCCTCAATTTCAGGAAGGATTACGAGGACCACGTCCTCTTCAAACTTGAGCAGAACTACCGCAGCACGGGCAATCTCGTGGGCGCGGCCAATAGCCTGATCGACAAGAACCGCGACCGCATCGAGAAGACGATCTGGACGCAGAACGGCGACGGTGAGCCCATCCGGGTGCATCGCGCCATGAGCGACAACGACGAGGGTGCCTACGTGGCCCACGACATCTTCTCCACCAAGATGCAAAGGCAGGTGCCGGACAAGGGCTTCGCCATTCTCTATCGCACCAACGCACAGAGCCGGGCCATGGAGGAGGCCTTGCGCAAGCTCAATATTCCATACCGCATCTACGGTGGCACCAGCTTCTACCAGCGGAAGGAGATCAAGGACCTTCTCGCCTATTTCCGTCTCACCTGCAACCCGAAGGACGAGGAAGCGCTGAAGCGGATCATCAACTACCCTGCGCGTGGCATCGGGCAGACCACCATGGAAAAGCTGATGGTGGCCGCGAACGAACACGGCCTGCCAATCTGGGAGCTGTTGCACGCGCACTTGAACGATCTGGGCTTCCATGCGGGAACACGCAAGCACTTGGCCGATTTCGTGCTCATGATCGACAGTTTTCGCACGATGCTCACCACCCACAGTGCCTACGCCCTCGCCGAACACATCGCGCGTACCTCAGGTATGATGCGTGAGCTTTTCGCGGACCGTACCCCCGAGGGGATCTCTCGATATGACAACCTGCAGGAACTTCTGAACGGGATCAAGGAGTTCAGTGATGACCAAGAAGATCAGGATACACCCCGAACGCTCCCCGATTTCCTCATCGATGTGGCCCTTCTGACCGATGCCGACAACGAGGACCCGAATGACAATGATCGCGTGAGCCTGATGACCGTGCATAGTGCCAAGGGTCTGGAATTCCCTTATGTGTACATCGTCGGATTGGAAGAGGACCTTTTCCCAAATCTGATGGCGGTCCAGACCCGTGCTGACCTGGAGGAGGAACGCCGCCTCTTCTATGTCGCCCTCACGCGTGCCAAGGAACGGGCCACCCTGACCTACGCCTTGAGCAGGTACCGCTGGGGGAATCTCACGGCGTGCGAACCGAGCCGGTTCCTTGACGAGATCGACCCGAAGTTCCTGGAGCTGCCGGCGGCCATGGAACGCATGGGGCTCCAGAGCGACCCGGACGGTGGCCATGCGGAACGCCGACCACCGTGGCGCAGCCGGAGCGGCATCTTCACACCGGAACGACCCGAGCCGACCGCCGCGCCCGCACGCGACCCACGGACAGCACGCCCGACCTCACCTCCAAGACGCAACCTCAAACGGATCAATGATCATGGCACGCCCTTGGAGGCCGCATCCAATGCGGGCTCGACAATGCCTGAGGGTCTCGAGGAAGGCGTGACCGTGGAACACGAGCGATTCGGTAAAGGCAAAGTGCTGAAGATCGAAGGGCGCGCACCCGACCTGAAGGCCACCGTCTTCTTTCCAAGTGCCGGTCAGAAGCAATTGCTTCTGAGGTTCGCGCGATTGAGGGTCCTGAACGACTGAAGCAGCGTTCGACCGGTCCGACCCGTCCAAGGCAAGGACCGACATCGCTGCGTCATGAAGACCCTCTTGACATCCGTTCTGCTGACCGGACATCTGGCACTGAACGCACAATTCCAGGAACAGGACTTCGATGGCACCCAGTCGTACCCGCTGCCCTACATGTTCGATACGACGGCCGGGAACATCTGGCAGGTGGGAATGCCGCAAAAGCCATTGTTCAATGCCGCCCGATCCGCACCGAACGCGATCGTGACCGACACGCTCGCAGCCTACCCGCCGACCAACACCAGTTCCTTCATAGTGAAGTCCGACCTGGCCGGTTACTGGGGCTGGAGTGTTTTCTTCCTGCGCTTCTACCACGCGTTCGATACCGACACGCTGCAGGAAGGGGGCTACGTGGAGGTCAGCTGGGACAATGGGGCCAGTTGGACGAACATCTTCTCCGACTGGATGATGCCCTTGAACATCGAGAACTACTATGCCGACGACTGGACGCCGATCATCGCGGACACACTGTCCAACGGACAGATCGGATACAGCGGTCGAAGTGGCTCCCTGACCGGTGGGCTCAGGTGGGTGTACAGTTCGTTCTGCTGGGAGACGATCGGCTATCCCTTGGCCGACTCCGTGTTCGTACGGTTCTCCTTTTTCAGTGATAGTATCCCGGAGGCACGCGACGGCTGGATGATCGACAACATCACCGTCGAGGCCTACATAGCGCATCCTGTGAGCGCGTTCACACGGATGGACGATTTCATCGTGGTGGCGCCCAACCCCGTTCAGGACCAGCTGAACATCGTCTACGATGTCGATCAGGACAGGACACCTGTCCACCTGGAGCTCATTGACCCCGCCGGGCGTGCGGTCCGTGTGCTCGCTGATGGGGAGTTCCCCCCCGGTGACCGCCACATCCAACTGGACCGCAGGGAACTTCCTCGGCCGGCCGGCCCTCTGTTGCTCGCTGGCCATATTGGCGGTCGGTCCGTCGCGCACCGGATCATACTCGCGCCCGTCAGCGTTGTCGATCACTGAGCTTGCTACCTTTGACGCATACCGTTCGCCCGATCGGCGGGCTTGAGGGTACCGCTCGGGTCCCCTACTTCAGGAGCATGGAAATGGACACAGCCTTCGACTACAATACCCAGCGTCCGCGCCTGATCATACCGGAATACGGACGTCATGTGCAGCGGATGGTGGAACACTGCATGGGCATCGAGGACCGTGTGGAACGCACGCGCACGGCCAAGGCCATCATCCAGGTGATCGGTCGGCTGAATCCCGCGCTCCGGAACAGCGAGGATGGCGACCACATGCTCTGGGACCATCTCTACATCATGAGCGATTTCAAGCTCGACGTGGACGCCCCCTTCCCCATGCCTACGCCGGAAGAGCTTGATACCTCCCCGGAAAAGGTGCCATATCCGAGGAACAAGGTCCAATACGGCCATTACGGGAACATCGTTGAGCGCATGATCGACAAGTGCGCTCCAATGCAGGAAGGACCGGAGCGGGAGGCCTTCACCCTGCTGATCGCCAATCTCATGAAACGGCAATTCCTGGCCTGGAACCGGGATAGCGTGGGCGATGGTGTGATCATAAAGGACCTCGCCGAACTCAGCAAGGGCAGGCTGAAGCTCCCCGCCGACCAGGAACTCACCGCCACGAACGAACTCCTGCGTCAACAGCAGAGCGGTCCGCGCAATGACGCCGACCCCAGGAAACGTAGCGGCCGAAGCCGCAATCGAAAGCGGAAGAAGCGCTACTGAACGCCCCCTCCACATCACATCGTTCAAAGACACCGGTGCGCACATGGAGCGCACCCCTCACCTCGTTGTTCTTTTACCGGCACAACAGGGCACGATCGCATGGGCAGTTTCCGGATCGAAGGAGGTCATCGTTTGAAGGGTGAACTGGTACCCCAGGGTGCCAAGAACGAAGCCCTCCAGGTGCTATGCGCCGCTCTGCTGACGGCCGAACCGGTCACCTTCCACAACGTGCCGGACATCGTGGACGTCAACAAGCTCATCGACCTGATCCGGGCAATGGGTGTTCACGTGGAGGACCTGGGCACCGGTTCATGGCGTTTCACAGCAAAGGAGGTCGATATCGAGTTCTTTCAACGGCCCGAGTTCAAGCGGCTGGGCGGTGGGTTGCGCGGAAGCGTGATGATCGTTGGACCGCTACTTGCACGCTATGGCCGCGGCTACATTCCCACACCGGGTGGTGATAAGATCGGCCGCCGGCGGCTCGACACCCATTTCACAGGTTTCCAAAGGTTGGGTGCGGCCTTTGCTTATGACGCCCGTGAGAACTTCTACCGTGTGCAGGCGGACCGTCTCACGGGAGGCAATATGCTGCTGGACGAGGCATCCGTGACCGGCACGGCCAATATCGTCATGGCGGCCGTTCTGGCCCACGGGCGGACGACGATCTACAACGCCGCCTGCGAACCCTACATCCAGCAGCTCTGTCGCATGCTGGTGCGCATGGGTGCCCGGATCGCGGGCATCGGCAGCAATCTGTTGGTGATCGATGGCGTGGAGACCCTGCACGGCACGGAGCATCGCCTGCTGCCCGACATGATCGAGATCGGCAGTTTCATTGGCCTGGCCGCGATGACCAGGAGCGAGGTGCTCATCAAGAACGTGGGCCTCGAGCATCTCGGGATGATCCCCGAAATGTTCCAACGCCTGGGTATTGCGATGGAGATGCGCGAGGACGATATCCTGATCCCCCGGCAGGAAGGGTATGAGATCTCACGTTTCATTGATGGCAGCATCATGACCGTGGCCGACGCCCCATGGCCCGGGTTCACCCCGGACCTGCTCAGCATCGTGCTGGTCGTGGCCACCCAGGCACGCGGGAGCCTCCTGGTGCATCAGAAGATGTTCGAAAGCCGCCTGTTCTTCGTAGATAAGTTGATCGACATGGGCGCGCAGATCATCCTTTGCGATCCGCACCGCGCCACCGTGATCGGACAGGACTTCCAGACACCATTGCGCGGCATCAGCATGACCAGTCCCGACATCCGTGCGGGGGTAGCGCTTTTGATCGCTGCGCTCAGCGCCGAGGGGACCAGCACCATACACAACATCGAACAGATCGACCGCGGATACCAGAACATCGATGTCCGGCTGCGAGCGCTGGGCGCTGCCATCGAAAGGGTCTGAGCATCCATCGCGATCGCCCTATCTTGCGTTTTGGACCCCCTTCCTGATGCGTGCTGCTCTTCTCTGCTTCCTGCTCTCGCTTTGTCCGGGCCTTCATGCGCAGGAACGTCTGGTCAACGTCCATGTGGGTGACAAGGCTCCCGACATAGCCATGAAAGGAATGGACGGAAAGGTCCTTCAGCTCTCACAGCTCCGCGGAAGGCTCGTCCTCGTCGACTTTTGGGCGAGTTGGTGCGGTCCTTGTCGAAGGGAGAACCCGGACGTGGTCCACACATGGAAGGTCTACAAGGACAATTTCTTTACCGTGGGGAACGGTTTCACGATATTCAGCGTAAGCCTGGACCGCCAGGGCGGCGGAGATGCATGGCGAAAAGCGATCGAACAGGACCATCTGGATTGGCCCTGGCACGTGAGCGCCGTGGACAGCGGGCAGAACACGGGGGCGATGACCTATGGTGCCGCCTTTATTCCAACGAACGCCCTCGTGGATGCCAACGGCATGATCATCGCCACCGACATCCACGGTGATGCCCTGATCGAAAGGCTCAACTCTCTGATCGAACTTGACCCTGCCAAACGCGAGGCAATGGCCCGGGAACGTTCGCGCTTGGGAGCGCAATAGTCCGATGATCCGGCACGGTGTTCGCATGCGCGGGGCTTGAGCACCACTTAACTTTGTGCGATGAGGATCACCAAGACCATGGACCGCACCCGAACCATCATCATTTCTTTGGTCGCACTGCTGGCGATATATGGCTTTACAGGCCGGATGACCGGGAACGGAGGCCCCGATGTGGGCACCAACATCGGTGACAAAGCGCCCGATCTGGCCTATTTCAATGTGGACAGCACCAAGGTGCTCAAGCTCTCCGACCTGAGGGGCAGATATGTCCTTGTGGATTTTTGGGCCAGTTGGTGCGGCCCTTGTCGACGCGAAAACCCCAACGTGGTCGAGGCTTTCCGGAAATATGGGAAGGCCAAGTTCAAGGAAGGAAAGGGGTTCGAGATCTACAGCGTTAGTCTGGACAAGAGCCGAATGGCCTGGAGAAAGGCGATCGAAGCAGACCAATTGGCGTGGAGCTATCATGTGAGCGACCTTCGTGCATGGGGGTCCGAGGCGGCCAGACTTTACGGTGTCACCGGCATTCCCATGAACTTCCTGGTGGATCCCGATGGCATCATCGTGGCCAAGAACCTGAGGGGCTTGGCGCTTCACCAGGAACTGGACAAGCATATCAAGAGCCTCTAGGCCATCCTTCCCGCTCCAGGAGCACAGCGCTGCATTTCCTGCAGTCCGACTGACATCCTGACCTCCTACCTTCGCGCGTCCGCGTTCGGCACGGCCCTTGATCACATGGCTCCATTGTTCAAATCACGAAAGAAGACCATGTCCGAGAGACAAGGAGGCGAAGATCGACCACAAGAGATCGAACAAAAGGAAACGGATGCGGGGGATCAGAACCCCCTTGGCCCAGCTAGTGAAGCGGCCAGTGGGCACCGAGTGAACGATGCCGAGATCGGTGAAGAGGGTGAACTGGAGGCGTTGAAGGCTGAACTCGACGTGCAGCGCACGGAACATAAGGCCCTGCACGACAAGTATGTGAGGCTCTTCGCCGAGTTCGACAATTTCAGGAAGCGCACGGCCAAGGAAAGGATCGACCTGGTACAGTTCGCAGGGGAGAACGTGTTGCAGAACCTGCTGCCGGTCCTTGACGACATGGAACGCGCGATCCGGAACAACGATGGCACGGACGACGTCAACGTGATCAAGGAGGGGTTCCATCTTGTCCGGAACAAACTCCTCCATATCATGGGAGCGCAGGGGGTCCGTCCTATGGAGGACCCGAAAGGGCAGCTCTTCGACACCGACAGGCATGAGGCCGTCACCAAAGCTCCGGCGCCCTCTCCCGGGATGAAAGGCAAGGTGATCGACGTGATCGAGAACGGATACACCCTGAACGACCGCGTCCTGCGCTATGCGAAGGTGGTCGTGGGTGAATGAACCCCATGGCCAAGCGCGATCCATACGAGGTGCTCGGAGTCGACCGGAAGGCGACACCGGAGGAGGTCAAGAAGGCCTACCGAAAGTTGGCCATCAAGTACCACCCGGACAAAAATCCTGGTGACAAGGTGGCCGAGGAGAAGTTCAAAGAGGCCGCTGAAGCATATGAGATCCTGAGCGATCCAGAGAAAAAAGCCAAGTATGACCGTTTCGGCCATGCCGCTGCCGGTGCCGGTGCCGGTGGGTTCCAGGGCGGCGGCATGTCGATGGACGACATCTTCAGCCATTTCGGTGACATTTTCGGGGATGCCTTTGGCGGTGCGTTCGGTGGGTTCAGCGGTGCCCGGACCGCACGGGGCCAGCGGATCGTAAAGGGAAGCAACCTCCGCGTCCGCATCAAGCTTTCTCTGTCCGAAGTGGCACAGGGGGCGGAAAAGAAGATCAAGGTCAACAAGCTGGTCCGCGCAAAGGGCAGTGAATACGGAACCTGCTCGACCTGCCACGGATCGGGCCAGGTCACCCGCGTGCAAAGCACCTTTCTGGGCCACATGCAGACCGTGACCACATGCCCAGCGTGCGGCGGTATCGGTCAAACCGTGAGCAAACGTGCTCCTGGAAGTGACGAGCACGGCTTGCTCCGCGAGGAACGCGTGGTCGAGGTACGAATCCCTGCGGGCGTGGAGGAGGGAATGCAGCTCAACATCAGCGGCATGGGCAACGAAGCTCCAGCCGGTGGCGTGCCGGGCGATCTGCTCGTGGTGATCGAAGAGGAAGCCCACCCCGAATTGAAACGGGACGGTATGCATCTGCACTACGAGGCCTTCCTGAACGTGGTGGACGCCGCTTTGGGCGGTTCGATCGAGGTGCCTCTTATCAGCGGCAAGGCCAAAGTGAAGGTGGAACCCGGAACGCAAAGCGGTCGGACCATGCGTCTGCGGGGCAAGGGCCTGCCCGATGTGCACGGCCGTGGCCATGGCGACCTTTTCGTGCACCTCATGGTTTGGACACCGACCGACCTTTCGAAAGAGGAACGCGCCGCTCTGGGCGAACTGCGCGATAGTCCGGGCTTCCAACCGCGGCCATCGGCCAAGGACCGTGGTTTTTTTGAAAAGGTCCGTGAGATGTTCGGCGGCTGAGGGCGCACTAGCCATCCCCGGCCTTGAGCAGTTCCCTGATCCACTTGTCCGCTTTGGCTTTCAGGATCGACGGGGCCGCCCCCCGCTCCCGCAGCACTTTCAGGCTGTCCGCGCCAGCGGATTTGCTCAGTTTTCGCCCGTTGCGCCCCACGACCAGCGGATGGTGCACGAACCTCACCTCGCTGAACGTCCCCTGGCCAAGCACCTGCGCCAGATGGACCTGGCAGGCGCTCGAGGGCAGAAGGTCCGACCCACGGACGATCAGATCGACGCCCAGGTCCAGGTCATCACAGAGCGAGGCGATCTGGTAACCTGGCGTACCGTTGCGCTTGCGCAGGACAGGGTCCGGTATCGCGGTGAGCAGATCAAGAGGATCCGCTCCTCCCTGGAACCGATGAAGATCTACACGGGCATCCGTGGGAATTCGCAGCCGCCAAGCCATGTCGGGCGTATCAAGGGACAGGTCGCCCTTACGATGCGCACAGTACGGACGACCGGGCAAGAGTGCGCCGTGCAGTGTCGTACGGGAATGGTCGCAGGCATAGAGGACCTCCTTTGCCCGCAGGTCGGTCAAGCACTGTCGGTACCTTGGCAGGCGGTGTCGCTGTGACCATGTGCGCTCCAGTTCATCCGGACCGGAAGGGCCTTCATCCCAGCGGATGCCGAGCCACTCCAGTGACCGGAAGATGTCTTCCACATACTCCGGACGCATACGCTCCGCATCGAGATCATCGATGCGCAGGAGCAAATGACCGTTCAGGTGACGGACCAAGCGCTCTGTGACCAGGAAATTGAGCGCATTGCCCATGTGCAGGAAACCGCTCGGCGTTGGTGCGATGCGGCTTCGAGGACCAGGTCTTGCCACGGCTCGGGGTACCTTCACCATGGTGCCCGGGGCGGGACTTGAACCCGCACGGCCCTTGCGGACCAAGGGATTTTAAGTCCCTCGTGTCTACCGTTCCACCACCCGGGCGTACGCGCAAAGTTGCAACGTTCCAACAGTGCCACGCATCAAGTCCGGCCAACGCCGATGGCGATGGTCCGATCGATACGCGTTCCAAAAGAAAAGGTGGCCATTCGACCACCTCTGTTCGAGCGAGAAACGGGACTCGAACCCGCGACCCCGACCTTGGCAAGGTCGTGCTCTACCAACTGAGCTACTCTCGCTTTGGGCCTGCAAATATAGCAAAGGACGGATCCCGGAGACGGGTCAGGCTTTGCGCAACTTGGCTTTTCCGGACGCCACCAGGCGTTTGATCTCGTTGAGCTTGAGAAGGGCCTCCACCGGTGTCAGCGTATCGATGTCCAGGGCGTCGATCTCGTCCCGGACCTGCTCGATCGCGGGATCCTCCGGTTGAAAGATGCTCAATTGCAACTCCCTGCCGACATCGGCCATGCGGGGGGCGTCATCGTCCTGGCCCAGGTCCCCGGAATGGGTCCGTTCGAGGTGGGCCAGCACCCGGCGCGCACGTTCGAGGACACGCTGGGGCATGCCCGCCATCTCCGCGACATGGATCCCGAAGCTGCGGTCGCTCCCACCAGGAACCAGCTTCCGCAGGAAGAGCACTTTCCCTTCCACTTCCCGCACAGCGACGTTGGCGTTGCGGATCCGCGCAAAACCGGCCGCCATTTCGTTCAATTCATGATAGTGCGTGGCGAAGAGCGTTTTCGGACGAGATGCATGATCGTGCAGGTATTCTGCGATGGCCCAGGCGATCGAGATCCCATCGTACGTGCTCGTACCCCGGCCGATCTCGTCCAACAGCACCAGACTGCGCTCGGTCAGATTGTTCAGGATGCTCGCGGTCTCGTTCATTTCGACCATGAAAGTGCTTTCGCCCGTGGTCAGATTGTCCGAGGCCCCCACACGGGTGAAGATCCGGTCGACCAGGCCAAAACGGGCACTGGATGCGGGAACGAAACTGCCCGCCTGTGCCATCAGCACCGTCAGGGCCGTTTGGCGCAGCAGCGCCGACTTGCCGCTCATGTTCGGGCCGGTTATCACCAGTATCTGGCGTTCCCCGGGCTCAAGAAGGACATCGTTCGCCACATACGGCTCACCCGGTGGTAACTGCTGCTCGATCACCGGATGTCGACCGTCCCGGATATCGAGGGAAAGCCCGTCGATGAGCTCAGGACGCACGTACCGCCACCGATCGGCCTGTTCGGCAAATGCCTGCAGGACGTCCAACGCAGCCACGGCCGAGGCCGTGTGCTGCACGGAAGTGATCGCATCGTTCACCGTTGCGATCAGCGCGCGGAAGATCTCCTCCTCCAGGGCCAGGATCCGCTCCTCCGCACCCAGGATCCGCTCCTCCAAGGACTTCAGCTCGTCCGTGATGTAACGCTCCGCATTGACGAGCGTTTGTTTGCGCACCCATTCCCCCGGCACCTTCGAGCGATGCGTGTTCCGCACCTCCAGGTAGTATCCGAACACGTTGTTGTAGCCCACCTTGAGGCTCGGAATACCGGTCCGTTCACCCTCCCGTCGCTGCACCTCGAGCAACAACTCCTTCGCATGTCCGGACACATGCCGCAGCTCGTCGAGCTCCGTGCTCACACCTTCCCGAACAACACCTCCCTTCTGCAAGGTGGCCGGGGGATCCTCGCTCAGCGTGCTCGCGATCCGTGCTGGCAGTGAACCGTCCGGGCGCATTTCCTCGGCCGCATCACCAAGCGGACCGCCGGCCTCGCGGAGGAGGGACTGCATCCGTGCGACAGCCTCCAATGCGGATCGCATCTGGAGCATTTCCCGAGGTTGGATGCGGCCGGTGGCCGCCTTTCCGGCGAGCCGTTCCAGATCGGAAATACGTTCAAGCTCCTCCCGCAGTGATCCGCGCACCGCCCCTCCCTCCGCGAGGGCGGCCACGCGATCATGCCGCGCCGCGATGGCTTTCGGCTCCACCAGTGGGAAGGTCAGCCAGCGACGGAGGAGCCTGGACCCCATCGGCGTCGCACACCGGTCCAGGATGCTCATCAACGTTCGTGCACCCTCGTTCACAGGCGCAACCACTTCCAGGTTGCGCAGGGTGAAACGGTCCAGCACCATATGCAGACCGGTGTGGAGCTTTCGCAGGTGATTGACGTGGACCAGCTGGTCGTGACACGTATCACCGAGGTAGTGCAGGATGGCACCTGCAGCGCACTGACCCCGGACAAGGTCGTCCACGCCGAACCCTTTCAGGGTGTTAGTGCCGAACTGCCGCAGCAATCGCTCCCTGGCAGGCTCCTCCGCGAACGCCCAGTCCTCCAAGGCATAGGTATAGTACTGGGTCGCACAGGAGTTGATGAATTCATCCGCGGACCCTTTGGGTCGAAGCAACTCGCTAGGCTCGAACCCCTCCAAGAAACGGGATACCTCAGCCGCCTCCTCCTCGCCCACCAGGAACTCACCCGTGGTCACATCAAGGAAAGCCACACCGTACCGGCCCTTTTGACCGCATACCGCGGCAAGCCAGTTGTTGCGGCGTTGGTCCAATACCCGGTCGCTGAGCGAAACACCCGGTGTGACGATCTCAGTGACACCACGCTCCACGATCGTTTTCGCACGTTTCGGGTCTTCGAGCTGATCACAGATCGCAACACGATGACCGGCCCGGACCAACTTGGGCAGGTAGGTCTCGATCGCGTGATGGGGGAACCCGGCCAATGCGACCTCTCCTGCCGAACCGTTGTGCCGTTTGGTGAGCACGATACCGAGCACGCTCGCAGCCACCTTCGCGTCCTCCCCGAAGGTCTCGTAGAAATCACCGACCCGGAACAAGAGCACCGCGTCCGGGTGCTGTCCTTTGATGCGCTCGTACTGCCGCATCAATGGGGTTTCCGACTTCCGTTCCCTGCCCATGTCTTGCGCTTCCGGCAACCCATCGCCGGCCCGGAAAGGTACGGCCTGCCCAACCCCCGACCCCGAACCCGGTAACGGGCATTTTTCACATTTTGCCCCCATGCCTGTCAATGATCGGAAACTGACCATGAACGAATTGGGACGCGCCGATACCAGGACCTACAGCGTCCTTCCGAAGGCCCCGGTCCGGATCGTACTGGATGATGTCCGCAGTCGCCACAATGTGGGGGCGATCTTCCGCACCGCGGACGCCTTCGGCCTCGAGGGCCTGGACCTGTGCGGAATCACCCCCTGCCCACCTCACCGGGACATTGAAAAGACCGCTTTGGGTGCGACCTCCTCGGTCCCCTGGGCGCATCATAGGAACGTACTTTTTCGGGTGCGTGCGCTCCAGAACGATGGCTACCGGGTCGTGGTCGTCGAGCAGACCGCATTGGCCCGACCCGTTCAGGACCTGATCCCGTCCGACGGTGACCGGACGGCTCTCGTATTCGGCAATGAGCTGCATGGGGTTCGCGACGAGGTGGTGAAGGCTTCCGATGCATGCATCATGGTTCCTCAATTCGGGACGAAGCACTCCCTGAACGTGTCCGTTTGCGTAGGGATCGTGGCCTGGTGGACGACCCACAGGGCGGATCCGTCGGAACCCTGAGGCCGTTCATGCGTTCAAAGGCAACCCTTCGACCATCAACGGGTCTATGTGGAGGGACCATGATGACCGGAACCTTGGCCATCACAGGAAGGCCGCTATATTTGGACGGTACCGCACCACGTGGGATGAAGGACCGCTCCGGGTGGCGTTCAGCGAGTGTTTGGGTCGTGCTCATGGGCATCGCGGTCACACCGGCCCATGCCCAGTATTTCAGAAAGTCCAACTACTGGAAGACCAACAGGAACGAACTGACCATCGGCTTTGGTGCGTCCAATTTTCTGGGCGAGCTGGGCGGAAGGGACCAGGTCGGCACCAATTTCATCTGGGACCTCGAACTCAGCCAGACGAAGCCTGCCGTTAGCCTGGGCTGGCGTTATCACACCTTCGAGAAACAGTCCGTGCGTACCACGTTGACCTACGGCATCCTATCCGGCAACGACAACCTGACGTCCGAAGTGTTCCGCCATAACCGGAACCTGCACTTCCGTTCCGACGTCATCGAGCTTTCCGTGGTCTACGAGATCCACCTGTTCAAGGAGGAGCTTGGTCACGTTTACGACCTGCGCGGGGTCAAGGGGCAGAAGGCGAGCAAGATCGGTTTCTATGGGTTCATCGGGGTGGGTGGGTTCTATTTCGATCCACGCGCCCGCTTCAACAACACCTGGGTCCGTTTGAAACCACTGGGGACCGAGGGACAGGGGTTACCTGGCGGTGCCACGGAGTATTCGAACTTCCAGTTCTGCATTCCGATGGGCCTTGGTATCCGCAAAGCGATGAGCCGGCAGTGGAGCGTCGGCCTTGAATTGCAGTATACGAAGACCTTCACGGACTACATCGATGACGTGAGCACGGTGTATTACGACAACGATGCCATCGCCGCGGAACACGGGGCCGTTGCCGCCTATCTGGCGGACCCCAGCCTTCATGAGGGTCGCTACATCACCGAGATCACCACGGCGGCAGGTCAGCAGCGTGGTGACAGCAGCGACAACGATGCCTATATGTTCTTCAAGCTGCAGTTGCACTACAAGCTCTACAAGTACAAGAGCGGCAGCAAGAAGTACCGCGCCCGCATCCGGCGCCAGAAGATCGTCTTCTAGGAACGTTCCGGTCGATCGATCGCGGGAGGAGCATCGACAGCGTCCTACCTTCACCGCACTTCGTGCCAATGAAACCTTTCGTCGCGACCCTTTTCTCCATCGCCATCGTGGTGGCCGCCGCTCTTCTGGGCCGGTCCTACGTACAGCGTGGTCATGAACGTGGAACCATATCCGTGACCGGCCTCGGCAAGGAGGATTTCACATCCGACCTGATCGTGTGGGAGGGTAGCTTCACGACGGATGACCCCGAGTTGCGCAAGGCCTACGCCGTTCTGGAACGTGACAAAAGGACGATCCAGGATTACCTGCACGCGAAGGCCGTGCCGGACAGTGCCGTGATCTTCAGTGCGGTGGAGACCAACGAGCAGACCAAGGCGAGGTATACCGCGGATGGACGTTACATCGGCGAGGATTTCCTTGGCTATCAGCTCCGCCAATCCATCACCGTGGAGTCCAAGAACGTCCCTCAGATCGAGGAATTGAGCCGGCAGATCACTGAACTTCTGGACCAGGGCATCCGCTTCTATTCCCAACCACCCCGCTACTACTACACGCATCTCGCCGACCTCAAGGTGCAGATGATCGCCAAGGCCACCGAGGACGCCCGCTTACGGGCCGGTACCATCGCCCAAGAGGCAGGTGGTCGTTTGGGTGCCCTCATCACAGCCAAAATGGGGATCTTCCAGATCACAGGTCAGCACTCGAACGAGGATTACTCCTGGGGTGGCGCCTTCAACACGGAATCCAAGAAGAAGACCGCCTCCATCACTATGCGATTGGAGTATGAGGCGGACTAGGCCTTACGTCACACGGCCAGAAGCAGGAAGCCCCGGCCTTACGGTCGGGGCTTCCGTGCATCCTTGATGGACCGGCTCAGATGCCGAGGTTGTCCTTGAAGTCCCGGAATTCCAGGTCCTTACGGGCCTTGTCGGCCAGGCTGGGATCCTTTTGCACGGCCATGCCGAGATCGTTCCGCACCATGTCGCCATTGCCTTGACGGGCACCGATGATCGCCATCAGGTAGTGACCCATGGCGCTGTCCTTCTCCGGTGCGGCTTCCAGTATGCGCTGCGCACCGGAGGCATCACCGCCCAACAGCTTGGCCAGGGCCGCGTTGAAGGTGTTCATGCCGCTCATATTGCTGTTCGCACTGCCGTAGTTCCCGTTCTGGATGTCCACGATGCCTTGGTTGTACTTCACCTCAGGACCCGCGGCCATGGCCTTGCTGTACATCTGGGCGGCCTTCTTACGATCACCTTTCAGGCGTGCCACCACACCCAGGTTGTTGGTGCTCACCGGGTTGTCCATGATGCCGTTCGCCTTGGTGAACTGCGTCTCGGCATCGGCCATCTTGTTCTGCATCATGTAGATGTAACCCACGTTGTTCGCTCCCCGGTAGTCGTTCGGATAGATGCGCTCGGTCTCCTTGTATATCCGGAGCTTTTCGTTGAGGTCGTTGGTGAGCGTGGCTGCGAAGAGCAATTCTTCCACCGTCATCGAATCCGGCATGGTCTTGCTCATGGCGGTCAATTCCTCATCGCTATGGCCCACACGCTCGTAATCCACCATGATCTCAGAGCGGCGGAGCTTGGGAAGGATATCCTCCCGGATCTCGTTGTAGGTAGCCGCCATGTTCTTGATCTCGGCCTCCCTCTTGTTCACGTCCGGATACATTTCCAGCACGCGGAGCACAAGATCCTTGTCGCTCATGGTGCTGGCCTGCATCGCCGCCTTGAACCCGGCCCAGTCCTCACCGCGCGGGTTCAGCGTGTAGAGCGAATCGTTCTTCGCCTTGGTGTACTTGAAACGCGACATCTGCGTCATCATCCATCGTTTGGCGGCTTCATCACGCTTGTTGGCCAGCCCTTCGTTCATGTTCACCTCGCCTTCCGGGCTCGCATAGGCATCGATCGAAACGTTCTTGACGACCACCTTCTCGTTCTTCGCATTCGCCTTGAGCCAGGCCATCAGGTCCTTCACATCCTGATCACGCTCCTCCCCCGGGAGCATTCGATCGCTGGCCACATAGTAGTTCAGCGTCAGGTTCTGCTGGTGCTGCGTAATGCGCTGAAAGGCGTCCTTGCCCAACAGCACCTTGTCGTCGCTCATCATCAGGTAAGGGGTGGTGATCACACCGTCCGCCAGCTTCACGGGGTCGAAGGGTTTCTCCTTCTTGCCCTGTTTGCCCAGGATGTTCAGCATCAACTGGCTTTGCTCCATACTGGGCGTATAGGCCACCTTGTCGTTGTAGGTGAAGTCCTTTCCGCTTTCATAGGGGATCACCGTGTAGTTGCCAGCGGCGCCCTCGCCCTGGAATCCGGCCATCTTCATCGGCGTTTCGCCGCCGCTGTAGGTGATGGTCGGGGTCAACTCCACTTGGGCCTTCTTGTAGAAGTACTTGCCGGGGAAATTGCCGCGGATGTTCACCGCGACACTGTCGCCCTGGACGATCAACGGGTTCGGCTCGACCGTGTACTTGATCGTCTCCGCGTACTTGTTCATCTTACCCAGGCCTCCGCAGCCGGCGATGATCAAGACCGCTCCAACGAGCAACGACGTTCCTCGCAAGTGCCTGTGTTCCATGATGATGTAGTGCTTATGGGATGCTTTCGGCTGCAAGTATACTCACTCCCCGTCGGGCCTTTCCCTGCATTTCGCCCAATTCTTCACGATGCCCTGTGGATCAGATCCTCCACACTTCGGATCGTGACCGTAGGGGGGTTTCGATGCGCGCGCACAGCGCGTCGAACGCCTTCGCATCCTCGAGCAGGTCCGTATGCTCCAGGTCCACGATCAGAACGCGCCCCTGCTCCGCCTTTGAAAGATGATCGAAATAAAGCCGCCTCAGACGCTCCAGATAGTCGGAGCGGATGTTCTGTTCGTAGGCTCGTCCCCGCCGACGGATGCGTTCGGCCAACTGCTCGGGGCCAAGATGGAGATATACGATCAAACCGGGTCTCGGAAGATCGGCGTACATGATGTCGTACAAATCCCGGAAAAGGGCATTCTCCTCCGCCGAAAGGGTGGCACTCGCGAAGACCAATGACTTGCCAATGGAGTAGTCTGCCACCGTGCAAGAGGTGAAAAGGTCCTGTTCGGTGACCCGTTTGAGTTGATGGTACCGTTGGGCAAGGAAGGAAAGCTCCACGGAAAAGGCGTAGCGCTCCGGTTCCTGGTAGAACCGGGGTAGGAACGGATTCTCATCGAACTCCTCCAGGACCAGGCGCCCATGCCAGCGCTCAGCCAGCCTTCGCGCGAGCGTTGTCTTACCCGCGCCGATCAAGCCCTCCACGGCGATGTACTCAGGCCGCATCCTCACCGGCGTGAAGGTCCCGCAACAATTCGAGCACGGTGCGTCCGCGCAACGGATGGCGCAGCCCCGGAACGATGTCCGCGGCCGGACCGAGGGCGAAGGCTCGCTGATGCATGCGCGGGTGCGGAACGCGAAGCCCCGGTCGGTCGACCACCAGCTCACCGATCAGCAGAATATCCAGGTCGATCACGCGGGGTCCGACCGGTCCATCCGGCACCCGGACCCTGCCGAGCGCTATCTCGATCCCGAGCGACCGGCGCAACACCTCCTCGGGCGCAAGGTCCGTCGTGAGCACCAGGGCCCTGTTCAGAAAGAGCAAGTCGCTGTCGAAGCCTTCCGCGTGCGTCCAGTGATCACGGCTTCGCGCGCGGATCCGACCGATCTCCTCCTCCAGGGCTTTCTCCGCCCTCGAAAAAGTGTTCGGCGGATCGCCCAGGTCGGCACCGAGCAACATCAGGACCTCGGATCCTTTGCACATCGCGCCCAAAGGTATCCGGCGGTCACCTTCCATACCGGAGCGAGGCCGTTGGTGTGATCAACAAGCTGAAGGGCCGAGGGGGCCTCTATTTTCGGGCCTTCGAACGAACGATACGACCCTCAGACCATGCGACAGTTCCTGAAATTCATGCTTGCCTCGATGCTGGGCACCCTTCTCATCGGCGCGTTGCTTTTGATCATCTTCTTCGCAACGATCGCAGCGATCGGAACGGCATTCAGCCTCGATAGGAAGCCCACCAAGGTGAAGGACGATTCCGTGCTCTTAGTGAAACTGGACAGGCCCATCGTGGACAGGGGCCGTTCCGACCAGTTCAACCTGGATTTCGGCCCGTTCAAGGACATGTCCCGTTTGGGGCTTGACCAGGTCTTGAAGAACATCGACAAGGCCGAACGGGATGATCATATCAAGGGCCTCTTTCTGGACCTCTCGAGCATCGACATGCGAACCGCCACGCTGGAGGAGATCCGCGACAAGATCCTCGCGTTCAGGAAGAACAGCGGCAAGCCGGTGATCGCCTACAGCGAATTCTATTCCCAGGGCACCTACCTTCTGGCCACGGCCGCGGACGAGATCTACGTGGCGCCCCAGGGTGACCTGGACTTCCGCGGTTTGCGGACGAACATGATGTTCCTGAAGGGCATGTTCGACAAGTTGGATATCGACGTGGAGTTCATCAAGGGATCGAACAACCGGTACAAGAGCTTCGGAGAAACTTTCACCGAGGACAGGATGACACCTGCGAACCGGGAACAGATGCACGCCCTGGTCTTCGGAATCTGGGAACACTACCTGGACCTGGTGGCTGCTCAGCGTCGGATCGACAGGGTCCAGCTCAACAGCATCGCCGAGAAGTTGCAGGTACGACATGCGCAGGACGCCGTGGACCTGGGCCTGGCGGATGGCGTGATGTACCGGGACCAGGTACTGGAAAGGGTGAAGGAGCGCATGGGCCTCGACCCGGAGAAGGAAATGAAGAGCGTCGAACTCGCGGCCTACACCCGGGCCCCCGTTGGGGGCGATGACAAGGTGGGCGGCAAGGCCAAGCTGGCCGTGGTATTCGCCCAGGGCAGCATCAGCAGCGGCGAAAGCGAGGACGACGTGATCGGCAGCACCACGTTGGTGGAAGCGCTGAGCAAGGCCCGCACGGACACGAGCGTGAAAGCCATCGTTCTTCGCGTCAATTCACCGGGAGGGAGCGGCCTGGCCAGTGACATGATCTGGCGCGAAGTGGATCTCGCCCGTCAGAGCAAGCCGGTCGTGGTGAGCATGGGCGACCTCGCCGCGAGCGGTGGTTATTACATCAGTTGCGCCGCCGACCGCATCTATGCCGAACCTACCACCATCACCGGCTCGATCGGGGTTTTCGGCATGATCCCCAATTTCAAGGGTTTCTTCAACAACAAGCTGGGCATCACGTTCGATGGCCTCAAGACCAACGAATATGCGGACCTGTTCGATGTGTCACGTCCCATGAGACCGAACGAAAGAGAAGTTATCCAGCGCTATGTGGATGACTTCTATGCGACCTTCAAGCAACGTGTGGCCGAAGGCAGACACCTCGACCTGGCCATGGTCGACAGCATCGGTCGTGGTCGTGTATGGACCGGCATGGATGCGCAGAAGATCGGCCTTGTCGATAGCATCGGCGGGTTGGAAAGCGCCATTGCGGGAGCGGCGGGACTGGCACACCTGGACAAGTACCGGATCGTGAAATACCCGGAACAGAAGGAATTGTTCGAGCAGATCCTCTCCGAGCTGAACACCGAGGCAAAGAGCTGGGTGGCCGCACAGGTCTTCGGCACCGATGCCGAACTCCTGGACCGGTTCAGGCAGATGCGCGAGGCGAAGCGCACGATCGGCATACAGGCCCGCATGCCATTCGACATCGTGATCGACTGACGATACGCACCGAACATGCGAAGGGCCGCTCGATGAGCGGCCCTTCGCGTGCCCTAACGATCATTCCAATGACCAAAACCTAGGGGTGGTACGCAAGTGCCGGGGCCAGGGTTACACCCGGAGCGAGCAATTCATTCCACCTCCACGTGATAACCCGCGTGGTTCCGCACGTTCAACACCCGCCCGTCCGCCCAGACGAGGTATTGCCCCTTGATCGCGGCCAGAGTGCCTTCGATCGCAGGTCCCTTTTCCAGCGATACACTGGCCACCTTCGGTGGAAAATGGTCCACCGGATAGTGGATGCTTACGGTCTCCTCCCCGGACAGGGCATAAGCCCCCAATTCGTGGGCCAGTGCCGTCATCGCTTCGGAACGGGCGTGTAGTAACGCGTCCATGTCCGGCTCGACCGGCCGTAGCATCGCCCGCCAATTGGTCTTGTCTGCGAACCGCTTCTTCAGCTCGACCTCGATGAGGCCTGCCAGTTGGCGGTATGGGGTGCGGGCGATGATCACTGCCGCGACCGCGCCCTGATCGATCCACCGGACCGGGACCTGTGTGCTCCGGGTCACGCCCACCTTGATGCCGCCCGTATGGGCCAGGTAGACCACGTGCTCCTGGTCATGATGCCGTCGCTCCCATTCCGGATCGCGACCCTCACCCAGATGCGCACGGCAAAGCTCAGGGCGAACGATGCACTCAGCGGCTTCCGGGGCATCGCGGAAGCACGGAAAACAGAAGCCCTGGCCGAAGAACTTCTTCACCGACCTGCCGCAGGCCACGCAGGTCATTAGCCCGGTGGCACGTATCGTGAGCCGCCCACCCACGCGATCATCGATGGGCAGATGCGCCTGACCGACCGTTAACGCGTAGTGTACGCGATCGTCCATGCCAGCGAGCATCTTGCGGAGGGGTCCTTCGACCATGATCGAACGAGGTGCGTACCTTTTGGGCTAAAGTAGTTGCGGACGATCTTCGCCCATCCTTCGAGGTCATGCCGGTCAATGCGCTGTTCTCATACCTGATCAAGAAGCGGCTGCAGCAGATCGACCTGTTCCGCACCAATCCGCATGAAGCCCAGTACGAGGTCTTCCTCTATCTGGTCCGTTCGGCCCGTTTCACGGAATGGGGTCGACGATACGGCTTCGAAAGCGTTCGCGACCCGGATGATTTCCGCGAGCGCGTCCCGTTGCAGGATTACAATGACATCCGCCCTTACGTGCAGCGCCTGCGGAGCGGGGAGCAGAACCTGCTCTGGCCGACGGACATCAAATGGTTCGCAAAGAGCAGCGGCACCACCCAGGACCGCAGCAAGTTCATTCCCGTGAGCAGGGAAGCGCTGGAGGACTGCCATTACAAGGGGGGCAAGGACCTGATCGCGCTCCACTATGACATGAACCCCGGCAGCAAGCTCTACCAGGGCATGAACATGGTGGTGGGGGGGAGCAGCAGTCTGGAACGGTTCCGCGCCGATGCCTACAGTGGCGACCTATCCGCGATCATCATCCGGAACCTGCCGATCTGGGTGGAGATCCGTCGGACCCCGGCCAAGGAGGTCGCCCTCATGGAGAACTGGGAGGAGAAGATCGAGCAGATGGCCCGGGAGACCATGCGCGAGGATGTGCGCAGCATCGCAGGCGTACCGAGTTGGACGCTTATCATCTTGAGGCGGATATTGGAGATCACCGGGAAGCCCCATATAAATGACGTGTGGCCCAATCTCGAGCTTTTCATGCATGGTGGTGTGAGCTTCCGTCCCTACCGCGCCCTTTTCAGGGAGCTGATCCCCAACTCGGGGATGAACTACCTGGAGAGCTACAATGCGAGCGAGGGCTACTTCGCGATCCAGGACCGCGCGGACGCCGATGACCTTCTCCTGATGCTGGATTACGGCATCTTCTTTGAGTTCATGCCGATGCAGGAAATGTCCGGACCGCACCCCAGAACGAAATTGCTGCACGAAGTGGAGCCCGGTGTTGACTATGCGCTCGTGATCAGCACCAATGCCGGATTGTGGCGCTATGTACCGGGTGACACAGTGCGTTTCACCAGCACATCGCCCTACCGGATCCAAGTTAGCGGTCGTACCCGCAGCTTCATCAATGCCTTCGGCGAGGAGCTCATCGTGGAGAACGCCGAACGCGCCATCGAGGCGGCCATGGATGCCACCGGCGCGGCGGTGAGCGAATACACGGCCGGGCCGATCTATCTCGACGATGGCGCCGGCGGACATGAATGGCTGATCGAATTCGAACGCGAGCCGGACGAACTGGAGCAGTTCATCGAGGAACTGGACATCTCCCTCCGCCGGATGAATTCCGACTATGACGCGAAACGCCGGGGGGACCTGGCCCTTTCACGTCCGCGTGTACATGCCTTACCACGGGGCACCTTCCATGCCTGGATGAAAGAGCGTGGCAAGCTGGGCGGTCAACACAAGGTACCGCGCCTGATGAACGACCGCAGCATCATCGATCAGCTGCTTCCCACCCTTGTCCATTGATGCGCGAACGGGTATCGACATTGCTGTTGGTCCTTGGTACGGGCCTGAACGCACAGGACATCATCGTGATACCGGGGCGGTTCGACCGGTTCACCACGGACGAACTGGGGAATGTGTACGCGGTGCATGGGGATGAACTGACGCTGTTCGATGCCGCGGGGCAGGAGCGTGCGCGGAACAGCATCAAGACCTTCGGAGCGATCCGGACGATGGACGCGTTCTATTCGCTCAAACCGGTGCTCTTCAGTGCGGAACAGGGCCAATTGCTCATGCTGGACAACACGTTGAGCGTCCAAGGTGGCGTGATCGACCTTTCCTCACGCGGTTTTCCCCAGGTGACACTCGCGTGCGCCAGCGTTCAGAACGCATTCTGGCTGTACGACCAGCGCACACCGCGGCTCGTGCGGGTGGATGCGCAACTGCGCGAGATCGCCTCGACCGGCCCGCTGGACCAGCTGATCGGGTTCGTGCCTCGCCCCGAGGAGATGGTGGAACTGGACAATTGGCTCTATGTGAACTGCCCGACCGAAGGGATCCTGGTATTCGACCTGTTCGGCACGTACGCACGCACATTACCGGTGCGCGGCGCGGACCACTTCGAGGTGCGCAAGCAGGCCGTCTACTTCGTGGACAATGGCACCCTTCAGCGCTACGACATGCGGTCCTTCGACACGACCGTCCTCCCCCTGCCGGTCACGCTGGCGGCCGAACCCATGAGGAACGCGCGTCTGGAACAGGACCACCTTTACATCCTGCTCGAGGACCGCATCACGATCTGCCGCATGCCGGATCGTTGAAAAGCGGCGATCCGCATGCTGTATCGGGCCGACTTTTCCACATCGGGGCGATGCTCGGGACGAGGCCATTAATTTCGTCAGCCCTCATCATTCGTTCCATGCACATCGCGATCGCAGGCAACATCGGTTCCGGAAAGACCACGCTGACCCAGCTTCTGGCCAGGCACTACAAATGGGACCAGCTCCAGGAGGCGGTGGACAACAATCCCTACCTGTTCGACTTCTACAAGGACATGCAGCGTTGGAGCTTCAACCTGCAGATCTTCTTCCTGAACAGCCGCTTCGAGCAGTTGATGGAGATCCGACGCAGCGGACGCAATGTGATCCAGGACCGGACCATCTATGAGGACGCATACATCTTCGCCCCGAACCTGCACGCGATGGGGCTGATGACGACCCGCGATTTCGAGAACTACTTCCGCTTGTTCAGCAACATGGAAACGGCAGTGGTGCCGCCCGACCTGCTCATTTATCTGCGTGCCAGCGTTGAAACGCTCGTGCGGCAGATCAGCGAGCGGGGACGTGAGTATGAAACGTCCATCAGCATCGACTACCTCAAGCGCCTCAACGAACGCTACGAAGCCTGGATCGGGAAGTACGACAAGGGCCGCCTACTGGTGATCGATGTCGACAACAACACGTTCCCGACGAACGCGGAGGACCTGGGCAAGATCATCAGCGGGATCGATGCCGAGGTGCATGGACTGTTCCCGGCGGACACGCCTTCGACCAATGGCAATGGCAATGCCACCAAGCCAAGGAAGAAAGTGGCGGTGAAGAAGAAGTGACAGGGGTGTCCGGTGAAATGGGAAGGGCGAGGAAGGACCTCGCCCTTGTTGTTCTTGCCCCGGACGATCAGAGCATTCCTCCCGCATCGAACGTGGACGCCTCCACGGACCCATCGCCGGCCCCCGGGGCCACGTATGCATCACTGCTGCCTGCCGGCATGTTCTGGATGGTATTGCGGGGCAGTTCCTGCTGGTGATGTGTGTTGGCGCTGATATGCGGAGCAATGATCAAGGCCACGATGCTGGTCAGCTTGATCAGGATGTTCATGCTCGGCCCGCTGGTGTCCTTGAACGGGTCCCCGACCGTGTCACCGGTCACGGCCGCCTTGTGAGGATCGCTGCCCTTCCTGTATTCGTTGCCGTCGATCATCACACCCTTCTCGAAGCTCTTCTTGGCATTGTCCCAAGCCCCGCCGGCATTGTTCTGGAACATACCCATGAGCACGCCGCTCACCGTGATACCGGCCAGCAGTCCGCCGAGCGCCTCGGGACCCATGGTAAAACCGACGAGCGCTGGCGCCAGCAGCGCGAGCGCTCCAGGAAGGATCATCTCGCGGATCGAAGCCTGCGTGCTGATCGCCACGCAACGTTCGTACTCCGGCTTGGCCTTACCTTCCATGATCCCCGGGATTTCACGGAACTGACGCCTGACCTCCTTCACCATGTCCATCGCCGCTTTTCCCACGGCGCTGATCGCCATTGAACTGAAGAGGAGCGGGATCATGCCACCGACGAACAGCATTGCCAATACGTCGGCCTTGTAGATGTCGATCGCGTTGATGCCTGCCAGACCCACATAAGCCGCGAACAGCGCGAGCGCGGTGAGCGCCGCCGAGGCGATCGCGAATCCCTTGCCGGTGGCGGCCGTGGTATTGCCGGTGGCATCAAGGATGTCGGTCCGCTCGCGCACCTCCTTCGGAAGGCCGCTCATTTCAGCAATGCCGCCGGCATTGTCCGCGATGGGTCCGAAGGCATCGATGGCCAACTGCATCGCGGTGGTGGCCATCATGCCGGCCGCGGCGATGGCCACACCGTAAAGACCGGCAAGGCTGAACGCACCGAAGATCCCGCCGGCCAGCACCAGGATCGGCAGAAAGGTGCTCTCCATTCCCACGGCCAGACCGCCGATCACGTTCGTCGCGTGCCCCGTGCCGCTCTTCTGGACGATGCTGTCCACGGGTTTGCGTCCCATGCTGGTGTAGTATTCCGTAATGGCGCTCATCAACGCGCCCACCACAAGGCCGAGAATGATGGCATAGAAGACGTTCATGCGTCCGAACTCATGAACGCTCAACGTGCCATCGGCCAGTAGGCGCTGGAACTTCAACGCGTCCGGGAGCATCCATTGGATCACGAAGTAGCTGGCGATGGCGGTGAGGATGATGGATCCCCAGTTCCCCTTGTTCAACGCGCCCATCACGCTATCCGTCTCCTTGTTGATGCGCACGAAGAAGGTGCCCACGATACTGAACAGAATGCCCAATCCGGCGATCACCATGGGGAGCAGGATCGGGGCCATTCCGCCGAACCCGTCGTCCTGACTGATCACCTCACGGCCCAGGACCATGGTGGCAAGGATGGTGGCCACGTAGCTGCCGAAAAGGTCGGCGCCCATGCCGGCTACATCGCCCACATTGTCGCCCACATTGTCGGCCACCGTGGCCGGATTGCGTGGGTCGTCCTCCGGAATGCCGGCCTCGACCTTGCCAACGAGGTCTGCTCCGACGTCCGCGGCCTTGGTGTAGATGCCGCCACCGACCCGTGCGAAGAGTGCGATCGACTCCGCGCCAAGTGAAAATCCGGCAAGGACCTCGAGGGCCTTCATCATCTGTTCACCGTTCACGTCCCCGGTGGTCACATACATGTGCAGGAAGGCGATGAACAGGGAACTCAGGCCCAACACGGCCAGGCCGGCAACACCGAGACCCATGACGGTCCCCCCGTTGAAGCTCACGCGCAGCGCGCTCGCCAAGCTCGTCCGCGCGGCCTGTGTGGTGCGTACGTTCGCCTTCGTGGCGATGTTCATGCCGATCCAGCCGGCGAACGCGCTGAAGAACGCGCCGATCAGGAACGACACCGCAATGACCCAATCACTATGCTCCACGAGCGTTCCGCTCCAGCCGAGCAGAACCGCAGCCAGGACGGCATAGATCCCCAAAACCCGCCATTCGGCCCTGAGGAATGCGCTCGCGCCATCAGCGATATAGCCTGCGAGCTCCTTCATGTTGGCATCGCCCGCGTCCTGCCTGCTCACCCACAGGGCCTTGCCGATCATCACCACCAGGCCGATCACACCCAAAACAGGGACGTAGTACATCAGTTCACTACCCATCGTAGCGTGTTGTTTCTGTGTAAAGTCTTGTCGTTCAATAGGTTGCCACGCCAACTGACGAGGCAGGCCGGCAAAAATAGCGGAATGGGCGCAAGTGGAAGTCGAAGGTCGCTCGCGGTCAGGCGACGGCCAGGATCCGATGACATGCGTTCCCCAGCTCCCGGAACCTATTTCCGCAGGTACATCACATCCTTTACCGCGCGCACGATACGCTCAGCGCTTGGCAGGGACGCGTCGATGAGCGGTGCACTGAACGGCAGTGGGGTATCCGCCTGGTTCACGCGTACCACGGGAGCGTCCAGGAAGTCGAACGCATCCCGCTGCACGCGATAGGCCAGTTCGCTGCTGATGCTGGCCACGGGCCAGCTCTCTTCCACCACTACCAGACGGTTGGTCCGCCGCACGCTGTCGATCACGGTGTCATGGTCCATGGGACGGATCGTTCGAAGGTCCACCACCTCGGCTTCAACACCCTCCTTCTCCAATTGCTCCGCCGCCTTGAGCACTTCCTTCATGATCTTCCCGAATCCGACGAGTGTGACGTCCATACCCTCACGCTTGACATCCGCCACACCGATCGGCAACAGATATTCTCCATCGGGAACCTCCCCTTTGTCGCCGTACATCCGTTCACTCTCCATGAACAGCACAGGATCCTCGTCACGGATGGCCGCCTTCAAGAGACCCTTCGCGTCGTAAGGCGTGCTCGGGGTGATCACCTTCAGGCCCGGCACGTTGGCGTAGAACGGTTCGAAGCTCTGGCTATGGGTGGCGGCGAGCTGACCGGCGCTTCCGTTCCCACCACGAAATACGATGGGCACGTTGAACTGTCCACCGCTCATCTGCAGCATCTTGGCCGCGTGGTTGATGATCTGATCAGCGGCCAGAACGGCGAAGTTCCAGGTCATGAATTCCACGATCGGGCGTAATCCGTTCATTGCCGCACCCACGCTGATGCCAGCGAACCCCAACTCGCTGATCGGTGTGTCGATCACGCGTTCGGGCCCGAACTCTTCCAACATTCCCTTGCTCACCTTGTAGGCACCGTCGTATTCGGCGACCTCCTCGCCCATCAGGAATACGTTGGGGTCACGACGCATCTCCTCGCTCATTGCCTCGTTGAGGGCCTCTCTGAATTGGACGGTTCGCATGGTCCGTTGACTGGGGGGCCAAAGGTAGCGGAGGCGCGGTGTTCTATTCCCGGTCGAAACCCTGCACCCAGTGCACATCGGGGCCGTCGATACGAACAAGATAGCGGCCGCGCGGCAGTTGTGCCACGTCCAGGTGCACCTCACGCCCCCTGATCGCGGACCCATCCACCACCATGCGCCCCTGAAGGTCGATGATGCACAGGACGGCTCCCACCCAGGACCCCGGGACACGGACCGTGATCGACCCTCCTGAAGGATCGGGGTAGACCAAGGCCGCTCCGCCTCCATGGCCAAGGTCCGGCACGTTCAACGTGTTCACCACATGACAGCTGGAGGTGTCGCTGCAACCTCCTTCCGAGATGATCACGGCATAGTTCCCGTTCACCGAAGGCGAGAACGTGGGAGCCGACTGTCCGGGAATGACGGTACCACCATTGCCACAATCGATCCATTGGTATTGGGCACCGGCCTGCTGCACCTGGAGTACGACCCCGTTCAGCACAACGGCCGTGTCGATGGTCTGCACATCCAGTATCAATGTCACCACGGAATCACAAGCACCGCCTGAGGGAAAGCCCTCCGTGTAGGTGCCGGCATCGGTGAGCACCTGTGTGCCGAACGCATAGGTATCACCGGCGCAAATGGTGGCGGAGGCGGCATGCCCGATGGTGGCCCCCTGCACGAAATTCGATGTCGACCCGGTCAGGGCGAACCCGGTCAGGACGCCATCCAGTTGCCCCTGGGTGTCGGTCAATGTCGTGACCCCTCCGTTGTTGCCCCCGGCCAGACCCTGGTCGAATTTGTAGTAGAGCTGCAGATCGACGTCCGATGGATCCGGACCCTCGTTGTACATGCAATCGATCTCGGCAGCCGACAAGGCCCGGCTCCAAAGGCTCACCTCGTCCACTCGTCCGTCCAGATAGAAGTCCGTGAACTGGAACAGCAGGTCGCCGATGTACAGTGGAGTGGTCGTACTCGTGATGATGCCACTGGCCGCAACGGACCCGACGTTCGCGCCGTCCTTGTACAGTGTCAGGGTTGCTCCATCGTATGTCAACATGAGGAATTGCCAGGTGTTCAGGTCCAGGCCCGGATAGGTGAGCGTGTACCATTGGTTGGCGCTGTTCCGGATCCGACATTCCAATGTGGTCGTCGGCGAGATCTGTATCATATAGAAGTCGCAGTCCACTTCGTTCCGAAAACCCACGAACCCGTCGAAATCCGGGTATTGCGGGAATGCGTTCGTCGGATAGACCCAACATCCCAGACTCATCCCTGGTGCATTCGCGATGAGGGCAGAGGCGTTCTGCACGCTCACCTTGTCATCGACCCCGTCGAAGTCGAGCGCATTACTTGATTGAGCGAACAGGATATGTGCCGGCATCAGGGAGAGGGTGAGCACGATGGTGGCGGAGTTGCATTTCCAAGGCATCATGTCCATTTCAGTGGTGTTGGGACCGTTGAAGGTAGGACCGCGGGCGGATCACGCGTGATCGATGGCTCCCCTCCATTGTACACCCATCCGATGCCGCTTCGGACACGGTCCGTAGTTTTGCGGCCCGTCATTCGCCGAATCCCCGATGAAGATCCTCATCCTGATCAGTCAGGTGCCCGATACCACGGCACGCATCGCTTTCACCAACAACAACACCACCTACGACACGAATGGAGTGCAGTTCATCGTGAATCCGTACGATGAATGGTATGCGCTCGTGCGAGGGCTGGAACTGAAGGAAGCCCAAGGCGGCAGCGTGACAACGGTGACCGTGGGCGGCGCGGACACCGAACCGACCATCCGAAAGGCCCTGGCCATCGGTGCGGACGAGGCCATACGGATCGATGCGGCACCCTTGGATGCGCTGCAGGTCGCCGAGCAGATCGCCGCATACGCTAGGGACAAGGGGTTCGACCTCGTTCTGGCCGGCAAGGAAACGATCGACCACAACGGCGGGCAGGTGCCGGGAATGGTGGCCGAACTGTTGGACATGCCCTACGTCCCGCTCGCTAGCAAGTTGGAGGTAGATGGGACCAATGCGACCGTGGAAAGGGACATCGCCGGAGGAGTGGAGGTCCTCAATGTGGCACTCCCTCTTGTGATCGGTGCCGCGAAAGGCATGGCCGAACAGCGGATCCCGAACATGCGGGGCATCATGGCCGCCCGTACCAAACCGCTCAACATGGTGCCGGCCGCAGCCGCGGACCATTTGGCCACCACCGTCAAGTTCGAACTACCACCACCGAAAGGTGACTGCAAGATGGTATCTGCCGAGGACGCCGGCCGACTGATCGAACTGTTGCACACGGAAGCGAAGGTGATCTGAGATCAGGACGGCCGGTCGAATGTGGAACCCTGGAAATGCCACCTGCTACGCTGACCCACCGCGGACACCATTGCACGGCGAAGGCGGCGAGGACCATACGATGACACTTACAAAATGAGCACGATCGTATTCATCGATACACGCGGGGAAAAGCTCCCCAAGGCGGCCTTGGAAGCCGTGACCTATGCGCGGAAACTGGCGGGAGGCCCTGTTACCGCGGTGACCTTCGGCGGCGCGCCTGGGCTCGAGGTCCTCGGCAATTATGGGGCGAACAAGGTGGTGGTGGCCCGCGGAACGAACACCGTGGACGGCCAACGCCTGACCGGTCTGGTATGCGCCATTGCGGCGAAGGAGGAGGCCAGCACCATCGTCTGCATCCATGACGCGACCGGGAGGTCGGTGGCGCCACGCGTGGCCGCACGATTGAAGGCCGGACACGTTCCAGGGGCCATCGCATTGCCTGAAGGGGACCTGATCAAGCGGAACGTCTTCAGCGGGAAAGCACGTGCCTGGGTGAAGGTGACCAGCCCCGTGCGTGTGATCAGCCTGATGCCGAACTCGATCGCACCCGACAAAGGCGACGGGAAGGCGACCATTGAGGAGTTCGGTAGTGATCTTGGACCGGAGCGGGTCCAGGTGAAGGAAGTGCGGAGCGCGGGCGAAGGAGTTCCGCTGCCGGAAGCCGAGATCGTCGTGAGCGCAGGCAGGGGCATGAAAGGACCCGAGAACTGGGGACCGATCGAAGAACTCGCGAAATTGCTCGGCGCGGCAACCGCATGCAGCCGACCCGTGGCCGACATGCACTGGCGCCCACATCATGAGCATGTAGGGCAGACCGGGATCGCCATCCGGCCCAACTGCTATATCGCCATCGGCATCAGTGGAGCCATCCAACACCTGGCCGGTGTGAACCAGAGCAAGGTGATCGCCGTGATCAACAAGGACCCCGAGGCCCCGTTCTTCAAAGCTGCGGACTATGGCATCGTGGGGGATGCCTTCGAAGTGCTGCCGAAGCTGATCGCAGCGGCGAAAAAGCTGAACGCCGAGCGCTGAGCCGGCCGGGGCGAGAAGGCCGGGTACATCCTGTTCCCGTATCTTCGAGGCCCTTTCTGCAAGGGATGGAGAAGGTCGAGCTGAAGTTCCTCCGGATCACGTACAGCCACACCCACGCGGGTGCCTATGCGCTGATCCTCAGCGAAGCCAGCGGTGACCGCCGGCTGCCGATCATCATCGGCGGTGTGGAGGCCCAGGCGATCGCCATCCAGGTGGAACACATCAAACCGGCCAGACCGCTTACCCACGACCTGTTCAAGAACCTCTGCGACACGCTGGACATCCAGTTGAAGGAGGTGATCATCAACGACCTGGTCGAAGGCATCTTCCACGCCAGGCTGGTGCTGGACCAGGACGGCAATGAAGCGGAGATAGACGCCCGGTCCAGTGATGCCATTGCACTCGCCCTGCGTTTCGAATGCCCCATCTACACGTACGAGTTCATCATGGGCGCGGCAGGCTTGAAAGTGGAGGAGGGCGACGAACAGACCGAGGCCGGGGAAGAGAAGGAACCTGCGCAGAAGTCCCTCACCAGCAGCTCGGTCGACGAACTCGAGGCCGAATTGAACGAGGCCCTGGCCAACGAGGACTATGAACGCGCCTCGCAGATCCGGGACGAGATCAAACGGCGCAAGCAGACCAATTGACCCCATGCGCGACCTCCACCGGGTGGCCCTGCTCCTCTTGTCGCTCCTGCCGCTTCCGGTATTCGCCCAGGGAAGACCCGCACCACCCGAAGGCATGAGCCTGGTCGGGGTGTTCCGCGGCCTGCTCGGGCTCGCCACGGTGGTCGGGCTTTGCTGGATCTTCAGTGCGAATAGACGGAACATCCCCTGGCACTTGGTCTGGAAGGGGCTGCTTTTCCAATTGACGCTGGCCATCCTCGTCCTCAAGGTGCCTGGAGCAGCCACCGTTTTCGAGTGGCTGAGCGCCGCGTTCGTGAAAGTGATCTCCTTTGCCGACCGTGGCAGTGAATTCCTCTTCAGCAGCTTCACCGACGGAAAGACCGACAGCGCCCTGCTCAATTTCGCCTTTCGCGTCCTCCCCACCATCATCTATTTCAGCGCGCTGATGAGCCTTTTCTATTACCTGGGCGTACTGCAGCGGTTCGTCCAGGCCTTCGCGTGGCTGATGAAGCGCACTCTGCGTATCAGCGGAGCCGAGAGCCTCAGTGCGGCGGGCAACATCTTCCTGGGCCAGACCGAGAGCCCTCTTCTGATCCGCCCCTATCTGAATACGATGACCCGCAGTGAACTGCTTTGCGTGATGGTGGGCGGCATGGCGACCATCGCGGGGGGGGTGCTTGCGAGCTACATCAATTTTCTGGGCGGTGATGATCCGGTGCAGAAGATCCTCTTCGCCAAGCACCTGCTCACCGCTTCCTTGATGAGCGCGCCAGCCGCCGTTGTGGCCGCTAAGATGCTCCTCCCCGAAACGGAGAAATACCGGGAGCATGTGGAGATCGGTCGCGAGCGCATCGGAAGCAACGTGCTGGAAGCCGTGGCCAACGGCACCACGGACGGGATCAAGCTGGCCGTCAACGTGGGGGCCATGCTGCTCGTCTTCACGGCCTTGATCTACTTCGGCAACTACATCCTCTTCAAGCTGGGCGACTGGACGCATCTCAACGCCGTGATCGCGGGCCATACCAACTACAAGGAACTGAGCTTCCAGTTCATCCTGGGTTATGCCTGTGCACCACTGGCGTGGATGCTCGGCGTACCGGCCTCGGACATCACGCAGGTGGGCCAGTTGCTTGGTGAGAAGACCATCCTGAACGAATTCTACGCCTACGTGACGCTGGGCCACATGAAGGATTCGGCGGCCTTCGCCAGCGAGCGAAGCATCATCATGGCCACGTATATCCTCTGCGGCTTCGCGAACTTCGCCAGCATCGGCATTCAGATCGGTGGCATCGGGGCATTGGCCCCGGAAAGACGCGGGGTGCTGAGCCAGCTGGGCCTCCGTGCCCTGATCGGGGGGACGATGGCCTGCCTGTTCACTGCCGCGATCGTCGGTATGCTCGTTTAATGGTGCATGCACCAAGGTCTCGCACCAGCGCAGATCTTCGAAGGAATTCCGCGACAAGCTCATCCGGACCGGGTAGCTTTGCCTCCGCTCCCCCGATGACCGAGAAGAAGCAGGCTGCATGGTACGATGACCTCCAGGTACGTATCTCCGGCTGGCTCGAACGCTGGCGCGAGCGGGTGAAGAGCAGCCGGGCCAAGGACCTTTTCCTGCTCTCCCTGCCCTACCAGGTAGCCGCGGTGCTCACCGCATTGATCGCGGTCGGATTCGCACAATTGTTCCATCTCGTCGAACAATTGAACCGCTGGATGCTCGGGCTCCATCCATATGTGGTCTTCATTAGCGCACCCGTCGGGTTCATGCTTTCCTGGTGGCTGGTCAGGCGCTTCGCTCCAATGGCGGCCGGCAGCGGGATCCCACAGCTCTCCGCGGCCATCGAAGTGGCGAACGACCGTGCCAGTGACCGGAGCTGGCGTTTCCTCAATGTCCGCATCATTCTGGTGAAGATCGCCAGCAGTCTGGCGATGGTGCTCGGCGGCGGTGCCGTGGGACGCGAAGGGCCCACGATCCAGATCGCAGGCAGCGTCTACAGGACGGTGCATCGCATTCTGCCGCCGTTCTGGCCCAAGGTGAGCCGGCGCGTGATGCTGATAACGGGCGGCGCAGCGGGGCTCAGTGCGGCCTTCAACACACCCCTGGGAGGGATCGTGTTCGCCGTTGAAGAATTGACGCGGACCCACATCGCGCAATTCCGGACCGCCGTGCTCACCGCAGTGATCATCTCCGGCATGTCCGCCCAATGGCTGCTGGGGCCCTATCTGTTCCTTGGCTATCCCAAGTTGGAGCCTGTCGGTTTCTCCTTCATGTACAAGGTCCTCGCCATCGCCCTTTTGGCCGGTGCAGGCGGAGCGATCTTCTGTCGCGGGCTGCTCGTTCTCGACAAGTTCAAACGCTCGTTGTCGTCGGACCGCGCCCAGGTCCTTTACACGATCGGAGCGGCGGTGGTGTTCTCCCTCATCTTCCTGGTGGCTGGTGACCGTGCGCTAGGGTCCGGAAAGACGTTGTTGGAGAGCTACCTCTTCGACCCGGAGATGCATTCGTCCACCATGGATGTGCTGACCCGGTTCTTCGCTCCGCTGGTCTCCTTCAGTGTAGGTGGTTCCGGAGGCATCTTCGCCCCGGCACTCACGACCGGCGCTACCATCGGCGGGCTCATCGCTCAACTCTTCGACCCGAGCCGGGGTGAGTTCAACGTGCTGGTGCTTGCGGGCATGGTGGCCTTCCTTACCGGTGTGACACGATCACCGTTCACCTCGGCCATCCTCGTCCTTGAAATGACGGACCGCCACTCGGCGATCTTCCAATTGATGTATGCCGCCAGCTTCGGTTACGTGGCAGCGTTCGCGTTCGACCGCAAGAGCTACTATGAGCACATGAAGGAACGTCTGCTCCGCAACCTCCAGAAGGAGGACGCGCAGGCCACCGCCAATGCCCCGCGGACGACGGCGTCCCCATCGAACACCTCGACAAACACGGACCGACAAGCTCCATGAAAGCCTACCTCGACCTGCTTCGACATGTGCTGGACCACGGCGTGCGAAAAAGCGACCGCACGGGAACGGGAACGCTCAGTTGCTTCGGCCACCAGATGCGCTTCGACCTGGCCGGAGGCTTTCCCCTGCTCACCACGAAAAAGCTCCACGTCAAGAGCATCGTTCATGAACTCCTCTGGTTCCTCAGTGGCGACACCAATATCCGATACCTCAAGGAGAACGGTGTGCGCATCTGGGACGAATGGGCCGATGCGGACGGTGATCTCGGACCGGTCTATGGTCATCAATGGCGCAATTGGCATGCCCCGGACGGCCGCGTGATCGATCAGATCACCAACGTGGTCGACCAGATCCGGCGGAACCCCGACAGCCGTCGTCACATCGTCACCGCCTGGAACCCGGCCGATGTGGACCGCATGGCGCTGCCACCGTGCCATACCATGTTCCAGTTCTACGTGGCCGAAGGGCGGTTGAGCTGCCAACTCTACCAGCGCAGCGCCGATACCTTCCTCGGCGTTCCGTTCAACATCGCCAGCTATGCATTGCTCACGATGATGGTCGCCCAGGTGTGCGACCTCCGGCCCGGTACCTTTGTACACACCTTCGGCGATGTCCATCTCTATCTCGACCATATCGAGCAGGCCAAGCTGCAACTCACGCGGGAGCCGCGCGCCTTGCCTCGCATGCACATCAACCCCTCGGTGAAGGATATCCTGGGGTTCCGGTTCGACCACTTCCGGCTGGAGGATTACGACCCGCACCCGCACATCAAGGCCATCGTAAGCGTATGATCGTCAGCGTGATCGCGGCCATGGCCGAGAACGGCGTGATCGGGGTGGACGGCGAACTGCCATGGCGTCTGCCAGACGACATGAAATTCTTCCAGCGGACCACCATGGGCCACCATGTGATCACCGGTAGGAAGAACTACGAGAGCATTCCCGACCGCTTCCGCCCCCTTGCAGGTCGGAACAACGTGGTGGTGACCCGGGACCATGCCTATGCGGCTCCGGGTGCGACCGTGGTGCACGCGCTGGAAGAGGCGCTCCACCTGGCCCGCAATGCCGGCGAGACGGAGGCCTTCATTATCGGCGGCGGCCAGATCTACGCGGAGGCGTTCCGTGCAGGTGTAGTGGACCGGATCTACCTCACCGTGGTCCATGCGGAAGTGGATGGAGATGTCTATTTTCCTGATTTTCAGGAAGATGCCTGGGCGCACACTTGGAACGAGATACACCCATCCGACGAACGGCACGCATATTCGTTCACCTTCCACCGTTACGAACGTATATCCGGATCAAACCCGTTAAGCCGGGCGGCGTCCTAACCCCACCACAACAAACCTGACAAGGATGATGCGCAAACCTCTGCTCCTGGCCGCTGCCGTTCTGGCCTTGGCCGCCTGTCGGAAGGAACAGGCGGAAGTCGACCGTGATTATACCAGCGCGGTGGACGACAATCTGGCCGAGAACTTTTTCAACGACGCCTTGAAACAGGCGGACATGGCCGCTGATGAGAACGGCCTGCGGGACGCTCTGGACAACTGCATCGATTCGATCGCTTTCGACACGGTATCGATGCCGCATACCCTGTACATCGATTTCGGGACCGACGATTGCACGGGAAGTGATGGCCGCCGCCGTCGCGGCGCCCTGCTGGTCACGTTCACCGGCCCATACCGCGCCGAGGGGACCGTGATCACCATCACCACGGTGGACTATCACGTGAACGACTACCTGGTGGAGGGCACCAAGACCGTGACGAACATGGGTGCCAACAGTGATGGCGACCCCTATTTCTCCGTTCAGGTGGACGGCACCGTGACCGCCCCGAACGGCGATTGGACCGCAGAGCACCATGCCACGCGCACGCGCACCTGGATCGCCGGTGAGGATACCGCCACCCCGTGGGATGATGTCTACCTGATCACCGGGTCGGGGAACGGCGTGAACCGCAACGGTCTGTCGTACACCCTGAGCATCACCACCGCGTTACGGATCGAGATCGGGTGTCCCTACATCGTCAGTGGAAAGCTGGAGATCACCCCCGGCAGTCTCCCGACCCGGTATGTGGACTTCGGGGTGGGTTCCTGCGATGCCACCGTTTCAGTGACGGTGAACGGCGTGGTCTTCTACTTCAACTGACGGACCGGCCCGGAAAGGGCCCGCCCGTCCAAGTGGACCATTTCCTGTTCGCCACAGGCCTCCGGGATCCGACCGTTCCGTCCCGTCATCAGCCGTTCATCACGTTCCGCTTGGAGTCGTGCGCGCCTGCGGAATAGCTTGGCTCTCGGTCGGTCAACTTCATTTCCAGACCACCTAAGGTTACATAGCGCAACAACGTCGATCGACCTGGGCAGCCCCGTTGCGTACGGGGCTGTTCCATGAAGGACCACACAGGACGCATGAGGTACTTCGACCGAACACCGATCCGCTATCGGATCATCCTCATCAGCGCGCTCGTGATGGCGAGCCTCTTCCTGCTGCAGGCCTACATGCATCATTTCGTCTATGCCGAGCTCAAGGCCATGGGCGAGTTCAACTGGTGGCGTGAGGCACCCGTGCCCTATCTCAACTTCATTTTCTGGGCGCTGCTGGCCCCGCTGGCCTACAGCATCCTCAAGCGATGGCCGCTGAGCGAACGCCCGCGGTGGCGCACCATCACGATACATCTGGGCCTCAGCCTGACGATCGCCTCGTTGCACGAGGTCACCACCAGCACCATCTACTATGGCATCCTGTACCGGATCGGTGACTTCGAACTGGAATCCGAATACATCAACTGGGCGATCCATGCGTTGCCTCCGGCCATCCTGTCGCGCTTCATGGAATACTGGACGCTGATGATCGTGTTGATCGCATTGGACAACGCCCGGATGATGCGGGAAAAGCAGACACAGTTGCTGGCCCTGCGAAACGATCTCCAACGGTCGCAGTTGAACGCGTTGAAGAAGCAATTGCAGCCCCATTTCCTGTTCAACACGCTGAACACGGTGAGCGCCCTGATGGACCAGAACGTGAACGATGCGCGCAAAGTGCTCGATCGACTGGGCCAATTGCTGCGGATCACCCTGGACAAGGAGCAGCGCGACCGTGTGCCGCTGCAACGGGAGGTCGACCTGATCGGCAACTACCTGGGTATCGAAGCGGTCCGGTTCCAGGACCGGCTGCATGTGACCTACGCGATTCCGGACGATTGCGCGCAGGCGATGGTGCCGAGCATGATGCTCCAGCCTTTGGTGGAGAACGCGATCAAGCACGGACCCGACAGCACGAGCAGGGCGGTGAACATCGCCGTGGAAGCCGATCGCCTCAACGGTCATTTACACCTGCGCGTCCGTGACGATGGGCGCGGCTGTCCCGATGTGCAGGATGCCGTGAACGGCACGGGGATCGGACTGCGCAATGTGCGCGAACGCCTCCGCCTGATCTATGGACCGGACGCCGCCATGGAGGTCTCCTCGCCGGACGGCCAGGGTTTCATCGTCGACCTCACCCTCCCCTATCGAACCAACGAAAACGGTCATGAAACAGATCCGCACGATCATCGTCGATGACGAACCCATCGCCCGCGGCCGGATCGCCCGCCTGCTCGACCAGGATCCCGAGATCGAACTCGTGGGTGAATGCCGGAACGGACACGAAGCGATCGAGGCCGTGGCCAAGCACCGGCCCGACCTGCTCTTCCTCGATGTGCAGATGCCACAGATGAACGGCTTCGAGGTCGTGCAGCGCATCCCCCGTGAGCGCATGCCCTTCATCGTGTTCGTCACCGCGCACGACCAGTACGCCCTGAAGGCCTTCGACGTGAATGCCGTGGACTATCTGTTGAAACCCTACGACGACGAACGGTTCTTCTCCTCGCTCGGCAAGGCGAAGAAGTTCATGGAGATGGATGTGAACAGCAGGTTGACCGACAAGTTGATGGGCCTGTTCCGGGAACACATGCAGGCGCAAAGTGAATACACGGAGGTGTTCACCATCCGCGACAAGGGGAGGGAGCACAAGGTGCATGTGGACGACATCATCTATCTCCGGGCGGAGGGGAACTACCTCTGCCTGCAGCAGAAGGAGAAGCACCACCTCTACCGCATGACCATGAACGCCGTGGAGTCCGAGCTGGACCCATCGCGCTTCCTCCGCATCCATCGCAGCTACATCGTGAACCAGGCGCACGTGCGCAGCACGCGATACAGCGGTAACAACGAGTTCATCTTCACCATGGCGAACGGCGAACGGATCGTAAGCGGGCGCAGCTACAAGGAGACCATAGCCAAGGCCTTGGAGGAACAGAGCGTCTAGGCAAAGCTGAAATAGGGAACAGGAAAGCGGAAAGTGGCATCCGGTACCGATGCCCATGACAGCTTCTCTACCTTCGGCGGATGCGATCCCGCCGGTACCAGAGCCTCCGACCCATCCCGCTCGCCTTTCTTCTTTCAGCCTTCCCCTTTCCTGTTTCCGCACAACGTCCTCCGGACCAGCGCGATGCCGCGCAGATCCTGCACGAAATGCAAAAATTGGAGGTGCTCGGTAGCGTCCTGTACATCGCCGCGCATCCTGACGATGAGAACACCCGATTGATCGCCTGGCTGGCGAACGGAAAGAAGGTGCGCACGGGCTACCTCAGCCTGACACGAGGCGAAGGCGGACAGGACCTGCTCGGACCCGAGCTGGGTGATGCGCTGGGGATCATCCGTACGCAGGAACTGCTGGAGGCGCGCCGCATTGATGGTGGCGAACAGTTCTTCACGCGCGCGGTGGATTTCGGGTACAGCAAGAGCCCGGAAGAGAGCTTCGCGAAGTGGGGGCATGATGAAGTGCTGAGCGACGTGGTACGCGTGATCCGTCGGTTCCGTCCGGACATCATCATCACGCGCTTTTCGACCGAACCCGGCATCACCCACGGCCATCATACCGCCAGCGCCATCCTGGCCGCTGAAGCGTTCGATCGGGCAGGAGACCCCACGGCCTTCCCGGAACAGTTGGAGCAGGGGCTCCAGGTCTGGCAGCCACGCCGCCTCTTTTTCAACGGTAGCACTTGGTGGCGCAAGGACCTGGACGAGATCGCGAAGAGCGATCCCGATTGGTACACGGTGGACGTGGGTGGATACGATCCGTTGCTGGGCGAGAGCTACACCGAGATCGCCGCGCGCAGCCGCAGCATGCACAAGAGCCAGGGCTTCGGCTCGGCGGCCACCCTGGGACCGAGCATCGAGTACCTGCATTTCGAGAAGGGCGACAAGCCCCATGGCGATGACATTTTCGCGGGGATCGATATGACGTGGGGACGCATCGGTGACCACGCGAGCCTTGCCTTTGATGCCGAGCAATTGATCGAGGCCTTTGATCCGCGCCGACCGGAAAGAAGCCTTGATGCCCTGGCCACTTTCGCTCAGGCTATCGATGGTCACCGGATCGAGCTCGCCGACCTGCCTTGGTGCTCTTTCATGGGTCACCTGGCCCAAAACATCTGGCAACACTGTGCGGGTATCGTGGTCCATATGGTGGGCGGAACGTCCTGGGCGACGCAGGGGGGGCGCACCGAACTGCACCTGGAGGCCATCGGTCGCAACGCACCCGATATGCTCATCAGCGGAGGGGACACGGTACAGCCCTTGGTCCGATCCGGGGATATCCCGTTCGTCGTGGAGTTGGGACAGGGAACGCTGACCGATACACCGATCGATGTGCCGGTCCCGGATGCATACGACCGGCCTTACTGGCTGGCGCGTCCACACACCGATCGCTATGAAATACCAGACCCGGACGCGATCGGCCGACCGGAACTTCCCCCGTTGCTTACCTATGGTCTTGAATTGGGGGATAAGAGCGCCTTTGAGGATCCAGGGGCTGTTCCAGGTAAGGGCCACTACTTCTCCGTACACGCCACGTATCGTTCCGTCGATCGGGTCAATGGGGAACAGGTCCGCCCGGTCTACGTGACGCCTGTGGCCTCCGTGATCCCCAGGACGGATATCGTGATCGCACGGGGAGGCCCGCAGACCGTCACCGTGGACGTGGAGGCCCTCACCGACAGCCTGACCGGTCAACTGAACGTGGACCTGCCCAAGGGCTGGGCCACCACCAAGGACCTGAAGCTGGTGCACATCGACAAGCGCGAAGAAAAGCGGACGTTCACCTACCAACTGGTGCCCATGAAGGATGCCCAGGCGGGTGCGGTCCGCTTCACCTTCACGGGACCCAAAGGGATTGCCGATCGCACATTGCACGAGATCACCTATCCGCACATCATGCCCCAGGTCTACTACACACCCGCCGAGGTGAAGCTGGTGCCACTTGATGTGAAGTGCACGGCAAGGACCGTCGGCTACGTGATGGGCGCGGGTGATGATGTGCCCAAGGCCATCGAACAGCTCGGCGTGCAGGTGGAGATGATCGATCCGGCGACCGCCACCGTGGAAAGCCTGGCGAAGTACGACGCGATCGTGACGGGGATCCGCGCCTACAACGCCAACCCCGCGATGAAGGACCTGAACCCCCTGCTGATGCGGTACGTGGAGGACGGCGGCACGCTGGTCTCCCAGTACAATACCCTCAGCCGCGACATGGTGCTGCCGGACTCGCTCTTCGGTCCCTATCCTTTCCACGTGACCCACGACCGCGTGACCGTGGAAGAGGCTCCGCCGACCTTCCTGCAGCGCGACAACCCCTTGCTGAAATACCCGAACGTGATCACGGAGAAGGACTTCGACGGCTGGGTGCAGGAGCGCGGGCTGTACTTCGTGCGAGAGATGGACGCGCATTACACGCCGCTGATCGCCTGGAACGACCCCGGCGAGGACCCGCTAAAGGGGGCGCTGATCGTGTGCGCCTTGGGCAAGGGCCGCTATGTGTACACCGGCATCAGCTTCTTTCGGGAACTGCCGGCCGGTGTGCCCGGAGCGTTCCGATTGTTCGCGAACCTGATCTCGAAACCGGTGCCATGAACGATCGCCCCCCGATCCTCGGTACCTGGCGCAACCTGCACGCCCTGGTGATCGCTGTGCTGATCGTGGAGATCGCGTTGATGTACTTGCTGACCGTATATCTCCGATGACGGGAGCAACGCCTTGGACCCGCTGATGGGCCTCTCCACCGTGGATTGGATCGTGATGGCCGGCACCTTGCTGGCGATCGTCGGCTACGGCACCTGGCACACGCGCCGCACGCGCACGCGGGAGGGCTATCTGCGCGGGGGGAACGCCGATCGCTGGTGGGCCGTGGGCTTCGGCGTGATGGCCACGCAGCTCAGCGCGGTCACCTTCCTGAGCACACCCGGACAAGGCTTCCTGGACGGCATGCGCTTCGTGCAGTTCTACTTCGGCCTGCCCCTGGCCATGGTGGTGATCAGCGCCGTGTTCATCCCGCTGTACTACAAATGGAAGGTTTACACGGCCTATGAGTTCATCGGCAAGCGTTTCGACCGGCGCATGCGGCTGCTGACCGCTATCCTTTTCCTCATCCAACGAAGCATGGCCGCCGGCATCACCATCTACGCCCCTTCGATCATCCTCAGTAAAGTGCTCGGGTGGAACTTCACCTCCACGTTCCTGATCACTGGTCTGGTGATCCTCTATACCACCGTGGGGGGTGCCCGCGCCGTTAGCGCCACCCAGACCATCCAAATGAGCGTGATCTTCCTGGGCATGTTCCTGGCGTTGGGGCTTGTCGTGCACTACCTGGGAGAAAGGATGACCTTCATGGAGAGCCTGAGGCTCGCGGGGGCGACCGGGCGCATGGACATCATCCGGACCGAACTGAACGCGAACGACCGGTACACCCTCTGGACCGGCCTGCTGGGAGGCTTCTTCCTCCAGCTCTCCTACTTCGGCACCGATCAGAGCCAGGTGGGGCGCTACCTCAGCGGCCGAACGATGAGCGAGGCGCGGCTGGGAATGATGTTCACGGGGATCGCCAAGATCCCCATGCAGTTCATCGTACTGTTGACCGGCGTGCTGGTGTTCGTGTTCTACCTGGTCCATCCCGCACCGGTGCATTGGAACGCACGCAACCTCGACCTGCTGCACGAGAAGGCGCCACTTGAAATGGCCACCCTGGACAAGACCCATGCAGAGACGCATGCGGCCATCAAGGCGCGAAGCCTGGAACTCCTGGAGGCCTTACGAAAGGATGAGAACGAACAGGTGGCGGTGGCCCGCCAGGGACTGACCGAGGCGTTGCAACAGGATGCCACTGAACGCACCCGGGCCAAGATGCTCCTACAGCAGGTGGCCCCGGAGGCCGAGTCGCGGGATGATGACCACATCTTCATCACCTTCATCATGCGCAACCTGCCGGTGGGCGTCGTGGGCCTGTTGCTGGCGGTGATGTTCAGCGCGGCCATGAGCACCATGAGCGCAGAGTTGAACGCCCTGGCCACAACGACCACGGTGGATGTGGTCCGACATTCCTGGACCGATGAACAAACCGTGACAGCAACGCGATGGGCCACCGTGCTCTATGGTGTCCTTGCGATGGGGTTCGCAACGCTGGCGAGCTACTTCGGGAACCTCATCCAGGCGGTGAACATCGTGGGGTCGCTTTTCTATGGCACGATCCTGGGGATCTTTCTGGTGGCCTTTTTTCTGAAGCATGTCCACGGCACCGCCGTTCTCATCGGCGCACTCGTAGCCGAAATGACGATCGTACTGTTGTTCGTGTTGGAGCGCACCGGACATAGCGCGCCGATCGCCTTCCTTTGGTACAACCTGATCGCACCAGGGGTCGTCGTGCTCGTCTCCCTGATCGCACAAGCGCTGCTTGGCGACCGGTCATCGGTCCAGCGTTCGGAATAGGAACGGCCCCGTCACGGGGCCGCTCGGTTCCCGTTCCTTGCGCCGCTCAGTGCTTCATGCTCCACTGTTCGATCGCATCCTTGTTCTTCTTCACATAACCCGCCTCGCCAGCCTCCTGTGCGAGCGCCATGCTCTCCTCCGCGGTCTTGACCGCCTCCTTGGTCATGTTGCTGGCCGCCTGTGCCCGGGCCAGTGTGTGCAGGTTCCAGTACTTCTTTTCCAGCGAAACGCTCTTCTGGGCCCATTCCAGGGCCTGCTCGGCGCTCATGCCACGGTCCAGGTAGAAGGTCGCGCTGCTGTTGTAGGCGCGATAGTCCGCATCGGGCTTGGAAAGCGCCTCCCGGATATTGGCCATGCCCCGTTCGGTGGCATCGGCCTTGATCGGGACGCCCACACATGTGTTCTCCCAGCGCAGCTGGAGCATCGCGCCATCATCGGTCACATCCGCCAGGTCAATGGTGAAGGTCTCCGTCCGATCGCAGCCTCCCGCTTCAACGGCGACGCGCAGGATATCCTCCTCCTGTTTATGATCCGAAGCACCCCACAGCTCCGTATTCTTGTTGAGGATGAACGTCCATTCCTTGGTGCCCGGAACAGTGAACAGGGCGAAGGTCCCTGCCGGCACGTCCTTCCCGCCGAACTGGACGGGGCCGTCGAAGGAAATGCGTGTGCACTGATTGGCCCCGGTCCGCCAGATCTCGTCAAAAGGCACCAGCTCACCGAAGACCTTTCGGCCGCGTTGGCTGGGGCGCGAATAGTCAACGCTCACCTTGGTGAGACCGACGATCTGTTCGACATGACCCAGTGGGCTGGGTTTGGGAAGGTCCTGTGCCTGCAATGCGGTCATCGTGGCGCCCAAAAGGACGGTCGTCAAAGTCGTCTTCATGTTCGTTCCGGGTATGGGGGCATGAAGGTAGCCAATGATCGCGCCTGAAGGCCGGGATCATCCGGGACCACTGGGAAGGACGGAAGTGGGTCGCTCAGGCGACCTTCAGCTGGCTCATGCGCGAGCGATCGAACTTTTCGCGGGCATAACCGAGGGTGACGCGCAACTCGGCGTTCTTCTCCGCGGTACCGGGCAGCTCGTACATGGCGTCGGTCATGATCGCTTCGCAGATCGACCGCAGTCCCCTGGCGCCGAGCTTGTATTCGACGGCTTTTTCCACGATGAAGTCAAGCACCTTCTTGTCGAAGGTCAGTTTGACCTTGTCCATTTCGAACAGGCGCACGTACTGTTTGATGAGCGCATTCTTCGGTTCCGTAAGGATGCGACGCAGGCTCTCGCGATCGAGGGGATCGAGGTACGTGATGACCGGGAACCGGCCGATCAATTCGGGAATGAGACCGTAACTGCGCAGGTCGAGCGGAGCGACATATTGGAGAAGGTGCTCATCATCCACGCGCGCGCTTTCGCGACTGGCGCTGTAACCGACAGCACTGCTCTTCACCCGGCGCGCGATGATCTTCTGGATGCCATCGAACGCGCCGCCGCAGATGAAGAGGATGTTCCGCGTGTCGACCTGGATCAGTTTCTGCTCCGGATGTTTGCGGCCGCCCTGCGGAGGCACGCTCACGGTGCTTCCCTCGAGAAGCTTCAGCAGGGCCTGTTGCACACCCTCACCGCTGACATCGCGCGTGATGCTCGGGGTATCGCTCTTGCGGCTGATCTTGTCGATCTCATCGATGAAGACAATGCCGCGCTCGGCCTTGCTCACATCGTAATCGGCCGCCTGCAGCAGCCGGCTCAGGATGCTCTCCACGTCCTCCCCCACGTAACCGGCTTCGGTCAGCACCGTGGCATCCGCTATGCAGAACGGCACATTGAGCATGCGGGCGATGGTCCGGGCCAGAAGGGTCTTGCCCGTGCCTGTTTCACCCACGAGGATGATATTGCTCTTCTCGATCTCCACGTCATCGGCTGTCGATGCCGGGCGCTGGAGCAACCGCTTGTAGTGGTTGTAGACCGCCACTGCGAGGACCTTCTTGGCCTCGTCCTGGCCGATCACGTACTCGTCCAGGAACTGTTTGATGTCCGCCGGGCGCTGGAGGATGAGGTTTCCCTCGATCTCGGACCGGGAACGCTGGCTGAGCTCCTCCGTGATGATGTTCTGCGCCTGCGCGATGCAGCTGTCGCAGATGTGACCGGTGATGCCCGCGATGAGCACGTTCGTGTCCTGTTTGTCGCGGCCACAGAACGAGCACTTGATCTCTTTCTTCTCCATGGTGGTCCCTGTATCCCCGACCCTCATACGCGGCAGGGCCCGCCGAAGATACGACGCAGGCCGCCGCAGGTGTTGGCCGGGCGGCGCCTCACTTGGAGTTCCGGACCAGCAACTCGTCGATCATGCCGTAGCTCTTGGCCTCCTCGGCGATCATCCAATAGTCGCGATCACCGTCCTTCTCGACCTTGTCGAACGGTTGCCCGCTATGCTGGGAGATGATGTCGTACAGTTCCTTCTTGAGCTTCATGATCTCCCGGGCCGTGATCTCGATGTCACTGGCCTGGCCCTCGGCCCCGCCCATCGGTTGGTGGATCATCACCCGGGCATGTTTCAAGGCACTTCGTTTGCCCTTGGCTCCGGCACAGAGCAGCACGGCTCCCATGCTCGCCGCCATGCCGGTGCATATGGTGGCCACATCGGGAGCGATGTACTGCATCGTATCATAGATCCCCAGACCCGCGTAGACCCCGCCACCGGGCGAGTTCAGGTAGATCTGGATGTCCTTTTTCGCGTCCACGCTCTCCAGGAACAGCAATTGTGCCTGAATGATGTTGGCCACCTGATCATTGATCGCCGTGCCCAGGAAGATGATGCGGTCCATCATCAGTCGGCTGAACACGTCCATCTGGGCGACGTTCAACTGCCTTTCCTCGATGATGTACGGGGTGATCGAGGACGTGATGTACCCGTTGAGCGTGTTGCCTGATATGCCGCGGTGCTTCACCGCGTACTTGAAGAATTCGTCTTGGGGGAACATGGATGGGTCTTGATCGGGTGGCAGTATGACAGGAAGCTTGTGGATCAGCTGGTGCGGGCCAAGTTTACGAACTCCTCATACCCCATGCGTTGCTCCTTTGGCTCGAGCAGGGTGATGAAGTGTCGCATGATCTTCTGGTCCACGATGCTGTCCCGCATTCGTTTCACCTGGTCCCGATCGCTCAGCAAACGTCCGGCCACTCGGGCCAACTCGTCCCCTTCCGGCGCAGGCATGCCATATTGGCCGAACTGGTCAGCCACGTACCGCTGCGCAAAGGCTTGGATCTCTTCGTTCTTCGCCTCCAGACCGTACTTCTCCAGGATGCCATCCTCCAGGAGCTGGCGCCTCAACCCCTCCGCATAGCTGGAATAGGCTTGCTCCACTTCCTCCGCGGTCACCGGATCCTTGCTGGTCTCCATGATCCAGCGCTTCAAGAAACCGTCAGGAAGCTCGATCCCGGTCCTTTCCAACAGGTGCTTCATCACCAAGCGTTTGAACACCCGTTCGCTGTCCCGGCGGAACATGCCCTCGAGACCCGTTCGCACACGCTCCCGGAACCCCGCCTCGTCGCTCACGGCATCCTTGCCGTATACGCGGTCGAACAGGGTCTGGTCCAGCGGGGCCTCGTTCATGTGCTTGATCTCCGCCACGCGGAACAGGAACTCCCCGTTCAGGTCGTGCACCTGCGCATGCGTCACGCCCAGCATGCGTGCCAGATCATCATGGTCCTGGCTCACCTTGTGGGGGTCCACCCTCACCTCATCACCCACCTTCCTGCCCGTCAATGCCTGTCGTGTGGCCTCGTCCTTCAGGTATTCCAGGCTGATCGTGGCCCGTTGAAGGATGCCCCCTTCCTTGATCGCACCGTCCGCGTCCAGCTCGATCATGTCACCGAGCAGCATGTCCTTGTCGCCACCGACCTCCACGTCGGCCAGATCACCGAAACGGCGGCGCATGTCGGCCACCTCGCGGTCCACCAATTCGTCCGACACATCCACCACGGGAAGGGTGATGCCCGCGTTCTTGTCCAGTTCCACATCGAACCTGGGGGCCAGCCCCATCTCGTAGGCGAACGTGAACTCCCCGTGAGCGTCCCAGTCGTTGGTGCCGTCGGTATCCCTGGGCAGTGGCTGGCCCAATACGCGCAGATCGTTCTGCTGGATGTACCCGTTCAGGCTCTCCCCGATGAGGCGCTCCACCTCGTTCAACAGCACGCTACGACCGATGCGTTTGCGGACGATGCTCATCGGCACCTGCCCGGGACGGAAGCCAGGCCAGTTGGCCTTTCGGCGTTGTTCCTTCAACGCGCTTTCCACCCCGGGATCATAATCCGCGGGGGAAAGCGTCAATTTCAGCGTGGCCGTTAGCGTTCCGGTCTCTTCTTTCTCGATGTTCATCGTCCTGATCGACGTTGGTCATGTTTCGAATACCAATGGGTCCGGTCGCCGGCGGACCGACCTCGCCCGCTTGTGGTGCACTTCGCCCCTGTACGGACGGGGGGACTCGAACCCCCACACCTTGCGGTACCAGATCCTAAGTCTGGCGCGTCTACCAATTCCGCCACGTCCGTGGGTCTTGAAAAGGCCTGCAAAGGTAGTGATCCCGGGTGTTGGCTACCTTCGCGATCCTGCAGCAGTTGGCATGAAGCGTTTCGAGCTGAGCACCCTGACGATCCCCCAAAGGCATGGCCTGCTGCTCGGCGCCGTGGGGCCCCGGCCGATCGCGTTCGCCAGCACCATCGATGCACAGGGACGGCCCAACCTCTCCCCGTTCAGCTTCTTCAACATCTTCGGCAGTAATCCGCCGACCCTGATCTTCAGCCCCGCCCGCCGGGGTCGGGACAATACGACCAAGGACACGCTGCACAACGTGGAAGCGGTACCGGAGGTCGTGATCAACGTGGTGACCTGGGACCTGGTGCACCAGGCCACGCTGAGCAGCACCGAATATCCGGCCGGAGTGAACGAGTTCGAGAAGGCGGGCCTGACCATGCTCCCGAGCGAGCGCATCCGACCGTTCCGCGTGAAGGAGAGCCCGGTACAGCTGGAATGTGTGGTGAAACAGGTCGTACATACCGGCGATTCGGGTGCGGCCGGGAACCTGGTGATCTGCGAAGCACTGGTGATGCACGTGCGGGAGGACCTGCTGAACGACAAAGGCCTTATCGACCAGCGCCGGATCGATCTGGTGGCGCGGATGGGCGGTCACTTCTACTGCAGGGCCCATGGAGATGCCCTCTTCGAACTGCCGCAGCCCACCACCCACGTCGGCATGGGCGTGGATGCCCTACCCCGGGACATCCGGGAAAGTGGGGTCCTGACCGGACGGGATCTGGCGAAGCTCGCCGACCGGAGCGCGGAACCGGACGCGGCCGCCGTGAACGAACATCGATCGACCTCCATCGCCAGTGTGTTCCAGGAACACGCGGGCGATCCAAAAAACCTCCATGATGCGCTCCATCGACATGCGCATGCCCTTCTCGAGAAGGACCGGGTCGATGAGGCTTGGATGACCCTTCTCGCGTACAACGAACACTAGCATATGGCCAGTTACAGCATCACCGGCACCATCAAGAGCGTAGGGAAGACCCAGGACGTCAGCGACAAGTTCCGCAAGCGGGAATTGATCCTGCTGGAGACCGTCGGACAGCGTGACCAGCCCATTCCCATCGAGTTCACCCAGGAGCGCACTAGCCTGCTGGACGGGTTCAAGCCCGGGGAACAGGTCACCGTCAGCTTCTACATCAACGGACGCGAATGGACCGCTCGCGATGGCACGGTGAAGTACTTCCTCAGCCTTAGCGCACAACGGATCGATCGCGTTGGTGGCGGGGCCGATGCCAGCGGTCCTGGCGCTCCACCTCCGCCAAGCGCGGCGGACGAACCCATCGGCGGCGACGAGGACGACCTACCATTCTGATCAGCACCACGATCAGCGTCCCGTGATGCTGCGTGTGTCCAGCGCATCGCGCAAGCCATTCCCGACCAGCATGAAGGCCAGGGTGAGCACCATGATGCATAGACCGGGCAGCAGCGCGAGGTGGGGCAGACTGGTGGTGATATAGGGATAATAGGACCGGATCATCCCTCCCCAGCTCACCATGGGCAGTTGGGCACCGATACCGAGGAAGCTCAACCCCGCCTCCATGAGGATGGCGGTGGCGAAGTTGGCCGCACTGATCACGATCACGGGACCCATGACGTTCGGCAGGATGTGGTGGAAGATGATCCGGCCCGGCGAATAGCCCAGCGCCTTCGCCGCCTCCACGAACTCCATCTCGCGCACGCGGACCACTTCCCCACGCACCACGCGCGCCACCTCCACCCACATGGTCAGGCCCACGGCGAGGAAGACCTGCACGAAGCCCTTCCCAAGGGCCAGCGTGATGGCAATGACCATCAAAAGGGTCGGCACGCTCCAGACCACGTTCACCAGCCACATGATCACATCGTCCACCGGCCACCGGAACGTGCGACCGAATAACCGGAACGTGGGCGCCTCCGCCCGGAAATACCCGGCAATGGCGCCTAAGGGGATCCCGATCACCAAGGCGATCAACACGGCGATGAGCCCCACACCCAGCGAGATCGACGTGCCCGCCATCAAGCGGCTCAGAACATCGCGCCCGAAATTGTCGGTACCCAGCAGGAAATTGCGCCGATGAACGTACCGTTCCTTCACGAGGTCGGCCATTTCCAGATCCGAAGCACCGACCGACAGCCCGGTCGCCACATCCTCCAGGGCGAACCGTCGCATGTCGCCGGTCACCAGATCATTGTGTCCGTTGAATTCCTCAACCACCAGATCGCCGTTCTCCACCCACCACTCCTTGATGGGGATCTCCTCGGATGGACCTTCGGGCTCGCCGGAAGGGATGAAAAGGATATCGCAAGCAAATCCGGGCTGGCGGTCCTTGATGCCCAGGACCTGATCGTCCGCCCATGCTGTTCCGTCCGGCCGGAACCAACGGCCGAACAGGGCGATAACGATGGCCAGAAGGATCACGGTGAGGCCGAGCATCGCCTTGCGGTCGCGTCGCAAACGATGCCACGCGATCGCGCTCAAGGAGCGTTCACCATCCGGTCGTACCACGGTCAGATCCTGCGACCCTTCCAAAGGGGCCGCACGAAGATCGCCAGCACGGCGATTATCGGAGCCAATATGGTGAATTGGCACAGCGCGGTCAGCGTGGCCAGCGACCTGGTACGCTGGTCATAGGCACCGTGGACGGCATTTACGAGCGCGATGATCGGGACACACCAGAGGCCCCAGGCCAGGATCGTCAAGGACCAGGTCCGCATGAGTGCCTGGCCGGTGGTGATGTGAAGCCCGAACCAGAAGCTCGCAACCGCCAACGACCACGGGAGCAGCATGGTAGCGATCCCCACCCGGCGTGTTCGCGGAATGGAAACCGCCCGCATCTTGCCGGCCCAACGCAAACGTTGGTCGAAATAGGCGCGCCAACCACTGACCGCCTGGGTGCGCACGAGCGCGTCCGGATGGGGGTCCGCTTCGATCGCCCCGTCGCGCGCGCTGACGGCGGCCAGCATGAACATGTCATCGCCCGAGGCCCAGTTCGTTCCCAGGGGATCCCTTCTCCGGTCCAGTAGCAGGTCCCGACGGAACGCCAGATTGGCTCCATTGGCCAGTATGGGCCTCCCGATCAGCGCACTTCCCATCGCCGCGCCGAGCAGCGCGGCCTGCTCCAGCTGCTGTGCCAGTTGGCACCAACCGCGATCGGCCACGGTCCAGACCGGCATCAGCAGCAGGTCGATGCCACCGGACGCCATCCGTGCCGATACGCGCGGGAGATGTCGTGGGCCGTGTCGCACATCGCCATCGCTTGCCAGCACGAACAGACCTTTCGCCGCTCTGCAGCCGCGAACCAACGCCGCCTTTTTCCCCTCGTCCCCATGGAGCGTGATAATGTGAAGGCCGCGCCATCGGTCGGCCATTCCCTTCGCGATGGTGCTCGTCGCATCGGTCGAGCCATCGTCCACCACGATCACCTCATACCCCTCCCTGTCCATCTCCTGCGCATGCAGGTCCTGTAGCAAGGGTGCAATGCGCATCTCCTCGTTCCGCACCGGCACCACAACGGATACCTGCGGCCTTCCCTCCATTCCCGCCATCCGCACCTGATCGGAAGACCGGTGAACGGCCTCGACGAACACGGATCGCAAACGTTCGAGATAGAGCGCATGGAGCAGCGCCCAGATGAAGAGCAGAAGGGCGACCAGGAGCGGGAACGTCATGCCGGTACGCAGGACGGGGATACCGATCTCCGTGCAATGGAGCGCTCCAAAAGGAGCACCACGCCGCCCACAAGCGCAGGCAAGGCGAGGTTCATGGTCCAGAGCAACAGTGTGGCAGCCGCAACGCCGGCCGGATCGGAAACGTTCGGACCCAGCAGGGCCATCGCGACCGAGCCACGTACACCGATCTCCGTGAGCACGGCGGTCGGGATCAGAGTAGTGCACAGAAAGATCACCGCAACGGTCAGCAATGCAGGGCCCCAAGCCACGCCCGCCAATGCGTGAAGCAACAGGGTGAACTGAACGGCGAATACAATGTAGCGGGCGATACTTGACGCGAGGGTGGCAAGGATCGTGCGCCTGTCCACGGCACGCAGCGCACGGGCCGCCAACAGGGCCCGGTGTCCCGGGAAAGGGACCAAGGCGACCAGAGCAATGATCATGGACGGGCGCATCAGGACCGCAAGTGTCACTGTACCGAGCACGAACGTTCCCACTAGCAGGGGATACCACCACAACCCGTCACATGGCCGCCCAGTACCTGTCCAATGGAACAAGACCATCGCGGAGCCTCCCATCAGGATCGTGACAACGAATTGGGCCGCACTACCCAGCATTGTCACGAAGGAGGCCTTCGCCCGATACCCTACCGGCAGCAAGGCCACGCGGCCGATGAACTCGCCCGTGCGGTTCGGTGTGATCAGACCGATCGTCGTCCCCGCCAGTGTGGCGCGCAAGGCCACAATGAAGGGCACATGCACCACGGCAGCAATGAGCCTGCGCCATTTCCAAGCCTCGAGCCCCCAGTTCAAGGCCACGCCGAGGAAAGCCGCAAGGATGCACACCAGCTCGGTGCGGCCCACTCTCGGCAGCAGGAGCGTACCTTGCGCGCCGGCGAGGTGGTGATAGAGATAGACGCACGCAGCAACGAACACCGACCAGCGTGCGATGCGCAATGGCCAGGAACCGATCGAGCGATGCAGGACCCCCATGTTCATAGGACGCGCAAAAATAACGGGGATGCCTCCGGTCCGGGTTCTGAAGGCGCGGGCCGCATCATACTGGGGATCGACCCCGGCACGACGATCATGGGTTACGGCATCGTGCGTGCGATCGGCCCGAACGTGACCTTCGTAGATGCTGGTTGCGTGCGCTTCACGCGCGACGATGACCAGACGCTCCGGCTCCGCGAGGTGTTCAGACGGACCACCGCGCTCATCGCTGAGCACCTGCCTGATGAAATGGCGATCGAGGCCCAATTCTTCGGGAAGAACGTCCAGAGCATGTTGAAGCTCGGCAGGGCACAGGGGGTCGCCATCGCTGCGGCGATCCAACGGGACGTACCCGTGGTGGAATACGCCCCGAAACGGATCAAACAGAGCGTGACCGGCAACGGCAATGCCACCAAGGAGCAAGTGGCGGCCATGCTCCAGGGGATCCTGGATACAGGAGGTGCCTCACTGGGCACGGATGCCACGGACGCACTGGCCGTGGCCCTCTGCCATCATTACGCGCGGAACGGACATGCAACCGCTTCGAGGAAGGGCGGTGACTGGGGGGCGTTCGTCCGGAACAACCCCGGTCGCGTGCGTTAGGCGTTCCGGATCCGTTCCGCCAGTTCCTGGAATCGCTCCTGGGCCAGTTCCAGCTTGGGCCGGCCGAAATCCATGTCGTCCACCCCATCGATGGGGATCAAATGCACATGGGCATGGGGTACCTCCAGGCCGATCACGGAGATCCCGACCCTGGCACAAGGCACCACCCTGGCGATCTTCCGTGCTACATCCCTCGCAAATGGCAGGATGCTGGACAGGATCCCATCATCCAGGTCGAAGAGGTAGTCCACTTCTGCCTTGGGCACAACCAGGGTATGGCCTTCCCGAAGGGGGTGGATGTCCAGAAAGGCCAGAAAGCGTTCGTCCTCCGCCACCTTGTAGGCGGGGATCTCGCCATCGACGATGCGGGTGAAGATGCTCGCCATTTCAGCGGGTGATCTCGACGATCTCGAAATGGGTCGTTCCAGCGGGTGTGGTGATCTCGACGACCTCTCCGACGGCCCTACCCAACAGGCCCTTGCCGATCGGCGAACTCACACTGATCCTTCCTGTCTTGATGTCCGCCTCGCTTTCGGCGACGAGCGTGAAATGCTTGTGGCTTTTCGAGGTGACATGCAGGACCTTCACCGTGCAATGAATGTAGGCCTTGCTCGTATCCAGTTGGTCCGTATCGACCAATCGTGCGCTGGCAAGTACCTCCTCCAATTTGGCGATCCGGGCTTCGAGAAGACCCTGTTCCTCCTTGGCGGCATGGTATTCGGCGTTCTCGCTCAGATCTCCCTTGTCGCGCGCGTCCGCGATCTGTTGGCTCAGATGGGGGCGCTCCACGGTCCGCAGGTGATGGAGCTCGTCCTGCAGTTTCTTAAGTCCTTCTTCGGACAGGTATGCGGGGGTGCTCATGGTCGTCACAGTGGGTAAGAAAACAAGAGGACCCCGAGAGGTCCTCCTGTCACGAAGTTAGGTGTTCCCTACAAGCTGATGCGCAGGCCGATGTTGTGCACACCACTGAAGGGGTTGGTGGCCCTGTAGGCATAATCCACCGCGATGCTCGATTCCTTCTCCTTGCCGAAGGGCAGGTCCACGCTCAGACCACCCGAGGGGCCGGTGAACACAGTGGCCCGATCGGTGTCGTTGGTGATGCCATCCTCCCAGAGATAGCCACCGCGGAGGTGGAACATCTTGCGGAACGCGTACTCAAGCCCGATCACGAATTGATCGCGCGTGAACGAGTTGGAGATGAAGGTCAACGCCGCGGTCAGGCGGTGCTTCTCGGCCAATCTGAAATCATAGGCACCGCCGATGTTCAACATGGACGGAAGCTCGAACTTCTCCGAGCGTTGTGCCAGCGTAAGCTGGTCGCTCCCGCTCACCAGAAGGCCCTGAACGGACAGGCCGTCACCGCTGAACCGCATCGGCGGTCCCACGTTCTTCAAAGCGATACCGAAATGCACCTGGTCACGCTCTCCCGTCCGGTAATGGATGCCCGCGTCGAAACAGATCCCCTGGCTGCGGACATTGGAGATGGACTCGGAGATCACCCGGACCAACAGACCACCATAGATGCTGTTGGAGAAAGCCTTCGAATAGGCCAGCCCGATGTTCAGCATGGACGGGCTGTACGTACCCTGGCCACCCTCCGGTTGGTCGGTTGTGCTCAGGGGGAGATCGCCGAAGGACATCGTCATGACGCTGATACCGAGCACACCGGTCTCACCGAGCTTCTGGCCCAGGCCGATGGCGTTGATCTTCACCCCGGAACCTTCCAGCCACCGCGTGGTGGTGAACAACAGTTCCGTGCGCTTGGTATGGGCCAGGCCCGCGATGTTGCCGAACATGCTCTCCACGCCGGTGAGCGTGGCCGTGTTCGCCAAGCCCCAGCCGTTGCTTCGCGCCCATGGGTTGATCAGCAATTGAGTGGCTCCTGCCGAACCGGCGCGGTCCGGGTTGCCTGCATGGGCGGGCAACGCGAGCAGGGCGGCCAGCACCCCGGTCATCGTGATCTTTCCGTGCATCGTCTTCATGACGTTCGCGTCTCTTCGTTCCTATCGTTCATCAGAAATTCTGCAGGTCCACAGGGCGCATGGCCCCGAACCACTTGACCACCCGCTCGCACACGCCCGGCACGTCGATGTGGCAGATGTAAACGCCTCCGGCGATCGGCACATTGGCCTGGTTCCGCAGGTCCCAGTCCAGATAGGTCAGGTCGTTGTCCTTCTTGAACCGGCGTACCAGCGTGCCGCTCACGTTGTAGATGGATATGGTGCAGGTCTGGGGCAGATTGATGAACTTCACACGGTTGTCCAGACGGCTCGTCTCATAGCTGCTGAATCCGTAGTAAGGGTTCGGCACGATATTGATCATATCGCATGCCGTCTCAGCGGTCGGAAGGTCGTTGATGATCACCGCGCGTTCACCTGTGTTGAACGTGTAGAGCGGGTCCCCGTTGTTCCGGAAGGCGTACGGCGGGGTCGGTATCGAAGGAGAATAACCCGCGAATGGCTCCTTATAGGCCTTGTAGGGTTTGGCCACGTCGAGCACCACATGTGTCTCGGTCGGAATGAGGCCGTCCTGCACGCTCAAGAAGCTGGCACCTGCCGCGCGGAGCGGGGCACCCACCCAGTCCACCGCCCGGAACACCCGCGTCCGGTCACTGCCCGAGCCACTGGACAACCGCGTGTAGAGGTAGTTCGCTTCGTCATACTGCGGCATGAACGTGTTGTTGTTGTCGCCGACCTGCCGGTTGCCGAACACGTAGATGTAGTGGCATCCACCGAAGATCGGCTGGCCCTGTCCGGTGGCCAGGGAGTCGCTCGGGTTCCAGATCATGTCACGGCCTCCGGAGCCTCCCCAGAAGGAGGCCTCACCAAAGGCCATGTTCAACCGCTCACCCGTCTCGAGATTGACGGCATAACCCGGGAACCAACCCATGCCGTTCGGCTGCTGACCGGACATGGTCGCCTCGTCCTCGTTGCATCCGGGGGTCCCGGAACGCCTTCCGTTCTTGTCCACGCTGGGTGACTCCCGCATATACAGCTTCTTCGCCCCACCTACGGCGAGCCCCGGGTTCTCTTCCTCTTCCAACACGGGACAGCGCGTCCACTTGCTCTTGTCGGAGGTGAAGACGACCACGCAGCTGCTTATATCGCTGATATCGGTGATGTTCAGGGTATTGGTCACATCGGCCGCTGCAGGCTGGAAGGCGGTGTCCCCGACAAGTGGCCAAGGCGCCCATGTTCCGCCACTGACAGTGCCGAAGGGCGTGGTAACAGTCATGGGCAGGACCTGTTCATAGGTCTCGTCATCGTCCTTGCCCAGATAGTCGTTGTAGCTGTTCCCATCCTCCTGACTGATGCCCGCCCGGATCCAGTTCAATGCATCGTTCCCCTCCCCGTCCGGGATACCGCTCAACCATGCCTTTTCGGGGTCGGCATAGCTCACCTCCGCTCCCAGGAATTCGGTGAACTTCTGGTTGTTGGTGTAGTAGGCCTGCGCAACGTTGATGGAGATCCCCAGGTCGGGTGAGATGAAGAGCTGCTCATTGGGTACTTCGATCGTCCTATCGCTGGTGATGGTGTCCGGAAGCATCCCGTCACCGTCAAGGTCATAGTTCAAACTGACCAGTTCCCAATAGGCGTCGTTGAGGTTGTTGACCGTCGCGGAATCTTTCACCCACAGCTCGAAGTCACCCGCTCTGACGTTCAGCGGATCGATCACCTTCACCGCCACGGGGCCGCTCCCTGAGATATAGGTCAGCTTGTCGTGCCTCCAAGGTGCGCCGGACACGATCGCGTCCAAGGTCGTTTGGTCAAGTTGCAACGCGTTGCCACCATTGCCCTGGCCTTCCCAGCGCGTCAGTGCGAACTCATCCCCATATTGCGCACTCAGCACGGTGCCACCATCCTGGGGTGCCGGCTTGTGCGGGATGCCGCTGTAGGACCGGATCGCCCCTGCGGCCGCCTTCCGGCCCGCGACATACGGATAAGGTTGACCTGTAAGCGTCTGTGAGTTGTAGTCCTCCCAGTTGTTGTAGCCGTAAGCGATGGCGATGTAGTAGTAGGTCTTGAAATTGATGAGGTGCGGATCGCCTTGGGCGAACTTGTCCTCCGTGATCTTGACGGAGTGGCTGATCCCGTCGTCCGATCCGTCCACCATCTCCGTGGGTACCGGCAGGTTGATGTTGTTGTCCTGAATGAAGTTGACGATCTGTGCCACACCGTCCTTGATGTCGCACTGGAAAACCAGACGCGCCTGATTGATGTCGCGCAGGTCCGCGACGTTCACATTGCCGTCCTTCACCTGGTACACCTGATAGCCCTGGAACCGGTAGTTCCTGTCAGGTGCGTCCGGTGGGATGGTCGGATCGACCTCGACATACGATTCGTTGTAGTTGTTGCTGTTCTTCGAATTGGAGATGTGGAGGATCAACTCCTGGTCCAGTTCGACGATCGTGAGGTCAGGCGCATCCGGGCCGTTCAGGATCTGGAAGCAGTTATCGAACAGCGCCTGGGCCTTGTCGTCGGCCTGACGCACCAATTCAACACTTTCGAAGGGACCACCACCCGTGGCCCGTGCCCACACGACGCCTACAGTGATGTTGTTGTAGGAACCGGGTTCCAAAGTGAAGGGGCCGGCACTTTGGATGAAGCGACGGTCACCCGGTGGGTTTCCGGCGGTCTCCTCGGACCAGATATCACCCTGCACCGCGCCACCGGTGCCCCATCCCAACGGGTCGGAATCACCGGGGAACATATAGAACGAGGGCGTGTTCGGATCCGCTTCCGGGTCGCTGATATGCCCGGTACCCCCATAAAGACAGGGTGAATTGTCCTTCCAAATGGCGCGCAGGTAGTTGTAATAGTGGATCGCATTGGAAGGGTCGCCTGTAACGCCACCACTGTTGTTGTGGTACAGGAATGCACGCATGCCGAAACGCTCGTTGTCGGGCACGGTATCACCATAGCCGATGCCGATGCCTGCGTAAGGAATACCCTTCTGGGCGATCGCCTGGGCGAAGTCGGTCGTCAGCGGATTGTCCAGACCATCATAGTCCTGGAAAGGGCCTTCGAAGAAATCCACCCCCACTGCGGGCGGCTGGACGCCATAACCCGGATGGCCGTTGCAGTTCTCGTCATTGTTGTCGCCATTGTAGGCGTAACCCAAGCCCCGCTGGACATCGCAACCCACATAATCATCGTCCGCACAACCCAGGTCGCAGTCCACCCACTGTCCGAAATAGGTGTTCTGCAGGGTCTGTGTGCCCTGGTTGATCAGCACATAGTTGTAGAAGGTCATGTTATTGACCTCGTCGTTCGTGCTGAACGCAAAGGCCTGTGCACGGACCTCCATGCCGATCGGCAGGCCTCCGGATTCCGTGTGGGCATTCCCTTTGTCATTGAACACCCACCAGATGTTCTGGTCGCCGAAAAGGGGCACAGGATCCTCCCGGAACCGGTTCTTGCAATCCACCACACCGTCGAGGTCGAACCCGGGATAGTCCCCTTGGTCCGGATCATAGTCCCCACTGCCGTCGAAATCCACATAGGGTGCCAGGTAGTAATCCTGGTCCAGGTTGATGTCGCCATGTGCGGGCCATTCGTAAAATACGGTCGGCGTGTTGAAGTCCGGGAAGTCCTCGTTGACATCGCAGTTCGGATCCAGCGCGCACTGATAGTATCCCTGGTGGACCTCGGCGTCCTGACGGAGGGTCTTCCAGGTCCGGTCATATTGCAGACAGACGTCCGGATCGATGGACGCATCACCGGTGTTCGTCAACGGCCCCGGCCAGAAATCATTACCGACCTGACGGAAACGGACCGCCGCCAGCTTCAGTTGGTTGTCCGGCGAAAAACCACCCATCCAGAGCGCACCGGCGAACAGTGCATCGGCCCCACTGCGGTCCGCGGTCTTCGGCACCTCATAGGCAGGCCCGCCGCTGCCGGTCCTGTCCTGCCACATGTTGCCACCCGTTTCGACCCGGGTCCGCACGTTGTTCAGGTCCAGTTCCGTGAACACCGTGGCCGGCGCGCAGCCGGCCGCTTTGGGCTGGCCATTGGCCCCGCCCTGACCCTCACCCTTGCGGGGTTCGATGGACTCACGGGCCGAGGCCACGGAAGTACCCAGGGCCAGGATAAGAAGGAATGCGAAAGTTCTGGTGAGCTGCATGCGGTCGGGACCTTTCATGTCGAGCATATTGTCTTAGGGTCAGAAATCCAGGCGCAGACCGAGACGGAGCGTCCTCGGTTGACCATAGTTACCGGGGTTGTTCACTTTGAGCGCGTACAGGTCACGGTACGAGGCCTCATCGGTCTGCAACTGGATGTCGTTCTGGAATTGCGCCGCGGCGAGATAGCCATCGTTGTCCGGCGAACCGGTCGCGCGGTACACGTCCGTCACGTTCTGTGTGTTGAACAGGTTCGTGATCAGCAGGTAGATGTTCAGGTTCGAGGACTTGGCCTTCGATCCTTCCTTGTCCTTGCCGAAATGGAGCGTGATGTCGCGATCGATCTGCATGTCGGTGGTGAACTGCCAAGGCAGCCGGGCACCGTTGATCCCACCGTCAAGTCGCCGGTTCCCGTTGTGGCTGTCTATCGAGGCCTCCTGGTAGATAGTGCTCGACTGGCTGTAGGGCGTGCCACTGCCGAGGATGGCGACAACGTTCATTCCGGTCCGTTGAAGGATCGGCTTCCCGAAGAGCATCGGGCCATTGTAATCCTTGCCTTCGCCATAGCGGAAGTCCATGGTCACCTGGATCCGGTGGCGCTGGTCGAAGTTCAGCGGGCTGATCGTGCGCAGGTTGGGCTGGTTCGCATTGATCAGCGAAAGGCTCGTGTTCGGGTCGGAGCCCGTTCCGTCTGCGAACTGCAGGGTGTAGCTGGCACGCATCCACACATTGCCCGTACGCCTCAGGTCATACGTCGCTGTGATGCCCTTGACCGTTCCGAAGTCGATGTTGTCGTAGGTCCGGTAGGTCTGGGGCCAGGCCTCCGTCACGTTGCGAATGGCGATCATGTCGCGCAGCTCGCGATAGAATCCGGAGAGCTTCAATGAAGAGGATTTGCTCAACACCTGTTGGAAGCCAAGCTCGTAGTCGATGGTCTTGCTCGGTACGAGGCTGGGATTGCCGAGGATGTTGCCCGTCGTCTGGATGTAAGCATACCCGGGCAGGTCCAGGCGCGAGGCACTGGTGGGCCGCTGGGTCAGCACGTCATAGTGCGCGAAGAACAAGGCTTCGTCGGAGATCGGGAAGCTGAACGCGACGCGCGGCATGACGTTCACGGCCGGGGTGTAATCCTCGAACGCCGATTTCTTCAATTTGCTGCCCGTCAGATCGCCGTTCTGGTCCTCATCGTAGCCGATCAGGTAGGGCGCGATGCCCTCGGAGGAGCGCAGCACGGACGGATCCGTGATCTCCTGACCGGTCGCATCGTACCAGGTATCCCCGTCGCGATAGCCGACGACGCGGGTGGGGTCATTGATCCGATCCACATAGACCACGTAGTCGTCACCGATGTTACCCGGACGACCCTGGTCGAGCAAGACCTGGACCTCCGATGAGCCCGCCGTGTATGCCGGACGCCACAGGTATTTGTCCTTCAGGGTGTTCTGGTTCGCATCATAGCGGTCCACACGCACACCAAGGTTGAAAATGATGTCGTCGAAGGCGAACTTGTCCATCACGTACCCCGCGATGTAGATCGGCTGGAAGGCCGGCTGGATGCGGGTGTAGTTCCCGAACTCGTCCTTCTCGTCGAAGAAATCATCGAAGGTGGAACGGGCCACCTTGTTGCCAAGGTGGTCATACCCGTTGAAGTTGACGTAGGAATTCCCGTCGTTGATCAACTCCTCCGCGCTGAACATGCTGATATCCAGCTGCGAGGGATCGAGCGAGTACACATCAATGATATCGGTCCCGTTCGGGTCCAGTCCCAGTGAAGTGCGCAGCTGTTGGTCGAAGAAAGCCTGGTCCGGCCCTACAAGCCGATCGAAGGTGTACAGCGCGGTGGTGCCGAGATACGTGATGGTCGCATTGTCCAGGCTGCTGTTGTTGAGCTCCTGCAGATGGAAGTTGGCCAGGTCGTAAGCGCGGCCCCACAGCCCAACAGGCACGAGCTCATAGCGGCGGTCGGTCAACTGCTCGTATTCCACGCCGATGGAAAGGGCGTGCTGACCGATATCGGCCGAACCGAAGGCTGTCAGGCGGAACTGGTCCGTCTGACGCTTGTAGTATTCGCCGCCGTCGGGATCGTCGATGTAACCGACATTGTTCCAAAGGTCATAGAGCCGGCGGGGACGTTCGCCGTTCAACAGGCCGTTGCGGCGGGTGATCTCGTTCAGGTTCTCGTACGGGCCCGGCTCGGTGGGCAGACCGAACAGGCCGGCCACATTGAACGGCTCGTAGTCGAACAGGCCGAAATACTGCGTCGTGATCGCGGCCACGTCGGCGTTGGTCTCGCTCGGCACGAAGGTGACCAGCGTATCCCGAAAGCCCGTGTGCACGAAGGCCGCCAGGGAATCCACGAACTCATAGGTAGGAGCGCGATAGGTGGTGAACTTCCCGAGGTAGCCATAATCAAAGAAATTGTCGCCGTGCACCTGGTCCTCGATAAGCTGGTTGTACCGGGAGTAGTCGACCTGCAGTGTGTAGTAGGCGTTCTTGATCTTGGACTTGTTGTCCTCAGCGGACTGGCCTTCGCGGCTGTTGAAGCGCTGTGTGAACTTCACGAACCCCCTCCAGGTGATGTCACGCCGGCGGGTGTTGTTGTCGGAATTCAGCAAGGAATTGGCCCGGTTGTACTTCTGCCGATCACCATAGTCGAAGGATCCTCCCACGGTGAGGTTGATCGTGGGCGTGGTGGCGATGTCCAGCTTGCCTGAGGCCAGATAGGCCGTCCGCGCTGCGTTCAGGCGGGTATCGACATGCTCGATGTCGTCCGCGCGCAAGTAGTCCGAACTGTAGACCACCGCCTGGTCCTGACCCACCGGGATCAGCCGCAACGGCTCGGCCAGCAGTTGATCACGTGCGTCCTTGCGCACCCTGTAATCTCCAAGATAGCTGGGGTCGTCGTCCTGGACGTTCAGGTAGGAACCCGAAAGGAAGAAGCCGAGCACGGAACTGGTCTTGTTGCCCACACTGTCCTTCCGGAAGAAGATCGGCCCGCTGAGACTGCCCTCCACCTGGTTGTAGGCGAACTTGTCCAACCCCACGATGTCCGTCACATCATCACCTAGCTTGAAACCGCTGGTGAGGTATTCCAATCCGCCGAAGAACTGCCGACTGGGACCGCGTGTGGTGATGTTGATCACGCCACCCGTCACATCACCATAGTTGGCGGGCACGCCGCCGGTGATCACCTGCACCTCCTCGATGGCGCTCTTGGGCAGGCCCGTTCCGGCCCCAGCGGGGACCTTCACACCATCGATATAGTAGTACGTGTTCTCGGTACGCGCACCGCGGATGCTGATCCCGCCGCCGGTGCCTGCATCACTGGCCCCAGCGACCGTGGTGGCGATCGAGGCCGCGGAACGTCCGGGCATCTTGGCGATATCCTCCCGTGTGACCGTACCCCCGGACGCCCCTCCGTCCTTGTCGATGAGCGGCACGTTGTATTGCACCACCTCGAACTCGGTCAGTTCGATCCCGGAGTTCAACTCCAGGTCCTGGAAGGTGATCTTGTTGTTGTTGATCACCACACCGGCGATCTTCAGCGGCTGGTAACCCACGTAGGAGACCAGCACATCATAGGTCCCGGGGTCGATGGGCTTGATGAAATAGTTCCCGTCGAAGTCGGTGGCACCGCCCGCCACTTGGGAGCCCTTGTTCTCGACGACCACGTTCACGAAGGGGAGCGGCTCGCCCGTCTTCTTGTCGGTCACTTTGCCCTTCAAGCTACCGGCGCCCACCTGGGCGATCGCGGCTGTCGCTCCGAACACGACAAGGGCGATAGCGGAGAATAGTCTTCTCACCATCAACGGAAGGTTTTTCGTTCTGCGTTACTGCGCAACGAGGGGGCGTAAAGATAGAAAGTTTTCCTTCCGGTCAAACCCTCTGAAACCCGCGTCTGACGCGGATTCCAGGCGATATGACCGATCGGGCTCATGCTTTCGTTCAGGCAGGGTCGGAACATCCTGGGGTGAACCGGGAGCAAGATATCCTTAACCTGGACCATCGCGCCATTGGCGGACCGCCAATGGTCCGCCCACCTATACAGGTCAGGGCCTGCGGCCTAGCGGGTGAAGAGGCGCTTCAGGAAGGGGTCGCGGTGGCGGCCCGGACCATGCTTGTCCGCCCGGCGGGTGTGCTGTTTGATCCGCTTCCGTGTGGCCTTGTCCTGCAGCGCCAGATGCCGTTTGCGATCCTCCTTTTCCTTCCGGACCTGCTCCTTCTTCTTGTCCTTCTCCTTCTTCGCCAGGAGCTTCTCCTGTTGCTTCCGGCTGATCCCCTGGTCCTGTGCATGCATCACGACCGGCACCGTCATCAATGCGAACACCACCAGCAGGGCCTTCCGATCGAACATGTCCGCAAGGTAAGGCCGCACGCCACCGGGCGTCGTTCCGTTACTTTTGCATGACATGTCGCGCCAAATGCAAAGGACCCTGTTGATCGGCGGAGCCATGGGTCTGGCCGTGCTCTTCGGTTGCCGCAAGGAGGAGCAGGGGGGCGTTCCCTATACACAGGTGGACTTCACGATCAACGTGAACAACCCGGCCTACGCGGACATCCAGGTGCCGGGTGGCTGGCTCTATCTGACAGGTGGCTCACAGGGCATCCTGGTCTACCGCAGGAGCATCGACGAATTCATGGCCTTCGATCGGCATTGCCCCTACCAGCCCGGCGACAACTGCCGTGTGAGCGTTGACAGCACGGAGGTGATCGCGCGCGATGCAGACTGCTGCGGCTCGGCCTTTCTGATCATAGACGGAAGCGTGACCCAGGGACCTGCCGCCACGAGCCTGAAACAGTACCACACTCTGTTCAACGGCACGAACCTGCGCATCTACAACTGACCGCCTCCGCTCCGCGCGGATGGTAATGGTACGCCCGGCCGATGGCCGGGCGTCGCGGTTCCGGGAAATGGGAAGGTTCAGTAGCGATAGGCGTCGCTCTTGAACGGGCCGTTCTTCGGCACGCCGATATACTTCGCCTGTTCGTCGCTGAGCTGCTCCAGCTCCACGCCGATCTTGGACAGGTGCAGGCTCGCCACTTTCTCATCGAGATGCTTGGGCAGTACGTACACCTTGTTCTCGTAGTTGCCGTGGTTGTTCCACAGCTCAAGCTGTGCGAGCGTCTGATTGGTGAAACTGTTGCTCATCACGAAGCTGGGATGGCCCGTGGCGCAGCCGAGGTTCACCAGGCGGCCTTCGGCGAGGACGATCAGGTCCTTCCCATCGATCGTGTACTTGTCCACCTGCGGCTTGATCTCCACCTTGGTCTTGCCGTACGTCTTGTTCAGCCATGCCATGTCGATCTCGTTGTCGAAGTGGCCGATGTTGCACACGATCGCCTTGTCCTTCAGCGCGCGGAAGTGCTCTTCGCGCACGATGTTGTAATTGCCCGTGGCGGTCACCACGATGTCCACGCGGCCGACCACCGTGCTTAATTTCTTCACTTCGTAGCCGTCCATCGCGGCCTGCAGTGCGCAGATCGGGTCGATCTCGGTGACCACCACGCGCGCACCGGCACCGCGGAGTGAGGCTGCCGTACCCTTGCCCACGTCGCCATAGCCGCATACCACGGCCACCTTGCCGGCGAGCATGATGTCGGTGGCACGTCGGATAGCGTCCACCGCACTCTCCTTGCAGCCGTACTTGTTGTCGAACTTGCTCTTGGTCACGCTGTCGTTCACGTTGATCGCCGGCATCGGCAGCGTGCCCTTGCGTTCGCGTTCGATCAGGCGCATCACCCCCGTGGTCGTCTCCTCGCTCAGGCCCCGGATGCCCTGGATCAGTTCGGGGTACTTGTCGAACACCATGTTGGTCAGGTCGCCGCCGTCGTCCAGGATCATGTTCAACGGCTGGCCGCCCTCGAACGCGCGCAGCGTCTGCTCGATGCACCAGTCGAATTCCTCCGCGTTCATGCCCTTCCAGGCGAAAACCGGGATCCCGGCCGCGGCGATGGCGGCAGCGGCATGGTCCTGCGTGCTGAAGATGTTGCAGCTGCTCCAGGTCACCTCCGCACCCAGCTCCTTCAGGGTCTCGATAAGCACAGCGGTCTGTATGGTCATATGCAGGCAGCCAGCGATGCGGGCGCCCTTCAGCGGCTTCTGTTGGCCATACTCGGCGCGCAGCGCCATCAGGCCGGGCATCTCCGCCTCGGCGAGTTCGATCTCCTTGCGGCCCCAATCGGCCAGCTTGATGTCCTTTACCTTGTACTTCACGGCTTCGGTGGTCTGCGGCATGTCTTCGTGCATTGGGCCTGCAAAGGTAGGGAGTTGGTCGGCAGCCGGCTGTTCGCGATCAACATCCTGCACACGGCCGGCAACAACGTCCTCGGTGATCCAATTGCAGCGACCCGAAGCAATGAAGAACGAATTCGTGGGAGGTATTCCATGTAAGTTCGCGACATGACCAACGTGCTCCCCCGGATCGTCCGTGCGAAGGAGGAAGCGCGCCACCTGCTGGCGGTGCTGATCGACCCCGACCTGGGCGTGGACGAGGCATTGCTGGAGCGCACCGTGCAGAACGCCTGCATGGCGAGGGCCGACCTGATCTTCGTGGGGGGAAGTCTGCTTACCACGGCCGCGTTCGATCGGTGCGTGGCGCGGGTGAAGGCGCTCAGTGACCGACCCGTCGTGCTCTTTCCCGGCAGTCCGGCGCAGCTGAGCGCGCATGCGGACGCGGTGCTGTTCCTCTCCCTGATCAGCGGCCGCAACCCCGAGCTGTTGATCGGGCACCACGTCACCGCCGCGCCCACGGTGAAAGCCCTGGGCCTGGAGGCCATCCCCACGGGCTACCTGCTGGTCGACGGCGGCCGAACGACCACTGCACATTACGTGAGCCAGAGCACGCCGGTGCCGCACGACAAGCCGGGTATCGCGGCGGCCACGGCCCTGGCCGGTGAGCTCCTAGGCCTGCGAACAGTCTACCTCGACACCGGCAGCGGCGCCGAACGCACCGTGAGCCCCGCGATGATCGAGGCCGTACGCGCGCACGTGGACCTGCCGATCATCGTGGGCGGCGGCATCCGCACGGTCGCTCAGGCCCGCGACCTCTGCGCCGCCGGCACCAACGTGCTGGTGGTGGGCACCGCCTTCGAACAGGACCCCGAGCACATCTTCGCCATGAGCGAGGCGGTGCATGGGTGAAGTTCCACCCCGGATAGGGTCGCGACCCTATCTTCATTTTGCGCACCAGTTCTTAGAAGCGAACGAACATTGAACGCTGACGCTTGATCGGTCCCGCCCCACCCCCAGCTGGTCCGTATATGAAGCACAACAAAGTGCTGTTCGTCTTCCTCGGCCTTGTCGTATTGGGGTATGTCGTTCTGCGATCGTGGATATTGGACATAACCTACGATGAAGCATGGACCTTGGACGGATTTGTGGGCGCCCCAGTGATCGATATAGTTTCTTATTCAACGCCTATAGCTAACAACCATGTCATCAATACTCTGTTGATCAAATTGTTGTTCTCAATAGGTGGCGAGTCGGTATTTCTTTCGAGGCTTCCCAACATCTTTTCATGTATCCTATACCTCTTCTATAGTTACAGAATTTCAATTCATTTTTTCAATGGAATATTTCGAATTTCACTATTCGTATTGCTAGTAACAAATTCATTCCTTCTTGAATTCTTCGGTTTAGCCAGAGGCTATGGACTTGCGCTATCATTCGACATCGTTTCTATCTATTATTTGCTGGCATTCAATGAAAGCAAAAAATGGTCACCTGCATATTCATGTATTATTTTTGCATCCATATCCGTAATTTGTAGTTTCTCGGTCATATTTCACTTTATTGGTGTCGTGATCGCGATCAATTATCTACAATTTTCGTCAACACCATGGAAGCCGCGCTTCTTCCGCCTCATGTTCGGATCTCTGGGGCTGTCCGCAATCCTCGCCGGTGTTCTATACCTACCATTGACAAGATTGATCGCCGCCGATGCGCTCTGGTACGGCGGAAAGACGGGGATCTACGGAGACACGCTTTTCTCATTGGTCTCGTGCTCACTAGGGGATGTAGCGAACGATGAAATCGTGTCGATCGTTCTTGCTGGATCGGTGGCCATTTTCTTGGTAGTGGCGATGCTCAGCTTGGCCATTGGGGGTCGGAAAGATGCCGCGATTCTTGAGCGAACGCGGTCATTGCTCATCTTGACCTTTGTTCCGATGCTCGCCATGATCATGGCTCATCACGCCTTTGGAACGAACTATCCGATCGACAGGACAGCGCTTTTCATTATCCCAACCGTCAGCATTGCGTTCGTTCAATTCTCAAGCGAACTTCACCTAGCTCGACCCACGACCCTCGCACGATCCATGACCACCCTGCTGGCCACCATTTCCATCCTCATTTTCACATACAATTTCAACCTTACGAATACGACGATCTGGTTCCAAGATGCACATACCCGGGACATATTGGGGAAATTGGATGCCATTGGACAGAAATCCGGGGTCGTTCAAAAACTCGACGCCGATTGGCCGTTCCGCGCATCCATTCTTTATTACACGGTCCGTGGGTGTTACCCGAACGTAGCCTTCGTGGAAGATGAACCTGCGAATCTGGATATAAGTGCTGCCGACTACTATTTGCATCTGTGCAGGTCCTTGGAAAAGGTAGGATACTTCGCGGAGGATCCAGTGTTGTCCTACCATAGGGACACGATCATGTATTTCGAACGCGAAGGGATATTGCTTCTGTCCAATACCCCAAGGCCAGACCGCGAACAGGATCACCAGTGAACGGCTTTCTTTGCTGTCCTCAATGTTCACAACCCCACCGTCACCCCGCCCGATATGTCAAGCAAGGCCTGCGGGTATAGCCCGACCAGCTCTTCGCGGGAGCCGTCGCTGATGTAGCTGTAGCTCCAGCCGTTGTTCTCGTACTGCTCGTTCAGCAGGTTGCGAACGGTGAGAATGAGGGAAATGTGAGGAAATGAGCGCAATGGGGTCAATGAGACGTTCAGGCGGAGGTCGTTCACCAGGTAGGCATCGAGCTGGCGGGCGGCGCTGCCGCTGTTGTCCAGGTATTGCACGCCCACGTACTTGGTCACCAGCGTGAGGTCCGCTCTGCCTTTGCCTTCCTTGTTCCATAGGGTGAAGCCCAGTTCGCTGGCGGCGATCAGGTCCGGACTGAAGGCGATCGGGGTATCATCATAGGTGAAGACCTGCTGCCCGCCGTTGTCCCAGTCGTCGACGTATTCGGAGAGGTCGATGATGCGGTTCCGGCTGTAAGAGGCGTTGCCCTGCCACAGCAGCCAAGTGGTGAGCCGCGCCGACCAGGTGAGCTCGATGCCCGCGCGATAGCTCCGCGATACGTTGGTGCGGATCGCCGCGCCCACGTCGTTCAGTTCGCCGGTGAGCACGAGCTGATCGGTGTAGTCCATATAGTAGCCGTTGACGCCCAGGGCCAGACGACCGGAACGGCGTTGGTAGCCGGCCTCGTAGTCGACAAGTCGCTCGCTGGTGGGACGGCTCTGCGGGGTGCTCTCGGTGAAGTCGTCGCGGTTGGGTTCGCGGTCGGCCACGCCGACGCTCGCATACACGCGGCCGCCTTCATGCACGCGCCAGTTGACCCCGGCCTTGGGGTCGAAGAAAGTGAAGGCGACGTCCTGCGTCACGCTTTGCAGGTCGTTGTCGTAGCCGAGGAAACGATAGTCCACCCAGCGCAGTTGCGCATCGCCGAACAGCTCCACCTTCCGGCCGACGGCATGGGTCAGTTTGGCGAAGACGTTCGCGTCGGTCTTGTCCGCGTCGTTGTCGTAGTAGCGCTGGCGGATCTCCGTGTCGCCCGCGAAGCGCGACCAGATCACCTCGCCGTAGTGCGCGCCGGCGTAGTCGCTGTAGCTGCCGCCGAGGATCGCTTGGTGCGCCCCTGATCCGTAGATCACCGAAGCATTCACCCCCTGCAGCGTGTTGTCCAGCCATTGCCGCTGGACCAGGTCGCTGGTCGCGATGGTGTCGCCGTCGATCACCTGCGTGTTGATGCCGAAGTCGCCCAGCGAAGCATCGTCCTCGTAGCTCTCGTAGTAGCCCGCGCCGTCCACGCGGAAGCCGGTGATGTTCAGCGCGACGTGTTCGCCGATCTGCCGATCGAACAGCAACTGGTAGTGCGTCTGCGTGTAATCGTCGACCTCATTGTCGTAGGTGTAGGGGTTGTAGGTCCTGTTGGTGTCGATCACCTCGCGCGGCACACCGGCCCAGGCCTGGTAGGTCCTTTCGTGCCCCTTGAAGGTGATGAAGCGCACGCTGGTCCGCTTACCGGTCCACGCCCCCTGCAGGAAGTAGCTCTTCAGGTCGGCGGTGGCGCGGTCGATGTAACCGTCGCTGGTGATCGAGCTGAGGCGGCCATCGAGGCTGAGCCCGCTCCTGGTGCGTCCCGTACCCAAGCGCGTCATGTAGTGCTGCGTGTTGTACGAGCCCGCGAAAGCGCTCACCTCGCCGAAGGGATCCTCCGACACGGGCCGCGTACGCAGGTCGATGCTGGCGCCGAACGCGCCGGGACCATTGGTGCTGGTGCCCACGCCGCGTTGCACGGAGATGTCCTCCACGCTGCTGGCGAAGTCGGGCAGGTCCACGAAGAAGGTGCCCTGGCTTTCCGCATCATTGAAGGGCACGCCGTTGAGGGTGACATTGATGCGCGTGGCGTCGGTGCCGCGGATGCGCAGGCCGGTGTAGCCGATGCCGGTACCGGCGTCCGTGGTGGTCACCACGCTGGGCTGCAGGTCCAGCAGCAGCGGCAGGTCCACGCCGGTGTTGGTGCGCTCCAGTTCCTCCCGCGTCACGGTGCTGTGGGCGACGGGCGTGCGGTCCGCGGGACGCACGGCGGTGACCTCCGCCTCGTGCATCAGGTAGGCATGCGCGTGCAGGCGCAGGTCGATCGTGTTGAGGCCTTCCACGAGGGTGATCGTGCTGTCGATGGACGTGTAGCCGATATGGCTCACGCGCAGGCGCACGCTCCCCGGGCGCAGGCCGGTGATCCGGTAGCGGCCGCGGGCATCGGTTGTGGCCCCGAAGGCCTCCTCCCCGATCACCACGTTCACGCCGGGCAGGCTGTCGTTGGTGGTGCCTGTGATGGTGCCTGCGATGCGCGTCTGCGCCAGGAGCGTCTGTGTGCCGCCGATCAGGACAGCGACAAGGAAATGGTGCTTCATGGTCCTCCGTGTTCAGGGTCATCGCACGGAGGTGCCGCCGTTGGCTGGCGCATCCCTTCGCAGCATTACCTGCGCAGGTTCAACGGGTATGATCTCAGCATCCGCGTGTCGGCGGAGCACCCCGGGTGATGACGGGGCGAAGGTATGGGGAGGAGACAGGAAACGAGAAAGTGTGAACGAGAAAGTGGAAAGCTGAAATATGAAACTACCGAGATATCCAGATGACCACCTGTAACGTCGACCCACAGGGTCGACCATACCCTCGCGCTGATCAGCACCATTACCCCATCACCTCTCCGATCGCGTGCACGGCCCGATGCAGGCGTTCGCGTCGATCGCCTTCGATGATCACGAAGGGGCGCTTGAGTTCGATCAGCGTGGCGTGGTACAACGCGAAGAGCCGGTCGCGGTCGTGCGGGTTCTCACGCAGGGGATCGTATTCCCAGGGAATGTCGGGGCGACAGAGCAGGGCGAGGTCGTAGAGCGTCCCCTGCACGAGCTGTTCCAGTTCGGGGGCCACGCGTCCGTATTTCTCCTGGCTCCAGATGCGGTGGGTGATCATGTCCGTATCGCACACGAGCAGTGAACGGTTCGGATCCTCCTGTGCCTGTTCCGACGCGAGCTGTCCCTTCGCGATGGCGATCAGATCGGCTTCCACATACGGTCGATCGATGCGCGCCAGGTATTCCCGTGCGAACTCCTGCACCCACAGCGCGCCATAGTGGGCGGCCACGGCCCTGGCCAGGGTGGTCTTGCCGCTGCTCTCGGGGCCGGTGATGGCGATACGACGCATCAAAAGTCGAATGTTGAAAGCGGGAACAGGAAACACATCCGGCCACCCCGCCCGTAACTTTCTATCACTGCGGAGGCAGCAAAGATGTGGGCTGTTGCCTCTAGGGAACGACACACGATCAACTGACACGATCATGAAAGGACTTCTCCTCCTCGCCCTGACCGGGACCTCACTTCCCCTCTTCGCCCAACTCGCCCCACAACAGGATGCACCGCTCGCGCGGCATCTCCTGGAGGTGAACACCCAATGGGCCGTGCGTGATCCAACGCCCGACGGTGGTGAACGGACGGTGCATTTCAAGAATGAAGCGCAGCGGATCGCAGCGCACCTGCATCGTGTTCGGGCCTATCTGTACGTGCACACGCCGGAAGGCCTCAGCGCCGACCAGATGCAACATCGCAGACGGCTGCTCGATGATCTGGAGCACTACGCGGACCGTGGTCTATTCCCGAGCAACGACGTGCTGCCCTTCCGCAACCCGGTCTTCATCGACCCCCATCGGACCGCCTGCGCCGTGGGGCAGTTGATGATCGAAAGCGGTGACGCTGCTCTGGCGGAACGGATCCACAACGGCAACAACCTGGCCTATGTGAGCGAACTGACCGCAGATCCCCGCTACGCACCCGACATCATCAACTGGGCTTCCCACCACGGATTCACCGTGGACGAACTGGCCTGGATCCAACCGGGTTATCCCCCGCAGACGTTCTGGTCCGATATGGGCGGCGGAATGGACAGCACCGTGACCTGCATGGTGAACGATGGCCAGGGCAACCTCTACCTGGCCGGCCGGTTCGGTGATGCCGGAGGAACTGTGGTGAACGGGATCGTTCGCTGGTCAGGCGGACAATACTTGACAATGGGCACCGGCATCAATGGCGACCCGAAGGATATGGTCATCGTCGGTCAGGACCTGCTGGTGGCCGGTCACTTCCAGGGTGGGCTCAGCGACCTGGCACGCTGGAACGGCTGGGGTTGGAGCTATGAGACCGTGGAATGGGGCATGGACCCGCACCTCAATGACCTTTTCGTGATGAACGGTGAACTCTATGCCGCAGGCGATGCGAGCGGCTTCGCCGGCATCACCTATCAGGTCATGCATTGGAACGGGAGCAGTTGGGAGCCGGTGGGGGATCCCCTGAACAATGCGATCCACGCGCTCAGCATACACGATGGCCGTTTGGTCGCGGCCGGCGCCTTCACCGAGATCGGTCAATTCGGCGGAACGCCCTGCATGCATGTCGCAGAGCTGGTGAACGGCCAATGGCAGCAATTGGCTGACGGACTGCCTGACGAGGTGTTCGCGCTGCACGAACGCAACGGCACGCTGTTGGCCGGTGGCATGCTGTTCGATGGAACGGACCCCGGCTTCGGGCTTGCCCTGCTGCCCGCAAGCGCATCGCAGTGGAACGCACCGCAATACCAGAACGGGAGCATCCTGACCAACGCCACCGCCACCCCGAGTGCCGTGCTTGGTTTCGGGGAACACGCCGGCGAAGTGTTCCTATGCGGGACCTTCGAGGTCTATGGACCGGGGCTGAACGATAGCGGGAACCACGTCGCGCGGTTCGTGGATGCCACCGAGGACGTGCAGGGGATCGCGTGGATCGGTGGTGATGTTGTGAACGCCACGACCTCCTATGGCGGGCAGATCGTGATCGGCGGCTCGATCTCGTATGCCAATTCCACCCTATTGAACAACGTGGGCACTTCGGACCTGCTTCTGGGCATCGACCGACCGATCACATGGAACACAGACATCCGTCTCGCACCCAATCCGGCAACGGACCTGCTGGGAGTGGAATGGTCCACGCCGGACGCCGTGCGACTGGAAGTCGTGGATGCCGGTGGACGCACCGTGATCGCTCCGCGAACAAGCACGGGGGGCCGTGACCGGTTGGACGTGCGTGATCTGGAACCAGGTGCTTATTGGCTGCGGTCGACCGTGGACGGGCGTGTGACCGCAACGCCGTTCGTGCGCCGCTGATCACGCCAAGTGCGGGTCCACCGCCACCACCCGGCGATCGACAGCCCGATGTACACCACGAAGAGCAGGGCATACCAGGTAAGCCCGCTGGTGAGATACAGGTGCACCCCGACCGCATCGGCGACGATCCAGTACACCCAATTCTCAAGCACCTTGCGAGCCATCATCCATGTGGCGAACAGGCTGAGGACCGTGACGAAGGCATCCTCGTATGGACGTGCGCTGTCAAGGAAACGTTCGAGCCCGCGTCCGACCATCAAGGTCAGTAGACCCACCACGCCAAGCAGCACCAAATGGAACAGCAGCTCGCGCTGGCGGATCGGCAGCTGCTCCGCGCCCTTCCCCCAGGTGAGCCATCCGTAGACACCCATGGCCACGTAGTACGCACTGAGCACGACCTGTCCCGGTAGCTGTTGGTGCAGGAATAGCGCGACGCTCAGTGCGGACGCGGCAATGCCGAACAGCCAGCCTGAGCGCCTCTCCCATGCCATGCCTATGGTATAGGCCAGATTGCCGATCACGGCCAGGATCTCGATGAAGGTCCAGGGAAACAAGGAAAAGGTGAAAGCTGAATGTAAAAGTTGTTGGTCGAAATGAGGGGATCACGGATCGGAAGAAAGCCGTGAAAAGGCATGATGCGGTGATCGGCCCTTGATGCCGCCATCTTCGCTGAGCCCCTTTTTTCAGCTTTCACGTTTCCACTTTCCACATCCTACATCCCGCAATTGCAGGGAGCCGAGAAATAGATCTTGGCCCGTGGCAGCAGTTCGCTGATGCGGTCCTGCTCCTTCTCCTCGATCTGGATCACCCGCAGGTCCAGGAAGCGCAGCGCCGTCATGCCGCTGAGGGAGTCGGGGAACGTGGCCAGGTCGTTGCTCCACAGGTCCAGCGAAACGAGTTCCGTGAGCCGACCCAGGCATTCGGGAAGTCCGGTCAGCGCATTGCGCGACATATCGAGACGCTCCAGATGGGTGAGCGAACAGATCACCTCAGGGAATTCCTCCAGCTTGTTGTGCTTGAGGTCGAGCACCTGCAGGTCGGACAACTCCGCCAGCCGATCCGGGAGTTGCCTCAGCTTGTTGCCCTCAAGCCGGAGGATGTTCAGATGCTTCAGGCCGAACAAGGCTTCCGGCAGGTCCTTCAGCTTCTGCCGGGACAGGTCCAGCGCGAAGACCTTGTCCGGTTCCTTCAGGGCGTGCTCCAGGCTGTGGTACACCCTGACCGTATCCAATGCGATGCGATCGAGCAGCTGGGCCCGCGCGCCAACGGCAGGGAACAGGAGCACGAAGAACAGCAGGGATGTCGACCGACGGATCATGACCGCATCTGCTTCAACGCGCCTCGCGCCGATCCCGTATCCCGATCCAGCTGCGCCCGCAAAGCCTCCAGGTCCGGGAACCGCACTTCGTCCCGCAGTCTTGCATACAGGCGGACGGTGATGGGCTCACCGTAGATGTCGGCGCTGAAGTCGAAGACATGGGCCTCCACGGTGCGGTCCGCGCTGCGTTCACTGATGGTGGGTCTTGTGCCGATGTTCAACATGCCGTCATGGGTGGATCCCCTGACATCGACGCGCACGGCGTACACGCCGTTGGCCGGCACCAGCTTGTAGGGGTCGATCATCGCGATGTTCGCCGTCGGGTAGCCGATGGTGCGGCCGATCCGGTCCCCGGCCACCACAACGCCGCTCAGCGGGTAGGCATAGCCCAGGTAGCTGTCGGCCGTTCGGATATCACCTTCCTTCAATGCCTCCCGGACCTTGGTGCTGCTCACCTTCACGCGGTCGATCTCCTGCGCGGGGATCTCCTTCACCTGGAAGTCGTAGGCTTCGCCCAGTTGACGCAGGACATGGATGTCCCCTTCGCGGTTGCGACCGAAGCGATGGTCGTAGCCGATCACCACGGCATGCACGCCGATGCCCTCCACCAGGATGTCCCGGACGTATTCCACCGCGGTCATCCGGGAAAAGGACCGGGAGAAGGGGATCACCAGCAGATGGTCCACCCCGGCGGCCTCCAGCAGGGCGATCTTTTCGTCCTGCGTATTGAGCAGCTCCAGCCCGCTGTCGTCCGGGTGCAGTACCATCCGGGGGTGGGGGTGGAAGGTGAACAGCACGCTTTCGCCATCCTCCCGGCGCGCCACCTCGTTCAACCGCTCCAGGATCACGCGATGGCCGCGGTGCACACCGTCGAAAGTACCGGTGGTGAGCACGGGCCGGGGCACCTCCCGGAAAGAAGCCAGATCACGATGGACCTTCACGGCCGCAAAGTTGGGGGCGATGGTCGGAAGTCGTTCGATGCATTGGGCGCATGTGCTCAGGACCGCCCTGACTTCTCCACAACCCATCCACGTCCATTGTCCATCCCGAGGCAAGCCGTACCTTCGCGGCCGCAAATCGGGATCAACCCCGTATCCCTAGCCTAACCCGCTCATGTCCAAGCACATCGGAAAGGTCGTCCAGGTCATCGGACCTGTGGTCGACGTGCGTTTCGAGAACGCCACCTCGCTGCCCAATATCTATGACGCGCTGCACATCAAGCGCGAGGACGGCACCACCCTGGTGCTGGAGACCCAGCAGCTGATCGGCGAGGACACGGTGCGTGCCATCAGCATGGACAGCACTGATGGACTGGCACGCGGCACCGAGGTCGTGGGGCAGGAGGGTCCGATCAGCATGCCCGTGGGTGAGGCCATCAAGGGCCGGCTCTTCAACGTGACCGGTCAGGCCATCGATGGGATGAAGCCGGTGGAAACCGCCAAGCGCTACCCCATCCACCGCGAAGCCCCCAAGTTCGAGGACCTGACGACCAGCACGGAGGTGCTCTTCACGGGCATCAAGGTGATCGACCTCATCGAACCCTACGCCAAGGGCGGCAAGATCGGCCTCTTCGGCGGCGCCGGCGTGGGCAAGACCGTGCTGATCCAGGAGCTGATCAACAACATCGCCAAGGGATACAGTGGCTACAGCGTTTTCGCCGGCGTGGGTGAGCGCACCCGAGAGGGGAACGACCTGCTCCGCGAGATGATCGAGGCCGGTATCATCAAGTACGGCGAAGGATTCACGCACAGCATGGAGAAGGGCGGCTGGGACCTGACCAAGGTCGACTACGACCAGCTTTCCTCCAGCCAGGCCACCTTCATCTTCGGCCAGATGAACGAGCCTCCCGGCGCTCGTGCACGCGTGGCGTTGAGCGGTCTGACCCTCGCCGAGTACTTCCGCGATGGGGAGGGTGAGGGCGGTGGCCGGGATATCCTCTTCTTCGTGGACAATATCTTCCGTTTCACCCAGGCGGGCTCCGAGGTGTCCGCCCTGCTGGGCCGGATGCCGAGCGCGGTGGGATATCAGCCCACACTGGCCACGGAAATGGGCGCCATGCAGGAGCGCATCACCTCCACCAAGCGCGGGTCCATCACCTCCGTGCAGGCGGTGTACGTGCCCGCGGACGACCTGACCGACCCGGCGCCGGCGACCACCTTCGCCCACCTGGACGCCACGACGGTGCTCAGCCGGAAGATCGCCGAGCTCGGTATCTACCCCTCCGTGGACCCGCTGGATTCCACCAGCCGGATCCTCACCCCGTCGGTCGTTGGCCAGGAGCACTACGATTGTGCCCAGCGCGTGAAGGCCATCCTCCAACGCTACAAGGAACTGCAGGACATCATCGCCATCCTCGGCATGGACGAACTGAGCGAAGAGGACAAGCAGGCCGTGAGCCGCGCGCGCCGCGTGCAGCGATTCCTCAGTCAACCCTTCCACGTGGCCGAACAGTTCACCGGACTGAAAGGTGTGATGGTGCCCATCGAGGAGACCATCAAGGGATTCAATATGATCCTCGAGGGCGAGATGGACGAGTACCCCGAAGCCGCCTTCAACCTGAAGGGGAACATCGAGGACGTGATCGCCGCCGGCAAGAAGATGCTGGCCGAGGCCGCGAAAGCGTAAGCCATGCGCGTCGAGATCATCACCCCCGACAAGGAACTCTTCAAGGGCGAGGCCCGCAGCGTGACCGTGCCCGGCGTGGACGGCAGCATGGGCTTCCTGGAGAACCACGCCCCGCTGATCACCGTGCTGAAGGCCGGGGATGTGAAGCTGAAGACCGAAAAGGGCGTGCAGACGTTCCCCGTCAACGGCGGCGTGGTGGAAGTGATGAACAACACCGTACTGGTGCTGGCGGAATAGCTCCCGCATGACCGAGCACAGCGACGGCCTCCGCATGGGGGCCGTTCCTTTTCCCGTCACAGCAACATTGCATGATGTTCTTCCCGGGCTTCGTGCGCGGGTCGCGCTTCATCCACCGCTCCATGTGGGCAACCCGTCGTGGTAAAGGGTTGACAGAAGGCCGACCCGGAGGCATTTTGTCCACATGAAGACCCTGATACATAACGCAGGCCTCCTGACGCTCAGCACCCTACTGACCATCAATGCCCATGCCGATATGGCCCCTCCCGGCGGATGCCCGGCCGAGGTGACCCTGGAGATCACCCTGGACGACCATGGGAGCGAAACGACCTGGGCGATCATGGACCAGATGGGCAACTCGGTGATCGACTCCGGCGGGCCTTACGCCGACGGCATGGCCGGGACCGTGGTCACCGAGACCGTCTGCCTGGACCTGGACTGCTATCGCCTTGTCGTGTACGATGATGGCAATGATGGGATCGCCGATGGTGGATATCGGCTCTTCAATGACCAGGGGCGCAAGATCATCGATGCGAACGGGCTCTTCAACGGGACCAGCACCGCCACGCGTGAGTTCTGCCTGCCGCTGAGCAACCAGGGTATCATCAACAGTTTCTGCGACCGCACCGACCTGGTTTACGCCTCCAGCACCCAACTCTACGTGCACTTCCAGCCGGACGCCAAGGGCTACCAGCTGCGCTTCTTCGACCCCCATGGCACTTACACCCGGGAGATCTTCATCAGCGGCACCCGCATCGCTCCCACCAACTGGATCACTTATCCGCTTCCGGCGGACATGGACCTGAACGTCCGCGTGCGGGCATTCCTCTTCGGCATCTACACCAATTGGGGACCCACGTGCAAGGTGCGGCTCAATACCCCCGGCGCACAGTTCCGTGCGCTCCGGACCGTGCCACCCTCCAGGGCGCTTACGCTCGCTCCCAACCCCTCGGCGGAGGGTGTCACCCGACTGGTCCTGGACGGCCTCGATGACGGACCCCACCGTGTGCACATCGACATCCTTGATGCCGTCGGACGCCTTGTGGCCGGGGAGGATGTGGCGATGAGCGGCAATGTGCTGTTCCATGACCTCGCTACCGATCGGTTGCCGCCCGGTACCTATGAGGTGCGCACGCTGACCGAGGAGCAGGCAGAAGTGGAGCGCCTGATCGTCCAATGATCACCCTGTCCGTCGATCGCGAGGGGGCATAAGCCGCCGATGGCGAAATTCGCGTTCGCGGAATGGGGACGCTCGCCTATTATCTCGCGCTGCCCTTCCTGCATGGCATCGCTCTGCTGCCCATGCGGATCCTGTACGGGCTCAGCGACCTGCTTTTCGTGCTGGTGTTCCACCTCGTGCGCTACCGCCGGAAGGTGGTGCGGACGAACCTGCGGAACAGCTTTCCCGAAAAGGATGCGCGGGAACTGGCCACGATCGAAAGGCACTTCTATCGCTGGTTCGGGGACCTGGTGCTGGAGACCTTGAAGACCCTGCACATCACCCCAGCGCTGGTGGACCGGCTCGTGCAGGTCGAAGGAACGGATGTGCTGCGCAGATACAAGGAAAAAGGCAGGAGCATCATCATCGTGATGGGACACTGGGGCAACTGGGAGCTTGGTGGCGCCCGCTTCGCCACGCTGGGCCTGCATCAGCTGAACGTGATCTACCATCCGCTGCACGACCGGCACTTCAACGACCTGGTGATCCGGATGCGGACACGTCTGGGCAACGGTCTCTATCCGATGACCGACACCATGAAATGCATGGTGCGCGACCGCGGCAAACTGACGGCGACCGCGTTCATAGCGGACCAGACGCCGCCGCCCGAACGGGCCTATTGGACCACCTTTCTCCATCAGGATACGCCGGTGTTCTGGGGCACCGAAAAGATCGCGGCCAAGCTCGGCTATCCGGTGGTCTACTGCGGGATCGACCGCATCGCACGGGGGCGGTACCGCATGCGGTTCGAGGACCTGGTACCCGAACCCAAGGACACACCGGAGGGACTGATCAGCGAGGCCCACACCCGCCGATTGGAGCAGGATATCCGGGCGAACCCGGCCATCTGGTTGTGGACCCACCGTCGCTGGAAACATCAACGGCCGGCGTTGACGCCACAGGGCATGTAACTTTACGCCCTCCATGCGGGAAGGAAAGGACCTGATCCTCGCCACACGACCATTCGCCCAGGAATTCCGGGGGCGCAGCTGGTGGCATCTATGCACCTCCCTCGTCGTGTTGTTCATGGGCTACGCCGTCGCCGCAATGGCCGAGCCATGGTGGGGTCGCTTCATCGGCAGCGTGCTGGTCGCACTCACTCTCGGCCGGATCTTCGTCATCTACCACGACTATCTGCACCACGCGATCCTTCAGCGCTCCTTCCTGGCCAAGGCGTTCTTCACGGTCTTCGGCCTGTTCATGCTCGCCCCGGTGAGCATCTGGGAGCGCAGCCACAACTACCACCACGCGCACAACAGCAAGCTCTACACCAGCAGCATCGGCTCCTATCCCGTGGTGACGAAGGAGAAGTTCCTGGCATCGTCCAGGCTGGAGCAACGCGTCTATTTGTTCATCCGACACCCTTTGACCATCGGCATGGGGTACATCTTCATGTTCCTCTACGGCATGTGCATCCGAAGCGTGATGAACAACCCGGGTCGCCATTGGGACAGCATCATCGCCCTGGTCCTGCATGTGGCGTTCGGATCGCTGCTTTGGGTGTTCCTCGGTTGGTGGACCTTCTTTTTCGTGTTCCTGCTGCCCTTCGTGTTCGTACTCGCGCTGGGGTCCTACCTTTTTTACGCCCAGCACAACTTCCCCGGCGTCACGTTCAGCGACAAGGATGGCTGGACCTATGCCAACGCCGCGCTGAACAGCAGCAGCCATATGAAGATGAGCCCGGTGATGCGGTGGTTCCTGGCGAACATCGGCTACCATCACATCCACCACCTCAATCCCCGGATCCCTTTCTATCGTTTGCCGGAGGTTCATGCCGCGATACCCGAATTGCAGCATGCCAAGGCGACGAGCCTCCTTCCGTGGGACGTGGTGCGCTGTCTGCGTCTGAAGGTCTGGGACCCCGCCCAACAACGGATGATCACCCGGCGCGAACTCCGCCGCACCCGCCTGGCCTGAGGACTTCCACGAACGGACGAAGCGTCACATCAACGGCGCCGCTCCCTTCCCGAGCGCGGCTAACTTCGCCCCCCGATGTTACGGCTCGAGGGGATCACAAAGACGTACGGCGCGTTCACCGCATTGGACTGCGTATCCCTCGAAGTCCCTGATGGCGCGGTCTTCGGCCTCCTTGGCCCGAACGGTGCCGGAAAGACCTCGCTGATCCGGATCATCACGCGCATCGCCATGCGCGACAGCGGCACAGTGCTTTTCGATGGTCGTCCGATGACCGACGCCGATGTGGCCCGGATCGGCTATCTGCCCGAGGAGCGGGGCCTGTACAAGAAGATGAAGGTGGGCGAACAGGCGGTCTATCTGGCGCAGCTGAAAGGGATGTCGAAGCAGGAGGCCCGTCTCAGATCGATCGCGTGGTTCGAGCGATGGGACATGTCGGGCTGGTGGGGCAAAAAGGTGGAGGAACTGAGCAAGGGCATGGCGCAAAAGGTGCAATTCATCACCACCGTCCTGCACGGCCCGAAGCTCCTCATCCTGGACGAGCCCTTCAGTGGCTTCGACCCCATCAACGCCGACCTGGTCCGGACCGAGATCCTGCGGCTGCGCGATGAAGGCACCACGGTGATGCTCAGCACGCACAACATGGGCAGCGTGGAGCAGCTCTGCGATCACATCGCCTTGATCGACAGGAGCCACAAGGTGTTGGACGGTCGCGTGCGCGACATCCAGCGAGCCTACGGTACCAACATCTATCGCGTGACCTTCTCCGGCCAGCTGATCGGGTTCACCCACGCCCTGTGGACGGGGGCCGAACTGCTGGACCATACCGTGGAGGACGAACGGATCGAGGCCCGTGTCCGTCTTATGCAGGGCACCTCGGTGAACGACCTGCTCACCGCCGTGATGCCCCACGTGCGCATCCATGGCGTGCGTGAGGAGGTTCCCACGATGCACGAGGTGTTCATCCGCGCGGTTGGAGGCGATACCCCCGGTCGCGAGGCCGAAGGCCCGACGGAATGACCACGCAGCCATGAACAAGATCGGCCTCATCATCCTGCGCGAGTTCCTTTCACGGGTGCGGAAACGCAGCTTCCTCATCATGACCCTTCTGGGTCCGATCCTGATCGCGGGGGGCATCACACTCGTCATCTACCTCAGCCTGAGCAGCGAAAAGGAACACCTGGTCGTGGTGATCGACAAGGCCCACCTGTTCACCGACAAGCTCAAGGGGACGGACAAGGTCCATTTCGTATACCAGTACGCTGACATGAACGACAGCACCTTCAGGGCCGGCCCGTTCACGGAGATGGTAGAGGCGAACGAGGCCATTCTGGAGAACAACACCCTGCAGGTGTTCTACAAGGAGCTGCCCGGGATAAGCGTGCAACGCACCGTCCAGAGCGAGATGGAACGGGTGCTCGAACGGGAGAAGTTGCGCGTGAACCACGTGGACCCGGAGACCTACGCCCATATCAAGACGGCCCTGAACGTGCAACTGTTCGACATCGACAACACGGGCAAGGAGTCCCTCGAGCAGGAGAAGGCCGGCATCGGCTTCTTCTTCGGCTACCTGATCTTCATCTTCATCTTCATGTATGGCGTGCAGGTCATGCGGGGCGTGATGGAGGAGAAACAGAACCGGATCGTCGAGGTGTTGATCTCGTCCGTGAAGCCCTTCCAGCTCATGATGGGAAAGATCGTGGGCATCGCGCTGGTGGGCCTGACGCAGTTCCTGCTCTGGATCGTGCTCTCCACCACGTTGATCTCTGCCGGCAGTGCACTGCTGCTCAAGGACAAATTCGACCCGAAGGAGGTCTCCGGTCCGATGATGACCCAGCAATTGCAACAGCAGCTGGCGGAGAACAGCGCTTCCGCACCCGCCTCCGACGATATCAAGCTGGTGCGGGCGCTCGGTGACATCAACATCACCGCGACCCTGGCCATGTTCGTCTTCTACTTCCTTGCGGGATACCTTCTCTACAGTTCCCTTTTCGCCGCGGTCGGATCGGCGGTCGATAGCGAAACGGACACCCAGCAGTTCATGTTCCCGGTGACCATCCCGATGATCCTCGCCATTTTCATCGCCCAGATGGCCGTGACGAACCCGTCCAGCCCGATGGTCTTCTGGGGATCGATCATCCCGTTCACCTCGCCGGTCGTGATGATGGTCCGCGTCGCCATGGGCAATGCCTTCACTTCACCTTTCGACCTGGTGCTGTCCATGTCCCTTCTCATCGGAGCTTTCGTCCTCACCACCTGGCTGGCCGGTCGCATATACCGCACCGGCATTCTGATGTACGGCAAGAAGGTGAGCTGGAAGGAACTCGGAAAGTGGGTGTTCTACAAGGGTTGAAAGCGGGATCAGGAGGTTCCACACGGGTCGCCCGCGAAATCACCCTCCCATGCGCGTTGCCATCATCGACCTCGGCACCAACACCTTCAACCTGCTGGTCGGGGAACGGGATGCACAAGGAAGGCTGCGTGTGATGCATGGCGAAGAGCTACCCGTGCTGCTTGGAAAGAGCGGGATCGGGCGTGGAATGATCGCGGAGGACGCCTTTGCCCGGGGACTCGATGCATTGGCGGTGTACGCGGAAAAGGCCCGTGCTTGGGGGGCCTCAAAGGTGCTGGGGGTGGGCACGAGCATGCTGCGCAATGCCGTCAACGGCAAGGACTTCGTGCTCCAGGCCCGGGAGCGCTCCGGAATTCCCATCGACGTGATCTCCGGGTCGGAGGAGGCCACCATGATCCTGGATGGCGTAAGGCAGGCGGTGGCCTTCGGCGATCGTCCGCAGCTCGTGATGGATATCGGCGGTGGCAGCATCGAGTTCATGCTTGCCACCGGCAAGGCCCTGATGTGGAAGCAGAGCTTCGAGGTGGGTGTGACCCGCCTGCGCGAACGGTTCCTCCCTACCGATCCCCTGACGCTGGACGAGGAACTGCGGATCGCCGCCCATCTTGATGAGCGCCTCGGCCCCCTTTGGACAATGATCGATCGCCATGCGCCGCATCGACTTGTGGGCAGCGCGGGCAGTTTCGACAGCCTGGCGCGCATCATTGCGAACGAGCGCGGAGAGGGGATCACGGAGGATGCGACGTCCCTTTCGTTCACCGCTGCCGAGTTCCAGGCCCTGGGCGATCGCATCCTGCGGATGGGCCGGAACGAGCGCCTCCGCCTGCCGGGGTTACCGGAACATCGCGCGGATACCATAGGCCTGGCCCTCATCGCGATCGATCGTGTGGTGGCGGCCGGCGGGATCCGGGAACTGACATGGAGCCGCTACGCGTTGAAGGAAGGTGCGGCGGCACGTGCGCTCCGGATCGTCTGACCTGCGGCCTATCTTCGGCACCAAGGATCACGTGCGGATGAACAGTGTAGCCAAACCCCATCCGAAAAAGCTCGGCCAGCTCGCGGCCACCGCCATCTGCGGGAACGACATCACCTCGTCCTGTCTCTATGTTTCCGCGCTCACGATCACCTATGCCGGACAGTACGCCTTCATCGCCTTGTTGATCGTGGCGGCCGTCCTGTTCCTTTTCCGACGGATCTACGGTGAAGTGGTGGGCGCACTGCCACTGAACGGTGGTGCCTACAATGTGTTGCTGAACACCACCTCGAAGAGCAACGCCTCAGTGGCCGCCTGCCTGACGATACTCAGCTACATGGCCACGGCGGTGATCTCCGCCAGCGAGGCGATGCACTATCTGCACAGTCTGGTGCATGCGTTGCCCGTGATCATCGCCACGGTCGTTGTTCTCACCGTCTTCCTGCTCCTCACCATCGCCGGCATTACAGAATCGGCCAACGTGGCCATCGTGATCTTCATCACGCATCTGGGCGCCATGGCCCTGCTGATCCTGATGGCCGGCTGGGCGCTGATCACGGGCGGTCTGGAGATCGCCATGACCAATTTTTCCGCACCGGTCCGGGGCGGGGGCCTTGGCGTGGCCCTGTTCCTGGGGTTCAGCACGGCCATGCTGGGCATCTCCGGATTCGAAAGCTCCGCCAATTTCGTGGAGGAGCAGGAGAACGGGGTGTTCCCGAAGACCCTCCGCAACATGTGGAGCGCCGTTTCCGTGATCAACCCGCTCATGGCCTTGATGGCCGTGCTGGTGCTGCCCCTCGCGGCGGTGGACGCCAACCAGGAGGCGTTGCTTTCGCACATGGGCCTCAGCACGGGTGGCAGATGGCTAAGCGTGGTCATTTCAGTGGATGCCGTGCTGGTCCTTAGCGGTGCGGTGCTCACCAGTTTCGTGGGCGTCAGCGGTCTCATCAAGCGCATGACGTTGGACCGGATCCTGCCGCAGGTGCTGCTGAAGGAGAACCGGCGGGGCAGCTCGCCGCGGATCCTGCTCCTGTTCTACCTGCTCTGCCTGAGCGTGTTGTTCATCACCAATGGCGAACTGGGACCGTTGGCGGGTGTCTACACCATCTCCTTCCTACTGGTCATGGCGTTCTTCGCTCTGGGCAATTTCCTGCTGAAGTTCAAACGGGCGCGGCTGCCGCGGCCTGAACATGCCACGCCTTTCGCGGTGGCGATCGCCATGCTGGCCGTGCTGAGCGCCGTATACGGGAACATCAAGCTCCATCCCGAATATCTGGTGGTCTTCCTGCAATACTTCGTCCCTGCGTTCCTGTTCATCTACCTCCTGCTCCATCGCAATGAGCTGCTCCAATACCTGCTCGTGGTGGTGAACAGCTTCCTGGACAGCATGCGCCGCCTGGCATTGATCAGCCGGCTGCATCTCTCCCGCAAGATCCGCCAGCTCAGTGAGCAGGAGTTCGTGTATTTCACCAAGGGCGACGACATCTCCATCATCAACAGAGTGATGATGTACGTGGAGGAGAACGAGATCACCAAGCGACTGAAGATCGTAACGGTGCTGGGCGAGGGTCAGGAAGTGGCCCCGGAATTCCTGCACGACGTGGAAGTGTTGGACCGCGCCTATCCCGACATCAGCATCGAGATGGTGAAGCTCCGCGGAGTGTTCGGGCCGGCACTGATCAACGATCTCAGCACCAAGTGGAACATACCGACGAACTTCATGTTCATCGGTTCGCCGGGCGACCGTTTCCCCTACCGCATCAGTGAGCTCGGGGGGGTGCGCCTCATCATCTGACCCTCAGGGCAGCTGCTCCGTTTTCGTCGCCGTGGGCACCGTGCCGCCGATCACCGTCAGGATGATGTCCCGGTCATTGTTCGAGCCGGCGTACTTGGTGATGTTGTCGAGGTTGATGTCCTCAATACGATACCCGATCGCGGTGGCCGTGGGCACAGAGCCGCCAATGACGGTCAGGATCACGTCGCGATCATTGTTGGACCCGGCGTATTTCACCACGTTGTCCGGACGAGCGTTCCCCGGCCACAACAGCATCTTGCCACCCACCTGATGACGTGCGCCGGCGCCATAGGCCGTGAGCCCTGTGCTGGTGAAGTCGACCGGGGTGGTGGTCCCCGACAGGGAGAGCGGAGCGGCGGTCATGGCACCCAGATGGTTGCGATGACGCACCGCCACGTAGTAGTCGTCCGCGGACAACGCGAAGGCCACGGGGCTGGAACCGTCCACCTCCACCACATCGCCATCACGTTGCACCAGCGCGGCACGGCGGGCGATCACGGTCGCGCTGTTGTTCTTGTCACGCAATTCGACCAGCACCCAGTCCACGATGGCATCATTACCCGTGGTATTGAACACGTTCGCATCGATGGTTCCTCCGACCTGCACGCCTGTGAAACCCAGCGCGGCATAGGGTTCCGCCACCGGTATCGTACCGGCCGATCGAAGGTTGTCCGCCATCAGCAAGGTGCCGCTGTTGTAGGGACCCTCGAGCAGCATTTTCGGGGACACCTGCACAAGCGCGTTGGTAATGGTGAAGTTCACCGGGACGGATGCATAGTACGGAGAGGTGTTCTTCACCCGGACCTTGTAATTGCCGCTCGCCGGGGTGCCGGCGGGTATGGCGCAGGAGATGGTCCCCGAAGCGTTGGCGGTGTTCAACGTGCCGATCACGGTCGGGCTTGAAAAAGCGCCGTTCACATCGCTCAGTTCCACATTGAAGTTGGTAGCGAACAGTGGAGCGCCGCCCGTGCTGAAGTCAACGGTGAAATTGGCCCCCATGCCACCCGTGACCAGGACCGTTGTGGTACTGGGGACGGCGTTCAGGTTGTAGATGAGGCCGATGTCGTCGTACCAGGCCTCGGTGTTCACTACGCTCAGAAGACTGTCGCCCGCGGTGAGCACGATCAGGATCCATTGCGGGGTGTTGGCGTTCAGGTAGGTGAAGGGGACCGAAAAGCGGGTCCAATTGTTCACCGTTACGCCCGCGGCGGCATCCCAGCGCGCGCGCCCGATGAAGTTGCCCTCGGTCCCGTTCGGCGGGAGTTTCCCATCGTTGATGTGCAACACGGCCTCCACCTTGCCGCGGTCGGTGCCCACCGGAGCCGCCTTGTACCAGCCCACCAGGCTGTCCGGCCTGCCGGTCATGGCCTGATTGAAGTCCGTATCGCCCAGATTGGTGAACACATACCCGTTCGCCGGGGTGAACTCGGCGTGCACCTGCCCGCAGGTCAACAGGCCGTTCGCCGCACCGATGATGGCCGTCTGTGTCCGAAGGTTCGCACAATAGCTTCCGCTGTGGGCGCTGCCGGCCTGCCAGACCACCTGTGGAGCGAACGAACCAAGCTGGTCCGCGGTCTTCAGGGAATTCCACTCGCTGGGCTCCTGGCTGGCCTGGCCAACGTTCGTCCACGTCTCGAAACCGGCGTTCGATGGCTGCGGCTGGGCAGCGGCCGCCGTGGCACCCATCAGGGCGATGAGGGTAAGCTGTCGCATTTCTCTTCGGGTAGGGCGGTGAAGATAGCCCGGGCCTCGCGACCGGCAACTCGTACGCAGCTATCGCATCTTTGCGCGGCCCGGGGACATCGGGACGAACGAGAACCGAACATGGCCAAGATCCTGATCATCGACGACGAAAAAGCGATCCGCGCGGCATTACGCGACATTCTGGAACACGAAAAGCACACGGTGGACGAGGCGGAGGATGGTGCATCGGGCCTTGGCACCGCCAAGAAGGGTGGTTATGACCTGGTGCTTTGTGACATCAAGATGCCCAAGGTGGATGGGCTGGAGGTCCTGGAGAAGCTGCATGCGCATGATGCCGACCTGCCCGTGGTCATGATAAGCGGTCACGGCACCATCGATACGGCGGTCGACGCCTTGAAGAAGGGCGCCTTCGATTTCATCCAGAAACCACCCGACCTCAACCGCATCCTGGTTACCGTTCGCAACGCGCTGGACCGCGGCGGGCTGGTGCAGGAAACAAAGGTGTTGCGGCAGAAGGTGCAGAAGGCGAAGGCCGGCAGCGTGCAGATGGTCGGCGGTGGCAAGGCGATGACGGCCATCCGCGAAATGATCGACAAAGTGGCCCCCAGCGATGCCCGTGTGCTGATCACCGGTGGCAACGGTGCGGGGAAGGAGGGTGTGGCCCGTATGCTGCACGAGAAGAGCGCGCGATCCGGCGGCCCTTTCATCGAGGTGAACTGCGCGGCCATCCCGGGAGAACTGATCGAAAGCGAGCTCTTCGGCCATATGAAGGGCGCCTTCACCAGTGCCATCAAGGACCGCAAAGGCAAGTTCGAGCTGGCCAACGGGGGCACCATTTTCCTGGACGAGATCGGCGACATGAGCCTGGCCGCCCAGGCCAAGGTGCTTCGCGCGCTCCAGGAGAACCGCATCACACCGGTGGGTGGTGACAAGGACATCAAGGTGGACGTGCGCGTGATCGCAGCCACGAACAAGGAACTGCGGAAGGAGATCGCCGAAGGGCGGTTCCGGGAGGACCTGTTCCATCGTCTCAGCGTGATACCCGTTCATGTGCCCAGCCTCAGTGAACGTGCGGAGGACATTCCCGAGCTCACCGCGCATTTCATCGACCAGGTCTGCAACGAACAGGGCATCGCCGTGAAGAAGATCTCGGAGAAGGCGGTGAAGGAGCTCCAAAAACTGCCCTGGACGGGCAACGTGCGCGAACTGCGCAACGTGGTTGAGCGCCTGGTGATCCTCAGCGGCAGGGAGATCACGGATGCGGACGTGAAGGCCTACGCCGTTCCCAGGGGTTGACCTTCCCTCCATGACCGGTCCGAGCACCGTTCGTCGTCCAGCGGTGTCCATTCGCCCTTGTTCAACAATAACCGGTGGACTTCCTGACGTTGACAGGCAACCGCTCGCCATCACCCGCGTCTACCTTGCAGACCTGAGCGGAAGAGCTACGCCCTACCCCAAATCGTGCGCAGATGGAGCTGCTGAACCAGATCAATGAATTCATCCACCACACCTACCTGTACAGGCAGATGGGGGATGCGCTTTACTATGCGATCATCTTCCTGGCGATCATCGCGACGATGGCCCAGTGGAAGCTCTATGAAAAGGCCGGCCAGCCGGGGATCGCGTGCCTGGTGCCGATCTGGAACCTGGTCATCTTCCTGCGCATCGTAGGCCGACCGGCGAGCCACACCTGGCGTTTCTTCATTCCCATCTACGGACAGCTCTATTTCACGCCGCGCGTGTGGATCGAGATCGCACAAAGCTTCGGCAAGCGCACCCTGCTTGATTATATCCTGGTGATCGCGTTGAACGGTCTGTACATCCTGAACCTTGGCCTGAGCTACGAGACGGAGTATGCGGGCCCGGTATATGGGAAACAGCCCCCCCCTCCGTCGCGGCCTCTTGAGCACAAGCCCTCATTGGCTTGAGGGGCCGCCAAACCGGAAAAAGCCGTCCGTAGGGCGGCTTTTGCATTTCAACGGGACCGTTTCAAGCAAGCAGGGTCGCCGCCTTCTCCAGCGCACGCGGGATCCCCCCGGGATCCTTGCCACCCGCGGTTGCCAGGAACGGTTGGCCACCACCGCCCCCCTTGATCTCCGATGCCAGCTGCTTGATCACGTCGGTGGCCCTTATCCCTTTTTCTCGGATCAGGTCCTCCCCCACCATCACGGTCAACAAGGCCTTGCCCTCATGGCGAGCACCGAGGACCAGCAACAGGTCCTTGTGGGCGTCCTTCAATCGGAAAGCGAGGTCCTTCATCCCCTGGGCGTCCAGGTCCACCTCCTTCACAAGGAGGCGGGCTCCCTTCAATGAACGGGCCTCTGCCATGAGTTCGTCCGCCAGCCCCGCGACCCGTTCCTTCGTCATCTTCTCCAGCTCCTTCTGCATGGCCGCGTTCTGGTCGAGCAATTGCCGAACAGCGGCCAGGGTGTCCTGCGGATGCTTCAGCAGTTCCTCCACCGCCGCCAGCCGTTCAGAGCGTTCCGTCATCATCGCCTCCGCAGTTCTTCCCGTGATGGCCTCCAAACGCCTCACGCCAGCGGCCAGCGCACTTTCGCCCGTGATGCGCACCTGACCGATATCTCCGGTATGGCCCACGTGCGTGCCACCGCACAGTTCCATGCTGTTCCCGAAACGGATGGTGCGGACCGTGTCCCCGTATTTCTCGCCGAAAAGGGCCATCGCCCCTTGATCGATCGCCTTCTGCATCGGCACTGCGCGGTGTTCCTCGAGTCGGAGGTCCGCCCGCACCATGCGGTTGGCCTCCTGCTCCACCGCGGTGATCTCCTCGGGGGTCATCTTGGCGAAGTGGCTGATGTCGAAGCGCAGACGGTCCGGCGCCACGAGCGAACCCTTCTGTTCGACGTGCTCGCCCAGCACTTTACGCAGGGCATGGTGCAGCAGGTGGGTCGCGCTGTGGTTGCGCATGATGTCGCGCCGGCGTTCCACATCCACCTCGGCGATCAGTTCTGCGGTGGGGTCCTCCGGCAATCGCTCGCAGAAATGCACGATCAACTGGTTCTCGCGCCTGGTGTCGAGCACCTCGACCTGGTCGTCACCCTGGACCAACCAGCCGGTATCGCCCACCTGGCCACCACCTTCGGCATAGAACGGGGTGCGGTCCAGCACGACCTGGAACCGGTCACCGCCCTTCATGGAGACTTTGCGGTAGCGCAGAATGTGGGCTTCGGTGCGCATTTCGTCGTAACCCATGAAGACCGGTTCCCCTTTCCGCAGCTCGACCCAATCGCCGGCAGTAATGGTGGTGGCGGCGCGTGAACGGTCCTTCTGCTTCTTCAATTCCGCCTCGAAACCCTTCATGTCCACCTCCATCCCCTGTTCGCGTGCCATCAGTTGCGTCAGGTCGATGGGAAAGCCGAAGGTGTCGAAGAGCTCAAAGGCCTTGTCACCATCCAATTTCCCTTTGCTGTCGGCAAGCGCTTGCTCCAAGCGTTTCGTGCCCTGCTCCAGCGTGCGCAGAAAGGCTCTCTCCTCTTCGCCGATCACATTCTCGATGAGTTGTTGCTGCCTTGTCAACTCCGGGAACTGATCGCCCATCTGCTTGACCAGCACAGCTACCAGCTCGTGGATGAAAGGTTCGCCAAAACCCAGGAAGCTGTAGCCGTAGCGCACCGCCCGGCGAAGAATGCGTCGGATCACATAACCGGCGCCCGTGTTCGTCGGCAGCTGCCCATCGGCGATCGCGAAGGCGATGGCCCGCAGATGGTCCGCGACAACCCGCATGGCGACATCAGCCCTTTCCTCCCTGCCGTAGGTCCTGCCGCACTGCCGTGCGATCGCCTGGATCAACGGTTGGAATACGTCCGTATCATAGTTGCTGCGCTTACCCTGCAGCACCATGCACAACCGCTCGAAGCCCATGCCGGTATCCACATGTCTTTCCGGCAGCGGCACCAACTTCCCATCGGCCTTGCGCTCGAACTGCATGAACACCAGGTTCCAGATCTCGATGACCTGGGGATGGTCGTTGTTCACCAGACCGGCCCCGGACGTCGCCCGCTTCTCCTCCGGTGTGCGCACATCCACATGGATCTCGCTGCACGGGCCGCAGGGGCCGGTGTCGCCCATTTCCCAGAAGTTGTCCTTCTTCCCGAATGGCAGCACGCGGTCCTCGGGCAGATGCTTCAGCCAGAGGGAACGGGTCTCCTCATCCGCAGCGAGATCGTCCTTTTCGTCGCCCCCGAAATAGGTGACATAGATGTCCCGCGGATCGATGCCGTACGTATCCACGAGCAACTCCCAGGCCCACTGGATAGCCTCGGCCTTGAAGTAGTCGCCGAAGCTCCAATTGCCCAGCATCTCGAACATGGTGTGGTGGTAGGTATCGATCCCCACCTCCTCCAGGTCGTTGTGCTTGCCGGATACGCGCAGGCACTTCTGCGTGTCGGCGATGCGCTTGTGTTCGGCCGGCCGGTTGCCCAGGAACAGGTCCTTGAACTGGTTCATCCCCGCGTTGGTGAACATCAGGGTCGGATCGTCCTTCACCACCATCGGTGCGCTGGGCACGATGGCGTGGCCGTGCTGGGCGAAATGGTCCAGGAACTGCTGGCGGATGGCGCGCGAGGTCTTCATGTGCGGAAATGCCCCGCAAAGGTCGGTCGGATGACCGCGAACCGACAAGCGGGGACGAGGCTTGGCAGGAAGGAGGTAAATTCGCGGCGACCCCTGCCGCTGATGCCGGAGCACAAGTACCGCTTCAACCCCGACACGCTCAAGTTCGAGCGGCTGCGCCTGACGCCCTGGCAGAGGGTGAAACGGATCGCCCTGGTACTGCTGCCCGGGCTTGTGGTGGGGCTGCTCGGCATCGCGCTGGTCTACCAGTTCATCGATTCGCCGAAGGAGGCGGGGCTGAAGCGTGAGAACCAACAACTCCTGTTGCAGTACGAGCTCATCAACAAGCAGCTCGGCGACCTGGAGCAGGTCATGCATGATGTCCGACGCCGGGACGACAACATCTACCGCGTGATCTTCGAGGCGGACCCGCTGCCGTCTTCCATGCGTCAGGCCGGCGTGGGCGGCGTGAACCGCTACCGGGACCTGGACGGTTATGCCAGCTCGGATGTGGTGATCGGCACCCGCCGCCGCCTTGACATCCTGGACCGCCAGCTTTATGTGCAGTCGCTCTCGCTGGACGAGGTGGCCTCACTGGCGCTGAACAAACAGCAGATGCTGGCCTGCATCCCCGCGATACAGCCGGTGAACAACAAGGACCTCACGCGCGTCGCCTCGGGCTATGGCATGCGCATGCACCCGATCCTCAAGATCATCAAGTTCCACGCAGGCATGGACTTTACGGCGCCGACCGGCACCGAGGTGCGGGCCACAGGCGACGGAACGGTGACCTTCGCCCAATATTCCTCCGATGGCTATGGGATCCATGTGATCATCGCCCACGGATACGACTATGAAACGCTCTACGGGCATCTGGACGAAGTGAAGGTGCATGTGGGCCAGAAGGTGAAACGCGGTGACCTGATCGGCCTGGTGGGCAACACCGGACTCAGCTCCGGGCCCCACCTGCACTACGAAGTGCACAAGGGAGGAGAGCCCGTTGACCCGGCGAACTATTATTTCAACGACCTGACACCGGAGGAATATGCGCGACTCGTGGAACTCTCGCGCAACGCCAGTCAGTCGTTCGATTGATCCGGCCATGCCCTACAAGGAGCGCCCGGTCGAGAAGCTGTATTGGACCATTGGCGAGGTGGCCGACGAACTGGAGGTGAACACCTCCTTGATCCGGTATTGGGAGAAAGAATTCCCCGGCCTGCGTCCCAAGCGCAGTGGTAAGGGAGACCGTGTATACACGGACAAGGACATCCTGGTGCTCAAGCGCATCTACCACTTGGTGAAGAAGAAGGGATTCACCATCCAGGGAGCCAAGGACGCGCTCAAAGCCAAGGAGAGCATACGCTCCCGGGCCGATGAGCTGAAGGAGCACCTGCACCAGGTGAAGCGCAAGCTGGAGGAACTGCGGGATAAGCTATGAACGCGCGAAGCCGCCTGGAACGGCCACAAGGCAACGCCATCCTTCGCTTCACGTCTTCCTTGCAGATCATGACCAGAACAGCACTTGCAGCCTTTGGCTTGGTGGGCGCCCGCATGGTGATGGGCCAGGGCATGAGCGACCATTTCGTGACCACCTGGAAGACGGATAATCCAGGTACTTCCAATAGTACCTCGATCACCATTCCCACCCATCCCAACGAGACGTACAACTATGATGTGGATTGGAATAATGATGGGGTCTTTGATCAACTGGGTATAACTGGGGATGTCACCCATGATTTTGGTTCGGCTGGGACGTACACTATCCGCATACTGGGAGTGTTCCCGCGGATCTATTTCAACAATTCCGGAGACAGAAGGAAAATATTGGACGTAGAGCGATGGGGGAGCACAGTATGGAGTTCAATGCAGAACGCTTTCTATGGTTGTACCCGTCTCGACGTTTCAGCGCCAGACACTCCCGATCTTAATTGGGTTCTTTCTTGTGAAGGAATGTTCCGTAGTTGCAGCCAATTAGTCGGTTCCGCAGCGTTCAACTATTGGAACGTCGGCAATGTCACGAATATGGCTTCCATGTTCAGAGGTACACAGCACTTCGACCAAAACATCGGCTCTTGGAATGTGAGTGCGGTTACGAATATGGAGACCATGTTCGGCCAGGCGGACTCTTTCAACCAGCCGATCGGGGCGTGGGATGTGGGCAACGTAACGCATATGTGGTTCATGTTCGATGAGGCATGGTCCTTCAACCAGCCCATAGGAGCTTGGGACGTGAGCAACGTAACGCACATGGTGGCCATGTTCAGGCGAGCTTATGCCTTTGACCAACCGATCGGATCTTGGGATGTAAGCAACGTAATGGAAATGTCCTATATGTTCCATTACGCTTCGGCATTCAACCAGCCGATCGGATCCTGGGATGTATCCGGAGTATCAGATATGGGGTCTATGTTCTCATCTGCGGAGTCATTCGATCGATCCTTGGAGCATTGGGATATCAGCTCGCTCCTAGGCGCAGGCGGCATGCTGAATTTCAGTGGGTTATCCATCGTATCGTATGATTCAACACTGATCGGATGGGCGCGGTTGGATCCTGGTGAAACACAAATTCCTCAGGACCTCAGCTTGGGAGCGCTAGGCCTTACGTATTGCCACGGTTTCGCCGCCCGTGATTCCCTCATGCTCGTTCACGGTTGGACAATAACCGATGACGGCCCGGACCCCAACTGCACCATTGATCTATGCCCCGAAGACATCAACGGCGATGGTCTCGTCAAATATGCTGGAGCTGCGAACGACCGGGACCTTATCCTTCAATTCATTGGAGGAACCATTCCGACCAACGTGGTGCCTTGCAGCGGCTGTCCGGAGGATGTGAACGGTGACGGGGTGGTGAAATACTCGGGTGCTGACAATGACCGGGACCTGCTCCTGCAGCGGATAGGCGGTACGGTGCCGACCAGCGTGTACGTCTGCCCCTAGAACGTATCAGCCAGGATAGATGCCATTCAGGCACGGATGGACCCAAGGGCCAAAGGCCCCCGCTCATCGCGTCGTTCCAGCTGACCGACCGATCGGCGATCAGAGGTAGCTTCCGGGGACCAGGTAGTTGGTCACATAGTCCCCCACCCCTTCCTCCAACGACGTGAACGGCTTGTCGTAGCCGATGCCCTTCAGCTTGGCCATGTTGGCCTCCGTGTAGTACTGGTAGGTGTCGCGGATGTCGGCCGGTGTATCGATGAACGCGATGCGCTCCTCCTTCTCCAAGGCCGCGAACACCGCACGCGCCAGGTCCAGGAAGGTGCGGGCCTTGCCGCTGCCCAGGTTGTAGATGCCGCTGTGCTTGCGGTGCTCCATCAGGAACAGGCAGACCGCGCACACGTCCTTCACGTACACGAAGTCGCGCAGCTGTTCGCCGTCCCTGTAGTCGGGGTTGTGGCTGCGAAAAAGCTTCATGCCACCGGTGTCGCGGATCTGGCGGAAGGCGTGCAGCACCACCGAGGCCATGCGCCCCTTGTGGTACTCGTTGGGGCCGTACACGTTGAAGAACTTGAGCCCCGCCCAGAAGTAGGGCTTCTCCGCCTGGGCCAGCGCCCACTTGTCGAAGTCGTTCTTGCTTTCCCCGTAGGGGTTCAACGGCTTCAGCTTGGCGATGATGTCGTGGTCGTCATCGTAGCCGTGCTCGCCCGCCCCATACGTGGCCGCGCTGGAGGCGTAGACCAGGGGGATGCCGTACGTCACACAGCGCTTCCAGACCTCCTGGCTGTAATGCAGGTTCAGCTCATCGAAGATGGCCCGGTCGAACTCGGTGGTGTCCGTGCGTGCGCCGAGGTGGAAGATGAACTGCACCAGCTTCTCGTTGGCGTCCAGCCACGCAAAGAACTCCTTCCGATCGATCCTGGCGGTCAGCTGCTTTCCCGCGAGGTTGGGGGCCTTCTCCGGGTGGCTGAAGTCGTCCACGGCCACGATGTCCTGCCAGCCCTGTCCCAACAGTTCGCCCACCAGCGCGCTGCCGATGAACCCTGCCGCTCCCGTGACCACGATCATGGCCGCGAAGGTAGGTCCGGGGAGGAACGATGAAGTGGGAACGATGAAGTGGGAAGGAGCAACGGGAGCGGAGCACGCTGAACTGGCCTGCGCAGGGTCGCTCACGGTTGAAGCCGAACGTCGACCTCCATTGGCCGATCACCGACCGTGAACACCCCTGTATCTTTGCGGCCGCTTACCAGGCAATAGGAATGGCCATCGTCCATATCACGCGACGCGAGCGTTTCAGCGCTGCCCATAAGTTGTCCAGGCCGGACTGGAGCACGGAAAAGAACATGGAGGTGTTCGGCAAATGCGCCAACCCCAACTGGCATGGGCACAACTATGACCTGTGGGTGACCGTGAAGGGCGAACAGGACGCGGACACGAGCTTCGTCACGGACCTGAGCGCGCTGAGCGCGGTGATCAAGGAACACGTGATCCGGCACTGCGACCACAAGAACCTCGACCTCGACGTCCCCTTCATGAAGGGACGGTACAGCAGCACGGAGAACCTGGCCATCGCCATCTGGGAGCAACTGGACGCTCCGGTGAAGGCGCTCGGCTGCGCCCTGCATCGTGTGATGGTGCAGGAGACGGAGAACAACTACGTGGAATATTTCGGACATTGAGTCATGGCTGAGGAAAAGGGGGTAGGGCCGGACGACGTGGTGGACGGCTACATGCGCCGGGAGCTGTTCAACCCTGAACGATTGGAGCAGCTTGGCGGTCACTATGCCGGGATCCTGGAGGCGATCGGTGAGGACCCCCGACGTGACGGGCTTCAACGCACCCCCGAACGGGTGGCCAAGGCCCTCCAGTTCCTGACGCACGGTTATGACCTGGACCCGGCCGCCATACTTCGAAGCGCCTTGTTCACCGAGGAATATTCGCAGATGGTCCTGGTGAAGGATATCGAGGTGTATTCCATGTGCGAACACCATATGCTGCCGTTCTTCGGCAAGGCGCACGTGGCCTACATCCCCGATGGCCGGATCGTGGGTCTGAGCAAACTCCCCCGCGTGGTGGACGCCTACGCACGACGGCTTCAGGTCCAGGAAAGACTGACCAACGAGATCCGCGACTGCATCCAGGAGACACTGAAGCCCAAGGGCGTGGCCGTGGTGATCGAAGCCCAGCATCTTTGCATGCAGATGCGGGGCATCCAAAAACAGAACTCGGTGACCACCACCAGTGCGTTCACCGGGATCTTCCTCGACGACCAACGTACGCGCGAGGAGTTCATCGAACTGATCAGCGCGAGATTACACTGAACCGCATGTGCAGGGCCGAACGTCGTTCCCTTTGACCAGCCTTCGGCTTTCGACCTCCGATGATAGCATCCAACGACCCCAAACTCCGAACATGAACGAGCAACTCCTCCCCACCGGACAGCAGGCGCAGGCCACAGGGAACATGGTCTTCGACCCTTCCGCGGTCCGCACCTTCCTGGCCAGTGTCTTCAGCTACATGGCCCTGGCCTTGATCATCAGTGGTACAATGGCCTGGTGGTTCGGTCATGACCTGGCCATGCTCCAATACCTCATCGACTTCAATACAGGCAAGCAGACCATCCTCGGCTGGGTGGTGCTCTTTGCTCCACTGGGATTGGTCCTCCTGATGGGCGGCATGGTGCAACGCTTGAGCGGGACCGCGCTTCTGGGGATCTACCTGATCTATTCGGCGCTCACCGGCATGAGCCTGTCCTACATCTTCCTGATCTATACGGCCGGATCGATCGCATCCACCTTCTTCATCGCGGCCGCTGTCTTCGGGATCATGGCCGTGGCGGGTTATACCACGAAGACGGACCTCACCAAGCTCGGCAGCATCCTGTTCATCGGGTTGATCGGCATCATCATCGCGAGCCTGGTGAACCTCTGGCTGCAGAGCGATACCATGGGCTATGTGGTGAGCATCATCGGCGTGATCATCTTCACGGGGCTCACCGCCTACGACATGCAGAAGCTCAAGCGGATGGGCGGCCATGTGATCAACGGGACCGAAGCCGCGCAGAAGATGGCCTTGATGGGTGCTTTGAGCCTCTACCTTGATTTTCTGAACCTCTTCCTCCTGCTCCTGCGCCTCTTCGGCGGACGGAGGAGTTGAGCAACAACTCGCGGATCCCCGAGCACCCTTACCGTCGGTCCACCGGGTCGACCACACCCAAAGAACCTCCGCAGATGAACGCCTACGTCTTCCCCGGCCAAGGCAGCCAGTTCCCGGGCATGGGCAAGGACCTTTACGAGGGCGATAGCAATGCCCGCATCTGGTTCGAGCACGCCAACGACATCCTTGGGTTCAACCTGACGGATGTGATGTTCAACGGGACCGATACCGACCTGAAACGGACGAAGGTGACCCAGCCGGCCATCTTCCTGCATAGCGTGGTGAAGGCCAAGGTGATGGGGGATGCCTTTCGCCCGGACATGGTCGCCGGTCATTCGCTCGGCGAATTCAGCGCGCTGGTGGCTTCAGGGGCGATGGAGTTCTCCGATGGGTTGAAACTGGTGGCCGCGCGTGCGAACGCCATGCAGGCGGCCTGCGAACAGCAGCCCGGCACCATGGCCGCGATCATCGGCCTGGACGACGCACGGGTGGAGGAGGCCTGTTCAGGCATTGACGGTGTCGTCGTGCCGGCCAACTACAACTGCCCTGGTCAACTGGTGATCAGCGGCGCCGTGGAAGCGGTGAACGTGGCGTGCGAAACCCTCAAGGCGGCCGGTGCGCGTCGCGCCCTGGTGCTGCAGGTGGGCGGGGCCTTCCACAGCCCCTTGATGGAACCCGCCCGCGCCGAACTGGCCTCGGCGATCGAATACACCCCGATCGTGGACCCGAGGTGTCCGGTATACCAGAACGTCGACGCCCGTCCGCACACCGACCCGGCGCGCATCAAGGGCAATCTGATCGCGCAACTCACCGCGCCCGTGCGATGGACCCAGATCATGCAGGCCATGCTGACCGACGGTGCGAAGAAGGTGGTGGAGGTGGGCCCCGGCAATGTGCTCCAAGGGCTGTTCAAGAAGGTGGACAAGGAGTTGGAGACGGTGGCGGGGTGAGGGTCACGACCGGTTCACAACCCCGCGTTCAGCAACTTCCCGCTCCCCAATACCTTGTGCAGATAGGGTTCGGCAAGAGTGGCCTTGATCGCTTCGATGTGGCCCATGTTGTGGCAGTCGCTACCCAGCAGTTCGTAATAGCCGGCATCGACCAGACGTTCGGCGGCCTTCCTGCAGGCCGGGCCATAAGCCCCGCATAAGGCCACGGTGTTGAGCTGGAAAAGCACACCGCGCTCCTTCAGGCGCTCGTACTTGCCGAAGTCGCCATACCAGAAAGCGTATCGTTCCGGATGGGCGAGCACCGGCCTGTATCCCTGCGTCTGCATCTCGAAGATCAAGTTCAGCAGGATGACCGGTTCGCTGATGAACGGCAGCTCGAAGAGCAGCAGGCGATCGCCGAAAGTGAGCACGCGTTTTTCGGAGATGGCCCGTTCCAGCTCGTGATCGAGGTAGTATTCCGCCGCCGCGTCCACTTCGATGGGAATTCCCTGGCGCGCCACTTCCTGTCGCACTTTCTCGAGTCCGCCCAGGATGATCTCCGGTGTATTCCGATAACCGTCGGCCATGCTGTGCGGCGTGGTGATGACCTTTCGGTAACCCAGGTCGGCCATGCCGCGCAGGAGCTCCATGCTGGCCTCGAGCGTGGGCGCGCCATCGTCGATGCCCGGGATGAAATGCGAATGGACGTCGCAACGGAGCACGCTCAGGTCCGCCGGAGGCAATGCCGCCTCACTCGATCCGAACAACTTGCCGAACAGGCCCATGGTCAACGCTTGGAATACTGCTCTTCGTAATAGTGCCGATAAGCACCGGAGGTCACATGGTCCAGCCATTCGGTGTTGGCCAGGTACCAGTCCACCGTGCGCTCCAGGCCCACCTCGAAGGTGATGCTCGGCTTCCAACCCAGTTCGCGCTCGATCTTCCCCGCATCGATGGCGTAGCGCAGGTCGTGCCCGGCACGGTCGGTGACGTAGGTGATCAGCTTTGCGCTCTCTCCTTCGGCCCGACCGAGCTTGCGATCCATGATGGAACAGAGCAGGTGGACCAGGTCGATGTTCTTCCACTCGTTGTGCCCGCCGATGTTGTAGGTCTCGCCATTCTTCCCCGTGTGGAAGATGACGTCGATGGCCGCCGCGTGGTCCTCCACCCACAACCAGTCGCGCACGTTCTCACCCTTGCCATAGACCGGCAGTGGCTTGTTGTTGCGGATGTTGTTGATCATGAGCGGGATCAACTTCTCCGGGAAGTGGTGGCTGCCGTAGTTGTTGCTGCAGTTGCTCACCACGAAGGGCAGCTTGTACGTATTGCCATAGGCCCGCACGAAGTGGTCACTGCTCGCCTTGCTCGCGCTGTAGGGGCTCTGCGGATCGTAAGGCGTGGTCTCGAGGAAGAGGCTGTCGTCGTGCAACGAACCGTACACCTCATCGGTGCTTACATGATAGAAGCGCTTGCCCTCCATCGCGCCCTTCCACGCTTCCTTGGCCGCGTTCAACAGCGTCACCGTCCCGAACACGTTGGTGCGCACGAAGCTCAGCGGATCGGTGATGCTGCGGTCCACGTGGCTCTCGGCTGCGAGGTGGATGACGCCATCGATGTTGTATTCCTTGAACACCTTGGCCACGGCCTCCGCGTCGCAGATATCCGCCTTCACGAAGGTGTAGTTCGGCGCGTCCTCGATGTCGCGCAGATTCTCCAGGTTGCCCGCGTAGGTCAATGCATCCATGTTGACGATGCGGTACTGCGGGTACTTCGTGACGAAGCGCCGCACGACATGGCTGCCGATGAATCCGGCGCCGCCGGTGATGAGGATGGTACGGGAGGGCATCACTCGACCAAGGGATTTCCTGGGTGGAATCGGTTGGGAAAGATGGTATCGTCTCCCCCCCTTCGAAGCGCCGCCATCAATGCGGGGTTGGAGTACCGCGCTTCCAACGTGGTGTCGTCCGACAGGCAAAGCTGCATGAACAATTCACCTTGAAACTGGTTGCCGAGTTTCCGAATCGCTTTGACAATTGGGAAGTCGTACTTCGCATCTATTGCGGGTGCCCACCGAACGAACACCGTATCAGTCACAACCGACATGGGGAAGGTTGCCCAGCACTCAGGGTTAAATGAGACAACTAACGTATCCCGACCATATGATTCGTAGAAGTTGAAGTGCAGTGTGATTGGCCCAGTAGTGTCTCTGGTATCGAACCAATGTGTCGATAGAGGGTCGCCAACAACTTCCGTTATGCTGCGAAAATGACCTGGAAGCACTGTGGTCGAAGTGATCTGCTCTGGTATTGCAATTGACCTCTCACTTCCGTTATCAGCGCACCCAAGAAGGAGGATCAAGACCAAACCGATCGAGAGTCCCAGTATTCCTATCTGCGCCGTACGAGGCATCACAGGCTCCAGTAGGTCAGGTCCTTGATCTTCGTCCGGAACACACCCTTCAGGTCCACCACCACACCTTTCGGCTTCAGCATGCCCTTGAACCAGGCCTCGTCCTTGCTGGTGTACTCGCTGTGGTTCACCGCCACGATGATGGCATCGTAAGGGCCCTTCATCTCCGGTGCGAGCTCGTAGCCGTACTCGTGCTTCACCTCGACGCTGTCCGCATGCGGATCGGTCACATCCACGTGGCAGCTGAAGCTCTTCAGCTCGTTCACCACATCCGCCACCTTGCTGTTGCGGATGTCGGTGACGTTCTCCTTGAAGGTGGCGCCCATCACCAGCACACGCGCATCGGCAGGGTTGGTGCCGGCGGCGATGATCTTCTTCACCGTCTGCTTGGCCACATAACCGCCCATGCTGTCGTTCACGAAACGGCCGCTGTCGATGATCTGCGCGTGGTAGCCGAGCTCCTTCGCCTTGTACACGAGGTAGTAGGGGTCCACACCGATGCAGTGACCACCCACCAGGCCTGGCTGGAACTTCAGGAAGTTCCATTTGGTGCCCGCGGCCTCCAGCACATCGTAGGTGTTGATGCCCATGCGGTTGAAGATGATCGAGAGCTCGTTGATCAGGGCGATGTTGACGTCGCGCTGTGTGTTCTCGATGATCTTGGCGGCCTCGGCCACCTTGATGCTCGCTGCGCGATGCACGCCTGCCTTCACCACCAGCTCGTACACTTTGGCGATGATATCTGCGCTCTCCGGGTCGCAGCCACTGCTCACCTTGATGATGCTCTCCAGCGTGTGCTCCTTGTCCCCGGGGTTGATGCGCTCCGGCGAGTAGCCTACCTTGAAGTCTTCCACGAACTTCAGGTTGCTCAGGCGTTCCAGCAGGGGCACGCAGTCCTCCTCGGTGCAGCCCGGATACACCGTGCTCTCGTACACCACGAAGTCGCCCTTCTTCAGCACCTGACCCACCGTACGCGTGGCGCCAAGCAATGGACCCAGGTCGGGGATGTTCTGCTGGTCGATCGGAGTGGGCACCGCCACGATGAAGAACTCCACGTCCTTCAGGTCCTCCAGGTCAGCGGTGAAATGGATGTCACAGCCTTCGAATACGGACGTGTCCAGTTCGTTGCTCGGATCCTCTCCCTGACGCATCATGTCCACCCGCTTCCGGTTGATGTCGAACCCCACGACCTTGATCCTCCGCGCGAAGGCCAAGGCGATGGGGAGCCCGACGTAGCCCAGGCCGATCACGGCGAGCTTCGCTTCCTTCTTCACCAGCCTATCGTACAAGCTGCTCATCTCTTTTCCGGTAAATGCGTTCGATGATCTCGACCACCTTCATGCCCTCGAGGGCATTGGTGGTCATGATGTTCCTGCCTTTCAGGGTGTCGACCACGTTGTCGATGATGAATCCGTGGTTGTTCGCACTGCCCTTGTACACACCATAGTCGTTCGCCGGGTTGGTGGGGGCCAGCTCGGGCATCGTATAATCGGCGATATGGCAGTGCTCGACCTGTTCCATGTACTGTCCCCCGATCTTGACACTTCCCCTGGATCCGATGATGGTCATGCTGCTCTCCAGGTTCCGGTCCCAGACCGCCGTGCTGTAGTTCAAGGTGCCCAGACCGCCGTTCACGAAACGGAAGTTCACCGAACCACTATCCTCGAACTCGGTGAGGTCCTGGTGGGCGAAATCGGCGAATTTGCCTTGGATGTCGGTGATGTCGCCGAACAGCCAGTACATGATGTCGATGAAGTGGCTGAACTGCGTGAAGAGCGTGCCGCCGTCCAGGTCCTTGGTCCCTTTCCATCCGCCGGGCTTGTAGTAGCGCGCATCCCTGTTCCAGAAGCAGTTCAGTTGCACGATACGGATGTCACCCAGCAGACCCTGCTCCACCACGCCTTTGATCCACTGACTGGGCGGGCTGTACCGGTTCTGCATGACGCCGAAGACCGTGCGGTGCACCTGCATGGCCTTGGAGATCACCTGTTCGCAACTGGCCTTGGTCAGGGCCATGGGCTTTTCGCACACCACGTGCTTGCGCTGGGCGAGCGCCACCAGGCTCTGTGGTGCGTGCAGCCCGTTCGGTGTGCAGATGGTGACGACCTCGATCTCCGGGACCGCGATGAGCATCTCCTGCAGATCGGCGAAAAAAGGGACATCCGGCAGGTCCGGATCCAATCGCTCCCGCGGACGGACATCGCAAATGGCCACCAGCTCCGCCTCGGGGTGCCGCCGGACCATCTCCGCGTGCCGGCGACCGATATGGCCGCAGCCCACCACAGCGAACTTCACCTTCTGCTCCGGGGTCATGGCCATGTCATGCGATGCGGGTGACCCTTCCGTTCTCCAACCGGTAGCGCTGGCCGCTTTCCGGACAGGTCGCCTCCCCCTCCGGACCGAACGCCAGTTTGTGCCCGTATTCGCTCATCCATCCGGTGTGGCGGGCCGGATTGCCCACCACCAGGGCGTAGGGAGGCACTGCCTTGGTGATGACGGCACCCGCGCCGATGAAGGCGAACTCACCGATATCATGCCCGCACACGATGGTGGCATTGGCACCGATGGTGGCCCCTCTTTTCACCAGCGTGCGAAGGTATCGGCCTCTTCTGTTCACCGCGCTGCGCGGGTTCAGCACATTGGTGAAGACCATGGACGGCCCCAGGAACACATCGTCCTCACAGATCACGCCGGTATAAATGCTCACGTTGTTCTGCACCTTGACGTTGTCACCCAGTACCACGTCCGGACTGACCACCACGTTCTGGCCGATGTTGCAGTTCCGCCCGATGGTGCAACCGTTCATGATGTGGCTGAAATGCCATATCCGGGTCCCATCACCGATGGTGCAGCCCTCATCGATCACTGCGGTGGGGTGTGCCTTGTAATCCATCCGATCGTGTGGCCTGTGCGAATGCACGTGGGGCCGAGCAATGGGAGCGCGAAGGTACCGGATCGGCGGGGAGACCGGACGCCCGGTTCACTTCCGCACGTACCCCTCGAAGTCGTAGTGCTCCTTCTCGTTGAGCTCTTCGGGAGTGAGGCTTCGGAAGTAGTCGTAGGTGATCTTCAAGCCTTCCGCGCGGCTGACCCTCGGCTCCCAATCCAGGACCCTGCGGGCCAGGGTGATGTCCGGTTGCCGCTGCATGGGGTCGTCCTTCGGCAGGGGCTTGTATACGACCTTCTGGGTGGTGCCTGTCAGCTTGATGATCTCCTCGGCGAACTGCCTGATGGTGATCTCGCTGGGATTGCCCACGTTCACAGGTTGGGCGTGGTCGCTCAGGAGGAGCCGGTAGATGCCCTCGACCAGGTCGTCCACGTAGCAGAAGCTTCGGGTCTGGGACCCATCGCCGAAAACGGTGAGGTCCTCTCCACGCAGTGCCTGGCCGATGAACGCGGGCAGCACGCGGCCGTCATTGAGGCGCATGCGCGGACCATAGGTGTTGAAGATCCGTACGATCCTGGTCTCCAGCCCATGATACGTGTGATAGGCCATGGTGATGGCCTCCTGGAAACGCTTGGCCTCGTCGTACACGCCACGTGGGCCGATCGGATTGACGTGGCCCCAGTAATCCTCGGTCTGCGGGTGCACCTGCGGATCGCCATACACCTCGCTGGTGCTGGCCACGAGTATCCGCGCCTTCTTTGCCATGGCCAGGCCAAGCAGGTTGTGGGTGCCCAGGGAGCCCACCTTCAGGGTCTGGATAGGGATCTTCAGGTAGTCGATCGGGCTGGCCGGGCTGGCAAAGTGCAGGATGTACTTGAGCGGACCGGGCACGTGAACGAACTTGCTCACGTCATGGTGATAGAACTCGAAGTGCTCCAGCTTGAAGAGGTGCTCGATGTTCTTCAGTCGCCCGGTGATCAGGTTGTCCATGCCGATCACATGGTAGCCCTCCTTGATGAAGCGATCGCACAGATGCGACCCCAGGAATCCGGCGGCGCCGGTGATGAGCACGCTATCCTTCATGCGTCCCGGGTTCCGACGGCACGACGGCCGATGCTCTCATAGTGGAAGCCCGCATCGCGCATGACGTCCAGGTCGTAAAGATTCCTACCATCGAAGATCAGCGGTCGCTTCAACGCGGCCTTGAGCTTCACCATGTCCGGCGTGCGGAATTCGGCCCATTCGGTGCAGATCACCAGGGCATCCGCACCGGCCAGTGCATCGTACTCGTCCTTGGCATAGGTGATCGCATCACCCAGACGGCCCTTCACATTGGTCATGGCCTCCGGATCGAAGGCCGAAACCGTGGCACCCGCCGCCAGCAAGACCTCGATCATGTAGAGCGCGGGGGCTTCACGAATGTCATCGGTGTCCGGCTTGAAGGCCAGTCCCCAGATGGCGAAATGCCTGCCTTTCAGTTCGTTCCCGAAATGGGACCGGATCTTCGGCATAAGGGCGGTCTTCTGCAGTTCGTTCACCCGCATCACGCTGTCGATCAACTGGAACGTGTAGCCCGTGTCGTTCCCGCTCTTGGCGAGCGCCTGCACGTCCTTGGGAAAGCAGCTGCCGCCGTAGCCGATACCCGGGAACAGGAATCGCTTGCCGATCCGGCTGTCGCTTCCCATCCCGATGCGCACCTTGTCCACATCGGCGCCGACCATCTCGCAGAAGTTCGCGATCTCGTTCATGAACGTGATCTTGGTGGCCAGGAAGGCGTTGGCCGCGTATTTGGTCAGTTCGGCGCTCCGTTCGTCCATGAAGATGATGGGGTTGCCCTGGCGCACGAACGGCTTGTAGAGCTCCTCCATCACTTTCTGGGCCCGTTCACTGCTCGTACCCACCACCACCCGATCCGGTTTCAGGAAATCGTCCACGGCAAAGCCCTCCCGAAGGAATTCCGGGTTGCTCACCACATCGAAGTCCACCTTCGCATGCTTTGCGATGGCGGCGTGCACCTTCTCCGAGGTGCCCACGGGCACGGTGCTCTTGTCCACGATCACCTTGTAGTCCGCGATGAGCTTGCCCAGGTCATCGGCCACGCCGAGCACGTACTTGAGGTCCGCGCTGCCATCCTCACCCGGCGGGGTCGGCAGGGCCAGGAAGATGATCCTGGCATCCGCCACCGCCTCGGCAAGATCGGTGGTGAAATGCAATCGCCCCTGGCGGATGTTGCGTTCAAAGAGCACATCCAGGTGGGGCTCGTAGATCGGCACCTCACCTGCCTTCATCTTTCGCACTTTCTCCGCGTCGATATCGACGCACACCACATGGTTGCCCGTTTCCGCAAAACAGGTCCCGGTGACTAGGCCGACGTATCCCGTGCCGACTACAGCGATGTTCATGGATGGTCCGAATGGTTGTGCGTTGGTGGATCCGGATGGATGTTCCCGAAATAGGACAGGACCGCCCCGGTGATGTGGGCCAACTGACCCGCATCCAGTTCGGTATGCATGGGCAGCGAAAGGACCTCGGCAGCCAGCGTTTCGCTCACGGGAAGATCGCCCTTACCGCAGCGCCGGGTGGCATAGGCCTTCTGCAGATGGAGGGGAACGGGGTAATAGACCATGGCGGGCACCCCATGGGCCTCCAGGTGCTTCTTCAATCCATCCCTATGACCGCCGGCCACGCGCAGCGTGTACTGATGGAACACATGGTCCGAATGGCCGGTCCGTACAGGTGTTCTCAGATGGGAATGGCCGGCGAACGCCTGGTCGTATGCCGTTGCGGCCCTGTTCCGATCCGACGCGTATTCGTTCAAGTGGCGCAGCTTGATCCGCAGCACAGCGGCCTGCAACGCGTCCAATCGGCTGTTCACGCCGAGGATGTCGTGGTAGTACCGCACCTCGCTCCCATGGTTGCAGATCTGCCGGATGCGTCCGGCCAGGACCTTATCGTTGGTGAAAAGCGCCCCACCGTCGCCGTAGCACCCCAGGTTCTTGCTGGGGAAGAAGCTGGTGGTGCCGACCGTTCCGATGGTGCCCGCCTTGCGCGTCGTACCGTCGGGCATGTTGATCGCGGCGCCGATGGCCTGCGCATTGTCCTCCACCACATGCAGACCGTGCTCCGCCGCGATCGCCATGATGGCACCCATGTCCGCACATTGTCCGAACAGGTGCACCGGGACGATGGCCTTGGTGCGCGGGGTGATCTTCCGGCGAATATCCTCGGGATCGATCAGGAAGGTCTCCGGATCGACATCCGCGAACACGGGTGTAAGACCCAGGAGGCCGACCACCTCCACTGTGGCCACGAACGTGAATGCAGTGGTGATGACCTCGTCGCCGGGGCTCAGACCAAGCGCCATCAAGGCGATCTGGATGGCATCGGTACCGTTGGCACAGGCGATGGTCTCCTGACAACCCAAATGACCGGAAAGCTCCTGCTCGAATCCCTTGACCTCGGGTCCACCGATGAAACCCGCGCTCTCCAGGATCCGTGCGAAGGCCGCATCCACCTCGGGTTTGATCCGGTGGTACTGGCCGACCAGGTCGACCATCTGGATGGTGCGGGTCGTGGTGCTCGTCATGCGATCCCCGTTGTTGGTCCGGACCCCGCGTTGGTGCGTGCCGGGCGGGCGCGAAGATAACCAGCACCCCACTGGACCGAGGCCGCTCCAGCCCGCATGGCGCACTTACCTTCGCGCCATGCGCGTAGGTGCTTTCCTGTTGGTCCTTGCGGCGTTCGCATGCGCGGCACCTTCCTACGCACAACGCTTCGATCGGGATACGTCGCTCTTCATGGTGCCGATCACGATCAGCTATGCGTACCAGGTACCCGGCAGCGACATGGCCATCCGGTTCGGCAACAACAGCAACATCGGCGCCGAGGCGTTCGTGAAGACCCGTAGCAACCTCATCATCGGCGCCTCCGGATCCTTCCTTTTCAGCAGTAAGGTGCGCGAGCCCGGTCTTCTCCGGGGCGTGACCAATAGCTACGGGCAGATCCTCGACCTTGACGGGAACCCTGCGACCGTGCTGCTCTACGAGCGCGGCTATTCCGTGCTGGCGGAGGTCGGCAAGATCATCCGGGGGGTCGGTCCGAACCCGAACTGCGGCTTTCTGCTGAAGCTCGGTGGCGGTTATCTGCGTCACAAGATCCGGATCGAGACCCAGAACAACGAGGTGCCCCAGTTGGAAGGTGACTACGTGAAAGGCTATGACCGACTGTGCGCCGGACCCGCCGGCATGTTCTTCGTGGGGTATCAGCATATCGGCGACCGCCGGTACGTCAATTTCCAGATCGGGTTCGAGACGATCATCGGCTTCACACGCTCTCTGCGTTCGGTGAACTTCGACACCGAACTCGAGAACAAGGCCGAACGCGTGGATGTGCTGACAGGCCTCCGGCTCGGCTGGACCCTTCCGGTATACCGGCGGAAGGCCACGGGATTCTTCTTCTACTGATGCCCCTGCTCTACGACACCGGCATGGTGCTCTACCGGCTGGGCATCCACCTGGCCGCGCCGTTCGTGCCCAAGGCGCGCGCTTGGGTGGAGGGAAGGAAGGCCGGCCGACAGCGCCTGCCGTCCTGTGCCGAGGCGCTTCAGGGCTGTCTATGGATGCATTGCGCCAGCGTCGGCGAGTTCGAACAGGGGCGCCCCGTACTGGAGGCGATCAAGGCGGCAAGACCCGGGCTGCCTGTATTGCTCACGTTCTTCAGCCCGAGCGGGTATGAGGCGTTCAAGGACCACCCGCTGGCCACGCATGTGGACTACCTTCCGGCGGACACCAGCAGGAACGCGCGGTCATGGACGGCCTTGCTGCGGCCCCGCTGCGCCATCTTCATCAAATACGAGTTCTGGTACCACCATCTCCAGGCGTTGCACGCGGAAGGGGTACCCACGTACCTGGTGTCCGGGACCTTCCGACCGGACCAACCGTTCTTCCATTGGTACGGGCGGACGTGGCGGCGGATGCTGGGTGCCTACGATCACATTTTCACACAGGACGAACGCTCGGCAGAGCTTCTCGCCCGTATCGGCATCCATCATGTGACCGTGAGCGGCGACACCCGCTTCGATCGCGTTGGGGCCATTGTCGCCGCCGATCCACAGATCCCCCTGGCACAGGCCTACCGGCAGGCGTCCGAGCTACCACTGCTCATGGCCGGGAGCACATGGTCGCCGGACGATGATCTCCTCGCGGAAGCGCTGAGGATGCTCCGACGCCCGGTTCGTACCGTGCTCGTCCCCCATGAACCGGTACCGGCCCACCTGGACCGGACCACCTCCCGCTTTTCCGGCCCTGTGGTCCGATGGAGCGCCTTGGAGCGCGAGCTGGCCAGGTCATCGCCCCGGACCAAGCCGCCACACGAGCCCCCGGACCAGGACCCCCTGTTCGCTCGGACACTGGTGGTCGATCGCACCGGCCTGCTCGCCCGCCTGTATCGCTATGCGGATATCACCTACGTGGGCGGTGGTTTCACCGATGGCATCCACAGCATTCTGGAACCTGCGGCCTGGGGGCGTCCGGTGATCTTCGGCCCGCACAATCGGAAGTTCCCCGAGGCCGCCGGCTTGATCGAGGCCGGTGGTGGCTTCGAGGTGCGCGATTCACGGGGACTTGCCGAGGTCCTGCAACGCCTGCTCGGCGACGCGCATGCGTTGGAGAGGGCCTCCCTGGCGGCGGGGCTTTTCGTGAGGGAACGGATGGGCGCGACCCGACGGGTCGTCGACGCGATACTGCCTCGTACTGAATAAGGCACCCGCCGACCGGAGGGTAGCTTCTATTTTCGCGCGCTCCCCCCATGAAGGTCCTCGGCATTTCGGCGTTCTATCATGATTCAGCTGCCGCGCTCCTGCACGATGGCCGGATCATCGCGGCCGCGCAGGAGGAACGCTTCACCCGCAAAAAGCACGACCCGGGCTTTCCGACGCATGCCGTGCGCTACTGCCTGGAAGAGGGCGGGCTCGCGCTCGAAGACCTGGACGCCATCGCCTTCTATGACAAGCCCCTGCTCAAATTCGAGCGTCTGCTGGAGACCTACTACGGCTTCGCGCCAAAGGGGGTGGCCTCGTTCCTGAGGAGCATGCCGGTGTGGATGAAGGAAAAGCTCTTCCTACGCAAACTGATCCGGGACGAGCTGAAGGAACTCGGGGATCCCAGGCGGGTGATGGAACAGCTCTACTTCCCCGAGCACCACCTGAGCCATGCGGCGAGCGCCTACTATGCGTCCCCGTTCACCGACGCGGCCATCCTCACGATCGACGGTGTGGGCGAATGGGCCACCGCCAGCATCTGCCACGGCAAGGGGAAGGACATCACCATTCTGCGCGAGCTCCAATTCCCGCACAGCCTTGGGCTGCTCTATTCCGCCTTCACCTACTTCTGCGGCTTCCGCGTGAACAGTGGCGAGTACAAGCTGATGGGCCTGGCGCCCTACGGCCGCGTGGGCGCTGAGGAAGTGGACCGATACCGGCGCATCATCCTGGATGAACTGGTCCAACTGAACGAGGACGGATCGGTGTGGCTGGACCAGCAGTACTTCAACTACGCGACCGGCCTTCGGATGGTGCAAGATGCCGGCTGGGCGAAACTCTTCGGCTTCCCACGCCGCGTGCCGGAGAAGGAGGGGCTGCAACAGCACCATTGCGACCTGGCGCTGGCCATCCAGCAGGTGACGGAGGAGATCGTCCTGCGCATGGCCCGGGAGGCGAAGAAGTTGACAGGGGCGGAAGCCCTTTGCATGGCCGGGGGGGTCGCGCTCAATTGCGTGGCCAATGGCCGCCTGCTCGAGAGCGGTGTGTTCAGCGACCTCTTCATCCAGCCCGCTGCCGGCGACGCGGGCGGGGCGCTCGGAGCGGCGTATGCCGTGCACCATATCCACCATGGGGCGCCCCGGGACACACCGGAGCGGCCGGACGCCATGCAGGGCGGCTACCTCGGACCCACCATCACCGAACAGGAGACGCAGCGCATGGCCCGCAAATACGCGGCACCGTTCCACCGTTTCGCATCGATGGACGAGCTAGCGGACCATGTGGCCGGCCTCCTTGCGGACGGCAGGGTGATCGGTTGGGTGCAGGGCCGCATGGAGTTCGGCCCTCGCGCCCTTGGCGCGCGCAGCATCCTGGGCGACCCCCGTTCTCCCGCGATGCAGAAGAAGCTCAACCTGAAGATCAAGTTTCGTGAGAGCTTCCGTCCGTTCGCGCCGTCCGTGCTGGCCGAGGAAGCCGCGGCGTATTTCGACCTGAAAGGCGCTTCACCCTACATGTTGCTCGTGCGTCCGGTGAAGGACGGGCTGCGACGCACGCTACCACCGGACTACGCGGGGCGCGACATCCGGGAAAAGCTCTATTTCGAACGCTCTTCCCTGCCTGCGATCACCCATGTCGACTTCAGTGCGCGGGTGCAGACGGTGCACAGGGAGACCAATCCCCGCTACTGGCAGTTGATCCAGGCCTTCAAGGCACGTACCGGTGTCGGGGTGGTGGTCAATACCAGCTTCAATGTGCGCGGTGAGCCGATCGTGTGCACCCCGGAGGACGCCTACCGCTGCTTCATGCGCACGGAGATGGACCACCTGGTGGTGGGCGATGTGGTCTTCAACAAAACGGAACAGCCCGCGTGGCAGCGAACGGATGATTGGAAGGAGGAGTTCGTACTGGATTGAAACAAACGCACAGCATTTAATTTGGACCGATCGTCCCATCGATCGGAACGATGAACCCATGGACCTTCTGAAAGACCTCTGGGGTTTCCTCTGGGCCCGCAAGAAATGGTGGCTCGCCCCCGTGATCATCGTACTGCTCCTTCTGGGCGTCCTGCTGGTGGTGGGTGGCGGATCGGCCGTGGCCCCGTTCATCTACACGCTTTTCTGACCCATGGCGGAACGCAAGCGGAGCCTGGAGACCCTGCTCGCCATCGCCACCGGGCTGATGGTGCTTTTCCTGGTGTTCGATCATCGCTGGCTGGCGATCGCTGCTGCGGTCATGGGCGCCATCGGTCTGCTCTGGCCCTGGGCCGCCGCATGGATCACCCGTGGGTGGCTGAAGCTTGCCGAGGGGCTGGGATGGATGAACGGGCGCGTGCTGATCGGGGTCGTCTTCTTCCTCGTGCTCACGCCGATCGCCTTGCTGCGTCGGCTCGGCACCAAGGACCCGCACCATCTGCGCACCCGCCCCCCGGGATCGCTCTGGACCGTGCGCGACCATACCTACACGCCCTCGGACCTCGAGAAACCCTGGTGATCAGTCGCGACGCAACTTGGGGTTCCGTGCATGGCGCTCCTGGTCCCGTTCCGTACGCCGATCCATCTTCCGATCGAAGGCCGCCGCCAGGTCCGTCCCGGTCTGGTTGGCCAGGCAGCACACCACGAAGATCACATCGCTGAGCTCCTCGCCCAGATCGTGGCCCCGATCGCCCTCCTTCTCACTTTGCTGTCCATAGCGACGGGCGATGATCCGCGCGACCTCACCCACCTCCTCGGCCAGGATGACCGTATTGGTCAGCGGGTCGAAATAGTCGACACCCACCGTCCGGATCCATTCATCGACACGCTGCTGCAACCTGACGATCGGCACGTCCCCGTTCGGGTGCCGTTCCTTAAATTGATCGGACATCATGAGCTGGTTCAGTGGCAAATATGCAGCATGCCTGCTGTTGACGATCACCGTCACACTGTTCCACCATGTTGCGCCCGCACAGGACGGTCCGCTCGATCGCGTGCAGGCGGTGGTCGACGGCCTGCGTTCACCGGAACAGGCCTACGACGCGTCGCAGACCGTCCTCGCCCATCCCGGCGTGGTGGCATGCCGTGTGGACCACAATACGCGCAATCTCATGCTGCAAGTGGACCATGGATGCGCACTGAACGCGGATATCCTCGACCAGTGGCTGACCGGATCGGATCTCCATATCCGCTGTTATCAACGCGTGCCGAACGCATCGGGCCCGTTCCATCACCTGGACCCCAGACACTGCGGGCTGGACCCTGAAGACAAGTGATGGCGCCTCGCTTGCGGACGATCAATGCCCTTCTGTTCGTGGCTTTCACGACCGGGGCGGCCGCGCAATGCACCAACTACACCATCACCGTCGGCGGCGGCTTCTACGACATCGAGATCGACTGGGAACTGGTGAACGACATTGGAGCCACCGTGGCGCTCGGAGGTGCACCGACCACCCAGTCCGTATGCCTGCCGGACGGTTGCTACACGATGTACATGTACGATTCGTTCGGCGATGGGTGGAACGGGGGCACGTTCGTGATCCGGGAGCAGCCGGCCAACACCATCGTGAGCAGTGGCACGCTGAACAACGGGTACCTGGGCACCCAGCAGGTGGACCTGGGCGGGGCCTGTGGGACCGGGAATTGCGATACCTACACAATGGTGCTGACGAGCGGCAGCTACCCCACGGAGGTAAGCTGGAACCTGATCGGAGGAACCACCATCGTGGCCACCGGCTTCGCTCCGACGAACGTCACCCTTTGCCTGGACACCGGCTGCTACGTCATGCAGATGTTCGACAGTTTCGGTGACGGGTGGAACGGCGCGACCTGGGCGCTCTACGATGCGAACAATGCCGTGGTCCAGAGCGGCACGCTGGGCAGCGGCAGCATCGGACAGGCCACCATTCCGCTCGACGCCAGCGGCCCCTGCTCGAGTTCCGGCCCGGTGACGGCGAGCGATTGTCCGGACGCCGTGAACATCTGCACGAACTACAACTTCCAGATCGACCCCAACGGAGAGGGGGCGATCTACGAGATCCCCGCGCTCGGTTCGTACGGGAATCCGGACTTCCTCCTGGGCGACGGGATCAACAGCCCATGGGGTTCGGACAACTATGGCTGCCTTCGGAACGATGAACTCAACAGCACCTGGATGATCATCAATATCTGGGGCGGCGGGTCCTTGGAATTCACTTTCGGCGGATTGGGCACCCAGGCAGGGTTCTATGATTGGATCATGTACCCGTACGACGCGACGACCTGCACGGCCATCGTGAACAACAACGTGGCACCCGTGCGCTGCAACTGGAACGCCTCGAGCTTCGGCGGCACGGGACTGGCATCGAGCGTTCCAGCCGGCGGGGTGGCGGGGAACTTCGAACCACCGCTTACGGTGGCCACCGGCGACCAGTACATCATCTGCTTCAGCAACTGGAGCTCGGTATCCACGCTGGTACCGCTCGAGTTCGGGGGTACGGCGATCGTCAGCTGCGACCAGATCGTCCTGCCGATCGAGCTGATCGATATGACCGCGATACCTTCCACCCAAGGCATTGACCTCGCCTGGCACACCGCCACGGAGACCGGGGTACTGCGTTTCGATGTCGGTCGATCCGAGGACCTGTCAGCGTGGAGCACGATCGGCGGTGTTCCGGCCGGCGGGAACAGTGCGACCACCATGGCCTATTCGTTCCGTGATGGGGCGCCGATAAGCGGCACGCAGTTCTACCGCCTGGATATCATCGATACGGACGGCCACGCCTCACACGGTCCGATCGTCAGTGCTGCCTGGGAGCTCCCGGGACCGTTGATCGTTCCGAATCCGAACGATGGCTTGACATGGGTCTCGGCGCCTGCGGGAACGATCGACGTCCTTGACGTTGTGGGGCGGCGCGTTCCCTGGCGCACCGTTCAGCAACAGGATGGCCGCACCCGGATACAGATCGAGCAACGGGGCCTGTTCCTTGTGCGTGCCCGGGACGGAGAGCAGGTGCGCGGCGAGCGAATGATCGTCCGCTGATCGACCTACTCGCGCAGTTTGCTGTCGATCACGATCGTCACCGGTCCGTCGTTCACCAGTTCCACCTGCATCATCGCGCCGAACTCGCCGGTCTGCACCGGTCGACCGAGTTCCTCCCCTAGCCGCTGCTTCGCCCGCAGGTAGAGCGGCACCGCTTCCTCCGGGCGTGCGGCGCGTATGTAGCTCGGGCGATTGCCCTTGCGCGTGCTGGCGTGGAGCGTGAACTGGCTCACCAAACAGATCTCGCCCATCGCCTGGGTCACGTCCAGGTCCATGACGCCGTTCGCTCCGGGAAAGATCCGCATGCGTACGATCTTGCCGCAAAGCCATTCCAGATCCTCCTGTGTGTCGCCGGACTCGATGCCGAGCAGAACTAGCAGTCCCGGGCCCACGCTGGCCTTCAGCATGCCATCGACATGCACATGGGCCTTAGCGACCCTCTGGACCACTGCCCGCATGCCAGTAAGCGTTCTGATCGAAGAAGTTCCGGACGCGTTGCTCCTTCTCCGCATCGGTCCCGTTCCCCAGGATCGCATCCCGCCAGGTGCCATAGATCGCATTGGGCAGCAGCACGAAATAGGAGGAGAGCGTATCCTGCATCGCCTGCACCTGACTTCGGCCGAACTCCACCGATCTGTCCTTGAATGACTCGTCGAAATCCCGTAGCTGGTCCCCGCAGAGCAGCACGATCCGATGATGCTCCGCGACACGGGCCCTCCTCGTAGTCTTGTCGGAGCCCTCCTCCTTGGTCAGCACGTGCTCGGGATCCACCATGGGGAAGACCTGTTGGAGCAGGTTGCTGATGGTGGCCTCCTTTTCCGCGGTGGTCCGGTTGGTGATGTAGTACACCTCACACCCGCGGGAGACCGCATACCGGAGGAAATCCACGGCACCGGGCAAGGCACGTGCTTCTCCCTGATCGGTCCATTCCTTCCAGGTGTCCGGCGCATAGCCGCGACCGTTCGCCACGTTGGTGATCTCGTACGGCGTATTGTCGAGCACGGTCTCGTCGACGTCCACGATCACGGCCGGCGGATCACCTCCGGGCGCGAGCCTGGCCAGGCTGGCGTCCAGACGCAACCGCGCCAATTCGAAACATTGCTGGTAGAGGCGGAACACCTCCGCGGAGCTGGATTGATAGAGGATCGCGTCCACGCCGGCCTGCACCAGGGGCGATGAAGGCGGGGCTGTGGCCTTCTCGGCGCTCTTCGTGGCAGTGGTCCGCGCACCGGAACAGGCGGCCACGAGGACCGTCACCAGGATCGGCACCCATGCGGCCTTCCACGTTCGGTCCTTCGGGAAGAACTGGGTCTTGCTCATTCGCTTTTTCGATAGGGGCCGTCCTCCTCCAGTCCGGCCAACATGTCCAGATAACTGCGGTAGCGGCTGGGTGGGATCCGGCCGTCCCCCGCTGCTGTGCGCACGGCACAGCCGGGTTCCTCCAGATGCAGGCAATCGCTGAAGCGGCATTCACCCTTGAGCGCGAAGATCTCCGGGAATTGATCGCCGATATGTGGAGGGTCCATGTCCACCAGCCCGAAGCCCTTTACACCGGGCGTGTCGATGATGAAGGTGGTGCGCTCGTCAGGAGGACCAGGGATCTCGAGCGCGAACATCTCTGCCAATGTCGTCGTGTGCTGGCCCTTCAAGCTGGCGGCGCTCACCTCCGCGGTATGCAGATCCAGCGAAGGCGCGATCGCGTTGATCAGCGTGCTCTTCCCCACGCCGCTGTGCCCCGCCAACAAACTGACCTTGCCCAGCAGCAGGGCCTTCACATCCTCCACGCCCGTGCCGTTCCGTGCCGATGTGCGGAGCATCCGGTAGCCCGCGGTCCGGTAGGTGTTTTCATACGCCTGAAGCTGCTCCAGTTCTCCAGCGTCCAGGTCGTCCACCTTGTTGAACAGCAGGATCGCGGGCACCTCGTAGCTCTCGGCGGTCACCAGGAACCGATCGATGAACCCGAACGATGTGCGCGGCCGCGCCACCGTGACCATCAACAGGGCCTGGTCCACGTTCGAAGCGATCACGTGCTTCTCATGGCTCAGGTTCACGGATCGTCTCACCAGATAATTGCGCCGGTCCTTCACCTCGGTGATCTGTCCCACTTGTTCTCCCCCGACGGTGCGCACTTCCGGCTCGAAGACCACATGATCGCCCACGGCGATCGGGTTGGTGCTCCGGAAACCCTGGATACGCAGCTGGCCACGCGCCACGCAGTCGTGCAACGCACCTTCCTCATCCCGCACGAGGTAGCGGCTTCCGGTGCTGCGCATCACGATCCCTTCCAACATGGTGGTCGATATCGATGCAAAGGTGCGGTTACCGGCCGAGCCACGGACGGAGTTCACCGTTCCTTAACGCGACGGTGGACCGGAGCACACGCCGTGTACCTTCGTCGCCGATGTCCATCGCGGTACGGCAGGTCACGAAACGCTTCGGGGCGCAGAAGGCCCTGGATGCGGTGTCGTTCGAGATCGGTGCGAACGAAGTGGTCGGGTTCCTGGGCCCGAACGGGGCGGGCAAGAGCACGATGATGCGGGTGCTGACCTGTTTCATCCCACCCACGTCCGGCAGCGCGTCGGTCTGTGGCCATGACATCGCCCGGGAGAGCATGGCCGTGCGGCGCAGCATCGGCTATCTGCCTGAGAACAACCCGCTCTATACCGACCTCTATGTGCGGGAATACCTCGAGTTCGTAGGCGGGGTGCATCACCTGCGGAATGTGAAGGCAAGGGTGAAGGAGATGATCGCGACGGTGGGGCTGGAACGCGAGCAGCACAAGAAGATCGGTGCCTTGAGCAAGGGCTACCGCCAACGCGTCGGACTGGCGCAGGCCATGATCCATGACCCCGCGGTGCTGATCCTGGACGAACCCACCAGCGGCCTGGACCCCAACCAACTGGAGGAGATCCGCGGCCTGATCCAACGATTGGGCAAGGAGAAAACGGTGATGCTGAGCACACACATCATGCAGGAGGTGGAGGCCATCTGCGACCGGGTGATCATCATCGACCGCGGGCGCATCGTGGCCGATGACCGTGCCGATCATCTGCGCGGAATGCCCAAGCAGCGGGAGATGATCACCGTGGAGTTCGACCGGGAGGTGGCCGAGGCCCTGCTTACCGGGATACCGGGCGTGGTGCAGGTCCGTCACGCCCGTGGTATGACCTGGCACATCGCCCACGAGGCGGACAGCGATGTTCGCCCGGCCGTGTTCCAGATGGCCGTGGAACAGGGCCTGCAGGTGCTCACCCTCCAGCGGGCCGAACGTGGCCTCGAGGAGGTGTTCAAAGAGCTGACCGGCGAAAGGAAGGGCTGATCGCCGCCTAGAACTTGAAGGTCAATCCACCGGTCAGGAGCGAAACGTCCGGACCGGCCTCCGCATACACCCCGAAACCACCGGCGAAGTAGTACTTGACACCCACAAAAGCACCGCCGCGCAGGGCGGAGCGGGAGGAGTAATTGTACCTGTAGAGATCATTGTAATAGTAGCTCGTGTAGGTGGAGCGGTCCCTGAAACTGACGACGTTGTAGCCCAGGCTCACACCCGCATATGTATCCAGCTTGTCGTTATTGTGCCAGCTGTTCCAGTGGTATGTACCACGCAGTCCGAACATCCAATAGGTCCAACGGAGATCATAGGTGTAGTAATAGGACTCGCTGAGATAGCGTAGTGACTTGAACCCGAAATACCCCCCGATACCGAGCACTCCGGGTCCCACGGGAACGGACGTTCCACGGTCATAGTGGAACATGAACAGCGGCGTCTGAGCGGAATAGCTGTCATAGGCCCGATAGAATCCGCCGACCCCGACCCCGAAACCGAGCGAGTTCGTGCCGCCCGCGAAGGACTGCGCGGAAAGAGCCGTGGTCAAGATCAGTGTAGAGGATAGGAGGGCGACCGTACGTGTCATGACCGATTGGTATTGGACCCGCAAAACTAGGTCAGGCCGGCGCATGGTCCATCACGAGGGAGCTGTCGATCGGGACCCAAGGGCGGTGGTCGCCGGGCCGATGCGCTTCAAATCCTCCGGCGAAACTCCGTTCTTTGCGCGCCTCAAGACAGCGCGACGATGCCCTATCTCTTCACCTCCGAATCCGTCAGCGAGGGCCATCCGGACAAGGTGGCCGACCAGATCAGCGATGCGCTCATCGACCATTTCCTGGCCTTTGATCCCGACAGCAAGGTGGCCTGCGAGACCTTGGTGACCACCGGACAGGTGGTGCTGGCCGGCGAGGTCCGGAGCGAGGCTTACCTGGATGTGCAGCAGATCGCACGGGACGTGATCGCCCGGATCGGCTACACCAAGAGCGATTACATGTTCGAGGCCCACTCCTGCGGCGTGCTCAGCGCGATCCACGAGCAAAGCCCGGACATCCACCAGGGCGTGAAGCGCCGCAAGCCGGAAGAACAGGGTGCGGGCGACCAGGGCATGATGTTCGGCTATGCGAGCCGCGAAACGGACAACTACATGCCGTTGGCCTTGGAGCTGAGCCATCTGCTCCTGAAGGAACTGGCGGCCATCCGTCGCGAAGGCAAGGTGATGAAGTACCTGCGGCCCGACGCCAAGAGCCAGGTGACCATCGAATACAGCGATACCAACAAACCCCTGCGCATCGTGGCCATCGTGGTGAGCACCCAGCACGATCCGTTCGACAGCGAGAAGGTGATGCTGGCCCGGATCAAGAAGGACGTGCTGGAGGTCCTGGTCCCCCGCGTGAAAAAGCAGCTGCCCAAGCGGGTACAGGCGCTCTTCAACGAGAAGGTCATCTACCACATCAATCCCACGGGCAAGTTCGTGATCGGCGGCCCGCACGGCGACACGGGCCTCACCGGCCGAAAGATCATCGTGGACACGTACGGTGGAAAGGGCGCGCACGGGGGCGGCGCGTTCAGCGGGAAGGACCCCAGCAAGGTGGACCGCAGCGCGGCCTATGCCACGCGCCACGTCGCCAAGAACCTGGTGGCCGCAGGTGTGTGCGATGAATGCCTGGTGCAGGTGGCCTACGCCATCGGGGTTGCCAAGCCGGTCGGGCTCTTCGTGAACACCTCCGGTACGGCCAAGGTGAAGCTGACCGATGGCGAGATCGCCCGCAAGGTCCTGGGCATGAAGGAGTTCGACATGAGGCCGTACTACATCGAGCAACGATTCGCCCTGCGGACCCCCATCTACAGCGAAACGGCCGCATACGGGCACATGGGCCGCCAGACCCGCGTGATCACCAAGACCTTCCAGAACGCCGGTCAGAAAGCCAGCGTGAAGGTGAAACTGTTCCCCTGGGAAGAGCTCAACGCGGTGGGCGCGGTGAAGAAGGCGTTCGGGCTGTAGGTCCTTCACCTTCCGGATCGGGTCGAAGGCGGGATCCGGAACCGAAAGATCGCTTACCTTCGCAGCCCATTTTTAGCCAAGTCATGTACGCCATCGTGGACATCGCCGGCCAGCAGTACAAGGTCGAAGGCCGCCGCAAACTGAAAGTGCACCGCCTCGAAGCCGAGGAAGGCAAGCACGTCGAACTGGAGAACGTGCTGCTGGTGAGCGACGGCAAGACCGTGACCGTGGGCACACCCAAGGTGGAGGGCTTCCGGATCGCCGCCAAGGTGCTGGCCCACAGCAAGGGCGACAAGGTGTTGGTGTTCAAAAAGAAACGCCGCAAGGGCTACCAGACCCTGAACGGCCATCGTCAGGCCCTCACCGAGCTTTGGATCGAAGCGATCCTGGGCAAGGGCGAAAAGTTCGACGCCGCCAAGAGCACCGCCCCCAAGGCGCTGGCACCGATGGTCATCGCCCCGAAAAATAGGGCCGTAAAAAAGACCGAGCCTGCGGAGGCGCCCAAAAAAGCGGCCGCACCCAAGAAGAAGGCGGCGACCAAGAAGGCAGCCCCGAAAAAGTCCGCCGCCAAGAAGTCGGCCCCCAAGAAGGACAAGAAGTAAGCGTTCCCACGCAACAGATAGCACCGATCAGCCATGGCACACAAGAAAGGTGAAGGCAGTACCCGCAACGGTCGGGAATCGCACAGCAAACGTCTCGGCGTGAAGATCTATGGCGGCCAGCAGGCCGTGGCCGGCAACATCCTCGTGCGGCAGCGCGGCACCAAGCACCACCCCGGCAGGAACGTGGGCATGGGCGTGGACCATACGCTCTATGCGCTGACCGACGGTGTGGTGGAGTTCCGTATGCGCCGGGGCGAACGCAGCTTCGTGAACGTGCTGCCAGTGGCGGACACCGCCACCGCCCCCGCCCCCAAGAAGACCACCGCCACCAAGGCCGCCCCCACCAAGGGTGACGATCTGAAGAAGATCGAGGGCATCGGACCGAAGATCGCCGAGCTGTTCAACAATGCCGGCATCCACACCTTCGCCGAGCTCGCCGCCGCTTCCGTGGACCGCCTGAAGGAGGTCCTCGCCGATGCCGGTTCCCGCTACGCTGCGCACGACCCCGGCACCTGGCCCGAGCAGGCCCAACTCGCCGCCGCCGGCAAGTGGGACGAACTGAAGGCGCTCCAGGACAAGCTGGTGGGCGGCAAGTAAGTTGCCACTCCACTGTCGACGATATCGAAAAGCCCTTCGATGGAGGGGCTTTTTCCTTCCCATCGCCACCACCACGGTACCTTTGCGCTCCCCAACGGCCTGGGAAGGCCGAAGACGTCGCATCCATGCTCGAGCTCGCTTACCTTTGAGGAACCATCGCGCCGCCGCCGAGACCCGGCTGGCCAAACGCCCGATCGATGCCAAGGCCTTTTTGGACCAGGCAGCCGAGATGGACGAGGTGCGTCGTACCATCCAGGCCGAACTGGACGCCAAGCAGGCCGAGATGAACACGATGAGCCGGAGCATCGGCGAGCTGATGAAGGCCGGACGGAAGTCGGAGGCCGAACATATCCGCGCGCAGACCGCTGAATTCAAGGAGCATCTACAGGAAATGCGCAGCAGGCTCGACGTGACCGAGAAGGCCCTGCACGACCACCTCTGCACGATCCCCAACGCCCCAAGCGACAAGGTCCCTGCGGGACGAACGGCCGAGGACAACACCGTGGTGATGCAGGAAGGTGCCATCCCCGAGCTGGGGCCGGATGCCAGGCCGCACTGGGAATTGGGCGAGGAATACGACCTGCTGCACATGGAGCTCGGCGTGAAGCTCACCGGTGCCGGGTTCCCGGTCTACAGCGGTCAGGGCGCCCGATTGCAACGTGCACTGATCGCCTTCTTCCTGGACCAGGCCACCGCGGCCGGCTACCGTGAGATCATCCCACCCCATCTGGTGAACGCCGACAGTGCTTTCGCCACGGGTCAGTTGCCCGACAAGGAGGGTCAGATGTACCACGTGGCCGAGGACGGGCTCTACCTGATCCCCACGGCCGAGGTCCCGATCACCAACCTCTACCGCGACGAGATCCTGGACCCGGCACAGCTCCCGGTGAAGATGGTGGGCTACACGCCGTGCTTCCGCCGTGAAGCTGGCAGCTATGGCAAGGAGGTGCGCGGCCTGAACCGCGTGCACCAGTTCGACAAGGTGGAGATCGTACGCATCGAACGTCCCGAGCACAGCTACGCCGTGCTGGAGGAGATGGTCGAGCATGTGAAGGGATTGCTCCGTGCCCTCGAACTACCGTTCCGGCAGTTGCTGCTGTGCGGTGGTGACATGGGATTCGCCAGCGCAATGACCTACGACATGGAGGTGTATGCCGCTGCCCAGAAGCGCTGGTTGGAGGTGAGCTCGATCAGCAATTTCGAGACCTTCCAGAGCAACCGCTTGAAATTGCGCTACCGCGCAGAGGACAAGAAGCCCCGTCTCGCCCACACCTTGAACGGCAGTGCGCTGGCCCTGGCCCGCATCATGGCGGCGTTGCTCGAGAACAACCAAGGGCCCGATGGCATCGCCATTCCCAAGGCCCTGCGCCCCTACACCGGCTTCGAACGGATCACGAAATGAGTCAGGGCATATCCATGCTGGCCGTTCTCACGTTCCTCTTCGGCACCGCATCCTGTCGCGGAACGGGCGACCCGGTCAAGGTCCGCGCGATCGACAGCTTGTTGGTGCACGTGGACGACCTGCTTCTTGAACTGGGGACCATCGACCTCTCGCGATTCACGCACATGGATTCGACCTTCCGGACCTCGCGGCGTCAGGCCATCGAGGACCTGCTCCGGGACACGCTCGACCGGCGGGAAGCACTGCTGGTCGGCGACCATTTCCGCGCGATGGACCAAAGCGTGCCCCAGGTCCTTGAGGGGACCCCGCGCGCGATCACCGAACTGGAGCACTGCAAGCAACAGCTCAAGGACCTGCGCCACGACATCGACCACGGGCTGCTTCCCGAGGGATCGATGGATACCTATTTCGACCAGGAATCACTGGCGGTGGACCAGGCCGATCGGAGCGTACGGACCCTGTTCCGGAACGCGGAGGTCGCCGACAGCTGCTGGGCGATCCGCGCTGGCGTGGACTCGCTGATCACCGCCCACACGGGACAACACCCCCAGCGACCATGAGGCATCAGGCCGTCCTGTTGGTGGCGATCCTGTCGTGTCCGTTCGGCGCGCTGCGGCTGCAGGCCCAACCCAGCACGGACGAACAACTGGCGGCACAGTACTACCGCAATGGGGATTATGCGAAGGCGGTGATGTACTATCAGCGACTTTACGACAAGAGACCAGGGACCTATTTCTATGAGCAGTTGTTCAAGAGCTACGTGGCCCTGAAGGACTACGACCAGGCCGAAAGACTGGTGAAGGACGTGATGAAGCACGATCGCGATCCGCGTTACCCCATCGACCTGGGCTCCCTGTTCCGCCAGATGGGCGAGGACGAGAAGGCCGATCAACAGTTCGACAAGGTGATCCGGTCCATCGGCGACGATGCCAACCAGGTGCGGCAGGTGGCGGCGGCCTTCACCCGCAACAATGAGATGGACCGCGCCTTGGAAGCCTATCAACGCGGGAAGAAGCTCATCCACGACGGTTACTCCTTCGATTACGAGATCGCCAACCTCTATGCGGCCAAAGGCGATGTACCCGCGATGATCGCCGCCTACATGGACCTGCTCGAGGTGAACGAGGGTTACATCCTCTCGATCCAGAACGGCCTGTCGCGCTACCTGGACTTCACCACCGCGAACGAGGTCACCGAGGCGCTTCGCACCGAACTGCTGCGACGGATCCAACGGGAGCCGGACCGGAGCATCTTCACCGAGATGCTCATCTGGTTGTACATCCAACAAAAGGACCTGAACGGGGCGTTCGTGCAGGCCCGGGCGCTCGACAAACGGTTCGGCGAGGGAGGCACACGCCTGATGGAGCTCGCCGCGATCGCATTGTCCAACAAGGACTACGACATGGCGGCCAAATGCTACGGGTACGTGGTCGGGCTCGGTCAGGACGACGCCATGTACACCAAGGCCCGCATCGGCCAGGTGAAGGCGAACTATGCCAAGCTGACCGCCGCCGCCGACCCCGCCGCCGAGGCCGTGACCGACCTGCGCGACCAATACACCCAGGTGCTCGATGAACTGGGACGCACCACCGAGACCTGGTCCCTGATGGAGGACATGGCCCACCTGCAGGCCTACTACCTGAACGATCTGGCGGCGGCCACCGATCTCCTGCAAGCAGCGATCGACCTGCCCGGGCTCGGGGCCGAGGACCAGGGGCAGCTCAAGCTCGAGCTTGGTGATGTGTACCTCTTCAATGGCAACGTCTGGGACGCCAGCCTGCTCTATTCCCAGGTGGACCTCGATTTCAAGTACGATCCGCTGGGCCACGAGGCGCGCCTGCGCAACGCCAAGGTGAGTTTCTACACCGGGGATTTCCTCTGGTGCAAGGCCCAACTCGACGTGCTGAAGGCGTCCACCTCAAAGCTCATCGCCAACGATGCCATGGAGCTCAGTCTCCTGATCAGCGACAACATCGGCCTGGACAGCAACAGCGCCCCGCTCCAACATTTCGCCCGCGCCGAACTGCTCATTTTCCAGCACCGGTACGACACCGCGCTCGTGGTGCTCGATTCGTTGGACCAGGAGTTCCCGATGAGCACACTTGGTGATGACATCCTCTACCAACGCTATCGGATCGCCAAGGCAAGGCACCAATTCACTGAAGCCGCGGGATACCTGCAGAAGATCGTGGACCTCTATCCGCTGGACATCCTTGTGGACAACGCGCTCTATGAAATGGGGATCCTGTACGAGGAGGACCTCGACGATCCGATGAAAGCGCAGGAGACCTATCAGAAGCTGCTCTTTGACCACCCGGGCAGCATCTTCGTGCCCGAGGCCCGCGCACGCTTCCGCCATCTGCGCGGCGACAACGACGAACCGCTGCCCAACGAGATGCACCCGGACGAGGGTCAGCCATGATCATCTACAATGTCACCATCAGCATCGATGCCGAGGCACACGACGCCTGGTCGCGATGGATGACTGAGGAACACATCCCCGAAGTGCTGGCCACCGGTCTGTTCCTTGGGTGCCGCATGGTGCGGGTGCTCGGGGAAGCGGACCAGGGCACCACCTACGCGATCCAGTACACGTGCATCGACCTTCCCACCTACGAGCGGTATCGCGAACAACATGCGCCCGCGCTCCAGGCCAGGACCCAGGAAAGGTTCGGTGGGAAGTTCCATGCGTTCCGCACGCTGCTCGAAGTCGTGCATGAAGCCTGAACCATGGTGCGGGCCAAGAAGCGCTTCGGCCAGCATTTCCTGAACGCGGATGCCATCGCCGAGCGCATCGCGGGAAGCCTGACGCATCATGGAGGCTACCAACACGTGCTGGAGATCGGGCCCGGCACGGGCGCTCTGACCCGGCATCTCCTTCCACGTGCCGACATCGACCTGACCTGCATCGAGCTCGATGACGAGGCGGCGCAACATCTCCACATTGCTTTCCCGGAGATCAAGGACCGGCTCATCACGGGTGACGTTCTCCGGCTGGACCTGACCCGCCTTGGTGGGGGTCCGTTGGCGATCATCGGGAACTTCCCCTACAACATCAGCACGCAGATCGTGTTCCAGGTGCTGGCCCATCGCGACCGCGTGATGGAGGTGATCGGCATGTTCCAGAAGGAGGTCGCCGATCGCCTGCGGGCGGCACCCGGCAGCCGCACCTATGGCATCACCAGCGTGCTCACCCAGGCCTACTACGACGTGGAACAACTCATGATCGTCGAACCGGGTTCCTTCACGCCACCACCCAAGGTGCGCAGCGCGGTCGTGCGCTTGCAGCGCAACGACACGGTGCGGCTCAACTGCGACGAGACGCGTTTCTTCGCCCTGGTGAAGCAGGCCTTCAACCAGCGGCGCAAGACGCTGCACAACGCCCTCAAGGGCTTTCCGGGCCTGGGCGATCGGATGCCCGATCGGTTCCAAAAGCAACGGGCCGAACAACTGTCCGTGGCCGACTTCATCGAGCTGGTCAATGCCTGCGCGACCGCCACGGATATCAGGGCGACCGGGTCCTAAGTGCCCAACGGGCGTGTCATTCCGAAGGCCTTCACCACTGAGGCACACCGATGAACACGGATACCGGTCCATCGATAAGGCCTGGACATGGCCCAGGACGGACGCACCTGGCGAACGACGTGGGTCAAAGAGCCGATAACCCGGCCTCGGATGTGGGCGGTTCGATCGGAACGGTCTAATTTCGCGCCGCTCAGTCCACCGGAGATGAAAGGCCGACATCGATGGCGTTCACCCTCACCAAAGCGATCCTGGAACGCATCCAGGAGAACGTCGCCCAGCAGCGTGTGGACGCTCTGCTGGCCGAACTGAGCGACCTGCATCCCGCCGATATCGCGGAGATACTGGATGGCCTCGACCTGGACGAGGCCCGCTATGTGCATGAGCTCCTCGAACCGGAACTCGCCGCCGAGGTCCTGCTCGAACTTCCGGACGACCGCCGTGATGCGCTGCTCGAGACCTACTCGGGCAAGGAGATCGCCGAGGAGCTGATCGAGCATATCGATTCGGACGATGCCGCCGACGTACTTGCCGAGCTCACGGAAGAGAAGCAGGCGGAGGTGCTCGCCAACATCGAGGACGCCGACCACAAGAGCGAGATCACCGAGTTGCTGAGCTACGACGAGAACACCGCCGGCGCCCTGATGGCCAAGGAGCTGGTGAAGGTGAACGTCGACAGCACGATGCGCGAATGCGTCAAGCAGCTGCGCTCCCATGCCGATGACATCGACAACGTGTACGTGATCAATGTCGTCGATCGCTATGACCGGTTGATGGGCACGATCCCGCTGAAGAGCCTCCTGACACACCCGCTGCGCACGTCCGTGAAGGAGGTCTACGATCCCGACGTGATCAGCGTGAAGGCGGACACCGACGTGGAGGACGTGGCGCGCATGATGGAGAAGTACGACCTGATCGTGCTGCCCGTGGTGGACGACCGTGGCCGGTTGGTGGGCCGCATCACCATCGATGACGTGGTGGATACCATCCGCGAGGAGGAGACCGAGGACGTGCAGAAGATGGCCGGCATGGGTGCCCTGGACTACTCCTACAGCAACAGCAGCCTTTGGGAGATGGTGAAGAAGCGCGCGGGCTGGCTGATGGTCCTGTTCATCGGCGAGAGCTTCACCGCCACCGCCATGAGCTTCTTCGAGGGCCAGATCGCCAAGGCCGTGGTCCTGGCGCTCTTCATTCCACTGATCATCTCCAGCGGTGGCAACACCGGCTCACAGGCCAGCACGCTGATCATCCGTGCCCTCGCCCTGGGCGATGTCACCGTTTCGGAATGGTGGCGCATCTTCCGCCGGGAAGCCAGCGTGGGCACCACCCTGGGTCTGATCCTGGGCCTTTTCGGCTTTGCCCGCGTCGCGGTGTACAGCCAGTTCACGGACATCTATGGTCCGCACTGGCCGATGATCGCGCTGGCAGTGGGTACTTCCCTCTTCGGCGTGGTGATCTGGGGGAACCTCATCGGTTCACTGTTCCCTCTGGTGCTGAAACGCGTGGGGCTCGATCCCGCGGTCAGCAGCGCCCCCTTCGTGGCCACAGTGGTGGACGTCACCGGATCGATCATCTACTTCACCATCGCCACGCTCCTGCTCATGGGCATCGTGCTGTGAGATCGCCTTCATCGATAAGGTCCATCCCGTGCTCGCAGAGCAGCTTGCGGCGGCCGGCCACATCTGCGAACAGTTCCACCAATCGGCCGGGACCGATCTACCGCGGGCACTGGGGGCTTTCGAGGGATCATCGTGCGCAGCAGCAAGGTGTCCCGCGGTCTGATGGAGGGGATCCCCGGGTTGCGTTTCGTCGGTCGCGGGATCCGGGCTCGAGAACATCGACACCGTGCATTGTGCCGAACGGGGCATCACCGTGCTCAACGCGCCCGAAGGGAACCGCGATGGTGTCGGCGAGATGGCCGTGGCCCATCTTCTGATCCTGCTGAAGCAGGTCTGTCGGGCGAACCAACAGGTGCACCAGGGTCAATGGGCACGCGAGGCGAACCGGGGGCACGACCTCGCAGGACGCAACGTGGGCATCATCGGCTTTGGGCACATGGGCACCGCATTCGCTGAGAAGCTGCGGGGATTCGATGTCCGGATACTCGCACACGACAAATACCGGAAGGGCTTCGGCAATGACCAGGTCGTGGAGGTGGACCTGAAGACCCTTCAACGCGAATGCGAGGTCGTGAGCCTTCATCTGCCGCTCACGGATGAGACCCGTCACTATGTCAACGCCGCTTTCATCGAACGGATGCACCGGCCGTTCTGGCTATTGAACACGGCCCGTGGCCCTGTCGTGGATACCGTCGCCCTGTTGGATGGACTGGACGGGCGAAAGGTCCTTGGAGCCGGTCTGGATGTCCTCGAGTTCGAAACCCCGACCTTGGACGGACTGGACCAACAGACCCACGCCGATGTGCTGTCGCGACTCCTGGCCCACGAGGGTGTGCTGCTCACCCCGCACGTTGCCGGGGTCACGCACGAAGGCAGGTTGCGCATGGCCACCGTGCTGGCGGACAAGGTCCTGAAGCTCATCGGCACCGACCATGCGTAGCGTTCGTCTCCTTATCCTTGCCTCGCTCACCTCGTGCAGCATCATGACCGCACCATACGGCGATCCTGAAGTGCATGGCCATCGCGGTTGTCGCGGCCTGCTGCCGGAGAACACCATCCCGGCGTTCATCAAGGCCACGGAGATGGGTTGCGACTGGCTGGAGATGGACGTGGTGCTGAACGCGGATAGTGAAGTGGTGGTCTCGCATGAACCGTGGATGGACCGACGGATCTGCCTCGACCCCGATGGCGACAGCATCCCGCCCGGAGCGGACCGGCGACTGAACATCTACCATATGACCACGGCGGAGATGCAGCGCTATGACTGCGGCAGCCGCGAACAGGCCGACTTCCCGGAACAGGAAAAGAAGAAGGCGCACAAACCGCTGCTGCGGGAGGTGATCGAGGCGGTGGACGAGCACATCCTGATGAACGGCCTGAACGAGGTCGGGTACAACATCGAGATCAAGAGCGACCCGCAATGGGTGGGCATCTATCAACCCGCACCGGAAGAGCTCGCCCGCCGGGTAATCCACACGATCCACGGGACCGGCATCACCAAACGCACGATCATCCAATCCTTCGATCCCGCCGTCCTCGAGGCCGTGCATGCCTCCGACCCACGCATCCCGATCGCCCTGCTCGTGGAGCATGTGGACCTGGACAAGGACCTGGCTCTGCTCTCCTTCCGGCCGGACTATTACAGTCCTTCCTTCGATGGCGTTGACGCCACGCTGGTCGATCGTCTCCGAGAGAAGGATATCGGCCTGCTGGTATGGACCGTGGACCGCAAGGAGGACATGCAACGGATGATCG